>NZ_LNYA01000036.1:30024-46145 GCF_001467615.1 Legionella erythra | reverse complement strand
TCGGTGGATGGGACAATTCCTTTTTAGAAAATTTGCTCAGTTTGATTGAAAATTGAAGTGCGTAGGCCGTGCGGTTTTTACGAAATAAAAAAATTTCTTAATAATTTGTTAAGATAGGTTGTGTACACTTACAATCAGAACAGTTAAAATTGATTGTTTTTTACACAAACTGTAGTCACCAAGAGCACCATGGACGCAATCTATGGAATAGATTGGGGGCTGCTATAGAAGGGAGATTTATTAATATGCTAATTTTAACTCGCCGTATTGGTGAAACTTTGATTATTGGTGATGATGTTAACATCACTGTGCTTGGTGTAAAAGGAAACCAGGTTCGCCTTGGGATCAATGCCCCTAAAGATGTTTCTGTCCACCGTGAAGAAATTTATTTACGCATCCAGCAGGAAAAAGAATCTGATTCCGAAGAAGCGGTATAACATAGAATCCATCGCAGTCGTCCAGTCCCGGATGAAATAAACTAGTCCGGGGCAAATTCCATTCGTTTTCTGTCTCTGTTTACATCGCAGATAACGACGCATCCCCTGAAGAAAGATAATGCATGCGGCCTTCTTCATCCATCAGGCACAATTGCCCGGCGTCATTTACCCCAAAAGCCCTCCCCAGAAGTACACCAGCGGGTTGTGATACAGTAATAGCTTGTCCTTTGAGCAGATCCACGTCTAGCCATTGCTGACGAAACCCGTGAAATCCCTCCTCTTTAAATTGTTCCAGGTATTGAATCAGGCTGGCAATCAGGTCGGCAATCAGGTGGTTGCGGTCAACATAGCGGCCGGTGATGTCGTATAAAGAGCACCAGGGCTTATCCGAAAGCTGCTGTTTTTCAGAGGATGAGTTCACATTAATGCCTATGCCGATAATCAGCTGGGCATTGCCATGGCTTTCGGCACTGACTTCAATCAGCACGCCGGCTAATTTTTTGTTTTGCCAGAGTAAATCATTCGGCCATTTAACGCCAATTCCATCGTCAATTTGATGGCGCTTGAGGCAATGCAAAAGGGCTAAACTCACGACGAGGCTCAGGCCCGACAATTGCGACAGGCACTGAGTCCACTCACAGCGCATGGAAAAATAAACATTATCGCCAAAAGGAGATGACCATTGCCGGCCAAAACGGCCTCGGCCCTGGGTCTGTTTTTCGGCACAGCAAATAGCTGTGGAAGGCGCAGAGGGAAGGCTCTTTAAATAGCTGTTGGTCGAATCCACCTCAGCAGCCAGATGAAAATCAAAGGCTGTACTCAGTGAATAGTCATTTAAACGACTGCGGATTTGGTTTTCGTTAAGCAGAATAAGCGGTGTCAGCAATTGATAGCCGCGTTGGGGAATGCGTTTAATGAGAATTCCCCAGGCCGTTAACTGGCTAATCTGTTTCCAGATGGCCGTGCGGGTAATCTGTAAAAATTCACCCAGGTCATTGCCGCTATGGCATTTTCCATCGCCTAAACGCTCTAAAAGCTTGATTTGCAGGGGGCTTAATTGTTTCATGATTTTCCTGAAACGGCAGGTGAGAGGTCGGGTTGGTCCGGTAAGGCATGCAGGGTGTGATAATACCAATCCGTAACATCCGGGTGGCAACATAGCGCAGCACAACAAGCCACGACAGGAATAAAGGAAACCATTTGCCAGCAGAGCGCATGCAGGGGATCGTCCACCAGGGCGGGTTGCTGAGGTAAAATCGGCACATTGAATTGCCGGGTAGGATAGGATAGACCCAAACCAAGCGCTTTGATAAAGGCTTCCTTTTGTACCCAGACATTAAAAAAGGCCAAAGGCAACAACCACGGCGGTAATTGTGCCAGGGATTGGTTTTCTTGTGCTGAAAACGAATGCTTCGCCATCCCGCAATAAGGTCTTGCAGAAAAATATTCAATATCAATGCCTAAAGGCGTCGTATGTCCAACCGCCAGAAGGGCGGTGTCACCGGAGTGGCTTAAATTAAATTGCAGGAATGGGTGCTGAGGCAGGTAGGGTTTACCCTGTTTTAAATAATCAAAAACCAGTTTTTGTGCCGACGTATCAAGATAATGTGAAAGAATAAGCCGCAGCATGGCCCGGGCTGTAGAAAAGCGGCGTTGATGCTCAGGAAAATAATAACGGTTGGCGCGGGTTTTTTCATGCTCATTGAGTAAGGATTTAGCCCATGGTGGTTCGTTATCCAGCGGAATTTGCCAGACATCGATGCGGTGAATGTGCAAATCACAGTCATTAAAAGACAGGGATTTGAAGAGGGATTTGCTCATAAAAAGGGATCAACGGTAGCGTCAAAATGCAGTTAAAGGTATCATAGCGCATGATAATACATTCGCCAACGGGTTACGTATGAGCCTACAATTTTTGGATTTTGAACAGCCAATCGAAGAGTTAAATCAGAAAATAGAAGCGTTACGCATGGTCGGAAGTGACAATGAAGTTAATTTAAGCGAAGAAATTGCTCGCCTTGAAGCAAAATGCGAAGAATTGACCGCTTCCATTTTTGCCAATTTAGAACCATGGCAGGTTGCGCAGATGGCCAGGCATCCCCTGCGCCCGCAAACCACAGATTACATTGAAAGCATTTTCACTGACTTCCAGGAACTGCATGGTGACCGCCATTACTCCTGTGCCCCAGCCATTATTGGTGGCATGGCGCGTCTGAATGGTGAACCTGTGATGGTGCTTGGGCATCAGAAGGGCAAGAAGACCAAAGAAAAAGTCTACCGCAATTTTGGCATGGCGCGCCCGGAAGAGTACCGTAAAGCGCTGCGTTTGATGAAATTGGCAGAGAAGTTTGAAATTCCTGTTTTTACCTTTATCGACACAGCCGGTGCTTATCCTGGTATTGGGGCTGAGGAGCGTAACCAATCGGAGGCCATTGCTCGCAACCTGTTGGAAATGGCCAAATTAAGAACCCCCATCCTTTGCACCGTCACTGGAGAGGCCGGCTCAGGCGGGGCCTTGGCCATTGGCGTTGGCGATAGGGTCTTTATGCTGCAATACAGCATTTACTCCGTCATTTCACCGGAAGGTTGTGCGTCCATTCTTTGGAAGGACGCTGCCAAGGCCAGTGAAGCGGCCAGGGCCATGGGTATTACGGCTGACAAAATTGCTGATTTTAAATTGGTTGACGGGGTAATTAAAGAACCATTAGGCGGTGCACACCGTAATCTGCCCGACATGACATCCCGTTTAAAAATGATGCTAAGCGACGAGTTGCGGGCATTAAAACGCATACCCATGGATACGTTGCTCGAGCAGCGTTATCAAAAATTCATGGCCATGGGTGCCTGTGACTAATCAATACAGCGTGTCAGACTGGATGCGCGATCTGGCCGATTATGAGCATCTTTTTGTCGGATTCAGCGGTGGATTGGATTCCACCGTGCTGCTGCATCAATTGAGCAGACACCCTTCACTGCGTAAAAAATTAACCGCTGTCCATATTAATCACGGCTTAAGCCCCAATGCCGCACAATGGCAGCGCCATTGTGAACAGCTTTGTCAACAATGGCATGTACATTTTATATCTCTCTCTGTTCATTGCAAGCGCAAAGGCAATGTTGAAGAGGCGGCCCGTATCGCCCGTTATCGGGCATTGTCGGCACTGATTAAAAAAAATGATTGCCTGCTGATGGGGCATCATCTCGATGATCAGGCTGAAACCCTGCTGCTGCAGCTGTGCCGTGGAGCAGGTGTAGACGGTCTCGCGGCTATTTCTGAAAAAACGACGGTGGGTGAAGGGGATTTACGGCGCCCCTTGCTTAAGTGTACCCGACAGGCGTTACAAACCTATGCGATCGAGCACCGACTGAGTGTTATTGATGATGAAAGCAACGTCAATACCCGTTATTCCCGTAATTTCTTAAGGCAGGACATAATCCCCTTACTTAAAAGCCGCTGGGCAGGGGTGGCACAGAATCTGGCGCGGGCAGCGGAACATTGCCGCCAGGCTCAGGCCAACTTAAATGACTTGGCGCAACTGGATTGCCCCTCGCTGACAGAGGTATCACCGGTGCTGCCGCTTGCGTCGCTGTTTCATTTAAACCGCGCTCGTCTGAGCAATGTTTTGCGGGTTTGGCTGCGTCAAAACAGTGTTCACATGCCCAATACCCTGACGTTTAACCGTTTGATTGACGAGATGCTTTTTGCCGCACCGGACAGTAATCCGGAAATTCATTGGGGCCAGGTGACCATCAAGCGTTATCAACAACATCTTTACCTATCGCCGCAACAGGCTGAATGGACTTCGATTTTACCCTGGACGGCATTTCCAAAGCCTTTATGTCTTAAAGGGCTCGGTCAATTAAGGGCTGAAGTCACGGATGAAGGCTTGTTCATTCCTTCAGGGAGTGAGGTGGATGTCCGTTTCCGTGAAGGCGGTGAAACATTTTACTGGCATGGACAAAACAAATCGCTGAAAAAACTGCTTCAGGAATGGAAAATTCCACCCTGGCAGCGGCAACAACTCCCTTTGATCTATGTTGATGGTCAGTTCGCAGCGGTAATTGGTTGTGCAATCAGTGATCATTTCTACCAGAAAAAAGCCGCCCAATGTTACAGTTTATCCTATATTATTAACAAATAGTTAATTAATATTAACCAAATACCCTCTTTATTGAATATATCGTAATTATTACACTACGTCCTGATTAGGAGAAAGAAATGATTACGAATTGTCGCTTGATTTGGCTATTAAATTACATCACCACCGCTTCGGTGTCGGCTGCTGTCATTACCCCGGGTTTGCCTGCAATCGGGCATTCATTTCATCTAAACGCAGGCTCCATTCAATGGATGATCAGTGCCTTTTTAGGCGGCTATGTCATCGGGCAATTGATTTATGGGCCTTTAGCCAATCGCATGGGACGGCTTGGTGCTCTGCGTATTGGTCTTTTAATAAATCTTTTGGGTTTGCTGATCTGCTTTGCCGGGTTGGCGCTTCATGCGTACCCTGTATTGATTGCCGGACGTTTGGTAAGCGCTCTGGGGGCGGCCAGCGGTCTTTCATGTACCCTGATCCTTATCAATGAATGGCTGCCTGAACATCAACGTCGTACCGCTTTATCTTATTCCATACTGGCGTTCACATTAAGCATTGGCCTGGCGGTGTCACTGGGCGGGTGGATCGTGGCTTATTGGCAATGGCAGGGGTGTTTTGCCTTGCTCTTCATTCATGGCGTCCTCTTGTTGGCGGGTACCGTCTTTCTTAAAGAAACCATGAAAAGCCCCAGACTGGTTAAGCTCTCCCATATCATAGCCGCTTATCGTCAAACGCTTGCGTCGCCCGGGTTGGTCGTCTATGCCCTGGCGGTGGGGTATTGCTCCGCAATCGGGTATTGCTACTCGGCCGCCGGCTCTTTAATTGCTGAGCGTTTTCTGCATCTTTCTGCTGCGGCTTATGGTACCTGGAATTTAATCAATATGCTGGGCATGTTAATCGGGGGGCTGTTGACCAACAAACTGCTTCATCGCTATTCACCCCTTAAAGTGGTTGGCTATGGTTTTGCCGGTTGCGCCGGGGCGCTGCTTGGCCTTCTTATTATCTGGAAGCAGCAATGGCTATCGCCTATTGGGTTTTTTATCAATACATCCCTGTTGTATCTATTCGGGGGGTTCTTATTCGCAGGCGGATCATACCTTGCTTCTGCGGCAGTTCCGGATAAAAGTAATGGGTCGGCCATGTTGAGTTTTATTAACATGCTGACTGCAACCCTGGCCGTCATCATCATGGGTTATATGAATAACAATCCCTGGCTTGGCTTACTGGACGTGCTGTTGTTATTGGGTGGTTTGATTGCTGGCATGGTGATCCTGTTTCATTACAAGACAAGTTCGTCACCTGAGCCGGTGAATAACAGGTAGGCTGCCGCGACAGACTCCGTCGCGGTCCCCATCATCATTTCAACATTCAGGCAAATTGACCGCGAGACCACCCATGGACGTTTCCTTGTAAATGCTTTGCATGTCCATGCCGGTCTGTTTCATGGTTTTAATGACTTTATCCAGGGAAATCTGGTGTTGACCATCTCCAATCAAGGCCATTCTGGAGGCATTCACGGCTTTGACCGCGCCCATGGCATTGCGCTCGATGCAGGGAATTTGCACCAGTCCCAGCACCGGGTCACAGGTCATGCCCAAGTGATGCTCCATGGCAATCTCGGCTGCATTTTCTATTTGTTCAATGCTGCCGCCGAGTACCGCAGTCAAGCCTGCTGCCGCCATGGATGAGGCGACACCGACTTCCCCCTGGCAGCCGACTTCGGCACCCGAAATGGAGGCGCCTTTTTTGTAAAGGATACCAATGGCGGCGGCGGTGAGGAAGTAAACATAAATGTCCTCCTTGCTCAGGCGATCATGAGCCTCCTGGCAATACTTGAGAACGGCAGGGATAATGCCGGCAGCGCCATTGGTCGGGGCTGTGACAATGCGCCCGCCAGCGGCGTTTTCTTCATTCACTGCCATGGCATAAAGATTTAAGCGGTTCATGATGTCTGATTGTTCAAAGACGCTGGGAACGCCCTTGTGTTCAATGAGTTTTTTATAAAGATCCGGCGCACGCCGTTTCAGCAATAAACCGCCTGGTAAAATGCCCGGGTGATGGCAACCGTTGTTGATGCATTCATCCATCACGTTGGCAATGGCTAAAATACCTTCTTGAATCGCGCTCTTGCTGCGCCAGGTTAATTCATTGACCATCATCAATTCGGCAATGGTTAACTTGTTTTCCCGGCACAGGCTCATTAATTCAAATGCCGTGGAAAAAGGGTAGGGTGGGGCGTAGTTATCTTCCGAGCTTTGGTCAAACGCTTCTTCGGTTGTGATAAAACCGCCGCCTATTGAATAATAAACCTGGCTTCGCAATACATTCTGATGGTTGTCATAGGCTGAAAAACGCATGCCGTTACTGTGTTTGGGCAGCAACTCTTTCTGTAAAAACAGGAAATGGCGCTCTTCGTCGAAAAACAATTCCTTCTTGCCACCTAAAAGAAGCTTCTGTGAACTGATAATTTCGCGCATGCGGGGGATCATGGAATCCGGTACAACGCTTTCCGGTGTTTTTCCTTCAAGGCCGTTTAAAATGGCTTTATCGGTGCCATGGCCTTTGCCTGTCAGGGCAAGGGAACCATACAGTTCAATTTTAATCCGTGAAGTATCCGCAAAATGGCCCTCGTTTTCCAAAAGCTGCACGAAGGCAAAGGCCGCTGACATCGGGCCTACGGTATGAGAACTGGACGGGCCAATGCCGATGGAAAACATGTCAAAGAGGCTAATGCTCATGATCACACACTCGAGTGCTTTAAAATATAGCAATTTTAGATGTAAAACCCTGACTAAACAATAGAAGCAGGCTTGAAAAAATACAAGCTTGTTAAAACAAGGCCTTAAATAATTAATCGTTTCCCTTAACTGGTAATTTCCCTGAAAGTTAGGCAGAATAATCAAGCATTTTTTCCAAGGTGTTCTAACGAGAATAGAAAGGGGATCTTTATGAAGATAAAACTGGTCGCTGCAGCTGTCGTAAGCCTGGCAATGACAACCGCATTTGCTGAAACAACTACTCCTGCTGCCGGCACGACTACACCAGCTACTGCCGCAACACCCGCCACGTTAACTACCGATATTGACAAGCTGTCTTACAGTATTGGGGCTGATTTAGGCAAAAATTTTAAAAAGCAAGGGATTGAAATCAGTCCTTCTGCAATGGCTAAGGGTTTGCAGGATGGCATGAGCGGTTCTCAGTTACTGTTGACTGAAGATCAAATGAAAGATGTATTGAGTAAATTTCAAAAAGACCTGATGGCGAAACGAAACGCTGAATTCACTAAAAAAGCAGAAGAGAACAAGTCTAAAGGTGAAGCGTTCCTGTCCCAGAACAAAACCAAAGAAGGCGTTGTGACGCTGCCAAGCGGCCTGCAATATAAAATCATTGAAAAAGGCAATGGTGCTAAACCAACCAAAGAAGACACGGTAACCGTCGAGTACACCGGTCGTTTGATTGATGGTCAAGTGTTTGACAGTACCGATAAAACCGGTAAACCAGCTACATTCAAGGTTTCTCAGGTTATCCCGGGCTGGACTGAAGCCCTGCAATTAATGCCTGCCGGCTCCGTGTGGGAAGTGTATGTTCCTGCGTCGTTAGCTTACGGCCCACGCAGTGTTGGTGGACCCATTGGCCCCAACGAAACCTTGATTTTCAAAATCCATTTGATTTCTGTCAAAAAATCTTAATCCAAATTCCCCGGGGTTTAAGCCCCGGGAAATCTGCCGGTCATTCATGAATTGAGAGTTACCCATGACTAAACGCCTATTGATTGTGTTTATACTTGGCTTTTCTTCAGGGTTGCCTCTTGCCTTGATTACCAGTAGCCTGCAAGCCTGGTATGCGGACGCGGGACTGTCAGTTCTCGCCACCGGAATGCTCAGTTTGGTTGGTTTGCCCTATGTATACCGTATATGTTGGGGACCTTTGCTGGATCGTTACTCCTTATTTTCTTTAGGTAAACGCCGCAGTTGGATGCTCTTGATGCAACTGGCGCTCTTGCTGGGCTTTAATATCCTCGCCTGGTTTACCCCGGCACAATCGCCTGAATTGATGGCATTTATGGCCTTGATGCTGGCTTGTTTTTCTGCGACCCAGGATGTTGCCATTGACGCGCAGCGTGCTGAATACTTGCCGGTGCCGGAGCATGGCATGGGTGCTTCATTAGCAGTTTTTGGTTATCGTCTGGCTTTATTGATAGCCGGCGGCCTGGCCTTAATCATGGCGCATCATTTAGGCTGGGCGACGACTTACCGGATTATGGGGCTTTTGATGCTGGTGGGGGTTTTCGCGACCTTGTGGAGTGAAGAACCGTTACACTACAGTGAGGAAAGCACGGGGTTCGTGATCGCTTTTCTGGCGCCCATTCGGGATCTTTGCCGCCGTCGAGATATTATTCCTCTGGTCTTGTTTATCCTTTTTTATAAATTGGGAGAAGCGTTTACTGCCACCACTAGCGGCATTATTATGCCTTTTTTAATTCAGGGGGTTGGTTTTTCTTTAGAAACCATTGGCTATATCAATAAAATGCTTGGTATTGCGTCCATCCTGCTGGGTGGCCTGGCGGCTGGTTTTCTGCTCCTGCGCTGGTCTTTATACAAAGCGCTGCTCAGTTTTGGGCTATTGCAGGCCATGACCAATCTGCTGTTTGTGGCATTGGCCTTGACGGGAAAAAACGTGCCTTTGTTTGCCGCCGCGGTTATTTGTGACAATTTTGCTGCTGGAATGGGATCCACGGCATTGGTTGCCCTGTTTATGCGCCTGGTGAATCGTCAATACACGGCTACCCAGTTTTCTATTCTGGTGGCTATTTCGAGTCTTCCGCGCATCTTGTCCGGTCCTTTGGCCGCCTTACTGCAAATGGGGCTGGGATGGGTTGGCTTATACCAACTCTCGTTTTTATTGGCCCTGGGTTTTATACCTTTTTTATTGATGATAAAAGGTGAAACGCAGCCTGTCTCCTCCCCACCAGTGGTATTGGAACGAGGCTGATGCCTGATTTTTATTGGTTTCCGCCGAAAAAAAGCAAGCCTTGCCTGTCCTAAAGAAAATGATTGATAAAATAGATTTACAATACTTTATTTGTTTAAAAATTGAACTATAGTTATAGGACGTGCCATGATGGAATGAAATTATGCAGTGTCCTGCTGTAGGAATTACCAGTGTTGGTTTGTGTTTCCCTCCCTTTTACATGCACCTCAGAGAATTAGCCGGTTTACGCGGCGTTGATGTTGAAAAATATACCCTTGGTTTAGGTTTGAATGAAATGGCGCTTTGCGGCAAGCATTGTTCCGTAATTGATTTAGCCATTGGCGCCGCTCAAGGTGCGATAGCGCATTGGGGCGGATCGGTTGAAGACATTGGCCTTATCGCCGTTGGCACAGAAACTCCCGTCGATTACAGCCGCCCATTAAGTGCTTGGGTGGCTTCAGAGCTTAAAATTCAGGGGCATATTCGCTCCTACGAAGTGAAGCACGCGTGCTATGGTGGAACCCTGGCTATTATGCAGGCAGCGGAGTGGTATTTAAGTCAAACCACTAAACAGAAAGTGGCGTTGGTCATCGCTGTCGACGAGGCGCTTTACGCGGAACATGATGCCGGTGAACCCACTCAGGGGGCGGGTGCCGTCGCATTCATCATTGGTCCCCCGGTTTTAGCCGCGTTGAACGTCGGCAATACGATTGCTTACAGCGAACCCGTATTTGATTTCTGGAAACCGCTTGATAAGCATTACCCCGAAGTCAATGGTGCGTACAGTCTGGAGTGTTACAAACGTGCGGCGGTTTGCTGCTTTAAAAAGCTCATTCAGAATGATGATCCCATGCAGTTTTTGACGCAATACAAAGCCTTGTGCTTTCATGTCCCTTTTCCCAAAATGGTCTATAAAGCCTTTGCGTCAGTTGGGGAGAGCCTGGGTTTAACGGAGTCGCAAACCAATGAATTGTACCAGAGCCGCATCGCTCCTTTTATGGCCTGGAATCAGCGTTGCGGTAACGCCTATACCGCCAGTTTATGGATTATGTTCGCCTATGCGTTGGGTTATGCAGTAACCAATGAACAGTTTTTGTTGTTTTCCTATGGCTCAGGCATGGGCTCGGAGTTGATTGACTGCACCATTCAGATAAAGAATGAGGATAAAAGCTGGCATCACGAGGTGGAGCGCCAACTCAATAGCCGGCAAGAATTATTTGCTAACGATTATGTCACTATCCGCCAAAATAAACCGTCCCAATAAGCAGGTAATCTTGGCGGCCTTCAGGATAAGGCCAAAATGGAAGTCAAGGAGGATAAACACTGGACGCCATAGCTTGTGGCGATGGAGAATCAAATGCCTGAGAATAATCAATTCGAGGGATTTTCAAAGTTATCACGGATGGAACGGTTCCAACGGCTTAAAGCACTTGGCGCTTTAAGTGATGAGGATATTGCCTTTTTACAGGAGGGGGCAGTCAACGACATGCGTTTAGCGGAAAGTTTGATTGAAAATGCCATTGGTTATTTTCAATTGCCGCTGGGTGTTGCCGGTAATTTCCGGATAGATGGCCAGGATTTAGTCATCCCCATGGCGGTCGAAGAAACATCCATCATTGCCGCATTGTCGAAAACGGCAAAATGGGTCAGGCAATGCGGCGAGATCACGACGGGTATGGAGGGTGATTGCATCATCGGGCAGATTCAAATCGCTCATGTTAAAAATAGGCTGGAGTTAGAAACACGCTTGCAGGAACACAAGGACGAGCTGATTGCCATGGTTAATTCTTCCATCGCATCCGGTATGGTTAAACGGCAAGGCGGGGTTAAAGACATTGAATTGCGGACAGTCCCCTATGGGAATGGTGAGTTGATGGCGGTTATCCATGTCACTATGAACCCCGTGGATGCTATGGGGGCTAATCTTTTAAACCAGGTTCTTGAATATTTAAAATCCCCCATTGAGCAATTAACCCAGGAAAAGGTGAATCTTTGTATTTTATCCAATTTAAATGACAAAAAACTGACCACTGCGCAGGTTGTGATTCGAGACATCGAGCCGGAGCTTGGAGAGAAAATAGCCTTGGCTTCTGAGTTTGCCAAACAGGATCCATATCGCGCAGCGACCCATAACAAAGGGGTGCTCAATGGTATTGATCCCGTGGTGATTGCCACAGGCAACGACTGGCGTGCGGTCGAGGCAGGTATCCATGCCTATGCGGTAAAACAGGGTCAATACCGCGCGATTACCGAGTGGTCTTATCGTGATGGAACCCTTTACGGGGAATTCAAGGCCCCGGTTGTTGTCGGGATAGTCGGCGGCGTAACGACCTTGCATCCCATCGCCAGAATGGCGCTGCGCATGATGAATATCCAATCAGCCAATCAATTATCCCGTATTATCGCCGCAGTGGGTCTGGTGCAGAATCTGGGGGCGTTAAAAGCCCTGTGTACCGTGGGAATAAGCCAGGGGCATATGAAATTGCATTTAAATAATCTCATTTTAAAGACGGATGCAACGGAGAAAGAAGCGCCCATTTTAAAAGCAAGGCTTGAACAATTCCTGTTAATCAATAAACATATTACTGAACATGAGGTTATCGTCATACTCAACGACATAAGGGAAGCTCTGAAAAATGATGAAATGGAAAGTACCCGCTAAAACCTTTCTGCTGGGGGAATACGCCGCCTTAGAAGGCGGATCGGCGTTAATCTTGACGTCTAAACCCTGCTTTGAACTCATCTTGATCGAGGAGCCGGTGTTAAAGGGTATTAACCCGGCGTCTCCTGCCGGTCGTTATTGGCTCAGTTTGCCTTCGATTGCACAGGGCCTGAGCTGGCATGATCCCTATGATGGCATTGGCGGGCTCGGTGCTTCCAGCGCTCAGTTTCTTGCCGTGTATCTCGCGGACTGTCATTTACGCAATCAACAACCGAACCGCAAGGCGCTGCTTGAGCGCTATTTCCAGTTTGCCTGGGATGGCCAGGGCATTAAGCCAAGCGGGTACGATATCATGGCACAGGAGCAGCAGCAATGCGTGTTCATTAATGGGCAACGCCATGAGATGCGCAATTACCCCTGGCCGTTTGACGAATTGGCCTTTATTTTGGTTCACAGCCGTCATAAATTAGCTACCCACGAGCACCTGCAATCGTTTCAGCTTAATTTTTCAACCGATAGACTCTCACGGCTTGCTGATCAGGGTTGTATGGCCTTTGAGCAAGCCAATGATACCTTGCTGGTCAATGCCGTCAATGCCTGTCAGCAGCAGCTCGAGGCTTTGCAACTGGTTGCGACAGACAGTGTAAAGGCCATTGCTGCCTTAAAAAGCAATGAAGGCGTTGTGGCGGCAAAAGGCTGTGGAGCTTTGGGCGCTGATGTCATTTTACTGCTGGTTGAAAAACGCCGGTTGAGCGGATTACGCAATGAATTGTCCGGTATGGGGTGGAAGGTATTGGCCACCAATATGGATTTATACATAGGCGAGCATTTAGTCGAGTCATCAAGGATGAAAACAAGAATTTGAAGCAGGGACAGTATGTTATCTGTTTAATTACTGGAATTACTGGCAGTTATTGTGTTAATATTATCCAAATAGATATTTTTCTGTCATGTGATGTTCTGTAAAGTAGAATCAAAAAAGAAATTGCTCCATTCAAATAGACCCTCATTATTTAATACGTCTACAGTTGATATAAAAGAATTTAGAAATTTTCTTAAAGATAATGAAAAAAGATCAATTAACGCGAAATTTTTGCTGGAAGACACGAAGTATCATAATCTGGAAGATTTTGGGAAGCGGTTTTTAAATGATATCTCTCTTGTAAAGGAAATTATTGCTCGGGAAATTAATCGACCGGAAGGCACGTTTGCTTTTTATAATGGTAGCTCAAATGCAGTAAAATTCTTACGTGTGGCCATGAGTGCTATTTCTAAAGAAATGGCTCAAACAGATCCGCAGGTTGCAAAATCTAATCTTGTTTTTGGAGCGATAAAATCAAAAACCTATTTGCCAAAAAAATTTTTTGAGAAGCATGTCGATAAGAATGCCACGTTATACCCATTTAGTGCTGAGTATGATTCAAAAAAACCACTACTTGATCATGAACCCAAAATTACTAAAGTTATCTTAGCTGCTTCAATGTTATTGCATGATGGTTTACTGGGTGAAACTGCCTGGCTTATGTTTCAACGCAATATGAGCTTCTCAGTCAGTAAAGAATCAGTTGGTATCAAAAGTATTTTGCAGGAATTCTGCAAAAAAAATGGGCTTGATGACTTTCCTATTGATACAATTGTTGCCTATTATGATACATACCGATCGGTTTTACAGGCACAACTGCTGCAAATTTTTGTCAGAAAAGAAAGTTTGAATTCTTTAGGATACTATTGTTATGCGGGAGGGGTGCCTCTTGTTGAAGATAGTGTTGAATTTCTAGATCAGCTTTATGATGACCTGAATAAACAGAGCTGTTCAAATTGGGGAAGTTGTATTTCCGAAAGACTGGCTTATGCCCAGGATGAAAAAAAAACTCTACTCTTTGGTTCATCCTCAGTGTGCTCCGAGTCGTAAGCTTCTCGAATCAGACAGTGTAAATTGGCAGGACTTTTTACAGGTTCGGTTTTTAACTGCTAATCCAGATTTTTATAACTCAGAGGCAGTCATTGTTAATGAGTATTATAGATCAGATGAGGCCTACCAGATGGCTAAAGCGCTTAAATTATCATTAAGACTTGAAATTAAAACGTATTTTAAAAATAAAGATAATCATTATTTAGACAATGCTATGGCATTAGGTTAGCGCATTAAGATCAAGTTACGACGGAAAATTACCATTCGAAATTCTTGACTTAAAGAGCTGGTAATCCCCCCTTTTTAACTAAGATCAAAAATAGAGGATTAAGCAGCGACTAAAGCCAGTTTCTGCGTTGGTGTAATGCCACCGATAGCCATATTAGGTCTCTCATTGTTATAAGACCAAAGCCATCGAGTAGCAAATTCGTGTACTTCGGCAATCGTACTAAACAAGTATTGATTTAGCCAGTCATACCTTACAGTTCGATTATATCTCTCAACATAAGCATTTTGCTGTGGATTGCCTGGCTGTGTAAATAGCAGAGTTATTTGACGTTTTTTAGCCTAATCGGCTAGCAAATGACTGATGTATTCAGGTCCATTGTCGCAACGAATCGATAAGGGTTTACCGCGCCATTCTATCACTTGGTCAAGGGCCCTAATAACTCGCTCGGCAGGGAGGGAGAAATCAATCTCAATAGCCAGGCCTTCACGATTGAAATCATCAATGACATTGAGTAATCGGTAACTGCGCCCGTTTTGGAGCTGGTCATGCATAAAATCCATTGACCAACACTGATTGATGGCATCGGGTACCGCCAATGCATCTGGTTTTTCCCTGATTAGCCGCTTTTTAGGTTTTATCCTGAAATTCAATTCCAACTCCCGGTAGATTCGATAAACACGTTTATGATTCCATTTGAAATGCTTCACATTGCGAAGGTACAAGAAACATAAGCCAAAACCCCAGTTACGCTGAGCTGCAGTCAGCTGCAATAACCAGTCCGCAATCTGAGCATTTTCATCATCTAACTTGGCTATATACCGGTAACAGGTTTCGCTGATGCTAAACAGTACACAGGACATGCGAATAGGGATTTGATAGTTTATCACCGCTTTTTGCGCCAACTCCCTGCGGCGCGACGGTGCTACCACTTTTTTTCAATGGCCTCTTTCAGAATCTCGGCTTTAAGACGCTCTTCCGCATACATCTTTTTTAAACGACTGTTCTCAGCCTCAAGCTCTTTTAGACGCTACATCATTGATACATCCATCCCGCCGTACTTCGCCCGCCATTTGTTGTAAAACGTTGCAGAACTTATGCCATGCTCCCGGCATATATCAGGTACTGACTGACCAGCTTCGGACTGTTTTAAAATCGACAGTATTTGACTGTTACTAAATTTTGATATTTTCATGAAAAATCTCCTCCAACATAGATTATGAGAAATTCTACTTTTGACATCTGTTATTTTTCGGGGGGATTACCTAATGATTTTAACTGTATTATCTATCATGAGAGTTTTCCTCTTGGTTTGATTAAAGTTCGCACTTCTATCAAAACCGGAAACTCTCACCTTTTCAATAGGTTATGTCAGATTAAGTCAAAACTAATTCATATTAATCAATGTTGGTCTATGGATTTTATGCATGATCAGCTTCAAAGCAGACGGAGTTATCGTCTGCTTAATGTAATTGATGATTTTAACCGTGAAGGCCTGGCTATTGAGATTGATTTTTCCCTGCCAGCAGAGCGTGTCATCAGAACGCTGAATCAGGTGATAGAATGGCGAGGAAAGCCTTTATGTATTCGCTGTGACAATGGGCCTGAATATGTCAGTCATTTGTTAGCCGAATGGGCTGAGAAACATAAAATAACTCTGCTGTTTACGCAACCAGGTAATCCGCAGCAAAATGCTTATGTTGAGCGATATAACCGAACCGTAAGGTATGACTGGTTAAATCAATATTTGTTTAGTACGATTGACGAAGTACAAGAGGTTGCCACCCGATGGCTCTGGTCTTATAACAACGAAAGA
>NZ_LNYA01000036.1:29859-30014 GCF_001467615.1 Legionella erythra | reverse complement strand
CGATATAACCGAACCGTAAGGTATGACTGGTTAAATCAATATTTGTTTAGTACGATTGACGAAGTACAAGAGTTTGCTACCCGATGGCTCTGGTCTTATAACAACGAAAGACCCAATATGGCTATCGGCGGCATTACACCAAGGCAGAAGCTGGC
>NZ_LNYA01000036.1:29719-29787 GCF_001467615.1 Legionella erythra | reverse complement strand
AGGCAGAAGCTGGCTTTAGTAGCTGCTTAAACCTCTATTTTTGATGTCAGTTAAATATGGGGGGATTA
>NZ_LNYA01000036.1:29639-29709 GCF_001467615.1 Legionella erythra | reverse complement strand
AAGGCAGAAGCTGGCTTTAGTAGCTGCTTAAACCTCTATTTTTGATGTCAGTTAAATATGGGGGGATTAC
>NZ_LNYA01000036.1:29383-29456 GCF_001467615.1 Legionella erythra | reverse complement strand
TGAGAAACATCAAGGAGAAATAATTGCGATTGATGGAAAAACATCACGAAGGAGTGTTGATAAAAATCGTGGG
>NZ_LNYA01000036.1:29298-29373 GCF_001467615.1 Legionella erythra | reverse complement strand
AAATGGAATGACTCGCTCCCAATCCCTGCGCCAGGAGGCGCTGATAGACGGATACTGATCGTCCCATTTGGCCGC
>NZ_LNYA01000036.1:24976-29288 GCF_001467615.1 Legionella erythra | reverse complement strand
AAGGCAGAAGCTGGCTTTAGTAGCTGCTTAAACCTCTATTTTTGATGTCAGTTAAATATGGGGGGATTACCACACCTACATAAAGTTTTCCGGCAAGAACACAAATCACATCGATCTCTGCTGCCCATTCTTTATCATCATATTTATCAAAGAGTCTAACTTCCGGTATATAAAAAAATCGTCGTTATAATTTCTGTTATGTAGAAACCCTAATGTCCAAAGAACCGTCATACCATTATTTTTACTCAATGCATTAACAACAAAATCATTTAATTTAAATGCATATTTGAAATCAACAGGTAATTCATAAGATGAGTCACAAACCTCACAATTATTTTTATTTTTTAAATTATCTATAGAAACAGCGTTTATTCGTCCACAATAATGACACCTCCAGTCATGAACTCGAAAGATAATATTTTTATGTACAAGATATTCCAATGAATCCATAAAATTGGCTCTTATATAAGGCATATTAGAAAAACGCATTTGTTTTTTTACATTTATTTTATGTTGTGCATTAGTTTCTAACGCTGAAAACATTTGATTCTCGGTTATAATCTCTGTAGTAACTTCTTTCTGGACATCTTTATTTTTGTCCTTTTTAAGCTCTACAGTAAAGTTTTTCGATTTTCCTCTAATCAAATCCCGCCAAAATTTCGAAACAAGAATCTCATATGCTTCATCAAGGCTTTTAAATTTGGCTATCACACCACGAAGATATTGCCCTTTATCAGATATAGATAATTTTTGATATGGAACTGTCTTAAAAGGTAATCGTAAATCATCTTGAAAAAGACCGTACTGGTCATCAAGAAATAGGCAGAGGAAAAAATTTTCATCAGAAGGAATATTAAGAAAATACCGTAATATACCTTTGTCATTATTCGCGAATGGAGTTACGGACTTTGGCTCAGGAATTAAAGATAGCAAATGGTTGTTCGTAACTCTACTTATATTCTTAGTCGTAAAACAACGAGAAGCCGCCTCTCGCTTTGGTAAACGCCAAATGTCATAAGAGTTAGCAAGTCTTGATAAATTATTCACGCGCTCAATTTCCAAATCAATTGCCCATTGCCCTTTACATAAAGCTTTAAATACCATTGGCATTAATTGAAAGTGAGATGGTTCTTGAGCCGCGATGTCTTCATTAACCTTTTCATCAAGCTTATAAGTATGTTTTTCGGTAGATGAAAAAGCCACATAACCACCTGTTTGTCCAGTGCGTGGCAAAATGAACGCTGCTATGTCCTGAGGGACTATAATAAAATTAAATGTATTTTGTTGTAGTTTTTTTTGTATTTCTTGCAATCGCTCCCTATTTAAACTGTGACTTCTTAGTTCTACATGTGGTTGATTCCCATGGTCTGTTAGAAAATTATGGTTATTTAGAAAAAGACCAAGCTGCTTTATAAATTCTTTATTTTCAAGTAATGATTCATTTACAATGATTGAACCAGGCGCTCCTTGAGTCAAATGTCTTGCATTCCAGAAATTGATCCTATCCAGGCAACTATCGCCGATAAACAATTGTAAACTTTGTCCAAAGCAAGATGTTGAGATTTTTGATATATTTTCGCGACAAGAACTAGCTAGCTCATAAAAAGTTATTGATTCATTTTTTGCTACGCTTGAAAGTATTTCAACAATAGAATCTGTCTTTTTTGTTGCTGAACGGGCATCATTATTATCGAAGTCTAGAAGGTAAGTTTCAAATAACCCATCTACAGGATAGGTTGGACCACTAGATCGATAGGTTGTACCAAAGTTGTCAGAAATAAATCGCTCTTTAGCATTTATTTCGAATTGCGTCACAATCGTTTTTTGAGTGGTCCTTTGCCAATTAAATTTATCTCCTTTTAATGCGAAAATTGTTGAAATTTAAGACACGAATTCTTCCACACTTCCGCATAGCCTCCAGTCGACAGAATACTTATAGTGTCCTTCCCTTGCTCCTCTATTTGGTTTATGACGTATAAACGTGCTTGGATGACACGAAGAAGAAATTTTTTTAATTACCTCTGCATCCAAATCAATATAAGTACAAACAAAATCAGGATCAAAAAACGCCAGCCATCTTTCATACTCTGGATTTAAAAATCCAGAAGAAATTGCCGGAATAATTAAAGTTTCACAGCCACACCATCTAGCATAGGACTCTGAGAAAATCGCATCCAAAATAAGGTGATTTTCTGGATTATTTTCTGGAGAGATAATATAGGTGATTTTTATGGGGCGAGTATATCCATTTACTTTTATGCTTCTCTCTAGCGGTTCATTTATATAAATCATTTAATCTCCTCGTTAACACAATGGAATTCATTCCAAACCGCCGCCAAAGTTTTCTTTTGTAGTCTGTTCTAATGTTTTGATTATCGTGAGAACAGCTAAACTCTACTAAGCATATGTGCAACAATGCACTTACTGACGTGAGGCCACCCTTTTTTATTGATTTAAGGTATTAATTACCTTTCTGCTAATCTGTTCAAGAATTGTTATTGCCCTACCATATTCATGTGCTGATTCATTATCAAAAACCATAGTTTCAACAAACTCTTGATAGCGCTCACTCCACTCAGGCTTAGTCCTTAGCAATGCTAAAGATTGTTTAATTTCATCGCTCGGATTAATAGAATATTCAGGATGCTGGTTTTTAAATTGCTTAGCATCGTTTATTACTATGTCTTTTGCCAAAGTAAAAAAGATATCGTGAATTTTATCTGCTTGCTCTATAGCATTCAAATCATAAACATGTCGAATCAACGATTTATCATCCGCATGATAGCCACGTTCAATTGCAATAATACGTCGAGTTAGTCCAACCCACTTTTCAATGGCCGTTTCATCTACAGTCACGCAAGATGTTAAACGGGGAGGAAGTAGAACGACATTTTTTAAACTAGCTTCGATCAAGGTTTTAACTGGTAAATCTACAACATCACGTCGGACATCAGACAAGGTAAATTCCAATAATATATGGGGTCTTAATCCTTCGTTAGTCTCAAAGCTTGATGGATAGGTTAGATCAATTCGCGAATACCGACCTTCATTGCGTACTATCGGTTCACTTGCAGTCAAACCAGCCAGGTTAAGTTGCGACTGGATATACGTTCTAAACTGCTTTAGCTCTTTCAAAAGACGTGTTTTACTAAAAGATATCTCAATTTGTTTTGGTTGGATTTTAAAATCCACGTCTTCTGACATCCTAGAAACAATCCGATGAGCTTTCGCTAAACATGTACCACCGCAAAAAACTAATCGAAAGTACTCATTTTCTACATTAGAAAGAGCATGAATCACTTGAGTGACATAATAATCTTTCTCAATAACAGACGCTCTTAGCCTAATATGTGCCTGAGTCGCTGCAATTAACTCTTTTAGCTCAGCACTATTTAGCATTGATATTTTTCTCAAAGATTAACGTGTTATTGCCATAGCCTATGCGCCGACGGCATCTACTCTTAAGTCTTATGATATTACCAGCAGGAATCTGGGTTGTTTTTCCTGCATTATATTCTAGCTCAGCACTACCAGGCTCAAATGTAACATTTAAACGTTTTAAAGCCTCTCGGAGAGTAGCGTCTAATCCATTCTTAATAAGGGGAATGTCTGTATATTTTGAAATATAAGCCTTAGCATATACACCGGAGCTAATTTTAACTAACTTTTTTTTCGCAACGAATTCCTTAAGTACGCGGCTTATTTGGCGATAAGAACCTAGATCGTTAAAATCTTGGCGTAACACAACACTACCGCGAATTCTTTTGAGGCGGGTAAGCGCTTTATATTCTATGCTATCTCGATATTTCACTCTCATAACTATCGCCAATTTGGGACATATAATAGATTATAGCATACATAACTATAACGTCAATTTGGGACATATAATTTTCTGCAATGACAGGGATTATGCAGCACTACAGTTTTTATATTTTTGGCCGACACATTAAATACCACAGAACATGGATTGTTGAATAATGCCAAAAATTGTAGACCCATTGTCAGACGATGAGCTGAAGGATATTGTGGATTTTCTAAAAAAAGGAGAAACTCTTCCTGAAGATTATCGCTTTCGCTTATTTAACTCCTGTCATAAGTCTGAGCTAATTTGGCCAGGGAAAAATTCCAACATTTGCAAAGCAGAATTACCGTTCCAAGCAATCGAGCATATAGATACCCCTAAATTAAATCAATTACATATTACCTCCCCATCAAAAAGCGCTTGGTCTAATAAACTTATATGGGGTGAAAATAAACTCGTACTCTCTTCGCTGCAATCAGGTTATCTAAGACGTGAAATTGAAGATGCTGG
>NZ_LNYA01000036.1:22707-24966 GCF_001467615.1 Legionella erythra | reverse complement strand
GCAGAAGCTGGCTTTAGTAGCTGCTTAAACCTCTATTTTTGATGTCAGTTAAATATGGGGGGATTACCATATCGATAAAGTTTTACTTAACAGCGAAACAAAAACTAACCTAGTTGCAGCAGTTTCTTCCACACCTGATGAAATTGAGATATATACTACTGAAGGTGAATGGATTAAGAAAAAGGTAAATTATAAAGATAATAAATTTCATATTATTCTAGAAAAAAATGAAGAAGTTCCTACATTTAACAATTCTGTTTTTATAAGAAATCCCTATAATAAGGATAAGTTTGATGGTTATAGCCTTGTGCCATTAAACTAACGAATTTAAAAGGTTATCAAAAGCAATTAAATTTTAATTGTCACCTTTAGAATGCCATCAGGATGACGGCTTATTTAATAAGTCCTAAACAGAATCGTTGATCATTGCTTTTATGTAGGGTATTTCTAAGGCGTTAATGCCATTTTCATCAAAGTGACGATACCTTCATTTACGCCAATTGCCGCCAGAGATAATTTTTTTAATCATGCTGGTTTTCCTGCAGTCGTTTCGCTTCCAGGAATAAATCATTACATTGCTCTTCCATAACCCCACTCACCAACTCAACCTTATAAAAACTAGGCGTATTAGATAAAATCTCCCTGGCACCAATCTGAATCTGCCTTCCAAATAAATCATGTAAAAATGCAATTGACGAACCGTAAAATACTTTAGGGATCATGGCCCAATACATAGCAGCCGCACACATGGGGCAAGGTTCAGCTGTGCTATAAAGGCTCAATTTACTCCGATCGCCATCAAATCCATTACTAAATAAGGTATGAATAACCGATAACTCACCATGCATTAAAGGATGGTTATTCGCCGAGTTAACCGACTTTAGAAGAATTTCACGATCATCATAAACAATGATCGCACCATAGGGTGCGATGGGGTTAGACTTGGCAACTTCGATTGTTTCTCTCATGAATTCATACACATAAGAATCAAAAGTTTTTATTTCTGGAGGTGATGTGGTTTTCATTAAATGAATCGCATTCTAAGGGCTGGCACTCAGCCTGCCCCAACTTTACATGCATAATCTGTGGGTTAACGTTTTAAACAAATCCCGAAAAAGCTCGCAAGCCTCCTTATAAATCCCCGGACTATTCGACTCCCTGGGTCCACCAATGTTTAATACGCGAATATCATTATCATTAATCCAGGCTTTTATATTCTGCACAGCCTCATCTTTGTTATCCATGCTAATAATTAAGTGGTGTTTCTTTTGACGCTCTGCATCGTCAATGGTTAATTTCGTGCCATCCTTTACTCTTTCAGGTAAAGGCCAGCTTGGCACAATAATTAAAGTTCCATCGGAATCACGGATATTTAATTTCGTTCTCTCATCAGGATCACTGGTTGTGGCCTCTTTTAAGGCAGGGAATTGCTTTAACACATTAACATTGTTCTCATCCAGGCCGCCCTTTGGACACCAGCCGCCAATATCGATACCCATTTCCGTTGCGATTAATAAAGCCGCTTGATCAACGCCAGTTTGTCCACCTGAGACTATTTTCTCAATCATGCAATGATCTCCTGATTTTCTTTTGAATACTTAAAGGGGGTAAATTTCTTGGGGAAGTCATAAACATCGATTCCTGTTTTATGCTTAATGCAATTAACCAAAAGATTGGCTGGGCCAGCAAATACAATGCTGTAAATGGCTTTTATTGAAAAACTGAGCGCTACTACTTTTAGGATACTGCTTAAAGGGATTGAGGCCAGTTCCATCATTAAGATGGCAAAAAATGAGTAGAGGAGCTCCGAGAAAGTCGAAGAGCCCAAACTTCTTAACCAAAAATGCCGACCTTTAAGAAGGACTTTCCATCGCGTTAAAATATAAGAATTGGCTAAATTGGCGACAATATAGGCAATAAAACCACTGATGGTGATCCGTAATAACGATAAGCCCAATACGTAATTATAAAAGCCTTGTTCTTTAAAAAAGCCAGGATGAGGTGAAATTAGAACGAGTTGGCATACTAAAACAAAAAATAATTGGGCCAGAAACCCCGAAATGATTAACCATTGTGTAATTTTATAGCCATATACCTCTGCAATGATGTCGTCCAGAATGAACACTAATGGCGAGGTAAAAGAACCGCCTAGAACAAACAGCGCATCAGTGCCAATATAGCGATTGGTTAAAACAGCATTGCAAAGCATAATGCTCATATAAAGCATGCTCAGTAAAAGGAGCACTTTATAGGCTATAG
>NZ_LNYA01000036.1:15106-22697 GCF_001467615.1 Legionella erythra | reverse complement strand
AAGGCAGAAGCTGGCTTTAGTAGCTGCTTAAACCTCTATTTTTGATGTCAGTTAAATATGGGGGGATTACCAAAGCTATGGGATTCCCGACGGCATCGCAAACCGTATGATTTAGTACTTAGCCAGCCTTGCTTTAACTTCGCTTAAAATGGGGTGGTTTTACTTTTCGTCTCCAGCGTATCTTTAGTGACAGGTTGTTCTTTTGGTAGTCTAAAAAACCGTGGTTGAGGATAATGAATCTTCTCTGCAGATGATTTGTCTTTCGTTGTACGCTTGTCCCTCTCAAATTCAAATACAAAGTGTGATTTTACTTCTAATTTAGAATCTTTTTCCAAATGCGTTTCTAACATTATTTGTTGTTCGCGGGATAATGCCACCTTCATGACCTCAGGCAATACTTCAATGGCTTGCTTAGGGTTTTTTCTTAACTTTAATCCATGTAACATACCCCATTTTAATGGATCTTTTTCTTTAATTGCCGAGTCTAAATTTTCTGTCAGTTGATGCGTTAATGCAATATGAGACGCGTGAGCTATTTTTAATAGGACCGCTTGTCGTTCAGGAGCGAGTTTGCAAAAAAGCTTAACCATGTCATGGGTATAATTCAGATCATTATCTTTATGTAAAATCTCTACACTACGTCTTTCCAAATATTCAATAAGCTTGATTTCATTGACATTTTCGCAAAGGAGCAATTTTAGAAATTCGGTATCACCATAAGCACTTTTTTTCACATTTGGATTTGGAAAAAATTCGCCGAGAGAACCATCTTTTTTCACTTCCCTGGCACCGATTATGCGATCAGGCGATAAAAAAGGTAGCATATATTCCATTGCAGCCTCAGCATTACTGCGTTCTATGCCCATTCCTTTATCAACTTTTCCATCATAACCTACACCAAAGCTAATATGACGGGCAATGGATGCTGCTTCATCACATGCATACACGTAAATATAGCCGTCTTGCATACCATAACTCGCAGCAAAATCAAAGGCAGCACAAAATTTTAAATTGGCAGAAGTTGACGCAATACCCCCAGACCAACCAATTTTTTCACCTGTTGTTTCAAATACGTCATTGACGTAGGGTTTACTAATGACGCCTGATTGGAAAGCCCACATGCTGACGAATTGAGGGGCTAATCCTTCTTTAAAAGCCACCTCTGGTTTTCCATAATCCCCCTCTGGACGAATGGTTCTGAATTGCATTTGGCCATCACGGTCAATAAATTTGGCATTATATTTTGAATTTTCCAGACTTTGCCTAATGTAAGCAACACGGTTTTCTCTAAATTCTGTGGATGTAACCATTAAGGTATTAGCCAGGGTATTTACAATATTTTTTGCGTCTTTGATAAATTGTTCTTTTTCCAGAATTTCTTTGGGATGCTCAACTTTTTCACCGGATTTTTTACGCAGACTAATTTTTTTGCCTGGTTCTGAATCAAAGTACTCTTTTACTTCTTTTTCATAGGTGTCATAAATCTCAGGGTCACCACTGGCAAGGCGAATGGCTTCTTTGGCATCCGCTTCAGCGCCTTCAAAATCAGAAATTAATTTACTGGCTGCCGAGACAATCATTTTCTCTGCTTTAAGTTGATTATTAATGTATCGATTTAGCTCATCCATAACCTGATTAAGTTTTGTTCTATTTTCATCCGTTTTCTCGGTGTGCCAAAGGTAAATTTCGTCGGAATTACCATGAACAAGTTTAATCGCTTCGTCATATAGCTTATCCAGTGCTTTCCCTTCGTATTTCTTGGACACTATTTTTTGAATGAGCTTCGTTAATTTTACACGTTCAGAATAAGTTAAATTTCCCATATAACGCTTGATCTTGAAAAATATACAAAGTGTATCACCAGCACATTAAGTGATTATTAATGTGTCATTTTGATTGACGTAAATTTTATGCAAATATTTCGTTGGGGAAGTGACTTGTTCTACTGGATAAGACACCAGTAAGGTTAATCTTGCCGAAGCGCTTATGCGAGCTTGAAACAAAGAACCAGAAGCTGAAAAAAAAATTCTTGCAGAAAAACGGCTGGAGAATGAACCCCTAACGGTGTTGTCAAAAAATGGTAAAGCCTGCCAGCAAGACAAGTGTGGCGAAGCATTTAGTCCTCTTTGCCCAATGGAAATATATTGAGCAATAGTAGCCAGATAATATCTGCCTTGGTCATTTGGCTTAATTGATGACACGCCCTAGACTAATAGTATGGATCTTTGACAGCGGATAACGACGATGAAAACACGCGCTGTGTACATTTCAGGGAGTGCCCGCATTCCCTTTGTTAAATCGATGACCGATTACAGGGCGGTGCAGACGCAGGATTTAATGATTGCCTCCCTGCAGCGGCTGGTCGATCAGATGCAGTTAGGCGGCCGAACGGTCGGCGATGTCGGCCTTGGTGCAGTTATTAACAGTTCCATGAACTGGAATCTGGCCCGCGAATCGGTCCTCGGCACTACGCTCAATGCGGATACGCCTGCTTATACTCTGCAAAGAGCCTGCGGTACAAGCCTTGAAACAACATTGCAAATTGCTTTAAAAATCGCCAATTATCAAATGGATGACGGCATTGCCGGCGGCGTTGACTCCAATAGCGATCTGCCGGTGATGTTCCGTCAATCGTTTACCCGTATTCTTCTTAAACTCAATGAAGCCAAAACACCATTGCAAAAGGTCAAAGCCGTGCTATCGTTTAAACCCAGCCACTTCAAACCGCAATACCCGTCTGTCAAAGAGCCTCGCACTGGTCTATCCATGGGCGAGCACACCGAAAAGATGGTCAAACAATGGCAAATAAGCCGTAACGAACAGGACCAACTGGCGTTGGCAAGCCATCAAAAGGCTGCCCGTGCCTATGAAGAGGGTTTTTATGATGATCTGATTTTTGATTTTAAGGGCTTACACCAGGATGGTATTCTTCGTCCAGACACCACGCTTGAAAAACTTGAAAAGCTCAAGCCGGCTTTTGACAAAACAGCGGCCGGTACCTTAACCGCCGGCAACAGCACGCCGCTGACCGACGGTTCTGCCGCGGTGTATTTAGTCAGCGAAAGCATCGCCAAACAATACCATCATCCCCTGCTGGCTCGCTTCGTCGATGCGCAAGTTGCCGCCGTGGATTTTGTTCATGGCGAGGGGCTGCTCATGGCGCCTACCCGTGCTGTTTATGAATTATTGTACCGCAATGGGCTTGCCCTGCAGGATTTTGACTTTTATGAAATCCATGAAGCCTTTGCCGGTCAGGTGTTATGCACCCTGAAAGCCTGGGAATCCGACGACTATTGCCGCAATGTCCTGAAAGCGAAACACGCCTTAGGACCCGTTGATCGAAGCAAAATGAATATCAAAGGAGGAAGCCTGGCGCTTGGACATCCATTTGCGGCCACCGGGGCGCGCATTGTTGGTACTCTCGCTAAATTACTGCATCAAAAAGGCAAAGGTCGCGGCTTGATTTCCATTTGCACCGCAGGCGGGATGGGGGTAGCTGCCATTCTGGAAGCCGTTTGATCCCGCATCTACACCCAATTGTCCATCCTGGGTTCGGCCACCAAATCATCGTCGACTGCCTCTGGAGATTTTACTTTACCGAGTTTGTAGCCATCATGAATGGCCCTCAATTCTTCAAGGCAGGCGGGTGATTTTTGAAACCCAAACCGCCTGGCGATGGAAGCTATCTGCCGCATTTCATGAATTTTTGCCTCTGGAGCCTTCACCTGAATCGATTGAGTTGCCTCGTCAGGATCCTGGCTTTTGAGGAGCACCTCGCGCTTGGATAATCCCTGGTAACGTTCGCGGTACTCGTCCCCTGATAAAGGCAGGTAAGGCTTATCTTTTAGCAAAACCCGGGTTGCAAAATGATAATCGCCCAGATCCTGAATGCTCATCTTTGCACTCATTTCCTTACGGTAAATATCGCGTTCAGGATTTCTCGGCAACAAGGGATCATGGCATTCGGCGATGGTCGGTTTATTTAAGCCTGCAAGGGTTTGAATACTCTGGATGACACAATAGCTTAAAAAAGCCATAAACGGCACGGCAGCCAGAGCTAAAAAGAATACTGGCGTCATCAAGGGTACGAAAACAGGAATTAGAGGAACTATCAGCATGGCAGCGCTAATCAAAACCATCCCGGTGCCCAACAAAGCCCTGACCCATACCGGACGCTCTGAAACCCAATTTAAAAATGAATTAAATTCACCCCGCTTGCGGTTGGTGAAATCATCGTAAATCAGTGTAAGCAGCAAGTCTGTGAAATAGCTCCATATCACCGCTGAAATGAGCGCGCTGGCGAGCAATCCAAGGATAGCGGGACCAGGGATGAACAAGGCGGGAACCAGGGCTGGAAATAAAAGAAACAAGGCGAAAAAACCAAGCCCAAGACCCACTTGCCGCTTGTGTGCCCAGCCATACCGCAGGGCCGGCAACACCCCATAGCGAAAAGGCACCAGCACTGAATAATAAAACACACCGCGCAGCAACGTATATAGCCAGAAATTACGCTTCCTGCGTTCCTGATTGTCCGCTTTGGTATCCACACCAACAAATTGAGTGTCTTCATAACCAGAATAAATCATGGCGTGATCCGTCAGGGGATTCAGTTTCTTTTTGCGTTCATCGGAGGGAATGACGTGGACAATGTCCCAGTCTTCTTTCCATTCGCCGAATTTGGAGATGGGATCATCGCCTTGTTTGTACACATAAACTCTAAGATTTTTATTGGTTTTACGGATTTCTTCCCAGCGATCGTACTGGCTTTTTTTAAGCCAGGATTTATAGAGTCCCGGAGGATTGAACGCATCAACCCGTTGCAATTTATCGCCCTGATCAATGGCCAGTAATAATGACAGCGCCCCCCCGAGACTGGTTCCGCAGACGCGTGCTTTCCTGTCCTGACGGTTAAGCCAGCGCACAATGTTATCGCGCCCGTTGCGGTAAAGCTTTTTTCCGGCGGTTTCAAAGCCTTCCAGATCGGTATTCAGTTGCGATACAAATCCCTGACCGGCTGGATAGGTTGTTCCCATAAAAATAAGGTGCGGATCGGCATCCGGGTGATTGATGGGTTCAAGACCGTAAGCAAATACCCGGTCCTGTTCGCTTAAAAACAGTTTTTTAAAACCGGAAACCGGGGTCAACTCAATGGGAACAACCTTGTAATGAACCATCTGCCAGCGTTTGTTAATCCACTGAGGAATGGTAAAACATTCATAAGGCGTAATATCACTAAAAGGCAAGAGGCTTAAACACTGGCTGATATAAAGATCGGCCTGGCGCTGCTTTAAAGGATCGAGCTGCTTTCCCTGCAGCTGTTGAAACAGATGATCAAACCCCTGCTGGAAGGCAATGCGCATGGCCCGCATTAACTCCTGATCGCGGGACCAGAAGATGGCTTTTAATACTTTACGGTTGAGCAGGGTTTTGACCTCATCCTGCCATCCCATGGTCAGGATGCGCAGAGCGTTGCGGGCGACAGCCAGCGCGGCCTGCCTGCCGTCAAGCCCCTCCAGGGGCTCCAGTTCAGCGCTTTCATAAAAATTCAAGCCCAAGCCACCTGCGTATAATTCGCCGTCCTGCATGTTGCAACACTCCTTTTAATCCGTCCCGGATACTGCCCGTCTCATCATACAACAAATGTTTTTTTAATTTAACACGCTCAGGTTGAAGCATTTCGGCCTTATCGTTTCGTCTGACAAAAGCTTGCTATTCAATGGCATTAAGGTAATCTTTTACGATTTTGCTGAAAGAAGGAATTTGGTATGGAACACGAAACAATGGAATACGATGTGGTCATTGTCGGTGCGGGTCCTGCTGGATTATCTGCCGCGATTAAACTCAAACAATTGGCTGCCAGCCAAAATAAAGACATTCGTGTCTGCGTTCTTGAAAAAGGGGCACAGGTAGGAGCTCATATTCTTTCAGGTGCCGTGCTTGAACCCCGAAGTCTCAAAGAGTTACTGCCGGACACCTGGCAGGAAGCGCCTTTAAATACGGCTGTCACTGAAGATGCTTTTTATTGGCTGACCAGCAAGCGTGCTTTTCGCATGCCGACGCCAAAACCGATGAAAAATCACGGCAATTACATCATCAGCCTAGGTGAACTCTGCCAATTTTTAGCCGTGCAGGCTGAACATCTGGGGTGCGAAATTTATCCTGGTTTTCCAGCGTCTGAAATCCTCTATAATACCCATGGTCAGGTCATTGGCGTGGCGACTGGGGATGTCGGTGTTGACAAGAAAGGCAACAAAACCAGCAATTACCAACCCGGCATGCATCTTTATGCCCGACAAACCCTGTTTGCCGAGGGTTGCCGAGGCCAGTTGAGTCAGAATCTCATGCATCGCTTTCAGCTGCGTGACCAATGCCAACCCCAGACATATGGCATAGGCCTTAAGGAAATATGGCAGGTCAAACCGGAAAACCACCACCCCGGCAAGGTCATCCATACCGTTGGCTGGCCTTTAGACAATGCCACTTATGGTGGTTCATTTATTTATCACATCTCCGATAACCGGGTCGCCCTTGGTTATGTCATCGGGCTCGACTACCAAAATCCCTGGCTTAATCCATTTGCTGAATTCCAACGCTTTAAAACCCATCCTTTTGTTCGTAAAATCCTCCAGGATGGTGAACGCATCAGCTACGGCGCGCGTGCTTTAAATGAAGGCGGCTGGCAATCCATTCCCAAATTAACCTTCCCGGGCGGGGCGCTTATCGGTGATGCCGCCGGTTTTTTAAATGTACCCAAAATCAAAGGGACGCATACCGCCATGAAGTCAGGCATGCTGGCCGCCGAAGCCTGTTTTGATGCCTTGATGGCAGACAACACGGGGCAGGATGAACAGACAGAATTAAAGGCATATCCTGAAAAGCTCAACCAATCCTGGGTAACCAATGAATTATATGCGGTAAGGAACATCCGTCCCGGATTTAAGTTTGGCCTGGTTTTCGGTTTGGCTAATGCGGCCTTTGAAACCTATATCACTTATGGCAAATCACCCTGGACGCTTAAACACCATGCGGATTATGCAAGCTTGTTGCCGGCCGCCAAAGCCAAAAAAATCGTTTACCCCAAGCCCGATGGCATTTTAACCTTCGATCGCTTAAGCTCGGTCTACCTGACCAATACTTATCATGAAGAAAATCAACCCTGCCATCTGAAATTACGTGATCCAGCCTTAGCCATCGCCGTTAATTATCAGGAATACGCATCGCCCGAAAGCCGCTACTGCCCCGCAGCAGTTTATGAAATCGTCGAGGATGAAGCGGGCCCGCGGCTGCAGATTAACGCACAAAACTGCATTCACTGCAAAACCTGCGATATTAAGGACCCGCGCCAGAACATTGTCTGGGAAGCGCCCGAGGGCGGCGGCGGCCCCAATTATCAATCCATGTAGGGCATAGCGGGAGTGTTGTTATTTACACCCCGAATAAGGTAGACTTGCTCACTTAAGTCCCGGTGGCACAGCTGGATAGCGCAGCCCCCTCCTAAGGGGCAGGTCGGAGGTTCAAATCCTCTCCGGGACGCCAATTGAATCAATGGGTTAGCAAGACAAAGGGGGGGCGAATTCGGGGTCTTTCCCAA
>NZ_LNYA01000036.1:0-15096 GCF_001467615.1 Legionella erythra | reverse complement strand
AAGGCAGAAGCTGGCTTTAGTAGCTGCTTAAACCTCTATTTTTGATGTCAGTTAAATATGGGGGGATTACCGAGCCATCCTGCATTTTTTGCCGTTTCTGTTCCATTTTATAATATAAATCCATCCATTTTATTCTGAAGTCAGGCAATCGCGACCATAAATCTTTGATTCGTACAGCTTCAGCATCATCTTTTTCAATGACGGAAGCGATAGACTGTTTTAAAATCCCATGCAAGGTTTTAACTTTATATTGAACATGCTTATACTCTATCATTTCTTCATCATTTGTACTTTGTAACATTGCCAAGAGAATGCTGTTATAAAGTCTTGATTGAGAATAACGTAGTACATGAGGAGAAGGGAAGAATAACAGGCTTTTGTAAGACCTGCCCTGGTCTATTGAGCCAAAATCATTTTTATCGGAATAAAGGGAAGCTATAAATGAAAACTCACGTAATTGTTCACTATTATTTTTAAGTAATTCTTTTAGATATAAAACTCCTAGAGCACCACATGAATCACTGTCAACCTGGGGTTGAAGCCTTTTCATAGGGTCTTCGTCGAATGCACCCTCAACGTCTTTTTTGCTTAACGTATATGTTACGAAAGGGGATAAATCCGTGATAAAAATTTTATCAAAATCTGTTGATTCAAACATATTACTTTCATGTAAAAACCAATGAACCGGCTTAACGATGTGGTCACGCTTTATTAATAAAGTCTCAAAATGAGCAGTTCCCTTACAGCGATTATTTGTAAAAAAATAGACCACAACTTCATCATCAGATAGGGATTTTTGGATGGATTTGACTTCATCTATTGCTTGACTTTTGGTAAGACAAACACTATTTCTTCGTTCATATAATTCTTCAATTTCCTTTTGCCGATATTCATCTAGTTTCTTACGGCACTTCAACCTTTTTACAATAGCGTTTAAACGTAATTGTTTCTCTTCAGATAATTCTTTTAATTGGCCATCATTATTTAAATACTCATCGTTAATTGCTTCATACAATTCCTGGTAGTGCCTTTCAAAGTCAGAGTGTCTGTTATTCTTTCTATTGAGCCTGTATTTTCCCGGCATGCAGGCATTAGGCGGTGACCAGTGATGGATAATTTGTCTAGCATAGGCTAGCTGTTCATTTTCGTATTCATTAATTTCAGCCTGTACCTGTAAATAATTTTCAGCCATCATCCGACGTCCGATGAATGTCGTGCCGTTAACAAGGTAGCGTACATTTATTTTATGTTTACTAAAATAATAGGGGACAAGTGTATCGTAATCACTAACGTTCAAGCGATATGCTTTATTTTTCTGCTTAAATAGACCGCTTTTTGACAACATTTTTAAACTCTTCTTAATGGAAATTAGTGCTTGCTATCAGCTCCATGATTAATCAAACTTTCGTATTCATCAAAACAACCCAAGGCTAGGCTTTACGGCAATAACATCATGCCCTTCCATTTTCTAAACTCGGCCGCCATGCGCCTTAAAGCCGTGTTTTCCTCTAAAATCTTGTTCAATAGTTTCTTGACTACCAGATGAATGTCATTAGCCCGAAAGAATGATGATTAAGAGCAAATTGTACACAAATGTACCAATTAGATCAATAATTAAATGTCTATATTCAAAAAGGAGAATCACCGAATACACTACATTCGAGTGCCTAATTGTGCTGCATAATGCACCCCTTAAGTTGATCTCCTCCCTGAAAATAGATCCACCCTAAACTGGAAAAATCTGGCAAAATATCAACAAGCAAAAAAGGTATAAGCCATCATGAAGAGAAGCAAATTTACAGAAGAAAAAATTCTAGTCTATTTGCAAATGATATTAGGCATTTATGCAACATTAGGTATTTTTTTGATTCTGGCGGCCAAGAATCCACTGCAGCATTTAAGTTTAATATGGTTTACTGTTTAGTCCAGTGTTGTACATGGCGGCATCATGGCCCTTCAGGCATTATATTACCCACACCATTTTGCTCATCTCTATGGCGATGTTCCGGCTTTGCTTATCATCGCGGTCATCCTGGCTATTTTAACCCCCGCCAAAGCCAAAACACTTAAGCACAGCCACATGTGAGGCGCTTTCCAGTCGTTCATTCATGTTTGAAACATCATTGGATTGGGTCTATTCCCGACAAGGCATTGTATTACTTCCTCCGGCAACATCTTTTGTGTTCGATGTTTAAATCTGAAATTATTGCTGACCACGAAAAAGGACGTTAAACCAGTCAATGAGGGCGGCGACACCTTAAAGCCTAACCGCCGATAGACATTTGCATCGTCTGGTCTAAACGAAGGATTTAATTCCCTACCTTCGATATGATTGACCAGAATAACCTGATCCGCCCTGGGGAAACGCGTTTGAATTGCCTGACGTTGCTCCTTGCCCATCTCCATTAACTCCTGAAGCGATAATTTAACCGTCGCGATATTAGCTGGCAATGCATTAAAAACAAGGTGTAACTCTTCTGCTGTTCTTTCTTGAAAATAGCTATAATTTAAACCAATATGCCGCAATTTGGTCTCTTTAAAGACACGAAATAAAGCAGCCAGTTCTTCAGCAGGCACCCATTTCAGATCATTCTCTCCCAAATCAAGATGGGTCACTGCCGTACCCTGGAGTAAGGAAAACTGCGCCGTTAATACGCTCAAATGCCCTATACCATTAGCCCATAAATTGAGATGGGTCACTGAAGAGTCTTTTAATGCGTCAAACAGGGTCTCAAAAGCAGCATCCATAAGATGCAACCGATTCTCACTTAAATCAAGATGAGTGATTTGAGCCTCTTTTATGGCGAAGAGCAGGGCTGAAAAATCAGCAGCTGACAGCTGATAAAGATCATTATGGCTTAAACCAAGATGGGTCATTGCAGAGCCTTTCAAAGCGTAAAACATCGAAGCCAAAACGCTTCCTGCTTTTTCGCCCAGGGCATTACACGCCAAATCAAGCGCAATGATTGGCGTACTACGCCATATTTTGAAAAGTTCAATTAACTCAGCATCGGGTCGTTTCCCGAGCCAATTGTAACTCAAATCAAGTTCATGAATGTCTGAATCACTCAAAACAGTTAACAAGGCAGCCAACTCAGCCCCGGTCTTTAGGGAAAGGTCATTTGCGCTTAAACCAAGGCGGGTAATTCCAGAATGCTTAAGAATACGGAACAAGGCCAGCAATTCGCTCCCGCTCTTTTGCCCAAAACCATTGCAATGCAAATTAAGACAAGCCACTTCAAATGGTTTGATCATACTGAACAAAACCACCAAATCCGTGAAGTTTTCCTTACCCAGACAGTTGTGTGTCAAATTGAGTTCGGAGATCCATAGGCCTGTGAACCGATTCAATTCGGCAATGATTTTTTTAATGGCCAGATTATACAGGTCAAGGCGCATGGGTACATCTCATATTACATCACAAACAAAGCCAGAAACGGATGCCGGCTGGCTTACCAAAGCCACGCCATCTCGCTTACCGTTTTCCTCGCACGATTACGCATTATACCATATCCACTCACCGGCCTTTTAATCCCTGATACATCACTCATTCCACCCCACCTGACGGCACTCAAGACTGCAACGAGAAAACGCCATGTCATGCCCAGAATTTGCGTCCAAGTGCCTGGTCTGTACTATAATACAGCATCGGTTGTCGAGGCGTGATATGCAGGATAAAGAAGATGTTTCTACCGGTCATGGCCGCATTATCCAACTCATGCAGAGTTTAAACTATGCAGCAGATGAAAGGGGAATTTGTAATGGCTACTGCCATATGGGAATGCAGGCTGTGTTACTCGGTGAAGCATCACGTTTTAAGGAACGCGTGGACCAACTATTGACAATCCCTTTGGAAGACTTTCAGGAAAAAGCGAGGATTCAGCAGTTAAATCACGAGATTCCTGCGGGTAAGGCAGCCATAAAGGAATCAATCCGTGCGCAGATAGAATCTTACTTAATCCATAAAGGACAATGGGTCGATGCCCTGGCCTTTTTTGACGGGATTGAACTCAATCAACAAAGGCGGCTTTATCAGTATTTATTTGAAAAAAATATTCACTTATCTCAGCAACGAGGCGGTTTTGTGGATTTAACCATTCCCCAACGCCTTGAAGAGCGGGGAGGCATTCTTTCTTTACCCTCCATTGCCGGCGTTTATAAAAAGGAGGAATTTAAAACCAACCTGGCTTTTTTAAAAAAAGGCTTTAAACAGATGCACCTTACCGAGCCAGTCAGCCTGGCCGTTACCGGTTTCGGCGGTCAGCATGCCGTGTCTATTTCTTACAACCCCGCGACAGAAAAATGGATTCTGATTGATGCCAATATCCCGCCCTTGCAAGAATACACGGATGACGATAAGGCAGCCGAGGCTTTAATCAGGTCCTGTTCGGATAATGACGTTGCAGCCATTCATATCGCTTGTTACACATCCCCAGGCAATAAACAGGCCGAAGAGGAACTAACCGACCTTCTTCTGAAAATGCAGCATTTATCCAATAAAAACATGAAAAAGAAAATTAAATGGCAGGATTCAGAGGGCAGCACCTGGCTTTGTGTCGCTGCACAGACAGCCAATTCCGGCCTGATTTCTCAATTAATTGCTAATGGTGCAGATATCAATAAAAAAACCAACAGTCAGTATACGCCTTTAATGATTGCGCTTTTGTGTGATTATGATGAATCTGCGCAAACGCTTCTTGATTGCGGCGCCAATCCTAATTTGAGCAATGGGAACGTGATTTCGCCGATGCGCATTGCTATGTCTAAAGGAAAATGGGGCATGGTAGCTGCCTTGCTTAACAAAGGAGCAGACCCTCATCTTCGCCCGGACGTAGAGACTCCCTGCCCTCTTGAAGACGCCATCGCTTTAAATAATCCCGATCTGTTAAAGTTCCTGTTGGCTCATGGGGCTAATCCTTTTCAAACCTTTTTGGGCAAGAGAAATTTTATGATTAATCTTGCGGTTAAAATAGGCTCTCTGGAAAGCCTTAAAGTATTACTTGAGCATGGTGTTAAAGCAAATGGCGAAGAGGAAGACACCAGCCCGTTATTCATCGCCATGAAAAATAACCAACTTCACGCCGCTCGTTTGCTATTAGAGTATGGCGCGGATCCCAATGCTGAAGATTCATCCTTTGATCAAACAGCCTGGCAATTTGCCAGGCAAAATCAGTTAAATGATTTTTTAGAGCTTTTTAATAATCCCCCCTCTCAACGAGAGAAACACTCAGAGGAAAAAACCACCCCTTCCGAATCGTTTAATCCCTTTGAGGTGCTTTCTTTCATTGATGCGTTACAGCGTTATTGTAAAAAACGCGCCAGCGAATGGCATTTACCCGAGAAACTGTACCTGGAAAAAGAAAATTCCAGCGGCTTTAAAACCCGATTGATCAGTACCAAATTCGGATACAGCGCTCAGGATAAAATCCATGCTGCCCATAAACTAATTGACGCATTACAAAACAAGGACCCCAGAGAGGCGTTAACGGAATTTGATATAGGAGCCTTGACGAATTCGAGACTTTATTCCACGGTGGTCAAAAAATACGAGGACTTGTTTCAGCGGGTTGACGAAGTGCGTCAATTTTATGCAAATTCAGAGGAGAATCCGGATTTTTAGTAAAGCCGGCGTAAGTTAATTGGTAGGCGGCCCCCCTCCCCTGCCATGACCAGGTTCATCTCGAGGAGGCTCCGGGCGTAATGCTCTCATAGCCAGTTTGTAACTCTCTATTTTACCGGGTGTTGCAGATGCAGCACCCAGACCGCTAAAGATGGAGCGGCTCCTGCTCATTTCAGTGAAGAGAGCCCGTACCGCCCCATCACCTTCATGGGCGCGCAGATTAATTCGGGTAAGGATGGGTATTTCGGCGGCGGCGTTCTCAATGGCTGTCGCTTTTGCCCCTGCTCCACGGGACAGATGCTTGCCACGAAGTCGGGTAATATTATCATGCACCGCCTGATTCACCACGTCGCTGAGCCCGGCTCGAGCGGCGGTTAATTCGCCGTGGATACGATGAGCATTTCCTAAACGAGCAACGAGGGTGGCACTGTCTATGATGTCTTGTCTGGCCTGAGCGAGAAATTGATCCATCCTGGCATCCCCGGCCCCGAAACGTTGTGAATCGCAGGCGTCGCTTAAACCTTGTAAACCGCGAAGTTCAGGCAATGCCTCACGGGCTGCCCCCAGATGAGCACGGTGCGTTTCAATCCCGGCAAGAAGCGCATTAAGATCGGCAGGGGCGCCAATGGATGCCGTGCGATCATTGACGAGCAGATCGTTTGGGAGCAGGACTTGCCCTCCAAGGGTTGGTTGCACCGGGGCGGTGACAGCGGCACGAAGAGTGTTCGCTTCCACCAGGGTATCATAAGCCCGATTGGCCGTATCCCGTAAAGCCGCAAGAGCCGTATCCCTATCGTATGCAAGAGCGCTACATGCTGAGTGCAAACTGGCAAGCAGGCAGGCGCTATGATCTTGCCCAGTCAATGCTTCCAGATCGCGCACTTTGGCCACGATTGCTGCGTAAGCCGGCGTCGCCATGGCCTCAAGCATGCGTTGCCGGGTTGCAGGGGCAGCTGCCTCATAAAGCGGCTTGGAGGCCAGTACGGCCATTTGTGTTCTTTGAGCTGGATTCGCCGCTTCGTAGGTCGCATTGGTGGCTAATGCAACCATCAGGGTCCGTTGCGCGGGCGTCGCCGCTTCGTAAATCGGTTTAGCGGCCAGCTCGACCATCAATGTTCTTTGATCGGGTGTCGCTGCTTCGTATCCTGCACCGGCAGCCAGAGTAGCGACCAAGCTCTTTTGCGTGGGCGAGGCTGCTTCATAAACTGCATTGCGTGCCAGTGCAACCAGCAGTGCCCGTTGTGTCGGGCTGGCGGCCTCATAAACCGGGCTTGCGGCCAGCCCGACCATCATGGTTCTTTGAGCAGGGCTGGCGGCTTCGTAATCCGCGCCAGCGGCCAACGTGGCTGCCAATGCTTTTTGTGCAGGGCTGGCTGCCTCATAGACGGGATGAGTTGCGAGGGCAATCACCAAGGCCCGTTGCGCAGGACTGGCTGCTTCGTAACTCGCACTGGCGGCCAATTCAGCCATCAGCGCTTTTTGCCCGGCATTGGCTGCCACATAGGCCGGGTTAGCAGCCAGTGCGACCATCAACGCTTGTTGTGGAACGCTTGCGAGTGCATAAGGCGGCGTATGCATGATTTCGATCTCGCGTAATATTTGCGCAGCCTGAGCCAGTGTGATGGTCGGTTGCGGGATACCCGGTGCTGGCGCGGAGCGATGAGTTAAGCCTTCAACCAGGGTTCTGTATTTAGCGCCCACTGCCCCTTGAAACACCTCTTGGGTGCTGCAGTCCGGCGTGGTTGTATCGTGGGGCCAGACACCCGTAAGAGCATAGTAGATATTACGTCCCAGAATGGCACGGTGGATTACTTTAGGCGCGGTGTTCGCATCGATGTCGCCCAAATTAAAGCCTCGCGTCCGTATCCTTCCGACGATTCCATCATTGTCAATATGACGCTCATCCACCGCATCGGGTGGTGAACGTTTAAAGCTCTTGGTATCCGCGACTCGGAGCGTACCATCGCCTTCCACAACCCAGTTATCGAGTTTTGCATCTGGAAAATAGATGCCTTCTCGCTCAAGATCCTGCAATCGGGCACCCATTTGCGACGATATCCCATGGATACGTTGCCTCAACGCGGTGGCCGCGGTAGCCGCAGCGGTTCGATAGCCATCAACCGCCAGGGGGTTTGCAGCCACGGCAAGCACAGCTGCGTTAGCCGTAAGGCCTGCGGCATGGGTAATTTCAAGTCGCTCCCCTGCGGACATCCCATGCGTCAGCAGGTTGACCCTGGTGGTCACCGCAGCGTCGATATCCATTTGGGACCTGCCGGCGGCTCTCATCGTGGCCGCTGTTTCTACCGCTGCGGCGACAACGTAATCGAGGCGTCCGCGCTTGGCATAACCACCCGCTCCCCCGTTGGTACAAAGTGTAGTCACCATCAGGCTTCGCCCAACCAATGCGCCCGTATTGTCAGGCGCCATGACCATGCGGGAAACGGCGGTGGGTGTGCATAATCCAGGCACGGCTGTCCGTAACACCGTGTCCATGCGGCTTGGGTAACCAAAACGGTATTCGAGCTTGAGCACTTCGGGTGGTTCAACAAGTGGAAGTAGTGCCGTCACCTTGAAATTAATGATATTTGAGCCACCTAGAAAGGTGATGGAGTGGGTGTTAAGAAAATCCCGCCAGCGAGCGACAGCCGCAGGATCTGAGCCGTAGGGAAAAATATGACGTAAATTCGTGGCCAGTTGCCCCGCATTCCCCTTGTACGTGACGAGCACATTAGCCAAACGTTCTGCAACGGCATCCGGAAGTTCGGCAATCCGCTGACTCAGACTCGTCTGTGGCTCACCCAATGGGTGCGGCGATTCACCGGCATCAACCAGATGATTTCGCACCTGATCCCGTGCACGGGTCAGTTGGGCACGCAATGGGGCTGAGTGAGTATAGGTACTTCCTTTGATAAGGCTTTCAATATGAATCACCCGGCGTTGAAGTTCCCGGTCGATAGCAATATGGGCCGCACTGCCCGGAGGCGACAGTTCTGCGGCATGTGCGGCATTGGCCTCATCGACAGCGATTTGAAGTTCTCTTCCACGTGTACGTGCCGAGCCTGCCAATCCAGCCAAATCAATTCGAGTATACATGGGTCGCCTCCGTTGCTGCCCAGGATAGGAACGCGGCCTGTTTATGCCACATCCCCGCACTTAATCGGGTGTTATTAAGTCTTAAGTCCTATGCCACCAATTCGTATACCGATTCCTTTAAAATCAAATTGAATTTTATTAATTCTTGTTTTTCAATTATAAGACACTGCTTTCGCGTTTAGCAAATCACTGGATTTATGTTCATAACCAGATTTTGGATGGCCTTCAGTGCTCGCTATAATTTTAAAAATGGACTATATTTGGGAATAGAAAATGGCTGTTCATGGGCTAAAAACCAATCGAATACACTGATTTATTTGAATTTTTAGACACCACTTATCTGTTTTAGGAGCGGCTATGCTTACTCAATTTGATGCGCTTTGTAAAACGTTGAATATCGATTCCTCAACCCCTACCAACGAAAGCCTGAGTAAATTAATCTACTGGTGTGAAACCACCATCAGCACGGATCAGCATTTTGAGGGAGACCTTGGCGAACGCTTCGCGTCATACAAAGCGTTGGCAGCCGATTTTCTTGGGCATATCCAACCCAATATCCAGGCTGAAAAATTAACAACGCCAGTTCCGGCTTTCAAGGATTTAACACCGCTTCAATTTCTGGTGGATAAAGGATTCGATAGTTATTTGAAAACCTTAAAACCCAGTCCGGAGCAAATAAATACCAAAACCAATTATACATTGCTGCAATTGGCAGCGGCGCGCGGTAACCTGCACATGACAGAAAATTTGTTGGCCTTGGGCGCAAACCCACAAGAAAAAACACCCAATGGCCATTCTATTTTATTCGATGCCTTGATGCTTCCCAATGATTATGACGACAAATTAAAGCAAAGAAAGCAGGCCATTTTTACCTTGTTATTGAAACACTGTAAAACGCTGCTGGATGAAAGGAATGAATCGGGTGATTCTATTTTGCACATAATGTCCACATTTGGCTATAACAAACTGCTTAAAGAGATGCTGGCTCAGGAAAAACAGCTGGCGTTTACCTCCAATAATTTATCGCATTTTCCCATTCATTCCGCCATTTTAAATGGGCAGCATGAGTGTGTTAAATGGCTGCTCGCGGTTGATGGGCTAGAACAATTAACGGATGACGAAGGGCGCAATGCATTACATTATGCGGCACAATACGGTGACAACGACATGGTTAAAATTTGCCTAAATACCAAAACCATAGACTCCGCTGATACCCAGGGTCAAACCCCCTTGATGTTAGCCGCGATTGCCCACAATTCGGAGGCGGTTAAAGCCTTCATTGCGGCTGGCGCCCAGATTAATCTGACCGATAACGAAAGCCGAAGTGCCTTGCATTATGCGGTTGAATCAAATCATGTCGAGGCAGTCCGGTTGCTTCTAGCCACTGGAAGTATCGATGTGAATCCAAGTGATTATGAATCCCATACCCCGCTTGATTTGGTTCAGGAACACACGCCTGATGGCGAGGCAATCAGGAACCTGTTGGTCGCTCATGGGGCGTTTAAGGCAGTCAACAAAAATGGCAGGCCTTGATTTGGCAATGCTTGTCTGTTGTGAGAAAGTAATAGACCTTTCCAACGAGAATTTAAGTACTCTCTGCCACAACATAAACGCTGATATTTCCAATTTGTCTGATGGTTAAAATCGTAAGCTGCGTGAGCACATACCCTCTGGATAAAAGCTTTAAACCACTTTCCGTAATTAAATCACGGGATAGAACCATACCGGGTTGCAATAGTTTCGCGGGTAAAAGCTGTTCGTTCAGCGGTGATTCTTGAGGCAACCCCTTGATGATATTGACAAAGAGCTGCGCCAAATCATCATCATCATAGCGTTTTTCTTCATTATTTTTTATAAGCTGCAAGGCTTCGGAGGCCAGCAGTTTATGAGGAAATAATAAACCCGATTGTAACTCATTGTAATCGACTACAATGGAGAGGATTCGCGATTCCAGTGGGATATCATTGCTTTTAAACTGATGCGGATACCCCAGGCCATTGGATAATTCCCGATGCGTGGCAATTAAATGAGCTACTTTTTCCAGCGCAGGAAAGCCGAGCAGCATGGCACTCCCTAAAAGTGGGTATTTCTCATATTCCTCTTTTTCTCTTGCCGACAAGCTTTGATAGGGTTTGGTAATAATCGATTCCGGCATGCCAATTTTGCCGATAATATGCAGCAACCCCGCGGTATGTATAGTCTGGATTTCCTGCGCGTTTAATCCTAATTTTTCGGCAAATAATTGAGCCAATTTAGCGACCCGATGAGTATAACCTTTAAAGATACTTTTGGGCTGTTCACTGAGGGACGACAAGATCTCGATGACGGAAGCGTAGCTATGGTTAATCGCCTTGTACGCTTTGTCCAGTTTCAACGTCCGCTCTTCAACGAGCTCTTCCAGGTGATTATTTAAGAATAATAATTCTTTGTTACGTTCAGCCAGCTCGATTTGCAATAATCGGTTACTTTCTTTGAGCTTCCGCTGCTCCATTAAATTTTCAATGATATGTTCCAATTCATGGGGTTGCCATGGTTTATGAAGGTAATAATCGATCTGACCGTTATTGATGGCTGCAATAGCGGAATTAATGTCCGCATAACCGGTTAATAAAAGCCGATTAATTTCAGGCCATTTATCCGCCGCTTTTTTTAAAAACGTGGCACCATCCATTTCAGGCATACGCATATCCGAGATAATGATATCTATCTCGTCATCTGTTTCAAGCAGGTCTAAGGCTTCTTGACCGGTCGTCGCAGAAAGGACTCTATAATTTAAAGGAACAAAGATACGTTTCAGGGAGTTGATAATATTGACCTCATCATCAACCAGCAATAATGTTCCTTTAGAATCATCAACCATATCAAGCATCCTGACTCTCCTTAGCCATTATTCCGTTATCGGAATATAAACAGTGAATGTGGTACCCTCACCCTTTTTACTGCTGACCTTAATCTGCCCCTGATGCTTTTGTATGATATTATAAGATATGGAAAGGCCTAAGCCTGTCCCTGTTCCTACCGGCTTGGTTGTAAAAAACGGGTCAAACAGTTTTTCCATGTTTTCGGGGGAAATGCCTGTTCCCGTATCCTTTATGGCTATAAAAACGTGGCTGCTCTCAACACCTGTGGTGATGGTAATTTCCCCCTGCTCAGGAATGGCCTGCCCCGCGTTGACCAGCAAATTCATAAACACCTGATTCAATTGCCGGGGATTGCAGATAATGTCCGGCAGTTCGCCGTATTCCTTTTTTATCGTGCATTTGTACTTCAATTCATTCCAAATCATTTTTAGCGTCACATCGATGCATTGGTTGATATTCGCTTTTTGCATCTCCCCTTCATCGGTATGGGAGAAAAACTTCAAGTCCTTGACTATTTCACTGACGCGCCGCAACCCTTCGCTGCTTTCTTTAATCAGATCCGTCATGTCTTGCCATATAAAAGAAAGGTTTTTTTCTTTTGACAGTTTTTGCCAATAATTTTTTAATTCGACATCCTGGGATTGATCGAGTCGCTGTTCCATATTGTTTAACACTGATTTAATCACCTCGGCATAATCATTGAGCGTTTTGGTATTGCTGGCTACATAGGCAATGGGGTTATTGATTTCATGAGCGATACCGGCAGCGAGTTGGCCAATGGCTACCAATTTTGAATGTTGTACAAGTTGGGATTGAGTGGATTGCAGCTCATTATACAGGCCTTTTAACTCGTCATAGTTTTTTGCAAGCTTTTCTTCACTCAGGGCGATGTATTCACGGGCCTGTTTCGCCAAACACCATTTTTTAGTCATGGTGGAAGCCAGTTGCCGTATTTCGATGATATCAAAAGGTTTTTTTAAAATAATAAAATTATCCGACCCCTGTAACTGCTGATAAATTTCATCAAAGGAATAATCAGAATAAGCCGTACATATTACTACTTGTAAATAAGGATCGACTTCCCATAATTTTTTAATCGTATAAATGCCATCCCATCCAGGCGGCATGCGGATATCCACAAAAGCCAGAGCATAAGGTTCCTGGTTAGAAAAAGCCTTGGTAACCAGCTCCAGTGCCTGCTCACCTTGATAGGCGGAGTCCATATGGAAAAGGGGTGTGGTGATTGAAGTGTCCTGTTCGAGCTGCTCAAATAAGCGATTATAAGCACTCAGTGAATCGCTTTTTTGATTAATCCCAAGGATTTTTTGGAAATCCTTGTGTATTGCTTCATTGTCATCAACCACCAAGAGCCTATGTTGCTCCATGTTAGCGTCCTTACTAAAATGACAGCTTTTTTGCAACTTAGTATAAATTTAGCTTATTATTTGCCTAATAAACAAATCGGCATGGAAAATTATAAAACCCTCCCCAGGGGCTTGCTCAGGCAAGGCAATAATCTCCTGACGTTCTCAAACCAAACGCAAAGACCCTTGGATGTTTTACCCAGGCAAGGGTCTTTTTCATAATGTCTTGCCCGCGTAGGCGGCATCCATCCATTGGCCAGCAGCCGCATGGGGGGTAATAATCGACACCAATCGCAGCCATTGCTGGACTATCCCTCATCCGATATCCTAATGGTTGCCCGCCTACGCGGGCAAGACAACGTGGTTGATCATGGGTATACTCTGGAAACCTTGCGTCCGCCAGCAAGGCTATAATGAGCCATAACTGAATCGATCCTGGAACTCGTCAGGATCCGGTCTGGCCTATTCTTGAGAGCAAACACTTCATGATAGATTTTTCTTATTGCTCACTTGATTTTAATAAATTCTCCAATTGATTGGAATCAACCGGGCTACTAAAATAGTAGCCCTGTACCTCTTCACAATGGCATAATTTTAAGAATTCCAATTGTTTTTTAGTCTCCACTCCTTCAGCAATGATTTCTAGATTTAATTTTTTCGCCAAGGAAATAATTGATTGAATGATCACTTCATCGCTGGAATTTAAATTAATATTACTGACGAATGACTGGTCTATTTTCAATCTGCTCAACGGCATTTTTTTCAAATAATTAATACTGGAATTGCCTGTCCCAAAATCATCCAACGTAATATGTACCCCTAAAGCGCTCAACTCCGTAATAGGCTTAATCGACGTCTCAACCGTATTAATAATGACATTTTCCGTGAGTTCCAGCTCAAGATAGCGTGGCTCTAGTTGTGTTAATTCAAGGATATTTTTTATTTTCTCGGCAAAATCAGGTTGGACGAGCTGTTTGGAACTGATGTTTACCGCAATACGCATGGGAGGGAAGCCCTCCTCCTGCCATTTTTTATTTTGTTCACAGGCTTTTTTCAGTACCCAATCGCCAATGGCAACACTGAGTCCGATTTCTTCTGCTGCAGGTATAAAATGGATAGGAAGCAAAAGGCCTTTTTGAGGATGATTCCAGCGGATGAGCGCTTCTATGGCCGATATTTTTTTAGTGACAACATCATATTGCGGCTGATAATGCAGTATAAATTCGTTATTGGTAATGGCATTATGCAAATCATTTTCCAACTCAAGACGGGCACTTATTTGCTCACCCAATTCCGGGGTATAAAATTGGAATTGATTCATGCCTTGATTTTTTGCTTTGTACATGGCCGCATCGGCGTTGCGAAGCAACTCGCCAATGGTGGTGCCATCGCGCGGATAGACACTGATACCCGCACTGGAACTAACCGACAAGGACTGTCCCAGAATGTCAAAATTATCATTGAAGGCTTCCAGTAAATGCATGGCAACCGTTCCAGCATCCAACTCCTGTTTAAGATTACTCACGATCACGATGAATTCGTCCCCGCCAATCCGGGATAAGGTATCGGTTTTTCTTAACATAAACCCAAGCCGTTTAGCGACGCACTTGAGTAATTCATCACCTGCTGCATGCCCTAAACTGTCATTAATCAGTTTAAACCGATTCAAATCAAAAAAGATAATGGCAAAGAGCGATTGATGACGCTTCGCATATTCAAGCGCATGCTGAAGCCTGTCCAGCATCAGCACACGATTCGGCAGTCCTGTTAAGGAGTCATGTGTAGCCTGATATTCAAGCTTTTTTTCCAATACGATACGTTGGGTAATATCACGAAAACTCCAGACGCGGCCGACTGTTTTATTTTTTAACTTATAGGGCTGTGAATAGCACTCAAATATATGATCATGAATAAAATTAAATTTATCAATTTTGATCATATCGCTTTTTTTAGACAGGTCTTCGACCATGCCTAAAAAGGCGCTGGGATCTTCAGCCTGTTTTGCAATATGGGCCATCACCAGATCACCTTGGCAGGCTTCGATGAGGGAATAAGGAATATTGCACATCTCAAGCAGCTTATTATTTGTAGTAGTTCAAACTTGATCTGACAGTTGCCGGTTTTTCAGAAGTGTCTGTCAGGTCAAATTTAGTTTATA
>NZ_LNYA01000035.1 GCF_001467615.1 Legionella erythra | reverse complement strand
CCCTGATCTTTTTCTTACACCCACTTGATCTTTTTCTTACAGCGTTTTAAAAATCAGGTGCGTTAGCCCTGTGATCTCCTGCTCTGTACAGGACAATTTTTTGAAAAATAGGGATCAAAAATAAATAACTCGCTGATTTTAAAATGATTTCATATAATTCTTTTTGTCTAAAAAGAGGGTTGGTCATCCCCCCATTTTAACTGCCATCAAAAAATAGAGGTTTAAGCAGCTACTAAAGCCAGCTTCTGCCTTGGTGTAATGCCGCCGATAGCGATATTGGG
>NZ_LNYA01000034.1:705289-732309 GCF_001467615.1 Legionella erythra | reverse complement strand
GAAGAATCTCCTCCCGCATAGATTATGAGAAAATTCTACTTTTGGCATCAGTTATTTTTCGGGGGGATTACCTGACCTCTTTGGGCAAATTATGCTCTGGCTCAAAGCCTTCAACCTCTTTACGCTGCAATTTGCATTGGATCAATTTCTGGATAGCCTGGAGTTGATGGATTTCATCGGCGCTCACTAAAGACACCGCGAGTCCCGAAGCACCGGCACGCCCTGTCCTGCCGATACGGTGCACATAATCTTCCGCTACTTGCGGCAAATCAAAATTCACAACACACGGCAATTGGTCGATATCAAGACCGCGGGCCGCGATGTCGGTGGCGACTAAAACGTGTAATTCGCCGGTTTTAAATTCCGCGAGGACTTTGGTGCGCTGAGCCTGTGATTTATTACCATGAATCGCTGCCGCGTGGATATTGGTAGCCTGTAGTTGCTTAACTAACTTATTAGCCCCATGTTTGGTGCGGGTAAATACAATGGTTTGTCCCCATTTTTTCATATGGATCAAATGCCCCAAAAGCTCGCTTTTTCGCGCTTTATCAACGGGGTGAATCACTTGTTTCACAGCATCTGCCGTGACATTTCGCGGGGCAACTTCAACTTCTACAGGTCGGTTAAGAATACCTTTGACGAGTTTGCGAATTTCATCTGAAAACGTGGCTGAAAAAAGTAAGTTTTGGCGTTTTTCAGGTAATAATTTAATGATGCGTTTTATATCGTGAATAAACCCCATATCGAGCATGCGGTCGGCTTCATCTAACACCAGCGTATCCACCTCATCAAATTGAATGGCATTTTGCTGGTGCAAGTCGAGTAAACGACCTGGTGTCGCCACCAGAAGCTCCACACCGGCGCGTAAACGCATCATTTGCGGATTAATTTTTACCCCGCCAAACACAACCGCCGAGCGCAACGACAGATTTGCGCCGTATTGCACAATACTCTCATGAACCTGGGCAGCCAATTCACGGGTTGGGGTTAAAATCAATACCTTGGTGCGGTTACTTTTAGCACGCGATTTGATACTGGTCTTTTGCAGAATGGGTAATACAAAACTCGCCGTTTTACCTGTTCCGGTTTGGGCAGAAGCCAACAGATCGTGACCATTCAAAATTTCAGGGATGGCTTTCGCCTGAATGGCTGAAGGCTGGTCATAGCCTAATACCTTGACGGCATTAGTTAAAGGCTCGATTAAGCCAAGGGATGCAAAACTCATGAAATGTCCTGTAGAGAGCAAATGGGGATATCGAATGGAATTGTTCAATATGAATAGTTTCAGTGCAATTGTACAGGGATAATCGGTGAAATTCAAGATTATAGCGCTTTCTAATAAGAAAGCGCATAGAAGGATTATATAACATAGGCCTTAGGGGATGAAGGATAACCACGGATAATCATCAGGTTAATTAATTCCCGCATAGTTAAATAGATATCATCTTTGTTGGCACTCATGACTATTTTTCTCAGGTTGGCTTGATAGAATGCCGCTTGTTAACTTTAAGCATCAATTGGATTAATTATAGGACAAAATAGACATGTATTTCGCGATATCATTTTGGAATAATCCAGTAATTAACCAATTTTATCTTTTCTGGATAATAAGAGTAAAAATTTATCCAGTGTTTTTACAGTCAAAATTCTTTTTAGTAAAATAAAAATATGGGCAACAGGGGTGACAGGATATTTCGCCTTTGGTTTTTTAGCTTCAACTGCATGAATTAATTTATCTACCACCACTTTAGGCTTTTGAGTTAAGGAAGATTTACCCTGTGTCTGTTTGTATGAAGATAAAATGGTAGCATATTTTTCTTTAAAATAACTTTTCTCCATGTCGATCCCTTGTAAGACACCCTCTATGGAGTTATTTCCGAATTGAGTTTCTATAGGACCAGGCTCAATAGTGATCACTTTAATATTAGATGAATGCAACTCAAGCCTTAGAGTATCGCTTAATCCTTCCACAGCATATTTTGAAGCGTTATAAGCTCCAATAAAGGGCAGGCTTACCACACCCAAGACTGAGCTGATGTTAATAATCCGCCCACCTCCCTGTTGACGCATAATGGGAATAATATAATTAGTAAGTTCTAACAAGCCAAATACATTGGTTTCGAATTGTGCCCGAAGAACTTCACGTGAGATGTCTTCAAGAGCGCCAGCCTGACCGTATCCCGCGTTGTTAATTAATACATCTAATTTCGAAGAGGTTAGAGCACACAACTGCTCAAAGCCGCTTTTGATAGACGTACAACAGTTTACATCCAGTTGAATGGTTTCAATGCCCATTTCAGTTAACCGTTGTACATCTTCTTGTTTACGACAGGATGCGATGACGCGATGTCCTCTTTGTTTTAATGCAAAGACAGCATGAAAACCGATGCCACTTGAACATCCTGTAATAAAAATGATTTTAGAATTCATAATATTGACTTATTAGGACTATTCAATACATGCTACTTGTTCTCAAAATGAAAAGCCAGTTAGGTCATTCGGGGTAAACACTTCTATGAGGTAAATTAAGTACATAGTAGCAATAGAGTAGTTTCAACAACGAGCGATGTTGTCTGACACCATGTTTTTGCAAGACAGGTTCTATAGCAAGGTTCATTTTTTGTATTTTATAAAACGGTATATTGGGAAAAATATGATGAACCAAATGACAATCCCCTGAATCATAAAAAAACAATGCACGGGTGAGGATATTTGTTTTATAATTCGTCGCTATACTAAATGGATTTTGGGTATCTGTATCTGCATGCTCTATTATTAATCTAATGGAATATAAAAAAGGCACTATACCTAAAAATGGAACCAAGTAGCCCCAGATAACATAATTAGGAAAGAACCAAAGTAAGGTAATCACGGATAGAATAAAGACTAAAACAATTTTATATTCAAACTTAATTTTTTTGCCGATATCACTTTTAGGATCAAATGTAATCGGCTGCTTAAATTCCTCAGGTTTACCTGCATAAAATATTCTACTGGGTGCTAATAATTGCCCTATGAAGGTGAGAAATAAAAAGCGCTTCCATCGTTTATCTAGATCTTGCTTAAATTCTTCCGGATCATCAGCAGTATTGGAGTAGCGATGATGAAGCATGTGGAACTTGCGATAAAGCGTAGGGGATAAGAAGAGAGGGAGAAAATAAATAAAGCTTACATAGTAAGATAAATTATTTCCCAATACTTTACGATGGGTAAAAAGTTCGTGAGCAGCTAATTGAAAAATTTGTATAAGAAAAGCTTGAAAAATTAAGACCATAAGCCATATAAAACTGATAGGATAAATTCCTAAATAGTAAATATTTAATAAAAAAATAGTTGGTATGCCTATGACAGCAAACAAGTCAAAAATAAAAATTGGTTTGTGAAGGTTTTTAATTTTTTCTTGCCCAATTTCTTTATTAATTTCTTGATATATTCTCTGATCCATTATCTATCCTAAACTCAAAATTTAATAGTCATGAACATATTGACGTAATTTATTCATACAGATGATATTGAGTATAGTACATCCTGATAATGTCAGTTATTGAAATGACAGTATGATCATGGGTGGCTTATTATAAAGAGTTACAGCCTATCTATAAAATCAATTGTTAATGAACTCCGTGCAGCCAATAATTCTGCATTTGACATCAAAAGTGTCTATTATATATGTGGTAATGCTTTCACTTGGATGATTATGAACCTTAAATTCACTGACTCCCAGAATGGGAAGACATCTCTTGAGGAAACTTTCAATTTGCACAAAGAAGATCTTCCTCATGAGCAATCGAATATGGAATGGTGGTATTTTAATTGCCATTTCCAAGAAAAAAACAATAAAAATCATCTATATAGTTTCTTTTTTAGTTTTTTTAAAGTCAAGGTCAAAAATAAATCAAAATTGGGTTATTTTGTTGTCTATGCATTAATCGATCATCAAAATAAAACTCATCTGGCTTCATCCATTCTAGATGAATTAATTTCTAATGAGATTTCCACCTCCATAGAGGAAGGGAATAAAGATAACAATCCTTTTCTAACTTATCTCGTCGAAATGATGAAAAGTAAACAAAAAATCCTCCCTGATCAGCTTTCAGAAATTAATGTCCAGGTAAATAGCAACACTTTTTGTGTCAATTTTGGTAATTCCAGTTTCAGGAAGGAGGGCAATGACTATCTGTTGTTAATCAATGACCCATTGATGAGTATTGATTTTAAATTTCATATGCTTTGCAAACCCCTATTACATGGCCAGGATGGGATTACCCTATCTAAAAAACCTGAATTGCAACAAATGTTTTACTATTTTCTTCCTTATGGCGATGTTACAGGGTTATATAACTCAAAAAAAATAGTGGGAACCTCGTGGTATGACCATGAATACAGTATTAATAACGACACCAAAGCCAACTCGTCTGATCAAGGTTGGATATGGTTTGCAGTGCAGCTAGACAATAAAGAACAACTGTCAATCTATCATATTTATGATAAAAATTTGCTAAACCCGATAGAAAGTATCATTAAGTACATTGATAAAGAAGGTCATGTCAAAACCTATACTGACTTTACTATAGAAAACCTGGAATATTGGCAAAGCAGTAAAACCTTAATTAAGTACCCCATAAAATGGAAAATCGTATTAAACGATCGGAAAGCAGAACTTTTGATAGAAACCTCGTTTCCAGAGCAAGAGATCATTAGCCTGGTAGCCAATCCTGCTTTTTATGAGGGGTCTGTTGCTGTAAGCTATTATGAGGGTAAAAAAATAATTAATGGCCTTGGATTTGTAGAAATACACAATCTCGAACAAAATTTTTTCTCTGATCATAAAAAACTCATAGAAACCGCCTCTCATTTCACGGTACAAGAAGTAGCCGAAAACCAATTATTACAAAACAGAAATAATTTTGGCGATATTATTACCAGGGATTCAATATTGGCAAAGTATATCAATGATATCCCTTATAAAAAATTTTACGCAGGTGGTTTGGAAGCACTACGGGATATGGTCTTGCGTAAAGGTAAAGGCTGGCGATCATTACTATGCTTGGTTTGTATCAATGCACTAGGGGGAAATTCGGAAAATTTTCGTTCATGGGCTGGAATAATTGAGCTAATTCAATCAGGTACGTTGATTCTTGATGACATTCAAGATGATTCAAAAACGCGACGAGGAAAAGCAACTGTTCACGAATTATACGGTCTAGACAAATCCATTAACGGAGGGCTTCTCGGTTTTTTCCTGTTTAACGCATTTATGGACCAGACAAAGCTGAACGCCACACAGCTACTCAACATATATACTACTTACTTTAATATATCAACCAGCACTGTTTTAGGACAATGTGCTGATGTAGCAGGGATGGAGGATTTGTTATTTACCGCAATTGAGCAAAACGATAACGGTCGGTTGCTAGAATCGCTGAATGCTCTGCATGCGCTTAAAACAGGAAGTAGTGGTAATAGTCTTGCTGTGATGGGAGGAATTCTTGGAGGAGGTACACCAGAACAGATTCGTAAACTGGGTGACTACGCCTTTAAAATAGGGCTCGCATTCCAATATATTGATGATACGCTTGCTTATACGGGTGATGAACGTTCATTTGAGAATGATGTCATGTCAGCTAAAATAACTCTCCCTATTGTCCTTGCTATCCCTCAATTGAATAAAGAGCAGCGACGCTGGTTGGTGGATATAATGAAGCATAAAAACAGACAGGAATTAGCCAAATTAGTCCCATTGATTAATGAAATGGGCATTATTGATGCCTGCAACAATAAAGCCAAAGCCATCGTTGCTGAAGCATGGAAAGAACTGGAGCCCTCTCTTCCTAATTCTATTTTCAAGGCCCTGCTTTATTACATGGGAATCTTCATTCTGGATATCCACTCAAATCAAATAACCTGAACATTGGATTACGGATCGGCTCATAATTGTTTAAACATGATCCTTAATTAATCATTCAGGATGCATGATTTCTCAAAACCATCTCCAATTTACCCCGCTCCTCGGGGGTTATCATAAAAATCAAGGTATCGCCAGCCTGCAAGGTATAAGCAGGCGACGGGTTATAAATCCATTCCCCCTCTGTTTTAACAGCTAGCAACAATAAGCTCGGGTATTGTTTAAAATTTAAACTGTCCAGTGATTTACCTAGCCAATCATCCTGGGCGGTAAATTCTTCAACCCGTAAATTTTTTTCTCTATCTCTTAACATCGTATCCAAAACTGATACGACTGTGGAACGGATCATTTCCGAGGCCATGCGCATCCCGCCGATATAACTGGGGGAGACCACCGCATCAGCACCTGCCATTTTCATTTTCTCAATATTCTTAAGATCATGGCAGTTAGCGACCACACTAAGATGAGGGTTAAGTTGTTTAGCCGTCAGGCTGATAACGAGATTTTCATTATCATCCCCGGTAATGGCAAACAGCCCCAAGGCCTCGTTAATGCCGCAGGCCATTAACACATCACTGTCACTGGCATCGCCGACCATGAATAACTGGTCATGAAAAACATCCACCAGTTTATCAATGTGCCCTCTATTTACATCAATGATGACGCTTCTGCGCTTGGTTTCCGCTAACTCGTTAATGATGTGGAAACCTACCCCTTCAACTCCGCACACGATGTAATGATTTTTTAGTTTTTTAATTTGTTTATCCATTTTTCTTCTCATCAGCACTTCAGAAATTTCGACATCCACCATAAATACGGTAAGGTTAGTAATAATGTAGGTCGCCACCCCTATCCCGGAAAGTGCTATAAACACCGTGAACAGGCGCCCTGCTGCGTTATTATTTAAATCAACAATTTCACTGTAACCGATGGTCGCGATGGTAATAAACGTCATGTAAAAACAATCCACCAGCGAATCATTTCCCTGGCCGATTACCCAATAACCGACTGTTCCTACTATCAGTACGACTGCCAGGGCGAGGCCTGCAAACCAAAATTTTTTAACTTTCTTTGAATAGATATTAATTTTTATATCCATCCCGGGAAAAGAGCCATAATCAATAGTACGTTTTTCAATACCATAATGAAAGAAAACAGTAATGGACGCCTGGCATGGAATAAAGTGCCGAAACGTTCCTAAATTGCCTCCCCCCTGCCTCTCAGTATATAGTTAAATTGATCAAATAATTAATGGATTACAAGCAGATACCTATGAATACAGCAACCGCCTCAAAATGCCCTGCTTTGCATGGCGTCCTGTCCACCGGCCGCGCAAACGTTGACTGGTGGCCTGAGAATTTAAATTTCGACATCCTGCATCAACACAATCCTCAAACCAATCCGTTGGGAGAAACCTTCAACTACCGTGACGCAGTCAAGAAGCTTGACTTTGAAGCGCTAAAGAAGGATGTGCTGGCGTTAATGACAGACAATCAGTCCTGGTGGCCTGCTGATTGGGGACACTATGGCGGCCTCATGATCCGCATGTCTTGGCATGCCGCCGGCTCTTATCGAATCGCGGATGGCAGAGGTGGGGCAGGTACGGGTAACCAACGTTTTGCACCATTAAATTCCTGGCCAGACAACGTCAATCTCGATAAAGCACGCCGACTACTCTGGCCCATCAAAAAGAAATACGGTAATAGCTTAAGCTGGGCTGACTTGATGGTCTTTGCAGGCACCGTTGCTTACGAATCCATGGGACTTAAAACCTTTGGTTTTGGATTCGGACGGGAAGATATCTGGCAGCCTGAAAAGGACATTTACTGGGGGTCAGAAAAAGAATGGTTAGGCGCTGAACGTTACAGTGACGACAATCGCGAATCATTGGAAAATGCACTGGCCGCGGTGCAGATGGGGTTAATTTATGTCAATCCTGAAGGAGTGGGTGGGCATCCTGATCCCCTGCGTACAGCTCAGGACGTTCGTATAACTTTCAGGCGCATGGCCATGAATGATGAGGAAACGGTCGCTTTAACGGCCGGCGGCCATACCGTCGGCAAATGCCATGGGAATGGTAATCCCCAACATTTAGGCCCAGCACCCGAAGATGCCAATATCGAGGCGCAAGGCCTTGGCTGGCTTGGCGATGTAGGCCGTCATGCCGTGACCAGCGGACTTGAAGGCGCCTGGACGACACATCCGACCCAGTGGGATAACGGTTATTTTTATTTGCTGCTGACCTATGACTGGGAATTGAAAAAAAGTCCTGCCGGAGCCTGGCAATGGGAGCCGATTAATATTAAAGAAGAGGATAAACCCGTTGATGCAGAAGACCCGAGTATACGCTGCAACCCGATTATGACCGATGCAGACATGGCCATGAAGAAGGATCCGATTTATCGGCAAATTGCCGAACGATTTTACAACGATCCTGATTATTTTGCCGAGGTTTTTGCACGTGCCTGGTTCAAACTGACCCATAGGGACATGGGTCCCAAGGTACGCTACATTGGCCCCTATGTGCCTGATGAGGCGTTAATCTGGCAAGACCCTGTGCCCGCTGGTAACACACAGTATGATGTGGACGCGGCCAAAAGGCAAATCATGGCCTGTGGTTTAAGCATCGGAGACATGGTTTCTACGGCCTGGGACAGTGCCAGAACGTTTCGTGGCTCCGACATGAGAGGTGGAGCCAATGGCGCTCGTATTCGCCTGATGCCTCAAAAAAGCTGGGTTGGTAATGAACCGCAGCGTTTGGCAAACGTCTTGTCTGTCCTCGAAGGCATTGCCAAAGAAACAGGTGCCAGTCTGGCCGATACCATTGTCCTTGCAGGAAATGTCGGTATAGAACAAGCCGCCAAAGCCGCTGGGTTCAATGTCACCGTCCCCTTTGCACCGGGGCGGGGTGATGCCACGGAAGCCATGACGGATGCCGAATCCTTTGCTGTGCTGGAGCCCCTTCATGATGGTTACCGTAATTGGCTTAAAGATGATTCACCTATACGTCCCGAAGAGCTTCTGCTCAATCAAACCCAATTGCTCGGCCTGACCGCCCCTGAGATGACGGTTTTGATTGGGGGTATGCGCATGTTAGGCACAAATCATAGCCAAACCAAACACGGTGTACTAACCAACCGCGAAGGTGTTCTGACCAATGATTTTTTTGTTAACCTGACCGATATGGCCAACACCTGGAGGCCCGCTGGACATCATCTGTATGAGATTTGCGATCGTAATACAGGCCAGGTGAAGTGGACCGCTACGCGTGTTGATCTTGTTTTTGGATCCAATTCCATCCTCCGCGCCTATGCGGAAGTCTACGCTCAGGATGATAACAAAGAAAAATTTGTGCATGACTTTGTTGCCGCCTGGACTAAAGTGATGCATGCCGATCGTTTCGACCTGGTCCCCTGATAGCACGCTGGTAGCATCAAGGATTTGTTGAATAAAAAAAGCCCTGCGAGAACAAACTGGCAGGGCTTTTAAAGAAACAAGAACGACTTACTTGGCCAACGCAGCTTTCTTTTCTTTCTCTTTGGCAATCACGGCTTCAGCCACACTCGCCGGGCAAGGCGCATAGTGAGAGAATTCCATGGAGAATTGACCACGACCAGAAGTAAGGGTACGCAGCGTGCTGATGTAACCAAACATTTCTGAAAGGGGAACATCGGCCTTGATGCGAACACCGGCAGCACTTGGCTCCTGACCAGAAATCATACCGCGGCGACGGTTCAAGTCACCAATGACGTTACCGACGTCTTCTTCTGTGCTGTAAACGTCAACTTTCATGATCGGTTCAAGCAATTGAGGACCCGCTTTAGGCATTGATTGTCGGAATGCACCTTTGGCAGCAATCTCAAATGCGATCGCTGAGGAGTCAACCGCGTGGTAAGCACCATCGGTCAGGTTAATGACCACATCCAGTACAGGGAAGCCGGCTAACGGTCCGGTATCCATCATGGAACGGAAACCCTTCTCAATGGCTGGGAAGAATTCTTTTGGCACGTTTCCACCCACAACGGATGTCATGAAGGTAAATCCACTGTTGGGCTCACCTGGCTCAATGGTGTAATCGATTTTACCGTATTGACCGGCACCACCGGATTGTTTCTTGTGGGTATAACTATCCTGGATTGATTTGGTGATCGTTTCACGGTAAGCAACCTGCGGCTGCCCTACGATCAATTCCACATCGTAAGTACGCTTTAAGATATCCACTTTAATATCAAGGTGTAATTCACCCATACCACGCAGAATGGTTTCACCTGAATCTTCATCCGTCTCGACTCTAAACGTTGGATCTTCGGCAACCATCTTACCAATAGCAATACTCATCTTTTCAGTAGAGCCTTTGTCTTTTGGAGAAACGGCAATCGAAATAACAGGCTCAGGGAAGACCATCGCTTCGAGTGTGCATTCGTGATTAGGATCGCAAAGCGTGTGACCGGTGCGAACGTTTTTCATACCGACGATAGCGATAATGTCGCCCGCTTCCGCACTTTGCAATTCATTCCGCTCATTGGCCTGCATCTCAACCATACGACCAACCCGCTCCGTTTTACCGGTAAAGGAGTTAAGAATCGTATCCCCTTTATTTAATTTTCCTGAATAGATGCGTACGAAGGTTAGCGCACCGAAACGGTCATCCATGATTTTAAAGGCTAACGCACGGAATGGTTCATCCGGAGAAACGATGGCAAACTCACCATTGGGCTCACCTTCAGCATTGGTCAGCGGCTGTGGGTTTACTTCATGAGGAGCAGGCAAGTAGTCAACGACTGCATCCAATAACAGCTGCATGCCTTTGTTTTTGAAGGCTGAACCGCAATAGGTTGGGAAGAATGCCAATTCACGTGTACCGATACGGATGCAACGCTTGATTTCTTCGATGGAGGGCTCGACACCTTCCAAATACCCCATCAACAACTCATCGTCCATTTCCAGCGCGGTTTCAATCAATTGCGCACGATACATTTCCACATCGTCATGCATATCGGCTGGGACGTCGGTCACGCTATAATTTTCTGGTTGGCCTGTTTCATCCCAAACGTAGGCTTTACGGGTTAATAAATCGACCACACCGACGAAGTTATCTTCGATACCGATAGGCAAGGTCATAATTAATGGATTGGCGCCCAAGACTTTTTTAATCTGATCAGTGACTTTCAGGAAGTTTGCGCCGATTCGGTCTAATTTGTTGACGAAAATCAAACGGGCTACTTTTGAATTGTTCGCATAGCGCCAGTTCGTTTCTGATTGGGGTTCAACACCGCCAGAACCACAGAATACCCCGATACCGCCATCGAGTACTTTCAGGGAACGATAAACCTCTACGGTGAAGTCCACGTGTCCCGGGGTATCGATAATATTGAAGCGGGTGCCTTTCCAGAAGCAACTGACAGCAGCTGACTGGATGGTAATACCGCGCTCGGCTTCCTGCTCCATGAAGTCGGTTGTGGACTCCCCTTCGTGTACCTCACCCATTTTATGGATTCTACCCGTCAGTTTGAGGATACGTTCGGTAGTGGTGGTTTTTCCAGCATCAACGTGAGCGAAGATACCGATGTTTCTGTAAAGGTTTAAATCAGCCATAGCACTCTTCTAAAATTTAAATGGATAAAAAATTGTCACATATTGTACAGGATTTTATCCTGATTTGCAGCAGAAACTTACGGCATTTATTATGATTATTTTACCGGGGGGGTATAACCGCCTAAATCGGTCCAAAAACATGGCGTGTAGAAGAACGACAAGAAAGATTGTTTATAATCAGCACACGTCACGATTAGTTTGCATCAGAAATCCCTGTATCCCCCTGGATTGTAAAATACGGTAAATCATTTTAGCATAATCGGTCAGAATATTTTTGTCTGAGACATTGTATTAAAAAGGATTTTATGAAAAAAATTGGGCTTTTATTCGTTGGACTCCTGCATGTAGCCAGCGCGTTAGCTGGCACAATGAACGCTGCCTTGGATTCTGACCACCACTATTCAAAAGAGGTTTACTTAGGCGCTAATCTATCGGGCGATTACTCCAAATATAATATCAAATTGACCGATATACGCCTCTCGACCGGATTAGTGAATCGATTCGGCCAAACCCATCTAACCGATTTAGCGCTGGCCGGAGGAGTATTCGCCGGTTTTGGCATTCATTTCCCCTCCCCATTCTACCTTGGCATAGAAGGATTTTTAAATTTTTCTGATAATGACGCCAAAGCAGAAATCTTTGATGACAACCCTGTCAATTTGGAAGGGCTTACCTTTGCATCGTTTAACGTACGCAATAAGCGACATGCCGGCATTGCCGTTTTACCCGGAATTGAGATCAATAATAGAACGCTTGCCTATGCGCGTGCCGGGTATGTTAACGGCGCATTTAAAATAAGCGGGGAAGGACGAGCCTTGCTGGCAACAGGCGTTGTGACGACCTTTAACAATGAACACGATTTGAACGGTTTTCAAACAGGCCTGGGCCTCAATACCACCCTGACAAAAAACTTAAGGCTTCGGGCAGAATGGGTCATTAATATTTATCAATCGTTTACCGATCCTGTCATCAATAGGCGAGGCCTGATTGAGGGAAGCTTAATCTTTAATCACCCCACAACAAACCAGTTTAATGTTGGTCTTGTTTATCGCTTTAATGGTTTTATTGCATAATGGTCTGGGTAGATTAAATCGAATCATCTACCCTGCTGCGACTGTGGTGGTATCCAGTCGCAACCATGCACTTCATGATGAACAGCTATTTCTTCAGTTTATTTTTGTATAAACTAACTCTTTGTTGAGAATTGCCAATTTATAAGGACATGGATTGAAGCGACTACTTATTGTATTTTCATTGCTCTGTTTCCTAATTCATCCCGCTTACTGTAGTGGGATCGAAAGCAGCCTTAATGACAAAGCCTTTGTATTGGGGTTGGACATTGGGAGTGCGCGGACGAATGAATCCGGCCGGTCTGTTCATTTTCCCTTAGGATACAGCACGTTTAATTACTCACCCAATCAGGATGCATCCTCTACGCGTTACGGCATTTCATTTAGCCGGCGATTCATGCTTAATTCATTAAACAGCCTCCTGATAGGCTTAAGTTATCATCAATTCAGTGAGATAACCGTAAACGGCACATTACAACAAGGGATATTCCCGCCACTCTACAGTGCCGATTATCAATACACCATTGAACTGTCGCAAGCGTTAGTCGACGCCAAACTGCAGCATCAATGGGGACAACGCCTTTATCCCTATATTACCGCCGGACTTGGCGGCGGATTTAATCGCGCCAGGCATTTTTATACCACCGTGCCCGGTTATTTGACGGTTACGCCGACTTATTCCAATCACCACAGCTCTACTTTAAGTTATGCGCTTGGATTAGGCATCGATGCCTTGTTAACGTCCCATGTGACCGTTGGTGTGGGGTATCTTTTTTCTGACTTGGGAGAGGTTGGCCTCGGCAGTGGTTCTCTACGTCAAACCAGTCTTTCAAATTATTTAAACCAATCGCATTTACACATCAATACCATTTTGGCGCAGATTAGTTGGTATTTATAAATAAGGTTATCGATAATGAATAATCCAGGACGTTGTTTCTATCGTGTTTTTCAAGTATTTTTATGTTTGACTTTTGTTCATGCTCATGGATACGCTGAAGCTAAAATAAATAAGGCCCAGCCAAATCTTCCTTTCTTTATCAAAGCTCAACCCAATACGATACTCCCCCGGGAAGTGCCTATCGGTTTTCCGGTTCATGCGAAATATCAGATTACCAATCCGAATCCACTCACAGCCATCAATGCATCCATTGTTTCCCTCCCGCCTCACACCAGCATTAACGCAACGGGGTGCGGCTCCAGGTTTACGCTGGCACCCAATGCCAGTTGCACCTTAACACTAACGGTTTCAGCCAATGGTTTACGCGTGGGAGACGTCATCAGCGGCGCACGTGCGCCCAACGTGTTAATGGCCTGCTGGAATGATGGCATAAGTTGCGCCGGGGTGACTAATGCCAATGATTTATTACGGGTTAATGTGATCCCCCCACCCTCCATCCCTTATCAATCCCTGTTGGAAGATAAATTGATTAATGCCGATTTATGGGGCAATCAGCCCGAAATATTGTCTGCGAATTATGGATTTGAAGGCATTGAAGGGGTTCCCGGCAATGAATCCGGTGTGGTCGCTGCCGGCGGGGCGTGGATGACGATTACAACACCCAACGCCCCTTTTGCTGCCTACACCACGGCGCAAACCCCTTCTGACGTGGCGTTTGGCTTTGGTTACCCTACCGATCATGCGGATGCGATGCCTATTTGTTTTACCTGGCCGGTGTTACCCAGTACCGTGCGGCCTACTGATTTTCGCCTGACCTTAAACACCGGCGAAATAGTTCAACCGGAAGTGGCATCCATTACCCCCAATTTTTTATATAACAAGCGCAGTTGCATAGTCATTTTTGGCCAATTTGGTAATCGACTCTCACCCGGTACACCCGGAGCCGTTTATCCAACGCAAGTCACTATTGTGGATAATGGGACAACATTGAAACTGGTGGGACCCAATGGACCGGTCAGTGCCGTGGGCTTAACCAAATCCAGTGGCAACCCTTATCAACCGGGCGGAGGGCCTAAGTTAATTGGTGCTAAATTAAGCATCATGAACGACATTGGACAAGATGCGCCGGTGGCGTTTAGAAGCAATCTACCCAATGGCGGCACAGCGCTTTATGGGCCCGATGCCGAATACCGATTACGCATTTATACAACGGCGGGCATTTCACCGGATGGCGTTTCAGCCATCCTCCCGACCGATTTTGAAACCTTTTTTCAAATTCAGGTGGTCGATGGCGGGGTACCTTCTCTCATCACGCAAACAGGTATACCTTATCTTTTTTCTGCGGGCAGCATTACCGTGGTTGGCTTGGCGGATTTAGGCAAATACGATCTGCCATTAAATGATGCCTATATAGCCGACCGGGATAATTACCTCGACATTATCTTAAAAGGGGATGAGGCCGCCATGCGTTTAATTACCGACGTTATCATACCGGCTACACCCCCTTATTTACCTCTATATAATCCAGGCGGCCCAGGTAATAACCCAACTCCCGGTGTGACTTATACTTCTCCAGGCCCGACCTGGACTCAGCCTGTGACTATCGCCATTGATGATCCGATGACGGTAACTTACCCATGAATCAGGGATGAGGGATGGTTAATGGATTATTGGCTATTACATTGAGGTGACAAGTCATTTTTCTTGTCACTTCATAAGTCCTGGACTTCCCCATACCTTAATGCAACAGGGCTTAAACAACAATTTCAAGGGCTATTGCGACCTTGTCAGATTTTAAATCATCCGATTCGCATAACAGAACTCCCAATCAGCCGCTTCCGTCATATTGTGAAGACTCCAAACGCGAATAAAACCAAGCGACTACATCGAGGCAATCCTGCGCTTTAGCCATGGCATGTAAAATATTGCATGCACATAAAGATCCAACAAAATACAAATTGATCAATATTCACATACTGTTGAAAATTAAATAGAATGCAAGGCCAAACCCAAATCACTCAATTTAATCTGAGGATACATTGTGCAGTCAAAGTCTGAATATAATCTCTCCAGCCTTTCTTTTAAAACCAAATCAAAAAGAGACATAATAGTTGATGCCACCGATGAAGCAACCAAACGCTTTGGCACACACTTTTTAGAACGAATATATACCCCTAAGGGCCTCGCAACAGTTATCGGTGTCTACAAGGATAATTTATGGGTATGGTTGGATATCGACCCTGGACCAAGCTATTGGGATAATATAACCAGTTCCATTTTTGATTACCCTGGATTCACAAAAAGTGATGATGTTAACTTTCCGGATGAACTTAAAAAATATCTCCCGCCTAAACTCGATTTTTTCAATTTACTAGCCAACATCGACAATTATTCGTCTGATACCCTTGGCCTTTTACTTAGAGAGGAGTTAAACAAGTCTCCTCGGCTCATGGCACAACAACTTGCTCTCCTTTTTCAGGAATTTGAAAAATTATCAGCCGCTGACATAGAAATACTGGCTGAAGAAGAGGCACTGGATGAAAAAGGCTTCAAAGCGGCTACTGATTACCCAAGCATCACCGCCTTTGATAAATTGTCTAAAGACTTTAACGTCATCCTGGAAGGCTTTCAATCACAGCTTGCCTTGCTGACTCAGCAGATGAAAAATCTGGATGAAGAGAAGGCTCCTCAACTTTATGGTTTCTTGGCCGGGAAAAAATTGCAGCTTGAACAAATTTGCAAGGAATCACAACAAATCGCCCAGAAATTGCCAATCATTTCAACCGAAAGTGCTCATTATAAAGACATCAATCGCTTTCTTCGGTTCAATCGGTTATTAGCCGCCATCCTTGATGTATTTTATGATTACTCCATGGATTCAAAAACTCCCGACCAAATTGACGCTTATGTCGATGGCTCAATTCAGCTCGCTCAATTTTTATATGCTCACGGTCAGCAATTTCTTGAAGATAACCCCATAAAAGCAAACGATAAGAATAAACAAGAATTATCCGAGTCTTTAAACGCACTTGAGACAACACTGCTCTTTCTACTATTGAGCGGCTCCAGGCTTCCAGCTGCTCAAGCCGGGGCTATTTATTTTCGATTGCTCGATGAAATAAACAGCTCAAAGGGTAAACTTGAAATACCGCCCAGCTCGTTTAATTTAGCCCATTTCAGCCAGCAAAATCCACAAGACTTTATCAGACTCTACCAACGCTTCTTTTTGACAGCGGGACCATTTAAGCAAAAAATAGATGAGCTTTTAAATAAAGCCAACCCCATTTTATTGACTGAAGTAGGGAAATTAGCTGTGTATTATGCCCGCGCAAAAGAAAGAATGGTTAACTCTCATTCCCGCCCGGGTGAAGGTCTTGAAATTAAATATTATCTTCAGATGGGGGTAAGTTATTTATTGCGGGCGCTACGTTCAGGTCATCCCTTGATTACCTGTGAAATTGACGCCATCCTCTCGACTGACAGCGAAATGCCTTGCTCAACAGCGATGGCAACGGAGTTGGCCCGGTCCTTCTCAGAAACGAACCAATTAAAAAAAGCACGGTCTTATTTGCGATTAGCCCTTAAATCGCATCAATCCAATCCCAAAGACACAGGTGACGATAAAACGTCTGCAGAACAAATGACTCACAGATTGGAGCTCTTGGAAATCAAATTGGATATACTGGAAAAAACAGGTGATGAACAACAATATGCCATTAACACCCTGATTAAACGGGCAAAACAACAGGATAAAGAAGCAGAGATTCTATATTGCCAATTACAATTAACGGTACCGGCCGTTGCTTTGGCAGCCATTTTTCAATGGAAAGCGGGAACCGGAATTTTATCGCTGGGAATTATAAAACTCGCTGAAAAGATCGATCCGGCCGTAGCCGCCTGGTCTCTCAATCAATACAACATACGTATTCTGGATAAAAAACCTGATTTAGGATTGGTGTCACAGGCAGTACTAGCCAATTTTGAGCCGGCTATCATTGAACTGAATGACTTACTCAATAGCAGCCATGTGTTTACCTCAAGCGATAAGGATATTATATCATCCGTCTTATCGACAGCTGATATCTGGCAGCACATAGACCCCCCCAATCTGGTTAAACTTATATTAAAGACGAGGGGTTCAGATATTCTTTTAGAGGATGATTTGAATAAATTTATGTGTTCGATGGCGCATGCTGCTCTGCCTGACTCTCAAAAGCATTTTAAATTCCTGGCGATAATCCTTAAGGATTTAAGGAATTTACTGGATACCCCAGGACTCATCACTTTCCTTTATGCGATTAAGAGGACACAAATTTCGATTAAGACCGATATAGAATTACCTGCCGCCATCGCCGCCCATCTAATCCAGCGATGCTTGCATTCAGATAATGATAAGGCCTTAATCCACTCGTTTATGGACCAATTTTTGACGGTATATCCCGCGTTTGGACTTGATTTACGTGAAGATGCCAAAGCCTTAGAAATCATACAACAAAGCGACCAGTTGACCCTTTTACTGAATCAGATTTCCTGTGATTCTGAAAAAAAGATGGAACAAATCACTGGTACATCGCAATCCGCATTGGTTAGCCTGTCGTTATTCAATCCTGCAAACGATACTGGCTCGACAGCCCCCATCCCTTCGCCAATGGAAATGCACAGTATGTAACCCGGCTCCTGATTTAAAGAGGCCGTGAACGCGGCCTCGGCGATGTATCCCGGTTACCAGGGAGATGACAAGAAATGAATCCGGTCAGAACGTCCATTTTATAGACAACCATGGGAGAGTGTAAGTATAATGGGGCCTGACTGAGGATTATGGAATGCTGTTATGACCAGAAAACACCCGCTTTTTCCTACTTTTCAAGAAGTTGCAGACAATGCTGATTTAGCCCGCTCCGATCATCTCCCTGTTCTGACGAAAGTACCCCTTGGAGAAAAAAAGGGATCATTAAATATCGTTTCGCTTAATATTTTGGGTCATGAGGGATGCTCCGGTGTTCATCCGCTTGGCATGGAAATTCCAGAGGGGCATACTTTAAAACGATATCAGCACATCGCTTCAGGACTGGCGAACAGCATCAAGAAACAGGCTGTTGATGTTATTTTATTGCAAGAGGCGGATAAATCGATTGTACCTTATCTTAAAGAAGCATTAGGAAAAGGTTGGGAAATCATCATTGATGATTTTGGCGTCATCAGCTGTTACAACAACGAGCGATTGGTATTACAGGGTACGTCGGGAAATAAGGAATCCAGAATACGCAGCATGGCATTTCAGGATACCCACTCGGGTCTTTCTATTGATGTCCATAATATCTGGGGACTCTATAGCCCTTTTCCACATCACATGGAAAAGCAATATCATGCGTTATTAACCAAAACCAAAAGCGACCTGTCGGTCATTATGGGTGATACCAACTCAAGACTTGCTCCTCCTGGTGACCATACAAAACGAAATCTTACAACAGGTATTATTCCTCCCATTATTGCAAAGGCCAATGGGCTTCCCTTTGATACCCAAATCACTGACCATCCTGACGGTGGTTTTTACCGGGAAAAAGGCGGAATTATTCGGCAATTGCCTACAGAAACGCTGGATTTTGACACAGCCGATGTCGTCATGGATAAACGCAGCGAAACAGATGCAAACGTATGGCCCGAATACAGAATGGTGATGTGTCTGGATAATTATTACCAGGAAACAGCCATTATTGCTGGACGAACCATTTTTGCGTATGAGGATGAACTCAACCATGAGTTTGGTCAAAACAATCTGGTTGTCCGTATGGCCAGTGACAGTTTTAACAATAAAGCCGTTGCGATCCGCTTTCCCAATAACTCAGAAGCATTCCAACTGATAAAAAACGAGCTTGAAGAGGAAGCTGGATTCCAGTTCAGGGAAGTCCAACCGACCGACTTTAAAGATGGAACCCAGCCCTTACCCTGTGTTTTTGCCCCAATAGAGAAAGTCGCGCTATTACATCGGGCAGTACAAAAAGCCGTTTCAGAAACAGTATTAAAAAATCAGGCGGCACAAAGAATTCAATTGGAAATCAACCGCTTATCCACACCCCATTGGTACCTGAATGACGCGTCTGACAAGATAAACAGTTTAAAGGAATTAAAAACTCGACTATCAACAGCTGCTGCAGACAGCACCGCAGAAGATATTTTATCGATCATCAAAACCTGGGAAGCAGAGGAGGCTCCGGCTTCACAAAACACAAAGCAATATAACATCAACAATAAACATCAACTCATGGGGGTTCATCGTAATATCTTTTTCTCACCCATACGACCGGGCAAATCGACTGAAACGCAAAATACCTTGCAGTGGTTAAAAGACAAGTTGGGAGATAAACCAGACTTAAATGCCAGCGTGAGCTAATTCTTTTATATGGCTCGGGATGACTTCCGAGCCATCTATGCTTTGCTTGCTCACTGCCATTTCAATTCATTTTTTTATGGCTCATCGCATTAGATTTTAAATGCTTTTCCAAGGAATCAATTATTTTGGCGTACGATTCAATGATTTGCTTATTACTCCCACCGTTCTCATGATATTGCTTTAGATTACATTGAGCTAATTCAAGTGCTGTTTGCCCTTCACCTGATTCAGTGCCTTTATTTTTTAAATTTAAATCAGGATTGTAGCTCAAGAGTAACTCGACTCGCTCAAAATCTGCTTTATCGATGGCAAACATAAGTGGTGTATACCCAAATTTGTCCTGAGCATTGAGGCTTTGATGCAGATCATTGCCTGTATTAAAAAAAGATGGGGTATTGGATTGCTTTTTTAGATGGTCAAGGTAGCTTGCAACCGTACTTAACTCCGCTTCTGACACCAGGATGTGAAGCAATCTGACATCGTTATAACTCAGATAATGACTGCAATCTTTCCTGGTTGGATCATGAATGCCTTGCCAAACCGTATCTTTTTTAAGCGTTTCTTTGATGACTTTAACGCGTGTCGCATCAGCAAATATTGTAGAAGAAAACGCAATGTACTCATCGATATCCTTTCTGACCAGCGCGTTGTAAACCCATTCGGCCAGTTGCTCCGTATCTGTGGTGCCATCGAGCAGAAACTCCTGGGTTATGGCCTCGCTGTTGGCCATAAACCATGTGTGAGTTGTCGTTTCATAACTGATGCTAATCGAATGTGTAGTCGTCCCCATGAGAAAGGAAATCGCAGGGTTTGGTAGTTCTTGTTCTGTCGTTGGCTTGGTCGACAAGGCCTTATGGAGCCGTTCAAAGTAAGCCAGGAACTCTGTTTTATTGTAGATACCCACCGATAGTTTTTCGAGACTGCACTGTTTATACTCCTTCGGGGTATACATTAAAGGGTATGTCAGCTCGGGTTCTTGTCCGACAGGTTCTTTAAGAGCCCCTTCAAACAAAACTTTAAAGGACGCCGGTACTTGATAGACCACCAGTTCTTGTGCAAATGAAACTAAATCCTTAAGAATGGGCAGGTCCTCTTTCACAAAGAAAGACGGTTGTTGGCTGCTTTTTGGGTTTTCAAGCATACTTACAATCTCTTGAATGAAGGCCTGCATGTGCTCAGAGGTTATATTGATAAGCGATGTTTTTTGCTTAATGCTCAATAATTCCCTGATGATTTCAATCCGCCTAAAAAAATCGCTCCTGCCTTTTTCGCCCCGACGCATAGCATTCATGAACAAGCTCGAAAATCCATTGCAGTGTCCAAAATCCGCCATCTCATCGGCCAAGGGCGTACCGGCAAACAGGTATTCCAGGAATTTGGTCAGTTCTTCATAAGTCAGTGCAATCGCTGTAGCTTTAGGTTGAACCATGAGTTATTTCTGTTAATAAATTACACAATTATATAGTAGACTAACTTTTTAAACTATTTTTAGTGACATCAGAGGGTATGGAGACGTTAATAGCAACCAATCCGTCTTGGCATTAAAAAGAAGCACTTACTGACGCACGATAACGATTACTTCAATCGATAAAGACAACGCGTTGACCTGGTCAAGCCTCCATCGGAATAGAAATTTATTCTCAGTGCTTTTACCTGAGGCCCTATTTATTATATCGGCATCAATGCGCGGGGAGATCAAAGCAGTTCAAAACAGCCATGTCTAGAACAGACTTGGCCATTGCATGAATAATAGGTGTTGACTCGTTTACATTCCCATTTTATAGGAGGATTGATTTAGCTCACTAAGCTGAGATATTACTTCTTCGGCCTGCCCTTTCTCAAGGAGCCCCTTCAACTGAGCTTGTTCAATAAATTCTATGGCTTGCTCTGCATTATCGAATACCAAAACCACCACGTTTTTCCCTTCATAGTGCTTGAAATGTTCCTGTTCTTCTTCTGATAAGTCTTGATAACCGGGGCTTTTCTTGAATTCATCTAAAGAATTGAATGCTTGAGCCTTAGACTTCTCCTTAGACAGGAACTCATGATACAAATCAAGCAACTTTTTCTTCTTTTTTTCTTCAACCTCAATAGTGACATATGACATACAAATCTCCTGTCGCAGTTAATTATTGCCTCGAAAGGATTATATCATAGCATTAACAGCATGAGAATAAAAAGACCTTTTTGATCTTTTTTAAGACAGTGCGCAACTCCTCTTCCTGACTATACTTTATCAGTGGGCCTGATTATGAGCACCCTGTATTTTTTCATAATGTTTAACCATTTTTACTGGTATGTCCGTTCCATAATTTTTCGTGTAGTGAATTATCGCTTGAAACGCCATGTCAATATTGCTCCCGATCAGTTCAGTAAAATGTGTTTTTGGTATGCAAAATGGATTATTACAATTTTATATAAACAAACCTTAAAACGAGTTGACATCGAGATACAAATCGGAGTAGCATCAGAAAAATGCTTAATAATTAATCACAAAGGAGAACAATTATGTTACCAAGAGCAATCATGTTATCAAAATGCGCTCTAAAATCACGACAACAATCGAATATCAACCGAAGCCATCATCTACAAGGAAAGGCTTGGGGGTATCTTTTTAGCAAATAAACCCACAACTTCATCTCGTTTCTTCTCCACCAAGCCGAATGCTGTACGATGTTCTAATCTTTCACAAGAGCTAAGCAAACAGTTTCTTCAAAGTCATGAACAATACGCCACCCAAACTCCATTAGAAGGTATTAACCACGCCATTATTTATCATAAGGGTCGTCTCTCACTTTGGAGTAAAAATGCCAGGAACGAATTAGTTCTGACTACTCGACACAATACCCCTGCACTCAAAGACGAATACCAGTTTGTTAAATCATTATCCCATTGCTCGGTTTGGTTAAGCATGGTTATGCAATCAATACAGGAAAAAAAAGCAATTACTCCCTACCATAAAAGGGACACTCTACGGATCATTAACTATCTTAAGCAATTGAAACGATTTGTTTCTGAACAAAAACATATTGCTAAATTATTCGAACAGCTTTGTGAGCCCAATACTTCAGATAAATCAGGTGTGCAAAGTCGAAGGGTAAACCCCATTGATTTATTGCTATATTTTGCTGCTCGAGTTCTTGAAATAGATGAAACAGGGGAAAAAATAAGTGCTCTCTTGCAATCATTATTGAGCTCGGTACAAGAATTAAATACCCGCTGTGCTTCTTACGCCACGAAAATACAGCTACAAGGGATGCACCGTATTTTACTGAATTGGGTTGAGAAGTATTCCATTCAGGCGAAATACACACGTTCTTTAATCGTTACAGCTTCAGGGCCAAGAGAACAACTGATCGAAAGACAATATTTTGAAGAGATGCTGGCGAAACAAAATCTAAAGAATGATGAAAAAGGGATCCGCTATATTCATACTATTGAAATGTTACCTCAGCAAATAGCCACCGTGACTGATAAAGAGCTTATAGGATTTCTCCAAAGACACGAGCTCAATAGCGATATTGGTAAAAATATGCTCAATAATCCACTTGGAATGGATAAGGATGTGTTAGGAGAGCATGCTCCTGGTGTCTTGAAAGGTAAATGTCCATTCAAGCATTGAGTTAAGTGATAGTATATCCGCTCCCCCACAGTCGCAGCCTAGAGCTGCACAGTGTGAACCGAGCCGCGACCATAAGGGAGTGGATATAACTATAAGCAGGAAGTTATCCAGCATTCAGTTCACTGCTCGTCGCAGCAGGCAGCCGCATCGAGGCATAAGTATGTCTGGTCCCAAAAACCACATGATGCAACTATACTAAATAGTAATCAGTTCTCAGGAGCAATAATGCATAACCCATCTTCATCCAATCCCTTGATTTACGCTGCGATTATGGCTCTCGATGTTGAACAGTCTAACGCCCTTTTGAATGAGAAAAAAACAAGTGATGTAAATGAATTTTCAGAATTAATTACGGGCATTATCACGGACTCTAAAATTAATGAAAACCGTCGCTCGTTCGGCAAGGCAGCTCAGATTTTAGGCGATCTGATTGACCAGGGATTGTCTTTTGATATTTATACATTACCTGAGGATATTTTTCATCGTTTGTTTATGGAGCATCCTGATATAACTTATAAGATAATTGATAATTTTCAAAAAAGAATCGATACCATTTCATTACCAGTCTATAGTGATTTTCTGCAAAAAAATCTTCATGCGATGCTGTATAGCTATTCTGTATTAGGCTTCCCGGATAAAAATGGCCCTGCTTTTAAAAAATGCCTGGACGTTATTTTTAATTTCTTGAAAGAAAATCAAATCGATTATACCCATGCACCTGAATTTGAATTTTTGCAAAGTTATCAATCCTCTTTTTGGCATTTAATGGAAACTCTCGTGAAGAATGATAGCGTCGTATCGTTCCAGGCACTCCGCGAATTTCCTGTTTTCGCGCGATCAGTGGAGACTTGGGAAGCATTGGCTATACAAGAGGACAGTCCTCAGATATTCCGTAAAATTTGGCTAGAGAACATGAAAAACATGAGTCAGGAGCAAATTTTTAATACAATTAAAATGCTTTATCATGCTCAAGCCTATAAATGCATTGCAGTGGTTATGGAAAATTTAGAGCTCAATGACGAGGTCATAAAGCACATTCACAATTTAAGAACAGTAAGTTCTAAAGATCAGTTTAATGCATTAATGACGGGTAATTTTTCACGATTTAAACTTAAAGATAATGGTGAAATTTTGCTTGCTCTATTTAAAAATAACTATCACCTGGCCGCAATTGAACTGTTTAATTTGTCCGAAATAAAATCAGATAATGCAAAAAAAGTAAAAGATGCAACGGAACATCAATTTTTAAATTTATTTTCATCGACCTCTTTCGACAAAATAAATAAATTGGTTCAGTCTATCCCTAAAGATCATCCGCATCGACAAACTATTATAGAAGTTTATGAAGCGGCTAAAATTAAATATTGTGACGCAGCACCCTGTTTCTCGCGTTATATTAAGCCAAATCATACAGAGAAACTTAAACAGTTCTACGGGAAAACAGCAGGGAGCATCAACGAAGATATTAAATTTGGCGCTAAACGCATGGAATTGGTTCATGAGCTCAATCAGTTATTATCTAATTCAACACAGACCACACCAAGCAAGCCACCTTTTGACGCCCTTTTACCCTCCGGCAGCAAGTCGCAATTAGCGGCTGTCGTTCTTGAAAAAGTATCCGATATGCTTCTACAGACAGGACGAAGTAAAGCTGTAGGTGAATTACGAGAATCTAATGATTATGGCACACCTGTTCGAGCGCAGTATGCCTTTGCATTACCGCTTATTAGAACGGTATTTTATTTTTCAGATGACATAAGGATAAATAAACAGAATTACTCCGTCAGTTACGGCTTGTTTTATAATGACCTGCAGGTTAATAACATTAAAGAAACCAAATTCGTCTGGAGTGGGGATGCTGAGGATGTGATCGCAAAACCCAACTTACAATGGAGACATGGAATGGCATCACTAAATGCCACCTGGCCTCATATTGAAAGCCTATTTGCAGAAATCTGGTCTATGGATTTATCTGCCATTGGAAAATATTCTGACTATCAGGATAAACTTACGGTCTTTTATGAGAAACTGGCCGAATTATCATGGTTAATTGGAAATACCCAACCCCTGCAACGCGGCACAGGTAGCTTTGCTGAAACGGTCGTTGCATTAATGCATGTCCATCATGGTTTAAACCCGCCCATTCTCAAAAATGACTTTCCACAACTGGACGTATTGAATATTACATTTCCTCTGGAAACCTATAAAAAAATTTTCCCCTACTTTTTTGAATCAGCCACCATCCCTAAACACTTAAGGTCGTTTACTGATGTACCTGATATAGAAAAACTCTCAATCCCGCAACAAATGCACTGCTTATTTACCCAATACCAACGACAACCGGATAATAGTCGATATGAACTCGATGAAATATCAATCAGCAACATACTAAAAAACCATGCCACTAAAAATAAACCACCCGTGATTTCTTTTTTGAATCCAGAAAAGGATTTATTAGCCAAAACATCAAATTATTATTTTTCTCTCTTTAATAAAGCAGGCACCCAGGAACTAAAAATTCTCCTTGTTTTGACTATATTGCAGTTTTCTAAAAACAAAAATTTACAATTCGATATAGCAAAGCAAATTTGTCGTGATAATTTTATTAGTTGTACTAACACGATGGATAAGGAGAAAGTAATTAATAATGCGCTAAACTTTATCAAAACCAATGCGCTTGTAAATCCAGAAAGCAGCGACGAAAAAGCAATTGAACGTTGGGAGAAAGCTGCAAAGGAAATTGCTAAAACAGAAAAAGGGGAACCAGAAAGAATAATCCTACCCAATTTGGAAGATAGTTCAATTAAAAATGATACCAACAGTAAACAAGAAAATCCCACAATACCCAATAAAAATAAAGTGACCATGAGTGTAACGAAGATACCTTTGAATGAACGAGAAGAAAATATTTTAGCGGTCTATACGGTGTTAAAGAATGATGAATTACTAAGAAATGTCGATGGAACCGTTCCAGCGATTATCAAGACCATGCGGGACATAGTGGCGAATATCGACCCTTCCAGAGAAGAAAATATTAGCAATGCCCTTATTGAAATCAAAAGGAGAATAACTGAAAACAAGGACAATAATTACAATGAGCCTGTAGGCGATATCATCGAGGCATTTGCCAAACCAAGTTGTTGCGATTTTCGAAAAATTCGCACGGCTTTAACAGCCAACCCTATAATGGACGAAATCATGAAACCAATCCGAAAAGGTGGGCAGCTAAAACTGTAGACTCAGTTCAGTCGATTTGTAAAAAAGGGGAGATTACCTCGCCTGCGTTTATAACAAATATGTCACCGATAAATCACTGCGAATTACAGAAATACGCACAATCTCAAAATGAGGCTTATGGAGCACCACAAGCCAATCCCCTCATGAGTAAAAAAGGCATGACTGAAGCCAGTATATTATAATAACCAATTTAGTTAGTATTAATATAAATTAATGTCAATATAAAATATCCAGATTCTCAGGATAAAGGATAACTTGCGGTTTAAATAAGGCAACCAAGCTAGACTCCGTGGATAATCTCG
>NZ_LNYA01000034.1:695867-705279 GCF_001467615.1 Legionella erythra | reverse complement strand
AAGGCAGAAGCTGGCTTTAGTAGCTGCTTAAACCTCTATTTTTGATGTCAGTTAAATATGGGGGGATTACCCTTAAAAGCAAGAGAAGCAGCTTTGCCATTTACACACAATTCAAGCAATTTCTTATAATGACCATCAGCTCGCTCAGTCGCGGTTAAAAAAATCAGATTTGAATTAGAAAAATATTTAATTAAAAAACACTCATGCCTTGCATCCTTTAAATGCTCATCCTTATACCATAGTGGTGTTCTAACTATTTTTGATAAAAATATAAAAGTACTACAGTCATCACTTTCCCAAGCCCAAATAATGGGAAATAACGTAAAATGTTTTTTAATTTTTGAAAAATCGGGAATCTCTCTAACTTTATAGACGGCAATAGATTGTGGAAACCGAAACGCATCAAAATTTATATCTTCGCAATGCGAAAATGAGTCACCCATTTGTTCAAAAAAAATTGATAACTCTTGTTGTTTTGTTAACTGCTTCTCAACAGCATCTCCGATAAGAATTTCCCAATTTACACCATCACGATTAAGCTCTGAGCTTTCTGCTTCTATATCTTTTTCTATTGCAATAAAGGTAGCTGTGCCTGTATGTTCATCGTTTGTTCGAGTAAAACGGCCAACAAATTGAAGTGTTGGAACTAATGATCTATGCACCCTATGAAGCACAGCAATTTTGAATTTTGGGAAATCATAACCCTCGCCATACATATCTACACATACAATGCCATCTAACTTCCCTTCATTAAGCTCTTGCTCAATTTTCATAAGCTGCTGCTTAGATTTTTTGCTATGCACTGCTTCAACTTTCAAACCAAAACTCACATACATATCAGCTAATATTTGAGCATCAGAAATTTTATCTGTGCGGGCTAGTAAGCGATGCTGCAATCCAGTATTAGCATCGCGTCGATAAATTTCTATCGCTTTGTAGATCAGTGCTAAATTACGCTCTCTTAACGAAGCATTGTCATCAATTTTTACTGGACAAAAATGGACTTTTCCAAAAGATTTTTCGTCAACTGCTTTATGTAAGGAATAATGAAAAATGAGCTTCCCAGGTATTTGCTTTTTATCTCTACGGAAAGCAGTAGCTGAGAAAAGGGCATGATATGCATTAGGAGTTGCACGAATGAATGCGGCCCAAGTACGAGCCGGTGTATGATGCCCTTCATCAAATAATACTAAGTCAAAAAGATTTTGCGGAAATTGCAGGATATCTATGTGCTCAGGGCTTGCTGATGATGGAGTACATACAGCTACATCATATTTTTCTAATTCTTTCCAGCTTTTCATTGAATTTATGCGATGATCTATGGTTATCACTTTCGGACCAATTAACTCATTTTCGCTAGGAAGAACATTTAATCTGCGTAATATTTCTAATGTTTCGAATGCTTTTGCTGTCTGGATTCTTAGTAAATTAGTAGGGGTTACAATTAATACACGCTTTGCTTGTACAAGAAAACATATAGCTATAAATACAGCTGTTTTACCATAACCTGTTGGTAGTGAAATTATTGCGGGGTCATTATTTTCTATAAAATGAGCAGCTAAAGCATATAATGCTCCAACTTGACCCCGTCTTAACCCTGAGTTAGGTGTCAAACTTTCTCGAATTTTTAATAGCTCTGAGTATTTTTTAAAATAACTCATTCCCTACTCCCACCTCAATATTTTGTGGATAGCAAATCCTTTCATTCTATTATAGACAATTAATGCCCTGCGTCACTGCATCTCAGCAGTGACGCAGAACAAACCATTTAAATTTATAATTTAAATTCAATAACCTATCTAATTTTGTCCTGGCGCGCCACACGCGTCAGGACAAAATTTCCCCACTATAAGCCTTGCCACGCAAGCACCATTTTGATAGTTTTTACCTATCACAACTGATGAGCCTGTAAGGCGAAACCTTCTAGGTCTTGTGATAAGCCACCCCTGCTCCCTAACTCAGTGGCTGGACGTCAAGTCGGGAACCCTCATGGATTCTTTGCTTCAAAGCAAAGCAAATTCTTCGGAATTTGAAGTCACGAACATTTCAGTAATGACCAAGGATCAGGTGCAAAGTATTACTTGCATTAAAATTAATTAACCAAAAGGAGAAAAAACCTCAAAATCTGGTGTCAAAGCCGGCCATATCGTTTGCCTTATAACGATTGATTTGCCCGCTAATCGAGCATACAGCGCAAGCCGGGTATCGCCTTTGAGTGAGCCGCTCGACCAACACTAAACCAAAGTCAGGGCAAGTAATTTTTTCCGGATTGGATGATGCGAAAATATTCTTTGAGACAAGCGGCAAACCGGTATTTAAAAACGGAAAATCGGGGAAGCTACAGGGATAAAAAACATCGCGCCTTTGTTATTCATAAAATGATTGACGGGTTATTTATTATTGACAATATCCCATCTTCGTTTAAAACACTTAATTCTACTCACATCCATCAATTAATTTCACATTGGCAAAAGCAGAAATTAAAGCCTGCGACAATAATGCGCTACATGACAATCATTCGTAATTTTTTAAGTGATATGAATTGTCACTTACTCGATATTGACAATAAGACTCTTGGATTAATTCGCCAATACCCATTAAAAAGTAAAGCAAAAATTAATAGCAAATTCCTTCAACTTTTCACTGAGAAATCAGTCTGCCTCGTTATGGCAATGCAAGTTAATTTTGGGCTTACTTTTAGCGAAGCAATACATTTTATTCCAGATATTCATTTCCGCGAACACAGGCTTTGGATTACACGAGAAATTGCCTTTAACTCCTTAGACAGGACAATCCCAATACGTAATGAGATTCAGAAGCGTACTCTGTCTGAGTTGATTCAATTGACCCAAGGTAATCAATCCCTATTACACCTCCATGGCTATGACAAGTTACGCAGGCTTTGGCGGGAAGAATTAACCAAATGCAAACTGCCTTCTAATAAAAATTATCGCTATCTGTACGCGCAAACCCTAAATAAAGAATTATCTCCGATTTTAGGGCATTACCAGACGAATTGGCTCATTCGTGATGAATTGGGCATTAAGTCACGCAATACATTGTGGTTGTATCTCAATGAGTAATACCAAATTGCGAAATGCACATTATTCAATCAACGAATGCCTTAAAGACCTAAAGGGCTACTCTTTTGCAAGCAAAGCCGACATGCGCCATATGTTAAACCGTTGCATAAAAGATTTGCATGAATTGGGCTATAAATTAGGCCACATTAATGGTTTAAAACCAAAACACGTTTATGTACTTGTCGATCATTGGCAGAAACAAGGCAAGAATCCCGCAACACTTAAAAACTACATGTCTAAATTGCGTAAAGTTGCAGTCTTGTTGGATAAACCTCAATTAGTCAAACCCAGCAATGATAGTTATCAAATTAGTCGGCGCAGCTACGCTCCAACTGTGAATAAGGCAATCCATCATATCGATTTTTCCCGATGCACAGAGCCTCTTATTCGTCTATCGTTAGAGGCTCAGACACTCTTTGGTCTGCGCCGCGAAGAATCAATGAAGATTAGGCTCAGCGAGGCCTGGCAAGGCAATGAATTAAAAATCAAGCCCAGCTGGACAAAAGGAGGCATTGGCCGAATCCTCCCCATTACGAACGAAGAACAACGGCAGTGGATATTAAACGCTGTACAACAAGTACCTAAAGGACAATCTCTCATTCCAGTGAGTAGAACCTACAAACAACACCTGAGTTGTTACCAAGCCCAAACAAAGCTAATGGGCATTAACAAATGTCATGGCTTGCGTCATGCTTATGCCCAAAAACGTTATCATGAATTAACCAAGGTGTTTGATCATCAGGGTAAAGGATTAATTTGTCCTATAAATGGTGGAAAATCACGTAAACTATTAAACTGCTATGAAAAAGCCATTGATCTCAAAGCTCGTGAAATCATAAGCCGCGAATTAGGCCATTCTAGACTTGCCATCACCAAAATCTATTGTGGTTAGTAGGTGATTATGTGCAGTAGCCAAATAAAAACCTTATTTAACATGGAAGTAACCAAAAGTTACTGCACATAATATCCCATACTATTTCTGTTAGGCAGCCAAAGTGGCTGCTGTAAACTGCGGAGATAGTCATGAAACAAAATAATTCCACACCAAAGAAACCATCCCTGGATGAGCTCGTTTTTGGTGCATTAAGCCAGCTCCAATCACTACATTATAATGGGCGCTCGATACGTCGCTATCAATCAACTTGGAATCGCTTAATCAAATTTGCCAAACAGCACGATTATGAAGATAAGCTGACACAGAAATTGATCATCAAATTTCTGGATCATTATGGTATTAATTCAGAAGAATTAACTCGTAAAAAATCAGGTTGGCGCAAACATGCTGAATATAATTTAAAGATTCTTTGGCAATTTGCACGTTATGGCTATTTTGAACGAATTCATACGTTAATACTAAAGCTCAATATCCCACAAGACATGAAGAAGGTACTGAATGAGTATGTAAAATACTGCGAAGAAAAAAGATACATTGGCGAATATTGTATCAACGAGCGAATAAGGCAAGTTGGGATTCTGCTGGATTTTGTTGCAAAACAAGGTATCCAAACGTTCGAACAAATCCAACCACAACATTTATCTCTCTTTATTTGTTCACTATGGCGATTTAGTAATAGAACTGTTTCCAGGATTGTGTCTGATATTAGACAGTTCTTAAAGTACTTATTTTTGCGTGATTTTATTACACGGGATATTAGCAAGGCACTTCCGGCCGTTCATGTTCCACGCGATGCCAAGATTCCTTCTACCTGGGATAGAGACTTGATAGTTAAATTGTTATCAGCGGTTGATCGCAGCTCACCTAAAGGCAAACGAGATTATGCGATTCTTTTATTAGCTTGCCGATTGGGATTGAGAACTGGTGACATTCGTGATTTAACACTGGATCAAATTGATTGGGAAGCTGAGACGTTGTCTCTTATACAATCAAAAACACAACAACCGTTAATCTTACCTTTAACTGAGGAGGTAGGTAATGCGTTGATTGATTACATTCAACTTGGCAGACCTAAAACGCACTACCGACAAGTATTTCTGCGAATGGCGCCAAAGTCTGTGCCTTTTAGCAAAGGAGCTCGTTTGTATCAAGTCGTCAAATATTGGCGCGATTTAGCAGGCATTAAATTTAGAACAAAACAACATCAAGGGTTACATTCATTGCGACATAGTTTAGCAACCTATCTCTTGGAAGAAGGCACTCCGTTCCCTGTCATTTCTAATATCTTAGGTCATTCCTCAGCGATTAGTACGATGATTTACGCCAAGTCCAGTATCGAAATGTTACGCGAAGTTGCCATATCCTTAGAGGGGGTAAGCCATGTCCAACACATCTAATGATGTTGAATTTTATAGTCCTCTTGCACCACTGATTAAACAGTTTATCCAGGAAAAACGGGCTTGTGGTCTTCAATACAATGAAGCACCAAGAATATTAAATCACTTTGATCAGTTTCTCTGTCAAACAACCCTCAGAGAAATGACTTTGCCTGAAGATCTGGTGTTGCATTGGTTGGAGAAATTTCCAAAGGAGCAAGCCTCAACCCATCAGCGCCGCATTAGCTTAATTCGCCAACTGGCCAGCATGATGGTGAGACTAGGCTATCCAGCTTATATTGTACCTGTTCAATTTGGCACACCAAGAGATTATACCTTCTTGCCTTATATTTTTACACGAGAAGAAATCGGTAAGCTGATTCATGCAGCAGACCAAATTAAACCAACTGCAAAAACGCCATGGCGACATCTTGTTATGCCAGAAATTTTTCGTTTGCTATATAGCTGTGGCTTTCGCGTGAATGAAGTATTGAATTTGCGTGTAGGTGACGTGGATTTAACTCAAGGCGTTATCACGGTTCGCAAAGCGAAGCATGATAAAGATCGGTTGGTGCCACCAGCACTGGATATGGTTGAACGACTGAGAGTTTATTCTGAACAAATAGCTAACATTTTATTAGAAAAACAAACAAATGAGGCTTTCTTTTTTCCTTCATCAGGACAAACAGCTTTAAGTGAATCAGGAATTTATTTTCAATTCCGCAAGCTCCTGTATCAATGCAAGATACCGCACGCTGGTCGCGGCAAGGGACCCAGAGTCCACGATCTTCGTCATGCATTTGCAGTGCACCGGCTTATTCAATGGTATGAAGAAGGAGCTGATTTAAATGCAAAATTGCCTTTATTAGTTACTTATCTTGGTCATCAAGATTTTACAGGAACACAAAAATATCTGCATTTAACAGCAGAGTTATTCCCCAATTTGACTGAACGTATGAACAAACAATTTGGCGGTGTTTTACCGCGCTGGAGGTAATCATGAAACCCACTGACTTATCCATTCACTTAACTCATTTTTTAACTGACTATATTATTGGCAAACGTAATTTAAGTCCTAATACGGTTAAAGCCTATCGGGATGTATTTATTATACTCTTAAAGTTTTGCCGAGATATTAAAGGGATTCCATTAGAAAAACTGAGGCTTGAACATATTGACGTTGGTTTAGTTGAATCATTTCTGGATTATATTGAGAAAGAACGCCATTGCAAAATTTACACACTAAATCATCGTTTGGCGACGCTACATGCATTCTTCCGTTATCTTCAAGGGGAGTCACCTGAGCATTTATTTCAATGCCAAAAAATTATATCGATACCATTACGACGATTTGTACGCGAAACAGTTGGGTATCTGTCTAAAGATCACCTGACAGCGCTACTGGCTCAACCTGATTTAAGTACACAAGAAGGTCGACGTGATGCTGTGATATTAAGTGTACTTTATGATACAGGTGCTCGCGTGCAAGAATTAATTGACATTTCAGTCGGTGATTTGCGACTAACAAATCCTGCTCAAATTCGCATTTTTGGTAAAGGAAGAAAAGTACGTATCGTGCCATTGATGCAAAACACAGTTGAGCTTTTGCAAGGTTATTTACAGGAGCGTCAGCTAAACACACCTGATAAATTTACACATCCTTTATTTACAAGTCACCATGGAAAGCGTTTATCACGATCAGGGGTGCGCTATATTTTCCAGAAATATGTACAGCAGATGCGCCAACAACATACTGAGTTTAATCAGTCAATCAGTCCACATAGTTTGCGACATACTAAAGGCATGCATTTACTACAGGGTGGTGTTTCATTAGATATTATTCGTGATTTCTTAGGCCACGTTGATATTAAAACCACGGAAATCTATGCCAGAGCTAATCTTGAAATGAAACGTGCTGCCCTTGAGAAAGTCACACCAGGACCGATACCCAAATTACCATCATGGAAGGAAAATAAATCGTTGCTCAAATGGCTACAATCATTATAAGTCTAGGCAAGATGTACACTTTCGTAGTAGAGCTCATCCATTATTAAAATATTATGTGTAGTGATTTCGAAAACAGACATTGAAAAATAAAGAAAAATTAGTGGTACTGCACATAATATTCTACTAACCACAATAAATCTTATGTGTTGCAACACATAAGACCTACCTAGGATAATAATAAATTAGCTATCAATCAGGTTCATTTAATTACAGGCTCAAATGAGATATTGCTTTCAATATTTCACTTGATAAAATCAAAATCGACACAACTGATGAGCCTGTGTAATTCCGGCGAAACCGCTACACGGTCTTGTGAAATGCCATCTTCGTTCCCTAATCCTATGGCAGAACGTTCAGTCGGGAAATTGGAGTTCTTGCTGTCATAGAAGAATTCACTTCATGGATTGTTTCACAGCAATTTGCTGATGAAATGCTGTAGGCATACTTCATTAACAGTCTGGCAAAATCAACCGAAATTTTGTGGTTGCTCATTGCATAACCCATGGGGGATTTAAATCCCTTCTGGGGATTAATCCTCCTTTTTACAAAAAGGAGAAATACAATGCAAAAACAAGATTCACCCACTTTGGTCATTGAACATCTACTGGTTGAATTGGCATGGTGTATCGATGACCTGCATGGATTTAGACACCAGCTGTCTATAGAGGACGCCCTGAATGCTGAAACGAGTTTTCAAAAACTGGAAGCACTTATTTCCAGCGCGAAAACTCGAATCGGTACTCTCAGATTAATCGTAAGTTGATTCATTCATTATTTCCGCATAACAGATAACTGCCAATGCGGAAGTTGCCTGTTGTGCTTTTATTTAACAACAGGAGCTCATTATGACGACCTCATTAAATCGTGTCCAACTCATCGGTAATCTAGGATCAGAACCAAAGACAATCACTAACAAGGACGGTTTTTCGTTTGTTACCGCTACATTAGCGACCAATGAGTCATTCAAACAGAATGACCAATGGAAAACTCATGTGGAATGGCACAATCTTGTGATTTTTGGAGATCAAAGCAGAATTATTAACTCTCTACACAAAGGCAGCTTGATTTTTATTGAAGGCAAGCTGCGATCCAACCTGTGGACTGACAAAGAAGGGAAAGGTCGTCAGTCACTCAGTATTGTAGTGAGTAATATCCACTTGCTTGATAAAACCAATGATTGCAAATCAACTACAAGCAGTACTGCTGAAAGCCATATGGCACAGATGCGAGGTATGTTGCTTGATGATTCAACAGACGAAAAACTTTAACATCATAACCCACACGGGAGCATTCTCCTGTGTGAGGCTGCTCTCTATTTTAAGGAGAACAACTCATGATAAGCCCGAGCATTTATGTTGCTTGTTTGGCCTCTTACATTGAGGGTATTTTGCATGGCAAATGGATTGATGCCAGCCAAGGCAAAGTAATTATTGATGAGCAAATTCAGGAGATGCTATCGGAGAGTCCTATTGAATACGCAGAGGAATACGCGATTCATGATTATGAGGGATTTGGTAGCCTCAGGATCAGCGAGTTCGAAGATTTGGAAACCATCATTCAATATGTTGAGTTTATGAGCGAGCATGGGGAGCTAGGGCAAGTTCTGTTAAGTGAGTATGGGCTAGATGAAGCAGAACAGATGATAAATGATTATTATCATGGTTCTTATGATTCCGAAGTTGATTTTGCCTGGCATATTTTTGAAGAATGCTATAGCAGTGCGATACCGAACAATCTAATTTGCTATTTTGATTGTGAGGCGTTTGCCCGCGATCTGTTTATTAGTGATTACTGTTCAGTGGAAGCAAATGGAGAAACACATGTTTTTTCAAGGTACTAAGCCCTCTCAGGAGGGCTTAATTTTGTGATTGGGTTAATTTGAGGCTAAGCAACTCCAAATGTTCTATATTTATACTGATCGGTATTCTACGGAGCCATTGCCATGGAAGTTAAGGCAGCATTTTATTGGGATGTCAGTAATAAAATAATTAGCTATGTTGTAATAAATACAGATGTATTCGAAATTTTGGTAGAACCCGAACGCATCCAAG
>NZ_LNYA01000034.1:695592-695857 GCF_001467615.1 Legionella erythra | reverse complement strand
TTTAGCATCAGTGAAACCTGTTATCGCTATATCGCCAGGTTGAGCGATGAAAATGCCCAAATTGCTGACTGGCTATTGCGCCTGACATCGGCTCAGCGAAATTGGGGATTTGGCCTGTGCTTTCTGTATTTGCGCAATGTTAAGCATTTCAAATGGAATCATAAACGCGTCTATCGTATTTATCGGGAGTTGGATTTGAATTTAAGGATAAAACCCAAAAAACGGTTAATCAGGGAAAAACCAGACGCATTGGCCGTGCCAGATG
>NZ_LNYA01000034.1:693282-695582 GCF_001467615.1 Legionella erythra | reverse complement strand
AAGAGCGTCTAAAAGCCGAAATACTGAAAGAGGCCATTGAAAAAAAGTGGTAACACCGTCGCGCCGCAGGGAGTTGGCGCAAAAGGCGGTGATGGACTATCCCATTTCTGTTCGAACGGCGTGCCTGATTTTTAGCATCAGTGAAACCTGTTATCGCTATATCGCCAGGTTGAGCGATGAAAATGCCCAAATTGCTGACTGGTTATCTGGAGCGATTGTCAGAGTGTTTTTTTAAACATTATGGAGATGAGGGGCATACTTATTTCGGGACGCGAGGCTTAAAAAATTTCTGCAATGATATGTTCTTAGGTAAAAACCGCTATAAAAACTTTAAAACCGTGGTTTTCCATTGGCCTGTCACGAATCCCGCGTGGCTTGAATCACAGGAACTTAAAAGCGGGGAAGATTGGTATGCTCGGATTATTTGTGGCCATTACCATGAACGCTATTTGATGGATGCGATACTAACCAAAGCGGATGCGCCACAATCTCAGGCTGTTAGCCGGTTTGAATTAGATCGCTGTAAGCGGCTGACTAAGCAACAATTTCAGCATGAATTGAGACAGATTAATCCAGAGAGGGCAGAAGCGCTTTTGAAATAGCAAATAGTCTATTTTTTAAAGCCCACGCACTAGACGTAGAATTATTGTTTATGAGTTAAATATTAGTGGAAAAACATAATACCAAGTAATATAATACTGTGTATTATAAATGGTTTGTCGCTATGAAGCACTTAAAAATAAAAAAATTTAATAATGAAGCTAATAAAGTGGGATTGAAGGATGAAATACTTATCGAAACCCTGGATAGATTTTTTCAGTTAAGTCGAGATGAGCAACTAAAATATTCTCTCGGAGCGGGGCTTTATAAATTAAGAATTGCAACAAATGAAGGACGAGGTAAAAGCGGGGGCTCAAGAAGTATCCTTGCTTTTAAGAAAGATAATGGTATTTATTGGCTACATTTATTTGCCAAGAGCGACAAAGGGAATGTTACAACATCAGAGCTTAAAAAATTAAAACAATTGGCCGATATCATGCTCGGGCTTAGTGATGAACAAATAAATAAGTTAATTGACTTAGGTGAACTCTGGGAGGTAAATAAAAATGTCTAATGTACAAGATACAATTAACGATCTTGCGCAAGGTCTTTACAGAGCTGATGTTATTGATAAAAAGACATTAAGAAATCTTACCGATGAAGATTTACCTGTTTTACACGAATTTACTGGTGAAGAGATTCAGCAGTTACGGAAAAAACAGAAATTGAGTCAATCGGTATTCGCTAAATATTTAAATGTAAGTCCTGCAATGGTCCGCGGGTTAGAACAGGGAAAAAGGCACGCCCATGGTGCAATACTCAAATTACTTAATATTGTAGAAAGACACGGTATTGGTGGATTACTTTAATCGAGTAAAGGTGGGATGCAAAGGTTCTCCCAAAGGCAATTCCAAGAATGAATTGAGAGACGCATTTCCCATTCGTAAAATTATTGCAACTCATTTGGGTTATGGTAAATATTTGTCGCTTAAGACATTTATTAATAAAATAAAGGTAACCTCATGAAGAAATCCTTACACCAAAAAATAATTCTTCAAACTGCCACTATTAATGATTATCCAACAATACAAAATATGGCTCGATTCTATGTTTATGACAGAACTAAATATATGGGATGGGAATGCCCTGAAACAGGATTGTTTGAGTGCGTAGATTTTAAACATTATTTTGAGAAACAAGATCATCAAGCTTTTTTTGTTAAAATTGATAATGAATTAGCTGGGTTTGTTTTGCTAGATAAAATAAAGATAATCGAAAAAGTTGATTGGAATATGGGGGAATTTTTCATATTAGCTAAATTTCAATCTAAAGGTATTGGAAGCCAAGCAGCCAGAGAGATCTTTTCTCGTTTTCCAGGAAAATGGTCTGTTGCCGCTATGCCAGAAAATTTAGGAGCAGTAAAATTTTGGCGCAGAATAGTTAATGAAATTTCAAAAGGGCAATTTACTGAGGTGTTTAAAACAGAAAAAGAACTGACAACGCCCGGAAATCCCGATCCATATGCAATGATTATCTTTAATTTTAATGTAATACATTCTATTTAAATGAGCTTGATGCATCGATGATATATGTAAATAACGTTTTAAACAACGAGGGTTATAGCTGCCATCCACAATGGATTGAATACCTTGCGGCAGCCAGTCATTGATTTCTCGTGCCATGAAATGAAGCTCATGGTTATGATGGGCATGATATTTTTGCTTGTGAATTTTTGCGAAAAGCCTTCTACCAACATCCAG
>NZ_LNYA01000034.1:692393-693102 GCF_001467615.1 Legionella erythra | reverse complement strand
ACCTGAAGATTTCACCGAGTTTTTCAAACAATTAAAAAGACGAGGATTGGAAGCTGCTCTAGCCGGCGAGCTCACTGCACATTTGGGTTATGAGAGGCATGATAAAGCTGAATCACGCAAAGATAATTCTCGTAACGGTTACAGCAAAAAGAAAATTCATGTCAGTGAAGGTGAAATGGAAATTGCCGTACCTCGGGACCGCGCGGGCTCGTTTGAGCCACAACTCATCCCCAAGCATGCCACTCGCTTTGACGGTCTTGATGAGAAGATTATTTCCTTTTATTCCCGTGGATTAAGTACTCGAGATATCCAGTCTGAGTTAGAGGAAATCTATGGAACTACAATTTCTCCAACGCTAATTTCCAGCGTTACAGATGCTGTTTTGGCTGATGTGCGAGCATGGCAGTCAAGACCTTTGGATAGCTGCTTCCCCATGGTGTATCTGGATTGTCTGGTGGTCAAAGTAAAGACGGATAAAGGCATTACTAATAAAGCTGTTTATTTGGCACTGGGTGTAAATACCGAAGGACAAAAAGAGTTACTTGGCATGTGGATTAGCCAAAATGAGGGTGCAAAATTCTGGCTTAATGTACTGACTGATTTAAAAAACAGGGGGCTGGATGAGATATTTATTGCCTGTATTGACGGCTTGACTGGTTTCCCGGAAGCAATCGAAACGGTCTATCCTTATGCAAAAGTTCAGCTTTGC
>NZ_LNYA01000034.1:692242-692383 GCF_001467615.1 Legionella erythra | reverse complement strand
GGTGCAAAATTCTGGCTTAATGTACTGACTGATTTAAAAAACAGGGGGCTGGATGAGATATTTATTGCCTGTGTTGACGGCTTGACTGGTTTCCCGGAAGCAATCGAAACGGTCTATCCTTATGCAAAAGTTCAGCTTTGT
>NZ_LNYA01000034.1:505250-692232 GCF_001467615.1 Legionella erythra | reverse complement strand
GAAAACCATTTACAGTGCCAATACGCTCATTGAGGCTGAAATGGCGCTGGATGCCTTTTCTGCCAAATGGGATGGCCAGTATCCATCAATCAGTGCTTCCTGGCGCAGGGATTGGGAGCGAGTCATTCCATTTTTTGATTATCCAGCGGATATTCGACGGGCGATTTACACCACCAATGCGATTGAGTCATTGAATATGACCTTGCGGAAAGTAATAAAAAACAAGCGCATGTTTCCTTCTGATGAATCCGTTTTTAAATTGCTTTATTTAGCGATTGAACGAATCTCTCGGAAATGGACCATGCCGATCCATAACTGGAAACCAGCTATGAATCGCTTTATGATCGAATTCGGTGATAGAGTCACCGGGTAATAGAATGGCTAGTTACACAGAATTTCGGATAGACTCGATTTTTTAACTATGGAACGATAGGTGCTACTTAGGTGTAGTAGTTCAAACTTGATCTGACAGTTGCCGGTTTTTCAGAAGTGTCTGTCAGGTCAAATTTAGTTTATAAATTTTTCCTTCCAGATTTGTTTTCCATCTGTCAAAGTTAGCATAGGAGTTCGTCCACAGCACATTTTGCCTTGATGGGTGCGCTCATTATTATAATAATGAAGCCATTCGTCCAGATCTTTTTGCAATTCTTCAATGTCATTATAGATTTTCTTACGAAATGTGACCTGATAAAACTCCTGTAAAATAGTCTTATGGAAGCGTTCGCAAATGCCATTCGTTTGTGGTGATTGCGCCTTGGTTTTAGTGTGTTCTATATTGTTTATAGCTAAATAAAGCTGGTAATCATGCTGTTCTATCTTCCCACAATATTCTGTGCCACGATCGGTTAAAATTCGCAACATAGGTAATTGTTGTTGTTCGAAGAATGGCAATACCTTGTCATTGAGAATATCAGCTGAGGTAATTGGTGTTTTGGTGGTATACAGCTTAGCAAAAGCGACTTTGCTATAGGTATCTACAAATGTTTGCTGGTAAATCCTACCAACCCCTTTGAGCGTTCCAACATAAAAGGTATCTTGTGAACCAAGGTAACCAGGGTGGGCGGTTTCAATTTCACCGCAAGCTTCATCGTCGTACTTCTTCCTCTCTAACGCTGCTATTTGCGCTTCTGTAAGAAGAATCCCTTCCGATGCTACTTTTACTTCCAGCGCTTTTAATCGGTCTTTAAAATTGGCTAAATTATGTCTAAGCCAGACACTCCGCACACCACTCCCTGAAACAAATACTCCTTTCTTACGTAGTTCATTACTGGTGCGCTGTTGGCCATGAGCAGGATATTCTATGGCATACTCTTTTACAGCAAGCTCAATAGACTCTTCAACTCGATTCTTGTGGTTAGGTTTTCTGCGGGTTTGATCGAATAATGCATCTACTCCACCAGACTCCACGGCTGATTTATAGCGATAAAAAGTATCTCGAGACAAGCCCATTACTTTACAGGCTTTCGATACATTACCCAGTTCTTCTGCTAAGTTTAACAGCCCAACTTTATGTTTAATGATTTTAACGGTATTATCTATCATGAGAGTTTTCCTCTTGGTTTGATTAAAAGTTCGCACTTCTATCAAAACCGGAAACTCTCACCTTTTCAAGGGGTTATGTCAGATTAAGTCAAAACTAATTCATCTAATACCTATAATCAACACCTGTTTGAGTCACTGCATTCTGTACAGTGACTCAGTAAGTACCAAGGCCCAACCTTGTGACTTTTTTAATGGTACAAATTTAGTTAGTTCTTTGAGAAGGCAAGGTCTGTACCAAACAATTTGATATCACTCTCCAAAGCTTTAAATGTCTCAGATTGGACTGCTTTATCAACATTACCAAGAATTCTCTTATTAATTTTTTCCTGTTGAACTGGTGAGATTGAGTTTTTTAACTTTTGCGCATTATCTGCTTTTTGTTGAATGATATTCCAAAGCTCTGCTGGAAAATTATAATTCATAGGCATTATTTGCCCCTGATTTACACAAACCCTTGTTTTTCTCCACTCTCTAGAATTACCTAAATTGATATACCCTATGCTCAATAAACCAGGTAATTTATTATACACAAATGCAACTTCTCCATTACTGATTACATCTATTTCAACCGCTCTTTGCAAATAACGGTTAATATTCGAAGACATTTCCATATTTGGGCTTTCTATCTCACCAAAAAAATTATACAAATGTTGCTCGTATCTACATGGATGATGAATATTATCAAAAAGGAAGTTTTTCCAAGTAACAATTGCTCTGTTAGATGCAGTTACAATCTTGGGGCTGAAAGAATCTATTGCCCTTAATTCTATGGAATAGGCTAATACTCTCCATGATAGTGAAACTAAAAACTTCAACAAATTTTGATTATAATTTGCTCGATCTTTTTTGCGCAATGTGTGAAAAATAGACTTGGCAAAATATGACTCCCATCGACTAAACCTCTGTTCGCAATCAAAGCAAAGCCACTGCAACTTTAAACCATCTTGAATAGGTTTATTAATTTCAGTTCCTTTACGTAAGAGACCAGTTGCAGAAGTTTGCTTGAGCCATCTGAAAATTAGTTTCGGGATTATATGGCTTTCTTTTAATTCAGCTTCCTTCTCACATAATTTACAAATATCTGCATTCATATTTTTCACTAATTTTAAATTCTCAATCCATTATTTCATAGCCAGCGCTATTTCAAGTGTCAATGATTATTTCAACAATAGATCTTTTTCTTAACGTGTGAATTGGATCATTGCTCATTACTATCTTTGTCATAATTAAATTTCTTCATCAACAAACAGCCGGCGTAGCCTGGGAGTAGGCCCAAAGGGCCGTATCCCAGGTTTTCATTTTAGTTCCATAGTTCAACAAACCCCTATAAAATTCCATTCACAGGAAATCCAACTTTAAAAACAATGATGGTTTATTTTCGCAGAGACTTTACGCCTGGCGGCACTTATTTTTTTACTCTTGCCTTGAGAAATCGGAAATCACAATTATTAACTAGCCATATTGACCTGTTGGGTGAGGCATTTCGAAAAATGAAACAAAAATATCCTTTTAGTACAGAGGCTATAGTCGTATTGCCTGATCATTTGCATGCTTTGTGGAAACTGCCAGTCGATGATTTTAATTACTCATTACGCTGGCATCAGATCAAATCGTATTTTACAAAAAGTTTAATCAAGGAAGGCGTAAAAATAACAAAAGATCAACGAGGAGAGTATCATCTATGGCAACGTCGGTTCTGGGAGCATCGAATACGTGATGAATCAGACTTTCAAGCACATATCGATTATATTCACTTTAACCCCGTTAAACACGGATATGTATCCTCAGCTAAAGAATGGCCCTATTCCAGTTTTTATCGTTATGTTCAGAATGAAGTATTACATGAAAATTGGGGGTTTGATGGTGGCCAAGGTGGGTTTGGGGAGTAAATGAGTGGTGAATGTAAACCTGGGATACGGCCCCTTTGGGCCTACTCCCAGGCTACGCCAGCTGGGGCAGCTCAACCCAGTAATGATGCGGGTGTCCCGCTTGTCCCCGATGCCCCGTGGTCTTTCCGTTATGACGCCGTTCGCTTAAATGCCATGGAGATATCAAAACCACATGCATGCGCGTATTTTTCCAATGTTTTCCAGCTTGGGTTGCTACTCCCTTTCTCCAATCGAGAAATGTTCCCTTTTTGCGTTCCCATTCGCTCCGCAAGCTCTTCTTGCGTTAATCCGGCTTTTTGCCGCATCGAAAGTAATGAGTCAATCAATGCAAATTCTGACTCTAGTGCGTCATAGGCTTGCTTTACGTCCTCATTTTTAAGGGCTTTCTCTTTTAAGGTTTTAAGGCTCATAATTTTTCGACCTCTCGTTTTCTCTGCAAAGCCAAATTCAACTCCGGCTTTGGGGTTTTTGCACTTTTCTTTACAAAAGCATGTAAAACCATAATATGCTTACCCTTCATATAACAATAAAGCGATCGGCCAATGCCTTCCTGAGCTTTTGCACGAACTTCAAACAAGCCATTACCCATCGCTTCTGTATGGGGCGGCCCAAGATTAGCGCCATGCGTTTCAATTAACTCTAAAAGCTTAATCATTCGAGCCTGAATTTTTGGAGGCATTGCCAAGATAGCCTCCTCTACAGACTCATTATAAAAATCAACAGTCCAATGCACTTAATTTAATTCCAATGTTATCTTATATGATAACCTACCGTTATCATTTTTTCCAGTTTGATGACGCTTTATAAACATATTAGTTCCCAAGGCCAACTAGATCTGTAGACCAGCTCCTCGCAGTTAGGGATGCTTCTTTCTCAATTGAATCAAACTCTGTATATTCTAATTCACTCTTGAATGTACATAAAAAAACTTAATTGTCCGTATCTTTTGAAAGCGACTTTCAAACATAGGTAAAACCCATATAAATAAATGCATTGAGATAAGAAAATAAATAAATAAAATATGCATTTTATTGATTGATTCCCAAATGGTATTCCCAAGTATTAAGGTAGCAATAGCTATAAAAGCACCCGCTATTGGATGTTTATATAAAGAAGCATTACTGTTAGATTCTAAAAGCAAGAAAGCTTCGCATTCCGCTAAGGATTTATTTAGAAAATTTTTTTCATAGACTCTATCTTGCTGTAAATTTTTTTTAATTGAATATAACTTTAAGCTGCGATAACGGTGGTTTAATAATTTGTGAGTTTTAGGTGGGATAAATGATGCATAGTCTTTATCCATTGTATGGAAAACAGTATAGAACTGGAAAAACATTGATAGTATTAATAATAGAAAAATCGCTTCATGGACTGTGAAAGCTAAATAACACAATTCAAATAAAATTATAAAAATCCAACTTATAAGGAACATAGCCTTTCGAAAGTTATTCTTACAAACAGTTTCTCTAAGAAAATACCAATGATTAAATTTATTTAATAAGTCATATAAATAGCATAGATTTTCCATTTGTCCCTGGGCCTCACTTTTTGATTTACATAGGCATTATAACGACTATCCTGAATCATCTGCATTAATACTCATAATGCGCCTCTAAGGCAATTGCGAAACAGGCTGTTTCGTATGAACCTCTTGTTGAGGTTGGATCTCTAATACAGGGGCAGATGATTGAACACCCATACACTTCAAAGAATAATCGGTAATCTGCTGCATTGGTCTTCTCAACCGCTCAACGTCGGTTACGATGTACCCGGCAGTGATATCACCACTCTATAATTTTCAAAATGTCTAAACCCATAAGCCCTTCGTTGAATCAATTTTCATTTTTCGATGAAAGTCTTCAGTTATGTCATTTTTTTAGGATCCCCTGAGTTTGAACATCATCCTCAAAAAACTTAACAAAGAACGTTTTGCTCAGTTTTGGATTTTTCTTATTTTCACGCGTGAACTCTGCTGTAAAGCCACATTTTTTGTAAAATTCTGGTGCCTGAAAAGCGCTTGTAACCAGATTGATATTGTTAAATCCCTTTCCTTTGAATTTATTTTCCAATGTAAACATTAACTGCTTGCCATAACCTTTACCTCTATGCGCGCTATCAACCCATATATCATCAATATAAATTTCAGAAAAAGCAGTATAGGCATTTAACACACCAATGACTTCTTGCGATTCATTTTTTAAGACGAGGGAGAATCTTTTATAGTTAACATCAACTCCGTTACTTGCTTCATAGACTATAAGATCGTTTTGCATCTTATTTTCAACAGCCTTGGAAAGTTCATTGACCATTTCAATATTTATCATTAGTAATACTCTGTTTTAGTTAGGTAATAACTTTCTTTTTTGACATTCATTGAGAAGCCATTCAACATCATCCATTACCTTGGGTTGATTCAATATTTTCTCGATATGGTCAAAATAGATGGCAATACCCTCATAACATCCTGTAATCAAATTATGGTTGTCATGCCAAAAATATTCATATATAAGCTCCGTATGGCCCGTACAGGGTTCTGTAATTGCTCCAAGGTAAACGAGCTCTTCAGGTGATACCTTCGCCCCCAATTCCTCATATAGCTCTCTGACTATTGCCTGACTCGGTGTTTCCTCTTTTTCAATTCGACCACCAAAGGTGGTGATGTATCCCGGATATGGGTGCCAGTATTCAGGGCGCTTTTGCAATAAAATTTGCTTATTTTTGCTCAAAATAATGCACCCTGTAAAACATTTATTGTATTGACTGCGGTTTGGGTTATTGACTACTTTAATGTCCAGATCGTCTCTTTCAATAAGCATCAAACCTATTTCCTCATTGCCTTGATATGGGCATTCTTTAAATCCAATTTTTTCATAGGCTTTTACTGCTCGAATATTTGATTTTGTGGGATCAATGAATATGGTTTTGTACTTTTTCGGGATGATATTTTTGATAAAATCATGAATAATAACTTTGCCTAGTCCTAGCCCGATAAGCGATTCTTCACCAATAAACAAATCCATTCCAACGCTGGCGCGCATATCCACATTAAGCCGCATGGCTTCGTCATAGCCTAGCCCTTCAGGCATCGTAGTTTTTGAAAGAAGGTAATATTGAATAAAGCCAATTTTTTTAGAATCCAGATTAATAATAAAACTGGGGATGTTCTCCTGATCAATCAAGCGCGGTTTGTATTTGGCTTCGATATCAGCCAATGACCATGCTTTTCCTTGTGCGTACCACTTATTGATCTCAGGCACTTTAAACCAATTAAACATGCGTTTTAAGTCACTGGGCTTAAGGGGTTTAAATTCTAAGCCTTGTCTGGCATGACTCATAATTGATGCCTTGTTTTAAAATTGAGCAGTCAAAATAAATTTTAAATGGCAACAAGCTTGGATTGGAACGGCTCATGCCTGCATTTTATACCGGATTACCCCAGAAGAAACCAAAAAAATAACCGGTGACTAATCAATAATATGATAGCCGCTATCGATATAAATGGTATCGCCCGTTATGTTTTTGGCATAGTGACTCGCGAGAAAAACCAGCATGGCCCCCACATCGTGAATATCGGCCAGGGCATTAAGCGGTGACTTTTCTTGCGCCTGCTGCAATAAATTTTCAAATTGATCAAGCCCTGAGGCGGCCCGAGTCTTAAGCGGTCCCGGAGAAAGGGCTATCACACGAATATTGTGTGAACCTAACTCAACGGCCATGTAACGTACCGAGGCTTCCAGGGCGGCTTTTACCGGCCCCATTAAATTGTAATGTTTAACCACTTTTTCCGCGCCATAAAAAGACATGGCAAACAACGATCCGCCCTGTTTCATCAGTGGCTTAGCAAGATTGGCCATCCTTATAAACGAATGGCAGGAAATGTCCATGGCTAATAAAAAACCATCTTTTGACGAATTAACCAATGGCCCCTGCAAATCCTGTTTAGGCGCAAAAGCGATGGAATGGACGACGATATCCAGTTGCCCCCATGTTCTGGCAATGTCTGCAAAAAGAGCCGGTAAATCCTCTGGATTGGTCACATCACAAGGTGCATAAATAGAAGGCTGCAGGGCGTCTGCAACGTCATCTACAAAGGGTTTCGCTTTTTCATTTAGATAGGTGATAGCGAGTTCAGCGCCGGCTTCCTTCAGCATCTTCGCACAACCATAGGCAATAGAATGATCGTTGGCGATTCCTACCACCAGAGCTTTTTTTCCCACGAGTAACGACCGCTCCATATTACCCCCCTTTAATAAGTGTGTAGCAATGATTGGCAACGACCCATTCTTCATCCGTTGGAATGACATACATATCGACTAAACTATCATGAGCATGAATCCGTTGCTGATTACTTTGGTTTAACGAAACATCGATTTTAATTCCAAGCCATTCATTGTTCTGGCAAACCGCTTCACGAATTTGCCAGGCATGTTCACCAATCCCGCCTGTGAAGACCAGCATATCAAGACCGCCACAGCGCTCAGCGCGCCTAACTCCCGACGTATTCGGAAAACAAATAAATCGATGGCTTCTTGAGCGGATGGATGCTTGTCCGCAAGCAATTGCTGCATATTGGAGGAAATACCGGAAACACCCAGCAGGCCGGATTGTCTGTACAGTAAATCCTGAATTTCAGCGTACGACATTTTTTTTGCCTGTAAAAGATAGAGAATGACGCCTGGATCCAAATTGCCGCATCGAGTCCCCATCACCAGACCATCCAGGGCTGTAAATCCCATCGTACTATCCAGGGATTTGCCATTTTTAATCGCACACATACTGGCGCCATTCCCTAAATGGGCAATGATGATGCGGCCCTGGCGCCTTTCAATCCTCAAGGCCTGTAATTTATGCATAATCGATTCATAGGAAAGACCATGGAAACCATAGCGTTTCACGCCTTCTTCTGACAGACTTTTTGGGATACCGAAGGCGTCTGCTATGGGAAGATGGGTGGCATGAAATACCGTATCAAAACAAGCGATTTGTTTTAAACCTGGATACACGTGCGAAATGAGGGTAATGGCCTCAAGATTATAAGGTTGGTGCAATGGGGCAAAGGGGATGAACGCTTCTAACTGTTGGACTATCTCATCGGTAATCAGTAAGGGCGTATGAAATTCACGCCCGCCATGAACAACACGATGGCCAGCTGCCATAATCTGCAGTTGCTCTGATGCCAATAAGGAAAAGAGCAATTCATAAAAAAATCGATACTCGCACCCCGGGTCAAACGCCGCTTGCCTGATTAATTGATTGCTTTTATCAAACAGCTTAAGGGTCGGTTCAAGCTTTATGTTTTCCACCATGCCATACAGGCATTTCTCCAAAGGAACCGCCATTTCATACACTGCAAATTTAATACTGGATGAGCCGGCATTAATGACAAGCAAATGCTTATTATCCATCATTTCAAACCCTTACATGCCATCCTATGAATAATCCTTTCGAAAAACTTATCTATACTAACCTTAATTGCAGCCTAAAACGCGTTTTTTAGCAAATAGTGGCAGGATAACCAGCTTTCTTGATGCAGGTGAGTCTGTTCGTGACCTACAGAGCACCATAAGGCCAGTCTGTTCACGCTATTCTCTTTTTCAATCAATGGCTTAATTATCAGCTATACTCATAATGAATCCCTGCGGATTGATGGGAGAGTTATCATGTTGAATGAAATGAAGAAAATGGATTCTATTCTCAGAAACATTGAAGCATCCTCTGTCCGAGCGATCTTAAATGGCGATGTGGGGGATTTTATTTCCACTCAGCAACGCCTCAATAAATTAAATAGCGATTTCAGGTTGATGCTATTAAAATACCTGGAAGCGGCAGAAAAAAACGGGTTAATGCTACCGGAGCGTTAACCCTGTGGAGCAATAATGACCCAAACCATGGCCGAAGAGGCCTTTGCTGTTATCCAGACCTTCAATCACCTGAATGCGTCACGCGCACCCATCACCGCATTCGAGGCTATTATTGATATTGAACGTTTTGAAATCCGTCTGCGCGGCAGCGATATTTATTTTAAAGGCATTGCAGGCTTTGCCGATCATCAGATTGGGAAGCTCATTTATTTTGATCAGCATTTTGATTGTGAATTACTGCGCCACGAGCAAGAAGGTAACCAGATAACTGTTCATACCAAAGGGGCCTGGCATGCCAGATTGTGGCAATCCCCAGCCGCCTACAGTCAGCAATTAATTGCTGACATGACCCACACCTGGATTTTGTCGCGGCAAAATAAGGATTCGCCTCTATTAATCATATCCCATGTCTGTGAATCCTTTGCTTACCGCCAGGGTTATTCGCCGACCGATAAAGCCGAAGATTTCCACCTTCGGCTCAAATAACACGGCACTTAGCGGCCTGACATGTCACTGTAAGCGCGGCTCATTTGATCATAAACTGCGGCACCCCCATTGATGATATTTCGGAACGTGTTATTTAAATCATTATTGTTACTGCCTGCCACATGTGAAAAAAAACGATTGGCGGCATTCAGCAAATTGGAGCCCGGGCGTCGGCTTTGCCCCAAATCATGGAACGCCTTCAACAAGACCATGTTCAGCACAACCGACGCGGCCAGCCCAAAGGACGTGTCGATACAATAAAAGGGTAGAACAATAAGATTGGCAGCAACAAAGACCTGCCCAGTCTTTAATGTTTTATCTTCAATGGATTGCTTGGCTTCCTGAGGCATAATAACTCCTTTCAATTAGACGGTTACAGATTACTAAGCAATCGAGAAAGATGCAATCTTGGCACACATTGCCCATGCAAGGAACGGACGGAACTTACAAGGCACGATCTATACTTGTTATAAACAGAGAGGCGGCGCCATGAATCAAGTTGAACAAAAAATCAACGAAGCCATTAACAATCACCAGCGTTTAATATTTCATTACCAGAGGCATAGGCGTTGTGCAGAGCCTCATCATTATGGGCTGTTAAACGGCGTAAAACAGGTGCATGCCTATCAGGTATCCAATGGCAGCGCCAGCGGCCACATTCCGCAATGGCGTAATTTCAGGTTATCAGAAATAACACATCTGGCAGTTGATACCGTTTGCTTTAACCCCCGCCATGATCACCACCCGGACAATGCCCATTACAGCCAGATTTTTAACTCGGTTACCCCACTAAAGCGTAATTGACGCCTGAGAATCGTCCCTGTCGCGGGTAGGCAAGCGCGCAGCTTCCTCTTCCTGAGGCTGTAACTGTTCCTGATTTAAGTGATCATTAATCAGCGTCAAATAATGCGTCAGCGGTTTGGGCCTTGACATATTTAATTGAAGAATGAGGGACTTGATTAATTCGCCTTCTGGTGATTTGAAACAATCCTGATTGAAATTGTATTTGTATTTCCAATCGATGTAATGCCCCTTAATACTGACGGGTAATTGACCGGTCGTTAATTGATAAAGAGTATTAGCCAGTGTTTGGCGCTGCAGGCGTTCGAGATTGATGGCTTTACCCTCAAACACGGAGGATTGGTAATAGGCTTTCGAGGTATTGGTTTTGGAAGAAACCACTTTGGATTCATGGGACGGCAACAACCCTTTGATGTCGCTTATCACGATACCGCCCTGGCTATCGAGAAGGATATTGCTGGGCTTAAGATCGGTATACCAGACACCTCGTCTATTTAAATCCAGATAGAATTCAAGAAATTTGCGCGCATAAAGCAACACCATGGTCTCCTTGTCGGGAGAATCTTTCTTGTGGGCGTTTAGCTGTTTGAACAGTTCGTCAATGCTGCCCTGGGGATAGTAATGGCCAAATTCAATGTATGTCTTTTCTTGAAAGTCGCTTGCGACAAAATGCATAAGAAAGGGCTGAGGAACCTCTGGCATGCCGCTGGCTTGTTCCCGGGCCTGTTTTGGTGAAACTCCACGGTCTTCATCCTGACTGTCGACCCTGACAAACCGCATGATAAACTGCTGATCCTTATTAAGCGTTATCCGCAGAATAGGGTTATTGCCGCCGCCTAAGGACGTCACTTTATAACTTGTATCAAGTGCCATCAGCCTATCTTGCACCAGGCGTTTGAAACTGTCTTTATTGGTGTATTTACTGTATAAATTGTCGAGATCCAACTGTTTGACCAGTTTTTTAACCTTTTTTTCGAGTTGACGATGCTTCACCAATTCAATAATCTGCTGCTGGGTTTTATACAGAGGATGCGTGAGAAACCACTGTTTAATCACGTGGTCGGCTTCCCCTTTGCCCATGATCTTGCGATGCAAAGCCTCAAGCTTGCCATAATAATACGGTAATCGCTCCGGATCGCTTTTTTGGGTGTGATTCATTTTCTTCAGAATATCATTCAGAAGAACAATCTGTTTTCGTTTTTGGCTAAGCAAGCCGCCTTCGACAGGAAGTAGGTCAAACATAAGTCACCGTCCGTGATAACCCCATGTTTAAACTATAGTCAAGATTTAAATCTATTTGTTGTATTTTTGACCTTATTGGTTAATTTTTATAGATTTCAGGGGTGGTGATGCCGGCAGACCAAGCCCGGCATCGCACGTGAATACTACGGCGTCTGAATCTGCTCTTTAATGTAGAGGCCAGCGGGTTTTAAGTTACTGTCAACCCAGGCGCCACTGGCGCAAGTGTTGGTTTTCCAAATGGCTCCGGAACGAAAATCATCAGAATAATTCCAGTTCGTCCAGCCAATTTTTTTAGCAGTCATCAACGCCATGTAGCGATCAGCCATGTCAAAATCATTGTCGCCATCGCCGCTGAAGGTTTGCGTACCAAACTCCGTTACGAAAATCGGTAATACCTGTGACGCATTGTCGAGTGCCGCCAGGTAATTATCGCGATGCGACGCCGCATAGAAATGGAAGACATACATGATATTGGGGAATTGCACTGGATTATTGACTATTTCCTGATACGAACCCCCTTCCGATACCCCTAAAGAACTCCATGCGCGTGTGCCGACCAAGATAGGCGCTTTCGCGTCAATTGCGCGAATAACCGGAATAATTTCATTGGCATAGCTTCTAATTGTACTCCAGCTCACGCCATTGGGTTCATTGGCAATTTCATAAAGGATATTATTTTTATCTTTATGGGCGGTGGCAATGGCCGTAAAGAATGTCTTTGCGCGGGCCAGGTTATAATTTGGATCACCCGGGTTTAAGATGTGCCAATCCACAATCACATAGATTCCACGTTCATAGGCTTCATCAATGAGATGGCTGACCAGATTGGTGAATTGGGTCGGGTTGGTTTCGTATCCCCCTTCCTGGACATACAGGGAAACCCTGACCACATTCGCTTCCATCTGATCGGTCAGGTAGTTTAACGATGCTGGCGTAATGCAGTTTGCATACCACTGCAAACCATGCGTACTCATACCCTTTAGTTGAATGGGTGTGCCGTGCTCGTTACACAGCTTAGTGCCACAAACCGTGAGCTGACCATTGGCGCCAACCGGGGTGCTGGTATTAATCGGGGTCAGGGTGATGGTTTCAACCGCCTGGGGCGTGGCCGTCAAGGGTTGCGGTGAAAAGTGGATGATATAACCGGGCACGGCATCCGCGGAAAGGGTATAAATAACACCGTCCGTTAAGGTCATGGTCAACGAACCGCTGCCATTATTTAAGTCAATGGCGGTTGACAAAACCTCAGACCCATTATTAGGCGTTAGATGAATGGTTAATGCGGTTAAGCTGGCCGGTGCGCCGCTGACATTCATCGTGACGGAATCTTCTGCAACCTGAAGGCACTGATAGGTCAACTGGGTCACTGGCGTTGTTGAGGCGCTGGCGGTAAGGGTTGCTGGCTGGAAACCCGGCGTACAGCGATAGCCATTGTATTCAATCAACGCGGTAGAGAAGGTATAAACCGCTTCCTCTCGAAGGTTTAAAACGGTGGTGGACGCATTCCAACTGACTCCTTGCGTCACCGATTGCCCGGTTTGGCTTTGCGTAATCAGGACAAGCGGATTGCCGCTGTAACCGGATAATTCGGCCGGCAAAGCCTGCAGCTGAATAGCCAGTTTCCCCTTGGGCTGTAGCTGGGTGTAACTAACCGACGCATGGACTGTCTGATTCGCTGCCACGGTCAGCGTGCTGGGAACCACACTGCCCTGATAAACGTCGCCATTGCTGGCAGTGATGGTTTCCGCAGCCAGTGAATAATTGCCGACCGCCAATCCCGATAAGGTTTTTGGAGAAGACCAAGGCAATTGAATGCTATTGACTATCTGACCATTCATGGACAAGTGAACCAAGGCATAGTTCGCTGACACATTCGCTGGTTTGGTTGAAGCATTATTTAAAATCAGCGTTCCGGACTCCACCACAGTTCCAGTGTATACATTGACGCTGCCTTCGACATGGTTGTCACTGCTAACGCCATAGGTAATTTGGAAGGCGCTTCCTGGCGGCAAGGTGGAATTGGCCCCGGGATACGTGGGGAAATGCAAGGTCAATGTGGCCAGAAATTTCCCGTCTGTCTGAGGCTGGGAATTAATATTCAGGGCATTATCGGGGTAAGACAAGGGTGAAAATTCGCCCCAAAACGTAGTCGTCAGCGGCGTCGTACTTTTAAAGGTGATGGTCGAATTCTGAAAATCAACCGCCTGATTGCACTGATTGGTCAATTTTAAATTGACCGTTTTCCAATGCTGGTTTCCTGTGGTACTGAATTGGGACGTGATGCAGGCAGTGGGTTGTGCTGCGGTAATCTGAATCGGTTGGGCGGCAATGGCCGGTGTCAGGGCCATGAATGGGATTAAACACAATAGAGGATATTTCATGAATGTTGCTTCCTTTTAATCAATCAATCTTCGGGAAAACTACAACATGAAAAAACCCGTCTTGCGAATTTTTTCAGGCCTAAAATAGCCTAAAAAATCAAGAATGTAAAATAAGAGAGGGGGTAATTTATAAGCGTTTTAGAACAATCCGGAAACAGGGTGCATCTGACTGTTTCCGGACAGGTTAGTCATTACTGCTGTTTAGGCGCATACTCTTCTGAATAGGTTTTGGCCAGATCTTTAGCCTTCTGCAACTGCTCAGGCGTTAAGTTTTTTTCCAGATCGTCGCGGTTTTTAGTGGCGTCAGTAAACTTGTTATTGACGGCTGCGCTAAACCAGGCATAAGCCTCGACTGGATCAGCCGCCACACCAATTCCATCACGGTAAAACACACCCAAACGGTTTTGGGCGCGGCCATAACCCTGACGTGCGGCCTTGGCAATCCAGTCCACCGCTGTGGCTAAATTTTTCTCAACTCCATCGCCATAAAAATACATGTCGCCAATGTCGTATTGGGCGGTGGCATTGCCCTGATCCGCGCTCTTTTGATACCAATAAGCCGCTTTTTTCAAATCGACGCCGCCATATTTACCCGTGTCGTAAATATTACCCAGTTCCAGTTGCGATTTCGCATGGCCTTTCTCAGCTGCTTTGCTTAAATACTCAAAGGCTTTATTCATGTCTTTTGGTACACCGTCACCGTACTCATAAATGGTACCGAGGTTGAATTGGGCGCTGGTGTTACCTAAATCAGCGGCCTTGGTATACCATTTGACCGCCTCAGGGATGCTCTTGCTCACCCCAGTCCCCATGTCGTACATATACCCAATAGACATCATCGCATCCGCATTGCCTTTGGCCGCCGCTTTTTGATACCACATCATGGCCGTATCATAATTTTGTGCCACGCCAGCGCCAAAATTGTACATGTAACCGATGGCGTATTCGGCATTTGAGCTGCCTTGAGCAGCTGCTTTTTCATACCAGTTTAAGGCTTTGGTATAACCTTCGGGTGTTTTTTGGTACCAATAAAAATCAGCTAACAAAACCTGGGCATCGACATTGCCCTGATTGGCCGAGGCCAGCAGCCATTGTTCCGTTTTTTCAGCACTGTAGGGAACACCCTGGGCATGATAATACATGGAGCCAAGCAGGTATTGGGCTTTGGCATCACCTTTTGCCGCTTCCTCGGAAAGAAGCATGTACGCTTTGTCGTAACGTTGCTGATTATAGGCTTCCTCTCCTTCAGCTGTGGTTGCAAAAACAGGATAATTGCTCATTAGCGCGGCAAACGAAACAGCTAAAAGGCTCTTTTTCATCTCCATGATATGACCTTATTAAAGTGGTTTCAGCTTACTAATTTATAGATAATGTTTGGAAATTTTGCCAATAATCAAAGGAATAAAAAAAGAGATGGGGAAAATCCTAATCAGAATCAGAATCAGGATCAGGATGAAAGGTTTCAAAATCACCATCGGCCAAGGAATTGTATTCACCCACCCGTTCGTCACGTGTGTCAATGTCCCTGGGCGGCCCCTTCACCAAATCCTGATTTTCCGGGCGGCTGCTCTGATGGCTCTTTTTCCACTCCTTCAACGACTCTTTATTCAAACCAGCCATGATGATTGTCTTTTAATAAAACTTATTCAAAGCATAGTCAGAAATGTGCAATTCTGCTTCAAACTCCCGGCTAATCAGGCTACCATTACCCTATTCTTTTAAATGAAATGACGCCTATGGCCCACAATCTCATCGACAGGCTGCTAAACCATGTAGATACCGCTCTCAGAACGCTCTGTCCGCCAGAGCATCGGGTGTGCAGCCGCCCCATACCCAATGACGGGATCGTCAATACCGTCCCCTTAAGCGAACATGAAACCCGGCATGTGGCAGGCCTTATGCGGGTTAATCATGCCGGCGAAGTCTGTGCCCAGGCCCTGTACCAGGGTCAGGCACTCACCGCCCGCCTGACCGAAGTGCGTTTGCAGATGGAGCAGGCCGCGGCCGAGGAAGTGGATCATCTGGCCTGGTGCGAAAAACGCCTGGAGGAATTAAACAGCAGGCCCAGCCTGCTCAATCCTTTGTGGTATATGGGCTCTCTGTGCATCGGCGCGCTGGCAGGGCTTGCCGGGGACAAGTGGAGCTTAGGCTTTGTCGCCGAAACGGAACGTCAGGTAGGCGCCCATTTGCGTGAGCATCTCGATAAATTACCGGCCACTGATTTAAAATCCAAAGCCATACTCACCAAGATGCACGAGGAAGAGCGCCATCATGCGGAAATGGCCCAGGCGGCAGGCGCTGCCGCATTGCCCTTCCCCATTCAGGCCATGATGACGGCTGTATCCAAATTAATGACTAAAACGAGTTATCACCTGTGAGTCTTTTTAACCTGTTTCTGATTCTTGTCGGGCTGGCACTGGTGCTGCTGAACGGTTTTTTCGTGGCAGCAGAATTCGGCATGGTCAAATTGCGCAATACCCGCGTCGCGGCATTGGTGGATGAATACCCCATCCGCGGCAGCATACTCGCGAAAGTCCATGAGCAGCTGGATGCCTACCTTTCCGCCTGCCAATTAGGCATTACGCTGGCCTCGCTGGGCTTGGGCTGGATAGGAGAACCCGCTTTTTCGAGGCTTTTGACCCCCTTATTGCACGCCATGGGGTTTATGAGCAGCACTGTTATCGAATTCATCAGCTTTATCTTTGCCTTCTCCCTGATTTCCTTTCTGCATATCGTGGTTGGCGAGCTCATGCCCAAATCACTGGCCATCCGTCAAAGCGAACAAATTTCCCTGTGGACTGCCGTTCCGCTTTATGGCTTTTACTGGCTGATGTACCCCATCATCTGGGTGCTTAATTCCTGCTCCAATTTTTTATTGAAATTACTGGATCTCGATGTCATTCATCCCAGCGAGCAGGCCTACTCCAATGATGAAATCAAATTAATCCTGCGCTCAAGCCAGATTCATGGCGAATTAACCCCGCAAGCCAGCAGCATTCTTGCCCATACCCTTGAATTGGCGGATTTGCAGGCGATGGATGTCATGCGTTCTTCCGATGATATCGTCATGATTCATACCCCCATCAGCAAACGCCAACTGGTTGAAACCATTACCCGCACCCGCTTTAGCCGCTACCCTGTGTATGATCGCAAAAAAAAGCAGATCATTGGGCTGTTGCATGTTAAAGACATCCAGATGCTGCTTGAAGAACATCAGAGTGAAGACACCCTGCCCATACAGGATGTCATTCGCCCCATTCCCAAAGTGTCCTATCGCCTGCCCGCTCTGGCATTGCTAAGGCAGTTTCAGCGTGAAATTCCCCATTTTGCGCTCGTCTATGGCCGCCAGAAAAATATCATCGGCTTTATTACCCTTGATAATCTGTTGCATTTGGTTATCGGAGTAATTAAAGATGAATTTCACAAAACCCAGGATGCCTGGATTAAACATGGCGACGGCTCATTAACCGTGAAAGGCGATTGCCCTCTTTACGCGCTTGAGCGGGCTTTGGATATTGAAATCCTGCTCAACAATGAGGAAGAGGAGGAAGTATCCACCATCGCCGGTTTGATTTTATACAAGCTCGGCTCACTCCCCAAAGAAGGGCAGACGGTTCAATTTACTGATTTTTCCGCTACTATAGAGAACATCCAGGGTGCGCGCATTACCCAGATCCGTATCGTTCCTCGCAAAAATGAATTTGAGGATACGGTCGATAAAGAATAAGGATGACCTATGGACAGCGGCACATTATTTATCCTTCTTGTGATTGCCGTGGCCTTTATTTTTGATTTTATCAATGGCTTCCACGATGCCGCCAACTCCATTGCCACCATCGTCACGACCGGCGTCCTAACACCGAAAAAGGCCGTGCTTTGGGCTGCGTTTTTTAATTTCATTGCCTTTTTAGTTTTCAGCCTGTCTGTGGCCAAAACCATAGGCAGCGGTTTGGTGAACCCCGATGTAGTGAATCCGGCATTGATTTTCGCGGCCTTAATCGGGGCCATTTTCTGGAATTTAGCCACCTGGTATTATGGGTTGCCTTCCAGCTCCTCCCATGCCTTGATTGGCGGTTTAGCCGGGGCCGCGGTAGCCAAAGCGGGTTTTTCAACTCTTATCCTGGCCGGTTTTGTCAAAGTCATAGCGGGCATTTTTATCTCACCCCTGGTTGGCATGCTAATTGGTTATTGGTTAACAATGACCCTGACGCGTTTCGCCAAACGCCATGACAAAGCACGCATGGAGCACCTGTTTAAAGGTTTCCAACTCGCTTCGTCGGCTTTGCTCAGCTTGACTCATGGAGGCAATGATGCCCAAAAAACCATGGGGATTATTGCCGTTCTCCTTTATTCTGCCTCCTGGCTTAACGGCGACTTCCATGTGCCTTTCTGGGTGGTGGTTTCCTGCCATACGGTCATCGCCCTGGGCACATTGGCGGGGGGATGGCGCATTGTTCACACCATGGGGAAAAAAATAACTGAACTCACGCCCCTTCGCGGCTGCGCCGCTGAAACCGGGGCTGCTGCCATGATTTTTGCCGCGACAGAACTGGGTGTCCCGGTTTCTACGACGCACACAGTTACGGGGGCTATCGCCGGTGTCGGTTTTGTCAATGGGCCAAGTCTTACGCATTGGCCGGTTCTAAGACGCATTTTTTTGGCCTGGTTACTGACCATACCTGCTGCAGGCCTTGTCGCCGCCGGCATCATGCTGACTATCCAGTAAAATAATGAATCACTTCCCGCGTCAAGCCAATGAGCACCAGGGCATACACCATTGTACCGGCGTAGGCTAATACTAAAAAAAGCCCGTCTCGCTCAGCAATACCCAAACCAAACAGGATAATAAGCGCAGCAAAAATAAAATTGCTGAACGGAATAGGCAGCAATAATAAAATGCTTAACAAAAGCAGGACAGCCCCATGCACTCTTTCCATGAGCGGCGTAGAAAAAAAAGTCAGCCGCGGCCTAAGCAACCGTTCCACATACATTAAATAAGGCCGCGTTTTAGTCACCACATCGAGTAAAGTACCGCGTTCGATGCTGCGAGCGGCTAATTGTTTCGGCAACCACAGGCTGCGGCGGCCAATCAATAAATGAATGGCAATAAACAGAATGGGCAAACCAAAAATAAATGAAATACCCGGAATGGCAGAAACAGGCAAGGCACTTGGCAAGGCAAACAAAATCATAATCAACCCGAAGGCCTGATCACCCAATTCCCTGACCAACTCCCCAAACTGAAGGCGGCTTTCCTTTGCATGCGCCTGTGCAATTTTCTTAAGCAGGTGGGAAATCGAACGTTTTCTGCTGCCTGGTTTTAATTTTTCCTCATTCAAACGTAACTCCTGGCTGTTGGCCCTGCTCAATGCGATTTAGACGGCTGGCGAATCGACTGTAGCTAAAATAAATCACGATCCCCACCAGCATCCAGATGAAGAACCGCAGCTGTGTTACCCAGGGAAGGTTGATCATGAGATAAGCGCAACTCACGATGCCAAGAATGGGGATAACCGGCATCCAGGGCGTCTTAAACGGCCTCGGCATCTCAGGATGAGTATAGCGCAGAATAATAAGACCCAGGCAAACAATGGCAAACGCAAACAAGGTGCCGATATTCACCAGTTCCGCCAAATCAGAAATGGGAATTAAGGCAGAAATCAAGGCCATGACAATACCGCACAACAACACAATGCGGACCGGTGTTTTGGTGAGGGGATGTGTTTGGGCAAAATATTGCGGCAAAAGCCCATCTCGCGCCATGGCAAAAAACACCCGGGTTAATCCATAGAACAACACCAGCATGACTGTCGTTAAGCCGGCGATTGCCCCCACACCAATAAAACCGGCCGCGACTTTGTAATTCAGCATGATCAGCGCATGACTGATTGGCGATGACACATTCAGGGTGCTGTAGTGAGCAATGCCGGTCAGCAGGGCGGCCACAATCATGTAAATAACCGTGCAGATAATCAATGAGCCCAGGATACCGCGCGGCAGATCACGCTGCGGATTAATCGCTTCTTCCGCCGCCGTCGACACCGCATCAAAACCAATGTAGGCAAAAAAGATTAAGGCAGCGCCGCTCATCACGCCAGTCCAGCCAAAAGGCATAAAGGGCGACCAGTTGGCTGGATTCACATTCATGGCGGCAATGATGATGAACAACAGAATAACCGTGAGTTTAATCAGCACCATGACGTTATTGGTGCGCGAGCTTGATTTAACGCCGAGAATAAGCAAGGCGGTCAAAAACAGAATAATGCCCAAAGCAAATACATTGAGCCAGCCATCATTGAGCGGACCATGCAGAAGGTATGGCGGCAAATCCAGTTTCACGATTTTAAGCATGTCATTAAAATATCCGCTGAAACCAACCGAAACAGCAGAAACCGAAATGGAGTATTCAAGAATAAGATCCCATCCCACAATCCAGGCAATTAATTCACCAAAACCGGCATAAGCATACCCGTACGCACTGCCGCAGCCGCCAATTGAAGCCGCAAGCTCAGCATAGGACAGGGCTGAAAAGGCACAGGCAAACCCGGCCATCACATAAGAGAGAATAATCGCAGGCCCGGCATGGGTTGCCGCTACAATGCCTGTCAACACAAAAATACCCGCACCGATAATCGCTCCGACACCGAGGAACATCAGGTCAAAAGCCGTCAGGCACTGGGCCAGACGGGGCGCGCCATTGACTGAGTCATGTATGGCTTTTTTGCGAAACAAGTCCATGATAGTATGCTCTTTGTGCCGTTTTAATGTTGAAAGCAATAAGTGATCCAACATCTGGCCTTCGTGAGTTGTTATATAAATACGGAAGCGCAAAAATTAATGAACAAACAATCACTCATTTTTGTCTTATCTTTCCTATTGATGTGGCAACCGGCTTATGCTGATGAACTTAGCCCCTGTGCCAGAAAGCCCTGGTTGCTAAAAAAAATGTGTTTAAGGCTTCATCAAATCTGGTATGAGGGAAATAACGAGGCTTACCTGCCCTTTTACGCCTGGCATAACCGTTTTATGTATACCGAAGAAAAACTGCGCACCACCCATTACAATGAAAACGCCTGGGGCGCAGGCATGGGCAAAGGATTTTACGATGAAGACGGGGATTGGCACGGCCTCTACGCCATGGCCTTCCTAGACTCCCACAAACATGTGCAGCCGGTAGCGGGTTATGCCTTTTTAAAAACCCTGCAACTGTCACCCAACACCCGCGTTGGCGGCGGCTATTCCGTGCTGGTCACCATGCGTCCGGATATTTTTGATGGCTACCCATTCCCCGGGGCCGCCCCCTGGATAAGCTTGACCTACAAGCAAGCGTCATTGTCTGCAGCCTATGTTCCAGGCGGCACCAATATTGGCAATGTGCTCTTTGTTTTTGCACGCTTTGCCTTTGACAAGGCATAAAAATATTTATGCCCTGATGTCTTGCATCTTCTCCCGCCCCTTGCTACGCTGACCCGGCATTTTGCAACCTAAAGGAGAATTTTACATGAAGTTTACAGCCAAACTTGCTGCCTTTGCGAGCGCGTTATTTTTGGCCGGCGCCACCTATGCGGCCAGTCCAAACGCATCATCTTGCCCAGATACCGGCGCCATCAAGAGTGAAGGATTGGACATGGCCATGATGATCACATCCGATACGTTCCTGACTTACCACATGAGCCAATACAACACCAATAATACCTGGATTTTTGCGATGGCTCCTGTACCTGGGGCTGATGAAGACGAAGCCTTGCAGGAAGGCAATGCCTTGCTGTATACCTTATCCGGCCATCCCACACCCGAAGATGATGGGGAAGGTTTTACCGTGTGTATGTATGACTTAGACTCTGGCAGCGATATTCAAGCGATTGCCATTCGCCAGGCTGATATAACATCCATTCACCAACTCAGAAAATTCTTACACAAGTAAGCCAAAACCAGGCATGGGGAAACCCATGCTCATTGGAGTCTATTGTGGTCACACGCTGCGGGTGGTGTAAACAGGATCCCTTATACACCGCTTATCATGATGAGGAATGGGGCGTTCCGGTCAGGAATCCCGGCAAACTCTTTGAAATGCTCGTATTGGAAAGCATGCAGGCCGGATTGAGCTGGATTACCGTCTTGAGAAAACGCGAAGCCATGAGACAGGCTTTTATGCAATTCTCACCTGAGCATTTAGCCCAGGCGTCTGATGATGATCTTGCAGCCATGCTTTTAAATCCTGACATCATCCGTAACCGTTTAAAGGTACGATCCGTACGCACCAATGCTCAGGCTTTTCTACGCATCGCTGGCCGGGAAAATGCCGTGGATTATTTTTGGCAATTTAGCGACGGCGTCGTGAAAAAAAATCAGTGGAATGACCTAAGTCAAATCCCAGCGGTCACTGATGAATCAACCCGCATGGCCAAACAACTCAAGAAAGACGGCTTTGCTTTCATGGGACCAACCACCTGCTATGCCTTTATGCAGGCCGTGGGCATGGTCAATGATCATGTAACCAGTTGTTTTCGCTGGGCAAGACTTTAATACAAAAGTGGAGCTTTTAAACAGGGTGTGCTAACTTTTTAAGAAAAGAAAGCAAGGACTTCAGGATGAAAACCTTTATAGAACAAGCCCGTTTTTATGCGCAATATCACCAAAAAACGGCCACTTTTTATACCCATATCATTGGTGTTCCACTCATCATTCTGTCACTGATGATCCTGCTTGGGTTCGTAAGACTTGTCATTCCCCCGAACGTGTTGAATATCAGTTTCGCCGACATCGCCACCTTGCTGCTGTGGATTTACTACATGCGCCTTCACTGGCGTCTGGGGCTGCTTATTCTGCCGGTTCTTGTCATTCTACTCTGGATTGCCGACCTCATAACCTCTGCCGGACTCACCAGCGGCGCGTTCTGGACGTTTGTCGTTCTGTTCGTGTTGGGTTGGCTGTTGCAATTGGCTGGTCATTTCATTGAAGGCCGCCGCCCGGCTTTAATCGATAACTTCTATCAGGCTCTGGTCGCGCCTTTGTACTTAACCGCCGAAGTCTGCTTCATGGCGGGCTATATGCAGTCATTAAAACAGGCCATGCACGGTACTTCTGAGCATACCGAGATAGTCATGAAAGATCCTGAATCAAAAGAATAAGCTATAAAATTCCCGTCCTGATCGCCTCCGATCAGGACGGATTGATTACCCAACACGATAAAAATAATTAAACCCTGTTCTTCATTTTTACGGATTGCAATCATCACAATAAGTCGGTTCGGCCTTTAGCAGACCATCCCTTCGTTCTTTAAACTCCTGATAACTACACTGGACACAGGCTAAGACTTCTTCTTTATAAAAGGAGGTGGGTGCCTCACAGAGGCGGCAAGGCAAATGCCCCTGTGTTGTTTTGAAACCAAAACCGGGAGCCTGGCACTTCGGGCATAACGTTGCAATCCGTCGGGTCAGTTTATCCGCCAGCTCCCCCAATAAGGTCATCCGGGTAGGATTCATCATCGCCCTCATATCCGTTCCTAAAAGCAAGGTTTCTTCGCTTTTAAATCCATGCGCCATCCATCCCTTTAAAGAGGCTAAATCCTGAATGCCTTTAGCCAGCACACGTTTATCCGAACCGGTTTGCAACGTCAAGGCATGAGAAGGAAACGCTGCCCGGTTAAGAAAGGCCATGATATCGGTTGTTTTGTCGATGGTTATCATGGCATAGTTGGTTTTTTGACTGATTAACTGTTCTGCAATGACCCAACCCTGGTCTCTATCCACAAATACCATCCACTCTTGGGTGCTGGCGACAAAAGGAATGGCGGGATGCGGTCCGAAGCTTCCTTCGCTGGCAACCGACAAGCGATAGCCATGTTGGTCTGCCGCTGTCTCAGCCTTAAGCCGGCATGTTTCATAAGGGCTTAAGCGGCGTTCAACCTCACCCGTGAAGGTACCAAATTGATCCGTATTAAAATCATGAACCGCCAGAGTACAGCACAACCTGTCTAAAAATGGCCTGGCAATGGCCTGTTCTTTTCCATGCATGGAAGCGAGAAGCACCGTTTGATGATCATAAAGCATCCCTTTTCTCCCCTTGAGTGTCATTCCATAAAAGCCATTGACCCTGGGCATTGAGCTGATAAGGCAATTGGTTGGCTGGATCAATAACGATCAGATGAACCCATTGATTGAAGAACAGATGTTTTAACTGCTCATGCTTTGCAATAATGGCCAAGACCCGTTCTCTGGGCGCATAAACTACTGCGAGTAAACGCTGGGGTTGATGATAGGGTTGTTCATCACTCAGCATAACAGATTGCAGCGGAAGGCCATGCATTAAATCGCTGCCATTACCCTGCATAACCCCCACACGTCCTACAACGTTGTGCGTGATTTTGCTGCCGCTTCCGAAAGCCAGATGATCAATCGTCGAAAATAAGTACTGGGTGTTAATCCACTCAGCCACCACCAGGGGAGCGGTTAGAATCGTCTCCAGCAAGTCCCCTCCCTCATCGTCCTGCCAATGATAGGAATGCAGAAAACAGCGCCCCTCGAGTGACATATTCCTGGTTAGATCGCGCGGTGCGGCAATAAACGCAGCGTTTCGCGCCAATCCCCATTCAGGACGGGTTTCAGACCAATCGAGACTCCTGCGAATGGCATCCTGAGCAGGCTTTTTACTCTGTAAGGTCAGCCCGCGTTCCTGATTTGTTTTAAGTTGCGCCTCCCTTAAATCGCCTTGAAGCTGCTTTAAAAGCGCTGGATAAATGGGGGCAGGGCAAGCCTTAAGATCAATCTCAACAGCATCGGTGGTGGTATTATGAAGTGCGCCGTAGACGATTGTATCGAGGGGGATGTGAATGCCGCGCTCTTCAAGCCCCCACCGAACCCTGGGTTGATTGAGAATGGATGCCAATAATTGTGCATTAAGGCCGCCCTGATTACCGCCGCAGGCGCCACAATCCAGCGCAGAGGCATAAGGGTTATTTTTGGCCGCTCCCCCATGGCCGCAGAGAATAACCAGCCTCGCAAAATCAGACGTCAATCCCATGAGGCGCAAGGCCGTCTCGGCATAGTCCACCTGTTCTTTAATGGACAAACCCTGTTGTAAATCAGTTTCGTTCCATTCATAGGCTACCCGGGTTGGCAAAGAGGGAGCAAACCCCTGTTTGATTGATTGCACAGCTCGTTCAGTCAACCGCGGCGACAATGATTTAAACGCCAGGCTGACGCCACACCAGGGGCCTAAACACTCAGCCAAAGCAAAAGGAGATGATACATTATGTTTGATCTGAGTGTAGAGTCCCTTTAATCGCTGAATGAATGCGTTCCCTCGCTGGGAGCGGGCAAACAGGGCTCTATCCGCAGGGATTGGTGTTTCTTTGATTGTGAAACGGGGCTTAATCAATACGGGACAACAGGCTTTGGCCTTGCCCGTATCCCCTGTACGGACACGGACTGGAATCCCAAAAAAACCTGCAAACCCAAATGTTTCGTAGTCTCCCAGTGCCTCAATGGCGCGACGAAAAGGCTCTGAGCGGACATCAATACAAAACACCAATTGCGCGTTTTTTCTCGCCCTTTTAACGGCGGTGGTTTTTAATTCCGGCAAAAGCCGACCAAGCAGTGCCTGGCTATAGGCCCTTTCATTGACCTCCAATTGCTCAACAAGGGCTTTCGTCGCAGCCTGGTTATGGATAGGCTGTTGTTCTTTAGCCGCTGAAGGCGACAGCAAACAGGTCAGTACCAGACGAACAGCAAGAAAATCAATCAAGGTTACCGGTTTTTCCTGTGCAGGGTCGACGCACCACTCGGCATGCCATTTTACAAACCCACCCCATCCCGGCAAAGCAAGCAATGCCTGTGCACAAAAAGCCTCTTCTTGACCGGGCAGAACCCCGAGCATTGACAGGCAATGGATAATGGCCCCCTCCGCTTGGTCTGGCAATTTCCGTAAAAAATCCTTTGCTTCTCTTTTATTGCGGTGAAGCAATTTATCAAATGGGGCTAACTTTAAAAAAGCCCGATAAAAACCCGCCTGCCGGTTCGGCATGGTAATGCGGCTTTGCCCCTCATCAAAAAAGCCGGCGCACCATTTGATCATCTGCTGGTTTACGGCCAAAAGTGAAGCGGTTGCCTTTGGGCATTGCCTTTGTCTTTTTGCAATCGCCTCTTTAAAATCAAGCAATTCATACCCCTGCAGGGGGTTACAGGCAATAAATGTTTCAAGTGGCCACACCGGTGCCAACACTTCGGCAGCCCTTGTAATCAGCGCAGGAATGTCAAGTGATCTATGTCTTACCCGATAAGGAAGAACCCTGTCTCTATAGCCCCATTCCACCTGTTTTTCCGAAGTCATTTTTGCTCTAGTCATCTTTACTCCTCAATGCGCTTAGTAGCGATAATCCGTCCGTAAGGCAGTAACCGTCTTTGCAGAAGGCTGACTTGCATTGAACAGTGTCATGTAAAGCCAACCCCCAAACTTTGTTGCAAGCCACTTCTCAGAGACGCGCCAATTAAATCCAATCCACAAGATCCCAAACAGGATCATGATTGCCCAGTGCAACGACGACAGCGGCCGTGATGGCGATGCCATCACCTGAGGCAGCAACTGTTCGATACCACGAATGCTGAGTCCATATAAAATCCCGGCCAATGCTGTAGCGAATAATCCGGTAACCAGGCTTACCCAGCTTCGATAAGGGCTGGTCCAGGACAGCATGAACTGGACGCCAGCAATGAATGCAAAAAACAACACGAAAGCTGGCGCTTGCATCAACGACAAGGATTGGCTGGTCATCAGGTCAAACGTGTAAACCGCGGTGAACCCGCCGATAACCGAAACCACGAGGGAAATAAAAGAGGGCTTTAACGCCTTGTTTGTGGATTGATTTTGTGCAATCACGGACCCTGAACCTAAAAATAGATAAGCTTTAAATAAACCATGCCAGCAGAGGTGGGCAATCGCTGCGGCAAAAAGCCCCAGCCCGCATTGCATCATCATAAAGCCCATTTGGGCCATGGTTGAGCAGGCCAGCATTTTCTTAATGTCATGCTGCATCAGTTTAAAGATCGTGCCCAGCAGCGCTGACAATGCACCGAGCACAAATAAACCCGTTAATAATCGAGGGTAGGCCAATATAAGTGGCGCAAATTTAACCACAAGAATTCCACCCCCATTGATAAGGCCTGCGTGCATGAATGCAGAAACAGGCGTTGGGGAATTCAAAGAGCTGAGAAGCCAGCGATGAAACGGGAATAAAGCCGATTGAGTCAGCGCGGCAACAAAAAGAAGGCCGATTGACACAGACATCATACCCGCCTTGGGTGATGGAGGTGCTGCCGTTATGGCCTGAATAGAGCCCTTTAAACCGCACAAGTGAAAAAATACAAAAGCCAGGAGTAAGGCTAAGGCGCCGGCTGCCAGCGTGTAAAACGCCAGCATCCCGGCATTTTTTGCCGCAGGCCATTCCTTTTTATGCACCATCAACAGCACCAACAGCCCATTGGCAAACGACCAGAATACCCAAAACAAGACGACATGGTCTGCAAAAACCATCAAAAGCAAGCTTAATGTTAAGGATGACAACAAAATAAAAAACCGTCTGTAAAGCCGGTCTCCTTGCATATACCGGAATGAAAAACGATGCACGGCAAAACTGATGAATAACACCAAACTGCCTAACAAGGCATTTAAAGTATCGATATTTAGCCAAAACCAGAGCAAAGGCTGCTGAAACCGGGATAAATAATATAACAACGCGATGCCGGCTAAAAACCCTACTCCCATCAAATACCCCGCATATTGCGCACTGACTTGGGGACGCGTCAAAAAGACCCGGTGAAGGCCAAGGGCCATCAGAGGGCAACTGAACAGGACAGTTAAAAAGAACAGAATCATTCCTACACCATTAGAATTTCTTTTGTTAAAATGAAAAATATTAGATATACTGATATAAGTAAAGTTAAAAATATTTATTTTACCCATTAGGAATTCTAATGTCTCTGGATACAGTTACCTTACAATGCTTTCTTGCTGTGGCAGAAACACAGAGTTTTACTAAAGCCGCCCTGCGTGTTGGTCGTACCCAATCAGCTATTAGCCAACAAATTGCCAAGCTTGAACAATTGGTCGAAAAGCAACTCATTACTCGCGGCCGTGAACTTTCATTAACCCCGGATGGCGAACTTTTTTTAGGTTACGCCAAACGCATTTATGAACTTCACCGGGAATCGCTCGATCGCTTCAAAGCGCCCGAGCTTCAAGGTGAACTTCGCTTTGGCCTCCCTGAAGACTTTGCCGCCATGATGCTTTCGGATGTTTTGGTGGAATTTTCAAGACTTCACCCACGGGTCATGTTGAATGTAGAGTGTGACTTGACACTTCGTTTGGTTGAGCGCTTTCATCAGGGTGATTTTGATTTGATTTTAATAAAAACCAATGAACGGGATACCGCGGCAAAAGGACTTAATGTATGGAACGAGCCGGTGGAGTGGGTCGGAAAAAAAGAACTTCTCACCACCCTGAATCATCAATCCGTTATTCCTTTAGTCTTATCCCCTTCTCCCTGCGTTTATCGCGGCAACGTCATCAAATCGCTGAATCAACACCATTTGAAATGGCGTTTAGCCTTCAGCAGCCCCAGTTATGCAGGCAAAATGGCCGCCATTCGGGCAGGATTAGGGATTACAGCCATCCAACGCAGCATGATTCCCAGCTATCTTGATCGATTAGATAACGAATTTCTACCCTCTTTGGATGACATTCATGTATCGTTATTAAAAAGGGAAGAAGAAAGCAAAGCCATTGAGTCTTTAGAATTCTTTATCATGGATAAATTAAGGCATTAAGCAAAACACAGGTAGTGAATCAATGAGCCGCACAGATATGAATTCCATTACAGAGGTGTTGGATAAAACGACGCTCGCCTCCATCATCATGATTAGCGTACTCGTGAGCTTATTAACCTTAAGCATACCGATTGCCGCCCAAACATTAATAAACCTCATCGCCTTTGGCAAATTACTCCAGCCTGTGGTGACCTTAAGCCTCATTGTCCTGGTGTTAATGCTTGCTTTGGGGGCGTTAACCATTTGGCAGAGTGTCATCATTGAGGTCATTCAGCAAAAATTAATGGTCAAAATCAGCTTAAATCTTACCCGGCAATTTACTCATCTTTCCCTGGACAACTTCTCCGTTCACCACGGCCCTGAACTGGTCAACCGCTTTTTTGAGGTAACCAGCATCACTAAAGCCCTGGCCAGTTTGCTATTGTATGGGGTTAATTTAAGCCTGCAGCTGTTTTTTGGACTGGTTCTTCTTCTATTTTATCATCCACTCTTTCTGATATTTGACGGGTTTATCATTCTTGGCATCCTGCTTATTGTTTTTATTCCCTATCGCAAAGGATTGGCGAGCGCAAAGGAAGAATGTGCGCAGAAACATCAAATTGGGGCTTGGTTAGAGGAATTGCTCACCAATCGCTTTTTATTTCGCTTTAACCATTACGCCCAATACGCCACCCATCAGGCGGATAAACGCCTGGTTTCCTTTTTAAAAGCTCGTAATGCTCATTTTAAGCAGCTGATTAAACATCAGTTTGGTTTTTACCTTCTCTCCGCTTTGGCGAGCAGCCTGCTATTGGGTTTAGGTGGTTATTTAATTATTAATAACCAACTAAGCCTGGGCCAGTTGGTTGCAGCCGAGATTGTCCTCGGCGCATTAATCTATACCTTCAAGCGCTTCAGCGTTTTACTTGAAAATTACTATGATCTCGTTGCATCCGAACATAAAATCGATACCGTGTTAAACCTGCCTTGCGAATCAATTAAAACAGAACTCAGTGAATTGATTATCCCCATCCATAGCCTGACCTTGGTCACTCAAGACCAGAAAAAAGCCTCAAGCCGAATCGGGGAACCCCTTGTTATTGGTGTGGATGAATCAAAACCCGGTCAATACATCGCGGAATTAATCCTGGGGTTTAAAAACAGCCTGCCGATAACCATTCTGGTTAATGATATCCTCTGCCTTGAAGAGCATAGGCGCTCACTTCGGCAACAGGCCTTGTTAATTCGAGATCAAGAATGGTTTGCCGGCAGCATTTATGACAACTTAAGACTGAATCAACCTTCTTTTTCCACGGAGCAACTTAAGGAATTGCTCATTGCTTTCGGGCTTATGGATAAAATCATGCGTCAACCGCATGGTTTAAAGAGCATCATCTATGATTGGGAGTATGTATTTACACCCCTTGAACTCGTTCAACTCATGATCATTCGTGCGATTATGGCAAAGCCACAGCTCCTCATCATCGATGGCATCCTGGACAAATTAAATGAGAAAGACATTGAACAAATCCTGACGCATATTGCTGTACTGAATCACACCATCCTCATTCTCATCACGCGCTTCCCGGCCCTTATTCCGCTTTCTAACCGTCTGGTGCTCTCATGAAGTTACATGCTGACAAAATGATTGGCAAATTACCGAATCCACGCAAAATTGCCAAGATTATTTCTTTAATCCTGCTGATTTTATTCCTGTTTTTAAGCTTTACCCCCTGGCAACAGTTTGCTTTAGGGAGCGGTAAAGTGATTGCTTATTCCCCTACTGAACGGCTCCATACGGTCAATTCTCCCATCAACGGCCGCATAAAAAAGTGGTTTGTCGATGAAGGCATGCGCGTTAACCCCGGTGATCCGCTGGTGGATATCAGTGATAATGATCCACAACTACTCAAACGCCTCGCCCTCGAAAAAAAGGCGATTCTGTTGCGTATAGAAGCAGCAAAAAAAGCCTTGCTTGCAGGAAAAGCAAACCTCATACGCCAAAAAAACCTCTATGAGCAAGGGATTAACTCCAAACGCCAATACGAACTCGCTCAAATTGAATACACCAAATATCAAAACGAATTGGCTCAGGCCAATATCGATAAAGTCAATATCGATGTCCGCATTGCCAGGCAGCAATCACAACGCATCAAGGCCCATGTTAAAGGCATTATTTTTAAACGCTTAACCGGTCAGGAAAGCGTTGTTGTCAAAGAAGGCGACATATTAGCCCAGATTATTCCAGAGACTGAATCGCGGGCCGTGGAGCTGTGGATTGATGGAAATGACATTCCCTTTGTTCATTTGCAACAGAAAGCCCGGTTGCAATTCGAAGGATGGCCTGCCATTCAATTTCGAGGATGGCCACAGATTGCTGTCGGTACGTTTGGCGGGAAGGTGGCTTTTATTGATCCGACTGATAATGGTTTTGGCTTATTTCGCGCGGTGATCATTCCTGATGAGCCCTGGCCATCCCCGCAATTTTTAAGGCAGGGCGTACGTGTTCATGGCTGGGTTCAATTAGGAGAGGTCCCTCTATGGTATGAATTATGGCGCCAGTTTAACGGCTTCCCGCCTGAAAGCGTGACTGGGCAGGCAACACCATGATGGATGTCTACTTAAAAAAACAAGGCCTTATCCTCTTGGCTGGATTGGGTATTTTATTAAGCTCTCACGGCACCCATGCCTCACCGAACCCCCAAAAGCTTTATTTAACCGATCTGTTGCAAAGCATTGATCATCATTACCCTCAGGTGAAAATCGCTCGTCTTGATATTGCCAAAGCACATGGCGCATGGATAAAAGCCAAGGGGCAATTTGATCCTGAATTGGAGGCGTCCACCCGTTCCCAACCGGCAGGCGGTTATATCAACAATTATGGCGACACGCAATTTACGGTGCCTACGCTTTATAACGGCATCAAACTGTTCGCAGGTTATCGCAATGGAGAGGGCGATTGGCCTATTTATTATAAAAATTATCTGACCAATTCCGGCGGTGAATACCGGGCAGGATTATCATTGCCTTTGCTTCGAGATCGATTAATTGATAAACAACGCACTGATTTGCTTTCCTCTACGGAATTGATTTTGATGAAACAACAGGATGCCGAGGCAGTAAAAATTAAAATTTACCAGGAGGCCATCCAGGCGTATTGGCAATGGGTAGAGGCGGGCATTCAGCTGCAGACATTTAAGCAACTCCTGCAACTGGCACAAAAACGTCAGCATGCCATTGAACAGCAGGCACGCCAGGGCGATTTGCCCACGCTGGCTATCAGTGAAAATTTACAACAGATTACGCAAAGGGAACAATTACTCAACCAGGGGCGGATGATATTCGAACAGGCCAGCGTCAACCTATCGCTTTATTATCGCGATAATAAAGGGCATCCAATCACGCCGTCAGCCAACACGCTGCCTTCGTTGACACAAGCCGCCATACCTCTGACTAAAAACGGTTTACCGCTTCGCGAACATCCAGAACTTAAAAAGCTCAATCATTATGCCAACATCATGAGACTGAAGCGTGACCAGGCACGGAATGAACTCTTGCCGCAATTGGATGCAACGGCCTATACCTTCAAACAAAACGGCACGGGAGGCGACCCCTTGCTAATTCCTCAGGCAGCCATGGTCGGTTTATCGTTTAAATTCCCTTTACTGCAAAGGCAGGCGAAAGGAAACTTGATTCAGGCGCAAAGTGAACTGCATCAGATTAAGGTGGCCAGACGTTTCTTCTATGATCAATTACACAATGATTATCTCAACATGCTCATCGGCATCAGGCGGGGTATGCAACAAATAAACCTCCTGCTCCGGGAATTGAAACTGGCACAAACGGTACAACACGGGGAAACCAAAAAATTTTATGAGGGCGACAGCACGCTGTTTTTAGTTAACCAGCGCGAGCAAGCAACCACCCAAGTGCAGCTCAATACCCTGCATGCGCAAGTTGCAGTCGAAGAACTAAAAGCTAAAGTCCGCTATTTTGCTTCTACACAACGTGCACCTTGCGCCTGCGCGCCATGTCAACAGAAAACGGGCACTAAAGATAAGTAGCGCCCTGATGCCCACCTTTATTACCCGTGCTTCTTCTGAATCAGGAAGCATTGATGGATGCGTTTGTTTCGCTTGAAATCCTCATCAATGGTCTCAGCGGAAATGTCTTTGACAGCATACTGGCCGCTTAACATGGGCGACAATTTAAATTGCCTTAAATTGGTGGAAAAGTAGAGACTACCCTCAGGATTTAGCAGACGCATGGCCGCATGAATCAGCATTTCATGATCCCGCTGAATATCGAGGGTCGCAGACATACGCTTGGAATTAGAAAAACTCGGTGGATCAAGAAAAATGACATCAAAGCGATCCCTCGCCATTTTTAACCATTCCATGCAGTCAAACTGCACCAGTTGATGCCTGGAAAGATCAAGATGATTGAGTTTAAAGTTATCCTGCGCCCATTTCAGATAGGTATTGGATAAATCCACACTGGTCGTAATGGCACCCGCTAAAGCCGCCTGCACACTGGCCGTCGCCGTATAACAAAAACAATTAAGGAAACGCGTGCCCGGCGCCAGCTGTGAAAAACGCATGCGTAAGGGGCGATGATCCAAAAATAATCCGGTATCAAGGTAATCGAATAAATTGACAATCAATTTAGCCCGGCCTTCGGTCACGGTTAAGGTGCGTTTAAACTCACCCATTTTCTGATACTGATTACTGCCTTTCTGTTGTTTGCGCTGTTTGACAATCAGTTTGTCCGTGGATACGTTCAAAATCTGCGGCACCACCTGCATCACTTCAAGACTACGTTTTTCAGTCTTGTGAGCCGCAATCGATGCGGGGGCTGCATACTCCTGCAGCACCGCATAGTCGTTGTATAAATCAATAGCAAAATTATATTCAGGTAAATCCGCATCATAGACACGGTAGCAGCTGATGTGGTTACGTTTTGCCCATTTTTGCAAGTGTTGCGCATTCTTTTTTAACCGATTGGCAAACATTTGCGCACCACCGGATAGATTATCTCCAACCGAACTTTTAAGCAGATTAGTCTCGCTTAGGCTCAGGCAATACAATTTGCATTCAAGTGCCCCATTATAAAGGGTGTATTGTTTACCAGAACGCAATCCCGTGGCTTTAGCCAGCAACGGATTGGATGTAATGAACGCAGCTTCCCAGCCTTTGAAATGAGCATGCCAGGTAGCGCCTAATTGTTGATACAGTGGAATAAGCTGGGTGCTTTCCCCTAAACGCTCACCATAAGGCGGATTGCACAGCAATAATCCCTTGCTGCTGGCCGGACGAATCGCCGTAATGGCCTCTACGTCAAACTCAACCAGGCGCGACAAGCCCGCGCGCTCGGCATTCGCCCGTGCCAGGTTAATCATTTTATTGTTGTTATCCGTTCCTTTGATAGACACTTTCGGCGGCTTGACTTGCTGTAAGGCTTGGGCACGCAACTTTTCCCACAAGGACTGTTGATGCTGCACCCAATGGATTAACGATTGATCCTGTCGCAATAAGCCGGGTGCAATATGACTGGCCATCATCGCCGCTTCAATTACCAAGGTTCCTGAGCCGCAAAAGGGGTCGTGAAAAGCATAACCACTTGCTGCCAGTTGCGGCCATTTGGCGCGCAGCAACATGGCCGCAGCGACTGTTTCTTTAAGTGGCGCCTCACCTGCCTGAGTCCGGTAACCGCGTTGATGCAGGCTAAAGCCCGTTAAATCCAGGCTCACCGTGACCTTATCCTGCTTTAAGTGAGCCTGCAGACGAATCTGAGCCTGCTCCCTGTCAATGGAGGGGCGATTACCCTGTTGTTTACGGAAGTGATCCACAATGGCGTCTTTAATCACCTGTGCGCCAAACATGGAATTACGGATGTGGGCAGACGAGCCATGGAATTCAATGGCCAGCGTTTTATCCACGGTAAACACCGTTTGCCAGGGAAATTGATAACACAATGCATACAAACTTTGCTCATTATGGGCTTCACCGCTAAAGAGCAACAAATGTACACGATTGGCGAGACGTGACCAGATGCACAGTTGATAAATGACAGCCAGGCTTGTCTCACCAAAAACACCCTGTGGACTGACACGTTCGACATGCAACCCCAGTTGACACACCTCGTCTTCAAGCAGGTACTCAAGCCCTTTGGCACAGCTAATAAAAAGAGAATAATTCATTATAAACAGGACCTTAAAAAGCGAAACAACGCTTTAGATGCGCCGGTATGGGTATCCTTATCCCGTTCTTCAATGGCTTTTTTAACCAATTGGCGTAATTGCTGCACATCGTCTGGGTGATAGCAATCAATAAATTGCGTCAAAGCATCCTTCCCCTCCGTGATTAATCGATCACGCCATTGCTCCAACTCATGAAACGCTGCTGTTTTAGCATTGTCTTCTTCAATAAATTGATTATAGGCTTCCGCGATGGCCTCATAGTCGGACGCTCGCATTAATTTACCGATTAACTGGGACTGACGGCGTATTGCACCATGACTCTTGATGGTTTTAGCATCCATAATCGCCTGCCGCAAATTGGGCGGCAAGGGCAATTGATCCAGCTTGGCCTGACTTAAGCCAATTAATTCAACGCCCAATTTCTGTAATGCATCCGCCTCTCGCTTTTTTTGTGATTTACTTTTCGATTCTTCCATCAACTGGCCTTCTTCATCTTATTGTCAGGCAATACCGCCAACAAACCCGCATCATCAATGAGAGCCTTTACCTTGTCGGCAATAAAGCGATGCACAGTCGTGGTCGGATGAACACGATCCCAGAAAAGGTAGCCGTCGCATTGTAAAGGTTCATCCTGAAGTCGAGCGGGAAGTAACGCATGCAAATAATCGGTTAGCATGGCTTCATGCAACTCGGGGTTGGAGTTTATCATTAACCGCTGCTCTTCAGTAAGCTTAGGATAACGTTTCTGCATGTTTTCATACAAAGTGGCCTCATCCGGCATCAAAGCTTTAACCCAGCCCGTGTAGCCTCCCAGGTAGCAGGGTTCCTCGGTATTCGTCAATCCATAATCATTAGCATGCTGGGTGGCCTCTACAAAATAGCTGTAGATATCAAAATAGATGAAAATAACATCCTGGTATTTCGCCTTCAATCGCTCGACTTCGTCTTTCAGTTTGCGGTTGTGGGTCAGGGTCAATTGCGTCAATAACGCCCCATTATTATTTTCTTTGGCAAACGGAGCATGACCAATGTCTGGCAGGTTCACAATTAAAAATTTATTGCCGCCATAACTGATAAGCCGCTCGGCAGCGGAACCAATCGCCGCCACCACGCCATCCGTCAACGGTTCGACATTGGTTGGACCATTTAAATAATTATTGGCACCGATCCATAGGGTATATAATGTGGTTTCCTTATGCCCATAAGTATGCCAATACAAGTAATTGTCCACTTCAAACGTCAGAGTAAACGGCAGATTTTCCTTGTAGGACAACACAGCCCCTGCACCACCGACAGCATAATCCTGAAAGCCGATGGTGTAATCAGCGGGAAAATAATGCTGATAAAGGTATTCTATCCACAGGGGGCCATTGGAAAATCGGCCTTCGTAATAAGGAGGCGATGCCGGTAGATAATGCCAGAGGAAGCGGTAAATATTGCCATTGTCAGACATACTGTCCCCCAAAATAACCATGGTATCAAAGCGGTTATTTAAAGCATGACTTGAAAAACTTAACAGGATACTGGCTACAATGCTTGCAATTTTTTTCATGACTTCATCCTTAAAGCTTATCCAAAATTAACGGCTCAGGTGCACATCAGCAATGCCTGACTGCGGGCCCTTGTACGGTTTTGAAAATAGGTGCGGCTGATAGCATAAAGATTATAAATTAAAATAACCAGTAATAATGAATGCAGCCAAGTCACCGTTAACGACGTGAACACGGGAATGGTAATAAGAACGCCGATACAGCCGGCTAAACTTAAGACCAGCGTTTTTTTCATCGGTATTTTGTCATGTTGTAAAAAAACCAGCGTGGTCAATGGCTGCTGCATGGCTCCAGCCGTGGTCATAATGGGGAAGGCAACCACCGGCGACACATTTAATAAAAATAAAACGCTTTGCACCATCACAAACAGACCAATGCCCACCGAAGTCAAAGCACCGCAGACTATCATCGCCAAAAACCCAATGAGTAACTTGTAGCTATGCAAATCCACGGCGTCACCTCCGAATGGGATGAGGCGCAATTGATGGCATACCAGTAAGGCAATTAACAAAGGAAAGCAACACATCATGGCTAAGCGAATGGCTTGTTTACTAAGCCGGCTGACCACCGTGCCACCGATTAGTCCGCCCAGGCAGGCGCCGGAAACGAGGGTGATTAATGTCGTTAAATTAACATCAATGAGTTGCATAAAAAACAAAGACTCAATGGTACCCGGGATGACCTGGGCGCCGTTATTAACGGCCGGGAGTTCATCATCCGGGAACGTCCCTAAAAGTTTGGCAAGGGCCACATTCACAGCAAAGCTGCCAACCCCCAAGGTATCGGCAATGAAGGCAATAACGCCGCTCGCCATTAATTTAATGTAATCCAGAATGGACAAAATCACCTTAGGCTGGGTATAAAGACGATACAGCATCGCCGCCACGCAAATCATGCTTAAAAGAAGTATGGTAAAAATAATAAGAGGAATTGCCATCAGCCCCACAAGCCATAAAAAGTTAAGCTTAAGCCATATCAATTGACCAAGAAAAGCTAAACTAGCCATCGATATGCCGGAATGACCAGTGATTATACATCATTTGGCCATACCAGCCAATAACTCAATGGGCAAATTGTGCATTATAAGGGCAATTAAGACGAGTATCAGCCAAATAACCGTTTGGCCAGGGAGGCTACGTGGCGCCCTTGCGCACGAGCAATCGTCAGTTCAATGGCATTGGGTTTCAGTTTACCATCCGACCCGGCAATCGTTCCGGCGCCAAAGGGCGAACCACCCCGCATTTGGCTTAAGTCGGTCAATGCCGATTCCGAATAGGGAACACCCACTAACACCATGCCATGATGCACCAGGGTATTCCAGAACGACATGATGGTGGACTCATTGCCTCCGCCAGTCCCTGTCGAAACAAACACGCTGCCGACTTTGCCAATCAGGCCGCCCTTAACCCACATGCCGCCGGTTTGATCAAGAAAATTGCGCATTTGTGCCGCCATGTTACCAAACCGGGTCGGGGTGCCAAAAATAATCGCGTCATAATCAACCAATTCCTGCGGTGTCGCAACAGGTGCAGTCTGGTTGAGTTTGACACCGGCTTTTTTAGCTACTTCTTCCGGCATGGTTTCTGGTACGCGTTTGACCACTACTGTCACCCCATCCACTTCCTTCACCCCCTTTTCGACTTCATAGGCCATGGTTTCCACATGACCGTAACTGGAATAATACAATATCAATACCTTGGCCATTGACTCCTCCTTGATTAAAAACGGTTATTGCGAAAATCATCCAGAGCCTGCATGACTTCCTCCTGAGTATTCATAACAAAAGGCCCCAATCGGGCAATCGGCTCATGCAGTTTTTTTGCCGCGATGAGCAGACAACGCGCTTCCCCATCCATCGCCCGCAGCAGTAAATCGCCGCCGTTACTTAAGACAGCAAGGGTATGGGCCATGACCACATCACGGCCCACGGCTATTTTTCCTTTTAGAACAAAAAGCAGTGCCTGATGATCATTGGTAATCACGTCGCTTACTGTCTCTTCGGCTGATAGAGAAATATCAAGAAACAAGGGCTTGGTGGCTATGCCATGGATAGGTGACCGGCTTCCCTGCCGTGTTTCGCCAGCAACGACTTTGATTTGCCCGCCTGCCGGCAATTCTTCCACCGGCAATTCATCGGCAGTAAATTCCTGATAGCTTGGTTCAACCCATTTGCTGGCAGCCGGCAGATTAAGCCATAATTGCAAACCAGTCAGGCGGCCATCCGCCTGTTGCGGCATTTCAGAATGAATGATGCCTTTACCGGCCGTCATCCACTGCACATCACCAGGACCAATCAAACCATGCCGGCCGTTATTGTCCTCATGAGCGATTTGCCCCGCAAGCAGGTAAGTGACGGTTTCAAAACCACGATGGGGATGGGGTGGAAAACCCGCCATAAAATCCAGGGGATCCTCACTGTCAAAAAAATCAAATAATAAGAATGGTTCATAATTGTTTTGCCTGTCCGCCCCGATGTAACGAAACAGTTTTACCCCTGCGCCCTCACGCACCAGCGTACCCTGCAGGCGTTCTTTTACTTCGATTTGATTCATTGGCCTCTCGCTTCAATCCGAATGACTTTAGCATAGTTTAAAAACCTGAATATAGGGATGGTTATAAGCTGATTTATTTACCCCTGGTCTTTTTGCCGTTTTAAGATCCCTGTTCTATGATTACTATTCTGAGGCTCGCTCACTCAAACCTCAAGTTGCATCGCCGTTTCTACTTTATTCAACAACAAAAGGAGTTGTCTGTGGATACCAAGGAACATACTGCATTAGGCAATGCTTTAACATTTAAGGTTAAAAACAACCCTTATTTAAAAATCGGTGAGCAGGGGACATTACATCTACGCCTGATGCGTTTTTCCAACACGGGTTTTCCTGAGCCCATGGCGATGGAATTGTCTTTTGGTGAAATCATTGCCATGGCCGGCGATTTTTTTACCGATGCAACTTGGGTCATGGATTTAAATTTGCCGAAATGCCATGGGCAAAAAACCAAATCAATCGGTAAAAAATTAATCAATCAACCGGTCAGGCCAGAAGATCATCAGGCTTTGCTGCGGGCTTATAACAATCTTGCTTCGCCTGAAGTCAGCCGCGGTGACATTGATAAAATTTATCGCATTGACCAGACACGCTACCTGCCTTTTTCAGATACCTTAAATGATTATGTCAAACAGTTGATGTTTTATCTGCGTGTGAAAGATTATGGTGAAATGTTAAACCGTAACCAGACCCATTTCACACCCTGGTCCGTCCGGGTTTATACAATTGGCCATCATCTGGCCCTGGAGTTCACCCGCATTGCCTATGAACTTCAGCAATTGGCAAATGATCCAAACAGCATGCCCAAACAGGCGGCCACGCGTGACTTATTGGATCGTTTGAATAAAGGCAAGTCTTTAACTGCTGATGAATTGCGCGATCTGGCCTATCGTTATCAAGCCATGGGACTGGGACTGGAATTATTTACCCTCCATTATTACTCCGATCATTTTGCCTCAGGTCATATGTCCATGGTCAGTGATCTGCGTGTATTACTTCAGGAACGGTTTGGCATATTAGGCGGTATTCTAGCTAACGACCTCCATAACGAACTGAATCGTGTCGGTGTTTACACGACCCGCGCCTACGATCCAACCCCAACCCCGTCCGATCCGCCGAATCCGGCCCGAGGCGACAGTGATTTTGATGAGTGCATCAATCACTTTAATAAAACAGCCTGTCTTAGCGGCATGCAAAAATCACTGGGCGACCTGGAACGGGTTTTTCAGGGCGGTGAATTGCCCGCGCAGGATCAGTATGCCGGTCTTGAAGACCTGCCGGATGTTGATAAAACGTACCGTCAACCCCAACCCCTGCTTGTGCTGGATGCAAATGAGGGAATTTTTTATCGTAATGATTTAAGCAAAATCCATTTACTGTCGCCTTCGGATTACCAACAGCTGCGTGAAAATCCTGGTGCGCATGGTTATTCACCATTAACCAGCAAATGGAGCGCCTTCAATCTGGTCGCTAAATTAAGGCTTTTTCCTTATGTTTACCAAGGGAAGCTGCAAACGCTTTCACTCAATGAATCATTGCGTATTCAAAAGGAAGAGCAGGATTTAAATCCCGAACGGCAGCCCATTCCTATCCCGCCCTGCACAACACCATCCCTTCAGGTCAATGCCGATTGGCGCACACCGGTTACGGGAGCCTCATTGCAACAAGCCCTGCGCAAACATGGTTTGCTTGCAGCACCCGTAGTTAACTTGAAGGAAAAGGACGAGACACTGGAGACGACGCTTGCCCTCGGCTCCTGAATAAATAAATAGCCATTGAGGATAAGCAGCTCCTTAATGGCTTACCGATAGGGGCCCTCGCAATCAAAGCCTTTGGTTTGACCATTAATTCATAACAAAAGTGGGTGTTGGAAGCTCGTCGTCCACTGGGTAGGAGTATAGGAAATCCCCTTCCTTCGCTTTTCCTTCAGCCAATTTGGCAATGACGCTCATAATCATGTAAGAGGCTTCATACAATGCCCAAAGGAATGGGGAAAAATGAAATTTTTCTTCCGATTTTTGCGCGAGAAGATCAGAGACATCCTGATCATGCTTAAAATCTTCGTTGCGAATGGTCATAATATGAGCCGCCATGACAGTCTTGCCAATGCCAGGGAACGGTAAACCCTCTACTCGGTCTTTGCGATATTGTTCGATTTTGCCATTATAACTGACGGCCCTGTTTACTTTTATGTTGGGTTTACCCCATTGACCGGACAAAAACTCCACTTCTCCAAATCGTCGAATATCATCTTCTTCATGATAATGATGATAAACCCTTAAAAAATTATCGTCATGTGCGTAAGTTAATGCGGTAGCATCTTCATCTGTGATTCTGCCGACACCCGGAGAACCCAGAGCATAAACGGTGACACCTGCTAATTTTTTCAAACTATCCAGTTTTCCAAACTCTTTACGGTCAGCATCGAGTTTTTTTCTTAACCGCTCCGGATTGGTTGGTTTAAAACCTGCCTCTTCTATCTTACTGATAATACCTGCACCGTCTAGAGTATCCTGTTGCACCACGCAGGCTCGTTGAACGGTATGAGCAAATCCCTTGGCCAATGATCCACCGAGACTATGGCCAGCTACCCTTAATCTTATTTTTTTATCCGGGTGTTGTTTGGACAGCTGCAAAATCATGTCATTTACTTTTTTAATCAAGTCGCTTTCATATTTCTTTAACAGGTGCTGACCTGGACCCTCTTTGTCCACATCGGCTCTGAGGGAGGCGAAATCAATAGTGCCTAAAAAGTTAATATGAAGCTCAACTGTATCGCCTTCAATTTTATTGGCAACAGCGGCAGTGCAGCGAAATCCCGGCTTATTCAGTACGGGATGGACTGTATAACCCTGGACCGCCTGAGTCCTGGATTGGAAAATACTGCGGCGATGGTTATAGGTAAATTGGTACAGTTGATCGCGATAACTACCGTTAACAATATAATCCCTTTCTCTATGTTCATCATAAGGCGGTACAACAACCTCTACCGGTTCCTTGAGTTTTGCATCTTTTTTAAGGTGGACAACAGGTCCTCCCTTTTTATTAGAGCGGTTATCCTTATTTAACAGGTCCGGATTGTTTAAAAGTTGTGTTAATGAATAGTCTGGCATTGTTGGTTACGGGTTAGGTCTCTTGAAGTCATTATAAATAATAATGCTTAATAAATATTAACTATTTGTCACTTATTTCTCCATGTCATGGGTAGAGAAAGACCAATTGAATCCATAAAGAAACTGCCAGAAAATAAATGAACTATGATAACATAATTGATTTATACAAGAGCCTTCAAAACCAGAATCCCAATCGATTCCCCACGTCGTGGGTATTTGGTCTGGGTTACAGGCAACGCTCAATTTATTCTGGATTCTACCATGCCACTAAAAAAAATTGTTTTCCTTGGTTTACTTCTACTGGCTCACTGGGCACATGCCGGCGTCGTGTTAACCGACATTCAGGGTAGAAAAATTGCCATGAATGACCTAAAAGGTAAATGGGTGATGATTAACTACTGGGCCAGCTGGTGCCAGCCTTGTGTAGACGAAATCCAGGAATTTAATCGTTTTTACCGAATAGAAAAAGACAGGGTTGCTTTGTTCGCCGTGAATTATGAAGGATTGTCCGTAGCCGAACAACGCACTTTAATCAAACAACACCGTATCCGCTACCCCAGTCTGCAAAAGGATCCTCGCCATGCCCTGGATCTGGGGGATATTCGCGGGGTACCAGTAACCTTTGTTTTTAACCCGCGAGGAGAGTTTTTGACCGCGCTGTATGGCAGTCAAACCCTGGATACATTAAGGGAAATCATTAGTCGCGGCTAATACTCCGCTTCCTGTTCCTGATTATCGCTGCTCGAAGCAAACAAGCGCTGCTTTTGGTTTTGCGTCATGTTGATGGTGAGTTGCCACCCGCCATCCTCGTTACTGACTTCTTCTTTCACAGCCCCCAACTGATAGAGTTGAGCACGCAATCTGGCCTGCTCAGGGCCAAGGGTAACGGTTTCCTCAACGCTAATCCCATGAAGTTGCGTGGCGATGGCCCTAATCAATAAATCAAGTCCTTCACCGCTTTTGGCTGAAAGCCAAACCTTACAGGTGTCTTCCTGCTGATCCAGTTTTGGCTGCCAGTCGTCGAACTGGTCAATTTTATTAAAGACCTGAATAACCGGTATATCATCAACACCGATTTCTTTTAATACTTGCTGCACGGCAAACACCGTATCCCGCCAATGCGGATCGGCAATATCTATCACATGCAGTAATAAATCAGCCTGTGCTGTTTCTTCCAGTGTAGCGCGGAAGGCTTCCACCAGATCATGAGGTAAATCACGAATGAAGCCCACCGTATCGGCAAGAATGATGGACGAAGAGCCAGGAATATCCAGTTTACGCATGGTGGGATCTAAAGTCGCAAACAACTGATCGGCCGCATAACTGTGACCGCCAGTCAGTGCGTTGAACAGGGTTGATTTGCCGGCATTGGTATAGCCCACCAGCGAAACGGTTTTCAGATCGGCTTTTTGACGGGCGCGACGGTTTTGATCGCGGCTGCGCCGAACTTTTTCAAGCCGTTTATTGATGTATTTAATGCGCTCCCGCAATAGACGTCTATCTGTTTCAAGCTGGGTTTCACCAGGACCACGCAGACCAATACCGCCTTTTTGGCGCTCAAGGTGAGTCCAGCCGCGGACCAAGCGTGTGGAAAGATGCTGCAATTGCGCCAGTTCTACCTGTAATTTCCCTTCAAAAGTACGGGCGCGCTGAGCAAAAATATCGAGTATCAGGCCGCTTCGATCGACCACGCGGCATTGCAGCAGTCGCTCAAGATTTCGTTCCTGGGAAGGCGACAATTCATGATTAACCAAGACCAGTTCGGCCTGCTCGGCCAAGACCAGAGCCTGGATCTCCTCAGCCTTGCCCAGACCAACATAATACTTGGCTTCAGGGGTAGCGCGGGTGCCGGTAACGCAGGCTAACACTTCCGCCTGAGCCGATACAGCCAGTTCTTTAAATTCGGCTAAAGCCTTGCCGGCATCGACACCGGGAAGCGCCAGTTGCACCAGGATAGCGCGCTCGCCACCTTGCGGTCGTTCAAACAATACGTTAATTCCACTGCATTCAAAAGGCGTCAGTCTGCCACATTTTCATCCTCATCACCAGTAGGTACCTTGACCATCCGCGACGGCACCACCGTGGAAATGGCATGTTTGTATACCATTTGCGTGACAGAATTTTTTAACATCACCACGTATTGATCAAATGAATCAATCAAGCCGTGTAATTTAATACCATTGACTAAAAAAACCGATACCGGAACCTTTTCTTTACGGAGTTCATTCAGAAAGGGATCCTGCAGCAAGTGATTTTTATTAGACATTGCCTTCTCCTTGTTCTTGTTTTTTAAGGCAACCACACATTCATTAGTATAGTCGGCATTCGGTGAGAAAACTTAACAGCCGAATGAATTATTTATGAACGGCAGGTTTTTTAATAAAGCAAAAGCAGGGATTAATTTTTTCTTGCTGTTGGAGAGACAACTTTCGCCTGTTACACTCTTGATTGACCTCAATCGACCATTTGTGCATCAATACAAGGAGTATACAATGCCAACATATACACCAGAACAATTACGCAATTTAAAACCAATCGACGCCCATGCCCTGCTTGATGATGAGGATTCGCTGATTGCCAGCCGGGATGCTTTTGACAAACTCTCGGATAATGAAAAAAGACAACTGGTTTTTAATATGTTGTCCAATAGAACGGATATAAAAAACTTAAGCCATCTATCGGATGCGCTGCGTAACCCTACCCTGCAAACGGATAATTGTTTCCATGCCATGTTCTCAAGAGCATTAGAAATATGCCGTCGTCTTGATTCCATTACAGACACAAGAAACAACAATCCCGGACGAATATTTATCGGTAAAGAATTTAACGCCGATTTATACAATGAACACGCTAACCTCGTTCAGCATCGCCTGGCAGGACATGAAGATCAAATAGCCCAATGCCTGGCCAAATCGCCTGATTCTCATGCTGAAATTGCCAGAAGCTTAAGAATCCTGTCTATACAACCCACCGGCGATGTGTTTAAAACGATTAATGAGAAATTTGGGAAAATTGTTCGTGCCAAGAAAGAATCAAAAGAAGAAGAAATCAGTTTACTCGACGAGGATCTGTCGACCTTAGATGAGCATAAAAGCCCGTGTTGTACGTTGTTCTAATGGGTTTGATATTTTGACGCACCAAGCATGCCGCGGCCCGTCCGCGGTATTTCCATATCTCCTGGCGTACCATTTTTAGCCCACTATCAACACACCCTTGACGAAGTATAATCAATTGCTTAGCCCCAGTGCTCTAAGAGGAAGCAAACTGTGTTTTGAGATATTTCTTACAATTCATCGAGAAGTAATCATCAAGACTTTTTATGTGGACTGAGTAATACTTGAAATCAAAGGATGACACGGATTGTCTGACAGGAAGTCAAACAAGGGACCAGCACAATGGACGTGCTTTGCCGTAAGGATGCGGCTTTTTTGGAAAGGAATAGGTGATTCTGGCTTCCTCCGAGTGATTCACCTATCCCTTCACAATTTCAATAATATCCAGCCTTAAACATCAATATTTTCAGCTTCCAAAGCATTAGACTCAATGAAATCGCGCCGCGGTTCAACTTGATCACCCATTAAGGTCGTAAAGATTTGATCAGCCGCAACGGCATCTTCAATGCTGACTTGCAACATGCGTCTGACTTCTGGATCCATGGTGGTTTCCCAGAGTTGTTCTGGATTCATTTCACCCAATCCTTTATAACGTTGAATGCTTTGTCCGCGTTTTGCTTCGTCCATGAGCCAGGCCAGTGCATCCTCAAACGTCTCGGCGACTTGCTTTTTCTCACCGCGCTGGACATAGGCTCCCTCTTCAATGAGGTTAGCCAGTTTTGTACCTAAGTTATTGATTTCTTTGTAATCTTTCGAAGCAAAAAATTCGGGGCTTAGAGTAAGATAATTTTCTATGCCATGCTGCGTTATTGCCACGCGTGGGAAATAATAGTTATTGTCCTGATGGTATTGCGTATCCACGGCATATTGCTGACTCTTGTTATCGAGTTGTTGCAGACTGAGATGCAGTTGTTGAGCCCATCCGGCAACGATTTCCTGGTGACTAAAATCATCACTTTGTAATGAAGGCAGATACATGATGCGTTTCAGTACATGGTGATTATAACGGCGCGACAACCTCTTGATTATTTTTTCTACACGCCGATACTGCAAGACCAACTCTTCAAGCGCTTTGGCGATAATGGCAGGCGCGTCTTTGGCTGGGTAAAATGCGGCCTCATCCAATGCAGCCTGTGTTAAGTATTCATACAAAGCCTCATCATCTTTTACATATTGTTCCTGTTTTCCTCTCTTCACTTTATAGAGAGGTGGTTGAGCAATATAAATGTAGCCGCGCTCAATTAACTCTGGTGTTTGTCGGTAGAAAAAGGTTAGCAGCAAGGTGCGAATATGAGAGCCGTCAACATCGGCATCGGTCATGATGATGATGCGATGATAGCGAATTTTCTCAGGATCATATTCATCAGGACCAATGCCACAGCCCAAGGCTGTAATTAATGTGGCCACTTCCTGCGACGACAACATTTTATCAAAACGCGCCTTCTCAACATTAAGGATCTTACCTTTAAGCGGCAGAATGGCCTGAAATTTACGATCACGACCTTGCTTGGCAGAGCCACCCGCAGAATCACCCTCGACGATGTAAAGTTCTGACAGGGCAGGATCCTTTTCCTGGCAATCGGCCAATTTACCGGGAAGACCGGCAATATCAAGAGCCCCTTTCCGACGGGTCATTTCTCTTGCACGTCTAGCGGCTTCGCGTGCGCGGGCAGCATCAATAATTTTGCCAACGATTGATTTGGCCACAGAGGGGTTTTCTAAAAGGAAGTCGTTGAATTTTTCTGCAACAACCGACTCCACAACAGACTTTACTTCCGATGAAACCAGTTTGTCTTTCGTCTGGGAAGAAAATTTAGGATCGGGAACCTTCACAGAGAGGACAGCTGTGAGGCCTTCACGGGCATCATCGCCTGTGGTCGTGACTTTTGCCTTCTTAGCATAGCCTTCCGTTTCTATGTAAGTATTGAGGGTTCTGGTCAGCGCCGCTCTGAAACCAGCTAAATGGGTCCCACCATCTCGCTGTGGAATATTATTCGTGAAACAGAAAAATGTTTCTTGAAACGAATTGTTCCATTGCATGGATAAATCGACTGTGATGTTGTCCTTTTCAGCGGTTAAACTAAAAACCACCGGCATAATGGGCGTTTTATTTCGGTTGAGGTGCTCAACAAACGCCTGAATTCCCCCTTCATAACGAAAAGTATCCTGTTTTTGTGTCCGCTCATCAAAGAGATGAATGCATACACCAGAGTTTAGAAACGATAATTCTCTTAATCGTTTGGCTAATATGTCGTAATGAAACTCAATGTTGTTGAAGGTATTGGCACTGGGTTTGAACCAGACTTGGGTTCCTGTGGCATTGGCATCGCCGGTAATGGCTAAAGGCGCATCTGGAACGCCATTACGGTAGTGTTGCTCATGTACTTTGCCATTGCGTCGAATGGTTAAATGCAATTCTTCTGACAAGGCATTGACCACGGAAACACCCACACCATGCAAGCCGCCTGATACTTTATAGGAGTTATCATCAAACTTGCCGCCAGCATGCAGTATCGTCATGATAACCTCAGCCGCCGAACGCCCTTCTTCCTTATGGATATCAACCGGGATACCACGGCCATCATCTTTTACTGTGATGGATTCATCGGCATGAATCGTAACAAATATTTCTTTGCAATATCCAGCCAGTGCTTCGTCAATGGAGTTATCGACTACTTCAAAAACCATATGATGCAAGCCTGTGCCATCATCGGTATCGCCAATATACATCCCAGGTCTTTTTCTAACGGCATCCAAGCCTTTTAAGACTTTAATATTGGACGAATCATAGCTAGCATTAACAGTCATAAGTTTTCCTCTGTTACGAATTCTGCCTGTGCAAACCTTGGATTATAGCACTTTTCACCACAGGATTATACGTTCCGGCTATTTCTTTACATGGTTTTGTTAATTTGTTTCACGTGAAACAAAGAATGTTTAAATGGCCTGTTCATGGAGAAACCGTTCTATAGTTGCTGACCTTTATTCATGGTTATCAACTGATAATGATGCTCTGAGAAGTAGTCCGCAAACCACTCAGAGGTATTTGATGTGATGATAAATTGAGCCATATTCGTTTTAATATATTCCATGACCCGAGACAGGTGTGTTCGATCTAATTCTGCATTGATATCATCGATTAAATGAATGCAATGATGAGGTAATAATTCAGCTTGTGCCAATTTAAGAGCAAAAAGCACCACTTTTTGTTGTCCGCGTGATAGGTGTGATCGTGCTTTATGATCATCAATAGTAATGATTATATCCGCATGATGTGCACCATAATGGGTAAACTGCCGTTGCTTATCCATGTCTAATGTCCCTTCTAAAACATCACATAGACTTTTACCTTCTTGTTTCCTATCCCATCCCTTGTAATAACCAAGATGACAGGACAAATCAGAGAACGCCTTCAATATCAATTTAAATCGCTCATTTAGCGTCAGCAAATAACTGTTGCGTAACGCATCCAGCTGGTTGGCCAAATCAGATAATAGGCTATCCCAAGGCTTTAATTGCAGCATTGGTGCCTGTTGTTTGAGTAAACTATTCCTTTGCTTTAAAGCCCGACGATAATTTTTCCAAATGTGATGATAAGTATGTTCCACGTGAAACAATCCCCAATCCAATACACTGCGGCGAACAGTTGGACCGGAATCAATGATCTGAAAGATGTCCTGATAAAAAATCTGCGTTGGCAAAAGATAAGCAAGCTGACTGCTGGCAAGACAAGGAGCCCCATTGATTTTAACCATCGTCGCAGCCAAAAGCGATTTACTGATAGATATCGTCTGTTCATCTGCCGTTTTAGTAAAAACCGACAAAGCCGGTTGATGATAAGAAACGAGCTTAGAAATTTCACGGGTTCTGAACGAATGGCCATTCCCTAACAAATAGATCGCTTCAAGGAAAGAGGTTTTACCACTACCATTTAGGCCCGTGATTAAGTTAATGTGAGGATGCAATTGCTCCCGCAACGCATGCAGGTTTCGAAGGTTATGAATCTGTAATTCACTTAAAATCATAACTTCATAGGCATGATGATGTACTGGTAATTGCTATCCTGTAATGACTCAACCAAAATACTCTTATCTGTTGTGGACATGGATAACCGCACCAGGCCATCCGGTAAATACCCCAGCACATCCAATAGATAGCTGGCATTGATACCAATCTTGAGTTCATGACCATCCACGTGCGCCTCGAGTGATTCACTGGCCTCTTCCTGTTCCTGATTATTAGCAATCAGGTTGATGGTATTGGCCTGAATGTGAATAAGAACTGCACGTGATTTTTCATTAGCCAGGATTGCAATTCGAGACAACGACCGTTTAAGGATATCGCGGTCAATCAGGACATATTTATCCTGATCCGTTGGAATGGCTTTGGTGTAAGGAGGGAAACGAGCTTCAATCAATTTGGTTGAAAACGTATATTGTTCGGTCATTAACCGGAAATGACCTTTGCCTGCCGATAGAGCAATTGACTCATCACCAACTGCATTCAACAATCTGAGCATTTCCTGAACACCCTTGCGCGGCAGCAAAATACGTTGTGACGGCAAATGCTGATCACATTGAAATTTACAAATAGCCATGCGGTGACCATCGGTAGCTACTGTGGTTAAAAGCGTTCCTTCAATATCCAGCAACAACCCGTTAAGAAAAACACGAACATCTTGCTGTGACATGGCAAAATGGGTGGACTGCAAAAGATGTATAAGTGACTCACGCTGAATAGTAAACTCAATGTCACTTTTATCCAGATCATTCACAGGAAACTGATCCGCGGGTAATGTAGCTAACTTAAATTGGCTGCGTCCCGAGCGGATAGCTACTGCGCCAGCTGCTAACTTGATATCGGCAACTGCATCGTCATCAAGCGAGCGGATAATATCAATCAGTTTTTTTGCCTGTACTGTGATCTTGGCTGCAGCTTCAGCCGAATCACAGTCTAAAACAGCAGACATTTCAATTTCCAAATCAGTAGCAGTTAAAATCAGGCGATTATCAGATACCGCAAGGAGGATATTAGATAAAATGGCAAGGGATTGTCTCTTATCCACCGCCCCAGCCACGGTTAATAACGCAGGGAGCAACTTCCGCTTTTCTATAGCAAGTTGAAACATGTTCTTTTCCAGTTAGGACGACAAAATGCGTAACAGGTTTTTATAGTCTTCGGCAAAATCATTTTCTATCTGTACCAGTTCTTTGACCTTACGGCAGGCATGGATAACCGTGGTATGATCACGGCCGCCAAAATGATCACCAATTTCTGGCAAACTATGATTGGTTAATTCCTTTGCCAAAGCCATCGCCATCTGCCTTGGCCTGGCAATTGAGCGGCTGCGACGTTTTGACAACAAATCAGCAACTTTGACTTTGTAATATTCAGCTACTGTTTTCTGTATATTTTCAATGGTAACCAGTTTATCCTGCAAAGCCAGCAAATCCCGCAAGGCATCATGCACAAAGTCAATGGTGATGCATTTCCCGGTAAAATGGGCATTGGCTATAACCCGGCGTAAAGCGCCTTCCAGCTCCCGCACATTGGAGCGAATTCGTTTGGCGATAAAAAAAGCCACTTCATAAGGCAATTCAATGTTCGATTGCTCCGCTTTGCTGATTAAAATAGCAACGCGTGTTTCTAATTCGGGCGGTTCCACCGCAACCGTCAATCCCCAGCCAAAACGCGATTTCAAGCGTTCTTCAACCCCTTCAATTTCTTTAGGATAACGATCACTGGTCAGAATAATTTGCTGTTGACCCTCAAGTAAGGCATTGAAAGTATGAAAAAACTCTTCCTGGGAGCGATCTTTTCCCGCAAAAAATTGGATATCATCAATTAACAACGCATTCAATGAACGGTAAAAGCGCTTAAATTCATTAATCGTATTGGTCTGCAGCGCCTTGACCATGTCGGCAACAAAACGTTCGGAATGCAGATACAATACCTTGGCTTCTGGATTATTTTTTAAGATGGCATTACCAATGGCATGCATTAAATGCGTTTTACCCAGTCCCACCCCACCATAAATAAAAAGAGGGTTATAAGCATCACCAGGACGCTCGGCAACCTGAAGGGACGCCGCACGGGCCAGTTGATTTGAATTCCCTTCGACAAAGCTGTCGAAATGAAATTTTTTATTCAGATAGCTGTTTTTATAATCAGCAGTCTTTTTAGGAGTCGATTTAGCAACAACTGCAGCAGCATCAGCCGGGGCCTGACGTTCAGTTGCGGCAACGGGTTGGACAGATGGCTTACTGCCAATTTGAATGGTCACAGCAGAAATCAACTCACCGCCAATTTGCGTCGCCAATTCTCTTATTCGTGCAAAAAAATGCTTATTGACCCAGTCCACTACAAAACGGTTAGGTGCTAATAAAATAAGATTGTTGTCTTGCACTTTCGCATGCAACGGACGTAACCAGGTATTAAATTGCTGTGGAGGATACTCCTCCTCCAGAAGACCCAGACATTTCTGCCAAACGTTCGCAGACACAAAAACTCCCCTTACCTACAAAGGCCGCACTGAAAGAAAGGCAACCCGAATTTAAATAGTGCCACTATCATGTATAACGAGCAAGCTCAGACAAGTAAATGCCTGTGCTCAACTAACCAAAAGGATTCACCGCAATGAAGGAATGTCATCGACACATGAGAAATCATTATACCCACCAAAACACAAAAGAACAGAGTTATCCACAGGATTATGGAAAATATTCATGAAGCACCCCAGGCAAATTTATAAATAAAACAAACCATGGGATTTCCGTCTAATAAAAAAATACCAGGAATAAATAGAGGATAACCTGATACAAACGGCGTGGATAAAAGGCGTATAAATACAGGAAAAAAACAAATATTAAATCTATCAAGAAGATATCCTAGCGATTACAGCTGTATTATCAACACCTTTAATCATGAGATAACTTTATGATTATATTATAAAATACCAGGATATTAACAGTTATGCGCTTCCTAATAAAAAAAACAAAATTTTAAGATCTTAATTTTTTATGTTAATTGACAGCGCCAATAAATGATCGATCCATCGTATTCTTAACGGGATGGTTTGACAGAAGATGTAAAGTTTTCTATCATTGCCACCCTCAAAATTTAATTTTTTAAACAGGTTCATCATGAAACGCACCTTTCAACCCAGTAATCTAAAACGCAAACGCGATCATGGTTTTCGCCAACGCATGGCAACCCGCGGTGGTCGTCTGGTTTTAAAGCGACGCAGAGCTAAAGGACGTAAACGTTTATCTGCCTAAGTGTATTGTTTTGACAAGAAACGTCGATTGTTGAAAAAAAAAGACTTCGATGTTGTATTTAATCAACCCAATAAAACAGTAACCTCAGAATTTGTGCTCTTACATAGAGCAAATACTCTGGGGTATGCTCGTCTGGGTTTGGCTTTGTCAAAAAAACTGGTGCCCAAAGCGCATCAGAGGAATCGTCTGAAGCGTTTACTCCGTGAAAGTTTCCGCACCCATCCATTGCCAGCAGTAGATGTTATCGTTCTCGCCAGACATGGGGTGGCCAAAGTAGAAAATAAAGTCATTGCAACCAAGCTAGGTTTAACATGGAACAAATTAATCGCATTTTACGGCAACTAGTTGCTTTACCGATTATTATGTATCAGTTATTCATCCGGCCTGTCATGAAACCTAGCTGCCGATTTTATCCAAGTTGTTCACAATACGCCCTAACGGCTATCCGCAGTTACGGCGTACTAAAAGGCATTAAATTAGCCTGTTGCCGTCTAATGCGGTGTCATCCCTGGTGTGATGGCGGCTACGATCCGGTATTACCTAACGAAGAGAAACATTAATGGATACAAGACGAGTTATTTTATATGCTGCACTGGCTCTGATTGTCTACTCCCTTTGGACGAGTTGGCATCAGGATTACCCTGGAATACCAGCAACGCAGCCGCAAACGCAGGGTATATCAAACGAGCACCAGCTTCTTCCTGATGTGGACACGGGTTCATCGTCTGAAAATCAAAACCCGAAAGAGGCGCTCATTACTCCTGATGCAAGCGCTAAAAAGACCCACGCAGGCAATGTAAGGGTTAAAACGGACGTTCTCGATATCCAGATTGATACGGAACATGGCGATATCGTCAATGCTCGTTTACTGGATTACCCTGCCAGTGTTGAAGAAAAAAACAACCCCATCACGTTACTTAACAATAATCCCGATGAACGGTATGTAGCCAACAGTAACCTCCTGGTCAGTTCAACGAAGGGGGTCTTGCCGGTTGATCTCAATTTTACCAGTCAGGAAAGTGTTTATCAGCTGGAGAACAATCAAAAGACGCTCAGGGTGGTATTGACGGGAAAAAGTGCCAGCGGCCTTGATGTGAAAAAAATATTTGAATTCACCCGCGGCAGTTACCTCATTCAAGTCAATTATCAGATTGCAAACGAAAGCAATGCCGATTGGCAGGGGTATCTGAACGCGCAATTGCTGCGAGATTCCCCTAAAGAAGATCAGTCCAGCATTTTCCATGTCGGTTCTTATGTCGGAGCCTCCTATTCAGTGCCTGGGCAGCATAAGTATCAGAAAGTCACGTTTAAAGACATGGCCAAATCCAATCTCAACACAGACAGTACTGGCGGTTGGGTTGCCATGCAGCAGCATTATTTTTTAAGCGCCTGGGTTCCTGATGCGTCAAGCAAAAATGTGATTTATACCCGTTCAGCGGACAATAATTACACCATTGGGGTTGTCAGTTCACCGATTACCATTAAACCCGGTGATAGCAAAACCATCGGTGCAAAATTATATGTCGGTCCTGAAATTACCCATGTTTTGCAAACGATTGCTCCGGGGCTCGATTTGACGGTGGATTACGGATGGCTATGGTTCCTTTCGTCTGCCCTGTTTGCCGTCATGAAAGCTATCCATGGCGTGGTGGGTAACTGGGGATGGTCTATTGTTCTGGTCACCTTGTTGATTAAGCTCGCCTTTTACCGTTTGTCTGCCAGCAGCTACCGCTCCATGGCCGGAATGCGTCAGTTGCAACCGAAACTTCAGGCTTTACGTGAGCGTTATGGGGATGACAAAGCCAAAATGAGTCAGGCGACGATGGAGCTATATCGTCAGGAAAAAGTAAATCCCCTGGGCGGATGTTTACCCATTTTAGTCCAGATCCCCGTATTTATTGCACTTTACTGGGTCTTACTGGAGAGTGTTGAGTTAAGGCAGGCTCCGTTTATTCTGTGGATAAACGATTTGGCTGCAGCTGATCCTTACCATATTCTTCCTATTATCATGGGGGGAACCATGCTCATTCAACAACGATTGAATCCTGCTCCACCCGATCCGATGCAGGCAAAAATCATGATGTTTTTACCCGTGTTATTCACTGTATTATTCTGGAACTTCCCTGCGGGTTTGGTCCTTTACTGGATTGTCAACAACACCTTGTCCATCCTGCAACAGTGGCATATCACCCGTAAATACAGTGATGACAAGCCCAGTCAGAAAAAGCTTGCAACAGCCAAATAGCCATGCAGGAAGAAACCATCGTTGCTATCGCCACTCCGCCCGGCCGCGGCGGAGTCGGCATTATCCGCCTCTCTGGCCCAAATGCTTATGCGATTGGTTTGCATTTAACCCTTAAAAAACAATTATCTCCCCGCTTGGCGACCTACGCCTCTTTTTTAAATGATTTCGGTGACGTGATGGATAGTGGCCTTATCCTTTTTTTTAAGGCACCGCATTCCTTCACTGGCGAAGATGTGGTTGAAATTCAAGCCCACGGCTCTCCGGTCGTTTTAGACATGCTGATGAAGCGATGTGTGAATTTAGGTGCCCGTCTGGCTCGACCGGGAGAGTTTTCTGAGCGTGCGTTTTTAAATGATAAAATGGATTTAACCCAGGCCGAAGCCATTGCCGATTTAATTCATGCCAGCTCCGAAACAGCGGCACGATTGGCCATTCGTTCTCTTCAGGGTGATTTTTCTAAAAAAATCAATGCATTAAATGAAAAATTAATTTACCTTCGCATGTATGTTGAGGCCGCTATTGATTTTCCAGAGGAAGAGATTGATTTTCTTGGCGATGGTAAAATTGCAGGCATGCTCTCTGATTTACTGCATGATGTGAAAGCGATACGCTCGATGGCAACTCAGGGCTCGTTGATTCGTGAAGGCTTAAGCGTCGTTATTGCTGGAAAACCCAATGCCGGAAAATCAACGCTAATCAATTCCCTGGCTGGTCGAGATGTGGCTATTGTGACTGATATTGCCGGTACGACCCGTGATGTGATGCGTGAACACATCCTTCTTGATGATTTACCCCTGCATCTCATTGATACGGCCGGTTTGCGGGAAAGTGATGATGTCGTCGAGAAAGAGGGGATAAAACGAGCCTGGCAGGAAGTCAGCCAAGCAGATTGTGTGCTGATGGTGATTGATATTCATGATAAAAACAAGGCCGCTGAACTCAGCCAGGCAATTCAGACAAAACTTCCACCCCATGTGCCTGTAATAAAAATTTTTAATAAAATTGATACGGCCAATCTTAAACCCTCCCAACGGGGCAATGATATTTTCCTGTCAGCGAAATCAGGCCTTGGGATTAATTTATTGAAGGCCAAAATCAAAGAGTTGGTTGGTTACCAACCCGCTGAAGGGCAATTCATTGCGAGACGGCGTCATTTAGTCGCACTTAATCAGGCAGAGGAATTATTGCTCAATGGCCAGTTGCAATTGCACGACGCAAGGGCTGGTGAGTTATTGGCAGAAGACTTGCGTTTAGCCCACCTATCCTTATGTGAAATTACCGGCGAATTTACCTCAGACGATCTTTTGGGAAAAATATTTTCCAGCTTCTGTATTGGCAAATAAGGTTTCATTAATGTTCGTGGTGTATATTAATTACACATTTTGTAATTAAGCTATTACCATGCAAACCAAATCCGAAGATAAATCATCCATTAAGCGGATTAAACTGGAACCCCCTTATAATGCCGGGGACTGTGGTTATTATGCCCTTTTTACCGGAATACTCTATCTTGCCTTACGGTCTGAAAAGGATAACGGCATAAAAAAAACACTTGATGACAGCCATGCCTTATCTGAAATACTTGAGATAATGCGGAGCAATACGTCTTTGTCGAATTCGAATACAACAATCTTGAAACAAATGCTCGATTCCCTGGCATCAGGGGAATGGGACAAGATTAGTTATTCTGAATTATTGGATGATTTCAGCAATGCCTTGCGTAACAGGCTGATGAATAGTTCCTGGGGTAGAGGCTATTTTAAAACGGTCATTCAGGAAGGTGCTTGGAGCTTTGATCATAGCAGCTGGAGTGAGCTGCCATCCTTTAAAAAGCTTGAAAATCGCATATTTGATCGCATGCTCGAAATCGTAGGGAATAGTATTGTCGAGGCCGAAGAGGCGGGGGAAATACGCTTCAGGGCAACGCTTGAAGTCTGCAAGAAACTGAATGAAAACGAATTAGAAAAAATGGCCGAAGAAGTCGTTAAGCAGCATTATGGCCCTGGTTCCCAGAAAGTATGGGTAAGTCGCGATTTCCTTGAATTCCTTTGTCAAACCCTGTTCTCGTCCACAACATTGTTATTTGATGAGAAAGGCGTTGAAATAAGCAGTAAAGGGGTTTCGGAATGCCATTGGTATCTCGATTTGCCGGATGATCAACCAGCCACTGCACTAATTGATGTCGCGAATAAGGGATATATGAAGGACTTACGTGTCATCGATCGTTTTGTCATCGTTAATAAGCCCATTGCAAACCTTAACGAAAAAAAAGAAGCCTTGAAAGAATTAGACCAAGTCTGTCAAAGTAATATTGCCGAATTCAAAGAGACGCTACAAATTGTCCAGTTGCAAATCAAGCCAGGCAACGAGCTTGTCACCGCTCTTGGCTATTTTGACAAGGAACCGCCGGATGAGCCAACCATTTCCACGGCTATTCTGCCCTTTTTGGCGGAAGAAGACAGCTTAATGACACATTACACCCAACTGGTGCTTCTCAGTAAAGCTATCCATCAAAGTCAAACAAAAATTGCACAGTTGCAGGAAGACATTAAGGTCATGAAAACACAGAGCTCTAGTAAGGTCACGGGCGTGACCGGGTTTTTCGCGACCACGTCAACAATCTCCCACATTGAGAAAGACTGCGATAACAGTCCTAATTGCTCATGAGATAAAATTCAGGGTGGTCACGCCGCTCGTTTCATTGTTCTTGGCTAACGATGCTTTAAAAAAGCCGTTAGCACGGGTAAGATGAATGCCCTGGATAGTAAGCGATTTCTGGTAACCTAGTTGATATAAGCCAATGAGCTTCTGCGCGGCCTCGTCGAAGGGTAAGTCAATAGACCAATGGTTATTATCGGTGGCACACCCGCTGATCATAGCCCCGTCATCATTAAACAAAAGGTCAGATGAACCCAATAAATCAGCGGTTATCGCTTTTAAAAACTCACTATCCACCCAGGCTTTTTGGGTGGATTCCTGATAATAATAGCGGATGACCTCGTTAACCGGCTCAAGCAGCTCGTCGTCCCTTAAGTCATTACAAACCATAACACGGGCATTAAACAGGATAGCTTGTATTTTTTCACTGTCGGATGCATCCTTTTTACTTAATTGGTTGTAAAGTTTGTCGATTTGATTGGTTATTTTCTTGTTGATTGATTTAAAGCTGGTGTAGTTTTCCCAACAACGGTAATCGTCAAACCAGAGTCCGCTTTTAATTTTTTGCTTCACCTGGTGACTTAACCAGGATGATTGATAGGCTCGCTGTTTTAAGGCCACCGTAAAGGCGGCTAGAATTTCATCAAAGCCAGGATTGTCCCACCTGTCTTTTAGGGCAACAGCGTGCAAATGGTTAAGCAGATTTTGTACGTTGTCTGACGGTTTCGACTGAGGCAGGCAGTGTGGTACGGGTGGGACTACCTGCTTTAATAAGTTCGTGAGGGACTCACTGCCATTGAGGATTTCTTGTAAAGCGGGTGAAGATTGACCTCGCAAGGCCAAGTAAAAAAGTCCCAAGGTTATGACCTGATAACCGCAATCGCCATCTTGTTGCTGGGGCGATAATTGGATTCTTTTTGGCAGCGTTTTACTTAACATGCACCCTCCTGGTTATTCCATTGTTGTAAAAAATAAGCAATATAACCTAAATTAATGCATTCGGTCTAATGAGAGTATGCAATTGACATATCGCAATATTCCGATATAATCCTTATTATGAATATTAATTTAGTCCTTAAAGCCCTGGCTAATGAGAAGCGCTTAAAGATTCTTGGGTGGCTTAAGGAACCGGCAAAACATTTTAGTTCATCGCATTGTGATGTGATCACCGATGGCGTTTGTGTCGGTTTGATTGAAAAAAAATCAGGGTTATCGCAATCCACCGTTTCGCAATACCTGTCGCAACTGCAGCAGGCTGGTCTTATCACCATGGAGCGACGCGGCCAGTGGACTTATTGTAAACTAAACCAAACACTCATTGAGGAGTTCCTTGCGGCATTAAAAACCGTGCTATAAAAAAATTTGGGTCAATATATCGGAAATTTGCAATATTTAAATTAACCGATTAATGGAGGCAGTATGTCATTACAACCGTTGTTTCAACCCTATCGCCTGAATGATGACATTCAGTTAAAAAATCGCATCGTCATGGCACCGATGACCCGGAATATGGCCCATGATGATTTAAGCCCGACGCAGGTCATGGCAGATTATTATGCAAGACGGGCTGATGCCGGATTAATCATTACCGAAGGAACCATCATCCGGCCGGATGGGCGCGGCTATAGCCATGTTCCAGGGATTTATACCGAAACGCAAATGAAAGGCTGGCGGGCGGTTACCGAGGCCGTTCATGCCCAGGACGGCAAACTGTTTTTGCAGATTTGGCATGTTGGCCGGGTATCTCATCCTGTCTTTCTTGACGGACAATTGCCGCTTTCTCCCTCAGCCACAACGATGACGGGGAAAGTCGCGCGGACAAAGGATTTGCATTACGGGACATCTCGAGCGGCCTCGCTTAATGACATTCGCTCATTAATCACAAGCTATGCCGCTGCGGCTAAAAATGCCATGGAATCCGGTTTTGACGGCATTGAAATCCATGGCGCCAATGGCTATTTGATTGATCAGTTTCTTCACTACCATACCAATTTACGTGAGGATGATTACGGCCGTACGACTCGCGATAAAGCCCGCTTTGCTCTGGAGGTGGTCACGGCCTGTATCACCGCCATCGGCAATCATCGGGTGGGTTTGCGTTTGTCGCCTGGTGCCTATTTGAATGAAATCGTTGGTGATTCGCGCGATGCGGAAGTCTTTCAGTATTTATTACAACAACTCAATGAAATCAAACCGGCCTATGTCCACACGGGTAATTTTAATGACAGTGTCGCCTTTAAGGAGCTAGGAAATCAAACCATGACCGCCTTTATTCGCCAATACTACACAGGGACGCTGATTGCCTCCGGCAGTTATACACCGGAGAGCGCATCACGAGGTCTTGAGCGACAGGATTTTGACTTAATCGCTTTCGGCAGGCCGTTTATCGCCAATCCCGATCTGGTGGCGCGCTTGAAAACGCAACGCCTGTTAACAGCTTATGATGCCAGTATGCTATCCACGCTGTGGTGAATACAAAAATTAGTTAGATATAAACACAACTGTTTGTATGCTTGCAACATGAAAAAAATAAATACATAATGATTTCTTTGTTGACTTTGAGTTGCAGTGATATTAACAACTTAAAAAGGGGAGTTACGCCTTGCAGTATGATTCGTTGTATCAAGATAAAATAGGTTTTTTTGAAAAGGCTGCTGCAAAGGCTAGTAAAGGAAAAGATCTTATTCAATTTGCCGATAAATATGTTGGTAAGGCAGAATATCCTTTTATTGCCAGGAACTACACCCTTCTACAGCGAGAGTTTGAACAATTGTTTACAAGCTTGGAGGCCAGAAAGAAAAATCCTAAGGACTTGTGGCTTTATTGTTATTATCGCGCCATGTTATTGGCTACTTACCATGAGCATTATGGTCAAAAGGCGAAAGCGGAAGAATACAAAAACACTGCTGGAAAAATTATAACCATTTGTGAACGTAATAGGGAAGTGAAAGAAAGAGAAGAAGAAAGCGCTGTAACACACCTTAAAAAAGAGACGGCTCTTGAGTCTTATGATGGGGCTATGCTATCTACTCTTTGGTAATTGTAAAAAAATTAAAAAATTTAACCCTTAATCAATTTAACTTACTGCATGTTTGCAACATGAAAAAAATAAATACATAATGATTTCTTTGAAAGCTTTAACGCCGCACGTCTTAACATCAACATAAAAAGGGGGCAATAAGATGGTCTACGCCTTGCCGGTTCAAGCGTTTTTCGACAATAAAATGGGCTTTTTTGAAGGGGCCGCTGCACGGGTTAGAGACGGCCGCGATCTCCTTGCCTTTGCTGATGAATATGCTCAACTATCCAAATACCCTTTCGTTGCCCGATCCCATATTCTTTTACAGCAGGAATTTGAGCAGCTTTTTGCCAGCTTGAAAGCAAAAAAGAAAAATCGCCGGGATTTGTGGCTGTATTGTTATTACTGTGCCTTGATGCTTGAGACTTATCATACCCATTATGGCCAAAAAGCCAAAGCGCAGGAATACCGGGCTATTGCTGATAAAATTAAAGCCAGCTACAAGGGTGAAAGACCGCCCAAAAGGGAAAAAAGCGAAGACGCCTTTTTTACTCGTGTGGGTAAAGCGATAAGTCAGGATCTGGTTGAGATGGCCAAGACACCCACTCAGGTATCAAAATTGCGGGATAAAGTCGGGTTTTATAATATTGTCCGTATCTATTGGGTTTTTTGCCGCCTGACGTTCACTAATTCTCTGCGCTTGCTGCGTGATGTCAAAATTCTCGAGTTGCTGGAAAACGCGATTGGTAAAAACATCGATGTGGATGCGGTGGTTGAAACCCTTGAAGCGCCTAACTCGATATTCAGAGCATTTAGCGTTGGGTTTTTCCTGGCTCGATTAATTCTCAACGGTCTGGTTGCGGCGAAACATATGGCAGGTTCTTCCAAAGAAGAGCGCACGCTGCCCTTTAAAGAACGTTTTGTTCTGGAAATGTATAAACGTCATCCGGTGTTCCTTAACGATGTAGTGTGGGCTGTAGTGAATGGCGTGACCAACTATGCCCAGGTGTTTCATATTTCCGCCGCCGCGGCGGGCTGGATAACCGCAGGGTTTATGGTTTTCGATTTTGCCCTGATTCTTTGGCGCCGCCATTTAGCAGAGCAAGAGTACCTGGCCAAAAAGGCGCAGTACACAGCCGAACTTGCCCACTGTGAACATCATCGGGATATGGAACGTTATGCCCTGGTTGTTGAGCAACTTAAAAACCTTGAAATCAATTGGCAGGCAAAAAATTCTACCTTCTTATTTAATGCCACCGCGGCCCTTATGCTCGGTGCTGGATTTTCAGCGTCCATGCTGTTTACTTCCCCGGTATTGATTGTTCTTTCCTATGCTGTGTGCATGGTGGCTGTTGCCATGTATCTGTCCGATGGGGCTTATAACAATTACAAAGAAAAAAGCTTAAGGTTACAGCAGATGCAGGTGGAGCAGCAGTTAGAGCAGGCGCATGAAAAAAATATCGTTGGCGAAGATCTGGCCCGTGTTTTAAAAGAATACCAGGCAGCAAGGAATGAGTTCATTTTTACCATGATTAAAAACACGGTGATGCCGACTCTGATTCTTGCGACCTTTGCTGTATGCTGGCAAGCGGCACTCGTATTGATTGCCGTGTATGCCGCCTATGAGTTATGGAATGCTTACTGCAAGAAAAAGGGCACACCCCAGGAACCGGATGTTTTTGAAATGGTACCTGCAAGGAATGAAAACTCGGTTGTTTTGATTGAAAGGGACGAAAACCCCGAGGTAGATGATCCTTATTGCGATAATGACCTAAAGGGTTTTTACGCGATTTAGCCTTTGCTCAAGGTGCCGCTGACTTTTTCGTATTTGCGGTTTTCACGTACGGAAAAAAGCGGTACCTGCAGAAATTTGCCATCACTGTTGCCTGCCAGGTAGACTTTAAGATTCACCTCGGCGCCGTCACGGTTACGGTAGAATGTGACAGCGACGGATTTATCGGAGAGCACCTGACAGGCGGCTTCATTAACGTCATAACCCCGGTTTTGCAATCGACTGTCTACAAACTGAATAAATGCCAGTTTCGTTTGCGTGCTTTTTGGCGCAATGGTTAATTTAACTGCACTAAAGGGCGATAATGCCCCTTGCCAGATGCCATCAAGATGACTGCAATTCATGGCCGCCAGCGCAGGGTTAATCCCTGCGACCAACGCGGTGGGCAACAACCAACGGTTAGATGTCTGGATACATGGCATTAATCGCTGCAATATCTTTTTCACTTAAATGACTCCTTTGGCCAATCTCAACCCCCTCTACCAATGGAATAATGGTTTTTTGTCCATTTTTTGAAAAGGCATACGGGCCATAATGCATAATCGACTGGTAGTCATACTCGCCGATATCTTTGCCGTCTGTCAAATGCTGATCGAAGTTATAGCGGTTATCCTCATCAATATTTTCCCATAGGATGTGGATATAATTAGCTCGATCGGCACGGGATTGTTCATGCCACATGCCCAAGGCATGGCCGATTTCATGCACCGTACTCATGGTCGTACAGCGGGGGGCCAGATTAATCTCCTGCCGCCCGCCCTTTTTACCAACATAAGAGGAACACGTGGTGCCCTCAGCTGGAATAAACGCGATAAAATCAGGATAATGTTCACGATTTTTTGAGGTCAATTCAACGAATTCAAGCGCGGTATGCTCTTGCCAGTGGGCAATAGCCTGCATGACGGCGAGTTTATTTTTAAACGGTAAATCTTCAGCGATTTCAAAAGGGACAATCCCGTGCGTCCAACGGCTGCCGCCGACTTTAGGGCGGATGACTGCACTGTGTCGCTTTAAATCAGATGCTTTGCCAATCAGAATATCACCTTCAACAACGGCATAGTCATTGATTTGTTCATAAACCAATTGCCGGCTGCCCAATACGGGATCAGCGACAGTAACTTGCCCCAGTGTAGCCGCTGTTAATGTGCTTGAAGCAAGGAAAGACAGGCTGAATAGAAAATAGCGGTTCGGCATAAAAGTCCTTAATTTCATGATTAAAATGTGCTTATATCACTGTCTTTGATGATTTGAAAGAGGGCTTAAGCGTTTTGACGATAACGGAGGGCGCGTTTGTCCATAGCAGCAAACCAGAGCGGTGGTACCAGGGACAGCATGACCATGCCCAGATAACCAGACGGCAGTTGTGGGCTCTCCTCGCAATGATGCAAAATCTGGTAGGGTTTTGCTCCCTGTGCATGGTGATCGGAATGACGCTGCAGATGAAACAAAATCACGTTGCTCAACCAGTGATTGGCATTCCAGGAATGCAAGCTTGAAACCGGTTCGTAACGGCCATTAGCGAGGCGTTTGCGTTGCAGGCCATAATGTTCAATGTAGTTGACTATTTCTAACAGGAAAATGGCGACGAAAGATTGCAGAAGAAAGAAGCCGAGAGCCAGCCACCCTCCATAAGCAAAAATGGCTATCATGAGTAACAAGGGTGCGCCGATTATCCACCAGAATTGATTGTGGATGCTGTGAACGGAAAAGCCCTTTTTATGCAGGCGTTGTTTTTCCAGGTGCCAGGCCGATTGGAATGAACCCATTACAGAGCGAGGGATAAATCGATAAACGCTGATGCCTAAAGGGGCGGAGGCCGGATCGTCAGGGGTTGCTACCCGCACATGGTGACCGCGCACATGTTCTATCATAAAATGCCCGTAGCAGACCATTACCAGCAGGCTTTTGCTGAGAAATTGCTGCAATTTCCCGCTCTTATGCATTAATTCATGCGCCAGGGTAATCCCCAATCCACCGGTGATTAATCCAATGGATAAACTGTAACCTAACCATTCATACCATGTAAGCGTCGTATGGCTGACAGCATACAGGGAAAATAATAATAACAGGGACTGAATCGGTACATACAGGTAGATTATCGCTGAAAAATAAGGATCATGGGCGAGCGCATTTTCTTCGGCGGTAGAGACATTACTGCCATCCCTAACCCAATAATCAATCAGGGGTACGGTGGTAAACAAGATAAAAAAGGCGAGGAAATTGTAAATTCCACCCATAAAAAATCCAGCGACCGGCAATAAGAGTAACAGGTAACCGGTAAGAAAGCTGAGTTTTTTGCCAAACGACATAATCCACCCAAAGCAAGGCCCTTCTCTTATAACTATAGATGAATTCCTTATCCTCTGCCCCATACGGGTTAAGACTGGCCCTGCAATTTAAGAGCCAGTTTATATAATTCGTTTTTCGGCGCATGGCTAAGGATACTTGCCAGCTTAACCGCTTGTTTTAATGGCAATTCGCTGAGCAGAATCTCCAATAGCTCTTCCTCTTTACCCGCATCATTCTGCCTGGGTTGCACTGGAAAAATCAGGACAAACTCCCCTTTGCATCGTGCTTTATCATCCATAAGCCACTGTTTAATGGTCAAAGCATTGCCATGGATAAACTGCTCAAACGCCTTCGTCAATTCTTTAGCCAGTACAAACCTGTAATCCGGACTGAATAGTTCCAGGATGTCGTCAATGCAGTCTAGGATGCGATGCGTGGATTCATAAATAACCGTGGTGTGCTGGCTGCGGCCAATGGCGTTCAATTGTTCTCGCCGGGCCTGCTGTTTGGCGGGTAAAAAACCCATGAATGTAAAGGTATCGCAGGGCACGCCGGCTGCAGACAGGGCGGTAATGGCGGCACAGGGGCCGGGGATGGGAATCACCTCAATCGCCTGGGAGCGTGCCTGCCGCACCAGCTCAAAGCCCGGATCGCTGATTAAGGGCGTTCCGGCATCGCTGACAAGAGCAAAGGATTTGCCGTTAAGAAGTGCAGCAATAATGCTGTCGCTGTGGCTGCCTTCATTATGGGCATGATGCGATAACAGCGGCTTTTCAATGCCCAGCGCATGAAGCAGTTTACCGGAGTGGCGGGTATCCTCAGCTAATACGGTATCTACTTGCTTCAAGGTATTGATGGCACGAAGACTGATGTCTTCCAGATTGCCTATAGGAGTGGCGACGATATAAAGGCAGCCTTTAGAGCTTGCTGAACGTTTATCCATAGTTTATCCTATTGCGTTCCTGCGTTTTGGACCCTTTCTTCATGGTAGCGAATTCAATCATTAAAAAACTCACGCTGATGATTATTTCAGCCATTATACTGGCTGGCTGTACAAAAGTTGCAGAAAATCGTCCTCAATCCACCCGTCAACAACCCACACCCTACACCATGCCGTCAACGGCTTATCTGGCCATGGCAAAAAACCAGGGAGGGGATGAGCGGCAGAATATGCTTATCATGGCCGCCGGCCGCGCCATGTATGACGGACAATGGCGGCAAGCCTTATCTATCCTGTCTGAAACGGACAATTTATCGCCCGTACAAGCCAGCGAAAAAAATATTCTTTTAGCCAAGGCCGATTTGTTACGGGACCAACCCCGTTCGGCTATTGCCAAACTGTCATCAGTGCGTAATAGTGCCAGTCTGCCGGCGTTCTATCAAGCGCAATACCATGAAATTCTGGCCACAGCCTACGAGTCGATAGGCAATTCATCCTATGCGGTTCCTGAGCGGATTAAATTGGAGCACTTGCTCCCGGATGAAGCGTCCCGCACCAATAATCGCCGTATTCTCTGGCTGACGCTGACACGCTTGCCGACAGCGGAGCTCAATACCCTGGCTGTTGAAGCGGAAGACGGTTCAGAATTGCAGGGTTGGATGAAACTCGCACTTATCCCAAGGCAGCAGCAAACCAGTCAATCCATCCTCACACAGGTTGAGGAATGGCAGGATAGTTTCCCAGGGCATCCGGGGCGCAATTTATTACCCTCCCCTCTGGATGCGGTAAAACCGTATTTGCACCGCAAGCCGCATAATATGGCCCTGCTGCTGCCGGTTACCGGCCCGCTGGCCGGCCCCGGCGGTGCCATACGTGATGGATTTATGGCTGCATATAACAGCAATGATTCAGGCAGGCGAGTGAGTGTCAGGCTGTATGATACGGCCGCCCAGGATGTGACCGTGCTGTATCAACAAGCTGTTGAGGACGGCGCTGACTATATTGTTGGTCCCTTAGCCAAAGCGGATGTCGCTAAAGTGGCCAAACTTAATCACCCGGTCCCCACCCTGTTTTTGAATGATATCGATGTCGGCTCAAGCAATAATGCGTACCGCTTTGGTTTATCGCCCACCAACGAAGCACGGCAGGTGGCCGCTAAAGCAAGTAAACAGGGGTTAAAGCGCGCGCTGGTGATTGCTCCGGCAGGTGCCTGGGGGGATGAAATTGTCGCCGCATTTAATGAGCAATGGCGTACGGGCGGCGGGGTCATTGTTGAACGCCTGGCTTTTGATGATCATACTAACCTGACTGCCGCTGTGCGTGATTTTTTGCATGTGTCTGAACGGCAGGCGCGGCAAAAGCAATTCAGGCCCGGTGCCGAACCTGAGGGACAACAATTGCCTAAGCGGCGACAGGATTTCGATATGATTTTTCTCCTGGCTTACCCCTCCAAAGCACGGCAGATCATGCCGCTGCTGAAATATTATTTTGCAGGCGATGTGCCTGTCTACGCGACGTCGTCAGTGTACGGAGGCAGCACCAATACCATGCGCGACCGGGATCTCGATGGCATCATCTTCTGCGATATGCCCTGGGTATTTAACCATCAATTGGCGAATAAAAACTGGCCTGAACAGTTAAACAGTTATAACCGTCTTTATGCCTTGGGCATGGACAGCTATGCCCTGGCGACTCAGTTAAATCAGCTGATCCTTTTTCCCGCATTGGGTATTGATGACAAAAGCGGTGTTTTATATCTGAATCGCGCCCAGCAGGTGGCCAGGGTTCTGGCCTGGGGTAAATTTAAGGGTGGTGTGGCCGAGCTCACCAGTCAAACCATCTAACAGGCGGGTTTGGCTGCGAACCCCCTTTCCTGCGAGTAGTCCATGTCAACAGGAGTTGGTGATAAGGCGGAGTTACTGGCCTGCCGTTATCTTAAACAGCAGGGTCTGTCGCTGTTAACCTGTAATTACCGTTGCCGTTTTGGAGAAATTGATCTCATTATGCGCGATGGGTGCTACCTGGTGTTCGTGGAAGTGCGGGCTCGTCAATCAAGCGCTTTTGGCGGCGCGCTGGCCAGTATTACTGCCAGTAAGCAAAAGCGGCTTATCCAGACTGCCCTGCATTACCAGTTAGCGCAAAATCAACAAAACCCATCACGCTTTGATGTGGTCTGTCTGCAAGGTACGCCTTTTCAGTTGGAATGGATAAAAGACGCGTTTGGATTGGATTATTAAATTGAATGAGGGTCATCTATCATGTCAACACCAATGGAAGACAGGATCAGGCAATTGTTTGGAATGAGTATCGAAGGAACCATTGCTGCCGCTGATATCTTGTCAGCTCCTATCGCCAGAGCTGGACTCCGGTTAGTCAATTGCTTATTAAATGACGGCAAAATTCTTTTATGCGGTAATGGCGGTTCTGCGGCGAATTGCCTGCATTTTGCCGCAGCGATGCTTAATCATTTTGATGTTGAACGCCCACCCTTACCAGTAATTGCTTTAACTGCGGATGTCGCCTCCATGACCTCCATTGCAGGGGATAGCCATTATGATCATGTATTTGCCCGCCAGATCCAGGCCTTGGGCCAGGAGGGCGATGTGTTAATGGTGTTGTCGACTTCTGGTAACACAGACAGTATTCTTCATGCGGTCAATGCGGCGAATGATCGCGGCATGGATACCATTGCTTTAAGCGGTCGCGATGGCGGCGTGTTAGCTAACCATTTAGGACCAGAAGACATCGAAGTACGAGTAATGGCCGATACGGATGCGCGCATCAGAGAAACGCATTTATTGATACTGCATTGTTTTTGCGATCTAATTGATCAATCATTATTTGGCCAAATGTTGGGGTAAGTATGAAGTTGCGAGCTGTTTTATTTTTGTTTGTCAGTGTTTTGTTAACCGGTTGTGTCGCTGCGGTGGTAGCCGGCGCAGCAGCAGGGATGGTTGTTTACGATAAACGCAGCGTGGTGACGCTGGAAAGCGATGCCCGCATTTTCCATCTGGTTCATACGGCCATTGTGACGGATCCAAGGTTTCGTGGTTCACGCATTCTGGTGAGCAGTTTTAACCGCGTTGTCCTTCTGGTCGGTCAAACCCCGACGGCGTCATTGCGGGTTGTGGCTGAAAAAATTGCCCAGAAAACACCCAATGTCCGTCGCGTCTATGATGAGGTCACCATCGAAGAGCCCCTATCCGTAACGCAACGCACCAAAGATACCTGGATTACTGGTCAGGTACGCAGCAAAATGCTGACTAAAAAAGGCCTGGAGTCCGGTTCAATTCGGGTTGTGACTGAAAATTCTGTGGTTTACCTCATGGGTATCGTGACTCAGGAGCAAGGTAATCTTGCTGTGGAAGTCGCCCGGCAGATTAACGGCGTTGGCAAGGTAGTTAAAGTATTCCAATGCATTAATTAATATGAAAAAACAGGGACGTTTCATTCTGGTCAGTCTGGTCTTGACCCAATTATTGGGCTGTGTGAGCAACCTCTGGACCGGTGCGTCCCTGGTTTATGACCGGCATAATGTTTATAAAAAGCTGGATGATTACAATCTGGCTGCTGTCGCACATCATGTCTTGTTTGACGACAAGGTGTTTAAACAGCCGGGTTGTTATCTGGATTTGGCTGTTTTTAACAATGATCTGTTATTGGCAGGGCATGTGCCTACGGATGCCCTGCGCGAGGTGGCGGCCAATCGCCTGCGGAAATTGGGTGGTTATCGGGAATTTTTTAATCAGGTAGCCGTGAAACAGGACAAGCACAATGCGCTGCAGGATACCTGGATCACGACCATGATCCGAACCCAGATGTTTGCTGATGCTGAAATTAATCCCAAAGAATTTAAAATTATCACTGTCGATGGCATTGTTTATCTCATGGGGGATGTTATTCCTGAGCAGGCTGAGCGGGTTATTGCTATTTCACGCCAGACTCGAGGGGTTGTGCGTGTTGTAAAACTGTTGAATTACTATAATTTGAGCGACACACCAAAGCCAGGCAAGCATTAATACTGTGGCCTGGGTTGAAACAGGCCACATTGTACTGCCCCGTACCAGGAAGTGGCTAACCTGGAGGTTATCCTTTACTCTATCAATGGAAACGACCTTTATCCAGTCGTTTACGAATTTTTCTTGCTTTAAATTCTCTTAAGAGTCCCGTCGATGTATTCACGCTGGTTTCATCTGAGCCATTTAAAGCCTTTGTGACGGGGTGGGATCGACAATGTTGTCGGTAAGGGTGGTGATTTTTATCGTGTTTATGGTGGGTTCCATCACCATAGCGGTTTAACATGCGTTCGCGCATACTCACTGAAGTACGCTGTTGCTTTTCAGACATAATCCATTCCTTATAACCTTGATAAAAGAGAGATGATCAACAAACATCCCGTTTCATATAAAAATATAGACAAAATGGTCATTTTTTGCCATTAAGGCGGTTTGTAAGTCGAAAATTAACCAACTGACATTGCTTCTCAAAATTGATTACTTTATAATTCGCCGCGAAGATGAACAGGTGAACAGTGAAAAACCAGCAGGCGACAAGCGTTGTAAGGTCCTTACTCATTACACAACTTTTAAGCACAGCTGTTATAGCACTGGTTTTATGCCTGTTTTATGGTCGTCACGACGCCCTATCCGCACTGTTGGGTGGTTTGGTCGCTGTGCTGCCATCGTTTTATTTTGCCAGGACGTTGTTCAGGCATCAGGGCGCCAGGGCGGCAAGAAAAATTATTAAAAGTTTCTATGCTGGAGAGGCCTTAAAAATCCTGATATCCATTGGGCTGTTTATCCTGGTGTTTGCCTTCTATAAGGTAAAGCCGCTGGCATTTTTTTTAACGTACATTGTGGTGGTTTTGAATTTCTGGTTCACGCCACTGTTTTTAGCAAATAAACAAAATAGGCCAAAAAGTGACTGAAATGGTATCAAGCACAGACTATATTAAACATCATTTGACATACCTGACTTACGATCTCAAATCAATGGAATTTGGTACGCATGGTGGTTTCTGGACTTTAAACCTTGATACGCTTTTCTTTTCAATTACCCTGGGTTCTGTTGTGCTCCTGCTGTTTTACATGGGCGCACGTCGCGTGACAACCGGTGTGCCGGGTAAGCTGCAGAATTTTGCCGAAATGCTGCTTGAGTTTGCCGACAGTCAGGTTAAAGACTGTTTTCATGGCCGTAACAAACTGATAGGTCCCCTGGCTTTAACAATTTTTGCCTGGGTCTTTTTAATGAACTTTATGGACATCATTCCGGTCGATGTATTGCCTCTGGTTGCTAAATCCATGGGTATCCATTACCTGAAAGTCGTGCCTACCAATGACTTGAACCTGACATTCAGTCTTTCACTCACGGTCTTTTTACTCATTCTGTTCTACAGCATCAAAATAAAAGGGATTAAAGGTTTCACCAAAGAGCTGACGCTGCAGCCGTTTAATCACCCTGGCTTTATCCCGTTTAACCTGTTGCTTGAATTAGTTGGTCTGATTGCCAAGCCAATTTCACTGGCCTTGCGTTTGTTTGGAAACCTGTATGCCGGTGAGCTCATATTCATTCTGATTGCCCTGTTAACCTTGAATGCGACAAGCACATCGGTTGCCGGTACAGCCACCTTAAGTGTGGCACAATTCCTTCTGGCCTTGGCCTGGTCCATCTTTCACATTCTAGTGATTACCCTGCAAGCGTTTATTTTCATGGTGCTGACTATTGTGTATTTAAGCCTGGCTCATGAAGAACATTAACCTGCATTTTATTGATTTTTAATTTAAACATTGTCCATTAAGGGGATTTATATGCAAGCTGCAAATTTAATCGCACAAGTTCAAGGTATGACTGTCATTGCCGTTGCGCTGTTGATTGGTCTTGGCGCTCTTGGAACGGCTATTGGATTCGGTCTGTTGGGCGGTAAATTTTTGGAAGGTTCAGCACGTCAACCTGAAATGGTTCCCATGCTGCAGGTTAAGATGTTCATCGTAGCCGGTCTGCTTGATGCTGTGACTATGATTGGTGTTGGTATTGCTCTGTTCTTCACCTTTGCTAACCCCTTCTTAAGCAACCTGGGTTCTTGATAACACCAAAGTGGGGCGCTTGGCGCCCTGAATTGTTACAAGGAGACTACATTGGATATTAATTTAACACTAATTATTCAAATGCTCGTATTTGCAGCATTTGTCTGGTTCACCATGAAATTCGTATGGCCTCCATTGGCCAAGGCGTTGGAAGAGCGTCAGGATAAAATTGCTGATGGGCTTTCTGCTGCGGAACGTGGCCGTAAAGAATTGGAGTTGGCTCAGCATCGCGTCCGCGATGAATTAAAGCATGCCAAGGCTCAGGCTAACGAGATCATTGAAAAAGCCAATCGCCGAGCCAATCAATTAATCGAAGAAGCCAAAGAAGCGGCTAAACTTGAAGCGCAAAAACAAGCCAAGCTGGCGCACGATCAACTGCTTCAGGAAGTGAATCATGCGAAAGAAGGGTTGAGAAAACAAGTGGCTCAACTGGCGATTGCAGGTGCCGAAAAAATTCTTATGAAAGAAATCGACGAGCAGGCAAACAGTAAATTGTTGGATAAACTGATAGAAGAGATTTGATATGTCCGAGACGATTACCATTGCCAGACCTTATGCAAAAGCAATTTTTGAGCATGCCTTGCATCAGGGAAAATTGACTGAGTGGTCAACGATCCTTTTTGCAGCCTCACAAATTGCCTTAAATGACCAGGTAATTAGTTTTATTAATAACCCGGCTGCCACTGTTGAGCAGCAAATAACCTTGATGGCTGAGCCTCTGAAAAAAATGGCAGATACCGGAGAAATCCCGGCCCTGGACAATTATGTCCGTACGCTTGCCGAAAACAAGCGCCTGCAGATTTTACCCGATATCTATGTCTTGTTTGAAGCCATGCGCTCAGAGCAGGAAAAGACATTAACCATCAATGTCACGAGCTATTCCACCCTTTCCAGCACACAGGAAAAAGAACTCATCGATGCCTTAAGCAAGCGCCTGCAACGTCAGGTGACACTCAAGGTAGCCATTGATAAATCCTTACTGGGCGGTGCAATCATAAAGGCCGGTGATTTGGTAATTGATGGTTCAGTCCGTGGAAAATTAAATAAACTCGGTGCCGGTTTGGCCGCGTAATAGAGAGGATAGTATTCATGTCAGAACATGTTGCATTAAACCCCGCTGAAATCAGCGATTTAATCAGAAAGAAAATAGAACAGTTTAACGTTGTTTCTGAAGCAAGAAACGAAGGAACTATTGTCAACCTGAAAGATGGTATCGTGCGCATGCACGGACTGGCCGATGTGATGCAGGGTGAAATGATTGAATTCCCTGGTGAACGCTATGGTCTGGCTCTTAACCTGGAGCGTGACTCGGTTGGTGCCGTTATTCTTGGTGATTACGCCGGATTGTCCGAAGGTCAAAAAGGAAAATGTACTGGCCGTATTCTTGAAGTACCTGTCGGCAGAGGTCTCCTGGGTCGTGTGGTCGATGCTTTGGGTAACCCCATTGATGGCAAAGGTCCTATTGACGCTGAAAAAATGTCACCCATTGAGAAAGTAGCGCCTGGTGTTATTTCCCGTCAATCGGTTGATCAACCTGTCCAAACCGGTCTTAAGGCAATTGATGCCATGATTCCCGTTGGACGTGGACAGCGTGAGTTAATCATTGGCGACCGCCAAACCGGTAAAACCGCCATTGCCATTGATGCCATCATCAATCAAAAAGGCACTGGCATTAAGTGTATTTATGTTGCTATCGGCCAAAAGGCTTCTTCTGTTTCGGCCATTGTCCGTAAATTGGAAGAACACGGTGCATTGGAGCACACCATTGTCGTGGTTGCTGGCGCCTCTGATTCGGCTGCATTGCAATTTATCGCACCTTACACTGGCTGTGCAATGGGTGAATACTTCATGGAAAATGGGGAAGATGCCCTGATTGTTTATGATGATTTGACCAAGCAAGCCTGGGCTTATCGCCAGATTTCTCTGTTATTACGCCGTCCACCCGGCCGTGAAGCTTATCCGGGTGATATTTTCTACCTCCACTCACGCCTGCTTGAGCGTGCGGCACGTATTAATGCCAGTGAAGTCGAGAAATTAACCAATGGTCAAGTAAAAGGCAAAACAGGATCCTTAACCGCATTGCCTATTATTGAAACGCAAGCAGGTGACGTATCTGCTTTCGTGCCGACTAACGTGATTTCCATTACCGACGGTCAGATCTTCCTGGATGTTGACTTGTTCAACTCTGGTGTTCGTCCTGCAATTAACTCCGGTCTTTCTGTATCGCGGGTCGGTGGTGCGGCGCAAACCAAAATTATGAAAAAACTGGGTGGCGGTACGCGTCTGGCACTTGCGCAATTCCGCGAGCTGGAAGCTTTTTCGCAATTCGCTTCCGATTTGGATGACGCAACACGTAAACAATTGGAGCGTGGTCAGCGTATCACTGAATTAATGAAGCAGAAACAGTATTCTCCAATGTCTGTCGCGGAGATGGGTTTATCGCTGTTCACCATTGAGAAAGGTTATCTGGATGATGTGCCTGTCGCTGAAGTGAGAGCATTTGAAGCAGCGCTGCAAGGCTACATGCAATCATCACATGCAAGCTTGATGCATAAAATCAATGAAGCTGGTGCTTATGATGCTGACATTGAAGCGCAATTAAAAGCAGCAGTTGAGGAATTCAAAAATACTGGAAGTTGGTAATGAATAGCCGCCCGCAACGACTGGCGGCTCAATAATTAAACAGGATGAGTTGAATCATCCTGGTAATTAAGGCGAAGCAGATATGGCTGGTGCAAAAGAAGTCCGTACTAAAATTGCAAGTATTAACAATACTAAAAAAATCACCAAGGCTATGGAGATGGTTGCCGCAAGTAAAATGCGTAAAACGCAGGATAGAATGCGCGCATCAAAACCGTATGCCTCTAAAATTTATGATGTGGTCAAGCATATTGCCCGTGCAAACTCCGAGTACCGTCATCCCTTTATGACCGGTCGCGATATCAAGCGCGTGGGTGTTATTGTGGTAACAACCGATCGCGGCTTGTGCGGCGGTTTAAATGCCAATTTGCTGCGGGAAACAGTCCGCCACATGCGACAATGGCAGCAGGAAGGCAAAGACATTGACATCAGTGTTGTAGGCCGCAAGGGTCAGGCATTCTTCAAGCGTTTTGGCGGTAAAGTCATCGCTTCAGTGGATCAATTAGGTGATAAGCCCGGCGTGAATGATTTAATTGGCGTGGTTAAGGTCATGCTCGATGCCTTTTATCGGGGTGAAATTGATGCACTGCACATCATTTACAATGAATTTGTAAACACCATGACCCAAAAGCCCATGTTGAAACAATTGCTGCCGCTTCCCGTTGCTGACGAAGATACACAGCGCTTGGGGCATCATTGGGATTATATCTATGAACCGGACGCCAAAGAATTGCTCGATGGTCTGTTAGAACGCTACATCGAATTACAGGCTTATCAGGCTGTTGTAGAAAACATTGCCTGTGAGCAGGCTGCCAAAATGATTGCAATGAAAAGTGCGACCGATAATGCCGGTGAATTGATTAAACAGCTTCGCTTGATTTATAACAAAGCCCGACAGGCTGCCATTACTCAGGAATTGGCTGAAATTGTCGGTGGCGCTGACGCTTTATAACGAGGGTATATCATGAGTTTAGGAACAGTAGTTGAAGTAATTGGGGCGGTTGTTGACGTGGAGTTTCCTCGTGATGAGGTTCCCAAAGTTAACGATGCCCTGCATTTGGTTGATGGCGATTTAACGTTTGAAGTACAACAACAGCTGGGTGATGGCGTTGTTCGTACCATTGCAATGGGATCTTCCGAGGGTCTAAAGCGCGGTGTAAAGGCTAAAAACACCGGCAAGCCGATCCAGGTTCCTGTCGGCAAAAAAACCTTAGGCCGTATTATGGATGTATTGGGACGTCCTGTGGATGAAGCGGGTCCTATTGAAGCAGAAGAATACTGGTCCATTCACCGTAAAGCACCCAGTTACGAAGAGCAGGCCGGCAGCCAGGAGTTGCTGGAAACCGGTATTAAAGTAATCGACTTGCTTTGCCCGTTTGCGAAAGGGGGTAAGGTCGGTCTGTTCGGTGGCGCGGGCGTAGGTAAAACAGTCAACATGATGGAACTTATCCGTAACATCGCGATTGAGCACAGCGGTTACTCCGTATTTGCGGGAGTGGGTGAGCGTACTCGTGAGGGTAATGACTTCTACCACGAAATGAAAGACTCCAATGTACTTGATAAAGTATCCCTGGTTTATGGTCAGATGAATGAGCCGCCAGGAAACCGTTTACGTGTGGCATTGACCGGCTTGACCATGGCGGAAAAATTCCGTGACGAGGGCCGTGACGTACTGCTCTTTATCGATAACATTTATCGCTATACCCTGGCTGGTGTGGAAGTATCCGCTCTGTTAGGCCGTATGCCCTCTGCCGTAGGTTACCAACCGACTCTGGCTGAAGAGATGGGCATGCTGCAAGAGCGTATTACGTCAACCAAGACAGGTTCCATTACCTCTATTCAGGCGGTTTACGTTCCTGCGGATGACTTGACTGACCCGTCTCCTGCAACCACCTTTGCTCACTTGGATGCGACCGTCGTTTTGTCACGTCAGATTGCTGAGTTGGGTATTTACCCTGCAGTTGATCCCTTAGACTCGACTTCCCGTCAATTGGATCCATTAATTGTTGGCCAAGAACATTATGATACGGCCCGACGCGTACAGCAAACGCTGCAACGTTATAAAGAACTGAAGGATATCATTGCCATTCTGGGTATGGATGAATTGTCTGAAGAAGACAAACGGGTTGTAACGCGTGCCCGTAAAATTCAGCGATTCCTTTCTCAACCGTTCTTCGTTGCGGAAGTATTTACCGGTTCCCCGGGCAAATACGTTTCACTGAAAGATACCATTAAAGGTTTCCAAGGCATCCTGGCTGGTGAATACGATGACTTGCCTGAGCAAGCATTCTACATGGTGGGTAGCATTGAAGAAGCCGTTGCCAAAGCGAAGACCTTATGAGGCAGGATAATATGGCGATTACCACGCATCTGGACATTGTCAGTGCTGAAAGGGAAATCTATTCAGGCGTTGTTGAAATGGTTGTGGCCACCGGTGAGCTTGGCGAAATCGGGATTACGCCAGGTCATGCGCCTTTGCTGACAATCCTTAAGCCAGGCGAAATCAGAGTGACTCTGCCTGGCGGTCAGCAAGAAATTTATTATGTATCAGGTGGTATGTTGGAAGTACAACCGCATTGCGTGACTGTATTGGCTGATACGGTCGAGCGTGCTGATAGTCTTGATGAAGCGGCTGCTCTCGCGGCAAAAACCAGGGCGGAAGAAGAGATTGCCAACAAAAATGCTGATCTGGATTACTCGCGCGCGGCGGCTGAACTGGCCAGAGCCGTTGCTCAAATCAGAGCTATTCAAAAAATTCGCAAGAATTTAAAGTAAGTCTGATTGATAAATCCCGCCCAGGCGGGATTTTTTTTACCTGAATCGTGGGCCGAAGACCAAGGTCTGTTCAGATGGATCTAGAAATCGATGCTTGCTTACCCATCAAACATGAGGATTAAACCAACCCTGAGCTTGTCGATAGACAGAAGCATTAGTTCTGGATTGCCAGTTTGTGCAAAAGGGTATAGCAGGAGCCCTGACGGGACGGTTTACTTTCCCACAAACAAATGTCTCGCACCGGGATAGTAACGGGCTCCGCACCGGTTAAATCCGGCGGTAAAAGAACTTTACCCTTGTGGCGCAGGCGGCCGAGGGTGAGGTGGGGACGGTAAGGCCTTCGCTCAATCGCATAGCCTGCCCGTATGATTCCCTCTCCTACACGCCCGGCCAGATTCGTCAGGGTGTCGTGAGCTTGCACCTGAAGGGAAATGACATGCGGCTTATGAGGCGAGGGAAATAATTCAACATGGCCCAATTGAACAAAGAAAGAATAAAGGCCCTGCACCTGCTGAGTCACCTGCTCAATTAAGAAAGGTATATCCTCCTTACCAACGGACTTTAAAAATTGTAAAGTAATGTGTAGATTTTCTGGTGCAGACCATCGAATATTTGTATCGGCCAAACGGGTTTGCAGAGAATGGACAAAGCCAATCAGTTTTTCGTTCGCTGCCTGTGGCAGTTGAATACCCCAAAAAGCCCGGATCGATGTCATAAGTAAAAGAAAGAGTTGATCACTAAGGACAGTGTAACACACAATAAAAAACCAATAGGAAAAGGAATGGCACTCAAATTTATTGACGTGGATGTTGATCTTAAAAATCACCCTGACAAAATCCTGTCTTTAAGGGAAGATGATGAAGTGACTATTGGAGATGGTCATGGAAATGCCTTGAAGATTGTCCACTTTTTGATAAAAACCGGCATTATGACCCTTGCACGCGGGGCAGAGGATTATCAACGCGTTGTGGCGATTTATGAACAGGAATTGGATCCGGAAGCGGTCGATTATGCACCTTATGAGAAAGCCATGGCAGATTTTATTCACATTCTTAAGCAGGCGAAATCGTGTCCGGTGGGCCTGTTACGATTTTTAGGTGATGGAGTAGGCGATCGAGGCAATAATGATCTTTATACTTTATTGATTTATGAGTGGCTTTTAATAGCCAAAATCCGGGTTGAAACCATGCTGTCCAATCACGACCTGGCCTTTATCAGCCTGGTTTTGAATGGTGAGTACTCCCCGCACATTGCGCTGACCGTGGGTTATGACCGAGTGGCCAAACATCAGATGCGCTCCACGTTTGGAGCCTTATTTTTTCTTTATAACAAGCTGTTTTCTGAAGATCGGTTTATTCATCTGTTTAGTTTGTATCGTTCCACTATAACCCTTTTTTCCTACAGCAAAGGGGATGGCAACGAACTTATCCTGTATGCCCACGCACCGGTGGGACTGGAAACGCTGCATGCGTTTTATAATGAATATAAACCGCGCATGACGGATGCGTTACTGGCAACGCTTAATCTGCCGGAAGAAGATGCAGAGGCTGATTTTTATCATCTGGGAGCAAATGAGTTATGCAAGGTCATTGATGCCGTGAATGCGGTCTTTGCCAGCCTTGATTTAAGACAAGCGATTGAGTTTGAGCGGTGTTATTTAGAGATCTTTTATCGTCATGGCCTCCCCAGACGGATACCGGTCGAGTGTCCGCTTTTTCGTCTGTGCTGGAATCGCGACATTGATCAATTGCAGGCTGGAACCACGGTTAAATTAACCCTGATTCATGGCCATGATCTGGCGTCACCGGCCTGGGGATACAGTCTGGATAATAATCTCGGAAAAAATTCAAAAGGCGGCTTGATTAACCTGATTGATTCCTGGTATACCCTGCCCCAGGGTGGATTGTCGTGTTTGAATGGTTACCGCTATGGTTCCCTGGCGTTGGCTGAAATCCCAATGGAAAAGGCACAATTGAGCTATGTCGTGGTTCATGCCAGGCCTGAGCCTTTGCTAAAGAAACGTCAATCCATTATTGGTTTTTTTGAAAAGAAAGACGATGACATGAACGCATTGCTACAGGCTAAACCAGCAGGTTTAACCCTTTATTACTAAGGTGAATCACATGACAGACAACGCGTTACAACACCTGTTGAATGTGGAAAAGGAAGCCCGTGATTTTGGTTTTCTCTGGCCCGATGCTGAAATGATCATTGATCAGGCCTTGAGTGAATGCGAAGAAGTTAGAGAGGCCCTCCGTCAGCAACAAACACAGCAGCGCGTGCAGGAAGAGGTGGGTGATTTATTACATACCGCCATTTCCCTATGCTTTTTTCTGGGGTTTGATGTTCAGGAAACCCTGGCCAAAACATCCGTTAAATTTGCAACACGTATGGAGGCGTTGAAAGCTGTCGCCAGGGAGAGAGGGTATGTTGATTTAAAGGGGCAATCCATCGCCTTGTTAGGTGAATTGTGGCAACAGGCTAAACTCGAAACGAAAGACTTGTTAGGATAGAATCAAACGGCGTTAACAGTAATTTCAGGTAGAAACCATGACTCATCTTAATCCAGTTGCAGGGTTTAAAAAACTAATTATTCTTTTCTGGTTTTTCTGGTGGCTCATTGCGTTTTGGACCGACATCGTGGGGGTTCTTGCGCACAATGGGTGGTTAATTAAAACTTGGGCGCCCGATGCCAACTATCCTTTCCTGGTTGAATCATTAAAAATGTATCCTGTGCCTGCCTGGGTGCCGCAGTGGTCCTTTGCCGGTATTATCCTCTGGTCTTTACTGTCGACCCTGGCTTTCGGCTGGGCAGCCTTGGCCTTATTCAAACCTGACGCGCGATGGAGGCGAAGGGCAGATTGGGCTTTTATTATATCGTTGTGTTACTGGCTGGCCTTTTTTCTTGCCGACCAACTGGTGATGAAATTTGATTTGGAAGAAAATCACATGGTTCAGGGTGGATTTGAACTGTTAACCTACTTGAGCCTGTATCTTCTGCCTGAAGCCCAAACTCAGGAAAAGACTGAAGTATAACAAACACTTGCATGGTTTATACGGATAAAATTCACAGGGTTATCCACAGGATATCGAACGGATTCGCAAGCGGTCTTTTATAAAAAAACATGTATAATCAAAAGGATAAGCATTTTTATATGCAAAATAAAGCAAGGCTGCTGAAAAGTTATTCACATCGGCGGCCTTTTTTGTTTCTTGCTGACAGCAGAGTTTGATAAAATAGGCTTTGCCAACTGGCGGTAGAGTACACTACGATAAACATTGAATAGGCCAGCCGATGAATACTGTTATGAATGATGCCATAGAGCGCAAACCGATTACGGAATTTACAGAAAAAGCGTACCTTGATTATTCCATGTACGTTATTCTGGACAGAGCCTTGCCTCATCTTGCCGATGGGTTAAAACCGGTGCAGCGCCGTATTGTTTACGCGATGTCGGAATTGGGCCTTAAAGCCACAGCAAAGCATAAAAAATCCGCACGGACAGTGGGGGATGTTCTGGGTAAATTCCACCCCCACGGGGATTCCGCCTGTTACGAGGCCATGGTGTTGATGGCTCAGCCCTTCTCTTACCGTTACCCGTTTGTTGATGGTCAGGGCAACTGGGGTTCTGCAGACGATCCAAAGTCCTTTGCAGCCATGCGCTATACCGAAGCACGGTTATCGCCCTATGCGGAGTTGTTGTTATCGGAGTTACAGCAGGGGACCGTGGATTGGGTGGATAATTTTGACGGTACACTGAAAGAGCCGTCTTTGCTGCCCGCCCGCCTGCCGAATGTGCTGTTAAATGGCGCGACAGGCATCGCGGTGGGTATGTCGTCTGATATCCTGCCGCATAATTTAAAGGAAGTGGCGGATGCTTGTGTGCATCTGCTTGACAACCCTAAGGCGAGCCTGGATGACATTTGCCATTATATTCAGGGGCCTGACTTTCCAACCAGCGCCGAAATCATTACGCCTAAAGATCACATTCGTACTGTGTACGAAACCGGTACCGGCTCCATCAAAATGCGGGCCGTATTTGTCATGGAAAAGCAAAATATTGTCATTACCGCCCTGCCGTATCAAGTATCTGGCGCGAAAGTGATTGAACAGATTGCAGCGCAAATGCAGCAAAAAAAATTACCCATGGTCGACGATCTGCGCGATGAATCCGATCACGAACACCCGACCCGCATTGTCATTATCCCCCGTTCCAATCGTATTGACGTGGATGGATTGATGTCCCATCTTTTTGCGACAACCGAGCTGGAGCGAAGCTACCGCGTCAATTTCAATATGATTGGTCTGGATGGCAAGCCCCGGGTAAAACCGTTATTGAGTTTGCTCAATGAGTGGCTGGTTTATCGTTTAATAACCGTCAAACGGCGCTTACAGCACCGGCTTGATAAAGTCCTTGAGCGTTTGCACGTGCTTGAAGGATTAATCATTGCGTTTCTTAATATTGATGAGGTCATTGCCCTCATCCGTGAGAGTGACGAACCGAAACAGGCATTAATTGAGCGTTTTCATTTAAGCGAGAGACAGGCTGAGGCAATCCTTGAAATGAAATTGCGCCATTTAGCCAGGCTTGAGGAAATTCGGTTGCGAGCTGAGCATGATGAGTTAAGCAACGAACGGGATATGCTTGAAAAAACACTGGCCAGTGAGGCGCGTCTTAAGACCCTTGTTAAAAAAGAAATTATGGCCGATCGCGATGCCTTTGGTGATGAGCGCCGTTCACCGTTGATGGAGCGTCATGATGCACAGGCTTTGAAAGAAGAAGATCTGTTGCCCAACGAACCGATCACCGCGGTGCTTTCACAAAAAGGCTGGATCCGCGCTGCCAAAGGACACGATGTCGAAGGGCGGGAATTAAGCTACAAAGCCGGGGATGAATTTAAAGCGCAGATTAATGCCCGCAGCAATCAGCAGATTCTCTTTTTTGACAGCGAAGGCAAGGTGTATACCCTTCCAGGCCATGCGCTGCCTTCTGCGCGTGGTCAGGGAGAGCCTCTTACCAGTAAGTTAAACCCGGCGGATGGGATGATGTTTGAAGCAATGGCCAGCGGCGAGGCCGATGATTGGCTTGTCCTCGCTTCGGATGCGGGTTATGGTTTCATTACCCGCATGGGTGAATTGTATGTTAAAAACCGCAATGGCAAGGCCTGCGTCAAACTGCCCGAAGGCAGCAGGCTGTTGATGCCGCGTCTTTTGGCGGACAAGGAAAATCAATTCCTCGCCTGTGTGACCAATGTCGGCCGTTTACTCGTTTTCAAAGCGTCGGAATTACCTGAACTCAATCGCGGCAAAGGGAACAGGATGATTAGTATACCCACCGCCAAAGTCGTGACGCGTGAAGAGTTTGTCATGGATATCCAGGTATTGCATCCTGAGGATGCCTTGACGGTGCATGCCGGCAAGCGCCATTTCACCTTAAAAAACGAGGATTTGAATCATTACATGGGTGAGCGGGGTCGACGCGGCAACCGCTTGCCGCGCGGGCTACAGAATGTGACGGCCTTGCAAATCACGGCCCTTAAGCCGGCTAACACATGAAGTTATCGGCAAACCAGTTGCGCTGGATTTTAAATGCCTGGCCCCCTTTTTGGGGCGCCGGCATCAAGGTCGAAGAACTTCACGATGATTTCTCGTATGCTCGTGTCTCCTTGGCTTTTCGCTGGTATAACAAAAACTACATGCGTGTCCAGTACGGCGGCAGCCTGTTCTCCATGACCGATCCCTTTTTTGTCCTGATGTTGATTAAACGGCTGGGGAAGGGCTATGTGGCTTGGGACAAGCTCAGTGAAATTAATTATCTTCGCCCCGGTAAAAGCCGGGTTTATGCGGAATTCAGGTTAAGCGATGAGCAAGTCGCTGACATCCGTGAAGCGGCCATACGCGATGAGAAGGTTTATCCTACGTTTGAAGTCGCCATTGTCGATGAGCGGAAGCAAGTTATCGCCACCGTGAAGAAGACGTTATATGTTCGGCGGGAAAAAACAACCTCCCCTAATCACGCGAAATCGCAAGACCCTGAATCGAGTGATTAGGCGGTATAGCGGCTTGGCATTCTCAATTGCCCACGGGTTAACTCATTGACTGGATTGCAACTGCCGGTAAAAATCAAAGGTGGAGCCGGTTAGATTATCGCTGTATATCACCCTCTCCTGAGTCTGCATGGGGCAAATGTAAATTACATTGCTTAGGGTACTCCAATCAAGGGGAATGATATTGCAAAAAGGGAAAATGCTTAAAATCGTATTATGGACCCGTTTGCTGAATGTGTTTTTAAACAACGGATTAGCGATGATATTAACCACTAAAAGCCCCGATGGTTTCAGGTGCGACGACAATTGCGCAAAATAATCCGCCGTGAGCAGGGAAGCCGGGATGTTTTGTTGGTGACTGTAAGCATCTGACACAATGACATCGAATTGCTCCTGCGTCTCATGGAGGTACCGCCGGGCATCCTGACCAATAAAACGGCCATTGATTTTACTTTCCAGAAAATGCTGCTCAGCCAGGTCCTTAATTTGTGGATCAATGTCGACATAGGTCACGTCATTCGTTTTAGCTCCCGCCGCTGTCAGAGAAAAACCGCCGGCTCCGATCACCAATATTTTTTTATGTTGCAAATGGAGCTGGTTAAATAAAAAATGACGGATAAATTCAATGTAGGCAAAGCCCTCTTTTTTATGGGTAATCATTGAACTGCCGGATAAATTAATTCTCAGCAGGCGCGCCTGTTGAGTCGTAATGATTTCATAATTACCGTAATTGTTGGTTAATTTAAAAAATTGCTTTTCATAATTGACGTTCAATAATTTGATAAAATACAAAATCAAGCCAAGAACAATCAACGTGGACAAGGATAGGCCGCTTTGGGGCTTTAGCAAAATAATCAGTAAAAAAAGAAGCGCACAATTCACCACCACCGTCCAGGCTACGCCAGCAAACTGAAAAAGCAGCAGGGAAGTAACGAGCGCCCCTGAAAAAGACCCCAGGGTACTTAAAAACAAAGCTTTGCCACTGATGCGGCTGACACGTTGCTCCTGATTGAACAAATTGGTTGTTAATGGAATGGTTTGTCCAAGCCAGAAGACAACGGGTGCTAAAATGAGCAGCAGGTATAGCGTCAGGCTCGCTAAAAAGGGTAAGGACAGCTGGTTGATAGTCCAATGGAAAAAGCTGCCGATGAAGCTGTAATTCAGCCCTATCCCTATCCAAATGAAGCTAACCATGAAATTGCGGCTCAATTTTTTATAAAAATCGTTGGGATGCATACCGCCGCGCCAATACCCCAGGGCGAGAAATAACAGGAAAACCCCAATGATAATGCTGGTAATAACCACGCTGCCGCCGAAGAAAGGCAACAGTTGCCGTATCGTTAAAATTTCTACGGAAATCGTGACAAATCCTTCGAGTAAAAGAATGGCCAGTAAAGTATGAAGCATGGTCTGGGTTTAAGGGGAAAATGTTAAGAGTATACTGAAATATCAAGCAGAAAGCATGCGTAAGACGTCCCTTCGCCTTTCACCGAAAATACTGGTAAATTGAGCGCTGAAAAGATGGGTCGGTTTGACCATTTGCGTATCAATCAGGACGATGTATGAAAATCAGAATGCTTTTTTTTGTCTCTCTGGGATGCCTGGCAAACCTGGCTTATGCTGCTTCAGAAAATCTGTTGTGGGGTGAAAGCAGCCGTCTTTTGCAGCAATACCAACGTATTCCCCTGCAGAAACCCGCCATCCTGATGCCGCTTAAAGGCATGTCAAATAGCCCCTATCAGTTGCGTTTGCAATCGGCTGTTCCTCATCATGCCCGGTATCAAATCCTGTATAAGGGGCTCCCGGTCTGGGGTTATCAACTGGTCTTTCATCAACAGGATAAACAGCCACCCTGGGTGACTGGTGTGAATGTTTACGGCATCGAAAAAGAAATTAAAACAACGCAGGGACTCATTTCAGCACAACAGGTTACACAAGCGGTTTTAGCGCAAGCCAAAGGACCGGTGAAGTGGCTTCATCATCAAAAAGTCATTTACCTTGATAATCAGCAGCGAGCTCATCTTGCCTACCACATTGCCTATTATACCCACACGCCGCACAAGCTGTTGTCAGCGCCCCAGACGCTGGTGGATGCCAATACCGGGCAACTTTTAAAGGCATGGGATGCTGTTCACCGCGAGCAATGGGGGCAGGGACTTGGCGGCAACGCGTTTCCCTTGCCGTATCGGCCCGGGGCGTTTCAACATGGTGATGCCTTGCCTGGCTTACCCTCATTAGGAAAATTTGAAGTCAAGGTGAAAGACGGACGATGTTATGTCGAAAGTGATTCTCTGCGCGTTATTAATATGGCCAATTTGCCGCTTGGTTATGAAGCCTTCCCCATCAGTACCGAGGATGAAAATACGTATGGATTAACGGCATTTTCCTACGCCTGCGATCCGTCATCGTATTATCTTAATTACAATGACGCGAACACCGGACCGGTGAATTATTCGTTTTCCCCCGTGAACGATGCCATGTATTTTGCCGCACAGACTTTAGCCATGTATGAAATGAATTATCAGCAACCCAAGCCCCTGGGTGCGGATTTGCCTTTGCGAATTTACACGCATTTGTCCGAAATGGACAATGCGTTTGCCATTCCAACCGTTTCACTGGATGGTCAATTGCTGGCTCATCAGCAAATCATCATCGGCAATGGCCATCAGTTTCTCACCGCTCCAGCGCAAACGGTCATCGCCCACGAGCTATCCCATAATTTTACCACGCTGCATTCGGCGCTGATTTATGAGGGCCAGCCGGGGGCCATTAATGAAGCATTTTCTGATATGGCGGCTATTGCGTTGCAGGACTATATACGCCAGAGCTATCCCTGGTATTGGGACGGTCAGGATTGGACTATAGGCCGTGAAGCCGTGCTGGGTGGATCGCCTTTGCGTTATATGGATGAACCCAGCAAAGACGGCATGTCCATTGATCATGTGAAGGATTATACAGACGACCTGGATGTGCATTTAAGCAGCGGCGTCTACAATAAAGCCTTTTACCGTCTCGCCAATAAACCCGGCTGGACTGTGCAGCAGGCCTTTCAGGTGATGATTGATGCCAATCGCTTCTATTGGTCACCCATTGCTTATTACGATTTTGCAGCGTGTGGCGTTATTCAGGCCGCACGGGATCGTCACTGGAGCACGGCAACCGTCAAAGAGGCTTTTGCAGAGGTGGGGGTTGTTTGTCCGGTTTCTCCTAAATAGGGCAACGGAGCAGAAGGGTAAAAAGCTTAAATTTACATCAATGGGGATGTTTTTTTTTCTAAATGAACAAGTATGAAGTATAATGGGCGTCCAGCCTGAAGGGGAGGATTTTCGATGGTTTATTTTATACACGGAACGGCAAAAAATGTAATTATTGACCTTAATCGTACCTCGCTGCTTATGAAACCGGAAAAGGACAGACGCAGTATCGTTGGCGATATCACACGCACGCTCTTTTTGGGAACACGCAGTGAATTAAATGTACACCTTAAGCGCTGGCAGGATGAGACCATACCCAATCATTTGTTTTACTGGCAAGGGGATATGAGTGCGGGCAATATCCAGATGCTTTTTCCTGACAGTGCATTTAAACGAGCGGATGAACCCAAAGAGCTGCTGAGCGAAGCCTATTTTAAACAAAAGAAAACCGCTTCGTTTGCCTATGTCGATAAAGCCGGCATTCCATCAGGATTCGGTTTTTGTTACCGTGCCGATGATCCAAGCCTCTGGCTGATTGCCATTACAAAAAACACCCACCTTCCGGTGGAGCAGCGCGAAGTCTATGTTCTCACCAGCTTTAATCCCGAACCGTATCTGGTCGAATCCGGTAAACGAAAAGTCTCAGTATCCTCCCAAACCCTTTTTCCCATTTCTGGAACAATCAAAACCCACATCAACTCGCCTCGTATGGAGTCCATAGCATGTAGTCTGGTTACAAATTTCAACAAATTTAACGTCCAGGCCGATATACTTATGCTCTGTGCTCAATACGTAACATCGGAGTCGGACCGGTTTGAGGATAACGAAACACTGCTGAACCTTTTGGAAGAAAAACCAGAACGAATTATCAATAATGCGCTTTTGCAAAAGCTTAACACCGTAGGCAGTCACTTAAGTCCCCGCCAGGTTATTGATTGTCTCACACCCGAATCGGCCTTACATAAGGTTTTGCTCCCCCTGGTCGACAAGCAGGGCATGACGCCAGATGTGCGCGAACGGGCCTATGTCATCTTAAGACTCGATAGGCTTGGTCTTTTGAAGCAATATGAATGGATAACTGACGATGATTCGCTGCTTGATTTTATCAAAAGTCTGCTGAATGAATTTGACGATCGATTAATAGCGCATTTCACCACCGAAAAGCAGGTCGCTTTTTTCCGCTTTTTAAACCGGTCCCCTTATAAAATGGAAATGGCCCGCTTATTGATAACGCAGAAAAAGAAACCCACGCCAGTGGTATGGAAAGCGGTCGAGTTTTTTCATGATGCGTTTTTAAAGCAGGATGACGATTATATTCAGGCGGTTGTTTTTCGCTTACTCCTCATTAATCCGGAGTTAACTCCACAAGAGCTGCTTGGCCTTATCAAAGCGCTTACGCCATCCAAATTCCTTGCCCAGGTGTTTAATCCGGTGGTGTTGGCCGATGATTTGGGTAAATACCCATTTAACCAGCAGCTGGAGCGCATCAGGGCCATGCAGAGCTATTTTGCGACTGTTCTACCCAAATTTGAACAGGCTCAGGCGTTGCGTAAAAAAAGCCTGCAATCTGATTTTTTAAAAAGCCTGGGAAAACGCTACACCGACGGACAAGATCTCAATGTGCTGGCCATTTGTGAAAACGAGGAGCAAATCAAGGCCTGTCAGGTTTTACTGGAACTTGAATTTTCAACCGAAATATTGGCTTTTACGGTACATAATGAGGCACTGGTAGCGGCCATTAATCATCTGGATGCCTTGAATCTTAAATCAGCAATCAGGCCTTTACTCGGTATGCCCCTATTCCACGTCATACTCCCCACACTATTTAAATGCCCCTTTTTACACCAACGTGCCTTGTTGATTTTTATTGCTCAGAAGCTAATCAAAATTGAGGAAATGGATGAATTAAGGCAGCGACTTGTTGAAGAGCCTTACCTGGCTAGCCTTATTATCGCGCTCCATGAACAGAAGCATTCCCCATCCGAGATTCTCAATATCAGTGCCGATCCGGTAAAATCTCGTGCCCTTCATCTCTTGATGACGCTAAAGCTTTCTGTCGAGCCCTCTGCCCTGGAGTCACCCATCGGTTATTTGGTGAGTCTGCTTTATAGCGCGTGTGAACATGCGTTGTATAAAGAGGAAGTCAAGGACTATTTAATCGATGTTTTACCCGGGCTTTTAAAAAACCAGTTTCCTGCGCCGGTGGATAAACCCGCTATGATTGCCCAGCTAAGCCAGATTATCTGTGATTATCAACAGGTTGTCACGGTGGCGGCTTCTTTAGCCATCAATTTGGACTGGCTAGACTTGCTTAAAAAGAAGCCAAGACTTCAGGCGATGGCGGTTGCTTTACGCGAGTTTGATGTCGATGCCAGGGAGCCAGGAAAAAAGCCAAGGCTTACCCCCTTGCTATTCACCGAGTTCGCATCGTATTTTATCACGCTGCATGATAAACCCGAGGACGATTCAATACGGCATGCGGCTTTGGCACTTACCATCACGCATAGTGAAGACCAGAGCAGTCAGGTAACGCATCATTTACCCGCCTTGATGACCAAACCGCAATTGGCTCCTGCCGTTTTGGCGGTTCATGGTCGAAACCTGCCGGTACTTCCGCTTTTCCAGGAAGACAATCAGGCTTCGCGCGTGGCACTGGTCACTCATTTGGCAAAGCTCGATTGCAGGAAGGCTCAGCATTATCAATTGGCTATGGACACGAGTGAACAAGGTTATGATTTTCGCAAAATCATGGATAACGTGAAGTGCTTTCCGGAGGTGCTGCAGCAGGATGCCACACAGTTTGTTGTCGACGCCATTATCCAGCGTCAACGTGGCGGATTTTTTAAACAGGGGCAAAAAAACCTGCTTGCAGAGGAGAAGAACCGCAATTATGGTAATGCCCTGGCGATGCGCGTCTTGTTAGTCAACCGCTTCCGACAGTTGGGCCTCGGTAATCACTTAATCGATCTTCTGCTTGAAGAAAGTGAAAAAGGCAGGCACTTTTTCAATTTAGTCACACAGGTTGAAACCCGGTTTCAGACTATTCGTAGGCGATTATTATCTCATGCCCCGGACAAACAGGCGCGTTACCTGGAGCCCGAACGTCAATACCGCACCCAACTTTACAAGATGATATACGATGCCTTATGCCATGAGCCGCGCCCAGACAAAGACGCTTTTTTACAACGCCTTAAGCATGCAGAGGCACCCTTGATGGCCATAGCCAATGAAGACAGGCATCCGCTGCTGCGCAAAACCTTGATGATGGTGACTAATCTACTGACCCTGATTTTTACGGTCGGTATAGCTAATGCCTACCATTACCGCCAATGCGGCGATTTCTTGTTTTTTGAACGGCCAGCTACCAGCGAAGGGATCAACGCGCTGGATATTGAGCTTGCTAAAACGATTGGAGCACCAGCGGCATGAAACGAAATGCCTTATTCATTGTCCTCGCCTTGATCTTCCTGGAGTGGTTGGATTTCAGCCTTTATTTGTATTTGGCCAAATCGGTTTTTGCCAAAGAATTCTTTCCGCCGTCCTCTTATAGCCTGCTGTTATCGTTCGCGCTTTTTGCCGCGGCGTTCCTTGCGCGCCCTCTTGGCGGTTGGTTGTTTGGTCGACAGGCAGACGCCAGCGGCCGGCGAAAGCCTATGGTCTTATCGGCGGGGTTGATGGGTCTTGCGACGGTTGGCATTTGCTTATTGCCGGATTACAACACCATTGGCATTGCCGCTGCGTTTGGCCTTTTATGCCTGCGTGTGGCGCAAGGTTTGGCTTTAGGGGGCGAAATCAATACGTCGGCTATGTTTCTGATTGAACATCATGCGCGACACCCATTGAAAGCAGGAAGCCTCGTTGCGGCCAGCGGTGCGGCGGGCATGTTTCTAGGTGGAGCAATGGCTGCTCTTTTGCAATACAGTCATATCCCGTGGATGTGGCGAATCATCTTTGCCAGTGTCGGTCTTTTGTCCCTGTGGGTTTGCCGGTTGCGCAAGCGGTTGACGGAGTCACCGGAATTTAAAACCAATCATGCCCCCATTATTGAGATTTGGCGTGAGCATGCCCAGGGATTGCTCAATATCGCCATGCTCGGTGCTTTTGTGAGTGTTACTGTGTACATTTGTAATGCATTTTGGGTTTCTTATGCCATTGACCAAGCGCTTTGGAGCAGTACGCAGTGTGCCTGGATTGGCTCATTGGCGCAGTTGAGTTCTGCCTTACTGGCCCTGCCATTGGCGCGCCTGTGTAAACCGGTGCATGTTTACCTGTTATTGCGTCTTGGAACCATGACTGCGCTATTCACTGCCCCGATGTTATTTTATTGTACAACAATAGCTTATAAACCCGGCGTGATCGTTGCCTTGTTTGGTTATGTTTTGACCAATGGCTTGATTTGTTCATCCATGTTCTATTTTCTGTATTTGCAATTACCGGCCCAATACCGTTGCCGTGGCGTGTCCACGGTTTGGGCATTGGCAGCCAGCATTGGTGCTGTAAGCCTGCCGCTTGCCGAACAGGCTGTCCAGTGGCAATGGTTTTGGGTTCCGCCATTATTAGAATGCGTGTTTGCTACGATTGCTTTTTTATTTCTTTACAAATCAGCGCCCAAGCCAGCGTCACTCCATGTAAAAACAGTCTAGATTGCTCAATTAATGGCTAATTATGGAGCTCACCGGTTTTATGTCCACGGAAAATGCAAACAATTTCATGTCCATGCACATTTGTTATAGAAAATACTATTGAATTACACCTTATTTTCTGCTTAATATGATTATTCTGCACCGACGGAAACTTAAGGATGAGCCATGACTCTGCCAAAGAAGGCGTTACGGTATGGCCAGTTAAAATTTACCAATGACAAGACAGTACCTTCCTCTGGTCATAAAATTGAAAAAGCAACTTTCGTAGATGCTGTTGATGGTGAGAAAACTGGATTTTTTAAACCCATAAGCGACTCTTATCCACGAGTACTGGCTCTTTACTCTGTAGCCGTCAGCGTTGTGCTGCGCAATTCATTGGGCGATAGTGCCGCGGAAGAGCGGCTGGTTTACGACGAAAAGGGCGAGATTTGTGGAACCTTGTCCATTAAACTTAAAAAATACAACCCCATGGCCGCTTCGGGCGCTACCCTGCCCACCAATGCCAGTGAGCGGGAGGAAGTTTACCCCAGCTACAATACCCTGTTATCGCACAATGTCGCCAAGTGGCTGATCGCCGCCTGGCGATACAAGTGCGACGATCGCCATCCTGGGAATACCGATCTGGATACTATTCTCGATTACGATATGATGCTTTGGGGCATTACCTGGATAATGAAAGGTGCCCGTGTTGTCGATGGGATTATCAAAGAGCATCCAGAGACGTCCATGGGTTTAAAAAGCACGGATCTTGATAATTTCCCCATCATTGATAGCCGTACTCACTGGCCCACGAATACCATGCCGGGCAATTTAAATCTTGCCAAGCGCCATATGTGCTATCAGGCCTTTCGCGATCTGGCCGCCAATCCGTCCATCAAGCTGGATTCAAGCAGCGAGCCGGTGAGTTTCCAGGAGCAGTTTTTTGGTGCCATTTTGCAGGAATTATTAACCTATGAGCCGGCGACCTTAAAAGAGCGTTTTGTCGAATATTTTGGTACCGAACCACTAAACTACCTGTCACTGCCGAGCGATAAAGCCGAATTATTAGCCAAAACTTACTCTCAGTGGTTTAATACCGAAACGGATAGGCAGCCTTTTGTTAATCATATCCTTGAGATTATGCAGAATGGCTATGATGAGTTTTACCGTAACACCGTGTTTTACAGCGGCATAGAAAAAAACAGTGCCGGTGTTCCAGTCATGAGTTTTTGTGATTTCCTCCAGGCTAAGCCTTCTGCGTTTAATCGAACCAAAGCATGGGCCGAGCAGGAAAATAAATTCATGGAGCAGTATTCACAGGAATATAAAAAGCGAGTCGATTCAGCGCCAGAGACAGCGGATGCAACGCATTATTATTGTTTACCCGAGGCAGCAAGGTATAATTTGAAGAAAATGGATGGCCGTTACCATCAAATATGGCGCGATGCTCACACCCTGCAATTTAAAGCCATTCTTTCCAATATTGACAAATTATTGGAAGGCTTGTGGGAAGAATTAACCCGTAAGACCTCTTTGGCCAACAAAGCGTTGGAAACAAGTAAAACCTTGCCCAAGCCCATGGAAGATATTACGCGCTCCATTCAACTGTTTGATTCGGATATGGCCTTGCCTAAGCTCGATTGTGATGAGGAAAATCCTCTGGCAAAAGGGTATCTGGAATTAAAGCGGTTAAGGCAGGAATTAACAAAGTGTACCGACCGGTATTTTGATCTCCAGGCCAGGGAATTAACAGACGAAGCCAACATACAGTTTTGCATTGACATTACCAATTGCTGCCACCGGTATGAAAATCCCCTGTTAAAATTATTTGGCCAGACGCCCAGCGCAGACGCCTGGCTTAACATCATTAAACAAATGCTGGAATTTAATAACAATTTTGGTTTTGTCCGACACCTTAAAGGCAAAGATGCACCGCTTGGCCGCCAGGATAAGCCTGAGAAAACCTCATTCGTTATGCGTAATCACACGGAAAAAGCGGTCATTGCAGCGACCATGCAAGCGCTATTTGACTGGGCAAACGACATTGACCGTTCGACGCTGGATGGTTACATTGGCGAGGTGATAGAGCACCAATACAAGCCTTCTGCTCTGAATGTGTTATCTAATAAATACCGGGTTGATCTTTTAAGCTACCTCAAAGACAGCAGTAAGGCAGAGAAAGGGGAAAATATTCTGGGTTATATCTTGGCTAAAGGTGGCACAGAAAGCAATTCACTGAATACCCTGCTCATCAAATACCTTGTGCCCAAGATGCTGGAACACCGGATTGGTCAAAGCGATGTCAATTTATCGTCGGTTTTGCGTGCTGTGCAAAAAGATGAATTCGAAATCAGGACGTATGCTGCGGAGGCGCAGAAATTTGTTCAGACGGATCAACGTTTTACTCATATATATTCTGCCGAAGCCCGGCAAGTGTTCACAAAAAGCCTGTATCAATGGGTCAGGAACATGGATGCTGAATTTAAAAAATTAGTCAGGGGTGTTTTAAAAGACTATAAGCCTTCCACGTTTAATATATTCAGTCCAAGGAAACGGGGCAAGGAAGTGGAGGGTTATCTCGCGGATACAAGCAACAGCAATGAAATGATACTGACCAAAATTTTTTGCGGGGGCGGGTTAGACAGCGCACTCACTCACGATTTGTTTAAAAAACTGGTGGAGCAGATGCAGGCCAGAAAAGACGATTACCCGCTTGCTCGTCAGGTGATCAATGATGAAACGCGGTTGCATTTTTTTAATGCAGTATATGAGGATGCGAAAGCGAAAAGCTTCAGCAGCAAAACCAAAACAACGTCGACGGAGTTCAGCCATTGAGGCTGACTCCCTGAGGCTGTAACGGAGACAGCGTCTCCTTTAACTCGTCCACTAAATCGCGCATGGATTCATTGTTATAATCCTGTGATGTTTCTGCTCTGCTCTTAAGGTAGTCAAATTCTTCCTGCATGCAGGAAGTTTCCATTTCTGGAAGCAGGTGCGAAGCAGCGGCTAACAAATCTTCGGCCTGCGTGGTCAATTGCTTAAAGTCCTCTTTGTTATTTGGTGTCTGTCGTCTTGGTGTGGGAGTCTGCCAGGCATCATACAGTAATTTGAGGCCAATAAAGACTAAAGGCAATAAAACCAGCGTACCCAAGAGGACCGGGGCGGAGATAGCGGCCGCTTCCGGACGGATGGCGGCGCGGGTTGATGGGTTGCTCTGGGCTACGGTGGTATTGCCTGAGAGCAGCGGTGCGGTACAGGGTTGATTAAGCGGGCAGGATGAAACCCTGACTGGCGTTTGCTGGGATTGCGCCTGGAAAAAAAGCGGTGCTTCCACCCGTTGGGTAAACGAAGTCTTTGGCAGGGATTTCGGTTTGGGGGCATCCGGTTGAAAGGGTTTAATGCCTAAGTCGGTTGTTGGTTGTTCCTGGTGGTGACTGATGGGCAGTGCCGGCTTATCCGGAATAGGTAAACCATTTATCTCCTGTTGGTGCCCAACCCAGGCATGCATGGAATCCATGACATGCTGTACAAGCTCGCGGGTGGAACTCACCATGGCAATTTGTTGTGTCTCTGTCCCTTGCTGTTTAAGATGATTAAGCACCTCATGGACGCCATCCAGTAACTCCTTGCTGGCTGCGCTTAAATCCGAAGCTGATGTCGGAAAGCGGGCCAGGTTATCCTGATTTTGAATAAATCGATCGATTTTTTCAACTTTGCCGGAGGTCATTCGTTGCCACCAGCTTAAATCCTGTTTGTCCTGAATCAGTTGATGATAAAGCCTTGAGTTAGCCTCCACCACGTTGACGATGTGTTGTTCCGATTGTTGAATAAATTGTTCTATTCCAAGCAGCAGATTGTTCATTTGCCTGCGAAACTGAATGAGCGTAAACACTTCGCCGGCTTGATCAAACAATTGCAGCAAGGAGTCTAAAATATGTTGAAAGCGCAAGACCTCCTGCAAATCGCTGATGCTCTGCCCATAAGCGGCTTTCGTCTCGGTCGTGGTTCTGTCAATCAATCCCAAGGCAGGGCAATCATCCAGAGTATGCGGCGTCAGCTTTAATTGACTTAATTGTGTATTTCCGGGCTGAGTCAAGGCATCGCTGGTTTTTTCTGCACAGCTTTTAGCGGATAAGGTAGGAAATTCTTGTTTACCCTCAAGCCCCCTGGGCGTCTCGGAAAAATGCTCCCAATAAGGGTGGGGATTAACCGACCCATCGGTCAGGGCAAAATGAAGCACCGTATGCCGTAATTCCGCAACGTGGTTTAATTGGTGTCTAACCTGCTCAAAATGGAGTCTTAATTGTTGTGATTGTTGCTTGGTTTTAATATCCCGGGCAATCCGATGCTCCAGGGTGTATCGGCAATCGGCGAGGAACAGGCGATCGCTCCCCTGCGTTGGTGAAACATGCGTTTCAACCACACGCAGGTATTTATTTAATAATTGCAATTGTTTATGAACATACCGTCCATCATGAACAACGGCCATCCGGTTAAGAATTTGCACGGTATCGAGATAGACATAATTAAGCGGCTGATTGAGGTGCCGGTCATCCAATTGATTATTGCGTATTAACAGGTAATCGCCAATGAAGCGGGTCATGGTGTTAAGCGCCGGCCAATGCAGTTGGCGGTTAATGAGGCCGATGTGAAAATCATCACGACTTAAGCCCTGTCTTGGGCGGTATTCGCTGCCAAAAATCCAGGAGCCTTCGTTGACATTGACTAAGGCTACCTGATTGTCAGGGGAGAACCAGGTCATGTCAGTCCGCAACAAATCGGGATCAAGGCCGCTTTGGCTGCGGGCGTTGAGAATGGTGTCGCGCAATTGCAATTCTTCCTGGGTATAGCAGGATTCATCATGGAGCGGGCGTGTAAACAAGCCAAACCGGGCTTGTTGTGGCATGGCGCGATAGGTAATTTGATGATGCCCTTCCCGCATAAATCCTCCCTGATTTCCTATAGAGCAATAACCATCCTAGTTGAGCTCTGATGCATTCATTTGTAGAACCAATTATTAATTAGCCATATAATTATCCAATTGTAAAATGATTTCTAAGCCGTTATTCACAATAGGCTATAATTCATGACAAACAGCGTATTTTCGAGGTATATTTCCTCATCCTGCTTTTTTAATGAATGCCCATGTCCCGTGATTTACTGAAAACCCTGCCGCAATTCATTGCGCCAAAACATACGTTGACGTCCATGGCTGGAAAGTTGGCCGAAGTAAAAGTCCCGGCGGTTAAAAACCGTTTAATCAAACGCTTCATTGCCAAGTACAACGTGAACATGAGTGAGGCCTATGAAGAAAATCCTGAGCGCTATGCCTGCTTCAATGATTTTTTTATTCGCCATTTAAAACCCGATTGCCGCCCCTTGGCAGATGCTGACATCGTTTCTCCGGTGGATGGTGTCATCAGCGAATTGGGTCGCATTGAAAGGGGGCAGTTATTGCAAGCCAAAGGACGCTATTATGCCGTGGATGAGTTTCTGGCTTGTGATTCGTCTCGGTATGAACCGTTTGTCAATGGCCGTTTCGCCACGCTTTACCTTTCACCTAAAGACTATCACCGCATTCACATGCCAATCAAAGCAACGTTACAAAGCATGATTTATGTTCCCGGCAAGCTGTTTTCTGTGCAGCCTGCAACGGCGAGAACGGTGCCGCGTCTTTTTGCGCGCAATGAGCGGCTTGTGGTTTTTTTTGAGACACAGGTGGGCTTGATGGCCATGGTATTAGTGGGGGCTGTCATTGTTGGCGCAATCGGCACGGCCTGGGAAGGGGATTTAAAGCGTCTGCATCAGGTGCAGGCCTTTAACTATGCTGACCAACCGCTTAGCCTTGAGCAAGGTGACGAGATGGGGTATTTCAAGCTGGGGTCAACGGTGGTGTTGATGTTTGCTGATGGGGAAAACGTGAACTGGCTTCCTTCGTTGAAGGCTGGCGATAACATTCGTTATGGCGAGGCTTTAGCCACTATTTCTCCTGAACCGGTTTAACGCTGCTAACCGGGATTGCTTTGGCTATCTTTCGGTGTTTGCGATGCACCATCAGGCTCTTCCAGTTCCCCTTTGTCGGTTATCTCGGTCTTGGGGGTATTTTGGAGGGGCTGCGCTTCATTGATAAGTACCGTGTATTTTTCACGCCAAAAAAGATTTTTATGCTCACTGTTGGGCTTTTTATCTGTAGTTGCCTTGCGTTGTTGCCATACCTTCTGCCATTGCTCATCCTGCCAGAAGGGTTTGACGACTGTGAGTACGTAACCCTTTTCTGAAGAGCTTAAGTGGACAAATTGAAAGGTGTCTTTAGCGACCTGACTTAATCCTTTGCCAAATTCATGGGCCAGTTTGTAACAGCGGCGCAATTCAGTCAGGGTGACGCCTTTGGCGAACTCATCATCGCTTCGTTCGGCTATCCTGGGTACATCATAGGTGTCGTCGCCTAAACCCACAATAAACAAGAGCGGGATGATGGGCTCGTTTTTAAGTTGCCGCTTGTAATTTTCAAGGACCAAATCATTGAGGATGTATTTAAAATGGTTATACATGGTATAGTGGGTTCGTTTATCCATGACCTCATTTTTTTCAACATAGTCATCAGAATGATACGCTTTCATGCCCTGTAGCTTGTTAATGGCTTCGCACAGTTCAAGGTACTTAAAATGACCGAAACCATACACAACCACTTCTTTGCTATCACCACAAATTACCCGCAACGAGCGCTCATCTATGTTCATATTTTGACTAAATGAAACTTTATATGTTCAGTATAGTTCAAAAAAAAAATCACATTCCGTCAGGTAGCAATGAGATGATAAAGGGAGACTGATAGCAGACTGAATAAACCGTTTTCTGATTCAGGGCAATGACGTGAGCCTAAAGTGATGTGATTTTGTCATGGATAGATGTGAGTAAGTCCGTATGAGTCAATGATGAGGGCATAAGACCGATTACCATGCACATTCCATGAGATCTTGCAGGCTGATTGATGTTATTCAACAAACGAATAGGGTAGAAGGATTTGATTGGAAGAAGTCAGTATTAGTCAATAATACTTAATAAACATGCGCGTTCTAACAATTAAGAATTGTTTTAAAAACGATCAATGGTACCGAGAAGAGGACTCGAACCTCCACGGGGTCACCCCCACTAGCACCTGAAGCTAGCGTGTCTACCAATTCCACCACCTCGGCATAGGACGGTAAATTACTGAAGAACGTTTGGTCTGTCAATGATTATTCCACAATTTTTTTGAAATAAAATGGTTTTTCGTCTCTTCATCGCCTGTGTATTCTTGTTATAGTTTAATTTTTACCAAAATACACGGTTTAAACCAGGGAAATCCATGTCATTACTGACGGTGATTGAAAATTGGATAAACAACCTCATGGCGGTCATTCCACGGCAAAGGCCGTCTTGTGCCATGCTTCAACAGGCGCGCTTGATTGCCCATCGCGGTGCACATGACCGTACCCTTGGTATTATCGAAAATACCGATGCCGCATTTGCCCGCGCACTGAGTTGCCAGTGTTGGGGTATTGAACTGGATGTGCAGTGTACGGCGGATGGCATGCTGGTTGTTCATCATGATTCTAACCTTTTTCGATTATGGCAGCGGCCTGAGGCGATTGCCGATCTGTCTTTTCAAACCTTGCGGGAAAAGGTGCCCGATATCCTCACACTGACTGAGGTCATCAGCCGTTATGGGAAAAGCCTGCATTTGTTTATTGAATTGAAAGTCTCAGTGGATGAAGCCATCTTGTATGAAACCCTGAAAAATTTAACACCCATTGATGATTATCACCTGATTAGCCTGGATGAAGCCTTGCTTCGCCCCTTAAAATGCTTCCCGCGGGCTGCTCTCCTGCTGGTGCCGGAGCACAATAATGTGAACCAGTTCTGTACTTAGAGTTTAAACGAAAACTACGGTGGGGTTTTAGGTCATTATTTGCTCTTAAGCAATAAAAAAATCAAGGCGCTTAAGGCTGCTGGCCAGCAAGTCGGTGTGGGGTTTATTGATTCTAAAAATAGCCTGTACCGTGAACTGAATCGCGGTATTCGGTGGGTGTTTACCAACAGGGCAGAACACATCAGTGCCCTGTTGAGTAAAATAAAGAGTAGTGGCAATGCTTAGCGGGGTGAAATCATCTCCTCTGGTTTAACATACTCGTTAAATTGTTCAGCGGTGAGGAAACCCAGTTTAACCGCGGCCTCCTGAAGCGACGTGTTGTCATGATGAGCAGTTTTGGCAATTTTGGCGGCCTTGTCGTAACCGATGTGTTGATTTAATGCCGTGACCAGCATGAGTGAGTTCTTAAGGTAATACTCAATTTTTGTCTGGTTGGCTTCAAGTCCCTCCACACAGAATTCCTGGAATGAATGGCAGGTGTCTGTCAGCAGATTAAGGGAGTGCAGGACATTAAAGATAATGACTGGTTTAAAGACGTTGAGTTCGAAGTTCCCCTGACTGGCGGCCACCGCGACACTGGTGTCATTGCCTATCACCTGGGCGCATACCATGGTCATGGCTTCGCATTGGGTAGGGTTGACTTTGCCAGGCATGATGGAGGAGCCGGGTTCGTTTTCAGGTAGAATCAATTCGCCTAAGCCGCAACGGGGGCCTGAACCCAACCAGCGCACATCATTGGCAATTTTCATTAAGGCACAGGCTAAGGCCTTTAAGGTGCTATGCGCCATCACCAGCGCTTCGTGAGAGGCTAGGGCTGCGAATTTATTAGGTGCCGACACAAAAGGCAGTTGCGTCAATTTTGCAATGTGGTTTGCGGCTTTGTCGGCAAATTGTGGATGAGTATTTAAACCGGTGCCGACGGCGGTTCCACCCAAAGCCAGTTCATACAGTTCTGGCAGCACGGCCTCAAAACGATGCAGACAGGCATCGAGTTGGGCCACATAACCTGAAAATTCCTGGCCCAGGGTCAGGGGGACCGCATCCTGCAGGTGGGTACGGCCAATTTTAACGATACTGTTAAAACGATCCATTTTGGCGGCGAGCGCATCGCGCAAATGGTGCACTGCGGGTATCAATTTCTGCTTAAAAGCCAGCGCGGCAGCGATATGCATGGCAGTAGGAAATGTGTCGTTGGACGATTGCGACATGTTGACATGATCATTGGGATGAATCGGCGTTTTACTGCCCATGACCCCGCCGGCCAGTTCAATGGCGCGGTTGGAAATGACTTCGTTGGCATTCATGTTGGATTGGGTGCCGCTGCCGGTTTGCCACACGTGCAGGGGGAAGTGCTCATCAAGAAGACCGGCACTGACCTCATCGGCGGCTTTGATGATTAAATCGGCTTTATCCTGACTTAATTTGCCAAGTTCAAGATTGGTTAAGGCCGCTGCTTTTTTCAAAATACCAAAGGCATGGGTGACTTCCCGCGGCATGATGTCGCGGCCAATGTTGAAGTGATGCAGCGAGCGTTCTGTCTGCGCGCCCCAATACCGGGAGGCGGGCACGGCAATTTCGCCCATGCTGTCCGTTTCAATGCGTGTGTTGCTCATAATGGGTTCCTGATTAGCAAAATGCTAATCTTAGCACAGCCACGGAGGCGGGCTGCAACAGAATCAATAAAAATCAACCCGCTTCTTCAACGTCGTTTAATTTCCAGCGCCGATGCGGCCATAACCATTGGGCTGGATTGGTCAGGATGAATTGTTCAATAGCCTGATTATACAATCGTGTGTTGTCATAAACCGCCTGTTGCCAGTCCTGGTTTTCTTTCCAGGGTAGTGCGGGGTGAAATTCAAGCACGTGATTCCCCGTGTTTAGCCTGTAATAGGAAGTCGGAACCACCTGGGCGCCTGATTTTCCAGCCAGAAAGGCGAGTGTTTTATAGGTTCCGGCTTTTATACCAAAAAAATCAACCGCAATACCATGGTTTTCATCGGTATTGGCATGTTGATCAAACGTGAAGAGAATGATCTTGTTCTCACGCAGCAGTTTAGGCATCGATTTAAGCATGCCCCGGCTTTCAAGAATCGGCAGATTGGCCTGCTCAAAGCGTTGGAACAGGGTTTTCTCCAGCCATTTACGGCGAATGGCGCGGCGAACGATATAAAAATGCCCCTGCAGGGTGGTTAAGGTGGGTAGGGCCAGCAGCGGCACGTATTCCCAATTTCCTACATGCCCCGATAGCAAAATGACCCCGCGTTGGTGTTGATGGGCTGAGAGAAGGTGGTGAAGCCCTTTGATGTCTATTTTCTTCCGCAGCGTTTCCTGATTACACCACCGGATTGATATAATCTCTTTAATGGTTGTTAAAAAATGGCTGTAAAAGGCTTTCGCCAAATTGATTTTCTGCTGTTTACTGGCACGGCTTTTAAAAACCCGATCAATATTCTGCATGATAATGCGTTTGCGTAGCGGAAAAAAATAATACATCAGGCGGCCAGAGAGGGTAATTTTAAGATTATCAAGAGAAGACGACACCGTTACATCCTTGTCAATATGAGTTAAGGCGAAATGTGCCAGCGATTATAGGACCAAATCCATTGTTCGGGATAGCGCAGAAGAATGTTCGCCAGCGTCTCATTGTAGCAAGCTGTATTTTTTAGCCAGGCGGCGGCTGGCTCTGGAGCGTCCTGCCAATGAAGCGCCGGGTAGAATTCGATGCGATGCTTTCCCTTTCCCACTCGATGACAGGATATCGGAACGACAGGCGCCCCCGTTCGTTTCGCCAATACGGCGAGGCTTTTGTAAGAGCGGGCCGGCAAGCCCAAAAATTCGCTGTCTAACCCTTCTTTGGAGCCTTCGGGTACGCGTTGGTCAAAAGGAAAAAGGATTAAACCCTGCTGCTTTAAGGCATGGGTGATGCTGCTTATGGCGTTGTCTTTGTGAATGACGGAAATCCCATATTTTTGATAGCGGCCAAAAAATAATTTCTCCGCCCAGGTTACTTTAAGGGATTTACGGATAGCGTACATTGGGTTAGGGATAGGAAGCATGTTAAACCCCAGCGGGGCGGTCAGTTCCCAGTTGCCAAAATGACCGGTGAGCAGCAGGACGCCCTTTTTCTTTTCTACAGCATCTAATAAATGTTCAAGACCTGCCATGTCTACCCGCTTTTTCAGGCGCTTCACGCCCCATAGCCAGGATATAAAGAATTCCTTGAGCAAGGTGAGCTGATGGGAATAAAAAGCCATGATTAGGCGTTTTTTTTGTTTGTCCGATAATTGTTTGCCGAAGACCGCGTGAATATTAAGGTGGGTGTGAGAGGCTGGTTTATGGAAAGCATAATAATACAGCCGACCTGCCCAGGTGACTGGTAGGGTATCGTATGATTTTTCTTCATGAGCCACCCGGCAAACTCCAATGCAGGCTAAACCCGGCATTTTATCAGTTTCAGGTGGATTGTAAAAAGCGTCAAGGTTCACTATATTGGCGTTTCATTGCACCGCCGTGAGTTTTGATGGAGCGTCCGATTAAGATAGCCATTGTAGCAGGGGAGCCTTCAGGCGATTTATTGGGGGCGGGATTAATGGCCGCACTCAAAGAACGACTCCAGCAGGTAAGCTTCGTTGGCATCGGCGGACCGCAAATGCAAAGTCAGGGTTTTCAGTCTCTTGTTCCCATGGAATACCTCTCGGTTATGGGAATTACCGATGTCTTGCGCCGTTACCCGCAATTGTGGTTATTGCGGAAAAAATTAATCAGGGAATGGACGATGAATCCCCCCGATGTCTTTATTGGTATCGATTATTCTACTTTTAATCTGGTTATCGAAAAAAAACTTAAACAACAGGGGATAAAAACCATCCACTATGTCAGCCCAAAAATCTGGGCATGGCGGCAAAAACGGGTTTACAAAGTCAAGGAGGCCGTGGATTTGGTCTTGACCCTGTTCCCCTTTGAAGCGGCATTTTATCAGCAGTATGAGGTGCCTGCCCGTTTTGTAGGTCATCCACTGGCGGACATGATTGACACGCAAATAGACAAAATGCGCCTGCGAAAGGAAGCGGGTTATACGGCGTCCGATAAAATCCTCACCCTGCTGCCTGGCAGCCGTCTGGGGGAGCTTCGTTACTTAGGTCCGCTGTACCTTGAGGTGATGAATCGCCTGCATCAGAAGCAGCCCGATATCACCTTCATCGTGCCGCTGGCTACACCAAAAGCCATCGTGCTATTTAAAGAGCAATGGCATGCATCAGGCTATTCCCATCTCAACATTAAACTTCAGCAGGGCGGAAGCAGAGAGGCGATGGCGCTCGCCAATGTCGTCCTGGTAAAATCGGGTACGGCAACCCTTGAGGCCATGCTGTTAAAATGTGATATGGTGGTCGCGTATAAATGGAGCGCCTTGAATCACCTGATTATTACCCCGCAACTTAAAGTCAAACACATTTCTTTACCTAACTTGTTGGCCAATGAGGCGCTCGTCCCGGAGTTCTTTCAAGAAAACGCCAGTCCGCTGACCATTAGTCAATGCCTTTTAGAGAAATTGAACCAGGTCGAAACCCCAGTCAAGGTGATGGAAAAATTTAATCATCTGCATTGGCAGCTGAAGCAGGATGCCAGTGTAAAAGCGGCGATGGCGGTTATGGCGCTTATCAGCAAAGAACCCTCATCGGCATAATTTTTTCAACATTAATGACTGTTTGTGCCATTGACGGGCTTCCATGGCTGGCGTTCCCCCGGCTTTAACGCCCGGGGCTACGTCCTTAATCACCAGGGCGTGCGCGAATACCATGGCTCCTGGGCCTATCTTGGCGTGATTGACGACGCTGACGCCGCCGCCTAATACGGCGAACTCACCGATTTCTGAACTGCCGGCAATGCCGGTATTGCCCGCGATAATGCTGCCGCGCCTGATTTTGACGTTATGGCCGATTTGCACCAGGTTATCGATGCGGCAGTGATCTTCAATGATGGTGTCTTTAACGGAGCCCCGATCCACGCAGGTATTGGCGCCTATTTCCACGTGATTGCCGATGATGACACTACCGACATGGGGGATACTGTAATGGCCTGCCTCATCCGTCGCAAAACCGAAGCCTTCCTGTCCGATTTTAGCACCGGTATAAATCACCACGTTATCACCCATCAGGGTATTGGTGATGCTGACATTGTTTTCAATGCGGCAATTTTTGCCAATGATCACATCATGTCCAATATAACTGTTAACACCAATTTTACTGCCCTCGCCAATGACGGCACGGTCACCAATATAAGCTCCATGCTCAATGGTGCATCCGGGACCAATGGATGCGCTTGCTGCAATGAAGGCTTTTGGGGAAATGGCCGGTTCTTCTCTTGAGGATGAGTAAAAATGCTGCATGACCAGCGCGAAGGCTTTGTAGGGGTTTGGATGAATCAGTAATTTCATCGAGGCCGGGGCGTGCTTCACTGCGTCGTTAAAAACAATGCAGGCCCCGGCGCGCGCCTGTTTAAAGGCCTGAATGTATTTGAGGTTATGTAAAACCGCAATGTCAGTGCGGTCAGCCTCATCCAGAGGGGCTGCATGATGGATAAGGAAGCGGCTATCCTTAAGGTTATGCAGGGTTGCGCCGGAAACCTGAGCCAGCTCCGCCAAGCTGAAAGGGCCGTGATTTTGATTAAAGCGCAATGATTTCATTCCCGGCTCCCCCGGCAAATGCCGCGCTCACTGTGACGAAGAAAGTGGAGCAAGTGAGCGATTTGCTCATCAGGCATCAAGTCCTCTTCAATGTCGGCTATGGCCGTGGGTAAATGATAATTGACACGATGTAGAATCTTGTATGCGCGCTGAATTAGCAAGCGTTGCTGGGGTTTAAACTGGTTGCGGCGCAGGCGCTCGATATTAACCCCGTATAATTTCGCTGGATTTCCCTGGACTAAGGCAAAAGGCGGGATATCTTTATTAATGTAACTCTTGGCGCCTATCATACTCATGCAGCCCAGTTTACAAAATTGATGGATAACGGCGATACCGCCAATGGTTACCCAGTCCTCAATAATCACATGCCCGGCAATACCGACGGCATTGGCAATAATATTATGACTCCCCATCTGCACGTCATGACCCACATGGCAACTGGCCATTAATAAATTGGCATGGCCAATGGTGGTTTCACCGCCGCCACCGGCGGTACCACGGCTGATGGTGACGTATTCACGCACGATATTATCATCACCCATGAATACAAAACTTTTTTCACCCTTGAATTTCAAATCCTGCGGGATAGACCCTATGACAGCGCCGGTATGAATGTGATTGCGTTCGCCAAGGGTTGTCCAACCCTCAATGACGACATGGGATCCAATGACGGAGTTAGCACCGATGGAAACATGTTCGCCAATCACAGTAAACGGGCCAATGCTGACATTTGCCCCGATTCTAGCTCCCTGAGCTATCAGGGCAGTGGGATGGATTTGCTGATGAATAGGAATAACTTTGTCGCGTACATGCTGCTGATCCAACTGACTCATTTGCACGACCATACCTCCAAAAAAACGAAACAAGGCTTGATAAACATCAAGCCTTGTGAGGATCCATTAGCAGAAATAACTGAATTTGATAAATACGCTTCTAATGGAAAAATGTTGAGGAATATAAAGGGTATTGTCCCCTTCCTTGCTGTGGTAGGAGTCGGGTGACAGATGGGGCAGATATTGTTCAGAACCGATACCGCCTTCAATGCGGATATGATTGCTGCTTCTGACATCAAAATCAGCCGCTACGGCCAGATTGCCGGCCAGCACAGGCGATACCCAGGCCCTGCTGTTGGTGACTTGCGTGTAGTTATGTACAGGACCTGCCGGGAGCTCGCCGAGGAACGCATCAACAGCCAGCGTTTCATTCCACTCGTTTTTATAAGAGCCGACTAAAATGGATGCCGACACATCACCGCCGACGCTGAAAATGTGATTTAAGCGCCACTTGCCGCCCATACCGATACGAGGACCGATACCATAATACTTGGCGGAATAATTGATGCTATCTGTTGAGGGTAAGTTTGCCGCCGGGAAAAGCGTGATAAATCGGCCGTTGTAATTGGCTGTGAATCCCTTTTTAAATTCCGTAGCTTTAATCCCATAAAAGCGGGAAAACTCGACGCGGTTAAACTGCTCAGACGGGAAATAATGATTGGTGATCAAATCGGCTGTTTGGTATTCATAATCGGCATTAATACCGGCTGATGCAGGACCTCTGACGTACTGGGGGCCAAAATTGGCAAGCTGGCTTAAACGGTTAATGATAAGGCCATCTTCACCCACCGCAATGCTTTTGCTGGTTTCGGTTGATAGGTGGGAGTAGCTCAGCACCAAATCGCGCTCATGGTTAGGATCAAACGCATAGCCCAGACTTAAGGTATAACCCCAGTCGGATTCACCATCAGGTAAAAAGGCTGTTACCTGGCCTGAGGGTGTTGCTTGCTCGGCAAAGACCAGTTTGTTAATCCCTTCGTCCGTGATGGCCCCATAAAATGGAGCGACGCTAAAGAAGAAATGATGGCCCTCATCGGTTGCCGCACCCATCGTCCCTGAAAATGCGGGGGCTGCAAAAGCTAAAGCCCAGGTTAAACAAGCAGTTTTTTTTACAAAATACGTCACGTTATTTACTCCCTTAAATCATTACATTACTTCCTGAAAAAGCGCTGTAATGATACCATTCCAAAAGACTTTGTCTATTCCTTATCACAAGCATTTAAATGACTGATTTAAAAATGGTCATGGTGGTCGGTAACAAGGGGTCCTGGTTTGAAATGTCGCTTTAGCCAAGGGAACCATTCAGGCGATAAAAGGAAACAACACATGTTAAAACGCGATATTTCAAGAACAAATATCCTGGTGGCTTCCGCAGGCGGCATGATAGGTTCAGGCTGGCTGTTTAGTCCATTCATCAGTGCGCAGATGGCCGGAAGCAATGCCTTGATCAGTTGGGTTATCGCCGCCTTGTTCATGTTGTTCATTGCGCTGCCCTTATGTGAACTGGGCACCATGTTTCCGGTGGCGGGCGGTATGTCCAATTACCCGACGTTTACGCATGGCCAGGAAGTAGGCTTTTTGTTCGCCTGGACGTCGTGGCTTTCCTATGTGGTTATGACGCCGATTGAAATTCAGGCCATATTGCAATACTCCAGCCATTTTTTCCCGGCCCTGATGACAGGCGATCCGGCATCGCTTAGCTTGTCGGGGTATGGGTATTTCGCGGCTGGCGCCATCATGCTCTTTGTGGTGATTCTCAATTCCTATGGCATTAAAATGCTGGCGGAATGTAACAAGTATGCCAGCATCATTAAATTTATTCTTCCCAGTATCGCCATTATCGCTTTGCTGCATAACAGCCCCTCACTGGCTAATATTTCTATCCATCTTGGGGATAAGCAAAGCTGGGTACAGATTTTTACCGCATTGTCCGCCGGCGGTGTGGCTTTTGCGTTCACCGGATTTCAAAATGGTCTGATTCTGGCCGGGGAAGTAAAAAACCCGCAGCGTAATATTCCCATTGCCATTCTGGGGGCGGTGTTAATTGGTTTTGCGCTTTATTTCATGCTGCAATTCAGTTTCCTTGCTGCCATGCCGCAAAAATACCTGGCTAATGGCTGGCAGGGGCTTCACTATCCTGGCGACAGTGGGCCTTTAGTCGGCTTAACCTTGCTGCTGGGCTTGACCGTGGTGGCTACCCTGTTAATGATTGACGCAGCGTTTTCGCCGTTTGGTACAACCCTGGTTTATACGGCGGCGACGTCGCGCATAGTCTACGGTATGGCCTTGAATAATCACCTGCCTAAAATCTTCCTCAAAGTAAATCGCCATAAAATCCCCTATGTCACGCTCTATGCCAATTTTCTGGTGGGGTTTTTTTCATTCCTGCCGTTTCCCGGCTGGCAAAAACTGGTGGCATTTCTGTCGTCAGCGAGCATCCTCTCTTACGGCATCGGCCCCATTTGTCTTTTGGCAATGAGGAAATTGCAGCCTGATACCCCGAGGCCGTTTAGACTGCCTTACAGCGGCTTTTTTTCGCACACTGCCTTTTACGTGTGTAATTTAATGTTGTATTGGTGCGGTTTCGCCATTTTATGGAAACTGTACGCCGCTCTGCTCGCGGGTCTCGTGATTAGCCTGATTTACAACCGCAAACCATTAAGTGCTTGCGGTCAGAGTTTGCTCTGGTTTTTATCCTACATGACCGTGTTGCTGGTGATTTCGTACCTGGGAGCCTTTGGCGGCCTCGGTATTTTGCAGTTCCCCTGGGACATGGTTTGTCTTTTGCCATTCAGTGTCATCATGCTGTACTGGTCAGAGCAGGTTATCGACAATGCGCACCACGAACGCATTGAGTTCGATATGAATGATGATTTAACCGGTGAGGCTGCATCATAGGGCTTAGAGGTAATCCGTGAGAGAAGTACGTATTTACCAGCCAGGTTATTATCTGGCTGGTCAGGAAATTACCCTGTCTGAAGAGGCGGGTCAACACGTCGGAGTGGTGCTTCGCATGCAGCCTGGTGAGGCATTGACCCTTTTTTCAGGGGATAACCGTGAATTTAAAGCCGAAATCACCTCGGTGCACAAAAAGCGCGTGACGGTAGCGCTTAACAGTGTGCATGCCGTTAACAGAGAGTCGCCGCTAAGGCTCCATTTGGCGCAGGGGATTTCAAAGGGTGACAAGATGGAGTGGGTGGTGCAAAAGGCGGTAGAGCTCGGTGTGGCAAGCATCCAGCCTGTTCTCACCGAGCGCTGTGCCGTCAAGCTCGATGGGCCGCGTCTTGAGAAGAAGCAGGCGCAATGGCAGGCGATTGCCGTGGCGGCTTGTGAGCAGTGCGGCCGAAACCAGATCCCGCTCGTGCACCCGCCGGTATCATTACATGATATGTTGGAGAAGAAAAACGGCTTTCCTGCTTTTATCCTGCAACCCGGTGCCTTGCATCGCTATCAAACCTATAAAGACCTTAAGATGGGCGAAGCGATGCTGCTGATTGGCCCTGAAGGCGGCTTAAGTCCCTCTGAATCAGCAGACGCCCAGCAAGCCGGTTTTCTGCCTTTAAGTCTTGGGCCGCGCATTTTGCGTACTGAAACGGCAGCAATTGCGGCTATAAGTGTTTTGCAAGCGGTGTTCGGTGATCTATAATTGCTATACTTTTTCAAATACCTAAACCAGGGGCTATATCCATGAGTGACTATATAAAGACGGTAACTGACGCGAGTTTTGAACAGGATGTGTTGAATTCTAACAAACCCGTTCTGGTGGATTTTTGGGCAGAGTGGTGCGGCCCTTGCCGTGCGCTGACCCCTATTCTCGAAGAGGTTGCCGCAAGCCATGGGGACAGTGTGACGTTTGCCAAAATAAACATCGATGAAAATCAACAAATGCCGTCCAAGTACGGAGTGATGAGTATTCCTACCCTCATTCTGTTTAAAAATGGACAGGTAGAGGCCGTCAAAATGGGATTGTTATCCAAATCCCAATTAAGCGCTTTTGTTGAAAGCAATGTGTGATGGGGGTTGCCCTGGCTGCCTGGCGCGGTCAGGGTAAAAAAAGATGGCTTTCATGGCCAAGGTGTGGTACGATAAAACTTCAATATGTGGCCAATTCTTCAAGGTCGCCAGTCCCAAGTTATTCTGACTTACTAAATTACACTGACCCTTCGTAATAAGTTATTTCAGAACTGAGGATTGGTTAACTGACGAATGACCCGTAGGCAGCAGTTTCCTTGCTGGCTTTCCCATAAAAATTTTCCTGGAAAATTCATTTCATTTAACAACACATCAAGTGAGAAGTATGAATCTTATAGAACTTAAGCAAATGCCCATAGGTGACCTCGTAACTATCGCCGAGGAAATGGGGGTCGAAAACACGTCACGTATGCGTAAGCAGGATATTTTATTCGCTATCCTCAAAGCGCACGCCAGCAAAGGGGAGGATATCCTCGGCGGCGGTGTGATGGAAGTATTGCCCGATGGGTTTGGCTTCCTGCGTTCAGTCGATGCCTCTTATTTGGCCGGTCCTGACGACACGTACGTCTCCCCCAGCCAAATTCGCCGTTTTGGGTTGCGTACTGGCGACACGGTGTACGGTAAAATCCGTCCCCCCAAAGACAGCGAACGCTATTTTGCTCTGTTGAAAGTTGACCAGATTAATTTTGATTCCCCAGACAGCACCAAGCGTAAAATCTCGTTTGAAAACTTAACGCCGCTGTTTGCTTCTCAACGCCTGGTGATGGAACAGGGTAACGGCAGTACAGAAGATCTGACCGCCCGCGTAGTCGATTTATGCGCCCCCTTTGGTCGCGGCCAGCGCGGTTTGATCGTGTCTCCCCCAAAAGCGGGTAAAACATTGATGCTGCAAAACCTTGCTCATTCTATTGAGAAAAGCTACCCCGATTGCTACCTGATTGTGCTGTTGATTGATGAGCGACCTGAAGAGGTGACCGAGATGCAGCGTTCCGTTAAGGGCGAGGTGGTTGCCAGTACATTTGATGAGCCCGCCAACCGCCACGTTCAAGTGGCCGAAATGGTCATTGAAAAGGCTAAACGTCTGGTCGAACACAAGCGCGATGTGATCATCCTCCTTGACTCCATTACCCGTCTTGCCCGGGCATACAACACCGTGATCCCATCTTCCGGTAAAGTGCTCACCGGGGGTGTGGATGCCAATGCCCTGCAGCGTCCCAAGCGTCTTTATGGTGCGGCCCGTAATGTCGAGGAAGGCGGTAGTCTGACAATCATCGCGACGGCCCTGGTGGATACCGGCTCCAAAATGGACGAAGTGATTTACGAAGAGTTTAAGGGAACCGGTAACATGGAAATCCACTTAAGCCGTAACATCGCTGAGCGCCGCGTGTTCCCTGCCATTAACATCAATCGCTCCGGTACTCGCCGTGAAGATCTGCTCTTAAGTCCGGAAGACCTTCACCGCACCTGGATTCTGCGTAAAATTCTGCAGTCAATGGAAGAGTGTGAAGCGATTGAATTCCTGCTTGAGCGCATGAAAAATCACAAGACCAATGCCGAGTTTTTTGATGCGATGAAGCGTCAGGAATAAGGCAGGTAGGCAAGCGCACATGAAGACTACCTTGATGTGCGTGCCGTCCCTTAACTCACCCAATCATTAAGAACAATGCCAATGCCGGCACTGGTGGTGCGGTGATTGTATTCAATCAGACTCTGTCCATAACCACTAAACACCTGGCCGTAAATAGACAAGGATTGCAGGATGGGGTAAGACAGTGTTACCTGCACAAATCCCCGCTGCAAACCGCTTTCAAGATTTTGCAATTCCAGACTGGCTTTCCAGTCGCCGAATAGTTCATGCGATAAAACCAGATTATCGTGCCCCAGGAAATGGGCGATATCGGGGTTATGCAAATCACTGGATTCCGCTTTATCAATCAAAGCCCACAGACGTAAATTCACCAGCCACCGGTCGCCGGTCAGTTTAAGCTGGGTGTAGGCGCGATTCCAGCTGCGCTCAAGCGAGCCGCCCCGACCATTGGATTGATGATTAAGGCCAAGTTGGGCGGCAAAATAGGGATTAAAGTAATTTTCCAGGAATATTTCCGGTTCGTAATTGGTTTCTCGAAAGTACTGTGATTTGGCATACACCTGCCAATACATTAACTGCGTATAGGAAAAATTAAGCGCTAAGGGTTTATCTTTGATGATGTGGCGGAAAATAGGAATTTTTAGGCTGATTTGTGCTTTGAATTCATCATTCTGAACTTCCTGATTATTGGGTGTCGCATTCTGATAAATGAAGTGATAGGGCTTGTTGGTGTAATAATAGGGTAAGACGTAGTTGGGACGATACAGTTCGATTAAGCTGGGGCTATTCTTGGTTTTTTTCTGCTGCATCACCTGTTTTTCCAGAAGAGTTGGTCTCGGCGATGCAGGTATTTCCCCATTTGTTGCTGCACGGCTTGCATGAGGAAGCATCAGATGGGTACAAAAAAATAAAAAATGTATTTTTCTCACAGGTCAATCTCAGACACAGACAACCTGACTTTATATCAATTTGGCAAGCAAATTTCCACTATGACGATTTTAGCCGCGTTTTGGCGTCAGCCAAGTCTTTAATTAACGAATCGTAAAAATTAAAGGCATTAACCTGGGCAAGCAGTTGTGGGTTGGTTTCAAAATAGTCAACCAGGGCCTGAGCCACCTGTTCATTGTCGGGGTAAAAAATGATGGCATTGTAGACTTTAGTGATGCCTTCATGCTGAGCTAAAATGTCATGTTCAATCGCAGCAACCGTTTGAGCATCATCCGCTTCTTTAAGGCGTTGCCGAAATAGTTCTTTTTGCGCCTCAAGCAATTGGGCAATGGAACTCAATTGTTTAAGCCGTTGCATAAAATCCTTGGCCATTTGCAGTTCATCCCCGCTTAGCTTGGCATACAGGGTTTGCTCGCCCAGGCGCTCACGGGTTGTGGTAATCAGGTTGGCTAAGCTGTTGTCCCCATTAAACACATCCATGATTTCTTTTAATTCATTGTCGTTCTGACTTTGTTGGGTAATAGCGTCAAACAGAGATTTATCTATTCCGGCGGCAGCCTGACGCAAGACCTGATTCAATTCGTTTTCCCGTTGGTTAATGTCCTGTACAAGCGTTGCCAACTCGTTCTCCTCATTGACGGTTTCAAGGCGCTTTTTAAAATCCTGCATGGATTCTTTAAATAAAATGATCTGGGGTTTAAGCTGCTTTAAGGCCTTAATGAGCGTTAGGAGTGTTGTTTGCTGGTTGTTGGGCATCATCAATCCGGATGGTGGGAACGACTGTATGGTAGCACAGAGTGGCGGTTTAAGAGAAAAAGGTTCTTAAGTATCGCCCAAAAGCATCTTGTGCGATAATCCTGCTTCAATCAACTCCTGTACTATGGCATGAAATATACTGATTTACGTGATTTTATCGACCAGCTCGAATCACGTCGTTTGCTGCAACGCATTGATTACCCGGTGTCGCCCATTCTGGAAATGACCGTCGTCAGTGATCGGGTGTTACGCAAAGCCGGTCCCGCCTTGTTATTTACTCAACCGAAAGAGGCGGCGATGCCGGTACTGACCAATTTATTTGGTACCGTCGAACGCGTGGCGCTGGGAATGGGCGAAGAAACGATCAGTGCCCTGCGGGAAGTAGGCGTTCTGCTGGCGGCGCTCAAGGAACCGGAGCCGCCTAAAGGATTTAAAGATGCGTTCAGTAAATTGCCTTTATTGAAACAGGCGTTGAATATGGCTCCCAAATACATCAGCCAGGCTCCCTGCCAGACCCATGTTTTTGAAGGGGACGCGGTGGATCTTGGCCGTTTGCCTGTCCAGACGTGCTGGCCTGGCGATGCGGCGCCCTTAATTACCTGGGGATTGGTCACGACGAAAGGGCCGCATCAGGTGCGTGAGAATATGGGTATTTATCGTCAACAGGTTATCGGCAGAAATAAATTGATTATGCGATGGTTATCCCATCGCGGCGGCGCACTGGATTACCAGGCCTGGCAAGCGGCCAACCCCGGTGAGCGTTTTCCTGTGGCCGTGACGCTGGGCGCAGACCCTGCCACGCTGCTCGCAGCGGTGACGCCTGTACCGGATAGCTTGTCAGAATATGCCTTTGCCGGCCTGTTACGTGGGCAGCGGACGCAATTAACGCAATGCCTGGGTAATGAACTTCATGTGCCTGCCAGTGCCGAGATTATTCTTGAAGGTTACCTTAAACCCGGAGAGGACGCCGCAGAAGGTCCCTTTGGCGATCACACGGGCTATTACAACGAAGTTGAAAATTTCCCGGTATTGACCGTCGAGCGTATCACCCATCGATCTGATCCCATTTATCACAGCACCTACACGGGCCGCCCGCCCGATGAACCGGCTATTTTGGGGATGGCCTTAAATGAGGTGTTTATTCCTTTATTACAAAAGCAATTTCCTGAAATTGTCGATTTTTATTTACCGCCGGAGGGTTGCTCCTATCGCCTGGCCGTGGTGACGATCAAAAAGCAATATCCCGGTCATGCCAAACGCATCATGATGGCGGTCTGGTCTTTTTTGCGGCAATTCATGTATACCAAATTTGTCATTGTTTGCGATGAAGACATTAACGCCCGTCAATGGGAGGATGTTGTCTGGGCACTGACTACCCGGGTTGATCCCGTGCGGGATACCGTCCTCATGGAGAATACCCCCATTGATTACCTCGATTTTGCCTCACCTGTCTCGGGATTAGGCTCCAAAATGGGTATCGATGCGACCCATAAATGGAAAGGTGAAACCCAGCGTGAATGGGGTAAGGCCATTGAAATGGATGACGAGATTCTTCATCGAGTCAATGGATATTGGGATTCTTTGGGGTTATCGCTATGACTGTTAAAAAGACCCTGGCGCAGGTGGATCGCGTCACTCCGCTAACGGATAGCATCATTGAACTGATTCTTTCGCCGCAGGACTTTATCGACTATCAACCGGGACAGTATCTAAAAATTCTCTGCGGTGAAGAGGCCTTGAGTTTTTCCATAGCCAATGCCCCATTGGGCTCGCATAAATACGAATTACACATTCGCCATGATCAGGGCAATCCCTATAACCAACCGCTGTTTGCAGCAATTAAACGCGAGGGCCGCGTGCAGGTCGCCCTTCCTTATGGCGATTGCTATCTCAATCAATTACAGCCTGACAAGCCGGTCCTGTTCATTGCCGGCGGCACCGGTTTTGCACCCATCAAAGCCATGATAGAGCAAATGCTGGCAACCGGCGATACCCGTGCGTTTGCACTGTATTGGGGAGCCCGTTCACAAAGCGATTTGTACATGGATGATAAAGTCAGGCAATGGCAGGCTCATGTCAGCCGCTTTCGCTACGTGACGCTTTTGTCGGGGGAGAGCCGTGAAAACCTCGCTTCGGTCGTGAAGATGGATTACTCGGGTAGCCTGCTCGACCATCAGATTGTTATCGCTGGACCGTTTGACATGGTGTATGCCATTCGTGACGCGCTGGTGGCGTCTGGCATGCCGCGCGAGCAATTATTTTCAGATGCATTCAGTTTTGAATCGGAGGGCAATTAATGGAAACGTTTTATCAATTACTTGGGCTTATTGGGGCGGGATTAATCATTTGGTATTTATTTCGCACGGTCAAAGGGCGGCCTGATTTATTCACCCGTGAAAATTTCAGTAAAAGTTTCGCCACCATGGGTCTCCTGGCCCTGGTATTAATTGCTTTTGTTGCCTTTCTGGTGTTCATGGTGCGAAGCACGTAGTTTAGTGGCGTTTGGAATTACTAAAATACCCGTTTTTCTTTTCAATGAGGTAATCACCGACGTTGGGATTGTCTATCCACAATGGGATATTATCGGGCCTGAGATGGCATTCTTCCACGTAGGTGATTTGGCTGCAATTGTCGACTAAAAGCCTGTACCAGGGATTACGGGTCGCAAAAGCCCGTTTACTGGCCTGGGGGTTATAACGTCCTGAAGCCTGAAAAACAGGATCGGCATCAATAATCACGGCACGGTAGCCCAATTGCTCATGCCATACACGATCGCCAATATTAAATTTTGCATTTTTAATCATGATACACCTCAACGCTTGATCAAATTTGCCTTTTAATTAATTTATCGGTTAGCCTGTGCAGATCTTGAATGCCAACGCAAGAATTAATGAATAAAGAGCTATTTCGGTATAAAACCGCCTTTGTGACCTGGGTTCTGGTTATAAGCTACGCCTTTATGCACGTGCGGTTAACGGGCATCTATATTGATACTGAGCTTGAAAAACTCTTAAACCTAAGCGCACGATTGCCGTTCGGCCAACGTGTGCTGGTGCCTGCTCTGGCCAATCTTGTGCATCGCGCCCTGCCCTTGTCTGCACAAGAGGTGTTTTTTCTGCTGGAAGTCTTATTTGTCGGCCTGTTATTTTTTACCCTGACGCGTTTGTTTCAGTTTGCATTTAACAAAAGCCAGTCGTTACTTTTCAGCTGGCTTTTTCTCCTGTTGCTGCCGTTGATGAGCGTGGTGAACTATCGGTTTACCAATGGGGAAGCCACGTTTTTTTACCCTTACGACAGTGCCTGTCTTTTTTTTATGGCGGCGGGTTTTTTACTGTGCCTTAAAAAACGCTGGATGCTGTTCATGGTGGTGGTGCTAGTGGCCACGTTTAATCGTGAAAGCAGTTTTTTGCTGGTCCTGCTGATTCCAGCGCTGCATTGGCAGGAGCGCCGGCAAATCTTAAAACCCTTATTGCTGGCTGCCATGGCCTATGCTGTCGCCCGGTTGATTATTTTCTACCTGGTACGTCATTTACCCGGCGCCTGGACGGAATGGTATTTCCTGTCCTTTGCGGAAACACATTTCAACAGCAATTTAATCTGGTTATTTAATCAGCAGCACCTGTTGCTGTTTATGTTCTGTTTTGCCGGGTTGCCTTTATTCTGGTTTGCTTTTTATGATTACATTCCCCTGCGGTACCGGCCGCTTCGTTATGTCGCTTTTTTTTATTTCATCGCGCTGCTTTTCATTGGTAATTTTATTGAAGCCCGGGTCTTTCAGGAAATTCTGATTTTACTTTATCTGCCCGTCTGTATTGCCATCTGTCACTGGTTGAGCGGTCAGGAACCGGATGACCAGACGCCCATGAATTTCCCTGCGTACCTTAATCGCTACGCGATCTTTATAATGATGGCTTTAATCCTGCTGCTCCGCCACCCGTTACAGGCATTGGCGGTCTGGCTGTCGGCCTGATGTTAGCTGCCCTCTGGCCCGGATTGGGTTATGATCCGGGTATGACTTTTCTGCCAGCCGGCAAGCCAGATTCCGGTTTCATACAAAAGACATAAAGGTACCGCCAGCATGACCTGAGACAGCACATCCGGCGGCGTTAGCAGCATGCCCAGAGTAAAGGCCGCGACAATGACATAGGGTCTAATCTGCTTTAAGGTCGCAACATCAAGCCACTCCAGGCGGACCAGGGTCGTACACAGCAGGGGTACCTGAAAGCACAAGCCAAAGAGAATCAGCATGCGGGTAATAAAATCGATGGCATCATTCATATCCGGCATAAGCCGTACACCCTCTGGAACCGCATGGGCAAAAAATTGAAACATAAAAGGCAGCACAATATAAAAGCAGAAGAGCAGACCCACTATAAATAATGCCAGGCTCAAACTCAACGCACCCACGATGGATTGGCGTTCATGACGATATAGCCCCGGGGCAATGAATAGCCATAATTGGCTTAAAGCAAAGGGGGCGGTAACCAGCAGTGCCGTATCAGCCGCAAGCTTCACCGGGGTGAGTACCGGTGAGGTAATGCGCGTGGCAATCAGCGTATGATTTGCAGGTAGTTGCTTGAGCAATGGGGTAACCAGGGTATGGAACAAGGCATGGGCATAAAAAAAGAAAAAGCAAAACAGCACCAGAAAGAAAATCACAACGTTCAAAGCCCTGTGTCGCAACTCGATTAAATGCAGCAGCATGATAAACATTCATGAAAAGATGGTTCTGATAAGCTAACACGTAAGCCCGTGATCCGGTAGTTAATCCAAGTGGTAAATCAGACAAAAGCAGAAAAATCGGGTATAATTGGGGCGATTTAAACGAGGTAAATCCGGTGAGTCATCGTCCACGCAAGCGTTTTGGCCAGAATTTTTTACAGGATCAGGTCGTCATTGGCCGGATCATCGATGCCATTAATCCGCAGCCGACCGATTCCATGGTGGAAATCGGGCCCGGACTTGCGGCGTTGACCCTACCCTTGCTGGGTCGGCTCAATCAACTCATTGCCATTGAAATCGATACGGATTTACAGCAGGGATTGCTTGAATTACCGCAAGCGAAAAACAAATTGCAACTGGTGGGCGCGGATGCCTTAACGGTTGATTTTTCACAATGGGGCCGGTCGTTGCGCGTGGTGGGTAATTTACCTTATAACATTTCTACGCCGCTGCTGTTGCATTTGCTGCACCAGATTGAGTTCATCAGGGATATGCACTTCATGTTGCAAAAGGAAGTGGTTAGCCGCATCGCGGCAAGACCGGGCTCCAAAGCCTATGGGCGCTTAAGCATTATGGCTCAGTATTACTGTGAAGCGACTTTTCTTTTTGAGGTTCCTCCGGAGTCGTTTTACCCGAAACCCAATGTGGATTCAGCCATCCTGCGCCTGGTGCCCTATCAGCAATCGCCTTATGCGGAAGTGGCCTATGACTTACTGGAGAAGGTGGTGGCCCTAGCTTTTGGCATGCGTCGCAAAACCCTGGCTAATAATTTGAAACCCTTATTCAGTGCAAACCAGTTGCAAGATATCGGTATCAATCCGGGTATGCGGCCTGAGCAGTTGACTGTAGGGGATTATGTCCACATCGCCAATGCCGTGGGCAATAGTATAAAATTATAACTGTAGCACTATTTTGGAGACACCCTTGTTCCATCGTCCTGGCAAAAAAGGCAAAGCCCTTAAGGCCCGCCCCTTAAAAGATATGACTCGAATTCTTGCTGCCGAAGTCTTGTTGGCTGAAGAAAAAAGAGTCTCGTTACTGAATCAGATTAAAGACGCCCTGGCGCTGGATTCAACCCGTTTGGAAACACTTTGCCAGGGTTTAATCAACAATTATGTCAACCATTGCCAGAATTTGCCTGAAACGTCCAACAATTATTATTCACAACCCGGTGGCTTTCTTGATCATGCATTAAACCGTACCGAGGCGGCGCTGAATTTATTTAAGCAGTTTCTATTGCTGGATAATACGTCTGAGCTGTCTGAAGAGCAAAAGCTCTGGCAATACACCCTGTTTTCGGCAGCCCTGCTGCAGGGCATAGGTAAATTGCAAATTGATTTAAAAGTCGAGCTTTTTGATAACAATGGGTTGTTTTTAAAACAATGGAATCCTTTGCTGGAGAGCCTGGCACTCGTCGGAAGCCACTATACCTATGAGTTTTTGAAAGAATCGGATGTTGAGTTTCGTCGTCGCCTCAATCTGTTGCTGGCTTCCCGGTTAATGCCAGCAGCGGGATTTGCCTGGATTGCTTCGAACCCCACGGTGCTGGCTATCTGGCTGGCGTTGTTAAATGAGGATCATTATGCGGCAGGAACCTTGGGTGCTATTCTTATTCGTGCCGATGCGATTGCTATTCAGCGCTATTTCAATCAGTTAATCGCCCGCAATTACGGGTCGCGCGGCGGCAACCGCTATGGCCGCGTTGGTACATTTGCCGGGGGCGTACCGGAATCCATCAGTAATATGGAACAGCAGCTTGGTCTGGAATTTATCCAATGGCTGACCAAATCCCTGGAAAGCGGCCTCATTATGATCAACAAGGCGCCTTTGTTTATGGTCCCAGGCGGCCTGTTGATGTCGCCAGAAATATTTAAATGGTTTGTGCGTGAGCACCCTGAATTTAAAAACTGGCAGGCGATACAGAATGGTTTTCTATCCTTAGGCTTGCACCGGGCAGGTCCTGACGGCCAGGTGATTTCACGTTTTGAGCAATTGAACAACCAGCAGATGCATAGCGGTATTGTGTTTGCCGATTACGCGATTGCCTTGCCGGCGGACGTGTCGGTTCATTCCTTGCAATCAGGAAAAGTAAGCACCGTTTCGGCGACTGAATTCATCCATCAGGCTCAGACCAATTATCAGTTTATCAGCCATGCAGCCCCGGCAACGACCCAGACGCTGCATCACCTCAATGCTGAAGGCCGTTGGCAGGCCGTCATCGCGGCCTCACCTCAGGTTAAACCCGGAGTATTAAACGGTGCCTGATTACGCAATAGGCGATATTCAGGGCTGTTATGAGCCATTGCTTCGTTTACTGGATCACATTCAATTTAATGAGCATAGCGATCGGTTGTGGTTTGTCGGCGATCTGGTCAATCGTGGACCGCAATCGCTGGCCGTCTTGCGTTTTGTAAAAAACCTGCCGCTGACGCCATACGTTACCTTAGGCAATCATGACTTGCATCTCTTGGGAAAATTATTTACCGACTCTCCCCGCCAAAATCACGATGACACTTTGCAAGAAATCCTGGCCGCCCCTGATCGCGACGAGTTGGGGCACTGGTTACGCCGACAATCCATTCTCCATCACGATGAAGCCTTGAAAGTGGTGATGTGTCATGCTGGCATTGCGCCAGTCTGGAATTTGGCACAAGCAAAACAGCATGCTCTGGAACTTGAATCGGCTCTGTCTGGCCCAGATTATCAAATCTTTTTGACGCACATGTATGGTAATAGCCCTGATCATTGGTCAGATGAATTACATGGCATGGAGCGGCTTCGTCTGATTACCAATTATTTTACCCGCATGCGCTTTTGTGATGCAGGGGGGCGATTATTGTTGCATTACAAAGGCACTTTAGCCGCGGCCTCTCTGGATATGCTGCCCTGGTTTGCCGTACCGAATCGATGTGACATTGACGCAGACATTGTGTTTGGTCATTGGGCGGCATTACAAGGCCATTCGCCGAATCCCCGTATCCACGCCATCGACACGGGTTGTTTCTGGGGCGGGCCTTTAACTGCGCTCAGGTTGCAGGATAAGCAACGATTCCAGGTGTCCGGATTAAACCCGGCATAAGCTTCAAGCGTAACGGCTACGTGATGATCAAATTAAATACATATGGTAAACTCCTGCCGCCACAATCAGTGGTCATTAGGAGATTTAAATGAAAATAACGCAAGCAATCGCATTAACCCTGCTGACGAGCAGCAGTGTTATGGCCCAAGACATTCATATTCAAGGGACTTTTTCCAAAACCATCAAAGCGCCTGTCGCTCAAGGGAAAAACAGCCTGCAAACGGTTAAACCAAAAACAATTAAATTACTTAAAGTCGAACTGTCCAGCCATGCAAAGCAGGTTCTGGCAGCCAAAGCGGCGGCAGCCGTTAACAAACCGCAGCAATTGATGTCCTCATCTAGCAGCAAATACCCTCCCCAAGTCGAATTGGGCATGAATGATGTCCCGGTACTGGATCAAGGCGGTCATGGTTCCTGTGTGACCTTCGCATCCACGGCAGCTGTCGATGCCGTGTTTCAACAAGGCGACTATGTCAGTCAATTATGCCAATTGCAGCTAGGCAATTACCTGGAAGAACAAGGCTATGCCATGAGCGGCTGGGATGGCTCTCTGGGGCGATTTGTTTTAAGCCAGATGGATATGTTTGGGATTGTACCTAAAGAACGGGAAGCGACCCAGGGATGCGGCGGTTTGCATGAATATCCGCTTGAGGGTGAAAGGCCGGTTCAAGGCATGACGCCAGAGGAATACCGGGAAAGCAGCCTGCCTATGGACAACCGCGTGGCCTGGTCTCCCGTGCTGGATATTATGGATGCTTTTGATCGTTTTGATACCAATCAAACCCTGTCTCAGGTTAAAGCGTCTTTAGCAGCGGGTGATCGCGTGACATTTGGCGTTTTATTACTCGACTTTGATCTGGGTACCATGGGCGCTGTAGGTACTCGCAATTCCACCAATGACAGCTGGGTATTGACCCCGCAAATTGCCCGTGACGTTTACCAAAGACCTTTCTTTGGTGGTCATGAAATGGTGATCACCGGTTATGACGACAATGCAGTCGCTATCGATGACGAGGGCCGTGAGCATCGGGGTCTTTTAACCTTGCGTAATTCCTGGGGTGATCGACTGGGGGATCATGGTAATTTCTACATGTCTTACGATTACTTCAAGTTGCTGGTTATCGAAGCACAACGCATTCGCGATCTGGGTGAAAACGAGGATGGTGGTGATGGCGAAGACCATAGCCAAAACCATTAATGCCCTGCAGTAACCTGGCCCTTATCGCGGCCTGCTCATTGGCCGCGATAAGCATTAGAATGCGGTTCTTCGGCTGAGCAAACCGCAGAGTAGGAATGTATTAATTGCCGCGGCCAAATCGCGTTTTGCTAAAGGCTACCCGCGCCGGGACAGATTCTTTACCTAACGCTGCCCGTGCTTCTATTTCACGGTAACGCGTCAATCCCCCTTCGCGATTGGCAATTTGAATATTAAGACCAGGACGGGCATTTAATTCGAGCATGAAAGGACCATGCTCCTTATCGAGTACAATATCAACACCAAGATAACCAAGCCCAGTCAATTCGTAGCAGCTGGCGGCAATTTCAAGAATTTTATCCCAGTAAGGCACTTCAATGCCGACAATAGCATTAAGCGTATCCGGGTGGAAATCAATGGCATCGTTGTGGAATACGCCGCCTAAGGTCTTGCCGCTGGCTAAATCAACCCCCACCCCTATTGCGCCCTGATGCAGGTTAGCTTTACCGCCAGATAAACGCGTGGGCAACCTCACCATGGCCATGGCCGGATAACCTAAGAGCGTAATAATACGGATATCAGGGATACCTTCGTAACTGACTTCTTTAAAAACAGGATCCACCACCACCCGATGCTCAATAATGGCATAATCAGCATGGCCGCCCAGACTGTATGCCCCGGAAAGCAGGCAGGATAAATGGTAACTTAGTTCCTGGCTTGTGGTTAATTTACCATTGATCTGACGGTAGCGTCCAAAAACCCGATCGGTAAACACAAGAATGCCATCGCCGCCTGCACCATGGGCCGGTTTGACGACAAAATCCTTATACGGCGTCAGCAATTCATCAATTTGCTTGATTTGATGCTCATTCTCAATGGTGAGATACAATTCCGGCACGGCAATGCCGGCTGCAATCGCTAAGCGTTTGGTTTTTAATTTGTCATCAACCAGTGGATAAAGCTTGCGATCATTGTAGGGCAAAACATAATCACAGTTGCGTTGATTGATGCTTAACACACCGCGCTCGCGCAAATGGCGATAGAGTTTCCACATTATTTCTCTCCGCCCAGGACTTTAAAGCGCTTCAATTCCGATAAACGATAACCCCGGTATTGGCCGAACCAGATAATCAGAGCCAACAGGACCAGTAGTAATTCCGGGAAGGCAAAAACCAGATACTGCATGGGAGCATAATTCATGGCGCCAAACGCGATGACGGCTGCAATCAAGCTGCCGATACCGGATTTAATGGCTTCCGCAGCGCCGCGTTCATCCCAGGTGATGCACATTCTTTCAATGGTCATGGTTAAAATAACCATGGGGAACAAAGCCACGGACAAACCCGATTCGAGGCCTAAATTCTGACTCATGACGCTGATGAAGATCATGAGCAGAATAACCACCGTCAGGATAGCGGCTAATCGCGGCACCAGCAAAAGCCGCAATTGATCCAGGTAGAATCGCGCCAGCAAACCAAATGAAACAATCATCACGAACAGGGTGATCCCCCAAATGACATGAGTTTCGCGGAACGCCAGTGCAATCAATACCGGCATGAAGGTGCCGAAGGTTTTCAACCCGACAAAATTTCGCAGCAAAAGGATAATAAAGGCGCCGATAGGAACCGTCAGAAGAATTTTATAGGTTTCCTGGACATTAACCGGCAATTGCAGCAGTGAAAAGCGCAATAACTGCGAATCGGTTTGCAGTCCGCGTGCCTTGGCGATGCTTAGGGCATTAATCGGGGTGGGGGAAATGGTCAGATTAAATACCGGTTTCTTACCGCCGATGACCTGGAACAAGGGCTCAAAACCGTATTGCCATACCAGGAAATTCCTGGGAAATCCGGCACCGCCGGTCTTGGGATTGATATATATCCAGTCCTTGCCGTTGTATACCACCAGATAGGATTTGAATTCCGCCTTATTCTGCTGACTTAAATTCAAGCCCTTCACCGGCATGGCATAAATTCTTGCCTGATTAAGCACGGTGATTGCGGCTTTAATCACATTGTCATCGGTAAAATCAGGTCCCACCAGTAACTTGGCATTGCCGTCTTTTTTATTGAGTTCCTTGATGGTTCCCTGGGCAAAGGTCTGTATATCAGCTGACGATTGCCGTACCAGCGTGGTGATGGTATCGACGGCCGATTTCTGGTTTTCAGCCAGGGGTTGGGCTTTGACAATGGGTGGCTTGCCCAGACTCGATTCATTGCCGTCTGTTTCCCGGAAAATGGCGCGATAATACAGGGATTGCGCACCGCTGCCGCGACGGAGCGACCAGACGGTTTGACGGTTAAAGCCACTTAAGTTGGTGGTAACGCCATAATTGTGGGAAACGAAGTATTCATCGAGGATGGCAAAGTAAGGCGGCATATAGGGGATAATGAAGTTCGCTTTGACCGGGGTATTGCGGTTGGCTACGAAACGTAAATTCGCTTCAATCATCCAACTGTTGACTGTTTCTGTATCCGTAAGAGGAACATCCAGCGCCAGGTGGCGGTAGAAAAAAATACCCATGCCAATGACAAACAGCGAGATAATCAGACCATACACATGGCGTTTGTTTGATTTCATTTTGGTTCAACTTTTTCGGTTTTAATGGTAAAGGCTAAGCCGGGATCGACTAGGCCATCAAAGGATTTAATGGCATCGCGTCCCAATAATAACGGGTAATTGAAGCGTTTGCGGTTGGTTAAATTGACAGCGACAAGGCGTTCTTTTTCCCCAATTTTAATCCGGATAAGCACGACAGGCCGCTTGATGGGAGCGATTTTGGAGAGGCCTTCATGGCGCTCGCCAGCACGCACTTTAATTTTGACTTTCCCGATGTATTCCGATGTGAATTCCACATTGCCGACTTTGCTGGGTACGATGTAGCGCAAGTAAGATTTGCCGTCTTTTTCAAATTCCTGAATGTTGATGGCGCTTAAAGACGCTGATTTGGCGCCGGTATCCAGTTTGGCTGATAGAACCAGATTTTTATCGACCAGCGTCGCTTTTTCGACATAGCCATAAATTATTTTTTCATTTGCTGCCATGGAACACCCCGATAACACGGTCCAAATCACACAAATCAAACCACTCAACTTCATTAAACCTGACCTTTCGATAAATGACGACAAGACTGCTAATACTAGCAGGTTAGCGCAATTACGCACAGTTCCGGCAAGGCAAACGCTTTTAAGCAAATCTTTAGGCCGCAAAGGACCAACGTTTCGCACGTTATGAGCCGAATCGGATTTCCATCCGATTCAGGAATCGATGAAGCAGTGCATGACGCACAGAACGCCGACCAAAAAAGCGCGTTTGATGTTCACCATTCAGAGGCATTTGCCTGTATTTCCGGTAAGGGAATTGCGTATAAAATCAGTGCCGTACTATATCATTATTCTTGCGTCAGGGGGAGTAATTGTCATTTTTTTAAGCTAAAATTGTTTGCAATTTAATCAAAAAAACAGCCCCTTGTGCGGGTGGACATGAAACATCATGATTTTTAAAGCCAATTGGGAAACGGCAGGTCAATGTGTTGCCTTACCGGATGCCGTTATCGATGCGATGATCTCCCGGGCCTTGCCGGGAAAGACCGGCTGTCGATGGGAGAGGCTTGGCGGGGGATGCGCCAATCTGTCTATACTCATTCGAATGGAGGAGAATCCGATTTATGTTTTGCGGGTTTATCTGCGTGATAAAGAGGCTGCCTGCCGTGAGCACCAATTGGCTGGCCGTTTTGGCTCACAACTGCCGGTCCCGCAAAGCCGGTTTATCGGTACCGAGGCAGGGTACGATTTTGCGTTAATTGATTATTGCCGGGGCATCAACCTTCGTGAGGCCTTGCTTGGCAAAGAAAAAGCAGACGGCGATTCCCTTTTTTATCAAGCCGGTGTGTTACTGGGCAAAATACAGGCTCATCGCTTCGACACTGCGGGGTTTTTTGACCGGGAATTGCGGATTAAACGCCTTCAAAACCCTGATCTTGCGGAATTTGTGGCCAGGATCCTGACTCATCCAGTTGTGCTGGCCACGCTTCCTGCCGGACAAAAGCCGGTGATTGCCGCGTGTTTTAGCCGCTTCGCCGCTTGCCTGCCCGATGACCACACAGCGCATCTCGTTCATGGCGATTATGATCCTGCCAACCTGTTGGTGGATGAAATAGAGGGGAAATGGCAAATTTCGGCCGTTCTTGATTGGGAGTTTGCCTTTGCCGGATCGCCGCTTTGGGATGTGGCGACCATGTTGCGCTATGCTCATGCGATGCCGACCTCATGGACATCCTCGTTTGTTAGCGGTCTACAGACCGTTTGGCGCCTGCCAAACCAATGGCAGACGTCTATCCATTTGTTAAATCTGGCGTCTTTGCTCGATTGCCTAAGCCGTACGGATCCACGGACGCAACCTCGGCGATTGCAGGATATCCTGGCCTTGATTGACTGGATTAGCGGCCAGTTATCCCCTTGGGTTTAAGCGATGGTCTTCATCGACCCAGGGTCAGGGTTTGCCGGTGCGGGAAGTTGCTGTTTAATGGTTTCTAAATTGGCGCGCAGGCTCAATGCATAGGGAGCGCCTTTCGGTGCTCGCGGTGAAAAATGCTTAATCCCTTGATCGAGAAGCGCAATGAGCGCATTGTACTGGGTAAGCGTCGGTTCCTTTTGATACGCGTCAAACTCAGTCTTTAAGTCAAAAATATAACGGCTACGCTTATCCTTCTCGCTTCGATAACCGCTACAGGCAAACAAGGTGCCGGCCCATTGACTGATTTTATCCCTGACAGAGTAGGTCCTGGAACGCGCCAATAAATAATCATCGAGTTGCTGCATATAGCGGCTCACATCCACCCCTTGATGTCTTACCGGAGTACGGGGAATGGTGGGTAAAACCGGGGATGGGGGCGCTTCGCCAAATAGCCGACGAGCTGTCACGGTCTCAGGTGCCATGATATCCCGTTGCATTTCCATGGCGCTGATTCTGGATAATAACGCATCGACAACCGGTGTACTCTTTTTGGACCTAAGCCGCTTTAAAAGCTGTTGAATCGCGGCATTGCTAAAAAAATCTTCATAAGCCTTGTACAAACCGATGCGGTTGTGATGTTGATTAAAGCGGGTCATTAAGGCGTCGCAATCATCCAAAAGGGCTTGGGCTTCGCGCTTGTCGTTTTCTTCCTCATAACGTGTCAAGTGAGGTTTGAGCTGAGTAATCAGGGTGTTTAGCTCGTCCTGTTTGACCATGACTTCTTTTGCCTGGTTTTTTTTCGTGGCGTCTAACACGGCGGCAGCCTCTTTGCCGAGTGCCGTTAATTCGTTGAGGCGCTCACCCGGATTGCTGTTGCTGATCTGCTCATTGCTTACTGTTCGCAGCGCTTGTTCAATCCTTTGCTGCTGTTTACTGAGTTGCGCTAAATCCTCGTTTGTCTGGTAACGCTCAAGGTGAGATTGAAGCGAGGCTAAAGCCTGACTGACGTGTTTCGCTTGACAGACAATAGCCGGGTCAGCGTGTTTTTCCATGGCTTGAAGAAGCTGGGTTGTTGCCCTCTGTTGCTGCTGCAGTTCACTGAGCGCAAGTGTGGGGCCGGGGGGGTGTTCTTTGCTGGTCAAGCCAGTTAAAACCCGTTCAAGCAGTTGCCGCTGCTTCATCAGCCGCATGTAATCAGACATGGCCTTAAGCTGCTGTGCTTTTTCCCTTTTTAAGGCTATCAGGTGCATAGCCTTTTCCTGCAAAAGAGTAAACTCTTCCAGCAAGTCACTCTGAAGTGTGATGGGTTGTTGATCCGGGCCAACATCGCGGCAGCAATCGACCAGGCTTTTGAGATTGTTTGCTTGCCGGACCTGCTCCTGTTCAATGGCGACGGTCAATTCATTGAGCGAGAGCTCATGAAACGATGGCCGAGTAGTCATGCGAGTCACTGCATCAATGGCTGCCGTTACCTCAGGCTCGGCGATGTTTAAAAAACACCGGAATGCTTCGTTAGCATCGTTTGCTTTTAATTGCTGAAACTGCGTAAGTTGTTGGTCTGTTTTTTCCTTGACATCGAGCAGGCCCAATTCAAGGGTTAGGCTATTTAAGGCCAGTCGTGCCTGGGCATGTTGGCAATGATGGAGCTGCTCGGTATATTGGCTTTGCAGCAGTTTTTTTTCGGCGGCTTCCATGTTTTGACTGGATGGTTCAAGGGCCTGGGCTTTCTGCGCCTGCAACGCCTGCTTTTCTTCAAGTATCGTTTTATGGGTTTTGCTGATTTCTTCCCTTTCCCTAAGCAGTCGCTGTTCTTCCTGCTTCATGGTCCAGAGATTGTGTGCGGGCAGAAAAGGGGAGCCCCTGGGGTGTTCATCGCTGGCGTCCTGTTTAAGCGCTGTGTCTTCGTTACAGGCTGCTAATTCCTGATCAATCCATTTCAATTTTTCATTAAGGTAGCCCAACAGATCAAAAAGTGCTTCTTCGGCCTCGGTGGGTTGGAAAAAGGTTGTGTAATAAAGCCAGTGCTGGTGAAGATTGTGACGGTTGAAACCAAAATAAGCATGACCCTGGCGCTGATTGTCATAGATACTGTCAATGGCTGCGGTGATGGTTGAATCGGTGCATTCCAGGTACATTTGTAATTCCTGCGCAGGAATTTGGGTTGGAATATAGAGCCCTTTATCGTTGCTTAAAAGCGTATGGAATGCGCTTAAACGCTTTTTTCCTGTCATCAGGCAGGTTTTGCGGTTTTTAATCTGCAACGCTAATGTTTCTATTTCCGAATTTAAAGATTGCAGTTCTTTTTCTGCCTGTGACAGCTGTTGTTGCTTTTTGTTAATGAGCGGGTCAAATTCATGATCAGCGTTCCTCTGTGCTTTTCGATGTTCCTCACGGAGTCTATCGTGAATGGCTGTCTGGCGAACGCGCTTTCCTTTGGCCTCACTCAACCCCTTAAAGGCCTCACTCACACGCTGGCTGGCTTCCCGCAATCGCTCTGTCCGAGCTTTAGCCCATAGGTCCTGGTTTTTACATTGCTGTACTTCGTTGCTCATGTGATATCCGTTTAGGTGTTGCTTATGCCATTGATATGGACAGCAATGGCTTTGGGCAGCAGTCAGGCATTTACCTGCTATAACTGTGCCCGCATTCGGATTGTATGATCAATGAATTACCATGAATAGTACCTGATTAGCGCACGAGTGAAAGCCCGGTTATCAATAAGGTTATCAATGTCATGCTGTAAAAGGCGAGCCCTTTCAAGGCGGGCTTTTTGCGTAGTACAAGACCAAGTAAAGTCAGGGCAATCACGCCTGGATAAGTCAACTCAAGGACTGGCGCTAAAAATGCGGCTATGCCTCTGAAATCGAGCAGGGAGACAATAAACGACGTCAGGGTGGTGCCGGCAAGGAGCAGTGGAAAGCGGCGCTCATCCAGTTTCAGGGAAGAATGCAGATAACGAGCGAAGAGATTATTCAGTGCAACTGCCGTCGTCAGGCAGGAGAAAAACATGGCGATACCCATGAGCAGGGTGGCCTTGCTGCCCAGGGTGTTGGCCGCGATCGCCGGTAACATCAGTTCCGGTTTAACGTGTTCAAGCAACGTCTGGTAATGAGCGCCCATGTAGACAAAACCCAGGTACACCAGGGCTAGAAGGCTGGCACCGAGCAGACTGGGTTTGATGGCAAAACGTATGATTTCTTTCTGGCCAGCTTCAGGATATTGCTGCTGGATCTGATTAAAGATTAAGGCAGAGAAAAAGAAAGCAGCAAACAAATCCATGGTTTGATACCCGGTCAGAAAGCCATTCGTCAGCGATTGGGACGGTTTAATGGCCTCTGAAGTGTCCGGGGACTGGATAACCGCCATACCAATGAGAATGAGCAAGGTTATTATTAATATCGGACTCATCCATTTGCCGAGAATTTTTACCATGATGCGATCATCAAGACAACAAAGAAAGGTAATGAAGCAAAAGAATAGGCTAAAGGGCAGCAGATGAATAGCAGGCATTAAATAACTCATGCTGCCATAAGCGACAGTGATGCAACGCGGCACGACTCCAAATGAACCGAGTAAGGCCAACATCAACAGCGGCAGCAACCCGCCTGCCAGTTTTCCAGCGCCATTAAAAAAAGCACGGTAATCGCCGTGATGTAATTTAATCACAAACAACCCGGCTAAGGGCAAAAAAATACCGGTCAGTAATAATCCAAAAAAACCATATAACCAACTACCGCCTGCGGCATGGCCTATTTGCAGGGGGAACACCAGGTTACCTGAGCCAAAAAACATGGCAAAAATGGCAAAGCCATAGACAAAAATGGATTTATAGTGCGACATAAAAGCGATTCCTCAACAGGGTTAAAATGGGCAGTCTGAAATGGTTGGGAAGTAAATGGCCTAAGCGGCCACATTCACCACGTAAGGAATGCTTAAGACAATAAGGTCATGGAGGTCGCGGCGCTGTAGCGCCTTGGAAGGGGGCGTCGAATAGGATAAATGGCTTATTAACATGTGGTTTGATTAAATAATTGGCAAACAATTCTCTTTATACTCAATTTTTTGCGGTTTGGCAAGCCAGTCATTGGGTGCATGAAAATAAAAAGTAATTATGAATATTGATTTTTTTTGTGTTACCATACGCAATGGCCTCGCTAATTTTGACTTTTTTTGAGTCATTGTGCAAATTTTCTTGTCAAAAGTGCAGGGTTTCGGTAGAATGCGCGCATCTTTGGCAATGCACAGACAAGATTAAGCATGACCGAGGTCAATCCCAATACTGCTAATACCCAAAACGATCCGGATGAAACGGTTTATCTGATTGCTGGCAGAATGGATGCGCAAAGCCGGTTAATGGCTAAATGGTTACATGCGAACGGTATAATATACCGGGCTTATGCTTGTCTCGACGGCTGGAATCTTTCCTATAGTACGCTCAAGTACTTTTTTGATGTGGTCTTAACCAACAGTGACCGATCCTCTTCGGATGTCATGCACGAATGGCTGGTGTCTCCTGCCGGTATCGCTGTCGCCGCAACAGAATCCATTACCCTCATCGTTTTTGCCATGCTGGCTACCCATTTTGATGACAACCCCGACAAATTGAAGCGTTTCATCGCGGTGGTCTGGCCTTATTGCCGCGATACCATGAAAGGCTTGAAAAACGCTTACAAAGGGGTGCGCAGTACTATTCAGATGCTGAATGTACTGGGCGCGACCAACCTTAATTTTCTCATGTTGCCTCTGGCTTTGGCGCTTGGCGGCATTGCCATAGCCAACCGCTTGTGGTTCCGGTATATGCTGAACCAGCGTAAAGACATGATGAAAAACAACAAGCTTTTGCTGGAGGAGATTCAAAACGCTGAATCCTTAAGTAAGGAAGAATGTCAGCTAATAAGGGAAAAAATACAGCGCCAGACCATCAATACCCGCCGTGCTGCCTTGTTCTCGGCGGCGTTAGGGGGTGTTATCGATAGCCTCTACCTGTATGTTGGTATCCTCTTTTTGGCCCCGACTTCCTGGCCGGTTTTTGTTACCCTCTCCGTTTTTTGCATGGTTTTCTCGCTCGTTTGTGTGGCGACCCGTATTTACGAGGAATACGATTTTCAAAAGAAACTGTTGATAGCCCAGGCGAAAGTTGAATTCGCGCTTTACAGCAAGGAACACGGGCAGGAAGTTATTGATTTACTGACTGAACTGCAACAGATTTCCCTTGAATTGTCAAAATTTGCCCCTACAGAGGCAACACGGCAGGCGATTGAGGAACTGGAAGAAAAACGCACCCGGCTTTCTGCTCAAATCCATCAAATTAAACAGGAATTTGAAGACAAGCGTGATGAATTACAATCCTTGCTGACCCTGTCCTATACGTCCGCATTTTTAGCCGGGGCTAAAAATGGCCTGGCAGCGTTTAGCGCTGTAACCAGTATTTTATTTACGCTGGGCACTGTTTTTATCCTTGCCTCTGTCCCTTTCCCGCCGTTGCTGTTAATCCTGGGAGCAAGCCTCGGTATGGCCTTATTGATTGGTTTTATCAGTCATTCCCTGATTCAGAACTGGCGCCATCATCAAACGCTTCAGCAACGCGAGAAGCCCTATGAGCCGCTCGCCGAGATGCTGGAAAAGATTAAAGACATTAAAAATGCCGCCCAGGACATGAATGTCGATGAGGAAGTGAAAAGTGCCATTCACCGTGGCTTGACCATGGATTATTCGCCTCAGTACTTTTTTCAGGAATGGTTTGAAGTTGTTCGCTCTTTCTTTTCAGGGTTAGGGAAAGGCTCCAAAGCGGTGGATTATTCCATGAATCCCCTGCAGGAAATGAATGACAAGGGCCATTATCAGGATACGCCAGTGATGCTTGGCGTGAGCGCCGTCATGTCCCTGCTTTATGCCGTCGTCCTGGCATTGAGGGCGTTGGCACGCGGCTTTGGACGTCCGCCGCTTGATCAAATGCCTTTAATCAAGGAGACAGAAACGGAGGAAAATACTGCCTCGCTGTTACTGATTAATGAGGACGATGAATTAGACAGGGAACAGGCGCCCGGCATGAAGGCTTCATCGCCCGATTCGTCGAAACGGGAGCCAAATGCGCCGGTGCAAAAATTTGGTTCCCGTTCTGGTCTTACCTCGTCCTGGCCCGGCTTTTTCTCTCCCCCCCAATCCAAACCCATCGCCATCCCTCGCCGTACCACATCCGAACAGTCTAATTTTGATGCTGATAAATCTCCGGGTTTAAACTAGGATCATTATACATTTTGAATTGGTGATAGACCCTGAACGTTCGCTGTTTCGTTTTAACCTCATCCAGCAATTGGCTTAAGCAGGCCATTAATTGATGTTGCTGCGCATGAATGGTCTGTAATTTACGTTGGCAGGTTTGGCGGTGTGATTCCTCGACATCCGTACGCTCAGCCTGTATCTGCATATGGTATGCCTTTAACGCCAGAATGGAGAGTCTGTCTATCATCATACCGGGTGTTTCAGAATGCACCGGGCAGGCATCCGGCGCTGCGGGTTGCAATTGCTGATAAAGCCATTGATCCATAGCCTCCATGCGATCATTACGCTGTTGGTTGCAATAATCAATTTCACGTTTGGCTTGGTACACAAATTCAAAGCCCATGTCCTCACGCCGGGCCCGATCTTCCGCATGCCACAGCTGATAATTAAAGGCGTGGTTTTGTTCCACCAGGCCTAAAAAGCCTTGCTCACGGGTGTTGATACCCTGCTGTTTCCACTCAATAATGCGGTTACGATGAAGTTGTTCAATTGACTCGATTAAGGTATTCATGAAGTCGGACCCTGGCAAAAGATTTAAGTGTACCATGACTTAACTGAGGTTGTACTTTTATAGAATTACAAACTCAGGGTTCCAAAATAACGCGAGTACAGCTTCAGGTAGTCGCCATCGTTTTCCATGGCCAGTAATTGCTTGTTGACAGTTTCAATTAAATCGCGGCGGTTTGGGTTGGCCATGATGCCATAGCCGAGGCCAACGGGCAAACTGTCGCCGATGGCTTTGAACAAGCCGCTGTTATTGGCTACCCAGTACTGAGCCGCGCCGGTATCAATCAACACGGCATCGACATCATCATTGCTTAAGGCGTTCAATACATCCTGCTGAGTCGCATAGTCGGTGATGGTAATGGCATCCTGGTATTGCGCCTGAAGCATCTGTTTAAAGACCGTGCCGCGTTCAATGCCGACGCGCTGGTTGCGGATATCCAGAATGGTGTTGATGGGCGATTGACTTTTAGTCAAAAACTGGCCGCCACTCGCCATGTAAGGCAGGCTGAACAGGAAATTTTTCTGCCGTTCGCTGGTTATGCTGATGGCACTGATGGCCAAATCAATGGTATTGTCTTTCAGTTCAATGAACAGTTGTTCAAAAAGCATCCCTTTAAATTGGCATTGCCAGCCTGCCCGCTGGCAGATGGCCTGCATGAGTTCAATATCAAAACCATACAGGTTCTTCTTATTGTCGGCTTGCATCTCAAACGGGGGCGCATACAAGCCAGTGCCCACACGGATGGTTTGGGCATGCAAATTGACACAGAGTAACAATAAAAACAGCCTTGCAAAGAATCCCACGCTTAATTTCCTGAATTTTTTACTCAAGACTACTTTACTTGTACCGGATTGCCAAGTTAGCTTACATGCAAATTTTCAAGCGTATCGATGAGGAGTTATTCATGAAGTATCTATTGGCTTTATTTATGCTGGTTTCAGCTGCGGTGAACGCAGAAGACAAAACGCCTGCATCTTGCCAACCGGTGGCGGTGCAGGGGGAGTCAGTGATGTTGTCGGCTAAAAAGCCGCTGCTGATTCTGATTCATAATTTATCAAAAAATGATCTCTGGATTACCCACCCCGTTTCGGATCCAGGGGCAAGCGCTGGGTGGAGCAGCCGTTTACAAAGCGATAAATGGTCGGCTCTGGCGCTGGATAAGGAATCCTTTGAACTAAGCTGTATCGAATCGAAGCCGGGACATGAGCAGCAAATCCCCTGCACCGGCGCGATTGCTGTCTGCCAATGGTCGGCTGTGACCATGCCTGCGCAATCGAGCGGTACCTATTGGGCGGGTGAAGACATGACGCTTGCAGCATTATTAACGCATTTGGGTGGGAATGGATTTGGATTACCGCCTTCCTCCTAATCAGTGATAGACTGTAGGGAATCAGTTTAAAGACAGGTGACTGTGAGTAAGAAACGCAAAGATCCCCACTATAAGAGGGAAAAGGAAAAATACAAGCTGCCCATTCCAAGCCGTGAATGGATTATGCAGGTACTGGAAGAATACGGGCGTCCCATGTCTCGAAATCAGTTAATCGACAAACTGGAAATCGAGGAGCAGGAACAGGAGGCCCTGGGTTTCCGCCTAAAGGCCATGGTACGGGATGGGCAGATCATGCAGGATCGGCGCGGCCGCTACTGCCTGCTCGGGCGCATCAATCTGCAACGCGGGACGATTCAGGGTCATCCTGATGGCTATGGCTTTTTTATCCCGGATGACGGCAGTGACGACATGGTTGTTTCGGCCAAGGACATGCGCGAAGTCATGCATGGCGATGTGGTGCTTGCTTACCAGAGCGGCGTGGATCGCCGCGGCCGGCCGGAAGCTAAGATTCATGAAGTGGTCGAACACGCCAACGCCAATGTTGTCGGCCGATTTTTTACCGAACACGGCGTTGGGTTTTTAATTCCTGACAACAAACGTCTGACCCAGGATATTTCGATTCCCATTGAATTTGCGGCAGGCGCCCGTAACGGCCAGATTGTGTTGGCTGAAATCATCGCCTTTCCCACCAAACGCAACCAGCCGATAGGGAAAATTATTCACATCCTTGGCGAGCACATGGCGCCGGGGATGGAAATTGAAGTGGCTATTCATGCGCATGGCATTCCAGCTGCCTGGCCGGAAGACGTGCTGACCGAAGTGGCTAAAATCCCCATGCAGGTCCAGGAAGCCGATTTAAAAGGCCGCACTGATTTACGGGATTTACCCTTCGTGACCATCGATGGGGAAGATGCCAAAGATTTTGACGACGCGGTCTATTGCTACAAAAAAGGAAAAGGCTACCAACTGTATGTGGCGATTGCGGATGTCAGCCATTATGTATCCAAGGATTCAGCCCTGGATAAAGAGGCGGCGAATCGCGGCAACTCGGTGTATTTTCCAGGCAAGGTGGTGCCAATGCTGCCAGAGGCCTTGTCGAATGGCATATGCTCGCTCAATCCCAAGGTAGACAGGCTCTGCATGGTCGCTGAAATGTCCATCAGCGCCGAAGGAAAAATTACCCGCAGCCGTTTTTATCGTGCGGTATTTCATTCTCAGGCGAGGCTGACGTATACCCAGGTTGGGCAGTGGATGGAAAGCAATACCATCGATCCGCAATACCAGTCTCTGCAACCGATGCTAAGTTCTCTCTACGAGTTGTATCACGTACTACACAAGGCGCGTAAAATCCGCGGCGCCATTGATTTTGATACCACCGAAACCCGCATTGAATTCGATGACAACCGCAAAATTCAGCGTATTCTGCCGGTAATAAGGAACGATGCGCATCGATTGATTGAAGAATGCATGCTGGCGGCTAACGTTGCGGTGGCACGCTTTCTCGAGAAAGCGTCCATTTCTGTCCTGTATCGGGTTCACCCGGTGCCTGAAGAAGACAAGATTCTGGCGCTGCGCCAGTTTCTGGGCGAACTGGGCCTGACCTTGGGCGGGGGTAAAAAGCCGCACCCCAAAGATTTCCAAAAAACCATGGGTATGATTGACAACAGGCCGGAAAAACATCTGATTGAAACCGTCATGCTGCGTTCGCTTAAACAGGCACAATACCATGAGAGCAACGATGGCCATTTTGGTCTGGCTTATTCCGCCTATACCCATTTTACTTCTCCTATTCGCCGCTATCCGGATTTATTAATCCACCGTGCTATCGGCCACCTCATCGATAATCACGCTGCCGATCAATTCATTTACAGCGAGGATGACATGAATCGACTGGGGCGGCATTGTTCCGCCACCGAGCGGCGGGCGGATGAAGCCACGCGCGAAGTAGTGGCCTGGTTAAAATGTGAATACATGCAGGATAAATTGGGGCAGGTATTTCAGGGCACTATTTCTGCGGTCACGGGCTTTGGCATTTTTGTGGAACTCGATGAAATCTACGTCGAAGGCCTGGTCCATGTGACCTCGCTGCGCAATGATTATTATGCCTTTGATGCTGTCAAACACCGTCTTGTCGGTGAGCGCGGCGGGCATGTCTACCGCCTTGGTGACAAGATGAAGGTGTTGGTGGCGCGCGTGGATCTCGATGAACGGAAAATTGATTTTGAGCCGGTTGAGTCAGAGAATAATCATGAGTGAGCAATATGTTTACGGCCTGCATGCCGTTAAGGCATTGCTGAGCAATCCGTATCGAACCACTAAAAAACTTTACGTCAATCAGGAGCGCCTGGATCAGAAAATACAGGCTATTCTGGAATTGGCGGAACGCCGCCATGTTGTGGTGGAAAAAGTCAACCAGCAGACCATGAATCAACGCTTTTCAGCCTTTACCCATCAGGGGGTTGTTGCAGAAGCGGCCCCCATGCGCGATTTTAATGAAAGTGATTTGAAAGAATTATTGGCAGCAGGCCAATCACCAGTGCTTATTCTGATTTTAGACGGCATTACCGATCCGCATAATCTCGGCGCCTGTTTACGCTCAGCCGATGCAGCCGGGGTTAATTTTGTCATGATTCCCAAAGATAAAAGTGCCAGCATCACACCTGTAGTCAGCAAAGTTGCCTGTGGGGCGGCGGAATCGGTGCCGCTGGTGCGGGTGACCAATTTGGTTCGGGCAATGGAAATCATCAAACAGGAAGGCGTCTGGATTTATGGTGCTGCGGGTGAAGCGACTGAAAGCCTTTATCAACTCGATTGCCGCTCGTCCATCGCGCTGGTCATGGGCGCGGAAGGTGATGGCCTCAGGCGGTTAACCCGTGAACATTGCGACGGACTTTTCTCACTGCCCATGCTGGGCAGTGTCGACAGTTTAAATGTGTCAGTGGCTACAGGCATTTCTCTTTATGAAGCTATCCGCCAGCGTCTAAGTGGCTTACAGGGTTAGATCCATAACGATTTCCTGAGTGGGGTAGTGGAAATGCGCGGGTAACGGGATCTTCAACAGCGGTCCGCGGCTCACAAAAGGACGCAGGTAGTCATAATGGTGCTCATCCGTATGGAGCGGGTAATGGTATTTCTTTAAAAGATTATCCAATCCATCGCGAAAGGCATGGCGCTCGGTTTTATTTGAGACCAAGACGAGTTGGGTCCTGATGCAATAAATTCCTCCCACTAACTCATACTCGGATAAGGGTTGGGTGGTTAGCTCTTCAAACCATTGCAATAAGGCATTGTATTGTGATGAGCGCCAGGATGAACAGGCCTGAAAGAGCCCGCAACACGTAAAACGATGCTCATCAATGAAGCGATTGCAAAAGGCTCGTAATCGCATCAGTTCATACTTTATTTCAATAACGCGCAAATAGCCTGTCGCGTTACTTAGCGTTTGATGAGCCTGATGCAGGGTTTTTGTGTCTTCATCTGTCAGGGTTTTATTCCCTAAAACCATGGCCAGCAGATTGGCATAATGATCGATGGCGGTGGCCACCACATGGATTTTGATTTCCAGGGATTTGCGGCTATCGTTATCAGCAGGATTTTGCGGTTTAATAGTCACTTCAATTTCAGCATTGTTGAGTGCTTCCTGCAGGTAATCGTTGAATTTGCCCTGGACGCTGTCTTGAAGCAGCAGCAAAATATCCTTAATGGGCAGTATGGCGCTCTTAAAAAGCCCATGCTGGTTTGATTTATCTGTTACAGACGAGAGAAACGGTGCGAGCGGGCTTTCATCGACCGCCTTGCGTTCCTCATCGGACAATTGCTTCAAATCCAGGCATTGCGGCAATACCTGCTTGCGAAGGTTCTCGAGGCTTTTTAAGGGATCGCGGTTATCGTATTTCATGGTGAATCCTTTCATGTCCATGCGAAGTTTTAGTGTAAAGGTTGCTCACTGGTATTAGCAAGTCACAGGAATGCCTTGACTTGACGCTGTGATCAAGTCTGCCTATGCTAATTGAAACTAGGGAATGGTTATGGCTAAACACGCAAAAACAATCAATTTGGCCTTGCAGGGCGGCGGCACGCATGGCGCCCTGGCCTGGGGAATATTGGACAGGCTTCTTGAAGATGGGAGCATTGCCATGGATTGTATCTCAGCGACCAGTGCGGGGGCGATGAATGCCGTCATCCTGGCGCAGGGGATGGCCAATGGAGGACCTGACGAAGCCCGTGCCCTGTTAGCCCATTTCTGGAAAAAAATAAGCGACGCCGGCGCTTTTTTTAGCCCGGTCAAAGTGACCTGGCTTGAACAATGGATGGGGATTACGCCTGAATTCTCCCAAGGCTATTTCCTGTTTGACATGATGACCAAATTATTCTCCCCCTATGAATTCAACCCCGCCAATATCAATCCTTTGCGCGACATCGTGCAATCCCTGGTTGATTTTAAACAGATTAGTCAAAGCCGCATGCTGCGGCTGTTTATTTGTGCGACGAATGTAAAAACCGGCAAGATCAAAGTCTTTCAAAATGGGGAAATCAGCCTTGATGCCGTGATGGCTTCCTCCTGCCTGCCTTTTCTTTTTCAGGCCGTCCAGGTTCAGGATGATTATTACTGGGATGGCGGGTATATGGGCAATCCAGCGCTGTTTCCTCTCATATATGAGTCCCACCACAACGATATTCTGATAATTCATATCAATCCCATTCAGCGTGAAAAAATTCCCCAAAAGGCCTCGGAAATAATCAATCGCATGAATGAAGTGAGTTTTAATTCCTCGCTGATGCGTGAAATGCGGGCGGTCGCCTTTGTCAGCAAAATGCTGGATGAAGGCTGGATTAAGGATGAGTATGCCAAAACCATGAAGCGAGTCTACATGCATGCCATACGGGCGGATAAAGCCATGGAAAATTATTCAGTGGCCAGTAAATTAAATACCGATTGGGAATTTATTCTGCACCTGTTTGACCAGGGACGTCATTTGGCTGATGATTGGTTAAAGGAAAACTTTATCCACCTGGGTAAACGCTCAAGTATCGATATTAATGAATACCTCTAAAACCAGTGCAATCACTACCGTGTTTGCAGGATTGCTCCTGGGCACTCTGGTGGCCGTGGATTGCCTGTCCTATGCCTCGTTAATTTTCAGCGGTTCGTTATCCTCTGATCTCTTGTATGGGATTTCCGCCGGTTTATTGGGATCGGGTATTCTGTTGATACTCATGGCCTGGTTTAGTTCTTCCCGATACACCATTGCTGCCTCGCAGGATATTTTTGCTATTATCACTGCTCTGGTGGCCGCATCCCTTGCCCAGGAATTGCTGAAACTGGACAGTGGAATTGATCCGCTGCCGACCGTGATGATGGCGATTGTCATTATGTCCCTGCTGTTAGGGTTGACCATGTATGGATTAGGGGTTTTCAGGCTTGGAAAGCTGGTTCGTTATATCCCCTACCCGGTCATCGGCGGCTTTCTGGCCGGGACTGGATGGCTGCTCCTCGTCAGTACCTTGCAATCCATTGTCGGCGGCCACTCCACCCTGAGTATGTTTAAAGCGCTCACTCAGGAATCAACGCTGGCGCTCTGGATTTTACCGGCAGCACTGGGCGGCAGCATCCTCATCCTTGAGCGGCTGCTGGCCAGCAGCCGGGTGTTCCCGGCCATGGTTATTTTAAGTTTTCTCGGGTTTTATCTCTATTTATTGTTTCAGGGTTTTTCACTGGGTGACGCTAAAAAAGCGGGTTTAATGCTGGGGCCTTTCCCAGAGGGCCAACTCCCGTTGTGGCCCAGTGGAAAAACGCTTAATCAGCAGGTGCAATGGCACCTGCTTTTTAATCACATGGCTGATTATTTTGCTCTGGCCGTGCTCGGCATGATCAGCATGCTGCTTAATATATCCAGTTTTGAAATAAGCAGCCGCGAAAACATGGACATTAACCGTGAATTAAAATGCAATGGCCTCGCCAATGGTTTAATTGGCTTGGGTGGCGGGTTGGGGGGGTATCATATACTGTCTTTCTCCAAAACCAATCTTCATTTTCGTCTGGGTCAACGCGCGGTGGGTATCCTGGCCGGTATTTTCTGCCTGTTGTTACTGATAGCCGGGGCAGAATGGCTGACCTTATTGCCCAAATTTATTTTCAGCGCGCTGCTGCTTTATGTCGCTTTTGATTTTTTGCTGGAATGGTTGGTCACCATCAAAAAGAAAATTTCCTGGCTGGATTACCTCATCGTGCTGATGATTATGGCAACCATTGTGTTCCTGGGGTTGCTGACCGGTATCGTTATCGGCCTGCTCCTGTCGTTAGCCATCTTCTTTTTCCGTTATAGTCGTATTCCGGTGGTGTCTTCCATGCTGTCCGCGGATGTATTGCACAGCCATGTTGAACGCAACGAGGCCGACAAGCTTTTACTGGAACAACACGGCAACAAAATTCTGATTGTCAATGTCCGGGGCTATCTCTTTTTTGGCAATGCCTATGACATCCTCAATCGCATTCGCAAACAGCTGGATAAGGGCCTGCCTTGTGATTATTTAATCATTAATTTTAACCAGGTCACCGGAATTGAGGTATCGGGTGCTTTAAGCTTCATTAATTTGCTCAATTATGCCCAGAAACAGCACGTTAGGGTTCTGTTTACTCATCTTCCCCGAGTGATTGAACAGGAAATCCAGCGGTTTGCTGCAACCGAACACAAAAAACTGCCCTATAAAAAATTCGCGGATCTTGATCATGCACTTGAATGGTGTGAAAACGCGTTGATGCGGAAATACCAGGCGGGGAAGCAGGATGATTATAAATCGCTTTTCAACTTAAGTTTTCCTGAAATCAAACAAATAGATGATTTGTTGTCTTATGGGGAGCGGCTGGTTTTCAGCCGGGGAAGTATTGTCTGTGAAGAAGGCGAGGAAACACGGGAACTGTTTTGGATAGCCCAGGGTGAACTGGAAATCATTTTAGGCTATGGCACAGCAAGAGAAAAACGATTGCGACGCCTGCTTGCCGGCACCATCGTCGGCGAAATGGCTTTCTATTTAAACCAGCCCCGTACGGCGTCAGTCGTGGCGGCCCATGAGTGTCTGGCCTATCGCTTTACTGCTGAAAGTCTTGGTAAAATGACGGAGGAACAGCCGGAACTGGCTGCCGCGTTCCATAAGGGAATTGTCAAAATAATTGCCAAGCGCCTGTTTTATGCAAATCGCCTGCTGGCCAATGATTCCCTGTAATGCGGTTGACGATGTGTAATAAGGCAGAGTACGATTGCTAACTTATGAGGGAATTCAGGGACACACTCACATGAAAAAATTGCTCTTTTTTTGCTTATTGGGTCAGGCCTTCGCTGCTTACGCACAGCAGGCTATCGGCACTGTTCTGTTTGCCAGCAATCAGGTGACGGTTGAGCGCAATAACCAAAAATTGCCGTTAACACGCGGCGCTTCCTTTTATGTGGGTGATACCATTGTGACCGGCGCCAATGCCCAGGCCCAGATTCGCTACAGCAACGGGACCCTGGTTGCCCTGCAACCCAATTCGACTTATGAGATTACCAGCTACACACCGCAGAGTAAGGGAATTCAAAGCCAGGCGAATTTAAAAAGCGGGGGTGTGGAGTCCACGACCAAGAGCCAGAAAAAAGCTATTTTAAAGACCCCGGTGATTGCTCTGGCAATTTCTGGTACCTCTTATCGGGCAATGGTGGTAAAATCGCCAACATCAGAAAAACGATGCAAAAACAATAGGAATCTCAAAGCCACACGCGTTGCCACCCAGGTTTATCAGGGACAGGTAACCATGGGTGACACCCGATTGGGGCCTAAGGAAAAATACAAAAGCGCCACGTACGACTGCGTTTCAGGCCAAGTGACTCCCGGGTACATCTCCTGGGGCGCCTTGGGTTGGGTCGTCAGTGCAGCCTCTAAAGTGGAGCCGGCTTTAATGGCGATTGATGTGATTGGTCAATTGGTTCCAAGTAACGTGATCGATACAGCGGTAGAGTCACCGCTTGGGCCAACATTAACGATAACGCCTGATTTTCCGCCATTCTTTGCTACCTAGTTGCAAGGAATGATTTAATAATAATTTTGCTCGATTCTGCTGAATAAAAAGCATTATAATTTTAGGTTAACAGGGGCCTGATGCCAAACTGGCAGCCTTTTTAGGGCCAAGTAACCTGCATGGAGTAGCTATGAATAAGAATAAGTGGTTATGCTATGCCTGTCTGCTGTTCCCTTTGATGGCGGCTGCCGGCACAGGCCAAAGCAACGAAGATGATGCTTCATTGGACAATGGTCCTTCTGTAAGCCGGTATGATTTGGGTGCGGCATACAGTTACCAGGATTTTAAATTTGATTCTTCCAAATTACTGACCTTTAACCGGTTTAATGGCCATTCCAACCTGTATGGCGTCGGCGGGAATAATTTTCAATTCAACCAGCGCATTTCCGGTGGTTTTTTTATTTATAAACTGGATACGGAACTGAGTTCTCAGCTGCAACTGCTTTCCCTGCCGCTGGTGTCTTCCTCGCAATCGATTCGTAACAACAGCATTTACGCCCATGTACTGACGCGTCTGATGCAACATTTATTTTTTGATTTGGCCGGCGGTTATGGTCAAAACAGCTTGAGCTACAATACCAGCACGCGCTTTGAATTCCAGCAGAAAAACGGCTATGCCAACGCCATCAGTAAAAACTGGTTTGCCAGCGTCTCTGCCCTGTTTACCCATACCTGGAAGGAGTTTGTATTTAACGCCAATCTGCGTGCCCTTCGCACGGAAGTGGACCAGGATCCCTACACGATTCATTTTGCCTTTGATCCAGCAACGCAGGGAGTTCCTTCGTTAACCAATAAAGTGTCTTATTTGCAGGAAAATGCAGAGCTCGGTTATAAAATCAATGACAGCGTTCAACCCTTTGTTGAGGGTGGGTTATTACAGGTTCTTGATTTTTCCAACAGTCGACCGGCATTGACAGGCGTGATTCTGGGACCTGTCCCGGAGTTTAACCTGGATATGAATGGTTATAAAGTGGGCGGTGGTATCGCGTTCAATTACAAACAGTATGTTTTCCGTTTGGAACAACAGTACTTCCAGCGCGGCAGCGTTTACCACAGCAACCAGTCGACCTTGTCAGTGAAAATGAACATAGGATAACCAACGAGTGAGCAATCGTTGGTTGTAGCGCATCTTGCAGGAACTAGCATGAAAGTGACTGGATATGGATGTTAAGGCTGCTTTCAAAGCCAAACGATTGCAAATTCTGGCCGGTTTTCTTGTGTTAATTGCCAGTCTCGGTCTGGAACAATTTCGTCTTGTTGCATCAAGCCATTTTTTGAACAGATTGGATAACTATGTTTATGATATTCTGGTGAGGAACAGCTTAAGGCCAGTGCCTCATTTTCCTCGCGTGGTGATTGCCGATATTGATGACTATTCTGTAGCCCAAAAAGGCCGCTGGCCATGGCCTCGGGCTATTTTTGCCCAGTTAATTGACCGTTTAAAAGAGTATGGCGTCATCATTGTCGCCTTTGATGTTGTTTTTTCCGAGCCCGAAATCAATTACGCACTGGGTTTAAAAGACAAAGTGCTTCATTTGCCTTCGGCCAATTCCTGGCAACCCTTGATTGATACGCTGGATAAACTGGCACCGGCTGTTGACAATGACTTACTGTTTGCCAAAGCCATGCAAAACCATGAAACGGTTCTTGGGTATTTGTTTTATCAGGCTAAACTCAACAAAGGCGCGCTTCCCCCGGGATTAGTCGACGAAAAGCAAGCGGCTATACAATCTGATCAGTTGTCCGTTATTCAGTTTCAAGGCTATCAATCAAGCCTTAAACCATTCATGGAGGCGGCTCGTTTTGGCGGCTTTGTTTCCAATTTTCCCGATGCTGATGGGTTGGTGAGACACGGCCTTTTAGTTGCCGGCTTTGAAAACAAGCTCTACCCAAGTTTGAGTCTGGCTGTGGTTATGCGCTACCTGCTGGTGGATCATGTATCAGTTTTAACTCGGCAAAATGGTGAAGGGAAGGCTATTTTAACGGGGCTTAATGTCGGTGGAACGGTGATTCCCTTGAACCCGTCAGGACAAATCCTCATTCCTTTTTTTGGTGAGCCAGGCTCACTTCCCTATTACTCCATTGCCGATATTCTCGACAAAAAAGTACCCGCTGAGGAATTGGCCGGGGCCATTGTCATTGTCGGTTCGTCCACTATTCTTCTTTCCGATCGCCACCCCACGCCAGTTTCCGAGACGTTCCCCGGGGTGGAGATCAATGCCAATGTGATTGCGGCAATCCTGAATCAGCAAATCCCAACCATCCACCATGCGAACCAGGGCATAAAGCTATTGGAAATGTCGCTCCTTGGGGGTGTGCTCACTCTGGTGCTGCCTTTTCTTGGACCGGTGTGGCTTATCATTCTTTATCTTTTCCTGACCGCAGCTTTTCTACTGGGTTCCTTTTTGTTGTTTATTTATAAAAACCTGTATTTTTCGGTGGCCAGCTTCTGCCTGCTGCTTTTATTGCTGGTATTGGTCAATTTTCTTTATGAATTTGTGTATGAACGGCGGCAAAAAAACAAGATCAAGCGCTTGTTTGGCCAGTATGTTCCTCCCTCGCACATCGAGGAAATGACCAATGCGGCTGAGCAGTTCAGCATGGAGGGAGAAACGCGGGACATGTCGGTGTTATTTTCCGATATCCGCAATTTTACTGCCATCAGCGAAAGCCTGGATGCCAGTACCGTCAAATGGTTGTTAAATGCATTGTTTACTCCCATGACGCGCATTATTTTTGAGCATCAGGGCACCATCGACAAGTATGTGGGTGATATGGTCATGGCCTTTTGGGGAGCTCCTCTGCATGATGAGCGCCATGCGTTCCATGCCGTGGCGGCGGCCTTGGCGATCAAAACCACATTACCGACAATTATCCATCATGGACAGGTCACTTTTCCTGAAATTAAACTGGGCATCGGCATTTCCACCGGCAAGATGGATGTTGGGGATATGGGGTCGGAGTTTCGACGAGCCTATACGGTGATTGGCGACACCGTGAATTTAGCCTCGCGGCTTGAGCAACTCACCAAATTTTACCGTGTGGATATTTTAGTGAGTGAAGCAACGAGGGCCTCTCAGGATGATTTTGTGTGGCAGATGATTGATAAGGTAACCGTGAAAGGTCGGCAGCAACCTGTGGCTATTTATGAGCCATTGGGTTATCAGCAGGAAGCGGATGCTGGCTTACTGGCGCAATTACAACACTATGAGGAGGCACTGCATTATTTTTATCAGCAGCGCTGGGCAGAGGCCTTAACCGCATTTGAGGCGTTGCGGACATGCTATCCTGATAGGTATCTGTATGAACTTTATATCCAACGGATTATGCACCTGCGCACCCAGGATTTACCGGCGGATTGGGATGGGGTTTTTGTGCATACGCATAAATAGGACTGAGCATGAAATTATTATTTTTGGGTACAGCCAATGGATTGTCGGAGAATCCCGGTAATTTCCATTCCAATATGCTGCTCATTATGGATACAGGTAAAACACTGTTAATTGATTGCGGCACTGATATTCGTTTTTCCTTGGCGCATGCAAACTATACCGCAAAGGATATTGATGCTGTTTACATCAGCCATCTGCACGGGGATCACTGCGGCGGCCTTGAATGGCTGGGATTTAAGCGTAAATTCACTACCGATTTGCCGAAGCCTGAGTTGCTGCTCCATGAGCACCTGGTTGATGCCTTATGGGAACATCGCCTGAAAGGCGGTATGGCAACCTTGAAAACAGAAGAAGCCACACTTTCCAGTTATTTTAATGTCATCGCCATGCCGGATAATACTCCTGTTGTTTGGGAAGGCATTACGTTGACGCTGGTTAAAACCGTGCACATGATTTCCAATGGGGTGCTCAAACCCAGCTATGGTGTGCTCATTCAGGGGGAGGGAAGCAAGGCCTTGCTAACGACTGACACGAAATTTAATGTGCCCAGCCTTCTGCCCTACTACCGTCAGGCTGACATTATTTTTCATGATTGCGAAACGTCCTCGTATTTAAGCGGGGTTCACGCCAATTTTGTTGAGCTTAGGCAACTGGATGCCGATATAAAAAGCAAAATGTGGTTATATCATTACAATGACGGGCCACTACCTGACGCAGAGCGCGAGGGTTTTTGCGGTTTTGTTCAACCTGGGCAGGTATTTAATCTCACGTGACAACCCGGCCCCATAGCAGCGCCGGGATTGATTTAGCTGACTTCTTTTGCCTTTGAGGCGATGAATTCATGGATGGTTTTTGAGACACGGGAAACCAGTTGTTCAATTTCGCTTTCACTGATAATTAAAGGCGGCAGCAAACGGATAACGTTTTCGGCGGTGACATTAAACAGGACGCCATGCTTAAGACCAATGCCCCGGGCGTCATTCGCCGGTCTATCGAGCTCGATGCCTAACATAAGACCGCGTCCCCGAATGGCACGTACCGCAGGATGATCGTTGAGTTCACGCATGAGTTTTTCTTTTAGGACGTTGCCGTTACTCGCGGCCTTTTCGCATAGCTTGTCGCGCTCAATCACGTCAAGAACAGTCAGCGCCGTCGCACAGGCTAACGGATTGCCGCCGAAGGTTGAACCATGATTGCCCGGTTTGAAGAGATTGCAGGCACGATGGCTCATTAAGCAGGCGCTGATGGGGACGCCATTGGCCAGGCCCTTGGCTGTTGTGACGATATCCGGGCGGATATTGGTGTGCATGTAGGCAAACAGTTTGCCGGTACGGCCGTTACCGGTTTGGATTTCATCAAGGATGAGCAGCCAGTCGTGTTGATGGCAAAGTTGTTCCACTGCCCGCAAATAAGAGTCATCGGCGGCAAAAATACCACCTTCACCTTGAATCGGTTCAAGCATAATAGCGACGACATCGTCTCGATTGGCCGCAATGGTATGCAAGGCTTCCAGATCATTAAACGGTGCGCGAATAAAGCCGGGTACCAGCGGCTCAAAACCGGCCTGCACCTTGCGGCTGCCGGAAGCGGTGAGGGTGGCCATGGTGCGGCCATGGAAAGCACGCTCCATTACAATAATGGATGGCGTCTCAATACCTTTTTTATGCCCATACAGGCGCGTCAGTTTAATGGCGGCTTCATTGGCTTCGGCACCTGAATTGGCAAAAAAGACTTGCTCCATGCCGGTAAGCGCTGTTAATTTTGCGGCGAGTAATTCCTGTTCCCTGATATGAAAGGCATTGGACGTGTGCAGCAGTTTAGCCGCCTGAGTTTGAATGGTTTTAGTGACGTCGGGATGAGCATGTCCCAAACCGCAGACCGCAATGCCGCTTAAGCCATCAAGATAGGCCTTGCCTTCTTCATCATAAAGCCAGATACCTTCGCCATGGGTAAATGTAATCGGCAGCGGGTTATAACTCGTAATTAGTGCCATTAAAACTCCTTATTAATCATCAGGCGGTTAAACCTGCAATATTATTGCAGGTTATCTTCTACAAATTGCCAATTCACCAGATTCCAGAATGCGCTGACATAGTCAGGACGGGCATTGCGGTAATCGATGTAATAGGCATGCTCCCAGACATCACAGGTCAGCAAGGCATTTAAGCCTTCAGTCATCGGGGTGTTGGCATTGCTGGTACTGGTGATTTTAAGTTCGCCGTCCTTGTCCTGCACGAGCCAGGCCCAGCCTGAACCGAAAGTGGTAATAGCAGCTTGGCTGAATTGTTCTTTAAAAGCGGAAAAGGAACCAAATTTTTTATTAATCAGATCGGCAAGACGCCCTTTTGGTTCGCCGCCGCCGTTGGGGCTTAAACAATGCCAGTAGAAGGTGTGGTTCCATACCTGAGCCGCATTATTAAAAATGCCCCCGGATGATTGTTTAATAATGTCTTCAAGGCTCAACTGCTCGAATTCGGTTCCTGCAATTAATTTGTTGAGATTGGTCACATAAGCATTGTGATGTTTGCCATAATGATATTCCAGGGTTTCTTTGGATATGGTGGGTGCTAATGCTTCAAGGCTATAAGGTAAGGGGGGTAAGCTGAATGCCATGAGTCTTCTCCAGTTTTATTTTTGAGTAGTAAGTGTAGCAGGATGTTCAACATATTCAATGCGGGTAAGGGCTGACCCCAGTTGCTAACTGGTCTTATTTTCGCCATAATTGGCGGTGTTTTTTTAATTTTCAAAAATGTAGGTGACTTTGTGGATACCATTGATAAAATCAAACAACAAATTGCTGAAAATGCGATATTGTTATATATGAAGGGCACGCCTAAAATGCCTCAATGCGGTTTTTCCGCCCGTGCCGTCCAGTGCATTGATGCGTGTGGTGTTGATTTTGCTTATGTCGATGTACTTGCCAATCCTGACATCCGTCAAGCGCTGCCTCAGTATGCCGATTGGCCAACCTTCCCACAGCTTTATGTAAAAGGTGAATTAATCGGGGGGTCTGATATTATTGCCGAACTCTACCAGCAGGGTGAATTGGAAGCCTTATTAAAAGACGCGATTGCTCTTTAAGCATCGTGCCCTGCACACCGTGAATTTAAATCCGCGTACTTAGTACGCCTTTCCTAAGGAGAAGCAGAGATGAGTGTTTTAGTTGGAAGAAAAGCCCCGGACTTTACTGTACCTGCCGTACTGGGTAATGGTGAAATTACTGATAAATTTAATTTGCATGACACCATCAAAGGGAGATACGGACTGGTTTTCTTTTACCCGCTTGATTTCACGTTTGTATGCCCGTCTGAGCTGATTGCTTTGGATCACCGCATGAATGAATTCAAAGAACGCGGTGTGGAAGTTATTGCTGTGTCCATTGACTCGCAGTTTACCCACAACGCTTACCGTAACACGGCAGTTAAAGACGGTGGCATCGGCGCAGTCAAATTTACGATGGCTGCAGACATCGCGCACACCATTTGCCAATCCTACGGCGTCGAGCATCCGGTCGCCGGCGTTGCATTCCGCGGGGCGTTTGTTATTGATAAGAATGGTGTGGTTCGTTCGCAAATCGTGAATGATTTACCCATTGGCCGTAATGTGGATGAGATTCTGCGTATTATTGATGCGGTTCAATTCTTTGAAGAGCATGGCGAAGTATGCCCCGCTGGCTGGCAAAAAGGCAAGGCTGGAATGAAGGCCTCTCCCAAAGGCGTTGCCGAGTACCTGGCTTCTCACTCTGATTCCCTGTAAGGGGTTTTGCCGGCTATATATATAGCCGGCAAATGCTTCGCTTATTCCTGCACGGTTTTAGCCAGCGTTTTATGCCAGGTATTAATCATCCGGCAGAACAATTCCGCTGTTTTTTCCGCATCATAAATGGCTGAATGCGCTTCATTGGTATTAAAAGCAATGCCTGCGGCGGCAGCTGCTTTGGCTAAGACGGTTTCGCCATAAAACAAGCCCCCCAGGGTGGCTGTATCAAAACAGGTAAAGGCATGAAAAGGGCTTTTCACGGCGGTTCGTTTCACGGCTTCCTTAATAAAGAGCAAATCAAACCAGGCATTATGGCCGACAAGGACGGCCCGCTGGCATTTACTTTTGTCCAGTGCCGCCTGGATGGGCGTAAACAGGCGCTCTAAAGCAATTTTTTCATCCACTGCGAAGCGTAAGGGTTGAAATGGATCAATTTGATTGAAGGCCAGTGATTTGGCATCCAGCTCCGCGCCATCAAAAGGCAGAATGTGTTCAAAGTATGTGGTAGCTGGATAATAATGCCCCTTCTCATCCATATCCAGAATGACAATGGACATTTCCAGTAAGGCGTTTTTACAGGGATCAACCCCCGCTGTTTCGATATCAACCACAACGGGGAGAAAGCCGCGAAAACGGTTTTTAAGGTTGGACTTTAATAATGCATTAACCTTCATGAACACTCCAGGCTAATTCTTCCCCTGCGGCCATTGGAATGACGGTGTCTGTGCCGAAATGGAGATACTCAGGGACTTGTTGCGGCTGCTTTTGCAGCACCAATTGGGCTTTATTGATGGGTAATTGATAAAAGGAAGCGCCAAAATGACCCATGAAATGATTCAGTTTTTCAAGCTCACCCAGTTGCTCAAATACCTGAGCGTAAAGGGATACGGCATAGGGAGCAGAATAAATGCCCGCGCAGCCGCAGGCGTTTTCCTTGGTCTGACGGGCATGCGGCGCACTGTCGGTGCCAGCAAAAAATTTAGGGTTGCCGCTGACTGCCGCTTGTTGTAACGCCGCTTGATCGCGCTCCCGTTTAAGGATCGGTAGGCAGTAATAATGGGGCTTGATGCCGCCGCTCAGCAGTTGATTGCGATTATATAATAGATGGTGGGGTGTGATGGTCGCTGCCACCTGCTCACCGGCCTCACTGACAAAATCAACGGCAGCTCGGGTGGAGATATGCTCCAGTACCATGCGCAGCTTAGGGAAATCACGCGTTAAAGGCAGTAGCCCTTCGGTAAGAAAGGCCGTTTCGCGGTCAAAAATATCCCCGTGCGTTATTTCTCCATGGATCTGCAATACCAGATCGCGTTGCTGCATGACCTCTAGCACAGGGTATAAAGCACGTAAAGAACGTGCCCCTTCGTCTGAATGGGTGGTGGCGCCGGCGGGGTAGAGTTTAGCCCCCAGAATCGCATCGCCCGGTTTAATGGCTAACATCTCTTCGGGCTTTACCTGTTCATTAATATAAAGCGTCATGTAAGGGACAAAATCGTAAGAAGACGGCAGAGCCTTTAAAAGGCGCTCCCGATAAGCCAGCACGGCTTTAACCGATGTTAAGGCAGGCTTTAAATTGGGCATCGCAAGCGCACGGCCAAAATGCCTGCCGGTAGCTGGGACGGTGTTCTGAAGTGCATCGCCGTCACGAAAATGAACATGCCAATCGTCTGGGCGAGTAATAACCAGTGTTTGCAAAATAAAGGTTCCACAAAGTTAGCCGATAATAGGGAGCATAACACGGAATAACAAAGCAGGATGAGCAAAAAATGGCTTTGAAGCAGTTTTTTACACGTTCAGTTTTGCCCATCATCGTGATTGGCAGCCTGTGGGGTGAACAGGTGAAGGCGGTGGTGCCTGTTCAATATAAAAGCCCCATGGGTTATGAAAAATGGAAAGTGACAGGCAACCGGCTGCGCTGCGGCTTGTCATTGGTTATACCCAACTACGGTATTGCCTATTTTGAACAGTATGCCGCCAGGCCTCCACATTTTATCATGAGTAAATGGGAGCAGGTGCAGAGAGAATTGCCGGCGGTGGTCTATGCCAAAGAACCTGTCTGGAAGCCGCGGGGCATGCATTTTCCGATTGCGAAAACGGCGCTGACTCCCGGTGAGTTCGCCCTTTTTCTGCCGCGTGATCCCGCCCTCAGTGCGTTGACCTATCTAGCCAGGGGGTTTAACACGCGTATTCACTACCGTTCTGAACAAGGGTTTCCTGTTACAGTCATTCTGTCGCCAATCCATTTTCAGAAGGTCTATGGCAAATATCAGCGTTGCCTGGGTAACCTGCTGCCTTTTAATTACGAGCATGTTAAAACCACGGTGGTCTTGTTTGAGACCAATGATTACAAATTGGAGGAGGTACAGCTGCGACAACTCAAACGCATCGTGACCTATGTGAATGCCGATCCGCAGGTTAAAAAAATCAACATTTACGGGTATTCTGACGATCGGGGGCGCAAATCCATTAACAACGCCATGTCAGAAGCCAGAGCCAAAGCCGTTGAGAAATTTCTGTTAAGTCACGGCATCAACAAGGACCTGATTTATACCACCTGGTTTGGCGTTTTGGATCCGGTCGCGCCCAATACGACGGAGGCCGGAATGGCTTTAAACCGCCGCGTCGTGGTCGAAATAGAGAAAAAAATATAGGCTGCTTCGATTAATCGGCTTCGGCATACATTATATATATACGCAGGTCAATAATCCCCCTTAAACACCCATCTGCTGATAATTAGCAATAATGCTATTTAAATTATCTTATTGTTTCAATAAGATGCATGATTGGTTCTCTCTGCAGAAAAAAGCAAAAAAAAACGTGAATTCAGGTGGCAAAAGGAAAAAAATTCATGTAGCCTTAACCATTAAGCCTGCTTGTGTGAGTTCTGCATTATATTTTTCAGGCTGAATAAAATATGAGCGAATTCGAAGGAAATATTAAGATTGTTGATAAAACTTGCAATTTTAATGTTGACTTTACAAGAATTGGACTAGATAATTTGCCTATGTACGTTCTCGGATAGAGCGATGATTGCGTACTGTGGTCAACACCTTGTTGTGCTTTGACAGCAAAACGGAAAGTTAATAATAAAAAGTGGAGATGAAGCAATGTTAAATTTGAAAAAAACAGCGGTAGCTGTTCTTGCTTTAGGAAGCAGTGCAGTGTTTGCTGGTACCATGGGTCCTGTTTGCACCCCTGGTAATGTCACCGTTCCTTGCGAAAGAACTGCTTGGGATTTCGGTGTACAAGCTTTATATTTGCAACCAGTTTATGATGGCGATTTCGGTTACCGTTTCGCTACTACTGATGCTGCTAACAACACCTACTACCATGACCTGGATCTGGATTGGGGATGGGGCTTCAAGTTAGAAGGTTCTTACCACTTCAGCACTGGTAACGACATCAACATCAACTGGTATCACTTCAGCAAAGATACTGACTTCAATTTCACTGACGATTTATTCGCTTTCGGTGGGGTTGCTAGCGTTGAGCCAAAATGGGATGCTGTAAACTTTGAATTCGGTCAACACGTTGACTTCGGTGAGTTCAAAAACATCCGCTTCCACGGTGGTGCTCAATACGCTCGTATCGACACTGATTTCTGGTCTCAAGTTAACGCTTTAGCTATTCGCGATACAGCTGACCTGCGTTTCAACGGTTTCGGTCCTCGCATCGGTGCTGACATGTCCTACGATTGGGGTAATGGTTTCGCAGTTTACGCAAACGGCGCAACAGCTATCCTGGTTGGCGACAGCAAGTTTGACACAGCTCGTGTGATCAACGGCACTACTGTTGCTACGACTCACGGCTCTAGAACAGCTATCGTTCCTGAGTTGGAAGCTAAACTGGGTGCTAAATACACTTACGCTATGGCTCAAGGCGATTTGACTCTGGATGCTGGTTACATGTGGGTTAACTACTTCAATGCTCAGCATCTTGGAACTAGCCCAGCAATCGTTGGTACTAACGTTATCGAAACGGACTTCGCTCTGCACGGTCCTTACGTCGGTCTGAAGTGGGTTGGCAACGTTTAATTAGCGACTCGGTAAGATTTAAGCCCATCACCTGTGATGGGCTTTTTTTTGATTAAGGGAGTAAAAATGCTTAAAAAAATAACCCTGGCAATTCTAGGAATGAGTATCAGTGGTTTTGCAGCAGCGGGTATGTACGGTACTCCACCTGCTCCAACCTGTACCCCAGGCGATGTCACTGTCCCCTGTGAAGCAAAAAAATGGGATCTGGGAATTCAGGCATTGTATTTAAAACCAATTTATGACGCTGACAAGGCCTACGGTCTCGCCGCCTCCTCATTAAGCGAATACAAAGACGTGGACAATGAGTGGGGATGGGGATACAAACTGGAAGGCTCCTACCATTTCCGCACGGGTAACGACCTAACGGTCGATTGGCTGCATTATGATGTGGACAGTAACAACGGTTCGTTCACTGGCGTATTTCCCTCCCCTCTGGGTGGTGTTGTAAACGCTAATTTTACTCACACATTCACTAACAAGTTTGATCGTGTCAATGCGGTATTGGGTCAGCATGTGGATATGGGTATGCGTAAAAACGCCCGTTTTTATGGCGGTTTCCAATACGCAGATATTCGTGTCAACAGCAATTTGGCTTACAGCGTTGTTTCCCCCACGATCCTGTTGTTGACGTCTGGGGTGTTTGGTACGCAAAATACCGACTTCAATGGAGTGGGTCCTGTCGTTGGCGTTGATTTTTCCTATGACTTAACGGAAAACTTCAGCATTACTGCCAATACCTCTGGATCTATTCTTTATGGAACCGGACGTTATAACGAGGCAACCTTCTTTGGTAATAATCTGGTTGCATTTACTCGTTACGGTACGCAAAAATCGGTGGTTCCCAGCGTGGAAGCCAAGTTAGGCGCCAACTATGCTTATGAAACCGCAAATGGCACATTGAATATTGAAGCAGGCTATCAAGTCTTTAATTACTTCAATTCCTTGCAGCACATTAATCCATTGTGCGGTTGCTTACGAATTGATATGTCTGACTTTGGTATGTATGGCGTTTACGGCGGCCTTAAATGGGTTGCTCCTGCCTAATATTATCCAGACCTTTATAACCCATCTTCGGATGGGTTTTTTATTGGATCTGCGGAAAACTACGTTTTAGACAAATATATTGAACAATCGCTGGCCAGCCTGGCTGCCTCCAGTTATAATCGATTCGCCGAAGCAAGCGGAAGATTGAATTATAATCAGGAGTATCGGTTGTGAAACACAAAGTATTATTTGTAGCCCTGGCTGCCTTGTCCAGTCCGGGTTTTGCTGTAGCCAATAAGGAATTGTTGCAAGAGATTCAACGCCTCCAAAACCAAACCAAAGCCCTTCAGAGTCAGATTAATCAGTTACAAAAGAAAGTGGTGGCTCAAACCACCCAACCGGTGAAGGCCCCTGAGCGGAAAGACAGACAAGCCAAAAAAACCGCTGGAAATACCGCCAACAATAAAAAGCCAATACCCCGGGAAAGCCCGTTGGCCTTTCATAGCAGCCTGCTCTCGGTGCATGCGATTGATAGTCATCCGGAGTCCATCGGTTTTTATCCAACCGCGCTGGTGGCAGATGAACAGGTGTTGACTTATATTGCCGGTACACCGGTCGTATCATCTCCCTACCTTGGTGACAGGCCTGCGTTTGACGGCTCGGATTATATTGTCAATATCTCCAGTATTAACCGGGATATCCGTTTGATGCAGCAACGTCGGCGTCTTTACCGCGCGTACGAACGAATCGGTTACCCAGCGCCTACCATGCCCATCATCGCCATCAGTGGAAAAACCGAACCGGTTGCTACCTTTTCAAGACCGTTCATAGGTAACTCCCAAGGCGACATTACACTGGGCTCCAGTGAGTTGGATGTGGCCGCGGCGTTAAATGATATGGTGGAAGCGTTTATTGGCATCGCTTATGATGAATCGCCGCCAGATTTAAGCAACCAGCGTGTCGCCAATTCGTCTTTTGATTTGAATCTGGGCTTTGTCAACATCGGTAATCTGGACAAGTCGCCGTTTTACTTTACGGCTGGCCAATTGTTTGTTCCCTTTGGTAAGTATTCAAGTGCGATGGTTAGTTCACCCATTACGATGATCATGGCACGCACAAAGGCGAGACCAATTATTTTTGGGTATAAATCACAACAAGGTACAGGTCCTTATGCTGCCGCCTATGCCTATCGCTCCGATACGACTCTGGGCCGTGACGGGGTAGGCGGTATCAATGCCGGTTATACCCTGGAGCAGGGTGATGTCACTGGCGAAATTGGCGCCGGCTACATTGGTACGATTGCCGATGCTGGCGGGATGCAGAATACCGGTTCCCCTGCAGGCACCACCTTCGGCGGGTTTGGCTCAATCACCAATGGCTCTGAAGCGGTTGGCAAAGTGCCTGCCTTTGATATCCATGGCAATGTGAGCTTTGATCGCTACACGCTAGCGGTAGAATGGGTTGGTGCGACTAAACCGTTTAGCCCTAATGCTTTAAGTTTTAATGGCCGAGGCGCAAAACCTCAGGCTGCTCAGGTTGAGGGTGGGGTTACATTTAAAGCATTTGATAAGCCCGCTTCATTGGCGCTGGGTTATCAATGGTCTAAAGACACCCTGGCGCTCAATTTGCCGCGTGAGCGCATCAGCACCGTCTTTAATATCTCACTGTGGAAAGATACGGTCGAAAGTCTGGAATATCGCCATGACATTGATTACCGCAGTGGTGATGTTGCCAATGGCATTGCGCCTCCGGGCGTAGTCAACGCCAATACGCTCGGCACGGGTAAAACCGCCGATACAGTAGTGGCTCAAATTGGTGTGTTTTTCTAAGCAATAAGTCAGCCCTGTGTCTGATCCTAAACAACACCTGTTCGTCTTGGCTCTCCGTGTTAAGTGCTATGCTTAACATATGAGAAGCGAACAGGAAGTTGTATGAGCCCGCACAAAAGGCCGCCCTGGGTTATGCGATGGGTTCTTTGTTTGGCCCTGTTTCTCATTCCCGCAATCACTTATGCAACCCGAATTGTTATTCTCCATGTGGATGGGGCTATTGGCCCCGCCATGGCAGATTATATTCATCGGGGTATTTCCGGGGCAGATCAGGCGTCACTGATTATCCTGCGCATCAATACCCCAGGCGGATTGGATAAGTCCATGCGCCAGATCATTCAGGACATTCTTTCATCGAAAGCCCCCATTGTTGCCTATGTGGCTCCCAATGGCGCCCGGGCTGCAAGCGCTGGAACCTATATCCTCTATGCCAGTACCATCGCTGCTATGGCACCTGGTACGCATTTGGGCGCGGCAAGCCCTGTGCAATTGGGTGGCAACAACAGCCCGGGTGGCAAGAAAAATGATTCGACGATGAGCAAAAAAGTAACTAACGATGCGCAGGCAACCATTCGTTCCCTGGCGCAGTTGCGTGGCCGCGATCCGCGATTCGCTGAACAAGCAGTGACAGATGCCGCGACCATGACCGCTCAGGAGGCATTGCAGGCTGGCGTGATTAATATCATTGCCAGTAATGAACAGGATTTATTGCGAAAATTGCATGGCAGATTCGTCATGCAGAATGGCTTGAAAATTCAACTGGAGACTGAAAATAAACCCATTAATCACCTGAATCCGGATTGGCGTACCCAATTGTTGCTGGTGATTACCGAACCCACTATCGCTTACCTGTTATTGCTTTTAGGCATTTACGGCATCTTTTTTGAATTGATGAACCCGGGCTTTGTATTGCCTGGCGTGATTGGTGCCATTGCGATGCTACTCGCCTTGTATGCCTTGCAGCTTTTGCCGATTAATTACGCGGGTCTGAGCTTAATTCTTCTTGGCCTTCTTTTTATTATTGCTGAAGCGTTTTCTCCGAGTTTTGGCGTCTTAGGTATTGGTGGCAGTATGGCTTTTGTACTAGGCTCTATTCTGTTAATGGATACCGATCACCAGGGTTACCAGATAGCCTGGTCTGCTATTTGGGCCATGGCCGCAGTCAATATTCTGGTGCTTTTTACGTTGCTTGGGATGGCAATCAAATCGCGGCGGCACGACGTTCAACATGGCCTGTCCATCCTGGTTGGCGCTGAAGGCCGCACTATTGAGACGATTAATTTACAGGGGCAAGCCATTATTCGTGGCGAAATCTGGCAGGTGCAGTCTAATTATCCCATCGCTAAGGATAAAAAAATAAAAGTCATTGCCGCAAGTGGTTTGCTGTTAGAGGTCGAGGAAATGAAACCCTCTCAAAAATCAGGGCAGGAAAGTCATGCTGCTCAAGGTAAACAGGATTAATCGAGGAGGTTACTATGGGACAATTTCTCGTTTTTGTTGTCATCATCATCGCCCTGTTGTTGCTGTCTGCATTTAAAGTACTGCGAGAATATGAGCGCGGTGTGATTTTTATGTTAGGGCGGTTCTGGCAGGTAAAAGGCCCGGGTTTAATTATCGTAATTCCGGGTATTCAGCAGATGGTGCGGGTAGATTTACGTACGGTGGTTATGGATATTCCCAGCCAGGATGTGATTTCTCGTGATAACGTGTCAGTCCGAGTCAATGCGGTCTTGTATTTTCGTGTGGTTGAACCCAAAAACGCGATCATTCAGGTGGAAAATTATTTCGAAGCCACCAGCCAATTGGCACAAACCACGCTGCGCTCGGTTCTAGGGCAGCATGAACTGGACGAAATGTTGGCTGAACGCGAGCAATTAAACAGCGACATTCAGCGCATTCTGGATGCGCAAACCGATAACTGGGGAATCAAAGTCGCCAATGTGGAAATCAAGCATGTTGATTTGGATGAAAGCATGATTCGCGCGATTGCCAAACAAGCCGAGGCTGAACGGGATCGTCGCGCTAAAGTTATTCATGCGGAAGGCGAATTGCAGGCATCAGAAAAATTATTGCAGGCGGCCAACGTTTTGGCGCAACAGCCACAAGCCATGCAATTACGCTATCTACAGACTCTGGCAACCATTGCCGGAACGAATAATTCCACTATTATTTTCCCCATGCCGATGGAGTTGGGTGATTTGCTGCGTAAACTGAATACTTAAATCGATGGCTTGTCCATGGGGCTTGAAACCTGAGGTTGCAGTGAGATCGGGGCGGGGAAAAAGTGGCCATAGGCTTTCGTTAAACAGCGTTTTAAAATGGAATCATCATCTTTTATTGTTGGCGAGGGTTGAAAAGCGTTGATGGCATTGATTGCTGCCTCATTATTATAAACCATGGCAAGCGCCAGAATGGGCTTGCCCTCGGGGGACAAGGGATTGGCTCCCCGTTTAAGCAAGGCTGAAAAAAGATCCCAATTAGTGGTTGTACATTCAGAGGTACAGGCCAGCATCAATGGCGTTTGCCCCTCCTTGTTGGCGTAATTGACATTAACCCGTGGGTCATCAAGCAATTCCATTACCGCTTCCGTGTGTCCTTCCCGGCAGGCAAGACACAGCATGCTGTTTTGGTCGGAATCACAGGGGCTATTCATATCAAGGCCGGTTTTTTGACGGAGCATGTTTAGAATAGCTACGTGATTGTAGGCTGCTGCATAATAAAACGTTCGCCTAAGCTGAGTTTTATCGAGAGCAGTAGGCTGACTGCCCAGTGTCAGTACCTCTCTGACCGTGGGGATATCGTTACTTTGAGCGGCGATGGGCAGCAAACCGTACCCACGGGAATTGGTGATAGCCATGTTTTTTTTAGTCACCGGGAACATCAAATCCAGTTTCTTTAAGCGATGCAGTAAACTCGCATGGCGGTTGGCAATAAAGCAAGTGGATAAAATGAAATGGTCGCCTTTTTCAAAAAGCGTTTCATACAAGCGTTCTGTGAGTGCACTGGTTGACAGGATTTGTTGCGGATAGTCCTTTGACTGTTTGTAGAGGTTATTAATGTCCATAAATAACCAGCCGTTGGGATGCACCCGAAAACCCAGACTATGCTCTTCACTGCCGGCGACAATGGCCACATGATCCTCCAGTCTGACCAGCAGACGGGTTTGTTGCAGATACTCATACAACTTGGCCTTGGACGCACAGGGTAATGTTTTCTGATAGACACATTGGGCCGTTTTATGTTCTGGCGTTTTTTGAAAACGAATCATTTTAAGAATGGCATTAATATCGCTTTGTGCCAGGGGTTTATTGTAAACCTCATGATAAACATCCGGGGACTGAGCGAGGCAGATAAGACCCAAAAGTGACGGTAATTCGGCTATGCGTCTATCGTTTTGATTAAGGGCCTGGTGATTTTTTACTTTGTCGCTGATAGCCATCGACTTATCAAGCAGAACGGCTTTGTGTTGCTTTAACGTGTTGAGCAGGCTAAAAAAATAGTCTTCTGACTTGTTGGCTGCGGCTAAAGCCCAATTTAAGGTAAAACCATGGCAGACACCATCGATTTCAACCGGCCAATAGTCTAAACGTTGCAATAGCTGCAATATGTCCTGGTGGGTCAGCGTATCGGTGCCTTTTAAGGATTTATTACGCGCAAACAGTGGGTAGCCCGGGAAGATAAGAGATGTTAACAGGTAAGCGAACGCGCCGATTAAAAGCAAAATGATGACTTCAATCATGCTATGGGTCCTGTTGCCTCTTTCTTACAATAAACCACAAAGAAAATGGTATTGCAACGCGGAATTAAAGCGATTTGTACTCTATATCTGAATGGCTGGATGCATGTTTTACTGAAGTCCGTTTGATTCCTTCATGGAAAATGACCCGATAGCTTCCCCTTAGGCATCCTTTGTGGTAGAAAATCGTTTTTATCGTTATACAGGGTTACCATGTCAATTAAGTCAGATCGCTGGATAGAAAAAATGGCCATGGAAGAAGGCATGATTTCTCCCTATGAAAGCCGGCAGGTGAGAGAAACCGGAAATGGCCGTATTATTTCCTACGGTGTTTCCAGTTATGGTTATGATGTGCGGTGTGCGGACGAATTTAAAATCTTTACCAATATCAATTCCGCCATCGTTGATCCTAAAAATTTTGATGCGAACAGTTTTGTCGATGTTAAATCCAATGTTTGCATTATTCCGCCCAATTCATTCGCGCTGGCCCGCACAGTGGAGTATTTCAGAATCCCGCGCAATGTCTTAACCATTTGCCTGGGGAAGTCCACCTACGCGCGATGCGGTATTATTGTGAACGTGACGCCGCTTGAGCCGGAATGGGAAGGGCATGTGACACTCGAGTTCTCCAATACTACGCCGCTGCCAGCCAAAATTTACGCCAATGAGGGCGTGGCGCAAATGTTGTTTTTGGAGTCAGATGAGGTCTGTGCAGTGTCGTATCGCGACAGGGGCGGTAAGTATCAGGGGCAAACCGGCGTGACCTTACCGCGGACCTGATGAAGCGTTTTACTCATCCTCTTTCGCAAGGGGTATTTTGCCCCGGGAGGCATCCACCCGTTCGCGAAGTTCTTTACCGGGTTTGAAGTGGGGGCTGTATTTCGCTTCGGTCACCACTTTTTCGCCGGTTTTCGGATTATGGGCATTGCGTGGCGGACGATAGTGCAGGGAAAAGCTGCCAAATCCCCTAATCTCAATGCGTTTCCCATCAATCAGTGCCTGGCTCATCAAGTCGAGAATCCGGTTAATGCCGTCAGTCACTTGCTTCTCAGGAAGGCGTGTCATTTCAGCAGCAAGAGTTGCAATGAGTTCCGATTTAATCATACCCACCTCGGTTAGCCGCGTTCTAAGGTCCATCATTACCAGGGAACTGCAGGTAATGCCTATTTTATTGTTTTATATTCAGTATAGACCCGAGAATAAATTATTCAATGTTATCAATTAACTGTACCAAGATTTCGCTAAATAATACAAATCAGGGCGCAGCCACTTGTTTATTACTTGCTCACACGGTCCTGTAAATAGGCTGTAACCGCGCCCCAACTCATTTGCAGACTGGTGGTTTTTTGCACGTTAAACGCGCTGGAATCCAGCGGTTTGCTGGTACTGACCACTTGGGTTCCCGGTTTTAACTGCTCTAAATGGCGAATGATTAACCGCCAATAATCGCCAAAGAAGGCGGTGGAATTAATAAAAATCAGGTCGGCCTCCTTTAAATCCGTTTCCAGAAAATCGGCCTGTTTGAATTCAATGCACGTTGCCTTAAGTGCGTAGTCAGGCCATGCCTGCAATTGCAGGCGCCGCTGCTCGGCGGCTTCGTGAAGCGGGGTAAACAATTCAATGCCGCAACTGCGCTTTGGTGAATAAACCATAGCGCAGGCGAGCACCGCTTTGCCGCTGCCGCTGCCTAAATCATAGAATACAGTGTGAGCCGTGATGCGGCAAAGAGACAGCAAGGCAATAAACGGTTCAAAATCGATTTCCCCATACACGTATTCAAGCGCATCCTGATTGGCGCGGCTTAGGCGGGATAAAGCGAAGCCATCCACATCCTGGTAAAGCGCCTTGAATCGTTTCGCATGATAAGGCAGGGCAAGCGACTGCCGCCATCGCCTCAGGCGCCGGCGCCGTTTCAAGGCAGGCCAGTTTAAAGCGAGCAGGGACGTGATGGCGGCAAAGACTAACCCAGTCAAGATTTGTTCCTTTTGCCGCCGGAGACGATGTTATCTTTTTCCTGTTGCGACAGCATTGGCCAGGCCTTCATCAGCAGTTTACCCGCCTCGCGTTCATTGCGTGCCTGCTGGTGCATCTCCCATGGCAATTCATTGTTGACATATAATCCAACGCCAAAGGCGGTGAGCAGGGTGGTTAAGCAGGCGAGAGCCGCAGCCCGCCATTGAAATGTTTTTAGAAGACGGGTGCTCTGGGCAATGGCCTGGCTGGCTGCCTTTTCCACGTATTCGCAACTTTCATTGGCCACCCGTTTAAAATGCTGCACATCATAGTCAGCCAGTAACGAGCCAATTTTTTGAAGTGCCGTGGATGTGTAATCATCGAGCTGCGCTAAACTTTTCTCGACGGCCCTGGTAAATTCCCGGTGTTGGGATTGCATATCGGCAAGCATGTGCTGGCTGATTTTTTGCAATGAATGGAGTTGGTTTTCCCCCTGTTTAAGCGCCTGTTCGGTATGCAGGCGGAGTCGTTCCAGCCCTGACTGAGTTAATACCTCATGAAGATGATCAAGTTCTTTATGCAGACTTTTTAATTGTTCCTGTGTTTGTTGCTGCTGCAACTGCGTTTGTAACTCGATATCCTGCCGCCATTCCATCATTTTCACTTCAGCCAATTCAAAATAGGCAATGAATTCACTGGTATGGCGCAGCAATTCCTTTATTCTCAGCAAATCTTCTTCCCGCACACCGTCCATACAATCTCCTTGCTGGGTACAGTATCTCCTGGGTTGTATATTGTTTGAATGGAGACCCTGCTTTAAAGTAAAGGACTTCGCCTGTTAATGACGCAATTATGAAACAATTTCTTTGGGCGCTCGCCTTTGTTTTCACGCTGGTTATGTTGCTTTTGTATTTCTTGCAACGGCATCTTATCTATTTTCCAGCAAAACAAATGCCAAGTCGACAGCATTTCCATGCACAAGGAATGGAGGATGTGAAGTTAGTGACATCGGATGGTCTGCATTTAAACGCATGGTACCAAAAGGCCACGCCGGGAAAGCCAACCATCCTCTACCTGCACGGCAATGCCGGACATATCGGTTTTCGCATGCCGTTAGTTTCAGGGTTTTTAAATGCCGGTTATGGTGTATTGCTGCTGGAATACCGTGGTTATGGCGGTAATCCGGGAAGCCCGAGTGAACTGGGCCTCTATCGTGATGGTGAGGCAGCGATGACCTTCTTGTTAAACGAAGGCGTACCCTCTGAGGCTGTGATTCTTTATGGCGAATCCTTAGGCAGCGGTATCGCCACGAAACTGGCTGAACAAACCCGATTTTGCGCTGTCATTTTGCAATCACCCTACACGTCAATGGCCGAGGTGGCGCGATTTCATTATCCCTGGATTCTGCTGCCTCCCTGGGATAAGTTTGATTCCTTATCAAGAATTGATCGCATCAATGCGCCCCTGCTTATTCTGCATGGTCGTCTGGATCGCCTTGTTCCTTTTGAGCAGGCGCAGGTTTTGTATAAAAAAGCCAAAGAACCCAAAAAATTGATTGAATTTGCAGATAAAGATCATAATAATTTGTGGGATAAGGATTTTTTTGCGCAGCTTATGCAATTTATTCACCTTCACTGCTCGAAAAATGATTAAAATTTGATTTTTTAGGTAATTTAAGAAACAATATTTCTATTAATATTTCCTTAATCTAGTTTGATTAGAATGGAAGAATAACCAGTATATAGAGGTGTGCGATGAGTACATCAAGTTTTTTTAGAAACCCGGCTAAGGTTAAGCCCATGAAGGGCCGCATGCCGGCTTCCTCTAAAGTAGTCAAACTTCAGGAACCTGCCTTTGTTGATGTCGGCGGCCGAGGTGATTGCGGTTTTAGAGCCATTGCCGCTGCCTTAATTGATAAGCTGTTAACCAAAAACAACTACCCCATTCATTCTCGCCCGCGGGCGGTCGAAGATTTATTCAAGGTGCTATTGGCCCGGCACTTCAAATTGTTTCCCATGAAACATGCTTCCGGCTTGAAAACAGTGACTGAGCGTGTGCGTGATCTGGTCGATTCCCCCGCGAGAATGGTGGATTCACCCGCTAAAATGGCTGAGTTCATCGATAAACTGGCTTACACGCTGCGTCAGATTGCGGTAGATGAAATGGTGGCTCATCCTGAAGATTACCGCGGCGCTTTCGTTGACAATGCAGAAGGCACTACACCGGCTGAAATGCGTCAACAATCCACCTGGATTGATGAGACGGCAATTGCTGCCTTGGCTAATGCCCTGCACGTACCAATTACTGTGAAAATTGTCGAGCCGAACAAGGAAATTCCCGCCATGAAATACCATGGCAAAGAAGCCTCTCAAGGCGTAGGCGAGGTTGTGATTCAGTTGCAGGCACAACATTATATTCCTCGCGTCTCCCAACCCGAGCGCTTCCAACTGGTTGCCAATCAGCCGGTTCCCTCGCTTGAGCCGAATCATGAACAAAGCAAACCCGATCCGGAAATGCCGGCTATCCTGGCCCGGATTGAGGCGGAAGACAAGCGGTTGCTGGCAGAGTTTGATTATTATAAAAGCCTGCTGACCAACATGGTGCAGTATGGTAATTTAAACAGAGAACAATTGATTTCCATGTATGTCAAAGGCATGGGCAGCAGCGATTACCTGCGCGGACGCATCCGCCAGGTTGGGCTTGAATACGGTAATGAACATTTCTTTGCTGAAATCATAGCCAAATCGCAGAGCAAGCCAGCCATCATTACCCTGGGCCAAGGATCGCATGAGACCCTGGTTATTCAGGAGCTTGTTCATGCTATTGCCCGTGCGGTCAGCATTGGCCAGCTGGATGCCAAACTCGTTCTCAATATGATTGAAAACGACAACCTTGACAATACGCGCAGCTCTGTTTCAGCCATTAAATAATAGATGACTCCCCGTTTCCGGGGAGTGGGTTTCTTATAAAAAACCTTGCTCTTTCATCCATTCGTCATTGGCGAATTTGGACATGTAATTGCGGATGGAATCAGGGAGAATGACTAAACATTTCTGATGCTTGCCAAGTTTTTTCGCCGCCCGCAAAGCCCCGCACATGGCCGCTCCACAGGAGCCGCCGACCAATAAACCCTCTTCGCGAATCAAGCGCCTTGCCATGGCAAATGAATCCGCATCGTTGGTTTTAATGTACTGGTCTATCAATTGATTGTTTAATACATCAGGAAAAAAATCATAGCCAATCCCTTCAACGAGATAAGGCTTGATTTCGGTCCCACCGCCAAGAATCGAGCCTTCTGGATCAACGCCCACAATCTGAATGGCCGGGTTATATTCCTTCAGGCGACGGGCAATCCCGGTGATGGTGCCCCCTGTCCCTACGCTGGCGACAACCATGTGCAAGTCCTTACCAAAATCATCGATAATTTCCTGGGCGGTGCCGTAATAATGAGCATTGGGATTATCCGGGTTGGCATATTGATCGAGTATATGGGAATTGGGGATTTGCCGCTGTAAATCCTTAGCCAGCGAAATATGGCTGTCCGGATCGCTGGATGCCGCTTCGGTTGGCGTTCTATAAATGGTAGCCCCAAGGCGTTCAAGTACGGCCTGTTTTTCCTGGCTCATTTTGTTTGGCATGGTGATAATGACACGATAGCCTAAGACGGCACCCGCCAGGGCAATGCCTATCCCTGTATTACCTGAGGTCGGCTCTATCAGGGTATCACCCGGTTTAATGCGTCCGGATTCTTCCGCTTTTTTAACCATTTCATAGCCGATGCGGTCTTTTACCGAGCCGCCGGGATTAAAGAATTCACATTTCGCGTAGAGTTCGCAATCCAATTCCTGGCTGATCCGATTAATGCGGACAACAGGGGTGTTGCCAATGGTTTCAAGAATAGTTTGGTAAATCATGAGTAATCCTTTTAATGATTTGGTTGCGCAGTATACGCATAAGACATATTTATCCCAATTTTATCGCATTAACAAGTTGGCGTTTTACAACGTCCGGAGCACCCGCTAGAATCTATACGACTGTATCTCCAATTATTTCAAGGATGATGATATGCAAAAATTGAAATTACGCACCGTTTATATGTCTTCATTGTTATTGGTATCCCCCCTGTTCATGACGGGTTGCGACACCATGCAGAGCATGATGGGCGGCTCCAACACCAGGGATGATGCCACCTATCATGGCAGTTCATCGGCCACGGTAACGACCTACGATCGCACCAATGCGCCGAGTAGCGCATCCAGCACGGGGACTCAGTCATCTTCTGCTTCCGCAGGGCCTGCGCCCAAACCGGCTGGTCAATCCATGACCACAAAACCGGCGGTGCCGATGTCAGCACCCACTGTTGGTCAGTAATGATACCAATGCCTCGGCGCTAAGGACTAAACATGGCTACTGTTGCGGATGTTTTCGTGGAATCGTTGGAAAAGGCAGGCATAAAACGCATTTATGGGATTGTGGGCGATTCTTTAAACGGCATTACCAATGCTTTGCAAAAACGCAAAACCATCCGCTGGGTTCATACCCGCCATGAAGAGGTGGCGGCTTTTGCTGCCGGCGCCGAAGCACAATTAACCGGTGAGTTGACGGTATGTGCCGGAAGTTGCGGGCCAGGTAATGTGCATCTGATTAATGGGCTTTATGATTGCCAGCGCAGCAATGCCCCGGTTCTAGCCATTGCCGCGCATATTCCAACCCCTGAAATTGGCGGGGATTATTTTCAGGAAACCCATCCGAATATTTTATTTAAAGAATGCAGTTGTTTTTGTGAAGTCATTTCATCGGTTGAACAAGTGCCGCGTTTGCTCAAAATTGCCATGCAGACTGCCCTGGCCAAACGCGGCGTGGCCGTGTTGGTGATATCTGGCGATTTGGCTTTGCAGGAGATGCGGGCAGAGGCAATGCCTGAGTGGATGCCCATGCCGCAACCGGCGGTTATTCCTCAACCGGATTTATTGCAGGAATTGGCCAAGCGGTTAAACGACGGTAAAAAAGTCACCATTTTTGCTGGCATTGGGGCTGCCAATGCCCATCAATCGCTGATGGCATTATGCGAAAAATTGCGTGCGCCCGTGGTTCATACGCTGCGCGGTAAGCCCTATGTAGAATATGATAATCCTTATGACGTCGGCATGACGGGCCTTATTGGATTTTCTTCAGGTTATTATGCGATGGAGTCCTGCGACACCCTGCTGTTGCTGGGAACCAGTTTTCCCTATCGGCAATTTTATCCGGGTAAAGCGGATATTATTCAGATTGATTTGCATGGCGAGCAATTGGGCAAACGCGCCGATATCACACTCGGTGTGGTTGGCGATATTGATGCCACCTTAAAAGCCCTGCTCCCCTTGATTCACACCAAAACAGACAGCAGTCACTTGGAACAAGCCGTCAGTCACTATAAAAAGGCGCGGCGTGATCTGGACGCGCTGGCGAATTATAACCCTGGCAAACAAGTGATTCACCCGCAGTTTTTAACGCGCCTAATTAACGAGGAAGCCCATGATGACGCGATATTTACCTGCGATGTCGGCACGCCCACGGTCTGGGCGGCGCGCTATCTCGCCATGAATGGCCGGCGGCGTTTACTGGGCTCTTTCAATCACGGATCCATGGCCAATGCGCTGGCTCAGGCGATCGGCGCGCAAACGGCCTTTCCTGCCCGTCAGGTTGTCGCTTTATGCGGCGATGGGGGCTTCAGTATGCTGATGGGGGATATCCTGACCCTGGTGCAACAGAATCTGCCTGTCAAGGTCATTATTTTTAATAACAGCACCCTGGGTTTTGTGGAGATGGAAATGCATGTCGGCGGTATGCTGGAATACGCCACGGAATTAGAAAACCCTGATTTTGCCAAAATGGCTGAAGCGGTGGGGATTAAGGGATTTCGGGTGGAGGAGCCTGAACAATTGCAACAGGCTTTACAGGTTGCATTCAGCCATGCTGGACCCGCCTTGGTGGATGTGCGGGTTAATCGCAATGAGCTGGTCATGCCGCCAACCATTACCACGGCCCAGGTCAAAGGGTTTAGCCTCTACATGATGAAAGCCATTATCAATGGGCAGGGAACTGAAATTCTTGATTTGGTGAAGAACAGTTTATGGCGTTAGAATGCGGTTTTCACCCCATTTGAGCTTTGTATGAATGAATTAAAGCAGCAGGCGGCCAAAGCGGCTCTGGCCTTTATTGAGGACAACATGATCGTTGGCGTAGGCACAGGCTCAACGGTCAATTTTTTTATTGATGAATTAGCGGCCATTAAACACCGCATTGATGCCTGCGTCGCCAGTTCAATCGCTACCGAGACCCGTTTGCGGGCTGCTGGTATTCCGGTGATTGATTTAAATGCGGCGGGTGAATTGCCGGTTTATATCGATGGGGCGGATGAGATTAACCCCCAGAACGACATGATCAAGGGCGGCGGTGGTGCCTTAACACGGGAAAAAATTATTGCCACGGTGGCTTCTGAATTTATCTGTATCGTCGATGAATCAAAAATCGTTAACCGCCTGGGCGCATTCCCGGTTGCAGTCGAAGTGCTTCCCTTGGCTCGAAGCTATGTGGCGCGTGAACTGGTCAAGTTAGGCGGTGATCCAGAGTACCGTGAAGGATTTAAAACGGACAACGGCAATATTATTCTGGATGTTTATCATCTGGATATCACCACCCCGATAGCTCTTGAAGAATCCATCAAACTCATTCCTGGCGTCGTGGAGAGCGGTCTTTTTACCAAACGCAGAGCCGACAAAGTGATCGCTGCCTGCCGCAGCGGTATAAACATCAGGTAATTTTATCCTGAACAGAAATACTGGCTGCTATGGCAGCCTTTTTTTAAAAAATAATTCAAAATCAAAGCATTAGATTAGTCGTCTACAAAAATATTTATCACGGCTAACGCACCTGATTTTTAAAACGCTGTAAGAAAAAGATCAAGTGGGTGCAAGAAAAAGATCAGGGCAAGAGGAGAATTTGCTGATATACACTTTAGAATGCATAAACGATACTTCATGCCCATATTCAATCCATGGAGTGTTCTAAATTGACAATCGACACCTTACTTTCTCACTTTTCTACATTAATTGATCCCCGAGTTATTAATCACAATAGCCGTCATGAAATGAAGGATATTTTAATTATTTCCTTATTAGCAGTGATATGTGGTGCAGATAGTTGGGTTGATATCGAGCTCTTTGGAAACTGCAAAAAGGACTGGTTAGAGACCTTTTTAAATTTGCCAAATGGGATTCCATCTCATGATACGTTTAGACGATTCTATTCAATATTAGATGCCAAAGAATTTGAACTATGTTTTATGTCCTGGATAGCCACTTTAATTGAGAAACATCAAGGAGAAATAATTGCGATTGATGGAAAAACATCACGAAGGAGTGTTGATAAAAATCGTGGATTGAAGGCTCTGCATTTAGTTAGTGCCTGGGCAAGTGAGAATGGACTTGTTTTAGGGCAAGTCAGATGTGACGAGAAAGGCGGTGAAATTGCAGCAATGGAGGCTCTTTTAAAAGTACTCGACTTGAAACAGGTTACCGTAACGATGGATGCGATGGGTTGCCAGAAAAAGTTAGCTGCTCAAATTATTCAAAAAGGGGGACATTACATGCTGGCAGCCAAGGGAAATCAAGGCTTGCTACATGATAAAATTAAAACGATTTTTGAAAAAGCTGAACAAATGGAATTTAAGGCTATGGTTTACTCCCAGGATACCCAAGTAGATAAGGGGCATGGTCGGGTTGAACAAAGGGATTGCACGGTATTTCATGTCATGTATGCCCCTGAATTTAAAGAAAAATGGGTGGGACTAAATAGTCTAATTAAGATTAACAGTAAAGTATTTAAGCAAGGACAAACAACCACGCAAACGCGCTATTACATTAGCTCCCTTTCTCCAGATGCTGCAATTTGTGCACATGCCATACGACAACATTGGAGTGTTGAAAATAGTTTGCATTGGTGTTTAGACATGAGTTTCAATGATGACTATGCAAGGTCCAGGATAGGTCATAGTGCGGAAAATTTTGCTGTGCTTCGCCGAATTGCTCTAAATTTACTAAAAAAGGACAATTCTAGAAAAGCTAGCATTAAAGGTAAACGAAAGATCGGTGGATGGGACAATTCCTTTTTAGAACATTTGCTCAGTTTGATTGAAAATTGAAGTGCGTAGGCCGTGAAGGACGCAGCAACAAACACCCCGATTTAATATTGCGCTAATAATTGCCCATTATCATGGGGATCCAGTTATTATTTCATAGTGTTGATGATGCAAAAAATTGCCTTATTCTTTTTAAGCCTGCTGCTGATTAACCCACTGCCTGCCCAAACCCTGGACACCAATCACCTTTACTATCATATGGGATTCCCAGCGGTTCTTGAGGAACAGACTGAAACGCTGACCCTTGATGACAACACGCGTGATTTGTTGATTTCCAATCTGGTCGCGGGAGCCTTGTATGCCTATTTGATTCATCAGCATGATCCGAAGCTGGCCTTTAATTCGGACTACATAACGGGTTCCCTGTTTGGGCAGCTGCTGCAGGAAAACCTGCAAACCACCGCATACAAGAGCACATCGCCCTGGATAAATCCTGATCCAGCCATCCGTTCCATGCTGCTTGCACCGGGACAAGGCGGGCCTTACCAAATCAATGATTATGGCAAACGTCTGGAAAGCGGCATTGGCTTAATCAATTTTACCGTGCTGCAAAAAAGTTTAGGCTATCGCATTGACGATCAGGACAGCGGTCAACAGACAATAAAAAAAGGCCCTGACAGCCTTGATAATAAATACTTTGGTCCTCTGGCAGCGGCTTATTTTCAATACAATACCTTATTAAGGTTTTATGCCATCAATCAGGATCCCTGGGGCCCTTCCGCCACGGATTTTCCCGATTGCCTGCGTAACCTTCAAAATCCCGATAACAACATCCTCGACATGCTCCTCAATGCCGGCTACAACGCAGGCCCCTGGGCACCCATCACCAAAACCTATTTCAAGCTCTGCGCCAATGCCAATAATCCCGCGTTTAAGGCTAAAATCAACCGCATCAATGATTACACCTTGAGTGACAAGGCTTACCAGCAAGCCATTGATACCCAGGAAGCTGCGGGCAGTACCTTTATTCTTTACCCACGGCAAATTCGTTTCTATTTAGATGAGCTTTACAATAATCCCACCGCTTTGCCGACGCATACGGCATTAGCCTTGCCTGTCAGTGAGCTGCGTTTCGTCTTTGCCCAATCCATGCACACACTGGGCCGGGTCAATAATAACCGCTACGAAACGATAACCGTGAAGGACGCTGAGATGGCCTTTGATAACGCGGCACAACAATTATCCCTCCCCTTAAACGCAAACCTGGACATTGGCGTAACCCGGGAAAGGCAGCAATTGTTTCAACTACTGGGAGGCGCGATTGATAACCTCGCCTTACAACTCAACCTGGATTTCAGTGAGACGACTGAAAAGGATTGGGCCACTTCCCAAGGCTAAGCCTGGACGAAAATGCAGTAAAAGCGCTATTCGCCATGGTGCATGTGGGTAAATTTTTTAATTTCCGGCAGAATAATATGGGAAAATTTTCTGCCGTTAAACAGCCCATAATGGCCGACGCCCATGGCCAGAAAATATTCCTTCATGCTATCTGGTAAATTTTTGCACAAATCAATCACCGCGCGGGTTTGGCCAAGGCCGGTGATATCATCATGCTCCCCTTCAATCACCAGAATGGCAGTCTTTTTAATATCCTGCAGGCGGATTGTCTGTCCCTTCGATTTATAGCGGCCCTTGACCAACAGGCTTTCCTGAAAAACCGTATGAATGGTTTGCATGTAAAATTCCGCGGTTAAATCCATGGTTGCGAAATATTCCATATAAAATTCGATGATTTTAAACGCCTGATCCCTTTTCTTTAAAGCGAAATTATCAATGGCGTTTTTAAGTGATTCCAGATGCCGCTGCATGTTCATGCTTAAAAAACCCGATAATTGCATAAAGCCGGGGTAAACCAGCCGCATGGCGCCGGGAAATCGGGCAGGGACCATGGTAATCACATTCTGCTGAAACCAGTCATCGCCGCGGGAAACAGCCAGTTCATTGACCGAGGTCGGCGATTGGCTGGTATCAATGGGGCCGCCGAGTAAGATAGCGCAATGCGGTGTTTTGGGATCATTTTGAGTCGACATCATGGCGAGTGCCGCCAGAGTCGGCACAGTTGGCTGGCAAACCGCCATGACATTCACGTCAGGCCCTAAAAGCTGAAAATAGGAAATCAGGTATTCAATAAAATCATCCAAATCAAATGCGCCTTCTTTTAACGGCACATCGCGGGCATTTTTCCAGTCGGTGATGTAGACATCGTAAAAAGGCAGCATGGATTTCACGGTTCCGCGCAGCAAGGTAGCGTAATGCCCGGACATGGGTGCCACCAACAGCAATTTGGGGAGTACCTTGTCCAGCCCCTTCTTGCGAAAGTGCAGCAGATTGCAAAAGCTTTTTCTGTCAGCCGTTTCCTCTTCGATATCATAATACTCATCGCCTATTTTAACTTCAGTAATATTAAAATGGGGCTTGTCGTAGAAATTGGTCATCATGTGAAAAACATAAAAATAACCAGCCAACTCACGGTTAAAACGTACGCCAGAGTCTAGAAAACCGGCCATGAGCTGCGTTTGATCATCTGAAAGATAGGGAATTCTCACCGGCAAATCCATGCTATCGGCAACGCGTCTGAAACGGCGGGACATCGTCAGACAATAGTCAGAATAAGGCTGCAGGGCACTCATGCCCCAATCATACCAATTGTAAATCGAACGGTTATCAAGGGGGTGCAACATGGTTCGCTTCCTTTCTTTTCTTTGCCGCATGCTCTGAGTTAGCTAAAGTATAGATCAGTCTGGTTTTTTTGGTTTAGCAGCCGTCAACGATTGACATTTCAATTGCTTAAACACCCTATTCATAGTAAAATATTTGGACTTAATGATTCATTTTTTACCAATCATGCAAGACAAGTATTCCTTTTTTACACCAAAGGCAACAGGCCTTTTACCACTTGCGGCTGAGCATACCCCGCTGCATACTACAATTGACTTGTGTTCCTGTGCAAAGGAAGTCATGGATTATGTACAAAAATTGGAAAAAGACCAAATCATTAAGATGCTTCACACGCCCAATAAAAAAGGGCATTTGCCTATTCATCTGGTGGACGATTTACGCCTTGACTCTCGGGAAAAGGAAAAAATTTATCAATTGTTGCTGCCTTATATGAAACCCGCCCTTCCCTCGCTGAGTACACCAGTGGACTTCAAAACCATTAGCCATCAGTATGAAATCCTGTCTGACAGCCCATTGTATCAACCGTTGAAAATCGCTTGCCTGTTAGTCAATCAAATCCGCCAAACGGCTTTTTTATCGTCTACTCATCCGGATATGACTGGCAAAGACGCCGAGGATGTTGAATTATTGCATAGAGAAATAAAAGACTATCGCAATGAAGCAGACAGGGCAAAATATGAATACCTGTACACTTGCGAAGACGTTACTTACCATCAAGACATAAGGGAAGACGACGATTATGGTCATATTACGGCCCATTTCAAACCGTCTGTTCGTGATGCGGTGCTACAAACCTATGCCGAAATCCCCTTATCGACCAAAAGAGCCAACTGCACTGAGTTAAGCGACATTTTTGTTTACCTCCTGAACAAGATGAACCTGAAGGATATACGCATTGAAATTTTCTCGATTGAGAATGGTGATCATACCCTGGTTGTATTAAATCGTGATCCCAAGAGTGACCCTGGCCAGTTTAAAACCTGGGGCAGTCGAGCCCTCGTTGTTGATGTCTGGGCAGGAAAAATCTACCCGGCAGCCTCTATTCCTGAACAATTAAGTAATTACTGCTCAATGGACGTCACTGTGGATAAGAAGACTAATCACCACATTTTTATTCTTCCTTTTATTCCCGCATACCATACTCTGGTCCTGGATACCGATGTTTCGCTTTTAGAGGATACCGTTTCATTCAGGTTAACGCCGGACTCTTTTGTCGGTCGATTCATTAAAAATCTGAATCTGCCCGAACAGGAACTTTTTTTATTTCATAGTTATATTAAACCGCTCCTCAAAGAATTAATCGCAAGAAGAAAACTTGAAGCGTATGAACTGGCCGAACTGGAATATCCTGTTGCAACGCTTGTTTATGCGTTCCTTGATCCCTATTATTTAAAAAAACTGACTCACCGTGATGTCTACTTAAAAGATATTGAAGACAAGCATATTATCGACGAAGCCCCCCATCCCCTGGACTCTGAGGTTCAATGGCCGCAAAGCTCAAACGAAACGACCGAAACAACCTTTTGTGTCCAAAGCTTAACCGGTCAATAACCCCCTGGTGTATTGAAGATTTCTGCTACTTCCGATAAATTGAATCAGTTATTTTATGTATCCGTGTTCATAAAATCATCGCCAGGGCATCCGCCAGGCTATCAGTCAAAGGAATGAGTATGGAGTCAGGTATCGAATCGGCAAAGGATGTCGACAGTGTATCCCCCTGGTGGCGCAGAGCCGTCTTTATTATCATGGCGATTGGTTTTAGCCTTCTGGTTACACTAACGGCCAAAGTCTACCGCGATGCGCCCCCTATCCCTGATCGCGTGGTCAACTCCCAGGGACAGGTGATTTTTACCAAAGACAATATCTTGGCCGGGCAGGCCGTTTTTCTAAAATATGGCTTAATGGACAATGGCAGCATCTGGGGGCATGGCGCTTATTTAGGTCCCGATTTCTCTGCCCAATACCTCCATAATCTAAGCCAAAACCTGCATGACGCATTCGCCGTCTCACGCTATCAAAAAACCTTTAAACAACTGAACGCAGGGGAACAGGCCATCGTCCGCTCCCTCTCGCAACTGGCTTTAAAAACCAATCGTTACAATCCAAAGACAGGTGTTTTAACCTTAAGCGACAGCGAAGCCGCATCCTATACCCAACAGATTGACTGGTGGGCGGCCTACTTTACTAAAACCGCCGACAATGGCGGTTTACCGGCCAATTTCATCACGCCGGGTGAGGAGTTAAATAATCTGGTTGCCTTTTTTGCCTGGACCGCCTGGGCATCGGTCACCAACCGCCCGGGGCAAGCCACGACCTACACCAATAATTTCCCCTATGATCCCGACGCAGGCAATTTCCTGGGGGGATCGGCTGTGCTTTGGAGCGCCCTAAGCCTGATTGCTCTTTTGGGCGGCACTGCATTAGTGCTTTTAGCCTTTGGCAAATTTGATTATCTGGGGTGGAAACGAAGCCGGGAAAAAATCTTGCCGCGATTTGCGATAGGCAATCCCACGCCGAGCCAAAAGGCGACCATCAAATTTTTTGTAGTGGTGATGCTGCTCTTTTTAGCACAAACCCTAGTGGGTGGGCTAACCGCGCATTACCGTGCTGAACCGGGTGACTTTTACGGTTTGGACTTATCATCTGTTTTCCCAAGCAACGTAGTACGAACCTGGCATCTGCAACTCGCCATTTTCTGGATAGCCACCTCCTATGTTGCCGGCGCCCTGTTATTATCCCGCGAATTGGGCGGACGTGAAGTGAAACATCAAACCCTCTTTACCCACTTATTGTTTGCCGCCCTTTTCGTTGTGGTAGCCGGCAGCTTACTGGGTGAATGGGCAGGAACTTTCCAATGGCTGCAAGACTACTGGTTCTGGTTTGGCCAGCAGGGATGGGAATACCTTGAACTTGGGCGATTCTGGCAAATCCTTTTAGCTATCGGTTTGATTTTCTGGCTCTTTTTGCTGATACGCAATGTCATGCCGGTGATCCATGATCCTGAATTACGTGAAATATCCCGTCTTTTTCTCTTTGCAGCCCTTGCCATACCGGTTTTTTACCTGCCGGCCATGTTTTTTGATAGCACCACCCACTTTTCCATCGTCGATACCTGGCGGTTTTGGATTATTCATCTCTGGGTTGAAGGGTTTTTTGAGTTTTTTGTGACCGTGCTTGTCGCGCTTATCCTGTTAGGCCTTGGCGTTGTTGCGCGCACCACGGCGATTCGTGTGATTTATCTTGATGCCATTCTTTATTTTGGCGGCGGCCTCGTAGGCACCGGCCATCATTGGTATTTTAATGGCCACAGCGAAGCCAACATGGCATTCAGTGCGATTTTTTCCGCCATGGAAGTCATTCCACTGACCTTACTGACCCTGGATGCCTGGGATTTTATTCGGGTTACTGAAATGGAACGCCTGCCCTCGGGCGAGCGAGTGCATGTGCCGCATAAATGGACGTTTTATTTTATTATGGCTGTCGGTTTCTGGAATTTTGTCGGTGCCGGCATCTTGGGCTTCCTCATTAATCTGCCAGTGATCAGTTATTTTGAAATCGGCACCATGCTCACACCCAACCATGGCCATGCCGCAATGATGGGTGTTTTCGGCATGCTGGCCCTGGCTTTGCTGGTCTTTGCCATGCGCCATGTGTCGACCGATGCACAATGGCAATCGCTGGAGCGTTACGTCAAAGTATCCTTTATCGGTCTAAACACAGGCCTTGTCCTGATGCTGGTCATGAGCTTATTCCCGGGCGGCATCATGCAGCTTCTCGATGTGCTGCACCACGGTTATTGGCATGCCCGAAGCCTTGAATATACCGCCACACACAGTGCACGTGTTGTCGAATGGTTGCGCACACCAGGGGATCTTATTTTCATTGTATTCGGCGTGCTTCCCTTATTGATTGCAATCATGCGCTGTTATTTCAACATCCGAACCAGGCCCTCGCAAACAGTGACGATGTCTGCGGCCCTGCCTACGGGTGAATAACCATAAGCGGATACCCATGAATACTGGCACAAAGGATCAAATTCATTTGGCTTTCCCCGATGAGGAGCCGCCTGTCGAGTCCTCTGAGCCCGTAAGCCCCCCCGTTCCTGTTGTAAGACCATGGGTTCGCTTGTTTGCCCGCTGGGTGGATGAAACACTATTTGCTTTTGTTCTTGCTTCACTGTTTTTTTATCTGTCCCCCCTCTTTATGGAGGGTATGCCGGCTATACTTTTTGGAATGATTGTTATTTTTTTCTGGATTTTTGTTGAAACCTTGCTCTTGTCCACTATCGGCACTACCCCCGGTAAATCCCTGCTCAAGACACGCCTTCGGACAGATGAGAATCAGCGACCCGGGTTGATCCCAGCATTTAAGTGCAGCATCAGGGTCTGGTTTTTTGGACAGGCTATTGGTTTTCCATTTATCTTCATCTTTACTTACTTTTGCGCCTATTTTGAATTGGCAAAAAATAAAAAGACAACCTGGGATCGTTCATTACATATGACCATCACGCATGAGGCCATTCCTATCTACCGCGGCGTCATTGCCGCGTTGATCATTCTTGTTCCAATCGCCGTCTACCTTGAACAATCATACGTCAGTCATTCTATTTATTCTTAACTCACCCAAGCACCACTCTCTGGGTAACTCCTGTACACCCAGGTATTTCGTCTCTGCGCAAAGGGTTTTACAGGGTATACACAGACTTATCCACAGTTATTGTGGATAATCGCATTTCAAGTCGGCCAATTCATTGTATAAAAAGGGCAAGCACAGTCTGGTATTTCTAATGGTTGCGATGAATCGGTTATGAAAAAAGACGAGGTGTTTAAAAAAGATATCCACAGGCTCTGTGGAAATATTTTGGCAAGAGAAACTGCCAAAACAGAATAACAGAAAACAAATTAAAATACAGTCTTGACATTGATTAATGGATAACAATTGTTGTTGCTAATCCTGATATTGTCCTATTGCTGCGTTTCCGTGTCCCGGGTTATATATAACCCGGGTGCAGAAGACAGCAATCGCAATTTATTTGACTCGCTTTCCGGAAGCGTCGTAGATTTGCACATCGACGGCTTTGTCAGCCTCTTTATTGCGATATACCACGCGGGCGACCACGTAGCCGCGATTGTTGGAAATCGCACTTTCAATCGGCGTACCGGCGACTTCCCAAATACCAAGTGTCGCGACATCCAAAGCCCCATGGCCAGCCGCACGAATATAGTTTAACCCACTTTTTCGGGATTGGGCGCGGTAAATTTCCAGATACTGGCCGTTTTTAAGCTGACTGTGTTCAACCGGCTTCATGCCATGGGACAAAAAGCACACACGCGTATCACAGCGGCTGATGTCATTAGGGGATACCCCTTTGTTTTCCGCGGCCTTGTAAACCGCACAACTGCTCAAGAGCACACTGGCAGCTACAATCATATAGTTTGCACATCTCATACAGGCAACCCCATTTGTTATAATTTTGGGCATTCTGACGGTATTAGACACTGAAAGTCAAGACACAATGCCCTGGCAGGGATGATTTATTTTTTAGCCTGCTTGTTGATTTTTTAGCTCAGCATAAAATTCATGCTCCTTTTTGGCTATGTGCTGTTTAAATCCTTCGGGATCAATAAAGGGATTTGTGTTTTTAGTCTTTAACAAAGCATATTTTTTAGCGAGGTCAAAATACCCGGCATGCGCGCCTAAAAAAATATCGCAGGGTAATGCTTTCATGACCCGGATAGCCTGCTCAAAATCCCTGGCAATGTCAGGATAAGTTTTATTGTTAACCAGTTTATAACCCGGATTGACGTTAAGGCTGCCCACCATGACAACATGATAAGGCTTGCCGTGATCCGTAACCGTCATCGTCCAGGTTGTGCATCCTTGGGTATGACCAGCCGTACGATGCGCGGTCAGGACAGTTCCTCCGAGTTTCACTTCATCGCCATCATGCAGAACTTTATCCACCGATGTGGCAGGAAAATACAGGCTGCTGTCATTGGCATAGTGAAAATCGGTTTGCCCCCCTGACTCCACAGTCGCCACATCGTCTGCCATAACCAGATATTGGGCATGGGTTTGTTGTTTAATCAGCTTGCTCCCGCCTGCGTGATCCAGATGGGCATGGCTGATAAGTAAAATTTTAGTATCAGTGAATTTGAATCCCAAGGCTTCAATACTCTTTTTAATCATGGGAACATTGGCTTCAAGGTCGCTATTGACGAGGATGTTTCCTTCAGGGGTAACGATTAAATAACTCGCCAAATCATCAGTGCCTACATAATACAGGTTGCCGGCAATCTGAAACGGGGGAAATGGATGACCAACAGGATAGGAAAAACACACAGAAGTCATCAGGGCAGACAATAAGAGCAATGAACGTAGTATAACTTTCATTATTTCACTTCAATTTACTGAAAGCGAAAGTGTAAACGCCTTGCCCTGGGGCCACAAGAGTATAATTTACTAAAATCAGCTCGTTGCGGCTATTACTTTAAGGTAGGCGGCTCATAGCCTGAATCCGGCTGATGCATGGTCATGCCTGCAAACATATCGACAACCGGTTGCCCCCTGACTTCCCAATTCATGCTGTGATCATGGGTAACGGCTGTGCGCCCTAAAACATTTTTGATAATAACCGCCGGCACACCGGTAAACATCGGTTCAACCCCCTGCTCTGTGCATTGTTCCGTGTAATCGCCGATTGCCTGTTGCAGCACCATCACCTGCTCATCAACCTGATCAGCAATATCCTCAGAGCGGGCCTGGGCCAGATTCTGCCCTCTTTTTTCAAGCGCACGCAGCCTAAAAACCACCGACGCCATAAAGTCAATGTCCACTTTCAAAGGGCCTTCTTCCCGTCCGGGCGGTACACTATCTGAATAATTGAGCGTGATCGCTGTTGCTTCTCCCTGGCGATTATCCAGGTATCTGCCCAGCAAGGATCCCACCTGGCCGGAGGTATTATCCATCCAATCACGCGATACATTCATGAAACAACCCCGTAAAATCATTTTCCCGGCATTGTTTGGTCCAATTTCATATTCAGGTTGTATTCTATTGGGCATGATGGCATCCTTAGTCCATTATTTGATCAAATTATAGAAAGCCGCCGTCACTATTCAACCTGAGACCGATTAAGTTCATGATAAAAAATAAAATCCTGCTTTTGATATACTAAGCAATAAACTTCAACAGCCGGTTATTATGATTAGCAAAGACAAATGGGATGGCCTTAAGGCACGCATGGCTCAACTGGGGATTGAAGAGACTCACCTTACTGAAAAATTTATCATTGGCAGTGGCAAAGGCGGCCAAAAGCTGCATAAGACCGCTTCGACTGTGTATATCAAACACGAGCCTACCGGATTTGAAATAAAATGCCAGGAATCGCGCTACCGCGAAGACAATCGCTACTTTGCACGATTGCGTCTTTGTGAAAAACTGCAAACCCTGCTCAGCGACGAAAAATCCAAAGAGCAATACGCCATAGAGAAGTTAAGACGACAGAAAAAACGACGCTCCCGGCGTGCGAAACAACGCATGCTTGAAGACAAATCCAGACAAAGCCAGATTAAACAATTACGACAAAAACCCGCATCCGAGTAATAAGTCTCCTATCCCCAGCCTTTTCAGAACTATTGGACTATAATTTAAATGTCTCCGCTTTTATGAGGTCCGCTATGAAAAATCGTCATCAAGAGAAAAAATCCCTCCGCAAAATTTCCAAACAAAATCTCGAAAACATAGTTGGTGGTAATCGCGATATCAGAGAAATAATCAATCCCGATGAATTTCGTCAGCAATTTAGAGATTTGGTTAACCGGTTCCATCGCCGGTAAGTGCCTGCGCGGCATGCGGATATTTTAATTCCAATTGTATCCACGTTTTACAACAGCACTGGATTTTGCACAAGGCGCGGAACGTAGGCACTGGGATATTATCCAGCCTAAGAGAGAAATGCCGGGCTCCAGCACAGTTCCCTGCATACCCCATCTCCCTGCATACTCCCTCTTCCTGCGTACCGTGAACATATTTCCAACGTACTAGAGCGTACTACCTGCCGCGGCTTGTCCATGAGATATACTTTAATCCACAGGTTATTTTATCGGATAATGGTAGCCACCGATTTCTTCCTAACAGAAAAGGCTGTTGCAGGCTAAAGATGGCTATTCATTAATTTAATGGGCGTTCCTATGAATCCAACACGAAAAATTATTCATATCGACATGGATTGTTTTTATGCCGCCATTGAAATGCGTGATTTCCCGGAGCTCGCCGACAAGCCCATTGCCGTAGGGGGTGATGTTAAGCGCCGCGGTGTGATAGCCACATGCAATTACGCCGCACGCCAATTCGGGGTGCGCTCCGCCATGCCGACAGCCCAGGCCCTGAAGCGCTGCCGTCAATTAGTCTTGCGTCCTGTCCGTATGGAGGTTTATCAACGCGAAAGCCAATACATCAGAGCCTTGTTTGCAGAATATACTGACCTCATTGAGCCGTTGTCGCTTGATGAAGCTTACCTCGATGTGACCCATGCCACCCGCTGTCAGGGCAGTGCCACGTGGATTGCCGAAGAAATACGGCAGCGTATTTACGAATCAAGGCAACTGACAGCCAGCGCGGGGATTGCACCCAATAAAAGCCTTGCCAAAATAGCCAGTGAATGGAATAAACCCAACGGCCAGATGGTGATTCGGCCCGAAGATGTGAGCACCTTTATTCTTGACTTACCGGTACGCCAGTTATTTGGCGTGGGGCCCAAGATGGAAGAAAAGCTCAATGGACTCAACATTAAAACCTGCGCTGATTTGCAACAATATTCCGTTGAATACCTCACGGCTAAATTTGGCAGCGCAGGTCTTCGGCTTTACGAATTGGCGCGCGGTATCGATGAGCGCCCGGTTAATCCTGAGCGCATTCGCAAATCCATCAGCGTTGAAGAAACCTACCCAAGTGATTTACCCAATAGTGAAGCCTGCCTTGCCGCCTTGCCCGATTTAATGACCCGTCTTGAAACACGCATACAACGCTCACGCGAACAGGCCGGTATTCATCATGTATTCGTCAAATTAAAATTCAATGATTTTCACCAAACCACGGTAGAACGGGTCAATCATACGCTTGATTTTGAACTGTTAAGCCAATTGGTACAGGAAGGTTTCGCCAGGCACAACCTGCCTGTTCGCTTATTGGGTATAGGGATTAAACTCAAACAAGAACAAGGTCAGGAGGGAGTACAGCTATCCTTACTGGATTTATAATCAATCTTTTCTGAGCATTGAGTGATTTATTCTCCTTGTTATTTTCAGCAAACCGCATCAGGACTCATAAACACTAAAAAATTTACCTTGAATAAGAGACATAGCAACATGATAAAATAGTAGCAAAGCCAACAATGCGGCCAATTGCCATGATTACCCTACGCGAACCCTCAGCCCAGGATGAAACGCCATTTATTTCTACCATGGCAAAGAGTCGTGCATTTCATTTTCCTTTTATCACGGCGCCCTGCACAGCTGAAGCATTCGAAATTTATTTACACAAAAGCCAACAGGACAGTGAGCAATACTACCTTGTCTGGGATGAAGGCCAACAAAACATTATCGGTGTTTTTAACATCAGCAACATGGTGCACGGCGTATTTAAAAGCGCTTATTTAGGTTATTACGCCGCTTTGGACTATGCAGGGAAAGGATTCATGAGTCAGGCACTAAAATTAGTCCTTAAAGAAATATTCACAACGCTTGATCTTCACCGGATTGAAGCCAATATCCAGCCGACCAACACAGCATCCATCCACCTGGCTAGAAGAAACGGTTTTATTAAAGAAGGGTTTTCCCCTCGCTATTTGAAAATCAATGGCAGTTGGCAGGATCATTTTCGCTTTGCGCTGACGATTGAAGATTGGTTAGCTCATCAGGCTAAGGAGGCATAACGTGCACACGATCAACACGTCCCGTCTGCTCTTAAGACCCTGGGATAAAAAAGATTGCAAACCATTCTTTGAAATAAACCAGGATGATAAGGTTCTTGAGTTTTTACCCGGGGCAATGTCTCAGGCACAAATCAAGGATTTTATGCGCTATCAAAATTTACAATTAAAAAACCGTCACTACATGTTATGGGCAGTCGAATTAAAGAAAATGGGGCAACTAATAGGCTTTATCGGTCTCAATTATTTTGATAAACCGGCTCATTTTGCACCCGCCGTGGAAATTGGCTGGCGTTTAGGCTCGCAATATTGGGGACAAGGCTACGCGCCGGAAGGCGCATTGGCCTGTCTTGAATACGGATTTAAGCAACTGGGAATCCATGAAATCGTTGCGTTCACCGTACCAGACAATCAACGCTCACGAAAAGTCATGGAAAAAATTGGCATGGCCCAGGATATGGAAGGCTCTTTCGCCCACCCCAACTTGCCGATGGCGCACCGGCTGTCGAACCATGTTTTATATCGGATTCAAAATAGTAGATAATGCTTAGTATATAGGCGCATGAATGCATGCTGGTTTTGAGGCCAGTATTTTTAAGCACCAAAATGTAACAGGGATTGAATTATCGCGGCATTCAACGTGTGCTAAATAACTCGAAACAAAATCCTCTAAAAATTCCTGCTTTCTCCATTCTTGAATTTGGTTTATATGCGCACCTGAAGCATTGAAAAATCCTTTTAATTCGTCTTTAGATTTAAAGTGATATGTTATTTTCTCTTCGACTAAATGGTGAATGGTCAAGCCTGCATGTACAAGCATTTTTTCATATTCTTCCAAAGCAAAAAAACAACGGGGATTAGAAAAATTTTCAAAATAAACTGCCCATTTGGGATTTGAACAAAGGCGTTCTAACGTATCATGGTATATTGATTTTCTGTGCGACAAGAGAAGCCCTATGCTTGCTCCAGGTACAGCCGCTTGTGCTATCCCATGCAAAACTTTTTGCTGCTCCTTTATCCAATGCAAACAATTAAATGAGGTTATGATATCAAATTGATCTCTAAAAAGGTTGTCTGCGGCATCCATTGTCAGAAAGCGCAGATTGTTTTTTGCACTGTATTGGCGTGCTGCAAATTCAATCATTGGTCTCGAAATATCCGTCCCAATGACAAAGCCTTCTTTTACTATTGAAGCAATTTTATTGGTTATTAAACCGTCACCACAACCTAAATCCAACACGCTGGATTTTGAATCAAGACATAATCTGTCAAATAACTGCATTGCAAATGTATACTGCAATGCATTATTTTGACTATATTGATTGGGGTCGCGATAACGATGAGAAGTCATAATCAATAGTGGTTAGCCGGTGCTTTATCGATGAAAAAATTTAGGGTACATATTAATCATTTAAACCCATGGTTTCTAAAATTGGGGGCAACTCAGGCCTTGGCATATCAAAACGATCGTGTATAGCGGTATAACTATGATAACCCAGGCGAGCCAAGGGCTTAAATCGAGCCGGATCAATTCGTTGTTCCTCATCCAAAACGGATTCACAGACATGGATGCCAACCACTTGCCCAATGACCATACGGTTAATTAATTGTTCTGGATTGGAGGTAGGCAATTGCACGGATAAGTGATACCGACATTCCAAACTAACCGGTGCGGCTTTAACTAGCTTGGCTTGGACTATTTTGGCGGGACTCTGTTCAATACCCACCATAGAAAATTCACTGGTATGGCGTGGAAAATTCATCGAGGTCCTATTCATTTTTTCTTTTAATGCATAAGAAGTGATGTTTACAACAAATTCTCCCGTTTCTTCTACATTACGCAGCGTATCTTTTTCACCCTTTTCCACATGCGCCTCAGTGGTGGAAAACATGACCATCGGTGGTTCATCGGCAACAATATTAAAATAGCTAAACGGCGCCAGGTTATCTACTCCGGACTTGCTGACGGTGCTTATCCAGGCAATAGGCCTTGGAATAACACAGGCCTTAAATAGTCCTTTAGGCAACTTCTTGGTTGAATCGAAAAACATGGCTTTCCTGAAATCTCTTGGGTTCGGTCAAACACTCTATCACCGTGTTTATGAAATTTTCAAAAACGTCATAAATCAAAGTGAACCTTGCTCAGCAAAAACAGGCTAAGAAAGCCCTGAAAGTATACAACAAGACGATAAAATCATAACTATAAAAAAGACTGTGTTATTGAGAAAAAGTGTTCATTGATTACGGTTGTTGCAGTAAGAGCGGGTATTATTTGTTCACAAGAACAATATAAATACAAAATAGAGTATTTGCAGACAATCATTTGTGTGCCCTTAGCCCTGTAATACGTCGTGCCATTAAATCAATCACTTAATTTTTTCTTAATCTATAGTCATTACACTATCAATCAGAAAACCAACCATGAGGCAAAAATGAAGCTAAAAGAGTTAGTAATGGCGCTATTCAGCAAGAACAACAGCATTGCAAAAGTTGAAAACAACGGCTATTTATCACTGTTACCTCCTGAGCTGTTAAAAATAATATTCAGTCATTTGGACTCAAAATCCCTGCTCAAGGTTAGAGGCCTTTCAAAAGAACATTTGGAAAAGGTTCATCAATTTTTAAGTCATCTCGAAACAGCCAAAAAATTTGGCCTGATTAGCCTAGACCCGCAGGATTTAATTGCTGTTGGCGAAAATGTCATGCATAGGAAATATGGAATTTCTGATATCTATGGTAAACCCAAGGAACCCAGTGCAAGTGAAATACAAAAATCGTTTACACATAAGGTTACATTGTTTAAGACCAATGCTGATGCTAATACTCATATCAAGAAAAGAACCCAGTACACTGAATGGGACGCTCTTGAGAGTAAACCACATCAAACGACAGTCACCGTAAAAAATCCAAATACCCTGTTCCGAATGGCAGAAAACTCGACCTTATCTGTTCGTGATGAAGAAATAACCGCAAAACTTACATTCAAATAAGGCAAGCCGCGGCATTCCCTCGCAAGTGCAGGTCAGGCCCGACCTGCGCTTGTTATTCATTCGCTCTGTTCTGAGAAGATTATAACATTCTGGTTTCCCCTTCTTTTCCGGGTGCTTTATTTTGATATACCCATCACGCGATACACCGGTTTATGCCATGGTTACATTAAAAAAACAAAAGCATTATGTGCAACAACACGATATGATGATCATATCTTAAACATTTTGGGTGAGTTATGCTTAATGAACTGATAAAAAAATTGTATTCTGCATGGCAGACGTTTGATCTAGGCAAAGGGGATTATGATTCGGAATTATTTAAATCTTATAAAAACAAGTTTTTAACAGAGGCATTGGATTCGGTTTCAAAGGCAACGGTTTTAATGGAAATGGCCGGTAAAAAACTACCGCCTGATGCAGCCATGTTGGCAGAATTAATCCAACATTTAGCCACGGATGCAAAAAAAACAAACGATATAGCCATTTACATTCACATCGAGCAGATTTACGACCTTTTTTGTCTACTGTTTGTACCAAACGATGAGTTACATAAAGTCACCTACACCGCGCTTAAAGAAGGTAAGAGAAACAAGGGTATAGCTCAAGTTAGAACATTAAAAAACTACAGCCAAGAGATGAACAGTTTTTTTGAAACGGAAAAGATAAGAATTGATAAAAGCCGCATACAAGCTAAAAAAACCGAGGCAACCAGCCGAGCGGAATCATCCAATAAAAAGCCCAAGGAGAAAGGGATAACTACAACTGCAAAACCCCAGCATAAAGAGTGTTCAAACCCTAAGCTACAAGCCATTATCAATTTATTCCCATCTCCTTTATTCAATAAAAAGATATATTCAACTTTAGGAGATTGTGAAACCATTCATGCCAATGAATTCATGAACTTACGCCTTGCAGACATGAAAGCTAAATACTATAACTTTCTTTTACTTCCAAGAGCGCTAGATTATCCTGAAGCCCATGCTCAGGTACTAGTCAATTTACTGGATGAACAGGACAGGGATCTAGATTGGAAACTTATCCTTGCAATTTACAATAATGCCTGGGTAATCCCCCCGAAAAATAACTGATGC
>NZ_LNYA01000034.1:505013-505240 GCF_001467615.1 Legionella erythra | reverse complement strand
CCCTTCGAAGAAGGAGCGGAGGAAACAGGTCTCATTGACGAAGATCCTTTTGTTAGATATGGTTACGATGACCTCAATAAATCGATTAAATATATACAACCTGACGAGAATAATGCGCACGGATTATGGGTAATCCCCCCAAGAAATAACTGATGTCAAAAGTAGAATTTTCTCATAATCTATGCGGGAGGAGATTCTTCATGAAAAGATCAAAATTCAGTGATAGC
>NZ_LNYA01000034.1:423908-505003 GCF_001467615.1 Legionella erythra | reverse complement strand
CGGTGGATGGGACAATTCCTTTTTAGAAAATTTGCTCAGTTTGATTGAAAATTGAAGTGCGTAGGCCGTGGCTGGAGGAGATGCATTAACATAGAGATAAGCATCCGTTAAGGAAAGTATCATACAATAAGTAGCCATATTCACTTTGGTTACGATGTTATGATTGTTTTATATGTTCCTTTCCCCAGAAACCAGGCGGGTGACTTAGCGGCAGGAATGGATTCGTGGGTAAAAAACCATACTCAGAATTTTGGACAGACCATTCAGGTTATCTTTTATCAGGATGAAATTAATTACGATGCCATTCCGCCCGATGCTTCTATCTTCCTCTGTGCTCATGGATCTTCCGGTGCAGAGCTTAAGCTTTACAATAACAGTAACCTTGACTTAAGCGATGACATCTCCATTGAGGAAGCCGCCCGACGTTTGAGTCATGAATTTGTTTTTATTCATCACAAAATTCAGAATATCCACTTGTATTGTTGTGGAAGTCAGGAAAAAAATTCTCAGATGGCCAAACTGATTAAGGATTACCTGCCACATCTTCAGGAAAACCATATTCACTACTACCGTGGCAGTTTGACCTCACCCAATGAAAGCGGTCAATTATTTTCAATCGTGGATGCCTACTACTTACCGGCTGAACAGGTGAGATTCACAGTTCCTCCGAGCAAGCAACAGGCTCAAGATGAAGACGATTCCACTTCATGTTCGAAATTTCACCAGTACTATTTATCCAAACACTTTCCATACAATGATTGCTTTAAAGCAAAACGACAGGAACAAAAACGGCATAATTTTTTTGCAGGAATTCGAGAGCGCCGACAACTCGATAAATTTGACAATCGCAGGTTATGGGCTGAGGATATGGAGATCCCGGCGAATACCCTATCCTGACCGTTGGGCGGTGGAAAGTAGGATGATGCCAATGGTTCTTAACCAACATCATTCTCCTCAACCGCTATACACATTCTTCCGCTCAATATGCCGCTTTATTTGCCAGAGAATAAAAATAAAGTTATCTTAGCTCCCTAAATTGACACCAAGGAGCAACAATGCTTAAAAAAACAGGTTGTACTTTACTGGCCGCTTGCGCCCTTTTCAGTGCTTCCGCACTGGCTGCAGCGCATCACGAGCTTGCCCCAGGAATTACCGTGGAATACGATCTTCCCCCGAATAGTCCGCAAGTGTTTTCCAATTACTTTTTCTGGACTGTAACAGCGACCTGCGTCATGCACAGCGAAGACCCCAGCAATAATATTCTTGTCAAGGCGTTGAGCAAATCCGGTAAAATTAATGGCATGCCACTCAATAAAGGCCAACAAACCGTCATTACTATCCACAATCGCGATCACATTGAAATCAGTGCTGATTCGGGTGCCCAGGTGGAACTGACTAATTATGGTCCCCACACCGTGAAGGCAACCTGCTCCACTTAAACTGTATACCCCCTCGATAGAGGGGGAAATCTTAAGCCGCGCCGCTCATTTAAACGTAGCCTTTGGATTAATAGGGGGCTTCCCCGCTTCATGCACATGGCCATCTTCATTCAAAAATGGGATGCCGTGCATAAAGACAGCACCCAAGGTAAACAAGCGTTTTTAATATTAAATCCGTTCATCGAGAGAAATCCTGTCAGTGTTCGCGTGTCGCCGAAAATTGGATTTTTGGATAACGCTCTTCAGCCATCGTCAGGTTGACCCGCGTGGGAGCCAGGTACATCAGGGTATCGCTGCCATCCAATGCCAAGTAATCATGAGCCTTGACCTTAAATTCATTCATGGCTTTTTCATCATCGGCATAGACCCAGCGGGCGCAGGTGACATTGACAGCCTCATAAACACAATCCACCTTATACTCGTGTTTCAGGCGATGAGCCACCACATCAAACTGCAGGGTTCCAACTGCACCCAAAATCAGCTGATTGCTGTTTAACGGCCTGAACACCTGCGTTGCCCCCTCTTCCGATAATTCAATCAATCCCTTAATCAGAGCTTTGCTCTTTAAAGGATCTTTTAAGCGTACCAGACGGAAGAGTTCCGGCGCAAAATTGGGAATGCCGGTGAACTTGAGCGTCTCTCCCTGAGTGAAGGTGTCGCCAATGCGAATGGTACCATGGTTATGCAGACCAATAATGTCTCCAGCCATAGCTATTTCCGCATGCGAACGATCACCCGCCATGAACGTCAGGGCATTCGCAATCTGCACCTCTTTATTCAGACGCAGGTGATTAAGCTTCATCCCTTTTTTAAAAGTCCCTGAACAAATGCGCAAAAAGGCGATGCGATCACGGTGTTTCGGATCCATATTCGCCTGGATTTTAAAAACAAAACCGCTGAAATTGTCTTCTTCTGGCTGTACCATTCTTTCCATGGCCTGACGCGGCATCGGGCCTGGCGCGTATTGCGCAAAATCATCCAATAATTCTTTAATCCCAAAATTGTTGATGGCCGAACCAAAATAAACCGGTGTCATTTTCCCCGAAAGGTAATCATCGAGATTAAACGCATGGGAAGCGCCTTTTACCAGTTCAATTTCATCGCGAAGCTCCTGCGCGCTTTCACCCAACAATTCATCGAGTTTGGGATTATCCAGGCCCTTGATTTGCAAGGCATCCTGCTTTTGTGTGTTTTTACCGGGTTGGTAAATATAAACCGTATCCTGGTAGAGGTGATAAATGCCTTTAAAGCGCTTACCCATCCCCACAGGCCAGGTCACCGGCGCGCATTGAATGCCAAGAACGGTTTCAACTTCATCCAGTAACGAAATGGGTTCACGGCCCTCACGGTCAAGCTTGTTAATGAAGGTCATGATGGGTGTATCGCGCAAGCGGCAGACTTCCATCAGTTTCACCGTTCTGTCTTCTACCCCTTTGGCCACATCAATCACCATCAACGCCGAATCAACCGCTGTCAGGGTACGGTAAGTGTCTTCCGAAAAATCTTCGTGACCCGGAGTATCCAGCAAATTCATCACATGATCATTGTGCACAAACTGCATCACCGAGGTGGTAATGGAAATTCCCCTTTCCTTTTCCATTTCCATCCAGTCCGATGTGGCATGCCGGTCGGCTTTACGGCCTTTTACGGTACCGGCCAGCTGGATGGCGCCCCCAAACAGGAGCAATTTTTCCGTTACCGTGGTTTTACCCGCATCAGGGTGGGAAATAATGGCAAACGTTCTTCGTTTTCGAAAGTCCAGATAAAAATCGGTCATAATCTTGCCTGCGATTGATTCATGCCGCGAATTTTAAGTGAAATTACGCGAACAAACAATTTTATCCCATGCTGGAGCAAGTTTTTCTTTTGGATTTATACTATGCATATGTACAATTAATAATCACTCAGGATAAAATAACCGGGTTAGACGTATTCAATCCTTTAAGGAAGTGCATGTTAACTTTTAAAGCGCTTACCGCCAATTGCGGTAATGGGACGCCCGGCGAAGCAGCCACGCAAAACATTCAGGCTGCCGTTCAGGATGCGGACATTACGTTCATTTTTTGCCAGGAAGCCGACTTTGGAAAAACGAAAGATGAACTTCAAGCCAATTTACCCGGCAACCTGACCATTACCCCCATTCATCAAATGGTCACGCATACGAAGGGAAAAACCCAGCTACATAAACGCACAGGCATTATGATCCTTGCCATCCATAGCCAGGAAGTAATGATTAAAAAGAATGAAGAAGATCAGCTCCGCATTCGCCGAGGCGCACGAATTTCGGGCTCAGCCTACAATAAAGGCGGCGTTTTTTCCCATGTGACCGTGGAAAAAAATAATGAACAATTCATCCTGAATTTAACCAGCGCCCACCTTGATTCCTCAAAAGAGGAAACCCGAGCACTCGATTGGGCTAATATTCACCAAGCCCAACGCGTCTCAGCAACCAATTACCAGCAATTGTGTCAACGGCTGCCCGATACGGTTGTATCCGGGTTTGATGCCAATACTCGCAATCAATTACAGGGCAATGAAAAGTCAATCAACAGCTGGAACGAAGGCCACCGCATACCAGCCATGCAAAGCCTGGTGATGGCCCCGTTGGGTAATCATCGGGAATCACGCGAATCGACTTATAAAACCAGCCTGGAAAACGTCCTGGATGTCCCTGATAAAAAACGCCCGCGTTATGCCAAAGGAGGCATGCTGGATTTGGTTTGCTACAATTTTCCCGATACAGCGCGTGAACAAGCGGAGTCTAAAACATTCGCCATCGAGGAGGCGTCATTTTTTGAACCAGTGGCAGAGAGTGAATCACGCGATCATGCCATCATTGGCAGCCATGCCGTCAAACTCAAAAAATCTTCAGATTTTGACAAGGTCAGGCATTACATCGGTTGCGCTTTAGCCCTGGCAGCCCCTGAACTAGCCGCTCATGTACTCAGTGAATCATTTCAGGACACGGATGACAACCAGCGCTATTTATTTGAGCTTCATCAACTCTATTTATCCCCAGAGGGTTTACTGCAAAAAAAACTCTATGATCATGCAGCTAATCTTAAATTTTTGAATGGCGAATTACAAAAAAATGCCTCCCCAGAGGATGTCGCCGCCATAACGATGCATTTATTTCCCGAAAAACCGTGGTTCTCTTTTCCAAACCGCCATATTCCCCTACAGCTTAGCGACTTGGTGGCTCACAGCCAGTTTTTGACGCATTGGAGTGAACTGGATAGCTTGGAACAATTCTGTCTGGTTAATGGTTTTTCAGTTCAGGAAAAAATGCTGATGATTATTGTTCTATACAATGCGCGAAATGCCCTTAAACAGGCCACCACGGAGGCACAACAAGCGCTTATCGTACAGCAGACTGAGAAGCTGATTCAGGCGATTCAAATCCTTTGCGATTATAAAGAACACCTTGATCAAGAAAATAGAACCGCGGAAATCGGACAAGAAGAAACCGCTGCAGACCAGGATGAATTGTACATTCAAAAGGGCAAGGTGGTGAACCGGATGATTAACATTCTGATGCAATCTCAGTCGCCCGCTATTGCCCTTAACAATTTGCATAAAGAAGTCAACGAGGCTCAGAACATGCTTGCCACACATCGCGATACGGATCCCTTCAGTTGCATGCTTCGCTGGTTGAAATCATTGCTATCCCCGCGCTGGGCAGAAACACACGGGGCTTTTTTTGCCAAGAGCATGTCATCGGCCCTTAAGGAGAACGAAGTGAATCTAAACCCGGTAAGCGAGGACATGGATTTGGATGAGCCTGAAACGGGGCCGCTCTGAGGCTACTCATTAATTAAATCAAGCGTATCTTCGCACTCAAAATAATCAGCCACTTTGGCTGAGGTTACGCGTTCGAGGCAATCGGGGCGCCATTTTGGCGCCTTGTCTTTATCCACCAATAAGGCACGCACCCCCTCATAAAAATCCTCATCTTTCATGAAATGGCTAACCAGGCAGTAATCCATTTTCATGCACTCCGCCATCGACAGAGTTTTTGCCTTATGAATTTGTTCAAGGGTTATTTTTAAACTCAATGGCGATTTTTCATGTAATTTGGACGCGATATTTTTAGTCCACTCACTGTCGATTTCCAGCAAGGAATCCAGGATAGACTCGACATGAGGGTAGCGAAAACAGTGATCAATTTCCGCCAGGTGATTTTCAATCTCGGCGTTGCTCCTGCGCGCCGCAAACCGGCTCAGGCAATCATCAACAGCGCGGTAAGCATCGTTTGATAAATCAGCTCCAATCAGAGCGTTTAGTAAATCAGGAAATTGCTGGCTGGGCACATGTTGTTTCACAAGCTGCATCGTCAATGCTTCCTCGACATTGAGGCGATTGCCGGTTAACCCAAGGTAAATACCTGCTTGACCGGGGCAGCGTGCCAACAAATAACTGGCGCCAATGTCGGGAAAAAAACCAATACCGGTTTCAGGCATGGCAAAGACAAAACGTTCACTGGCAACCGGATGAGAGCCATGCAGGGACACCCCGACTCCACCGCCCATGGTGATGCCATCCATCAGGGCAATGTACGGTTTATTCAACTGGTGAATGAAATGATTCAAACGGTATTCATGCCAGAAAAACTGCATTTGCTCGGGATCTTTTTTTCTGCCCGCTTCATACAGCCAACGCACATCGCCGCCGGCACAAAACGCTTTTCCAGGTTCTGCCTGAATAACAATAGCATGTATGGCATTATCCTTCTGCCACTGCAGTAATTGATGCTGCATGGCTTTAATCATGGGCAAGGTCAGGGCATTTAACGCGTCTGGACGGTTTAACGTGACAATCCCCAGATGACGCTGCCTTGAAAACAGGATATCCGCTGTCATGTTATTCCCCTTTGAATACGGGTTGGCGTTTGTTTAAAAAGGCGTTAACCCCTTCTTTTTTATCCTCGCTGGCACACACTTTGGAAAAATGCACGGCCTCAAGGTGCAAGGCGTCGTTAAGCGATAAATCGTAACCGTAATCAATCACTTCCATAACGCTTCGGATAGCCAGCGGCGCCATGCTGAGAATGCCTCTCAGAATCTGGCGGCCTTCGTCCAGCAATTGATGCGGTTCGGTGACTGCACTGACCAAACCCCATTGCAAAGCTGTCTCGGCATCGATAAAACGGCCGGTTAAACACAAATCAAGCGCACGCCCCTTACCAATTAAACGAGCCAGGCGCTGCGTACCACCGTAGCCCGGAATCACCCCGAGCTTCACTTCCGGCTGACCGAATTTAGCAGCCAAAGACGCGATGCGCAGTGTCGCTGAAATGGCCAGTTCACACCCGCCGCCAAAGGCAAACCCATTGACTGCCGCAAGCGAGGGTTTTCCCAAGGTTTCCAACTGCCTGAACACAGCCTGGCCATCACAGGCGAATTGATACCCGGTTTCGGCATGACACTCAGCCAACCGAGAAATATCAGCGCCTGCGCAAAAGGCCTTGCCATTACCAGTCAGGAGTAGCGCCCGTACTTGTGGGTTATCTTTAGCCTGAGTCAACAGATCTGACAACAGGAACAACACGTCCTGGCTTAACGCGTTAAGTTTTTCAGGACGGTTCAGCGTCAACGTGAGAATCCCGTCGCTGTCCAGTGATTGTTCAATTACATTCATAATAACTCCTGTTATTCGATTGAATAGTCTTCATCCAGGGTGGCCTTGGCTATGATTTCCCGCATGATTTCATTCGACCCTTCGAGGATCTGATGCACGCGCAAATCGCGAAAGATGCGTTCAATCTGGTAATCATGCAGATAACCATAACCCCCATGAATCTGCATGGCCCTGTCACTGATACGAAAGGCAATATCCGTCGCCAGCCGTTTGGCCATGGCACAGTACATGGGTGCCTGCTCATCTTTTTTATCCAAAGCATCGGCTGCGCGATACACCATCAGGCGCGCGGCCTCAAAATCGGTGAGCATGTCGGCAAAATAAAAACGCAAGGCCTGAAATTGCGTGAGCTTTTTCTCAAATTGCCGGCGTTCATTCATATAATTTCGCGTTTGCCGCAAACAGGCGGCCGCCCCGCCCAGCGAGCAGGCGGCAATATTGACGCGGCCGCCATTTAAGGCATTGAGGGCGATTTTAAATCCCATCCCTTCCTCGCCAACAAGATGGCTGGCAGGCACACGGCAATTTTCAAAATAAACCATGCAGGTCGGTTGGCTACGCCAGCCCATTTTCTTTTCCAATTTGCCAAAACTTAAACCCGGAGTGTCTTTTTCAACCAGAAAGCAGGAAATACCCTGATGCGTTGAATCGCCGGTTCTTACCATACACAGGTAGATGTCGCTGACACTGCCGCCTGAGATAAACGCCTTGGCGCCATTTAAGACATAATAATTGCCCTCTTTCACCGCGCGGGTTTTTAAAGAGGCCGCGTCAGATCCTGATTCAGGTTCAGTGAGGCAGTAACTGGCAATGGCGTCCATGGCGGTAAGGCGTTTACCCCAGGTACTTCTCAAGGGTTCCGCCGCATACCGATCAATGGCGGTAGTCACCATGTTGTGGATGGAGAGGAACGCGCTGGTGGTCACACATCCCATGGCAAGCTGTTCAAAAATCAAAGCGGCATCAAGGCGTTTTAACCCCGCTCCGCCAATGTCTTCAGAGGCCACCATACCGGCCATGCCAAGCGAGGCGGCTTCACGCAGAATGTCAACGGGGAAATAGTCCTGTTCATCCCAGGCAGCAGCATGGGGAGCCAACTTGTTGCGGGCAAACTCAGCGGCCATGTTACGAAAAGCCACATGTTCGTCTGTCAATTGAAAATCCATAACCCGTCCTTAGTTTTCAAGCCCCATCATTAAACAGAATAACGTCGTTTTAGGTGGAGGCCTTCCTAAAAAATGATATTATTGCCAATTTTTAGCGTTCGTGAAATAAAAAAAGAAAAAATAATCACATGGAAACGAGCCATACGTCTGCCTCACATGCTGACGAAGCCGCGCTGGCCTTAAAAAAATATTTTGGCTTTGACAGCTTCCGAGGTTTACAGAAAACGATTATTGATGATCTTGTTCAGGGCAAAGATTTATTAGTACTGATGCCCACAGGCGGCGGCAAATCCTTATGTTATCAGATCCCGGCCCTGATTCGGCGCGGTGTTGCCATTGTCGTATCCCCCCTGATTGCCTTGATGGAAGATCAGGTTGCGGCACTTAAGGCCCTGGGCGTGCGTGCAGCTTATTACAATTCGTCCCTGTCGGGCGAGGAGGCCAAGCAGGTTCTGTCGCAATTGCATCATGAGGCACTCGATTTACTCTACATTGCCCCGGAACGTCTGGTACACCCCGCTTTTCTTGAACGCCTGAAGCAGTGCGAACTTGCGTTGTTTGCCATTGATGAGGCCCACTGCATTTCGCAGTGGGGGCATGATTTTCGCCCGGAATACAGTACCCTGGGTCTATTAAAAACCCATTTTCCCTGCATACCCGTTATTGCTTTAACAGCCACCGCCGATCAACAAACCCGTACCGATATCATCGCCCGCCTCAATTACGCTCCGACATGCTACGTTGCCTCGTTTAATCGCCCCAATATTCATTATCGCGTGCTTTTAAAGAATAATCCCGGTCGGCAATTGCTACAATTTTTAAACAGCCAAGCCGAGAAGGCCGGCATTATTTACTGCAGCACCCGCAATGGCGTAGAACGCCTGGCTGAAAAATTGAAAGACGAAGGATTACGGGCACGTGCTTACCACGCCGGATTAAGTCATGAAGAACGCCGCCAGGTTCAGACGCTTTTCAGGCATGACGAGATTGATATCGTCGTTGCCACCATTGCTTTCGGCATGGGCATTGACAAACCCAATGTGCGGTTTGTCGTTCATTATGACCTGCCGAAGAGCATTGAAAGTTATTACCAGGAGACAGGGCGCGCCGGCCGGGATGGTTTGCCGGCTCAGGCTTTACTACTGTTTGACCCGGCAGACAGCGCAAGGCTTCGCGCCTGGATTGCCGCCTCAGACAATGAGGGGCAGCAACGCGTTGATAGCGCCAAACTAAATCACATGCTGGCCTTTGCAGAAGCGGCCCATTGCCGACGCCAGATTCTCTTAAACTATTTTGATGAGAGCACCCCGGCCAGCTGCAATTACTGCGATGTCTGTGATCATCCGCCCCGCATTGAAGAGGCGACTGAAGAGGCCCAAAAATTATTGTCCTGTATTTATCGCCTGCGGCAGGGTTATGGCATGAGTTACACCATTGAGGTCCTGCGCGGGGTGACTTCTGAAAAAATCAAAACGGCTCATCATGACCAGTTGAGCACCTTTGGTATAGGCCGCGACCGCTCAGCACACTACTGGAAGCATCTCGCCTGGCAGCTGATTCACAGGGGTTATTGTTATCAGGACATCAGCCAATTCAACGTGCTGCGCCTTACGCAAAAAGCCATTCCGGTATTGCGTGGGGAAGAACGGGTTTCCCTGACCTTGCCAGCCAAAGATTTACCTGCGCCTAAATCCGGCAAAAAAGCGGTGACATGCCTGAATGACCCCTTATTTGAAAAACTGCGTCAATTACGGCGCGAACTCGCACAGGAAGAGGATAAACCACCGTTTATGATTTTTAGTGACATGACGCTGCAGGAGATGGTGGATAAAAAACCAGCCACCTTAATGCAACTTCGTAATATTACCGGGGTCGGACAATACAAACTCGAACGCTACGGTCAGCAATTTCTTGGACTACTGAATGAGCACAATGCGCTTGCCTAACGGGTTGCCCAGCGGTAGGATAGGCCTGCTGTCAGATTCTGGCTAAGGTTCTATCATGCTCAAATTTTTAAACCACGCATCCGCTTTCCTGCTCGGCCCCTTCTTGTTATTAATTAAATATTTATTGGTTCAATTCTTTGTGGCTTTAGGTTTTGTAGGATTAACCATTGCTTTTGTGGTGATGTCACCTGTCCTTCTAGGCTTTTCACTCAATATTCTGGGTGTCAATTCTACATTGGCCATGATCTTTGGCGTACTGCTTGCACCATTCGCCTTGTTTGTCAGTGTCTGCGCTGTCCCCATTGTGTCCCTTTATTGTATAGGCTTGGCTATTGGTGATGCACTTAAAGTATTTTTTGAGGGCTTTGGCGCTGCACTCTATGATGGATGGGCAGGTATATTTGAGAATTTTGCTCAACCTATCGGTTATTTTTCATCAACCGGTCAGTCCCTGCTGGTCCTTATTCACCGGCTTGTTATCCCCGCCAATAATTCTCATCCTCATGATCCGCAAACAATTGATCTCGATGAGCTCCAACAGGAACATGATGCCATTGAATCTAATCTTCCCGATGTCCATGAAATGCGGGACTTACTTCAGGAAGCCACAAACACCATTCAACCGGATGCGCTAAAACAAGCCACAACCCTGGTTCATTTTCATGAGCAGGCAGAGAAGCTTAAAGCCGAGTTAGAACGCCATTACCAATTGGCTAAAAATTTATCTGAAGTTGCGGAGGCTATGGATCAAAAGAAAACCCCGGCGCTTGAAGATGAATTATTCGAAAAAATGGAACTCGAACGCCCTGTGCTGTTTGTAAAAGAATACCTTGACCATGACAAATGGCACGCAGTGCCAGGTTCCACCAAGATAACTGACTACAACTCCCTCAAAACCTGGTTAAATCAAAATGCCATTATCCCCACCACGCGGGATTCTATTCACTCGCCCACTCCCTATCAGGGTAAAAAATGCCGTTATGCCTATTATCCATTTTCGGTGAAATGCAAGGAGTTGGTGGAATCCTCTGTCCGCATTAACCAGTTGAAAAAGGATCTGCACCAACTTTCCAAGCAGTTCAATCAGGGCAAGGCTCTGGAGCCGTCCAAAACTGTCCTGTCGGATGCGAAGCACGTTACGTTTTATAAATCGAGCAACGATGGCAAAAAGGTTGATACAAGCGTTGAAAAATCAGTAGAACCTGAGATGGTATTGTCGGATTCTAATCCGGGTTTCTCTCCCAATTAATTATTGAGGACACATGGGCAAGGAAATAGCAATTATCGGCGCCGGGCCTTCCGGCCTCACGGCCATCAAAGCGGCATTGGCAGAAGGGTTGATCCCTACGGCGTTTGAACTCTCCAGGGGGATTGGCGGTGTGTGGGGAGAAGCACAACGCAGCACCCATCAACAGGGTACTGCCTGGCCCGGCATGAAAGTCAATATTTCGCGGCATACAGGCAGTTTTTCTGATTTTCCCTGGCCGTCAGGCACCCCGGATTTCCCCACTACCGAAGAGCAATACGCTTATCTCTTAGCCTATGCGAAACAATTTAAGCTTCTGCCTTGTATTCAATTTGAATCGAAAGTCGTGGAGGTCAAGCGCGAGGAAAATCAATGGCTGATTCGCTGGCAGGAAAAAGGCACATCGGTTTGCAAGGAAAAATTATTTGATGCCGTTATTGTAGCCAGCAGTAAATTCACTCATCCCTATATTCCCGAATTTAAAGGACTGGATAGTATTCGAGACAAGATGAGCCATAGTGCCCATTACCAGGGTCCAAAACCCTTTGCCGGGAAAAAAGTACTGGTCGTCGGTAACTCTTTCAGTGGTACAGCCATCGTTGAAGAGTTAGCCCCTGTGGCCTCATTGACAACTCATCATTTTCGCAAAGAGCATTGGTGTGTTCAGCGTTACCGTTCTGCCGAACCCAATCATCAGGGTCCCTGGTTACCCCGGGATTTATTAAAAACTTATAACAACAGTCGATTACCAAAATCGCCTGAGGAAGAAGTTAAATTCTTACAGAAACACTGCCAGGAACAGCAAGACTTCCCCGAATGGCAAATGACAGACTCGTCACCTATGAAATTTACCATTGTTGAAGATTATTTTAAGTTATGCCGCCAAGAAAAAATCATTTTCGCGAAAGGTGAGATAGACTATTTTACCGAGAAAGGCGTACAACTGTGCAATGACCAGTTTCATGCATTCGATCATGTCATTTTCTGTACAGGTTATCAGCGGCAACTATTTTTCCTGCCTGAACACCTCCGTACTCTACCGAATTTATACGAAGACACCCTTTTATCAGACTCGCTAGCCGTTATCGCCATGTATGAGGGCGCCCGTGGAGCGGTATTCCCGATTGCGGAATTACAGGCCCGATTGGCATGTCGGGTATTCAGCGGCAACTATTCACTCCCTGATGCAGAAACCCTGCTTAAGGAAATAGAGAAGACACCGGCTAAGCGGGATGAGATTGAGTTTTTAACGTCACTGGCCAATAAACTGGGTATTTTGCCTGATATAAAGTCTTACGATCCAGGCTTTCAACATGTACTGCTGGACGGCGCTCACACGCCCCAACGGTTTAATCTGACAGGCCCCGGCAGCCATCCTCTCGAGGCAAGACAAGCCGTTGAAACCACCGAAATGCATCGCCGCGCACTACTGCATGCTAAAGACACCATTCCGACGCTGGCTAAACTTTGCCTCTTCAAAATTAACTCATCGTCAATCAAAACAGCCGACAAGAATAAAACGGAGATTCACATGACCTGTTAGTTCCGCAAAAGGAATGGATCCCCCGCCTGCGCGGGGGATGACAGATATGAGGACAGCAGAAAATGTTGAAGACCAACCGTGAAGACACAATGGGCAAAAAAACTCAATGAAACAAAGCCTGTCCCCGAAACCTGTCTTGCTCACAAAGCAATTTTGTGCGAAATAAACTGTCTTCCAAGGCACAACCTGCCTTCCAAAAAACAACCTGCCTTCCAAAGAACAACCTGCCTTCCAAAGAACAAACCGCCTTCCAAAGAACAAACCGCCTTCCAAAGAACAAACCGCCTTCCAAAGAACAAACCGCCTTCCAAAGAACAGCCTGCCTTCCACGAATAAGCAGTCTTTCCCGCGCAGGCGGGAATCTATGGGATTAACCGCACAGAAGGTACATTAGGGTTCAGAGTCCCCCCAGGGAGAGCACTTTCGGGTTGGGCATTAATGGGCGTGGCAGCCTATTTTCAAATGGACCTGGTAATATTTGCTTTGATTTCCCTCGATAAAACCACGGGTTTGCAATACCTCATACCAATCCAGCTTGCCGTGAATTTTTGCCGCCTGCGCAATGGCATTATTAATCGCTTCCTCAATACCTTCTTCCGAAGTTCCCACCAATTCAACAATTTGATAAACACGGTTTGTCATGTTTCCTCCTTGAAAACCATAACCAATTACTCATACAGAATAGACGATAAATGCCAAATTAAATACGATTTATCACTCTATAATTGTTGTTGTGCTTTAGCAATGGCTTTGCGTAAACCCTGAGCAGTCTCCGAATTGCCTGGAACCATTTTTAACAATTGTTGCCAATACACGATGGCGTCGCCAAACGCCTTTTCCTGATAGGCTTTAGCGGCAAGCATCGCCAAGGCATCCGGTTGTTCTGGATTTTTTTTCAGCAACAGGTGCAATTGCGCCGTCATGTCATCATTAAATTGCTGATGGTTGAGCAACAAAAGAACCTGAACATAACTGACTCTTGCTGTGTCATTCTCAGGATTAAGGGTAATGGCCTTTTTAAATGACGTTTTGGCTTGCTGCAATTCATTTTGACTGAGATAGAGTCTACCCAATAGATACCATCCGCGAGAACTGGCCGGCGTATTATCCAAACGCTGCCGCAAACGCGTGATTAAATCCTTGGGGTCTTTAATCGTCGCGAGTACCTTCTTTACATCCTGCATGCGGGCCTGCTGCCGTGAAAAATCATGCAAAGTCTGCCAACTTCCCCAATACCAATAACCGCCGCATCCGGCAACAACAAAAAAGGGGATAAGAACCAGCAGCGATTTTTTTGTTCCCCGTAAACCAAAGGAAAGCAGCAGCAAAGCCAACAGGATCAAAGCGGCAAAACTCAATAAAAGCCAATTTTCATTCATGTGCAACCCGCTTTAGACATGTGCGCCAAAAAACCAGTAAGCCCAATACTAAAAACAGAATGGGACCAAACCACAATAACGCCGTGACCCATTTTACCGGAGGATTAAACAGGATAAAGTCACCATAACGGTCAGTGAGGTATTGAATAATCTCACTGTCGCTCTTTCCTTCCCTGACCAGATCGTAAACCTGTGCCCGTAAATCTTTGGCGAGATCCGCATTGGAATCCGCCAAATCCTGATTTTGGCAAACAAGGCAGCGCAACTCTTTTAACAGGTGGTTAAATTGGGCTTCCTGTCGGGATGAATCAAAAGGATAAAAGCTATTCGCCTGAGCACTCCCTGACAAACAGATCATTAGTATGAAAACGTATGCAAGCCATTTATTCATGATTGTCTTTTCAATTGTTCAATGCGTGGCAGGAATTCTTTTTTCCAACTGTCTTCATTCAGAACGCCGGCATGACGATACTGAATAACACCCTGGCTGTCGATAAGAAAGGTTTCCGGTGCACCATACACCCCTAAATCGATGGCCACCCTGCCCTGGGTGTCTTCACCGACCAGGCGATAGGGATTTCCCCATTCAGCCAACCATTTCAAAGCCTCGCCGGTATTATCCTTGTAGTTAAGACCATACAAAGGCATGCCCTCTTTTGCCAACTGCAATAAAAAAACCTGTTCTTCAACACAAGCAGCACACCAGCTGGCCCAGACATTGAGCAAGATCACCTGTCCCCGCAAATTGCCTGATGTCATGGTTTCTTCCTCATGCCCAAGAACAGGCACTTTAAAGGTTGGTAGTGGACGCCCAAGCTGGCTGGAGGGCAGTTTTTGAGGTTCAAGCGACAATCCCCGCCAGAAAAATAACACCAGGACAATAAAAACTCCAAAGGGCAGCAGGCGCCAATTCATTATTTTCTTCATACCTGCCTCATCGCTAACTTCGCGGGGACAGGTTGTCGTTGACGGTAATAACGACGATCCGCCAAGGCCAGTAAACCGCCCGCCAAAATCAGAAACCCACCACCCCAGATCCAACGGATAAAGGGCTTAAAATACAAGCGCACAGACCAGGCTGTCTCATCCACAGGCTCACCCAAGGCCACGTAAATATCGCGAAATGGATTGACGTCGATGGCTGATTCCGTCATAGCCATTTGGCCGATAGTATAAATACGTTTTTCAGGATAAATCACGTGCACCCGGGAACCCCTGCTGATTTCAAACCGGGCGCGGGTCCCCTGATAATTAGGGCCGTTTAACGGGTGTTCACTGAGGAAGCGAACGCGATAGTCTGCGATTTTCGCCTCCTGGCCCGGCGCCAGTTTAACATCATCCTGAATGCCATAACCGCTGGAAATGGCGACCCCAATGACTGCCGCAGCCACACCAACGTGGGCTAGCACCATACCCCAAAAAGCCTGACTTAAAGCCTTAAAACCACGCTCCATGCCCCGGATGTAAACCAGTTTGCCAGTACTCAATACAATCCACAGAGCGAGCATGAGCCCAAGCAGGCTATAGCCATTGATTGGTTGGTTGACAAAAGAAAGAATCACGACAGGAAGCAGAACACTCAAGCCAACAAGGCTTTTCAGGTGGCTTAAAACCGATTGCAGCCTGTCTTGTTGCCATCGCAAGTGAATCCCCAACCCCATCAGAAGCAGCAAAGGGATCATCAGCGGGACAAAAACCGTGTTAAAATAGGGCGCGCCTACCGACAGCTTGCCAAGCCCAAGGCCATCGATTAACAAGGGGTAAATGGTTCCCATCAAAACAGTTAACATAATAACAACAAGAAAAACATTGTTTAACAGCAAGGCGCTCTCTTTTGAAACCAGGGCGGGATTATTCTGACGGGTGAGGCCTTGTGCGCGAAACGCGAACAATAACAGGGAACCACCAATCACAGTCAACAGGAAACACAGGATAAAAAGGCCGCGCTGTGGATCAACAGCAAAGGCATGAACGGACGTTAGCACCCCGGAGCGTACGAGAAAGGTCCCCACGAGACTTAACGAAAACGCCGTGATGGATAATAATAAAGTCCAGGCAATAAATTGCTGCCTTTTTTCACTGACAGCCAGAGAATGAATCAGTGCCGTACCCACCAGCCAGGGCATGAAGGATGCATTTTCTACCGGATCCCAGAACCACCAACCGCCCCAGCCGAGCTCGCGATAAGCCCACCAGCTGCCCAAGGTAATGCCGGCGGTTAAACAACACCAGGCCGCTAAAGTCCAGGGTCTTGTCCATTTAGCCCAGGATGATTCAACCCGCCCCAGCCAGAGGGCGGCAATCGCAAAGGCAAACGCCACGGAAAAACCGACATAGCCCATATACAGCATGGGTGGATGGAAGAGGAAACCCGGATCCTGCAGCAAAGGATTTAAATCCCGTCCTGGTGTCGTTAACAGTTGAAACTGGCGCACAAACGGATTGGACGTACTCAATAAAAAAAGAATAAAACCGATACTGATGAGCCCCAGAACGACCAGTACCCGTGTGCGGATTGCCTCATCCAGGCTTTTGCTGAAAAAGCTGACACCCATCATCCACAGGCTGAGGATAGCCACCCAGAGCAACATCGATCCTTCATGCCCACCCCAGACTGCACAGAGTTTGTAAAACCAGGGTAAATGAACACTGGAATTACTCAAGACATAAATGACAGTAAAGTCATCCCGCAAGAAACAGGCGGTTAAGGCAAGATAGGCCAAAGCGATAAAAACAAACTGCCCCGCCGCTAAAGCCGGCGCCGCAATAATCCAGCTTTTCTGCGAGCGAAGCAGCCCCGCTGTTGGAATAACAGCCAGTAACACGGCAAACAGCAGGGCCAAAACCAAAGAAAACACACCAAGTTCGGCTATCATTTTTTCCCCTGAAGAGCCAAAGCGGCCTTGACTTCCGGCGGCATGTAATTGGCATCGTGTTTGGCAAGCACCTCCGCGGCATTAAAATGGCGCTTATCGAGCACCTCCCCTAAAGCCACTATCCCCTGCCCCTCACGGAACAAATCCGGCAATATCCCGCGGTAGCTGATTTCAATTTCTTCATTAAAATCAGTGAGCTTAAAGCGTACCGATAAGTCCTGGCTGCCGCGCACAATACTCCCCTTTACCACCATACCGCCAATACGTACCCTTTGCCCTGTGGTTATTTTGCCCGCCGCCATTTGCGAGGGGGTATAAAACAAGCTGATATTTTGCCGTAGAGCATACATTATCAGCGCGGTAACCAGCGTTAATGCTGCGAGCATGCTTACAATTAAAACCAATTTTCTCTGACGGGCTGGATGCATGGTCATTGCCGCTTAAACCATTGGTGCAATTTGTTTCGCGTGCGCTTCTGCTGCCGTTTGATGTCCAGCAGCAACAAGGCTAAAACCGCACAGACCAGACCATAAGCCGGCCAGATGTATAGGGCATACTTTCCCATCGCCAACCCGTTCATCGTCCTTCCTCCACAAATTCTTTGACCCATTGCTGCCGCCGTTCGCGCAGTAACAATTCATTGCGGGCTTTATGCAAAATAATCCATAAGGCATACAAGGCGAAACCAAGCAGTGAAAGCAGCAAGGGATATAACATCGGCGCTGCAATTTTAGGCTTGGCAAAAACAGTCAGCGTCGCCCCCTGGTGAAGGGTATTCCACCAGTAAACCGAATAGTGAATAATGGGCAAATCAACAAGACCCACCAGGGTCAGTATGGCAATAACCCGATCGCCGCGTTCCGAATCAGTGAATGCCGAGCGTATGGCCAGAATGGCGATATAAAGCAAGAGCAGAATGAGTTCTGAGGTCAATCGGGCATCCCACACCCACCAGGCACCCCACATGGGCTTTCCCCAGATACTGCCCGTGGCTAAGGCTAAAAAAGCCATGACCGCCCCGAGTTGCGCCACCACAGAGAGCATTAAACCAGCCAGTTTAATTCGCCAGACAAGGAGCAGCACCGCAAGAAAAGCCATCCAGGCATACAAGGACATGGATAAAAAAGCCGCTGGAACATGGACGTAAATAATGCGAAATGCGTCACCCTGCTGGTAATCAGGCGGTGCAAAAAAAAGCCCCCAGACAAGACCTGGCAGTAAAGTCACCCACACACTGACACCCAATAAAGGAAGCCAGCGTTGCGTCAGCTGGTAAAAATTTCTGGGCGAAGCCATCTGGTAGAGAAATTTCCACATAAGGGATCGGGACTCAAAAAAGGCCGATTTTATCATGCCTTGGCAAGATGCGACAACCAATGCGCGAGATTAACTAAAAACCAGGATTGAATGAATCGTTAGCTTTCGCTTCATCTGGCTCTTTTGTGCCATTCACCGTCGCCCTTATCATTTCTACCAGACGGTCAGCCTGCGTATAGAGGCGAGTGGTCACAAAAGCCAGTGGGAGATGGCTTAATTGGGCGAGCTTTACTTTGGCCTCCATCCAGTCACGAACACCCAGTGACTGCATCAGTCCTTGTGCAATCGCTTCCAATGCTTGCCCCTGATAAGCATTATTAATCATGGATTCTGAATACGGTAACAGTTTCTCAGCAATAATCAAATGAAGCAGCGCCTTGTCATATTGCTCCAGTTTCAGCTCAACCACAGCTAAAAGCAGATAACCGGGAGTCCAGTGAAGATCAGCGGCTATATTTGCATACACCAGAGCTTTATGGTGCAAATCCGGTTGCGTCAGGCAATCGGTTACCAAACTATTCAACGCAGGGAAGTAACCCGCTTCGGCGGCTTTAGACAAATAAATCAGATTGTCATCACCAGCGACTTTGTATTGGCTGTATAGAAAAATTCCTTGCAGCAGTTGGAAGGTTGCAAGGGTCGGTTGCGGCAGGTATTCATGAACCGGCTGATTATTTTTTTTTGCCAGTTCAGACGGATTTCGACCACTTAATCGCCAGCGCTCGTTCCAATAAGGTTCCAACGAAGCCTGTTTGCAAAGGGCATCGACCCGGCTGTCTTCCATTGCCAGCCTGATTAATGTAGCGAGGCTGATGCCCTTGATCAGAATAAGCAGTTGAGTTTGTTGATCATCACCCAGGGTAAACAGGAGTTGCCCATCTTTGGTGCGGCTTTCCAGGGTCTTGATGAATTCATTCAATTCCTCTATAGCCGTTCTGTCTTCGTAAGACAGCGTTGTCAAATCCAAAAGGGTTCTCCTAAAGCCGGTTTAAGTCGTCTAATTTACCTAATCAATTAACGAATTGGAACAAAATTCAGCCCCATGCCTGCTCAGCTGTAAATTGATAATCGTTGTTCCATATCAATCAACTCGACGCTGTCTTCCTTCTCTTCTGGATTCTTTGGTGAATCAATAACCGGCAATTGAATATCCGACCTATCGGTCAAAGCATTCATTCTGGCGATGGACTCATCAAATTCATCAACAGACGGTTTCGACGCTGTAAATAGGCCGTGGCGATTAGCTGACATTTTTATCTTCTTTATCTTCGCCGCCTGCTTTTGAAGCCCAACCTCTGATTCAAAAGGAAAATAGACGCGGCGAACATGGACCAGTAGTTCCGGAGCAAGAATGGTTTCTAATTGCGTCATGCTTTGGATACCGGGCGCGTCTTTGATGTCATTTGGCATGACCGCGCAACGCAGTTTGATGATGGTCTCGGCGCTTTTGCGTCGAACAACGGGATTTTCGCTCGCGATTAATGCCTCTAAATCTTCAATAGTGGCCTGGTTGATATCAGGACACAGAAATTTTCTGGAATCATACCCGGGGGTGGATGGAAACAAGCCAAGATTGCTGAGGTGTTTACACATCTGAGGGATGACCCAGGATACGCGAAAAATGCCGCCCAAGGCCATGGATTCATAAGGGAAACTGTTGGCATGATCTTGTATCTGTTTGATGAAAATTTCTTTTTCAGTAGCGCCCAAACCAATACCCAACGTTCCTGCAGCACCCCATACAAAAATACGGTGGTCTGGTGAATAAGTCCCCAACGGAATGGGTTTCGTATCTAAATGGGTTTTATAGACGCACTGCTTGAAATGGCTTAACCCCTCAGTGATTTCAGGATTAACCTGGCCGATAGCAACAACCAGCTTATCGCAGATAATTTCCTCACCCTCCCTCATTCCCTGATAAGGATCGCATTCCCGGGCTTTAAACGAGACAGCCAAACGGCCATCGTCTAACTCCCGTACATGGGCTAATTCGCCAACGGCCAGTTCAAGGCGCTTTTCGCAGGCCTCACTGATAAAGCGGCTTAAGGTACTGATGTCATCCAGACCTTTACGATTGCGTGAGACGAGTTTTTTGATTTTTACACCGTCTGTCTCACCTGAACGCGCGAAGATTTCAGTAGCCCAGGCCGCGTTAATGGCCGAGCCGCCGTATAAAAGCACATCCCCTTTGAGACTCACATCGCCATCCTGCGCGTAAATCAGGCTTTGTCTCTTGACGAGTTTTTCTGCGAGGACCGGAGAAATCTGAGTATCGGTCAGTTTACGGGAAGGACCTAATCCCGCGCAAATATCAATATGATGCGTATACAGGTGCACCATCTGGGTTTCATTATCCAGCTTACAAACCACGCTCAAACGGTATTCATAACCGTCCCATAACCAGTCGGCAAGATGCTCTTCCCGTTTTTCAATGCTCCTGGCTTCAGCCTGCAAAACAGGCATGTTCAGTTCAACCTGGGTCGCAACCAGCGCACTATGGAAATCTTTAGCCAGCACGTAATTGTAAGGATTGGTTGAATCATTTCCATGCTTTAAATCAAAATCAGTCGAATGATGTGGGAAACCCGTCGGGGTTTGTACACTGGCTGGCTGGCCCATGACCCGTGAACCCTCCTTTGGCCAGGTATTGAGGTTAGCGGGATCATTAAGAACCAGAATATTGGGTAAATGAGGATGAGCCAGATTTTTAGAACGGTACTCAGGAGAGAACTCTTGAAAAAGTAATGTTCCTGCTACGCCAGCGCCGATGATCAAACGCTCAAATGCAGGGGCCTTTGGGTTTAATACCTGCGCCATGATCTGCATGGATTGGTATTCTTGTTCGACGGTCGACTCTTCTTTAAGAAAAAGCATGTATCGCCGGCGATAATCATCGAACTCAGTAAGCGACACGCCCGTTGAATTCAACTGGGTAAGTAGATGATGCCGATGGGCATCGAGTACGTTTTTCCTTTCAATAAGATCCTTTTTAATTTCTTCCAATTCAAGGATTCGTTTCAATACTTTTTGCAACAACATGCTCTATCTCTGCTCGGCCAGACCAAAAAGTCAACTTTTCGTCGCCAAACTATATCAGAACAAGCTTAAGGGCATATTAAGGACATATTGATTTATTATTGCTCCACGCGCACGCAACAATGTTTCGTAAGCCGAATATTTGAATATTAACTCTCTAGACGTTATCCACCGCTAATCGCTGAGCGTAATGCGAAGAATGGCACTAATGGCAAGGGGCAGAAAAAGACACGCCAACAGCGAGAAAGCCAGCAATAATGCAAGGTAACCACTGGCGTTCAACCCATGAATGGCTGCCTGAAGGGCAGCACTGCCAAAAATCATCACCGGGAGAGCGAGAGGCAACAGAATTAAGGCAATCAGTATCCCTTTTTGCTTAAGTCCAGTACTGAACGCCGCGGCTAAGGCGCATAGAAAAATAATCACCGGCGTTCCGGCAATCAGACTCAAGGCCAGTACCAGGGTTTCTGAGAAATGAAAAGAAAAAAGGATCGCCAGCAACGGACATAACATCAGCATGGGAATTAAATGAAGGAGCCAATGAACACTCACTTTGGCCGCGACCATAACGGGCAAATCCTGAGCGGAAATCAACCACTGTTCGATGACCCCATCGTCATAATCCTGCTGAAAAAACTTCTCTGAGGCCAACAGAAAGGCCAATAACATAGCCGTCCAAATCAATCCCGGCGCCAATTGCTGCAAAAATGCGGGCAGTGGCGTGACCGTCAAGGGGAAAAAAACCGTGATCATCAGGAAGAAAAGCGTCGTATGCAGCAGGGTGCGTGGCTGGCGCAGGTGTACGAGCCATTCACGGTGAAATTGCCTTTTAAATAGCCGTATGGCATCTGTCACAGGCAGTACTCCTGAGCCTTTTTTAAAAAAGAGGGCAATTCCTGATGAGATGTCAGGACGATCATGCCGCCGTTCTGCAAATGATTATTCATTAAGTGAACCAACAAATCCATCGCGTTATCATCAAGCGCGACCAGGGGCTCATCAAGCAGCCAGAGGGGCGCGTCAGTCATGGCCAGCCGTAACAAACTGACCCGGTGCCGTTGGCCTGCCGACAGATGCATGCAAAGCTGGTCGGCTAAATGGTGCAAACCATATTGATTGAGCAAATCCATCAAAGGCGTCTGGGCACGCGGCCAATGGGGATCAAACAGGCAATTTTCACGGACGGTTAACGCGGCGCAGAGGCCCGGTTTATGGCCTACATAACAAAGGGCTTGCTGGTAGGCCGCTTTGTTGTCTTCAATGGGCTGCCCCTGAAAGCGGATTTCACCGCTTAATGGCTCAATCAGACCGGCTAAAAGACGCAACAGGGTTGTTTTACCCGCCCCATTGCCACCGCGCAGATGCAATAACTCCCCTTTTGCAAGGACCCATTGCACACCGCTTAAGACAGGATAGTAGTCGTAGTCAAATGCCAGATTGTTCACTTCAAGCATAAGCGAGGATCTGAATAGTCAAAACGGCAGACTAACGGGAATTGCGTCTTGCCGCAAGTATTCCCATAACAAACTTGCACCAAAACATTTCCCCAGTAATAATTCTGTTTTTTCATCCAGTTTAAAGGGTAAACGATGGAATTTTTGTCTGAATACGGTTTATTTCTTCTCAAAAGCATCACCTTGGTCGTCGCCATATTGCTGGCCACGGCAGGCATATTGGCGCTTGGCCGCAACAAACGGCCCAAACTCGAGGTGGTCTCCCTAAACAAAGAGTTTAATGCGCTTAAACGGCACATGAATCACGAAATCAAAGACATTAAAGAGAAAAAACCAAAGAAAAAGAAAAAGGAAAAACTCGGCAATAAAGACAAACCCACCTTATTTGTGCTTGATTTTCATGGTGATATCAAGGCTTCTCAAACCGAGTCACTGCGCGAGGTTGTCAATGCGATATTAAGTGTTGCCGGTGAAGACGATGAAGTACTCGTTCGTCTTGAAAGCCCCGGCGGCGTCGTCAATGGCTACGGGCTTGCGGCGTCACAATTGCAACGCATTCGTGATAAAAACATCAACCTGACAGTCGCCATCGATAAAATTGCAGCCAGCGGCGGGTATTTAATGGCCTGTGTCGCCCACCGCATCATTGCAGCGCCTTTCGCCATCATTGGCTCCATTGGCGTCGTTGGCCAATTACCCAATTTTAACCGCTGGTTGAAAAAGCATAATATTGATTTTGAAATGATAACCGCGGGCGAATATAAGCGCACCTTGACGATGTTTGGCGAAAACACGGAGAAAGGCCGGCAGAAATTTCAGGAGGATCTGGAGGAAATTCATCAAGCCTTCCGTCATTATGTCCTGCAGAACCGTCAGCAACTCGACATTGATAAAGTCGCAACTGGAGAACACTGGCTCGCGAAAGATGCTTTTGACCTGCGTCTGGTCGATAGCCTTAAAACCAGTGATGAATATTTGATGGATAAAATGACCGATTACAAGGTCTTTAAACTGGTTTCGCATCAGAAGCCATCGTTGGCCGATCGGATTTTACGTCCTGCCGCCCAACTATTTCACCCCTTTGCATGAGAAACAAACCGGTCTTTTCAAATGGGTATATAATTAACTAATAACAGGCATGCACGGAGCAGATTATGAGCGATTTCAAATCAAAATTACCTGATTTTAAAGAAATGACGTCAATTGCTTCCAAATTATTTAAAGATGTGAAACAAAGCGTCAGCGAAATTATTGACGATTACAAGAAAAAACGTGAAGAAGGCGAGCCAGAAGACCAACAGTCCAAACCGGCCGCCGACAATGGGATCGTGGTGGGTAAAGCGAAAACAGCTGAATCCGTCACGGACGAACCAGCCACACCACCCCCTGCGCCCAAAAAGCCTAAGGCACCGGTGCAAGCTGCTGACTCCGTCGAACCACCCAAGGGGGAATGACTAAGCGATGCAGCCATGCTCCTCCCTGAGGAGCAATCAGGATGACGAAGCCCGTTCGGGTCGAATTAACCCGTATTTGCGCATTTTTTCTACCAAGGTCGTTCGACGCATGTTCAAATAACTGGCGGCGTGAGCGACCACCCAGTCGGATTCATCCAGAGCCTGGCTGATAATGGCCAATTCTGTTTTCACCAAATGTTCTTTTAAATCAATGCCGTCGTTGCCTGATTGGTCAGGCGACGCTATTCCCAGCAGGGTTTCACGCTCGGTTCCAAGGATACCGTGTTCGGTCTGTTCATCCATTCTGAAACGACGCGGCAAGTCGTCACGATCCACGATGCCGTTGGGATACAGAATGGTCAGACGCTCCACCAGATTGGCGAGTTCACGGACATTACCCGGCCAGTGGTAGTGGCTTAGCGTATCCAGCGCTGCCGGTAAAAGACGCACACCAGGACGATTTTCCCCTTCTACACGTGAAATCAATTCATTGAGCAACAATGGAATGTCCTCTTTTCGGGCACGTAAGGGCGGCATATCAATGGGGAATACGTTCAGGCGGTAATAGAGATCTTCACGGAATTTCCCTTCATGAATGGCCGTATCGAGGTTACGGTGAGTAGCTGCGATGATTCTGACATTGACATCAATACTGCGGTTGCTGCCAACCCGCTCAAAGCAGCGTTCCTGCAGAACCCTCAATAATTTCACCTGCATGGCCAGGGGCATGTCGCCTATTTCATCGAGAAATAACGTACCGCCATTGGCCAACTCAAAGCGCCCTTGTCTGGACGTGATTGCGCCGGTAAAGGCCCCTTTTTCATGGCCAAACAGTTCACTTTCCAGTAATTCGCTGGGGATTGCGCCACAATTAATGGGAATAAATGGCTTCCCAGCCCGGGATGATAAAGCATGAATGTTTCGCGCAACCACTTCTTTCCCCGTGCCAGACTCACCCAGTACAAGAACGCTGGCCTCGGTGCCAGCAACCTGTTCAATAAGTTTTCGTACCTGCCGGATTGATTCGCTGTTACCGACAAGACTTCGAAACAAAGGTGAATGCGTACTTTTAGACAAAGAATCCTCAGTGGCCCGATCACGAATAATTTGACACTTGTGCAAGGCTTCAAGCATCTGCGCATACGTGAATGGGAAATGCAGCATCGCAGTAATGTTTCTTGGCAGGGGCTCCCCGGTTTCTTGCGGATAATCAATGAGAATCAAAGGAAGATGAGGACAAGCTTTGGTTAGATCCTGAACAATGGCGAGACAAGTGCTAACGGTATTGCCCGCGGCAATAATAACAGCTAATACATTATCCAATGCCAGGGTTTTGGCATCATGATATCCTGCCACCACGACCTTCTTACCAATAAACTCAACAATAACACTGAGTTTATTGCGGCGTTCCGGGTGATCATCAATGACCAGGACAGTCTCATTTTCACTCATACACTTATCCTTAAGTCTAAGCTGTTATAGTTGAGTATCGGTTAGCAAGCCTCAGCCTGTCAAATAAATGACGAATATTTTTCATTGTGTCATAAATTAAACAAAACACCCTCTTTACCGCGAACACGTTATTTCATGAAAGGCATTGCATTGCGGGCCAAAGCATAATTTTTGATTGCCGAGCGCCTTTGTCGCAGGCACACAGCGCTCGATGGTAAATTTTTTCGTCTGTAAAAATCCCATACGTCGGCAAAACGATTGCGCGACGCGGCGGCCACAGCCTTTTTCACCATCATAACACCAGTCAATGCGGAAATTATCGTAACGGGGATAAACAAAACGCCTCATGGAGTAATGGTAAAATTTGGGTGGCTTTTTCGAGACGGTTCCCACACAACGGATAGTCTTAAAGCCGTTGCATTGCCATCCCTGACAACGGCCGCGACTGTCGATGTATTTGGTGACGCCAAGATTATTGGCCTTTATCGCCTGATTGGCGCGAAGATAACCCATGGTTTTGCAATAACGGTTCGCTACCGCCATGCCGCATTGGCTGCCATCCATGGTGCAGTAATCCAGACGGGCACCACGGTAATCCGGATGCCAAAAATTGCGATAATACAATTGATCGTTACCATTGGCCGACAATGCACCGGCAAACGACAGTAAAAACGCAAAAAGAATCATTTTTCGGCAAAAATTGCTCATAATCCCAATCCCTTAACAAGATAGGATCATGTTAGCCTATGCTTTCCCGCAAAAAAAGAAAAATTTCCACTCGCAGTCAAGGTCCGTGCTTTATGGTAAACTAAATGGAGAACAGAAGGTAAACCGCATGACTCACCAGCCAGCCATTGAACTTGAGGCCCTGCTCGTCAGAGCAGAGGATAATCTTCGTGCATCGCTTGGCATGCTGCAGCAGTTACCGTATGAAGACATCGCGTTACTCTCTGAGGAGCCTCTTGAGCACCGGGGACGCCTGCTCGAATTAACCTTACAATATCGTCTCGACCTGCAAAATGCCCTGTCCAGACTCATGGGCTTTGAGCCCGTTTTATTGCAGTTACTCGGTTTAGGCCCCCACTATTCTGAAAAAATTAATCTCGAACGCCTGACCTTGGCTTTAGGGCATGAGGACTTAAACCAACTGCTTTATTTACTCAGCGAGTTACTGCATTCCCTGCTTCGTATCGCCAGCCGCTATCAACAGCAGGAGAAGAATTATCGTGATGCCCACTCGCCTAAAAAAACCCATTACAAGTCATTTTACCTGGGATTACAAAAAGCCTGCGAACTGCAAAAATCAATGTTGTTGATGGTTGACGCCTTTGAGCAAACCCTTAAAAAACTGGTCAAACATGCGGCGATAGGACCCGTTCTCGATCATATAGCCGCATTACGGGGTCCCATTTCACAATTCCATCAAGCCCTGTTAAACGGTCTGGATTATTCATCAGCGCTTTATAAAAAAATTTACCCACATCTAAAACTTGAAGACGAATTGGGTAGTGTATTGATTCAGGCAGAACGTTTTTTCAAGCCGACATCCTATTCAGCGAACCTAAATAAACGGGGTGCCCCTTCTGCACACCGGCTTGAACAGCGCGCAGCCGCCAAACGGTTGGGGAATTTTTTTAACCACTAGTACACAGCAGACGTCAATAATTCATCCATACTCTGTTTTCACCTAATAGGTCTCTTAAGGATTTCAACAACTCATCATGGGGCGTTGCCTGCCACTGCGGGGCCAGACTTAAGGTCGCTGTTGCCTTATCATTTTGGTAGTGAATCTGAACAGCGCAATGCCCCTGATGAGCCCTAAGCAGGGATTGCAGGGAGGGAACAAGCGGCTTATCCTTCGGGGTAATGGACAGGATAAGGCTTCGTGCAAAGCGGGTGCGCGCCTCATCAATCGATAAAACCTGGCTTGCGGTCATTTTCACCCCGCCGCTGTAGTCATCATGGCTGATTTCTCCCTCAACCACCACAATCTGTCCAGTTTGCACATCGTTGGGCAATGCCTCATACACCTCAGAAAAGACAACAACATCCAGTTTTTTCAAGGCATCTTCCAACGCAAGAATTGTCAGTTTTTTGCCACGTTTGGTTAAAATCCGGCGAATACCGGTTACCAAGCCGCTGATCCAGGCTTTTTTACTGGTGGACGGGTTTAACTGCACGATGGGCGTGACCACGCCTTTAAACTCACGGGCATATTGATCCACCGGGTGGCCGGTCAGATAAAAGCCCAGGGTTTCCTTTTCCCCTTCAAGCCGGGTCAGTTCCGGCCAGGGATTGAACTGGACGTAATCCTCTTCCACATCATCATTATCCAGCAACGAAAATAAATCGGTTTGCCCGCTGTTTAAATTATGCTGTTTCTTTTCTGCGATTTTCAGGGCTTTTTCAAGTGAGGCAAACAGCACAGCGCGTTCCACCCCAAAATCATCGAGTGCACCGCTTTTAATCAGGGCTTCGAGCACCCGCCGGTTAACTTTGCGCAAATCGAGGCGTTGGCAGAAATTAAACAAACCGGTATAAGGACCACCCTGCTTTCGTTCTTCGACGATGACCGTGATGGCCGATTCCCCTACCCCTTTGATCGCCCCCAGACCAAAAAGAATGCATTGATCATCGGTCACGGTAAAGGGATAACTGGATCGGTTAATTGAGGGCGGCAATACCTTAAGATGCATCTCGGCGCATTCATCGATAAAAGTAACCACCTTGTCGGTGTTGTCCATGTCTGAAGACATGACAGCGGCCATAAACGCGGCGGGATAATGCGCTTTCAGCCAGGCCGTTTGATAAGCGACCAATGCATAGGCTGCCGAGTGGGATTTGTTAAACCCGTAGCCGGCAAATTTTTCCATTAAGTCAAAAATATGGGCGGCTGTGTCTTCTGGAACCCCGCGTCCTGTTGCACCCTCAATGAAAATGGCGCGCTGCTTGGCCATTTCTTCCGGCTTTTTCTTCCCCATGGCCCGACGCAGGAGATCGGCGCCGCCCAGTGTATAATTGGCTAATACCTGAGCAATCTGCATGACCTGTTCCTGATAGAGAATGACCCCATAAGTGGGTTTCAGGATGGCTTCCAGATCGGGGTGCGGGTATTCGACTTTGGCACGGCCATGCTTACGATCGATAAAGTCATCCACCATTCCCGATTGCAAGGGACCCGGGCGAAATAACGCCACCAACGCGATGATGTCTTCAAAACAATCCGGTTGCAGCCGATGAATCAACTCTTTCATGCCGCGGGATTCCAGCTGGAATACGGCGGTTGTCTGGCAGGCCTTCAGTAAATCAAAAGTTTTAGCATCATCTGTGGGGATTAGGGCAATATCAACCGGGGTTTTACTCTCACGCTGATATTGGCTATTGACTGTCTCCAGAGCCCAATCAATGATGGTCAGGGTACGAAGGCCAAGAAAGTCAAACTTGACCAAACCCACAGCTTCCACGTCATCCTTATCAAACTGACTGACAATTTGGCTCGAACCTTGTTCACAATAGATCGCAGTAAAATCTGTCAGCTGCGAGGGCGCGATAACCACCCCACCGGCGTGTTTACCTGCATTGCGGGTAATGCCTTCCAGTTTTAAAGCCAAATCAATCAGTTCCCTGACATCTTCCTCATCCTCGTAACGGCGGCGAAGCTCTTCCTCGTCTTCAAGTGCTTTACTCAGGGTGATGCCGATTTCAAACGGAATCAATTTGGCGATTTTATCGACAAAACCATAGGGATGTCCCAATACCCGGCCCACATCCCTGACCACGGCTTTGGCGGCCATGGTTCCAAACGTAATAATCTGTGAAACACTTTGTCGGCCGTATTTCTGAGCGACGTATTCAATGACCCGATCACGGCCTTCCATGCAGAAATCAATATCAAAATCAGGCATGGATACACGTTCGGGATTTAAAAAACGCTCAAACAACAACTCATACAGCAAGGGATCCAAATCGGTAATTTTCAACGCATAAGCAACGAGAGACCCCGCTCCGGAGCCGCGACCGGGGCCCACCGGTACCCCGTTTTGCTTGGCCCACTGAATAAAGTCAGCCACAATGAGAAAATAACCGGGGAAACCCATGCGGTTAATCACGTCCAATTCCACTTCAAGGCGTTTATCATAAGGCGGGCGCGAGGCGGACACGACTTCCGGGGGTTCATCCCTGAAAATTTGCAATAAACGCTCTTCCAATCCCTGGCGCGACAATTGCGACAGGTAATCTTCAATGGTCATACCGGTTGGAATTGGAAAAGAAGGCAGGTAATTATGCCCAAGCTCCAGTTTGACCGTGCAGCGTTGGCTAATAAGCACCGTGTTTTCGACAGCTTGCGGCAGGTCTTTAAAAAGCGCTGCCATTTCATCTGCTGAACGCAGGTATTGGTCCGCATGGTATTCCTGACGGCGTCTGGGATCCGCTAAAGTAAACCCATCATGAATACACACCCGGGCTTCATGGGCTTCAAAATCATCCTGGTTTAAAAAACGGACATCATTCGTGGCAACCAATGGCAAATTAAATTGTTCAGCCAATTTGACTAAACGTTCATTGTACAAAGCTTCATCCGGCCGGCCCGTTCGCTGGATTTCAAGATAAAACCGGTTGGGAAACCATTGTGCGTAGTCTCTGGCCAGTGAAACCGCTGTCTCGTCATCGCCAAGCAACAGGGCTTTCCCTATGGCGCCGGCGCGACCACCAGACAGGGCTATCAATCCATCGGCATACTCGTTTAACCAGTTAATCTGCACACGCGGTTGCCCCTGATACTGCCCCTCCTGATAAGCCTTGGACACTAGACAGGTTAGGTTGCGGTAACCCGTTTCATTCTGACAAAGGAGAACCAGGGAGAATAATTGCTCGGGATTTTCCGGATCATGACAAGGCAAGTCGCTGCCAATGATAGGTTTTACTCCCTGACTGATGGCCGTGGTAAACACTTTTACCGCCGCAAACAAATTGCAGTAATCAGTAACCGCCACGGCGTTCATACCGCGCTCAACCACAGCTTTCATTAACGGTTTGATACGGACCAGGCCATCGATCATGGAAAATTCAGTATGGACGCGCAGATGAACGAATCGCGATTGCATGCTTGTTTTTCTTTTTAAACGGAATCAGGGAACTCTACCGAACTCATGCAGGTAGAGCAAGTCTTCGTCTCTTGGGCGTCACTTCGAAATCGCCTCTAATCATTAGAGACGATTCATTTGCCGTTTGCGATAGAGATTCATCATAAAAAGAATCAGGCCTGCAATCATCATCCAGGACAGCAGCGCGATGGGTAAACCATGCCCCATGAACAGGCTGGCTAATAGACCGCCAATAAGCAATCCACGTAAAAAACCGCGCTGTTTATTGACTATTGCTTTGCTCTTCAAATCCTGCGTGCTTTTTTTAGTAAACAGGGAAGAAAACGATGTTTTAGACCGCCCCATGCCCATAAAGCGTCCGCCAAAGCGTTTAGCCGCAGCATCATTGACAGCCACTCCAAACGACAACATCACCACCAGTATAGCCGTAAACCATTTATTCATTGAAAAGCCTCATATCATGTTAGCAGGCCATTCTATCACATCCTGCCCCAGGCATGACAATGCCATAAAAAAGCACTTTTTTAACAATTTTTGTTAGGAAACACCTCTATATTTACATAATTTTAATGCTTTGCTTAAGGATAAATTAAGACTTCAGCACTACCATGGTGTTTATCGGAAATAAAAAATCAACATCAATAGGCCAACGGATTGCCATAACCAGAGGGCTTATTATGAGTGCTAATCCAAATGATGTGAGTAGCCAGATTAAAAAAGACAGCGGCACCAAGGAAAAATCCCCGTTCAGACTCTTGCCAGCCACGCCACAGGAACTGTTGCGTAATCCGTATGTCGAAGGGGTGATCCGGGTTTTTGGCACCAGTGTTGCCGTCGCCACCATTCTACACCCCATGGATGTGCTAATGACCCGTTTTCGCTCACAAGGCTATGCACCCATGATGGCTAACCACCAGTTTTTTACGAAATTATTTACAGGCTACTTAACGACACAAAAACAGGCAGCGCTTAAAAACATGGTGATTGCCAACAAGGAAAAAGTGAATGAGCATGTCGGGGACATGATGGGTGAACATGAGAACACAGCCTTTAAAAAATACGGCGAGATGTTGGCCACTACCATCATCGTGGGCGGAATTGACACGATTCTGACCCAATATTATGCCAATAAACGCATACTTGATGCCCTGGGCGACAAGATTGAGCTTTCGTTGCGTCAAAAGATGAAATTTGCCAAAGAAGGCATGCTAACGCGGGGAGGACGCAATTTTACAACTACCTTAGCCTGCATCGCGGCTACAACGACACTCAGCGAATTCATTGATCCTTTTATTCCCAAAAACGACCATGTATTCGCCCATACTGCAGCGACCTCCCTGATTTCTGGATTTGCCATTTCGCCATTTGCCAGTGTTTTAGACAATGTCTATCAGGAAAAAATTCGCCAGATCAACAAAGGCACATTGAAAACACCGCCTCTAACGGACATGTTCATCAGTTTGTGGCAGCAAGGCGGCGTCAAACGATTGGTTCGGGGTGCCGGATTGGGGGGCTTATATAACGTCGTCGCCTTTGGTGTAATTAATGGCATAGCGGAGGTCATGAATACTCACCTCTTCCCGCGCCAGAATACAGGCCCTGTCAGTCAACAGGGTCCCTTTTTCGCACCGGACAGGAAGAAAGAACCCAAAGCCATCATGGCTGCAGAAGAAACAGTCGATGCACCGCTGACGCCCCCCACCTCCGGAAAGCCATAACAAGCCCATGCCGGATGAGGCTTAGCGGGGTCGAGAAAGATTCTCTTCTTGAGCAGGGGCGTTATCGCGCCCCGGTGCTTTAGACTGGCCGGTTGAACGACTGGCTACATAACCCAGAATCAGACTTTGCGCACCCAAATTGAGCAGGGCCATGGCCGTTTCAGGCTTTGGTTTAAAAAAACGCAGCATCATGCACCTTTAAGACAATCAAACCAGCGATTATACCCTGTTCCGCTTTTTGGTACATACACCTATCAAAGGTGAGCCTGATGCGGGTCAAATGCATCCCTCACCGCATCGGCAAACAGATTACTTGACAATACCAGAGTGAACATGAAAACAAAGGCAGCGAGCATCGGCCACCACACCACCGGTTCACGGGCCAACTCAAGGCGTGCACCATTAATCATATTTCCCCAGCTAATCGTCATCGGCGACACGCCGACGCCAACATAAGACAAGACGGCTTCTGCCAGCACCAGAAAACTGAAATCGAGCACCAGCGTAATCACCACGATGTGCATGACATTGGGCAGCAGGTGCTTCTGAAGTATACGGAAAGAACTGCTCCCCAACGCCCGGGCGGCCATCACATAATCTATTTCCCGCAATTTCAGGGCTTCGGCCCGTAACAAGCGGCAAAGGCTGGTCCAACTGGTCACCCCAAGGATAAGACACAGCGCAAATAAACGGGCATCGGCACTTTCATGCAGCGTCGCAAACCGTTCGGGATGATTAGCAATGTAGGTTTGCATCGACAGCACGGAGGCGGTAATCAGCAATACGCCGGGGATGGAGCTTAGAGTTGTGTAGATGTACTGAATCACATCATCGATAATCCCGCCAAAATAACCGGCAGCAATGCCTAACAACAGGGCCAGGGGCAACATGAACAAGGTGGTGAGTATGCCAATGACCAAGCCGGTACGTATGCTTTTAATGGTGTAATAAAAAATATCCTGTCCAATTTTGCCCGTACCAAACAAGTGCAGATGCCGCGAAATCCAGTAGCAGGCAAAAGTCACCAAAAGGCATAAAAACAAAACCAGCAGGGGTAAAGCATGGCGCCGTTGAGGCAGCCAGGGCCGTTTGAACCTAAGCCCCGCGATAAAAACAAGCCAGACCAAAACTGTGGCAAGCATGGCCGTGCCTACAGCTTTAAGCAGCACCGTACTTAAGAATCGCTCTTTTTCTTTCTGGTTATGAATGGTTGATGCAGGGTATTGCAAGCGTGGGTAAATCTGTTGGGCTTTACCATCAACCAGCACCGTTTCCGTGCTGTATAAATTTAAGGCGAGCGGTGCGGAATAGGTTTTTTCATAGGTTTGCCCAAGGGGGGCCAATATCCGTTCCAAAAGCGTACTGGCTTTACCGTTTTCACTCAAACCCTGACCGGCGTTATCCCGCAGGTGGATTGAATCGAGTATGCCTATCACTAAAAAAAAGCTTAAAACAATACCCGCACTGACAGATAAAGGTTTCCTGAATAATTGTTTAAAGGCACGGCGGTTGTGCTCCCGGCGCAAGCTGTATAAGGTAAGCAGTGCCCCAATTATCAGCACGCCAAGAAAACATTGATCAGTCCATAATAATGTTATCATCAACCCAACCTCACACGTGGATCAACCAGGGTGTAGGACATATCCGTCAGAATAAGACCAATGATGTATAAAATCGATCCTAAAAATACCATGGCCCTGACAATGGCAAAATCCTGCTGCTGGATTGCGTCAATGATATAACTGCCCAATCCCGGCACGCCAAAAAACGATTCAAGAACAAGGCTTCCCATAAACAGAGAAGGAATAATAACCACTACCCCGGTAAGAATCGGCAGCATGGCGTTTTTTAACACATGGCGGAACAACACTCTGATTTCCGACAGGCCTTTTGCCCGTGCGGTTTTAACATAGTCGCGATTCATTTCTTCCAAAAACAGGGTGCGATACCACCGCGCACCGGCGCCAAGCCCTCCAATGACAGCCACAATCACAGGCAAGGCAATGAATTTAATGCTTTCAACACCGCCATCATAACCTGAGATAGGCACCCATTTTAACAGTTTGCCAAAAAGATATTGGCCGCCGATGATATAAAAAAGACTGGAAATGGACATGAGAATAATACAAAGCACCACGCCGCTGATGTCAAGGTAGGTGGAGCGGAAAAATGCCATGGCCATGGCAAAAACAATGTCGACCAGCATCCCGATTAACAACACCGGCAAGGCAATGGCAAGGCTTGGCCACATGCGGTGGGAAATATCGTAACTGATATCCCTGCCCTCATCGGAAACGCCAAAATCAAAGGAAAAAAGACGCAAGGATTTTTCAAAAAACAAAGTATCCGTAAACTGGCTAAAGCCCTGTTTCTGATCATTATAAAAAAGGGGCAAATCATAACCATGCTGGACTTTCCATTGCTGGATGGCTTCCTGCTTGATGTGTTTCTGGCCGAGGTGCATGCGCGCCATGTCGTCCGGTGAATTGACCATAAAAAACAGGGCGAAGGTAATAAGGTTAATTCCAAGTAAAATGGGGATTGTATAGACAAGACGCCTGAATAAGTAAGCAATCATGCCTGCATTCTCCTCGCCATTTGCTGCTCTTTTTTCTGATAAGCGAAGAGCAGGGGCAAAAAGACCAACACAAAAAAGACCAGGAATACGCCCAAGGGCCAGAACACAGGCTGATTCCACTCCCGTCGATAGTTGTTGCGTTCAGCAACATTCACAGCCAGATACTTCAACAAATCCACATTGAATGCACCAGGCTTGGTGGGGGATATCCACTGATGCGACAGGGTCATGGTCTCACTGTTAATGCCAAAAGCCCAGGGCGCGTCATGCCGGACAATGTTCACCATGCGATCGATGATTTTCATGCGCTCCTCATCACTGGGGCGGTTTTTCATCTCGTCAAACAAACGATCATATTCTTTATCTTCATAGTTTGACGCGTTTTCCCCCCCGTATTTTACTTTGCCGTTACGGCCATACAGCATAAATAAAAAATTTTCAGGGTCCGGATAATCGGCATTCCACCCCCAACTAAAAATCTGGGCATTGCCATCACGCATTTTTTCCTGAAACCGATTGTATTGGGTCCCGCGAATGTTTAAATCAATGCCGATTTTAGCGAATTGTTTAATCATCCAGTCAAGTACAGCCTTATCATCAGGCCCGCCAGCGACTGGCACGTCGTAATGCAAAATTAAATGCCGCCCGGTTTCAGGATTAATCCCGTCGGGATAACCAGCCTGACGCATCAGTGCCCGGGCTTCTTCAAGGGTGCGGCGTTGCGGTGATTTTCCGTCCCAGGTGTACACATAGGGGTTAATGCCTTCCTTGCCCTGACGGTAGCCAAAAATACCCGGGGGGATGGGGCCTTGCGCGGCCTGACCGCGACCATTAAAAAAAATGGCGATATTCTCATCAAAATTAACCGCGATGGAAATCGCCAGCCGCAATTTCCGCGCCCGTTCGCTTGACCCGCCAACCACCGGATCACGCATGTTAAAACCCAGGTAATAAATGGTAGGATCGATGGTCTGGGTAAGCCGAATCTGTTTGGCTTTCATGCTGTCAGTCAGCGACGGCTCGCCGGTGTCACCTATCTGAATGGCCTGATCAAAACTATCTGCAGAAATACCGGATAAATCATAATAGCCTTGCAAAAATTTGTTCCAACGCGGGATGGTTTCTTTTTCAAGAGTATAAATGGCCTTGTCGATCAGCGGCAGGGGTTGACCTGCATGGGCCAAATACCCCGCTTTTTTATCATCATCGGTTCCCTCGCTGTTAAATATTTCCTGCGCATAGTTCGGGTTTTTCTGCAGCACCATTTGCCGATTGGGATTATTTTCGACCAGCATGAATGGCCCCGTACCGATGGGATACCAATCAAAAGTAAGGTTTTTATCATCCATATTGGCTTGACTGTAAAATTGATCCGCCTCCCAGGGGATAGGCGAAAAAAAGGGCATGGCCAACCAGAATAAAAATTGCGGGTATTGCCCCTTTAAAGTTATTTCGAAAGTGTAATCATCGATTTTTTTGACGCCTTCCAGCGGGTAGTTCCGCAAATCAAGAAAAACCCCACGCTTAACCGGAGGCAATGAGGCGGCAAACGCTTTAAACCCGACAATGTGCTCACTCATCAATCCGTAAATGGATGAACTCACTGCAGGCGATGCCAGCCGTTTGATTTCATAAATATAATCATCGGCCACCAATTCCCGCGTTCCAGTTTCAGGGAAATCCGACAGCTTGCTGATGTCGTTGTCGTCAAGAAAATCAGCGGGCAACTCAAGGTACATATACTGACCGTTTTTATCTTTGGCCAGAGCCGGATGCGGTTGATAGAAAATACCGTGCTTGATCTCAATGGTGTACACGCTGTAAGCCGCATCCGCGGCCTCACTCGGCGGTAATGGGTTATGGTTTTTATCGAGGTAGCGGACTATCGGCATGGAGGCCGCGCTTCGCGGGATTAATTCATAAGGGCGTTTCAGGTAGTCGTATTTAAGCGGCGGCTCATAAATCTGCCCGATAAACTGGTATTCATTACTGGAATAGGAACGCGCGGGATCAAGGGTTTTAGGCTGCTCTTCAAACGAAGAATAATAAATTTTTTCCTGGGACTCACTTTCCGGATAAGGGTCATTCAAGACAAGACACCAGACAGGCGGCGTCAACAACAGGAAGATACATGACAAAAGAAGGCGCCGGCTTTTGTATCGTATGTCCAAGTGATTGAATCCTTTCCCTAAAATGACCATGGTCCGGTTACTATGATGGGAGCACCTGCTGCGTTAGTCAAGACAGCAGGTTAAGAAATTCCTGCTCATTCAAGACAGTTACCCCAAGATCCATGGCTTTATCGAGTTTGGACCCCGCCTCAGCCCCGGCAATGACATAATCCGTTTTCGCCGACACGCTGCCTGCCACTTTGGCGCCCAAAGACTGAAGCCTGGCTTTGGCGTCTTCGCGGCCCATGCTGCTTAACGTGCCGGTTAAGACCATGGTTTTACCAAAGAAGGGGTGCGTACTGTCCACCGTTTTGGGGCTGGCAATTGGCCAGTGGATGCCTGCCGTCAACAGTTTGTTAATAACCAGGACATTATGCTCCTGGGCAAAAAACTGCACAACATGGTGGGCGACAACAGGACCAATGTCTTTAAGCGCGAGCAATTGATCCATTGTCGCGGCTTTGAGGTTGTCAATCGTCTGAAATTCATCGGCTAAAACCTGGGCACTGACTTCACCAATTTCACGAATCCCTAAGGCATAAAGGAAACGACGAAACGTGGTGGTTTTACTCTTCTCCAATGATTGTAATAAATTTTCTGCTGATTTAAGCCCCATGCGCGGCAAGGCCGCAACCTGCATGACATCAAGGCTGTAAAGATCGCCCACATCATGAATCAATTTTTCTTCCACCAATTGATCAATGATGACGCGGCCAAGCCCATCAATGCCCATGGCACGCCGTGATGCGAAATGCCAGATCATGCGTTTTAGCTGCGCGGCGCAAAACAAACCACCCGTGCAACGGGCAACAGCCTCCCCCTCCTCCCGGACCACATCCGCTCCGCAAACCGGGCAATGAGGCGGCAATTCAATGGGTTTGATATCCTGAGGACGCTTTTCCATAACCACCGAGACCACCTCCGGAATCACGTCACCGGCGCGACGGATGATGACCGTATCGCCAAGATGAATATCCTTACGCGTGATTTCGTCCATGTTGTGCAGGGTGGCATTGCTGACCGTCACCCCTGAAACCATCACAGGCTTCAGGCGAGCCACCGGGGTCAGGGCCCCGGTTCGCCCAACCTGAAAATCAACCGCAATGATTTGGGTCATTTCTTCCTGCGCGGGGTATTTGTGGGCGCAGGCAAAGCGTGGGGCACGCGCCACAAAGCCCAGTTTTTTCTGCAAGGGAATACTATCCAGTTTATACACCACGCCATCGATCTCATATGGTAATGAATCACGGCGCTTCGCCATGGCATGGTAATAATCCAGACAACCCTCAATACCCTTGAGCCGTTGACTCTCGGCTGACACACGAAAACCCATGGTTTTAAGCCATTGCAATTGCTCGAAATGCGTGTCGGGTAATGACGCGCCCTCGCATTCGCCGATGCCATAGCAATAAATGTCCAGCGGACGGCTTGCGGTAATGGCCGCGTTAAGCTGACGCAGGCTGCCAGCGGCAGCATTACGCGGATTGGCAAAGGTTTTTTCTCCCAACTGTTTCGCTTTTTCGTTCATCGCTTCAAAGCCGGCTTTCGGCATGAAGACTTCCCCGCGTATTTCCACGAGCGCAGGCGGATTGGCGCTATGCAATTTCAAAGGCACCGCCGCAATGGTTTTAATGTTATTGGTGATGTTTTCACCCACCGCGCCATCACCACGGGTTGCGGCAGACACCAGCAGGCCGTTCTCGTAAGTCAGGTTGACCGCCAGGCCATCGAGCTTCAACTCCCCAGTAAAGATAAGGCTCGCCGGATCACAGGCGAGGCGGTCGGCGACCCGTTTGAAAAAAGCATGCAACTCCTCATCCGTAAACACGTTGCCTAAGGATAACATCGGCACGCGATGAGCAACCGGTTCAAAAGCAACAGCGGCATGACCGCCTACCCGCTGCGTGGGTGAATCCGGTGTAACCAGTTGAGGATATTCTTTCTCCAACTGCTGTAAATTTTTAAAACAACGGTCGTATTCACTGTCCGGGACCAATGGATTATCAAGCACATAATAGTGATAATCATACTGTCTGATTTTCTCACGAAGCGCATCAAGGGTTTGAACAATCTCGTCCTGAGTTTTTAGCGTCTCTGTCATTGGATCAATTCATCGAAAATAAAAACCAAAGTCTAGCATAATTATTAGTAAGGCACAGTCAAGCGCCTAGGATTAAAGACCTTAATCCTAACGGAAAAATACGCACATTACGCAAGGGTTCATGCGACTTTTTTTCTTGCCGTCAAACTCCTGAATATGGTATAGATACCGCTTGGCTTTTAAACAGGGCTTTTAAGAAATGGACTTACTACGATTTTTTTTCTGTTTGTTGTTCTTTGCTTTTTCAAGTGTCGTCTTTTCCGCCTCGTCTTCTGATAATCCGGGTATTGCTTTTGTTCATGGAACCAATGATCATCGCACCGATGCCGATGGCGGTTATTGGAAAAAGGACTTCATCGCCTACATGGCCGGATCATTACCGAATCCTGACAATTACTGGGTTGTGGCCTGCGATTACAGCCAGTACATGTGGCACGAGGATGCCGCTGGATGTACAGCTGATCAGCTCCTGGCTTTCATTAAAACCAAAAAAATCAGCAAACTGACAGTCTATACCCACTCCAACGGCGCTAACGTATTGCGCTGGATACTGTCCAATCCCACCTATGATAAACGGTATTACAAACTAAGCCGCCGCATTTCAGACGTCATTGCCATTGCGCCCTCCAGTGGCGGTACACCCTTGGCCGATGAGGTGATGGATGGCAATATTTTTGAATCCTCGCTGGGGTGGCTGCTCGGCTATCGTAATGATTCCGTCCGGCAACAACGGGTGGGGGATATGGCGCTCTTCAATGATGAATTGTTGCTGGGTACGCCGGGACGGTTGTCTCTGCCTGTTTCGTTCCGAACCGTGATTGGTACGGACGTGACGGCCTCACCCTTCTCTTCTGCCAGTTATTGTAATGGCTATTTCCTTAATGCGGGATTAAAAATCACCAAAATTTATCTGGATAAATGTTCAGATGGTTTTTTAAACTGCGTGTCTCAAAAACTGGCCGGCGACCTCTGGTTTGTTGACATCAATAAAACCCAGGACAGCATCCCCTTAAGCCATAATCAAAGTCGCCATTCCTGCTTTGGTCTTGAGCATGTATTACGCGATGATCTCTTGTCACAAGGAGTTAGAAAGTGAGAGCAACCTCTTTATTGATGATGTCTGCCTTATGGGCAGGACAAAGCCTGGCATTCACGTTACCCCAGGAAGCCGTGCATCCCTATGAGTGCGCTCAGTGTGAGTCGCTGTCTCATGATGTCTTAAGCAGCGATTGGCCAACCCGTCACTTACCCCTGGGCCATGAAACCATGCATGCCCAGAAGAGTAATAAATACAGCATCAAAACCACCCTGCATCAATTGAGTCGCGGTGTAGCGCTGCAAACACTGGCCCCGGGAGCAATCATTCGCGTCAGTCCCGCCGCACCTGATGCCCGGCTTAACCTGAATTTTAATTTAGAGACGCCCACTCATCAGGTGTTCGGCCTGAAAGACGCTTCGGCCTTGTTCGCCAAAGACGACGGCCTGAATGATTCCGCCTTTGCCGGTGAAAGCATCATGGCCATGCAATTAAAACCCGAACTCGGTTCCGGTCGATTCATTCTGACCAGCGACCTTGTCAAAGGGCATGAACAGGACGCCTACATCATTCACGTCTTTGATCAGGGCTCAAACGCTTACCTGACGGTCTCCACGGATAAAGCCCGCTATCACTATGGCGATGAGTTGGTTGCCACTTTCAGTCTGCGGGATGATGCCGTCGGTTACCCCATTGATGTTATTACCGCCAATCTGGTCACTCCCGATGGCAATCAGCGGGCCCTGTCGCTGGAAAAAGTATCCTGGGACGTTTATCAGGCCAAAGTGATGCTGCGCTCTGAAAAAGGATTCCATGGCGAAAACTGGTACATCGAAGCGCAAGTGGACACCGATGTGGGCGGCCGCAATGTCAAGCGTCAGGCACACACCGCCTTTTCCTATACCATTCCTTCCGCGGCAGTCAGAAGCATCAAACGAAACAATCCGGCTGAACCGTTTAACTTTACAGCTCAGGTCGAAGTCGCGACCGGCAGCCGCTATGCGCTACAGGCGGTTTTGTTCGCCACGGATGATCAGGGCAAGGTCGTTCCTGTAGACACAGTGCAATCCGCCGCCTGGTTTGCCACAGGCCTTAATGAATTAAATTTTAGCTTTAATCCTGAGGAGAGTACTCAATACAAGGCGCCCTATTTCTTAGGTGCCCTGCAATTGACCGATTATGGGCAATTAAAAGCCGTGTATGAATACAGCCAGTTAATCCCGCTTCAACAAATAGGACAGGAATGAGTTTTTTCCAACAGTTCACTGTTCTGCAGGGTGTGGCCATTGCCGCAGCCCTGCACTTTCTTTTAATCCTCTGGCTGTTTAAAAAAATAGCCGGGCTCAGGCACCAGCATCAATACACTCTGGAAAAAAACCAGCAACTGATGATTGATGCCTTGCACAAGCTGCATCTGTCCCTTAATGAACAATTACACGCCAGCCAGACCCCTCTCGCTGAACGAATAACACAAGGCCAATTAAACAGCCAGCGCCTCATCAGTGAAACAGTACAACGCCACATGACAGACGTGCGCGAGCAGATAGGTCACAGCTTTAAACAGCATGCCGGTTCTCTGACCTCGCATCTGCAAACACTGACTGAAGAAATACGCAATCACCTGCATAGCTTAACCCAACAGGTTCACCATAAACTGACAGAAGGCTTTGAAAAAACCTCAACCACGTTTACTGATGTTGTTCGGCGTCTGACCATCATCGACGAAGCACAGAAAAAAATCACTGAATTGTCTTCCCATGTTGTTAGTTTGCAGGATGTTCTGGTGGATAAGCGGGCACGCGGCGCGTTTGGCGAAGTGCAATTAGCCACCTTGATAGCCAATATGATCCCTGCCAACCATTACCGCATGCAGCACACCTTGTCTAATCAAAAGCGGGCCGATTGCATTTTATTTTTGCCAGAACCGACAGGCCACCTCGTCATTGATGCGAAATTTCCGCTCGAAACCTATCAAAAACTGATGAATAACGCGTTATCTTCGACAGAACGCAAGCCGTTACAGCAACAGTTTCGCCAGGATTTGCAAAAACACATTAAGGATATTGCCGAGAAATACATTATTCCCGGCGAAACCACCGACAGTGCAGTGATGTTCATCCCGGCTGAAGCCATTTTTGCTGAAATCCACGCCAATTATCCTGAGGTCATTGCCCTCTCGCAGCGTCTGAAAGTCTGGCTGGTATCCCCGAGTACCTTAATGGCCGTGTTAACCACGGCGCGCGCCGTGTTGAAAGATGATGCCACACGGACTCAGGTTCATATTATTCAAAAACACCTGCATGCCCTGGCTGATGATTTTCAGCGCTTCGAAAAACGCATGGATAAACTGTCCAAACACATTGATCTTGCCCATCATGACGTTGGCGAAGTCACCACATCGGCCCGTAAAATAGCCCAGCGTTTCCAAAAAATTGAGGCGGTTGATTTGAATTCAGACCATCTTGTCTTGTCACAGGCCCTAGACGAGATAGAGTCCCAGTGATTCATCGGTATTTTCCATTCTGACCGTATCCAATATTGAATCGCCCTTGCTGGTTTTGGATCGTAGAGGCCGAATAAACCCCGCCCAATAACTTCTTTTTCATCAGAAACTTATGGTATGCTCGACAGAAGATAACTTGGGGAATGCAATGCGCTTATTCAGTTCAATACTCTTTTTTTGTTTATGCACCGCAAGCTTTTCACCTGTTTTTGCCGGCTCATGCGCGCCCAACGCCAGCGCGGCATGTCAGGATCAATGCCCGCGCAATTGCAACGTCGATGTCTGCTGTGCACAAATGGGTGGTATCAGTTATTGCGACTCCTCAGCCGGCCGCTATGTGTGCAATAATGGTTATTATTCCTCCTGCTATTGTACTCGCCATGCGGTGATGGATTTGCAATTGCTTCCCGGCTGCTGCCTCTGGCAGGGCGGTGTGTTTACCGTCAATGAACTGGGCGTGGTACTCTGCAATGACGGTACTATTTCAGAACTCTGCTCGTTACAACCCAATACGACACCGACTGTTTCTGTGACACCCTGGTAAAAGGCCGTCTCTGCCGCCCTGTCTAAAACCCTGGACAACGGCGGCACGAGCACTCATAATTGCCGATTTTATCCGACATTATTCATGACCATATCGCTGATAGAAATCAAGGATGTAAGCAAATCATATGGCAGTACCCTCATCCTTGATCGCTTAAACCTGACTGTTTATAACGGAGAATTCCTCACCCTGCTCGGCCCGTCCGGCTGCGGGAAAACCACATTATTGCGTTTAATTTCCGGTTTTGATCAACCTAGCGCCGGTGAAATTTATATCAATGGTCAATGCGTCAACGCCTTACCCCCGCAAAAACGGGATGTCCACACCGTTTTTCAGAGTTACGCGCTGTTTCCCCATTTATCGGTGTTTGAAAACGTGGCGTTCGCCCTCCGCTGCAAGCGCATTGCCGAGGATGAAATAGAAACACGTGTCCTTGAAGCCCTGCGCCTGGTGCAGCTTGAATCGTTTTCCAATCGCAATATCAAACAGTTAAGCGGCGGCCAGCAGCAGCGCGTGGCCATCGCCCGGGCTATTATTAACCGGCCGCAAGTGCTGTTACTGGATGAGCCGTTAAGCTCTCTCGACTATCGCCTGCGCAAAGCCATGCAATACGAATTGAAGCAAATTCAGAAAGCATTAAACATGACCTTCATTTTTGTTACTCACGATCAGGAAGAAGCCTTGTCCATGTCAGACCGCATTGTGGTCTTTAATTTAGGCCATATCGAGCAGGTCGGCACCCCGCGGGAAGTGTATGAAACCCCGGCTAACCTGCACGTGGCGAGCTTTATCGGCGAAGCCAATATTTTTAATGCAACAGTCATCGCGGCGGATACCCATGAATTGACAACCACTCTCGAAGGTGTGCACATTGAATGCAAGAATACCGGCCATTATCAGGTCGGGGATAAAGTCCATCTGATTGTACGCCCCGAAGATATCCGCGTCTGGAGCCTCTCTGAGGTCACGGAATCACGTGGCATGCTGCCGGGTAAAATCCTCGACATCATCTACAAAGGCTCCACCGTGGATCTGAAAGTCGCCCTGCCATCTGGCGCCGTCATCAATGCCTCGGAATTTTTTGATGAGGATGACGATAAACTGGAATACGCTCTCCATGAAACCGTATGGGTGGAATGGCTTCCAGGCTGGGAGGTTTTATTGCCTTATGAAAACTAAATCCCTCTCATTGACGCTTTTTTATGGTTGGCTTTTGCTATTTAGCTTCCTGCCGCTTTCCCTGGTAGTGGCCGCGAGCTTCTTATCCAGAGACAGTCTTCATCTGGTGACGCTGCCATTTACTCTGGATAATTATACAGCCCTCATTGATCCGGTATTTGCAAAAATTTTCCTGCGCTCTGTGGGTATCGCTCTCATGACCACCCTGTGTTGTCTGTTGATCGCTTACCCCTTCAGTTATTTGATGATTAAATCCAGGCATCAATCCCTGTTGTTGCTGCTTATTATTATTCCATTCTGGACCAGTTCACTGGTACGCACCTATTCCCTGATAGCCATTCTCAAATTCAAGGGCGTATTGAATGCCATCCTGCTTAAGCTGTATCTAATCGATGCCCCTCTGTCGCTGCTTTATTCTAATTTTGCTGTGATATCGGGATTGGTGTATAACCTCTTCCCCTTTATGGTCTTGCCCCTGTTTACCAACATGGAGCGCTTTGATTTTCGTCTCATTGAGGCCGCAAAAGACCTCGGCGCCAGCAAGTGGGATATTTTTTGGCGCGTCTTTTTGCCGAATACTGCAAGCGGCATCGTGTCAGGCAGCCTCCTGGTCTTTTTACCGGCGATGACTTTGTTTTATATCCCCAACGTCCTGGGTGGTGCTCGCTCTATCCTGCTCGGCAATTTAATCCAGAATCAATTTCTGGTGGTAGAAAATTGGCCGCAAGGTTCTGCAACCAGTGTGGTATTAACCTTGCTTTTGGTATTACTCCTTGTCTTCTACCGTGGGCTCAACAAGGAGATTACCCATTGAAATCACTCGCTCGGCAGGTTTTTTTATTTTGCGTTTATGCCATGCTTTATATTCCCATTCTGGTGCTGGTGATTTATTCATTCAATAACGCCAAATTTTCCCTGCAATGGCATGGGTTTTCCTTACGTTGGTACACCGAACTCTTTCATGATCGCGGTTTATGGGCTGCGTTCAGTAACTCGGTGATTCTAGGCTTGTGCGCTGCGGCCACTGCGACGACCATTAGCCTTTTAGCCTGCGTGCAGTTGTTTCTCTTTAGAACCCGCCATCGCACTTTTCTTTATACCTTGCTTCTGTTGTTAATTATCATACCCGATCTGGTGTTGGGTGTTGCTTTGCTGATTTTCTTTAATGTATCCCGAATCCCCCTTGGTTTTACCAGCCTGTTAATTGCCCATATTACTTTCTGTATTCCTTTTGTCATGATTACCATCAATACCCGCATCAATACACTTAACCCCAATATCTATTTCAGCGCCCTGGATTTGGGGGCCAGCCGCTACGTGGCCTTGACTAAAATTCTTCTACCCTTGTTATGGCCGGGGATATTGAGCGGTTTTCTCTTGTGTTTTACCTTGTCGTTTGACGATGTCATGATCAGTTATTTTGTCGCAGGCCCCGATTTCAATATCTTGCCTTTGACCATTTATTCCCTGGTGCGTGCTGGCGTTACCCCGGAGTTAAATGCCTTGTGTTCCTTTACGTTCGCATTGTCCATGATTTTAGTCATTGTGGCTCACCGACTGGCGAGTAAGAAAATATGAAGCGATTAGTCCTCCTTCTCACTGTTTTTTTCACCCCTATCGCCTTTGCCGAGCGGGTCGTTAATGTCTATGTCTGGGGGGGTGAGATCCCCAAAAAGGTCATTCAGCAGTTTGAGTATGAAACTGGCATTAAAGTTAATTTTTCAACTTACGATAGCAATGAGACGCTCTTCGCCAAATTAAAGGCCAGCAACAGCAGCATTTATGATGTCATCCTACCCTCTGCCTATTACGTTGAGCGCATGCGCAAGCTCAACATGCTGACCCGGCTTGACCATGAACGCTTGCCCAATTTAAGGCATGTGGATGAACAATTTTCTCATAATGACTACGATAACGGCAATCAATTCAGCGTGCCGCTGGTTTGGGGAGCGACAGGGATTTTCTTTAATCAACAACGCGTCACGCAGCCGCCCCGTCACTGGCGAGAACTGTGGCAGCCGCAATGGCGCAATCAGTTAATGCTGCTTGATGATTCCCGCGAAGTCTTTGCCATTGCACTAATGAGCCTCGGATATAATCCGAACGACCGCGATCCCCGGCATATTGAAGCGGCTTACCAGCATTTGCTGCAATTGGTACCTAATATTAAATTGTTTGCCAGCGACAGCATCCAGGCCATCATGATTGATGAAGACGCGTCCTTAGGTTCTGCCTGGAATGGCGATGCCTTTAAAGCCCATGCAGAAAATCCAGCCATTGGCTTTTTCTACCCCCTGGATGGCTTTGTGGTTTGGGTGGATTGCCTGGCTATCCCTGCCAATCCACCCCACCCCAGCGAAGCCTATGCCTTTATTAATTACATGCTGAAACCTGACGTGGGTGAACAAATCGCCTTGAAAGAAGGTCATGCCATCAGCAATCGGGAGGCCTGGCTTCAGTTACCCGCGGCCATTCGTAATAATCGAATGGTTTATCCTGATGCCGAAACCATGAAAAGAGCCCATTTTCAGCGCGATGTAGGCGAGGAAACACTGGCTTTGTACAATAGCTATTGGGAGCAATTGAAGCTGGCTTTCTGAGCTGTACTATTTTCCAATCAAACGGAGCTCTATCCATTTGCCATCTTATTGACGGTGAGCATGGATGCTGTGCATGAGGCACAGCATGTAGTCAAACAGGAGAATATATTTTTCTGCGACAGTAGCGCGCTATTCTTGCTCTTCTTTTTTAGCCTCTTTAACATCGGGTAAATCACTGATGCGCCGATCGGGGTAGAGTTGTTTGATGCCGCGGTAAAACGATCCTTCCGCATTGAGGACGGCCAGAATATAACCCTCCTTTCCGTCCAGAAATCCGCGCTGTAGAATCAGGCAACGAAAAAACATCCAGCCTGCAGAAAACAGGATACTGATAAATGAAGGGGGTTTGCTTTCCTTGCGGCGAGTCCTGGCCGTATAAGAAGAATACCGGTTCATTTTTGCAATTGCATGGCTTAAGTCCTGATACGAATGATGAAGGATGCTTTGCTTTAATTTTTCCACTTTCGCCTCAGGCGGCAATATCACCTTTTCGTGAACGATGTCATCGCTGTAACGGGCGCCTTCACGTTTAAACAGGCGAATGTGGCGTTTAGGACTTGAGGAGTAGCGCATGGGCTTACCATAAAAATTCATATATATGGGAATACGGTAGGCATCCGCTTCATTTAAATCCATGACTTGCTGAATGGCAAATTTTAATCCTTCACTGACTGACTCGTCCGCATCGAGGTTAAGTACCCAATCCCCCGTGGCGACTGACAGGGCGCGTTGCTTCTGAATGCCATATCCTTGCCAATCGGTCAAGTAGATGTTCTCGGTATACCGTTTGGCAATTTCCACTGTTTGATCCGTACTGCCTGAATCGAGAACAATGATTTCATCAGCCCATTTCACCGACTCCAGGCATCGCTGGATATTGGCTGCCTCATTTTTTGCAATAATAATGACACTTAACATAAAATCCAATTACTCCAATTCAACTGAGTTGTTGCGGTAACCATTAGCATAAAAAAATATCCACAATGCTGTGGATATTGAATAGTTGTCTTAAGATAAGGGGCTTACTTTAGCACACACCCTCACGATAATCATGGCTGTCAAAATGCAGTTTACCGTCCTTCACTTGCAAGGTGACATGGCCACCATTGGATAATTTTCCAAACAGTAACTCATCAGCCAGCGGTTTCTTGATGTTTTCCTGGATGAGACGAGCCATTGGCCTTGCACCCATGGCTTTATCGTAACCATGCTCAATCAACCATTCTCTTGCCGCTTTATCGACTTTAAAGGTCACGCCTTTATTGCTCAACTGTTCATCAAGCTCCATGATGAACTTATCAACCACCAGACCAATCGTCACGTTGTCCAAGGGGGCGAAATTGATAATGGCATCCAGTCTGTTTCTGAACTCCGGGCTGAATTGGCGCTTAATCACTTCCAATCCGTCATTGCTGTTATCCTGGAGAGAGAAACCAATCGAATTTCGACTGATTTCACTGGCGCCGGCATTGCTGGTCATCACTAAAATCACATGGCGGAAATCGGCCTGACGACCATTGGTATCAGTTAACGTACCATGATCCATGATTTGCAGGAGCAGATTAAAGACGTCGGGATGCGCTTTTTCAATTTCATCAAGCAGCAGGACGGAATGAGGATTTTTGGTGACTGCTTCGGTTAACAAACCACCCTGATCATAACCCACATAACCCGGAGGGGCACCGATCAAACGGGAAACCGTATGCTTCTCCATGTACTCTGACATATCAAAACGCAGCAACTCAATACCCAACACATTCGCCAACTGACGTGTCACTTCGGTTTTACCAACCCCGGTAGGACCCGCAAACAGGAAACACCCAACCGGTTTTTGCGGTTCACGCAAGCCAGAACGGGCCAGTTTGATGGCAGAAGCCAGGGCGGTGATGGCATTGTCCTGACCATAAACCAGTAATTTAAGGTCGCGCTCAAGATTACGCAGCGTGTCTTTATCCCGAGCAGATACTTTTTTAACCGGGATTCGGGCTATTTTTGCCACCACGCTTTCAATTTCCGTCACGCTGATGATTTTACGGCGCTTATTGGCTGTCAACAGATTTTGATAAGCGCCCGCTTCGTCAACGACGTCGATGGCTTTATCGGGTAAAAAGCGATCATTGATGTATTTGGCAGACAGTTCTGCCGCGGCCTTTAAGGCAGGAATGGAGAATTTAACCCCATGGTGTTCTTCAAGACGGCCTTTTAAGCCCTTAAGAATTTCAAAGGTTTCTTCCACAGATGGTTCAGTGATGTCAATTTTTTGAAAACGGCGGGCTAAGGCTCTATCTTTTTCAAAGATGCCGCGGTATTCCTGATAGGTCGTCGAACCAATGCATTTCAACTCCCCATTGGCCAGCAGAGGCTTGATGAGATTGGAGGCATCCATGACGCCGCCTGAAGCGGCACCCGCACCAATAATGGTGTGAATTTCATCGATAAACAGCACAGCGCCTTCCTGATGCCCTAATTGTTTCAAGACCGCTTTTAGGCGTTTTTCAAAATCACCGCGGTATTTGGTACCGGCCAGCAAAGCCCCCAAATCAAGGGAGTAAACGATGCAATTCTGAATGGCCTCGGGTACTTCCCCATCGACAATACGCCGTGCCAGACCTTCGGCAATGGCGGTTTTTCCAACACCAGCCTCACCCACCAGCAGCGGGTTATTTTTACGGCGGCGGCAAAGCACCTGAATGGTGCGTTGAATTTCTTCATGTCGGCCAATCAATGGGTCGATTTTGCCCATTCTGGCGCGCTTGTTTAAATTGGTGCAATAGCTTTCCAATGGTGATTCACTGCCCTCACCCGACATCATTTCCTCGTCCATTGAGGCGTTCATGCCCTCATTGAGGTCATTATTATGGTATTTGGACACGCCATGCGAAATATAATTAATGACATCTAAACGGGTGATGTTTTCACGGCGCAGGAAATAAACCGCCTGGCTTTCCTGTTCGCTGAAAATGGCAGCAAGGACATTAGCGCCGGTAACCTCAGTCTTTCCAGCCGATTGGACATGGAAGACGGCGCGTTGCAAGACCCGTTGGAAACCCAGAGTGGGTTGTGTTTCCCTATCCAGTTCATCATCCGGGATTCTGGGGGTGGTTTCATCAATGAATTCAATCAGATCGCGGCGCAGGGCATCAATGTTGGCATCGCAAGCCTGCAACACATTGCCTGCAGCAGGATTATCGAGTAAAGAAAGGAGTAAGTGTTCAACGGTCATGAATTCATGACGTTTCTCTTTCGCTTCCTTAAAAGCAAGGTTTAAGGTGAATTCAAGTTCTTTGTTTAACATTTCTTTGCTCCTCTCAACCCCACCGCCAATTATTCGGGCTCCATGGTACATAATAAGGGATGTTCATTCGCTCTGGCAAAATCGTTAACCTGAGCTACCTTTGTTTCCGCAATATCTCTCGTAAACACCCCACATACACCCTTACCAACAAAATGAACCTGCAACATCACCTGTGTAGCCAATTGCTCGCTTAACTGAAAAAAACGTTTTAATACACTCACTACAAATTCCATGGGTGTGTAGTCATCATTGAGCATGATTACCCTGAATTTCTTAGGTTGTTTGAGTGCAGGCAGTACTTCTGCTTCCGCTGGCCTGCGCTCGACAATTTCCTCTAAAAATTGCCCGCTCATTTTCTTACACCCTTTACTAATTTTATAGACTTACAACGTTCATTTGGCCAGTAAAAAATGGAATTAATCAATGAAAAAATTAAACCCTGCGATATTCAATTACATCCTGTCCATATAACACTCAGCATGAATAGGGGCACATAAAATGCCTCCCTTTCAATTATAGCTTTTCTGTGGGTATTCGGGACCTTCCATTGTTAAAAACAGGGATGCTTTCAATGACTGGCGCAATCGACCGTCTGGTTAAGCCTTAGAATAATCATCGGCCCGAAAAATGCTTTCTTAAGCTATTCGGGCCGATTTATTTTACATGTGCCTAATCATGGCTTCTGCAAAACCGGAACTGCTGACACAGGTTGCCCCATCCATCAGACGCTCAAAGTCATACGTGACCGTTTTGGCTTCGATAGCGCCATCGACCCCTTTAATGATCAGATCAGCCGCTTCAGTCCAGCCCATATGACGAAGCATCATTTCAGCTGACAAAATCAGAGAACCGGGGTTTACTTTATCCTGACCGGCATACTTGGGCGCCGTACCGTGAGTTGCCTCGAACACCGCCACTTCTTCACTCATGTTGGCACCGGGAGCAATACCAATGCCGCCGACCTGAGCTGCCAGAGCATCGGAAATGTAGTCGCCATTTAAGTTTAAGGTAGCAATCACACTGTAATCTTCCGGCCTTAATAGAATTTGCTGCAGGAAAGCATCGGCAATCACGTCTTTAATGACGATCTGTTTGCCGGTTTTAGGATTTTTAAACGCCATCCACGGACCACCCTGGTATTCCATGGCACCAAAGCTATCGCGGGCAACCTGATACCCCCAATCCTTGAAAGCACCTTCGGTGAATTTCATGATATTGCCTTTGTGAACCAGGGTAACGGAATCGCGATCATTATCGATGGCATATTGGATAGCCGCTTTAACCAGACGACGCGTTCCCTGTTCAGAAACCGGTTTAATCCCTATACCGCAATGATCAGGGAAGCGAATTTTTTTCACACCCATTTCATTTTGCAGGAAATGAATGATTTTTTTCGCTTCAGGCGAGTCGGCTTGCCACTCAATACCGGCATAAATGTCTTCGGAGTTTTCACGGAAAATAACCATATCGGTTTTCCATGGCTCTTTAACGGGGCTGGGTACACCGGTGAAATAACGAATAGGGCGCAGGCAGGTGTACAAATCCAAATCCTGACGAATAGCAACGTTTAACGAACGGATACCGCCACCAACAGGCGTTGTTAAAGGCCCTTTGATTGAAACGACGTATTTTTTCAGGGCATCCAGGGTTTCTTTAGGCAGCCATTGATCAGCACCATAGACTTTAGTCGCTTTTTCGCCGGCATAGACTTCCATCCAGGCAATTTTGCGCTTGCCGCCGTAAGCCTTTTTAACTGCTTCATCGACCACACGGATCATGGGGGGAGTCACATCAACGCCGATACCGTCTCCTTCAATAAAGGGAATAATCGGTTGGTCAGGAACCTGCAGAGAACCATTAGCGGCAACGGTGATCGCTTGCCCTTCTGTTGGGATACGAATTTTTTCAAATGTCATTGGCAACTCCGTCTTAATAAGAGGCAATTATCATAGCATGCCAAAATGCTTTGTCCCAACTCCCATTCACGGCATAATAGGATTTATTCTTCATCTATTGCAGTTTGATTCATTTGAGTACGTTATTACTTTTTAATAAGCCATATGGCGTGGTTTGCCAATTCAGCGGCACCGAGCATGAACAGACCCTGGCCAACTACATTAAACGACCCGGATTCTATGCGGCTGGCCGTTTGGATAAAAACAGTGAAGGCTTGCTAATTTTAACCAACGATGGAAAATTACAGCATCAATTAACCCATCCCCGCTTTAATAAGCAAAAATATTATTGGGTCCAGGTAGAGGGCCAACCGCAGGAAAAGGATTTATTGCCTTTAAGGCAGGGGCTTGTTATCGGTGGGGTACGCTACTTGCCTGCCACGGTTCGCCTTATTGAGGAGCCGGATTTATGGCCAAGGAATCCACCCATTCGTTTTCGCAAAAGCATCCCCACCTCCTGGCTGGAAATTGTCTTAAACGAGGGTAAAAACCATCAGGTACGAAAAATGACAGCGGCCATTCATTTTCCAACGCTAAGGCTTGTTCGCCATCGCATCGCCCAATGGTCATTGGGGGATCTGAAGCCTGGGGAGTATAAGCTGGTCGAAATGGATACTTTTTTAGAATAAAATGCCAAATAGTCTATAATTTGATCACCCCGGCCTTTTGGTTTTCATCATGAAGATACGTTTGTATTTCGGAACTTCAAACAAGGATATTGATATCAATCAAAAGTCTTCTCCCTCTGAACAGGTTAAAAAAGCACTTGAGGAAAACAATATCCATCCCTCCGATTTAAAACAAATTCGCTTTGAAAATCATGTCTTAGAGGATATTGATGCACTTGATTCCTGGTATCGGCACATGGAAGAATTAGCCGCTTATAATCAGACCCGCAATAAACGCCTCCTGCCACATGAGAATGTTAATATAACACCAACATCCAGACATGAGGTGCTTGAGAACTTTAAAAAAAATTATCCCAAAAACCGCCTCTGGCAACTGGCAGTCGATGGGCAGCTCTACTCAAGCATGACAGGCCACTCGCTGGTAAAGGCTGATCCTGAGCCAGGATGGGTAAGATATTGTGAGCGCGAAACCAATTCACTCGATGCGTTTTTCGCCACGTTAAATGTTTCCCTGGACAATATTGAGGACTTAACCCTTTCTGAAGAATTGATTCTAGCGCTCCATGAAGGCGTTACACGCGACGTCCATTTAGGCATGAATCAACGCATTCAACGAGGCGCCTACAGAGATAGTTCCCCTCATTTTAGTTTTTCTCCCAAGCATGGGCGTATAACTCCCACAGGATTAGCTGATTTACTCAATAAAATAGAAAACAACGAATTGAATAGCCCGGATGAGGAAGACGGGTACGGGATATTGTTATGGCCAAAATTTCATGATGGAAGCCGCTTTTTTATTACCCCGGAAAAAATTAAAGAAGAACGCACAAAATATGTCGGTGATGGCGACAACCTGGCTTTTGCCGAATTTTTAATCGATCAATGTGTGGAAATTTATTATCAAGCCCCCGCTAATCCAGAAGCTCTGGTGCAAGAGACCATTGCTCACTACAACGAGACTATTGGAACCTTAAGCGATCCCGATGACATTTTAGAACTGATCGGTAAAACGACAGAAGCCTTTGAACGCATCCATCCCTTTGGTGATGCAAATGGTCGCACTTTCGTCAATTTATTGCAGAATCGATTGCTCATTCAGAATGGTTTCCCGCCAGCTACCCTTTTCGAACCTAATCTTTATGATGTTTATGGCCATCATGTCGATGTATTAAAGCGGGGCATTTTAAATACGCTAGCAATCTATAATGGAGAAAATGTTTTTGGTTACCCTATGCACAAACACCATCCTTTATACCCCGAGCACCCCGATCCAATCCATTCCAATTCTTTTTTGCTGAATTCCCAAGCTTATTTTGATTGGAACGAGAATTTGAAATCTTTTTCCATGCAATATCATTACAATCCCTTATTCGAGTTTTTTGAGTCAGGCCATTTTTCTTCAAAAACGATACAGGACGCCATAGCCCATGTCCAAAATCCACTTGATAAACTGGATTACGTGAGCGAGGCCATTAAACACCAGGCACAAAATGGGAAGGCCATGATCCTGCTTGATCAGGTATTTAATGAAATCGTCAGCTCCATTCCGGCTCCCAACTATACACAAACACCAGAGGATTTTGAGGCGCAGGAACTTTATTACCAGGCGCAGCTCCGATTAAGAGCACATCAACAGAACGAGGCAGTAGTGAAATTATCACTACCGGCTGAACAGGATGTCAATCCATCAGGTAAGGATGAAGCAGGGAAGACGGACGAAAAAGAGAAGGAAAAAGAGAAAGAACTCCAACCAGAAGGATTAAGGCAGCGTCCCCCTGGAACGAAAACAATCAAAGATAAAATACCCGAGGTCAAACCTGATACAAAAGAACAGGCGCTGCTGGAGGTTTTACACCATTATATTACAATGCGCCAGGTTGAAGCAGACTCTGAAAAAAAATCCAAACATTATAAAACCCGGGTTATTGGTATTAAGTTAGGGCATTCAGCAAAAGATAAAATCAGAGCAGCTAAAAAGCTGATGGCTCTTGTACAAAATAAACCGTTTCGCGGCGAAAGAATTCAGTCCCTGGATGCCACCGACTACAGCGCCCTGACCCATTCACGTTTAGGGCAATTAATGCAACCCTACATGGACATCATTCAGCGTTACCATAAGACTGGCCTCGAATTTAATCAAGCCAGCGGCGGCTAATGGCTTCAGGCTTTAAATCGTGCTCTGATCAATAAGGTTTCTTCTGCAGCAAGCCTTATCCAGGGCCAGACCAGTATACTGAGCAAAGTGCTGCCAATAACGGTTATCCAATTCATGGGATATCCAAGAAATGCATCAATAAAAAAAACAGTCAACTGATACCAGGCGCAGAAAAATCCAATCAAAGCCATCTGTTGCCCGATAGGAAAGAAATAAAACCGTCTGGCTTTGCTGCTTGCCAGCCACGCGGTCAGACACAGGGCAAAGGCATGCTCGCCAATCACAGTAGCCAGTAAGGCATCCAAAATTAAACCCAACATTACCAACAGGCTGACTCTAAAATAATCCGGCATATAAAACTGCAAATAAAGCACCAGCAAAAGTGTCCAGGGTGGGCGTATATTTACCAGAAACGCTGGTAATGGCATGATGGTTAGAATTAGCGCGATTAAAAAGGCTACGGGTAAACGCCATTTCAGGGCATTCATGTGGCGGCTCCCAACGCATTCATGCGTTCGTTAATTTGTGCCGTTAAAATTTCCTGTTCCTTATCAGGCCAAATCAATAATACCAACCGGTTGCGATTTAAGAGTGCGACGGGGCTTACTTCCACTTTAATGAAATCATCGCCCGGAACACTGGTAACGCTTTCGACCCGTCCGACCGGATATCCCTCAGGGTAAAGACGCCCCAGGCCTGAAGTCACTAACAAATCGCCTTTATTGGTTGACGAGGTCCGCGGGAGATTAATCAGGGACAATTGACCTAAATTATTGGTACCCACTAAAATGGCCCTCTCTCCTGTTCGGGTATTTCTAACGGGCACGGCGCACTTGGCATCGGAGATTAATAATACTGTGCTGGTCATGTAGCCCACATCAATAATTTGTCCCATTACACCCTTGGCATCCAAAACGGGTTGCCCGGTATAAACGCCATCCCGCTTACCTTTGTTTAAGATCACCAATTGTCGCGAGGTGCTGGTATCAACGGCCAAAATCTGGGCAGCCATGGCTTTCATTTTGGCTTTGGACGATGTCAGTAACAGCTCCCTCAGCTGCGAATTTTCTTCCTTGATCGCCATGAGTTTCTGAAGTTCGGCTTCCAGCAAGGTCTGTTGGTAACGTAACTCCATATTTTCACTGATCAAGGAGGTTTTGGCGCTGACTAAAGCCTGAGCCCATCCCATAATCCGTACAGGATAATCCACCGCATATTGCAGTGGCGAGACCACAAACGAAAAACCACTGCGCACATGACCAAGGTATTGGTAATGATAATCAGAAAACATCAGACAAATAGAAAACATCAAGGCAAACACAAAGCTGAATGACCTGTGCTTGCCCTTAGTAAAGAGTTTATTATTTGAATTATTCGGTTGAGAGGAAATCACCGCCGCGCAAATCCATTGTTTCCAACGCCTTACCACCACCACGTGCTACGCAGGTTAACGGATCTTCTGCGACTAATACGGGCAGGCCAGTTTCTTCCATCAGCAAGGTATCCATGTTTTTCAACAAAGCACCACCGCCAGTAAGAACCATGCCGCGCTCGGCAATATCGGCAGCCAATTCGGGCGGCGCCAATTCCAGGGCGGCTCGAACTGCTCCCACGATACCGGACAGCGGTTCTTGCAATGCTTCAAGGATTTCTGCACTGGTCAATGTGAAACTGCGCGGCACGCCTTCAGCCAGGTTGCGGCCTCTGACTTCAATCTCGAACAGGTCACGGCTTGGGAAAGCAGAACCAATTTCATGTTTGATACGTTCTGCTGTGGTTTCACCAATCAAGGTGCCATAATTACGGCGAACATAAGACACAATGGCATCATCAAATTTATCGCCGCCAATACGGACAGACTGATGGTAAACAATACCACTCAAGGAAATAATAGCCACCTCGGTTGTACCGCCGCCAATATCTACCACCATTGAACCGCTGGCCTCTTCGACCGGCATACCTGAACCCAAAGCAGCCGCCATCGGTTCTTCAATGAGGAAAACTTCACGTGCACCGGCACCCATGGCTGATTCGCGAATGGCACGACGCTCAACTTGAGTAGAACCGCAAGGCACACAAACCAATACACGCGGACTGGGCCTTAAGAAACGGTTCTCATGCACTTTATGGATGAAATGCTGCAGCATTCTTTCCGTGACAAAAAAGTCGGCGATGACACCGTCTTTCATCGGGCGAATGGCATTAATATTGCCGGGAGTTCGTCCCAACATGCGCTTGGCTTCTATCCCGACAGCAGCCACACGCTTTTGTCCTGATTCATTTCTTAATGCCACAACAGACGGTTCATTAAGAACAATTCCTCTATCCCTTACATAAATCAATGTGTTAGCTGTTCCCAAATCGATGGATAAATCGTTTGAAAAAACGCCCCTTAATTTCCTGAACATGAGCCCCACTACCTCGTTCTTTTTTTGGCCTGTACTTTACCCTATATTTGCGTAAAAATCGACAGGTCTTTATCAAGATTCTTTCTACAGGGTAAAATAAGTCACACCGGCAACTCCTGGTCAAAGCAAAACTGCACTTCGATAAACACTGCATGTCCATTAAATTGGCAACTGCTTTCGGTTTTTTTCACGAATTTTAACCACTCAATGGATGCCCGCCTTCGCGGGCAAGACACGGGTTTGGCTGTCACCCCCGCGCAGGCGGTGGACCCCCATCCTTTCGGTGTTACATAGCCATGGTTGCCCGCCCTCGCGGGCAAGACAAGGGTTTGGCTGTCATCCCGGCGCAGGCGGGGACCCATCTCTTCGGTGGTACATAGCCATGGTTGCCCGCCTTCGCGGGCAAGACACGGGTTTGGCTGTCACCCCCGCGCAGGCGGTGGACCCCCATCCTTTCGGTGGTACATAGCCATGGTTGCCCGCCCTCGCGGGCAAGACAAGGGTTTGGCTGTCATCCCGGCGCAGGCGGGCATCCATCAATCAAACCAAACCTATACTCAAATCAAGCCACTGAGGATTTTTTTCTTCAATTAAATTTATTTTCCATTGCCTGTTCCATTTCTTAATGCGTTTTTCCCTTGTGATGGCTTCATAAATATCAGCATGGATTTCGTAATAAACTAAACGGTGAACACAGTATTTTTTGGTAAACCCGTCGACCCAACCGTTCTTGTGCTGGTTTATTCGTTGAGTCAGGTTACTCGTGACACCGATATAAAGCGTTCCATAACTCTTGCTGGATAATATATACACAAAATAATGTCTTTCTCCCATCCCCTTAAATCCACGGATTACCTGCTTAGTAGGAAAATGTTGTGGTAGGAACCAGGCGGTCAAGCCGCCTGGTTTGAACTTTATTCCACGCTGTATGTTTGTTTGAGTTCGGCAAGATTCTTATTGACGAATTGCTGTCCCAAACCGGAGACTTCTGCTAACTCTTCCACCGATTTAAAGCCATCATGGCTCTCGCGGTATTTGATGATCGCCTCAGCCCGCTTTTCACCGATCCCCTTAAACGAATGAACCAGGGTGTTTAGTTCAGCGGTATTTAAGTTGATTTTAGGCGTGGCGGCATCGGCTTCCTGGGTGATCGTGCTTGCGCTCGGCGTGGGTGCTGCATACAAAGGGGATGACATTGATAAAAATGATAAAACCATAGCAATTAGATTGGTTTTCATAAATTTCTCCTTATTGTGATTGGACTTAGCGGCTTTTTGCCGTTATCAACCTCTTGTTGTTTTCCATAACAAGAGCTTGCGAATTATGACAGTAACTTATTGTTTTGTCTAGTTATTATTTGCAAATTGCAAGTAATGGCGATAGAGGACATAAGAAACACAGGAAGTTAATTTTTTTACCATATCCAAATGCAGAAACTCATTCGGCCCATGCGCGTTCGAATGGGGACCCAATACGCCGGTAATCATAAATTGGGCTTGCGGGAATTTCTCACCCAACATGCCCATAAAGGGTATCGTCCCCCCTTCGCCAATATAAGCCGCAGGCTTGTTGTAGAACGCCATGGAAGCCTCATCAGCCGCCTTGGCCAGCCATTCGGGCATTAACGGTGCATGCCAACCCTGCGCGCCGTCATCGATACGAAAAGCGACCCTGGCCTGGTAAGGCGGCGCCTCGGTCAATGTCTTTTGCATAGCCATGGAAGCCTTTTGCGGGCAAACAAGCGGCGGCAGGCGCATGGATAATTTAAACGCTGTTTTGGGGCGCATGACATTGCCGGCATTAGCAATGCTCGGCAAGCCTTCAGCACCAGTCACCGTCAAGGCAGGACGCCAGGTCCGGTTTAGAATTAATTCGGTTTTGTCACCCGTTACTGGTTTCACATTCGGATGGAAAGGAAAAGCGCGATAGACTTCCTCACCCAGAATTTCCCCGCATTGTCGCGCCTGACTTATCCTTTCTTCAGGGATGTCGCAATACAATTCAGGCAATTTCACCTGCCCTGTGGCATCGTCTTCTATACGACTGATTAATTGCCGGGCCACGCGGAAACTGTCGGCAACGATGCCGCTGGCGCTGCCGGAATGAACGCCTTCTTCAATCAGCTCCACCGAAAGTTCACCCACCACGTTGCCGCGCAAGGACGTGGTCATCCACAGTTGTTCGTAATTCCCTGCACCCGAATCAAGACAGATGACTAAAGAGGGCTCGCCGATTCGGGTGGCCAGTGCGTCGATGTAATAGGGAAGATCATAACTGCCGCTTTCTTCGCATGCCTCAATGATCAATACGCAACGGGCATGGGGTAATCCTTGCTTCTGCAGCTGGTCAATGGCTGTTAACGAGGCATAGGCAGCATAACCATCATCCGCCCCACCCCGGCCATACAGTTTGCCATCGCGAATCACCGGTTGCCAGGGGCCAAGCCCTTCCTGCCAGCCCGTCATTTCCGGCTGCTTGTCCAGATGACCATACAGCAGGACGGTTTCCTCGATTTGCCCCGGAATTTCCATAAACAACAGCGGTGTGCGTCCTTCCAGGCGAATAACTTCCATGGTCATCCCCCTGGGTGCATGGGCTTCGCACCAATGGGCAACATGAGTAACCGCTTGCTCCATGAAGCCATGGGCCTGCCAGTCTTTATCAAAATGAGGTGATTTATTCGGAATTTTAATGTAGTCAACAAGACTGGGAAGGATCTCGTTTTGCCAGGTCTGTTCAATTCCTTCAAACAGTTTCTGGGGATTCAACATGCAACTGCTCCTTAATAAGATTCATAATTTTAACGGTGGCGGACTCAATTTTCAGCGATTTAATGCGCTGAATGATGTCCTGTTGATTTTCTTCCGCCTCATCAATGGCCATCAGCAACCGTTCGGTGGTTAACTCGTTCTCAGGAATGACAATGCTAATCCCCTGCTCTTTAAAGTAGCGGGCATTCTGAATTTGATCGCCACGGCTAACCCTGGCTGAAAGCGGAATTAATACATGCGGCTTCTGCAAGGCAAGAATTTCATAGAGAGCATTCGCGCCGGCACGCGAAACCACCACATCGGCGGCAGCAAACAGGTCGGCCAGCTCTTCACTGGCATATTCCAGTTGAAAATAACCAGGCACCTTTTGCAGGGTTTCATCCACCTTGCCTTTGCCGCATAGATGAATAATCTGATAATTACTGCTCAACGCCGGTAATGCCTCTCTCACGGCCTGATTAATTGCCTGAGCACCCTGGCTCCCGCCTATCACCAGTAAAATAGCCTGTTTGTCATTAAAACCGCAAAGCGCAAGGCCACGCTGCCGCGAACCGTTAAATAACTGCCGGCGAATGGGCGTACCCGTTATTACCACCTTGCCCTGCTGTTTAAAATGGGCTTTTGCAGGAGCGAACGTCACACAGATTTTATTCACAAAAGGAAGGCACAGGCGGTTAGCAAGCCCAGGCGACATGTCCGACTCATGAGCGATAACCGGGATGCGGTTCAGCCAGGCCGCCATAACCACAGGGAACGCGACAAATCCGCCTTTGGAAAAAACAATGTCTGTATCCAAACGCCGCAGCAACCGAAACGACTGAAATAAACCATAGAGAATCTTGAAAGGATCTAAAAAATTCTGCCAACTGAAATAACGGCGTAATTTACCGGATTGAATCGGATGAAAAGGGACATTCGTCTTGCCAATAATCTGTTTTTCAACCCCATCGGCGGAGCCGATATAATCTACCTGCCAGCCGTCTTCCACCAGGTTTTCAATCATGGCCAGATTCGGCGTGACATGGCCGGCGGTACCGCCGCCAGTTAATACAATTTTTGCATTCATTTGATTTCCCTGATTAAAAGACTCAAGTCAATAGCCTGTAATGACTTGGTTATTGAACCGACAGAAATAAAGTCGACACCGGTGAGCGCGATAGAGCGAATAGTATCCAGTGTCACTCCTCCGGACGCTTCCAGTTGGCATTGGTACGGTTGATTTAAAATCACAGCCTCAGCCAGCATGGCGTGGCTGAAATTATCCAGCAAAATACGGTCAGGGCCAGCATTTAAGGCCTCCAGCAACTCCTCCAGCGTTTCAACTTCTACTTCAATCAGCAGGTCCGGCCTTTTCTCGCGTGCCATCAAAATAGCCTGAGTAATGGAGCGGCAGGATTTAATGTGGTTTTCTTTGATAAGGTAAGCATCGTATAAACCCACCCGATGGTTTATACCGCCCGCACAGGAAACAGCGTATTTTTGCGCCAACCTTAACCCAGGAATGGTTTTACGCGTATCCAGCAGCCGGGCCTTTGTTCCTTTAATTTCCTGCAAATAATGCCAGGTTTGGGTTGCCGTTGCGCCCAAGGTTTGCAAAAAATTCAATGCGGTTCTTTCTGCGGTTAAGAGATCACGCGCCCGGCCATTGATTTGACACAGGGTAGTGGGCTCGGGCAGCCACTCCCCCTCGTTAACCAGCCATTGAATGTCAATAGCGGGGTTAACTTGCGCAAAAACCTCATTGACCCAGGGTTGGCCGCAAATAAGCATCGGCTCACGCGAAAAGATTTCAGCCGTTGCCTCCAATTCCTCAGGCAACAGTGCCGCACTGACATCGCCAGAGCCAATATCTTCAGCCAGCGCCCGTTTTACATTGTCTTTGATTTCATCGAAGGGAACATTCATGCCTGACTAACCTTTATTTTTTGCCGTGCATATTGTGCCTTCAGCCAGGGCGGAGCAATTAAGGTAGTGAGAATAACCATTAAAATGATGGCTGAAAACAGATTATCGGAAATCACCCCCAATGTCCTGCCAATGGAGGCAAAAACCAAACCCACTTCACCGCGGGGTAGCATCCCAATGCCTATAAGCAACCGATCATCCTTTTTATTGCCGCCTATGCCGCTGACCAGTTTGCCGATGATGGCAGCCAGAGTTAACGCACCGGCCATCACCAATACCCGCCAATCATAAAAAGACTCCAGTTTGACCTGAATGCCGATTAACATAAAAAACAAAGGAGCCAGAATGGCTTCAAACGGCGCAATCAGTTGCTTGATATCCAAACGGTATTGACGCTCATTGTCACCGGCTTCAAAGAAGCCGTCATGAATAACCAGACCAGCCGCAAATGCGCCAATGATGGCGGCCAACTGCATGACTGTGGCAAGCCAGGCGAGCGTCATTAAAAAGAAAAAAGAGGCAAAGAGTTTGGCTTCCCACAAATCAAGAAAACTTAAAAAACGAATAACCTGCCGCAAAGCCCAAGGCCCAAACAAAACGGCCACGGTAAAGAAGACAACCGCTGAACCCAAGACCCATAGAATCTGCAACACATCCACTTCCCCCTGCACAACAATGCTGCTGACAATGGCTAGAATCATAAGGCCCAAGACATCGTCGAGCATGGCAGCACCCATGATGGTTCTCGCTTCGCGGGTTTTAAGTTTTTTCATTTCCGATAATACACGGGCAGTAATACCTATGCTGGTGGCGGACAGGGTGGCGGCTACAAACAGGTGGGCTTTATAGGATGCTTCTGGCAATACAAGATGAGCGGCTAAAAAGCCAAGAATAATCGGTGCCACAACCCCGATGATGGCCACCTGCACAGACTCTCTTCCTGTTTTTTTTAAATCTTGGAGTGAACTTTCAAGGCCCACCATGAACAGCAGGAAGAGAACGCCAAAACGCGACAAAATATCGAGTACATATCCGGCCTTGATCAATTCGATGCCATCATCACTGGTTAAGGCTTTAAGCATTTGCTTGGCATAGACCGGATCCGGAATGCTGGTTTTGACGGCCAGAGTCAGGGAGACACCATCCAGCATGCTGCGCATGATGTGAAAGATGGCTGATCCCTCTCGCAGCACCACGAAGATCTGCAGGCCAAAAAAATAGCAAATATTGCCCAGGAGCACGCCCATGATAAGCTCGCCCAGGACGCCGGCCTGATTAAACCGCTTGGCGAGATATCGCCCCAGCAAGGCAAAGATAAAAATAAAACTAACCCAAAAAATGACTGACGCAACCGGATCCTGTTCATGGGTGGTGCTTCCAGCAAAGACCAACACAGGAAAACAAATCGCGGTTATCAGAAAAAGTCTGGACAGACACCTCATGCTTTCTGTCCGGCCAAAAACAGGCAGGTATCTAAAACCGAGTCCGGATTTAAGGAAACACTGTCAATGCCTTCTTTCATAAGCCATTCGGCGAAATCCTGATGATCAGAGGGACCTTGACCGCAAATGCCAATGTATTTGCCAGCCTCTTTACAGGTTGATATGGCCATATGCAGTAAAGCTTTCACGGCATCATTGCGCTCGTCAAACTGCGAAGCAATCAAACCGGAGTCACGATCAAGGCCCAAGGTCAACTGGGTCAAATCATTGGATCCGATGGAAAATCCATCAAAATACTCCAGGAATTCACTGGCTAATAAGGCATTGGAGGGTAATTCGCACATCATAATAATCCGAAGCCCATGCTGGCCGCGCGACAAACCATGCTCCTTTAACACATCAATCACCTGCGAGGCTTCGCTGACCGTTCGCACAAAAGGAATCATCACTTCCACGTTTTGAAGCCCCATATCTTCACGTACACGCCGCACGGCCTTGCATTCCAGCGCAAAGCAATCGGCAAAATCGGCCGAGACATAACGTGAAGCGCCGCGAAATCCCAACATGGGATTTTCCTCATGTGGCTCGTAATATTGGCCGCCAGCCAAATTCGCGTATTCATTTGATTTAAAGTCGGAGAGACGAACAATCACCGGTTTCGGGTAAAACGCAGCGGCAATGGTCGCGATGCCTTCTTTCAGGCGCTCGATATAAAATTCGACCGGCGAGTCATACGCCGCTGTTTTTTCATCAATAAATTGCTTAAGCTTTTTATCCTCCAGGGCGGCGTAATTTAACAGGGCTTTCGGGTGTATGCCGATGGTATTGGAAATTAAAAACTCAAGGCGTGCGAGCCCCACACCGGCATTAGGCACCGCCTGAAAAGCAAAAGCCCGCTCGGGATTACCCACATTCAGCATCACTTTGATGGGCAGCTCCGGCATGGTATCCACATCCAGATTGATGCGCTCAAAGGGCAATAATCCCTCGTAGATATAACCGGTATCGCCCTCAGCACAACTGACAGTGACCTCGTCTCCGTCCCGGATTGCTTTCGTGGCATCGCCACATCCGACCACGGCAGGAATTCCAAGCTCACGGGCAATGATGGCGGCATGGCAGGTGCGGCCGCCGCGGTTGGTGACAATGGCTGCCGCCCGTTTCATAACAGGCTCCCAGTCCGGGTCCGTCATGTCGGAAATCAGGACGTCACCAGGCTTCACCCGGTCCATTTCGCTGATGTCTTTGATAATGCGGGCGCGACCCTGGCCAATACGCTGGCCAATGCTGCGTCCTTCGCTCAATACGTCCCCTTTGGCTTTGAGCGTGTAGCGTTCCAGCACCTGAGTATTGGCCCGGCTTTTTACCGTTTCCGGCCTTGCCTGCAAAATATACAATTTGCCATCTTTACCATCTTTCGCCCACTCAATATCCATGGGGCGGCCATAATGTTTCTCAATGATGAGCGCTTGTCTAGCAAGCTGTTCTATTTCGTCGGTAGTGAGCGAAAATTTTAAACGATCGGCTTCCTTCACGTCTTCTGTTTTGACATTGCGGCCGCTGCCGGGTTCATCGCAATAAACCATTTTAATCGCTTTGCTGCCCAGATTGCGGCGGATGACCGCTGGCTTGCCTGCATTTAAGCCCGGTTTGTGGACATAAAATTCATCAGGGTTCACCGCACCCTGCACCACCATTTCCCCAAGCCCATAAGATGATGTAATAAAAACCACGTCGTTGAAGCCTGATTCCGTATCCAGCGTAAACATCACACCGCTTACCGCGATGTCGCTCCGGATCATCTGTTGAATGCCAGCCGAAAGCGCAACATCATGATGGGCAAAGCCATGGTGCACACGATAGGAAATGGCTCGGTCATTGAATAAGGAAGCAAACACGTGTTTGATGGCAGTCAACACAGCATCAATATCGCGGACATTCAGGAACGTTTCCTGTTGGCCGGCAAATGACGCGTCGGGCAAATCTTCGGCTGTGGCGGATGATCGGACTGCTACACTGAAATCCTTATGGCCGATATGTTTAGCCAGTTGCTCATAGGATTGTCTGACGGCCGCTTCAAATTCACTGGAAAAAGGGGTGTTCACCACCTTCTCACGAATGGTTTTCCCGACTTGCGTCAGCTGGTTAATATCATCCGGATTCAGCCTGGACAACATTTCATAAATTTGTTGATCAAGGCCGTTTTGCGACAAAAAAGCGCGAAAGGAATCGGCTGTGGTGGCAAAGCCTGAAGGCACCCGTACATCGGCAGCTGATAAATGACTAATCATTTCTCCTAACGACGCATTTTTGCCGCCCACTTGTTCCAAATCCTGCATACCCAAGTGTTTAAAATCAATCGTATGGATGCTGACAGACATAAACCACCCCCAAATCCTTAAAAATGTGAATCATTCTACTGAAATTGCCTCTTGATGTGAATGATTACGCGAAGTATTAATTACTCCGTGGTCAGGCAGGCTCGCCGGTGCCCCGATTGAAGTGAGCGAGGAAATATAGGCAGGGGAGGACTACCAGCGTCAGCAGGGTAGACGAAAGAATGCCACCAATGACGACTGTCGCCAGCGGACGTTGCACCTCAGCCCCTGTCCCTGTGGCCAAGGCCATGGGAATAAAGCCAAGCGAGGCGACCAGGGCCGTCATTAATACTGGCCTTAAGCGGGCGGTGGAGCCCTGGATAATAGCCCGGCGAAGTGGAACACGCTGATCGTAATACAATTTATTAATAAAGCTTATCATCACCAGACCATTCAAGACGGCCACGCCTGACAAGGCGATAAAACCTACCCCGGCTGAAATGGACAAGGGAATTCCCCGCAGCCATAAGGCCACTATCCCGCCTGTTAAGGCCAATGGGATGCCGGTAAACACCAGAAACGCATCGCCTACATGACCTAAGGCCACGAAAAGCAATAAAAAGATAATAAACAAAACAGCTGGCACCACCCATTGCAGACGGCTGGCCGCCGATTCCAGCTGTTCAAATTGGCCGCCCCAACTCATCCAATAACCGCTGGGCAGGGTTAAATTCTGTTCAATTTTTATCATGGCGGCACTGACGAAGGAATTCAGGTCAGTCCCCCGGACATTGGCGGTTACGACAATACGCCGCTTGCCATTTTCACGGCTGATTTGATTGGGGCTTTCACTGCGCTCAATGATGGCTACTTCCGTTAAGGGAATAAAGTGGCGCTCACCGTCTTCGGCTATAGGCAACGGAATTAAAATATGCCGCAAGACATCGGGATCATTGCGTAATTTCTCCGGCAAACGCACCACCAGATCAAAGCGCTGATCGCCTACAAACAATTCGCCCCCCTTTTTACCGCCCAAGGCAATTTCCACTGCATTCTGCACCTCGCTGACCTGTAAGCCATAGCGTGCCAGGGATACCCTATCGATAACGACCGTATATAACGGCAGACCGGTCACCTGCTCAACCTTGACATCAGCCGCACCGGGAATGGCTGCCAAAATGCCGCTCACGGTATTTGCAGACGCAGTCAGGGTGTTTATGTCATCGCCAAAAATTTTCACCGCCACATCGCTGCGCACCCCTGAAATCAGTTCATTAAACCGCATCTGGATCGGTTGGGTAAATTCGTAGTTATTGCCTGGAATGCGGGTAATTTTTTTCTCAATGTCATGCACCAGCTGCTGTTTGGATTTGCGTGGGTCAGGCCACTGGCTGCGCGGCTTAATCATGATAAAGGTATCGGCCACGTTAGGGGGCATGGGGTCGGTAGCGATTTCTGCCGTCCCTATCTTTGAAAACACGCGGGCGACTTCAGGCACCTGCTTAATCTGTTCTTCCAACAGATGTTGCATGGTTAGCGCTTCCGTTAGACTGGTCCCGGGAATGCGAATTGCATGCAGTGCGATATCCCCTTCATCCAGGCTAGGAATAAACTCAGCTCCAAGGCGCCAGGCAATGAACAGACTCAGTACAGTAACCAGGATAGCACAGCCGGTAATGAGTTGCCGATAACGAAAGCAGTACCCTAATAACCACTCATACGCATGTGTCATGCGTATCAGCACCGTATTCGGTTTTTCCTTGACACGGCCGCGTAAAAAAACAGCCACGGCCGCCGGCACAAACGTCACCACAAAAAAAAGAGCCGCCAGCAAGGCCATGATAACCGTTTCCGCCATAGGCAGAAACATTTTACCCTCGACGCCACTTAAAGTCAGAATAGGCAGGTAAACAATGGTAATGATTAAAACACCAAAAACGCTGGGACGGATAACTTCCACGGTGGCTGACGCAATCTCCTCCAGCCGCTCCTCTTCCGTCAACAGACGCTTCAAGTGATGCTGCCTTAATCCCAAGCGCTTTAAACAGTTTTCAACAATAATGACCGCGCCATCAACAATTAAACCAAAATCGAGCGCGCCGAGGCTCATCAGGTTGGCACTGATCTGATTAACCACCATACCGCTGATGGTCAACAGCATGGACAAAGGAATAACCAGGGCCGTAATCAATGCGGCGCGCAGGTTGCCGAGAAAGACAAAGAGCACAACGCACACCAGCAAGGCCCCTTCGAACAGGTTGTTTTTAACTGTATCAATGGTGGCATTGACAAGAATAGTCCGATCATAAACCGCCCTGGCCTCTACGCCCTTAGGCAACGTCTTGTTAATTTCCTTTAATTTCGCCGCTACCCGCTCAGAAATTGTACGGCTGTTCTCGCCCATCAACATAAAGACCGTGCCAAGCACAACTTCCTGGCCATTTTCTGTAGCCGCCCCCGTGCGCAATTCATTCCCGAGGCTTACTTCGGCCACATCGCCAATGTGAACAGGGATCCCTTTGTAACTGGCAATCACGATATTTTTAATATCAGCGATGCGTTTAACCTGCCCTGGCACACGAATGAGGTATTGTTCGCCATTGCGTTCGAGGTAACCTGCCCCGACATTGGCATTGTTGCGCTGCAACGCGTCAAGGACATTTTCAAGACTTAAACCATAACGGAACAACTGTGTGGGCTCTGGGGTAATATGATACTGCTTTTCAAAACCGCCAATGGTATTTACTTCTGCTACCCCACTGACCTGGCGCAATTGCGGTTTGATAATCCAATCCTGGATGGTTCGCAGTTCAGTCGAATCATAGGGCTTTTTCACCCCGGCCTTGTTGTTAACGGTATACATAAAAATTTCGCCCAAACCGGTGGACACAGGGCCTAATTCAGGCGTAATCTCAGCCGGCAGCTTATTCTTGACCTGCTGCAGGCGTTCACTTATCAATTGCCGGGCAAAGTAAATGTTGGTGCTGTCTTTAAATACCACCGTGACCTGCGACAACCCATATCGGGACAGGGACCGGGTATAATCAAGATACGGTAAACCGCTCATCGCCGTTTCAATAGGAAATGTGACGCGTTGTTCCACTTCAAAAGGAGAGAAACCCGGCGCTTCGGTATTAATCTGCACCTGGACATTGGTAATATCCGGGACGGCATCAATAGGTAAAAATTGATAGCTGTACAGGCCGATGCCCGCAATAATCAAGGTGAACAACAGCACAAACCACCGCTGTGCGAGTGAGAAATGAATGATCTTTTCAAGCATCCCCTTTCCTTAGTGTTCGTGCCCAAGCCCGGATTTATCCAAATCGGCTTTTAGAAAAAAGCTGTTCTTAACGACATATTCATCCCCGGGCTCAAGCCCGTCAAGAATTTCCACCCACTGATTATTCTTGTGGCCGAGCTTAACAGGCGTGGCTTCAAATTGATTACCCCGTTTAACGAACACAACAGATTGATGATGCCAGCGTTGAAGCGCTTTAAGCGGGACAGCCACCGCGGCTTGATGCGTGCTGATGGTGATTTGGGCATTCACATACATCCCCGGCAACCATTTCCTGTCTGGATTGGCTAATACCGCCCGAGCCAATACAGTCTGACTGTCTTCAATGCCCAAGGGTGAAATATAACTGATGGTACTCATCATTCGCGGCATGCCGCCATCACTGCTGACAATGACCTTCATACCTTTTTTTACCTGAGGCGCTTCTTTGCGATAAAGGGTCAGATCAGCCCAGACCGAGTCGAGGTCAGCAATCTCGTAAATGGGGTTATCGATTTTGACCATTTCCCCCATAGTCACCGCCTTTCTCACAATAGTGCCGTTGATAGGAGCAGTAATCGTGTAGCGTTGCAGGCTTTCATTGCTTTCTACGACAGCGAGCACTTCTCCTTTTTTAACCTCATCGCCTAAATTTTTATGCACCGACTGGACAATACCGGCATAACGGGGATAGATGGGGGCCATGGCATCGCGATTAGCCATAATTTTGCCCACCACAGCCAGTTGCCTGTCGATGAGATGGCTTTTAGCGATCGCTGTTTTAATGCCCACCGCTTTCATCATCTCGTCTGACAAGGTTAATCGCCCCTCGTAATCAGCATACTGCCAGCGATACGGTTGTCCCTGATAAATCAGACTGATCTGGACATCAAACGAATGCGGTTCGCCAATCATTTGCCGGCTTTGCAAAAAATCCTCCATGGGAATAAAATCGATGTTTTCCTGCTTGCCGTTAAAGCGCTTTAACGTCATGTTAAGTTGTACCTGCTGTGGTTTAACTGCCTCATCTGAGTGAGTGACATACACGCGCCAATGCGGGGGGCTGTTTTTTTCAAACATCGTGACTTCGACGCTTAACTGGCCGTCCTGGAGTTGCTTACCGCCATGAGGGCCTGTTTTTGCCGTCTCATGCCCATGGGCATCCATGCCGCCCTGCGCAGCCCCGGGATACCCAGCCAACAAGGCCAACATCACAAGGCTTAATTTTAAGCAGAATGTCAACATGTGTTCCCCTGGTTGCCGAAATGCCCCAATACGCCTGTCATTTGCATCAAGGCTTTGTGATAGTTTGCATGTGCCCGTTGGAAATGCTTCTCCTCCTGGTATAGCATGGTCATCGCCTGCGATAGTTCCAGGTAGGTATAACGCCCCTGCTTATACCCTTCCTCAGCCAGTTTCACCGCTTTTCTTGCCAGTGGCAACAAGACGCGCGTCACCTGCTCTGCTTCATAAACATTCTGCTCCCAGTCCAGCAGGTATTGATACAGTTGTTGCCTAAGCTGCAAGCGCACCACCTTTATTTCCTGCAGAACCTGAGTGTACTGAGCCTCGGCTGCGGCAACATTTCCCTGGTTCCGGTCAAATACCGGTAATTGCGCACTGGTGGAAACCACAGCCGCATTGTTGCCGTCATCCGAAAAATGGCGGCCGCCCAACTGCACCACCAGATTAGGCCATACGTTCTTTTTCGCCGCGGTAATCTCGGTACGCCTGGCATTGAGTAACAGTGTTTTTTCTTTAAGCGCAGGGCTCTGGGGCATTTTTTCAACAAGACGGTGCCATTGCACCGTCTGGTGCGACAAGCCCTTGTCAGTCAATTGCCGATGACCCTTCATCTCAACCCCCATCACCCGCGCCAGCACAGCCTCTGCCAAACGCTGTTCGCGACCAGCGCGGTTTTGACGGATTCTGGCCTCATAAAGTCTTAACTCAGCTAATCGTAAATCAAGTTCCGTGCCGGCTCCGGCGACGTTTCGCCGTTTGATTTCAGAGACAATCCGCTGATGAAGGCGGGTCAGTTTTTGGGTGACGGCATACCATTGACCTGCATAGAGTGCATCGACATAAGCCAGCCCCACCCGTGTGTAAATGTCCATTTTTTTCACTTGCAAACGAGCGATGCCAACACCATAGTTGGCGTAGGCAGCGCTTTGCAAATAACGCAGTCGATGGCCGAGCGGAATGGGCTGGGTCACGGATAACGTGGTCTCCGCAGATTCATAACCCTGATATTGCCCCGAACCGCCTATGTTTTCCGCTTCCAGTGAAACGGCGGGATTCGGAAGTAAACCGCTTTGAATCACGGCTCCCTTCAAGCGCTCGATGTCGGCCATGGCGACTCGCAGTTCCGGATTGTGCTGATAGGCTAGCTGCAGGGCTTCGGGAAAGGTAAGCGTCTTGCTGGTGGCAGCGCTGCAGCCATAGGCAATCATCATGATATAAATGAGAAACAGGCGCATCCCGTCGTCCTTGCATCAGTAGTCAAGCGGTTTTATTCGACTTCACGCTTCTATTTAATCGCTAAATCAATCACATATCCACTAAAAAAGCAGGATGATTGTTAATTTGCAGTGAATAAAGGGTTTTTAATTCACATCTTGGCCTGCATCTAATATCATATGTGCTTTATAAATTGGCGGTTAAAAACATGACTCTTTCCTCATTGAATGCCATTTCACCAATTGATGGCCGTTATTTGAAAAAAACCACGAGCTTAAGCCCTTATTTCAGTGAGTACGCGCTTATCTATTTTCGCCTCATGGTCGAAATCCGCTGGCTTCAATCCTTAACCGGCAATGAGGATATCAAAGAATTGCCGCCGCTGAATGCCCGCGGCAAAGCTTATCTTGACGCCATTTTATCCGGGTTTAATGAAGAAGAAGCGGAAAAAGTCAAAGCCTTTGAAAAGCAAACCAACCATGATGTCAAAGCCATTGAGTATTACCTGCGGGACAAACTGAACGAACAGGCGGATTTAAAAGCTTATTGCGGTTTTATTCATTTTGCCTGCACCTCGGAAGACATCAATAATCTCGCCTACGCCTTGATGATGAAATCCGCTATTGCCCAGATTATTCAGCCGACCCTGGCTGAAATCATCGGGGGCATCATGCTGCTTGGTAAACAACATGGCGATGTCGCGATGCTGGCAAGAACCCATGGGCAACCGGCGACACCAACCACCATCGGCAAAGAACTGGTCAATTTTGTCGCCCGTTTGAAGCGCCCACAGCAGCAGTTAGCGGAGGTTTTAATCCCGGCCAAATGCAATGGGGCCGTAGGCAACTACAACGCCCACATCGTGGCTTACCCGGAAATTGACTGGCGCAAGCATTGTGCGGCTTTCGTCAGTTCGCTTGGCCTGTCCTTCAGTGCCTATACCACCCAGATCGAGCCCCATGACGGCATTGCTGAAGTCTGCCACATTATGATTCGTATCAATAATATCCTGCTGGATTACACACGCGACATCTGGACTTATATTTCTCTCAATTACTTCACGCAGAAAACCGTGGCCGAAGAGGTAGGTTCCTCTACCATGCCGCATAAAGTCAACCCCATCGATTTTGAGAACGCGGAAGGTAATCTCGGCATGGCTAATGCGTTGTTTGATCATTTCGCCAACAAATTAACCCAGTCCAGAATGCAGCGCGATTTATCGGACTCCACCGTCCTGCGTAATCTGGGCGTGGCCTTTGCTTACAGCCTGATTGCCTATCAAGCCATCGCCAAGGGCAATGACAAGCTGCAAATCAACAAACAGGCCTTACTCGATGATCTGGAAGGAAATTGGGAGATTTTATCCGAGGCCATTCAAACCGTTATGCGCCGTTATCAAATTCCCAATGCCTATGAGCAATTGAAGGCTTTAACCCGTGGCCAGGGCATCGACAAGGATAGCTTGAAAAAATTCATTCAAACACTGGATATTCCGACAGCCGCCAAAGAAACCTTGATTAACCTGAGGCCAGAAACATATACGGGACTTGCGGCACAGCTGGTCAAGGCTTTCTCATGAGCAGCATGCTTTCACAACAGGGGAGCACCAAGGAATTTGATGTCGTGGTTTTGGGCACAGGACTTGCCGGCCTGCATTATTGCCTGCAATTGCTGAAACTGGAACCTCGCATCCGCATTGCAGTTATCAGCAAAGCTGAATTGAATGAGTGCAATAGCCGTTACGCACAGGGCGGGATAGCCGCGGCGGTATCGAGCGAGGATTCGCTGGAAGCCCACATCGCCGATACCCTTCACGCCGGCGATGGTCTCTGTTATGCGCCGGCGGTAGAATTTATTATCCGTCAGGGGCCTCAGGCTATTGAGGAGTTATTAAACTACCCGGTACAGTTTACCAAAGATACCGAGGGCCATTTTGTCCTGGCACAGGAAGGCGGCCATTCCCATCGCCGTATTTTTAATTGCGGCGACCAGACGGGTTTGTCCATCACCCAGGCCCTTCTTAAAACCGCCCAACAGCATCCGCAAATTCAGTTTTTTGAGCATCACGTCGCGGTGAACCTGATTACCCATTACCATCCGCACCGCACCGATATTCAGGGCGAGGTGTTAGGGGCCTATGTTCTCGATTGCAGTCAAAATCTTATCCATACCTTTGCCGCACGCTGCATTGTTTTAGCAACAGGCGGCGCTGGGAAAACCTATCGCTACACCACCAATCCCATGGTGGCTACCGGCGATGGCGTTGCCATGGCCTATCGAGCCGGGGCACGGGTCGGCAATATGGAATTTTATCAGTTCCACCCTACCCTGCTCCATCACCATTCGCTCAATAATTTCTTAATCTCGGAGGCCGTACGCGGGGAAGGCGCGCTATTGAAAAACGCGGATAATGGTGAGCGCTTCATGCGCCGTTATGCCCCGGAACATCTGGAACTGGCCACCCGCGATGTGGTCGCACGGGCTATTTTCAGTGAGATTGAGCAAAGCAACAGCGGCTATGTCAATCTGGATATCACCCATCAATCCAGAGCCTTTCTGAAAAAGCGCTTTCCGCAGATTTATTCCACCCTGCAAAGCATTGGCATCGACATGAGCCAGGATATGATTCCTGTTGTTCCGGCCGCCCATTATCAATGCGGCGGCGTCTTGACGGATGTGGATGGACGCACAGATTTAAGACGACTTTATGCCATTGGGGAAGTAGCCTTTACCGGCCTGCATGGCGCTAACCGTTTAGCCAGCAATTCCCTGCTTGAAGCCATTGTCATGGCCAGTAACGCAGCCCGTTGTTCCCTGAAGGACATAACCTCTTTCAGCAAAGACGTGGAGCGCATTCCCAATTGGAACTCACCCGGTGAAGTCAATGCGCGGCGGGCAAGCCAGATTAATGCCCACTGGCGTGGTCTTCGCGGCGAAATGACCTCTTATGCCGGCATCGTCCGTACCGAAGCCGGATTGCAGGATTTACTACAATTAATAATGAAACGAAAAGAGGTTATCGAAGAATATTACTGGAAGCATTGCATCACCCGGGATTTTATCGAATTACGCAACATTGTGTTAAATGCGGAACTGATTGTCCGCGCGGCCTTGTCTCGCCGGGAGTCACGCGGCGGCCATTACCGCGAAGATTTTCCACGTAAAAATGCTTATGCTGAAGAAAGTATCCTAAGGCTGACCACCCCCCAAAATTCGTTATTTAGCTGAGATGAGATTATGTTAACCGACGCCAGTAGTTATCAACCCGAGAAGACACTCATGTCAATTACCAACGACATGAATATTTGTCAAAGCGATTATCCTCTCGATTGGTATCAGCAAGAATTCATGCCTTATGCCGAGGAATACCTGGCCTTACCGGACCGAAAACTGACAACGGTTTTAACCTGGATGACGCCTTATTTAAAGAAAGCACAGGATCATTTTGGTGATCAATTGCTGTTGCTGGCTCATTATTACATGGGCGGCGAAATCGTCCGCCTGGTGGAGCAGTTTGGCGGCCAGATTGGCGACTCCTATCAATTGGCTTTAATGGCCGCCAATAACCCGCAAAAGTCAGTGATCATCGAATCGGCGGTGCATTTTATGGCGGAATCCATCAGTATCCTGGCCAACAGCAATCAGCAAGTGTACATCACCAATCCCAAATCGGGTTGTACCATGGAAATGCTGGCCAAAGACTTTATGGTCGAGCCGGCATTTTTGGATTTAAACGAACGCTATGGCGCTGAAAACATCCTGCCGGTTTGTTATATGAATACGTCCGGACGGGTAAAAGCCATGACCGGTGCGCAAGGGGGTGCTATCTGTACCAGTTCGAATGTCAAAAAAATATTCCAATGGGCGCAGAAGCAAAACAAAAAAATCCTGTTTATTCCTGATCAGCACATGGGCGAAAACGTCGCTTACTGGCTGGACATCAACAAGCTGGCTTACTGGCCCGGCGGTACAGCAGGAGCCCAGTATTCGCTGGCCGCTCAGGATCAAAAAACCTTAAAGCAATTTGATGAGGCTGAATTAATCCTCTTTTCCAGCCAGTGCGCAGTTCACACCCATTACCGCGTTGACATGTGCGACTATTGGCACAGCCAGGGTTACACCACCGTAGTCCATCCGGAATGCCGTAATGAAGTTATCCGAGCCGCACAGCAGGCTGGCTCAACGGCCTTTATCTGGGATTATGTGGTACATGATCGCGCAGGCACGAAACGGTATGCGATCGGCACAGAAAATCATATGGTGGAAAACGTCAAACAATATTGCCGCCACTTGGGCATTAGCGTCGTGAACCTCGCCGAAGCCCCTAAACAAGATCATGAAAAAGGCATGGGCTGCGGCTGCGCCACCATGTCCCGTAACGATCCGCCGCATTTGGTTGCTCTGGTTGATCTCCTGCGCCAGGGTAAACCCATGGCTTACAATGAAGTCAAAGCCGGTGATGTAGTGAATGAATTTACCGGTACGCGCCAACGACTGAACGAACAGGATCAGCAATGGGTCATCGACAACGCAAAAAAAGCCCTGGAAATGATGATCAATATTACGGAGGATCGATTATAGGGTAACTGAGCCCCCTTCATGAATCGGATTTACCCTATAATCTATTCTCGCTTCCCCTGTCACGCCCGCGAAGGGGGGGATTTATTCCGAAGCATCTGGTTTCCCGCCTGCGCGGGAAGACTTATCTGTAGTCAATTCGTTTTTATTTTCAATCATCTCACTTTACCGATACCAGGAGAGCAAACAGCTTAACTCGCCGTGCTGAACTCACAATCGCTCAACGATTGCGTGCATACAAACCCGTCCAATGTATCAATCCAGCGGTAATCATTCCGTGAAGGCACTTTGACCAGCACTTGCCACCAGATGGAATACTCACCCAGCGAATTTTTATAGGTGCAGACCACCCCCCGGCCTAAACCGGCAACCAAAATGTTGGCCCTGACAAAAGCTGTACCCGGCTCACCCTGGGGTTTATTGGGTGAGTAAGGATTCACAACCCAGGGAGCCGGCGGCACCCCCCATTGCAAGGACGTTGTATTTGGATCAGGACAGGTGTTAATCGCTGCGTAACCGTTACAAACCATCAGACAGCCCACTGTTAGCCATAGTATTTTTTTCATGGGTCAACTCACAATAAACCTGCCTTCATGATACGCAAGAGGCAAGCAATAAAAAACAGGAATTTACTAAATTATTTTAGCAGGACCATTGTTTCAACAGCTATCTTTGTTATAATGATGACCTGTGTGCCGGGGTGGCGGAATTGGTAGACGCGCCGGATTCAAAATCCGGTGATGGTGACATCGTGTCGGTTCGACTCCGACCCTCGGTACCATTGAGACATTTTGTATCAGTTCTCAATAGTTCAAAACGGCACATCACTTCTGGGCTTTCCCAATTAGAGGGGCACTCAATCAGCAGCATAGTACTCTAATCCTTGTTCTATAATTTTCAAAGTTTTTAAAGCCATAAGCTCTATGTTGAATCAATTTCATCTTACGATGAAAGCCTTCGGTAATACCATTTGATTTACTAAATCGCCACATGCAGACGACTTCTTCTATAGCCTGATTAACTCTGGAACAGATAACGTCCTTAACGGTTTTGAATAGCTGTGGTACCTCTTTGATAACATCAGGCTATGCCAGTCCGAAGATGATATGTTGAATTTACTTCCTCATCGATACTCCCACCCTTGATAACGCTGTCAACCGTGTACTTTGATGATCGCTTAAGATAAAACGTGTCTCGCGATAAGCCCGTTAACTTATATGCCCTCGATACATTGCCTAATTCGTCCGCAAGGTTCAAAAGAGCAACTTTATGTTTAATGATTTTAAAAGTATTATCTACCATCAGAGTTTTCCTATTGATTTGATTAAAAGTTCGCACTTCTATCAAAATCGGAAACCCTCACCTTTTCAAGTGGTTATGTCAGATTAAGTCAAAACTATTTCAAATTAATTTTTTTTCTGCATTTCTCTTCGTAAATCGGCACCCTCAAAACCTAATTGCTGAACAATTTCAGCAATTTTTTCATCATCGTCACTAAATTTTCTTTTAAGAAATTCTAAAGCTGCAGGAGGAATTTCTTGCGCTTCACCATCATTTTCAAATCGGACAATATGCTCAAGTTTTTTTCCGTTTCCACAATCTATCGGGTATTTATCATTTCCACCAAAATAAGTTGTTTTAAATCCCTCTTTGGCAAGTATGGCTTGGAAATCATTAGCATCCTTAGGACTGTCGAAAGCTATTTTAAGTGTTCCATTCATTGCGCCCCGTGCTACTAAAGGAATGCCAGAGTATTCTTTATTCGTTTTTCCCATTCGATAAATTACCTGACTTAGTTCTTGATTTGAGTGAGGTACGTTATTATTTTGATGATTGTATGTCGAATAGGCTCGAGTCCCATCAGGCAGACTTTTGCTGAGGCTGATAAGGTCTGTGTGAGCGTAATTATGCGTCATAATGCCCCTAGCACGTTCAGATAAATCTCTCGGATCTTGAACGTTACTTGAAGAATTTAAAAGGTTACGCTTTTCCATCAATAGGATACCGAGTTTATTTCCAGCACCGTCATGTAGAGCAACTTGCCCTCCTTTTTTCCAACCCCAATTCCCATCTTGATTATTATCACTTCGGCTTCCTGTATCCTCAATCAAGCAGGCATCACCTGTAGCAAGGAGGGCCTTCTGTACCCCTGGGATTTTTAGCTTTGCATCAATTGCTCTCTCCATCGCTCTGTCGGCATCCGAGTAATGATTCCATTTCTTTTTTTGGCCTAAATTTCGTGCATTCTGAGCATCTCCACTTAGGATATTATTCAAGTATGCCTCGTCATTCGGATCTTTCTGATATTGAAAATAGTGTTCGACAGTAGGAAATGTTCTTTCACCATATGGCGTCATCATACGGATAGGCGTTTCAGCGTAATTAGAAAAAATACCCCATTCGTCACTTTCTCTGTCAAATGCGACAATGCTTACACTGTCTGTCTTATTGCTACCTTTCAGCTTTGGATGATCCGAATGGCCAGTTAATCGTTTAATTGGCCCACTGAATGACTTTACTGACAAGGTCATACTATTATCCTCCGACTGAACGCATTATTTTTGAATTAGAGTATCTCTGTCAAATGTTATTATAGAACAATTTGGCACATGTGTTATCTCTGGTTATGCTGCTTTAGCTTCATTAGCACATGGAAGATGAAATTGATTCAGCGAAGTGCTTACGGATTTTGAAAATTAGCAACTCCCCAGCTACTCCGGCATTGGTATAGGTAAATCCTGAAGAAAAATTGCTTCACAGCGGCTTTTTTCGCCATGGACAGGGCGGCTACCCCTTCAAATCGGGACAAGCTTTCAAAGGCAGTCCTGTTGAAATTGGCAAGCGTTGCTGTTGCCAAGGATACTCCATATATTAACAAACAGCTGTTGCAGGCTGTCTTCAGGAATAAAGTACTGATTTTGATAGTATACTGCCCAGCTTCGTATTACCGGCCATATTGGGCAGGGGAGCTTACCGCTTCCGGAAACAGGCCGCTGACCATTTTGTTACAACATAACGGTGCTTTCTTTCTGTCTGATGTTCAGTGACTTCTATCCTGGGGATAGGAATATCAAAAACCTGTCGTTTAGCAATATCCAGAACCGGCTGATTGCTCAGAGCCAGGCCACAGGAAGGACAACGTTGCAAAGCATGCCGAATTGTTTTATCAGGAGGAGCGGCCTGCTTCAGCGTTTCACCTTTATGGCCTTTTGACCTCCACTTTGATTTTTACCATTTTCTCGCAGGGATGTTGTGCGAGGTCGTTTACTTAGACCGTCTCTTGATGGAGGTTTTGAGTTGTTGCGGCTGTTTTTTAGGCGTTTTTCAAGCTCGTTTATCTTTTCGGGCTGTAATTCAATAATAGCCGCCTGCGTTTTGCACAAGCTGCTCAGGTTCATCAATTCTTGCCAGTAACCTGGCTATTAAGTGGTCTGTATCGGTCATACCCACATTTGATAATATCCATATAATTTTTCAAGCTTTTTTTAATTTAATTGAGTGTAGGCTCGGGAGTTACTATTTTTCAATTTTTGTCCTGTGCAAAGCAGCAAAATGCTTATGTTGAGCGATATAACCGAACCGTAAGGTATGACTGGTTAAATCAATATTTGTTTAGTACGATTGACGAAGTACAAGAGGTTGCCACCCGATGGCTCTGTCTGGGGGAGAGGATCATAGCTGCTTAAACCTCTATTTTTGATGGCAGTTAAAAATGGGGGGATGACCGTTAAACATGCGTTCAATGAGACTGCGCTCTTTATAAATTTCTTTGCCATACTCCCTGAGTATTTTTCGATGGGATTTTTGGTATGACCGCAGCAGCATTGATTTTCAGGACGGCGTTGAGAATATAATCCGCATCATAACATTTTATAAATGCTGCTTTCTGGATCCTTGGAACTAGGGTGACTTACCTCACGATTATGGCGATTGGAAGACCACGTCAGCTGGAAAGGGGATGGTATTCATCTTTCGCAGTGGCGAAGGAGTATGGACTGAATACGCAGCAACTGTATAAAGCCGCTCAGGCCAGGCAGGCTGAGAAGGAGAAAATGGTTTTTTATGAGCTTAAGCGGGAATATCCGGTTTTGGACGAGTATGAAAAACTTAATCGACCTATTGTGGCTTTCCCCTTTTTCAGATTGGTGAATCTGAGTTCGTCTTTATAAGTGGTCAACAATCTAATCATAGCAGAAAGATATATCAATGCAAAATTTGATTGAAATTTAATCAATATGCGTATATATTACTATTGAGAATTTTTATTGCACGGCTCGCTGGAGAAAAAATGCAAACTAAACTTGAAACGGCACAGGTAAGATCTCAATTATCGTCAATACAATTGGCAAGGTTAGTGTTATCCAGTTACGATGGAAAATTGCCATTCGAAATTCCTGACTCAAAGAGCTTGTTGACCCG
>NZ_LNYA01000034.1:344809-423898 GCF_001467615.1 Legionella erythra | reverse complement strand
GTGGATGGGACAATTCCTTTTTAGAACATTTGCTCAGTTTGATTGAAAATTGAAGTGCGTAGGCCGTGATCGAGCTATTGATTATTTTCAGTACATCAGCATGCGTTAAGCAACGATTTGCTATAGTAATAATTATTGCCATTGAACCAGGTGTTGTAATGAGTCAGGACAAAGTCCCCAACCCCCAAGCCAATTTTATACCCGATGAGAACATACTTGATGAGGAATTAACGCCGGAAGCCCCGCGCCCAAAAGCAGCCAAACGTGCACGGGAACTGCATGAGCGCCTAAACAACAGAACCTTTGAAGGCCATCCACCGGCTGATCCCAGCTTTGTCATCGATTTGCTCAAAGCCAAAATACCCGGATTGACCGGGTTGCTGCAGGGCGCTGGAAGAACTGGCGGCACCATAAGCAGCCTTATCGCTGCAACCGGTCATGTCTCGCAACCGCTGCAAGCTGCAGGATCTGGCTTTCACATTGCCGGCGCTGCCTTGAGTGTTGTGGATTTTGTCCGTATCCCCGCTGTGTATCTGGCGGCATTCATTGTGGGCGAAAAAGTACCCATTACCCTGTCTAAAACCGCGCGCTGGTTGTATTCAGGCGTGGGCGTGGGGCTTGCATTAACGGCCATACTGCTTCCGGTTGCAGCGCCCTATATTGGTATCGCCGGGGCCGGCATGGCCTTGGGGGTGAGTGTTATTTCGCTGGGAAATATGATTTATCAGCGTTACCGGTTAAAAAATGACCTGAAAAAAAGAGCAGGGGTTATTGAGTTCGAAATGACTGAATTAAAAGCGCTTGCTTCGCGAGCCAAACAGTTGGAAGAAGAGCTTGGAACCCTTGACGCATCCACCGATGCGAAAAGAATCAGCGATATCGATCGTGAATTGATCTCACTCGCCAACCAGTCAGAAGAAAAAGAGACCGCTTTGCAGGAATTGCACAATAAACAGGCTGCTGACCAGGCCAAACTCAAAAAAATGGGAACCATGGCCTTTGTGGATAAGGGAGTCGCCATCGGTTTAGGATCCCTGGTGGTGATTGGTGCCATCGTCAGCCTGTTTTTCCCGGTGGCGGGTTTAAGCATTCTGGCTGCCGCAGGCGTTATCGGTGTCAGCTATGCGGCGGGGCGTTTTATAGGCCCTATCGTTGCCCCTTATCTTAAAAAATTCGGAAGCTGGGTTGCGAGCAAATTCGGTCAAGAGAAAGACAATGCCGAAGAACCCGCGCCGGAGTTAACAGAGGCTAACAGAGAAAAGGCCGCTTTGATAGGCAGTGCTGAACAAGAGGATAAGTTAAAGATTGAAAACCCGCGTCCCCGCCTAAGCCTTCTGGATAAACAATCCAAAGAGGAACTTATAAAATTGCGTCAGGATCTTAAGATTCGGGAAGAACACATGGATGAAATGGATCGAAAACTCACGGCCCTGGTCGAAAAAAACGATGCTCGAGGCGTGTTGAATTTCTTCAGCAACTTAAAGCAAAACTTGGGAGCGGAATGCCCGCACACAGACTTAAGTTTTGTTTCTGATCTGTTTGAATCCATTGAACCGGCCCTGAAATTACTGGGGAAAGCGGTCAACCAAATCAGGCGCGGGGAGTTGAAACTGAGCGAGGAAGAGCAATTGGATTTGGAAAATGCGGCAGATTTCACCAGCACGCTTCTGGATAAGCCAGAGGCAGCCATGGTGTTATCCATTGCTCATGAACATCCGGTTAGCGACAGCTTCGCAAAACCGTCTGCCCAGGAAGAGGATGATGAAGAGGGAGAAGGTGAGAGCATGAAAGACGACGACGAAAACAGGGAGTCGGACGCCAGTCACCCAACGTAATGCCTACGATTGCAATCCTCAATAAAGTGGTATAGCTTAGTTGATCTTGATTATGGATTGATGAGGCGGCGGCTCATGCTGGCATTATTTCGTGAGCAACCACGCGCTTTCCACATGATTTTCATGCTGGAAATCTGGGAGCGGTTTGGTTTTTATACAGTACAAGGTATTCTTACCCTGTATTTCATGCGATTTTTAGGATTTAGTGACAACGAAGCCTATTTCGCCTTTGGTGCCTTTTCGGCGCTGGTCTATGGCATGGTTGCTTTTGGCGGCTACCTCGGCGATAAGGTGCTCGGTACCAAACGCACTATCGTTCTGGGATTAATCACACTGGCCTTGGGTTACCTCGCTCTGGCTTTCGCGGACGAGGAACGCGTTTTTCTGGCGCTGGGCTTAATCTGCGTTGGTAATGGTTTGTTTAAGGCCAATCCCTCCAGCCTGTTGGCCAAATGCTACACGGAAGACGATCCCCGTCTACACGGCGGCTTCACCCTCTACTACATGGCCATTAATCTGGGTTCGACCGTGGCTCTTATCGCAGGCCCTGCCGTTTCATCCCGGTATGGATATCCCTACGCCTATTTTGTGAGCTTCATCGGATTGGTATTAGGACTGGCAAATTATTGGTTTCAACGCCGGCATGTCGCCAATGTGAATACCGAGGCGGATAATAAAGACATCCAGTTATGGCAATGGGCTGTGGTAATGGTCGGTATTGTGCTGGCTACCTTCGCGTCGGCTTACCTGTTACAGCATGTGATGATTGCTCAGGAGTTGGTTTGGCTGGTCACTGCAATCGTTGTGGGCATTTATTTTGTTTATATGCGCCGCGAGAAGAACCGTTCTTTCCTGCGCATGGTGGTGGCGCTGGTGTTGATGATTGAGGCCATTGTTTTCTTCACACTCTACCAGCAGATGCCGACATCATTGAATTTGTTCGCAGTCAATAACGTAAACCCGGTATTGTTCGGCATCACGTTCGATCCGCAGACCTTCCAGGCGCTGAATCCTATCTGGATTATTATCATGAGCCCTATTCTGGCTATGTTTTACAGCCGCTTGCACAAATCACGTGTGCATTTCCACATTCCCTACAAATTTGCAGTGGGCATGATTTGCTGCGGGATTAGCTTCACACTCCTTTATTTTGCCCGTTTCGTTCATGATGAGGCGGGAATGGTTTCTTCCTGGTGGCTGGTGGCCAGTTATTTTTTCCAAAGTACAGGGGAATTGTTTGTTTCGGCGTTAGGCGTTGCCATGGTGGCTGAACTGGTGCCTGCCCAGATTGCCGGTTTTGTGATGGGTATGTGGTTTCTCACATCGGCGGTGGCCGGCTTCATTGGCGCTTCCGTGGCGTCCTTTACCGCATTGCCTGAGCATGTGAAACCGGGTTTGGAGTCTTTAACTATCTACACCAATGTATTTGCCTGGATTGGACTGGTGACATTGGGTATCGGCATTTTTATGTGGCTGATTTCCGCACGCTTAAGCCATTATATTAAAATCCCGCACGATGTATGAAAGCCATTTCTCGTTCATGTCAGCCTTTGTCTAATGCCGGTTTACCAAGCTGAGTTTTTCCGGGGCTGACGCATGGAGACACATAGGCATTAAATGCTACTTCAATAAGTTGTCTTAACCCGTGCGAAGCGGGTATCCATGGAGAAAACGCTTAATCAACACCATGGTTATTCAATCCGGTTGAATAAATCATGGTTTAATAACGTCTCATTATTTTTATTTCAGAGAAACGTATATAAATATATGCGATTAAACCCCTTTGTGCCGACTTGCCGCGATTTTATTTCCACGACAGGCCACTACTTAATATTTGTTTAATAAACATTCAGTATGATCGTTATTATCTACTGCCCAGCAGTTGATTGATACTAATCCAGTGGAGTACTGACGTGAGTTTACCTCCTATAACCAGAAAAGCGACGTTAAAAGTAATAGCCAAGGCTAAAAAAGCCGGTATCGAGCTGCAAGGTAAGATTCCTGATGTTTTTTTAGAGGATTTAGAACCCAACAAAGCGGGCTTTACTGCGCCCCAAAAGGCGGGCCCTAATGATACGCTTCAATTATTAAAGGTATTTAAAGCCGCGGGGTCTGACAAACTCAGTGAAGATGAGCGCTACTACATCGAAGCATTAATCGCGGCCCATTTAAAAGACATGGAAAAAGCCTTACAGGTGAGCAAAGTTCAGGAGAAGAAAAAGTCCAACTGGGTGAGTAGACTTAAATTCATACTTCTGGCTATTGCCGGAACCATTTTTTTCGGTTGCGAAGGGTTTGATGGTGTAACCGCATTATTGGGGGTTTTTAATCTCCCTACCGTCGGTATATTTGTTGCTGGTACCGTATTTTCCGTGCTGTCCATTCTGGTGTTTTATGCGTTTGATCTGGTTGAGATTTCGCATAACCTCGGTGTTAATTTAAAAAGTGCACCGAAGATGGTCGATCTTTACACCAAAGAGCTTGAATCAATAAAAGCGCTGCGTATAAAAATTAATTCACAATGGCATAAGGCAAAAACGCCGGAAGAATTGGAAGAATACCTTAAGCTGGTTGAGGCGCTGAAAGCGCGACGGCAAGAAATTTTGGATGACGTTGCAAAACTCGAAAAAGCACTGGATAGACCGGCATTAAAAATGGCTAAGTTTGTCACTGCGGCGATCACCGGGGTTATATTCTTTAGCGGTGGCTTTTTTGCAGGCCAAACCGTAGCCTTGGCAATCGCAGGGCTGTTTGTAAGCAGTATTTCAGCTACGTTCTGGCCGATTATTTTAGTCAGCGTCGCTGTGGGCTTTGCAGCACTCGCGGTTTACTGGTTTGTTGAGCGTCCCGGCATTGAAAATTTAATTGGCCGTATGATTGGTCTTGATAAAGAAAAAATTGAAAAATTAACCGATAAACACGAGAACAATAATGAAAATCAGGACTTGGAAAGCCTGCTTGAACATATCAATGATAAAAAAAATCAACTGAATAACCCGTCTCCCGATCAGCAAGCCTTTGTGGAAGAAAAGAGGGCTCATGAGGAAACAAGAAAAAAACACCAGGAAACAGAAAAAGAACACGTCAACGTCGTGAAGGATCTGACGCAGCAGGTGGATTTATTGCGGGCTCAACACAATGAAGTGGTTATCGAGAACAAGAAAATGGAAATTGCCCTAAACCAAAAGACATGTGAGGTAGCGGTTCTTCGTGATAAGCAGGAAGAAGAAACTCAAAAAGCGGCTGAAATGGAAAAGAAACTGAAAGAAGCCGAAGTTCAGTTAAAACAGTTAGAAGAGACCAAAAAACTACTTGAAAGAGCAAGAGAAGACAATCTACGGCTACAATCGATGTTGGAAAAACAAACAGAACATGCCAATGAACTGGACAAGGTTTTATCCATGGAGAAGCAAGAAAAGACTGGTTTACAGGCAAAAGTGTATAAGCTGGAGGAATCGGTCCGTTTTTTCCAGAAACAAGCGGAGTCAAAGATCATTGTCAACACACAGGCTGTTTCGGCAGAATCTGCCGAGTTGGTGAGTGGCGTGGAAAAGGAACCATCGCCTGTTGTGGTGATGGGGCTGTTTGCTTCGTCTGAGGTCACGAATAAAATGCCTGGGGCACTCGTATTGAATGCCAGTCATTCAGGCCATGAACCCGGAGTGGCCCATTTTTTCTCTTAACAGGTATCAGCACTCAAGACATGAGGCGAATTGGTCACCACCTGCCTGATGCCATGGCCGATGGTGGCCAGATTAAGCGGTAGATAAACCAACAGTGAATGCCCGGAGCGGTAATTGGGGTTGATGGTGTGATAATAATCCGTCAATTCATTCTGCTCAATATGTTGCAGATCAGGGTGAAGGACAGCCAATTGATTGGTAATGACCATCGGATGATGGGATGCTGATTGCCACTGGTTATGAATTTTAAGCTGGTCCACCAATTGTAGAATGGCATCGGGCACCGGTCTTTGCGGGCGCGGATAGTAAATCTCGCTCATGGTCGACAAAAACTGGTATTTGGTGGGTGTATTGACGTTAGAGAAAAACACCAGCTCCTGTTCGGGATGGCCTAATTTATATTTCATGGCCTGAATCAATCCGATTTTGGCCGCACTGTAACAAATATTCAACCGCTGGTCATGATAAGTGCCGCCCAAAAAAACAATGTATTCTTTGGTGCCCACGTAAAAAACCTGCCGGTAAATGCGCATAAACCCAATGATGCGCTGATGATGCCCATAAAAAACAGCCAAATCCCCTGGCTTATTGGCTCCTAAAAGCGTATTGTTAAATGCAGCAGTGTCTTGAATCAGGTAATGCTGCCGGGTGAATCGTTCCAGGTTTTGCACAAGCAGCGAAGGAAATGCTTCGCCACGCTCTGTATTGAATAATTCGGTGCGTACAATAGCTCCCGTGTCCATTTTCCCTCCCTGGAAAAAGACATAAACGCCTAGTATAGTAATGACCCTTCAAAAAAGTCAAACGCCGAGTATTTTTTTTACAAAAGGGACAGTAATTCGTCTTTGGGCGGCCAGGGATGCTTCGTCCAGTCTATCCAGTATCCTTTGTAACTCATGCATGTTTCGTCCGCAGCGATTAATTAGAAAAAGCGCCACGCTGCTGTTTAAATGAAATCCCCGCTTATCAGCCTGCTGTTGCAGGGCGATAATTTTCAATTCATCATTCAATTCTTTAAGCTGAAGCACTAATCCCCAGGCGAGGCGTGAACGTAAATCGGGCAATTGGATGGCTGATGATGCAGGGGAATGCTGGCCACTGATTAATAGCGTCGCCTCAGGCCTGTCGCGAACTTGATTGTAAAGATGAAATAACGCTTCTTCCCAGGCAGAATCGCCAGCTATCGCGTCAATGTTATCCAGTGCCAGTAAATCATGAGTGGCCATGCCTTCAATACTGGCCGGGCCCCATTCTTTTAAAATATCCAATGGCAAGTAGACGGCCTGGGGATGCAATTGACAACAGGCTTGCAACAAATGCGATTTACCGCATCCCGTCGTCCCCCAGAGGTATAGGAAATGTTCGCCCTGACCTTTCAGCATGGCTTCAATCTGCTGTTTAATTAAGCGGTTTTCCTCATCCCAGCAAAAGGTATTTAAATTGGCCTGGTAATTCAATTGGATGGCTAGGGCTAACTGCTGATTATTCATTGAGGCAAACGGTTGGCAATACAGGCTTTCCTACTCCAGGTCCAGACATAATGAATGTAGGTGGCTGTTGTAGTGATGGCGGTCAGGATAATTAAGGTTTGAATGAGATAATCGGTAATGGGGAAAAAAGCCAGTTCGAAAAGGCATACAGTGACCAGCGCCAGTTGTAATGTGGTGTTGATCTTGCTGAGTCGGGTTGGTTCAAAATCCAATTGACGCTGGATAAACCAGTACCATGCCAGAACACCCATGGAAATGGTGAAATCGCGTAAAAAAACCAGAATGACCAGCCACCAGGGCAGTTGCCCGATGAGGGCTAAGGAAATAAAACTTGAGGCGATGAGCAATTTATCCGCAAGAGGATCCATAAATGAACCAAACAGGCTCTGCCAGCTGAAATGCCTCGCCAGCCAGCCATCAAAGCCATCGGTAAATCCTGCAAACATGAACACATAAAAGGCTGTCGGATAATTTTTATGATAAAGATAAACCAAAAAAGGGATAATCAATATCAGCCGTAATACGGTCAATGCATTAGGACTATGTTTTAGTATCGGGTGAGACACAATAATTTATATGACCTTTTGTTTTTGGCCAGCAAGAGCAAGGCTGCCGCCTTGCTGCCACGATTCTATTATTAATCGCCCTCAAGTTTATACAATCCTGCTGCGACTGTCACCTTGTTGCGTAGGTGATTTGTTGAGCGCGAGTCCCGATGCGGCGATTAAACTGCAAACACCGATCAAGCTCATCAGCCCCATAAACGGCGTAACATGCTCAATACTGAGCAGGCTGCTGATTAAACTGAACAGCGCTGAAAAAGTAAATTGACAAAACAGCGTCAGAGCCAGGGCAGTGGCCATATGTTGTGGGAAAGGACGGACCGAGGCGGCGGTGGTTGAGGCGACAATGAATCCTGTACCGAAATAATACACCATCATCGGGACGATAAAAAGGAGAATGAGCTGACTGCCTGTCCATGAAAAAAAGACCATCAATAAGGCGCTGCCGGCAAAAAAGCGCACGCCGAATACGGCGAGTTGCGCGCTGCTGAAATAACGGGTCAGCAAGCCGCAGGTCCCAGTGCCCACCAGGTGCATGATGGCCATGATCGTTTTAATACTGCCATACTGACTGACGCTAAACCCCCCGCCCTGGATTAAAATAAAGGGGGCGCTGGTATTAAAGGCCGATTCGCCTGCCATCATCAAGGCAGATACTATCAGGTAACGCACAAACAAGGCATGATGAAAAACAAGGCTAATTGTTTGGCCTAAGGGCAAGACGGCAGCCGGCGACGTGTGGGTTTCTGCAATCCAGGGCGTGAGACATAATAATAAAAGTCCATAGGCAGCCATGATGAAGGTTGCTGCTTGCCAGGGCCAATAGTGATGGATGTAGCCGCCCAGGACAGGCAGGAAACAAATAAAAAAACCAGCTAGAGAAAATAAAAAGGCAAATTGTCGAGTCGCCTGTTGTTCATTGTGCGTGTCATTCACCATGGCCCGCCCCATGAGCAGAGTAGCGCCCACGGCCACACCCTGCATAAAACGGCATAACAGAAAGAAAAACACGGAATGACTCAATGAACAGAGCCAGTTGCTGACGGTGTAAAGCAATAAGCCAACGATAAAGACGGGTTTGCGGCCGCGTTGCTCAGAAAGCCTACTCCACAAAAGCATGCTTATCGCTTTACCCGATAAGAAAAGACTGATGGTCAGTTGAGCGACCCGTGGCGTGACGTCAAAAAAGACAGCCAATTGCGGCAAAGCGGGGGTTATAAAGTGGATACTCATGTTGCCTAAAAACCAGGTCAATAAAATCATTATCCAGGCTGATTTTCTCATCATGACCCCTTCGCGACGGGTTTAAAGGGTAAATTCTGTGACAGCGTAAGGGTTGACGCCGCCAGTGCCATCAGGGCATAAATGGCTGCGACAATTAGAAACAATTGCGACAGGGACATAAACCCCGCCAGATACCCGCCGAGGCAAATGCCGGTTAAATTCCCGAGTTTGGCCAATGAATTAGCAAGACCCAGGGCATAACCCTGTTGGTCGGACCGGTCGCTGATTAAGGTTAAGAGAGCAGGTAGAAGTGCAGCGAGCACCACACCCCAGAGAAGGCGTGCAACAATCAGGCTAAGGCGGTTAATCAATAAACCCTGTGCCAACAGGATGAGCGCGCCAAGCAGGCAATAAGCCAGTAAATAATATTTAATCCGTTGCGGGTGAAGGCGGCATTCATCAAACTGGCGTCCGCACCACTCGGAAGCCAGGAGCAGCGAAACAGCCGGCAGTGAGTAGAGCATACCGATGAAAACAACATCGGCATGCAGCGCCTGTGTAACGGCTAATGAAAACACAGGATCGATTAAATACCGGGCCATCTGGGTCAACACGATCAGTAAACCAATGATTGCGGTAAAAAGCCCTACAGATAATAACGAAGGCGATGTGTGAAGCGGGCGTTTAGCGGGCTGAATGCATGTTTGCGGCAATTGGTTTTGCATGATGAGGGTGGTGGCGAGGCTTAACAGCAAAGCGGTCATGTAGAGGCCGCGATAACCGGTGTAAGTCAGGCATAAACCACCGACAAGACCGGCAACCGTTGTGGCAATGGCTTTGGCAGATTGCAGTCGCGCCAATTGCCGGCTTTTGCAATGCCAGTCGCAAAGCGACACGGCATAGGTCTGCATGGCGACAATAAACCCGGCAAAGCCCCCTTGAATAATACGGACCATGAGGATAGCTGAAGCCGAATCGGCAACGAGCATCAGGCCCTGACAGACGACTAAAGCCCAGGCTGCGCGCATCAGCATCAGTTTGTATCCCCACCGATCGGCCAGCCGGCCCCACAAAGGCCCCATGATGATGTTGGCGCCCATGGGCAGTGCCAGGGCCAACGTGCTGTAAAATACAGCTGAATGCAGTGAACCAGACTGACTCGCTATCAGCAAGGGAAGAAAAGGATTTGTCATTTCCATCGCGAGCAGCATGAAAAATTGACTGGCAAGAATAATCCGTTGTAAACGCTTGTCCATATTAATGACTCAAAGGGTTATCAATAAAGGTGAACAGGTCATCCTGGCCTCCCTGATTAAGCCGCATGGATAGGAGGCTTTTATGCGCCCATGGCTTGACAAGTATTTTTTGATAATACCAATCGACAAGAGACGGTTGCACAAAGGGCGAAAGTTCGGCAAACACAGTTTTGAGCACGGTACCTGTCTGCTGCCATAATTCGCTGGCTGTGCATGGGCCATGTTGATTCAGGGCCGCTATCACATAAGCTACATTACTTTGCAGATTGCTGTGGATGAATTTGTCGCACACCGTCTCAAGGTTGGGGCTGGTTAAGGTGGAATCAGGATGCAAAGCGGGCTTTGCTGCGTGATCGTAAACAGGATGAGTCGATAGGCGAATGCCGCCCAGGTCGCGTATAACCAAGGCCGTGGGAAGGTGATTATCAAAGCGGATCAAGGTATTTTGCTGATGACTCTCCATGGCGATGCCGTAACGCATCATGAAATGCAGCTGGCTGGCAAAAATCAGGCGGCAATAGGCATTAAAATATTGACGTAGAGATAGGCCGCTGGCTTTCATGATATCGAGAAGCAACGGGTAGGGCCCGTCCGGTGATTGGGTGAAAAGGGCGGCAAGCGGGACTAGGCGTTGTGTTTCATGGTGGACAAATGTGACCGGATTCTCCCGCAGCAGCAAGGCCGCCTGATTTCGTTGATGAGCGGGAATGGCCGGATGCTTCACATTGATTCCAGCGAGATCACGGGCTAAAAAAAGTGTTCCCTGGTAGTAATCCTCGCCCTGCAAAAGATGATTTATCCAGGCGGATAGGGCCGGACCGTTGTCGACAGAGGCTGGAGAAACAGTACGCAGTGCCGACGTGGTGTGCACCCCTGCTGCCAATTTTAAATGGCAGCGTTTGTCGCCTGAGGTCATCATGGTGCGAAACGACATGGATGGGCGGGTCAGTTGATGATGAGGAATAAAAGTCAGTTCCTTACTATCCAGTAGTTCGGTAAAAAGGCTCTGAATTTTATTGCGCCATTGCCAGGGATGGATGGGTAATGGGTAATAGGCCTCCGGGTTCATCTGTTTAAAGCGGAGACTATCCTGCCAGCGTTGATATTCGTGTGGAAATTGACTCTGGAGCAGGGATTCATAATCCATGCCGCTTAAGTGGGCACGGTCACGCCGCAAAGCACCCCAATGAATGGCGACCTGGGCATTAAATTCCGGCGAATATTGCATGACTTCTCGACGGTTAAATCCCATTTTACAGCGGAAATTGGGGTGATGAGGATGCCCGACACAACCCCACTGTTCCAGTAATTCCATACTCTCCTGCGCGGAGCACGGATTTAACCAGGCCCAGAACGTCGAGCCATGAAGCTTACGTTTTAATTCCGTTTGCCAGCGTTGGCGATAAGCCAGAGCCAATGCTTCATTGGCGATGCTTTCGCTGAGTTCCAAACGCAAGCCCTGCCAGTTGTAAAAGGCGCTGGCCGGGTGTGTGCGCTTCATTTTGTCTTGAAGCAGATCAAGCCAATCATGGATATGATGGCTGGCTAAGGGGGTGGCAATCAATTGTTCCATCGCGGCTGCTTGTTTAAGGCGCTGCAGGCAGTCATGATGCGCGACAGTAATATAATAATCAATGGCATGTTGTGGCAAACCGATGCCGACTTCAAATAACAAAAAGCGTAATTGATGACTTAAATCATGAAAATTACCATATGCAAGTGCCATCGTATGAGATCCATCAAAAGAAGATAGATTAAATATAAATGATAATCATTCTCATTTTCAAGTGGGTTTTATACCACCTGTCCAGAATATTTTCCTCTCCCCCAAACCGTTCTCACCGAGAAAAGGGGCGGGTTGAGAGAGAAGCATGCGAAAACGCCTGGACTCAGTCTTCTTTTTTGCGGTAAATAACGGCGGTATTGCCAATGACCTGGATGAGTTCGGCCTGCAATGCGTCGCAGAGTTCATGAATCATGATTTCGCGATCGTCTTTTTCAGCGCCATTGATTTTGACCTTAATTAGCTCGTGTGCATTCAAGGCGTGGCTGGTTTCTTCAATGACGGGCGGGGTCAATCCTTTGGCACCAATCAAGATGACTGGTTTTAAATGGTGGGCTTTGGCTTTAAGGGCCTGTTTAAAGGCAGTGTTCACGCGGTATCCTGAGAAAATAAATGGCGAATTATTGCACGTTTTGCTGGGAAAAGGTAGTAAATTTAAGTATGATAGCATGAGTTTTTCATTACATTGTCCAGTATGCCACGTTCCAAAAGCAGTAAGAGATGGTTGCAAGAACATTTTGACGATGTTTATGTTAAAAAGGCGCAATCAGAAGGGTATCGAAGCCGCGCTGTGTACAAACTCCAGGAAGTGGATGTCAAAGAGCATTTGCTTCGTCCAGGCATGACCGTGGTGGATTTGGGCGCAGCACCTGGCGGCTGGACTCAATACGTCAGTCAAAAACTACAAGGTCATGGCCGTATTGTTGCCCTGGACATTTTACCCATGGATGCGTTGCCTGATGTTGATTTTATTCAGGGTGATTTCCGTGAAGACGATGTGCTGCACCAGTTAATGAATTTAATTCCTGAGCGCAGTGTGGACTTGCTTTTATCAGACATGGCCCCAAATATGAGTGGTACGGCCGCTGTGGATATTCCGAGAGCGATGTATCTCGCGGAGTTAGCGTTTGACTTTGCCGATAAGACGCTTAAGCCCGGCGGCTCCATGCTGATTAAGATATTTCATGGTGCCGGTTTTGATGATTTGATTAAAGAGGCCCGCACACGGTTTGAAAAAGTAGTTATTCGTAAACCAATGGCCTCACGTTCTCGTTCGCGAGAAACCTATTTGCTGGCGAAGGGCTATAATTTATAGTAACTTTATCGTTCTAACGACGTAGAAATACGTACAATTGAGGTTAATACTTTGAACGACATGGTAAAAAATCTGATTCTGTGGCTAATTGTTGCTATTGTACTGGTTTCAGTGTTCAGCAATTTTGGACCACGGCACGCCGATACTCAAAAATTATCCTATAGCCAGTTTCTGAAAGAAGTGGAGCAGGGTAACGTTAATTCAGTGACCATTGAGGACAGTAAAGTCATCAAGGGTATGACGAAAAAGAACCAACGGTTTGTGACTTACATGCCCTTACAGGACGACGCTCTGCTGGGTGAATTGTTAAAAGGCAAGGTCGATGTCAGTGGTCAGGAAAAGCCGCAGGAAAGCTTCCTGGTTCATGTATTCATTAACTGGTTCCCGATGTTTTTGCTAATCGGCGTCTGGTTCTTTTTCATGCGTCAGATGCAAGGCGGGGGTGGGCGCGGCGCCATGTCGTTTGGGCGTTCGCGCGCCCGTCTTTTGGGCGAAGATCAGGTGAAGGTTACATTTGCCGATGTCGCGGGTGTGGATGAGGCAAAGGAAGAAGTGAAGGAGTTGGTTGATTTCTTACGGGATCCAACCAAGTTTCAGAACTTGGGCGGTCGTATTCCCCGAGGCGTTTTGCTGGTCGGTCCTCCGGGAACCGGTAAAACCCTGCTGGCTAAAGCCGTTGCGGGTGAAGCTAAAGTGCCTTTCTTTACCATTTCCGGTTCTGATTTCGTGGAAATGTTTGTGGGCGTGGGTGCCTCCCGGGTACGTGATATGTTTGAGCAGGCTAAAAAACACGCGCCTTGCATCATCTTCATTGACGAGATTGATGCAGTCGGTCGCCATCGTGGCGCCGGATTGGGCGGTGGCCATGATGAACGGGAACAGACCTTAAACCAGTTGCTGGTTGAAATGGATGGGTTTGAAGGCAATGAAGGCGTGATTGTTGTTTCAGCAACCAACCGTCCGGATGTGCTTGATCCAGCCTTGCTTCGCCCAGGCCGTTTTGACCGGCAAGTGGTTGTGCCTCTGCCGGATATCCGTGGGCGTGAACAAATTCTCAAAGTGCATCTGCAAAAAGTCCCATTGGAAAAGCATGTTGAAATCCTGCCGATTGCCCGCGGTACCCCGGGATTCTCTGGTGCCGATCTGGCTAACCTGGTTAATGAAGCCGCATTGTTCGCAGCCCGAGCCAACAAGCGCAAAGTCAGCCTCATTGAATTGGACAAGGCCAAAGACAAGATTATGATGGGCGCTGAACGTCGCTCCATGGTCATGGACGAAAACGAGAAAAAACTCACCGCTTACCATGAAGCAGGCCATGCCATTGTCGGCTTGTCCGTGCCGGAGCATGACCCGGTTTACAAAGTGACCATTATCCCGCGCGGACGTGCATTGGGCGTGACCATGTTCCTGCCAGAACAGGATCGCTACAGCCACAGCAAGCGCCGTCTTGAGAGTCAATTATCGAGTCTCTTTGGTGGCCGGATTGCCGAAGAACTCATCTTTGGAGCGGAAAGCGTGACGACAGGCGCATCGAATGACATCATGCGGGCCACGGAAATCGCGCGCAAGATGGTAACGAGTTGGGGCTTGTCTGATCTGGGTCCTTTAACATTCGGCGAAGAGGAAGGCGAAGTCTTCCTGGGCCGAAGCGTCAGTCAGCGTAAAGAAGTATCCGACAAGACAGCGCAGCATATCGATGAGGAAGTGCGAAAAATCATTGATAGGAACTATGAACGAGCCAGAAGTATTCTGGTTGCATCCATGGATAAACTGCATGTCATGGCCGAAGCCCTGATTAAATATGAAACCATCGATACTCATCAAATCAGTGAAATCATGGCCGGAAAAGAGCCTTCTCCCCCTGAAGATTGGGATGAGACCAAACGAATAGAAAAAAGCCCGCCAGAGGCCGGCGAATCGAATAAACCCATCAATGGTAAAGCGGTTGATCATCCTGCGGGAGAGCATTAATCGGGTGTACCCTTAAAGCGGCCTTGCCGGCCTTAAGGGTACGCTGCTCCTTGTCATTGTATTCCCCTTATTCTGAGAGAAAAGTGAATAACAGCGAGTTTTTAAATTGGCTTAATCATTATGCCAAGACCCATTCCAGTCCTGTTTCTTCCAAACCTCTGATCATGGGTGTGTTAAACGTCACCCCGGATTCGTTTGCCGATGGGGGCCGTTATATTGATCCAGATGCTGCGCTGCAACAGGCTCTGCGCATGGTTTGTGCCGGCGTTGATTTGATTGATTTGGGCGGGGAATCCTCGCAACCCGGTGCCCGGGCGGTGTCAATACAGGAGCAACTGGATCGCGTGCTTCCGGTAATAGAGAAGATCCGTCAGGAAAGTGATATCTGTTTATCAATTGACACCACAAAGGCCGCGGTCATGCGTGCGGCTGTTGGGGCAGGCGCTGATATGATTAATGATATAAAAGCCTTTTCTGAGGAAGGAGCCTTGGCGGCTGCAGCTGAATTAAACGTTCCCGTCTGTTTGATGCACATGAACGGCATACCGGAAACCATGCAGGAAAATCCCTACTACAGTAAAGATGTAGTGGATGAAATTAATGATTTTTTCGTTGACCGCATTGAGCGATGTGTCCAGGCGGGAATTGCACCGCGACACCTGATTCTTGATCCAGGGTTTGGCTTTGGTAAGTCAGTTCAGCATAATTTATGGCTTACCAAACACATCCAGCGTTTTCAACGCCATGGATTACCGTTGTTGCTGGGGGCTTCACGTAAAAGTACCTTGGGTGCGGTTTTGAATAAAGCGGTTGAACAACGATTAATCGGCAGTATTGCTGTGGCAGTTTTTGCCGGATTGCAGGGCGTTGCAATCATCAGAACCCATGATGTGGATGAAACCAATCAGGCTTTGTCGATGATTGACGCCATTGTACAAGCTGAGAATGAGTGAGGTAATAAGGATGAATCAACGCAAATACTTTGGCACAGACGGTATTCGAGGACAAGTTGGACTGTCCAATGTTAACCCTGAGTTCATGCTGAAATTGGGATGGGCTTTAGGACGGGTATTGGGTAATGAGCAGCGTAAAAAAGTCATCATCGGTAAAGATACCCGGGTTTCAGGCTACATGCTTGAATCAGCGCTTGAAGCAGGTCTGGCGGCAGCGGGTGTGGACGTGGCTTTGTTAGGCCCCATGCCTACGCCTGGTATTGCTTACCTGACACAAACCCTGAGAGCGAATGCAGGTATTGTCATCAGTGCCTCCCATAATCTCTTTGAAGACAATGGCATAAAATTCTTCTCGTCTGACGGCAGTAAGTTTCCTGACGCCATGGAGCTTGCGATTGAGGCAGAAATAGAGAAACCGTTACAGATGGCGGCGTCCAAACATCTCGGAAAAGCAAGGCGCATCAATGATGCCGCGGGTCGTTACATCGAATTTTGCAAATCCAGCATCCCTTCCCTAACGCGGTTATCGGGAATTAAACTGGTGGTTGATTGCGCGAATGGCGCTACTTACCACATTGCACCCAATGTGTTCAGTGAACTCGGGGCAGAAGTGATTGCTATCGGCGATGAGCCGGATGGTTTTAATATCAACGCGCATTGCGGCTCGACGTCCCCGGAAATATTACGTCAGCGCGTGATTCAATCACGTGCTGACTTAGGGATCGCTCTGGATGGTGATGGCGATCGCTGCATTATGATCGATGCGGAAGGAAACGTGGTTGATGGGGATCAAATCATATACATCATTGCCCGTGAGCGGCATCAACGCGGTATGCTGCAAGGCGGGGTAGTCGGTACGCAAATGAGCAATTTTGGATTGCAAAAAGCGATTGAGGCCATGGGGGTTCCCTTCCTGCGTGCTAAAGTAGGCGACCGTTATGTGCTGGAGGCACTGAAAGAAAAAGATTGGCGAATCGGTGGGGAGCCCTCAGGGCATATTGTTTGCCTTGACAAAACCACAACCGGGGACGGTATTATTGCCGCCTTGCAGGTGTTAGCCTGCATGGTGAAGCAGGATAAAACCTTAAAAGAGCTCACACAAGGCATTGAACTGCTGCCTCAGACCCTGATTAATATTAAAACCAATGATGCGGGCGAATTGGCGAGGCACCCAGACATTACCCTTCTTGTTGACAATGTTAGCCGGCAGCTGAATAACAATGGACGTGTCCTTTTAAGACCATCCGGGACAGAGCCCCTGCTTCGAGTGATGGTTGAAGGCACCGATGAACAGGAAGTGGCGCGTCACGCCCAATGGTTGCGCGATCAAATCATGTCCTTTGAAAAGACCGCGCATAAAAATCAGCAGTTGCCCTAGGCGGGGCAACTGATTAATTCGCTGCTGGTGGATTGCAGCAGTTGAGAGGAACAAGTGGGTATAAAGAAAAAGCGATGACGATAATCATCCGCTTTTCGTGAAACTAAACGAATCAACTCAGTGATAAATTGAGCAATAAGCTCCACGACCTTGAGAAAACCACGGTGTTTTTGCAGACTATCGTAGCGGGGGTCAGCTAAACAGGCTTGGGTATTCTGGAGTTCATCTCGTTTGTCATCCCCTTCCGCAAGATGAGCTAATTGATGCAAATTCAAGGTAGCCTGCTCCAGTAGTATGGCCTCTCGCGGATGTTTATTTTTCAAACCAGCCTGATGGGTATAGAGAGTGTCAAGCCGCGTATTCAACGAGGAGGACCTGAGCGCACCCGGTTTCTTATCGACAACCGGTACCGCGGGTTTTAAGTTCAGCAAATGATCCCAATCTTTCTCGGGGCTCGGGGCGAGCCGTTGATACGCCTGAAGCACTGCATAGGGATTTATCGGATCAGGGTATTCCAATTCGAAATGGATATCCCGTAACAATTGGGCTGCCTGATAATAATGTCTCTTATCATTAGCCTGGGATTGCAGGACAATAAACAATTGCTGGTACCATTGCTTAAATCCCGGCTCCATCCCCTGAAGCTGCGCTAGAATTTGCTGATGCACGACATCCAGTTTTTGATGGTATTCTATTCCCTGCTTAAGCGGCACGTGCTGAACTACGATGAGGGGATCGTCTTTCTCATGATCGGGTTCAGTCAGTAAGGCTTTCAGTTGCTGCCATTGCAATGGCAGTACGGTTTCCAATTGTTCATGTTCTTCCATTAACGCTTTCGGTAATGGCTGTTTGGCTAATTCTGCCCGCAATTCTTTCCCTCGCTGCTTTAAGTTGATCTTTCGAAGATTCAACGCCATCGTTTGAGCGTCAGATAAGGAGACGTGTTGCATCTTGACTAAATAATCCTTACACAGGCTAATTTGCCTAATCAGTTCCTGAATGCGTATTTTACGGTCAGGGGTTTCCTCTGTTAGCCGTTTAATTTGAGTGGGCGTTAAGTCGAGTTCATTGCCATGAACGATATTATTGTGAGTACGTAGCCGGGTATTTTCCGACAGAAGATGACTGAGCTCCTGAACGAGTTTCAACCCGCTGCCTAATCGAGCGATGTGGTTTGATGCAGCAAGACAGAGCTTATCCAGTTCCTGTTTTAATTCCAGGCTGCTGCATTGTTCACCGGAATAGGATGTATTATAGGATTGGATAAGCTGAATCATTGAACGTTTGACTGAATCTGATGCAGTCTGCCCCTCGTTAGGAGCCTCAGGCAACATAGCCTGGGCATTCCCACGTTTCTTTTCGAGCAAGTCAATGTCTGCTAGCAGCTTATAGCGTTTGAACAAAAGCAAAAGGTAGGCATAATGCTGTTCCATGCTCTTCACGTCCTGGGTGTAATTTTTATTACTGAACCAATTCACCCAGGCTAAAGGATTGAGCTTTGAAGTACTGATGACCTGCTGCCAACTTTTAATATAAAGCAGGTTTTCCTTATCCGGTGCTTCATCAAATAGATACTTAAGATCCCGTTTTATGTCAGTAGAAAGATCAAATTGGTCAATGTCGTTAGTTATCTCACGCAGTGTTTGTCGTGATGCCTCAAGCTCATTACTCAATTGGCTAATCGTGCTTGAAAGGTCCTGATGGGATAAAGAGTCTTTCAAGTGCTGTGAGTAGCGGGTAAATGCCTGGAGATACCGCTCTTGACCGGCAATCTGGGATTGAATATTTTCCAATTCTCCCCGAAGAAGTTCAATGTTTCTATACGAGATCAGATCGATATGCAGTGCTTTCAACTGCTTTTGAATGTCATTAATTCTTAACCAGTTCTTATTAAGGATTAATTTGAGATCATCAAATTTAATGGCATTTAATTCTTTCGTCAGGGTCTCTTCAAGCCTTGAAATCAGGACCTCACGTTCCCTAAGCCCGGTATAAACCGGGAGAGCGAGCAGGGGCTCTTTCTGTGATTGGATTTTGGCATAGACAGAATGGAGTTGCTGATAAGGTTCTTCAAGCTGCTCTTTGAGCTGGCTGGCCTCAAGTTCATGGGCTTTAAGACTCTCATTAATCTGCCTGATTTCACTTTGATTGCTCTTCTGTTCGTCAATGATGGCTGCTCTCGCAGCTTGTTTGTCCGTATTACTTTTCCAGCGCAGCAGAAGCGTCCTGAAATCATTGAGACATAGCCATAACGCATGGGCTTCCTGAGGCAGGGGGCTGCTCTGATTAAATAAATGATCATAATGGACAAATCGATTATAAAGCGAAAAGAAATCTTTAGGCGGTGAGGTAAGAAGTTGGGTGGCCAGGCCTCTGAGTTCCTCTTTCATGCGTTTCTCCTCAATACAAATAAGTCAATCCTTGAGTGCAGCCTGGACTGAAAAGAAGCTCAATTTCTATAATTAACGGAGCGATTCATAAAAATCAAGCAAAATACTAGGATTTCGAGCAACATTAATGTATATTGCCCCGGTTATTAACTGGAGTGGCAATGAGGAAAAAAATTGTAGCCGGGAATTGGAAAATGAATGGTACAGTCAATACCATTACCCAGTTGCTCAAGGACCTCATGCTGCAACTGCCTGAACTACACAGCCAGGCGGAGTGTGCTGTGATGGCGCCCTCCATTTACTTGCCGCTGGTACAAAAACTTCTGCAAAGCAGTACCATTTGCTGGGGTGCGCAAAATGTTTATCCAGCGAATTCAGGCGCTTATACAGGAGAAATATCCAGCACGATGCTTATGGATTACCGATGCCGGTATGTGCTGGTCGGCCATTCGGAAAGAAGGCAGCTTTTCAGGGAAGATGAAAAATTTGTTGCTGATAAATACCACCATGTAAAAGATCATGGTATGATACCCGTTCTTTGCGTGGGCGAGACCCTTGAGGAGCGCCAGCATGGAAAAACAAAAGAAGTTTTAACCCGTCAGCTTTTAGCTGTCGCTGAAAAAGACTCAGCTTGTTTTAGTGATGCAGTCATTGCGTATGAACCCGTATGGGCGATAGGCACAGGCCAGACAGCAAGCCCTGAGCAAGCGCAGGAAATGCACGGGTTTATTCGAGAATTGGTAAGTGAGTTCAGCAAGGAAGACGCAGCTGCGATCCCGTTATTGTATGGCGGAAGTGTGAATGAGAAAAACGCAGCGTCGTTGTTTTCCATGCCGGATGTCGACGGTGGTTTAATTGGTGGTGCATCCCTTAATGCACAACAGTTTGTGGAAATTGTTAAATGTATCAATTAATTTTAATCATTCATGTGCTGGTCGCCATGGTCCTTATCGGATTAGTGTTGATACAGCATGGAAAGGGTGCCGATATTGGTGCTGCTTTTGGTTCAGGCGCATCAAATACTGTGTTCGGCAGCCAGGGTACCGGAGGGTTTCTGTTCAAATTAACCGGCGGATTGGCATTGACATTTTTTGTGACAAGTTTGTCCCTGTCCTATATGGTATCCACGCAATACCAAAAGGCAGAACAACAAGCCATTCCTCAACCAATCAGCGCGCCAAATAACGCGATTCCGGTGCCGGTTGATAGCAGTAAAAACGGAAAAGAATAACTAAATATGCCGAAGTGGTGGAATTGGTAGACACGCCGTCTTGAGGGGGCGGTGGCGTAAGCCGTGCCGGTTCGAGTCCGGCCTTCGGCACCATTTATCCGAGCGATATGAATGATGCTATCACAATACTTGCCAATACTAGTTTTTATTATCATAGCCTTAGCCTTGGGCGTTGCTATGATTACTGCTGCGTCATTGTTTTCAAAACATCAACCCAACTCAGCCAAGAATGCGCCTTATGAGTGCGGTTTCAGCGCGTTTGAAAGTTCTCACATCCCGTTTGATGTAAGATTCTATTTGGTGGCTATACTATTTATTATCTTTGATCTGGAAACTGCTTTCTTCTTCCCTTGGGCCTTGGTATTGCGTGAGATAGGTTGGTTTGGTTTCTCTGCGATGATGATCTTTCTTGGCCTGTTGGTCATTGGCTTTATCTACGAATGGAAGCGGGGCGCTCTTGAATGGGAATGATTATTCATTATCGTTTCCAGGCTGAGGCCTGCGGCGACGTTTTATTAAACCAAGATATATTATTTTAGAGGCTTGCTATGGCTGTTGCAGAATTGCAAAAAACGGGCTTTGTTACGACCTCCGTTGAGAAACTGGTGGGTTGGGCACGCAGCGGTTCAATGTGGCCGATGACGTTTGGATTGGCCTGTTGCGCAGTAGAAATGATGCATGTGGGGGCTGCCCGCTATGATTTAGACCGCTTTGGAATTATTTTCAGACCAAGTCCCCGTCAATCCGACGTCATGATTGTTGCCGGTACCCTGTGCAACAAAATGGCGCCAGCCCTGCGCAAAGTTTATGATCAAATGCCTGAACCACGCTGGGTTATTTCGATGGGCTCATGTGCCAACGGGGGCGGCTATTACCATTATTCCTATTCGGTCGTACGCGGCTGTGATCGCATTGTACCGGTTGATGTGTATGTACCGGGTTGTCCTCCCACCGCTGAAGCGCTTCTTTACGGCATTATCCAGTTACAGAATAAAATCAGGCGTAAACCTGTAATAGAAGCATAAACGAGCACACAGGTATCTATCGATGACTAAACTGACTAGCTTGGCCGAAAAAATAAACACTGAATTGGCTCAATTAATTGACTCAGTCGATGTGGCAACCGATGAGCTTACGATTGAATGCAGTCCTGCCCATATTAAGCAGGTATTGGAGCAACTGAAAGTGCACGAGCATTTTGCATTTGATCAGCTAATCGACGTTTGTGCTGTTGATTATCTCGATTATGGCTCCTATGACTGGGAAACGGAGGCTGCAACGGAAAGCGGTTTTTCCCGGGGTGTGGAAGCACATGAAGCCAAAGCGTTTATCTTTGATAAACCTCGTTTTGCTGTTGTTTATCACCTGCTCTCGACCGTAAAAAATCAACGTGTCCGTGTAAAAGTGTTTCTTGATGAGCGTAATCTGGTCATTCCATCCGCCCATGAACTATGGAAATCAGCAAACTGGTTTGAACGTGAAGCCTACGATTTATATGGCATTCTTTTCTCAGATCACCCTGATTTGAGACGTCTATTGACAGATTACGGTTTTATTGGCCACCCATTCCGTAAGGATTTCCCATTGATCGGTCAGGTTGAAATGCGTTACGACGCCCGTCAACAAAAGGTCGTGTATGAACCGGTTAGCATTGAACCCAGAATCCTGGTGCCCAAGGTAATACGCAATGATAATCGTTATCTTGATAACCATGGAGTGAGCAATGATTGAATTAAAAAATTATACGCTTAACTTTGGTCCCCAGCATCCTGCTGCCCATGGTGTGTTGCGCCTGGTTCTTGAACTTGAGGGGGAGACCATTGTCCGTGCCGATCCGCACATTGGGTTACTGCATCGTGCAACGGAGAAATTGGCTGAATCAAAACCTTACCTGCAAAACATCGGTTACATGGACAGGTTGGATTACGTATCCATGATGTGTAATGAACATGCCTATGTATTGGCCATTGAAAAATTGCTGGGTATTGAAGCCCCTATCCGTGCCCAGTATATCCGTACTCTGTTTGATGAAGTGACGCGAATTCTTAACCATTTGCTTTGGTTAGGTGCCAGTGCACTGGACATCGGTGCAATGACCGTCTTTCTATATTGCTTCCGCGAGCGCGAAGATTTATTTGATTGCTACGAAGCCGTGTCGGGTGCCCGTATGCACGCCAAGTACTACCGCCCTGGGGGTGTTGCCCGTGATCTGCCAGACAGCATGCCGCAATACAAGGCATCGCGTTGGCACAATGAGCGTGAAGTGGAAAAAATGAACGAAAACCGCCAGGGGAGCCTGCTGGATTTTCTCTGGGCCTTTACCGAGCGTTTTCCCAAATGCATCGATGAATACGAAACATTATTAACCGATAACCGGATTTGGAAACAAAGAACGGTGGATATTGGTGTGGTTTCTCCTGAGCAAGCATTGCAGTGGGGATTCACCGGTCCTATGCTGCGTGCTTCAGGTGTTGCCTGGGATTTGCGTAAGAAGCAATCCTATGCTGCCTATGACAAAGTTGATTTTGATATACCGGTTGGTAAAACAGGTGACTGTTATGACCGCTACCTGGTGCGTGTCGAGGAATTAAGGCAATCAAATCGCATTGTTCGTCAATGCATTGAGTGGTTGCGTAAAAATCCTGGTCCAGTGCGTATTCAGGATCATAAAATTACACCGCCACGTCGGGTTGAAATGAAACATGACATGGAAGCGCTGATCCATCACTTTAAACTGTATACCGAGGGGTTCTCGTTGCCGCGGGGTGAAGTGTACAGCGCTGTGGAAGCGCCTAAAGGCGAATTTGGTATTTATTTGGTTTCCGATGGTGCAAACAAACCTTATCGCCTGAAAATCAGGGCGCCTGGTTTTGCCCATCTGGCGGGATATGATGAAATGGTCAGAGGCCACATGTTGGCTGATGGGGTAGCAATCCTTGCCAGTCAGGATATTGTTTTCGGTGAAATCGATCGGTAATGACACTGTCGAATTAAACGTTTTTTTAAGGTTAGAAGCATGTCTGAGAATTCAGCTAAAATACTTTGTCAACTGATATCAGCAGAGCGAATCAGTGAAATCAATGAATGGATAGCGAAATATCCAGCTGATCAAAAGCAATCTGCTGTGATGAGTGCCCTGCGCATCGTTCAGGAGGAACACGGTTATTTGTCGCCTGAATTAATGGATGCGGTTGCCGATTACCTGGATATGCCATCCATTGCCGTTTATGAAGTCGCTACGTTTTATACCATGTATGAACATAAACCCATTGGGCGCCATTTAATCAACGTTTGCACCAATATTTCCTGTAAATTGATGGGATCATCGGAAGTGGTTAATTATTTACAATCCAAACTGGGCATTAAACTCGGTGAAACCACGACGGATGGGCGCTTTACACTTCGCTCGGTTGAATGCCTGGGCGCCTGCGTTAATGCACCGATGATGCAGATTAATAAAGCGTATCACGAGAATTTAAACCCTGAAAAAATTGATCACGTGCTGGAACAGTATCAATAACGATAGAGGTGATTGCCATGGTTGAATTGAATCAAGTCTGTTACCGAACATTCCATCTGCAAGAGCCTTGGACGTTAAAATCATATCTAAGTGTTGGTGGATATAGTGCATGGCGGCGTATTCTGAGTGAAAAAATCCCGCCTCAACAAATTATTGAGGAACTGAAGACATCGTCGTTACGGGGCCGCGGAGGGGCGGGTTTCCCTACGGGTCTTAAGTGGAGCTTTATGAACCGTAATGCACCCGTGCAGAAATACGTGGTGTGCAATTCAGATGAAGGCGAACCGGGCACGTGTAAGGACAGAGAAATTCTGACGAATAATCCCCACCAGTTGATTGAGGGCATGGCCATTGCCGGATACGTCATGGGTGCTACCGTAGGGTATAATTATATCCGCGGTGAATTCTGGTTGCCTTTTGAGCGAACTGAGCAGGCATTGAAAGAAGCCTATGCGGAAGGACTCTTGGGAAAAAACATCCTGGGTAGCGGCGTTGACTTTGATTTGTACAATCATCTTGGGGCTGGTGCATACATTTGTGGTGAAGAAACAGCCTTACTCAATTCGCTGGAGGGCAAAAAGGGCATGCCGCGTTTCAAACCGCCTTTCCCAGCCAATTACGGCCTTTATGGTAAACCCACCACAATTAATAATACGGAAACCTTTGCCTCCGTTCCTCCAATCATTGAAAAAGGTGGCGAGTGGTTCTTAAAACTCGGCAAGCCAAATAATGGCGGTACGAAATGTTTCAGTGTCAGTGGTCATGTCAACAAGCCGGGTAATTTTGAAATTCCACTGGGGACACCCTTTAAAACCCTGCTGGATTTGGCTGGTGGTGTACGAAACGGCAATAAAATCAAAGCGGTTATCCCGGGTGGTTCGTCCATGCGGGTTCTCCCGGGTGATGTCATGATGAGCCTGGATATGGATTATGACAGTATTCAAAAAGCGGGTTCCGGTCTGGGCTCGGGGGCTGTCATTATTATGGACGAAACCACATGCATGGTGGATGCGCTCTACCGTATTTCCGAGTTTTATATGGATGAGTCCTGTGGCCAGTGTACGCCCTGCCGTGAAGGCACCGGATGGATGGTCCGTTTGATTCATCGGATTCGTGAAGGTCATGGTGAGCCAGGTGATATTGAAAAACTGGTCAACGTTGCCAACAAAATTGATGGGCGCACCATCTGTGCATTAGGAGAAGCGGCTGCCTGGCCAGTGCAGAGTTTCGTGAAGCATTTTTATCATGAGTTTGAGTATTTTATTAAGCATAAACGCTCGATCGTCGCAGCATAATTGAGAAGGTTTAGACAATGGCTACCATTGAAATCGACGGGAAAACATTTGAAGTTGAAAATGGCAAAATGATTATTGAAGTGGCGGATGAAGCTGGCATTTATATACCACGCTTCTGTTACCACAAGAAATTATCTGTTGCCGCCAATTGCCGCATGTGCCTGGTTGAGGTAGAAAACGGTCGAAAACCTGTTCCTGCGTGTGCAACGCCGATCACGAACGGTATGAAAGTATTTACCAAATCCGAAGAAGCGATTCGTTCCCAGGAAGCAGTGATGGAGTTTCTGCTCATCAACCACCCGCTGGATTGCCCTATTTGTGATCAGGGTGGAGAGTGTGAGTTGCAGGATATTTCCATGGGGTTTGGACATGACAGTTCCGAATATGAAGAAATCAAACGTTCCGTTGAAGACGATAATTTAGGCCCCTTGATTGCCACCGAAATGACGCGTTGCATTCATTGCACGCGTTGTGTCCGATTTGGCGATGAAGTAGCTGGTTTGCGTGAACTCGGCGCAACCGGGCGTGGGGAAAGGATGCAAATAGGCACTTATGTGCAACACAGCATCCAGTCAGAAGTGTCCGGTAATATCATTGATTTATGCCCGGTAGGTGCATTGACCTCCAAACCGTATCGCTTTACAGCCCGGGCCTGGGAATTAACCCAGCATGATAGCTTGGCGCCTCACGACTGTCTGGGGTCGAATGTGTATTTACATGTTCGCCGTAACCAGGTTATGCGCGCGGTTCCGAAAGAAGATGAAGCTATCAATGAAACCTGGCTGTCCGATCGCGATCGCTTCAGCTATTTAGGACTCAAGAGCGAAATGCGTGCGGGACACCCCATGATTAAAGCCCAGGGGCAATGGCAAACCGTGGATTGGGAAACGGCGCTGAAATTTGTGGCCGAAGGCATAAGTAAAGTTATCAAGCAACATGGTCCGGAGCAATTTGCCGCATTTGCATCACCGTCGTCTACGCTTGAAGAATTCTATCTACTGCAAAAGCTCATGCGGGAGTTGGGCGTCAATAATCTGGATTATCGATTGAGACAAGTCGATTTCCGTGATCAGGATGGCCTGCCGACTACTTGGGAAAATACTTTAAAAATAGCAGACATTGAACATCAACAGGCGATTCTCTTGTTGGGTTGCAATATTCATCGTGAAGTCCCGCTTGCCGGCGTGCGGGTTCGCAAGGCATTTCGCAACGGCGCGAAACTCTTTGCCATTAATCCCGTGGATTATGAGTACAATTTCGATGTTCAGGCAAAAGTGGTCGTCTCACCCCAGGAAATGCCGATGCAATTGGCAAAATTGATTGCTGCTATGGCTGTTGATGTCCAAAAATTACCTGAAAATGTGCAACGTTTAATTGTTGGCCTTGAGATCGACGAGGTCTTTCGTGCCATGGCGGCTGAATTAAGTCAGAATAAAACCGCCATCATCATGGGCGCTCTGTGTGAAAATCACCCGGATGCTGCCTTGCTGCGTACCTTGGTTCATGTGCTTGAAAGCATCAGTGGTTTGCGTGTATTGCGATTAACCACAGGGGCTAATGCAGCCGGGGCAGAACTGGCGGGCATGCTTCCTCACCGCACTACGGCGAGCAAGTCGGTTTCTCAACCCGGTCTTGATGCTCAATCGGCCCTTAATGCCAAACTAAAAGGCTATTTCCTGCTGGGTGTGGAGCCCGGGTTTGATTTTGCCAATCCCTTCAATGCCAGACAATCGATGCTCGCTGCCGAATTCGTTGTTCTCGTCTCCGCTTTTCAACATGAATCGATGTTTGATTATGCCGATGTCATTCTGCCCATGGCTCCCTATGCAGAAACATCAGGGACCTATATTAATGTGGATTATCGCTGGCAAACCGTAAAGGGGGCTTGCAGTCCTTATGAAGAAGCGCGTCCAGCCTGGAAGATATTGAGAGTATTGGGCAATCTTCTGCATTGTCAGAATTTTACCTATGTATCCAGCGATGACATTCTGACCGAAGTGAAATCAATCGTGGGTATGACTGCGGAAGTAAAGTACCAACCCTATTACCCGGAGTCGCTTCCTGCCTATCATCAGCAATTAGTCAGAGTCGGTGAGTGGCCCTTGTATCGATGCGATGCCATTGTACGCAGTGCCCAAGCCTTGCAAAATTGCGCGGCGGCTGAATCCGCCTGCATCCGTGTTCATCCCGATACGGCAAATAGATTGAAATTAGATGAGGTTGCTACTGTATCTCAAGGAGATATTGAGATAACATTGCCGCTCAAACGAGACGAGCGAATAGCACCCGATGTTGTATGGGTAGCCAATGCAATGCCTGAAACAGTTGACCTTGGGCATTCTTTTGCTGCAATCACTATTAAGCGCTAAACAGGTAAGATTATGCTACATGATATAGGCATTTTGCTGTGGATTATTATTAAGATATTAATCATTGTCGTGCCCTTACTGATCGCTGTCGCTTATCTGACCTATGCCGAGCGTAAAGTCATTGGTTACATTCAGATACGCATTGGTCCTAATCGCGTCGGATTTAAAGGGTTATTGCAGCCTTTTGCTGATTTGATTAAGTTAATTACCAAAGAAATCATAGTCCCGACGCAATCGAACAAGTATCTGTTTATCATTGCCCCTTTATTTGCACTGGCTCCCTCTCTGGTCGGTTGGGCTGTTATTCCTTTTTCAGAAGGGATGGTTCTGGCCAATATTAACGCCGGCGTACTTTACCTGTTCGCCATGAGTTCGCTGGGGGTGTATGGCGTACTAATTGCCGGTTGGGCTTCCAACTCCAAATACGCCATGTTTGGTGCGTTACGCAGCACGGCGCAAACAGTATCTTATGAAATTGCCATGGGTTTTGCTCTGGTTGGCGTATTATTGGCAGCCGGGAGCATGAACCTCACAGAAATTGTTCAATCCCAGCGTGGAGGAATTTGGCATTGGTGGTTTTTGCCTCTTCTGCCCTTATTTGTAGCCTGCTGGATTGCTGGTATTGCCGAGACTAACCGTGCGCCGTTTGATTTGGCGGAAGGGGAATCGGAAATTGTAGCCGGATTCCATGTCGAATATTCAGGAATTGGTTTTGCATTATTTTTCCTGTCTGAATACGCCAGCATGATCCTCATTTCCACCATGTTATCCCTTCTTTTTCTGGGTGGGTGGCTATCGCCTTTTGAAGGAATCCCTGTTCTTAACAGTATTTTCTTTGTCGTTCCCGGTTTTGTCTGGCTGCTGATTAAAATCTCGTTTTTCCTATTTGTTTATTTGTGGATTCGCGCCACTTTCCCTCGCTATCGCTACGATCAGTTGATGCGCCTGGGATGGAAAGTATTAATCCCGGTGACCATAGTCTGGGTGATTGTTACCGCATTGATGGTGGTAACGCACCTTAAGCCATGGTTTTAACGAGCAATGAGCTGAGTAATGAAAAAATTATATCGATACATCAAACATTACATTAAGAGCTTCCTTTTGCTGGAGCTTTTCTCTGGTTTGACCGTGACGGGTAAGTATTTCTTCAAGAAGAAATTTACGGTGCAGTTTCCGGAGGAAAGCACGCCGGTGTCTCCACGATTCAGAGGTATGTTAGCTCTGCGCCGTTACCCGAATGGCGAAGAACGTTGCATTGCCTGTAAATTATGCGAAGCCGTGTGCCCAGCCTTGGCGATTACTATTGAATCTGAAGTGCGAGAAGACGGTTCCAGACGCACGACGCGTTATGATGTTGACTCGTTTAAATGCATTTATTGCGGTTTGTGTGAAGAATCCTGCCCGGTTGATTCCATCGTATTGACCCCCATCCAGCATTATCACTACACCGAACGAGGGCAGAATATTTTAACCAAAGACAAATTGTTGGCTATCGGCAGCCTGATGGAAAAGAAACTGGCTGAAGATAGAGATGCTGATAAAGATTACCGCTAACGAGGTGCGAGATGCATGAGTTGCTAGTACAAATTATATTTTATGTTTTTGCTGCCTTGGCAATTTTTTCAGCATTAATGGTGGTTACCCAAAATAACCCGGTACGTTGCGTGTTGTTTCTGGTGTTAACGTTTTTTGCCAGTGCCATACTGTGGATTCTGGTGTCGGCAGAATTCCTTGCCCTGATTCTTATCCTGGTCTATGTTGGCGCCGTAATGACCCTGTTCCTGTTCGTGGTCATGATGTTGAACATTGATGTAGAGTCCATGAAATCTCATTTTGTCCGCTACTTGCCATTTGGTCTGATTATTGTGGCCTTTCTGACCGGATTGCTGCTGATTGCCTTACCGGACAACCTGTTTAAAACAGCTGTTGAGCAAACACCTGCATCATCTGTGATTGTTGATGATTTCAACGAATACGATGAAGTGGTCGCTCAACCGTCCAAAGCAATTTCCAATACAGAAGCTATCGGCAGAGTTCTTTATACCGATTATGTATTCGCCTTTGAGCTGGCGGCGGTATTGCTCTTGGTCGCTATCATTGCGGCTATTACTTTGGCGCATCGAAATATCATTCGATCCAAACGACAAAGCATAGTCAGTCAGATCATGACTGATAGCAATGATCGAATTGAACTGATTGCGATGAAGTCAGAAAAACAATCATAGGAATGACCATGATACCAGTAAATAATTACCTCATTCTGGCAGCTATTCTTTTCGGCTTAAGTATAGTCGGCATTATGCTTAATCGAAAAAATATCATCCTGCTGTTAGTGTGTATCGAGCTGATGTTACTCGCTGTAAATACTAATTTTGTGGCTTTTTCTCACTATTATGGAAGCGTGACCGGGAATGTTTTCGTCTTTTTTATATTGACGGTGGCTGCTGCTGAAGCTGCCATTGGCTTGGCTATCGTGATGTTGCTCTATCGTAATCGGGGCAATATTGATGTTGATAAAATGAATCATTTAAAAGGTTAACAACGTGAGCATTCAACAACTCTGTCTTATCATTGTCCTGGCACCGCTGTTTGGCTCGATTGTCGCTGGCTTTTTCCGTAATCAGATTGGACGGGTTGGAGCGCATTCAGTCACTATTGCCGGTGTGGCTTTGTCATTCCTGCTGTCGCTCTATGTTGCAGGTGTTATTCTCAGCGGCACTCACGAATCGGTTAATGTCAACCTGTATACCTGGGCGAGCGGGGGTTTGTTTTTTCCCTATGAGTTTCATATTGGCTTTTTAATTGATCCGCTTTCAGTGGTGATGCTGGTTATTGTGACTTTCGTTTCCTTGCTGGTTCATATTTACAGCATTGGCTACATGGTCGACGATGACGGCTATCAACGCTTCTTTAGCTATATCTCCCTGTTTACGTTTATGATGCTCATGTTGGTTTCTGCCAATAACTTCCTGCAATTATTCTTTGGCTGGGAAGGGGTGGGCCTTGTTTCCTATCTTTTAATCGGCTTTTGGTACAGTAAAGAGTCCGCTATTGAAGGAAGTCTCAAAGCCTTTTTGGTCAACCGTGTAGGGGATTTTGGCTTTGTGCTGGGAATCGGCCTGATTCTGGCTTACACCGGAAGCCTGGACTATGACATGGTTTTCAAAAGCGTATCCAGTTTGAATACCCAGACGATTGAATTATTTTCCGGTCATCCCTGGTCGCTGATCACAGTAACTTGCATTCTACTGTACATTGGAGCGATGGGTAAATCCGCGCAGGTTCCCCTGCATGTCTGGTTACCGGAATCCATGGAAGGCCCGACGCCGATTTCCGCGTTAATCCATGCTGCCACCATGGTTACGGCGGGTGTGTTTATGATTGGCCGAATTTCCCCGTTGATTGAGTATTCTACAACAGCCTTGTCCCTAGTCCTGGTAATTGGGGCAACAGGTGCGCTGTTTACAGGGCTTCTTGCCTTGGTGATGAATGATATTAAACGCGTAGTAGCCTATTCCACCTTATCTCAGTTAGGCTACATGATGGTGGGCATGGGCGCTTCTGCCTACAGTGCTGGCATGTTTCATCTACTCACACACGCCTGTTTCAAAGCCTTGCTATTCCTGGGGGCAGGATCAGTCATTATTGGCATGCATCACGAACAGGATATGCGGAAAATGGGCGGCCTTTGGCGCAAAATGCCCATTACTTATGTGACCTATATTATTGGTAGCCTGGCTTTATGTGCAATACCGCCTTTTGCTGGATTCTACTCCAAGGATACCATCATTGAAGCGGCTAAATTATCTACTATTCCAGGAAGCACTTACGCTTACTTTTGCGTTGCTCTTGGTGCGATGGTTACAGCCATATATACGTTCCGTTCGTTTTTCATGACCTTCCATGGCACGCCACGGATGGATAAGCATACCTTTGATCATGTCCATGAGTCGCCTGCTGTCGTCTGGCTGCCTTTGGTCATTTTGGCTATCCCGTCAGTGATTATTGGTTATATTCTGTTTATGCCCATGCTTTATGAGGTACCCACCTTGTTGGGTAAATCGCTGTTTGTTTTGCCTGAACACAATGTGCTGGAGGAGTTATCCCGCGAGGTTCATTCCCCCTTGCAAGCTGCACTGCATGCGCCCTGGTCGCTCACCTTTTGGCTCACCTTGGCGGGCATTGCAGTGGCTTGGCTAGCCTACATCGCCATGCCCGGCATTCCGGCAAAACTGGCTCGTTCATTCTCCTGGATTTACAGCTTGTTGCTTAATAAATATGGTTTTGACAGCTTTAATAACAAAGTGGTTGTCGCCGGATCCAAAGCGCTTGGCCGATTCTTTTATAATACGGGCGATCAGCGGCTTATCGATGGACTCCTCGTCAATGGTACGGGTCGCACGGTGCGTTGGTTTGCTCAGAAGGGACGTGGTATTCAAAGCGGTTATTTATATCACTATGCAACGGTCATGGTGTTGGGTTTAATTGTTTTCTTATGCTGGTTGCTATTAGGCTGATTATAAGGTGAAGGTATGCATCATTTGCTCAATTTATTGATCTGGTTACCGATTATTGGAGGCGTGTTTGTATTCCTGACCGGTGATGACAATAATCCGAATGTTTCACGATATCTGACATTGTTCACGATATTGCTTACGTTACTCATCTGCATCCCGCTGGTTAGCGGGTTTGATGTGAACACCTACAGCATGCAATATCTGGAAGACATTGCCTGGATGCCGGCTTTGGGCATTAATTACAGTCTTGGTGTTGATGGTTTATCTCTGCTGCTTATTGTGCTCAGTATTTTTACCAATCTGATTGTCGTGCTCGCGACCTGGACCAGCATTCACAAACGAGTTGGTCAATACATGGCGGCCTTTTTGATTATGCAAGGCTTTTTAGTGGGCGTTTTTGCAGCGACCGACGCTATTGTGTTTTATATTTTCTGGGAAGCGACGTTAATTCCCATGTACCTCATCATTGGTATCTGGGGCTCGGATAATCGTGTCTACGCGGCGATTAAATTTTTCCTTTATACTTTCCTGGGCTCTGTCCTCATGCTGGCTTCGTTTCTTTATATGGGCTACATCGCCGGCTCATTTAAAATCGAAACCTTCTACGCGGTTAAGCTCAGCATGACTGCCCAGACGTTTATTTTTATTGCGTTCTTCCTTGGCTTTGCCATTAAAATTCCCATGTTCCCCGTGCATACCTGGTTGCCTGATGCTCACACAGAAGCACCTGCTGGAGGTTCCATTGTGCTTGCCGCTATTCTGCTTAAGCTCGGTGCCTATGGATTTATTCGCTTTGCCTTACCTATAGTTCCTGATGCCTGTCGGTACTATGCGGACGTGATGATTGCCCTGTCATTGATCGCGGTGGTCTATATCGGTTTGGTTGCTATTATCCAACAGGATATGAAACGGTTAATTGCCTATTCCTCCATTTCTCATATGGGCTTTGTGACCTTGGGCTGCTTTGCCATCTTCACCATTGCCGAAAGGTCTGGTTTGCAAAATGCCGGCCTTGTACTGGAAGGCGCCATCATCGTGATGATTTCTCATGCATTTGTATCGAGCGGCATGTTTGCTGGCGTAGGGTATATCTATGATCGTATGCACACGCGCCAGGTTAAGGATTTTGGCGGGCTTGTTCATTCCATGCCTATTTTCGCTTCCTTCTTTATGCTGTTTGCGATGGCCAATGCCGGCTTACCCGGTACTTCCGGCTTTGTAGGTGAATTTATGGTTATTCTTGGCAGTATAAAAGCCGGCTTCTGGATTGCCTTCTGGGCGGCCACGACGTTAATTGTAGGGGCGGCCTATACGCTCTGGATGTATAAGCGCGTCATATTTGGGCCTGTAAAAAATGACAAAATCGCAGCCCTGCATGATCTTTCAGGTTATGAAATCAGTGCCTACGTGCTACTGGTTATCATGGTTGTGGCAATGGGCGTTTACCCAAAGCCCGTGCTTGAATATGTACACCAGACTGTGAGTCATACATTAGCTCAGGCTGATAAATCGAAACTATAATTTACAAGGTTAAATGAACATGACGTCCTTGCTTGATAATATCCACGTAGCTTTACCGGAAATCATCCTGTTGATCACCGCAGCTTTAGCTCTGCTAAGCGACTTGTTTTTGCGTGATTACTGCAAGAACATTGCATTGACCTTATCCATCATTGGGTTGGTTTTTTGCACAGTCATCAGTACATTACTGCTCGGAAGCTATAAGTCCATTATTTTTGGCGGGCTGTTTATCAGCGATGACAGTGCGCAGTTAATGAAAATTTTTATCTATCTTTGTGCCATTTTCTCGTTCATTTATTCCCGTGATTATGTTGATGAGCGTCAGATTCCCTCCGGGGATTATTATGTTCTTGGACTGTTTTCCACCCTGGGTATGATGGTTCTGGTCTCCGCGCATTCTTTGTTGACCATTTATCTTGGTTTGGAGTTGTTGTCTCTGCCCCTGTATGCCATGACGGCTATTCGCCGCACTAATAGTGATGCAGCAGAAGCGGCGATGAAATACTTTGTAATGGGCGCCATTGCTTCAGGTATGATGTTGTACGGATTGTCATTAATTTATGGCGCCACTGGGAAATTGGATCTTCTGGATATCGCCAATGCAATTGCGGCTAACTGGCAGGAGCAAGATACACTTCTGTCTTTCGGTCTGGTGTTCATCATGGTCGGTGTGGGCTTTAAGCTGGCTTCCATGCCTTTCCATATGTGGGCCCCTGATGTCTATCAGGGCGCACCGTCCTCCGTTACATTATTTTTAAGTGCTGCTCCTAAAATTGCTGCCATTGGCATGACGCTACGTCTGTTAACCCTCGCATTGGTTGATATTTCGGCCCAATGGCAACAGTTGCTGATGATCATGGCTCTGTTGTCGACCGGTTTTGGTAACCTGTTCGCTATTGCGCAAAACAACATTAAACGGCTTTTGGCCTACTCTGCAATCTCACATGTGGGTTATGCATTATTCGGTATTCTGACTGCGACTGAAGCAGGCTATGCGGCCGCTCTGTATTACGTATTGGTTTATTCCATTATGACCGTTGCTGCCTTTGGTTTGATTGTTCTGCTGTCCAACCACGGGTTGGAAGTCGAAAGCGTTGATGATTTGAAAGGTCTGAATAAGCGCAATCCCTGGATTGCCTTCCTGATGCTTATTGTCATGTTTTCCATGGCTGGAGTTCCCCCCACAGTTGGTTTCTTTACCAAATTACTGGTATTAAAGGCTCTGGTGGATGTGCATTTAACCTGGGTTGCTGTATTAGGTTTGTTATTTGCAGTCGTCGGCGCTTATTACTATGTTCGTATTGTGAAGGTGATGTATTTTGATGATGCAAAAGACAATGCCCCTGTCCAGATAAGCACATCGTCACAATTTTTTTATTCTATTAATTGCCTGTCGCTGCTTTATCTGGGGATTTTTCCTTCCGGACTTATCAGTGCATGCATTAATGCATTTGCTTAAAGGTAAAACTTGCAAAAATTGCTTGCTATACCAGGGAAGTGTGCGTATACTTGCCTCAGTTGATGCGGGGTGGAGCAGCCTGGTAGCTCGTCGGGCTCATAACCCGAAGGTCGTAGGTTCAAATCCTGCCCCCGCTACCACTATCTAAAAGACCCCATTATTGGGGTTTTTTGTTATGTATTACCCGGTAATCAGACACAACCTGTCGGTTTGCAATCTTTATAGAGTATTGGCAACTTTATATACCGTAAACTCCGATTTATTGCTGAATGGTCTCAAGCGACAGGTGATTGTCCTGTGCGAATTTTCGCTGCCGGAAATAAACGTGCTGAGAGTGGAATATGATAAAAGCAGATATTCAGGAATTATTGGAACCTTTGGTGAATAGCCTGGGCTATGAGCTGTGGGGCTGTGAATATTTGTCGCAGGGGCGCCATTCTTTACTGCGTATTTATATTGATAAGGAAGATGGCATCGGGATTGATGACTGTGAACGAGTCAGTAAACAGATCAGCGCCTTACTTGATGTTGAAGATCCTATTTCTGGCAATTATAGTCTTGAAATATCATCACCCGGTATTCCAAGGCCGATATTTTATAAAAAACATTACCTTCGATACCTCGGGCATGATATACAGTTAAAATTGTATAAACCCGTAAATGGAAGCCGTAAACTGGCTGGCAGGATTGCAGCAGTGGACGATGATACGCTGAGATTACTGGTAAACGAGACATCCGTAGACGTGCAATTATCCAATATTGTGAAAGCAAATTTGACAGGCGAGTGAGGCGAACAATGAGTAAAGAATTGTTATTTATTGCTGAGGCATTATCCAACGAGAAAGGTGTCAGCAAAGAAGTAGTATTGCAAGCAATCCAGGCAGCCCTGGAGTCAGCCACACGTAAACTGTCAGAAAAGGAAATCGGTATCCGCGTTAAACTGGACAACCGCACCGGCGATTACGAAACATTCCGTTATTGGGATGTTGTGGAAGATGATGGCGTTGAGTTCCCGGATCAACAACTCGGGATTACTGAGGCGAGAACGCGCTCACCTTCCATTCAAATCGGTGAGCGTATTGAAGAGCCCATGCCGTCCATTGAGTTTGGCCGCATCGCCGCTCAAACCGCACGCCAGGTTATTATGCAGAAAGTGCGTGAGGCAGAAAGGCAACAAGTGGTTGATCAGTTTCAATCCAAGCTGGGTCAGTTAGTCTATGGAACCGTCAAAAAGGTCACCCGCGATAATATCATTATTGATTTGGGCGGCAAGGCTGAAGCGTTCATGCCTCGACATGAAATGCTGCCGAATGAAATGTTTAGACCGAATGATCGTGTACGTGCCTATTTATATGAAATTACCCCCCAATCCCGTGGCCCACAATTGTATGTGAGCCGTATACGTAACGAGATGCTCATTGAATTGTTCCGCATTGAAGTGCCAGAGATTGGTGAAAACGTGATTGAAGTAAAAGCCGCTGCCCGTGAGCCAGGTAACCGTGCTAAAATTGCTGTGAAAACAAATGATGGCCGCATTGACCCGGTGGGAGCATGTGTGGGTATGCGCGGTGCTCGTGTCCAGGCAGTATCCAGTGAATTAGGTGGTGAGCGGGTTGATATCATCCTCTGGGACGACAATCCGGCACAATTGGTTATTAATGCCATGGCACCGGCTGATATCAGTTCCATTGTGGTTGATGAAGACAGCCATACCATGGATCTGGCTGTACAAAAGGAGCAATTGTCTCAGGCTATTGGACGTAATGGCCAGAACGTGCGCTTGGCCAGTCAATTGACCGGTTGGACGTTAAACGTCATGACGGTCGAAGATTTTAATAACAAAAGCCAGGAAGAATCACAAAAAACCATTAACCTGTTCACCAGTGCATTGGAAATTGATGAAGAGATTGCCTCCCTGCTGGTTGCTAATGGTTTTTCTTCACTGGAAGAAATCGCCTATGTACCCAAAGAAGAATTGATGGCGATTGAAGAATTTGATGAAGAAATTGTTGAAGAGTTGAGAAACCGGGCGAATGATTGTCTTCTGACTCAAGCCTTATCGTCTGGTCAGGGATTGTCAGTGGACAAGCCGTCAGAATCATTACTGACGATGGAAGGCATGACCAATGATATTGCTGCCAGTCTGGCCGCCAAAGGCATTACGACCATGGATGATCTGGCTGAGCAATCGGTTGATGAATTACTTGATATACCCGGTATGACTGAAAAGAAAGCGGGTGAATTGATCATGAAGGCGCGTGAACCCTGGTTTTCATAAATTATCGATAGTTGTAATGAAAGACCCTTATTTTAATTAGTGAGCCATTGGCTTCTAATTAGGATGTAAGTGGATAACAAGTATAGAACAATGGCGATTTGCATTAAAATTGCTAAAGGGGGGTAAAATATGGCGGATGTGACGGTTAAACAATTAGCTCAGGTCGTGGGAATCCCCGTTGAGCGTCTATTGAACCAGTTGCAGGAAGCGGGACTCTCTTTTAATAACGATGAACAGACCGTGAATGAAGAACAAAAGCGTGTCTTGCTGAATCATTTGAAAGGTAATGCCGGCAATGAGTCAAGAGCTGCACCTGAGCGAATTACTTTAAAGCGAAAAAGCCTCACCCAGGTTACTGTGGGGCATGATCTGCACAGCGGGAAAACGGTTAATGTGGAGGTTCGTAAAAAGCGGACCTATGTTAAGCGCAGTACCTTGTTGGAACAACAGACTGAAGCAGAGCAGGAAGCAGAATCATTAGTTACAGCAGACGGAGAAACTGTGCCTGTTCTAAACGATGAGGCGGCTCTGAGGGAACTGGAACCTAACGCGGTTGTGGCTGATGAGGCATCAGTGACAGCAGCTGTTCAACCCATGGAGGAATCAGTGGCAGAAGCTGAAAAAATGGCTGAATCTGCTGCCAGGGAAGAAGACGCGTCTGCTGCCACAGAAATGCCGCAAAGTAAGGAAGCCGAAATCAAAGAGGTGAAGGACAAGCGCGAAACCGATACGGAAGCCCAAGAACAAAGGGAAGAAAAGCCCAAAAAGAAATATTCCAGCAAAGAAGATATGGAGTCAGAGGCTGACAAGTCCGATTTTAAAAAGAGCGCCGGGAATAAAAAGAAAACCAAATACCTGTTGACCGAACGTGAAGACGAGGAAGGCGCACATGTTCGCCACAAACGTCCCAAGTCTAAAAAACGTAAGCTGAATGAAAAATCGGATAAATATCGTGAAGCTGAGGACGCGTTAACACACGGTTTTGCCATGCCGACAGCCCCTGTAATCCGGGAAGTTTTGATTCCTGAAACCATCACGGTTGGTGAATTGGCCAAACGCATGTCAGTTAAAGTGGCTGAAGTGATCAAAGTCATGATGGGCTTGGGTGCCATGGCAACCATTAACCAGGTCATCGATCAGGATACCGCCATCATTGTGGTTGAGGAAATGGGCCATAAGGCACGTGCCCTGAAAGAAGATGCGGTTGAGCAGACTCTGGGTGAAGTCATCAGCAAGGGTAGTCAATCAGAGAGCCGTGCGCCGGTTGTGACCATCATGGGTCATGTTGACCACGGTAAAACATCCTTGCTCGACTACATTCGACGGACCAAGGTGGCAGCGGGAGAGGCTGGTGGTATTACGCAACACATTGGCGCATATCATGTGAGTACACCGAAAGGCGATATTACGTTCCTGGATACGCCAGGCCATGCCGCCTTTACGGCCATGCGTGCACGCGGTGCTCAGGCGACCGATATTGTTATCCTGATTGTTGCCGCTGATGACGGCGTTAAGCCTCAAACGATTGAAGCTATCCAACATGCCAAAGCGGCCAAGGTGCCTATTATCGTAGCTGTTAATAAAATGGATAAGCACGATGCCGATCCGGAGAAAGTCATGAACGAGTTATCCGTGCATGAAGTGATTCCCGAGGCCTGGGGCGGCGATACCATGTTTGTTAACATTTCCGCCAAAACTGGAATGGGTATTGATGAATTACTGGATGCCGTTCTACTGCAGTCGGAAGTGTTGGAATTAGAAGCCTTTACAGATGGCGCGGCCAAAGGGGTTGTTATTGAGTCGCGTCTGGATAAAGGGCGCGGCCCGGTTGCGACCGTTTTGGTCCAAAGCGGAACGCTTCGCAAAGGGGATATTCTCCTGGCCGGCTTCCAATATGGCCGGGTCAGAGCCTTGGTCAGCGACAATGGTACATTGGTTGACAGCGCGGGGCCGTCCATTCCGGTAGAAGTTCTGGGGTTGTCTGCCATTCCACATGCTGGAGATGAAGCGGTTGTGGTGCCCGATGAGAAAAAGGCACGTGAAGTAGCCTTGTTCCGCCAGGGTAAATTCCGTGATGTCAAACTGGCCAGACGACAAAAATCGTCGATTGAAGGCATTTTTGAAAACATGACCTCGACCGATGCCAAAGTGCTGAATATTGTGCTTAAAGCGGATGTTCAAGGATCGCTTGAGGCTATTGCGGATGCGTTGGTTAAATTATCGACTGACGAAGTGAAGGTTGAAATCATTGCCAGCGGCGTGGGCGGTATTACCGAATCGGATGTGCATTTGGCTATTGCTTCAAATGCAATTCTAATTGGCTTTAACGTGCGTGCTGATGGTGCTGCCAAGCGGTTGGCTGAGCATGAACAGGTTTCTTTGCACTATTACAGTGTAATTTACGACATTGTTGATCAGGTCAAAGGTGCATTAACCGGCATGCTGGCTCCCCAATTCAAAGAGGAAATCATTGGTATTGCCGAGGTGCGGGATGTATTCCGCTCCCCCAAACTGGGTGCAATTGCCGGATGTATGGTGGTGGAAGGCACCATCAAACGCAATAACCCTATTCGCGTTTTACGAAATAACGTCGTGATTTATGAAGGAACACTGGAATCATTAAGACGCTTTAAAGATGATGTGGTTGAAGTACGCCAGGGCTTTGAGTGCGGTATCGGTGTGAAAAACTATAACGATGTCAAGGCAGGCGATTTGATTGAAGTATTTGAAACAATAGAGATCAAGCGGGCTTTATGAGTAATGACTTTAAACGAACCGATCGCGTAGCAGAAATGTTGCAGCGAAAATTATCGCAGATCATTCAGCAGGAGATTAAAGATCCCCGATTGCCCAATTTTGTCACTATTTCAGGCGTCAAGGTGTCAGGCGATTTAAGTCATGCGAAAGTGTACTTTACTGTCTTAGGCGATGAGAACAAGCAGGCTGCTGTGATTTTGAATACTGCAGCAAGCTATCTACGTAGCGCGTTAGCCCGCACAATTAAACTCCGCACCGTGCCTCAGCTTCATTTTGTCTATGATGAATCGATTGAGTATGGCAGGCGTTTAAGCAAATTGATTGATGAAGCCAATCCCGACAGCCAAGATGAGCAACGTGAGCAGTAAAGAACAGGTTGACGGTGTTTTGCTGGTCAATAAGCCCCAGGGTCTATCATCCAATGCGGTACTGCAAAGGGTAAAACGCCTCTATAATGCTGAAAAGGCAGGGCATACTGGCAGTCTTGATCCATTGGCTACCGGCATGCTTCCTGTCTGTTTTGGTGAAGCCACAAAATTCAGTCAGTACGCGCTTGACGATGATAAAACGTACGAAGCGACCGGTTTATTAGGCATAAAAACAACCACATCCGATGCCATGGGCGAAATAATTGCCAGAGTAGATGCCGTCCACGTGACGAAAGACCACCTTCAGGCAACGATTCAGGAATTCATTGGTTTAAGTCATCAGACTCCATCAATGTTTTCTGCTTTGAAACACCAGGGTACGCCATTATATAAATACGCCAGGAATGGTATCGATATTGAGCGTGCTTCACGTGCCATCACCATTAAAGAGCTCCTTTTACTGGATTTTGATGGGCAGGAATTTAAAATCCGGGTGAGTTGCAGTAAGGGAACTTATATTCGAAATCTGGTGGAAGACATTGGGGATAAATTAAACGTGGGGGCGCATGTCACCCAATTGCATCGCTTGTATACTGCCGGTTATTCAGCTTATCCCATGTATACTTTGGATATGCTGCAAGCGGCTGATAAAACTCAGCTGTCTGCTTGCCTGCTGCCAATGGAAACCACGGTGCGTCATTTTCCCTGTCTTTCATTAACGGATGAGGAACTGCTTAATCTGAGGCTGGGGCGTGTTATTTCTCCAGTTAAGGCTTTAAACTGCACCGGGGAAATCCGTTTATACGACTGCAAGGAACAGTTTGCTGGTTTAGGTTTTGTTGATGAATCGGGCGCTTTTAAAGTAAAGCGCTTACTCAGTGAGCAAGCCTTTCGCGCACGCGGGTGAGAATCTTGCACAATTATTAACTAAAGACTTGTGTCTTAAGGGCGCTCTTGATAGAATGCTCCCCTTTAAGAAGAACACTTAGCTTATTTCCAGGAGTGAACAATGTCGCTAACTAGCGCACAAACAGCAGAAATTGTGAATCAGAACAAACGAACTGAGAAAGATACTGGCTCTCCAGAAGTGCAGGTTTCTTTAATTACCAATCGAATTCAATATCTGACAGACCACTTTAAAGCGCACAAGAAAGATTTTCATTCACGCCGTGGTTTGCAAGAATTGGTTAACAAGCGTCGCAAGCTGTTAAAATATTTAAAAAGAAAGGATCAAGACCGTTATCAAAGCCTGATCCAAAAGCTTGGTCTGCGGGATTCCTATTGATAGTGGGTTTTTCCTATGGTTAGGAGATACACAACTATCCAATTTTAAGTTAAAGGCGCAGTTTTCTGCGCCTTTTTTTTGCTAATACATAATGAGGTGACTACGTGTCAAAATTCACTAAAGAAGTGCGATTTGGGGAACACACCCTGATTCTGGAGACTGGCGAGATAGCCAGACAAGCGGATGGTGCTATTTTTGCCAGCATGGGCGGAACCCAGGTTCTGGTGACTGTGGTAGGCAAGAAAGATGGTGCAGAAGACAATGGCTTCTTTCCACTGACCGTCAATTATCAGGAAAAAACCTACGCCGCGGGTAAAATCCCCGGTGGCTTTAACAAGCGTGAAGGCCGTCCCAGTGAAAACGAAACCTTAACTTCACGATTAATGGACAGGCCCCTGCGACCCTTGTTTCCTGAAGGATTCCGTAATGAAGTCCAAATTATTGCCACCGTTATGTCGCTCAATCCGGAAGTGCCTGCCGATATCGTCTCAATGATTGCAGCGTCTGCCGCATTGGCCATTTCAGGTATTCCGTTTATGGGACCTATTGGCGCTGCCCGCGTCGGTTATCAGGACGGTATTTATTTATTAAACCCCAGCTACAAAGCCACCCAGCAATCTGATTTGGATTTGGTTGTTGCCGGAACAGAAGATGCAATTTTAATGGTGGAGTCTGAGGCGCGCGAGTTAACTGAAGAAATCATGTTAGGCGCTGTGCTTTATGGCCATGAAATGATGAAGGGCGTTATCCGTGCAATCAAGGAAATGGCTAAAGAAGTGGGTAAGCCCGCCTGGAATTGGACTGCACCCGCAACCGATACATCGCTGATTGCCCGTATTGGTGAATTAGCTACCACCCGTTTTAATGAAGCCTATTTAATTAAAGACAAGCAGCAACGTCATCAACGTCTTCAGGACGCACGCCAGTTCGTGTTAGATACCCTGGCTCAGGAACGCGATGATCTCAAAGTGGATACGGTTGCTGAAATCATGGAATCTCTGGAAAAAACGATTGTGCGAAACCGTATTCTTGATGGCGAGCCACGGATTGATGGACGCGATCAGCGTACCGTGCGGCCCATTGCTATCCGTACCAAGTTTCTTGAACGTACTCATGGTTCCGCGTTGTTTACCCGTGGTGAAACGCAGGCCATAGTTGCCGCCACACTCGGTAATGAACGCGATGCACAAACGCTTGACGGTCTCTATGGTGAGACGAAAGATCGCTTCATGTTGCATTATAATTTCCCCCCCTACTCAGTTGGGGAAGTCGGCATGGTCGGTAGTCCCAAACGCCGTGAAATCGGCCATGGCCGTCTGGCAAAACGAAGCCTGATGGCTGTATTGCCAACTGCCGCAGAATTTCCTTATGTACTGCGTGTCGTTTCTGATATCACAGAATCCAATGGTTCCAGTTCCATGGCCACCGTCTGTGGTACCAGTCTTGCCCTGATGGATGCCGGTGTGCCGCTCAAAGCCCCAGTGGCTGGCGTGGCTATGGGTCTTATCAAGGAAAACGATCGCTTTGCTGTGTTGACGGATATTCTCGGTGATGAAGACCATCTGGGAGATATGGACTTTAAAGTAGCGGGAACCGATAAAGGGGTTACGGCACTGCAAATGGACATCAAAATTACCGGAATTACCAAAGAAATCATGGAGCAGGCTCTGGAGCAGGCGCTGGCAGGAAGAAAGCATATCCTGGGTGTCATGAATAATGCGCTGTCTGAGCACCGGGGTGAACTCTCTCAACATGCTCCGCGCATAACCACCATGAAGGTAGCGGAAGATAAAATCCGCACCATCATCGGCAAAGGCGGCGCTACGATTAAGGGGTTAATTGAAAGCACCGGCGTTTCAATTGATATCGATGACAGCGGCGTGGTTCAGCTTTTCTCACCGGATGCCGAGGCGCTGGCAGAAGCACAACGGCAGATTAAAGCCTTGATCGCAGAAATTGAAGTAGGTCAAACCTATAAAGGTAAAGTCAGCAAAATTGTTGATTTTGGTGCCTTTATCAATTTGTTGCCGGGCAAAGACGGGCTCTTGCACATTTCCCAAATTTGCAGCGATCGCTCTCAAAAAGTAGAGTCTGTCTTGAGCGAAGGCCAGGAAATTGAAGTGTTCGTGGCTGGTGTTGACAAACAGGGTCGTGTGAAACTCGAGTGGAAAGATAAGCCCCAGGCTGCGGAAAAAGCCGCTGATTCACCCGTTGCAATGGATGACGAAGCGCTTGATCTCTCCCACGATGACGTTGACGAAGCACAAGCCAAATCCACTGAAGAAGAATAACCCTCATCCAGTGCCTGGCATTAGTCAGGCACATCCATTGCCTTCATATTAATCACCATGGCCAATGTATTGGCAATAGTGGCTCTTTTATGTAGAATGCACCGAGAAATCACCACTATGCAGTGAATATGGTCACATCCAGCATTTTAATTTATGGCAAAACAACCGAGACTAAAAACCGATTCGTTGAACAATTCACTCAAATTAATCTTGGTCATAGGGATACCCTTCAGCCATCATTAGTTCATAATCGCGATGCAACCCATTTCAGAGAATATAATTACTGGATTTTGGACACGTCCTATCAACAGAGCTTGTCGCTTTATTGTCCGAGTGTTGACGCAGTCCTTTACTTTGTAGAGAGTTGGGATGAACACCAGATTACTCAGGATATTAATGCCTTAAAGGCAATCAATCCCGCCATGCCCCTTTTGTTTGTTGGGATGTCCAGTAAGGATGATTTGCCGTTCATGTCAATTGCGGATTATCCCGCACTCTGGTTAGATAACATGGCCGATATAAATCGGGAAAATATCCTCCAGTTGCTTAATCAAATGATTGATGAAAAGAAACGCAGGGATAAAGAGGCCGTACTTTTTTTTCCAAAGATCGCATGGACACCCATGGCTAAAGCCAAGGATTGCACTTTGGCTGGAAGCAGACTGCATCAGGCGCTTGAGCAACTTGAAGAACAATTGAAAAGCGCTTCTCCTGAGGCTGCCGATGCCATTGCTCAATCGACTGAAAAACTAATGCTTGCCTGGCAACGTCTGGAGGATAGAGAAACCATCATCGCTACCTATCTCAATGAATGCCAGATTCATTTATACGGTAAACATTATAGGCTGGCCCAGGCGGTTTTTACAGTGGCTATCATGGCGACACTCACCATGGCTGCCGCTGTCGTTGGTTTTGGCATCGGATTTGGTTTAGGACTCTGGTCAGGGCCGGGTGCATTTTTTAGCGGCATCATTGCGGGCACGGCGGCAGCTAAAGTTGCCTTGGCAAGCGGAGTGGTGGGAACCGTAGCAGGCGGCTTGATTGCCTATGGTTTATTCAAATCAAATCCCATCGCACAAGCGGCCAATGACGTAACCGAGACCATGATGATGTTTCCTGAATACATGGACACGGACTTATAGCCGGGCAGTCGCATCTAAATGTTACCGTGCTTTATGCATCACATCCGTTCGCTAATCAAGGATTTGATGCATACAAGTTCGGGAAGTAAATGGTGATTAATAAAGTACGGGATCCGCCTGCTATGGCTTGGGATCATCAGATATCATGGTTAACGGATTAACTTTAAAAACTCAAGGCGTGTATTGGCGTTGTTGCGCATATCACCTAACATCACCGATGTGGTCATCACCGAATTTTGCTTTTCCACGCCACGCATCATCATGCACAGATGCTTGGCTTCAATGACCACACCAACCCCGCGTGCGCCCGTGATGCTTTCAATGCACGTAGCAATTTCTGCGGTCAAACGCTCCTGAATTTGTAAGCGGCGGGCAAAATAATCAACAATCCGGGCAATTTTAGAAAGGCCAAGCACTCTGCCGCTGGGTAAATAGCCCACATGGCATTTACCCAGAAAGGGCAGTAGATGATGCTCACACATGGAGTACAGCTCGATTTCTTTCACAATCACCATCTCGCTCATGTCCGATTCGAAGAGGGCGTTGTTGATGATCTCGTTTAAATCTTCAGCATAACCTTTGGTCAGATAGCGAAGCGCATTGGCGGCCCGTTCCGGGGTATCCCGCAATCCTTCACGAGAAGGATCCTCGCCTATCTCTTCCAATATTTTTTTATACAATTCTTGCATGAATAAAACCCTAACCCGGCGGCCAGGTCATTTGACGACCACCCAGTATATGTAAGTGAATATGGTAAACTTCCTGTCCGCCACCTGCATTCACATTAAAAACAAGGCGATATCCGAAATCGCTTAAATGCTCATTATGAGCCATCTTTTTGGCTGTCAGAATCATTCGTCCGAGCAATTGCTCGTCATTACTGTCTGAATCATTGATTGTCGCAATGTGCTTTTTAGGCAGCACCAGAAGATGAGTTGGAGCCTGTGGCCGGATGTCGCGAATAACCATGACTTCCGAATCATCGAAAAGCACCGTGGCCGGAATCTCCCCTTTGATAATTTTGCAAAAGAGACAATCCATCATTGCACCTTAATTTAATGAGCTAATCCGACATTATACCTTGAGTTATAGCGATTAAAAATAGCTGGATATTGATTGACGAGAGAACATCTTATTTTGCCTTTTGATGGGGTTTTGGCATAATACGCCGTCTTCATATCTTAAGGGATAGTTAAAATGGGCTTAATGCATATTAAAAGTGGTCGTGATGTTCCAAATGAAATCAATGTCATCATTGAAATTCCCATGCACGGCGAGCCTGTCAAATACGAAGTTGACAAACATACCGGTGCGTTATTTGTTGATCGTTTCATGACAACCGCCATGTTTTACCCCACGAATTACGGCTACATTCCCAACACCCTGTCAGAAGATGGCGATCCCGTAGACGTTCTGGTCGTTACCCCTGTTCCGTTGATAAGCGGTGCGGCTATCCCTTGCCGTGTGGTCGGCATGCTCAAAATGACCGATGAGGCTGGCGTGGATGCCAAATTACTGGCTGTTCCGACCAACAAACTCACCAAAATGTATGAGAATGTTAAAACGTACGCGGATTTACCGCGGCAACTATTACTGTCTCTGGAGCATTTTTTCCAGCATTATAAAGATCTGGAAGAAGGCAAGTGGGTAAAAATCACGGGGTGGGAAGGACCTGAGGCGGCCAAAGAAGAAATTATTGCAAGTGTTGAACGGTTTAACAGCAAGGGCAATTAATCCTTGCCTGGATTTTCAGGCATTGCCATTTTACTGAAGCGGCCTTTAGGGTGTTCAAACGCCTGGTCGCTTTTCAATATGCGTTCCAATTCCCCATTCACCTGACGCACATAACTGATCATCTCCGCTTCTTTTTCAAAGAACTCAAAGGATTGCTTTAAGGAGGCTTCATCCAGCTGTAAAAAGGCTTTGGCCTTACGCCGCAGTGTTTCGGGACTATGCCCAAGAAAGGCCATGATTTCCTGCGCCATCGTCAGCGATGAATCAAATGTCTCCCGTTTAAAATAGTTCACGCCTGCTTTATGCAATTGATAGGCATGACTGCGATTGCGGGCACGGGCATAAATGGTTAAATGGGGGAAGCTCTGCTTGGCCATTTCTACAATTTCGAGACTGACGTCTGGATTGCCTACGGCAATGACCAATAATTTAGCCTTGTCTGCGCCGGCATTCATTAGTAAATCGAGTCTCGCAGCATCGCCAAAATAACCTTTGTAACCGAATTTACGCAATAATTTAATCTGCTCCGGATCTTTTTCCAGTATGGTTAGCTTAACGCCATGGCCTGTTAGAAAGCGCCCGACAATTTGCCCAAAGCGCCCATAGCCGACAAGAATAATGTCTTGTTTTTCATGAATCGTGTCAAACGGTTGTTGGGGAACCAGGCTTAGATAATGAGGCACGATAAAGCGTTGATAGAGCAGCATGATAAAAGGGGTTGTTGCCATGGAAAGGGCGACGACTAACGTATAAAAATTGGCAGTTTGTTCATTGATGACATTCACATGGAAAGCAAATTTAAACAGGACAAACGCGAACTCTCCGCCCTGGGACAATGCCAGCGCAAAGCCGATGCGTTGAATGAGCGTGAGGCCAAATTGCCATCCCAGAAGCAAGAGTACGGCGGCTTTGATAACAATCAGAATCCCAACGGCACCGAGCAATTCATGCCATTGTGCCCCAAGCAGGTTGAAATTAATGCTCATCCCCACTGAAATAAAAAACAAACCCAGCAATAAACCTTTAAAGGGCTGGATGTCGGTTTCTAATGTGCGTTTGTATTCCGAGTTGGCCAGTACTACCCCGGCAACGAAGGCGCCCAGCGCAGGGGACACGCCCACAGCTTCCATGAGCAAGGTGATGCCGACAATTAAAGCGAGTGACGTGGCTGTAAATACCTCCCGAAGATGTGTTCTGGCCACAATAAAAAACAGATGGCTTGAAAAAAAATGGCCTGCGACAATCATGGCGCCAATCACACTGGTGACAATAATGGGGTGGATCCAGGCGGGGAACAGGGCAAGCAGCGTCGCTTCATGGGGTACTGTTGCCGCTGTCGTGGCAGAAGCCAGCAGGGGCATAATGATAAGAATAGGGATAACGGCAATATCCTGAAACAGTAACACGGCAAAGGACGTTTCACCTTCGGCAGTTTTCAACAGATTTTTTTCCTCAAGCATTTGAATGACCAATGCGGTTGAAGAAAGGGTTAGAGCCATACTCACCGCCAGGCTGCTTTGCCAAGGATAGCCTAACAAGAGACCAAGAAGGCAAAGAATAGCCGAGGTCACAATGACCTGCAGGCTTCCCAACCCGACGATCATCTTGCGTAGCCGCCACAGGGTGGCAGGTTCCAGTTCAAGGCCAATGAGAAAAAGCATCATGATGACGCCGAATTCGGCAAATTGCATGATTTGATTGGGATTGCCGATGAGTTTAAAACCGTAAGGGCCGATCAACGCGCCGATGATTAGATAACCCAATACAGAGCCCAGTTTAAAACGGCTGGCAAGCGGCACAATCAGGGCGGCGGAGGCGAGGAAAATAAATACATTACTAAGAAGATGGTTATTCATAGTGGTCTTTCTATACCTTCGATAAGCGTGATTGCCCTCAAAACTCACCCCGATATCGAACTATACCGTTAATTTGCTGCCGCAGCTACAAGCCTATGGCGTAGGGCTATCCGTATCATTGAGCAGATGCAACACACCTCTGGATATGGTTCCTAGCACTTGATTATCTTCGGGCTTTTCACGAAGCGGATTGTAGCGGAACAAGGTCATATCGGCCAGTTTGCCAACTTCCAGAGTGCCCTTGTCATCATCCATGCCATACAGCCTGGCGGCTTCTACAGTCAGTGCCCGCAAGCTCTCCTCTAAACGAAGCGTTTGCTGCTGATTAAATACCGCCGGGCATTGGGCATTGGGCTTTTCATTCCAGTTCTGGACTTGACGGGTCAGGTTTTGCCGCATCATCGCCAGGGGGGCCGGCGGAGTGGCCGGTGAATTGGCCTGAATGGGGGTGTTGCCCAGAACAGCACGCGCTTGTGCCAGCGGGTTTTCATTTAATGCACGCAACGGGCCAAGGAATTGATGACACATGCTTTCGCCCCAATAATAAAGGTGAGGTGAAAACCAGTTAACGCTCAGGCCCAGCATGCGAATGCGATAGAGTTGATCCTGCCGGGTTAATTGGGCATTGATGAGCATGGGCCTGAAGCTGAAATCATTCTGGGTTTGTTGAACTTTTTGCACCAGATTTAACGCCACATCAATGGCGGCATCGCCCTCACATTCGAGTGCGACCTGAACATGGGCTCTCGCCGCTTTAAGCAGCATTTTTTCAAGGCTTCGCAAATTGTAGCGCAGCTGCCCCGCCCAGCCGGTGGCCAAATAATCCGGCACTTTGTAGTAGGGCGAGGACAGGTAGGCCTGATAATCTCGGATGTTGCCGTCAACGGTGAGGCGTACCGGGCCATTGTAGAGCCTTGGATTGTCAAGCTCATTCATGGCAAAACGTTGTTTGTCACCCACAGTTTGCGCATTTAACACCACGTCCACTGGAAAAGACGGTTGGCTTGTTAAAAAATAATAGGCATTGAGCCAATCCTGAGAAGCCTGGGTTTCAGTCACAGTCGTATAACCGGCGGCGGCATAACGCTTGGCCGCGACCTCAATGGCCTGCTGTAATTCGGCTGATTGAATGATTTTGACCAAGGCTTTTTGCAATTCGCCCTGCGCCAACAGACCGGTTTCAGACACCGTCACGGGAATGCTGCTTTTTAAGGCTGGCAACTGGTTCATGGCGGCTTGGTTCAACAGGGCTTTGTGTCCGGATGAATATAGCACCAGGATGGGTTTGGTCAAACTGATATCATCCAGCATGGCGCGGGTCAATGCTCTGCCAGGCATGCGCGCATTGTCATACCCATTGACGATAAGCCAGGCGTCATCCTGGGTCATTTTATGGCGGATGGCTGCTAAAAATTCACTTAAGGATTTAACCGGTTGCCATCCTGCTTGTTGAAATACATTGGTAGTGGATAAATCAAGGGCGTGGTTGGCAAGCCAGCCGTAAAGAACAAATTGCGAATAGGTATCAATGAGACCGGGGGTGACCGTGGCCCCTTTCAAGTCAATGACGCGGGTATTTTCATCACGGCATTGAACAGTCAATTCGTTTTCCTTCCCCAGCGCGACAATGCGGTGGTTTCTAATGGCTACCGCCTCGACCTCGGGCTGTTTGGGGTTTAACGTGATGAATCGGGCGTTGGTAAACAACGCAGTGGCATGATGGCAAAGGGTGTAGTCATTTTGTGAGTAAACAGCCGGTATGGCCAAAAAAAGACAGCCGCCAAACAGAGAGACGCGATTCATTACCCATCCTTGTCAAGACACTTTATTTATCCTAGCTAACTTATCAGGATGAGGCAAAGCATTTGTGCCGCTTGCGTAGTTGGCGCTATCGGCGTCGAGTTGAATTTTTTTTACACTGTGATTAGCAATTTACAATTTAAATGGTTTCGAGTAGAGTGGATGCACGTTTTTGTGTATTTTTTACACGATTATTAAGCTTATCTTAAGCTTAAACCCATATAATGAACTTGCCATTACAGGATTAGCCAAGAGAAGGATTGGAATGAGCACTAAAAAGCATGCTTTAACTATTTTTAGTCTGACAATGATTACTGTCGGATCGGTCGACAGTATTCGCAATCTGCCGGCCACGGCCTTGTTCGGCAGCCAATTAATCGCTTTTTTTATGCTGGGCGCCTTGTTTTTTTTAATTCCGACGGCTTTGGTTTCTGCCGAGCTGGCTTCCGGATGGGCTAAGCAAGGTGGTATTTATGTTTGGGTCAAGGAAGCATTTGGCAAGCGAACCGGCTTTTTGGCCATCTGGCTGCAGTGGATTGAGAATGTGATTTGGTACCCTACTATTCTTTCATTTGTGGCAGGAACGGTCGGTTACCTCATTAATCCGACCATGGCCGGTAATCCTTATTTCCTGTGGATAGTGATTGTCAGTTCCTTCTGGGGGGCTACCCTCGTCAATCTGCGCGGCATGAGTTCATCGGCTCTGTTCAGCAATATTTGTGCGCTCTCAGGATTGCTATTGCCCATGTCCTTAATTATCGGTCTGGGGGCGGTGTGGATAGTTGGCGGTAACCCCATGCAAATACATTTTGATACGCAGAGTATCGCCCCTCACCTGCACGATAAAGGCATGTGGGTGTCGCTGACAGCGATTATGATGTCCTTTTGCGGCATTGAAATTGCCACTGTGCATGCCAATGATGTGGAAAATCCCCAGCATGCGTTTCCGCGTGCCCTGATTTATTCCGTGGTGATTATTTTAAGTACGCTGATTTTGGGTTCCCTGGCCATCGCGGTGGTTCTACCGCATAACGAAATTAATCTGGTAGCCGGGATTATGCAGGCATTCGATGCCTTTTTCTCGCGCTATCATTTGTCCTGGATGATGCCGGTAGTTGCCGTCATGCTGGTCATGGGCGGATTAGGCGGTGTTAGCAACTGGATTATTGCGCCGACCAAAGGGCTGTTGGTTGCGGCAGAAGAGGGCAACCTGCCGCCCAGTTTCCAGCGCGTTAACCGCCGTGGCGCTCCGGTCCTGATGCTGGTGACTCAAGCTGTGATTGTCACCTTGTTGTCGACATTATTTTTATTCATGCCGAGTGTCAACGGCTCGTATTGGTTATTAACTGCATTGGCAGCGCAATTGTACATGCTAATGTACCTGTTAATGTTCGTTGCAGCGATTAAGCTGCGTGTCAGCAACCCGCATCATCCGCGAGCTTTCCGTATTCCTGGCGGCTTAAGCGGCATGCTGTTGGTTGCCGGTATTGGGATTGTGGGCACATTAACCACGTTGGTGGTCAGTTTTATGCCGCCTGTCGATATCAATGTCGGCAGTATCGCTCGTTATGAGGCTACACTGGTCTTTGGGCTGTTGCTCATGTGCGCTCCGCCCTTTGTCAGTTCCTGGATGCAATCCCGCCGTACGGGAAGAACACTTGCCTTAGATAGCACGCCAGCTGTATAAACGTAGGCTTTTTCAAATGGCCGGCACCGTACACGGGTTGTTAAATGAATTAAGCGCGCGCCTTCCAGAATTGGAATGGAAGCTTGCTAACCTGCATGCTTTTAATCCCTTGAGTTTGCCCAAGGGATTATTTCAAACAGCCAACACCCCTGACGCGAGCGCTTTCATTGCCGAAGTTAAAAAAGACATTGACCGCTTGGCCAGGCGCAATGATTTGCAAAGCGCGCATTTTGTCGCCGAACGCATCAAACAAAAAATCAATGTATTGGTTAGCCTCTGTCAACTCCATGACAAGTCCAGCCTGCGGGCGGAAAAGCCGGATTACACCTTGCCCCGGATCATGACCCGTCAACAGTGGCTTCAATCGCTTGAGCATGAGATGGAAGTGCTCAGTCATCAGCAGCAGGCCCTATTCAATCGGCAGCAAAAACACCTTGATGCCGAAGCGCAACTCGCGCTCCAGGCTGAATTGGGGGCGTTGGAAAAACGGCTGACTCTCCTGCGTGAAACCTATCAAAAGGCCGTTACCACCTAACCGGGCGTGGGGTTGCGGTACCCAGATTTTCAAAACCTCATTGCCTTGGCTGCTCCGCTGGATTCTTTGCCTCCGTATGGCATAAGATACGGTTTTTTAAAAACAAGAAATAAATGGATGACGAGATTTCGAGCCCTTACCGCTTTTTGCGGTATCTTCCTGCTAAATCCGGTATGGGGATTGCCCATCAATGACAGCGGTCACATCAGTGCGGCCACGGTGAAAGATATTATCCCGATTAAATCGGAAGCCGATATTGCCGCGGCTTTGCAAAAGGCCAAGGCACAAGGTCTACCTGTTGGTATTATGGGTGTACAACATAGTCAGGGCGGGCAATCCATCGCGCCTCAGGGGATACAACTGAATATGCTGCCCTTTAGCCGGATCTTAAGGCTTGATGTGGCGAAAAAGCAGGTGACTGTGCAAAGCGGCATGACCTGGGGCAAACTGCAGGAAGCCATCAACCCTCATCAATTAGCCATTACTGCCATGCAATCGCCGAATATTTTTACGGTAGGCGGTTCATTAAGCGTTAACGCCCATGGCGATGATTTCCGCATGGGAGCCGTTGGCAACAGTGTTTTAGGTTTTCATCTGCGCTTATCGGATGGGCAGCGCCTGCGGGTTTCACCTGAGCATCATCCGGAGTTATGGCGTGCAGTAAGGGGCGGCTATGGTTTATTGGGGGTTGTTACGGATGTGACGTTGCAGTTAACAGACAATACCTTATTAACCAGTCATTACAATGAAATGTCGACGGACACGTTTCCTGATTATTTTCGCCATGCCATTTTACATGATCGCCGGGTGGTTCTTTTTTATGCCCACATGAATATTGTGCCCGATGCGTCGTTTCTTAATGACCTGTATGTCATCACATACACGGATACCGGCAAGTTACCCGATGAGGTCGTCAGGCTTGACAACCCAGAGCGCTGGAATGCGTTATTAACCCCTTTGTTTAATGTTTCACGCAACAGTTTTTATGGTAAACGCTGGCGCTGGAAAATGGAGAAACGCCTGTTTAAGAAAATGTATCAAGGCAAAGTGGTTAGCCGTAACAATGCCATGGAAAAACCCGTTCGTTTTGCCGCCGTCTTTAAGCCAGGTACAGCGGATTGGCTGCAGGAATATTTTATTCCCGTCGATCAATTCCCGGCCTTCATCAAGCAATTGCGTCAGCTGACTTTGAAGAGCTCAATTGATTTACTGAATGTGACTGTTCGTTATGTACCGGCTGAAACGGATTTGTTGTTATCGCAAGCCAGGCAAGACAGCCTTTCGGTCGTGCTTTACTTTAATCAGAAATTATCCGCCCAAGCGGTAAACGAGACAAAGCAGTGGACAGAAAAACTAATCGATGCGGCCTTGAGTCTGGGTGGTTCTTATTACCTGACTTACCAGAACTTTGCCAGTCAGGCGCAATTTGAAAAAGCGTATCCTCATTGGGTTGAATTCAAGACCATAAAACATCGGTATGACAAAGCAGGGGTATTCAGTAATACATTTTATCAAAAATATTACAATTGAGACGCTAATCTTAATATAGGGTTAATGAATTGTCGTTAAAATAGCCAGCTCGATTAATAAAGAGTTTGTTATGTCTAAAGATTATCCTATCGAGATTAATTATTATGGTCAGTGCTTCAAATTGACTGATTTTATTGGGCTAAAGCCGCAATTCGTTAATGAAAGAAAAGCCATGCGGCTGTTACAAAAACGACACGAACCCTGTGATTACATAAGTAAAAATGAGCAGAAACATTACGAAATTAAGCCCACAGAAACCAATATTATTGCTTTAGACTCGAGCAACGGTCTAGAGGATGAATGCGATGACGAATACAATTTTGTATTAACCTGCGATGATCCGCCGCGATTATTGATTGATAAGACACTTAACCACTCTTTTTTAGCCAATGGTAAAAAAGTTCTGGCTGCGGGCGGGCTTATATTCAGGCAGGGGCAACTGGTTGGCATCACCAATAACAGCGGCCATTACCGTCCTACGGATGAGCAAATGTTGGCTGTGATTAAAGCCTTGTATTTAGCCAGTGATAATCGTTTAAGTTACTATAAAAGCTATGTCAGTAAGCCGGCTAAGACTTATGTGGTTCAGGAGCTTGTTGTTCTTGATGGTTTTTCCAAGGCAAGTCCTTTGGATGATGATGAAATTTTACTCGCGAACGGCAAACGGCAGATGATTTCCGGGTATGAGACCAACTCATCCCGAACGGAGCAGGAACCCGAACGACGATTTGGACTGCAACTGGTCTCGGAACTGAATCAAAAATACACTACGACCATTGCCTTGCATTCCTTTTTTAAAGTGGAAGCCATCGAAAATAATAGCTTGGTCTCCTCCTCAAAGCACAACGCCCTCTAACGCGTGTTAAGCGGGGATAGCTGTGGCTGTGTGTCGGCAAGTGTCAGTCAGCCACACAGCCATAACAGGCTTGAGGCTTGCCGCTTATAAAGGCCCAATAGCGATCGCCGTAAGACCAATGCCAATACTCAGTCGGGTAATTAACAAAGCCTGCTAACAACAGGGCGTGGCTCATGATGCGACGGTATTGCGCTGCCTCGGGGGAAACCCGGGTGGTATGCGTGGGCGAAAGTTCGACGTCAGTATCGGACATCCAGTCTTTAGGATGAATGCCCATATCCACGGGCTGTCCTTCCTTATCGACCAGGTAAACGTCAATGGCAGCACCCGTGGTGTGGGGAGGAATATTGGCACTGCCATCAAAATTCACCACCGGCGAAATAAGTTTGGTTGTTTCATTAAAGAGTTGTTCTTTCGACCAATGGGCGTGCAATTGCTGCAATTGGCTATGCCGTTCATCAAACAGTTTTTTTTGCAATGACAGGCTGCGGTAACCCTCATAAAGGCAGAATCGCAAATGGGCTGGCAGTAATTGCTGTGCGGCTAACAACCGTTGATACACCTCATGCCGCATTTTGGTGTAATCCGTGTTATTGGGTATTTCCGGGGAGGGGCCAATGAAGAGTTCATCACTGTCCTTCATGTCGATGAGTGGATCATGATTCTCAACAATGGGAATAGCCAGTACTTCGGGTGCCGCAATTAAAGCCATCGGAGGGTGTGAAGTAACCAGCATTGTTATTCTCCATAGTCAATTCAGTGAAGAGTATACAATTGTTAAAAAAAATTGTCAGATTGTTTCTTCTATTCTAGTCTTCTGTGGCCAAAGGGGTAAGCCATTGGCTCGTTGCAGCCAGTTACTCTGGGGGTAAGGGAGGCTGGCATCAACGGCATGCAGGGTATAGGCATGCCTCGATTTGGATGAGGCATTGGCATTGCTTTTATGCGGGACGTGGCCATGCAAAAGAATGAGGCTGCCTTGCTTTACTTCAAGCGGCACGCAGTGTTCCTCAGGCCAGGGCGTTTTATCGTATTCTTCAACATAAATTCCGTCGTTTTCCCGGATCATTTTTTGTCTTAAAGGGGTATGATGGGGGCTGGGTATCACTTGTAAACAGCCATTTTCCAGGGTGGCATCCTCAAGCGCGAACCAGAATCCCAATACATCACCCTGCTCACTGTGGAGGTAGGTCGCATCCTGATGGCAATTAACTTCCGCGCCGATAGCCGGTTGTTTAAAAATATACATGGATTGCAGCAGGCAGGGCATTTTAAAGCCGAGTTGCCTGCAAATGGACTGGATACGCGGGTCATGGGAGTATTGGCTGAAAATCGGATCGAGTTCATGCAGGGCATGCCCAACCTTGTTTAATGAGCGCTCAAGTGCCTGTACCAGCGTGCCATCCGGGTTGAAGGCGTCAGGTTCAAAGAAAAAATGTATTTTGTCGCCGGATTCAAGGAAATACCGGGATGCTGCGTGTTCATTGGTTCGAGTTGAAAAGATTGCAGTTGTCATGCTGTCTTTATTGGCGGCAATCAGGCAATCCATGCGCTGCATGAGCTGTTCACAGGTTTCCCTGCTAAAAAAATTGTCAATGACCAGATAACCCTGGGTAAGAAAATCATCAATCTGTGCCGGCGATAAGTCCATGGTCTTCCCTTGATATGATAGCTTAAGGCGCAAGCATCATAGTGTGTTTGTGGCGTTTAGGCAACCGGGCTGATGCGGGGATGTTCAAGCCAACGGCTTGAACAATGCGGTGGCTTTCATTATGCTCTAATTTTAGCGAAAGGATTCATGATGACGGCGTCTCTGGCCACCATTACCCTCTATTCGATTATGCCAGCTCTGTTGATGATTGTCGGCGGAGGGATAACCAGTTTTTATCAACCGTCCCGATCATTGACGAGCGCAACGCAACATGTTGCTGCCGGTGTCGTCTTTGCAGCCGTCGCCAAAGAGTTATTGCCTGAAATCAGTGTGAATCATGCGCCGCTGGCTCTGGCCCTGGGTTTCTCCTTAGGCGTGCTTGGCATGTTGCTGTTGAAGGGGTTAACCGGCAAGCTGGAAGAACGGGAAGAAGGTTTGCCTGGCATGCCCTGGGGATTACTTTATGCCGTTGGCATCGATTTATTACTGGATGGCATTTTAATTGGGGTTGCCTTTTTAGCCGGAGCTAAAGGGGGTGTGCTGGTGGCCGTCGCCCTGGCCATTGAAATATTCTTTCTCGGTTTATCCACTACGGCCACGTTGGCATTACGCCGTATTTCCAGGTGGAGACGGGCAGGAGTAACCCTGCTTTTAGCCTTATTAATTCCTTGCGGTGCGATCCTTGGCGCCAGCCTTCTGGTTAATTTGCCGACTGCAATGACCGATGGCGTCTTGTCTTTTGGTGTCGCCGCTCTTCTTTACCTGGTGACGGAAGAATTATTAATTGAGGCGCATGAGGGGGTGGAAGCACCCTGGGTTACTGCCTGTTTCTTTGCTGGTTTTTTAATCATTTTATTACTTGAAGGGTTAAGTTAGCCCTCAAAGGGAATGCCATGGATAACATCAAAGGCGTGCTGATAGCTGTCGTGATTTATAGCTTGTCAAGCCTGGGATTGGCCTCAGATACAGTCCCCCATCAGACTGTCCAGCCTATGCATTTTACGTATTCACAATTTAAGGCAGCGAAACGCAGCAATTTGCCGTTCATGGTGGCTTTTCACAAGAAAAATTGTTCCCGATGCAAAAGGCAGCAGCAGATATTAAGGGAACTGTTCCGTGCGCCTGAGTTTATGGCCCTGCGCCTGTTGATTGTGGATTTTGATGATGCTGACCTGGTGAAGCAATTTGATGTGACTTTTCACGACACGCTGATTTTTTATCGGGGTCCGCGAGAAGTGAGCCGCTCGCATGGTTTGCTCGAAGCAAGAGCCATTAAACAACAGATAACGGGTTGATTAATACACAACTGCGTTGTAATTCGGAGGTAAAATTGCGCTTTTGTGCAATTTGAACTGTAATAAAAAGGGATCACTAACTGGAGCCACGAGATGCCAATCAGTTATGCATGCCTTACCTCATTAAAAACCATGTTACAGAATTACAAAAAAACAGGCAGCAGCGATACTCATTACCAGGACTTGCTGGCTCTGTTACATAAAATATGCCGTTCCCCGCATAAATTAAAAGTATACGCCGACAGCGACATGCTCCTGCTTATGTTGAACTCGGCTTCCCAAATCGGATATGCCCCACAGTTTAAGGCCTGTGTCGAGGCATTTCTTGTGGATTATCAGACACGAACCAATGCGCTGGAGTCGTTTGTGGATGACAAGGGCAAGCCTGTCTCAAGCGACGACTTCTGGAAAGAGGAAAATCAGTGGCTGCCGCCTGAAATACCCAGCGCCTTGACGCTTGAGCTTAAAGCCGTCATTGCCGAGCGGGAACGTCGATTGCGAGGGGGAGGCGAGGGTGCGCCAAAAACCCAGCCTGTCAATAAAGTCGAATTCGGCTTGAATATGAAGTAAATCAACATGGCTTGATTCAGGAAGAATGATGTTTAAGAAAATTTTAATCAGTAATCGGGGTGAAATTGCTTTACGGATCGTGCGCGCCTGCAAGGAAATGGGGATTGCCGCTGTTGCCATTCACAGTGAAGCGGATCGGTACTCGCTGCATGTCAAGCGTGCTTCACACTCCCATTGCCTAAGCAGCAAGCCCCTCGATGCTTACCTGAATGGCCATCGCATCATCGAGTGCGCCAAAGCAGCCGGCTGTGAAGCAATCCATCCCGGGTATGGTTTTTTATCTGAAAATGCTGATTTTGCACTGGCCTGTGAACAGGCGGGTTTGGTTTTTATCGGCCCTCGCGCTGACGTGATAGCCATCATGGGTTCCAAGGTGGCAGCGCGCAAGGCCATGCAACGAGCCGGCATCCCGGTCATTCCGGGGAGTGAGGGTAATCTTGAATCGGTCGAGGACGCCTTGGCCTCTGCCGAACGACTAGGCTACCCTGTGATGCTTAAAGCGACATTTGGCGGGGGCGGGCGCGGTATTCGCCTGTGTTACGAACCGGAGCAGGTCAGGCAGCAGTTTGCGCGCGCGCAATCCGAGGCGGAAAAAGCGTTTGGCGACAGCCATGTGTTTATGGAAAAATTTATTGCTAATCCGCGCCATATCGAAGTCCAGATTCTTGCCGATCAGCATGGCAATGTTCTTCATCTGTTTGAGCGCGATTGCTCCATTCAACGCCGGCATCAGAAGCTGGTTGAAATTGCGCCCGCAGTACAACTTGATCAAGCGACGCGCGAGATGCTCTATGCTTATGCGGTCAGGGCTGCAAAGGAAGTTGGTTATACCAATGCCGGCACGGTTGAGTTCATTCTCGATGAAGACAATCAGGCGTATTTTCTGGAAATGAATACCCGTCTGCAGGTGGAGCATCCGGTCACAGAACAAATTACCGGTATCGATCTTGTCCAGGAGCAGATAAAAATCGCCGCTGGAGAGCCGTTGTTTATCCAACAGGAGCAGATTAACCGCAATGGCTTTGCCATTGAATTCCGGATAAACGCGGAAGACCCGCAGAATGACTTTCTGCCCAGTTTTGGGCGGGTGACCCGTTATTATGCGCCAGGAGGGCCCGGGGTTAGGACGGACAGCGCCATTTATACCGGCTATTCTATTCCACCTTATTATGATTCGCTTTGTGCCAAGCTGACCGTCTGGGGTCTGGATTGGCCGTCCGCTATCCGCCGTGCGCGCCGGGCATTGGAAGAAATGCGCCTGTTTGGAATAAAAACCACCATTCCCTATTACCTGGAGATGATTAAATCGGAGGAATTTCTTCAAGGGCAATTGCATACCGGACTTGTGGAATCTCATCCAGAATGGCTGCAGTATTCCAACAAATCCCTGCCGCACCATAAGGCTGCGGTGATAGCCGCAGCCATTGCCCGTTTGCGTATGAAAAACAATTAGCCTATTGCGTAATTGTCAATCAGGCGAATATCATCAATAAGCACGGCGGCAAAGCGCCGGCCGCCCTGTTCGTTAATGTACTCGACCGTAATGCCGGCTGTCTGCAAGTCATTTTGTAACTCATCGGCGGGTTTATTTTGGTGAAAAAGGCGGGCAAATGTCTCTGCCTGAAGCCGCTGAGCCTGATTCAGACGATTGTTTCGTGAACTGTAGGCCAAACCGCTGGGTTCCCGGATGGTGGGGCAGGCGATGATATCAATCGGCAGAAAAAAGGCATCAGCCATGCCGCGAATCAGCAGATATTGCTGATAATCCTTCTCACCAAAGTAAGCTTTTTGGGGCCTGACCAAATTCAATAATTTTAAAACGACGGTTAATACGCCGGTGAAATGCCCGGGGCGGTGAATGCCTTCCATGCAGAGGCTTAAGTGATTTTCATGCACCTGATAATGATACCCGTCCGGATAGATGTCTTGTTCTGTCGGCAATAAACAGAAATCGACGCCGCTTTCCTCCAATAAGTGTAAATCGGCCTCAAGCGTACGTGGGTAGTGGGTAAAATCATCTGCGCGGTTAAATTGGGTTGGATTAATAAAAATGCTCGCGGCCGTGTAGTGATTTTGCTGCTGACTGACAGCGTACAACGACGCATGACCGGCATGCAGGTTACCCATTGTGGGCACGAAACCGAGGCTTGCATGGTCAGGGAGCGAGCGGCGGAAATGAATCCACTCGTCAAGATGATGAAAAATCTGCATGGCTAATCCTGTTGATAAACGCCCCGGTGTCGGGGCTTGTCATTAAAAGGCATGATCGGACGTGGGGAACGCGGCTTGGCGAACCTCATCCACATAGGCATTGATGGCGTTTAAGGTCAGTGCTTTCCCATTCAGGTATTGCTTTAAGAATTTCGGTCGGAATTCAGACTGCAGGCCCAGCATGTCATGCCAGACAAGGACCTGCCCATCCGTACCGACGCCAGCGCCGATGCCGATGGTGGGTATGGCGAGAGCCCGAGTGATTGTTTCTGCCACGGATAAGGGCACGCACTCTATCACCAGAGCGGTACATCCGGCTGCTTCCAGACGTTGGGCCTGGTGGAGGAGTTCTGCGGCCTGTTTTTCTTCTCGGCCCTGAACTTTATACCCCCCCAGCTGGTAAAAAGATTGCGGTGTTAAGCCAATATGGCCAATGACCGGCACACCCGCAGTGACTAAGTGAGCAATTGTTTTACAGGTGTCCTCATCGCCGCCTTCAATTTTTACGGCGTGAGCACCGGCCTGCATGAGTTTTCTGACACTCTCTATGGTGTCACGCTGGGAAAGACGGTGACACAAAAAGGGTAAGTCGCTGATTAAAAACTGCTGAGTCAGGCCGCGGGCCACTGCCTGGGTATGCAGAATCATCATCTCCAGCGTCGCCATAACAGTGGTGTCATAACCATGCACCGCCATGGCCACCGAATCGCCCACCAGCACGCAATCGAGTTTTGACTCGGCAATGGTTTTCGCTGACGGGTAATCGTAACAGGTTAAAACGGTTATTTTTTCACGGTTTTGCTTTTTGCGTTTAAAGTCGGAAATTTTCATGGAGCCCCTCCGGGTAACAGAGAAGTGCCAAGCGTCAATACAGGTACCTGTCTCATGGATCAAGTCCTCCGGTTAATGGTTGATAAGTCACCGCTGCCCTTAGGCAGTCGGCGCCTTTCTGATCTTAAAGTACGGGCACCAAATTGCAAGATGCCGGGTTAATTATGTTACTATCTTGCCTTATTCAAAAGGGAACTGGACAAAAAATGTTCTTAATCATGAGGCGAGCATGTTATTTGCTGATAAATTAGACAAACCTGGCGAGCACCCCTTCGTGTTTAATACCCAGGCCGGTGAATTCGAAGGCCTGCTCACAGTGCCTTTAACCGGCGGTTCGCCGTTCGTTGCGGTATTGGGACACCCCCACTCCCTGCAGGGCGGAACCATGAATAACAAAGTTGTGACGACCATGGCGCGCGCGTTTAAAGAGCTGGGCATCCCCAGTCTTCGTTTTAATTTTCGGGGTGTCGGCCATTCACAGGGACGTTATGACGAAGGCATGGGCGAAAGCGAGGACATGCTGGCGCTTTGTCGGCTATGGGCGGCTGAGTTTCCACAAAGCCGCTACCTCTTTGCCGGGTTTTCTTTTGGCTCCTATGTGGCTTATCGTGCAGCAGCACAACACCCCCATGAGCTGTTAATCACCGTAGCCCCACCCGTGCATCATTATGATTACCGCGCATACCAACCGCCGCCTGCGGCCTGGCATCTTTTTCAGGGCGACAGGGATGAGGTGGTGCCTTCGTCCCTGGTACTTGATTTTGCGGCCGGCTTTTCTCCGCCGCTTGACGTGACTGTTTTTGCCGAAACCAGTCATTTTTTCCATGGGAAATTATTGGAGTTGAAAGAGAAGCTCATGGAGGTCGTCACCGCCAGGGTATTACGGCCATGACGATTTTAGCTCGTTATGATGCCGCCATTGCCCGCGGTGACATTGAAAACGATCCGCTCCAGCGGCCAATCATTAGGGTGATGGATGAGTTGGCTGCCGCCCTTGGCCAACCCAAAAAATCCTTCTTCAGCTGGCGCCGTACCCAGGGAATCAAAGGCATTTATCTTTACGGCAGCGTTGGCGTCGGTAAGACCTTTCTCATGGATCTTTTATTTGAAGAAGTCAAAATCCGCGAAAAAATCCGTTTTCATTTCCACCATTTCATGCAGCAGATTGACGCGCAGCTCAGACGCTTGCAGGGGCAGAAAGATCCCTTGCAGGTCATTGCTAAAAACTTGGCGAAAACAACACGCCTATTGTGTTTTGATGAATTTTTAGTCCATGATGTCGCCCACGCCATGATTCTCGCCGAATTATTAAAGGCTTTATTTGCTAATGGCATTGTGCTGGTGGCGACGTCCAATATTAAACCAGACGATCTTTATTTAAATGGTGTGCAGCGGGCCCGTTTTTTACCGGCCATTGCCTTGATTAAATCGCATTGTCAGATACTGGCCTTAAATCAGCCGCGCGATTACCGGGTTGGCCGTGATATTCAGCTTGAAACCTTTTTCTATCCTTTAAATGAAAGCACAAAAAATCGCTTCAGTACACAATTTGCTTTAATGGAACCAGCGTCCAGATCGGCTGGGACCGTGACGGTGCAAAATCGTGAAATCCCTTATATTCGTTGTGGTGAAGAAGCCATCTGGTTTGATTTTAAGGTGATTTGTAACCTGCCGCGCAGTCAGTTGGATTATCTTGAACTGGTGGATCGGTTTTCAAATTTTTTCGTCAGCGACATGCCGCAACTGCATGAACGCGATACGGTGTATGCGATTTTGTTTGTGCACTTTATTGATGTGCTCTACGATCGCGGCATTCGCCTGATTCTGTCTGCCGAGGTGCCTTTGACTGAGCTTTACCTCAAGGGAGAAATGAGCCAGGCCTTCAAGCGAACCTTAAGCCGATTGCAGGAAATGCAATCCCAGGATTATCTGCGTCGGCCGCCCCGTCGCGCCGTACATCACCTGTTGACGCCGCCAGAATGACAAAATTTGTTCTAAAATGAGAATGATTCTCGATATCATTTGTGTTAAACTACTGGAATTTTAGATTGAGTGTTATCCCTATGCATATTACCGAGTTAGCCCGTGGCGATAAAGTTCGATTACTTGATTTTGGCCGAACCGATGCAGCCTATCGGCGACGGTTGCTGTCGCTGGGGATTACTCGCGGGGTGGAATTCACGATTGTAAGAACAGCACCACTGGGTTGTCCTGTGCAGGTTGAAATCAGGGGAACATCCCTGACATTAAGAAAAGAAGAAGCCATTCATCTGAATCTGGAGCGTGTATGACGTCTCTTTTGCTCCTCGGTAATCCCAATTGCGGCAAAACCACCTTATTCAATGCCTTAACGGGTGATAATCAGCGAGTCGGCAATTGGCCTGGCGTCACGGTTGAAAAAAAAACCGGGGAATTGCTGGTCGATGGCCAGCGCATTGACGTCACGGATTTACCCGGCATTTATTCTCTCGCCCTGACCGGGCGTGGCAGCAGCCAGGATGAGCAGATTTCGGCAAAGGCCGTCGCTGCTTGCACGGGGGAACTCATCATCAATGTCATTGATGCCTGCCATCTTGAGCGTCATCTCTACTTAACCAGCCAGTTACTGGAGCTGGGTAAACCGATGATTGTCGTTCTCAACATGATGGACATTGCCAGGCAGCGCGGCATAAGTATTGACATTGCGGCATTGTCCCGGCAATTGAATTGCTGTGTGCTGCCGCTCGAAGCCCATAAAGGCATCGGTCTTGATGAGTTAAAAAAAGCAATCATCAAGCCCCCGGCACCTGTCGTTTCACTGACCTTTCATTATCCTGCTCCCATTGAGTCGCTTATTGAAAGGTTAAGGCAGCGGCTGCATGCCGCTTGTCAGGTGCCCTCGGAATTGGTCACCTATTACGCCCGGCGTATCCTTGAAGGCGATACCCTGCTGATTGATCCAAACAAATTACAGGATGCTGATCCGATGCTCGCCAGTGAAAAGGATGTTGATCTTGTTCTGGCCGATGTTCGTTATCAGAAAATCCACGATATAGTCAGCACGATTCAAACCCGGGCGAGTGATGCCAGTGAACACTTAACGGCCAGAATTGACCGTATTGTGCTTAACCGGTTTCTAGCGTTACCCCTGTTTTTTGCCATGATGTACCTGATGTTTTTATTTGCCATCAACATTGGCGGCGCATTTCAGGACTTTTTTGATATCTCCACCGATACGATCTTTGTCCAGGGCAGTGCCTGGTTGCTGCAACAGGTGCAGTCACCGCAATGGCTGATTGCCGTGGTGGCCAATGGTTTGGGCATGGGCATCAATACCACCCTGACTTTTATTCCGGTCATTGCTGCCATGTTTTTCTTTCTGGCATTGCTGGAAGCTTCAGGGTACATGGCTCGCGCCGCGTTCGTGGTGGATAAGGTGATGCGCCTGTTGGGATTGCCGGGTAAATCCTTCGTGCCGATGATTGTGGGTTTTGGCTGTAATGTACCGGGGATCATGGCGGCAAGAACGCTGGATTCAGAGCGTGATCGACTGTTGACGGTGCTGATGAGCCCTTTGATGTCCTGCAGTGCCCGATTGGCCATTTATGCGGTATTTGTCGCGGCATTTTTCCCAAGCGGCGGGCAGAATGTGGTTTTCGCCTTGTATGTCATCGGCATAATCATGGCGGTTTTTACAGGGTTTATTTTACGTAAAACCACGCTTCAGGGAGAGGCTTCCCCTTTGATTCTTGAATTGCCGGCTTACCATAAACCCTCATTTAAACGGCTGTGGCGGGAAACCAGCCTGCGTCTTCGCTATTTTGTGGTAAGAGCCGGGCGCCTGATTATTCCGATTTGCATCATCCTTGGCAGTTTGAATGCGCTCACCATTGACGGCGGTTTAAATACAGATGAAGCGAGCGCTCATTCCGTTCTATCCTGGCTTGGTCAATGGCTAACGCCATTGTTTGCCCCGATGGGTCTGCAGCAGGATAACTGGCCGGCTACCGTAGGTTTATTAACGGGCATGCTGGCGAAAGAAGTGGTGGTGGGTTCCTTAAATTCTCTTTATGCCCAATTGGGTAATTTGGCGCAGGAGCAGGCTGCTCATTTTGATTTCTTTGGCTCCATGGCACAGGCATTCTGGTCGATACCTCAAAATCTTTCTTCTTTAGGCGAGGCTTTACTAAATCCAATTTTAGCCAGTGCGCCTGACAGCGAATTGTCGCAAACGGTTTACGGCATGATGGCAGAACGTTTTGACGGTAAAGCCGGGGCCTTTGCCTACCTGTTGTTTATTCTGTTGTATATCCCCTGTGTTTCAACCATGGCCGCGATCCGCCAGGAGACAACTCGCCGATTGATGTGGTTCTCTGTAACCTGGTCTTTTTTGATTGCCTATGCATCAGCGGTGATTTTTTATCAAAGTGCTGTGTTTTACCGCCATCCTCAGGAATCCCTGCTCTGGATTGCGGCCATGGTAGGGGGGGTTACCGTTTTTATTGTCCTCCTGCGGGGGCAACATTTACTTGCGGGGAGACGCCATGCTGTTACAAATCCGTGATTTTATCCGGCACCATAAGGTGGTGAGCAGCCAGCAGGTCAGCCGCGAGTTTCGCATTGACTCGCAGGCGTTGCAGCCCATGCTGGATATCTGGCTTAACCGGGGTGTGATTGCCCGCTGTGATGACAAGGCGTCCTGCCAAAGCCGTTGTTTCAAATGCAAACAGCCCCCTGTGTATTACCGCTACCTCGCGGATTGCTGAATCCCCTTGGCTTTGCGAACGGGATTTAGCCATTGATTTACTGATTTTTTTCTATTTTTCTTTTAAGAAGCCCTGTGCTGAATCAATTAAATTGGGCTAAGATAGCAATATGACGAGTTTTATCGGTTGACTAGGATGGCGGATAACGCATCACTCCCTGAACAGGATTTTTTAAAACTGGCCGAAGAGGCTCGCCAGCGGATTGTCGACGATTTCAATGATCCGCTGAGTCTGGTTGAAAAAGTGTACAGGCTCTGGTGGCATTGGGCTCATTTTTCCCTTTTTATTGTGACTCCCACCATCGAAGTGATTTCACCGCCAGTTATTGTACCCCCTGAACTGGTGCCTGAAACCAATGAATATGAATTTGTTTATCCCATTCATGATCACGGGTATAAATTAAGTGCGTCCAAAGCCCAGGATATGTACACGGCCGGCACGTCCATGTGCAAACTGTTCTATACCATCGAAAAAATGATTTTTATGCTGGTAGAGCGCTTAAGAACCGGCGGTGTAGGTGCTGAAACCGAGGTGCAGGTTGCCTTTGGCGGGCATGAACTTGCCCAACGCAAAGCCTTTGAGTCCGTGATTAACTTAAGTTATAACGTGGTCGTAACCAATTTTGACCCCGGCGCCTGGGGTGAGCGTTACCTTGAGATTGTTAAGCGCTTAGCCGATCGGGGCTATGGCTATCCGGCGGAGGCCCCGAGAGATATTTACCGGCATCATCGCGGCTCTGGGCCGTCTATGCAACGTTAACCAGACGAAATTTTACGCTACCCGCACGGACTAATCGCAGGCGCCAGGATTTAAAACCGATGGTTTGCCCCCCATACCGAAAAGACAGTGTAAAGTATACCGCCATGATGGCCACAAGCAGGCTTTGGTAGGTGCGTGAGCCGGGCGGGATAGCCTGGCCCTGATTAAAATACACTGCAATTGCCGTAGCCAGCATGAAAAGACTGCATAAAATAATCAGATCATAAAAAAGAGCGGCCAAAAGACGTAAGTACATGATGATTTATTATTAAAATAAAGAGGTTCAGGTTAATCCTTTGCTTGCTGCCATACAAGCCTTAGTGGTCGGACATCGCTCTTTTGCCAATAGAGACATGCTCCAGGCAGTCAATATAAATCTCACTTAAGTCCAGACCGTGGTAATCACTGCCGTCTAATTGCTCCCAGTGGCCTTCCTCGTAGGCAATAACCATCGACAAGAGTTGTCCTAATTCACCCTCACGCGCTAATAAGGCCCCTTTGATATCGTCTGCGATAGTAATTTTTTCAATCAACACGTTCATGGGTGTATCCAGCAGACTGTCAAGAACCGAGAGTAGTCCGGTCGTGTAGGCGCTTTCGGCGGATAAATGAGGATTGGCTTTGGCCAGTTTTTCCGCCATCTGCGCACGGATAAGCCCGGACTCCACAATTTCAAGGGGCTTATTGGATACGTTTTTCATCGACAGGACCATGACCCAGTTTTTTAAATGCATAATGCCCAGGCGGGTTACGGCCTGCTGGATGGATTCAATGGCTTGATAGCCGGAGAAAGCGGCCGAATTGGCCACTCGCAGCAATTGATAACTTAGCAGCGGATCCGTCTGAATCAATGGAATGATTTCGTTAAAATTGGTATCCGGGTGCTGGAGTTTTTCAATCAGCATCAACAAGTTTAGCTTATTGGCAGCAATTTCCTTCACTTCCTTAACCTCAGGCTGAAAGAGAAAATCACCGCAATAGTAATCCATGGTCATGTCCTTGCAATTAATAAACCGGTTCGGATCGGAAATATTGTAAGCAATGACTTTGCGCTGCTTGGCCTGGCTGTATTTGACCACTTTGGTCAAATCAGCCATACCCATCAAGTGTTCGCTTAAAGCAATGTATTCTGCGAAATTAAGCCAGGCTAATTGGTCAGGACTGTCAATCATTAAAGCAATGGAGTGGGCCGCTTCTTTTAACTCATCCGGCGTATAGGTCTGGTTGATGTCGGCCGCGTGTAATTTTAATATCACCGGGTTTTCAAGGGGGGGGGCTGAGAGCTCGACCAATGAATTTAAGGCGTAAGGCACAAACAACGGCAGGTTGCTGTCAATATTGTGGGTCACCGTCGTAAAATAGGGCAGCAATTCAATGGGCTGTTTGGCTTGTTGGTTAGCGATAATTTCCATGGCGACGCATTTCAGTTGTTGATTATAGATTGGCCGTTTAATTAACATGGTTATTCAGTCCCTCGCTTAACCGATATAATCAATGATAGTATGGCTGGTTGTTTGTTTCCATTCAAGTTGAGTTTAAATTATTCTTTTTGTTTATAAAATAGTGTTTATAGGGGCAATGGCGTGGAACACGTGGTATGCTTTTAGCACAGCCGCTTTGCGCTAAAAATACAGAGTGGTATACTTCGCCAGTTTTCTGCTTGCTTTGTGTAAATTACAGCCTAATTTGTTGTTTTGATTAAAGCAGCATGGCGTGCTTTTCTGCTGTCAGGAGGCATGAGGGTTAGCTTTGTTATGCTATATTACTAATTTTAGTTGAGGGATGCCGTGAATAAAAAAAGACCGGTGAATCTGGACCTGCGAACGTTAAAATTTCCGCCCATGGCGATTGCTTCCATACTGCATCGCATTTCTGGCATGGTGTTATTTCTGCTCTTGCCCGTCATGATGTATTTTCTTGATTTGTCGCTGCGCAACGCCGGCACATTTAACAACCTGCAAGCTACGTTGGCCCATCCCCTGTGTAAATTAACGCTGTGGGCTTTCCTGGCGGCATGGACTTACCATTTGCTGGCCGGCATTCGCCATATGCTGATGGATCTTGGGTTTGGTGAACATCTTGAGTCAGGCCGCCGCAGTGCCGTCTCAGTGATCATCCTGTCTGTTCTTTTCTCACTTTTGTTAGGGGTCTGGATATGGTAACAAATGTCACCAGCCTGACGGGCAACGGCTTAAAAGATTGGTTGATTCAGCGGGCGACCGCCGTGTATCTGCTGTTCTATACAATATTTTTAATGGGCTTTTTAATCGCCCATCCACAAATGGCCTATCATCAGTGGCAGTCGTTGTTTGCCTGCAATTGGTTTAAAGTCGCCAGTGTTATCGCCTTGGGCGCCATTTCTTTACATGCCTGGATAGGTGTTTGGACCGTCACCACGGATTATATGAAGTGCACCATGCTGAGAGTATCCGTGCAAATGTCTGTAGTGGTCTGGTTGCTGGGGCAGTTTATTTGGGGTTTGATGATTGTTTGGGGACAATAAGCATGGCATTTCCACGACATAAATTTGATGCGGTAATTATTGGTGCAGGTGGGGCTGGTATGCGTGCTGCCCTGCAATTGGCCAATTCAGGATTGCAGGTGGCTTTGCTTTCCAAAGTATTTCCAACCCGTTCACATACGGTTTCTGCGCAAGGCGGCATCACAGCCGCGCTTGGCAATGCCGATGAAGACGATTGGCGCTGGCACATGTATGACACGGTCAAGGGCGCCGATTATATTGGTGATCAGGATTGCATCGAATACCTGTGCAAAACGGGTCCGGAAGCAGTCTATGAACTTGAGCATATGGGTCTGCCGTTTTCAAGAATGGACAACGGCAAAATTTACCAACGGCAGTTTGGCGGTCAGTCCAAGCATTTCGGCGGCGAGCAGGCGGCTCGAACCTGTGCGGCAGCGGACAGGACAGGCCATGCCCTGTTACATACCCTCTACCAACAGAACCTGAAAGCCAAGACACATATTTTCAGCGAATGGCTGGCTTTAGATTTTGTAAAAGACAATCACGGCCGGATAGCCGGAGTCACGGCCTTATGCATAGAAACCGGCGAAGTTGTCTTTTATCAAACCCGCGTCTGTATCCTGGCGACCGGGGGAGCCGGGCGTATTTATCAGTCAACGACCAATGCCCACATCAATACCGGCGACGGCTTTGGCATGGCATTGCGTGCCGGGTTACCTCTACAGGACATGGAGATGTGGCAGTTTCATCCGACGGGCATTGCCGGTGCCGGCACGCTGGTCACGGAAGGGTGCCGCGGTGAAGGCGGTTACCTTATCAACAAGGATGGCGAGCGTTTTATGGAGCGCTATGCCCCCCGTGTGAAAGATTTGGCATCACGGGATGTCGTTGCTCGCTCCATGGCGCTCGAAATCCGAGCCGGCCGCGGTTTTGATCCGAAAGGCGTCGATCACGTCAAACTGAAGCTTGATCACCTGGGCGCGGATTTAATCATGTCCCGATTACCCGGGATTCGCGAGTTGTCTTTAAAATTCGCAGGTGTGGATCCCATTGTTGAACCCATTCCGGTCGTTCCCACCTGCCATTACAGCATGGGTGGTATTCCCACGAACATGCACGGCCAGGTTATTACCCATAAAAATGGTGTCGACACGGTGGTTGAAGGCTTGTATGCAGTAGGTGAATGTGCCTGCGTCTCGGTGCATGGCGCCAACCGTCTGGGCGGCAATTCCTTGCTTGATCTGGTGGTGTTTGGCCGTGCGGCAGGGCTTCATGTCGAAGAGTTGTGGCAATCCAATCAACTGCCGGACATGGCTTATGTCACAGAGGAAAACATTGCAGAAGCCATGGCGCGCTTCAACCGCTGGCAGGAGTCAACGGATGGTGAGATGCCCTCTGTCATACGGGATGACATGCAACGGGTCATGCAGGAAGATTTTGGCGTATTCCGTACTGGTAAAGTCATGGAGGAGGGCCTCCATCGCCTACAGGCCCTGCGCGATCGTTTGCAACATGCCAAACTGGTGGATAAAACCAAGGTATTTAATACGGAATTGGTTACTGCGCTGGAATTAGATAATTTGATGGCAACCGCCTATGCGACAGCCCAGTCGGCTTTAGCCAGGACAGAAAGCCGCGGCGCTCACAGCCGGGAAGATTATCCAGAGCGGGATGATGCCAACTGGATTAAACACACGCTTTATTTTGCGCATGATGATGCGATTGATTATCGCCCCGTCAATGCAAAACCTAACTATGTCGAGCCTTTTGAGCCGAAAGAACGCGTTTATTAAAAGAGGATAAGCCATGGCTGATAATCGAATGTTGAGCCTGTCTATTTACCGTTATAATCCTGAGCTCGATGAATCTCCTTACATGAAGGACTATGAAATCGCCGTGCCAGCCAAGAGCGATTCCATGCTGTTGACCCTGCTTGAGCGCCTTAAAGCCGAGCAGGATCCAACCATTGCCTATCGCCGCTCCTGCCGTGAGGGCGTATGCGGATCAGATGGTATGAACATCAATGGCACCAACGGCCTCGCCTGCATCACGTCGCTTTCTCAACTCAACACGGATCGCATCGTGATTCGTCCCCTGCCGGGATTTCCAGTCGTACGCGACCTGGTGGTGGACATGACCCAGTTTTATCAACAATATGAGCGCATTGAGCCCTATCTGCAAAATAATGAGGTTGCTCCCGCGCATGAGCGCCTGCAATCCCCCGAAGAGCGCGCTCAGTTGGATGGATTGTATGAGTGCATTCTTTGCGCCTGCTGTACCAGCTCCTGCCCCTCGTTCTGGTGGAACCCGGAAAAATTTGTCGGCCCTGCCGGGCTGCTTCAGGCCAGACGCTTTTTAGCGGACAGCCGTGATACAGCAAAACGGCATCGTTTGGATAAATTGCAGGATCCATTCAGTGTATTTCGTTGCCGTTCCATTATGAATTGCGCGAATGTTTGCCCGAAGGGACTCAATCCAACGCAAGCGATTGCCGATATTCGTAAACAGATGTTGAATCAAGAAACTTGATGACGATTATCCAGCGTCTCAACCCATAGGACGCGCCCCTTTGGAGAACCAAAACAATGAGCAGTAATGACTTTCAGAATCAATTAGCTTCATCCTATCTTTCGGGTGGAAGTATGGCCTATGTAGATAGTCTGTACGAAGATTTTCTGAATGATCCCGATTCCGTGCCGGACGATTGGCGCGCGGTTTTCAGTGCCTTGCCCCAGATTAATCATGTCGCTCAGGATATTCCTCATCGCGATATCCGCGATTATTTTCTGGTGAATGCCAACCGTAAACGTGCTCCGGCTGAAAATGCGGAGGCGAGCAAGCAATTTCAGGTTGCTCATTTAATCAATGCCTATCGTGCTCATGGCCACCATGCGGCCAAGCTTGATCCACTCGAAATGGCGGAACGCGTTCAGGTACCTAGTCTCGAACTCAGTTATCACAAGTTATCCGACGCTGATTTAAACCGCTCGTTTTATGCCGGTAAAAATTTTAACGGCTCTGAAATGCCCCTGGCTGAAATTTATCAGGCTCTGCGTGCAACTTATTGCGGCAGCATTGGAATTGAATACATGCATATTTCCAATATTGAGGAAACCGAATGGCTGCAGCAAAAGTTGGAAACCGTTCGCGGCCGCCCCAATTTTGACGCTGAAAAAAAACGTCAGATCTTGCGTGATTTGATTGCCGCCGATGGGCTGGAGCGGTATTTGGGCACCCGTTATGTTGGGCAGAAACGGTTCTCACTCGAAGGCGGGGATGCGTTTATTCCGATGATGAAGGAAATTATCCGTAGAGGCGGCGCAGAAGGGGTGCAGGAAATTGTAATCGGCATGGCTCACCGCGGCCGTCTGAACGTGCTGGTGAATGTGCTTGGGAAAGAGCCGGATCAGTTATTTCAGGAGTTTGAAGGCAAACTGGGTTCAGCCGAACGCTCCGGTGACGTAAAGTATCACATGGGCTTCTCATCCGACATCCGCACTGAAGCGGGTGCCATTGTTCATCTGGCCTTAGCCTTTAATCCCTCGCATCTTGAAATCATCGGGCCCGTGGTAGAAGGCTCTGTACGTTCCCGTTTGGGGCGCCGTCATGATCTTGAGAAAAAAGACAAGGTTGTGCCAGTCGTGGTTCATGGTGATGCCGCCTTTGCTGGACAGGGCGTGGTCATGGAAACCTTCAATTTCTCCCAGGCGCGCGGCTATTCCACCGGTGGTAGCGTCCACATCGTCATCAATAACCAGATTGGATTTACCACCAGCAACCCGCTCGATGCCCGTTCAACCCTTTATTGTACTGATGTGGCGAAAATGGTGCAGGCGCCTGTCATTCATGTGAACGGGGATGATCCGGAAGCCGTTGTTTTCGCCACACAGATTGCGGTGGATTTCCGCATGAAATTCAAGCGCGATGTCGTGATTGATTTGGTTTGCTATCGCCGTCACGGACACAACGAGGCCGATGAGCCGTCAGTGACTCAGCCCACCATGTATAAAAAAATTAAAAGCATGCGCCCATTGCGGGAAATGTATGCCGAAGAATTGATTCAGGAAGGTTTAACGACCGCGGCTGAAGTTGATCAATTAGCGGAAGATTACCGTAACCGCCTGGACAAGGGACAGGCTGTGGTCGATACCGTTCAGGGTAATTATGATGGCAAAATGTCCATCGATTGGACGCCCTATTTTAATGCCAAGTGGACAGATAAAGCGGATACAACCATTAGCGCGGCTATGTTAAAGACCCTGTCAAAAACACTGCATACTTTACCTGACGGTTTTGAATTGCACCCCGTGGTTAAACGGCTGCTTGCCGAACGCGAAAAAATGGCGACGGGTGAGCTGCCCATGAACTGGGGGTTTGCTGAAACGATGGCTTATGCGAGCCTGTTGCAAGAAGGCTATGGTGTCCGTCTATCCGGGCAGGATTGCGGCCGCGGTACCTTTGCTCACCGTCACGCGGTGTTGCATGATATTCAAACCGGCAATACCTTTGTGCCTCTGGAAAAAGCCGCTACAAGCAAGCCCTTTGTAGTCATCGATTCGGTGCTGTCTGAAGAGGCGGTCCTTGCTTTTGAATACGGTTATGCCTCCTCCGAACCCAATTCACTGGTTTTATGGGAAGCCCAGTTCGGCGATTTTGCCAATGGCGCCCAGGTGGTTATTGATCAATTCATCAGTTCCGGCGAGCAAAAATGGGGCCGGCTCTGCGGTCTGGTCATGCTTTTACCGCATGGCTATGAAGGGCAGGGTCCTGAGCATTCTTCCGCACGCCTTGAGCGTTACATGCAGCTTTGCGCCCAACAGAATATGCAGGTTTGCACGCCGACGACGCCAGCCCAGATTTTCCATCTCCTGCGTCGGCAAATGATCCGTAATTTCCGTAAACCGCTGATTGTGATGACGCCAAAGAGTTTATTGCGTCACAAGCTGGCTGTCTCGCCGGTTGATGATCTGCTGAAAGGCAAATTCCATAATGTGATCCCTGAAATTGATGCGCTGGATGCCGCCAAGGTGACGAAAGTCGTGTTATGCTCTGGGAAAGTTTACTATGATCTTTTGCAAAAACGCCGTGACGAGCAGTTGAATCACATTGCCATTATCCGCATTGAACAATTGTATCCATTCCCTAAAAAAGAACTGGAGCAGGAATTGGCGAAATTTCCCAAGGCGAAACAGGTCGTTTGGTGTCAGGAAGAACCTCAGAATCAAGGGGTTTGGTTCTCATCGCAACACAACATGATTGACTGTTTAAGTCCGGAACAACGTTTAAGTTATGCGGGTAGAGGATTTGCCGCGGCTCCAGCCGTGGGAAGCCCTCTGCTCCATGCGAAAGAACAACAGGAGCTGGTTAACCAGGCCCTGGCTTGATAATGAATGACAATAAATAACCAAAGAAGGACTAACCATGTCTATTGAAGTTAAAGTACCCGCCCTTCCCGAATCCGTGGCGGATGCCACCATTGCCGCCTGGCATAAAAAAGTGGGTGAAAGAGTAGCTCGTGATGAGAATCTGGTTGATCTTGAAACCGACAAAGTGGTTTTGGAAGTCCCGGCGCCCGCTGATGGCGTATTAACGGAAATCCTGTTTAAAGAGGGCGATACTGTCACCTCAGCGCAATTACTGGCTCGTATTGAGGCTGGCAGCGCCGCGGCGGCAGCAGCACCTACCGCCACAGCAGCTGAACCGAAACAGGCTGAAGTCAGCACGCCTGCTCCTGCTCAAAATCAGGGAGCGAAGGCTACAGGTCCGGCTGTGCGCCGCATGCTGGCCGAAAACAACCTGCAGCCAGAACAGCTTTCAGGCTCCGGTAAAGACGGCCGTCTGACCAAAGAAGATGTCGTGGCATTCATTGAATCCAACCGCGAAAAATCAGCCAGTTCAACGGCGGCGCCTGCCCGAAGTGAAGCCGCGTCCCTGCCGCCGATGGGTGCCCGCGAAGAGCGCCGTGTGCCAATGACCAGGCTGCGTGCCAAAATTGCCGAGCGTTTAGTCCAGGCCCAGCACAATGCAGCCATGCTGACTACGTTTAACGAAGTCAATCTCAAGGCGGTTATGGATTTGCGTGCGCAATACAAAGATATTTTTGAGAAAAAGCATGGCGTAAAATTGGGCTTCATGTCCCTCTTTACCAAGGCCGTTGTGGAATCGTTGAAACGCTTCCCGGCGGTTAATGCCTCGATTGATGGCCAGGATATCGTTTATCATGGTTATTATGACATCGGCATCGCCGTGTCCACGGATAAAGGCCTTGTGGTGCCTGTTGTTCGTGATGCGGATCAACTCAGTCTGGCTGACATTGAAAAAGTCATCGCTGATTCCGCCAACCGTGCCCGTTTAGGTAAACTCTCTTTGGAAGAGATGCAGGGCGGTACATTCACCATTACCAATGGTGGTGTATTTGGCTCCTTGCTGGCCACGCCCATCATTAACCCACCGCAAACCGGCATTCTCGGCATGCATAAAATTGAAGACCGCCCGGTGGTCGAAAAAGGGCAGATTGTCATTCGTCCGATGATGTATGTGGCGCTGTCGTATGACCATCGCCTGATTGACGGCCGGGAGTCCGTGCAGTTTTTAGTGAGCGTGAAGGAGTTGCTTGAAGATCCGACCCGTTTACTGCTCAATGTGTAACGATTGACATTTTAACCGCATAACCCGGCTTGCCGGGTGTTGCTTTTTTAAAGGTACTAACGATGAATTTACATGAATACCAAGCCAAGCAGCTGTTTGCCCGCTATGGTTTACCTGTTCCAAACGGTCAGGTCGCTTACAGTGTTGACGAAGCAGTGAAAGCGGCTGAGCAGTTATCGACACCCAAATGGGTGGTCAAGGCTCAGGTGCATGCCGGCGGACGCGGTAAAGCAGGCGGTGTGAAACTGGTTTCAAGCAAAGATGAAGTGGCCGCTGTGGCTCAATCATTGTTAGGTACCCGCTTGGTCACTTACCAAACGGATGCCAAAGGTCAGCCCGTCAATGCGGTCTTGGTGGAAGAGACCTGCGACATTGGCCGCGAATTGTATCTGGGGGCGGTAGTGGACCGCTCCAGCCGTCGCGTGGTGTTTATGGCTTCCACCGAAGGCGGGGTGGAAATCGAGAAAGTCGCCCATGAAACACCGGAGAAAATTTTTAAAGTCATCATGGATCCCCTGGTTGGTATTATGCCCTTTCAGTGCCGCGAAATTGGCTTTAAATTGGGTTTAAATGACGAGCAAATCAAACAGTTTACGCAGTTAATGATGGGGTTGGGCAAGATGTTTGTCGAGTGTGACTTAAGCCTTCTTGAAATCAACCCGCTGGTTGTGACTAAAGGCGGACAGATTCTTTGCCTGGATGGTAAAATCAACATTGATGGCAACGCCCTCTACCGCCAGCCTGAATTGAAAAACATGCGTGACAAGTCCCAGGAAGACGAGCGTGAAAACCGCGCGACCGATTGGGAACTTAATTATATTCCGCTTGAAGGCTCAATCGGCTGTATGGTGAATGGTGCCGGTCTGGCTATGGCCACCATGGATGTGATTAAGCTGCATGGCGGCGAACCAGCCAATTTCCTTGATGTTGGCGGCGGCGCGACTAAAGAACGTGTCAGTGAAGCGTTTAAAATCATTCTGTCTGATGAAAACGTCAAAGGTATTCTGGTCAATATCTTTGGCGGTATTGTGCGTTGCGATTTAATTGCCGAAGGCATTCTGGCGGCGGTAAAAGAAGTGGGTGTAAAAATACCCGTGGTTGTCCGTTTGGAAGGCAATAACGCCGAGTTGGGTGCTGACATTCTGAACAAGAGTGGTTTAAACGTCATTGCGGCCAACAGTTTGACTGATGCGGCAAAGAAAATAGTTGCGGCAGTCGCGTAATCACCAGCAAAAGAGCGCTTCGGCGCTCCAAATTAAATTTGAGGTTAGCAATGAGCGTATTAGTTAATAAACACACCAAAGTCATTTGCCAGGGCTTTACTGGTAAACAGGGCACCTACCATTCAGAGCAGGCAATTGCTTATGGTACGCGTATGGTAGGCGGCGTGACGCCGGGCAAGGGCGGTCAGACGCACCTGAATTTGCCGGTTTTCAATACCGTTCGCGAAGCAGTAGAGGAAACGGGTGCTGATGCCAGCGTAATCTATGTTCCCGCTGCGTTTTGCAAAGATTCCATTCTTGAGGCAGCTGAGGCCGGCATTCAATTGATTGTCTGCATCACCGAGGGCGTACCCGTTCTGGATATGCTGGAGGTCAAGGTGTATCTCGAAAACAATACCAATGCCCGCCTGATTGGTCCTAATTGCCCCGGTATTATTACGCCTGGCGAATGCAAAATCGGTATTATGCCCGGCTCCATTCATCTGCCTGGCAAAGTCGGTATTGTGTCTCGATCCGGTACCTTGACGTACGAAGCAGTCAAGCAAACAACCGATAAAGGGTTTGGTCAAAGCACCTGTATCGGTATTGGCGGTGATCCGATTCCGGGAACCAATTTTATTGATGCACTGACGTTATTTGAGCAAGACCCACAAACGGAAGCGATCATCATGGTCGGTGAAATCGGCGGCTCTGCAGAAGAAGAAGCGGCTGAGTTCATTAAATCGCATGTCTCCAAACCCGTTGTTTCCTACATTGCGGGTGTGACAGCCCCTGCGGGGAAACGCATGGGACATGCCGGTGCGATCATTTCCGGCGGCAAAGGAACCGCGGCAGAAAAATTTGCCGCCCTTGAAGCGGCTGGTGTGCGAACGGTTCATTCGCCAGCTGATCTTGGCGATGCCATTGCCGAAGTCACGGGCTGGTAATGCCTTGTATAACCTTGATAGGCCCTGGCTTATCAAGGTTATAACCATTTGTTTATCAAATACTCTCTGCACTTAATCCACTATCTCTCCACGCT
>NZ_LNYA01000034.1:163084-344799 GCF_001467615.1 Legionella erythra | reverse complement strand
TGCGCGGGCACGACAATTATTTACCATGCGCGTCTTCGGGATGACCCACCCTGTCTGGTCGGGGAGGACGATGATAGGCCCTGGCTTATCAAGGTTATAACCATTTGCTTCACAAGTACTCTGCGCACTTAACCCATATCTCTCCTCTCAACACCGAATGTCGGTAAGACTTGAGCATGCTATAAATAATTTTTTCATCCTGGCATTGGATTAAATTGATGGATGGTTGCCCGCCTGCGCGGGCACGACAATTATTTACCATGCGCGTCTTCGGGATGACCCACCCTGTCTGGTCGGGGAGGACGATTGTTTATCATGCGCAGCCGAATTTGAGAAATGATTCCGTGCTTTGCCAGAGCGTCTGGTTGTCTTTGGTATCATCCACCCCTGTCCTGCCCGCGCAGGCGGGCAACCATGCCTGGTTTGGCACGGAAGCAGGATATTGGGCTGAAATGTCCTGTAACCTGAATAAGCTTTCCTATCAAGGTTATTTCTTTGCTTTTTTAGCCATTAATTCATCGAATAGCCGGCGTTTTTCTGCCGATAATTCGCTGCGGCGCAAAGCCCGCATGTCCTCCTGGCTTCCTTGTATACGGTCAGGCGTCAGGCGATCAGTAATCAAGATGCCGTGTACATGGTCAATTTCATGCTGTAAAACCCGTGCATAAAAACCGCTTTCCTGCTGACGATGGAAATGGCCGTCTTCGTCATAATATTCCACCATAATTTTATCGAAACGCGGGACTTTGCCCGCCTTGTCGGCCACGGAATAACAGGCCTCAAAATCAGCATGTCTCGGCGAATCGCTGAGGCCCTGGTAAGAGGGGTTTAACAGGATGTGCATGGGGTAAGGTTTGACGTGGTCACGTAATAAAGCGGCACTTTCAGGAATATAAATGGCAATGATCTGTTTCGGTTGATTGACCTGCGGCGCGGCAAGACCCACGCCCTCTAATTCATAGAGCTTGTCTTTCATGGCGGCGATTAATTGCCTGTCCTCAACACTCAATGGCCATTGCACCGGTGTTGCCGGGGTCGTAAGAACCTGTCGGTAATCATGCTGCTCCACGTTGACCAGCGTAAGAGGGGTAAGGGCGTTGCTCATTGTCATTCCTGCCAAAAGCCAATTAAAAAGGTTCATTTGAAAGCTATTTATACATCAAGGTATTGATTCAATGGCAATTTATGCAAAAAAGCTAACCAATATGATTGTTAGATATCTAGCATTTCCATATAATGCCTATTCCCCATTTTAACAATAACAATAGAAAGGTAAAACAATGAAAAAATGGATGTTGTTGGCAGCGGGCAGTGTGTTCATGTTGAGTGCTCAGGCAAATGAGGGGCTTTGTGGGTATAAAGATTATTTTCATTTGACCAACAAGGCACACCCGGCTATCTATATTGTTAGCGGTTACAGCGATCAGGATCTCAATCTACAACTGGTCGGACCTCGCAGTTTTGTTATTCGCGACACCCCCCAATGCCGTTCTGGCTATGCGCATGTGACTGTGGCTTATGATGCAGCCAATTGGTGTGTGCTGGATATTAAGGATGGCCCATATATGCAACATCCCTCCATCAGCGCTTCATGCCATGGCATCCGCTACCTCGGTCTGGATTATGACGGCATTGGCAGTTACTCCTATACCATTAAACTGGATTGACCGGTGGGCGCGAGGTTATTTTCCTCGCGCCAAAGGCTGTCAGGCGGGTGCCACAGAGTCGGTTGACTGGTTGTAAAAACGCCATTGCATCATGCTTGTCAGTAAAGCGCCCAACAACGCACAGACGGGAATGACTTTTAAAGCCAGAAGATAGCTCATCAGGGAATAGACATGCACCCCATCGCTTGACAGAGTTCCTGTCCAGGAGGTTTCCATGAGTTTACCAATTAAGGTATGGAAGAATGATCCTCCCAGCATATTCACGCAATTAAGGAAAGCCACAGTGACGCTTAAATGTTCTGGATGAACGAGTCTCGCGCCAGAAGCAAAAACCAGGACTTGATAGCAGCATAGAAGACCTGTGATAAAAAACAACAGGGTAAAAGCCGCCTTGTGGTAGGACGGGTGTGAAAGCAGCATGAAAAAAACGGCCGCCATGCCTAACCCGCACAGACTAATCACAGGGTAGAGACCCCATTTTTTGCTGGCGAAAGACAACAGAGGCCCGCCAAATAACATACCGACAAACAAAAACGAAATCACCAGGGCCGCCTCGCTTTTAGGGATGCCATAGGCTGTCATCAGATAAGGAATGCCCCAAACATCGGCAAATCCTTCGAGCGAACCCACCATTAATGCATTGGCAAGAGCCAATACCCAAATGGCTGGTGAAGAAAGAACCGCTTTGAACTGTTTGACAGTAAAGCCATGTGTCCTGGTTGCCGTTGAGTGCGGTGGGGTGCGAAGCAACAGACTGACAGCAAGGCCTAAGAGCACAGCCAGCAACGCAAGCCCAAGAGCCAGCGTATGCCAATCGTAATGAAGCGCAAGAAGGCTTATCGGTTTGCCGCCATAGATGGCGCCTAATAAGCCCAGGCTGAAAGAAAAACCCACCATCCGTGCGTAATGGGCGGCCGGAAACCAGTCTGAGATGACTTTGGAAACACCCAGGAAACCCACGGCTGATCCCGCACCGATCAAAAAACGGCTCAAGCAGGCAATAAGCCAGTGGTGAGTGAGGGTAAACAGCAGCGTGCCCGCACTGCAAAGTAAAGCGAAAAACAAAATAACGCGGCGTGCACCATAGCGATCAAGCAACATCGCCACCGGGATCTGCATGCCGGCGTAACCGTAGTAATAAAAAGCGGCTAATAATCCGAACTGGCTGGCATCGATAGCCAGCTGTTCCATAATTCCCTGCATCATTAATCCGGGCCAAAGGCGAAGAATGAACTGATAGGCAAAAAAGATGACGGGGAAAAACCACATGACAAAAGGTAGGTAGCGTTGTAAACGAAACATCATATCCTCACAGGAAAGCAGGTTAAAAATAAAAGGCAGTAAAAATGTGAGGGATGTGATCGGCTTTTCAGCCGATAATAATTGAACGGTTAATGAGGATGGAGCAAGGGAACCAATTCATGGATTAAAAATTTAACGACACTATTTTTCCACATTACATTATTTTTTCATCAATGACAATCATTGTGCAGAAAGTATTTTTATTTGCATTGGCTCTAATCAATTTTAGATGGACTATTGTTAATAGGGGACTCCTGTCGCTATAGTTTGCAATCAAAAGGACAAGCACAAGGAAAAATGCGATGAAAAAGGGAATAGTATGGATTGTCAGTTTACTGTTATCGGTATCGGTTGGGGCAAAACCGGTTGAAATCGTAGGGCAAATCCCCATTTTTATTGGTGATGAAACGGAAACGGACTTGCGCCAATCCCGGGTCGTGCTTGTTCAGAACGTGCAATTATCGCCTGAGGCTCAGGCCGTGCTCGGCGAGCGGGTGCAAGAGATTATTGATGATGCCAGCGACGAGGAATTCCTGTTGACAACCGGCTTGCCAGCAAAAGTGGATTTGGGCATGAATAAAACGCCGGTATTGAATCAAGGCGTGCATGGCACCTGCGTCACCTTTGCCGTGACCGCTGCATTGGATGCCTTGTTGGCCAAAGGGGATTACATTAGCCAATTATGCAGTCTGGAGTTGGGTGCCTACCTTCAAAATAAAAAGCAGATCCCTTACAGTGGCTGGGACGGTTCCTTTGGCAAAATTGTCTTAAATCAACTGGAACAATACGGCATCATTCCCATGAATCATCAACGCAGCAAGGGTTGTGCAGGCGTTAAGTTTTATCCAGTTGACAATGAAAAAAACCAGGGTAAACCCATGTCAGTAAGTGAGTACAGTGCCAATGCGCTGACCATTGATGATCAAATGACCTGGGAGAGTCTGGTGGATATTGATGATGTTTTTACCGTTAATCATAATCCGGCCCAGGTGTTGCCGGCGATTAAAAAAAGCTTGAATGATGGGCATCGCTTAACCTTTGGCGTGTTGCTGGATGTGGAATTACATCATGCCGGCGCCATGGGTAAATACGCAAAACCCTTTGATTCCTGGATGCTTACGCCTGAAATCATCCGTCATGCCAAACAGGGGCGGGTCAATGGCGGTCATGAAATGATCATCATTGGCTACGATGACACGGCGCTTATCATGGATGCTTTTGGTCATGCCAGCAAAGGCATGTTAATCTTGCGTAATTCCTGGGGCAGCAACAGCGGCAACCGGGGTAATTTTTACATGTCCTATGACTACTTCAAAGCATTGAGTGATGAAGTGCAGATTATCAAACCCAAGGTTTAACGTTAATACGATTAGAAAGAAAAACACATGGACTATAAAGACTACTATCAAATTATGGGGCTTGAGCGCGATGCTTCGCCTGAAGAAATTAAGCGGGCCTACAGAAAACTGGCCCGTAAGTACCATCCGGATGTCAGTAAAGAGCCTGGTGCTGAGGACAAGTTTAAAGAACTGGGTGAGGCTTATGAGGTATTGAAGGATCCTGAAAAAAAGGCCAAGTATGATCAATACGGTCAGTACTGGAAACAACAGCAATCCGGTTTTAGACCCGGGGAAAACGCTTATCGTCATGAGTCGTTTAATGAAGGCGACACGGCTGATTTTGAGGATTTCATCAGCAGCATTTTCCGTCACCGTCAACAGCAACAACATGCCAATTTTTATGATTTTGGCCAACAGGATATCCATGCCAAATTACCAATCAATCTGGAAGACAGTTACCGGGGGGCGGAAAAAACCATACAGCTTAAGGTACCGGTCTATGATCGCCAGGGACACGGCGAGTATCAGACCCGGGCTGTAAAGGTAAAAATTCCCGTTGGTATCGGCGATGGGCAGCAAATTCGTCTAAAAGGCCAGGGCGGCAAGGTGGATGGCCAGCCGCCCGGTGACTTGTATATCGAAATCAGTATTCAGCCGCACCCCTGGTTTCGTCTGGATAAAAAAGACATTTACCTGCAATTGCCGGTGGCGCCCTGGGAAGCGGCATTGGGTGCGACTGTCCAGGTTCCGACATTGGGGGGGCCGGTTAATCTTAAAATTCCAGCACAATCTCAATCCGGCAAACAAATGCGGCTTAAAGGCAGAGGGTTGCCGGGGAATCCTGCCGGTGATCAGTATGTGAGTCTGGAAATTGTTATTCCGCACCAGGATAATGAAACGCTTCGGCAATTGTATGAAGACATGGCGAAAGCATCGTCGTTTAATCCAAGAGAAAAATTAGGAGTCAAGCATGGCTAAGGACACAGAAACCACAGCACCGTGCGAAGAATGGTATACATTGTCCCTGCGTGAAGTGACCTGTTCGTTTGGGGTGGATGCCCATGTCATTCTTGAAATTATGGATGAGGGGATTATTTCATCCCAAAAAAATGAGCAAAACGAATTTTATTTCGGTAGCGACGATATACGACGTATTCGTACGGTACTGCAATTACACCGTGATCTCGGCGTTAATTTTGCTGGGGCTGCGTTGGCGCTTGAGTTGATGCACGAAATAGAACAGTTAAAGCGCTTATTACACAGCAGCCATCATTAATCAGGCGACGGCAGCTGTTTCCCTGGCAGACGGCGGCATGTTATTCAACTCCTCTTGTGCGTGTTGCGATCCAGGTTCCTGGTAAGCGCGCCCACTCCTGGAAAACAGACCGAAATGATGAGCAAACGAAGGCATTGGCGGTTTATTATGTTCTGCCGCGTTGTCGCGCAGGCTGTTAAAACGCTGGAGCGGTGTGGGGGTATAAAGATGAAAAAAGGCCAGAATATTAACCAGGCAATTTTTAAACCACAGCCAATCATAGTCGGTGAATGACCGTTGCCTGGTTAATGGAATAGAAAACTCGACCTTGTCGCAGGCGGTTTGTAGTTGCTGAAGCCGCTGGCTTGGTGATTTTTTATCATTGAGGGCGATGTCTTTCAATGAGGTAAGCAATCCGCTTTTCTCATCAATTAAATCCTGCACTTCATAGACTGAGGTTTCATCAACCCCATTACCCTTTTGTGCATCAAGGTAAAGATAAAAAGCCTGAATGGCAGACAGGACTTTATCCAGATGCATATAATCACGCAATTCATCATGCTGGAATCGTCTGGTTTTATCAATGAGCAACAGAATCATGCTTTTGCGGATATTGTTAGATGACTTCGTCTGCTCAATAATCGTTTGATTAAACGACATCAGGTGATCATGCAGTTTTTTTTCATATTCACTGTGGAGGTGCAGTAGCCCAATGCGGCGCTCGGCCATCTTCTTGACGAGCGCCTCAAAAGTGGATTGCAGGTATTGGGCTTTATACTGTTTGTTCAGTTCCGCTTCTTTGATATGCACGGTTTGCAAATAACGGTTCTGTTCTTCAGCGACCGCCTTTTCGAATTGGTAACTGGCCTCTAACCCCGCGTAGTAAGCATCTAATTGGGCAACCCAGTCAACCGCATAACACGGTATCTGCACCGGGATGGGTAGTTGGGCCCCATTGAGCAACTTATCTACGTGAGGATAACGCGGTGCTACACACGGCTCTGCTTTATATTCCGCCTGATGTTCATACAGGTCAGGTAAAAGTTTTGCATAGTGTTTGATCAATTGTTTCTCAATGCCGTTAAGGATTTCAGGTGTAGAAGGCAAATACCCTGACGAAAATTGCAAGTAGTATTCTAACTGTTCATGAAACTGGCAAAAAACAAGGATTTTTTTATCCCGTTCTGGAGAAGGCGATTGACCTCTGTAGTAAGAGAGTGCGCCAGCGACCAGACCGGCGATATTGTCGATGGCAGGGATTACCGTGATATTGCTTTTGGCGAATAAATCATCAATTAGGCTGGGGGAGACCATTTCCGATGGCTTTAAATGGGGCAATTCTTTTTCGGCCTCTTTAAGGTAGGGCAATGCGTCGCGGTAATGGTTTGCCGCGCTCTGTCTGGCTATTTCAAGAATATCCGGTCGTGGCGGAGGACCTGGTATGTAACCTATCGTCGGTTGCTTAAGGCGGATGTAGGATTTTAAGACTTTGTTCAGGTTTTTAAAGATTTCGCGTTGAGGGCTGATTTGTTTTAATTGCAGTTCAGCCATCATGGCGCGCTGCTTCACAGCGTTCTGCCGTTTCTGGATGGGCGTCAGGGAGAAAACCAGTTCAAAATGGCGAGCTGAAACAAGACCTAATGGCTCAACAAGTCCCTGGTAGAATTGATCCAGAATGGCTTTCATGGAGGTCGCCAATACGCCGGGTTTTAATGCCAGTTTGGCTTCAAAGTGATCCGTTTCCATTAACAGGCGGGCGAATACATTGGAACTGATTTCTTCCAGATGACTTAAGACGGCGTCATGAGATACCTGCGAAAACTGGGCTAATTTGGCTTTTAACTCCATAAACAGACCATACATGACCGGTGTGTCTAGCAACAATCTGAAATAGGCATGTGAATCATGGATAATCCTCTCAATATTCACCGCAATTTGTTTGGTATTGAAACGGATTTTGCTAAGTTTATCAGCAGCAATGGACTGTTGATAATTTAGCGCGGCAACATGCTCCGGGATCACCATAAAGGCCTGGAGTGCATACCATAAGCCATTGTAATGAATGGTTTTATCCTGGGGCTCCACCTCTTGGGCAGTCATGGTGTAAGCTTCCGCCTGGTCGTGTGTGAATTGATACAATTCATGGGCTTTCATCATCAAATCGCGGCACACCAGGCGGGAGTGGGGATCGTTATAAAATGAAAGCGATAAATGATAGATGGTGTTAATGGCCTGATAAACTTGCAGCAGATGATAGACATACATGGATTCGCTGCTTTTGTCAGTGAGATTTTCGAGTTGAATGAATAGTTGTTCAAGGTAATACAAGGCGTTAAAAAGCCGCTTGATATTCAGTAATTGCTGAGGCTCTCTCAGTAAGGTTTGCCTATTTTCAAGCTTGGGAAAAGGGATCCCCTTCTCTTGCGGCTGCAGATGATGTCTGGCCGAAAGACTCAAGGCTGCAGTGAACTGAAAAAGCGATTTGCGAAAATCAGCTATCTGCCTTGAATAGTTATCCTTCTTCAAGAGGTAATGGGCTCTGTTGGCATGCTGGGTCATCACCACAAGCGGTGTTGACTCCACGTCCTTTTCATAGCGCGTCTTGCCTTCATTCAGGTAATGATCGCGGTAGACTTTCCATCGCGTTCGGATGGCAGCAAAGCCGCTGTTAATTGCCAGTTGCATCAAAGCTAATTCGTTGATAGTCATTGGCAAGACAGGGGCTTTGTCGGTCAGCGACGTGATGATTTTCCTGTCCAATGCGATACTTCCGGCATCTGACCCCAGGATATTCATAAAATAAGGTTGAAAACGTGCATAGAGATGCTGTAATTTTTTTCTCGCTTCCTCCGTGATATCAGATAACGCAGCCACGTCTTGTTGCTCGAGAACAACCATGAATTGCCGATAGGCTTCCTGGGCCTGGGTTAAGGCAATTATCCGTTGATCATAATGCTGAGCAAGCAAAAACGCCTGGTCGATTGTTAACGGGGCAGGTTGCTTTAAAAGGCAATCGCCTGCCTCGGAAATGGTAAATTCAAGATCGTGCCCCCCGTCCTTGATACCGAGAGCTGCTTTGTCATTGAGCCTAAGCAGGTTGTCGCCAGGGTAAGGCGTTAAGACCAGATTGCTCTGGTCATTCACGTGCTGCAAAAGTGCTTGATTGAGTTTTTTATGGAATGCGGCGGTTACGGTTTCCCGGACAAACAGGTCAGCCAGGGTAGATTTTTTAGTCAGAAGGTAGCTGATTTTATCCGTACCTTCGTAATTGTAATACCAGTCAACAGGCTTTTTAAAAGTGCCTAACCAGCCAGGGGTTTGCGTCAAACCATGGATAATGGCATTGCTTAAATCGACGTGATGGTGGCCAATAATGGGCCGAATATAACGGTAATGCCGGGCTAATGTCTTCTTGACCGATTCAGGCAGTTGGCTTAAACGAAGCCCCTGATATTCCGGCTTGGCGAGGATATTATAGAAGTCATTAAAGGCCTGTTGCTGGCGTTGTGCTTTAATGGATGCCGTTCTGGTCTTGCTGAGCCGCGCGTGCGTTTCATCGAGACGCAAATAAAGAAACCGGGTATCTTCCAGTGCTAACAATTCCTTGCCCCTGGCTTCAAAGTTAACCACTTTTCGGGCATACGTGATAAGCAGATCATAAAGTGGTTTCACTTGCTGCATCATCGGTTTGGACAGGGTGCCTGGGTGCAGCAGGGCTTCGTCTTCAATGCGGTCGGCCAAGGCAAATAATGTCGGCAGCAAATCATATTTTAATTTGGCCAGGTTATCACGCACGACAGTCTGCGATGTCTCATTGAATTGCACCATCTGCTGAAACGTGCTGGTGGTCAGGCTGATGATATGACGGACAATACTGATGTATTTCAGCAGTTTAAATACGATAAAAAAATTATTTTCTCTTAAATCATCGAGCGCAAAAATAATCTTAATCGCGTTTTCCTGCAGTTCCTGTAATTTTTGCTCGTTTATTTCCGGTGCTTCAATGGAAATTTTTGCGGAATAATTATGAAGATACAGACGTAATTCCTGAATATAGCCGGGGAGTTTCGCGCTGAACTTACTGATAAAGTTATAATCAAAACCCTCCTCACGGGGTTTCATCTGATCAACGGCAATGCCTGCGTACCAGCCTGCGTTATAACTCAGGGGAAAATCCAAAATGCGATTAGCCCAATCATTAGCCCGCTTCTCATACCCGTCCGCCTGGCGTTGTACGAGTTGCAAAATGCGTTGCAATTGCACTATCTCATGGCCAAAAATCTCCATAAAATCAATATCGACATGCGTCAAAAGATAACTGGCCTGGTAAGCGTGGTGGATTGTATTAAAGTAAAGCGTCTTCAGATCAGCGGTTCTGTTCTTGCCATTGCGAAGGTTGACATTTTCCAGATCGATAAAAGCCATTTCGGCATGGTACAGGGCGTTAATGAGTTGTTTGATTTGGACGATGCGGCGTGGTTCGTCCGCGAAATCAAGGTAGGGTTCACCCGTTGCCTGGGTGTCGGCAAAATAATCGCGTGCGAATTTTGAAAAGTAAGGGCCTTTCAGTTGGGCGATGAGCAATTCGCGATTGCTGCGCAACAGCTTGGAAATCTCATTTTCCTTAAACGTATCCAACAAGCGCAAAAATCGTTCTATCATAAGCAGTTACCGATACGGTCATGTTTGCAGTTATAATATAAGTCGCGTTTCAAGTGAAGATTAATACTCTTTCTTTTTGTTAATTAAGTGAAAATTCTGGTTTTTTTGAAGGCATTAAATGAGGGGATGTAAACATGACTGGTTGGCGTACATTGGCGGATATAAGGCGGGATTACGGGGATTTAAGACTGGATGATCAACAAATTGAACGCGATCCCTTTCTGCAGTTTCAGGTATGGTTTAATGAAGTGCTTGCAAGTGAGAAGCAGGATCCAACGGCCATGGTCCTGTCCACTGTGGATGAAAACGGCATGCCCGATTCAAGGGTGGTGTTGCTTAAGGGTATTGAAGATGGTTGTTTTATTTTTTATACCAATTACGAAAGCACGAAAGCCGTGCAATTGCAAAAACACCCGGTTGCCGCGTTGAATTTTTATTGGCCGGAAATGGCCCGGCAAGTGAGGATACGAGGGACGGTGGAAAAAAGCAGCCGGGAAACGTCTGACGCTTACTTTGCCAGCCGGCCAGAGGCCAGTCAGTTAAGCGCACTGGCCTCTCCTCAGAGTCGCCCGATTGCCACCCGGCAAGAACTGGAGGTTGCCTTTAACCGCCTGATGGAGCAATTGCATCAACAACCCATCGTTCGGCCGGAAAATTGGGGAGGCTACAAAATCAAACCCGTGGCCATCGAATTTTGGCAGGGACGGGATAACAGGCTGCATGACCGCCTGCTGTATCGTCAGCAAGGCGATGACTGGACTTGTTGCCGCCTGGCGCCATAATGTGTAAAATCAGTCACTTATGAATTCAATTTGTATTATTTTTAATAATATTGTCAAGAAATAGTAAATTAGAGGCGCTTGTTATTTTTAGGATTTGCTAAGGCGTACAATAGTTTTTAAGTGGATTGAATCACGAATCCCCGGCAATGGTACGGAAGTTGCTACCATTCAAGTAACAGGAAGACTAAGAGAGGGTACGAACATGAACGATACTTCAGCCTTATTACCAGATATCAAATTGCGCTTTAATATTGAGCATCCTAACCTTGAAGAGTGCTATGCGGATGGGTATCAATGCGCGCTGGCCGAATTAGGCGAGCAGGAAAATCCATTCCGTCAGGGTACGAGCGAATACGAACAATGGCAGGAAGGCTGGTGGGCTGGCTTTTATGGCGAAGAGCCTCTCTATGATTTGGACGCAACCACCTTCGCTAAGGATGAAGAAGAGAAGCCAGCTGCGGCAGCGGCCAATGACGGTTTATTTTCCATTCACAATAAATCGTTTCTGGTAAACGTGTTGCGCATTACCGGTGCTATCGCCGCGTCAGCTTTTGTTGGTTACCAGGTGCTTGATCTGGTCGCGTAAATCACGAAGGGTGAGTTCAGACTCACCTTTCATTTGAACAATTTTAAAACCATACTGCGCATCCTGGCTATCTCGGATGCGTTGAATTCTTTGTAAATCGCACTGCCGATATTTAAACAGACAATCACATCCTCGCCTATCCCCTTTAGCAAATCAACACCAGAAAGCCGTAGAATCTGAATGGCATCGCGAATATCCTGTGCCCAGGCATCAAGATAACTCATGTCGGTAAAGACTGGCAAAAAGGTGTGCTCACCCTCATTAAGAAAGAGGACTTCCGGGTTGTCAGGTGCTGAATCAATGGCCACTGGAATGATAAAATTGGCTTTTATAAATTCGAGGTAGGCTTTGTTCGCCTGTTGACTATCCCCTTGTGAAGCGAGGGCATTTTTGACGGCAAGTTCGAGACTATTCATAACATACAACGTTTGTAGGAAAGGAACGATTATACGGATTCATTAACTATAATTATACCCCACCTTCTTGGCGCAAAGGCGACAGCGAGGTTTTCCATGGCACTCTGGTGTTGAAATAAACATTTGTAGCAGTATAATGGGTGCCTGGGTTTGTAAATTTTTTGAGCTAATTGCTGTTGGTAGGAAGTGAGGCTGTCGGGACCCTTTGCTTCTGAATACAGTTACCGAGTGTGTATTTATGAATAAAATAGCAGTATCTCAAAATGCAGAATCATCAGGACGTTTCAGTCAACTGAGCTTTGCATGGATTGTATGGGGGTTGGCAGCCGCGTTTTATTTTTCCGATTATCTCGCCAGGGTAGCGCCTGGTGTTATGCATCGCAGCCTTCAGATTGATTTTGGCATAAACGAGGTCGGCTTTGGCATTCTGACAGCCTCTTTTTACATCCCTTACATCATTATGCAGGTTCCTGTCGGCCTGACTGTCGATCGTTTGAGTATTCGCGGTATTTTAACCGTTATGTCATTGATTACCGCATTAGGCTGCGGGGTTTTTGGTTTGGCTGACGGTTTAATGATGGCCTCTGTCGGGCGCATGCTGATTGGCTTTAGCGCCGCATTTGCATTTGTCAGTGCCCTGCGTCTTGCGACATCGTGGTTCCCGCCCGCCATGTTGGGTTTGCTGTCCGGTTTAACTCAGGCACTGGGCATGTTGGGGGCTGCGGCCGGTGAAGCGCCGGTATCGTTTCTGGTGTCCAATGTTGGTTGGCGCCATAGTATGCTGATTATCGCGTTCCTGTTTATTGTTTTAGCCGGTCTTTTGTATCAATTCGTTCAGGACAAGCCAGGCACGAAACGCCGTGAGATTAAAGCCCAACCGCACATCAGCATCCTTGAAAGCCTGAAAATTATTTTATCCCACCGGCAAACCTGGCTTAATGCCTTGTATGCGGGTTTTCTTTTTGGCCCGACGGCTGTCATTGGCGAAGCCATTGGCCCAGCTTACCTGCAATACGGGCGCGGTCTTTCTGCTCATGCAGCGGCCTTTGCAACCGGTCTTATTTTTATAGGCTGGGGTATCAGCGGACCATTGTCGGGATGGATCTCCGATCGCATGGGACGCCGTAAGCCCTTTATGATTTTTTCAGCCTTGTGCGGGGTGGTGCTAACGGCCTTGTTTGTTTTCTACCCCGACATGAACAAGACAACGGCTTATGTTCTGTTTTTTCTGTTTGGGCTTACCAACACGGGCGTGGCTATCGCTTACGCGGTTTCGACTGAAATTCAGGAAAGTAAAGTAATCGGTACCTGCATTGCCTTTACCAACATGACGTCTATTTTTGTTGGCGCTTTAATGCAGCCTCTGGTGGGGCGTCTGGTAGATTTGTCAGCCGGTGCTCGGGCCTTTAATGTCGAAACCTTGCTGTTAAGTGACTTTCAAGCGGGTCTGCGTATTCTGCCGCTGTGTTCCCTGATCGCGCTCATTCTGGCATTCACTGTGAAGGAAACGTATTGCAAGCCGATAAGACAAGTTAACTGATCTGATTTTGTTGAGGTTTTTTTTGTTATTTCTTTGCTAGTTAGTGTATCTCGTGCTTTAATTAGGGCGGGTACTACTTACCGCATCTTTTATTGCAGTTTTGCAGCAAGATGTCACTAACACGGAGATAACAATGAAAAAAATCATAGGATTAGTGGTTATCCTGGCCGTTCTAGTCCTTGGCGGATATTATGGTATGGGCGTTATCACTGAACATACAGTCAGAAAAAACGTCGATATCGTTAACCAGTCGAATGGCTTGTTTGCCGATATCACGGAATACCACAGAGGCTGGTTTAAATCCCAGGCTACCTTAAACTGGCGTTTACATGTTCCTGAGCGCATCGTCAGAGGGGCTGATGGTCAACCGCAAACCATGCCTGCCCAAGATTACCAAATGCAAATGCCGTTAACCATCTATCATGGGCCGGTTATATTTGCTGATAATGGGATCAAGTTGGGATTAGGTTACGCTAAAACGGATTTAACCTTACCACAAACCTATGCTGAGCAATTTAATAACACCTTTACTGGTGACTCCACCAAACCCAAACTGGATTTAAGTCTGTTGATCAATTACCTGAACAACAGCAAAGTGAACATGTCTATCCCCGAGTTTAAACTGATTGCCAAACAAGGCAATTCGCAGTTTGACTGGAAAGGCATGAGCAGTAGCGTCAATGTGACATCTTCCATGGATGAAGTCGTAGGTGATCTCACGATTGAAGGCATGAGCTTTGTGAAAGATCAAGTGACTGCCACGATGGGGGAGATTTCCAGTGAATACAACCTGCATCGTACCGATTCCGGTTTATTCCTTGGTGAGGCCAGTGTGTCTTTCCCTTCGCTGCTTATCCAGGATAAAACGCAAAAGCTGTTTGAACTCAATGATCTGGACATTAATACCAGCAGTGACATTGAGAGCGGCCTGTTTAACTCTCATTTCAAAAGTTCACTGGACAAGATCGTAGCCCAAGGCAAAACCTATGGTCCCGGTAATCTTGAAATGGCCGTACGTAATCTTGATGCAGATGCATTGGCACGTATAAACGAACAAGCCAATAAGATGCAGCAGGGAACCGATGCTGAGAAACAGCAGGCGTTGATGGCTATCATGCCTGAAATTCCCAAGCTGTTTAGCCGTGGTGCAGAGTTTGAGATTTCAGAAATGACCTTTACCATGCCTGAGGGAACGGTTGAAGGTAATCTGATTATAACCCTGCCAAAAGGCGACAATAATAATCCTGTGGAGATGATGCAAAAAGTTCAGGGTAATGGCCGCTTGAAAGTTCCAGGTGCCGTACTGAAGCAGATTATCAGCCAAACCGTTAGACAACGATTGGCGGCTGGTTCTGCCCAGGTCACATCGACCCCTGACACGTCTGCCACTGATCCAAATGCGGCATCCACGGCAACGCCGGACATGGAGCAGCAGATTGCGTCTCAAACGGATCAGCAAATCAATGCCATGGTTCAATCAGGCTTACTGGTACAACAAAGCAATGACTACGTGGTTGAAGTCAGCCTGAATCAGGGACAGCTTGTTGTAAATGGCAAGCCATTTAACCCTGCAATGATGAAATTCTAAGTCTTATCAATAGGTTGAGGGCAGGTTTAATTGAATTAAACCTGCTCGGCAAGTCCTGATTAATCGTCAATTTTTGAGTTGTTTTACTTGTCAGGAATTGTCCAATTGGGTAAGATTCATGTTTTTAAAGGAGGAGTTAATAATAATGACAACAATCAGTAATGAAGCCGGGGATACAACTGCGTCACTGGCCGAGAGCGTAACTCAATCAGTGCAAAGGTATTTCTCCGAGCTGAAGGGAACTGATCCTGTTGATCTGTACAAGTTTGTTTTGGAAGAAATAGAGACGCCTCTGTTTCGTGCAGTAATGGAACACTGCAAGTACAATCAATCTCGTGCAGCGGTTATGTTGGGTATTAGTCGAGGTACTTTACGCACCAAATTACGTCGCTATTTTGACGATAAATACGTTGGAACACGTGATTAAGATTAAGTAGACCCAATAAAAAAGGAAGCTCAAGGCTTCCTTTTTTATTGGGGCATTTGCATTATTACTCTGCAAACATAGAACTCACCGATTCTTCAACGTTGACTCGCTTAATCGCCTGGGCCAGCATGTCGGCTAAACTGACAACCCGAATTTTCTTGCATTGCCTGGCGTCCTGGGATAAAGGAATGGTATCGGTTACCACGACTTCATCCAGTGAGGAGTGAATAATATTATCGACGGCTGGTCCCGAAAGCACAGGATGCGTAATGTATGCTCGAACGCTGTTGGCGCCATTGCGTTTCAGATGCATGGCGGCAGAACAGAGCGTGCCGGCTGTATCGACGATGTCGTCGATGATAATGCAGTTCCTGCCCGCTGGTTCCCCAATAATGTGCATAACTTCTGATTTGTTGGGGCCGCTGCGTCGTTTATCGATGATGGATAATTCTGCGTCATTTAAGCGCTTGGCCATGGCCCTGGCGCGTACCACGCCACCAACATCCGGGGAAACAACCATGAGATTGGCGAGATTCTGCTGCTTGATGTCTTCCAGTAAAATAGGTGTTGAATAAACGTTATCAACTGGCATGTAGAAAAAACCCTGGATCTGATCAGCATGCAAGTCAACGGTCAAGACCCGGCAAATTCCCACAGAAGCCATCATGTCGGCAACGACTTTGGCCGTAATGGGTACCCGGGCAGAGCGTACACGTCGGTCTTGTCTGGCATAGCCAAAATAAGGAACAACTGCGGTGATTCGGCCTGCGGAAGAGCGTCGCAGAGCGTCGGCCATGGTCAATAATTCCATCAGGTTATTATTGGTCGGTGCACAGGTGGATTGAACAATAAAGACGTCTCGGCCGCGAACATTTTCCAGAATTTCAACCATGGTTTCACCATCGCTGAAAGTGCCTACTGTGGCCTGGCCGATAGGAATTTGTAAATGGGAGGCAATTTTAAGCGCCAGTTCAGGGTTGGCATTGCCGGTAAAGATCATCATCGTTGACATGTGTAAGAAACCTTCGATTGTTTATAATCAGTTAACTTAAACACATAGCAGAAGACAGCCAGAAAGATATAATTATTATTTTAGCGATCCGGTGAACGCATCCTTCCCGGTTATCTTCTGCCGTCTGTTTACTTGAATCAACAAGAAAATGGCTGGGGTGCTAGGATTCGAACCTAGGTATGCAGGGATCAAAACCCTGTGCCTTACCACTTGGCGACACCCCAATATGCTTAGATTCTCAATCATCCATGAATCATCTGCAGTTGTCGCTGCAATGTGCTGCGTATTTTGCAGAGAAATTGAGGTAATGTCAACGATGACCTGCGAAATTATTTTCACAGGCCAATTTCTTCATTTTATTGCTCATTTTAAGAGCAATCATTAGATTCGCCACTTCTTAATGACCATCTTGATAAAGATGTCATGGCCTTGAAGTCTGATTTGGCTTGGCAGTGCCGCCTTACCGACAGCGCTATAGCCCAGGTACTGAATAGTATAACCGGCCTGACGAAGCAGGAGGAGGCGGTTGTGTGGATCGCGCTGCGCTGTTTGTACGGCACCGGGGGCAGGCAAACCGCGCACCCAGTAATATAGATTGGCAACAGGCAGGCCGATGCCCGTTTCTTTGCGAAGCAAGGCATCTGCGCTGCTGGACGATACTTTTTTCGGCCCGTCCCGCAAAGTGACTACACTGCCTTTTTTATCAATCATAACGGTTCCGCTGCCCAAAGGGCCAAACAGGCGGATTTGATAACTGCCAGGACCATGTTGTAGCCAGTTCACGGATGCAGTCCAGCTTTTTTTCTTACCTCGGGCCGCCATGGCGCCGGATAATTCCCAGGACGAAATACTGGCGGTCTGTTTTGCCTGCTCTGCCGGCGATACGTTGGTTGCCGGCGTGGACGCTTCATCGGTTGTTAATGGCATGCCGTTTGACGCCGTCTCGCCGTGAAGGCTATCCGGTGAGCCCGCCTGAATGGCTTGATGGTGCCGCGGGGCGCAGGCTGTTAAAAAGAAAAGCAAACAAAGCGACGAGCATTTCAAAGCATTCATTGCCAAATCTCCATTCCGTTAAATCCCAAATCATAGTTTTTTAAATCACAATACGCTAGACTGCGAGAAGTTGCAATTAATGACTAACCTTATGAAACCACGAGCGATATACCCCGGTACGTTTGACCCCGTCACCAATGGTCATGTGGATATCATCAAGCGGGCGGCAGCCATTTTTCCTGATATTATCGTGGGTGTAGCCAACAGCTCTGCAAAAAAGCCTTTTTTTTCCCTGGAAGAGCGCTTGGCTCTGCTTCGCGATGCATTGCACGATGTTACGGGCGTGCAGGTCGTGGGATTTAATACGTTGTTGATAGATTTTGTCCGCGAACAGCAAGGGACTATTATTTTGCGGGGTTTGCGGGCAGTCAATGATTTTGAATATGAATTTCAGTTGGCCGGGATGAACCGCAAATTATCACCGGATATTGAGACACTGTTTTTAACGCCTTCCGAGCACTTGATGTTTATATCATCCAGCCTGGTTCGTGAAATTGCGTCGTTTAATGGTGATGTGTCCCAATTTGTTCCTCCCTCCGTTGTACAGGCTCTGGAGAGTAAAAAGCAAAAATCATGACTACCCGCACACGTCTGTTGATCTTAATCTGCAGTTTTTGGGGCGTTCATCCTGGTTTTGCTGCACCCTTCCATGATTCCCCGCCTGGTTATGCAGTCGCTACGGCCCATCCCCTGGCAACGAATGCAGCACTCGAAATTCTCGCTGCCGGCGGTAATGCGTTTGACGCCGCAGTAGCCGCCAGCGCTGCCTTGGCAGTCGTTGAACCCTACCATTCCGGTTTGGGCGGCGGCGGGTTCTGGTTATTGCATCTCGAAAAGGAAAAGAAAAACTGGTTTATTGATGGGCGGGAAGTCGCGCCTTGGGCTGCCCACAAAGACATGTACCTTGGAAAGGACGGTAAACCGGTTCCAGAGCTCTCGCTCAATGGCGGACTTGCCGCAGCCATACCCGGTGAGCCGGCGGCTTTGGTTTATATTGCCAGCCATTATGGCCGCCTTCCGCTGTCAAAAACGCTGGCGCCGGCTATTCGCCTGGCAGAAGAGGGTTTTCCTGTCGATTATCAATTCCGCTATTTCTCAAGCCAGGAAGACAGGCTTAAGCAGTTGCGCCGCTTTCCTGCAACAGCCGCCGTGTATTTAAAAGAAGGGGAGCCCTATGCAATTGGCGACATCCTGCGTCAGTCTGATTTAGCAAAGACGCTGCGTCTCCTGGCTGAGAAAGGCCATTCTGGATTTTATCAGGGAGATGTGGCTCAGCGCCTGGTCAAGGGCGTGCGTGCGGCGGGGGGGATTTGGACTATGGATGATTTGGCGCGTTACCAGGTTAAAGTGCGTGAGCCCTTGCAGGGGGCATACCATAATATGCTGATCATTACAGCGCCGCCGCCATCAGCGGGTGGGATAGCTTTGTTGACGATGTTGAATATTCTTTCCGCCTATTCGCTCAATGATTTACCCTTGGCGATGCGGATTCATTATATCGTTGAATCCATGCGAATGGCTTATTGGCAGCGCGGTGATGCCATAGCCGATCCTGATTTTATCAGGGTGCCCATTGATGAGTTGATTTCCGCCGCCAATGCCAAAAAACTGCGTCAACTCATTTCACCCGCGCAGGCAACGCCCAGCAAGCGGCTTGAATCCAGAAAGATAAGGGAAGACCTCTCCAATACCACGCATCTCTCGATTATGGATGCAGAGGGCAATCGCGTAGCAGCAACCATGACCGTGAATTATATTTTTGGTTCCAGTGTGATTGCCAAAGGCACAGGCGTGCTGCTCAATGATGAAATGGATGATTTTGCCAGTCAACCGGGTGCATCGAATGTTTTCGGTATCGTGGGCAGCATGGCAAACACCATCGCACCGGGTAAACGACCTGTATCGAGTATGTGTCCTGCTTTTCTGGAAATGCCTGGGCGGGTGGCCATTATAGGAACGCCCGGCGGCAGTCGTATTCCCACCATGATGTTATTAGCCAGTCTGGTTTTTTATAACTCGGAAGGAGCTATCAGCATGGTTTCCCGTATGCGCTTCCATCATCAATACCTGCCTGATGTGTTGCAGTTTGAGCCGGAAACTTTTTCACCGCAATTGCAATCGCAGTTAAAAAACATGGGTTATGTCTTGATGCCTTTATTGCAGTACTATGGTGACATGCAGGGTATAACCTGGGATCGGCAGAATAATGTACTCACTGCTGCGTCAGATCCCAGGCATATTGGCCTTGCGGTCACTGTCACCCCAACTCAAAGCCAGGAAAGTTACGGCGTAGCGCATTAATGCGGCTCTTGAACGTTGCCAACCAGCTTTTCCATGGATTGATGAACACGCTGAATTAATTCTTCCTTTTGTTCAACCGTATAGGCACTGGCATCAATGGGTTCGCCGATATGGATTTCAGCGGTTTGGTTGATATTAAATTGCAGTGTTCTGGCCGGAAGTATGTCATAAGCGCCGCGAATACCAATCGGAATAATGGTGGCCTTGGCTTCAATCGCTGTTAAAAAAGCACCCTTTTTAAACGGAGCGAGCTTACCGTCTTTGGAGCGGGTTCCTTCAGGCGCTATCCACATAATAATACCGCTTTCCAGCAATTGGCGCATGGCTTTAAGATCTTTAATGGCCTGGCTGCGATTTTTTCGGTCTATGAAAGGAAATTCTGCGGCTGTCATGCCTTTTCCCATGATGGGTATTTTCGAAAGTTCCTTTTTAGCCAGCATGCGGATGGAATGATTGGGGAAGGCTTTGAAACTGATGGGAATATCGTAAAGACTGCTGTGGTTGGACATGATGATATAGGCTTTGCCTGGTTCAGGAACCACGCCGTACGGGTTAACTATTTTGCATTTTATGCCTACCAGATTAAGCAGGCGGTTAACCCAGCGATGAATGGTGGTGTCTACCCAGGCGCGGTTGGTTTTACCGAAAAGACGCATCAGAACAGAGCGGCTGCACGCATCCACGGTATAAAGCGCTGACAGCAGCATAATCCAGGCTGTGCGGAGTTTGCTAATTTTCATTGGAACTCGCTTCAATCATCAGGGGGGGAATAATACTGTAAGAGCCGGGACTTGCCCATACTCTTACACTTTATCCCAGCGCACATTGCAGTTTTTCTTGGCCGCTGCCGTCAGCAACTGGACCAAGGGGTAGGCACGATTAGCGAGGCTCACCTGATCGTCATCTTCTTCAGGGCTTAATGGATTGTTATTTTGTTCCCTGTCAATGGCTTCTTTCAAGTGTTTGAGAGCCTGGGGTATTTCATCAGCAACCATGGCGCCTGGAACGATGCCGCTGTGCCCCATCATCTTTAATAACCGTTGGGCGATATCCCCCAGCATGGTTATATTTTCATACGCATCGCTTTTAAATTTGACTAACATACAGCTATCCTTCTCTGGTATCAAACAGGTAGGAATTATATACCAATTATTTATTAGGAAACGAGAGGGCGCTTATTCCGTAAGCACAGGCTGGCATTGGGGGCAGAAAGCGGAACTTCGGCCGCCAATAACCTGGACCTCAATGGCACAGCGGCATTGAAAGCAGGGTTGGTTTTTGCGGCCATAGACTTGCAGGCTATGGGTAAAATACCCCGGTTTCCCGTCCCCATTATAAAAATCGCGAAGCGTGGTCCCGCCGGCTTCAATGGCACGCTGCAATACAGTCTGGATATGCAGGCTCAAGCGGTTAAATTGCTCACGACTTACCCGCCCGGCAGGGGTGAGTGGGTGAAGGCCGGCTAAAAAAAGACTCTCCGTGGCGTAAATATTGCCTACACCCACGACAATCCGGTTGTCCATAATGAACGACTTGATGGTTTGGGTTTTGCGTTTTGCCTTTTCAAACAAATAGCCGCCGTTAAAGGTATCGCTGAATGGCTCCGGCCCCAGATGACGCATAAGGGGGTGGTGCTCCAGCTCATCGGCAATGTATAACCACAAGCCGAAGCGTCGCGGGTCATTGTATCGCAGAAGGGTACCATTGCTTAACAGCAAGTCGATATGATCATGTTTTTGGGGTGGGGGAATGTTGTCTTTAAGCAGGCGCAAATGGCCGGTCATGCCTAAATGAATCAGGAGATAATCGGTGTCGAAATGGAGCAGGATATATTTGGCCCGCCGGCTGACTGCCATAATTTTTTTGCCGGTACACGTGGCTGCCAGCTGTGCAGGCACGGGTTGACGCAGGCGCGAATCCCTTATAATCAGCGCGCTGATTTCCTGCTCCATCAGAAACGGTTTTATGCCTTCCTTGGTGGTTTCAACCTCAGGTAATTCCGGCATTAGTCTTTTTCTTTATGCTCTATTATCCGTCCCTGTGGCGTATCCTGTTTAACCTTGGGTGGGAATAGCGCGTTTTTAATCAGAGAGGCCACCCAGAGGAAACCACCGATAAACAATCCCCAAACCAGGACATAGGAAAACATGATAAACAGACCGATTAACAGCGAAACGGCGACGCCCATGACTAAAAAAGGTACAATACTTTCTATTATTCGTTTAATATTATCGTTCATTATGGAGTCCTGTTATCCGATGCACCGTAAATTATTCCTGTTTTAACTAAAATTATCGTTCACAAGTCGACCTGATGCAATGCGGTTTGTGCAATTTGTGGTATGATCATAAAAGTGAGGTATAATTTATATTTCCGCACAAGCCTTGATTTAATAGCGATTAATCCCATCTCCAGGTTGAGCGGATTAGTTTAATCGGCTGTTAAATAACTGGCAAACAATTCTTTTTTTGGGGAGTAACCAAATGATTTATGGGGTTTTGAACCTTTCATTTTGGGGATATGTCATCGCCACCATCGTGTTAACGCAAATCACGATTGCTGCAGTGACCATCTACCTGCACCGCTACCAGACACACCGGGCATTAACGCTTCATCCGGTTGTCAGTCATTTCTTTCGTTTGTGGCTTTGGCTCACCACTGGGATGGTGACGGCAGAGTGGGTTGCCATTCATCGTAAACACCATGCGACGACGGACGTTGAAGGCGATCCCCACAGTCCCAAAGTACTTGGCATTAAAAAGGTATTCTGGCAAGGCGCTGAACTGTACCGGGAAGCCTCCAAAGACAGGGGCATGATTAAAAAATATTCCCATGGTACGCCTAATGACTGGGTAGAACGCAACGTCTACAGCCGCTTCAGTTCCAAGGGTATTCTCATTATGCTGTTGGCTGACCTGCTTCTTTTTGGTATTCCAGGCCTCACCATCTGGGCCATTCAGATGATGTGGATTCCACTGCATGCGGCCGGCGTTGTTAATGGGATTGGCCATTATTGGGGCTATCGCAATTTCGAATGCCCGGATGCAGCGACCAATATTTTCCCCTGGGGCTTCTGGATTGGCGGTGAAGAATTGCATAATAATCATCACACGTTTGCGTCTTCTGCCAAGTTTTCGGTGAAGTGGTGGGAGTTTGATATTGGTTGGATGTATATCCGCCTCCTGTCTTTCCTGAAATTGGCCAAGGTTAAAAAATTACCGCCCAAGCTCGCCATGGAAGAAGGCAAATTGCATGTTGATTTAGAGACGGTCAAGGCCGTTGTCAGCAATCGCTTTCAAGTCATGTCTTACTACTACAAACACGTTGTCCGTCCGATTCTGAAGATGGAAAAGCGTGTCCGTCTTGAGAATAACGATACCGACAAAAAACTTTTCCAACGCGCCGGACGCCTCCTGCGCCTTCAGGACAGCTTATTGTCGCCCCGGGCGAAAAGTAAATTACAGGCTTTGCTGGCTAGCTGCGAGCAATTGCACCTGGTTTATACTTACCGGCAATCGTTGCAAAATATCTGGCTTAAGACCGCGAGTTCCCAACGGGAACTGGTCGAGGCTTTGCAGCAATGGTGTAAACAGGCTGAAGAGTCGGGTCTTGATGTGTTAAAACAATTTGCTCAGCAAATGAAAGGCTTTGTACCCAAACCGGTTAAAGCCTGATTATCCAGGGGAGGTGTAACCTCCCTTTTTTCTACTTAAGCCCAACCAGTATGGGTTCTCTGGCTATACTTTCAATAAGACATCAAATTATGGTGATTCATGATTGACTTTCGGCTTGTTTTGCTTTGAAGTAATGAATTACCAGTCACACAATTGAAAGGAGTTGTTTATGGAAAAAATGACAGCCGTTGTAACTGGAGGTACGGGAGGAATTGGCACAGCAATATGCCAAAAATTAGCTTCTGAGTATCAGGTCATCGCATGCTACTTCAAGGATGGAAAGCATGATGAAGCCAAAGCCTGGCAAGAGCAGCAACGCAAAGCCGGTTTTAATGTGGATATCCTCTATGCGGATATAGCCAGTTTTGCTGATTGTGAAAAGCTGGTTTCCCTGGTCAATGAACGCTATGGCCACATTGATGTGCTGGTCAATAACGCCGGGATTACTGCTGATTGCAGCCTTAAAAAAATGACTCCTCAGCAATGGCAGCAAGTCATTGATGCCAATCTGACCAGCGTCTTTAATATTACCCGCAATGTACTGCCCGCCATGCTGGATAGGGGATATGGACGTATTATCACCATTTCATCGATCAATGGCCGTAAGGGCCAGTTTGGTCAGTGTAATTATGCTGCCAGCAAAGCCGCCTTGTTTGGTTTCAGCAAAAGTCTGGCCCTGGAAGTCGCCAGTAAGGGCATTACAGTCAATACCATTTCACCAGGGTACATTGAAACGCCCATGCTGGCTGGTGTGAAAGACGAAGTGTTGAAAAGTATTATTGCCAACATTCCAGTCGGACGTTTGGGTCGACCTGAAGAAATTGCCGATGCTGTGGCTTTTCTGGCTGCGCGCGAATCCGGTTTTATTACGGGTGCCAACCTGGATATTAATGGTGGTCAATATATGTAATGTTCTGCTTCCTCATTTAAGTATAAAGAGAAAAAAATGGAAAAAGACAAGGTGATATTGGTAACAGGAGGCACTGGGGATATCGGCACTGCCATTGCCAAAGAGTTGAGCAAACGTTATGGTCAAATCATTGCGTTGGATGTCGTCTCCAAAGCCCAGGCAACCGAATGGCTGAGTCATCTTAAGAAAGAAGGCTATGATCAGATAGCCTTCCGGCATATGGATGTCACTCAGTTTGACGAATGCCGGTTAACTGTTGCTGATATTCTTGTCGAATATGGCCGCATCGACGTGTTGATTAATAACGCGGGGATTACCCGCGATGCCGTCTTTCATAAAATGACGCAAGAACAATGGGACGAGGTTTTGCGTGTCAATCTCGATGGCATGTTTAACGTGACTCGCCCTGTGGTTGAAATTATGCGCGATCAGGAAGGGGGCCGTATTGTCAATGTGTCTTCCGTGAATGCGCAGAAAGGCCAATTTTCCCAAGCCAATTATGCCGCCTCCAAGGCTGGTATTTATGGTTTTACCAAAAGTTTAGCGCAGGAATTGATGAGTAAAAACATTACGGTGAACAGCATTTCGCCCGGTTACGTCAATACCCGCCTCATGAAAGGCATCCGGCCTGATATACTGGATTCCATCATTAATTTAATCCCGGCAAAACGACTGGCTGAACCGGAGGAAGTGGCCTGGGCTATTGAGTTCTTAATCGATGATCGAAGCCGCTACATTACCGGAGCCAATTTAAGTATTAATGGTGGCCTGCATATGTATTGACAGGCCGCTGGTTTAGAGAATTAAATGACCAGACTTGTAAAAAAATATAAAAATAGACGATTATACGACACTGAAAAAAGCCAATATATCACGGTTGAGGAATTGCAGCGTTACGTTATTGATGGCATCGCTTTTCGCGTGGAAGATTCCGTCAGCAATAAAGACATTACCAGTGCGACCTTACTGCAGATCTTTGTGGAGATGGAAAGCGGCGCCAGTCAGTTTTTGTCGGTTGATATGTTAAAGCAGCTCATTATTCTGGCAAATCATCCCATGAGTCAATCGTTTAAAAAGATGCTGGAGCAATTGTTTGTGACCATGGAAAAATCCCTGCAGAACAATCCCTATTTAAGTGATTATAAAACAACCAGCGATCTGTGGTCTCAACAAATGCAACAACTCCTCAAGCAGTGGCAGGGTTTTTTTAAATAATTATGCTGCACTGCAAAAAATATTGCAAAATCCCTTGACAGGCATGGTAACAAAGGACTAATCTATTATTGTGCACTGCAACATATTGGGGAGAAATGAAATGGTAAATCAAGCCTATTTTGAAAAATGGAGCGAAATCGCCAAGAAGGTTCAAGAGCCTGTTCAAGCGATCGCTGAGTTAAATGTCAAGACTTTACAAAACCTGTCTTACATTAAACCTGATGAACTGGCTAATCTGAAAAAGCCGGAAGAATTATTCGACAAGCAAATTAATGTTGCGTTGGAAAACGGTCATAAAGCGCTGGATTACATGCAAAAGTCGTTTCAAATCATGGAAAAAGCCATGCTGAATTTTGCTAAAGATGTTAAAAAAGCAGAACAAGTGGCCAAGTAATTCTTCACCCTTCTAAAACAGCCGCTCAAGCGGCTGTTTTTCTATATCGTTATCACGGATTATTCCGCCTTCACTAGTCAGGCCACTGGATAAATGAATGGGATTTTCAGGCTTTCTTATTGAAACGCCCAATGGACTATCCATTTCATGGGAATTATGTCAGTTTATAGGTTTACTTTGATGAAGGCCTGCCATTGGAACACAGTCATTCGCCCTTAGACATCAAACGTCGGCTAAGTACCAATCAGCAAAATTATCTAAGGGACTGGATTTATGGCGGTATCGATGGGGCTGTCACCACGTTTGCAATTGTCTCTGGCGTGGTAGGCGGTAAACTGTCATCGCTGGTTATCCTGATACTGGGTTTTGCTAATTTACTGGCGGATGGATTTTCCATGGCAGCAAGCAATTACCTTGGAACGAAAGCTGAACAGGAGCGTTATCAACAATACAAAGCCATAGAAGAAAAACACCTCCGCCTTGAACCCGAAGGTGAAAAAGCCGAAATACGTGAAATTTTTGCTGGCAAAGGCTTGCAGGGTGAGATGCTTGAACAGCTGGTTGAGATTATTACATCCAATCGGGGTTTATGGTTAAAAACCATGCTTCAGGAAGAATATGGTTTACCCAAAGCCGTGCCGTCGCCTTTGAAATCAGCCGCCTGGACATTCTTTTCTTTTCTGATTTTTGGAGCAATCCCGCTGTTACCTTATGTTTTAAACAGGCCCTCTGCCTTTTTCTACTCCTGCCTGCTCACAGGATGCACGTTTTTCATCATTGGTGCGATTAAGAGTCACTGGTCTCCCAAGTCCTGGTATTATTCAGGATTTGAAACACTCACCTTAGGCGCCGTCACGGCGGCCTTAGCCTATTTCATCGGTTGGGCTTTGCACTATTATCTGGCCTGAATCAGCCCTGGCTGATAATCAACACCCCAATAAAGATGAGGGTTCCGCCAATTAAAACGGATGAATTGGCATGGTTTTCACGAAACAGCAGCCAGGTAAAGAAAATGGTAAACAAGGGATAGATTAATTCAATGATGCCGGCAGCGGTGGCATTTTTAGCGCGCACCGAGAGCGCAATCAGATAACTGGCCATGCTGACGACGACAATCTGGATTAAGGTGAGAATCAATAAATTGGGTTCATTACTCAGGGTTTGCCAGTCTTTTTTAAAGGGACCTAAACCGGCAAGCAATGAAAACACCATGGCACCCAGGAGCATTTCCAGTGCAAGTAGTGTAAAAATAGACAAGCTGTGCAAAAGCTTTTCCGCCAGGGAATAATTTAAACCCCAGAGCAGGGCTGCTAATAAAGCAAATACTATCCACATTGTTAGTCCGCTTTATGTTGGGTTTCTCCCCATCGTCTCACAAGATCGAGATCAAAATCAAAGAGATCGAGAATGCGTCCGACACTGTGATTGACCAAATCATCAATGGTGGCCGGCTGAGTATAGAAAGCGGGAACCGGCGGTGCGATAATGGCGCCCATTTCCGTAACGCTGACCATGTTGCGCAGATGCCCTAAATGCAGCGGTGTTTCTCTGGCCATTAAGACCAGTTTGCGACGCTCTTTCAAAATAACATCGGCTGCCCGGGTTAATAAATTGCTGGTACAACCGCTGGCAATGTCAGCCAGCGTGCGCATGGAACAGGGGGCGATGATCATACCTAAGGTTTTATAAGAGCCGCTGGAGAGGCAGGCGGCAATGTCATGGATGTTGTACGAATGACTGGCCAGTTGCTCCAGATCCGAGGCTGTGTAGGCGGTTTCGTAATGACGGGTTTGTTGGGCTGCTTTGGTCACAATCAGATGCGTTTCAACCGACAGTTGCCGCAATATTTCAAGCAGGCGAATGCCGTAAATAATGCCTGAAGCGCCGCTGATACCAATAATAATACGTTCTTTCCTGCTCATGATCGTTGTTTTTGCCTAAGGGGTAACCCATAAAAATACCACAAAAAGTGTTATTTTTCTCCATGTTCGCTGACCCGACGGCAGGACGCGAGGATTTCCTCCAGTCTATTTACCCCCAGTTCGTGCATTTTTTTAATGTTGTGCTCAGGAATTTGCGAGGTGTCGCCATAATAGGCAATTGCTTGTTCAAGCTCATCTTCACGCAACAGGTGCAGCATGGGGTAAGGCGAGCGATTGGTATAATTGGCCGCATCGTTAAAATCAACAGCGTCAAAACAATAGTCTGGATGGAAACTGGCCAGTTGATAAATGCCTTCATAGCCGCTGTCGTTTAAGAGTTGCTCGGCTAAGCCAAGGAAATCGAGGTAATCAAAAAAAGCATGGAATTGGTGAGGGAAAATCAGGAGGGTGGTGGCGATGGCGGCGTCATTATCCAGTAAAGTCACCTCGTCCATCAGTTTGTACAAGGCTTGCTCGGTATCCTGACTGACTGCCACGGCCAGGCGCAGCGTCTGCCGCGTTACTTCCCGTTTGGCGAAAGGGCAAACGCCATATTCAATAATAAACTGTTTAACCCACTGCCGGGTTTGGTCAATGACCTGTTGTTCAGAGAGGCTCATGATGATTGAAAATTGTAAATTATAACAGCTTTTGACACTTGCTATAATTAAAAAGCAATCTCGCTATGGAAAAAATGATGAATAAACACGTAATGCCCTTGCTTGCTTTGCTTTGGCTGTCTGAAAGCCAGGCGTTGCAGCCATTGAGTTTCAAGTCACCCTATAATGATGAGATGCTGCCATCGCCTTTTCCGGTGTATGTCACTGAGAATCAGGGGGTGGTGAATCATCCATACCCCGGTGCAAAAAAAGTTTTACTACCCACAGACAACAGCTACAGCGACAAGCCGGGCTGTTACGTGGCTTGTTATTCGCATCGCCCAGGAGTATGCGCGGTCTCACCGGATATCAGTGTGATGGGGCAGGTGCGTGTGCCGGGGGAATACATTGGCCGCAATTGTCAGCCTAAAGCCTATGAATGGCAGGATATCAGTCAGGCAGACGCCTTTAGCCAATTGTGTGCGCAAAAAATCAAAGGCTGCGCCGCCGGCGACTGCTGGGCCGGCGGTGATACGGGCGGCTGGTTTGGTATCCAATAGCCCATTGTTAATCGGTCGTGGCTTGAGGATGAGTAGCAACGTCGGTTTTGTATGTTTTAAAAACGTAAGTGCCAGGCGCCTTGACGAGTCCGGGGTAGGGCAATTCACGGAAGACCGGCGCCTGAACCAGCCGTCCTGACTCTTTTTTAAGCCATGCCATCCATTCCGGCCACCAGGAGCCGGCAAGATGAGTGGCTTCCTTGAACCATTCATCTGCTGTCTGGTCGGTACGGTTATTGCGGTAATACCCGTATTTTTCCACATTGGGGGGATTGACAATGCCGGCAATGTGGCCGGAACCACCCAACAGGAAACGTTTCTTACCTTTCATCAGCTCAAAGCCTTTGTAAGTGGTTTTCCAGGGCGCAATATGATCTTTCAGGGTGGAGACAAAAAAAGTGGGAATCGTCACCTGTGTGACGTCAATGGGGACGTGATTGAGCAGCACTTTACCCGGTTTGACCAGGTAATTATGCAGATACATCCAGCGTAAATAGGTCGAATGCATTTTCGCCGGCATATTGGTAGCATCGGCATTCCAGTACAGGATGTCAAAGGGGACGGGATTTTTTCCCTGCAAGTAATTTTTAATGAAAAAACTCCAGACCAAGTCATTGGCACGCAGGGAGTTAAACGTACTGGCCATAAATCGCCCATCCAGGTAGCCTTTCAGTTTCATCTGTTCTTCAAGACGCGCGATTTGGTGTTCGTCAATGAAGACGGAAATATCACCGGGATCACTAAAATCAATCATCGAGGCCAGGAAGGTTGCGCTGTTCACAGGCATCATTTTACTGGCATTGTAATAAGCCAGAAGGCAGGCCAATAACGTGCCGCCGATACAAAAGCCCAGAGTATTGACTTTCTTGACTGCCAATTGCTTGCGGATAATGTCGATGGCTGTCATCGGGCCTTCATCAAGGTAATTATAAAGGCCCTTATTGGCATAACTGGCATCCGGGTTGACCCAGGAAATCATAAACACGGTTATACCCTGTTCCACTATCCATTTCACAAAGGAATTATGCGGACTTAAATCAAGGATGTAATATTTATTGATCCAGGGTGGAATAATCAGCAGTGGAATGGCGTTGACTTTCTCTGTTTGAGGCGTGTATTGGATGAGCTCCATCATGTCGTTGCGGAAAATGACCTTACCCGGTGTAGTCGCTAAATTTTCTCCAATTTTAAAGGCGTCGGTGTCTGTCATTTTTATAATGAGCCGGGTGGAGCCGGATTCCAGATCGGTGAGCAGATTATGCAAACCTTTCAATAAATTTTTGCCATGGCTTTGGATGGTCTCTGCCATCAGCTGTGGATTGGTGTGCAGGTAATTCGCAGGCGACAAGGCATCGAGATACTGGCGGGTAAAAAACTGGACGCGTTTTGCCAGTTGCTTATCGCCATAATCGATTTGTTCCAGCAGGCAATTCATGTGTTCACTGGCCAAGAGGTAATGCTGGCTTAATAGATTAAAAAAGGGATTATTAACCCACTCTTCACTGCTGAATCGTTTGTCTTCAATCGGCATGGCTTTGCCTTCAAGCCAGTGGGTGAATTGGTCCTGGGCCAGACTCATGGCGTCTTTCCAATAGGCTACCTGCATTTGCCAGACCTGCTCGGGATTTTTAAGCAAAGTCAGCATCAAGGAAATAAAATCATTGGTGACATCTGAATACTGCTTGATTAAATCCAGCACGTGAGTCGGCTGTGTTTGAAACTCCGTCATCAATTTAAGGCTTTTTTCAGCCACGACCTGCATGATATGGCTAAGTTCCGCGTCGTGAGTCATCCTTGCTCCTGCTATCCGTTTGCTGTTCTATTCTCACGCTTTTTAGGCTAGATTAGCAAGTAGGGAATTTACCGAGAGAGTAAGAATTGAAAACAAATGCCAAAACCCGAAAAATAAGCTGGTACACCCTGTTAATCACGACCGTGGTGGTGTTGGCGGTTCTGTATTATTTTTGGGAGTATTACCTGTTCAATCATTACCTCGGCGGTTTCACACACGAAGGCTATCTGGTGCAGCGTTCGCATACTGGTCTGCATTTTTTCCTATCCGTATGGCCATTATGGGCTTTCCCTCTGGCGGTGGGCGTGGGGTTAACCTTGCTTTGGCACGAAGCCACCCTGAATCAGGCCAGGCAGCGCATTGAACAGCTTGAGCAGGAACGGGCCTCATGGCACGAGGCTGACGCGGTCAAGCCCCTTGTTGAAAAGCACCCGAAAGCAACCAGAACGCCAGACATGATTCCGGCCGTGAATAAAGAATACGATAAATTAAGAACAGAGTACGACGCCTTGCAGCAGGATTATCAGGCCAGTCTTGATTTTATTGAGAAATTATTATTGAGATTGAATTCTTCAGAAACACAATGATGTTAATTTTTCTATAAGGTTCTTTCGGTTATAATTGGAACAACGAATCCAGAAAGAAAACCTTATGTCATACAATTCAGTCGAAATACTCATTTATGCACAAAAAGTGTGCAAAGAGTTCAATGTTGAAATTCCTGCGTTAGAGACCCCTGTAACCTGGGAAGAGGCAAAACAAGGGATAATGAAAGCAGCCAAAGCGTTTGAAGAGGCTCCTATCGGCATTGCGACCAACGAGACGCGTCAGCGTCTGTTTGCCTACCTGTTGATTGCGATTGCAAACGCGGTGCATTTTGTGGATAAAAACCCAGGTTATCGCACGCGGTTGGATGTCTACATTGGCAGTGCGCTTAAGTACGCAAAAGAATTTGAAGTGCTTAATCAGATAAAGCCACCTCAATTTTATACACGCGAGACAAGGCAAACACCGGCAGTGAGTACAGCGCCTCAAGAGAAGGAAGAGGTATTGTCTAATGGTCAAAAAGAAGCCATTTTCAGCCGAATGGGCGAGATTTTTTATCAGGACGCAAATGCCCTGAAGCCATTATCTGAAGAACAGGAACGGGAATTAAGTGAAGTGGAGGCATTTGTGGAGGCATTTAAAGAGCGTCCTGCGTTTGTCAAGCTTTGCAAGTATCAGGAATTCCTAACGAAGGATAACCGCACGCATTGGTTTAAGGATAAAGATAAAGCAGCCAACCTGGGGATTCTTATTCAATGCCTTGAGGGGGCTAAATCCAATGATGAGATAACCCATATTCTAAGCGATTTTTATGCTGGAAAAGGCCGGGAAGAGAGTTTGTATGAAAAGTTAAATCGCGGCCAGGGTCTCACCAGCCGCTTCATGGGTTTGTTTAATTCCAATACGCACACCACGACGCTGGAATTAATTGACAAGCTGGCTGCCCCTTTTGGGATTGGTAATCTGATTCCTTCAGCGCCCGCGCCTAAATAATCGCGCTTCCGCATGTCGCATTCCGACATGCGGATTCTTCTCAAATTCATCTGTTTCAAGTTATAATCCCCCATTTCGTTTAAGCTAAGTCCTGATGCACCTCAAACAGTTAAAACTGGCGGGTTTTAAATCTTTTGTCGATCCCACGACCGTGCCTTTTCCAAGTCAGCTGGTGGCTGTGGTCGGCCCTAATGGCTGCGGTAAATCCAATATTATCGATGCCGTGCGCTGGGTAATGGGCGAGAGTTCGGCAAAAAATCTGCGCGGTGAATCCATGACCGATATTATTTTTAACGGGTCATCGAATCGCAAGGCGCTCGGCCAGGCCTCGGTTGAACTGCTTTTTGATAACAGCTTAGGCCGTTTAACCGGGCAATACGCAAGCTATCAGGAGCTTTCGGTCAAACGGGTTGTTACCCGCGATGGCGAATCCCTTTATTACCTCAACGGCACGCGCTGCCGGCGGCGCGATATCACCGATATTTTTTTAGGCACCGGGGCTGGCGCCCGCGGTTATTCCATCATTGGGCAGGGCACCATTTCCCGTCTCATCGAGGCACGGCCCGACGAGTTGCGGGCTTACCTTGAAGAAGCCGCCGGCGTGTCCAAATACAAGGAACGCCGCCGCGAAACCCTGACGCGTATTCAGCATACGCATGACAACCTTGCCCGGGTAGCGGATATTCGCGAAGAACTGGATAAGCAATTGCAGCGTTTGGAGCGTCAGGCAAAAGCGGCAGAACGCTACCAGCAACTTAAACAGGACGAGCGCCGGCTGAAAGCGGAAATCCTGGTTCTTAAGTGGCAGGGGCTTTGCGAAGAGCAGGGGCGTATAGAGCAAACCATCCAGCAACAGCGCATGAACTACGAAGCAGGCCAGGCCCGCTCGACCGATGTTTATCAACAAAGCGTGGCCCTGCGTGAAATGCTGCATGAAGAGGACGCTGAGTTGCAGAATGTGCAGAACAGTTATTATCAGGTGGGGACGGAAATTGCCCGCCTGGAAGAAAATCTGCAGCAGCAGCAGCGTGACAGGCAGCGCCTGATGACTGCCCGCGCCCAGTTGCAGGACGATTGGCAGTCCTTGTCCGCACAGCAGGCGCAGGATAGAGAAGCCCTGCAGCAAAGTCAGGATACGCATGAACAATGCGTGACCAATGTGCTGTTGCTTCAAGATGAACTGGCCGCCAAAGAGGTCATTTTAAAGCACTATCAGCAGCAGCAAATCGATTGGCAGCAGCAGGCTGACCACGTCCAGGGGCTCCTCAATAAAGCGCGCCACGATCAACAAATGACCGCCTTGACGCTGCAACACCTGGGGCAGCGCCGTCAGGAAACGCAAACCCGTCTTGATAATCTGATGAGGAACGATGCCGAGCTGGATACAGCCAGGCTGCTTGAGACGCTGGAACACCTGAAAGCAGAGGCTCAAAGCCTGCGTTTACAGGTTGACGAACAGCAGCAGGCGCATCAGTCTCATGCCCTGCAGGCGCAGGTCATTGCTCAGGATTTAAAAGCCATTGAACAGGCCATCCGCACTGAACAGGATGAAGGGTATGCCCTGCACACGAAGCAGGCAGCCCTGTCGGCCATGATCCAAGCTGCCCTGGGGCGTCATGAAGAGAGTCCGCTGGACGAAAATTGGAAAACAGAACCGCGTTTAGCCGAAGTGTTGCAGGTCGATAAAGACTGGCAGGCTGCCTGTGAGATGATTCTTGAGGATCGGCTGCAAGCCGTCGTTGTAGAAGACATGACGTCCCTTTATAACCGGCTTGAAACCGAGACATTGCCGGGTGATTGCTGGTTTGTCAGCCCGCACGCCCGTCCTGTTTCAACACAGGATCGGCCGTGCCTGTCCGATAAAATGCAGGGGTTCAGCGCCTGCGGACCCCTTGATTTTACTACCATTTTAGCGGCTGCCGATCTAAATGAGGCCATGACCTGGCTTCCCACGCTCGGTGCACACGAATCCATTTTGACTCCGCAGGGATACTGGCTGGGGCCGGGTTGGTTAAAAGCCCCCACACTTGCCCACAACGACAGCCAGAGTATTTTTGCCAGGCAACAGGCCTTGACTGAACTCTCGGAGCAACTGGAGCAATCCCGTCTGCGTTTAAACGGACTACTGAAACAACGCGATGAAAAACATGAGCAACTGGTGGTTGTTCAGGAGTTGACGACCACGGGTCAGCACGCGTTGGCAGAGATAAAGGATAGTCTGCGTCGAGTAGACGCCGAGATGCAACAGCAGGAACGTGCTCTACTGCAAGCCAATCAACAACTCAGGCAACGGGCGGATGAACAAGAGGCCTTGTTGCTTAAATTGCAGTCCTTAGCCGAGGAGCACCATGAACTGACTGTCAAGTCGGAAGACGAAGCACAAGTCATTGAGGAGCTGGCTCACCGTTATCAGCAATTACAGGATGGCAAGACGACCTGGCTTTCAGAATTGCCTGCAAGCCAGGCTGCCGTAGACACTGTGCGAGCCTTACTTCATCAAGCGGAATTACAGGCTGAGCGCGAAAAATTGAAGGTCGGCCAACTGCAGGAGGCCTTGAAACGCAATGAAGAGCGCCTGCAAATCCTGCATGAGCGTCTGGAGGATGTCCAAGGCCAGCTCTTGCATGTGCACGATCCCGATACAACCCTTAAATCCTCGCTTGAGGAAAAAATACTCAAACATCATGAACTGGAAGAACGGCTGGCGCAGCACCGTGAATCCCTCAATCACCTGAACCAGCAGATTGAGGGATTATCCGAGCAATTGAAAGCGTTCGACAAGCAAAGCCGCGAATTGCAAAACATCATCCAGGAGGCGCAAATCGAGGAACAAACGCTCAAAGTCCGTGCGGCCGGGCTGATTGAATCCTTAACAGAACTTGGCGTGGCGCTTCAAGACGTATTGACCGGACTTGAGCCTGAGGCCGTCTTGCCAGTGCACGAGGAGGCGCTAATCGACATTGTCAATAAAATCCAGCGTCTGGGCGCCATTAATCTCGCAGCCATTGAGGAATATGAAACGGAATCCCAGCGTAAACAGCATCTGGATTCGCAATATGAGGATTTAGAAGACGCACTGGCGACCCTGCAAACAGCCATTGAAAAAATGGACAGAGAGACCCGGCAACGGTTTCAAACAACCTTTGATGAAGTCAATCAGCGGTTTCAAGTACTGTTTCCACGTCTTTTTGGCGGTGGACGTGCCCTGCTTGAGCTAACTTGTGATAATCTGTTGGAAGCTGGTATTGTGGTAATGGCGCAGCCCCCCGGTAAACGGAACAGTACGATTCATTTGCTGTCTGGAGGGGAGAAGGCGATGACGGCCGTGGCATTGGTTTTTGCCATTTTTCAATTAAATCCGTCCCCCTTCTGTATGCTGGATGAAGTCGATGCGCCTTTGGATGATGTCAATGTCGGACGATTTTGTACTTTAGTGAAAGAAATGTCACAATTCGTTCAATTCCTGTTTATTACCCATAACAAGGTAACCATGGAACTGGCGGATCATTTAATTGGAGTAACCATGCGTGAACCCGGTGTGTCGCGCATTGTTGCAGTGGATGTTGAACAAGCCTTGTCCATGAGCGAGACTTGATAAATACCAAGAGCGACGTCAAGGGCTCTTTAATTACGAGGAGTAAACCATGCAGGCAAACTGGAGTCTGATACTCAATGTGCTATTACTCATTGGTGTAGTGGTTGCCATTGGCCGCCTGATGAAAGCCAGAAGGCAGAGCCTAAACCACGCGGCCTATCAACCCTCGCTGGGTCAGGCAGCCGAACCAAAGCATTACGATGATATAATCGCTATCCGTAAAGTCAACCTTCAACCGCAAGGGGGGGAGGAACTGCCTGAGTTTACTATAAAAACCCAGTCAACCGAGGGGCCATCCATTGTGTCTGATGAACAGGGCACCCTGGACGAGGTAGAGACGCGTGTGGAGATCCGGCCAATTGAAACCCTTAGTGATGCCCGGCCTGCTCTGGACTCTCGCCCCATGGAAGCAAGACCCGTCACTAAAAATGATCCGGGTCAATCCATCATGATGTTTTTATTGGCGAAAGAAAACCGCCAGTTGGCAGGCTATGAACTGCTGCAAACGGTATTGGCGGCCGGTCTTCGTTTCGGCGAGGGGCATCTATTTCACCGCCACCAGCAGGCCAATGGTCAGGGGCCTGTGTTATGCAGTCTGGCCGCGGCTACCGCAAGCGGCGCGTTTGATTTGCAAAATATTGGTGCATTCAGCGTACGTGGTCTGTGTCTGTTCATGCACACTTCCGGTAATTCCAACATCGACGCCGAACGCTTTGCTATCATGCATGAAACCGCCAAACAATTGAGCGATGGCCTGGATACTTATCTGTTGGATGACATGCGGCGTCCGCTGAACGAAGAAAGCATCGCCCGTTATCGTCGTGTACTGAATATTCCCTGTGAACGCGAGCTGTCGGCCCTGGCTTGATTGCTGCCCTCAACACATGCAATTGACGCTCAAGGTCAAACCGGCCAGCCGCGTCGATGCCTTGTTTCTAAATGACAATCACCTCATCCTTGCACTCAAAGGCAGCCCACAGGAGGGTAAAGCCAACAGGCAGCTTGTGGTTTATCTTGCCAAATTGCTGGGTTTGACGCAGAAGCAGGTGGTGATTGGCAGCGGCCATCAGGTTCGTGAGAAAAGAGTCTGCCTGCTGGTTGAGGAGGCGGAGCAGAATCAGGTGCTGCAACGCCTGGATGAAGTCCTGGAAATAATCTAATTTTGCAAATTATGCACAATTTGGCCATGAATTAGGGGCTGCTCTGGTGAGTTTGCCTAATAACCATTACACTAGTCATTTTAACCCTTGCAATCATTATGAACTTAAAAACAATTGCCGAGCTTTTGGGTTGCGCCCCGGCGCCAGACATTGAAATCAATGGCATTGCCATCGACAGCCGCGTATTAAAACCAGGCGAATTATTCATTGCCTTGCGGGGCGACCGTTTCGATGGCCATGATTTTATTACCGAGGCGGCGAGCAAAGGGGCGGTAGCCATTGTCTGCGAACAGGCTTGCCCAGGCATTTCCACTCTGCAATGCGTTGTCCCCTCAAGCCTTGATGCCCTGGCGAAACTGGCTGCCAGCCATCGCCGCAGGATCGATTGCCAGGTTATTGCCTTGACTGGCAGCAATGGAAAAACCACCGTCAAGGAAATGATTGCAGCGATTCTGCCCCAACCTTCACTGGCTACTCGCGGCAATCGCAATAATCATATTGGTGCGCCTTTGACTGCTCTTGAGCTCAAACCGGAGCACCGTTATGCCGTGTTTGAGCTGGGTGCTAACCATCCGAAAGAAATTGCCCATACCGTGGCGGTCGTGCAACCGCAAGTGGCGCTCATTAATAATATCGCCCCCGCCCATATTGAAGGGTTTGGCTCCATTGATGGCGTTGCCCGGGCCAAAGGTGAGATCTATGAGGGATTACCGCCTGGCGGCACCGCGGTAGTGAATGACGATGACGACTATGCCCATTTTTGGGATGGTCTCCTAAGCAGTAAAAAGGTGCTGCGTTTTTCCCTTCACAAACCGGTTGACGCGCATGCGCGGGATATCGTGTTCGATGAGCGCGGTTGTGCCCGATTTACGCTGGTGTTGCCGGCTGGCGACAGTCCGATTCATTTACAGGTTCCTGGCGAACACACCATTCGCAATGCCTTAGCCGCCGCGTTGTGCTGTTTCGCAGCCGGTATTGATTTGGCGACGATTGCGCGCGGCTTAAATCAGTTTAAAGGGGTCGCCGGGCGCATGACTTATTTGCACGGCCATAACGATGCCCTCATCATTGATGATACCTACAATGCCAACCTGCGTTCTGTCCTGACTGCGGTGGACGTATTATCCAAACGGCAGGGCCGCCGCATTCTGGTGTTGGGCGACATGGGCGAACTTGGTGCATGGACACAGCAGCATCATGAAGAAATCGGGCGGGCTGCCCAAAGCAAGGGCATTGATTTGCTCATGACCTGCGGCAAGCACAGCGAATTCAGCAGCAAAGCCTTTGGAAAGCCGGCATGCCATTATCAGACCCAGGATGACTTGGCCCGGGATTTGCTGCCGCATCTGAATAAAGACACAACCGTGCTGGTGAAAGGGTCACGGTCGGCAGCGATGGAGAAAATTGTGCATAGACTGGTGGGTTGATGAATCCAGTTATGCTATGCTTGGCAACTTTTTGCACGGTCTGACGCCGGCTGCAATCGAATCAATCTGACAAAGAGGAACAGACACCATGCTTTACTGGTTAACGCAGTTATTTCAAGGACAATATCATGCGTTCAGGGTTTTCCAATACATCACTTTCCGCTCCATTTTAGCGGCGTTGACCGCTTTGCTGGTGGGGTTGTTTTGCGGCCCCATGATGATTAAGTGGCTGAGAAACCTGCAAATCGGGCAGATGGTTCGCAATGATGGCCCGCAAACGCATTTGTCCAAAGCGGGGACGCCGACCATGGGCGGCCTGTTGATTTTAGTGGCGATTACATCCAGTTGCCTGTTATGGGGTGACTTGCGGCAACCGGCGCTTTGGCTGGTGTTACTGGTTACTTTAGGTTTCGGCGCCATTGGTTGGGTGGATGACTACCGCAAAGTGGTGCGTAAGAACAGCCGCGGCTTGCCCGCCCGTTGGAAATATTTCTGGCAATCCGTGGTGGCCATTCTCGCGGTGACCTTCCTCTATTTTAATGCCAGCATTCCTGTGCAGACACAATTATCGATTCCATTTTTTAAAAACTGGCTGATTACTTTAGGCCCCTTATTCCCTGTCCTCGCTTATTTTGTGGTTGTAGGCAGCAGTAACGCCGTTAATCTGACCGATGGTCTGGATGGTTTGGCTATCATGCCCATCGTCATGGTTGCTGGTGCATTGGGTATTTTTGCTTATGCCAGCAGCAACGCCCTGTATGCTCATTACCTGGCTATTCCCTATATCCCCAATACCGGGGAATTGACTATATTCTGTTCGGCTATCGTTGGCGCAGGCCTTGGCTTTCTGTGGTATAACACCTACCCTGCGCAGGTCTTTATGGGCGATGTCGGCTCGCTTGCGTTGGGAGCCGCCCTGGGTATTGTCGCCATCGTGGTTCGTCAGGAGCTGGTGTTATTAATCATGGGTGGTCTTTTTGTGATTGAAACCGTGTCTGTCATACTCCAGGTGGGTTATTTTAAGTACACGGGGGGCAAGCGCCTGTTTCGTATGGCGCCTTTGCATCATCATTTTGAATTGAAAGGCTGGTCAGAGCCTAAAGTGATTGTGCGGTTTTGGATTATGACGGTTATTTTTGTCCTTTGTGGTTTGGCAACCTTAAAATTACGGTAGGCGAAAATCATGAATCAACCATGTTATCTCGTTGCAGGCCTGGGTAAAACAGGACAGTCCATCGCCCGTTATCTCAAGAGGCGAAACGAGCCGTTTATCGCCTTTGATACGCGGACCCAAATCGAGGGGTTAGCCGATTTTCACAGCGAATTTCCTGGCGTCGATGTGTTTCTGGGGCAAATGCCCGCGACTGTTTACCCTCACCTTAAAGCCGTGATTACCAGCCCCGGCGTATCGCTGGAGGAACCATTTCTGAAACAGGCGACGGCCTGCGGTATTCCGGTTTATGGTGACATTGAATGCCTGGTGCGGGAGATCACAGCGCCAGTGATTGCGATAACCGGTACCAACGGCAAATCCACGGTCACCATGCTGGTGGGCGAAATGGCTAAAGCCGCCGGCCTCCGTGTGGCGGTGGCCGGCAATATCGGCAATCCGGTCCTCGACTTGCTGGATGACGGCATTCACTATGACGTGTGGGTCCTCGAGTTATCGAGTTTTCAACTGGATTTAACCCATTCCTTAGCCGCAAAAGCCGCCACCATTTTAAATATTACGCCTGACCACCTTGACAGGCACCACACCATGACAGCTTATACCGAATCCAAGCAGCGTATTTACAGGCAGGCTGATTTACTGATTTATAACCGCGAGGATAAAGCAACGGCCCCTCTGGCTTATGATGCCGGGCGAATCAGCTTTGGGCTGGATAAACCAGAGCCAGGGCAATGGGGCATTATAAATGACGGTAAGGAGTCATTTTTAGCCTGTGGTGATGAACTCATTCTTGCTGTGGACAAGTTGCACATTAAAGGCACCCACAATTGGCAGAATGCCCTGGCGGCTTGTGCGCTGGCCAAGGCCTTAGGCATTGGCCGTGAAGCCATGGTCACGGTTTTAACCACCTTTGCGGGCTTGCCTCACCGCTGCCAGTGGGTAAGAACCCTGCAGGGTGTGGATTGGATTAATGATTCCAAGGGAACCAATATCGGCGCGACGCAATCAGCGATTTCAGGCATAGGCGGCGCCATACAGGGTAAAATCGTGTTAATTGCCGGCGGGTTGGGAAAAGGGGCGGATTTCACTGACCTTCGCCAACCGGTGAGCCGGTATGTACGTTCCATGGTGTTAATTGGCACGGATGCCGACAAGATTGACAAGGCCGTGGGTGATTTGGTGCCGGTCTTGCATGCCGCGTCCCTGGATGACGCAATTATTCAGGCGAAAAATCAGGCCCAGGCGGGGGATGTGGTGCTGTTGTCCCCAGCCTGCGCCAGCATGGACATGTTTCGTGATTTTAATCATCGTGGCGAACTGTTTGCCAACCTGGTAGGACAATTGTGAGCACCATGCAACCCCGTCATTACACACAACGCGGAAAACCCACCCACAAACCCCTGGCATTGTATGACAAGTGGATGATGGGGGCGGTGCTGGGTTTGTTGATCATTGGTTTAATGATGGTGGCTTCCAGTTCGGTCATGATTTCCACCAAGTATTACCATCAACCGTTTCATTTTCTCATTCGGCAATGCTGCTACCTGGCGGCAGGCTTCCTGGTGGCTTTGGTGGTGATGCGCATTGACAGTCAGATCTGGGAAAAACTGAGCATGCCATTGTTGCTGGCTTGTCTTGTAATGCTGATGCTGGTGTTAATTCCCGGTATTGGGCGCTCCGTCAACGGCAGCCGCCGCTGGCTGGCTTTAGGCCCCATTGGCATTCAGGTGTCTGAACTGGCAAAGATGACCATGATTTTTTATGTGTCCGGCTATCTCGTTCGCCAACAAAAACAGATAAGCGCCAGTATTTTTGGTTTTATCAAACCAATGATCATTCTGGGGATGGTCTCGGTGTTGTTATTATTAGAGCCTGATTTTGGCGCCACCGTGGTCATTGCCGGCACCATCATGGCCATGCTCTTTTTAGCCGGGGTGAAACTGCGTTATTACATCGGCTTGGTTATCCTTGTCGGCTGCTGCCTCGCCATGCTCGCGGTATCCTCGCCTTACCGGGTGGCGCGATTAACGGCGTTTCTTGACCCGTGGGCGGATCAATTTAACAGCGGTTATCAGTTAACTCAATCCCTGATTGCCTTTGGCCGTGGAGGCTGGTTAGGAACCGGCTTGGGGGATAGTGTTCAAAAATTATTTTATTTGCCCGAGGCGCACACCGATTTTCTATTTGCTGTGCTGGCAGAAGAATTAGGGTTGCTCGGTGTCCTGTTCGTATTAATTTTGTATAGTATACTGGTGCTTAGAGGCCTGATGATTGGCTATACCGCTTTTAGTCAGGAGAGGCTTTTTGCCGCATTTACCGCCTATGGCCTGACTTTCTGGTTAGGCTTGCAGGCGACAATAAACATGGGGGTCAATTCAGGTTTGCTGCCCACAAAGGGATTAACCTTGCCGCTCTTAAGTTATGGCGGTGCGAGTATGGTGGTTAATTGTGTGGTTATCGCATTGTTATTGCGGATTGATCATGAAAATCGTTGGCAATCTTTGGGATTGAGAAAGCCGACTTCATAACAAGGGGAACGTGGTGGACAGCTCAGGACAATTTCTTTCGCCAAGGATGGGGCGTGTAGAACACATTCATTTCGTTGGAATTGGCGGCGCCGGTATGTGCGGAATTGCCGAAGTGCTTCACAATGAGGGTTATCGGATTACCGGCTCGGATATCAGCGAAAACAAAGTGGTGGCCCGTTTGCAATCGTTGGGTATTGCGGTAGCTATTGGCCATCGTGTCGAAAACATCCAGGGAGCGGATGTTGTTGTCCGGTCCACCGCTGTCAGTGCGGACAACCCGGAAATTATTGCGGCAAAAGAACAGCTAATCCCTGTGATTCCCCGCGCTGCGATGCTGGCTGAATTAATGCGTTTTCGTCACGGCATCGCCATCGCCGGGACGCACGGCAAGACGACCACCACAAGTTTGGTTAGCAGTCTTTTGGCTGAAGGCGGCCTGGATCCCAGCTATGTGATTGGCGGAAAATTGAATAGCTCCGGCAGTAATGCCCAATTAGGCCACTCGGCTTATTTTGTGGCGGAAGCCGATGAGAGCGATGCCTCATTTCTGTTCTTAAAGCCCATGATGGCCGTGGTGACCAACATTGATGCCGACCACATGAGCACGTATGACGATAATTTTGACAAACTGCGTAACACCTTTGTGGAGTTCCTGCATCATTTGCCTTTTTACGGGCTGGCGGTTTTGTGTATTGAGGATGAAGAGGTTCGCCGTATTCTGCCGCTGATTCAGCGCCCGACAATGACCTATGGTTTTCGTGACGAGGCCCATTACCGCGCAATCAACTGGACTCAAACTGGCTTAAGCAGCGAGTTTACTGTGTTAAGGCCAAGAGGTTTGAAGCCCCTGGACATTAAATTCCAGTGGCCAGGACGGCATAACGTGCTCAATGCGCTGGCGGCTATTGCCATTGCTTCGGAGCTCAATGTCACTGATGATGCCATTGTTTGCGGTCTTGCCAAATTCCAGGGTGTGGGGCGACGCTTCCAGATTTTAGGCGAACGCCAGTTTGAACACGCCAGCGCCACAGTAGTCGATGATTATGGTCATCACCCGCAAGAAATCCGCACGACACTCGATGCCTTCCGCCGCGTATGGCCGGACAAACGCCTGGTGCATATTTTCCAACCGCATCGGTATAGTCGGACTAACGATTTGTTTGAACAGTTTGTGGATGTCTTAAGCATCGCGGAAGAATTGCTGCTGCTGGATATTTATTCCGCAGGCGAAGACCCAATTCCTGGTATCAGCAGTGAAGCCTTGTTAAAAAAAATCCGCACCATCCGTCCCAATGCCCGTCTGGTGAATGAAAAGAATCTGGTGAAAACCCTGGATGAATTAATTACCAATGGGGATGTTATTCTGATGCAGGGGGCTGGCAGTATAGGGCAGATGGCGCAAAATTTAATGCAAACGGTGCGAGAACCAGCGTGAAAACAATCAATGGGTTAAATGGTCAGGGTATTGCTTTTCAGGGACAATTGCTCAGCAATGAGCCTTTGGCTGATTACACCACCTGGCGGGTGGGAGGCCTTGCCCGCCAACTCTACAAGCCCGCCGGCATTGACGACCTGGCTTTGTTTTTAAAGCACTTGCCAAGCAGTGAGCCCTTGCTGTGGCTAGGGTTGGGGAGTAACTCCCTTATTCGCGACAGCGGCTTTGCCGGGACTGTTATTCTGACGCAGGGCTGCCTTAAAGACGTCAGTCTCGTCGGGGATCAGCTGGTGCGTGTTGAAGCTGGCGTCTCCTGCGCCACCATGGCTCGCTTCTGCGCCAGAAATCATTTAAGCGGCGGTGAATTCTGGGCTGGTATTCCAGGAACCATGGGCGGGGCTTTGCGGATGAACGCGGGCTGCTTCGGTGGCGAGACCTGGCAATCGGTGGTTGAGGTGGAAACCATGACCCGTCACGGTGAGAGGCGCGTCCGTAAACCATCGGAATTCGCAATTGCCTACCGCCATGTGGCCGGGCTTCAGGATGAATGGTTTATCGCAGCCACCTGCCGCCTTTCAACCGGGGAAAAGGATAAGTCCCTGCAGATGATCAAAGATCTGTTGGCCCGCCGCGCTGAAACGCAGCCGACCAATGAATACAATTGTGGCTCGGTATTTCGTAATCCTGCCGGTCATTTTGCCGCCCGCCTTATTGAAGAATGCGGACTTAAGGGTAAACAGCTCGGTGGAGCCGTGGTATCCACCAAGCATGCCAACTTTATTATTAATCACGAAGGAAATGCCTCGGCGCAGGACATTGAGTCATTGATAGAACTGGTGCAGCAAACCGTCCATCAGAAGACTGCTGTTGAGCTTATCCGTGAAGTGCACATTATTGGAGACTAAGCATGTCTGAACGTATTAACCTGGCCTTGCTCTACGGTGGTAAATCGGGGGAGCATGAGGTTTCTCTGGTTTCGGCCGCCTCTGTTTTAGCCCAACTCGATGCTCGAAAGTATCGTATTATTCCTATCGGTATGGATAAGGAAGGCCGTTGCTACCTGAATAATTATGAGGAACTGCTGGCCTATAAGACCAGCTTACCGGTAAAAACTGCATCCTCCGAGGCTTTACCCAGTCTTTTAATTGATGGGCGTTTGGCTGTGGATGCGAACGTGGTCTTTCCCGTTGTGCATGGCCCTCTTCATGAAGACGGTTGTTTACAGGGATTGCTTGAATTGGCTGGTGTCGCGTATGTGGGATCCGATGTGCTGTCTTCAGCCATTGGTATGGATAAAGACATGGCGCGTCGTCTTGCCTGTGATACGCGTATCCGTTCCGCTCGTTATCGTCTTTTATCCTGGCACAGCAATGCGGCTGAACGTCAACGATTCTGCCAGAATGTGGTTTCGGATTTTGGCTGGCCTTTGTTTGTCAAACCCTGCTCGTTAGGTTCCAGTGTTGGTATTCACAAAGCGAAGACAATGACCGAACTCGTCAATGCGGTCGAAGATGCATTACGTTACGATGAGACCATTTTGGTCGAAGAGTTTATTCAGGGACGTGAGATTGAATTGTCCGTCCTGGAAAACACAAATCCGTCCGCGGCGCCACGAGTCAGTATAGCCGGTGAAATCTGTGTCCATCATGCGGATGGTTTTTATTCCTACGCGGCCAAATACCTTGAAAGCGCAGAAACGGATCTTCATGTTCCTGCTCAGTTGGATAATGCGTTGCTGAACGAATTACAAGCCATTGCCGGTGAGATATTTACCCGCTTAAAATGTAAGGGCATGGCGCGTGTCGATTTCTTTGTCAATGACAAGACCGGTGATATTTATTTTAATGAAATTAATACCTTGCCTGGTTTTACGCCCATCAGCATGTATCCCAAGTTATGGCAGGCCAGCGGCTTGAGTTACCCTGAATTGCTTGAGGAATTGATTGCCTTAGCCAGGGTGCATCATCGTTGCAGGGAGCAACTGGTAACCAATTACCAATAATTGAGGTCGATGGATGGACGGAGGCGGTAACGGGCAGTTAGGTTATGCCGGCGTACTGACGCTGTTGGTTGCCTGCGCTCTTTTTTTGGGGGCGCGGCTAGTCTATGTCTTTATCGCTGATCCCGGACGTTTTCCGGTCAATACCATTAAAATCGCGGCAACCTATCAGCATATTTCCCATCAGCAACTGGAGGAAATATTATCCCGTTACCTGGATGCAAGCTTTTTTTCATTGTCAGTCAATCAACTGCATAAAGAATTAAGCGCGCTCGAGTGGGCCGCGCAAGTGGAAATCGAACGGATTTGGCCGGATACCTTAAAAGTGACATTGGTGGAAAAAGAACCGGTGGCAACCTGGAATGACGCCATGTTAAGCCGGGATGGTGAGACATTTAACGGGGGACAGGTGGATGATTCTACCCTGCCTCATTTACGGGGTCCTGCGAATCAACAGCGGGAAGTCTTACAAGTTTACAAAAAAATGAGTAAGATATTATCAATCTATGGCTTGCACGCCGCCTCGCTGGAATGGCGCGACAACCATGCGTGGGACCTCACTCTGGCAAATGGTGTACAGTTACGCCTGGGAAAACGAGATCTAGAAATGCGAATTATACGATTCTGTAAAGCATATCCTGCTGTTTTTGCAGATAAACCGGAGCAGTTGGCAAGTGTTGATTTACGGTATCCGCGCGGCATGGCGGTGCAATGGAAAAAATAAGCGGGAAGATAATGGCAAAAAAATCAGAAAAAAACATCATCACCGGTTTGGATATTGGCACCTCAAAAGTTGTTGCCCTGGTGGGCGAAATTACGGCTGACGGAACCATTGAAGTCATTGGTATAGGGCGCCACCCTTCCCGTGGCCTGAAACGCGGCGTGGTGGTTGATATTGAAGCCACGGTTAATTCCATTCAGCGCGCCGTTCAGGAAGCGGAATTAATGGCAGGTTGCGACGTGCGTACTGTATATGCCGGAATTGCCGGCAGTCATATCCGCAGTTTAAATTCTCACGGCATTGTCGCCATACGCGATCAGGAAGTGTCGCAGGCGGATGTCGAGCGCGTCATTGATGCGGCAAAGGCCGTTGCCATTCCGGCGGATCAGAAAATTCTCCATATCCTGCCCCAGGAATTTATTATTGATAATCAAGGCAGCATCCGAGAGCCTGCCGGCATGGCCGGGGTACGGCTTGAGGCGCGGGTTCATATTGTCACTGGGGCTGTCAGTGCCGCGCAAAACATTGCCAAATGCGTTCGTCGCTGCGGGCTTGAGGTCAGCGACATTATTCTTGAACAATTGGCTTCCAGTCATGCGGTATTAACCGATGACGAGAAAGAGTTAGGTGTGTGTTTAATCGATATTGGCGGTGGCACGACAGACATTGTTGTTTTTGCCGAAGGGGCAATTCAATACACGGCCGTGATTCCCATTGCAGGGGATCAGGTAACCAATGATATTGCCATGGCTTTGCGTACACCCACGAAAGCGGCGGAAGCCATCAAGGTCAAACATGCCTGCGCCATGCCTGAACTGGCCAGCGCCAATGAAATGATTGAAGTCACCAGCATGAACGATAACCGCCCTGGCCGGAAAATTTCAGCCAAGGCTTTGTCGGATGTGGTGTCTGCCCGCTACGAGGAATTATTCACTTTAGTCAGAAATGAACTGCGCCGCAGCGGTTTTGAGCAGCGTTTGGCAGCTGGTATGGTTATGACCGGCGGTGGTTCAAGCGTGATGGGTGCAATTGAGTTGGCTGAAATGTGTTTTGAAATGCCAGTCCGCCATGGGTGGGCACATCATGTCTCCGGATTGGCAGAAGCAACGGTAAACCCTTCTTTAGCGACAGGAGTTGGTTTATTATTGCACGGATACCAACAGCAGTATGAAGGCGGGTATGCAGTTCCGGCATTAAATGTCAGCGGTAAAGGGCTCTGGTCTCGAATGAGAGAATGGTTTCAAGGTAATTTTTAATAATTACCCGCAGAATGATAAGAATTAAAAGAGGGGAGAGGCAGTAATGTTTGAACTAATGGAAAGCCAAGATAACAGTGCCGTCATTAAGGTTGTAGGTGTTGGCGGTGGCGGCGGTAATGCGCTTGAGCATATGGTCGCTGAAAATATTGATGGGGTGGAATTTATCTGCGCGAATACCGATGCCCAGGCATTAAAAAATTCCAATGCCAAAATTCATATTCAACTGGGTGATAATCTGACCAAGGGCTTAGGCGCTGGCGCCAATCCCCGCATTGGCCGTGAAGCCGCTGAAGAAGATCGCGATCGCATCCGCGAAGTACTTGAAGGGGCGGACATGGTCTTTATTACAGCCGGCATGGGCGGTGGTACGGGAACAGGTGCCGCACCTGTGTTTGCTGAAGTGGCTAAAGAATTAAATATCTTAACGGTTGCCGTGGTCACCAAGCCATTTTCCTTTGAAGGCAAGCAGCGGGCCTTAGCCGCTGAGGAAGGCATCCGCCGCCTGGCTGAACATGTGGACTCCCTCATTACGATTCCGAACAACAAGCTGCTCAGCGTGCTGGGTAAAAACATCAGCCTGCTGAATGCGTTTAAAGCCGCTAACAACGTTTTATTGGGGGCGGTAAAAGGTATTTCTGATTTGATTACCCGCCCGGGTCTGATTAACGTCGATTTCGCTGATGTGCGCACCGTGATGTCTGAAATGGGCATGGCCATGATGGGAACCGGGAGCGCCACGGGTGAGCAGCGTGCCCGTCAGGCTGCGGAAGCCGCGATTGCTTCGCCCTTGCTTGAGGATGTCAATTTCTCAGGCGCTAAAGGGATTCTGGTCAATATTACCGCTGGTCTTGATATGTCCATCGGTGAGTTTGAAGAAGTCGGTGATGTCGTCAAAGAATTTATTTCTGATGATGCGACAGTCGTGGTAGGAACAGTGATTGATCCGGACATGACGGATGAAATGAGGGTCACGGTGATTGTCACAGGTCTTGGGGATTCACGTCCACGCGGCCAGCAACAATCCGCTTCAAATCAACAGCCGGTCAAATCCCGTTTTGCGGATTCTACCCGCAGTGACGGTTCCCTGGATTATCACCAACTGGATCGTCCGGCTGTTATTCGCAAGCAGGCTTCTGCGCCTGTGGCAACCACGTCAGCCAAGTCCACATCGGACTCTGTACCGGATGTTGATTACCTTGATATACCAGCGTTTCTTCGTAGACAAGAAGAACATGTTGATTAAATAATGAACGGCCTTGGGGCCGTTCTTTGTTGAAAAGCATGAAAAAATTAGACTAATCAATCAATTGCTGTTATGATTTGGTCGTTTATTGCGCGTCAACAAAAAGGGTATTGAGAAAAGGTGATCATTGCATGATAAAACAAAGAACTCCTAAGAAAGTAATTCAAGCAACAGGTGTAGGCTTGCATTCAGGCGAAAAAGTTCTTCTTACTCTGCGCCCGGCACCCATAAATACCGGTATTGTTTTCAGACGCACCGATTTAAATCCCCCCGTTGAAATTCCCGCTTCCTATGACAATGTGGGTGATACCATGCTTTGCACGTCGCTGCATCGTAACGGCGTGAAAGTTGCAACCGTCGAGCATTTGCTTTCGGCTTTGGCCGGATTAGGGATTGATAATGCCTATGTCGATGTCAATGCTCCGGAAATTCCCATTATGGACGGCAGCGCCGCTCCGTTTGTCTTTTTAATTCAATCCGCAGGAATTCGTGAGCAGAGTGCGGCCAAGCGTTTTATACGCATCCTGAAACCCATACGCGTTGAAGACAAGGACAAGTACGTGCAGTTTCTGCCGTATAACGGCTATAAAATCGCTTTTACCATTGATTTTGATCATCCGGCATTTAATGGTCGCCCGCAAAAGGCCAGTTTCGATTTTTCCGATACCTCGTATGTGAAAGAAGTATGCCGCGCCAGAACATTTGGCTTTTTGTCCGATTATGAAAAACTGCGTGAAAATGATTTGGCCAAAGGTGGCAGCATGGACAATGCCATCGTGGTTGACGATTACCGCGTACTCAATGATGACGGCTTGCGCTTCGAGGGCGAATTTGTCGCCCACAAGGTTCTTGATGCGATTGGCGATTTATATCTGTTAGGTTGCGGCCTGATTGGCGCGTTTGAAGGCTACAAATCCGGGCATGAATTAAACAATCGTCTCCTGAGGGAATTAATGGTCCGTCAAGATGCCTGGGAATACACCTATTTTGATGCTGAAAACTACCAACCATCCTCTGTTGTACCCGATTTCTTCCCTGTCGAAGCCTGATTAAACGGGTTGCGCTGGCAGCAGCCGTAAATGGCCTGTCATGAATGGGCAGATGATGTTTATTTCTCCTGTGCCAATTTGTAAAGCGCTTCCTGAAGGGGCGGATAAAGACAGGTTTCTCCAGCCTGCTGAATGGCTTCACGCGCTTTGTCGGACATTGGGCGGCTTTTACGGTTGACTCTTAAACGCGATGCTTTTTCAGGCTCAATGATTTTAATTTGAATGGACATGAGTCGATAAAGTCCAGCCTCTTTACGCAGCTTATCACGCAAGGCCGGCAACTCATAACGCAGCGTGGTGGCAAAGGCTGGATCGGTTATTGCCAATACCAGGCAACCGCGATTGAAACTGCCGACGGTGCAATGGGCATGCAACGAAGGATTTAAAAACAATTTCAATTTGTCATTTAACTCACTCAATTTGATGCTCTGTTCGCAAAGGGCGGCCAGTTGCTTATTCAGGCATTGATTAATGGGGCGCATAACAGACAGGTCACAAGGATAGGATGAACCAACTTGGGAGCATAGCAAATTTATTGTATCTCCTCTATGATATGGCAATAAGAATAATGAGGATACCAATGAAGGAAAAAGCCGATACCCCTGTTGTCTACGAAGCAGGACTCCATTTAGTCCTCTTTTTCTGGCCAGTGATGCTGGCATTGGCGGGTATGTTAATTGGTATCGAGTTCGAACAACTCAAAGTATTATCCCTCTTCGTGGTTCTCTTTGCCTTGGCCTGGATAGGTATTACCTGGGTGACTTATCATTTCTCCTCGCTGACGATTAAAAAAAAGCAGGTTATCCTGCGTACGGGTGTCCTGGTGCGCCAGACTGTCGATATTCCCCTGACCAAGATCGAAACCATTGACATCCGCCAGTCGATTTTAGGCAGTCTGCTCCGCTATGGGTCCTTAGTCATTACCGGCACAGGTGGAACACGTTATTTAATCAATTACCTGGACAAACCGTTAACTTGTCGGCGTTACATTGAACAATTAATGAATGAGCAGTAAATCCTTTGTTTTTTACCTGAACAACGCAGCCTCCAGGGTATCGAACCGCCATTCAATACTTAAGTCACCATGACAGCAACTAATCACTGGGCCATGCCCTTTCTTCATGAGGCCATTGTGAGGGTAACGCCATTAAGCCAGGGGCTTCAGCATCACAATGACTTGTTGTGCCTGCAGGATGGCAGTCTGTGGGTGGCTAAATTATTTGCTCCAACAACCTGGCTTGGCATCACACAGCGAGACCACCTCGAGTTTACCGAGCAATTCGCCACAGTAGCGGCAAATCGTCTGGCCTTAAGCCTGCCTGCGTTTTGCCCGAACCCCCCTCATTTTTTCATCCCGGTGGGGCAACAGCTCGGGTTAATTAAGCCTTATTGTCCCGGAGAAATCCATGAGCGGCTGTCTTACGGTCGGGCTGAGGTTTTAGGGACGGCTCTGGCGACTATTCACCAATTGGGATTTAAGCACCCGCGGGCAAAACCATTCCCAGCCATCACGGGTATAGATACGTCGGGTTTGCCCTGGATCACACCTCTTATTGAGCAATGCAATCAGCACCGTCATTACCGTTCCCATGAATGGGTGATCGGCCATCGCGACCTGCACAGCCACAACATCATCTGGCAAGACAATAACCGCCCGTGTTTTCTCGATTGGGAAAGCGCTGGATTAATCCACCCGGCTATAGAATTGCTGGGCCTTGCACTCAATTGTGCTGGTGTGGTAGAAAATCAGTTCGACGATGCCCTATTTTCTGCCACGCTGCATGGCTATTTTAAAACAGTACCCTACCGGTTTAAAACCGATGACACCCTGTGGCAATTGATTTTCCATAGCTGGCTGCTCTGGTATGCCTACTGCCTGAAACAGGGGAAACAACAGGACGCGGCAGCGATGCTTACAACACTTGCCCATTTGCGGGAATTAGTGCCCACCCTGAAAGCAATCTACAGCAAGACAAGCGAGAGTTAACATGAAACGAATTGATTTTCGAAGCGATACGGTCACGCAACCCACGGCGGGCATGATGAAGGCGATGATGGCTGCTGAGTTGGGCGATGATGTGTTTGGCGAAGATCCAACCGTCAAGAAGCTTGAAGCCATCCTGGCCGAGCGCGCGGGCATGGAATCGGCCATTTTTGCCCCTTCAGGCACCCAGACCAATTTAATGGCTATTCTGGCGCATTGTGAACGCGGCGATGAATACATAGTCGGCCAGACTGCCCATACCTACCTGTGGGAGGGGGGCGGTGCTGCGGTATTGGGCAGCGTGCAGCCGCAACCGCTGGATTTTGAGAGCGATGGAACATTGTCGTTGGCCAAGGTGGCCATGGTCGTCAAACCCGTGGAAGATCACCATCCCCGCAGTCGGCTTTTATGCCTTGAAAATACGCTGTCGGGTAAAGTGTTACCGCTTCACTACCTGAAAACCATTCATTCTTTTTGCCGTGAACAGGGTTTAAGCGCCCATTTAGATGGTGCACGGGTGTTTAACGCCGTTGTGCATACAGGGGTTGAATTGCACGAAATCAGCCAGCGGTTTGATTCCGTTTCCATTTGCCTGTCGAAAGGTTTAGGCGCACCGGTTGGTTCGGTTTTATGCGGTTCCCGTGAGTTGATTCGTAAAGCAAAGCGTTGGCGGAAAGTGCTTGGGGGCGGCATGCGCCAGGCGGGATTGCTGGCTGCTGCCGGCCTTTATGCGCTGGAACATCACGTTACCCGGCTAGAGGAGGATCATGATCACGCCCTGCTTTTGGCTCAGCAATTAGCGGATATAGACGCCATCCGGGTGGAGAGTGTCGCAACCAATATTCTTTTTGTGAAAGCTGATGATCACTACCCGCAACTGCAGGCTTATCTCGACAAGCAGGGCATCATTTGGCCAAAAAAAGCCAATAAAAGCGGTCAGTTACGTTTAGTAACCCATTTGGACATCCACCGTGAAGACATCAAACGAACCATTCAGGAGGTAAAAAAGTTCTATACTCAACTTAGAAGCTAAGTGTTCAAGGCGAGGCCATATGAAACGGTTCATGATGCTGGCCAGTTTGTTAATGGCGTTAAGCCCAATGGCTGCCCAGGCGATGCGTTGCCAGCAAGCCTTAGTCTATGAGGGTGATACCAAATTTGCAGTACTGAAAAAGTGCGGTGAACCCCTGGCTAAAGAGATTCGCGAAGATCGGCAGTTATTGCTTGATGCCTGGGGCAACCCGGTGGGTGAAAGCATCAGGCAAATTGAAGTATGGACTTATCAAAATTCGCCTAACGAATTTGTCTATGAACTCACATTTGAAAATGGGCGGGTAAAAAGCATTGATGCCAGCCGCCAATAGGCTGTTATCTTAAGCTTGGCATGGGGGGCCTGCCAGTTCGTAATCCTCCACCCACTGCCTTAAGTGTTCATCCCCGCTTTCCAGCATCAAATCAACTGCCGTTTTACCCTTGTTATTTTTAATAGTGACATCTGCATTTAATTGAATAAACCGCTCAATTAACGCCCTGTTTTTGGTGATGTTCCCCGCCTGAATCAAGGCCATTAAGGGGGTATTGCCCTCAGGGGAAAGCGGATCAAGCCTGATGTGCTGTTCAAGCAGGAGGGGGATGGGTTCAACACAGCCAGTCTCGATTAAATGATGCAGAAAGGCTTGACCCTCAATGTCCAGATTGTCAATCATGTCCGGGTTGCATTGACGAAGCAGCAGCTGATAGAGCCTTTCATCATAGGTATGGGCCAGTTTAACTAATAATTGTTTTAAAATTTGGTGATGCGAGGCATTGGATAAATCAAACTGATAATGGCTTATGAGTAACCTGTAACAGGCTTTCAGTTCTTTATCAAGCGAGAGTGAATGGCTTAAAAGATCAAAAGCTGTTTTGCCAGCTGCGGTTATCTGTCTTACATCGGCTCCGGCATGGATTAGTTTGCAGAGAGCCTCAGCATGATTGCATTCCACGGCATGATGGAGGGCTGTCATCCCCATCGCGTCACGGCGATGGATGTCATCCTTTAAGTAAGCGATAACCTGATCCACACGGGTTGATTGCCTCTGAAAAGCCACTTTTAACGGAGTCGTATACCCGCAGGTCATGAAGAGATCCGCCCCTTCATCGAGTAATGCCTGAATAATGGCAAAATTCCCGCGTTGCAAAGCCTCCATCAAAGGCAGAGTATAAGCCGTGATTTGATTAGGGTTCATTTTCACCTGAGTTAACAGGTGTTTAACAAATGCCAGATCGTTTTTGGGGATGGCATGGAGTAATAAACCATGCAAATGCCTGGCTTCTGGATGGGCCAACACGATGTCAAGGATGTCTTTTTTCCCATGTCTATAGGCTTGATTAATGAAGCCGCTTAACTCATCAAGACGTAGCTCCGGCAAGGTAAGAAAGAGAAGCAACGCCTCATTAAAATGGCTGTCCATGGCCATTTTAATGGCTGAACGGCCAGAACAGTCCCTGGCGTGGATATCACAAAAACCATCCGCCAGTAAGCGTTTAACAGCCGGTAAGCTTCGGGTGATGACGGCCACATGCAGGGGGGTAAAATAATTGGCCGAGTGCCGCTGGAATTGACAGGCTTCCTCTTTGCTTTTGGGCACTTCCTTTTCGTTAAGAACAAAAAAATCGGGAAGATGAGGCGAATCGAAGTCCTTTTGAAAACAAAAAATGATCAATCGGCAGGGCATTTTGCCTTCGAATTCTTCTGTCCAATCCAGAAGCCTTCGGGTTAATGCCTGGGCATTGAGGTTATTCTCGGTTTGAAAAATAAAGTTGCAATCGTAATACACCAATGATTTCGCTTTTCTATATGCGGATGTGGCATGGCTTACACCAATGAACTCTACGTGTGTTTTAGCCGGCATACGGGCAATATAGGACATTATTTCGAGAAACTGGGCTTCATTGCGTTCATAGTGAATCGGTCTTCCTTGCTCATCGGTGGCGTGGTGAGGCTCCACGTAAAGAGGGACGTATTGATTGTCTTTTTCCGGAGGCGCCTTGATGATGTCAAATTGTTCTGCCCGGTCATCCTGGCGCAGGCGATCCACCTCCTCGAGCCGTGAGTGTTGAAACCAGATCACATCATTGGTCCATTGCTCGAACAGTTCACCCAGATTTTTATAGAACGCTGCTTGCGGCATTGACGAGTCAAACGGTTTCGCCAATGCCTCTTCGCTGCCGTCCCAATGGCTCATCAATGCCAGCGTATCAGAGTAATAGGGTTCTTTGTCTGCATAGAGGCTATGTAAAAAAGAAAACCCGTTACAATGGCCATTGGGGTTAAAATAGCGGGTATCGCGGTAGTTTAATTTCAAGCGGTAGACCATCTTGTCAAGCACAGGATTCTGGTTGACAGGCACCGGTTTTACGCCATAGGCTGCCCGTTTTTTCATCGGATCTGAAGGCCATTCGGGGGCTAATAATTGGATAAATGAATCCTTCCTGGTTTGCAGGGCTAAATCAAGCGGTGTAAAGCCATAGATATTACGCGTGTGCTGCAGGGCGGCAAATCCTGGCAGAAACAGCAAGTCTTTAAGAAATGAACACCCCACATTTACGGCAACATGCATCAGGGTATTGCCGGATAGATTGGTATGGAGGTACGTGGCACCGTGTTGTAACAATTGGTTGGTGACGGGTTGGTCGTTATTGGCCAGGGCATAGCTTAATGCGGTATTTTTCGAGCTATCCTGGCGGTTAAGGTCTACCTTTTTTGATAATAAATAATCGATGATGCGCCTGTGGCGATTTTTTACTGCCTCAATTAGCGCTGTTTTCCCATAAGGCTCATCCATGGCAGATGCGTTCTCAATAAGGTATCTCACGGTGTCCAGTTGATTACTGCCGGCAGCAACCGGCAACAAGGCATTCACCGTTTTTTGCGGCAATGAATGGTGGGTTACCACGGATTGAAGGAATGGGATATCACCTATTTCTGCCGCACGAATTAATGCCTGATGCGATGTCCCTTGCTTTTTTGCTGGTTTAAACCATTGACCATGATAACGGGGAAATTGATAGTTGCTGCTGGGCAGGGGAAAAGCCCCTTTTAACGCGTGTTGAAGCTCTTCTTTAAACCAGGCGATTTGTTTCGGATCGTCCTGACAATGGGTTAAATGGACTTCCGTGCAATCGGCTTCTGCCATAAACAGTGCTCTGGCTGCTTCCAATTGATGATTATTCAATGCCAGGTGAATGGCTTGCTGGGCCAGGTTATTTTTTAAATCAGGGTTGATGTTATCTTTAAGGCATTCCCTGATTTTATTCATATCCCCAAGCGCTGCTGCATAATGCAATAAGGAATTGCCGTGTACGTCTGTAAAATTAAAATCGGTTTGGTAGAGGGAGTAAGGGGGGTAGGGGTGCGCTGCTTCGAAGGCCTTTCGTTTAAGAATCAAGGCTTTTAATTGATTAAAGCGTTGCAATTGAACAGCATGGGTTTGATCGTGGTCTATTGGCATGTCTTATTCTGGAACATGGGGTATTCAAAATGATGGATTATAGCGCATTTTGTTTATAACAGGTAAAAAAGCCGTCGATATAAGTGATTGATGCCCCTCGAAATTTTACCATCATCTGTTAAACTGATTAAACGAATGCTGAATAAAGGATTATTATGCGTACGTTAGTTCTCTTGTTGTGTCTGGCATCTAGCCTAAGCTTTGCTGAAAAGGAAATTGCCATTACCATCGATGATTTGCCGCTGGTTGCTTCACGAATGGATACGCCGGGTAATCAACAGCGCGCCACGGAACGCTTCAATAAAATTATTCAAGCCCTGGTGGATAATAAAGTGCCCGCCACCGGCTTTGTGATTGCCGGTGCCATAGAAAAAGGTCAATGGGCTTTCCTTGAACGATTCCGTGAAGCCGGTTTTGAGTTGGGCAACCACACCTATTCGCATCGTAGCCTCAATCAGATTGGCGCAGACAGATACATTGCCGATATTGAAAAAGCCGATAAAATTCTTAACCCGTTAATGACTGAACCTAAATATTTCCGCTACCCCTATCTGGCAGAAGGAGCCAATCAAACCCGGGAAAAGGTTCATCAATACCTCGCTGAACATCACTATGTGATAGCGCCGGTGACCATCGACAGCGATGATTTCCGCTTCAATGAAATGGTGTATCGTGTCCCCTATCGTTCAAGGGAAGCGTATATTCAAAAACTTAAGCCCCGGTATTTGGCCTACATCTGGAACCGCACGCTGCGTGCCGAAAAGAAAGCGAAAAGCAAGGATGCAAGACAAATTCTGCTGCTGCATGCCAATGTCCTGAATAGCTATGTGCTGGGTGATATCATTGCCATGTACCGAAAAAACGGCTATCAATTCATCACCCTAACCAAGGCCCTGGAAAACCCGGCCCCGGAGCTTGATTTCTCCTTTGAGAATGCGATTAGAAAAAACAAAGGCAGCCGCTTTCCGTATTAAGCGGCTACTCGTTGGCATTGGCACTGTACCCACAGCCTTCGCGGGGACAAAGGATTTGTTTCCCTGAACGCTTGGTTTCCTTGACTGTCAACAAGGGCCAGGCGCATTGGGGACAGGGTGTGGCCACCGGCTCATTCCACAAGGCATAGTCGCATTTGGGGTAATTGCCGCAGGAGTAGAAAATTTTGCCCTTGCGTGATTTGCGCTTCAAGATGGTCGCTTCATGGCATTTGGGGCATTCAACGCCGGTATCTGCCGGTTTTTCAAGTGGTTCAATGAATTTACAATCCGGGTAGTTGCTGCAACCGATAAAGCGTCCGTAACGTCCGGTTTTAATATGCAACGCGCCCTGGCATTCAGGGCAGGTTCGGCCCTCAACGACGTCCGGTTCCGCTTTTTCCCCTTCGGCATGACCCAAATCCTGGGTGTAATCGCATTCAGGGTAACCGGTACAGCCAATAAAACGGCCGCGTTTGCCTAAGCGAATGGCTAAGGGTTTACTGCATTTTGGGCATTGCTCGTCCAGGGTTTCGGTGGTGACGTCTTTACGCTGCACCTGTTCATCGGTTTGATGAATCTGCTGGATAAACGGTTTCCAGAACTCTTCCAGCACAGGCACCCATTCGCGCTCGCCACGGGAAACGGCATCCAGGGTATCTTCAAGCTGGGCAGTGAATTTGTAATCCACGTAGCGGGTAAAATGGCCCGTGAGAAAACGGTTAACGATACGGCCAACGTCAGTCGGTACAAAGCGTTTTTTATCGACAATGACATACTCGCGTTGCTGCAGCGTATGAATGATGGTGGCATAAGTCGATGGACGGCCAATGTCGTATTCTTCCAGCGCCTTAACCAGGGATGCTTCCGAATAGCGGGGCGGCGGTTCGGTAAAATGCTGGTTAGCCACGATACCCTGAAGCATGACTTTTTCACCCACTTTCAGGTTAGGCAGCAACACGCCATGCTGCTCGTCTTCCGTCAAATCATCCTGCCCTTCTTCGTAGACGGTAAGAAAACCGGGGAAGGTGATGGTGGAACCATTGGCGCGGAACAGGTTGCCCTGGCCGCAGGTGAAATCAATGGCGACGGTGTCAAGAACAGCGTCGGCCATCTGGCAGGCCACCGTACGTTTCCATATCAGGCTGTACAGTTTGAATTGATCGGAGCTCAGCGATTCCTGCACCATTTCCGGGGTGCGTTTAATGGATGTCGGACGAATCGCTTCATGCGCTTCCTGAGCGTTTTTGGATTTGGTTTTGTAAACACGCGGGCTGCCCGGGTAATTGTCCTGACCATAACGGTTAATGATGAACTCGCGGATGTCCTCCAGTGCTTCATTGGACAGGTTCACCGAGTCCGTACGCATATAGGAAATGAGACCAACGGTTCCTGAACCGATATCTATCCCTTCGTACAATTGCTGCGCGACCATCATGGTTTTACGGGCGGTAAAACCAAGTTTGCGAGCGGCTTCCTGTTGCAGAGTGGATGTAATAAAGGGGGCGGCGGGTTTGCGCTTGCGCTGTTTCTTTTCAATGTTATCTACAACGAGAACACCCTGGGCCTGTTGTAATAAATAATCGCGTAGACGGTGAGCCTCTTCCCCTTGCGTGATGCTGAACTGGTGGAGTTTTTCACCCTGATAATGGGTTAGCCTGGCTTCAAAAGCCGACTTGTCGTGTTGGCAATTGGCCAGGATGCGCCAGTATTCCTGGGCGACAAAGCGTTCAATTTCTTCCTCGCGCTCCACAATCAGGCGTAAAGCCGGGCTTTGTACGCGGCCGGCGGAAAGGCCGCGTCTAATCTTTTTCCACAATAGCGGCGAAAGATTAAAACCGACCAAATAATCCAGGGCGCGGCGTGCCTGCTGGGCATTGACCAGATCCATGGAAATGGAACGGGGATTATTAATCGCTTCCTGAATGGCTGATTTGGTGATCTCATTAAAAAAAATACGGTGAACTTCTTTGTTTTTCAACAAATTACGTTCTTTCATTAATTCATAAACATGCCAGGAAATGGCTTCTCCTTCGCGATCAGGGTCGGTGGCTAACAGGAGTGAATCGGAGTGTTTAAGCGCTTTGGCAATGGATTCGATATGGCGCGCGTTCTTTTCAATGGGGGTATAGGTCATGGTAAAATGATTATCGGGATTGACCGATCCCTTGCGCGGCGGCAAATCCCTGACATGGCCATAAGAGGCCAAGACATCGTAATCCTTGCCCAGGTATTTTTGAATAGTTTTAGCCTTCGCGGGAGATTCCACGATAACCAAATGTTTGTTCATAGAAAGTTGGCCTTTACTTTTTTTGTGTTATCAATGTAAGGGTAGCTCATCTTCTTTTTGATAGAGCACAAGATCAAGAAAAGCAAGTTGTGCGGAATCAAGATGCTCTGCCAAAGTATTGCGAATAGTCCATTTCGTCTCCTGCAGCGTGACAAAGCGGGATTCGGAAAAAAGCAGCTGATTAATGATTTGTTCCATGGTTTCAGTCGCGATAACGCCCCAAAGCATCATGCGCACGATAAACTGGTAGCTGGCTTTGGTCAATTTCATTTGCTCATCGACAGTAAATACCCGCGTGGCATTCATGTCGGCCGGCCTGACCACAAGCGTACGGTTTTCGGGGGTGGTCAAGGCAAGACCATTTTCCCCGTCTGGCTGGGCTGTCTCTGTATTTTGCTGAGATTTGCTTTCCTTTAACTGAGATAAACTTTTCTCAAAGAAATTCATCAACATCTCAAACAAGCTATCTTTCATATGCACACCTCATGTAACCGCCGGGTACTGATTTGACAATGCCCTCTAATTCCAATATGGCCAGGTCAGAGACGACTTCCTCAACGTTTAAACCGCTGCGGTTGACAATCTGATCGACCGTCGTCGTTTCAAAGCCAATGCACTTTACTAGGTTTTTATTGTTTGTTGCAAGGGATGACCTGGATTGATTCATTTTTTTATCCGGAATGGTCAATTTTAACTCTTCCAGGATGTCCTCTGTCGAGGTAACCAACTTCGCCCCTTGCTGCAATAGAAAATGGCAACCTCTGGATTGCGGGTTGTGGATTGAGCCAGGTATAGCCATCACCTCCCGATTTTGCTCCAGTGCCAGGCGCGCAGTGATCAACGAACCGCTGCGAATTGCCGCTTCTACAACCAAGGTGGCCAAGGATAAGCCACTTATTATACGATTTCTGCGTGGAAAATGTCCAGCACTGGATGGAGTATTTAATGGGAACTCGCTCATCAACAAGCCATTTTTGCTTATTTTATCAGCCAGTTGCTGATGATGGCGTGGATAGATGCGATCAATGCCGGTGCCCATGACGGCAATGGTTTTTCCCTGCGCCGCAACGCAACCGGCATGCGCTCGGGCGTCAATACCCAAAGCTAGGCCGCTGACGACCGTGATATTCTGGCTGGCCAACTCAAAGGCAAAGTGTTCTGCGGTCTCGCCGCCGCTGCCAGAGGGTTTGCGCGTGCCGACCATGGCGATGCATGGCTGCTGCAATGCCGCCAAATCACCCAGCGCGTATAAAACGATGGGCGGATCATGGATTTCGCGCAGGAGGGCAGGGTAGGCATCGTCTTCCCAGGTCAACAGATGGTGGTTTGGGGAAGCCTGTTGCCAGGCGGTATCGGCGTCAATGATTTTGCTGTCAAACCGCTCTACCGCCAACGCGATTCGTTCAGGTAAACCCGCATCAAGCAGGGCTTGAGAGGGCGTATTGAACAGATTCGCCAATACTGGCCATTGCTGCAGTAATTTCATTACAGTGCGGGGGCCAATGGCAGGTATACGGTTTAGGGCGAGAAGGTAAGGCTTATTGGTCATGGATTGGTAACTTTATCCAGCAGATGAACAGCTCGGGTTGAACGCACGACTAAGGCAAAACTGGTTTTGCTAAAGACTCGGAAAATCATCATTTCCCCTACCCGTTCACGTGGCAGGAGGATTTCCTCCTGACGATTGAGCGGATCACGGATTAAGCGTTGCTCGGAATAAATGGCCAGAACATCGCCTGCCTCAAGGCCTGCATCATCGCCTCGGTCGATAACGGCAACGAGTCCCACTGCCCCTTGAGTTGAACCGCTCGGCAAGCCGCCGGGTAAATCAATAATAGAGCCGCGTATGGGATAGCTGGGTGTTTTGGGCAGAAAATTCAGTTTGAACTCCGGGAAATCATTCAGCATGACCCGATCCCTTATTTTGACCCCTTCGGTAATTTCCGTCAAAAGAATGGTGGCTGGCTCACCGCCTCGAACCAGTTCGCCATAACCGACCAAGGTCGCCTTATAACCCAATTGTCGATGGGTGACCGGCTCAAGATAGGGGCATTCTGGCCGGTAGATAGCATAGGAAATCGTCGCGCCTCTCGGCATTTTGCGCGAAGGATGCAGTTTTTTAACATAGACTTCATCGCCCTGACCGCCCAGCATGTGTTCCCCGGTAAAGGCAACAATATACGGTGCCTGGGCCAGCAGATTCTTGTCCATCACCAGGGATGCGTTCAGGAAGGGTTTGATATCCATCAGCGGGATGGGGGCAATCGCTGCATCGCTCGGCATCGGCCGCATGTGCGGCGATAATTTGATGGTGCCATTGGATAAAACCTTGAGGTAGGGGTGGCGATGGTAAAAGTTCAGTTCAAGGACCGCGCCGGGATAAAGCCGGTTGGGGTTTTTAATTGTGGGATTGGCATGCCACAGGGCTTTCCATTCCCAGGGGCGGTTTAAGTACTTGGTGGCAATCGACCACAGGGTATCGCCCGGTTGAACAACATAGCGCCTGGGATAATCGGAGCGAAGGGAGGTCACGTGCGGGGCTGAAGAAAATGCGTGCAAGTCAAAGGAGAGGAAAAAGCATAAAATAATCAGCAAGTATCGCATTGATCAGTCCTTGGTCCAATTGTTGGCATCTTGCAGCTGCACATGGTATTAGCGATAATACCACGCAATTCACCTTTTAAAACAGATGTCTTATGGCTATTCGCAAGATTATTTACCTGCCTGATGCAGTATTGCGCCAGGTGGCTAAACCGGTTGAACAATTTGACGATGCGTTACAAACGCTTATTGATGACATGTTTGAGACCATGTACAGCGTCAATGGCGTAGGCTTGGCGGCTCCGCAGATCGGTGTGAGCCTGCGTTTATCGGTTATCGATGTCATTGGCGACAAAAAACAGCAGCTTGTACTGATTAATCCCGAAATCATCGCTTCCGAGGGGCAAAAGGAATACCAGGAAGGTTGTTTGTCAGTGCCTGGCGTTTACGACACGGTAGTCCGTGCCGATAAGGTCACCATCCGGGCGCTGGATAGAACCGGCAAGTCGTATGAAATGACGGCCGACGGCCTGCTGGGTGAGTGTTTCCAGCATGAGATTGACCATTTAAATGGCAGGCTTTATGTTGATTTACTGTCGCCGCTCAAACGCACCATGGCCCGGCGCAAGCTTGAGAAATTCAAACGTCAGATGGCACGTAAATAATGACGCCGCTTAATATTGTGTTTGCAGGAACACCCGAATTTGGTCTTCCCTGCCTCGATGCACTGTCCCGATCAAGCCATCATCTGATTGCCGTATACACCCAACCGGACAGGCCCGCCGGTCGTGGACGTCAGTTGCAGCCTTCGGCAGTCAAGAAATGGGCGTTAAACCATCAACTACCGGTTTACCAGCCGCTCAATTTTAAAAACCCCGAGGCGGTGGACGAATTGGCTGCCTTAAAGCCGGATTTAATGGTGGTCATTGCTTATGGCCTTATTCTGCCGCGCAGTGTGCTCGCTACGCCACGCTTAGGCTGTATCAATGTCCATGCGTCCCTGCTTCCGCGCTGGCGGGGCGCTTCACCTATCCAGCACGCCATATTGCATGGCGACAAACAATCCGGCGTCACCATCATGCAGATGGACGTGGGTTTGGATACCGGTGATGGGTTGATTGAGGTGTCCTGTGAACTCAGCGACAGGGAAACAGCGGTCAGTTTGCACGATAAATTGGCTGAGATGTCGCCTGAAGCCTTGCTTGAAGCCATTGATGCCCTGGCAACAGGCAGAGCCCAACCGGTTCCCCAGAATAATGATCTGGCCACCTACGCTGGAAAAATCAACAAAGACCACGCCCGTATTGACTGGCATCAAAGTGCCATAACCATTGACCGGCAAATTCGCGCCTTTAATCCCTGGCCTGTGGCCTATACGCAGGCGGGTGAGGACATGCTGCGGATTCACCAGGCTCAAATCGAACCGGGGACCAGCTCAGCCGTACCGGGCACTATTTTAAGCATTGATAAAAAGGGCATGGTGGTTGCGACTAAAGAAGGAAAGCTCTGTATTGAAATTCTGCAATTTCCCGGCGGAAAAGCGATGCCGGTTGCCGATTGGATGAATGCCCCCCGCGCAGGGCTTTTGATTAATCGGGTCCTTCAATGAGTAAAAATGATCGCTTGCAGGCCCTGGAAATCCTGATTGCTGTGGTTAAGGATAAAATCCCCTTATCCCATAACCTGACCCATGCCTCGCCCCTGGCGAGGGAAATTGCGTTTGGCGTATGCCGGCATTACTACCGGTTACAACACTTGGCTGACAGCCTGCTTACAAAACGTCCCAAAGAACAGGATATCTGGATTGCGGTGTTGATGGGGCTTTATCAATTACTGTATTTAAACAAACCCGAGTACGCAACAGTCAAGGAAACAGTGGCTTTGCTGGACGCAGTCAAGAAATCCTGGGCGAAAGGGTTGGTTAATGCGGTATTGAGACGCTTTTGCCGCGAAAAAGACGCGTTGCTCGCGAAACTAAAAAACAAGCCGGAATATATTTACGGCCATCCGGATTGGTTCATTAAACGTATGCGCCAGGATTGGCCGCATCATTGGCAGCAATTACTAGCGGCGAACGATCAGCATCCACCCATGAGTTTGCGCGTCAATCAAGCCCGCTGCTCACGCGAAGACTACCTTAAGCGTCTACAAGATAAAGGCATGCCCGCGAAAGCCCTCCCTTACGCTTTGCAAGGCATCGCCCTGGAAAAACCTTGCGATGTGCAGGAATTACCCGGTTTTAATGAAGGGGACCTCTCCGTTCAGGATGAATCAGCGCAATTGGCGGTAAGCCTTCTTGATTTGCGGCCGGGTTTGCGGGTACTGGATGCCTGTTGTGCTCCTGGCGGTAAGACCTGCCATCTTCTTGAAAGCGAAAACCAATTGAAGGAATGCGTTGCTCTTGACGTCGATGAAAAACGACTGGAGAGGGTCAACGCCAATCTGGCCCGCCTCCACCTGCAGGCCACTGTGGTCAAAGGAGACGCTTTGCAGCCTTCGCAATGGTGGGATGGGACGCCTTTTGATCGCATTTTACTGGATGCCCCATGCTCCGCCCTGGGCGTCATTAGGCGGCATCCGGATATCAAGCTTTTGCGAAGTGAAGAGGATATTCGTCGGGCGGCAGCGCTGCAAAACGAATTACTGCAAACCTTATGGCCCCTGCTGGTACCGCAAGGGTTGTTGGTTTATGCCACCTGTTCCATTCTGCCTGTTGAAAATGAACAACAGATTGCCGCCTTTGCGGCCCGCCATCCTGATTGCGACGTCTTAAAGGGGGAGCAGCCGTGGGGCCTCTTCACGGGTCATGGCTGGCAAATAATCCCCGGTGAAGGAAACCGGGATGGTTTCTTTTATAGTGTATTACGTAAAAGGTAAAGGACATGCTGATTAACTGGCCGCTGATTATTATTCTGACGGGTCTGTCTTTACCGGGGATTGTCGTTGCCATTCCCCGTTTGATTCATTTCCTGCTGCCGCAAAACAGCGAGGAATTAAGAAAAAAAATCAGCCGCTTTGCAATGTTGCAAACGCTCATAATGGTTCTTTTGATGACTTTTGCCGGCACGGTTTTATCACTGAAAACAGGCTTAAAAGAACCCATCCTGCAAGGTCTCCTGCTCAATCAGTCCGTGACAGGGTTCGTACAGGACATGTTATTACCCGTCTTTTTAACGGTGCTGGGCGGGCTTTTGGTTTTCTTTTTTCTTTATTATGGCGTTGTAGCGAGTATTCTGGATGACAAAACCCTGGCCACTTTGTACGCCATGCGCGCCGCTTTGCGGCTTGACGGGTGTATTTTGTATGGTGGCGTTGTGGATGAAATCATCGGTCGGTTTGGGCTTATGAATGTCATCGCTTATTTCGGGGCCCTCTTTATTGGCAGGCTCTCGGCGGGGGTTATCTGGTTTGCCATTATCAGCAGTGGGTTGTTACTCGGGCTTGGGCATTTACCGGCCTACATCGCCGCTGGGTGTGCAAACAGCCGCCGCTTTGTTTACACCATGCTCCTAATCAATCTGTGGCAGACGGTTCTGTTTGGCTGGCTATTTTGGCAATACGGTCTTGTGGCGGCCATAGTCGGGCACATTCTTTTTCATATTGGCTGGTATCTTTACGATCCAGCACCGCGATAGACTGGTTTTGCCTGTCAGCCCAAGTATTTGATTGCCAGCAGGTTGCGGGTATGAAACAATTTTTTGCAATGGTTTTTTCTGCCCGGATTGTGTGAATGCAAACCCCAGCCCACTATCAATTACTGCCTCTAGACGCCTTGCAACCGGGGCGCTATCAACCGCGTATCCATTTCGAGGAAAAAAACCTTCAGGAGCTTGCAGACTCAATTACCGCCCAGGGTTTGATTGAACCGCTGGTGGTGCGGGCCATCGCGGCAGGGCGTTATGAAATCATTGCCGGTGAACGCCGCTGGCGTGCTGCCCGACTGGCTGGTTTAAACGATATTCCCTGCCTAATCGGCCAATACACGGATCAGCAAGCCGCGGCTTTGACGCTGGTTGAAAATATTCAGCGGCAGGAACTTAATCTGATTGAGGAAGCAACGGGTTATCGCCGTCTGTGTGATGAATTTCATTTTCAACAGGATGAAATTGCGGTTCTGGTGGGCAAATCCCGAAGCCATATCGCCAATATTCTGCGTCTATTGACGCTGACTGAACCGGTTCAGGATAAAATTCGCAGCGGCCTGTTATCCCTGGGACATGCACGTAATCTGGTGGGGATGCCCCCTTTTGAGCAGCTGGGTTGGGCTCAGCAAATCATTGACGAGCAATGGTCCGTGCGTCAACTGGAAGAAAAAGTACGTCAGGCTAAAGCCGCCCAGCCGCCTTTAAAAGACCGGCGTTGCGACCGGGATATCGAGCGTTTGCAAAGCCAGTTGGCAGACCAGGTGGGGGCGCCTGTGCAAATTGTAAACGATGACGGTCGTGGCGGATGGCTGCAAATAAAATTTTTTGACAATGATACCCTGGCAGGGCTTCTTGAGCGCATGGGCTTGCGTTATGATTAGCACTTTTGCACGGCTGTGCGTGGTGTCTTGTGTTAATCAAAAATTTAAACAAAATGTTATTTAAATCACCTACTTTAAGGAAGCGAAATTGATGAAAAGGACCTTATCAGGTTTGATTATGGGCGCGTTATTCACAACCAGCCTGCATGCCAGTTTTCAAAGCGGCGCGGACAGGATTATCAATCAGGTCGATCCCGCCATGAACATCGGTGTGGAAGTGGTGGACTTAACCAGCGGCACAACCATTTATCGTCGCAATCAGACCCGCTCGTTCATTCCCGCGAGTAACATGAAATTATTTTCAGATGCCGCGGCCCTGATGGTTCTTGGGCCGGATTATCGTTTTAAAAATCAGTTAAGCGCCGGGGTAGGCACATTACAAAACGGGGTATTGAATGGCACGCTTTATCTGCATTTACCCGGCGATCCCTCCTTCAGCCGGGAACGGTTGGCCAGTTTGCTGTCTTCTTTAAAAACCTGGCATATCGACCGTATTGTCGGCAATGTTGTGATTGACAGCAGCCATGCCAATGTCAATCCTTACCCGCCAGGCTGGATGGTTCAGGATCTGGTTTACAGTTATGGCGCGCCGCTGGCCCCGGTGGTTATTGATGCCAACCGCATGATTGTGACGGTGAATCCCGGCGATAAACCCGGAGCCCCTGCCATTGTGGAGGTGGAAGGCGACAAGGGCGGTATCGTCATTAATAATCAGGTTACAACGAAAGACAAAGCGTCGCGTTGCGGGGTTGATTTTTCCATGAACAAGCAAAATCAACTCACGGTTCGTGGTTGCGTCGGGGTTGGCCAGTGGGCGGTTCAGCAGAAAATGGCCATTCAAAATCCGCTGATTTACGCCCAGGGTTTGATTAAACAACAATTAAATCAATTGAATATCGTGCATGAAGGCACGGTAACTCTGGGCAGGGCCCCCGCTGGTTCGCTGCTGCTCGCGACCGACACATCCAAACCCATTGCCCAGTTGATGGCCGATACACTGAAACCGTCAGACAACCTGTACGCCGACAGCCTGTTCCTGCATGCCGCCGCCAAATTACAGGGCACACCGGTGAATTGGGCGGATGCGCAAAGCATCATTAAGAAATTTTTGCAGCAGCAAACCAATATTCCTTTGCAGAATGCTATCCTTACCGATGGTTCAGGATTGTCACGGCATGATTTGCTGACGCCGAATCAAACCGTGAGCCTGCTTAAATTTTTATATGAGCGTTTCCCCCTGTCCTATGAATACATCGCTGCCTTGCCGATCTCGGGACGGGATGGCACCCTGCAGCGTCGCTTTAAGCGCCCTGATCAGCAAGATCTGGTACGTGCCAAAACCGGCACCATGACCGGCGTAATCAGCTTATCCGGGTATCTTTATACCGCCAATGCCCACACCCTGGCTTTCGCAATCTACATAAACCGCTTACCGGGAACCAAACCATCGGTATCCGGCCGTTATCGTTATGTTGTGGATGCCCTGTGCGCTTACTTCCTGCAGCAAAAGCCGAGCAATAATTCCTGGGCGAAGGTCTTTTCCAAACACCCGCGTATCAAGTACCAGCAAAATCCAACCCAGACTGAGTTGCAGCGCAGCCGTCAGGCGAAATGGCGCCGTTTGGAAACAGTGGTTAAACAGGCGTTGCGCGGACAGGCGGTGACTATTCTCTACCGCGGCAATGAGCTGGTTCTTAAGGATAATCAGGCGGATGCCAATCGGGTCATGAACGCCTTGCAGAGCCTTCGGAAAAAATACCCGTTTGCCGTAGCCCTGGCTTCCAAAAGCAAGCCCGCATTGACCGGCAAACCCCTGGTGATGTGGATAGACGAGGCCCCGCTGGCCGCTCAGCGTGTCTGGACTATTCGTGAAGCCACCAGTTAATCGCGGTTTAAGCGCCTGGTTACCCGGGCGCTTAACAACGCTTGTCATGAACCGTTTGATTCTGATTATATTTCTGTTAATGGCCTCATTTGCCGGCCATGCCGCTATCCACTTCTTAACGATTTCCGACATTCATTATGGCGCTCTGAATACCGATGGCGATGGTCAGGATACCGGCCAGTCGCTATTGAAACTGGCGATGAAAAAATACGCCCAATTGTCGCGACAAGCTGATTTTATCATCACGCTCGGTGACCTCCCCACCCACTTATTGGGGTATGCACCGGTTAAGGCTGACTATGAAAAAGCAGTATTTCATGCCTTGTATGAAGCCAATAAAGGTAAAAAAACCTTGTTTTATGTCCCGGGGAATAATGACGCGCTGCAAGGAAATTACCAGCCGTTTAACGCCGCGCACAAAACTCCGCTGGATTTAGCCGCCGATTGGGAGGGGGCTTGTGCTTATTGTGAAGGCCTGCTGCTCGATGACAGCGCCATGGCACGCGATGGCTATTACGCAAGCTACGTCAAACCGGGTAATCACGATATTATCCTCATTGTGTTGAATACAACCCTGTTCAGCCACACGCCGTTTTTTCTGCCGTCCTATCCGCGTCAACAGGAAGCGGCAAACAGGCAATTGCACTGGCTAAAAAGGCAATTGTCCACTTATAAAGCCAGGCAATTGCTGATTGCCATGCATATTCCTCCGGGCAACAATTTCAAGGGCGAGCCCCTTTGGCATGACGCATACCAGCAGGCATTTATCCGCCTGCTGGATGCGGCCCAGCCGCGTTATGGGCAAATCTCGTTGTTGACATCCCATACCCATATGGATGAAATTCGGCAAATCAAGCTCTCTCAGTCGACGGTGTATGCCTATTCAACGCCTTCTATCAGCCGTGATCACCATAATTATTCGGGAATGAAGCTGTTTAAACTGAATGACAAGATCCTTCTTGCCGATTTTACCACGTACTATACCCGCGCTTCGAATGCCTGGAGAAATGATTGTTATGCCGCCCTTGACGGGCCGGATACGATATTTCCCCAGTGCGCTTCGCCCACGCTTGCCTCTTGTCTGGATGCATTAAGCACGCTCGAGGTATGCAATCGCCTGGAACAAGGCCATTATTATGGCGTAAAAAGTGATAAGGTGGCTTCCAAAGTCTGCGCCCATTTTTACCAGGTTAACCCCCGCAAGGGATAATGAAGCGACGTTCCGCGTCTTGTGCGCGCAATCCAGAAAGGTGCGTGATGAGAAATGAATGACTGCCCCGGCTTGTCTGGATGCCGCGAACAAGTCGCGGCACGTCGCAGAGGCAGCCTGTTGATGTTTTGATGCTATTTTAGGTCAGCATTCCAGGGGACGTTCGCCCCGTTCCACCCTGTACAGCCATTCAGAATAACGCGGCATGGTTTTCCCACACCGACCCTTGTGGATTATTTTTTGCTATAATTCAAAGTGTTCCTAATAAAAATTAGTCAACATTATGCTTTCAACAGCACGAATAAAATCAACTACGCTGTCGAATGAAGGGTGGTTTAACAGAAAAAGCCTGTTAAACCTCATAAATGAAGTCCTCTTGCTCCTTGCCCTCGTTGCCCGCAATGAGAGCAAGGCAAATAACCTATTGGTAGAGCAATGGCTGCAAAAAGTACTGGCTAAGGTCTCCTTGTGTTTTGACAGCGACTCCCCGGAGAGCATGGGGTGTCTGGCCAAATTTATCCGCAGTGATAAAGAGGGGTGGATTGATTTTGTCGATGAGGATTGGCTGGTGTTAGAGCGGATTCTGTTGCCGTTGAACAATGAAAAAACCGCTGATATTAAGCCACAATGCCTGGAACAGCTTCAGCACTTTATCACCGCCGCCAGCCTCAATAAAAAAAGCCCTAAACCGAACGACATCATGGCGGCGGGCATCCATCAGTTATTTTTTCAGGAACAGTTGACGGTTTACCTTAAGGCATTTCATAGAACACCTAAAAAAGTGGATGATGGGCTTGAATTAACCAAAGCGGTGACGGTTTTAGTGATTTATTTTTTGAAAGCGGTGGGGATGGCGCTGACGCCGCTTGCTGTATTAAGAAAAGACAATAAATATTATGCCCATTTAAAAAGCGGCAAGCTAATCCACACCGTCACCACTCGTCTGCGCGAGGCGGCTATGGATGTGGCTGACACCTGCCGGCAAGCCATTTTTCTTCGCCAAAATCAGGCTCAAATTGAGCGCCAGGTTTTGGCGGTAGTGAATGCTGCTTCCCAGTTGGCGATTGAATTCACCATGAAATCCTCGGAGCGCTCTTTAAGTCTGGTGAAGGAGCGTCTCGCGGCGAAGAAAAAAGCCTTGAGTGAGACATCCGAAAAAGCCGGCAACCTGCAAAAGGAAATTAAAAAACTGCGCAGTGAAAATCAGCAGCTCAAGCAGCAGCTTCAAATTGAAGCAAACCTGCTGGAAGCCTTAAGGCAGGAATTTGTCACGCGGAATCAGGAAGCGCTTCATTTAAGAGAAGAAATTCAACAGGTAAAAACCGAGACGAGCGGTGTAAAAAGTGAGTTGCTGCGTTTGCAGGCCCTCATGGAGCAGGAGCAGAGCCGGCAAAGCAAGGCGGCTCAGGTTAAAAATTTTGACAAGGATTTAACGCGTTACAGCAAAAGGGCGTCAAAGCGGCTTAAATCCTAACCTGTTTTTTTCGAATGCGATGATAATTTAAAATGCGCAAAAGGTTGCGTAATTTGTCCGAATGCATCCGTATAGCCCACACCAATCGCCGATGCGTTGAATCGCAGCGGTTTAAATTGCCGGTATTCTTTAATTATAGCCGCCATGTCGTCATGGAAAGCCGCGGCTTCCTCAGCCGTTTTAAATGCTTTGGCCATCAGGGTAATGTGGGGCGTGTATTCAAAAAACACATTGGGGCTCCCATACAGACTGAAGGCCTGACGTTTAACCGCATTATTCATGGCCCAATCAGGAATGGGGGCCTTATGGTCGCGCAGGGCATTCAATTGCAGTACGACCTCATCACTCATTTGCTGCAGGTAAGGGTTGCTGCCGTCCGGCTCAGGCGCCAGATCAATGCCGAGCATGACATAATTTCCCTCTGTGACGTAAAAGGACGTGGTTTTTAACGCCACCGCCTGCCAGAATTTGGCCAGAAAGGCAACGCGCTTGACCAATTGCGGGATGTTTTTATCCGGGTAATCCGTAAGATAAAGGGTAATATGCAGCGGGTAAGCGTGCAGAAAGGGTTCCATGTCGTATTTCTTAAAAATACCCTTGCTTTTTAAAAACTGGTTAAACTGTTCGATGGATTGATAGACAGCAAGGTTATCCAACTCGAGATACACATTGACGTTTCGGCTAAAGGCTTGCGGCATCAGTAAAAAAAGAAACAGACACAGCAGTGGTTTTAGGAGCGAATAGCGGGTATTTGTTTGCATCGTGAAACCTTTCCTAATGTACGGGAAAATCAAAATAAGTTCGGGGATAAGGCTCCTGTTTTAACGTAAAGTGCCACCATTCTTTTCTGTAGGGGCTAAATCCATGAGCCATCATCCATTGCCTGAGCAGCAGGCGGTTTCGCCGCTGACTGGCTGTCAATTCAGGATAAAAAACATGCGCGCTTTTATCCAGGCAGTCAAAGCGGGTACCGGTATTGATTGAATCATCATTAATATGCTGAGTGGTTTGACTGTAGCAGGCCGCACTGGCTTTTTGGGGGTAGCGACCGCGCTCAGTCAGCTTCACGAGACTTAAATCCACCGTGCTGCCGCGGCTGTGGCCTGAGGCTAAAGAAATGTAGCCTTTGGCAAAGAGGGTGTCTTTTGCCTCGCGGGGATAATAGTAGGGTTTGGTGCGGGTGTCATTGGATTGGCTCCATTGATAAAAGGCCTTTACGGCGCGGCGGGGGCGATAGCAATCATAGACTTTGAGCGTATACCCGTTTTTTAAGGCGGTTTGTTCAACCAGGGCCAGTTGCTCTGCTGCTTCCCGAGTCAGAATGCAGCGCCCGGCCTGATAACCCGGTACGCGCTGCCCGGTGAAATTATCGGCGCTGGCGTATCGTAATTCTTCGATGATGTCAGGCGACACCTGATTCAGGTAGACAAAACCCGACGGCAGAGCCGACACAGCGGTGGTCCATGCACAGGTCAACAGGATAATGAGTCGGGGCCGCATGGCGTCCTGCCAGTGATAACAAGAGAAGAATAACTATAATCAATCTTTTCAAGCTTTGGCAAGCGATGAAACGAGGTATAACAGTCAGAAAATAAAGCTAAAACGCTTGGTTTATTCTTGTAATTTTTTTCCAAATTGACTATTTTATGACATTTTTGATGGGCGGTATGATTATGAAAAAGACATTAAATGATAAGGGGTTTAAGGGGCTGCTTTTTACCAATACTCAAAAAGAGGGAAAAAAAGAAGAGTTGAAGTTTGGACAGAATCGTCTTGATGGAGCCCCGGAAGGGCTTGCTCCCTCCTTCGAGGAGTATTCAATTACCTCGCAGAAAGCCAGTGAAATGGCTGCTAAGGATGCAAGAAAATTATCCCACACGCAATCCTACACGTCAAACAGACTAAAAGAACTCTATAAAACAAACAACGTACCCAGCGAAATCTGTGAACAGTCCGAGTCGCCCTCCCAGCAAACACAAAGGGATGTTGTTGATAGAAGCGCAGTCCTTATACCAAGTAATTACGGGCCTGCAAGGATCAGTATCCTGCCACCCAAGTCGTCCTCCCAGCTTGCACCAGGCGATGCTTACGACAAAACAGCGGTCTCTATGCCAAACCATATACCCCGCAAAATCAGTGATGCGCCATCGTCGTTTTCCCGATTCACGCGAACCAATACGGTCGATAATGCGGTTACCCCCTATGATGTTGAAGCCATCAGTCGAAAAAATTCGCAAATGGACATGTTGATCGTTAACCCTTCAGAACCGAGTCATGTGCTGTCCCGACAGGTTTCTGTTGATGAAGTGGTCTGTAAGGCTTCCGCTGATTCGATACCCCCATCACGCAAGCCCCCGGCAGAGCCTGGCAAGGTGGGGCTTGATGAAGTGGGGACTGGATCGGAGCTGGAACCCCATGACAATGGATTGTTGCAGGATATGGAACGCCTGGATCCAACGAGGCTATCTAATTCCATAAAAAGTGAAGAGGATAAAGCCACTGACGATGTAAAATCAGGCAAAGAAGAGGTGGTGCTTTTAAAAGCATCGGTTACACTGCCTCACGTTCAAGACGCTGCCAGCGAGTCAATTATACAAATACTGTCAGAACCTAATAATGAGTTTAAAAATAATTCATTACTGAATGGGTATACCTGCTGGTATGACAACATGGATTTTATCCGCGATAATGTCACTTTGTATAAACAAAAATCAAAGCTTGAATCAATTAGGGAACTGCAAAAACTGCTTGGGTATTTACTGAATGACAGACGGTTTGAAAGCCTGAAGGGCATTGAAAAAACAGCTGTTAATTATGAAGAAGGCAAGAGTCGTTTACTGAACTGGGTATTGCTTTTAATTGAGATTAGTACGGTCATTCATTTGTTTAACACCAAGACCCGGGAAAATTTTGACAAACCCTTAGGCGGGGAACTGGCACTGGTGAGTATGAATGCATGGCTGCCTACACGGCAAATGGCCAAAGTAGCATCCAGCGTAACCAGTAAGGAGATTCAGGATAGGCTGCTGTTGTTTTTTGCCTTATTTGCCGATAAGGCGTCTAAGGAGTCGCCCGAAGAGCACGACATCAGAGCCTTGTTTATAAAACAGGTGCTTCAGGATTTTAAAAAAATTGAAGACGAACTGGTACAGTCTCATCTGAATCTTGACCAATTTGAACACATCAAATACTTAACCCTGGATTCTTTTATAGAAAACTCATCAAACCGTCATCTATTCGCACCGCATGGCTATTTTAATGAATTTGCTGATCTGCTGACCTGGTTGCGAAATCTTAAATTACCACGGCTTGAAAGCGTCATCATCGATGGATTTGTTGATAATCCCTTCAAGTCCAATTTTGTGTCGTTGGTGAGCTTTTTAGAGAAAAACAGCAACAGCTTAAAAAAAGTCGTTTTGGGTAAATGCTTTTCCGAGGAGGAAAGAGAAATCCTTAAGCATAAATTGCCGACATTAAAAATTGCGCTTCAATCGGAGGAAACGCCCAAAAAAACGCTTGGATTTTTCAAGAAAGAACCCAAGCCGACGTTGAGTCCTGCTACGACAGCTATGAAATTTACCTGAATGGCTAACTGACGGATTTATCCGTCACCCGGTTTTCCAGATAAGGGATGAATAGCCGCAGCGCCTGTTGGAACCAGGGTGTGAATTGCCCTGGTTCATCGTTGACCCATTGCTTTAAGTCCGCCAGGCTAATCCAGAGCACAGCCTGCACCTCATCCTGATTAAAGGGGATGACGTCGCTCTCGTAAGTGCCTGCCAGCACGTAATCAAGTTCGTTTTCAAATAAGCCGTTATTGAATACGGCCACATAATGAAATTTACCCACGGTATGAAGCGTGGCTTTAATGCCCATCTCTTCATAGAGCCGGCGTTCGGCGGCTGAAACCACGCTTTCGTTCGGCGTGGGGTGCGAACAGCAGGTATTGGTCCATAAACCGCCGGAATGGTATTTGCCCTGTTGGCGTTGCTGTAAAAGGATTTCAAACTGGTCTTGCCGCCTGCGGTAAATAAACACCGAAAAAGCACGGTGCAGCATAGCGAATTGATGTGCAGACAACTTGTCGATGGTTCCCAAAATGTCATCATCTGGTGTAATCAGCACCACATGAGGGTTATTCATTCAAATTTTCCTTATTAAACCACATGGGTACTAAGAGTATAGACCGTACATCGCGTTTTTTTGAATAAAATTTAATCAACTTCATGGTGCTGTGCTATAGTTAATTAGGTCCATTTTTAAAGAATGCTTATGGATTTCCATACCTCTGTCCCAGCCAAATGCATACTGGCAGGCGAGCATGTCATCGTCAATCGTGGTTTTGCCTTTGTAACCCCATTTACCAACTATAAACTTACCCTGGACTACACAAAGGATGCTGTTCGTACCATACAAACAATTTCCGCTGAAGGGAACAATTCGCTGTCGATTATGCTCTGGCCTGTCATCAGCCAGGCGCTGTTGCTGAGGGATAAAAACCCGGCGGAATTAACTGGTTTTTTCAAGATAGACTGCTCCATTCCCATTGGCGCAGGCCTTGGGTTTTCAGCCGCCATTTGCGTGGCAGTCGCCCGGTGGTGCCTGTATTACGGCTTAATCAGCCAGGCGGAACTCTTTGAGTTTGCCATTCAGCTTGAAAATGCCTTTCATGTCAAAAGCAGCGGCCTGGATATTGCCGGTGTCATGTCCAGCGGGGTGATCAAATACTCAACCAACCACGACATACAACCCATTCAACCGCGCTGGAAACCGCATCTTTATGTATCGTCATCCGGTGAAAAAAGCATTACCGACAGCTGCGTCAGGACGGTGAATGCGCTTCGCAAGAGCCATCCTGAGTTGGCAAGCGGTATTGATGATCAGATGCTTGAATCCTCAAGAGAAATTCAAATGGCCCTGGAAAGCGAGGCGACTGAAGGTTTTTTGCTGTTGGAAAGCGCTTTAAACAAGGGCAATCAATGTTTTTATGACTGGGGGCTTGTTTCGGAAAAACTGCACCGGCATGTGCAGGAATTAAAAAAACACGCCAAAGCCTGCAAAATTGTTGGTGCAGGGTATGGCGGCCACGTGATAAGCCTATGGGAGAAAGAGCCGGATGTTCATTTGCCCTTTAAATTGCATCGGTTGTTGTAATTGACAGAAATCAATAACACTCCACACGCGTTGTGGTTACATCCACCGGGGCGTCTTTGACAATGGTGATGGTTTGATGAGGCGGTACCACCATGACCTGCTGATATTGAACAAATTCGGTATTACTATAGTTGCAGCCAGTCAATAAAACGAAGGGTATTAAGGCCATCCATTTCATGTTGTTATTCCTTCTTCGTCATTTAGCTCAAATTGTAGTTTGATTGATTATTATTTGCCAATTAATCATCCCTGCTGATCGTCTTCCGTGTACCCCTTAGGCTTTTTATCATTCAGATAATAAAGGAAAGCCAGTAACTGAGCGACAGCCAGATAAAGCGATGGGGGAATCTCATCGTTTAATTTGACTTTGGATAACATCGCTGTCAACTCTGGATCTTTTTCCAGCGGAATGCCATTTTCCTGAGCAACCTTGATGATCTGCTCGGCAATAAAGCCCTCGCCCTTGGCCACGACCCGCGGGGCTGATTCACCATCGTATTGCAGGGCTACGGCCTGAGGCGGTGTCTTGTTCATACTTTTAAATCCAGTAAAGAAAAGCGGCTGCCGTCGATTTTGTTGTCTTCAAGCCCGAGATGCAGACCAAAGGCGCCTAAATTTAAGCCTAAGTCGTTGACCAGTTTTGAAAATTCATCATGATGATCCTGTAAGATATCCAGGGTGGCCGGTTTATCGGCGTTGATGTGGATATCGATGGTGTTTTGATGCAGGGTTACCGTGCCCTGCAAATCGCCCAGGTCGTTTAAGCTTAAGGCAAATGAAATACTAAAGCGCGGCGGCATAAGGTTATTCTGATGTTCCTCATTAATCAGGAGGGGGATGGCTTCCTGGCCATCGGGTGTTCGTACCGGTAAATCAAGCATCAGGCTGTAAGGTTGATCCGGGGTTTTCATCAGGTGTGAATATTGACTGGTATTAATGCGAGCGAGCGCATGTTCCGTGTGTTCGCTGAGCACGGACAGCAATTTCTCCACCGGCATGTCGGCCATGGATTGCAGGGATTTGGGTTCCATGCGGTGATGGGGTTGCGGTACCGCGCCTGGGAGAGGCAGGGAGTCATTTTCTACCATTTCATACCCTGTGGTGGCCATGGGTTTGGAGGGTGGGGTGATGCCTTGTTGCGCTAAGGTATTTAAAAGATTCAGGTATTGCGCTTTTAAGTCAGCGGTTAAAACCGCCGGCGGGACGGCGGCCGGGGTATGGGCCGCTGTCAGCAGATTCGCTTCCAGGAACAGGCCGCTTTGATTGACTGCCTGCATAATCTGTTTTGGCAATTGCGAAATGGTTGGAAGGCTTGCAAGAATGCTGTTTATCTGTTCTTTAATATTGGCCGGAAGGTTGGGATGTTCGGCTAAGGTATTTAGGGTAGCCAGTAAGGCGGTTGCCGGTGCCTGACGCGGCAGGTTTTGTGCCAGTGCTGTCTGGATGGGAGAGGGGGGCGCTTTATCGCTTAACACCTGTAAAATGGTTTCTTCTCCAATTTGCAACACCTTCACATCCAGCACTTCACCCGGGGCAAAATGATGCGCTGTTTTCGCATTGATGTTCTGGCCATTAATCTGGATGGTGACCTGATCATCCTTTAATGCACCGACGACTACGCTTTTAAGGATTTGGCCGACGTACAGATCCACAGCCGGTTTGGCCAGTTTAAGTTCCTGCACCGGATTTAAGCGTACGTTTTGCACCGCACCAATGTCAAAGGCCATGATGGCATCCTTAATCTGCGCTCACCACCAATTTTTCTTGTCTTTTCTAAAGTCATTTCACTATACTGATGCCTTTGTTATCGGCTGGTAAACCCTTTTCTTGATACTTGTCCACGAAAAGGCGTCATAGGGATACTAACAAACAGGGTGTGAACATGTTAGATAGAGCGAGTGTTGTTGACGAACAATTTATAAAACGCGTTCAGAAGGGTGATTTTCCTGCTCCCCGAAGCGTACTGACTCCCTCTCAGGCCGGCATGGATAAAAAAACAAGCATCGAGATTTTTGATTCGCAGATGAAATCGCGCCTGCTTGATTTAATTGCCCGTCAGCTTAAGGAAAAGGGGTTATCCTTTTACACCATTGGCAGTAGCGGCCATGAGGGCAATGCCGTGTTTGGCGAAGTCTTCTCACCGGCTGATATGGCGTTTCTGCACTACCGAAGCGGTGGTTTTTATCTGCAGCGGGCGAAGCAGGTGGCGGGATGTGATGGGGTGAGGGACATTCTTCTTTCGTTGGTGGCGGCGGCAGAAGAACCCATTTCAGGCGGGCGGCACAAGGTATTTGGCAGCGTGCCGTTGAACATCCCGCCGCAAACCTCCACCATTGCATCGCACCTGCCCAAGGCGCTTGGCGCGGCTTTATCGATCACTCGTGCAAAAGAATTGGCTATTCCGGCAAATTTGTTGCCTGACAGTATCATTCTCTGCTCCTTTGGCGATGCCTCAACCAATCATGCGTCAACTCAAACCACGTTAAATGCCTGCTCCTGGATTACCAGTCAGAACTACCCGCTGCCGATTGTTTTTATTTGCGAAGACAACGGCATCGGTATTTCCGTGCCCACGCCGGAAAGCTGGATTGAGTCCTCCGTGAAACAGCGTCCCGGCCTTCATTACCTGTGTTGCGACGGGTTAAATATGGCTGATATTTATCTTAAAGCCCGCCAGGCAGAGGCCATCGCCCGCCATAAAAAACAGCCTGTATTTCTGCATATGCGCTGCGTGCGCCTGCTCGGTCATGCGGGTTCAGATATCGAATCGCAATACCATAGTCAGAGTAAAATCGAACACCTTGAAAGCCAGGATCCGCTTCTGCATTCCGCCCGGATTTTGTACGATAGTGGTTGGATGTCGCAGAAAGCCATGATTGATTTGTACCGCGATAACCGTGCATTAATCGAAGCCAAAGCCACTGAAGCCATCCGTCTGCCGCGCATGACCAGCGCCAGGCAGATTATGGCCTCGATTACCCCGGTCATTAAGCCAAAGGCTGATTTCCCTCTGCCTGATGAGACTCAGCGCATGACCGTATTCGGGGCGGCGGCTAATCAGTTGAAGTTAAAACGCAACCTTTGCCAGCAGATTAATTTCGCCCTGACTGATTTGATGATGCAATACCCCAATATGCTGGTTTTTGGCGAGGATGTGGGTAAAAAAGGCGGCGTCTATCGGGTAACTGCCGATTTGCAGGCTCGCTTTGGCCAACGCCGCGTTTTTGACAGCCTGCTGGATGAAACAACCATTTTAGGTACCGCCATTGGTTTAGCGCATAATGGCTTTATTCCCGTGCCCGAGATCCAATTTTTAGCTTATCTGCACAATGCCGAAGATCAATTGCGAGGGGAAGCAGCTACTTTGTCGTTTTTCTCAAGCGGTCAATACCAGAATCCCATGGTTATCCGCATTGCCTCGCTGGCTTACCAGAAAGGGTTTGGCGGTCACTTCCATAATGACAATTCCATTTCGGTTCTTCGCGATTTACCCGGTGTTATCGTCGCCTGTCCCTCCAATGGGCCTGATGCGGCAAAAATGTTGCGCACGGCTATGCGTCTGGCTTACAAGGAAGGCCGTATTGTGGTTTTCCTGGAGCCTATCGCACTTTACATGACCAAGGATTTACACGAAAACGGCGATAACGGCTGGCTGTTTGATTACCCATCGCCCGAACAAACCATTGAACCCGGGGAAGTCGGCGTGCATGGGCAAGGCGATACCGTCATTCTAACCTATGCCAATGGTTACTATTTATCCCGGCAAGCCGCTAAACTATTAGAAGAACAGTACAACATTAAAACCAAAATTGTGGATCTGCGCTGGTTAAGCCCCTTGCCGGCGGCTGCCATTATCAAGGAAGTGGCTAAAGCCAAGCGGGTGCTTATTGTCGATGAAGGCCGACGCAGCGCCTCGGTCAGTGAGGGGTTAATGACGCTGTTGATGGAAGAAGCCCCCTCGCGGTTAAAAATCAAACGCATCACCGGGGAAGACTGCTTTATTCCGTTAGGTACCGCCTGGCAGTATTTATTGCCAAGCCGGGATTCAATTATTGCGGCCGTTTTGGCATTGCATTCAGTAAAAAGGGAGAAAGAAGGTGGACGACTTGTTATTTCTTGACGAACAATTGCACGATGATGAGCGCATGATTCGCGACAGTGTCGCACGTTTTGTCAACAACGATGTGATTCCCTTAATGGCTGAATCGTTCGAAAACGGGCAATTTCCCCGTCAATTGATTAAAAAATCAGCTGATTTGGGCTTGTTGGGTTTGACTCTGCCGGCGCAGTATGGTGGTGCGGAAGCGTCTTATGTGGCGTATGGCCTTGTTTGCCAGGAGTTGGAAAAAGGCGATAGCGGTTTGCGCAGTTTTGTCTCGGTACAAAGTTCGCTGTGCATGTATCCTATTTTTCGCTACGGGAATGAAGAACAAAAAATGCGCTTTTTACCGGCTATGGCTGCGGGTGAGATCATTGGCTGCTTTGGCCTGACTGAACCGGACTCCGGTTCTGATCCCGCCAGTATGCGCACCCAGGCGAAGAAAGTCGATGGCGGCTATCGTTTAAATGGCAGTAAAATGTGGATAACCAATGCCCCGATTGCTGATATCGCTATTGTCTGGGCAAAAACCGAGGCCGGCATCCGCGGATTTATCGTTGAAAAAGGCAGTAAAGGGTTCAGCGCCCCGGAAATCAAACACAAGATGTCATTACGCGCGTCCATCACCGGCGAATTGGTGTTTGAAGATGTGTTTGTTCCGGATGAAAATCTGTTGCCCGGCACCGAAAAAGGCTTGGGTGCGGCTTTAAGCTGTCTCAGTCAGGCGCGTTATGGCATTGCCTGGGGCGCGATGGGAGCTGCCATGGCTTGCTTCAATGAAACCCGCGATTATCTGTTGGAGCGTAAGCAATTTGATCGTCCCCTGGCTTCGTTTCAATTGATTCAGAAAGATTTAGCTGGCATGTACACGGAAATCATCAAAGCTCAGTGCCTGAACCTGCAAATTGGCCGGTTAAAAGACCAGCACCGTGAAACGCCGGTTATGATTTCGCTCGCCAAAGGCAATGCCTGTCGCGAGGCTCTTAAAATTGCCCGCCAATGCCGTAATTTATTAGGCGGCAACGGAATAAGCCTTGAATACAGCATCATTCGCCACATGCTGAATTTAGAATCCGTATTTACCTACGAAGGCACGGATAATGTGCATACTCTGGTGCTTGGCCGTCATATCACCGGCATCAATGCGTTCAGTTAATAGCCCTTCCATCACCTGTAGCAACCGCCGATGCGCTATTTCAAGGCGGCGGCTACGGGTCAAATCCTTCATGTTTTTTAAATTATTTTTCAGCAGTTTGCTGATGAAACGCAAGCAATTCACCCTGTTTTAGCTATACTTTTACATATATTCTGGCTTGGATAAGAACCACTGGTTCAGGATTGATTATGAAGGGAAGCAGGATGACTCACCACATAAGCCCTGATGGTTTAAAACCCTGTCATACCGGATTACTACACGCGATGAAACGGTTGCGTGCTAACCTTATTGGTGTAGGGAGTTAATTATGGAAATCCAGGTTTTATTGGCCGGTGATGATAAAAAGGAATTATCAGGCATTAAGAACCTGTTGAGCAAGATAAAAAAAAGCCGCTTCCGAGTCAATGTGGTTGTTAATTATGATTATGCGCTGGCAGCAACGTTAAGCGGTGATGTGGATGTTTGCCTAATTGATTACGTGGTTGAACCTCTGGATGGGTTTCATCTGGTGCGTCAGGCTATCAGCAAAGGCAGTGAGGTGCCCTTTATTATGTTAGCCTCCGAGGAGGACAGTATGGGCGCTGCGGATGCGGGAGCCAGCGACTGCCTTGATAAGCAGGAATTAAGCGGACAACTGCTTGAGCGGGTAATCCGTTATACCATTGAACGCAAAAAAATGAGGATCAGTTAACGAAAGTCAACCAGCAATTGCAATACCTCGCCAATTATGATTTGTTAACGGGTCTCGCCAATCGCAATCAGTTTAATAACCAGCTTCCCTTTATTATCGAACGCTGCCTGCGGCAAAAATTATCCTTAGCCGTGATATTTCTGGATTTGGATGAATTCAAACAAATCAATGATGCCTGGGGGCATAGTTACGGTGATTTGTTATTGCGGCAATTGGCTAAACGATTAAGAAAAAACCTGCGCAAAGGCGATAATATTTATCGCCTGGGCGGTGATGAATTCATTGTTGTTGTCGACGGCCATATCACTGAGGAGCAGGTGGGTTATCTCGCCGATAAAATCATTGCCATTCTGGCAGAACCGTTTATTCTCAATGAATACAAATGTCAGATGTCCACCAGCATAGGCATCAGTTTTGCTCATTTCGATACCATGCGTCCTGCAGAACAATTAAGTAAAGAAGCGGACATTGCCATGTACAATGCGAAAAAGAATGGCCGCAACACGTATCAATTTTATCGAGCCGAATACCAGGATGATGTGTTGCGCTACACCCATCTAACGCTCGATTTGTACGAAGCCTTGTCCAATAACCAGTTTAAACTGCAATACCAGCCTTTAATCAGCCTGGATGGCGATGTGATGATGGGGGTCGAGGCGCTCCTTCGCTGGTATCATCCGCAATGGGGTAATATTCCGCCGAAAGTTTTCATTCCCCTGGCGGAAAAAAATGGTTTGATTAATTCCATTGGGGAATGGGTCATGCGCCAGGCCTGTCAACAAAGCCGGCAATGGCAGGATCAAGGTTATGCACCCATTCGTATGGCCATTAACATTGCCATCAGCCAATTGCAGCACCCCCATTTTGTGGACACAATGAAGGCAATTATTGCGGAAACCCAGGTCGATCCATCCCGGCTCGAACTTGAAATTTCGGAGTCATCGATCACCACCAATTTCCATGAGTGTGCGCAGAAAATGAGTGAATTAAAGGCAACCGGCGTGCACTTTGTCATCGATGATTTTGGCACCGGCTATTCCAATCTCGGTTATTTAAAACATTTCCCCTTTGACAAGCTTAAAATTGATAAATTGTTTATTGATGAAATTACCTCCAATAATAATGAACAATACATTGTCGAAGCCATCATTAACCTGGCCAAACAAATGAATCTGGAAGTGCTTGCTGAAGGGGTGGAAACCCGAGAGCAGCTAAAGTACCTGCGCAAACATCACAGTGATCAGGTTCAGGGCTTTTATTACAGTGAACCGTTGGATGTTGGAGAGTGTACGGACTTACTGGCGCAGGGTAATAAATGGAATCCTCTGGTTAAGAAAAACAACAACAAAATGTACAATAAATTCGGTTAGCGGAGAGCGTTGATGAGTAATCTTGAGAAAGAGACCGTGGATACACTGGTTAAGCCCGAACCTGATTTTGCCGATGAGTTGGCGCTGGATGGCTCCTCTGACGAATTAAATCAAAACCAGTTTATCAGCGGTGACGAAGTCGATTTGTTAGGCGATGGGGTCCCGGGTTATGAAACCACGGGGGAATGTGATCCCCTGGATCAAATTGGCAATGATCAGTTAGTCAATAGCCCCAAATCATAAAGCAGGCCATGCCTTACCCTTCATTTTCAAATAATTTTTGCCAAATCCCTTGAAAATCAGGCGAAAACCCCTATGTTTAATATCACCCCATGAAACGTTCAGGAGACAATGATGAATATTCGTAGTTATTATCCCTTACAAAAAGATTTAAGCAATATTTTTGACCATTTCTTTCGCGATAACACGGCAGATTCTTCCTTTGTGGATACAGGAACCTGGGCTCCGGCGGTTGATATTAAAGAAGAAAAAGAAAAATTTTTAGTTGTGGCTGATATTCCCGGCGTTAATAAAGACGACATCCATATTTCTTTGGAAAATAATATTCTGACCATCAGCGGTGAAAGAAAATTTGAAAGCAAAGAAGAAAAGAATGGTTATTCTCGGGTAGAGCGCGTACAGGGGCAGTTTTATCGCCGATTTAGCCTGCCGCAAACAGCGGATGAGGCGCAAATCAGTGCGACCTATAAACACGGTGTTCTGGAAATATCCATTCCTAAAAAACCCATGGCTGTACAAAAGAAAATTGAAGTCAAAACTGAGGAATAAAGGCTTAAAGACCCGGATTAATCTGTGGGATAGGACAATCCGGGTTTAACTTAAATGGGCTTATCTTCGCGCGCAGTGGCATCATTGCACGAGCAGCGGGCTTTTTTCTTCTCTTTGTTCATCCTTTGTATGAACAAAATGACCCTTGGTGAGTAAATTCAGCAACTGATCACAACAGGTTTCATTATGTAGAGAAAACGCTTCATCAGCCATCAGCGTATAAAGCGCCTGCACGCCCTGATGACGTCCTTTACCAAAAAAATGAGACTTTGACCAACTGCTGTCTTTACGTGACATAGCGATTTCACGCATTTTAAGGCTGAGCATCGATAATTTTTCTGTTTTAGGCCATGCTGTTTTTTTCAGTTTTTCAATTTCCGCCATGATCGCTTTCACCCCGGCACTGTTGGTTCCCGTGCAGTGTTGTTGCAAGAGGATACCCCAGGTTTCAAGGCGCGGTATTGCGTTATTAGCACTCATAGCCGAGTGAGGTGGAATAGGGCTTTCAATCTTGGTTTGTAATTGATCCTTTAAACTCTGATTTTCAGCGGCCAGCTTTATATTATTCTTCTTGAGTGTATCTATTGTTTTGTCCGATTGCTGCACGGTCTGTTGAAGATGGCTTAATTGACTCAATAAACCTTTTATCCAGGTCTTAAACGTCATTTTTAATGGATTATTCTGGGGCGTCATCAGTGATTGGGCGTCCGCCAATTCCGTGGCTTTGTCGAGTAGACCTTTATTTTCCTGCATGAGCTTATCGCATTTTGTCTGAAGCTCTTCCATGGATTGCTTAAGTGATGGGTTAGGGGCTTGTTGCAGGAGTGTTTCAATGTCAGCCTGTTTGGCTTTGATTTCCTGACGCAAAATTTCCAGTTCAGCCAAAGTTTGGTCGTATTGTTTTTTAAAGTTCTGTTGCTTCAATTTCTCATAACTGGCTTGCCAGTGTTCGCCATAAGCTCGAATGCAATCCTCAAGGGTGGCTGTTTTAGGCAGCTCTGGTGACAGGGGGCGAATAAAGTTTTCCAGTTCCGCCTGTCCTTTTTGCAAGGCCTGGTATTTTTCTAACAGCGCCTGATAATTGGCCTGGGCTTCCAGACGGACATTTTCTATACCCAGGCAGGATTGGAAAATCTGTAAATCTTTTTCCATTTTGGCGGCTTGGGTCTGCAGCTTCGAGCTTATTGGCTTTTTAAAAGCGGATACGGATTTGGTTTTCAACTTAAAAAGGTTATCTACTGCTCCTTTTATGCCCTTTTGCATACTGCTCCACTGCAAATCAGTCCCAGAGGTGGTCTTTTTATGGACATCCGCTTCTTCAAAAAGAACAGCATAGGGGGTTGTAAGAAAATCAACCACCTTCAGAGCGGAAGTCAATAAATCATTAAGATCGCTGTCTTTTGGGACCAAAGGTTCTAAATCAGTAAATAGAATGGTACGGAGGAAGGCGCAGTGCGCGTCACTCCCACTTCGTTGTTCCGTAGTAAAACTTCGCAGATAGACAGAGCCGCTGGCTGTATGCCGGTAAGGTCCTAAAAGGGCATTTAAGCCGTCCTCATCCTTAGATGTCCAATCGATTAAGCCGTCTTTTTTAATGTGACGAAAATAGGCACCGGAAAGGGCCAGATAGTTAGCATTTTCACTGCAGATGTATTGCAGAATTTTGGCGGAAACCTGTGAAAAAATCACGAATTCTTTTGATTTCGGGTTTTTCAGTGCTTTGGGCGCGCTAATTTCAATTATAAATTCGGTAATATTGATTAAAAAAGTAGACAGCTCGCTGGGAGAAGAAGCCCAGGAACGGCGTTGATTGTCAGTTAATTGTATTGGCATGATTATCCCTCTGTGACTCAGTCATTCGGATGCACCATCATACCTGAGATTGTTAAGGCTTAAAAATGCAAAAGCAAAAAATTATCGCCATTGTCTATACTCAATTAAATCCAATGACAAGGAGGTGGGAAATGAATCAACCGCAAACCGGGGAATTCTGCTGGAATGAGCTGGCTGTTGCCGACAAAGAGACCGCCAAAGCGTTTTATGGTCAATTGCTGGGCTGGACATTCACCGATCATGACATGGGTGAGTAAACCTACACGATGATAGAAAAACGTGATCAGGCATTTGGCGGCATCTGGCAGATTCCTCGTGACATGCAAGAGCAGATTCCTCCGCACTGGATGGGATACATTCTGGTGGATGATCTCGAAAAGACATTGACGGAGGCTCAAAAACTCGGCGCAGAAGTCATTATGCCCATTACACAGGCAGGCGAGATGGGGCGTTTTATTATTCTAAAGGACCCAGCCGGCGCCCACATTGCTTTCTGGCAGTCTGGCAAGGAATAAAGAAACCTAACCATGCCACGCCTGTGGGCGGGCATTAATCACAAGAAGAGGCTTGTTATTTCTCGCCGGTCAAGTTATTATTGCCATCCAGTTCGGGGCGTAGCGCAGCCTGGTAGCGTACTAGCATGGGGTGCTAGTGGTCGAAGGTTCAAATCCTTCCGTCCCGACCAATCCCAGCAAGGGTTGTAATGAATCCCCATCCCCTAATAGATATTCTTGGCTACACTTCTGGCTACACTTTCCGAAATTTAGATATCCAACGGGTTAAGCAAATCGCATTAATGTTGCAGTATCAAGGGCCAATGTATGGCGGTTATTATTCTCCAGTATTGTTGGATTATGAACCAAATAACGTCGAACAAATCACTATGATGAATTTATTTTGCAAATTAGAAAGACTGACACTTTGTTTGATTGCAATGAAAACAAGTTATGAAATACATAATCATTTTGTGGTTTTGTATAGATCATAGTGTAAAAAATGTCACCTCAACTTAATTGCCTTGATGAGATAATAAATCTATAATCGGAATCTGTTTTACAAGTAATTAATAAGGAGATGTTATGAAAGTATATTATTCTAATAGAATTGATGCCGATGAAGATAAGGACGAATATATGCCTTGGTTATCAAAGGAGATATAAGTATCTCCTTTGATAGTTTTATATTGATATGAAATTAGTTTTAAACAATGATGTTCTTGCTGTAATTGATGACTTCATAGAGCTATCAGCCTTTAAAAAAATTTGGAATTTTATTCAAACTGAAAAATTCAAGTTTGTTCACTCTTCTAGATGGGTAAATGCTTTTAGTCTTGAGGATGGTTCTCCATTATGGGGCAGTGTTACTATTTCTCATTCTAGGCCTGAAGCTTGCACAACAGAGCAAATTTACCCTACTAACACAACCATCGATTTATTTATCAAGGAACTAATTGCGGAATCCGCTGACTATTCTCATTTAATAGGTTTCAAAGATAAAGATTGGGATTTTTTCTATGCTAGGCCCTATCTGTATCCCAGAGGCTCAGGGCTTTCTTGGCATACTGATGGTAAGTACAAGATTTCAGGTGCATATGTATATTACTGCCATCCTATTTGGGACATAAATTGGGGCGCAGAATTATTGATTAATCCTACACCTCAACTGGATTTCGATTACCCTGAAGTGATGTTAATCAATAATAAGAAGAAAAAAGTAGGATACCATCTTAATAGCGCTGAGTTGAATAAATATGCTGATGATGGAATAGGCTATTATATCGTACCAAAACCTAATAGGTTGGTTATTTTTAAAAATAATATTTTACATTGTATAAAAAAAGTAGAAACTGCAGCAGGAAATCATGTAAGGGCATCGATAACTGGTTTTTTTATGAGTAATGACAGAATAGATGAAGCGAAAGAAACTGAAAAAGAACATTCAATCTTATAATTATTAGTTTAGTCCCGCCAAATTATAGATAACTCCCAATCTTAATCTGCTTGGAATTAAAAATGAATTTAGTGCACGATATCCAACCTACACAGGCTCAAGAAAAAGTAAATTTTGTTATTTTGATACCCAATACTGATGAAGTTAGTTTATATAACTTTATACTTAGGGAAGAAGATGTTCCTTATAATGAACTACCAAGTCATTATCAATTTAAAAAGTGGTCTGCTTGGTGTTCTGCTCATTTTTCCTCTTATTACTTTTTCGTTAAATATAAAAATGCTCTCTTAAGATGCAAGCAATTTTTGTATGACTTTGGTCCTTTATCAACATTAGATAATGCTGCTTTATTCGATCATTGGGTTTGGGAAATGAAGCCCCATGTATTGAATCTGGAAAATATTTGTTGGATTGGTTATGATTATTCAAAATCAAAAACGTTAAGTTTTTTATCCTATGGGACTAATATTGAACTTCGTCTTCTTGAAGGAAATTTGAAGGATGAAGAATTTTTAGAGCTTTGTAAATCTTTTTCTCCTTTTTCATCATCAAGTGAAATATTAGAAAAGAGTTTTTTTGAACTATCTTATTGGTCACGTTACAACAACTGCATAGAAAATGCGTGCATTAACAGCAATGAATATAAACCACCCTCGAGTTTATGGAATTTAAGATGGCCAATGCATAATCTCCTTAGAGCTAGCAAGCCGAATTGCTATATCAAGTATTCAAACCAACTTAACTTAGACTTTATTCCAGATAGCCAAATTATTTATGGTAATGAAAATCAAATAGAAGAAATTCAATTTGTCCTGTTTCCGAAGAATGGAAAGAAAAACCAAATGGCATGGTTTCGTGTTTTCAATAAAGCCTCTTTTCCAATAAAGAAGCCAGCACTCTCTAGATTGCCTAGTATGAATTCATTTAGTGGCTATAGTAATTTTAATTTAACCGTCCTAGATCCGAAGAGTGGCATGATTGCGAGCAATATATACATTGCAAGTCTTAATAATTGTTTTGGGCCACATGATGCTCTTTGGTGGGATAATGAAAATGCTTATCTACTACAGCTAAGTGCTAGTGCATATAATTCTATAGAGTATTTTAAGGGAGTTTTTTGTCAACTTATGGATGACAAATGATTGTTTTACGGATAAGAAACGACAAGTTTAAATTAATGGTTATATAAACTGAAATTATGATCTAGCCAGTATATTATAAAAACTCTACCATCTCGTCGCCCTACCATTGGAGCTTTTCCATCAAACCGTAATGCAATTAGCTGAGTGTCAGGTGTTACATCATGAGGCAATGGGACTTTAATAGCATGTTGTTCAATATTTTCCTGTCCTAAGCCATGTCGTGGAGCTTGTATTATTTCATTCCAGGTCATTTGGCTACGTTTTCGAAGAGCTTCTGCAAAAGCAGCTTTTTGATCTTTAGTGCAGTTAGTTACACAATAATTCGCCTGTATATGCTCTAAGGAAAAAATTGGTTTTAAATGATTGGTTGACGAACTTTTAGGATTAACTGATAAATTTTTTCCTTGGTTAATATTAGGTTTTTTAATTGTTTGCTTAGACATAATCAATTTAATTGGGTTTTAAAATATTTTTTTAAGTCTTCATGAGAAATAAGGTTATTATTATCATTGTCTAAATTATCTTTCCAAGGTGCTTCTTCATGAGTTAAGTTTCTGAGTTTCCAAGCTGAAAATTGCCCATAAACTTCATAGATTTCATCTAGTAAATCTTTTTGTTCTTTTGAGAATACAGAAGCATCAAAATTGGTGTTTGGCTCCACTGCGCCATTTTTGTATTTCTTTTTATCATGATATAAGTCCGGGCACACAGGACCATGTGTCCATGCTTCTAAAGATTCTGTGTATAATGGTTGATTATACATAGCCAAGTGAAATCCTTGGGCATAATAAACCAATTTTTGTAATTTAAGATTTGAAATAATTTCGCCACCATCTTCTTCTTTAGATGCTTTGTTAAGAAAATAATCAGCTACTTGAAATACACTATTCATATACTCTCCCATTAAAGTCATTATAGCATAGTAAAAAATTATGCATAACAGCCAAATTTAGTTAATATTTTAACGACTTGTGCATATTCACTCTTTTATGTGTAAATGCAGTCAAGTATATACAACAGTGATTTATAAACAGTTAATCTAGAGAAGATAATAGTTTTATATTTTACCATTAGCTATTAAATTGAGTGTATTAAACCCCTTTAAGGGGTTTAATACCTTGAAAAAACATGCGTCTGTCCATCAACATCCACTGAATAATAATCACTGATGAAAAGATCACGAGCAAAAGCCTCATAATCAAAATAGCAGATCAAACTATCCGGTAATTGATGGGCATAACACTCATCAAACAACTGTCTGGCAAAATCAACCTCTGAATCATAACAACCTTGGTAATGATCCTCCAACATAGTTTGTGCATCATCTACTGAATAATCACAGAGAAGGGCTAATCCTAGCTCGCCGTGTTCTTGAATAAATGAGGCATACTCCACAATATTGGTTATTGCTTCGTACTCATGGATTTGGATGCTGCCGAATCCTTCATAATCGTGTATGGCGTATTCTTCAGCATTAGATTCAGGGCTGTTATCCAGCATTTCCCAAATTTCTTCCATGATTTCATCTTCGCTTTGTGTAGCATCTATCCAGATGCCATGCAAGAAGGCATTGTTATAGGATGCTAAACAAGCGACATAGATTGAAGGGGTATCCATGGGGATTATCTCCTTATGTGAAGGAAGCAATCCCGCACGGGAGTTGCTCCCGTGATAGGGTATGATTAAAACGGAATTTCTTCTGAATCGGTTTGCAACATTTCACGCATTTGCGCCATATGGTGTTCTGCGGTCTTGTTGTTTGATTCATCAGCTGATTTGGGTGGACTGAGAAGCTGAATATGGCTGACAACAACATTTAAGGCTTGACGTGCTTTACCTTCATTGTCAGTCCATTGATTAGAGCGTAGTTTGCCTTCAAGGTATACTTGCGCTCCTTTCTTTAAATATTCAGCGACTTTGATTAGCTTTCCAAAAAACACCAGCTGATGCCATTCCACTCTGCTTTGCCATTCATCATTTTGTTTGAATGATTCATTGGTAGCCAAAGTGGCTGTGACAAAAGATTGTCCATCTTTTCGGATGATGCTTTTAGGATCAGCACCGAGATTGCCGATTAATTGAATGCGGTTTAAAGATGCAGTCATTGTATTCTCCTGTTATTGTTAAATGTGAGCGCATATCAGAAAAACATCCGCATAGGCAGGTGATTTTCTGTTATGCAGATAAGACGTAGTTTGCTTCAATTAACAAGCAATTCGTTGAGTATCGAACTGTTTGACAAAGGAAATCAGAGATTCCAGTTTGTGCAAACTTAACTCTGCTTGCTGAATGTCATAGAGATTAATTTGCAGTCGGTGACGACTTAAATCATTGACACAACAATTCAGCTCAAACAGCAAATGTTCAATTTCAAGTTGTGCTGGTTCCTGTTGTTGCATGGTAGTCTCCTTGGAAATAGGGAGGATTAGCCCCAAAGGGACTATAAATCCCGATTGGGTTATGCAAAAAAGATCACCGAAACATCGGTTGATTTACCTGATTATTAATGATGATGTGCTTAAAGCACTCCTCGGGCGTAAAGCCGTAAAGACATCTCCTGATGGATGGGTTTCCCTGCTAAACGCTCTGCCATGGAATTAGGGAACAAGATGGCATATCACAAGACCTATAGGTTTCGTCAGAGTTGCACTGACTCTTCAGTTGTGTTGCTTTTAGATTATCAAGCCAGTTCTTGAAATCAAGGACTTTTTTCAATTGATAGTAAATGAACTTATTTGAAAATTCATTGATACATAGCTCCAAGATAAGTGATACAATTTTGGGATTAGTTTCCAACTATTTGGGTATAATTTGGATGATTAAAGTTACTAAAAATGAGTTTCGTTTTTGTTTCAAACCAGTGAATAAATCACAACATGAGCTTATTCTTGGGTGGATTCATCAGCCACATATTAATGAATGGCTTCATGGTGAAGGACTAAGTAATACCATTAAAGATATTGATCAATTTTTAAATGATGGGGAGCCGTGGGCTACTCATTGGATAGCCTATGATAATGAAACCCCATTCGCTTATTTAATTACTTCTGAAATAGAGAAATCAGAAGAATATCCTGATGATGCGGTTACACTAGATTTATTTATTTGCAGATTGGATTATATCGGTAAGGGATTATCAGTACAGATGATTCATGAATTTATCTTAAGTCAATTTTCTAATGCCAAAATAGTGCTTATTGATCCTGAGATCTCTAATGAGCGTGCAGTCCATGTTTATAAAAAAGCTGGTTTTGAAATTATTGGAGAATTTATAGCCTCATGGCATCCAGTGCCACACTATAAAATGCAATTGTGTATTGAAATGCTAAAAAATAAAAAGTGTTAGCCTAAATAACTTTTGGTTATGGATACTCTGGAATGACCGAGGTTTCTACTTATAATTTCACGGGCTTCACGATCTATTGCTTTTTCTGATTGAGACAAATATTTAGACGGTTTTCCCCCTTCAATGAAACATTTAAATGGCTGTTTATCAGGCGATAGTTGGCTTGTTATATCGTGATATCTTTTTTGAGCATAAGCATGACGCAGACCATGACAATTTTTCAATCCTAGCTTTTCTGTTTCAGTTTGATATTGTCTCAGATATTGTTTATATGTTTTATTTTTTGGGATCAATGAATGTCCATGCGGTATTTGTTTAATCGCTTTTTCTAGCCATTCCTTTTGTTCTTTGTTGGTAATATCAATGGCTCTTCCAATACCGCCTTTGGTCCAGCTGGGCTTCAATATGAGACGATCTCCTCTCCAAGCCTCACTAATAACCAATTTCATTGACTCCTCTCGACGCAAACCAAAGAGATATTGAGCTTCAAGAGACAGACGTATCATTGGCTCTTCGCATTTTGAGAAGTTTATGTCAGTAATGGCTTTATTATAAGTAGGTATATAATTCCGTTTGTCAATCTGGTAATGATCATTGCTAGGTTTGATCAATTCTGGTTTATTGAGCCAGATGGATAACTTCCTCAGTTTAGACATGTAATTTTTGATAGTGGCTGGGGTTTTACCCTGTTTTTTCCAGTATTGTACTAACACATAAATGTGTTTTGATTTTAGTCCCTTAATATGAGCTACCATAAAGCCTTGCTCGTGTAGATCCTTAATGCAGCGATTCAAGATATGGCGTGTGTCAGCTTTACTGGCATGGGAATATACATTTAGTTCTTTGATGCATTCGTTAATAGAAAATAGTGCGCTTTTCAGTTTTGATTTACTCATGTAGGTATGTCCATAGTGTGTTACGGGATTTTATTCCCAGCTCATCTTGTAAAACCAAGCAGGTTTGGTAGTTACCTAGTATTGGCAGTAAGTATTGATACATTTTCTTGGCATATAAATAACGCCAAGATTTTTTTATGGGTATGTCGAGTTCTATGAGGGCATGATTCCAGCTAAGTTTGAGCCGTTTATAGCTAAAAAATTGTACTAAGCTTTGTCTGTTGGTTAGTTTTTCTAAGTCAGACAAGATGATTTTTTGAATTTCATTTCTGAGGGGGATCGTTCTATCCACCGAGTTAAAAGTGATTTCTCTCGTGAGTGAAAGTTTATGCTCTTTGATATGGACACCTGGCTTAATATGTATTGCTTCACTAAAAGTCAGCCCAAATTCTGTTTGTAAGGCCATAATAATGCGTGATGTCATTTCAGAGAACGATTCCCAGAGGTTGGGTTGCCATTTTAATCGTTGGGGTTTTAGTTTTTTGCGATGCAATTGTAGAGACTTGTTGTCTATATTGGATATTGGACAATTAATATTGTGTAAATAATTTCTGATAATTGTCATGTAACGCATAATTGTTGCGTCTTTAACAAGGTTTCTTTTCCAATATTCAATTAGTTTTTGAATATGCTCTGATTTCATGTCTTGCCATGAAACAGGAACCTCTCCAATACGGAATAAATCATCAATCATCTTTTGTATGACGTATGCGCGTTTTTTCTTTTCTTGGTAGCTCCCTCGGTTATCAAGTTGGAAGTACCGATTTGCAGCTTGTCTTAAGGAATTTTTTCTCATCATCCAATCCGAAAATTCATTTGCCCTGTCTCTGGTTTAGTGTTGGTCGAGCGGCTCACTCAAAGATGAAACCTGGCAAAAGCCATAAAGCTCGAAGTTGGGGGGCAAAACAATCGTTATAAGGCAAACGATTTCGCCGATTTACAACAGTTTTTCTGGTTATTCCTCCTTGTGTTGTTGATTAATAAAAACGACAAAACAATGGGCTTTGTCACAAGTCCATGGTCAAATTGAAATAAATTGACTTAAACTCCCGAGGGAGTTGCCCTGTCGGATGACAGAGATTCCTAGATGGTTTTCCCGACTGAACGTCCAGCCACAGAGTTAGGGAATAAAGTGGCTTTGCACAAGACGTTGCATTACGTTTCGCTGGAATCACACCAGCTCTTCAGTTGTGCTTCATTAAAAAGTAACAAAGTGGTGCTTGCTGCGCAAGGGGTTGAAGGGAAGAATTTTGTCCTGACGCCAGACTGGCGCCAGGACAAAATGCGTTAATGGTTTGATTTTACTCGGTAAAATCATGGTTGGTTTTCTGCGTCACTGCACAAAATTGCAGTGACGCAGAAAAGAGGAGTAGAATACGATGCATTAATGATTGGGTTATTTGTCAAAAGATACCCTGAATCAGACTTACGTTCATTGCCCCTCAAAAATGACACTATAAAGCACTCAATTATCAGGAAAGATACTAAAATGACAATAAAATTCGCGGCAAAGTAAAATGGTTTAATGAAAGCAAGGGTTTTGGCTTTATTGGAAGCGGTGGCAAGGATTATTTTGTCCATTTCAGCGCCCGCCATACAAGGTAGTGGCTTTAAAACGCTTCCTGAAGGAGCAAATGTTCTATTTAAAGCAGGTAGAGGACAAAAAGGGCCGCAAGCAGAGGACGTTGAACTCGTTAAATAATTAAATAACCAAATCAAGGAGGAAGGAAGATGAATAAACGAATTGCTTTAGTGACGGGTGGAACAGGTGGCATTGGAACAGCCATATGCCAAGAGATGCAAAAACAGGATTACCAAGTTGTTGCCTGTTATTTCAAACAGGGCAATCATGATTTGGCAAGAGAATGGCAGACGAAGCAAGCTACTCAGGGATTTGATATCGACATTGTCTACGCGGATATTTCTTCCTTCAATGATTGTGAAAAATTGGTGGATTTGGTTTTAGAAAAATACGGCAAAATCGACGTTCTAGTCAACAACGCAGGTGTTACCAGCGATGCCACCTTGAAAAAGATGACTCCCGAACAATGGCAGGATGTGATCAATGCCAATTTAAATAGCGTTTTTAATATGACGAAAACCGCGCTATCTAATATGTTGGATAATGGTTATGGGCGTATTATCACAGTTTCCTCCATTAATGGACGCAAAGGTCAGTTTGGACAGTGTAATTATGCGGCCAGTAAATCAGCGCTGTACGGCTTCACCAAAAGTCTAGCGCAAGAAGTGGCAAAGAAAGGAATCACCGTGAATACAGTCTCTCCTGGCTACATTAGAACAGAGATGCTCGCCTCCCTGAGGGACGATATTTTAGAGTCGATTATTGCCCAAATTCCAGTTGGACGATTAGGGCACCCTGAAGAAATTGCTCGGACTGTCGCCTTCCTAGCTGATGAACAAAATGGCTTTATCACCGGCGCTAATTTTGACATTAATGGTGGCCAATACATGTAAATAACCAAGTGCCATTCTGGGGAGCAGAACTACTTTTAGTTTATTAGGCCTTGATATTATAGCCGCCATCCACATAAAGGACTTGTCCAGTAATGGATGAGGCTTTATCGGATACCAAGAAAGAAGCCGCTTCACCAATGGCCTCTATTGTAACCAGCTGATGCAAGGGTGCTTCCTTTGCCGCCTTTTCCATCAGCTTATCAAAATCGGATAAACCTGATGCCGCACGAGTATTGATTGGCCCTGGAGAAATGGCATTGACTCGAATTTTTTTACTGCCAAGTTCCATGGCGAGATAATGCACTGAGGTTTCCAAAGCGGCTTTGACTGGCCCCATTAGATTGTAATTTTTTACAACTTTTTCGGCCCCATAATAACTCATGGTAATGATACTCCCGCCATCTACCATCAATGGTTCAGCGGCTTTTGCCAACCGAATGAGCGAATGACAAGAAATATCCATCGCCATCATGAAGCCGTCTTTCGAGCAATCGACAACACGACCTTGTAAATCAGTTTTTGGTGCAAAGGCAATCGCATGGATAACAAAATCAAGACGACCCCAGCAGTCTTTTATTTTCTGAAATAGGCCATCAGATTGTGCCTTATCCGTCACGTCTAAGGGCATAACAATGGGAGATGACACTTTTTCAGCCAAAGGCTGCACATAACTCTTGGTTTTCTCATTCTGATAAGTGATAGCTAGTTCAGCCCCCGCTTCATGTAACACTTTGCCACAACCCCAAGCAATGGAGTGCTCGTTGGCAATGCCAACAATCAATCCTTTTTTATTCTCCATCAGTTTTTACTCCCGCTTGATGTTCAAGAAGCGACATGGCATGAAGTGCCATCATGCGCTCTTCATTGGCCGCAACAACTCGTGTTTCAAAAGGCTTAAGAAATTTCAAATGACGCAAGACAGTGCTTCGCACAAAGGCTGAATTCTCACCAATACCGCCCGTAAACACGATGCCATCAACCCCACCTAGGGTTACTGCCATCATCCCCATGAATTGGGAAGTTTTGAGGCAGAAATACTCTAGTGCAAATTGAGCCCTGACATCCGTACTGTCTTGCAAGGTTTTAACATCATTGCTTAAGCCTGATAAACCAAGAAGTCCAGATTCATTGTAAAGAAGATGCTCAACCTCATCAGAAGACAATCCTAAATGACGCATCATAAATGTCACAGCACCGGCATCAAGGCTCCCGCAACGAGTTCCCATGGGTAACCCATCCAAGGCTGTCATGCCCATCGTCGTATCAACGCTTATTCCATTGCGTATTGCACACAAACTCGCTCCATTGCCGAGATGAGCCGCAATAAGCCGTCCCTCAACTAATGACGGCTCATAGCGTTGCAAGGTGTGAACAATCCATTCATAAGATAATCCATGAAACCCATAGCGACGAATACCTTGCTCCCTTATTTTTTGTGGCAATGCATACTCGGTGAACAAAGCCTCATGATGGGCATGAAACGCTGTATCAAAACAAGCAATTTGAAGTACCTCTGGTTTCAGCGCGCTGATGAGCTCAATGGCTTTCAAATTATGTGGTTGGTGTAAAGGAGCTAATGGGGCTAATTCCCATAATTTCTGCATGACATTTGGGTTGATTACGATACTGTTTTTAAAGAGGGATCCACCATGGACAATGCGATGAGCAACCACAGTTACTTGCCATTGTTCACTCCAATCCTTAATCCAGTTCAAAATAAGACATAAAGCTTCTTCATGCGTACACTCGTCAGAAAGCCTTTTTTTATCAACCTCTGTATTGCCGAGACTTGGTATTGAATCGCTAGCTATAAAAGAAGGGCTCTCGCCAATATCAGAAACTTTTCCTTGAACTAAAAGCTGCGGGTTGGATTGCCTGGAGAAAAGCTGAAATTTGACGCTGGAAGAGCCCACATTAATCACAAGGATACTGGCTGCTTGTACTTGGGTCATTTGATTCGTCCTTTCTTTCGAGCTGCCGCCAGTTTAACAGCCAGTGAGCATGAAAAAAGCCTCGTTCGCAGTGAGTCGGCTCGGCTCACCAGAATGACTGGAACACGAGCACCCAAAACAATTCCGGCAGCATCCGCATGGCCTAGAAAAGTCAATTGTTTGGCCAAAATATTCCCAGATTCGATGTCAGGAACCAAAAGAATATCCGGGTCTCCTGCCACAGAAGAAAGGATTCCTTTTTCTTTGGCTGCCTCCTTGTTAATTGCATTATCAAAAGCCAAGGGACCGTCAAGAATGCCATCATTTATCTGTCCTCGGTCAGCCATTTTGCACAAAATAGAGGCATCTACGGTAGCTTGCATCTTAGGGTTGACGGTTTCGATAGCGGCAAGGATAGCTACTTTGGGCTTTTTATCCTCGCCAAATAATACTCGCCAAAGATTAATAGCGTTTTGGCAAATATCCGCTTTGTCGGTGGCAGTAGGGGCAATATTAATCGCTGCATCCGTAATGATGAGCGGTTTGTGGTAGGAAGGGATATCCATGACATAGGCGTGACTGATTCGATGTTGGGTACGTAAACCAGATGTCGTGGGCACAATAGCCGCCATTAATTCATGGGTGCTTAGTGAACCTTTCATAATGGCGTCAATTTCTCCAGAGGCTGCTAATTCAGCAGCTTTGTTTGCTGCTGCATCACTATGCTCCGTATCAATAACTTCCCACTGTGATAAATTAATATTGGCTTCACGGGCTGCTGTCTTCATTTTGGCCAAAGGCCCCACTAATATGGGATTAAGAAGCCCAGCTTTTGCCGCATCGTTCACTGCTTCCATTAAGCTAGCACTAACCGGATGCACAATGGCCGTGCGGATAGCACCCATGCAACGGCACGCTTTGATTATGGCCTCGAAACGATCATGTCTATGAATTTCAATATGGGGTAGTTGGGTCCGTGCCACCCGTATTTTTTCAGTTGGCGCAAGCACGGTTGCTAATCCCTCGATGACCGTTTCTCCGCGCTGATTAACACCCTTGCAATCAAAAATAGCAACGGGTTTATCAGTGTGCTTGTTTTTAACAATCACAGTAATGGTGATGGTATCGCCTAAACGCACTGGTTTTCTGAATTCAATATCCTGCTTTAGATAAATCGTGCCCGGCCCAGGTAAAACAGTGCCAAGGAGTGCGGAAATGAGTGAACCAGACCACATGCCATGACCGACGATGCCGTGGAAGATATCGCTTTTAGCAAACTTGAGATCCACGTGCGCCGGATTCACATCGCCAGACATGGCAGCAAATAAATTGATATCATCTTGAGTCAGAGTCTTGCTTAGGCTCGCTTGACGACCCACAGCAAGTTCATCAAAGACCACATTCTCCAGATACTCCTTGCCCATCCTTGTTTCCTTCTATTTCTGCAGCACATAAGTCCCTGGAGCAGCAGGTAGTGACATATCCAGTGTGAGTGGTGAAAAACGCTTTGTGGTGGATTGCTGCACTAACCAGTCATGCCATTCTCGCCACCAAGAGTCTTCTCGTTTTTCTGCAATCTCAAGCCAACTCGCGGGGTTGAGATAAGCATCCCCTTTCTTGTGCTCATGGACGCGGTAAGAGCGCCCAGGATGACCCGGTTCACTCACAATCCCTGCATTATGCCCACCACCTGTCAGGACAAACGTGACATCCCCTTCGGTCATGAGATGAATTTTATACACCGACTGCCAGGGTGCTACGTGGTCTTTTTCAGTACTCACCGCAAAAACGGGCAACTGAATATTTTCAGCAGCCACAGGCTTTCCTTCAACCGTAAAGCGCCCTTCGGCAAAATCGTTCTTTAAGAACAGTTTTTCAAGGTATTCACTGTGCATTTTATAAGGCATTCGGGTGGCATCCGCATTCCAAGCGGTTAAATCAATCATCCCACGCCGCATCCCTTTCATGTAGTCTTGAACCATTTTGGACCATATCAAATCGTAAGCGCGTAACATTTGAAACGAACCTGCCATTTGCTTGGTATCAAGATATCCTTGTTCTCCCATCATGTTTTTAAGGAAAGCCACTTGGCTTTCAGTAACAAAGAGCATTAATTCCCCTGCTTCAGTAAAATCCCCTTGAGCTGCAAGAAGGGTGAGGCTATTTAAGCGTTCATCCTTATCTCTTCCCATCGCTGCTGCCGTAATCAGGGCTAACGTGCCACCTAAACAATAACCCATCAGATTAATTTTTATTTTGGGTAGAATAGCTGACACGGCATCAATCGCAGCCATGGCCCCTTGGCGATAATAATTATCCATTCCTAAATCACGGTCTTCTTTATCTGGATTGCGCCAGGAAATGATGAATACGGTATGCCCTTGTCTAACAAGCCACTTCACCAAGGAATTATGGGGAGATAAATCAAGAATATAGTATTTCATAATCCAGGCAGGCAGGATTAATATCGGCTCTTTATACACGGTTTTAGTTTGAGCTTCGTATTGAATCAATTCAATTAAATGATTTTGAAATACCACCCGCCCTGGGGTAATAGCCACTTGTTTACCTGGGATAAAATGTTCAGAACCTGTAGGAAGCGCGCCTGTTAGCTTTTCTACCCAGTCTTCAAATGCAATTTGGCCGCCATGAATGAGATTAAGTCCCCCAGTGCGAATGGCTTCATGAAATAAATCAGGGTTAGAGCACACGAAATTGGAAGGGGATAGGGCATCAAGATATTGTCGTGCCCAGAATGAAACGGTGCGCTCCACCTGTTTGGGTAGACCAGGAACTTTGGTCGTGGCACGTCGCCACCAATCCTCCACCTGCAGGAACCCTTCCGCATATAAACGCCAAGGCATAGGCTGCCAGCTGTCTTTTTTAAAACGCACGTCTTTACCATCAGCAGCACGCTCGACACAAATGATATTATTAATGCAGTCATTGGCATGAAAGACAGGATAAAAGGCCAATTCCCATAATACTTCCGGGGATTGTGCTAATTGCCAAAGCCAGGTGGAATAAGAAGAACCTATCGCTGCAGGACTTATCCCCGCAGTCCATTTAGCAAGATTTGCTTGAAATAACTGACCAAAAAAAGCAAAGAAATTATCTGAAACACCCACATCACTGGGTACACAACAAGAATCTAAACCTTCTGGAGATTCTTCCTGCGGAGTTAATAGAATTTTCTTAGGACAGCATTCCTTTTCTAGTTCATTCATAGCCGATATCCTTGGCTTAAGCTTATATTCAATAAAATATAGTAAATCATAGCACAAAATTTAACCCGCCAATTCCATTTTCAAAGGGTTCTAACACCTTTATTATTACCAAAAAGATGTTTTATAGTTTCAATATCCGTTGAACCGATTAATTCGAAATTATATTAATCATTCTAGATTGTATTTAATCTAATTTATTGTTACAAAACTTTTCAGACGTACACATCAAGCCCCTCAAAAGAATTGAAAAGGAGTTGTCTTTAAATAGCAGGAATCCAATTGATCGAAAACTTTTGTAAAAGTCCCTCCGCTGGTCCAAAATAAATAAAGAGGTTGATTATTCAGGATGGTGGTAACGCATGGACAAGCAAAACATCGACTCGCCTTATCAAATGGGGCGTGATTTTTTTTCTTATCAACTGGATTGTTGGCAGCGTTCTATTTTGTTTTTGGATGCTTTGCGTGAACGTGCCAATAATATGATGGAGCACGAACAACAAGGGTTGCCACCACTGCTTAATTTTAAATACGAATTAGTCCTGGATGGGAAATCATTAGAGCCCAAAACGAATTATGCCTTAGTTAAAATTCTTGAAGTCGGCGATGTTTGTTTTGAAGAGTGTTTTGATCCTCATGCTCATCCGGTCATTATCATTGATCCCAGATCAGGCCATGGTCCAGGGATTGGTGGTTTCAAGCGGGACTCTGAAGTGGGCATTGCACTTCATAGTGGTCATCCCGTGTACTTTGTTATTTTTTATCCTAACCCTGTTCCGCATCAAGCGCTCGCTGATGTCCTGATTACTTTGCGCCATTTTGTTGAAAATGTCCAAACTTGGCATGAAGGCAAATCGCCCATTCTTTATGGTAATTGTCAAGCCGGTTGGATGCTTGCCTTATTGGCTTCTGATTGTGTAGGAACCGTTGATTTGACGGTCATGAATGGCTCACCGGTTTCTTATTGGTCAAACAGTGAAGAAGAAGCCAACCCCATGCAATTATTAGGGGGACTCTTGGGTGGTGCCTGGAGTGCCCGCTTTCTATCGGATTTAAAGGAGGGGGTATTGGATGGGGCGTGGTTGGTCTCTAATTTTGAATTGCTCAATCCAACCACAGCGATTTGGGATAAATATTATGGTTTATTTGATGAAATCGATGAGGGGCGGGAGCGATTTTTAGAATTTGAACGCTGGTGGAATGGTTTTTACCAATTTAGCCAAGAAGAGATAATGGCCACAGTGAATAATCTTTTTATTGGTAATCAACTAGAGCGCGGTGAAATGCAGATTCATAAAGGATGTGTTTACGATTTGAAACGCATTCAAAGTCCCATTGTTCTCTTTGCTTCCCAAGGTGATCAAATTACACCACCGAGGCAGGCTTTGCATTGGATAAGAACTATTTATCCTACTACGCAAGCATTGAAGGAAGCCAAACAGCGGATTGTTTATCTTCTTCACCCCTCCATAGGGCATTTAGGGATTTTTGTCTCAGTCAAAGTCGTTCGCTTGCACCATCGCGCTATTCTAGAGCATCGTGATGCCATTGAGCAATTGCAGCCAGGGCTTTATGAAATGATGATTATTAACCCAACGGGTGATCTCGATTGCAGTAAAGAACAATATCATGTGCGTTTTGAAGAGCGCGAACTCACAGAACTTTGCACAAGTCATTCCACCCAGCCGTTTGACAAGGTTCGTCAAACATCTGAAGCCAATGATTCGATTTACCAAAAAACAACGCAACCCTGGGTGCGAAGCTTAAGTAATCCTTTCTTATCCTGGTGGCTTGAGAAAACTCATCCCATGCGCATGAGTCGCTATGTTTTTTCTGAAAAAGTGAATCCGCTGATGAAAGCAATGGAACTATTAGCCCCACCCATTCATGCTAATCGCCGAATGGCAGCAGAGAACAATTACTTTAAAAAAACAGAGCATGCTTGGGCACAAATGATAAGGGATTCGTTGGAATCGGTCAGAATAATGCGTAATGATTTGATGGCAAATTGGTTTGATGCGCTCTATAAAGACCCCGATTAACGTGCGAGGACGTTAATTCACAGAGCGTATGGCATAAAATTCGTCATCAAGGTCAATCTTATTCTCTAATTCCATGATTTCATGACGTTTTTTCTCATCAAGAAGAGGGGTAGCCTCCCTTGTTTTTTCTTCGTGCTCCTTCTCTACAAAACTATCTTTCGCATTCATAGCCATTCCTTTAGAAACAATCTGGTTTATTGTTGCTATTTCCATAGCCAACCTTTAGCATGGCGCATAACCATTTAATTGACAAGAGTAAGGAATAAAAGAGGCATCCATAGCATGTCCATTAGAATGGGGTATTTTTTATAGGGAAATCAAGGGTGAGGGGGATGTTGGTTCCCCAAACTGGAATAAGGAAAGCATCGACCATGATAGAAATTATACCTAATTGGCACCCCATTTTTGTTCATTTTACAGTAGCTTTATTCACCGTTTCAGTGATTCTTTATGCCGTCATCTATTTGGCCTCTTATAGCCGATGGAACAGGAGTTTGTTTGTTGTCGAATTTGAAATAGTGGCTCGTTGGTGTTTATGGTTAGGCGCATTGAGCGTGATTACCACCGTGTCAGCTGGGTTTTATGCTTTTTATACGGTAAAACATGGCGCTCTGCTGCATGCAGCAAAAGTGATTCACCGCAACTGGGCACTCGCTACAGCGAGTGCTATTGTACTTATGGCTTTTTGGTCAATTTGGCGTTATATTAAAGGCCAAAAACCGACTCTGACCTTCTTAATGGCGTTGTTCATTCTCCAAGTGCTGTTACTCACAACGGCTTGGTATGGAGGGGAATTAGTCTATCGCTATGGGTATGGTGTTCTGCCTGTCAAAGCAGAAAAGACGGTATCGCCGCATTAATACGATTGTCATAGAAGGATGGAAACATGTTACAAAAGGACTTGCGTTGTTCAGTAAGGAACTATTTCTTTATTTTTTCCTTTTTATTGTTCAGTTCTTCTGCTTTGTTTGCCCAGCATAAGCAACACAATGTTTCAACACAAACACTCACCTCTCCCAAGGCAACACCGTCTCAACCCAAACCTGTGAAATACAAAACGGAACAACAACCGTCTAAAAAGCAACCCATTAGTACAGTGAAGCCCCTCACCATGACAGGCGGAGCAAAGCATATCGTCAATTTGGTGGTTGCTTATAAAACGGTAAATTTTGCAGGCAAACCCCGGCGTGCCATTGCCGTCAATGGGCAAATTCCGGCGCCTACGTTACATTTTAAAGAAGGAGATGATGTCACCATCAATGTGTATAACCATTTGGATGAGGGAACATCTATTCATTGGCATGGTCTTTTAGTCCCTTGGCAAATGGATGGGGTGGACGAGGTGAGTCAAAAGCCAATTCCCCCAGGAGGGGTGTTCCATTATCGCTTTAAGCTTTATCAAAGGGGGACCTATTGGTATCATGCCCATGCCAAGGTTCAAGAGCAAGAAGGTTTGTATGGGACTTTTATTATTGACCCACCACACCCACCAAGCTACCACTACACCAAAGATTATGTGGTGGTGTTATCCGATTGGAGCAACACACCCGCCGAACAAGTGCTTGCGAATTTAAAAAAAGACGGTGATTATTACGGTCCTCGATTTCCCCTACAACCCTCTCTTATGAAATTTCTTCATGATTATCGCAAAGCCTCTCCTGAAGAGCGCAAAAAGTTAATCGCTGATTACAAAATGATGCAACAAATGCGCATGAGCATCTATGATTTAAGTGACGTGGCGTACGATGCGTATTTATTAAATGGTCAGCCTAAATCTCATCCCTGGACAGCTCCTGTGAAGGTAGGGGATACTGTGCGTTTACGCTTCATTGGCGCGGGAGCAAGTACCATCTATCGTGTCAAAATTCCTGATGCCAAAGTGGAAATGGTGCACATCCAGGGAAATGATGTGACACCTTATCCCATTGAGGATTTTTGGATTGCACCGGGTGAAACCTATGATATCCTGGTTACAATTCAAAAAAACAAACCTTACATTATTTATGCCGAGTCGATTGACACCCTGGGCAAAGCCTATGGAGCCTTAGTGACCAACTCTAACCAAGCCGTCAACTATCAGCAGGTGACTCCTTTTCCTGAACCACTTCCTGTCACAAGAGAGATGATGGCCAACATGATGAAGTCTATGAATGGCGGGGCGATGGATAGAAACCAACCGCATGGTTTGATGAGCAAAAATAAATCATCAACGGCGATGAAACCATCAATGACCATGCCTTCGCATTCTAAAACAATGAGTTCGCAAAGTGCTAATCACTCCAGGGCCTCCATGACTTCCCAAAAGAAAATGGACAATTTATCAAATCATTCAGTTCACTCCTTACCCTCAATGAAATCCAAATCCTCATTGACCTCGATGAAGAGTATGGACATGCCGGGCATGAATCATGGCACAATGAACAACAATAAGAGGCCTAACTCTACTCAATCGTCTCATTCGATGCCAAAGCATTCTTCTTCAACACAAGGGTCCATGGGCAAAAAAATGGCTCACTCTGCTAATTACAGCGACATGTCTGCAGATATGAAAATGAAGCCTGATATGCCTATGGAGCATGGCATGTCGATGAATGATTCTATGAATATGCAGATGCCTATTGAGCCGACCATCATCGGCGATAAGATAGAGCCACCTGATTCTACAAAGGCCACTACTTTAGGAACCAAATATCAAGAGTTAAAAGGAGCAGTGAAAACCAACAATCCGAATAAACCCGTCGATGGGATTATTAAAATGGAATTGTTTGGTTACATGGACCGTTATATCTGGTTTATTAATGGCCTACCGGAATACAAGGCCAAACCGATTCTGATTGAGCCAGGAAAGCGCTATCGGATTATTTTTACCAATAATTCGATGATGCGTCACCCCATGCATATTCATGGCCATTGGTTTATTTTACGCAATGGCCATGGGGCTTACGATCCTTTATTGCATACTATTGAGGTCGCTCCAGGCGCCACTGCCGTTGCTGATTTTGATACGGAGGCCAGTGGCCAATGGTTTTTCCATTGCCATCATCTTTTGCACATGACGGCGGGTATGGCGCGGGTATTTCAATACACCACCATCATAGAGATTGCCAATGGGACTCGAAAGCCAGAGAATTACGCTTTTCAACAAGCCTATATCAATCGACCTATCGTAAGAGAAGACGAAGTCATGCCACTGGATGCGTCACTCATCAAACACCCTGCAGGGCATCATCAAGGCTTCTATCGCGCAAACTATATCGAACTGGGTGAAGACCCTTTTCATAATGCTCAGGAAATGTCTTTTAGAGGACTCTATGGCCCAGATTACAACAAGCTTCAGCTGTATACTGAGGATGCGGAAATTTATAAAGGAGCTGTTGAAAATGCAGACATCGATGTGTTCTATTGGCATTTGATCAGTCAATTTTGGGCCATTAAAGGTGGGGTCAATTATTTTTATCGCCCGGGAGGACCTTATTGGCAACCCGGTATTGGTATTGAAGGGGTGATGCCTTATTACATTGATACCAACATTAGAACCTATTACCGTGATGGTAGTGTTAAGTTTGACATTCAGTTAGCGCGAGCTACCCAGCTGACCAATAACTTCTTCTTCCTAACGGGGATCCGTAGCATTCTGGCCACTCACACCGTAGTTAAGAATGAGATTGGCAATGGTTTAAATCAAATGCGTTACATCATTAGACCTTATTATCGTCTTAAGCCAGGGCTTAGTATTTTTACAGAGTACGAGCATGATAAAGAGTATGGGACTCTTAAGAGGATTCTTCAAAGCCAGGGAGAGCCCACTACTCAAGACACCGTTACTTTAGGGGTTGCTGTTCTTTTTTAAGAAAGTAAAACCCATAAAAGTACTGATCAACTGTCTTATTTGGAATTCATAAGAATAATATAGTCTAATTCATGATATTAGTCCATCAAGGATGGACATTATCTCATATCAATGAACTGGCTTGTTGATTGGAATATTAGGCTTATTCTTCCCAAGGAAGAGGGCATCCCTCCTCCATCTTTATGACGGTGACTGACTTATATGGCTGGTTATATTTGGCACAACAAACCCTTCTTAACAAAATGCTAAGACCTTTACTCACTCATCAAGATTTGGGAGTGAACTTCCCACTCTTAATGCCCACCATGTCCACCATGTTGCCAGTTTTGTTGGTGCCAATTTTGTTGGTGCCAATTTTGATGCCAGTTATGATGCCAATTTTGGTGATATTGAATCCAATGCCATCGATGTCCATTCCAATGCCACCGGCCATGTCCACCATGAGGTGTCCAGTGAGGTGCATGAGGTACATTGGCAGCCAATATCATAGAACCTAATTGTGAATCATTTTTGATTGAGGTATCAAAGGCAGCAGTTACAGCAGTTGAACCTGCCAAAGCTGCTACAGCAACAAACAGCTTCAACATCTTTAAAGTCCACATACACTGCTCCTTGTAAAGGATGTGATTATGCCATTCTAAACTATTATAAATCTAACATTTATCGCTTTAATTATAGACAAGGCATAATAATTATTCAATTTTTGAACATGTTTTGAGGCATTTCGGGTTATACATTACTGGCGCAATCCTTTATAAGAATGGACTATACTAATTAGATTAATGAGTCAAAGGAGGACACATCATGTCGCCTGCATTTGGGCATCACCCGAGGCCACCAAAACCACAAAACGAGAAGCGCTTTTGGAGTTCTCCTTCTGGCTTGGTGGCCATCGTCATTATTGGGATTATTGGCTATTACTTGATTGTAGAGCATGGTGCGCACATAGCAAGCTTTCTAGGAGCTTCGCCTTTGGTGCTCCTAGTCTTACTCTGTCCATTGATGCATCTTTTTATGCACAAAGGACATGGAAAGCATGGAGAGGACCATCACCATAAATCGGATAACGAGGACAACGATTCTTCTGAGAATAAGGATTGATCGAAATGGAACATACTGCTTATGCTTATGGTTTTTGGTCATTAGTTATTGTTAATTCAGTCATTTTCATTCTGTTTGCCTATAGTTTTACCACCACATTTAAGGCAGGGCGAGATTGGCGCACATTTGGGGCTTTCTCTGCCTTTGTGGCTGCTTATTTTACTGAAATGTATGGTTTTCCTTTAACCATTTATTTATTGTCAGGATGGCTTTCTAAATATTATCCTGGAGTTGATTTGTACGGTCATGACAGTGGCCATTTACTACATACTCTATTTGGCTTGAAAGGAGATCCCCATTTTGATGTCTTTCATATCTTAAGTTTTGTGTTCATCATCGGTGGTCTTTGGGTGATTGCATCAGCCTGGGGTACTCTTTATCGCGCTCAAAAGAATCATCAATTAGCCACGACAGGACTTTATGCTAAAATTCGCCATCCGCAATACGATGGATTTATTCTGGTGATGATTGGTTTCTTACTGCAATGGCCAACCATTCTGACCTTAATCATGTTTCCTATACTGGTCATCATGTATGTGAAACTGGCGCATAAAGAAGAAGAGGAAACTCTTAGGGAGTTTGGGGAAGAATACCAACACTATGCACAGAAAACTCCGGCCTTTATTCCTAAACTGTTTTCAAGCTAGTTCTACAAAGAAAATTATCCTGGTTGAATTTCAGTGAATTAACTGCATTAGAACTTTAAGCCTATACCCATCAATGATGCTTATAAAACCCAACGCCTTTAATATCAGTCCACAAAGTGGTTTGATGACAAAGAAAACATTGATCAACACGAGCATGTGGCTTGCCAGCAACCACTTTTGAGATCATATGAAAATGCTCCATATAATGGCTTGGTGGGGCTTGATGGCATTGAGCACAATCCATTGAGCGAGGGGAAGGGTGTCTAAACTCAGGAATGCTCCAATGAGCCGTTTCGTGGCAAGCAGAACAATCGTCACCAAATAATTTAAAGTGCTTGTCTTTGTTTTGATGGCAAGAGGCACACCGTAAAGTAAGTTCTTGAGTCGATAAATGGGGGTTTGCCAGTAACGTTGGCTTTTTGGATTCATTCTGCTCTAGAAAGAGCGTAACCTGTTCAATAATCAATCGTTCTTCTTCATCATCTGAGTTTGAAAAAAATTGGATTTGCTGAAGTCCTAACGAAACCAGCGCATTATGATCCATGTGAGTTATGCGTGTCTTGCTACCCTGATGTTCTGTATGACACTCGACACAACTGCCAATGTTGGCATGAAATGAGGTGGGTTGGCGTTTTAAAAGAGACTCGTTGTTGGCGTGGCATGCAATACAGTTTACTGCCTCAACCCCTTTTACTGGAGTATGACACGCATTACAGTTGTGACTAAGAAAAGAGTGAGCCTTGGAAAGCTCTCCGGGACTAGCCATTCTTTGCCACTCTGTCACGCTAGTCAAGCTGCTGCTCTCATCCCCATGATAAGACGTATAATAGGCGACAAAAGACAGCGTCGCTAAAACAATAAGGGCAACCAGTGTAGCCCAGCTAAGCTTCATCGAAACCACCTTAATCCAAAATAAATTCCGGACCACACGTGTAGACCCAGCAGAACATACAATGCCAGTGCTGTAATAATGTGAAACGTTAACCATTTTTGAAATACGCGTTTGAAGTGCTCATGAAAACGGATGGCGTATTCAAGCTCAGATATGGTTTCTGCTAAAGACAAAGCACGTACCTCTGAAGATTTTATTAAATGACTATCAAATACGGTGTCTTCAAGCAACCATAGAAGGAAGCGCGCTCTCATAAGACTTAATTTCCCGATTTTCTGATTGGAGTATGTGCTCGATTTCAATTCTTGGGCAACGATTTGATATTGCCTTTGCAATCCCATCAGTATGGCCTTTTTTTCATCTATTTCATGAGTAATAAAGCCCATGAGATAACGACCAATAAAACCACTGATAGTGACGATGAGTGTCATTGCAGTAAGGGCTATACCCAGAGCGCCATTGAATTTATGCCCTGTATGAATCAAGACTAAAATAGAACCAATAATGCCTGTGTAAATATGCCAGGACAACAGGGTATTCATGGAGACATACTGCGTTACCCAATTCTTCAAAAATGAAATGCGCTTAATAAAGACATAGAATAGTGGAATCAGCATCAATATTGAGCCACTAACGCCAAAAACCCCACCCCAAAAACTCCCTGCAAATCGAGGAGACACATGGACTGTAAAGCCTAGCCACGTGATAAGCATTAACAATACCAAGCCTAAAACCATCATACGTCCTGGCGCGTTCATTAAGCATCCACCTCAATATTTTGGGTGGCTTTTGCCTGACAGGCCAAGATAAGCCCCTGTTGTTTGTCTTCCTTTGAAAGGGCATCTTCACAAGCCATGGTCACCTCTCCTGACAGCAATGTCACTTTACATAATCCGCATTGACCAGTTCTACAGGCATTATCAATAGCAATACTGTTTGCTTCGGCTATTTCAAGTAGTGTGTGGTTTGGCAAAATCGGAACTGTTTTGTTGGATTTTCTAAAAGAAACCATCGCACGAGCATCTGCTTTGATGAAGTCAAAGTCTGCCTGTGTTATTTCAGGTTTTCTTTCCGGCCCAAACGCTTCCGTTACAATCAAGTCGTTTGGTACGTTAAGTTCTTTCAAGATATCCAGTACCGCGTCCATCATGGCAGGAGGACCACAAACATGAATACGACGAGAGGCAATGTCGGGGACAAGATAGCTGATGATATTCTTGGTAAACATACCTTGTAAGCCCATCCAAATGGTTCCCTCTGAACGCAGCATCGAAGCATAAACATGGAGATTAGGGTATCTTTCCTGAAGATGTTCTAATTCTTCGCGAAAGATAAAATCAACGGTTGTGCGACAACAGTAAAGCAAATAAATCTCATTGTGCCACCCAATATCAGTAAGATAGCGTATGATACCCATCATCGGAGTAATGCCAACCCCTCCACAAATCAGTACGATGCTTTTTGCTTCTTCGCCAGTAAAAGTAAATTTACCATTGGGCCCCATCACATCAAGAAGATCGCCTTCCTTAATTTCATCATGCAAATAACGAGAAAACAAGCCTTGTTCTTCTCGCTTTACCGTGATGGCACAATAATGTAATTGGGTCGGTGTCGAGGCCATGGTATAACTGCGCCTTACTGTTTTATCATTAATCACTGCGGTGAGCGTAATGAACTGGCCAGGATAATAGGTAAATGGTAAAGCCACCTGATGTTGTGACGCCAAATGAAATGTTCTTATTCCTGGGGCTTCTTGAAAAATACGACAAACGCGGAGTTTTCCTTCCCACTTCTCTTCCGGTTCGGTTAATGATCTCATGACTGGAAATTTAGGAATGAGACATTTAGGAGGGGAGGTTGATGCGGTTTCCGACGGTGCTTCAGAAATTTGAGTTGTGCCGTTGGATTCAACTGATGCTAATGAAGATGTTGGTTCAGCTGCTTTTGCAGAGGGGTGTGATGCGTCCGAAGAAGTAGACGTATTTTGTCTTATTAAACGATCAAGCAATGCAGCGGACCTTTTCATTTTGAAAAAATACATCCAAATCATGACTAAAAAAAACAGGATAAATAGGCCTATAATCGTTAAATGAAAAAAAGGACCACCTAAGATATGATTGGCTTGAGGAGCACTTGGAAGGAGATTCATTTCCCGTTTAAACCACTGTAATGCGATGTAGTGCGGATTTTTTCCCTCAGCAAGCGCACGAAGTGCTGCCAGCCCACTTTCATATTGGGCAATCCCTTCACGTAATTTCTCTAGAGCATTCTGCATGTTAGAGTAATCGTTATTGCGAGACGCCAACACCAGATCGCCAAGTCCACCTTTCATGAGCGCAATACCCGATGTTATGCGTTGGTGTGCCATTTGTTGAATTGCAATGCGTTTTTCTGGGGATAGTGTGGGTAAATTCATCAAAGAGGGGTAAAGCTCCTGAGAGGGAGTACCTATGTTTTTCATCATGCCACTCATTCCTCCGCCTTCTTTCTCTTTTCCTCCTTGATGATGTGCGGCATGCTCTTCCGTTGAGGGTTGTGCAAAAGTAAGAAAGGTCACCGCCAACATGCAATAAACTAACCCTTTTTGAAAAAATCGAAGCGGAGCAAATCCTTTTTTAATGTATTGAAACGGCATCCTCTTCCTCCAAAGCTCACTTAAAATGTCAATTCATGAAATGGTTTAAGTGAAACAGTCCTCAAGAAAGTCTTTCTTATTCGCTAAAAGACATTCTGTATTTTGAACTGAAATTATTGTTTTCCAATCTAATATTAGTTTATCCCATATTCTGTAACAAATTTCCAATGACTCAAAAGGGATGACTATGAATTCATGTAGTAATTAATTCCATTGATTAGCCAAACTCAACCAAATCGCTCTCGAACTCATCGCGATTTCGGGCCAGGAAAAATATAAGGCTTTATGTCGTGGAGAAACGAAACTAGGGCAGTTGAAACTAATAGTCGTCTGTAACCTGTATAAGAAAACGACCTCATAAAGAGGCGGTGTTACTTGTTTACCTCGTATTTTTAAGTGAGTTCCTGGCCAATAATCGCTTCCGCGCTTTGCAAAATATTCTGAATTTCTTCAGTAATTTCTTCTTGGCGCAGTAAATTGAGACGATTGTTTAATGAATTTTTTTTATTTTCTAGGCGATCTAATGCCTGGTTTAAATGAAAAAGTCTTTGATGATTCTCCGCAAAAAACGATTGATAAAAAATCGAATAACACATGGCAAGTAAATAATGTTCTACCAAGTCAGAGAAAAACTGGTCTTGGGGTAAATTTAAAATGGGTGGTATAGAAAAATGATTCACAAGACTTGGATCAAATTCTTCAAAGGGTCGCCAGGTTTTTACTTGAATTTGATTTCGCTCTTCCTCATTGAAGAGAACATTCCAATGCAAAGAATGTAATGTCCTATGTCTTTGTAATAAGACTTTTTCTAACGTTTGTAATAAATTTAAAATCACGGCTGGAATTTCTTCAATAGCATTGGGTCCCTCTATTGTTGCCATGACACGAGGATCATTAGCCATTTTTAGCGTCAGTTTATTTCCTACAAGAATGAGTACTGGCTCCAATTCAGAATTTTGCTTTTTGAGAGCATCCAGCTGATGAATTAAATTATCGTTAAAAGGGCCACAAAAGCCTCGTTCTGAGCCGATAAGAATAGAAATTAACGGGTGATTCCCTTGTTGATTTATGAGGGAAATAGGATAGAAACTTAAAAAATCACTGCTCGCCTCATGAATTGTTCTAATGACATTGTCTTGCATGAAAAGAAATTTGGTGATTTTGCCAATTTCAATTAAAGAAAGATTTTTCATGGCCGTCATGATGTTGCCAATTTCCTCTAAGGTATGAAGGTGTTCTTTCAGTTTCGTTCGCTTAGTCATAAAACCATCCAAGTGGTAAATGATACTCATTACTTTACTTTGGAATGGATAATGAGTCAGTTCTATGCCATTAGCCATTCTTTTATAGCCTTTTTCCATTGTTCTCGGGTGCTGCCCAATGACCAATTGCTCTGTTTTATTTCTTCTTCTATTTTTTTGAGGTTTTTGGGGATGTCTTCTATATTCAATTCGTCAAAGAAACCCTCATTGTAAGCAACAAGCCATGCGAGTTGAAATTCAATAGGTAGTGGTGAAAATCGTTCTTGTTTCAGAATTTCTCTTAAAATTCGCCCTTTTTGAATTTGTTTTTGCATTTTGGCATCCAGCCTTGCCCCAAAGCGAGTGAACATTTCCAAATCAAGAAATTGCATGTAATCCAGTTTCATTCGACTGGCTTCTTTTTTAATTTGCAAATGCTGAGCTTTACCACCGACTCGTGAGACCGATTTGGTGATATCAATGGCTGGAAGAAATCCAGAAGAGAATAATGATTCATCAAAAAAGATTTGTCCATCGGTGATTGAGATAAGATTCGTAGGGATATAAGTCGCAATGTCACCTTCTTTGGTTTCGATAATAGGCAACGCAGTCATACTGCCGCCTCCCATAGCAGGGGAAAGACAGGTTGAGCGCTCTAATAAACGAGAATGCAGATAAAAAATGTCAGCAGGAAACGCTTCACGTCCAGGTGGTCTACGCAGTAAAAGGGAAAGCTCACGGTAACTATTGGCATGGGCACTCAAATCATCATAGACCACCAGGGTATCCAAGCCTTTTTTCATCCAGTGTTCGGCAATGGCGCACCCTGCAAAAGGGGCCAGATAAAGTAATCCAGGTAATGCCGTTGCAAGGGCCACCACAACAGTTGTGTAGTCCAATGCATTGGCTTTTTTTAATAATTGAATGGTAGTGCTCACTGTGGAACGCTTTTGTCCAATCAACACATAGACACAATACACCTGTTTATCTTTTTGATTCATCACAATATCAATGGCCAGAGAACTTTTACCAAGCCCATTGTCGCCAATAATTAATTCCCTCTGCCCTTTGCCAATAGGAATTAAATTATCAATAATCTTATTGCCCGTATAAAAGGGACGACTGACAAAGTCGCGGTGAATAATAGGTGGCGACAACCTATCAAGTAATCCTTGTTCATCACACGGAGGAATCTCGCCACCATCCAAGGGATTGCCTAATGGATCAATCACTCGTCCAAGCAGTTTATCGCCTACAGGAATACTCAATACTCGCTTTAGAGGAAAAATAGGAGTGCCTGCCTTTAATTTTTTGGTTTGTACCAACATAACGGCGCCTACAAGGTTTTCTGTGAGATGGAACACCATGGCGATACAACAATTATCCTCTGAAATAAGAATTTCATCGATAGCGGCTCCAGGTAATCCCTTAATCCAGATAATGCCATCTCCCACAGAAACCACCTCTCCCTGTTCTGATATCTTGACTTGAAACTGATAGTTCTCAAGGCGTTGTCGTTGCTTCTCAAGAAAAGAAGGGGTGTTAGGCCAGTTCATTTTTTGTCTCTGTAAAGAATTTTAATTCATCACGAAGATTGGCTTGCAAACACATCGGACCCATTTGAAGGGTTAATCCGGCTAGAAGCTTTGGATTTTCCGTAAAATGGATTTTAAGTGTTTGAGGTACTAATTGTTCAATGGCTTGTAGCAGTCGCTGCTTTTGGTGTTCCTTGATGGGGTAGGCACTTTGTATGGAAACGGTCTCTTCCTCAGAAATAATATTCCCCCATGGCCACTTTTCCACTGGGAAATGATGGAGCTCCTCAATGGTTTTTTCGATGATTTTCTCTTCAAGATGCGCATCAGCAAAAGGTATTAACAACTTTTCAGCAAATTTCCCAGCCAAAAGGAATGCTTCTTTAGCATTGTTTTCAATGATGGTTGAGGCTCGTTGCATTTCATGGGAAAAAATCCGCTCTTTCTCTTGACTCAATTGTGTTTCAAAGCGAAGCCTCTCTTCCAATTTCCATTGTTCCATTGCCTCATGCCACTCGTTTTGCAGGGTTGCTTTCTCTTGTTGCCAATCGGTAAGACGATTTTCATAGGTTGTTTGCAATTGCTTTGCTTCCTCGTGCAGTGTTGCAGCATTCGCTAATTGTTCTTGCACCCTTTTTTTTCGTTCTAACATGGTTTTTTGTATTGGCGCATAAAGAAAGCGTTTCAAAATCCAAAGGAGAATAAGAAAATTAATGATTTCTAATGAAAAAGTGGTCCAAGAGAGTTCCATTGGCTTTATCCCTGTTGCGTTACAAAATAAGACAATAATGGATTTCTAAAGAGAATAATCAAAACAATCACCAAACAATAAATGGCTAATGATTCGATCATGGCCAAACCAATGAATAAGGTTCTCGTGATGGATTTTTCAGCCTCAGGTTGCCTTGCTAAAGCATCCAGGGCGTGACTAATGGCGCGCCCCATGGCCAGTGCCGGTCCTATGGTTCCTATGGCAATGGCTATTGCTGCAATAACGGTTGACGCTAAACTAAACCAACTCATGTCATTCATAACGATTCTCCTCGGCTTTTAAGTTCATGAGCTTGAATGCCCCCGGCGATATAAATTAAAGCCAGCATGCCAAAAATATAAGCTTGGATGATGGCTTCAATAATATGTAAAATGAGGATTGGAATAGGGGCTAAAAATCCGGCAATCATGAGGACAATCAAGGCGGTTAATTGCAAGCTCATGATATTACCAAACAATCGGACTGCCAATGCGAATGTTCGAGATATTTCGCTTATCAAATGAAAAGGCAACAAAAAAGGAGTTGGCTTAATAAAATGTTTCAAATAATCTCGCCATCCTTCGGCACGAATTCCAAACCAGTGTACCGATAAAAAAGTAATCATCGCAAGTGACGCCGTCACAGATAAATCAGCCGTTGGTGAATAAAAACCTGGAATAACACCGATTAAATTGGAAACAAGGATAAAAATCCATAAGGTGGCTACAAAAGGAAATATCTGTTCAACGTGTTGAGGCAATACTTCGTTCATCGCATCATACATGGTGCTCAAAACGCCCTCCCAAATGACTTGATAAGTGCTTGGTTGTAGGAGAGAGTGTTTTCGAGTAGAACTCCATGCCAAAAGGAATAAGGCCATCATAATGAACCACGTGGTCAATACGCTCTGTGTGATGGGTAGCCCACCGATTGAAAAGGCGAAGTGCGCTAAGAATCCTTCTTCTCCCACAGTTAATCCTTAATTAAAAGATACACGTTAATGGCGCCAATAATCACACCGACGATGATTAAATTGATGGTCCAACTAATGGAATACCCTTTTATCTTTTCATCGAGCCAAACCCCGAGATAGGCTCCTGCAATGATGGGTAAAACAAAAACAAAGCCTAAAGTACCCAAGTAAACCGTTTGGGCTAATAAAGTAGATTTTCCCTTTTTTGCTTCATTGATTTTGTGGACATTCCGTTTCACTTGTTGTTCAAGCTCCTTTTTCGAATCTTTAAATCCCATAGGTATTCTGCCGTTTTAAGTCCCATAAACGCTTTAACATTTCTTCATCTAAACGATGTAAGCTTTCTTTGATACGTGATAGATTGTTTTCTTCCCAATGTAATTCTTCCTCTATCGCCATTTGTATGGCTTGGTAATCTTTATGGCGTACATAATGTCTAGTCGCGATATGCAATTGATTATCAATGAAATAAACCACCGCTCCTGGTAAGGCTAAGTATTCAGTCTCATCATTCTCATAACGAAACCAGGCCAAACCAAATTTTAAACACGTCATCATTCGGCCATGATGAGCTAAAATCCCAAATTGCCCAGAGTGGTCTTCGCCAACAAAACTAACTACCCTATCCCTTGTTTCATATTGTGTGGCACTCTTAAGATGGATAGTAAAAAGCTCCATGTCAGTCGTTATCTCCCTTTATTCATGGCACCTATCATGTAACACTCTTCTTCTGAAAACTCATCGTAATCGCCTCTTAGGAGCGATTCGCAATCGGTTAATGTTTGTTCTAATGAAACCGACTTCCCTTCAATGCCTGTTTGTTGCTTTGTGACATGAAAGGGTTGGCTAAGGTAGCGTTGCAGTTTGCGTGCTCTTAACACGATAGCACGGTCTTTAGGAGAAAGCTCTTCAATTCCCATCATAGAAATCATGTCTTCTAATTCTTGATAATATTCCAGGTGTTCTCGTACAGCTTGGGCAATGGAATAATGTCGCTCGCCCAATAGGATTTTATCCATAAATTGGCTCTTGGAAGCTAGGGGATCTACGGCAGGATAAATGCCTTTGCCTGCTTGTGAGCGAGAGAGTACTATGATGGAATCTAAATGAGTAATGATTCCAGTCACAGCCGGATCGCTCATATCATCGGCCGGAACGTAAACCGCTTGTACTGAAGTCACTGCTCCCTTGGCAGTAGACGTCATGCGCTCTTCAAGTTCTGCTATCTCAGTCATTAAGGTGGGTTGATAACCTACACTTGCCGGCATTCTGCCGAGTAACCCCGAAATTTCACTGCCAGCTTGCACAAAACGATAAATATTATCCACAAGAAAAAGGACCTCATGTTCCAGCGTATCACGCAAATATTCCGCATAAGTTAATGCGGATAATCCTGTGCGAAAACGAACTCCTGGCGATTCATCCATTTGACCAAATATCATGAGTGTTTTATCCATCACCCCAGCGGATTTCATCTCATGCCATAATTCATGTCCTTCCCGAATGCGTTCCCCAACACCAGCAAAAACGGAGGTTCCTTGATGTAATTGAATAATAGCATGCATCAATTCCATCAGTAGTACGGTTTTTCCAACTCCTGCACCACCAAACAATCCCGTTTTGCACCCTCTGACGAAAGGACAAAGTAAATCAATGACTTTAATTCCTGTCTCAAGAATGGTTTCTTGAGTGCTCGTCATTTCAAGTGGTTCGGGTTTTGCCAGAACATCACGATATTCATTGGTTTCTAATGGCGGGGCACCGTCTAAAGGTTCACCAAAAATATTTAAAAGGCGGCCCAAGCAATCTTTAGAAACGGGAATTTGTAAGGAAGTGCCTTGATCATAGACTACTAAACCTCTTTGCAATCCTGAGGCGCGATGTAGGGTAATGGCTTTGACATGATGCTCATCAAGATGCTGACACACTTCTAAAATGTATTCATCACTGTCCGTGTGGGTTTTAAGAGACTGATGTAAAGAAGGTAAACTATTACAACTTATTTTGACAACAGGACCATTGATTTCAACAATCCTGCCGATTGGTGTTCCATGACTTTGAGTAACAGCCGTGTTTTTATCCATCATTTTCCAGTTTTATTCGTGTCACATGATATTATATGCTAGGATGTTCCTCTATTGTTACATCACTTTATGGAACAGCTTCTCACAATCATTGAAGGAAGAAGTATCCACGTAGACAATGTCAATATCAAAGCCTTGCAAGGCTTGCTTTTTCTGCCACTGCTTTCAATAAAACCGAATCCCCTGTCTTTATTAAACCACTTTACTTTACCACGAATTTTATTGGTCATTTTTGTTTATTTCCTTATAATTAAGTGGATTACATGGTGTCATGCGACGTTACTCTCCATGCCAATAGTGGTTAATCGAATAGCTCATGGCCATTTAATCAGTGATCTCTTCAGTATCTCCCTTTAATTTTTTCAATGAAACCACTTTATCACACTGGACCTCAATGGTAGTTGTTTTAGCAGCGGATACCCCCCAACATCGTATTCTTTTTCCCTCTTTACTGATGAACAGGACATGTATAACCAAATTTTTTCCATAGGTGTTGTCGATGGTGATGTCTTGAGTATCATTCGTTTTTGCCAGGAGTCTTCCTAATGAATTGCCATTACGGTGGAACTCTATTAATATTTCAGTATTTGATAAGGACACATTATTTATTTTGGAATCCTTATGGTATTTAATATGGTAGGATTGCATGCCTGCATAGGTATTGAGTGCCATACAGGAAAAAATTGCCGCAAGAATAATTTTAATAAGGCCTGTTTTTTTTATTTTAAATGACTTGATATAGTTCATGTGATTCCTATCTCTATCCTTGCCTATTTACTTTTAGTATTTTTTCAAAAAATTTATAAATCCCAAAGGCTTTAACAGTATAATTCATTTTTGTCATAATATGGTTAAGTAAACAGAATAATTCATTATGAGGTTGGATACTCATTTTAGTTTTTATTAACAACTCTTAACAAGGATTAGTTTTGTATGCGCTTACGTCTTGTACCCTTAGTTTTAATCGCAATTATCATTGGCGTGAGCAATTATTCTGGAAGTGAATGTCATTAAAGAGCCTATAGAAAATGTGGTTGTGAGGTTTAAAGGCCCTTCAGCCTGGAATAATCGTGGTGTAGATTATGCGACTGGCAAAAGAGCATCACAAAATGACTCTGAAACGGTTAAGAGCCACCTGTGATTAAGTTATTGCACTATATTGTTTTATAATGAGAATTTATTGATTCTTCATCATTGGGCATCCCATCATTTTTCGATCCATCATCGTTTGCATCATTTCCATCATCATTTGCATCATCTTCATGCGTTGTTCCGTTATTTCTGGATTTTTTGCTGCATCATCACCCATATGTTGCATCATCTTCATACCTTTTTGCATCATTGGCATTTGAGTTTGCATCAATGATTTTTTTTCTTCTGTGGTTTGGGCGTTCATGAGTTTATTATGCATGTCTTGCATTTGTTTTATGGCTTCTTGCATTTGCTTCATTTCTTCTTGTAGCTGGGTTGACTGCTGATTGTTGCTTTGCATTCCCATGTTATTCGAATTAGTACTAGAAGGCATGTCTTCGGCAAAGAGTGTCGTGGTAACCAAACTGCAAGCGGCAAATAGAATTAATGCATTCCGTTTAAACATAATGAAATCTCCTTATTTATTTTTCAATGTATTATCCTAACTTAATATTCTAGCACAGTGGTGCCCATACGACCATAAAAAGCTAAAGACAGACTAGAGAATGAATATTAATGCCAGCCTATTCCTCCACTGTAGTGTCCTTCGTAAGTATGAGAAACACTATGTGAATTACTGGTTGTCTTGGATGTGGAACAAGAGATAATTAGAAGTGTTGAGCTTACTAGGGCTACTAACCCAATAACAGCTTTAAATAGTCTGAGTGTTGACATATCAATGTTCCTTATAATGTAAAATAAAGCGCTTGTTAAATAACGATAGAAACAAATTGTTTTATTATTTATCATTATTATAATAGCACTATTAAAAACACACGCCTTACTCATTGTCATTTTATGAAAGAAAAGATCGCGCTTATTATTCTATTAATGATAATACAGAACATAAGCAGCACCACAACTCACATCAACACTCCAGGAAGAAGGGACGTGATGCTTAATCCAATGATGTAGCAGCCGTAGAGAACTCTGCGACTGGGAAGATATCCGTGATAACCTGATTACTCAACGAATAAGTAGTGACAAAACTTAAGAAGAGTAAGTGGCGCGAATTTGTTCAAGAACCTTTGAATAGGAATGGCATGACTATACAGTTTGGAGATATTCAAAACTCCCCAATAAAATTAAGCATTTGTTTTGAATTTTTATTGATTCAATAATAAGATAGGTTTCCATTTGTCGCTGTTAACAAGGAACAGTATTGTATGCGATTACGTCTGTTAGCATTCTCTTTAGCCGGAATTATCGTTGGTGTGAGCATTTATTCTGGAATGATTAATACGATTAAAGAATATGTAGACAATTATGTTGTTCTGCACAAAGATCCAGCAGCTTGGAATAATCGCGGGATAGATTATATGATTGGCAAAAAGGTACCCCAAAATTACTCTGAGGCAGTAAAGTGGTTTCAAAAGGCAGCAGAGCAAGGTGACACCATGGCTCAACGCAACCTTGGTTTAACGTACACAACCGGTACAGGTGTTACTCAAAATCATAGCAAGGCCATGAAATGGTTTCGAAAAGCAGCTGAAAAAAATGATCCCGTCGCTGAATTTAATCTTGGTGTACTCTATATAGAAGGCATTGGCATTTCACATAATGATGGGGAAGCTGTTAAATGGATCCACAAAGCAGCTGAACAAGGATTTCCAGACGCGGAACGTACTCTGGGTATCCTATATTTAACTGGCAATGGTGTAAAACAAAATGATGGTGAGGCAATAATATGGTATCGTAAAGCAGGTGAACATGGCGATCTGGTGTCTCAGCGTACTCTCAGTGCAATGTATGCAGAAGGTAATCATACTCAGCAAAATGATTTTGAGGCGATGAAATGGTTTTATCTGGCTGCTAAGCAAGGAGATCCTATCGCTCAGTATAATATAGCTATCGGTTTTCTTGTAGGGAAAGGTATGAAGCAAAATAATATTGAAGCAATGAAATGGTTTCATCTCGCTGCTAATCAAGGATTGCCTCAAGCTCAATACGCGCTTGCTGCAATTTATCATGATGGCCAGGGGGTTCCTCAAAATCATGATGAAGCACTAAAGTGGCTTCAAAAAGCTGCTGAGCAGGGGTACCCAGCGGCTCAGCAGCACTTGCAGAATCTTAGGGGAGAGTGAATCATGTGACTGTAATCTCTGATGACTTACCACCAATTTCGCTTTTATTGCCTTAATTTTTCTTCTTAAATAGGAATGTAAAAAACTAGGAACTCTCGTTATTGTTTACTGGATACGAAGGTTGTACTAATGCCTTCGAGTATGACTGGCCCAAACACGCCCAATAGAAGGATTTTTATGCTTTAGACCACTGCTCTGATTTTTGCCATTATTTTGAGTTTTTTTAGTTGTTGGAGTCAAAGACGTGCATGCTGAGACACTAAAGAATAAAAAAAGTGCTATTAAAAGAATGGTGTTCCTTAATACTGTTACAATATTCATAGCAAATCCTTATAAAATTAAAGTGTTTATTCCCCCATTAAATTAAGATATAAAAATTGGCCCAATCTTACGGTTCGTGGCACTTGGTGACACGAACCGTAAGATTGGGCCACCATGGAGGCGGGCATCATAGTGGGCATTAAATCAATTGCCTTCTGTGATTCTTATGAATGAATCCGATTGCCTTTCTGGCGAATAGTCTTATCTTTTATCCCAAAGCAGAAAGGCAGATTGTACTATTAGGCAAGTTGATTGGCTGCGAATCAAGGAGTAGCCTAGGAGCCTGAAGGAGCGTAATTGGCTCGAATGAGCGTCAGTACCTTTTGCAATTTTTGCCAGTTCGCCACAGTGCCTTTTTTATCGTTAGCATCACCGGTTTTATCAAGTCGCTTTGCTAATTGCTCAGTATAACCGACGTTTAGCTGAAGATTTTTTAATTGTTCTTCAGACAAGTTTTTGCTTAAACCAGGCAATGTTTTAACCAAGTCCCGAATCGCAAAAGCATGTTGATGAATCGTACTCAACTGATTGTTAGCAAGCGCTTTATTAATTGCTGCCGCATGTTCATCTATTGCTTCCCAAATAGCAGGAATGGTAGTTGGGATTGTCTGAGCTTCCTCCTCATGATTAGCAGCAGCATAGGCAGGTGACAACAAGAAAAGCAAAACAACAAACAGGTTGAACAACCCTATTGCTTTTTTATTGAAATACTTCGTTATTTGATTCATCATGATTCTCCTTGAGAGTTTTCCTTTAAATACAAACGCTTTTCACGCCAAGCTTCCATCGCGTTATAAACCGTTGGCACTACAAACATATTTAAAAACGTAGATGTAAACAACCCTCCGAGCAATACTTGTGCCAAGGGACGCTCCAATTCTTTTCCAGAAGGTGAGCCCCACAACAAAGGAATTAAACCAAGTGCTGCGGTCGCCGCGGTCATAAGCACAGGCACCAAACGATCCAGAGTCCCTTGAATAACCACCTGTTCCCGAGATTGTCCCTGGGTACGTAATTGATTATAGTGGCTTACTAAAATTATCCCATTACGGGCTGCAATGCCAAATAAGGTGATAAAACCAATCATCGCAGCCACACTCATGTCCCCACTTGCTAGAAACAAAGAAATCACTCCACCAATCAAAGCCAAAGGCAAATTGAACATGACCAATAGCGCTTCACGGAAGGTCCCAAACGCTTTATGAAGAAGTATCAACATGATAAAAATAGTCAGTGCACCAAATACAATAATCACGCGGGAGGCTTGCTGTTGACTTTCAAACTGCCCGCCATACTGAATAAAATAGCCACTCGGCAATGAAACCTTTTCCTTAACTTGTTGTTGTACTTCTTGAATCACACTACCCAAATCTCTCCCTTGCACATTAAAGGCAATCACTAATAAGCGCTGGACGTTCTCACGGTTAATCGCAAAAGGCTGAGGCTCCAGCTGAATTTCTGCCACCGCACGCAAAGGAATTTTAGTTTCCTGATTCGCCAATCCATGGGCATCAATCAGCATGTTTTGAATGGCTTTAATACTGTCTCGCCCTGTTTCACCCATGCGCACATACAAATCAAACGTTCGTTGGCCTTCGAGAACACTTGATACTGTTACCCCATTAAGAAGGACTTGCACATCCTCTGAAATCTGCCCCACATTAACCCCGTAACGAGACGCCTTCTCTCGGTCAATGGTAATGACCAACTGGGCCACCTTGATTTGTTGTTCTTTGTTCACATCCACTACCCCTGGAACAGTCTTTAAAATAGCCTCAACCGATTGGCCTAACTCGTTAAGGGTAGTCAGGTTATCGCCAAAAAGTTTCACCGCCACTTGTGCTCTGACTCCTGAGAGTACTTCGTCCATACGATGGGCAATAAATTGCCCGACATTAAACACAGCACCTGGAATGTTCGCCAAATCTGCTCGAATGCGACGCAACAATTCATCCGGTGACATGGTTTTGTCTTTGCCAAAATCAAGGCGCACATCAAATTCACTGGCATTGGGCGGCATGGCATCTTCATCCAATTCACTGCGCCCTGCCCGTTGAGTTATGGAAATGACTTGCGGATACTTCAGCAAGGTTTTACTGACTTGTTGTCCTAATCGCATGGTCTCATCCAGGGAAGTCCCAGGAAGCGTGCTCATTGCGATAATAAAATTGCCTTCATGAAACTCAGGCAAGAACGAAGTCCCAAAAAAAGGAAGCAAGGCTAAAGCAAAAACAAATGCGCCAATGGCCATAGTCACAACCGTTTTACAGTGCGCCAATGACCAATTTAAACCCGTTAAAAAATGTTTTTTTAACCAAATCACAAAACGAGTTTCTGCTTGAGCGTGCTGGGCTATTTCTTCTTTAGTCAATTGATAGCGTTCGCTTTGGGATAAAGCATGCATCACGACTTGAGCATCTTGCTGTTTTTCCATTCTTCCTACTAAAAGAAGATAACAAAGGGCGGGCACCGTAGTAATAGAAACCACGAGTGAGCCCATGACCGACGCAATGTAAGCAATAGCTAAAGGACTAAAAATTCGCTCGGGAATTCCTGATAAAAAGAAAATCGGCAAAAACACCAGACTAATGATAATGGTCGCATAAACCACTGAGCTTCGAATTTCCAAAACCGCGTCAAAAACAATTTCAATAGCGGGTAGAGGTTTTTTGGCCAACCGATTAAGTCGTAGTCGATGCACCACGTTTTCAACGGTAATAATGCCATCATCCACCACCTCACCAATGGCAATGGCCATCCCGCCTAAAGTCATCGAGTTAATACCAAAACCAAAATAGTGAAGAACCAGGATACCGACGATAAAAGAAACAGGCATGGAAAGAAAGGTAATGAAAGAAGCCCTCCAATTCATTAAAAACAAAAACAACACCGCAATGACAATGATGGCTCCTTCAATCAAGGCTCTAGTCAGATTGTGAATCGCTGATTCAATAAAATTAGCTTGGCGAAATGCTTCACTAATTAATTCCACTCCAGCTGGCAAAGAGTGTTTAATCTCCTGTAATGCTTGCTCTACTTTATAGGTGGTGGTTAGAGTATCCGCCCCATAAATTTTGGAAATCGTGCCAATGACCGCGTTTTCTGCATTATAAGACGCATCGCCTCGTTTGATTTCACCACCGAAAGTGACGGTGGCTACGTTATTAATGGTAATAGGAACTCCATTACGAACTACAATCAATGTTTTTTTAATGTCATCCAGTGTTTTGATGCGACCCATGGTGCTCACCACAAACTCCGTACCCGCCTGATGCACAAAAGCACCAGGAACGTTTTGGTTCGCGGACGTTAAGGCTTGGCGTACTTCTTCAATGGTGATGCCATAAGCCACCATGCGCTGGGGGTCCAGAAGCACCTGATATTGCTTGACCTCCCCGCCAACGGAAACCACCGCAGCCACCCCACCTAAAGCCAAGACGCGAGGACGAATGGTCCAGTCGGAAATCGTACGCAACGTTTCAGGGCTTGAGGTGCGGCTAATAAGTGCGTATTTAACAAGCCATCCCACCGCAGAAGTAACAGGCAACATCACTGGTGCATTGGCCCCCGGGGGAAGTCGATCGACTGCTTGCTGAAGGCGCTCATTAACCAATTGACGATTGCGGTAAATGTCCGTTTTGTCATCAAACACTACCGTAATGGTGGATAATCCCACCGAAGTTTTTGAGCGAACACTGACCACACCCGGTGTTCCATTGATGACACTTTCTAAAGGGTAAGTCACCAGAGTTTCCATGTCCTGGGTAGCCATACCAGGCGCTTGAGTTTGTACCACCACTTGGGGTGGTGCAAATTCGGGAAACACATCCACTGGCATTTGTTGTAGGGTATAGCCGCCTAGCAAGCAGAGGATAATGGTCAAGGCTAAAATTAAGGGGCGATTACGTAATGACCAGGCAATTAAATAAGTAAACATTTAATGAGGCTCCTCTTGGCCTGTTTTCGTTTTACTGCCCCCACTCAACCACAGAGTATAAAGCTCACGATTACCCTGAGTCACCACAAGGTCGCCAGGAACTAAGCCATCAGTAATTTCTGAAAACTCATCGTCCACCGCACCTACTTTCACTACAACGCGATCATAGATGTCGTCGTTTTGCACAAAAACAAAGGACTCCTTATCCGCTTGCAACAAAGCCTCATTAGGTACAGCAAGTGCTGCCTCATTATGAGCTAAAATAACGTTAGCACGCACAAACATGCCCGGTTTGAGAAACCCCTCCTTATTGTCTAAAGTAATTCTGACATTCACAGTACGAGTCAACGGGTCAAGATTCGGTTCAATTAACGTCACTTGACCTGGAAAGATTTGCTTGGGATAACTTAAAGCATGAATATTCACTTCTTGTCCGACCTTAATCTTGCCTAAATCTTCCTCATACACTTGAGCAATGACTAATAATTTATCGCGATTGCTGATGTGAAAAAGAACCGTATTCGGCTCCACCGCTTGACCTAAATTGATGTTCCTCGCATCAATGAGGCCTGCAATGGGGGCTGTGACTGCAACGCTCGGCGGAGGATTACCTACTAATCTTGATTGTACTGTGGCTAAGCGTTGCCCTTGCTTGACCCTGTCTCCTAAATTCACATCAATAGCAGTCACACTGCCACTAATCCGAATACTGACATCGGCTTGCGCATCCGGTAGGAGTTGGATTTGGCCGTTTAAACTCAATATTTGCGCCATAGGGCGATTGGCTGCTTCCACAACCTTAATTTCAAGCATTTTGGTTTGTTGCGGTGTTAAATGAACCGGACCTTTGGCTCCTCCTTCACTCACTTCAATTTCTTCGCCATGGGCAAAACATCCTTGCATAGAAAGGAATAAGCTCAAAAAAACACCAATGAAGATAATGCTTCTACTTCTTTGTCGTATTATCATGACCATCACCATTCCTTTGATAAGCTAAATAAGGGCAAAATTCTTGCGTATTTCCAGGGCCGATGGCTGTACACAAAGCCACATATACTTGTAAATATTTTTCTAGCGTCGCAAGATACGTCATTTGCAAATCATTTTGTTGCTTTTGCACTTGCAGCACATTTAAAAGCGAAATTTGCCCGTTTTCATAAGAGTCACGCGCCAGTTTGACGTTTTCAACCCCTAACTTAAGTGAAGTACTTTGCGTTTCCCTAAGGCTCATTCCAAGTGCTTTCAATTGACCATGGTTACTTGTGATTTCCGTCTCAATGCTTAAATCCAACGCACGTAATGCCATCACGGCTTGAGTTCCTGTGCGACTTGCCTCTAAGATTCGTCCCTGATTCCGATTTAAAAGAGGAAGTGGCACAGAAAGGGTAATGCCTAAGGTGCGATCGGAGGGTTGCGGTGGTCCCTCTTCCACCACAATTTTATCTTGTTGCACACCAAGCCCCACCGTCCAATCCGCAAAACGCTCGGCCTTCGCCAAACGGCGATCGGCCTGTGCACGACTCATTGATAACACAACAGCTTGGCGATCGGGTCGATTTTTAAGTGCCCATGTTTTTAGGAGGTTTAATTCTGGAAGTCTTCGCCCCGTGATGAAATCACTCTTGAGAAATAAAGGAGAATTCGCAGGGCGTCCCATCAATTGATTCAGCAAGGCATTTTGACTGATGAGAAAACTATGCAATAAATGTTTTTCTTGAGCGATGCGCAGATATTCAATGCGTGCGGCATTCTCATCCAATTTTGAAATTTCAGCGGCATGATAACGATTATGGATGACATCAACCAATTCTTTATTGATTTTTAATAAATAATTCAGTTGTTGCAGTCGACGCTCAGTAATCACCGCCGCATAAAAAGCATTAGCTGCTTTGGCACTTAATTGACGCTCTGCTTCCTTAATTTCGGCAATGGCTTTCAACACATCAAGACGTGCCACTGTTTTTTGTTTGGCAATACGCCCCGAGATAGGAAAGGCTTGACTAAAACCAGCGCTGCGTGAATACTCTCCTTCATCATTGAATAAGCGATCGTCATTGTTTGACAAATTAAGGCTTGGATTGGGCCAAAGGCCAGCTTGGATTAAGCGAGCCTCTGCAATAGCGACATTATAGCGAGCCGCTTTTAAATCCTTGTTGTTTGCTAACGCAATTGGGGTAATTTCTCGAAGAGTCAATGCCTTCTCCGCTGTCGCCAAAGAGGAATACAGCAACAGAAGCACTACCCAACAAGAAAAAAGCCAAGCTCTATTGTTTTCCATGACTGTAATACTTCATAAGGGTAATTGCTTTGTTGTCTTACACTGATACGCTTTGCCCACCATACCATGCTCTGCTACGAAATCATTTTTGGGGTTGCCCTCATACGTTTGCTGATGTTTCGTAACGAAAAGCGTATTCGCCCCTAAAAGGGCTGCTTTATTTCTTAGAATATTGAGTTCGTCCTGAATCAAATGCTCATGCGATTGATAGGATTGGCTCATGCCATTGCGATCGTAAGCGCTCACTTCCCCTAGAAAAGCACAGCGCTTTGAGGGCTTTCCAGATTGGAGAAGGCTCACTTTCTCTCCCTCAGGAGTAAGCCTAGCATTATAAGAGCAACTCATAAGGAGCGCAGGAACCAAGAATAGGTAAGTTCGTTTCATTAGAAAATGTGCCATTAATCAATACCTTCTTTTTATTATTTTATCTTTAAAGTATCTCCTATCCCATGTCATTAAACAATGACTTGCAAAATAATAACTTAAGTGATATTGAATAAAACATAGGTTCATTGTAATTTAATATACATGTTAAACTGCTCTCAATTTTGCTTGAATTTAAGATGGGTTTTATGAGTTTCACCTAGAATTTCAAATGCTAATTTTCTATTTAGCCATCTGTTTGATACAAGAAACGATGTGATTGTTTGTTGCTGCAAGCATGGGACTATAAAGACAAACGGCACCATCAATTTTTCTTTGCTTAGCGGCATAACAGGCCAAATCCGCTTCTTTAATGGCGGCATTCACGGAGTCGGAGTGACGGCTCATTTGAGTAATGCCAATGGAGCAACCCAAATCCAGTGAGTCTAATAGGCCTTCATTAATGGATTGGTTAGCAACAGTCACAAGATTCTCAGCAATCCTCTTGGCTTCACTTAAAGATGTATTTTCCATCAATACAATAAATTCATCACCACCATAACGCGCTACCACATCGTCCTTTCGCAACCGCTGTCTTAGGAGCTTGCCAAAGGTTTGCAAAACACTATCCCCAACATCGTGACCAAAACGATCGTTCACTGCCTTAAATCGGTCTAAATCGATGAAGAGAACAACCACCTCTCCACCATTGAGCTTGATTTGTTGGAAACGCGTACTCAGTACGTCAAATAGATATTCCCGGTTATTACAACCGGTCAGCGAATCATAAGTAGCATGATGGCGTAACAGATCATAGCGGTTTTTAATGTCATCCATCAATTCTATTTTTTGCATGGTCTTGGTCATAAGACGACACGAGAAATCAATAGTGGTGGCACCCATTAAAAAGACACTGGCATAAAAATAATTAAGGCAGTGGGGATCTACGAGTAGACCATAAAAAATGCTGGCCGTGTAACTTAGAATAAAGAAGCTAATAAAAGCCAGATAAGCCAGCCATTGCCAACGGTACTGATTCGTTTGTTGTAATAAGCGATTGACTAAATAAGCTCCATTGATAAGAAAGACAATACCAAACACTATCATAACAACTGGAATCACCATGATTCTTCCTTATATACAGCCTGACCTATCTCCTTGAGTATAGACTTGATTTTTCTTCATGATGGAAATTGGCATTAATTTTTTCAGCTGGGCCTATTAAGACCGTGGTAGTTTACAAAAACTCAAACCATCAATAGAAACACTTAGGCTGGCCCATAACAGGCCGGCCGTATTTCTGTTTCATAGGGTTATCCGTCGCAATCTTAGCGCATTAATAATCACGGACACCGAAGAAAGCGCCATGGCAAGAGCTGCGATGATGGGACTTAAGAGTAAACCAGTCAGGGGATACAAAATACCCGCGGCCACCGGTACACCCAATACATTATAAATAAATGCAAAAAAGAGATTTTGACGGATGTTATTCATAGTGCTTTCTGACAAATGACGTGCCTTGGCAATGCCACGCAAATCACCATGCAGCAAGGTAATACCGGCACTCTCAATAGCTACATCAGTACCTGTGCCCATAGCAATACCAATATCGGCTTTGGCCAACGCTGGCGCATCATTGACTCCATCGCCTGCCATGGCAACAACGAGTCCTTTGTCTTTTAATTCACTCACGATGCGGCTCTTATCTTCAGGCATGATTTCGGCCACCACCTTTTTAATACCGAGGGTACCTGCTACCGCTTCTGCTGTTTTTTTGCTATCCCCTGTGAGCATCACCACTTCAATACCGCCTTGCTGCAACTTGCGAATGGTTTCTGGGGTGGTTGATTTAATAGGGTCTTCTACCACCAAAAGAGCTACTGTTTTACCCTCCACTGCCATGAACATGACTGATGCGCCTTTGCTGCGAAATTCATCGGCTTTTTCAAGAAGAGAGGCCTTGTCACTGCCATGCTCCTGCATTAATTTGACATTACCAATGGCAATACGATGACCATTGACCTTCCCTAGGACTCCCTTGCCGGTAGGTGCTTCAAAATCTTCCACTGAGCCAAAGGACAACTGTTTTTCTTTCGCAGCTGCTACAATAGCATGCCCCAGAGGATGTTCACTTTGGTGTTCAAGAGCGGCGGCTAACGCCAACACTTCATCTTCATTAAAGTGTTCATCTGTTACAATGCGTGTCAGTTTCGGATGCCCTTCCGTGAGAGTGCCTGTTTTATCCACAACCAGCGTATTGACCTTTTCCATACGCTCCAAGCTCTCCGCATTTTTAATCAAAACCCCACTCTGAGCCCCTTTTCCAACCCCTACCATGATGGACATGGGTGTGGCCAGGCCAAGAGCACAAGGGCAGGCAATAATAAGTACTGATACAGCGGCAATTAAACCATAGCTTAATGACGGTTGTGGGCCTAGCCATGCCCACAGAATGAAAGACAGCAGTGCAATCAAAATCACCGCTGGCACAAACCATCCCGAAACGGTATCCGCTAATCGTTGAATGGGAGCACGACTTCTTTGGGCTTCACTCACCATTTGGACAATACGAGCAAGCATCGTATCATTGCCCACATGCAACGCGCTCATCACAAAACTACCCGTCTGGTTAATCGTCGCCCCAATGACTTTGGCTCCTGTTTCTTTAGTCACCGGAATAGGTTCACCTGTCACCATAGACTCATCGACAAAACTTCGTCCTTCCAGTACTTCACCATCCACTGGTATTTTTTCACCAGGACGAACACGCAATTTATCTCCGACATGGACCTTATCAAGCGATACTTCTTCTTCACTTCCATCCTCTTTAATAAGATGAGCACGTTCAGGAGCCAATTTCAACAAAGCACGGATGGCACTCCCCGTTTGCTCTCGTGCTTTGAGTTCCAGCACTTGTCCTAATAGGACCAAAGTCGTAATCACTGCTGCCGCTTCAAAATAAACAGCAACCACTCCTTCGTGACTTCGAAACGCATTGGGAAATATACCTGGCCAAAGAACAGCCACCACACTGTAAATCCACGCTACACCAATACCCATGGCAATCAGAGTAAACATATTTAACTGGCGTGTTTTTAGAGATTGCCAACCACGCTTAAAAAAAGGCCAACCGCCCCATAAAACCACCGGCGTGGCCAACAACAATTGAATCCAACTGGAATTACTGCCAGAAATAAAATGCTGCAAACCATGCCCACCCATCTCCAATATCACAACAGGCACAGTCAAAATCAACGCAATCCAAAATCGACGTCTCATGTCAAGATATTCAGAACTCGCTACTTCTTCTGTTGTTACTGTTTCAGGCTCTAATGCCATACCACATATCGGGCAATGGCCAGGGGCAGACTGGCGAATTTCTGGATGCATAGGACACATATAAATGATCGAACCTTCTATGCTGGAGGAGGGGCTATGAGGCTTGTGTGCTTTATGTTCCTGATGACAACCCCCATGTTTTTTGTCCGAATTAGAATGTCTTTGATGATGGTCCTGTTTCATGGGTCACCTATTTCCTATTGTTTAATGCCCGCAGGGGCCTGCGTGTCCACCAATAATAAACCTTTGTTCCAAAGGACTCTTAAATGTCCTAATGGTTCGTTTTACAATACTCGTTTTCCTTCAATTGAGGCCTAATGCCCAACACCACCATGCCCGCCATGCCCACCCGCACTGTGTCCTCCGTAGCCCCCATCAACCTCTTGTGCACTCTGCTTCAGAGTACCATCACAAGAGCTCAAAAAGAAAGTCGCGGAAAGTCCAATGACCATTCCAATTACCTTGATTATCTTCACAAGTGACATGTGATACTCCTTAGTCAGTTAAAATTTTTTCATCCCTATTTTTTTAACACCTTGGCGAGTTTGTATTTTTCTAAAGTGGTTGCAATCACTTCACTCACGTCAATCGCATTGGTGATATGACGGATGGTGTTGCACGTGATGATTTGCACACCATCCATCCCTGATAATAAAGAATAAGCCTCTTCTGCAAAAAGCGCATGCACCCCAATGCAAATCACGGACTGAACCCCTGCCATTTGTAAATGCCTTACCGTTTCCACCATGGTTCTGGCCGTGGAGATAATGTCATCGACTAAGACTGGAGTAGAGGATTCAAGATCAGGGATAGTTGGCACAGAAATAGAAACCTCTTTATCTCCACGTCGAATTTTTTCCAAAATCACATAAGGGAAATGGCCTTTTTCAGCAATGTCGGCAACCCACTGCTGACTTTCCATATCAGGACCAATAATCACAGGCTTATTCACATGATTCTTAATCCATGTGGCAATATTGGCTGTAGCATGCAAGACAAAAGTAGGAATGGAGTAGACTTCATCTAAAGAGTGATAACGATGCAAATGGGGGTCGATGGTCATGAGCCAATCAAATGAAGTAGAGAGTAATTCAGCAAAATAACGCGAGGTAATCCCTTCCCCCTGATGAAAACGTTTATCTTGACGTAAATAGGGAAGATAAGGAGCAATCAAGCCGATTTTTTTAGCTCCTAATTCTTTTGCTGTTTTAGCAAAAAACAGCAAAGGCAGTATTTTTCCATCGGGTTGGTTTAAGCTATCCACTACAATGAGGCTGCGATTTTTAACTTCTGAATTAATTTTTACGTACCACTCTGTATCTGGAAAACAATGCAACGTGACATCACCCACCTCCACTTGAAGCGCTTCTTTTAAGCGTCTACTGATTCCTGAGGTATCAAATAATGAAAATAAAATGGGCTTCAAGGCTTCTCTCCCAGAACAATGGTATTTTGTTTATCGTGAATAAAATCGCGAGCATAAGTTAGTTCCCCTGAAGACTCTGAGTGGATGGTGAACAAAGGCTGCCCTTTTTCAACTTGGTCACCAACATGAACATGCAAATCAACCCCTGCTGATTTAGACTTAGGCGCCCCTGCAAGTTTAGCAATTTTTGCGAGCATTCGATTGTCAATGAGAGATACTTTACCTGCTTTCTCAGCAACCATAGGGTAAGTAAAACGTGCCACCGTCAATTCCCTCATCCCTCCTTGTGCCTCACAAATCGCCTGAAATTTTTTAAACGCTTCTCCGCTATCTAATAATTGTTTGGCTATCGATTGACCTGAGCCAGGTGGTACTGTTGATGAAAATTCCAGTACTGCTCCTGCAAGAGTTAATGATTTTTCACGCAAATCCTTTGGGGCATGAGGCAAACCTTGTAATACCGCCAACACATCGCGTGCTTCTAAAGCCGGGCCAATACCATTTCCTATCGGTTGTGCGCCATCAGTAATTAAGGTATGGACCACAAGACCTAACTGTTTTCCTACTTCTTCAAGGGATTGCTTAAGAAGTAAAGCCCTGGACTTATTCCTGACTTTGGCGGTAGGTCCCACTGGAATATCAATAACCGCATGGGTTGCCCCTGTGGCAATTTTTTTAGAAAGGATTGAGGCGACCAATTGCCCTTCACTATCTAACTCAAGAGCACGCTCCACCCGAATAAGCACATCATCGGCAGGGCTTAAGCTCACAGCACCTCCCCAAACAATGCATCCGTTTTCCTTATCAACCACTTGACACATAGCCTCTGGGCTAAGTGACACCGGCGCTAAAGTTTCCATCGTATCTGCTGTCCCGGCTGGAGAAGTGATAGCCCGTGAAGAGGTTTTTGGGATGGTCAACCCGAAAGCCGCTACAATGGGAACCACAACAAGGGTAGTGCGATTTCCTGGTAAACCACCAACACAATGCTTATCCACCACCAAAGGTGAAGACCAGGATAAGCGATCGCCACTGTCAATCATGGCTTTTGTAAGTTTCACGATTTCAATATTGCTTAAACGTTCCGCGGCACTGGCCGCTAAAAAAGCGGAGATTTGCAAATCAGAAAGACGTCCACTTAAAACGTCATCCACGATGGCCTTGATTTGTTTAAAAGAGAGTTCGTTACCATAAATCTTCGTATGCACATAACTTAATGATTCCAGAGGTTTAGGATGCGATAATTGGATTTCATCCCCTTCTTTAGCATTTAAAGAATCCCAGGCATAATGCGACAAGCTGGCCTCACCAGGCTTAAGAAGCTCTGAGGTAACGACATTAAGCGTTGCGATAATGGAACGTTGGCCAAGGGTCACTTGAATGCGGGTCTGAACTTCAAAGCCTTCTGAATGACACACATGACAATCTTCTCGCATGTAGATAATGGCTTCGTGATAGGTTTTAATCCCCAAGTGTTTTAAACGTAACGTATGAGGTTCTTCATGGTTCACGACAAATCCTCCGTGTGCAGATAAGAAGGAATCGTGCAGCAAAAGCCTAATTGGCTTTCAATTTTCTCTTTTAATGATTGAGCGCTGTGGAGTTCGCCATGCGTGATAAAGACCTTCTTAGGCGGATGAGTAAAATGCTTTAGCCACTCTAACATCTCGAGATAATCGGCATGAGCAGAGGTACTGCTCATAACCACCACCTGAGCGCGTATGGGAACCAAACCACCATGAATTTTAACCTCCCGCTCTCCATTAACCATCCTGGCACCACGAGTACCTCCTGCCTGAAAGCCAGTAAAAAGAAGTGTGTTTTTAGGATCAGGCGCAAAGGCTTTCAAATGATGCAAAATACGACCGCCTTGAGCCATGCCACTGGCGGCTATGATGATTTGTGGCATTTTATGTCTGTCAATCTCTTTGGACTCCTCAGGCGTATTAATGTAAGTGGCCACATTGCATAATCCACGACATTGTTCCTCATTTAAGTGATGATCCTCTTTATAAGTACAGAGTAGTTTGGTTGCATTAATAGCCATGGGACTGTCTAAAAATACTGGAATCTCTTTAGGAATTTTCCCTTTGCGTTTTAATTCATAAATAAAATATAAAAGACTTTGAGCCCGTCCCACCGCAAAGGCCGGAATAATAACAGAGCCTCCTCGTTTGATGGTGTGATTAATCACTTCACCAATTTGTGGCAAGGGATCGGTGGCATCATGCAGCCGGTCTCCGTAAGTGGATTCCATCACCAAATAATCGGTTTCTTGAATCACGCTTGGGGCTTTCATGACAGGATCATGAGGCCGGCCAAGGTCCCCGGTAAACACAATGGAACCTTTTTTTGTTTTTATTTTGACCATGGCAGCCCCCACGATGTGGCCGGCACGATGAAATTCAAAACTCAACACATTAAATAATGAATGTGGCGTATCAAAATCAATGGTCTCAAAATAATTTAAGGCAACTCGAGCTTCCTGCTCAGTATACAGTGGAAGAGCAGGCCTATGCTTGGAGAACCCATATTTGTTAGCCAATCGTGCTTCTTCTTCCTGCAGATGGCCACTGTCGGGCAATAAAATGGAGCACAACGCTTTGGTACCCGTTGTTGCATAAATTTTGCCTTGAAAACCATTTTTAACGAACAAAGGAAGATAACCCGTATGGTCAATGTGAGCATGGGTGATGATGACTGCATCAATGTCGCGTGGATTGACTGGCAAGGGAGCCCAGTTACGCAGTCGTAATTCTTTGTAACCTTGAAAAAGCCCGCAATCAATAAGAATTTTTTTAGAATCTACCGTCAAAAGATATTTTGATCCGGTAACGGTCTCTGTTGCCCCTAAAAAGGTTAATTTCATTTTGCCTCCGTTAGACTTCCTTGTTGTTTCAAATCCACTTGCCAACGCCACATCACATAAACCACGGGAATGACAATGAGAGTCAGTAAAAGGGCGGAAAAAACGCCACCCACCATGGGTGCCGCCAGGCGCTTCATGACATCCGCTCCAATGCCAGTGGCCCACATTACGGGTAATAATCCGATGATGTTCGCAAGACCTGCCATCACCATGGGACGAATACGAGATATGGCACAAAGGTGTACCATTTGAATTAAATCCGGCAGGGTTTTAAGCAACCCTTTCTCTTTTTTCTCATTGTAATCCGAATCCAGGTAAGCTAGCATCACCGCACTGGTTTCGGCGGCCACACCGGCTAAAGCAATCATTCCCACCCAAACGGCAATACTCATGTTGTAACCCAATATATAAAGCAGCAAAAAGCCGCCAAATAAAGCAAAAGGAACACCCAGCATCACCATTAAAGTCTCGGTGATAGTCCGGAAGGTAAAGTAAAATAAGACAAAAATAATGACTAAGGTGAGTGGTACGAAAATCTTAAGCCGCTCATAAACCCGTTGCATGAATTCGTATTGGCCTGACCAGGCTAGCGTATAACCTGGAGGCAATTTGACTTTGGCCTTGACTGCTTGTTTTAACTCTTCCACATAACCGCCAATGTCACGACCACTGATGTCGATGAACACATAACCTGCTAACATGGCATTTTCATCGCGAATCATGGCAGGTCCTGAACGAAATGTTAACGTCACCAATTGCGCAATAGGCACTTCAGCACCACTCGGTGTTTTGACTAAAATACGATTGAGTTTATCCGGATCATCGCGTAATTCACGCAAATAGCGCACATTCACCGGATAACGCTCACGCCCTTCAATTGTAGTAGTAATGTTTTCACCGCCCACAGCCGATTCAATAATGCGATTAACATCCATGATGGTTAAGCCATAACGTGCCAGCTGGTCGCGATGGATTTCAAAATCAAGAAAATAGCCTCCAGCGACTCTCTCTGCATAGACATTACTTGTCCCCTTCACTTCTTTAGCCACCATTTCAATTTCTTTGCCGATGGCTTCAATTTTTTTAATGTCGGGACCAAAAATTTTAATCCCAACCGCCGTTCGAATCCCTGTGGTGAGCATGTCATTGCGTGCCTTAATAGGCATAGTCCAGGCATTGCTCACGCCTGGAAATTGCAAGGCTTTATCCATCTCGGCAACTAAACTTTCATAAGTCATTCCTTTACGCCAAAATTCTTTGGGCTTTAATTCCACAATCACTTCCATCATGCTAAATGGAGAAGGGTCGGTAGAGGTTTCCGCTCGTCCTGTCTTTCCAAACACATGGGATACTTCTGGAAAGGCTTTTAATTTCTTATCCATTTCTTGAAGCAAGGCGGTCGCTTGAGTTACTGAGATACCCGGTAAAGTAACTGGCATGTATAAAATGGTGCCTTCATAAAGAGGAGGCATGAATTCAGAGCCAATGAGTTTATAAAGAGGAATGATGCTTAAAGCAACCACCACCGCAATACCTATCACCAACTTTCGATAGTGCAAGGCCAGCCTTAACACGGGTGCGTACATTTTTTGCATAAACCGCGTAATAGGATGTTTTTGTTCAGGAATGATTCGACCACGCACCAAAAGAGGCAATAGTACAGGAATTAGGGTGATGGCCAACAGGGCACTCATGAAAATCGCTAAGTTTTTAGTATAAGCCAAAGGTGAAAACATCCGTCCCTCTTGGGCTTCTAGAGTAAAAACGGGCATGAACGAGATGGCAATCACAATAAGTGATGAGAAAATCGCAGGACCTACTTCCTTGGCTGAATCGATTAACACTTGGGTGCGATCGCCTGGACTTCCTTTTGCCTCCCAATCCGCTAAGCGTTTATGGGCATTATCGACCATGATGATAGCGGCATCCACCATGTCGCCAACCGCCACAATAATCCCACCAATGGACATGATATTAAGCCCAATATGCAAGAAATAAATGGGAATAAAAGAAATCAAAATCGCAAGCGGCAAGGTAATAATGGGGATTAATGCTGAACGAAAATGACCTAAAAATACGATGATGAGTAACCCAACCACCACCAGTTCTTCAATCAAATTCCAATTGGCCGTGGAGATGGCTTCTCGAATGAGATTACTGCGATCATACACAGGAACCATTTTTATTCCTTCGGGGATGGCAGTGGCCAATTCTTTTAATTTCTCTTTAATGCGACCAATCACTTGCAACACATCCTCACCAAAGCGCATGATGACAATGCCGCCCACTACTTCTCCTTGGCCATTTAAATCAACGACCCCTCGACGCATATCCGAGCCAAGCTGCACGGTGGCCACATCACGCAGCAAAATCGGTGTCCCATTGGCATTAGTGCCTATGGCAATTTTTTCAATATCCTCAGTAGACTTAATGTACCCTCGCCCACGAATCATGTACTCCACCCCTGAGAATTCAATCACCCGTCCACCGGTGTCGTTATTGCTCATGCGAATTTTTTCGATGATGTCAGGAACCGACAGGTTGTAGGCAAGGATTTTGACGGGATCCAAATTGACTTGATATTGCCTGACAAACCCACCCACACTGGCGACTTCAGACACCCCTGGAACTGCTCTTAACCAATAGCGTAAATACCAATCTTGAAACGTGCGTAATTCAGCCAGATTATGTTTCCCATTCTCATCCACCAAAGCGTATTGATAAATCCAACCCACAGGGGTTGCATCAGGACCTAGTTGAGGAGTGACCCCTTCGGGTAATTTCCCTGCCAGTTGACTCATGTATTCCAAAACACGAGAACGCGCCCAATAAATATCGGTTCCGTCCTCAAAAATAATATAGACGTAAGAAAAACCAAAATCAGAAAATCCTCGTACCGCAACCACCTTCGGTGCGGATAATAGGGCGGTCACAATAGGATAAGTGACCTGGTCTTCCATTAAATCAGGAGAGCGCCCCATCCAGGTGGTATACACAATCACTTGCGTGTCTGAAATATCAGGCAGTGCATCCATGCGGGTATTCTTCAAGGCCATATAACCCATGAAAGAAAACCCAAGCACAAAGAGCAACACAATAAAGCGATTGCGTACACAAAATTCAATAATCCGTTCAACCATAAAATCCCTTTATTTCATAGGAACCCCATACATCATTCCTGTTCTTGAAAGGAAGAGCCTTACGAGATAACACTCATAAGCAATTCATCTCTTATTATTTATGCTGCATGCCTCCCATGGCTGCTTTCAACTGGCTCTCCGAATCAATGAGGAAATTGGCAGAGGTAATAATCTTATCTCCCTCCTTAACCCCTTTTACTATCTCAAGCAAATCACCGGCTCTCACTCCAACAGTTACGTCTCGCCATTCAATTTTACCATTGCCATGATAAATAAAGACCACCGCTCGCTCACCCGTGAGCAAAACCGCATTTTTAGGTACTACAAGACGTTCACCCAAAGGAACTTTGAGTTCCAGATTAACATACATACCAGGCTTTAATTGTTCTTTTTGATTGTCTACTTCGAAACGCACCTTGGCTGTTCGCGTTTTCATATCAATGGTCGGATAAATAAAATCAAGCTTGGCTTTAAATAACTCATTGGGCAAATAGGTGAGGGTCAGGTCGGCAGTTTGTCCAAGTTTAATATAGGGCAACTCATATTCATAAATATCCCCTAAAACCCATAATCGAGATAAATCAGCAATGGTGTACAGTTCATCCCCCGGCTCAATACGCATACCGATAAGCGCCATTTTTTTAAGAACCGTACCTTGGATGGGTGAGTCAATGGTCATCGTTCGAGTAATTTTGCCGGTGCGCTTTAATTGCTCTATTTCTTTTTCAGAAATCCCCCACAGCAGCAACCGTTGATGAGCCGCTTGAAAGGCCCCTTGGACACCACGGGTAGCACTGGAAGTGGTATTTTTGCTTAAGATTTTTTGGGCGTTCAAGGCAAGTAAGTATTCTTGCTGGGTGGCCACCAACTCCGGGCTATACACTGTAAAAAGGGCTTGTCCTTTTTGTACTTTTTCGCCAGTGTAATTGATGAATAATTGTTCTATCCAGCCATCAAAACGCACATGAATGTGGGCAATGCGCCGCTCATCGGCTTCAACACGACCCACCGTACGGATTGTTTTTTCAATCAGTTTACGACATACCGGCTCTGAGGTAATGCCAATGGCTTGTAAGCGAACTGGATCAATCACAATCTCATTTTTTTGTGTGGATTGTTTCATGTCCATCTTGCTATGTGTATCCGTTGCATTTTGTGCCTGGGTTAACTGCAACAAAGCCAGTAAACTCAAAACGAATACACTCTTTCTCATCACCTTATGATTCATAGGTACGTCCCTGTGGTTTCTTCGATTTGCGCAATGGCTTTTTCATGCTCAGCGAGTTCACCATGCCATTCCAATTCGTTTTCTTGCAGTGTCAATAAATTATTCAGCATCGTTAAAAAATCGACTTTACCAACCCCATAATTGGCTTGTGAAGAGGTAAACGTCAGCGTCGCTTGTGGAATGATGGTATGTTGAATTAGATGAATGAGCTTTGCCGAGCGCTCTGCCAACAAATAGGCATTTTTTACTTGAAAAGAAAGTGTGCGATAAGTCGTCTGCAAGTCTTCCATATCTGCGTTGTAACGGGCAAGTGATTCCCGTACGGCATTATTTTGTTTTTGCATGAAATAAAGGGGAACGGTTGCTTTTAACAACACTTGATAGCCTTTGGTATGCATTCCCGTATCATGAAGCCGTCCCCCCTCGATTTCAACATCCGGGAAATAATCCATTTTACTTAACTTGATGGCTTGTCGTCCTTTTTGCACGTTACGCTGCTGCATGATTAATTGAGGCGCCCGCTGTTTAACGAGCGAATAAAAATACTCCAAATTATGGCCCATTGGTGTGATAGGGAGTGTTGTTGGAGTACTGACTACCATTTCTAAGGAACGATTCAAAAGACGGTTGATATCGGCTTGCAGGGATTGGCGTTGTTGCTTTAAGATGACTAAACGCATCTCTAGACGAGAAATCTCGGTTTGGGCGCGATAAATGTCTTGTTGGGGCGTTTTCCCTACACTGTACGTCGCTTCGGCACTTTGTTCCATTTCATGGAGAAGCTCTTGATTTCTTTGCACAATCTCGATGGATTTATTGACAAAGTAAAGGTCATAATAGAGTCGTTTTAGTTCCGCAATCACGGCAAAACAGGTGGCTTGATACTCCGCTTGCGTGCGTTTGGCTTCAAGTGTGGCTATCCTTCCGCGAACAATGAGTTTGCCAGGAAAAGGAATTTCTTGGCTCCCACCCAACATTTGTTCACGTCTTGGGTCTACATCCATGGGGATATTCTCGGCCATATTGATATACCCCGCGTTCAATTTCGGGTCAGGAAGCGCTTTCGCTTGCGGAATCACGTGAATTGCAGCAAACAGACGGTCGCGTACCGCCCGAATTTGGGGATTGTTTTGCTTTGCTTCCTGAATTAACTGCAACAAACCGGGTGTGGGCTTGGCATAAGTCAATGGCCCACTAAAACAGGCGCTTAAAACAACAGCCCACGTAATTTTTTTAATACTAAAACGCTTCATTAGGTGCCTTCCTTAACCATTTCCGGCCTTCTATAACCAGCAAAGGCAGCATGCCTAACAGTATCCAAGAAAGACACTGGTTGAATGACACCGGCTCAATGCCAAATAATTCACGCAATAAGGGAATGTGATGAATCAATACCTGCAATGAAAAACTGATGCTCACAATAAAAAGAAGTCGCAAATTAGAGAAAAACCCCACTTGCCAGATGGTCTTAGTGTCACTGCGAGCACCAAAAGCCCGCAAAAGCTCTGCCGTCACTAACACAGAAAATGCGGCATCCTGAGCCTGGATTAAATCCCCATCCATTAAATATTCATAAGCAAACACACCCAGGGTTACCAAAGCCGTTAAGCAGCCAATAAAGGTCACCCGTTTGAAAAATACCCTATCCATCATGGTTTTTTGCGTGGCTCGGGGTGGGCGATTCAAAATCCCTGGCTCGGACATATCGGTAGCTAAGGCAATAGCCGGCAAGCCATCCGTGATTAGGTTAATCCATAACAATTGGATGGGCAATAAAGGCAGCGGCCAACCGATTAAAAGGGCCACAAACACAACCAGCAACTCCCCGCTGTTGCCTGCTAACAAATAAGCGAGTGTTTTAGCAATGTTGTCATAAATCGTGCGTCCCTCTTCAATACCGGCCACAATCGAGGTGAAGTTATTATCCATAACAATGATGTCAGAAGCTTCCTTGGTCACTGCCGTTCCTGTTTTCCCCATGGCAATTCCCACAGACGCTTCTTTTAAGGCAGGCGCATCATTGACCCCATCACCCGTCATCGCAACCACCTTGTTTTGTTTTTTCCAGGCGCGTACGATTTTTAATTTATGCTCTGCTGTCACTCGGGCATAGACTGCAATGTCTTTAACACAGTGGCTAAGTTCTTCCTCGGACAGGTTTTCAAGCTCATTACCCGTGAGCAGTCGGTCTCCTGTTCCCAAAATACCGAGTTCTTGGGCAATGGCTCTGGCTGTATCAGGATGGTCTCCTGTAATCATCACCGGTTTGATACCCGCCATTTTACAGCGACTGACGGATTCCTTGCTACTGGCATGAGGTGGGTCCTGAAGACCAATGAGACCTAGGAAAATTAAGTTACTTTCAATCTCATTGTCTTCTTTTTCTAACTCGGCGGCGTCTAATGGCCTCTGGGCAAAAGCTAACAGACGCAATGCTTCACTGGCCATCAATTCACACGATTGTTGCATGCGCGCTTTGTCATTTGGCGTTAATTTTTTAACCCCAGTTTGGGTCAAAATATGAGTGCATCGCTCCAAAATAATTTCCGGTGCGCCTTTAACAAAAGCGATGAACTCCTTTTCTTCTTGGCATATCACCGTCATGCGTTTGCGTTCGGAGCTAAAGGGCAACTCCTTAATGCGAGGTAAAAAGGTTTGCAGCTCACCCCGCCAAACCCCTCCTTTGGCGGAAGCGACCAAAAGTGCCACCTCAGTGGGATCCCCTACTGTGGTCATTTGCCCATTTTGGCTACTAAACTCAGCGTTATTACAGGCCACCATGGCGCTTAGTGTGGTCTGCAACAAGGTGTCTTCGGACACTTTAATCTCTTGACCTTGCAGTGAGAATCCTCCTGTGAGGTTATAACCCTCTCCACGAATGCTATAAACATCACCGGCTGTCACAAGCTTACGTGCCGTCATTTCACCCACCGTCAACGTTCCTGTTTTATCGGTGCAAATCACTTGTAAACTGCCTAAGGTTTCAACTGCCGATAATCGCCTCACCAGCACGGAACGTCTTACCATGCGCTGCACACCAAGCGCTAGAGCCACCGTGACAACAGCAGGCAAGCCTTCAGGAATTGCCGCAACCGCAAGACTCACGGAGCTCATGAATAATTTAAAAATAGGAATGTTGCGAAGTAAACCTAAGCCAAAAATGGCAATGACAATGAAAAAGCAAAGCCATAATAACCGAGAACCCACTTGATTGAGTTTTTTCTGTAAAGGTGTTTCATCACGAGAGGCTTCACTAAGCATTTTGGCGATATGACCCATTTCGGTTTGCATCCCAGTCGCGACAACCAGTGCACGTCCCGTACCATCAGCAATCGAGGTTCCCATAAACACCATGTTTTTACGGTCGGCTAATGGGGTTTCTGAAATGCAAAGGTCCAGGGTTTTACCTACTGGCATGGATTCACCCGTGAGCGGTGCTTCATTGACCTTGAGTGCTGACAACTCAAAAAGACGGGCATCGGCGGCGATTAAATCACCACTTTCAAAAAGGATAACATCTCCTGGGACGATATCAGAGGCAGCAATCATTTTGGCATGGCCATCGCGCAAAACAGTCGCTTTTGGTGCAGCCATTTTCTGGAGCGCTGCCATAGCGCGATCAGCTCGGTATTCTAGAGCGAAACCAATAATGGCATTTAAAATAACAATGGCCAAAATAGCAATGGCATCGGCTTTTTCACCAAGTAAAAAAGAAACAATGACCGCACCCAAAAGCACCCAAGTGACCACACTACTGAATTGCTGAAAGAAGATAATGAGTGCTGATGTTTTTTTCTTTTGACTCAGCAGATTTTGCCCTGTTTCTTCTAAACGTTGTGCGGCATCTGCTTCGCTTAAACCTAAAGTCAGGTCAATTTTACACTGGGATGCGATATCCTGAATCGTTTTTTCATGCCATTGTTCTGCCATTGTAATTCATCCTATGAATCGGCTCAGCCAGTATTTTCAAATGACCTTAATTCTTCCTAAAGTAACCTCATATTAATTACAGCATCACTGATGGCTTTCCGTTGTATTACAATCCAAAGGCTATAGGTTAGCGGCCACCACCGCCACCATGCCCAACATGGCCTTGAGCCACATGACTATCTAAACTCTCTGTGTTTTTAGTAGAGGTACTATTATTCATGCAAGCAGCAAGTGCTAAACAACAAGCTAAAATTATCCAATGGCATTGCTTCATGATGGTCTTTATCCATGATTTTAAAAGGAAATATGACTACAATATAGACGGTTTCACACAATAAATCAAAGCAGATGGGGGCTGTTGATAGCCTATGAATCAAACCATGATATCATTGTACTTACTGATTTGAATCAACAACAAACAAAATCATTATAAACAATGATATTAATACATCCTTGATTGTTTTGGAGACCCAAGTTTTATGAAAAAATTGACCATAACCTTAATGAGCTTATCATCAATCAATTTATATCATCCTATTGCTTTTGCTGAGAATTCCCACCATCACACAATGACCCATGTCACGTTACAGTCTTCAAAATCAGAGACTCGTCCTACCATGCAATTATCAATTCAAAAAGTCATTGATAAAGAAAACAAAAAATTAGTATTGATTAAACTAAGCGATACTAAAAGCAACAAACCAATCACCTTAGACAATCTCATTGAGGCGCATACTCAGAAAATTCACTTGCTGATTATCGATAACCATCTCGTTGACTACAGTCATGTTCATCCAATAGAGACAAATATACCCGGTGTTTATCAATTCGAATGGCAGCCTACCCTGAAAAATGCCTCCTATCGAGCGTGGGCTGATCTATTGCCTGCGAATACAAAAACTCAGGAATACATTATTGTCGATTTTCCATCACCTAAAAATATTGAGGGATTAGGAAATCATCTAGATCGCCAGCCTTTATTTGAAAGCACTGTCGATGGTTATCAGTTCAAATTAACTTTTGATAAAACACCCTTACAAGTGGGGCAACCAGCTATGGGCAAAATAGATATTGTTGATGCCAAGGGAAACCCAGTCCATACGTTAGAGCCAATTATGGGTGCTTATGCACACATTGTAGGCTTTAATGAGGACTTTAAAACAGTAACCCATGTCCATCCAATGGGCAAAGAACCAACCAATAACGCTGAGCGAGGTGGACCTGAATTACAATTTCATATCGAACCAAATAAACCCGGATTTATTAAACTGTTTGCACAGGTACAAATCAATGGGAAAACACTTTTTGCTCCGTTTGGAATCCCAGTAAAAAGTACAATGAAATATTAGATCCACAAGACTGGATATATCACTTGAATTACGAGTCCATTCATCTCAAATTGAGCAAATAAAACTGGAGAAACTATCCATTGGCATATGATTAATTTTCTGGTAGTCGATTGATTTTCAATTTCATTGAATAGATGTCAGATGACTTATCTTTGTGACTTAAAGGTAAAGGAACTCTTACTTTATAAAGTTCTCCACCATTTACTAAAACAAAAGCCTGCCCCTTTGGCAAAGAAATAATATCCTCCACTCCAATCATAGGCACAGAAGAAGTTTGTACTCTATCCTCATTAGTTGTATTAAAATAAACCCCATCTTCACCATGAGGTGTATCATTAACCATAGAAACTTGGGTATGACCAATAACCCCAACTTGTGGGAGTACTTTAACAAGCAGATTAGCAGTTTCCTCATTTTTAACCCTAAGCATTATTAAGGTATTAAAATTTCCCTCAGATACTTCAGCCTTAGCCCTGGATCCAAGTGCAACTTCCATATCCTGAATAGTTTGAGCATAAGCAGTAACCTGAAAACCTGCACCGCCCGCTTTATTGAGAATCTTCACAAATGAATCCTGAATAATTTCGGACAACTCGTCACAATGTAGATTCAAGATATAGCGAGCATTGGGTTCTTTATAAATTTTACCAGCTGTAGAAACCAGATCTGACAAGAATGCTTTACCTACTGCTTGGGCAATATTAGGATTCGTAAGACTATCCAATCCAATATAAAGTACCTTTTTATTTTTAATGACATCCATTAGTTCAATATCTCCTGGTCCAATTTTGGATGACAGAATTTTAGAAGCATTACTTTTATTAATTTCAGATAACACAGGACCGACACTGGCTGTGATTTTGTCATAGTAGTGTTTATCCATAATAGCTGCGTCATAAAGATCTATCAGGATTTGGTCGTGTAGAGCTTCGGCATTGTTGCTTTTAATGGTTTTGTTGATATGGTCTTTGACGTATTGAATGACTGCCTGGTGGCGCTCCATAGGGGATTTGGTTTTATTGTTTTTACCAATTTTGCCGTCGTGTTCCTCGATAATATCTTCAATCTCTTGATGATAGTTGGGATAGTGATTGGGTAGGATGGAGTCAGCATAGGTCATCAATAACTGATCTAATCGACTGATATAGAAGGCTATGGATTGGTAGGTAATTGGTTGTTTCATTTCTTCAAGGCATATAGCCACAATGTTTACGTACTTCCATGCAAAGGCAGCAAACTGTTTTCCTTCACCCTCTGTGGATATTGCATCAGTAATTCGGGTTGCAACTTCACTGACTTGGTCGTAGCTCTTGAGTGGGTTGTATCTTGCCGATTGGTCTGGAAAGCCCAAGTGAACGATTTTGAAATCTTCTGTCCTGCCTGATACCTCACAGGCAGCCAACATGTCTCTAACTAAGTCCTGGTCGCCTTTAGGATCTACAACGATGACGCCATCGCCATTTCTGATATCTTGGTTAATCAGAATACTGGCTAAGCGTGTTTTGCCGACTCTGGTAGTGCCTACAACGAAGGTATGACCTACACGTACATCTTGCGGAATGTAAACGGGTTTATCTTCTTCTCCAACCCCATGCAGGAAAGGGCTTCCTCCAACAGGAGGATCGGGTCTAAATGGATTTAACTTGGAATGGTTGTTAAGCCATTTTGCTAATCGGATGTGCTCATGGTTTTGGCAAAATTGTCTGGCCAGCTGATAGCAATACCCTTGTTGCATGAATTTTTCATTTTTGACCTGTTTGATTTGATGCAACTTTTGGGTATGGCTTGGCCGCCAGCGAAAGCCTTTACCAAGGAATAACCAGTTTGTGGATAAGGGGATTTCTGTGGTAGGTAGTGCATAGGTTGGCATGGCTAAAAGTCTTCGATGATAACGTTTCACTTTTATGGCTTGCCACGCTCTATAGACACCAGGGATTAATAGTGTAATCGCTGCATACAGGCTCATAGTTTGAGTAAGCAAGAACAGATGTGGTTGGCTATAAGCCAGTAGAGCTAAAGACAAACAGGTGATAGCTGACCAGGCTTCTGTTGGTTCTCGTAACAAGTTATTAATCGGGTAATCACTCATAACATTCTCCAAATCATCAGGGCATCAATAAACAAGAAAATAGCCAGTAGATACCAGCGAGCTTTGAGAGCTGTATTTAGTTGTTCGGATTTGAGTTGATTATTAACCTGTATGCGTGTGACTAGCTTTGGCCATAACAAAATCAGGGCTAAATAAAGTAGTCCATGTAAGCCTAGAAATAAGGGTTGAATATTGGCGAATGTATCTTGCAAACGTGTGAGTAGATTTGCATTGATAAACCAAGGAGCAATCGTCAATAAACCAAGGATTGGCAAAATGGTTTGAATCAGTACTATAATGGATGAACGGATATAATGTTTAATCATAGGGATAGCTCCAAATGAGAAAGGTATTTCGTTTGTTGGCAGTGGTTCTTGATGCCCTTGTTGGTGTGGCTGAGGATAAACCTGCTAAACGCTACTTGACTGTTTATGAGGCTCAAGAAAAGTTTGATAAGGGTTTGATTAGTATTCGTGAATACAATGAATCCATTGAGTCTAAATAAGGCCTTCATCGAAGACCTCCTGATATCACTTTAATTCCTGTTTTAGCTACCTGCATACCAGACTGACTTACGTTGTCGCTATGACGTTCAGAACCGCTGACTAAATCCATAAGGCCTGCACCAGCGTCACCACCAAAATGACTAGATAATCTAAGTAACAAAACAGGTGCAACGAAGTAAAACATCACAGCCATATTCTTCATAGCCGAAATTGCATCGTTTTCACCTAATGGATCAAGTACGGAGCGTTCGAGAAATCCGACCAAATGCCAGAGGTATTGAAGAAAGATAGCCATAACAAACAAGGCGCACAAGCTGCCTAATGCTCTTGGACTATAACAACTTAGAGACAATACCATTGGTGTTAAGATAATTAAAAAGAACATGAAAAACGCCTGCATGACGGGCAGGGTTTGCATAATGGATTCTCGTTTCAATGGGGTTGATGTCCAGGATTTTGTCCATTGTCCGACATTGACCAGGCTATGGGTAATGGCAGATGCGACTTTTCCATTGTTGTTATCCATGAGGTTTTGTACTGAACTGGTCTGCATGTCTCTGCTTTCTTGCAAGAGCATCTTGGCAATAAAATCTTCTGCGCTGATGTCCGCCTTCCAGGCTTTGGGGTGTTTCACTTTATACTGACGAACCCTATCCAGCATAGCGTAGTAGTTTAGATGTTTATTAAAAACACTGGCCTGATTAGAGACTTCAACCAAGTCGGTTTTGATTTTGTTCCACCATTGCTGACAACTGGGATAACCATCTTCTGGCAATCGTTCGGGTGGAATATCGCCACGATTAGCTGCTTTTTCAAGATTGCGATTAGGGGCTTGATGAAAGGTAAATCCTGGCACGGGTTGGCGTGCATGAAGTTTGCTGTAATACATCTTTTGCAGGATTTTAGAACCCATCCAGTTTAAATCATCTTCACCACCATAGCGTTTGAGCATAGGGTCTAATTCACTTGCTTCATGCTTTTCACTATTGAATTGAGTTCTTGCTTCAATAAAACATTGTCTATGAAAATCCAATGCTTGTTTGCGAACGCTCTGGGGTAGATAGGTTGATACCAAATCGCCTTGAATGGATTGCAAACTATCGGTGCAACCCGTTACTTTCATAAGGCTGTAGGTAAAGCTCGACATAAAATTCTGGATGATGGCAAAGCCTATAGGTATTTTGACCTGGTTAGTCAGTAGATCCGCAAAGGCTTCATCATAAGTTGTTCCACTGTCGCCAATGACTGCAGTCGTCGGGTTTTTTAGTCCACATAAGGGTTTAAATTGCAGGGCTTTAGTTTCCAATGGTACGCAAGGATAGACAAATAAGCTGCATATGAGGAAAGTGACTGCCAATTCATACAGGAAATTATTTAAAGCATGTTCAACCGCATAGAAAGCCCCAGCTGGATTAAGCACATTTTTAAGAAAGCGATAACCAATGGCCAAAAAGCCAAGATATAACAGCCCTGTTTGCCACAGGGCGTTAAATAGAACCTCATACTGTTGCCAGCCTAGATAGGTTGTGTAGAGAGATAAAGGGTTAAAGACAATCATAATTAAGCTCCCTTATTTTCTTTGACGTAGATTGCACCATTTTTTACAGCTGGCTGTTCATGATCCTGGCCTGGGATATTTTGGCTTTGTGCTTGATGGCGAATGTCCATAATGGTTCCCAAAGTTTCGTTCATCATTTTTTTGCGGACATCGTTTTCAAATGACAATGAGTGAATGTCATCATCCAATTTTTTCAGTGCAAAAAGGACCATGTTCATAGCAGGCTTTAGATTTTGTACTTCTTGCACTTGCAGTCCTGCTTGTAATATACGACGCATCATTAAGGCTTTATCCAACATATTTTGGACAGCAATTTCCTCAGCTAACTTCGAGACAGTGAGCATCTGTTCTTCACGAGGTAAATGTTGAATTGTGATAATGACTTCATCAGTAATCAGTAAATTGGAGGCACTGACTTTATGCAGATTTTCTTCGGTCAGTGTCCAGGTACCATTGACTAAATTCCATAAGGCTTTGGCAATGTTCTGACTACAGGTATTAGCGTTCGCACAGCTTTGCAATAAAGCTGATAAGCCTATTCCTGCTTTTGCATCGTGATTTTGTTTGTTTTCACTGCTGCTTACTTGAATATCACCCAGAACCTTAACTGCCCAATTGGCAGCATCAGTGGGCGTTGGCCAGCTTAGTGTCATAGGGATTTTGGTACTTGGTTTCTCCAAGGAATTTAAAGGTTTTCTCTCCAAAAGAATGTTGTACCCAGCAATGACTACATCATTAATCACCTTAATGGGGCGTTGGAATTTACCGCCAGCATTACCTTTATCGCTGCCTATCCAGGGTAGACCGTACTCATCTCGTTTTTGGGCAATACTTTTTGACGTTTCGGTTACATCGACGTTTTCCTTCTTAGCCCGTTTGGCAGCATCGAGCCATCCCTGACTATCTGATACTGATAAGATGCCTTCCATAGGAGATTGGTTTTGTTCCAGTGCTTGTTTGACTTCCTGACAATCTTTAACTTTGAGAGTAAATTCATTTTGTGCGCTAGATGCAGCATTTTGTAGAACATTGTATAAAGCAGGCATGGACTGTTGTAGCTTATAAAGTGGAAATCCAGCAACAGAGCCTTTCAAATTATCAATTACACCGCCAGGGATATTTAAGGCTGATTTCTTTAAATCCTGAAAAGTATTGGTAATGGATACCACAGGATTAAAACCGCTACAGGAAAAGCCCATACGGCCATCGATATCTGCACCAATAACCAGTGTTTGATCTTTATTGACTGGTGGAATAAATAAATTGGATGTTCCTCCTAATTCATAATAGTAATCAGATTGGCTGGGCATAAAGCTGCCAGCATGGATTAGTGAGGGGATTAGTAAACTAAGCAGTAGCGATTTCTTCATGGCATCGTCCTATCGTTTTTGAGGTTGTTCTACTTTGGGAAAGGTTAAAAAATTCACGAGTTTGCCTTTGTGCTGAATACAGCCGCGGTATTTACGCCAGAGGACAAAGACATAATTGCCATTTCCGGCTTTTTCATCCTCTGTACCAAAGTCCTGTGCCTCGCCTGGATGAATATTTCGGTTAATGGGATAGATTTCCTGCCAGATGACTTTTGTGTTTTTTGGGTCATAAATGGCATTAGCCACTACACAGTTTTTCCCGCAAGAATTGCGGGTTGATTTAGTGACATGTAGGGGATTTTTATTGGTGACGATATCCACTGCGTGCATGGCTGCAACAACTGAGGCTCTATAGTTGTAGGGCTGAGTCACTCGCATTAATCTTGGAATTTCAGAACCCCAATTTTGGGTGAATGTGCCAATGTCATGGTTAATTAATAGGTGAGGATGAGTTCCCATATACAACAACTCAGCTGCTTCTGTTCTGTCCATGAGTGCATCGGCTTCGGCAAGATAATAAGGAACGCCAAAACCTGTTTCAGATCTATGTGACAGGTAGGGAATACGATAGAAAGCAGCAGGGCTGCCAATAACATCAACGATTCGGGTGCGTTCATCATTGATATGCTGATCAGTGGTTTGTCCGCTGTCATTGCCAAATCCTAATTCAGATCCAGTCGCAGCTTTATAGGCTTGTTGATACAGTGTTCTTGCTGCTTTATTTTCATAAAGCGTTCGTGCTTCAAGCCAGGGATTTTCTTCTGGTTTATTGCTGACGGTAATGATTAAATCAGGCAAGAACTGCTCAATCGCAGGCGTGACTTCAAGCCTTGGTGGTAGACGACCTACAGTCCATGTGCAAGATCCAATCACTTTGTAATGGCTGTTTTGAAATAGTTTTTGCAAGACCCGTGTGGCTATGGTGAAGGTGTTCACAGGGTGAGGCGGACTTGTGCTTTCTAAGGCAAAGGACAATTTAGTCATAAAAATAAGTCCTATTGTGAGTAGCCGTTTTAGGTTGTTCGAGTTTTTTAGCCATGATTTCAGCAGCTTCAAGGACATCATGTTCTTTCTCCAGGAGGTGGCGTTGAGCTTTTTCTGATTTTTCAGTCATTAACAGGGCAAGCAGGTAGCGAGGTGGAATGACACGAAACAATCCCTGATAACGTGACCCTAATAAAACCGCTTCTGCATACAAGCCTTTTTGCGAATCAATATCTCTGATTAAGGTTTCTTGTTGTGGTGTTAAGGATTTAAAGCGTTTTACGTCAGTGATTTCTTTTTCATCTAGCCCCAATAAAATCCAGGTTTCAATCAACGATAAAATTTTGGTGGCCTTTTCTGAATTCATGTCTGTGACGTTTTGGGTAATAGCAACTAGCCAAAGCCCAAGCTTTCTTGCCACTTTGGCAACCAGTAAACATACGGTCACAACAGAGGGGATTTGAAATTGCAAATGGGATTCATCAATAAAGAGAAAGGTTGGTCTGTTATCGTTCTGAGTGGCTTCTGCCATAGCTAATATTCTCGGTAGCAAGGACACCATAACCAAGGCCAGTTTTCCGGTATCATCCTTAATGGCTGAAATATCAATATGAAAAATATCAAAATCGCCTAAGGGTTCTGTCGGCACATTAAAAAAGCGAGATTTGGCGCTGTTAATGACATAACTGTTCAATCTGTCGTGCATATCAAGGATGCGGTCTTTTTTGCGAGCAACCGTTTCTCTATCCAGTCGTCGTTTAAAAGCACTTACGATATGCTCAGTGAGCATTTGCGGTATGTCATTGTTAAAGGACATTAAAATCGCATCACTTAACACTTCGATTAATAACGTTTCATCAGCCAAGGTAAATTGTTCTTCTTCCAAAGCATTGGCCTCAGTAATCATGGTACGTAAAGCTAAGGCTAGCTCGGCCAGATAGGAACGGTGACCATCACCACAGACCACGTCCTCTGAATTAGCGGGTTCTTGGAGGTTACTCTTTAATTCCATAATTTTTTGAGCAATTAAGGTAGCCTGCTCAGTACTTAAATTATCCGTGATTTCAGGAATAGCTTTATATGCTTCACAAAATGGATTTAATGGAACTGCTTCATCTTTCTTATTACTCAGTAATAACTGTTTGGTCTTTTTACCGTGCGCTTTGGCATGAATGAGTATCCTGTCAAAAGAGTTTCCCATTTCAAAGAGCACTACTCGGGCATTTTTCATGGCTAATAAAGATTGAATCATCCAACCCGTTAAAACCGACTTGCCACCACCAGAGTTTGCAAAAATAGCGCAATGAGAATTTTGGCTAACAAAATCATGATGCAGTAAGTCAAAGAAAACAGGTTCACCCAAACGATTGAAAAAGGGGAAACAAGGTAAATGCCTCGCTCCTTGGTTACGGCCATAAACCGGAAGTAGGGCTGCTAGTTCAGTGGCATACATAAGGCGGTCAAAGCATAAGTATTTACGAGCATAGTGAGGATCAAAATTAAACGGCAAGGCATTGAGCCAGGAATTTAGAGGATGGAGATCATAGCTGGAATGAATCAAGGGCATTTTGGCATCATTGAAAATTGTGTGCAGATTTTTTTCTATGATTTGAGCTTGTTGCTCATCTTCGGCTTGATAAAAAACGGCCTGATTAACCCAAAACAGCCGATTGCCAGTACTTAACTCATTACGGGCTGTTCTAATATCATCTCTGACTTCTTGCGGTTTTAGACTGGTTCCTACAATTCCTTTTTCCAATCGCGTTAAATGCGAATCAAGATTTTCATCATGACTAAAGACGACTTGGATTGTGTAGATGCTTCCTTCTGGCAAGGTGTCTAAAAGTGCGTATCGGTGCTTGGGATTGGCTTGTTGTCTTTCTCGTGAGACTAAACCAATGATAGGCGCTTCTTTTAATCCATCCACATATAGAATTCTTTGTTTCATTCCTTCAAAGATGAATCCTTGTTCGTCGCTTTCAGGTGGCGTAAAGAATATATTTTGCGCTAGATTAAAACCTGCTGGTATAGGATTAGGATAAGGGTATTGTTCTAATATCGCGTCAGCTGATTTGGGATTAAACCAACGTATCCACCACTGGTAATAATCTTGGCCTTTGAGGCGTTTAATTTCCAAACCTGGTGAACGCAGTTTTGTTTCAATCTGACTAATGACTTCTTGATGTTCGAGAAGAATTTGCTCTCGTGGCAAGGTGGTTTGATGTAATTGTCTATAAAACAAAACTCTGATTCTTCGTCTTCGTCCACGGTAAGGCGCGCCTGTTTTTGGATCAATAAATAAGCCTTCGGGTCGGGTCATCTTATTGTAGAGATCGTGCAGGCGTTCTAAATAATCTTGCGTTAATGGACTTTCTCTAAATTGTTGCGGGATTTGGGTTTTAATATGAGTGATAACGGGATCAAGGCAATATTCGTCTTGAACAAACATCTGCATGACCCAAGGATCAACGACATGAAGTGGGACTACCGATGCAAAGGTATCCCGAATTTTATTAAATACGGCTTGTAAATATTCAGGGGAAGCGGCTTCTGCTTGAATGTCGCCTAATTCAAACCCCGAACCTAAACTTTTACCATCAGCAAATAAAAAGACCTGCTCTTGTTCATTAAAATCAACAATAGCCAGTCTATCGGCAAAAGAGGGTAAAGGATTGGCGTAACGCTTTTTAACGGTTTGTTCCTTTATGGCTTGGGGATTCATTTCCCCAAGCAACCAGTTAGATAATCGTTTCATCATGTCTCCTTAATACAGTTCTGATGCCAAGGCATACTGGTTTTGCTTGTAAAGGAAAAAGCGTGTCGTGTAGGCAGGCTTTATGATTTGTTCATCACCCAATTGCGCTACATGAGCAAAAACATGGATAGGCACTTCGTGGTTAGGGAGTTGTTTAAACTCTTCACCCGAATCATCAAAACGTGCCTGCTGGTAAACAGGCTTTTGTATTGGTTGTTGTAGGCTCTGCTGATACAACTGGCTGACCGTTAAGCCCTGCTCAGGAATAGCGTTTTGCGACATCCTAGCAGTGGAACAAGCGCTTAATGCCAGACTAGCGCAAAGCAGTGTCAAAGTTTTTTTGTTGATGGTAACCATAATCTAATACCCTCCCTTGGTGTTCTTTATCAATGGCTATGGTTTGGCTGAAATGTAAACTGAGTTGATTAGGGACAAATCCTGAATGGCTGCGGATACTGGCAGGAACAAAGACCATATCGAAGCTGCCCTGGATTCTTTTCTCAAGCCAGTCAGTAATCTTTTGACTGCCTTCGTTGATTGCGCCACCAGCCGCAAAGTGCGCTAAGTCGCCTGTAGGTGTGGCAATGGCAGAACCGCCCTCGGCTTGATAGCTCATTTGCCATTTAGATAGAGCATTTCCTGCACCTTGAATACCGCCAGCTGCCATGAAGGCTGTTAATACTCTAGGGGCATTGGTAATGTACTGTCCTTTGATGCAGGGGTTGCCGAATTGCGTGGTTAGATAACCAATGCTGTCGTTATTCACCAGCTCTGCGGAGCTTTTCATTTGTTCCTGGCCGATACTCACAAAATGCCCATCCTCAAAGACAAATAAGGCTGAGGTGATATAGGCGCGGACACAGCTGATATTATCGAGAAAGGAACCAACGCCAATCGAATAACCGCTGATTTTCATACCAGTGATTTCTTCTGGCAGTTGCATCCCATTAGCTGTCATTAAATCCCCTCGACTGACAATTGCTGTGAAGGGAAATAAAGGCTGCATGAGTTTGCCCTCAACAGGTACTTCGCCGATTAAAGCTGATAAGAGCGTTACTTTGCTGAAATCACTGCCCGCTGGAATGGTATAAAAGGGCGTTTTAGTAGGCGCTTCTTCCTTGGTTGAGTTGTCATGTTCGGTGAAAATTTTGCTTTCTGACGGAGCCTTATCCAGCAAGGTATCCAAGTCTTTAATTTGACCGGAAACAGGGGCTTGATTGCCTTCCATGGGGTAAGATTGGGTTTGGTGCTCAGTGAGTGATGCAAATTTTTCCTTTAATGCGTTCAGTTCATCTTGCAGTGCAAAACCCACTTCTTGTTTAGGTTGTTTTAATTGTTTTTGTAGCGATTTATTCTCTTTGTGCATTTGTTCTAATTTCTTTTCTGTTTCTAATAACCGAGCGGAAACATCACGAATATTGTCATTGAATTGGCTTGCTATAGCTTCACCAAAATTATTAGGGTTGGGTGTGTTATCGCTTGCGGGTGAGCTATGTCGGCTATTGATAAGAATCATAATGACCGCAAAGACCACTGAGCCTGCCAGAATTTTAATGCCTTTATTTTTATTCATCGGCTATACCTCGCATGTTGAGTGAGTGCTGCTGCAAAAGGTTGATCAGAGACTAAAATGACAGTGGTGCTTTCATGTTGATTGCCTGGTGGCAGTTCGCTTCTAGGGTAAAAGCTGGCGGTTTGCCAATGCCCCATAAGTTTGGTGAATTGCAGCTTCACAGGCTTATTGAGCAAGTTTTTTAAATCGACTGCGGTGACATAGAGATTGCCTCCACGCCATGAAGCCAGGGGATGAGCTTCAATACTTGCACCGTAAAACAAAGGGATGGTTTTATTAGTTTGCATGGGTGAGCGATAAATTCCTTCTGGAATTTCTCTGACACGCTCAGGTGAATACAAGGCTTGAATGGCAAAGCGGGTTAATTGAATAGCGTTGTATTCATACTGACTGGCTCCTGCATTATGATTGGTTTTGGGATCATCAATCAGAATTTCAATCGGCGTGGTGTTGATTGCTTTTTCATTGGCATTAAGGTTAAGAATAACCACTTCACCTTCAGGCAATAATTGGACAATTAAACGAGAATCTTTGAAGGATTCCTTAGCTTTAAGATACAAACTGCCTTTGACTTTCAGAATATCAAGGCTGGCACTCAGTTGTTGATCAATAACCTTAATAGCTTGGGGAAATTGAACTAACCTTTCTTTATTAATAGGTAACTCAATCGTTAAAGGGACTTTTTCCCAAACCAGATGTTCGCTTTGCAGGGCATAGCTTAAGTGCATCACAGCAAAGCCCAGGGCAAATAGGCTAATTTTAATGAGTTTCATGGTGTTCCTCCGTGTCGGCCAGTAAATCTTGTAAACGTTCTTCAGGATGGGTGTAGCCATCCAGGGCTAATTGGAAAGGGTTATGGAGACGTGACAGGTTGAGTTTGACCACGCGAAGGTGATAAGCCACTACTTTGTCAGCAATGACCATGGCAGAATTATCTTTGAGCCTTTGCGTAATGCGTAGTATCAGTTTGACTTCCCAGGTATCGGGACCAATTTTTTTAATATCTTGCGGTTCCATAAAGCGATAGAGGCTTGCTACTTGAGTACGGTCAAAGAGCTGAGCGTTTTTATAAGCTGCCAGAGTTTCACGAAGTAACTGCTCATGGCGTGGTGTGAAGTAATAATGAAAGGCTTTAATGTTTTGATTGAATTCTTCTTTGCCCTTATTAGACCAGCTGTAGAGTGTCGGCATTAGGGAGGTCACATATCCTTGCACGTATTCGTTCGGTATTTCGCTTGCTTTCATTAAACCGCCATTAGCAGCCATATTAGGACTAAGCCAGAACTCATAGTGTTTAGGCATGGTCATCAGGTTAATAATTAATGCCAAGACGATGATTGATAACACACCGACAAAAGCCAGTAATAAACGATTGTGGTGTTGTAAGCTGTCGATTTTTTTCCAGTAGTTAAACATACGGCTCTCCAACAGATTTATTCTTTTGCCAATTTCCCTGATAATGAATCCAAGGTGAATGTTTGAGCCTTAATCGCACCATCCACTGAATCGTTTTCTTCATCACATAACCATAAGGTTTGCCTGCTTTGATGCGGGAAATTCCTTTAGGCCAAACGGTAATAGACAGAATGAATCCAATCACAAAACCGATGCAGCCAGAGGCCAGCGGAAACCCAATCGTTATCCCTAAGAGAATGAATAACAGGGTAGTTGCTGGGGTTGTGGTGATAACAATCCAAAACAATTCACGAAGACTTAAGCCTTTCCAGGCTGGGAAGTCATGTGATAGATGGCGCGAAGAAGGCTGACTCATGGTTTCACCTCCTATATTTTGAACTTGGTAATCATGGTGTAACCCACATAACCAGAAGCAATGCTAATGGCCAAATAGGTGATGCCCATTACGGCAAAAGTACCGAAGGCCACCATGGATCCTTCGTTCTTTTTGGACTCTTCAATACCGTGTTGTACTGTGGTTATGAATTTAATAAACGTTACGACCGCGGTAATGAAGAGCAATAAACCAAGACCTTGTTTGACGTAATTCCCTGTCACGGTCATCATGCTTTTAGAGCCGTCCCCGATGTTGTCCGCATCGGAAATTTTAGGGAACCAGTTGTCTGCTAATAGCACAGGGGCATAAAAGAGATTGATTGCACCAAGGTAGATAGAGCGAAGCATTGTTTTCATGTTGTCTCCTTAACAAATAAAACCAGAATGAAGATCATCAGACCAATCACTAATCTGATGAGCCGAGAACCCAGACGCAGTAAGTATCCATGTTGTTGTTTTTCCTCTGCGTCCATCATGTGGTTGACAGACCACATCACCGCCAATATCACCAGGGCAATGGCAATAAAGCGGATACTTCCGGAAAAGACTTGTGCCGATATGTTATTGCTTGCTTGTTTAAAGGTAGTGGCAAACATCCTGGCTATTTCGTCTTTACTCATTAGGGTTTCCTCACAAAGTCCATTTCCAAGGACTTGATCTTGCGTGGTGCAATGATGGGTTGGTTGATGTAATCAATCAGGCCATTGCGAATATTCAGTAAATCTTCTCTTAAGCCTGCATGATGTTGGCCTTGGACATCTTCAAATCCTTCAATTTGTAATTGGATATGGGCATTGGGTGTTATCTGTGTTTGTGCTTCATCAAGCAGGGGCATGATGGCGTTAATCTGGTTAATGATGCGCACCAGTGTTTCATTTAAATCAGGGTTATTCGCCCAGCTGTGCAGGCTTATTATCATTAAGGTCAGGCAAAGTAATCGTTTCATGGTTTCTCCTTATAGATACTTCTTAAAGCGACTGGCCGTCATGGCCACCATTAAACCCATCAATAAACTGATAGGAACAAAGACATAAGCCGGAGTGATGCTGACAGGCAGGGCAAGCCAGAGCATGAGTAAAATCACCAGCAGTTTTTTTAAATAGTGATTAAGCCTGTGGAAGACATAAGATGACTCACGGCCTAAACAAGCGGTGCGTATTGCTCTTTGGTTAAGACCATCAACCAGACCTGCAACCATGGTCAGGGCAAATAAAGGCATGGCAGCGAATAAAATGATGAGTTTAATTAACAGGCATTGACTGCTTAATAAAACCAGTTGGAAAAACTGTTGCGATTTTTCGAGTAAGTCTGCTGCAAAGTCGTTAATGGCTAATTTGTTTAAATAGGGAATGGTTAACGTCCAGCTAGGTTTAGCATCTAAGGGTAGGGTTGCCAGTAGTGAACCTTGATAGACAGGGGTGATGGCTTCTCTTTGAGTATTTACGAGGACATTGACCTTATCAAAGGCAAATGGGTAGCCATGAAGCAGCCATTGACTTACAGCCCAGATAATCAACGCTAACCAACCCAGAAAGAGAACCAATGTTAATTGCAAGGTCATTTGTCTTGAATATTGTTTTATTGCCATACAGCCCCCTCAGCAATAATTAAGGGGTAATGCTGTTCATGGATATAATTCAGCAGTGGATCAACATTGACGGGCAGTAATGGCAATTTGAATTTTTCTTGCAAGGCTACAATGGTTTCAAAGTCATTCACATTGGTGATGAACCCTGTAGCTTGCATGGATTTTAATTTCTCTTGATGTTGTTCTAACCATTTGATGGATTCTTTATCCACACCTATGACAAATAAGGCCATGTTTAATAAATTTGTATCCAATTTTTTATGGCTTACTTTGCCTACAGTGGCTTTGCTTTTTGCTGGTACACCTATCGGGCTAGACAGATTAAGTCTCAAAGACGCATCACTTTGTGACAGAGTTAAAGGAATCACGTTCATGCTATGAACGTTTAAAGTGACTAACAGCAATAGCAAAATCCTAATCATTAAAATCTCCCTAAATCGACAATTTGTGAGGTTTTGCCATTGGCCAGTAAGAGGAGAGGTGTTTGTTTCTTGTCTAGTTTTAATCCTTCATATTGTTGGCTTCCTGGGTTCAGTGTGATTTGCTGATTGGTAACCAAATGGATAGGGATTTGATGTTTGTTAGCCCAAAGTTGAATGGCGCTATTGTCCATATCCAGAAAGAGCAGGTTGAGTCTTGTATTTGGTGTATGGCTAATAGCATCGATCAGTTGCAGTAAAATAGTGGTTACAGCGTCATCTGGTCTTATAAAGAAATAGAGCGATTCACCCTCTTTTAATTGAATGGGTTGATGTGCATAGGGAGAGTAAGGAGATGGATCAAAATCACCGACTACAGGCACATCTTTAAAGAGTTGGTTATAGGCTTTGTAAAAGGCATTATTCCAGGCTATGTTTTGCGCAACCTTTTGGGCTTCTTGAAGAGCAGCAAGTTCAGCGAAATGCGCCCGTTCAGCATCATTCTTGGCATTTAGTCCAAGAATATCAACGGGTGTCATACGCAGATCTTTGTAGTAAATACCGCTTCTACTTTGCATTAATTGCAGATAGCGTTTTTCTTCTGCTTCACTTAATCCCCAGGCTTTAGCTTCCTGCTTTTGTAAGTCGTTAAGTTGAAAATCTTTGCCTTCGATGACTTCATCATGAAATTCAGCCAGACCTGCTTTCGTCAAGGCATTATCAGCACTTTGCATAGGTGGAGTGACAATACCTGGGATATACAAACCGGCAATTGCCTGTTGTCCCAAGAATAGTCCAATTGTCAGTGTGGACAGCTTAAGCATGACTCACCCCTTGTTGACTTAGATGAACCAGCACATGCGCTTTGTCATTATTCTCAAATTCTATGGTTTGCTTGGCAAAATCGATTTCAAAGACAGTCCATCCGGCTAAGGAATCGCCTTTTTCCAATGCTTGGGTTTTATAATGGTAGGAAGCAGAGGCAACAGAAACTTCTTGGATACTATCTATACTCAAGACCTTAAAGGGCAGTTGGCTTTCAGGAAGCATTTTGACAGGTTGTTTTTTCTCATCCAGATGACGCAACAAATCAGTAATGCCTTCAAGTTGTTTCTTAATAGCAATTTGTTCAGTCGTAAACATTTCACCTACTTGGTAATCGTCCTTGTTTTGTAGTTGCTGAATGAAAGCTCCCAATTGTTTTAGGTTTTGGGTGATAGGCGAGAAATCCGGTTGTTCAATAGGTTGATTGAGTTGTTTTTGTATGGTGGTTAATCGCTCATCCAGCGTATTAAATTTATTGTTCTCAAGAGAGGGTTGGCTTTTTACACAAACGAATACAACCAGCAATCCATTTAACAAAAGAAGACTAAGCCATTTGGCATCCAAATATTTTTTCATCCTGCTCTCCTTGCTATCAGACTAAAATTGACTTCTCTTAACAGGTCATCCTGCTTGAGATTGAATAGATGCTGACCGACCAACACCGTCAGCCCGTCTGTAATCGTTAAAGGGCCTAAATTTCTGCTAACCTGCGGCAGTGGTTGTTTAAATACTTGTTGTAGGCTTTCGCTTTGTTTTTCTTTGGGGGCAAGGTGATACCCTGAATAACGAAGCCAGTAATTCACCGCTTCCCCAATAGTCTGTATGGATTCAGGAAAATGAATTTGTTGAACGGTTTTCAATGGATTAATCTGAGCAGCCAAAGGTTGATTGTTGACCGTGGCATAGCGACTGACTTGGGTTATATTAGCTGCCTGACCACTTAGACTACATAAAACAAAACCGCAAAATAGATATTTTCTAATCATTATTGACTCCTGATTCTGTGGATTTATCCCGTAATTTTTGAGCCAGGGCATGTTGTTCCATTGCTTTTTGGATAAAGACCTCTTTACGTTCAACATCAACATGTTTTGGAGCGTCTATACCTAATTTGATTAGTCCTTCATTTTCAGAGATCAGAAGTACTTTGATTCTGCCTTTATCAATGTAAATTTCTTCGCCCATACGGCGGATTAGAATTAGCATGATGTTTTCTCCTTAGCTTCTTTAAAGAGGTAGTCTTTCATTTGGTTGATATGAATTTGGACGACTTGGGGATCGGTACGGACATGCGGTTCAGTTTTTTGTTTAAGAGCTTCTTGACGAGCTTGGATGCCTTTTTGAATGTTGGTGCAGTACTCATAAAAAATCGGCAGACAAGGAGGAACAGCTAGCTTCTTCTTTATTTGTTCTAAAGCAAGTTTCAGCACTTGATTGTCAAACTCGTTTAAGCTCTCTGACCATTCACGCTTTGAGAGTTCGAGAAAACTAGGGTTGCTGTAAGTCGAGACCCACAGATATCCATAAATTGCTGCAAGTCGCATAAACAGCGTATCCATTCGCTTATCGTACTCTGGTGTGGTCGAATGAGAGGATGTTGTTTCCTGAGTCTGATGGTTCATCAAAGTCGAAATCGAAGTTTGCATCTTTGCAGGATTCAGTAAGGATATCTGTTGCTGATTTTTTTCGAAAACGCACTTGATTGGCTTCATTTTGTTGCTCCTCTTGGGTTTTTAAGGTAAGTAATTCATCGTTCCAACATTTGCGTGAAAGCCAGGTAGCTGGGTATTTCCAGTTCGGTAGCCACTCGCCGATGAACTCCATTTCTTCACGGTTGTTAATTTGGGCTTGCAGGCCAGTTAGTATTTGTTCGACCATCTGTTCATCTGGTTGTAGATAACCAAATTCACGCCAGGCTTTAGTTCGATCTTGTTTTAAAGGATAAAGAGACCAAAATTTTTCAAATTGCTGCTTTAAAAAAATAAAACGATCTTTGGAGTTATGAGGTGTGTCGGGTTTTGTGTTTTGAACTGTGCTGGGCTTTTGATATTTTTTGTCGTAACTTGATGTTTTAATATTGTTTTTATCGTTCTGGTTTGTGACGGGTTGATGTGTCGGGTTTGTGTCGGGTTTATTTTGAGCAGACAAATCCGAATTGGCTAATAAGCATTTTAAAATGAGTTGTTTTCCAATAGATTTGATCTCCACTAATCCAGCGCGTTCAAGCGCATAGATGATACGGCGTAATTGTGGACGACTTGGGCTACCAGAATGTTCAAAACCTTGGTGGGGTTCAACATAAAGGGCTTCAGCAAGCTGTTGATAGCTGATTTTACGCTTAACACCTACCAGAAAGGTATTACGATCCATATAAGGACGAATCCCTAGCAAATAGGCGGATTGCTGAATATAAGGCAATCCCATCAGTGCAGATAATTCATCAGTATTAACAAACAAAAATCCCATTTCTATATTTCATCCTTTATAAGCACCGCTAAAAACAGCACTTGCACTATCAAATGATTTCAATTAGTATCAATCAATAACACGAAATGTGTTGTTGATAACCCATTGTAAATAGGCGCTTTTTAGAGTCAATGGGGTATTTCCGTTTGATAGCAAATGAACCTAAATGAATATGAAAAAAATTATTGGTAGTAGGATTACGCAGGCTAGAAAAGCGAATGGGTTGACGATTAAAGTTTTGGCTGAGATGACTGGATTAGGGGCTGCTAGGATTGGGAATTGGGAGCAGGGTACGAGAAGTCCTGGGCCGGAGGAGGCCATGGTCTTGTCTAAGGAATTACGAGTCGCGGCGTCTTGGCTGCTTTGTTTAACGGATGATCCTTATGGAGAACGACTTGATTATGTTGCTAAGGATTTATTGGTTTAAAACATTTTTATTCACCTCGTCTTGCCTAACTGTTATCCAGTGGCCAATTTAGTATAACTGTCACCTTGGTCAACCCCTTATCTGATTGGAGCTGTAACTGGATATTTTACATTGCCAATAGCAGTGTTAGCTCATGAAATCAGTGAGCTTATTGTCATTGCAAGCGGTCTTCGCATGTTAAAATCTTAACTTATGAAATCGACTTTAATATGGATGAATGATTACAATGCATTTAATACTCGCTTAAGTCGCTGCCTCACTTCACTGGCGACCCGATTAATTTCAGGGTTGTCTACTAATTCTAATACTGCTTTTGGATCCATAAATTCAATATAAACGTTTCCTGTATTATCTTGGCGTACAACCACATTACAGGGTAAAAGCAAACCTATAGATGGCTCCTTTTCTAAAGCTTGATGTGCAAATTGAGGATTGCATGCACCAAGAATTTGATAGGGAGGCATATCTTGATTTAACTTTTTTTTTAAAGTTGCTGACACATCTATATTTGTAAGAACTCCAAACCCCTCTTTTTGTAGTTCTTCAGTAACTTTCTTAATTGCATCATCAAATGAATACAATATTTTTTTTCCAAATCCATATTTATTATTATTCATTTTCTTCCTAATTGTTTTGATAGTTAACTATTTACTTCGTAATCGTTTTGCCCACCAAAGAAGAGCTAGAGTTATCAGTGCGTTGATAACAATTGACCAAGTATTTAAAGTGGTAGTCAAAATTATAAATTTAAGGTCTAAAGGAAGTAAAAATGCAAAAAAGACGTGCACAATTGTATGAAAAAATTCAAACCCCGCAAAAAATAGAACGATATCTCTCAGCATAAAATTTCTCCTTTTCAATTAGCCTTCATTCACTTGAGAATCTGGAATTCTAGGGATCCAAGATCATCGAATTCGGTACTCTATCCGCATTTTTGCCCTAAATCATCGTTCATCCGGAACTAAAAGAGTATAATTTCTATCCCATCTGACTTTAATTATAGTGGGTTTTGGTGGATGTCAAAGGCGAAAGCTCATTCTTCTGGATGTATTTGTTTTTTAGCGTAATGAATCCCCTGCAATGTGGTACGATTAAGTATCTTAATTTTAGGTGTTCTGATTTTAGTTCATCCACACATGCTCAGACATTCCACAGGATTTAAACCTGCAAATGATGGACAAGATATACGAAGCATTCAACATTACTTGGGACAAAAAAATATTCAAAATACGGTACGATATACGGAAATTTTTGAGGTTCCAGGCTAGAAACCATTCTAGAGGGAAAGAATACAAATAATGATCTATGTAATTGATGCAAAATAAGTTAAATTTAAAAGTAGTTTCGTATACGGAATTTTTATAAGGGAAGGGATGCATTATTTTTTAAGATTATTCATGACAGCCCTATTAATACTATTCGTTTTTAACGAAGCACAGGCTGCCATCCCGCTAACCTTTAAGCAGGCGTTAGAGATTGCCTATCGCAATAACCCTGAACTGCAGGCAGAAATAGATAAAGCGCAAGCCATGAGAGGTGCTTTTATTCAAAGTGGACTTTATCCTAATCCGCAACTGACTTTAACGGGTGAAAACTTTGGTGGTTCTGGCAGTTACTCAGGTTATGAATCTGCAGAAACAACAGCCTCAGTTACCCAACCTATCCCTTTGGGTGGTCGTCTTAAGTATTTGAAAAGAGCAACCTACGCTGATTATTTAGCATCACTAGCCCAGATTAATGTTCAGAAAGCAATACTTTATATGACGGTTGGAGTTGCTTACGTTGATGCTCTTTATGCTGGGCAATGGCATCAAGTCACCAAAAAACTGATTCGCTTGAATCAAGATATCGTTTCAGCGATTGAACGGCGAGTTAAAGCAGGTGCTGGTGCGGAATTGGATTTAAGGTTGGCGCAAGTGCGATTAGGAGAAGCGCGGATTCAGGAAAAGAAAGCAGAACGAGATGCTTTATCTCAACGAGCAAAACTTGCTCGTTTATTAGGTGATGGTTTAAGAGTTGACCGACCCTTGATAGATAAAGGTTTACCGGGTCTTACTTTGAATTGGGCTGATTTATTAAAAAAACTACCGCAGAGCCCACAGTTGATGCAATTGCAACTGCAGCTACAGGCAAAGCGTGCAACTATTACAGCAGTTAAAAAGGCCGTCTGGCCTGATTTAAACATCCAATTGGGTGGACGACATTTTTCTGATGATGGCAGTAATGCAGCAGTGATGTCTGCTTTTGCAGAAGTTCCGGTTTATAACCGCAATCAAGGGAAAATCATGACAGCAGAGGCACAATACACACAAACGGCTCATGAGTTTCAAGGCGCTCGTCTTGATGTGCGTCAAAATGCCTATAATGCCTTTTTGCAAGCGCAACAAAGTAATTACGAGGCGAATTTAGTCACGGATTCCTTATTGCCTTTAGCAAGAAAATCCATCAAATTAGCCCAAGATGGTTATCAAATGGGGCGTTACACCTATATTGAATTATCAACCGCACTTAATGCTTTGTATGAAGAAGAGCGGCACTATCAACAAGCCCATGCCGATTATCATAAATCGCTAATTCAACTTATAGGGCTATTGGGATTACATCCTTCCAAGGAGAGTAAATGAGATTACTAAAACCAGCTTTCTCTATAATTTCACTGATTATTCTTTTATTAGGATTAAGTTGTTCTTCTCTTTGGGCTTCTGAAGAATCTCATGCTACAGAAGAAGAGGGGCATCAAGAATTAATTTCCAAAGGTCCTCATGGTGGGCGATTGTTTAAAGACAGCAGTATTGCCTTAGAGCTTTTCATTTTTGAAAAAGCAATGCCGCCTCATTTTCGGGCCTTTCTTTATAAGAATGGCGCAATTATTTCCCCAGAAGCAGTTCGATTAACAGTTCAACTCACCCGATTTAATGGAAAAAAGGAAGAAATTACTTTTAATCGAATTGAGGATTTTTTACAGAGCAATCAAATCATTCAAGAGCCCCATTCTTTTGATGTGAGCATTCAATTGGCATTCCAGGGGAAACAATATCAATGGCATTACTCAACTTATGAGGGCCGGGTAAAAATTGTGGCAGGTATTCTAAAATCAGCCGACATTCAAGTGGCAACAGCACAAAGCCAAACGATAAAAACTCAATTAAAAGTGGTCGGAAAAATCGTACCTAATCGTGATACTTTGGCACCCATCTATGCTCGTTATTCGGGCATTATTAAATCACTAACTAAAAACCTTGGTGAAGAGGTGAATAAAGGCGACGTATTAGCCACCATTGAAAGCAATGAAAGCCTGCAAAATTACACCATCACAGCGCCTATTACCGGAACCATTGTGCAGAAATATGCAACCAATGGAGAGCTTGCGCAAAATACCAAACCTATTTACGAGGTGGCGAATTTAACTACTGTTTGGGCTGATTTTACCTTGTATCGCAAAGAAGCCCCTCTTGTAAAACAAGGTATGGAAGTTATTGTGACCGGCGATGAGGGAAAGCCTGAATCAAAAGGTACTATTTCTTATATTGCACCTTTAGGTATCGAAGACAGTCAAACCACTTTGGCGCGAGCGGTTCTATCTAATACCAACCGTATTTGGTTGCCCGGTATGTATGTGAATGGTGCAGTGATCATCAAAGAAAAAACAGCACCGGTTGCGGTCTTAATTTCTGCCATTCAGAGGCTCAATGATATGGATGTAGTTTTTGTCCAACAAGGGGATTATTTTGAAGCCACTCCTGTTAATTTAGGAGAAAAAGACGACCAGTGGGTCGAGGTGGTTTCGGGTCTTGATGCGGGTCAGCGTTATGTGAGTAAAAACAGCTTTTTTATGAAAGCAGAGCTTGGCAAAGAGGGCGCAAGCCATGAGCACTAAGGAATAGAAATGCTGGAACATATTATTCGCTTTTCGTTAAAACATCGCTGGTTTGTGTTGTTATTCACGCTGATTATTGCCCTTTTAGGGGTGTATAATTTTCAACGCCTTCCTATTGATGCGGTGCCTGATATTACCAATGTACAGGTACAAATTAATACCGAGGTCTCCGGGTACTCTCCTTATGAAGTGGAGCAACGGATTACCTTTCCAATTGAGCTTGCTATGAGTGGTTTGCCCAATTTGGATTATACCCGTTCTTTATCGCGTTATGGGTTATCGCAAGTCACAGTGGTTTTTAAAGATGGAACGAATATTTATTTTGCCCGTCAATTGATTAATGAGCGTTTACAAGAAGTACAAGATAAATTGCCTCCGGAAGCAGAGACCACCTTAGGACCCATTTCAACGGGTCTTGGTGAGATTTTTATGTACACGGTCACCAATAAGCCTAATGTGCCGGAAACTCAACGTTATAATCCAACCGAGCTTCGTACCATTCAAGATTGGATTATTAAACCGCAATTACGTAATGTAGAAGGCGTTGCTGAAGTCAATACTATTGGTGGTTATGAAAAGCAATTTCATATTACGCCAGACCCTATGAAGTTGGTGCGCTATAAATTAAGTTTGGATAATGTAGTCGAAGCATTAAAGCGTAATAATGAAAATGTTGGAGCGGGTTATATTGAAACCAATGGTGAGCAACATTTAATTCGCGTGCCAGGACAGGTTCAAAATATTCCCGATATTGAAAACATTGTCATTGCCAGTTTTGAAGGGACTCCTGTTCGTATTCGTGATGTGGCTGACGTTGCTTTAGGTAAAGAATTGCGTACGGGTGCTGCGACCGAGAACAGTAAAGAAGTAGTACTAGGTACAGTCTTTATGTTGATGGGTGAAAACAGTCGAACCGTTTCTCAGCGTGTTGCTGCCAAAATGAAAGAAATTAATAAATCGCTTCCCGAAGGTGTTGAGGCAGTTACCGTGTACAACCGCACTTTATTAGTCAATGCAACCATTCAAACGGTGACAAAGAACCTTTTGGAAGGAGCGCTCCTGGTATGCATCATTTTATTCTTGTTTTTGGGAAATATTCGAGCAGCGCTCATTACTGCTATGGTGATTCCCTTATCGATGTTATTGACCATTACCGGAATGGTGACTAATCAAATCAGTGCGAATTTAATGAGTTTGGGGGCCTTGGATTTTGGTTTGATAGTCGATGGGGCGGTCATTATTGTTGAAAATTGCATTAAGCATCTTGGTGAACAACAACACTCATTGCATCGCATTTTAAATCTGGAAGAGCGGTTAAAGGTCATTTCTCATGCAACCACTGAGGTGATTAGACCTAGTATTTTTGGTGTGTTTATTATTACAGTGGTTTATTTACCCATTCTCACGTTGACTGGTGTTGAAGGGAAAATGTTTTTACCCATGGCAGAAACAGTGATTATTGCGCTACTGGCCTCCATGCTGTTTGCATTAACCTTTGTGCCCGCAGCCATTGCCATTTTTTTACGCGGGCACTTGCAAGAAAAAGAAAATACATTAGTTCATTACCTATCCTTAGGTTATGGCAAAGTATTGCGTCGTTGTTTTCATGCTCGAAAAACGGTCATCGGTGCGGCTCTTGGTTTGGTAGTTATCAGTTTATTGATAGCCTTTCGTTTAGGCGGTGAGTTTATTCCAAGCCTTGATGAAGGAGACATTGCCATGCATGCGATGCGAATTCCAGGAACAAGCCTCACCCAGGCAATTACCATGCAGGATTTGGTCGAAAAACGAGTCAGAGAGTTTCCTGAAGTAAAAACTGTGTTTGCCAAACTAGGGACTGCAGAGGTGGCAACTGATCCGATGCCTCCGAATGTGGCTGATACGTTTATTATTTTAAAAACACGCAAAGACTGGCCTAATCCTAAAAAAACAAAACAAGAATTAGTTCAAGAAATGGAACTTGCTGTAAAACAAATTCCTGGGAATAATTATGAATTTACCCAACCCATTCAAATGCGTTTTAATGAACTCATTTCCGGAGTTCGTAGTGATGTGGCAGTAAAAGTCTTTGGTGATGACATGGATACCTTGTTAAAAACAGCTGAGGCGATTAGTGCCCAATTAAAACAAATACCAGGGGCTGCTGATGTGAAAGTCGAACAAGTCAGCGGTTTACCTCTTTTAACCGTTGACATTAATCGCAATTCCTTGGCTCGTTATGGGCTACAAATTGGGACGGTTCAAGACGCGATTGTCATTGCTACTGGAGGTAAGAAGGGTGGTGAGCTTTTTGAGGGGGATAAGCGTTTTGATATCGTCGTACGTTTGCCTGAATCGTTGCGAACCGATCCGAACGTATTGCGTCAAATATACATTCCGCTATCTCTTGCTAAAGATGGCGAGCAGCACTTTATTCCCTTAAGTGAGGTTGCCTCTTTGGTTCGTAGCGAAAGTCCGAACCAAATCAGTCGAGAGATTGGAAAGCGACGTGTGGTGGTTACTTCAAACGTTAGAAATCGGGATTTAAGTTCATTTGTGAATGAAGCTAAGCTTCGTATTGATGAAAACGTTAAAATACCCTCTGGCTATTGGATTATCTGGGGTGGTCAGTTTGAACAACTTCAATCTGCCTCACAACGATTACAAATCGTAGTGCCCATCACGCTTCTGGGTATTTTCTTATTGCTTTTTATGAGTTTTGGCAGAGTAAGGGATGCACTATTAGTATTTACCGGAATTCCTCTTGCACTAACTGGCGGCATTTTTGCTTTGTGGTTACGAGGGATTCCCCTATCTATTTCTGCAGGCGTTGGATTTATTGCCTTATCAGGAGTCGCCGTACTCAATGGCTTGGTCATGATTACCTTTATTAATAAGCTTCATGAAGAGAAAAAATTCTATCTAAAAGATGCAGTATTGCAAGGATCACTGGCGCGTCTAAGACCTGTATTAATGACGGCTTTGGTTGCCTCATTAGGTTTTGTGCCCATGGCGCTTGCGACTGGCACTGGAGCAGAAGTTCAAAGACCCCTTGCTACAGTGGTTATTGGAGGAATTATCTCTTCTACCTTTTTGACCTTATTGGTTTTACCGGGTTTATATTATATCTTTCATGAGCGCCGAAAAAAGGGCGAGCAAAGAAAAGAGATAAAAGAACAAAATATCTAAAGGTCTTCTTTTTTAAAAGCTAAGAACACTATGATTCATTGAATGTTTAAAAAAGCGCTCATTGACAAATGGTATTCATTATCTATATTTATAGTTAAATACTTATTTAACTATTGAACTAATCATGCCAACCCAAGACCAAATCATCGCCTTAAGTGACACACTACATCTAATGGGTGAAGCCAATCGTTTAAAACTTCTTTTGGCCTGCCTTGAGGGACCTAAATCAGTTTCTGAGTTAGCCGAGCAATTACAACTTTCAGTTCCCTTAACTAGTCATCATTTAAGCCTTTTGCGCTCTGCTCGTCTTCTTGTGGGTCAGCGGGAGGGAAAGCATATTTACCATGGCATTTTTGATATGCACGTGCGTTGTATTCTCGAAGATCTGTTAAAACATTTTACTGAAGATGAAGAGATGGAGAATTAACATGAGCTTTTTAAAACGAATTTTTGGAAATGCTCTCAATGATCAGTATGGGGACTACCGAAACTCGCATCATGGGCAAAAAAATAATTATCCATCCAACAAGGAGTTTCAAGGAATTCGCTGTCCCCAATGCCAAATCTATAATGCCCTGGGAGCTCGTTTTTTCAGTCAATGCGGGAAATCGCTATGACAACATCATTAACAGCAACAACGTTTTTTGTGGCTGGCCTTGATTGTCCAGCAGAAGAGCAGCTTATCAGAAAACAATTAAAAGATGTTCCTGAAATTGAGCATTTGGAATTTAATTTTATAGCAGAAGAAGTCACCATACATCATCGGCTTTCTGCTATTGATTCGTTGCAGCAACACATTGAATCTTTAGGGATGAGTGTACGTGCTAAAGGCAGTGCTCATTTAACAAAAGAAGGCGAGCTACCCGTTTCTGACTTTTCCTGGAAAATCATTTTATTAGCCGGTATTTTGGCGCTTTTTTCAGAATTGGCGGCATTTTACCTGGGTTCAGAGTGGTCACTCTGGACTATTATTCCTGCCTTATTGGCAATTGCCTTAAGTGGGCCGCCTACTTTTAAAAAGGGTTGGTTGGCACTGCGTACCAAAGCGATGAACATCAACAGCTTAATGCTGATTGCCATAGTTGGAGCGGTATGTATTGGCGCTTGGCCAGAAGCTGCGATGGTCACAGTGCTGTTTGCATTGGCGGAGCGTATTGAGCGTTATTCTTTAGATAAAGCACGACTTGCTATTCGCAGTTTGATGCAAATTGCACCGGAGGTTGCTCTTATAAAACAAGATAATGGGCAATGGCTTTCCATATCCATAGAGAAAGTGCAACCAGGGGCTGTTTTTAAAGTAAAACCTGGAGAACGTATTGCCTTGGATGGTGTCGTGATCTCAGGACAAAGTACTGTGAATCAAGCACCCATTACGGGAGAATCCATGCCCGTTAGTAAACAGATAGATGATAACGTGTTTGCGGGTACACTTAATGAGCATGGCGTACTTGAGGTGAAAGTAACGAAGGCATCTGGAGATACACTGCTTGCAAAAATTGGAAAGGCTATTGAGCAAGCGCAAGCAGAACGAGCCCCAACACAACGTTTTGTTGACCAATTTGCACGCTTCTATACGCCTATAATGGTTCTTATAGCGGTTCTTATCGCGTTGATTCCTCCTTTGGTCTTTGGTTATCCCTTTTATGATTGGCTTTATAAGGCGCTCACTTTGTTGGTGATTGCATGCCCCTGTGCTTTAGTCATTTCCACTCCTGTCACGGTGGTGAGTGGATTAGCTTCTGCTGCCAAACACGGGCTTTTGATTAAGGGAGGAAGCTATTTAGAAACAGGGTATCGTTTAAAATTAATTGCATTGGATAAAACAGGCACTTTAACTGAAGGTAAACCTGTAGTCACTGATTTTATTGTTTATGACACGAGCAAAACGAAAGCGGAGTTACTTTTATTGGCTGCAAGCCTTGATAGTCACTCAGAGCATCCTGTAGCGCATGCTTTGGTATCGTATTGGCAAAAAGAACAACCCAATACCAGGTTGTTGGAGGTTGAACAATTCTCAGCACTGCCTGGACGCGGTGTCAAAGGCTTTGCTCAACAAAAACTGTATTTTGTGGGAAATCACCAACTCGCTGAAGACAATCAAGTCTGTTCGCCTGAGATTGAACGAATTCTTCAGCAACTGGAAGAGGAGGGGAAAACAACAGTTGTTTTAAGTAACAGCACGACAGTACTCGCTCTTTTTGCAGTGGCTGACACGCTGCGTAAGACCAGTCAATGGGCTATCTCAAAGCTCCATGAGCAAGGCATCAAAACGGCGATGCTAACGGGTGATAATGCAGTAACCGCCCAGGCAATTGCCAAGCAAGTTGGTATTGATGAGGTGAAAGCTAATGTGTTGCCCACCGACAAATTACAAGAGATAAATCGCTTATTGGACCAATACAAAAATGTGGGAATGGTCGGGGATGGCATTAATGATGCGCCAGCACTAGCGAAGGCAAGCATTAGTTTTGCTATGGGCAAGGGAACCGATACGGCTTTAGAAACAGCCGATGTGGCATTAATGAATGATAATTTAGCCATGCTTCCTTTATATATTGAGTTAAGCCGCAATACCGCCAGAGTTCTTCGCCAAAACATTAGCTTATCCATTGCCATTAAAGGGGTATTTTTCATTCTAGCGCTTGCAGGAGTCGCAACCCTTTGGATGGCTGTTTTTGCTGATATGGGGGCTAGTTTAATCGTAGTGGCTAATGGCTTACGACTGTTGAATTCCCATAAAGGTCATTCTGAAATTCAAGAGACTTAGGTATTAGAAAAGATAGTGATTCGATTTATAGAATAAGGTTAAACATGGATAATTCTTTATTTTTATTAATTGTGGATGAGTCGCTTGGCGAGCGCATTCTTATTCGTGCTCAATTGCAGCAATTAAACCACCGTGTTGACATGGCATGGGATGCTCATTCCGGATTGGAATTAGCATTAATGAGACGTTATGATTTTATTTTAATTGACAGAAATTTAGATGGTGGGTTTAATTATCGTGAGCTCATGTTGCGCATCCAAAATGATTCGGAACTTAATAAATTAACCCCCATAGTAATCCTTTCGAAGGAGCTTCACAGGGACAAAATGAATCAAGACTCTGAAACGTATGGCGTGAAACCGATTACACAAAATGATGCTTTAAAATTAATGGAATTATTAAAACAATTAAAATCAAGCTAAGAGGAAGAAAACGATGAGCAATTTAAGATTATTATTTTTAATAAGCATTTGTTGTTTAGGATTGGGATTAATGTCCTGTACTTCGACCCAATCAACCTCCACAGAAAATCATCCAGAACATGGATATAATGGTGGTTTTGGAGGTGATGGTGGTCATAATCATCAGCCATCAGAATAAATAATCAAACCAGTTAAGGGATAAGCAATGTTAATGAATTTATGGGGATTGGCAATTCTTTGTTTGTTGATTGGTTTATTGTTGAGTTTAATGATTTTTTTTCGAAAAAAGAAGAAAACCACACCTTTTTTTATTTCATTAATTATTTTCTTTGTTTTATTGGCAATTTTTTTACATGGTGTTGCATTTTATATGCATTTGACTTGATTAAAGAAAGGCATGCTAGATGGTTTATAGAATAGTTCTTCCATGAAAAAAATTGCTCTATGCAGGATACTTTTTTTAAAGATGTCTCTACGTCTAATTCTGTCCATTCATAATGAGCCAAGGCAGTATTCTTATGTGGTTTTCTGGTAACTCTTTTTAATTGAAAGAAGTTTGAAAATTATTATTGCAAATGTAATTGCTATGAGCACAAAAACCAAAATTGATGGCGAAGACGCACTATTGGTCTTTTTAACCAGTGCAAATGAGAGCAATGGAGCTAGACCTGCTGACAAGCTCGCTGCGGTGGAATATAGTACCGATAAAACTGTACAACGTAGCTTGATAGGGAACATTTCGGCTAGCATTACTGGTACTGTTGCATAATATGTTCCAGCGGGGATAGCAATTAAGGCTTGGTTGAAAACTAATCGATAGAAGTCTTCATGTGATAATGAATTGAAAAAAGGCTGAGAAAAGATTAAAAATCCTATACTTGCAGTAATTACAATCTTTTCTCGGTTAATTTTATCAGACAGCTTTCCAACTAAAGGAAATACACTCAGTAACACTATTAACGAGATTATGTTAGAAGCAATAATTTGATAATCCTGAAAATTTCCATATAGATGAGCTTGCATGGGTCCATAAATGTAAATTTGAAAAGTGGTTGTAACACCTAGACAGCTTAGAACGAATACATATAGTGATTGAATTTTATTATTCTTGATATAGTTAACAGACTCTGTAAGTAAATTTTTAAATTTAGGTTTGGGTCTGTCAGCATAATACATGATGTACTCCATACTTTCAGGAATACACAATCGAATATATAAACCAATGGACGAACCTAGTAGAGCCAGGATGAAGGGTACTCGCCAAATCAGCCAATCGTGCTCAGGATAGTGGTTGGTAAAGTAAGTAACAATCAGTGTCACCAATGACGCTACTAGCATCCCTGACATAGCGCCAAAGGATGCCCAGCTTCCCGAGTAACCCTTTTTTGAGGCTTCGGCATTTTCAACTAGGTAAGCAGAGGAATTTAGATATTCTGCGCCAGAGGAGAAGCTCTGAATAATTCTCAGCATTAATAAAGTAATAACAGAAAATGTACCTATGGTGCTGTGAGGGGGAATAAAACCGATAAGGGTTGTTGATATGCCCATAGTTAGGATCGAGCCTGCAAGAATAATTTTTCTGCCATAGATATCGGACAGTAAGCCCATCACCATAGCCCCAATAGGTCTGGCAAGGTATCCAGCAAAGAAAGTCAAAAATACTAGAAACAAACCCTTTGAAGCATCACCAATTAGGTATTTGGCAATGTAGACTGAGAGTAGGCCGCAAATGGCCATATCAAAAGATTCTATTAAATTACCTAATGTGCCAGCCAGTATAATTCGGGTTTGGTGCTTCATACGATTATCCTTTATTTTGCATTGCCGATAGAGTGGTTAGTGACTCTTGATCTTCCACTCGGTCTAAAAATAAAAATCCATCCAGGTGATCAATTTCATGTTGAAGAATACGAGCTTCTAAGCCGGAAGCTTTTTTGGTAATTCTATTTCCATCTATGTCAAAGCCTGAATATTCAATTTCCATGGCTCTTGGAACCTCTCCCATTAATTCACCGCAATTAAGGCAACCTTCATACCCAGTTTGAATTTCTTGGGACAGGATTTTTAATGCAGGATTAATTAATGCAGTATCCGGGATCGGGTATTCTGGTTTCCTCCGTTTGGTATAATCAGTACCAAATACAATAACTCGTTTGCTGATACCAATTTGGGGAGCAGCTACACCGACGGCACCTTTGTCAGCCATAATGCCGAACATAGTCTCAATCAGCTCTTTTAACCAACTGCTACCAAATTCTGATTCTTTAATTGACTCAGCGGTTTGTCTTAAAATAGGGTCGTTTTTATCCAGTAGTGTCTTCATAGGTCACCTGATTGTTGATGATTAATGTCAGTTTGGGTTTAGCCGGCATGCAGGGCTGTTTGTCAGGGAAAGTTAAATACTCTTGAATTCGTCTTAACGCAAACTTGCCCATGGCTAACAGTTTTTCGCAATGAATGGAGCTTTTATTCTGGATATAGGGATTTAACTCTTTTAATCCAAATGAAAAGATTGCTCTATAAGAGTCATATTCAGTGGGAATGGAAATGCCTGTGATAAGTCCAGGTTCTATTTGCTTGTATTTTTTAATTGCTTCTATACGGCCTAAATGTGGGAGTTCATTCCATAATTTTGGCTGCTCTTTGTTGAAAAAAGTTGGTTGATAGCATCCATCAAACAGCCAGAGACTTTTCTCAATTAAATTTTGCTCTATTGATGGATTCGAGGACATGAAAAAGATCTGTCCTGCTTGGTTAATAAGGGCAATAGAAGCATAGTCTGTTTCTACTTGTCCAAGTACATCGGAGAACACTTTGCGCATAGTGACAAAATGTTCAAAGAGAAATTCCTTGGCTTTAGGGTGAAGCCTTATTTCAACATCTGTTACATCCATATCTACAAACTTCTTAAACTGCATGGCTGTGCTTTTTTCTTTTTTCTTCATAGGAAGAAATAGAGCCAATGGCCAAGTCAATGATTTTTAGTAAATTAACTTCCGAAGTGTCGATTGCACGCACTTCTTTGATCAATCCTAACACAAAATCGGCATAATCGTCATTATTCCCATGGGAAACAGGGTATAAATGATGGCTTTGCTTCAGGATGTAATGAAGTAATGTTTCATCAACTTCATCTTTCTTCGAAGGGGTGTGTCCTTCTTCACCAAATAATAGCCAGCCTGGGTTTACGTGAAGATGATGAGCTAGCTGTTTAATTTTCTCGTAATCAGGTAGAGCATCACCTCTTATGTAACGACGGCAAATTTGTTCAGATGCCCCAGCAAATTCAGCTAAGGTTTTGATACAGATCCCACTAGGTGAACGAGACGCAATATGTCCCTTAACTTTGAGGGTATGAATCAAGCGATTGGCAAACGATTGATAGGGTCCCTTACTCATAAAATTATCCTTGTAATCGAACGTCGTAAAAAAATTATCATATAAAACGCTATCATTCAATATCATATCGTATCTTAATTTAAATTTCTTTAAAACACGTATTGATAATAAAATTAATATCGTATTAATATAAGTTTCGCCAAATGATGCTAAATGTTAATTTGGCGCGAATTGGACTTTAATACACATGTTTTACAGGAGTATGTCGCATGTTTTACGATCAAAAGATCACCATCTATAAGGGTATTATTCAGTATCTGCTGGATTCAACCAATTATTCTCTGCATCGAATCGCTAATTTATCGAACTCGCCAATTGCTCATTTGCAGTTAATCTACCAGCACAATCGTTTACCTAAAGAAAGTAAGGTTGAATTGAATTTGCTGAAGCTATTTATCACCGTCATTGATATGGAACACAAGGGTGAATGGAAGGCTCGTTTACAACTTAAATAACAGAAGGATTTGGAGAATCAATGATGCAACCAGTTAATGATCTATTTACACAACAGATTTTGTTTATCAATGACGTAGAAGTCATTATCGGAAAGGACCGGTTGACTTTACGCCGTTGGTGGAGTGAAGGAAAGTTTCCTAAGCCAGTAAAATTACATGGCAGAACTTTAGCCTGGCATAAAGACGTGATTGATAACTGGATTAATCAACATGTCAGATAAATCCATTTTCATTGTCTGAGTGGTCAATGACTGCTTTAGACAATGATTAATTTCCAAAGAGTTACAAGTAATACTTATCATCTCCTTTCTCTAAAATTACTTTAAAACCGCAAGTGTGAGAGATGTTAAGGAAGTTACTAAGCTTTACATCCTCTTGCTCACCTGAGCGAATTTTTTGAATTATAGTTGGAGATAGTCCTACTTTTTCGGCCAGTTTTCTCACGGTCATTTTGCCATTCTTCATGAGTGCTTTGATGATTTCAGATAGCAAAAACTCATCATACTCTTTTTCAAATTGCTCACGAAAAAGAGGGTCTTGCATTTCTCGCTCAAAAGTAGATAAAAGTTTCTTAGTCATAATAATCACCCTTTTTTACTCTACCAATATATTGTTCCATAACCTTTAAGGCTTTTTCTTTTTCAGTTAAAGGCAACTTATCCTGTTTCTTCCTGAAGGCATTAGTTAAAATTATTTTTTTGTCTTCAAAAAAGAAGCATAAAAATCTGTCTGGCTTAGGTTTGAAGGCATAAATTTTGTCTCCTTCATGTCTAAACTTAGTTTTATCGTGAATGATACCGGCATCTCCCATCCTCTTTAAGAGCTTCAACAGTTGAATACGTTCATCTTTATTCAAAGAGTAATAATATTCTTGAGATTGGCTATGCTTCTTTTCGTCAAAGTACCATTCAATCGTAAACTTCTCACCTTGATAGGCAATATATTCAATATCTCTATCCATTATAGTGTACCACTATAGTTGCACAAATTCAAATTTGTTATTGTTTGGTTATTGTTAGTTCTTCTATCAGGCTACTCCATTTATCTAAAGCCTCTTTGCGTTGATACAGCATTTCATCTTTGTTATAAGTGGCCATGATTTTAGGCATTTTATGCCCAAGACATTTTTCTATAACTACTGGGTCGATTCGCAATGTTTCGCCAAGCTGAGTGGCAAAAGTACGTCTGAGATCATGGGCAGTCCATTGAGGGATTCCTACTCGTTTTTGAATGCGTTGAATCGCTTTAGATATGGATTTATCGCCTAGTGGGGAGTCATCATCGACCCCAGCTAAAACAAAATTAGATAAAGTAATTTCTTTTATTTCCAACAGAAGCTTTTTAGTAAGCTCGCTCAGATGAATTTTCATACTAAGTCCGATTTTATTATTCTCGGGAGGAATAATCCAAAGAGATTTATCGAAATTAAATTCAGACCATTTCGCTAGTCTTAACTCACCAGTCCTTGCGCCAGTTAATAATATGATTTTAATGGCATTTTTAATCTGAATCGACATAGAGTGCTCATCGCCATCCAAAAATAACCATATTTTTTTTATTTCATCAAGATCGAGATTGCGATCACGAGGTTTTTCTAATCCACCTATGTCTCTTGCTCGAATATTTATAGCAGGATTAATTGTAATTTCTCCTCGGCTTACCGCGTAATTAAATGCTTGTTTCAAGGTACTAAGTACTTTATTGGCGTGAACAGGGGAGCCTCTTTGAACTATATTATCCAAGGCCTTTGATATGTCTCGAGGCTGTATTTTTTCAATTTCTAATGTACCTAGTAAGGGGATAATATCAGCATCAATTTGTTGTTTAATCTGTTGGGGTTGTTTACGGTGTTTAACAATATAATTGTTGTACCAATCAGAAACTAAAGTTTTCACATTATTATTTTTTTGGAGCAATTTTTTTTGGATAATTTCTTCTGGGTCTTGGTCAGACTGCCTTATTTCCCATAAATCATTAAAGGCTTTTCTGGCTTCAGCAACACCCATTACTGGAAAATTACCAATAGTGAGCCATTTCTCTTTACCGCCAAATTTATAACGATAGAACCAAGTTTTTGTTCCTTTAGGAGAAACTCTTAAACAAAAGCCATTACCCTCAGTAATATGGTAACGATTTTTTTCGGCACTTAAATTAGCAATTTTGTTATGGGTAAACTTTTCCATAATTATATCCTTGTATGGCTCCAGTTTCTGGCTACACCTTTGGCTACACTTTTTTGTTTGCTTGTATGAAATCGATTTATATCATTTGAAATATGAAAACGCAAACAATCCTTTATATAAAAAGGTTTTATGGTTATAATTGAATTTGTTTGAAATTAAATGAAATTGATTGTCACTAGCATGGGGTGCTAGTGGTCGAAGGTTCAAATCCTTCCGTCCCGACCATTAAATCTCGGGTCTTTCGGGTCTTTCGGGTCTTTGGGTCTTTCCCAATTACGGGGGCACTCAATCAGCAGCATAGTACTCTAACTCTTGTTCTATAATTTTCAAAGTTT
>NZ_LNYA01000034.1:163003-163074 GCF_001467615.1 Legionella erythra | reverse complement strand
TTCCCACTTACGGGGGCACTCAATCAGCAGCATAGTACTCTAACCCTTGTTCTATAATTTTCAAAGTTTTT
>NZ_LNYA01000034.1:162857-162993 GCF_001467615.1 Legionella erythra | reverse complement strand
CTAACAGCATAGTACTCTAACCCTTGTTCTATAATTTTCAAAGTTTTTAAAGCCATAAGCTCTACGTTGTATTAACTTCATCTTACGATGAAAGCCTTCGGTAATACCATTTGATTTACTAAACCTCCACATACAA
>NZ_LNYA01000034.1:162498-162847 GCF_001467615.1 Legionella erythra | reverse complement strand
TTACGGGGGCACTCAATCAGCAGCATAGTACTCTAACCCTTGTTCTATAATTTTCAAAGTTTTTAAAGCCATAAGCTCTACGTTGAATCAATTTCATCTTACGATGAAAGCCTTCGGTAATACCATTTGATTTACTAAATCGCCACATGCAGACGACTTCTTCTTTCCAGTTATCGAGTGTTTTACCGAGTGCAGCCAATGGTTTGAAAGGACTGTGTTTGAGTTCGTCAAGCATTTCAAGAAAGCGCGGGATTAACTTTCGTGCTCGCTTCTTGGTTAGCATTTTTTTCATGAGTATTTCATGTAACTGTTGTTGGAAGTGATAGATTGCCTGGATAGCTGGATTTTC
>NZ_LNYA01000034.1:162370-162488 GCF_001467615.1 Legionella erythra | reverse complement strand
GGTTAGCATTTTTTTCATGAGTATTTCATGTAACTGTTGTTGGAAGTGATAGATTGCCTGGATAGCTGGATTCTCAGCGAGAAAGGCATCACGCTTAGCTTTTTTAGAAGTTGTCAGT
>NZ_LNYA01000034.1:161740-162360 GCF_001467615.1 Legionella erythra | reverse complement strand
GCATTTTTTTCATGAGTATTTCATGTAACTGTTGTTGGAAGTGATAGATTGCCTGGATAGCTGGATTTTCAGCGAGAAAGGCATCACGCTTAGCTTTTTTAGAAGTGGTCAGGCGTTCTGGTTTAGTTCTAAGAAGGGCGAGTATGCCGCGATTATTTTTTACTTTATTAGACAGCTCACGATAGGTCATCATGCATTGATGCTGCATTAAACGGATGACATGAAAACGGTCAGCGACTATTTTGGCATTGGGGAAATGCTTTTGAACCAGGGAGCGATAGGTACTACTTAAGTCGATGCAGACTACCTTAACGCGCTCTTTACCTGGTAATGAGTTGAGATAGCCAGCAAGGTCCGTTTCACTTCGGCCTTTGACGATATCAAACACTTTATTTTTTCTTAAGTTACAGAAGGTAGTGGCGAAGCCTTGCTTTCGACTGAAGAAATGCTCATCAATACCCAGAACGGAGGGGCACAGGGCATTGGCTCGCTCTCTATCTTGCTCTTTATAGTGGCGTTGATACCACCTTTCAATAGTCGCTTTCCCTTTGTTAAACAGCTTAGCCAACTCACTTTGAGAAATACCCCAGGTATGTTTATGAAAGACAGCTGCTTGTAAA
>NZ_LNYA01000034.1:161389-161730 GCF_001467615.1 Legionella erythra | reverse complement strand
TATCTTGCTCTTTATAGTGGCGTTGATACCACCTTTCAATAGTCGCTTTCCCTTTGTTAAACAGCTTAGCCAGCTCACTTTGAGAAATACCCCAAGTATGTTTATGAAAGACCGCCGCTTGTAGGCGCCAAGTGGACCGTTGATGCTTGTTAATACCCGGAAATTGTTGGTTGCTATAACGGTTGCAACTATTGCAATAAAGCTTATAGGCTTTGAATTTTAAGAGGCTGCGCCTATGGCCCACCAGCTCGTGATGAACGCTCCGCATGTAGGAATCCTTTTTACGCACGGCTTTACTTTGACAATGACCACAACGCGGTAATCGATTGTATGAAAGCTCC
>NZ_LNYA01000034.1:128009-161379 GCF_001467615.1 Legionella erythra | reverse complement strand
TTGGTTGCTATAACGGTTGCAACTATTGCAATAAAGCTTATAGGCTTTGAATTTTAAGAGGCTGCGCCTATGACCTACCAGTTCGTGATGAACACTGCGGATGTAGGAATCCTTTTTGCGCACAGCTTTACTTTGACAATGACCACAACGCGGCAATCGATTGTAGGAAAGCTCTAATATCAAAGGTTGATAACCCTGTATTTTTTGTATGGAAAAACCAGGTAAATTTAAGATAAGATCATGTTTCGGCACTTTAATCTCCATTTCGATCGCTAAATCAATGGGTTAGTTTAAACTAACTTGATTAAAGTGCCCCCTTAAATGAGAAAGAGCCCACATGCAGACGACTTCTTCTTTCCAGTTATCGAGTGTTTTACCGAGTGCAGCCAATGGTTTGAAAGGACTGTGTTTGAGGTCGTCAAGCCTAAATTTGGGTAAATAAGAACGAGTTGATTAAATAGAATCCTGGTTGCAAGCAACCAGGCTACGGCGCTGTGATGTGGTCAGCCCCAATTCCACGAACATTAAAAGGCCATCAAAAGAGATGGCCATTTGCTTTTGACCTAACATCCATTTCAAGAGGATTCAGTATTTCCGTAACGATGTATTGAGCATTCTTTTTCAGAAAAAGCATAAAGTATTGTTTCGGTAGATTAGACCATTGATTGCTTTTATCTTGAAGCAGATCAGTGTATATTTTTTCGGCAAATTTTTCATCGATGGCCAATGTCAATCGAGGTCGAAGTGTCTTAAGCAGCCCTAACCAATACAAGCCCAGAGTGGATGTACAGGAGCCGTTTAATGCCGACTCAATTAGCTCCGCCACGGTTTTCTCAGACGTCGATCGGATGTTTTTTGCCCACACAGACTTTAACCCTTCTCTTTCCTCAGGCGTTAAATGCTCAGATAAGACCTGAGTTAAAAATTGATAGCCATAAGCACTTAAGGAATCCGTTAAGCCACCTGGCAAAAAAGTGGTGCTTAATCCATTCTTATGGCAACTTAAGACCAACATGACTTCAACAACATCCAAAATGATATTTAATTTTTCTTTACTCATGCTGGCCAACACAAGCTCTTTTTTGGAAGGTTGAGCATCCTGGTATTCTTTATAATAGGCAGGATAACGTTTTTTTAGCTGACAAAGGAAACGCTCTTGGTCCAATGGGCTCATCTCAGTGGCTTCTTTATCATCGTAACAAAGAATCGCGCGCAAGTAGCCCCTGTATTTATTGGCCAAGAAAAGGGTTTCTAATGAATACGCTCTGTGTTTTTCATTGTGAAGGTTTTCAACTGAAATGAATACATCGTCTTTGAGGTAGAGTTCTTCCCAGCTTTCATAATCACTTGAACAATAGTCTTCATTAAAATAGACCCCCGGCATCATAAATGACATAGGATTATTGGCATTAATCACTTTGGCTATGGCGTAAATGGAATGGCAGATGGGATCGCAAGGACTATTCAGCAGTGTGTTTTTATTTTTTAGCCAATTTCTTGACATTATAATCATTTTGTCTAAGCGAATATAGTTTGAATACGCCGTTTTTATTCCCTTTGTTTTATTGTCCTTCTCTTCAAATTTTTCTAACATGTTACATCTCTTTACGATATGTTTAATAATTTTTAATATTGATTGAATTTATTACAGGCGATTATAGAGGACAAATATTAAACAATTATTAACTGTGTATTTTTTTATGACATTTGTTAGAACGTCTCATTGTTTGTGGTTGAACAATAGACAACGATTAGTTTGACCATTAATGTCCTGAGTGAATGATGTGTTTTTAATCATGAGCCTGGCGGTTTAATGATTTATGTTATATTAACGGGTTTGAGTCGTTTTATTTTAAGTGCCCCACACTAACCAGGAAGGTTTCTATGCGTAGGATACATGCCCCATTACACATTGCTGTCATTTCCTTTAGTTTGCTTTTTACTTTATGTTTTACATCACCCTCATTTGCCATAGGCAACAGCATTGTGGCTGTCGATGTTGATGGCACAACCGGTCAATATAGTTCCATTGTCCTCGACGCGCAGGACTATCCAACCATCAGTTATTACGATGCCACAGAACAAAAATTAAAAGTTGCCCATTGTTTTACACGAACCTGTAGCCTGTTTAATTCCATTGTTACACCAGATGCAGCAACAAACATTGGTAAATACACGGCCATTGCTTTAGATAGCCTGGGTAAACCGGTTGTCAGTTATTATGATGAAACCAATTCCGCGCTCAAGGTATTGCACTGCGGCAACAATACCTGCTCAACAGGAAACACGATAGCGATGCCGGATAATACCGGCACGGTTGGTTTATATACTTCGGTGACTGTTGATACCAACAATTTCCCCGTGGTGAGCTACTACGATGCCAGCAATGGAAAATTGAAAATTCTTCATTGTGGCAATGCCGCCTGTACAGCCGGGAACACCATAGCGACACCGGACATGACCAGCAGCAATGGCGTACAGAGTGCCATTCGTTTGAATAACGCGGGTAATCCCGTGGTGGCTTATTTTGATTTTACTAACTCGTCGCTGAAAATTATTACTTGCGGCAACAGCGCCTGCAATGCAGGTAATACAACAGTCACTGTCGACTCCGTAGCCGATGTAGGTCGTTATCCGTCGTTAAAGCTGGATAGCAACCAAAAACCCGTTGTCAGTTATCTCGATGCGACCAATGGAAAATTAAAAGTCCTGCATTGCGGCAATACGCTTTGCACAGCCGGTAATTCAGTAGTCTCCCTGCCTGCCACAGGGGTGGCTGGCTACTATTCCTCCCTGTCGCTTGACGCCAGTGACATACCCACCATCAGTTATTACGATTTAACCAACCAGAATTTGACTGTCGTGCGTTGCGGTGATGCCAATTGCAGCAACAGCAATATTATCAATGTACCCGATAGCGCCGGCAATGTCGGTTTGTATACCTCGCTCGGTCTTGATGACAGCAGTAATCCTGTGGTCAGTTATTACGATAGCACCAATGGCAACCTTAACGTATTACACTGCGACAGCCCCATGTGTGGTCCTAATTCGGTTCATGTCGGCGATAGCGCAACCGATGTGGGTCGCTACAGTGCCATTAAGCTCGATGCCAACGGAAAACCGGTGGTGAGTTATTGGGATGACACCAATGGCAATCTGAAATTACTGCATTGCGGCGATACCACCTGCAGCCAGGGCAACTCCATCACCAGCCCCTATACGACTGGAAATACCGGTTGGGATACGTCGTTGGCCATTGATGCCAATGGCTTTCCGGTGATTAGTTTTTATGACTTCACAGCCCAGGTTATGAAAATTATTCATTGCACCAATGCCAATTGCAGCGGCGTCAACACAGCCGTTACTCCGGATATTTTATCCAGACGCGCCTCCTCCTTAGCCCTTGATTCATCGGGTAATCCTGTTATAGCGTCGGCTGGTCAACCCGATCAGGGATTAAGAATTGTACATTGTGGGGATGCGGATTGTTTAGCGAATAACAGTATCGCCTCACCCGACTTCCCGGTTTTCCCCGCCAATGCTGATGTGCGCGGGGTCTCGCTGGTACTTGATGGGTCAGGTTATCCTGTGGTGAGTTTTTTCCGCGCCGATAAAAATCAATTGAAATTACTGCATTGCGGGGATGTCAATTGTTCAGGACCGAATAACACGCTGTCCATTCTTGATCCTGGCGCACAGGCGGGCGATCACCGCGCGACGTCCGTCACCCTGGATGCCAGCGGCAACCCGGTTATCGCATACTGGGATACCGCCAATGCCGCGCTTAAGGTATTGCATTGCGGCAATCCCGCCTGTAATGCCGGCAACAGCATTGCATCCCCAGCGACTGGCGCCAATGTGGGATTACAGCCCTCCATTAAAATAGACAGCGCAACCGGGAATCCGATCGTCAGTTTTGGCACCAATACAACCATGTCCATCCTCTATTGTGGTAACGCCAACTGTACATCGGGTAATGTCATAACTGCCGTTGATCCAACAACCAAGGGTTTAGACAGCGCATTAGCCCTCGATGCGGATAATAATCCTGTTGCCAGCTATTACACGCCCACGGGCAAGCATATTAAAGTGCTGCATTGTGCAACGAAGAGCTGTCAGTAATCGCACTCATCGCTTGATAAAGCCACGAGTGCGATTCTCAAATGATGTATTCTATTATAGCCTGCACTCGCTATACTGACATATGATATTTGATGAGCTTTTTATAGCATGCATTGATTATGTCACCCGGTAATTCCCCCATAAGGGAAAAATGTTATTGGAAAATTTATCCAAAAATGAAAAATAAACATATTTCTTTTCGCAGGTTATCAGAGCAAGACTTTCCGCTTCTTACAAAATGGTTAGAAACACCCCATGTCAAAATTTGGTGGGATAGTGAGGTAGTTTGGACATTAGATAAAGTCACCCAAAAATACAAGAGTTATGTAGACCAGTATAAGATAGAGAACGGAAAGAAAAAATCCATCTTTGCTTTTATTATTGTGCGGGATAAACAGCCCATAGGGTATATTCAGTATTATGATGCCTGTGATTTTCTTTCCCTACCTACTAATAAGGTCTTTGATTTTCATAAAATAGCGGCTATTGATTTCTATCTTGGTGAAGAATCGGCTTTGAGACAAGGCCTTGGTAGCGCGGCACTAAGACAATTTGTGCAGAATATTGTTTTTCAGCAATTTAGTGCAGCTCTAGTGACGCCAGATATTAAGAATCACAGTGCAATCGCTTGTTATCAAAAGGCAGGATTTATTCCTTGCTTAAAAGAAGAGAAAGCCAATGAGCTATGGTTAATCGCAAAAAAGGAAGTACCTCATGTCCACGAATTCACATGAATGGTGGTTGTCATCATTTAGGTGCATTCCCTTCTTTTCCATTTATGATTTTCCAGTCACATCAGCCTGAAGTACCTTTTATAGAGGCCCTTAGGGAGTAATGGAACGGTTAACCAACTTAAGGATTAATTTGAAGCTATAAAGCTCTCTTAACAGGCATATACCTCCTCTATACACTTAGCAATAATATTTGCATCAGTTGGTACATGTCCGCGGCTCCCGACTCAAATAGTTTATTCATTATGTGTTAAAATTAACTATTATGTACTTTAGAAGAACATAATGGGCCGTAAAACCATCATCTTATCCGAAAGGATGAAAACATTAAAAACGCGCATCAAGAAGGCCGAGCGTGAAGCAAGCTTGCAGGATGAGGTCAATGAACGCGGTGAGTATGCCAACACGGTTTTAAGTGCATTCAGCCAGATTCAGGGATTTTTCGCCTCCATTTTCTCGGAAAGTAAACAACTTCCAATTATTGGTTTTATCATTCAGATGGTTTCTGTTATTCCAACCACCATCACCACTATTTTTGCTAAAGACAAAAGCATTGGCGAAAAAGTGTTTGCCCTGGGTGTGCTGTCCGTGGTAACCGCCTTGAGTATTGCGGCCTTTGTGTTAACCGCAGCCGTTTCCGCCGCCATTGGGGTAGCTGTCAGCTCATTCACGACCGTGCTGGAAGGGATAAGCCTGGTTGGCAGCATTGCCACAAAGCTCAGCACCCGAGCAGAATATAAACAGAAAAAAGAATTTACCCAGCTGCTGGAAGCAAAAAATACAGCAGCCCTGACTGATGAAAAATATCTCGACCCGCTGCGTGTACGTTATCTGGAATTACAGCAGGCGCTGGTTCATCCGGATTTGGAAACGGATGAGAAAAATAAATATCAGGAAGAAGCGACCTTTATTCATGATCTTCTAACCCAACGAGGCTTACCGCTTGATGGGGATGAAGACAGTCAGGCCGGGATGCTTAAAAAACTGTATGACAAGCGCCGGGAAAAAATGCTTGCATTGACCGTGATGATTGAGAATCTGGAAAAAATCGGCGACCACATCACACCAGAAGAAAAGAAGGCAAACCTTGTTGCCATAGACTCCCTTAAAGAAGACATTGTCAAAGTTGATAACGACATTAACAACATCACCAAACCTATTCAGCAATTAAAACGCAAGGATTTACTGGCCAATGAGAAACTGGCTCAGACTTATACCACCTTCGCCTTAGCCGGTGCCGGCGTAGTTTTATCCACCATTGCCTTGCTCATGGCTGTCAGCGTGGTTGCAGCACCTCCGGTGCTTTTACCCATTGTCGGCGGCTTGGCCATTGCCATGGCCACCATTGGCCTCATAAAATGGTTAGCAGAAAAATTTGCTGAAAAAGCCGATGCCAAAGCAGATAAAGAACGTCAGGCTTTAAAAGAGGAAAACATCCTGGACGAGTCTTTGGATTGTTATCAAACTCAACTCGGAGATAGGCCTAATCAATCCGCCACCTGCAGTTATTCCAACCACATGCTCGGGATTTTGCAAAGTCCGCCAGAACCGCAACCCGCACAGACGGCTGAGCCCACCTCCCCTACACCCGATGACACCTTGACCTCAACACCACCAACCCATGGGGGTGAGCTCACCACGTTTCCACCGGATACGAATACCCACGATGCAGGAAAAGACTCGTCTTATCCCTCAGCAGGCTCCTCAAGAAGAGGCGCCATGTAGCTTTTTTATATGAAGTTAAACGCAGACAAGCCCTGAAGACTGGCGAAGGTTTTCTGAGCAATCTGGAGATAGGTAATCTGTAATTGATACTCCACTGCCAGGGATTCCAAATCGGCATCCTCAAGCCTGGATTTGGTTTCCTTGCTGATATCGATTAGATCGGTATTGACCTTTTCGGCTACATCCAATTGATTCAACCGCGCGCCGACCTGCGCCTGAAAATCGAGAAGATTACCCAATCCACTGTCTAACTGGTCAAGAATCTGATTATTTTCGGTGAAGACGCGGGCTTTGTCGCTGGCGGCACCAAAGGGTTGCCTTAAATTGGCGACCATGCGCGCCGCTGTCGCAAAAATGGATTCATTGGCGGCCGGTGCCACAGCAAAGGCATCCCCTGCCTCTGGCGTCCCGGTAATATTAATCTCAATGCCATTAAAACTGACTGCCATGCCGTCGGTATATAAAGGCGCATCATCAGGCAAGCCGGTCGCAGGGACAACATTCCCACTGGCCACACCGCTGACCATCACCACCAGTTGATTCTGGGTATTTAAAGCAAACTGGATAGTATAATCATCGGCGACATAGGCCGCATTATTCACCACACTGCCTGAACTGGCAACGGCAGTCCCGGTGTTGGGAGTTGCTGTCTCGGATACGGTGAATAGGCCATTACCGCTGGGAACCCGCATAAACAAATCATCGCCCGTGTCATTCAATGCCACCTGCAAACCGCTGCTGATGGCTTGAAAACGCTGGGTCTGATCGCCATTATAGACATACTGCCCACTCATATCCCGGGAAATGGTTTGTGCCTCGGAGCGGCTGCCGCTAAACATGTAATAACCATTGCTGTCCTGCGTGTTGGCTAAACCCTGCAATTGATCCAGCAAATTCTGCGCTTCATCCGCCAGTGCTTTTCGGGCGGAATCCGTCAGCGACCCATTACCCGCCTGCACCTGCAACTCCCTTAATTTCTGAACCACACCCGCCATGTTGCCGATGACGCTTTCTTCCTGCTTAAGCGCCCCGTCGGCATTCTGGCGGTTTTGCTCCAAGCGCTCGCCAAAAAAAATGCGTTGATTCATCAAATCGATTTTGGCCGCGGCGATGGGATCATCGGAGGGCGACAACACCCGTTTCCCCGAAGACAATTGCTGCTGAATACGCAAGGTATCAGCCTGCTGTTTCAGCATGTTGTTCAAGCCGCGCGTAAACATCTGGTTTGATGAAATTCGCATGAAATCACCTCATCACTGCAAAAAGGATATCCATCATCTGTTTTGCGACCGATAGCAGTTGGCCTGCTGCCTGATAAGCCTGCTGCAGTTGCAGCAGGTTTGCGGCTTCCTCATCCAAATTCACGCCGCTTTTGCTATCGCGAAGATCCACAGCCTGGTTAAATAACATATCGGCCGATTCGCTATTTAGTTTAGCCTGATTGGTTCTTCCCCCGACTGAACCGATCAAACTGGAGTAGCGATCAAACAGATTTTGCGTTCCGCCTTCAAACAGTTGATCCTGTTGAATCGCTGTCAGCTTTAAACCATTGCCGTTATCCGCAATCCCGCCGGTGTTGTAAGAAGCAGTAAATTGATCGCCAGTCGCGGGTACACCCGACAAAACCACGGAATACGAAGGTGTTAAGGCATTGGGAATCATCACGGTATTATCGGTTCCCGGTGTAAAAGTAAAAGGGCCAGAGGTCACGGAATCCGTGACATTGACCACGTTGTACTGTGTGGGGGAAATGAATTCAATGCGAAAATCCTTGTTCACATCCGTGGTGTTTAATACATTGCCAAGACGAATGGCGCCGTTGCCGGTATTAGTCAAAGCCGATTGAGTTCGTACTGGGGAGGCGAAAGCAAGCTGCCTTGCATCGGTTAAATTCAGCGTCAAATCGCGCGCTGCCCCGCGAGTTGGGGTTAAGGTATACGAATCATTGTTAGTCAGATTGGCTATGTTATCCACCGTAATCGTCATGCCGTCAATGGTGACGGAGCCCGCCGGAGGAGCAGGCGGCGAACTGGTCCAGTTTAAGGTGGTCGCCTGGCCGTCGGAACGTCGGATGACACGGACTTCATTGGTCCCGGTATCGGTTACATACAACTGATAATCACTGATTTTAACCTGGCTAATGTCGCTGATTTCAACCGACAACACGCCCGTGCCAGCATTATTGGTATTTGCAACCGAGCGGGCCAATTGAGCAGACAAGGTATTAAAATCATTAAAGAAATTCTGCCCCAGCTGGTTATTTAAATCCATTCCCAGCCGATGCTGGGCGTTAAAGGCGGAAGCCAAACCCATGGCCATTTGCCCAAGAACCTGGCTTGCCTGCACCATGATATCGTCCTCAAACCCAAGCAAGCCTGCGATCATGCCGGATTGCATGTTACGGGTAATATCAATCACTCCAGCGCCGTTATCCAGGAGAATCTGGGCATTTAATTGATTCGAGCCGCTTGAATTCACGAGAAGCCTTCGCGCATCCGTGCCAATCACCAGCATTTCACCGGTACCAATAGCCACATCAATAGCGCCGTCAACCCGTTCAACAATGGTCACGTCGGTGATTTTGGCTAATTCTTTAAGAACGCCATCGCGTTGATCCAGCAAATCAGGTGAATTACGGTTCACTGTCAATTTCTGGTTAATATCGGCAATGGTTTTGGCATACACATTAATCTGGTCAACCGCTTCCCTTAATTGCGTGCTGTTGTTCCGCTGATATTCATCGATGCGCTGCTGCATGGTTCTAAACTGTTCAACCAGCGTCTGACTTTGTTTAAGCGCCACATCACGGGCCGCGTTGCTATCCGGCGCATCGTTAAGCTGGGAAAGCGCATTGAAAAAATTCTGCAGATTCGCCGTGATGTTGGTGCCATCCTGAGACAACAATTTATCGATTTGCGCGGCCTGCTCATAAAACACCTCATATTGGGTTTTGGCAGCCAAGGTATCGCGCACCTGCTGATTGGCGAAGCGGTCCGCATGGCGTTGAATGTCGGTAATCACCACCCCGCTGCCAATATAAGACCCTGCAAAACGTTGTGAAGGCAACTGGCCAAAGAGCACCGTTTGCCGGGTATAATTGGGATTTTTGACATTGGTAATGTTAGTACCGACCACATCCAGGGCACGCTGAAACGCATTTAAACCTGACGTTGCAATACCGAAAATTCCCACCATAATGAACGACTCCCATAATATGCCGCCAGCCATCGAAGGACGGGTTTATTCCATGGTATAACCAATCCTTGCCAGCGCCTGTTGTAACTCATCCCCATGATAAATGGATAAAATTTTATCCGCATACCGGGGATCAGTCGCGTAACCTGCGTCATGAAGGGCTTTAATAAAACGATGTGGGTCATTCGCATTTGCTAAAGCCTGCTCATAACGGCTGTTGTCTTTAATTAACGAGACATAATCCGCAAAACTGTTCTCGACAGAGGCATATTTTTTAAATAAAGCCTTCGTCTTTACAGGTATATCGGCAACATACTCGGTTGTCTTTACCTCCACTGCGTCATTTTGTTGCTTACCTGTTGATTTTATATTGAAAAAATTATTGCTGCTGCCACCGTTTTCATCCCGGGTGACGTATTGACCCCAGCCGGTTTCCAAAGCAGCCTGGGCAACAAGCAACTTCGGATCAAGACCAAGCATACTGGCTGCCTGTTGAGCATAAGGCCAGATGGATTTTACGAACTCATCAATGGATTGTGCCGTTTTCCCCTGTTCGGCCGGTAACGATTGCGGTTTTAAAGGTGGTTTAACGGCATAGGCCTGCTGAATTGCAGCCCGGTGGTGTTGCAGGGGATAGCCTGCATTGGCTTTCAAAGGCATGGAATAAGCTTGCGCGGCGGCTTTTTGTAAAGCGAAGCCCTGATGCGCCGCGTGCAAGGGAAAACCCTGCTGGTTGACGTGCAGCGGAAAACCCTGAGTACTATCGACTGGTGCGCTTTGGCGGGAGACGGTCTTGCTCAATTGTTTAGTGAGCATATCCGCGAGTCCAATCCCAGGGCCTTTGACAATTTCCGAGGCATACTGCCCATCCAGCATTTCCTGAAAGGTTTGTTCGTATTTCGTCCGAAAAACCGTCCCTTCTTCGACAAAATGCTGAGCGCGCATGCTTTTCATCATCGCCTGCAGAAAAATCGCCTCAAATTGTTTAGCCGCTTGATGCAAGGCTTTTTCCGAGTCATTGCGGGCCTGCAATTGCAAGGTTTGCAATCCTTTAAAATCAGCCATCGCCACGCCGTTTGCTGTCATGATGTCACCTTTTATGCTAGATGATGATAATCGTTGCATTTAAAGCGCCAGCCTGCGTTAACGCTTCCAGGATGGCAATGAGATCACCCGGTGCCGCGCCGACAGCATTAATGGCTTTCACCAGTTCCTGCAATGTGGCGCCCGGAGCGAACACAAAAGTCCGTGATTTTTGGGAAATATCAATCTGGCTTTCAGGCGTCACCACGGTGTTGCCAGCCGCAAAAGGATTGGGTTGGCTGACTAAGGGGTTTTCAGTGACCGTCACCACCAGGTTACCATGTGAAACAGCCACTGGCTTCACGCGAACCAGTTGATTAATGACAATGGTTCCTGTACGCGGATTGACAATCACTTTGGCTTCCGCTTCGCCTGGTGTAAATTCGATATTCTCAAGAACAGAAACATAATCCACACGATGCCCCATCCGTCTCGGCGCGGTGACTTCAATCGAGGCCGCATCAATGGGCCTTGCTGTGCCCGGACCCATGGTTTGATTGATGGCATCGGCCATTCGACGTGCCGTGGTAAAATCAGGTGAATTCAGGTTGTAGGTTAAAGTCTTTGAAAAATAGAATGGGTTGGGGATATCGGTTTCGACTGTCGCCCCATTGGGTATGCGGCCACCACTCGGTACGTTGACGGTGACATTGGTGCCATCCTCACCGGTGACGCTTAACCCCACGACCACCAAATGCCCCTGCGCCATGGCATAAACCCGACCGTCAGCCCCTTTCAGAGGCGTCATCAACAAAGTACCACCGCGCAGGCTTTGCGCATCGCCAATGGAGGAGACATTGACATCCATGGTCTGGCCTTTTTTCATAAACGAGGTTAGGTTGGCGGTGACGATAACAGCGGCAATGTTTTTGGAATTGAGCTTGGTGCCGGGAGGAATATTAATGCCTAATTGCGTCAGCATGTTGCCAAAGCTTTGTTCAGTAAAGCGCGTTCCGGACTTATCGCCGGTACCATCCAGTCCGACAACCAGGCCATAACCAATCAACTGGTTGGTGCGAACCCCGGCTAAATTCGCCACGTCCTTGATGCGTTCTGCTGCCGCGGTATGAACCAGCAACAGCAGGCAAATCCCATGTAATGTCGCCTTCCATTTACGCATAGCCCTATCCTGTATTATCCCTCCCCTGTTATTCAGGGAAGAAGGGGCCCCAGATGAATCGTGAGAACCACCCCTGGGCATTGACATTATTAACCTGACCTGTACCGCCGTAAGCAATGCGGGCATTGGCAATGCGATCGGAGCGGACCGTATTGTCAGGGCTGATATCCTGAGGTCTTATCATCCCCGACACGCGCACGTATTCATGCCCCTGATTAATGGATACCCATTTTTCACCCTGGATGATCATGGAACCATTGGCCAACACTTTTGCCACAGTCACGGATATACTGCCGGCCAACTTATTGTTCTGAATGGACCGAGCATCTCCCATGAATTGCCGTTTGGCGTTTAAGTCAAAGTCGAGGCTGTAACCCGCACCAAGCGCAATCGGCCGCCCCAGAAAAGAGCCATTGACGATCTGGCTTTTATCGTTTTTAGTCTGCATGGTTGTCGCTTTTTTCTGAGCATCGGTTTTCTCGACCAAAAGCACAGTCACAATGTCCCCGGCATGACGCGCCCTTGGCGTTTCAAACAATGGCAAGGCGGTTTCCGCATTATAAATTGCCCCCTGAGTCACCCGGCCCTGCTTGTTATCCGGGGTTACGGGATAGGTGGGAGCAAAATCCGGCGAGTTGCCTGGGGCCGGAGGATTTAACAGTTCACAACCCGAAAGCAGGCTGGCCATCGATAAAGTTACAACCCATCCTTTAGTCCTCATGGTCACTACCTAATTAAAGAGTCTGAGTCAAAAATTGCATCATGCTGTCAACGGTTTCAATGGCTCGTGCATTGATTTCATAGGCTCGTTGTGCCTGGATCATGTTGACCAATTCTTCAACCACATTGACGTTAGACGCTTCAAGCGACCCCTGCTGTAGCAAGCCCAGTCCCGAATTCCCAGGGTTATCCGTCTGCGCAGCCCCACTGGCTACGGTTTCAAGATACAAGTTCTGGCCGATGGGCTGCAATCCGCCGGGGTTAATAAAATCCGTCAGCTGCATGGTACCAATCTGGGTAGGTACGTTGTTTCCGGCAACGACTACGCTGACGGTTCCGTCCGAACCGATAGTAATGTTTTGCGTCTGTTCAGGAACAGAAATGGGCGGTTGCACCACATAACCGTTCGCAGTCACGATTTGCCCTTGCGAATCCAGCATGAATGTGCCATCGCGTGTATAAGCCTGGGTACCATCGGGTAAGAGCACCTGAAAAAAACCGCGCCCAAGAATGGCAACATCCAGCGGGTTATTGGTATTTTGAATAGGTCCCTGGGTGAAGATTTTCTGGTTAGCGACCAGACGTACCCCGGTTCCCATATAGATCCCTGTTGGGATTTCGGTATTTTGCGTCGACAAGGCACCAGCCTGACGCAGGTTCTGGTAAATTAAATCCTCAAAATCGGCACGTCCTTTTTTAAATCCGGTGGTGCTAACGTTGGCAAGGTTATTTGCGATGTTTGTAATGTTTTCGGATTGCGCATCAAGACCGGTTTTACTGACCCATAGTGCTGGTTCCATAGCTATTCCTTGTCATTGCCTACTGAATACTGAATTGCTGCCTTACTCTTGCAATAGTTGTGCCAATCTCTGGGCGTTTTCATCCACCGTCTGCATGACCTTAAGCTGGGCTTCAAATTCGCGGCCAGCGGCTATCATGTTGACCATTTCCGTAACGGCATTGACGTTGCTGCCTTCAAGCGCCCCATTGACGACACGGATGGCTGGATCAGGTACGGCAGCGCCGCCGGTGAGGTGCATTAAGCCATCCAGGCCCTTGGTCAGATTCTTCGGTTCAATTTTAACAACCTTCAAACGATCGATTACCGAGACTTCACGCGGATCGCCATCCAGGGGCACAATGGAAATAGTGCCGTCATTGCCTATGTTAATGCTTTTCGCAGGGGGAATGGAAATTGGCCCGCCATCGCCTAAAACCGGCAGTCCAGAGGCCGTTACCAGCATCCCGGTCGATGTTAAGTGAAAATCCCCGGCACGGGTATAGGCTTCTTTTTTTTGGGCATCCTGCACCGAAAACCAACCATCCGGGCCTTGAATCGCCACATCCAAATCGCGGCCAGTAGTCATTATCCCGCCCTGGGAAAAATTAGTGCCGTTCGCCTCTTCGATGGGTAGAGCCTGATCGATAATAGCAGGGCCCACTACAAACATGGATTCTGCCTGGAATAAATCAGCTTTAAAGCCAGGGGTGTTGGCATTAGCCAAATTATTGGCAGTCACATTCTGGCGGTCAAAATTAACCTGCGAACCATGCATCGCATTATATAAAATAGGTTCCATCATTTACTCCCGTCTTTATTATTCTTATGAGTGACCAGCAGTAAGTGCCCTATTAACGAATATTAATAATGGTCTGCGCCATCGCATCGCCAGTCTGAATCACTTGCGCGTTTGCCTGGAAATTACGCTGAGCGGTTATCATCTTGACCAGTTCCGCTGTCAAATCCACGTTAGATCCTTCGAGCGCTCCCGATTGAATCAAACCAAGGCTTGCAGTACCTGCGACACCGACCAGCGGTTGCCCTGAAGAGGATGTTTCAGCCCAGTTGTTGTCGCTGATGCTTTGCAGACCGTCAGGGTTTGAAAAATTCGCTAACAACACCTGCCCCATGGCCCGTGACTGACCATTGGTATAGCGTCCAAAAATAACCCCTTCCTCATCAACATCCAGCCCTTCAAGACGGCCGGTTGTCACGCCATTTTGCACGTTGGATTGCACGGCGAACGGGCTGCCGAACTGGGTGCTGTCAGAAAAATCAACCGTAAAATTCAATGGCTGGGCGCCATTACTTAAGGTCTGGGTCAATGGAATCAGGTTATTGGCCAAGGGGTTGTTGGCTGTATCTGTCGCACTGGCAAAGGTGCCGTCATCATTGAAATTGACCCGAAACAGGTTATCGGTGTTGTTGGGACCCACGTTAGCCGGTACGTTCTGGTTATCGATCTGAAACGCGACATACCATTGGTTTTGAGTACCCGGCGGAGAGGCTGCATTGGGTGTACCCGCGGCAGCGGCCGCATCGGCACGGATAAAATACATGGTCAAAACATGGGAATTACCCAAACTGTCATAAATGGTCGATGACGTGGGGTTATTATAGGTATCCGTAGCCGGCGTAGCCCCTCCAACCCAGGCCACTGACGGTGGCGTGCTGTTGGCAAAGAGATTCACACCCACCTGGGCATTGGTGGTGGCGTTAGGCGGTACGTTTGACGTATTAATGCTTAAATCGCCAACCGTGGTGGTGATGTTGCCGCTGGCATCCGCCTGGTAGCCCACCAGCCGTTGTTGCGAAGCATTCACCACAAAGCCATCATTGCTGACACCAAATGAACCAGCACGGGAATACAGGCGTGTCCCCCCGCTGCTTAGGGTAAAAAATCCGGAGCCGGTAATCGCTAAATCCAGGCTGTTATTGGTAAATGATAAAGGTCCCTGACCAAACATTTGCTGAACGCGGGAAAGGCGCACACCGCTGCCTATCGCATACCGGCCGCCGCCGAAAGCACCAGTGGAATAAACATCAGCAAATTCTGCTCTGGACATTTTAAAGCCAGTTGTGGAGGCATTAGCGATGTTATTGCCAATAACCTCCAAGTCGCTGGTCGCAGCCTGAAGACCACTGATTGCTGTTCCAAATACCATAGCGTTATCCTCCAATTAAAATCAATAAAACGCATTGACTGCTTATCAGGCAGTAATTTGACGAACGTCGCTTAAAGCCACTGAACCAATACCGGCCACATTCAATCGAACGCCCTCACCATTCTGGCCGAGATTAACGCTGTCAACATTGGCAGCCACCATGGTTTTTAAAGCCACTTCCTGGCCCTGGAAATTACCTGTCACTTTGATGGTGTATTTACCGGAGGGCATACGCTCACCTTTTTGATTCATGCCATCCCAGCCGAATTGGAATAGGCCCAATTCATGCGTCCCCAGGGGGATAGTACGGACTAACTCACCATTCTCACCGTAAATGGAAGCGGTCAGATTTGATACTGGTGCCGGAAGGTCAACAGCAGCATTCGCCTCACCTTCAGCACCCAGCTTAAATGTGCTGCTGGGTATCAGTACCTTGCGGCCGACTAAAGCTGAAGCCTGAAGTGCCTGATTGGACTGGAGTGACGAAGCCAACTGGGTAATGGACTGCTCCATACGAGCGATACCGTCATTAGTACTGAATTGAGCCAATTGCGCCAAAAAATCGCCATTTGTTTTTGGGTCCATGGGGTCCTGATTACGTACCTGAGCAATCATTAAGCGTAGAAAATCTTTTTGTCCCAGGCTCTGATTACCGCTGGTAGTCGGTACACCAGGCATGTTCACACTGGTATTGATGCCATTAATGGAAGCCATAATTTAAACTCCTTACTGTCCCAACTGTAGTGTTCGTTGCATAAGCTGTTTGGCGGAGCTAATCACTTCAAGGTTGACTTGATAAGCCCGTGAAGCCGAAATCATATTCGCCATTTCCTCGACAAAATTGACATTGGGTACGTACACATACCCGGCTTCATTTGCGAGAGGATTGCTGGGATCGTAGCGAAGAACCGGTTCGAGTTCGCTTTCATAAATCCCGGCCACCTGCACTCCCGCTGCTGCGCTTCCGGCAATAGCATTGCGTACGGACAGATTCGCCTGCTCCTGCATGGATTGAAAAAGCGGATACTGGGGCCGATACACATCATCCGGGTTACCGGCCACCACATTGGCATTACTCATATTGCTGGCACTGGTTGACATACGGGTCGTTTCAGCAACTAATCCAGAACTGGCAATATCAAATATCGTATTCAATGACATACCTTATTCCCCTCTCAATGCCAACATCATGTTTTTTATCTTGCTGTCCAAAAACGTTAAACTGGCCTGGTACGATAAGGAGTTACGCAAAAACTCCGTTGTTTCTATGTCTTTATCCACTGTGTTACCATCCAGTGACGATTGGGTTGGAATTCGGTACATGATTTGAGACGAATAGCCATTTTTGGCCACAATGTGACCAGGTTGGTCAGTAATCATCCTGCCAGCTGATGATGACGACATAGCCTGTTTTAACGTCTCATTAAAATCAATGTCTCTTGCTTTGTAATTGGGTGTATCAGCATTAGCCAGGTTGTTTGCCAGTTGCGATGCCCGCTGGTCGCGGATCAGTAACGCTTTGGCATGTACCCCCAGATAGCTGTCCAAATCAATTGTCATGCTCCCTCCTCACGCTGACTTACGTTTAACAAAGCAATTGCTATGCCAAATACCGGTTATTTGGTAGCATAGCCAGTGCCAAGAATACTGATTACAGCGAGCAATTTATGAGCAACCATAGTCTCCCTCTCCCTCTGGATGCTGAAGAACAAATACAAACGTATCTGTTGCAATTACAGCAAGAAATCTGCCAATCTTTGCAAGCCATTGATGGTAAAGGTGTTTTTATTGAAGATACCTGGAAGCGGGAAGGCGGTGGCGGCGGATTATCCCGCGTGCTCGAAAAGGGCAACGTGTTTGCCAAAGCCGGCGTTAATTTTTCTCATGTGCATGGAGAAAGTTTGCCGTCTTCAGCCACCCTCCTTCGTCCGGAGCTAAGCGGCCGGCAGTTCTCGGCCCTGGGTGTTTCTTTGGTTATTCACCCTGAAAATCCCTACGTTCCCACGTCACATGCCAATATACGTTTTATTATGGCTGAGAAAGAAGGCCAGCCGCCCGTATGGTGGTTTGGTGGTGGGTTTGACTTAACCCCGTATTACGGATTCGAAGAGGATTGCCGCCATTGGCATCAAACCGCCAAAGACGCCTGCCAACCCTTTGGCGAAGACCTTTACCCTCGTCTTAAAGCCTGGTGCGATCGTTATTTCTACATCAAGCACCGCAATGAGGCGCGCGGCATCGGTGGCCTTTTCTTCGATGATTATAATGAAGGTGGTTTTGATAACAGCTTCGCCTTGATGCGCAGTGTAGGCGATCACTTCCTCAAAGCCTATCAACCCATCGTGACGCGACGAAAAGATACACCCTATGGGGAACGTGAGAAGGAATTCCAGCTGTACCGGCGCGGTCGCTACGTCGAATTTAACCTCATTTACGACAGAGGCACCCTGTTTGGCCTGCAATCCAGCGGCCGGACAGAGTCCATTCTCATGTCCTTACCGCCAGAAGTCTATTGGCAATACAATCTGCAGCCGGAGCCTGATTCTCCCGAGGGTCGTCTGTACAGCGATTTTTTACCAGCCAGAGACTGGCTAGGGTAGAGACTTTGCCGGGTTTGTTGAGTGGGTTCATCGCAAACCCGGATTAATGACGGCGGATACCCCACCACAATACCATGGCCGCAATGGCATTGAAGACGCCCAGCAATAAAAACAGAAACGCGATGCTCATTTTGAAATGAATAAGAATCATTAATAACACACTGCCTACGACCATGGCCAGAGCATTTAAAATGTTGTTGGCGGCCACTGTGCGGGCACGCTCGTGCTCAGGGCAACTGACTTGAATGAACGTGTACAGCGGTACAATAAAAAGCCCTGCGGAAAATGCAAACAGAAAGAAATCAAACGCCACAAGCCAGTTGGAAAAATGCAGCAAAAAGCGACCCAGCGACTGCAAAGGCAACTGTTCATCCACGGCAGGCGTTATCCAATAAAGAGTCATCGCAAACAAAGACAACAGCAGCATGGCGGGCGGTACATACTTCAACGTAATAATCCCTTTAAGGAAATGGCCAATGCTGAGTGAGCCCAAGGCAATACCTATGGAAAATAAAGCAAGAAACAGTGCGAAAACGGTCGTATCCGCGCGCAGCACATAATGGGTATAATCAGGCAGCTTGGTTGTTATAACCGCCCCAATCAGCCAAAACCAGGAAATGGTCAGTATGGCTGGCAGTGTGACACGATTGGCAAAGGTCAATCGCATCATGGTGAGGGTGGCCCGCCAGACATGCCAATCAATCGCCACACTGGCCTTGCCGGGTGCCGGGGGAATAAACCAACTGGCCACCAATCCAGCCAGGGCTGCACTGATAACCAGCCCAATGGCATACCCTACATGGGAATGGGTCGTGCCAATGGTCAGAGCGCCCAGGGTTGTGCCGAGAAGGATAGCAATAAACGTGCTGGCTTCAATCAAGGCCGTGGCCCCCAATAATTCCTCGCGGGCCAAATGATCAGGCAGGATGGCATATTTAATAGGGCAAAAAAAAGTAGAATGGATGCCCATACCCATCAGCACCAGCAAAAGCAGTGTCATGCTTTGGAGTTTAAAGGCAACACTACCTATGACCATTAGCACCAACTCGAACACCTTGATAATCTTTGTCATCATGGCTTTATCATACTTATCCGCCAATTGCCCGCTGGTCGCTGAGAATAAAAAAAAAGGAAGAATAAATAAGGCGCCGGATAGAGCCTGATAAAATTCAGAATGCGATTGCGACGAGGCCAGGTGATAACTGATTAAGGTTAGCATGGACAGTTTAAAGGCATTGTCATTGAAGGCCCCAAAAAACTGAGTAATAAATAATGGCAAAAATTTTCTTTTTTTCAACAGGTAAACTTCGCTCAAGGTCATGCGTCTCCCTTCTTACGGCAAGTGGGAGCAACTTACTGGTAATAACAAGCAAAGTCAAATTATCCGTTTTTAAGTGCAAATTGCTACAATTTAGAGCAATTTTATGGTTTAATAGGTCTTTTTTTTACTGAAACGAGACGCTATGGCTTTAATTCGTGCGATTTCACTGGATTTTGACGGGGCTATTTTTAACGATGATTTCCATCAACATAAGGATGTCATTAGAGCCAATAAAAGCCTGCTCGATCAGATTGCAAATAATGCAGAAGGTTATGAAGGCACCACCCTCTATGCCGGAACCAACCGCCAATCCGTGAGTGATGACCGAGCCAATGCCTACCGCAATAAAACCGGCTCCGCCTTCCCTCACCTTATAGCATTAGCCGCCTATTTTAAAGGCAGGCATAAAGTCAAACTGGATCGCTTCCTTTTAACCGATCTTTACCACCAGCGCAAAGCAGGGCAATCCTTTAATGAGGCCATCTCATTATTAGCAAACGAGGGTGTCGATTACGATGAGGAAAAGATAAAAAAAGGACCATTTAAGGATTGGCTGCATGACCAAAGCAAACTGACAGTCCTCTATGCTCAAATTCATCGCTTTGCCAAAAAGCATTCCAAGGACACCCTCGATTTTTATTTTTATGATGACCGGAACGATATTCTCGACAAGCTCCATGCCTATTTCAAACAAAATCCGCATCGACTTCCCGATAATCTTTGCCTGCATCTTAAACGTTATTGTGGCGAAGGCTCCCTGAACGATTACCCCCCTATTCAAGGTACCGGTAAAATTGACAAGCATTATAAAGCGACCGTCAAACGCCTTGCGGCAGACACACTGGAATCCCTGCAGTTCCAGAAGAAATCCCCCGCTAACACCAAGGGTAGGCCGGTTCGAACCTATAAAGAAGCAGAAGAAAGTAATTTTGTACTGACAGCCACGTTGGATTGCATCAGCGACTGCCAGCTTCTGGCCACCCAACCAATACCCGCAGCCGTTACACCGCTGGCTCAACCCATGGCTCCTGATGAGATTGCGCTTGAAAAAAGCCCGTCCTGGCAATCGTTTTCAAAACCCACACTGGAAAATCACGGCTCTCTTTTTTTAAGGCAGATTGCAACACCGCTGCCCTCACAACCACACTCTTCAGAGTCTTCCCATAGTCATTCAGAATCAAGCGAGCAGGCCTCGAAAAGCCTGAGTGCCGGCGATGAGGCAAGCGCTTCGGCAGTCATACTTACAACCCCAGAAGAAGGACTAAAAGCGGGCAAAGCACTCACGCCTGTCGGTGAAGATAAAAAATCAGATGCCATAGCCTGGCAGTTTTACAGACCAACAAGTTACCCTCTGCCTGAAAAACCGATGCTAAGACAGGCTGCAAGTGCCCCCGCCATATTGCCCGCCCCTGAGGAAAAAGAAAAACAGCCAGGGCAGTTTCTTTGATAGCTTAACACCCTCGAGCCAGCTCTCTTGTCTGGCTTAGCGGCCTGGTTTTGGCTGGCATTCCTGGGGAATCAACGGGCAGCTGTAAGCATTGCGTGCGACATTGAAAATCAGATTGCCATGATGATAAACAGGATTATGGTGTACTTCGCCTACGCAATTCAGTAACCATTGCCTTTTGCTCCCAAGAACAACAAAATCGCTGTGTTGCGTACTGACCGGCATACTCACCAGGCTTCGCAAACTGATGGGAGTAGATTCCAAGGCTGTTTGTTTTGTCGATTGGTAGTGGATGTACAGGGGTGTATCTTGTCCATTTAATTTCGCATGCGCCTCCATGGCTTCCAGATGCCCATCTTCGCAACGCCAGTAGGCTTTGTAATCGTCGGCAAAAGCCCAAGCCGAAAAAATGGTTAAAATAAAAGCGGATAATGCGGTTTTCATGTTTTTTCCTTAGCGCCAGTCTTAGCGCCCGTTTGAAACCTCTACCAATGACCCATCATTGATTGGTTTTCTCCCCCCGCTGTGCAGCACGGTGGCTTAATGATGCAATAATTTTTTCCAGACTATGTTGATGGGGCGGCTGTTGCTCAACAATCGCCCGGGTACGTTGTTCACAATACTCCTTTACCTCCCGATCAGGCAATATGTAAAAAGTCCCTTTCTCGACTTCGTTGAGGATATGTTCCGCCACGTCTTCGGCAGGGCGGCTGCGGGCAATTAACTCTTCAAGCATCGTATGCAGCGTATCAGTATGAAGCGGCGCGGAATTGGTTAACAACGACGTATTGGCAAAGGATGGGCAGGCAACAGAAACAGTCACCGGCTTTTGCAATCGCTGCAAATCAAAATGCAGGGATTCAGACAAGGCCACGATGGCATGTTTGGACATGGCGTAAGCCGCCATCTGCGAGCCGCTGCATAATCCATAGAAACTGGCCATATTAATGACATGGGATGGATGCTCTTGCTTGAACAGAACCGGTAAAAACGCCTGCAACCCATGAATAACGCCGAAAAGATTTACATCCATGACTTTACGGATGTGTTCGCTGGTTAATTCCCATATGGGAGCAAAGTGGCCGCTGATGCCCGCGTTATTAAACAACATGTCCACGCGGTTAAAACGTTCGAAGGTTTGTTTGACCAGATGCCTTAAGCTGTCAGGGCGCGACACATCACAAACTACCCCCAGCACGTCATTGCTGGTTGCAGCACTGAGTTGCTCCACCTGATCACAGAGAGTACTGACGGCATTGTCGGCCATGACGACATGGATACCTCGCCTGATACAAGCCTGGGTTAATGCCAAACCAATACCGCTGGCAGCGCCAGTGATCACCGCGACCCGTTCATTAGCATTCACTTCGATTCCCCGCTGCCACAATCATGGAAATATGATCATAGCGATTCTTAAGCGGGGTGGTCAAGCCAAGGCAATGAGCTGCTGCAGATTTAAGTTATCTGCAGCATTCGCAAAGACTTATTCGCTGACAATGACGACATCCTGGGCTTTAAATCCCTTAGGACCTTTGTCAAGAATAAAAGTTACGGTATCGTTTTCATGGAGCGTTCTAAATCCAGAGCCTTGGATATCTTTATAATGTACAAATATGTCATCACCCTGCTGATTGACAATAAATCCAAATCCCTTTTTTTCATTGAACCATTTAACATGGCCACTTTCTCTTTGCGACATTCACTATCCCCTTTGTCTTTAGCTCCTCTACCTGGAAGGGTAGATCTAATACTTTAGCATCCACTCCAGTTCAAATTGCGCGGACAACCCATAAGGAATACCCTGATACCATCAAATTTGCGCTACAATGGATACGTCGTCATGCCAGACCCAACTGACATACTCTTAGCATATCAGTTTTTTGTTGATTGTTAACGATTTTTTTTAATATTGAGGTGGAGGCCCGCTATTTTGAACAGTATGAACAATTCTATGATGGCTTACTCTAAAAATGAATTTATTCGCATGGCCATAGCCTGCAATGTACTCAAATTTGGTGAGTTTACGCTTAAATCCGGACGAAAAAGCCCTTATTTTTTTAATGCCGGCCTGTTTTATCAAGGCGACGCATTGCGACATCTCGGTCATTTTTATGCCAAGGTCATTATCGATCATCAAATTGATTGCCGGCACCTGTTCGGGCCTGCCTATAAAGGCCTCCCCTTAGCCACAGCCACAGCTATCGCACTGGCTGAACGCGGTGTTAACACCACGGTCACCTTTAACCGCAAGGAAGTCAAGGATCATGGCGAAGGCGGTCAATTAATCGGCGCCCCGCTTTCTGGCAATACCATTATGATTGACGATGTGATCTCGGCAGGCACGGCCTTTCGCGAGGCGCAACACCACATCCAAACCCATGGTGGACATTTAACCACTGTCGTGATTGCCCTTAACCGTTGCGAGCGCGGTGCAGGCCATACCTCAGCGGTGGCGGAAATTGAAGCCCAGGGCATCCGGGTATTATCAATCGTCACTTTTTTTGATTTGGTGGAGTACCTGAATGGCGAGGGAGCAACGGAGGAAGTGAAACGCATGCAGGCTTACCGCGAGCAATACGGTTATTAACGCCGGTGTCGGGCTAAGCCCGACATCAACGAACAATTAATAAGCGGCAATATCAATCGTTTTAATTTTTTGGGTCAATTGCTTACCCTGGCGGTTAATGGTCAAATTGACGGTGTCGCCCACTTTAATATCCGTCAGCAGATTATAAAGCGCATCGTAATTTTTTACGGGATGGCCGTTCAGCGCAACAATGATGTCGCCCAGTTGAATACGTCCCCAGTTGTCGCGATGGGTCCCGCGCAAACCTGCTTTAGCCGCCGGTGTGTTAGGCAGTACATCAGCAATCAGAATACCTTTGACAATACCAAGACGGTTAGCGATGCTGGGTTCAACACGCTGAATGCCAATACCAGCCAGAACGACCCGGCCGTTTTTAATCAATTGCGGCACGATACGCTGGATGTCATCCGCCGGTACGGCAAAGCCGATACCTGCCGAGGAACCGGAGTTGGAATAAATAGCGGTATTCATACCAATTAACTGGCCTTTTGAGTCCAACAGGGGGCCGCCCGAATTACCAGGATTGATTGACGCATCGGTTTGAATCATATCACGGATAGTCACGCCGCCCGCGCCAGGCACCTGACGGCCCAATGCGGAGATAACCCCAACAGTCAGGCTATGATCAAGCCCAAAGGGGTTACCGATGGCGATTACTTTTTGTCCTACCAGCAGATTGCCAGTACGGCTTAACTCAAATGGTTTAAAGCCTTTTAATTTTTCCAGCACCTGCGGTGACGTAATTTGTAATACCGCAATGTCTTTGCGGGGCTCAGAGCCTATCACCTTGACCGGTACCGTCTTGTTGTCAATGGTTACATTTAATTGATCAGCGCCATGGATAACATGGTAATTGGTCACAATATGCCCTTTATCATCCCAGATAAACCCTGAACCCGCACCCGCAGGGACATGTGCTTTCTGGTAAGCATGATTTGCTGTCGGTTTAATGACATTGGCTAAGCGATGCACATAAACGACCTTGGGTGAAAAGCGTTGGAACACCTCAATGGTATTTCGCTCATTGGGCAGCAGGTCATTAAGGCTGGTTGCATTAAGTGAAGGTAAAAACAGCAGCGACAACAAAAAAACGGCACTGCGAAAAAATTTATTGCTCATCCCCAAACTCCATACCAATAGCGCCAGTTAAACGTTTGCGAATACTCTGGCGAGCCAATAACTTATCAATAACAGATTTAGGAAAATCGGTTATCGTAATTATATTTTTACTGATTAAAACGTCAATCAAGTCTTCCAAAACCCGGATCAATTGCAGATCGGACTGGATGAGTTTATACCGTTCGTGTCCCTCACAACGACTCAGGAATTCGATAATTTCCGGATTATCGAGCCGCAGCTGTTCTGCCGGACCTTCTCCCTGCTCGGCAATTGCAGTGATTCGACCGCTCTTGTCACGCCTAATATAAACCACTTGGATCATCCTCTGATATCATTGGTTGAATTATGCACTATTTTAATGCATTTGACCATTAAAAAACGTAACTATTTGGAGAGAAGGTGATATTTTGATAGACACCCCCTCACCGGAAAGGCGGAGAAGTTATAAGGGGGGTATCATTTCGATTGGCCCCCTCTCCTGGGGAGAGGGCGATAAGCATGTCGATCAATTCACAGCGAATTCCACTTTCTTGGTGCTTTTGCCAAGAGTCGGTTTTTCATCCGACGTGTCGTCATCGGCTGAATTATCGCTGGTTTCATCTTTGGCATTCTCATCGGTTTCATTAATATCGGTTTCCGCATCGGCAACGTCTTCACGTCGTTGGGTTTCTTTTTTAGCCTGTTCCGGATCAATGCCATTGGATATTCTGAAAAAACCCAGCAGGAATTCAAACGGCAACTTGAGCGCCGCTTTAAATGTCGAAGTGGTTGATTTCAAACTGTCCCGGGCGACATGCTCGCTATTGTAATTATGGCGCAGGTAAATTTTTTCCAATAATCCTGTGTGGCGCTGATAAATGGTATCGAGGTGGCGATTGCGCCGCCCTTCCTGATCAAGCAGGTAATCCTGCAGTTCGGCATGGCTATCCCAAAGCGCCGCACGGCGTTTTTGCAGCAGAGCGAGCTCATGGTCATAAAACTCGATTTCCTTATCGATTTCACGTTTTAGCTTATCGCAGGCTTCCTTGCGTCCAGGTGCTTGTTCGCCGCAAATGATGGTCTCGGACTCTTTAATCGCGACTTCACCGTAGCGGTGGATCAACGCTTCTTTCTTTTTAAGAATCTCTTCAATCTTTTGATCAAGGTACTGAATGGCTTCCTTATTGGATCCCAAGGCCTGATAATGGGAATCAAACCGCTTGTTGCTGGCCATTTGCTGGCGAAGTTTGTTTAATTCTTCCGCCTCCTGAGCCAGGGCACGCAACTGCGCCTCGTCATTTAAGTTTTTATCCCGGCTGACTAATAATTGTCGAATAAAAGCGGCCAGAATCCCGACTACTCCAAATACTGCCGCGCAGATAATAGCAATAGTGACTGGTTCCATGCTCACGCTCCTTATTGCAAGTGAATCAATTGAGTGTGGATATCGACCGTAAAATAGCGGCTGAATGCCTGGTAGGAATCAATCTCAGGCCACTGTTCTTCCCGGTCGCACATGCGCAGCATCTCGGCTTCGAAAATGGGGCGGTAATTCTCTTTTAAGAAGGGTTTAATGTCGGCTAAGCGATCGAAGTTTTTAATCACCACCGTCGCATTTTCTGCCAGATGGGAAATATTGACCCGTTCAAGCACATTGGATAACTCATGATCATCCTCAACCGTGGTTTTCATCCATTTTAATAACACCGAGCGGGGTCTGACGCGGAGGAGTTGGCGGCCTTCGGCGACTGAATTTTCCATCAACACAATATGGGAATGCAGTTCAAACTTAAAGCAGCAGAGAAAATCCAGGAAACTTCCTTCGATGTCGTTACGTGCATCTTTTCCCAACCAACGGCAGATTTCGTGTCTGAACATTGTAGGAAAATGACGTTCAATTTCGTTTAAAGTCTCTTCATCATTTGTTTGTTTTGCTATAACATAAGCCGTATTGTCTGTTTGCAGTAAACGTAAATCGGGTAAATCGATGTCGTTTATTTGAGCGGCCAGGAAAGATAAAAAAACCTTGGTGGGTTTGAGAACAATTATTTCCCATTGACTTGGTTGCATGACGCTCTCCTTGTTTTAATTGACTCATCCTGAGTAAAACTAAAGCAAAATCAAAACGCCTTGTCTCCCCTTTTCTTATAGGGAAGACTATCAGGTTACCTCTATAGAAATTAAATTGCAATAGATTTTTTTTAACTGCCCACCCATCCCCCCCTCCTGAAAAAGCAAAGGATGCGCCTTGGAAGCTGCCCTGACCGTACATAAAATTTTGGTTCACTTGACAGCCATAGCGTATTGTATATGCTTGCGGCTTTTATTCTGTTGTTAAATCATGACCACCCTTAAAAAACTGGTGCTTGCTCTTTTGATTCCACTGCTGCTGGCTTGTATCATCATGTGGGGAATAGTCAACTCGCTGAAACCAGACACCATCAAGGCTTATGTTAATGCCGAACTGCAACAGCTGACAAATGAGTCCGGCCAGATTAAAGGGGACGTGAGCTGGCATGTGTTCCCCCGCCCGCGAATCAAGATAACACAGGTCGAGATTGGCGATGCCGCTAACCCCAAGCCCTTGGCCATTACCATCGATAACCTCCTGCTTAACCTTAAGCTGACGCAATTATTACGGGGCAATCTTGTTTTTAGCGAATTGAACGTCGATGGCTTTACCATGCAGATTAACCAACGCCGAGGCAGCACCCCACTTACGACCGGGATAAAACCACCCCGTGCGGTTGATTCCCTGGCAAATCAATTCGCCATAAAAAACTTAATGCTTAGCCACGGTAAACTGGTCTTAACAGGCGACCAGACTCAAATGATCATCTCCGGTTTACAAATCGGCGCGGAACAATTTAACCTGAGCCAGCAACTTTTTCCCTTCCAGTTAAAAGGTAAAATCGCCTTGAGCAAGCAGGGTCAACCGTATGCACATACGCAACTGGTATTTAAAGGAAACACCCGGATTGGGCCGCAGTGGTTTTCGGACGCAGCGCTTAAATCCTGGCCGGTGTTTGGTCAATTGACGCTGCTGGATTTAGGTATTCACCAATTTAAAATCGACCGCATGCAGGCAAATACCTCCTATAAAGAAGGGGTGCTGGATTTAAATCCCCTCACCTTGAGCCTTTATCGCGGCGAATCAGTGGGGGATTTGCACTATGATCCGCAACAGGCAGAGCTCCACGTCAATCAGACGGCAACCGATCTGGACAGCAACAAACTGATTCATGATCTGTTTGCCAAAAAACTGCTGAAAGGCCGTCTTGATTTTTCCCTGCATACCCAAATTGATCTTAAGAATTTCACCTGGCCTCAGTCCGTTAAAGGCAAAGGCAATATCACGGTCAAGGATGGAGCCTTGATGGCGCTTAATGTCAATCAGATGATTCAGGCGGCAAACTCCCGAATTAGTACGCTTTTTATCAATAAAGCGAATGTAACCCAGCCGATTAAACCCGAGGATACCTTGACTAACCCGGCTTTCTTTAAGGGCAACACCGATTTTAAACTCATGGCGTCGCAATACCGCATTGACAACGGTTTGTTAAATAGCCATTTATTTGTTCTGCAGACCAACCGTTTGCAATTGAAGGGTGGCGGTCAAATGAACCTGCTTGATTATTCCCTGTCCGGCAATCTCCTGGCTCACGTGCTCTTTAAAAACGACAAAGCCGATAAAATCCAGCAATTGCTGGGAGGCGCCATTCCTCTGTTGGTGAAGGGGACCATCATTGAACCCTTGATCGTACCGGATATGGAAAAAATTAATCCCTTGTTGACGCAGACCCTCATAACAGAAACCCTGGCGATGCCGATTAAAGCGGTTCACCATCAATTAAAAGCTATCTTTCACTGACATGCATAAGTCCCTGATTGACCAATTCAGCCTGCCGCTCCTAGCCTGGTATGACCAACATGGCCGCAAGGATTTGCCCTGGCAGCATCCGCGCAGCGCCTACCGTGTCTGGGTTTCGGAAATTATGTTGCAGCAAACGCAGGTACAAACCGTTATCCCCTATTTTGAGCGTTTTATGCAAAGCTTCCCCACCGTTTACGAATTGGCTGCTGCCAGCGAAGACCGGGTGATGGCGCATTGGTCAGGCCTTGGGTATTACAGTCGGGCGCGCAACCTGCATCGGACCGCTCAAATTGTTGCCAGCCAATATGGCGGCGCGTTTCCGGACGATCTCACCGCCTTGACCCAACTGCCTGGTATTGGTCCATCGACGGCAGCAGCCATTGCCTCCCAGGCCTTTAACCACCCCACGGCCATCCTGGACGGTAATGTCAAACGGGTATTGAGCCGTTACTTTATGATAGGCGGCAGGCTGGAAAAAGCCGATGTCAAAAATAAACTCTGGCAATTGGCCGGTGACTGCATGCCAAAGTACCGGTGTGCCGATTACACGCAGGCGATTATGGATTTGGGCGCGACTTGCTGCACCAGTAAAAACCCGGCGTGCCACCGTTGTCCGGTGCAGACAACCTGTCTTGCTTTTACTCATGAGAGGGTTAGTGAATACCCGTTTAAAAATCAGAAAAAAATCCTGCCCGTTAGGCATCGGCAATTCTTATTGCTTTGCCGTGATAATCATGAGATTTATCTTGAAAAAAATCCGCCGTCCGGTTTGTGGAGCAGCCTGTGGTGCCTGCCCAGTTTGGATATAGAGAGCCCTGTGCAGCCCTTTCTCCATGACCACTATGGTTTTGATGTCCTTAAAACCGAGAAATTAACGTTCATCAAGCACACGTTCAGTCATTTTCATTTACACATGGAGGCGCATCTTGTTCATACCCAGGCGGTGACAAACAAAGCGCTTAAAAAACCAGGCGGCCAATGGTTTGACGCCGTGGACGCCACTGCACTGGCTCTGGCAAAACCGATACGCGATATCATCAATCGCTATCTTGAACGCCTTACTCATTGCGTGGAATCTTAAGCCCCGCATCTTGCTCTGCTGTGGATACCGCGGACAAGCCGCGGTACGTAGGGATAAGGAAAAGAGAGCATATGCGCGGTACATAGGGATAAGGAAAAGAGCATATGCGCGGTACGTAGGGATAAGGAAAAGAGCATATGCGCGGTACGTAGGGATAGGGAAAAGAGCATATGCGGCACGCAGGACAAAGAATACCATTCGCTGCTTCACGACGTGCCGCGGCTTGTCCGCGGCATCCAGGGTGCATCCCATCTATTTAAAATCACCCAGAAGCTACCCGCTCTCGTTCCTTAATCACGGCGGCGCTGACTCAAGGTCATCAACAGCAGAAAGCCCCCCGCAGCCAACAACAACCCCATCTCGCCAAAGTACAGTTGGTTAACCGGAATGCTTTTCCATTGCGCCAGCAGGTAGTAAAACAGAATAATCACCACGCCTGAAACACTGTTAAACAGAGACTGGACCCTGCCCTGAAATTCCAGGGCCGTCATTTCCTGTGCTAGCGTCGTTAACAAAGCCCAGGCTGAAAAAGAATAACCGATCAGAAAATGGTAAAAAATAGCCATATGGGTATTCTGCGTATGGCTGAATAAATAAAACGAGGCAATACCCAGGATAACCTGCAGCAGAATAATTCTCGGTATGGAAAAGCGCGTTGCCAGCCAGGGGCTAATGCATCCGCCAATGATAATCCCTAAAGAAAACATGGCTTCAAGCCAGCCAAACTGGGTGACATTGCTGTGCAAAATTTCTTTTGCATAAGGCGCGAGCAGTACCGGCGCCGTCATCATGCAGACAAAGAATAACCCCTGCACCAAATAAATAAGCAGCAAGGGAGTGTTGGCCGCAACATAACGACCACCTTCTATGAATTGGGTGTATAACGAATCTGTATTCTCTTTTTCGTCCTGATTGCGGCGGTATTGGATACCAAACAGGAGCAGCATGGCAAACAAATAACAGACGCCATTAATAATAAAACAGGCGGACGATGAGGTCATGGCCAGAATCAAACCGGCACCGCCCATGCCCAAAACCGCTCCGATTTCATAGGCAATATCCACCGTCGCATTGCCATAAAGCAAATCCTTTTTATCAACAATTTCCCTGACAAAAGTCATGGCAACCGGGATATACACAGCCAACAGGCTGCCAATCACCGCGGCTAAGACATAAATAGACAAAGCCGACATGTGATTTTGCGCCAGAAAACCAAAGCCAAACAGGCAGGCGGCGCGCAAACCATTGGCCAGCAACAACAGGAATTTACGGTTGTAGCGATCGGCTATCACACCAAAAAACGGCCCAAGCAAGACATTAGGCAGCCAAAAGCAAGTCATCAACAAGGCCGTAGACACCACCGAGGCACTGAAATGCATCAAGGTCCACACCATAATGATGTAAGTCAGGCCATTACCAAACATAGCCATCATGCAGCTGGCGGTAAACAGGCTGAAGGAACGATTGCGGAATAGATAGAACTGATTGCTTACCATAGTTAATTACCATTTTTTTGTCAGAAACCCGATAGGATCCAATGAATCCGGGTTCATTTTTTAAACTTGAATAACTCATCATGAACCATGAGTGAGTTGCTTTTATCTGACGCCACATCCAGGGTGGCTATAGTGTTAGCTGTTCATTTCTGAAAACACGAAGCAGATAGGCAAATGCCTATTCTTATTTGATTAGGGAATCATAATATCACATTCAGAATGCAATTTGCAAAGTTTTTATACAAAAATTATCGGTTTTATCCTAATCCTGCCTTATACCCCGCTATTTGCTTGATCATTAAACAATGACTGAATAATATTCACTCATTTTGAATATTTGGAATCAATTCGTGCAAAAAGTATTATATTGGCAAGACGTATTAGGTAACAGTGAGGATTTAAACCAATATCAGGGTATCATCAGCAAGCTGTTAAATGGCGATTATAAAGAAGCGGATTTGGAAAAGCTCGCTGGCCATAACGTGTACAGTGTGCGGGTGAACAAAAGCGACCGTTTGCTGTTTAGCACCGTCACGGTCAAAGGTAAATCCTGCCTCTTGCTTTTAGACGTGGTCTTAAACCACGATTACCACAAAAGCCGCTTTTTAAAGCCTCAGGTTTTACGCCAGTTTTTAGAACAGAATGTGCTTAAAGCCCTGGCAAAAGAGGAATTGGCCTTCGTCAAGGCCGACGCCCTGCCGCCTCTGTGGGCTAATCCTAAGTCCAAAGAGGAAGAAGAGACCATTGAATACCAGAAAGTCACCTTCTATAACCAGACTTTCATCACCTTAAGCGATGCGCAGGAAAAAGCCCTAAAAACCCAACTCCCCGCCGTCATCAGCGGCGCGGCCGGCTCAGGCAAGTCCTGTGTGGCCCTCGCTATCCTTGAGCAGGCGGTCACACAGTTCATCTACGCCCCGGAAAAACCCCTGCTCTACATCACCCAATCCGCCAATTTAGCCCAAACCTTGCAGCGCATGTGGGAGCAATTACCCGCCTCGCAAACCGAAGCCGGAAAACAGGTGCAGTTCCTGACTTATCAGCAATTCATTGAACAGCAAGCGAAAGAACTGAAGGACAAAAAAGCGCAGGATAAAGCCAGCTTCATGACCTGGCTCAATCACTACATCGGAAGCTATAACAACAAGGCTAAAGCCGCCAAAAAAATCTTAGCAAAGGAATTCCAGGACTTTCTCAAAAACACCGAATCCATTTATCAGGCCTTTCGCTATTTAAGCGGCTTCCTCCCCGAAAACCCCCAGGGCATCAGCGCAAGGCATGACCAATTTAAAAATGACCATGAGCGGCAATGGCTTATCGAGGCCTACGCCAACTATAAAAAAAGCCACGATGATGAAAAAAATACCGGCTTTAACCCCGAATTCCATACCCTCAAACAACAAGACCTCTATGACCTCATTGTCGTCGACGAAGCCCAAGACCTCTCCGGTCTCCAACTTAAAAACCTCCGCCGTGCCGCACAAAACGGCCAAATCGCCTATTGCATGGACAGCAACCAAAGCCTGATAGACCCCGTGTCACAACGCCCCTTGCTGGTGAGCGAAGGCGCTAACCACATCGAACTCCCAGTCACTTACCGATGCCCAGGTCATGTGGTCAAAGTCGCCAATGCCATCCTCGACCTCAAGCAACGAGTCACCGGTGGACTCGCCGATAAACTCGAATACTCACGCATCATCCTATCCGATGAACAAATAAATAACCCCGGCATCGTTGAATGGATAGAGCCCAATGAATTAAACAAACACCCTCACCTTAAACAATTAGCGCAAACCACCCAATTCGCCGTCGTCACCCTCCCGCAATTCAAAGAAAAAGCCAAAGAGCTATTCGGTACCCCCTTAGTCTTCACCCCGGAAGAAATCAAAGGGCTTGAATACCCTCACATCGTCCTGTACCGCCTCTTTGACGACCCCGTCTTTGGTAAAGCCAACAAAATAATAACCCCAATCACCACCAAAACTGAACCACACCGTGCCAAAGCGGGGCAAGGCGATGAGTCTTTCGCCCCACCATTTAACCAAGTCTTTACTGCCTGCACCCGTCCCACAGAATCTCTAACCTTCGTTGAGGACAGCAGCGCCAATCGACTCAATAACAGCGCCCATCAACTCAATAACATCATCCCCCCAATCAAACAACTCATCAAAAACCTAAACAATCCCAATAACAACAATAACAACAACAGCATCGACCACAAAAC
>NZ_LNYA01000034.1:42035-127999 GCF_001467615.1 Legionella erythra | reverse complement strand
CAAGACTGGAACAACGAAGCCATCCGTCTCAGACAACTCGGCAAAATCGAGCAGGCCAATGCCATTGAGAAAGTCGTTGAAAAAAACCTCAAAAAACACCCGGAAAAAGGAGAAAACAACGACGCGACACCCCAATCCCGTCAAAAAAATAACCCCTTTAAGGCTTTGGTCGAGGCGGTGGTGAAAGCGGCCGAGGAGGAGACACCGCTTAAGCACCCGGATAGCAACAAACTGAATGCCACTTTTTCCCAGGCGAAACAGATTTGGTTGGGCACACCGGTTAGACATTATCCCAATCTTCTTGTCTATGCACTCAATCACCATAAAGCGATTGAAAAGGCACTGGCCCCTGTTTCCTTTACGGCGATCTGTGTAAAATTTTTAACCGTTGAACGCCTATCATCCCCGTACCGTGAAAGCGATTCTGATGTGACGCGATCCTTCCTTCACTATTTATGCGAGAAACGAGAAAGAGTCCCCTTTCGCTGCCTCACACTTTTAGACATCCCGGAGGAGTTATGGACTAAAAAAATAACCCAGGGGCTTCACGTCAGTTCGCCTTTTTTCCATTTAATCGCTAACTGCCCTGATTTATTGCCGATCATTGCCGACAAAATTCCATTGGAAAAATGGTTTGAGGAATACCCAGGGGACCAAGGCTTTGTGACCCCCTGGGTTCAGCTTACCTATGTCTGGATGATTGCAAAATCGACTCGCGCTTACCAGCATGTCACATCCGCGTTAGAAAAAATCAGTCGAATGGCTCTGACCAAGCCTCCTTTTTCACCGGAACAATTATGCCGAAAAAATACCACCGCACTGCCTAATGTAGAGGTTCCCCTGACGTTATTGCAAGCCTTGGCGTTAAGCCAGCATGGATGCCACCTGCTACAACAATACTTAAATAAATACCCTGAGTTTTGGGCAAAAATTCCTCCTGCAGCCTGGTTTGAAGTCCATGAGCCGGCATTGGTCAGCTCTGCAATAGAATCCCTGATTTGTAATAGCCACGACTTTTTGGATCAATTCATCGACCGATACCCGGATTTACCTGACCTCATACCACCCTCAATCCTGAGTAGAAACAATAGCTGCCTGCTTGAATTTTGTGTTCAGGAAAATACTTTTTTTACATGGCTGTTGACTAAAAATCCCAATTTGCTTGAAAAAATCTCACCAGCGGCTTGGTTTAAACCGGGTTTTGCCAATAGCACGCCGCTTTTTTGGTTTTCCACCACCCCAAAGGGTCGACAACTTCTCCTGCTTATTCTTGAAAAAAATCCCCAACTCATTGATGACATTCCGGCCAATACCTGGATCATGCGGTTAACCAAAACACCTAAAAATGGCATTGGCGACAAATCCATTGTGTATTGGCTGCTTCAGGATAAAACCTGTTACAGGCTATTGGATTTATTGGCAGACAAACTGGTAGGCCGCCTTTCCATGGGCGAATGGTATGCGCATTTAGCGCCTGTTATCACACATATTACGGCCTACCTGTATGATCTCAGCTATCATGGCGGCCACGCGGCAGGCCTTGTCTTTTTTATGCAGCTGTTTGACACATGGGGCCAGGCTTTTCCCAGTGACGATCCTCTGTTTAAACAGGTGAATGAGTTGCTCATCCGCATGAAATCACGCACAAGAATACCAACCCCGGTTTTTGCCTCGCCGGCTTCACCGCTGCTTTTTACCCCTGCCAAGACTCCGTCGCTGACCGGTCAAGAAGAGCAAACCGCCTCAATGGAATTACAACACTAAATCACTGGCATAAAAGAGCGGCCCTCATTGGCCGCCCGCCTACCGCCTGTTGAGCGACTTAAACAAATGCGATTGAAAGATGCGTTTCGGGTCATAATCATGTTTTAACTGCCGCCAGTGTTCAAACTGGCCATTATAATGATGACGCCAGTAGTCTGATGAAATCTCCTCCCCCAAAAATCCTGACAGGTAACGCTTGCCCCCGGCTTTTAAAAATCGCTCATCCAATGCCTGCATGGCGGCTAAGCAACTGGGCAACAGCACGGCGGCGATACCTGGGTTTAAAATCATGACCGCACAGATGTCCTCGCTGTCTGGCAAGGCAAACAGGGTATCGCGCAGCGAAGAACCCAAGGGGATGACCTGTAAAATATTGGCATAATGCACAGGCAAGTTAGCCAATACCTCTTTTAATTGGGGAAAGAGGGCTTTTGCCGGCATAAAACATTCATACCAGGGGTGCTGCAGATCCCATTGGCCCGTTATTTTCATGGCGGCGAAGCGCGAGTCGTGGCGATGCAGGTAGGAGTCGATGGGCTCATCCTGCTGGTGCAGAATTTTCCACGGGTTTAACAGCTCATGGATGCGGCTGACGTCCGGCGGAACCTCATCATATTCAATCGTCACGTGCATGGCATAAAGCCACTCGGCGAAGGGGAAACGGCCTTGACCGGTTAATTTCGCGCCCTGAATGGCCGGGGTGCAAAAAGATTCCAGGCCGTCGGCCAGACGCCGCACTTTATAAAGATCCTCTCGCCACTGATTTTCATCATGGTAACTTAAGAAAAAAGTACGTACATTTTTTTTGCAGGGCCGCAATGCAATGCAGGCTTTGCTGATAACGCCGAACTGTCCCTGCCCCCCCAGGCAGGCTTTAAACAGTTCATCACCGGCTGATACCTCGTGTTTTTCACCATCAGCGGTAATGACCTCAAGGGCCTTGACATGTGAAATAACTGTGCCGTATTGAAAAGACGCAGCCCCCACGCCCCCAGCCGATAACACACCGCCGACGGAGAGATTACAGTTGTAGGGAATCACGTAGGGAATCTGTTTCTTTTTAAGGCTCACCGCCAGTAAATCGCTGAAGGTGGCGTTGCCTTCCACCCAGATGGCATTGTCCTTTTGATGGAGTACGCGGTTGAAATGCTCAAGATGCAGGGTGACGCCGCCTTCAACCGGCAGTGATTGGCCGCTTTGACTTAAGCCCCTGCCGCGAATGACGACCGGCAGAGCCTGGTGGTGGGCGTAACGAAGAATGGCCTGCAGAGCATCCAGGTCTTTAGGCTGGAAAACCGCATGGGGCGATGCCCGCAGGAGTTTGCCGAAATCTTCGCCAAAAGAAAAAAGCGAATGCTCATTGCTGAGCATCGCCTGTCCAAACTCCTTCTTACACTGCTTGATCTGAGACGAATTCCACTGCGTTTGCTGCATGTTGTTGATTCCTTTCTTTGGCCAGTTCCAAACGTTGTTGGCATGCAATTATCAATCCATCAAACATCTTGTTGAATGCGTCGTAGCATCGATCAATCATCTTTAAGGCTTCACGGCGGGTATGCACGGACACAGGGCGCTCAAAGAGCTTGCGTTCCATCTCTTCTTCAAAGAGAGCATGCGCCATTTCCACTTCCAGATGCGAGCTTGAGAAGTACTTCAGGTTTTTGTCTTCACCCGTCTTTTTGACTTGTTTCACGACCTTTTCGAAGAACACATGGCCTGAAGATTCCAGTGTTAGCAATAAGGCTATGTTTAATATTTCATCATCTGTTTTATAGATTTCAGACATGATGGAATACGCTGCGTCACGGGTTAATTGAGTCTCCTTACTGTAAAGCCAGGCTACGTCATCATGCGAGCAGCATTTGTCATGGCTGACCGCACTCATGTACTTTTTATCATGCAGAAACCATTTTTCATGTCCGGCATCTTCCAGTCGATGGTGGCGGGCTACTTTTTTAAGGTAGGGATCCGTTACTCTCTCTTCATTAAGACGTAAAATATCCTGGAATGTCATGGCCCAAAAAGTGAGTTCGGGAACAAAATAGCTGATTTCTTCAAGGCTTTTTAATTGTTCCAATACTTCAAAAAATGGGTGGTTCATAAACTCTTGTTGTTTAGAGTCAATATACAGTTGAATCGTTTTCATAGCGGCCTCCGAGGCACAAAATGGGTTGGACAATTTACCTTTTGCAGCCCGCGTGCCAACTTTTTGCACAAAAATAGTGGGACCCCGAACCAGTAATGCCCATTCCACCATGGTCTTTTTTTCTTTATTGCACGACCAACCCTCAGAAAGCGACAAAAAATTGTCCCTGAAAACCAGTTTTTGACAAAAAATTGACCAGAAAGCCCCTTCATTTTAAGGGATTTTTTTATGGCAAGGCTAAATTCGCCAATTTTTTGTCGTATTCGTCCATTAATACGTCTACTTGTTTCCAATTGATTTCTTCAACGCACCTCGCTTCATCACAAATGACGTTAAGTAATTCGCCCTGGATGTTACCCACCGCCATGGCCTCGGAGTACGGCGTGTTGGTGAACATGACCAGGACATGCTTGGACACATATCGATTGGGGTAGCGATGCATCAACTCCTGTTCCAGTTGTTTTTTTAAATTAAATTTTTCATCCCGTATATCAATCTGAATTTCGTGATAATTATCCATGGACATGCGGGCTACCGCCTCCGTATTGGCCTTACGGGCGTTATAGAAAGCAGGCATGACCTGTTGCCAGTCATCATCGTATTGATTAAGCAACGCGTTAAGGATACGGCAATCCTCAAAGGCACTGTTCATCCCCTGCCCAAAAAAGGGCACGATTCCATGCGCTGCGTCGCCAATGAGCAGGCACTCATCCCTGTAATACCAGGGCGATGTTTTAATTGTACTCATATGCCCAGTCGGATTTTGCAGAAACTCCCCCACCAAATCCGGCATGGCGTCAAAGGCATCAGGGAATGCCCGTTTAAAGAAATGGTTTATCTTGACCTCGCTATCGAGTTCGGCAAAGCTGTTAACTCCCTCATGCGGCATAAACAGGGACCCGGTAATGGAATGATCGGTATTGGGATTTCCCAAAAGCAGGAATGAATCCCGCGGCCATAAATGCAGGTGTTCACCCACGAGCTTTTCAGGATGGCCGCTGCTAATGGATAATTCTTTATAGCCGTGCGGTAAATAGGTTCGGCTGGACGTCACCAGCCCTTCACGGGTCAGGCTTTCCCGCACCAGGGAACCTGCGCCATCTGCCCCGATTAAGCGATGATAGGCAATTGTTGACCGCTGGCCTGTTTTATCTTCAAAATGAAGTAATTTTTGTCGCACATCAACGGTTAACAGCTTCATGTCAAAGTGGATGGTAATCGTAGGCATGCTGTCTGCTGTATCGAGCAACAGGGCATTTAAATCGCTGCGCTGCACGGCATTAATGTATTCATCAGCGTGGCGGCCAAAGGCCTGGTATTTAATTGGCCCATGTTCCTCATGAATAGCCCTGGCCCGCATGGGCACTAAAATGCGTTTAGCCTTGTCGCTTAAATCGACGCCAGCCAGGCCAGTCAAGCCGCGACAGGAGAGCGCAAGATTAATGGAGCGGCCACGATCGTGAGTCACGACGCGCAAATCAGGCCTCGACTCATAGATCACCACCTCATAGCCCCGCCTGGCCATATAAAGAGCCAATAAAGTACCAGCCAGGCCTGAACCAATAATGGTCAGATTTCTCATAAAACCGCCTCCATACAGGTTTACAGCATGAGTAATACCTTACTCCTATTAAGTACAACCTGTTTTAAACATTTTATTGCATCATTGCTCCTATGGAGGAAAGCATTTTCCTCAACCATCCTGACGGGTACCATGGATACCGCGGACAAGCCGCGGTACGTGGACTCAGCCTACTCAGGCCCAAGCCTCTGCATACCATGGTCCAAGCCTCTGTATACCATGACCATCCTGACGGGTACCATGGATACCGCGGACAAGCCGCGGTACGTGGACTCAGCCTACTCAGGCCAAGCCTCTGCATACCATGGTCCAAGCCTCTGTATACCATGACCAAACCTCTACGTACCGCGGCTTGTCCGCGGTACCCATGATCCGTTTTTCAAAACCAAAACATGTCTGAAAAGTAACCAGCAAAATTCGTGCCGGGACAAATCTTGGCGTACAAACGGCTTAAAGAGAGAGTATTACGATTTTTTAAAGTACTGAGCGATGTACTCTTTAATGGAAGAGGCTTTATGAGGCGGTTTGAAATAGTAACCCTGGGCGTAATCACAACCGTGTTCGACAATGAATTTCTTCTGCAATTCCGTTTCAACCCCCTCAGCCAAGACTTCAAGGTTTAAGCTGTGGCCAAGGTTGATGATGGCTCGTGCAATCGCTGCATCATTCTCCACATTGACCAGTTCGCTGATAAAAGAACGATCAATTTTTAATTTATCAACGGGGAACTGTTTCAGATAGGAAAGACTGGAATAACCGGTACCGAAATCATCAATGACCAGCTTGATGCCCATGTCTTTCAGCCGATACATCGTTTGGACCGCTCTTTCAATGTCATCGACCAGCAGGCTTTCGGTCAGCTCAAGTTCAAGGTTACGGGGTTTAAGCCCTGTTTTTTGCAAGACGTCGGTAATCACTTCCGGCAGGGAATTTTGACGGAACTGCCGCCCGGAAATATTCACTGCCACACTTAAATCTTCATAGCCTTCCTTGTGCCATTGAACAGCCTGTGTGCAAGCCTCTTCCAACACCCAACGGCCAATATCAATAATCATGCCGTTCTCTTCAGCCATACCGATAAAATCAATAGGCGACACACTTCCTAACAAATGACTTTCCCAACGGATTAATGCTTCAACACCAACGACTTTATCGATCCTTAAATCGATAAGCGGTTGATAGACCAAATAGAATTCATTACGCTTGAGTGCATCTCGCAAGGCATTATCCAACTGCATGTGGTTAATGACGCGGCGGTTCATTTCCGGTTCAAACACGCGGTAATTGTTGCGGCCGCTGTCTTTGGCATGATACATGGACAAATCCGCATTTTTCATTAACGACTCATAGTCCAGGCCATCTTTAGGATAGTAGCTGATGCCAATGCTGCCGGTGATTTTCAAACTGTGCTGATCGACCTGAAAGGGTTTTTCAATCATATGCAACAATTCCTGCGCCATTTGCTGTGCCTGCTTCTCACTGCTGATATCCTGCAGCAGAATGACAAATTCATCGCCGCCCAAACGGGCTACGGTATCAAAATCATTGGTGGCAATAAGCAGGCGATTGGAGACAGCCTGCAATAGTTTATCGCCGATGCTGTGCCCCAAGGTATCGTTAGTCATTTTGAAGCGGTCCAGATCCAAAAACAGAAAGGCAAGGATGGAGCCTTTCTTTTTGGCCTGTAAAATAGCCTGCTCCACCCGGTCCATGAGCAGTACGCGGTTAGGCAACTCGGTCAGAGAATCATGGGTAGCCTGCCTGACTAATTGCTTTTCCATCTCACGACGTTGAGTAATGTCGTTGATAATACAAACGAAATGCTTCACCTTACCAAATGAATCACTGACCGGTGCGACACTTAATTCGCACCAGAACAATTCGCCATTGCGGCGGTAACTTTCAAGCTCCACGGTTTCTTCCCGCAATTCACGAATGGCGAGCGCAATCCGTTTTTGATTCACATGATCGGTTTTTGTACCCAATAATTGCGCAAGATTTTGCCCAATGGTTTGGCTTTCGGTGTGGGCCGTGATACGTTCAAAGGCTTTGTTGACGTAAATAATCGGTTGATTAGCCTTGGTAATGTCAATAATGGCTACCCCGTGCGTGCTGGCTTCAATGGCGCGCTCACGGATACGTAATTGATCATCGGCCATGCGCTTTTGGGTCACGTCTCGAAAACTGTAGACCCGGCCGACAATTTCATTGCCGACGCGCTGCGGTTGGGTGTAGCGTTCAAAAATACGGCCATCTTTGAAATGCAAAACCGGCAACTCCCCCTGCCATTCGGGATTTTCATACAAATATTGCACATCGGCGATGACGGCGGCGGGGTTACTGAGCTGCTCAAGGATATACTCAAAGCCGATACTTTCGGTGCCAGATTCCAGCATATGGGAAGGAATACGCCACATTTCCACAAATTTTTGATTCCAGTCGACCACCTGGCCTTTACCGTTGACCATCATGATACCGTCGGCAGTGGATTCAAGCGTTGCGCGCAATAAGGACAGGGATTTTTCAAGTTCAACATTCTTTTCGAGCACATCGCTCGCTTCAATTTGAATATTATCGGATAAAGGAACATTGATGGAGCGCTGGAATTCAGGCTGCGTGTGGTACCATTTTTCCAAATAGGCAGACAACTGCGGAGTTAAGGACAAAATGCCCAACTCTTCGCAGACACTGGTCAAAGAAGGTTCTTCACCCCGTTGTTTTAATATTTCCGCTGCTGAGGCAACTTTTTCATAGTCTATTTCTTGCCTACTCATGGATCCCTCACTAAAATATCGCACATCCTCATTAGCGGCCAGCCATGACATAACTTTAATCTAAGTGATTAATTTAACTGCCATCGCGCGCTATTTAATAAGTATATAACGCCTTCCTGCATTTTGCAGAAAGAGCTCCCAAAAGAAGGATTTTACTCATGGACAAGTCGCATTTTGATACCCGGGCCATTCATGCCGGTCAACAACCTGATCCCGCAACCGGCGCTGTGATGACGCCGATTTATGCCACCTCCACCTACCGCCAGTCGGCACCCGGTGTGCATCAGGGGTATGAATATTCACGCACCCATAACCCTACCCGTGCAGCGTATGAAGGCTGTATCGCAAGCCTTGAATCCGGGCAACGCGGCTTTGCCTTTGCATCCGGCATGGCCGCCATCAATACCGTCATCGACTTATTAGACAGCGGCGATCATGTCATTGCCATGGATGATCTTTACGGCGGCACGTTCCGTATTTTTGACAAGGTAAAAACCAGAACGTCCGCTTTGTCTTTCAGTTTTGTCGATATGACGGATCCCGCTAAAATTGAAGCGGCCATCCGTCCGCAAACCCGGATGATCTGGGTGGAAACTCCTTCCAATCCCATGCTGAAACTGGCTGATTTACGGGCCATTGCCGCCATTGCCAAGCGTCACCGGCTGATTGCCGTGGTGGATAATACCTTTGCCACGCCGTGGATTCAAAGACCGCTGGAACTGGGTTTTGATCTCGTGGTGCATTCCGCTACCAAGTATTTGAACGGCCATTCCGATGTGGTGAGCGGCATTGTCGTGGTGGGGGATAATCCGGAAATTGCTGAAAAAATGGCTTTTCTGCATAACTCATGCGGCGGCATAGCCGGCCCCTTTGACAGCTTTCTGGTCTTGCGCAGCCTGAAAACCTTGTCCTTACGCATGCAACGGCACTGCGACAACGCCCTGGAATTGGCCGAGTGGCTGCAAAAACACCCCAGGGTCGAGCAGGTTATTTACCCAGGCCTCAGCAATCATCCTCAACATGCCCTGGCTAAACAGCAAATGCACCATTTTGGTGGTATGATTTCCATAGTCGTTAAAGGCGATATCGAGGCCGCGCCCCGCTTTTTATCGCGATGTGAACTCTTTACTCTGGCAGAGAGTTTAGGCGGCGTGGAAAGCTTAATTGAACATCCCGCCATCATGACACATGCCTCCATCCCGGCAGCGACGCGCCGTGAACTCGGCATTGTGGATGGTTTTGTCCGTCTTTCCGTCGGCATTGAGCACATTGAAGACTTGATTGCCGATTTAAGTCAGGCCCTTAACTAATCTGGAATTTTTATGAATCAAACCAAAACCTCAGGTGGGCAATTGTATGGCATTTTAGCCATCGCCCTGCTCACCCTGTCTACCCTGTTTTTCTTTATCCCCATGTTGTTTATGGGCTTATTAAAACTGATTCCCAGTATTCGCCTCAAAGTGTTTTGCACGAAAGTAATCGACGGCATTGCTTTTTGCTGGGCTGACGTCAACAAAGCCTACATTAACGCCACCCAAAAAGTTGATTGGCAGGTATCGGGGCTTGAAAACCTTAAGCGTAAACATTGGTATTTATTAGTAGCCAACCATCAAAGCTGGCTGGATATTGTGGTGCTGCAGTGTATTTTTAACCGAAAAATTCCCATGCTTAAATTTTTCATCAAGGATTCATTGAAATGGATTCCCCTGCTGGGCTTTTCCTGGTGGGCCATGGGTTGCCCGTTCATGAAGCGTTATTCCAAAGAATACCTGGCTAAAAAACCCCATAAAAAAGGCAAGGATCTGAAAGCCACGCGCAAAGCCATTGAAGTCTTCAAGCACACGCCGGCCACCATCATCAATTTCGTGGAGGGTACCCGCTTTACCCGACAGAAACAGGTGAAGCAGCAGTCCCCCTATGATCACCTGTTAAAGCCAAAAGCGGGTGGCATCAGCTTTGTCATCAGCACCATGGGTAAAAAATTTAACCACATGCTGGATGTCACCATTGTTTATCCGGATAAGCGTTATTCCCTGTGGGATTTCCTCTGCCATCGCATGGCGCCGGTTATTAAAGTCTGCATCCGGCCGGTTGAAATCCCCGCTGAATTCACCACCACCCAACTGGCACATGACGAAGGCATTCAAACGGCGTTCAGAGAGTGGTTAAATGAGCAATGGCGCAAGAAGGATGAATTAATCAGCAGCCTGCGGGAAGAAATACTGGCATAAGCCCCATAGATTCCCGCCTTCGCGGGAATGACACGTTTTTAGTCAATTGGCACTTATTTACGCCACCCCATCTCCTTTGCCGCTCCATCACTCCCCGTACGCCTGTCATCCCCCGCGCAGGCGGGGGATCCATTCCGAACGGCTTGCTCCGGATTTCGCCTTACGGCTATCGATAAAACCATTGATACCATTCAACAAAACGACGTACTCCTTCGCGAAAATCAATTTGTGGTTGGTAACCTAAATCATTCATCAGGGATTGCGTATCGGCATGGGTGGACAAAACATCACCATTTTGCATCGGTAAAAATTCTTTCAAGGCCTGCTTGCCTGTCGCGTCCTCAATCGCCTCAATATAATCCATCAGGTTAACCGGATTACCACAGCCAATATTGTAAATTTTAAACGGGGCATTGCTACTCGCAGGATCCGGATCATCGCTGTTCCAATGAGGATTTGCCGCTGCCGGTTTATCAAGGGCGGCTGAAATACCCGCAACAATATCATCAATATAGGTAAAATCCCGCTGCATTTTGCCATGATTAAAAATTTGAATGGCCTTGCCTTCGAGGATATTTTTGGTGAATGAAAAAAACGCCATGTCGGGTCGACCCCAGGGTCCATAAACCGTAAAAAAACGCAAACCCGTCGTTGGTAATTGAAACAAATGGGAATAAGAATGAGCCATTAATTCGTTGGCTTTCTTGCTGGCCGCGTACAGGGTTAAAGGATGATTGGTTGAATGGGCCTCATGATAAGGCAAGCAACTGTTTGCCCCATACACCGAACTGGTTGAAGCATAGACCAGATGCTCTATCGTATGATGGCGGCAGGCCTCGAGGACATTGGCAAAACCAACCAGATTGGATTGGACATACTGCCCCGGATTGGTCAGCGAATAGCGTACCCCGGCTTGAGCTGCGAGGTGAACGACACGTTGCGGCTTATGGTCATCAAATCGCTTATTTAATGTATAAGCATCGCCAATATCATCCGCATAGAAGCTAAAATTGTCAAAAGCCTGTAATTGCTCAAGCCTTGCCTGCTTAAGCCGTACATCATAGTAATCATTGAGATTATCGATGCCTACCACCACATCACCTTGCTCTAAACGATGTTTTGCCAGATGAAACCCGATAAATCCTGAGGCCCCCGTGATTAGCATGCGCATAGTTTGTCCTGAAACTTGAAATGGACAGCAGTATACTCCCCTTTTACATGTCACAAAATACAGGGGCCTTCTTAATAAAGCGATAATATTATCTTGTTAAGATAGCCTTCTTGTTATTTTTTAAACCATATCCATGCGTTTAACACGATTAAAATTTGTAGAATTATGCTCTGAAGCGATTGCCGCGACCCGAAAAAAAATAACCCCTGCCAATCAACTGAGTGGTTATTTAAAATTTCACAATGAAAACAAAAATTATTATGTTGAAGACATATTACGCCCAGGCAAACGGGAAATAGAACCGGAGAACCATGTTGAGATTCATGATCTCATTGAACACAGCAAGATAGGCTATTGTCATGAATTTGCTCAGCATCTGATGGTGGAGCTCGGGGCACGCATTCAAGAGGCCGGTGGCGTTGCTAAAATCAGCCTGGTTAAATCGATGAAATATGATCATGTCTACCTGGAAGTCAGGATTTACCTGGCCAAAGAGAGAACCCTGTCCATGTGGGAAATCGATGCATGGGATCCGCGTATTATTGATATCAGTAAACGCCCGAACGGTACGGTTAAAAACAAAGAAGCCCTCGCTTATGGCTATTTGGTCAAATTATACAACTCTTTTTTTTCCGATGAAGTGGATTATAAAAAGAAATTTGCTTTTGCAACTGTTCCACCCGCTCAAGAGGGCCCAGCGGAAGGAAGCTGTACGCCAAAACATGAGGTACTGGAAAAGCATACAGACATTTACCGTGATTATTCCCTGGAAAAAGCCATGATCGATGAAAAAATCCCGCCCCAGGGGAAACTGCAGTATCTGCAACAACCGTCCCTATGGCAGAAAGCACCGGTTGAACAATTAAAGCCCGTTTCATTGCCCCCCAAAAGGATGCGGTTAGCCTGATGAATACCCTAAACTGCCCTTGCCCGGGAGGCAAACGCCTGACGATCAGGATAAATGTATGCCTTTAACACGCTTGCACTTTGTCGAATTATGCGCTGAAGCCATCGCGTCAACCCGGAAAAAAGTCACGGTTGGCAATCAATTGAGCGGCTATGTAAAATTTCACAAAGAAATCAAAAATGGCTACTTTGAAGACACCATACGCCCCCTGATTGAAGAGCTTGGGGACTATATTCAGGTCCATGCTCTCATTGAGCATGCAGGGATTGGCTATTGCCGTGAAGTGGCCTGGCACCTTCTGGTTGAACTGGGGCAACGAATCCATACAGCCGGAGAAATAGCGACCATCACGGTCGTTAAATCGTCCCTCATTGATCATGGTTATTTGCAGGTGACGTTGCAGTTAAACCATGAGAAAACCGCGTCTGTGTGGGAAATAGACGCTTGGGATCCCCGTATCATTGATATCAGTCCCCGACCGGACGAATCGATTAAAAACCTTGAGTACCTGCAATATGGTTACCCGGCTTTGGTTTATGAGACCATCTCCTCTGACGCGCTGGACTATACTACCCAATTTTTATTTACCGAGACCCCTAAACCCGAAGAAGGTCAACCGGACGGTAGCTGCACACCAGTCAGAGACATGCTGACCAAACACACCGGTCTCTACAGTGATCATACCCTGGATAAAGCGCTCGCCCTCAAAAAAATCCCGCCCGCAGGCGTTTTGCATTACATGCAAAAAGTATCGATATGGCAGAAAGCACCGACTGAAGGAAAAAGCCAGACCGATGAGCCTGCCAGCAAAAAAAGACGGCTCAGCTCCACAAATAATTAACTGGCAAGCTAGGCCCGATTGGTCTTTCGGCTTATAGTAAATGGACTGTTCCCAAACCAAGGACTTGTGATGAAAATCAATTTACTTGATTATTTGGATAAAAAAAGCATTAAACTACAGGTGATCTGCGCCTTGGATGAAGCCCAACAAGAGGAGTTTTTAAAAGCCGTTTATAATGCTCATCTGCGCACCTTTTTTTATCATAATTTTGCTTTACGCAAAATCAGCCGCCAGCATCCAGTCAATCGGCATCACATTACCCTTTTTGATTATGAAACGCTCCTGGACGAAACGCCGGGGGGTTATTGTTTTCAATCGGCCCGTTTGCTGGCCTTCATCTTGAAAGAATTGGGGTTTGACGTCAGGTTTTGTGAAGCGCGCGTGCTCAATGGCACGTCCCCTGCCGATTCACGGGCTATACTACCCACCCATGTCGTCTTACGCGTCGTCATTGACGGGGCCATTTATTTTCTCGAACCCGGTCTTGGTGCCAAAGCCCCTCGCTTTCCTATTTTAGTCACCGGCCACGATGAAATCATTGAGCAAGGTTATGATCGGTATAAATTTTCTCAACAGCAAGGCTACTACCTGCTTGAGAAACAAGTGAAGGAGCAATGGACGACGTTGGTCATGACCGACTTAAAGCCTTTAACTGATGACAAACTTGCCTTTAATTTGCTGAGGCTGGAGCGACATGTCTTAAAATTACCCATTCGAGATGAAATCGTGGTCGCGGGACAAATTACGGAAAATGGCTGCAAAACCTTCTTTTTTGATACCCGAATTAAAAAATACGCTTTCGCGATCGAAGAAAAAGGGGCGTTTACCAAGACAGTGTATGAAACCACGGCAGCGGCGTATGAGCAATTAATGGCTGAATTTGCTATTGAAGGCCTGACGAAAGCAGACCTGGCACTGTACGCCAAACAATCGACGCTTCCTCGCCCTAAAAAGCCCTGGACCGTTGACTTTCCGCTGGATGACCATGAATTAAAAAGGATGGCAAACAACCTGCGACAATAGAAAGGCTGGGTACCCCAGCCTTTCTCGGGCCATTATCGAATAGTGATACCCAGTGGCCCAGCCAAGCCAGTCGCGCCTGAACCAACACAATTAATAAAGTTAATCCCATTGTCAATGTCGCATCGCGTCACCGAATTGCCATTGCTATTGACGATATAGGCCGCATCATTGCTGCTATTTAAAGCAATCTCACGTGCAAAATTAAAGTTTACCCCCCCCCGTATTCGCACAGGATGTAATTAACCGGGTGTTTTGATCGATTTGGCAGGCAAGCACGGTGTCATTGCCGCCATTGGCAACATAGGCAATGGTACCGGCCGCGTTAACCGCAATGCCCTGGGGGGTATTTAATAAAGGATCAACGTAATTACTGCATGCCTGCAGGGCTCCTGTAGCCGGGTTAATGCTGCACTGTGTGATTTCCGAAATGACCGTGATGTAGGCGAAATCGCCTGCCGGATGAATCGCCATGTTATAAGGTGTAAACAAGCCCGTAGCCCCGGAATCAACACAGTTGGCGAGCACCCCCGTGGTGGGGTTAATGTCACACTGGGTTACGTCGTTATTACTCTCATTGACGACGTAGGCGATGGTTCCTGCCGCATTGATGACAATACCCGTGGGAACAGTGAACGAAGCCCCCGTATTTGCACACAGGCTTAAGGCACCTGTATCCGGATTGACCTCACACAGGGATACAATACTGGTATTTTCATTAGTAACATAAGCCAGGTCGCCCGACGGATTTAATGCAATTCCTCCCGGAACAACCAGTCCGGCAGCGCCGCTATCGGCGCAGTTGTCTAAAGCTCCAGTGCTGGTATTCACACTGCATTGAATGACTAATGATGTATTGCCGTTGGTTATGTAGGCATGCGCATCAATCCCGATCGTCCCGTTGACCGCCGTGGTATTGCTACCCTGAATGGGAAAACTGGTGGGCACCACGGGATTGCCCTCTGGCGCAAATGTAATGGTACAACTTCCACCTGGAGGAACATTTATGCAGTTGTTGTTGGTGACGGTGACATTGCCGGCCAATGCGGTCGCAGAAAAATCCGGGACAATGTTTTGTGCGACCAGCGTCAGTGAATTATTGGTGATGGTCAGGATGCCCGTCGTCCCGTTGGTATTCAGGGCAAGGGTAGATGAACCACTAATGCTGATATTGGCCTGCGGTTGGGCATTGATGGCGATGCTGCCCATCACCGGCAAGGTATTGGTTCCCCGAATGGTGATAAGGGTAGCCGGAATGACTGTGTTATCGGGTGTAAAAACGAGATTACACGATTGCCCGGGTGCAAGACTCACGCATTGTGAGGCATCCTGAACGACATGACCGTCAAGCGCTGTACCGGTGAGGGCAGCGGCGACATTTAATGCAGTTCTCCCAGACTGGTTGGTGACGGTGATATTGCCTGAACCACCGCCTGCAACCAGAACCAGGGGTGAACCAGTCAGATTTAACTGAATCGATTGATTCATGACAGTCACCTTAAGACTGTTCGCCTCGCTTGGCTGAGAACACAAGAAAGGATCAATGCCGCTACCCTGGGTTTTACATACCACCGGCCCCTCATGAAGACCATTGGCCGGGACCTGCGCCCCATTGATGCGTAAGGTTAAAAGACAATGCCCTTTCGAAGCCAACGTAAAGGGAATACTGCACTCAGCGGCACTGTTTTTCACCTGGGTCACACCGCTTAAAGGCTTGATAGTCAATGTTCGGGTCACTGCAGTATTGTTGGTCACCTGGTACTGCACGTTGGCCGTGCCATTCGGCGCGACTACCACCTGAGTGGGAGTGGTGGGTAAAAGCGTCCATTTGGGTTGAGCAGAATGATTAACCTGACAATAGACCGAAAAAACACTGAAAAACAAAAAAGCAAAAAACCTGGTTTTTTTACTTTTATCCATGATCGTTCCGTGATTAATGATTAAAATCAAGCTATTATTGCTGAGAGGAAGGCTTTTGACCAGAAAAATTAGCAAACCCTGTTTAGGGATTACTATCGATTGACTATCTGAGTATACTATAGCTCGCTACTCACCAGACCGGATGAACACCATGAGCTTGCAAACCACCATCGAAACCTCTTTTGAAGCACGTCAAACCCTAACACCCGAGACCGCCCCACAGGACATTAAAACCGCTGTAGACGAGGTGCTTTCTGCACTCGATTGCGGCGAATTGCGCGTGGCAGAAAAAATCAATGGGCAATGGACGGTGCATCAATGGCTTAAAAAAGCGGTATTACTGTCTTTCCGCCTTTACCCCAACCAGGTGATTGATGCCGGTTTTTGCCAGTTCTATGATAAAGTACCGCTTAAATTTGCTGCCTACGGCCGCAGTGATTTTGCTGAGATGGGTGCGCGCATTGTGCCGCACGCCATGGTCAGAAAAGGCGCTTTTATCGGTAAAAATACCGTGTTGATGCCCTCTTATGTCAATATTGGCGCCTACATTGATGAAGGGGTGATGGTGGACACCTGGGCCACCGTTGGCTCCTGTGCCCAGATTGGCAAGAACGTTCATCTCTCAGGCGGCGCCGGCATCGGCGGCGTACTTGAACCTTTGCAGGCTAATCCCACCATCATTGAAGACAATTGCTTTATTGGCGCCCGCTCGGAAGTAGTTGAAGGCGTAATTATCGAGAGGGACTCCGTGTTATCCATGGGCGTTTATATCGGACAAAGCACCAAAATCTACAATCGCCTGACAAAAACCGTAAGCTATGGCCGCATTCCCGCAGGTTCCGTCGTCGTCCCCGGCAACATGCCCAGTGAAGACGGCAGCCACAGCCTCTACTGCGCCGTGATAGTCAAACAAATTGACGAAAAAACCCGCGCCAAAGTCAGTATCAATGAATTGCTGAGAGACATTAAATGACGGCAATAAAGGCCTTATTAGCAGAACTTCTACGCTTCCAATCCGTCACGCCCGACGATGCCGGTTGCCAGGCCTTTATGGTCAATTTTCTGCAAGAACTTGGTTTTGACTGCCAGCCACTGGATAATCCCCCAGTGGCCAATTTTTTTGCACGCCATGGCCAGGAAGGCCCCTTGTTGGTTTTCGCCGGCCATACCGACGTCGTCCCTATCGGTGACGCCAGCAAGTGGTTCAGTGATCCCTTTGAACTTAAAGAAGACAAAGGCTTACTTTATGGCCGAGGTACAGCGGATATGAAAGGCAGCTTAGCGGCCATGATGATTGCAGCCCAGCGCTTTCTCAATACCCATCCTGATTTTTCAGGCAGCCTGGGTTTCTTAATCACCAGTGGCGAAGAAGGTGATCTGTTTGATAAGGGAACACCCCATGTCATGGCTGCCCTAAAAGCTCAGGGTATACACATAAACTATTGTGTAGTAGGAGAACCCTCCAGCACCCATCAAGTGGGTGATGTCGTCAAAATAGGTCGCCGTGGTTCACTTTCTGCCAACATGATCATTCATGGTAAACAAGGACACGTTGCTTATCCTCATCTCGCGGAAAATCCTATTCATACCCTAAGCCCTGCTTTGACTGAGCTGACACAACGACATTGGGATTCAGGTAACTCGCATTTCCCCCCGACCTCCATGCAGATAACCCATCTTAAGGCCGGAGGTCATGCGGGAAATATTATTCCTGGCGAATTGATATTGCATTTGAATTTCCGCTTCTCTACCGAACTAACGGCCGAGACATTACAAGACGAAGTAGAGAGCTGCTTAAAAAAACATGGCTTGAAAGCCGATATCGAATGGCGATTAAACGGCCTTCCCTTTTTGACCAATCAAGGGAACCTGCTTGAAAGTACGCGCGAAGTGATTAAAACCATCACCGGACAAGAACCGGAGTTATCGACCAGTGGCGGCACGTCCGATGGACGTTTCATTGCGCCTTATGGTGTGGAGGTTATTGAGCTTGGCCCGGTCAACGCCACCATCCATCAGGTGAATGAATGTGTCTCAGAACGCGATCTTGAGACCTTAAGTCAGATTTATTACGCGCTCTGTGAGAAATTATTATACACATAGCCCGCTGATTCCCGGTTAGGCAGAATAAGCGGTCTCGGTGACAGGTGGTTCCTTTTCCTCTTCCGGCATCATCCTGTCATTAACGACTTTGGCCACACAGGAGTCTGACCAGACATTCAGGGACGTCTCCAACATATCAATCAAGCTGTAAAAAGGCAGGATAATTCCCATTAAGGTAATGGGCACATTCATGCTGGCCAAAAGGCTGGTGCTTAAGAAAAAGCACCCCATGGGCACACCGGCATTACCGATCGCTGCCACGGTAGCAATCAAGACCCATAAAGCCATCATGGGCAAGGAGATGACCATGCCGTTATTCTGCATCAGATAAATCACAGTCGCAAAGATAAACGCAGCGCAACCATTCATATTCAGGCTGGTGCATAATGGCAGGACAAAACGGCTGATGGCCGGCTTCACAGCAAGATTTTTTTCAGCCGTTTCCATGGTCACGGGTAAGGTGCCAACGGAGGACTTGGAAAAGAAAGCCAGGGACAAGGCCGGCAGCATGGCCCGCATGGCAGAAAACGGTTTAATGCCATGCGATTTAAGCCATAGCGGTAACACCACAAATCCCTGAATAAGATTGGCCAATACAACAATCAGCAGGTATTCACCAATGCCTTTGATGGATTTGCCCTGCTGCAATTGAATCACCGTCGCGGTAATAAACCCGTAAAGACCCAAAGGAATGACAGCAATGACCCATTTGGTAATGACCATGAATAAACCATGCGCACCCCGGAAAAACTGGGTGATGGTTTGTCTCGAATCCTGATCGGGAATATAGCGAATGGCCACGCCGGTGACTATCCCCAGTAATAAAACGCCCATCACCTGATGTTCGATGAAGGGGCTAAAAATGGTTGACGGGATGAGATTGGCAATGTGGCTTAAATACTGGTATTCATTGGCTTTAGGTGCGGCCAAACCCTGGATAGTACCGACCATACTGGGGTGAATCAGGATATACAACAGGCAACTGATGGCCGCAGCAATCAGCGTAGTGCCCAAGGTGTAGGTCATTGCCCGTTGCCAGACACGGCGCATGGGGCCATCAGCGCGGTAATTAGACAGGGTCACAATGATAGACAAGGCAATGATCGGCAGGCTGATGCATTTAAAAATATTGATAAACACATCGGCGATGAACAAGCCAAACTGCTGCAACGGTTTGATACCAGACCAGCCGGTCAGAAGACCGAGACCAATCATCACCGCATAAAGAAAAGGGGTACTCAACCAGATTTTTTTAGAAGAAGACAAGGAGGTGCACATAATTAAACTCTTGATTAAACAGGATTCGGGACAACAGGGAATACAAAGGATTAACAACAACAGGCAAACAACAGCAAGTTGAGATTAAAAAATTCCGTGTGAACCAAAACTGTTTTCATATCAGAGTGTTCTCATTTTAAACATTGAGCTCACCATTTTAACACAATCACCGTGGCTGTCAACCAAACGAGTCACTGCGTTTGGCAGGATAGTCTGTTGGCTTAACTATCTTCCGCCCGGAGGCTATCCCGTGAGCGACGATTCCCGAATGGCCTTGGCTGCAGTCGAACCACCTTGCCTCTGCTTCAGCTTTTTGATTCTCTCGCAGGCCTCCTGAATACGGCTCGCTGCAACCAGACCTTGATTAACCAGATGTTCGACTGTATCGATAACCTCAGTGGCAGACACATAGCCCAACTGATTGGCAAAAATCACCATGTCCGCACCGGCATTGATGGTTAAACGCAAGGAATCAGCCAGGGAATAGTGCTGGCTGATAGCATGCATCTGCAGGTCATCGCTGATGATAACCCCATCAAAACCGATTTTTTTACGAAGCAAGTCTGTCAAGATGGTAAATGACAAGGTAGCAGGTAAGCCCTCGGGATCAAGCTGGCGATTAATCACATGCGCCGTCATCACCATCACCGGCAGCGTATTGTGGCGCAGCAACTCAGCATAAGGCTGCAACTCATCCGCAATAAAGGTCTCGGTGACATCGACAAAGCCTTCATGGGTATCTCCCACAGCGCTGCCATGCCCTGGGAAGTGTTTGTAACAGCAGGTAATGCCGTTGTCAGCCAGAATGGTAACAAATTGTTTGGCGATGGCAGCAACCCGGGTGGCATCCCTGCCATAACTGCGCGCCAATTTCCCTATAATCCCTTGCCGTTCATTTAAATTTAAATCCAAGAGAGGTGCGAAATCGAGATTAAAGCCTAAGGCAGTCAAGGCATTCGCCATTTTTTTCGCCTCTTCCTGCTGCTGTACTGGCGACAAATCCGCATATTGTTTAGGCGACAGGCTTATCGGGCTACCGGTAAGATGCCTCAATCGATCCACCGCCCCGCCCTCGTAGTCGACTGCAATAAACAGAGGGAATTCACTGGCTGCTGGAGAGATTGCAGCACCGTCATGCAGTTGTTGAATCAATGCTCTGACTTGCGAGGTACTGCGGATATTCTTACCCGGGCATTGCGCCGCCAGATCATAATCAAATAACAAAACCCCGCCCAAGCCCTCGGCCAGCCAGTTTTTCACCGGATTTTGCTCGTTAATTTCAGTCCCGTCGAAACCCATGATAAGCATTTGTGCGATTTGCTGCCGTAAAGTCAACAAGGGTGCTCTCCCATTTTGCAGTCATGGCAGCATGATACACAAAGGCCTTGCAATCTGCCAAGGGAAAGTCACCCCCGTTATTGGGGCGAGACCGGTGGAATGGTACTGAAATCGCAAACGCATTTGCCCGTGGCATCCGGAGGATAGGGGGTTTCAGAAAAATCACTGCTGAAACAAACCGGTATATTCCAGGCTGTCGTCCCGGGCTCAATACTGCCAGGCATCGACCAGTAACGCTGTGCACGATAAACCTTGTGGGCGTCTTTTTCCCAGATTGGCGGGTTAAAGCTGGCCCGGTACATGAATTTCTGTGCCGGCTGGCAACTGAATGACTCCCTGGCCCAGGCTTGGCCTTTGGGAATATTGACCGTTGTGATTTCTTCATTGGTGATGCCATCAACCACCACCACCTTGACATTATAATTCGTCCAGCAATTATCTTTTGCCAAGGTGATAAAACAGGGGAAAGCGAAGGCATTCGCACAGAGCAACACACCGAATACTGTACTGATGCATTGAATAACCATAACCTGCTCGTTTAAACGCTCACTTATAAGTAAATATAGACTTTATGAAAAGAAACGATGGGCGGTTGGTTCTAAATTTTGTTCCTGATCAGGGACTGGATTCGCGGTTGAGTTAACCGGTACTGGATTCACGGCCGAGTTAATCAGTGAACAGAGGACTGCATGATCGCCAGCCTCGTGTACCTTGACATGGGCATATTTCCTGGAAGGATTAATGATGTCATCGTTTTTGGGTTTAATGGATAGCTCATATTCCTCATTAATCTGTAAAATTTCAGTCAGGTTAATGGATGTCTTATCCAATTTTGCCTGCAAATAATTTTTGTAACATGTATCTGAGTCGGTCTCCAGGAAAATTTGAAGATTGATTACTTTAGTCTTTCCCGGTATCACTTGAGGTTCTTTTCCTGTTACGGAGGGAGTAGAGCATTCCGCTTTTTTTGGATTCAATCCCGCAGCAAACGCCTCATCCAGGGCATTCTTGTTGAACATGAAATGCCCAACACAAATTAGAACACCCTGTTCTTTTTCAATTCGTTCAGCTAAATCCTGCACGGCATACTCGCCCTTTTCATTCATTAACTTATCTTCAGTCACGATGCTTACCGATTTGGACTTGATTGCGGCACTTATCTGTTTAGCCAGATGATTAAGATCAGCTCCAATTGGACCACAAATAGCAATGACGTACATAGCAGTATCTCGTTGATTTTTTTTGCATCATAATTACTGATTATATGAAAGTCAAAGTGTATCCATAATGATATGACGATGGCTTTATCCATTCAGGCATTGATTTTTTAAGACATTGCGTATATTCTCACCCTCTCGTTGGAGAGATGGCCGAGCGGTCGAAGGCGCACGCCTGGAAAGTGTGTATACGGAAACGTATCGAGGGTTCGAATCCCTCTCTCTCCGCCAAATAACCTCCCCCCATTGTTAAGTTCGTGTAAAACCTTGCGCTTAAGCCTTTTTCACTGTTTTTTACTTATACAGAATCAGATAAAATTGACGCGTTGTTAATCACTTTGAGAATTACAATGCCAGCTCAAGTCAAAATGATCGAATCCATCAACCGTCTTTTAAGCCGCAACGACACGGCCATTCAATTAAACCCTGAGGGGGTCTGCGGGGGGCTGGTTTGCTTACTGATTCGTTATCGTTTTGAAGGCCGTGAGTCTCAATTTTTTGACCTGTGCCGCCAACTCGCGAACCCACCCAAAGACTATGTCTATGGCAATGGCGACAAACTGGATTTATTTATTCGCGAGATTGAAATTGAATTTAACCGCAACAAATACACCAACGCCAAATCGCTGCAGGGCGACATGGAGAAAACCGCCTTCATCCAGGGCAAACCCATCAGGAAAGAATTTGCCATTGGTTTGGTCGAAAGCAAAGCCCGATGGGCAACCATTCTTGAGCAGCTCGGCAATGATGGCCGTTCATGCTATGTGGCCTCTCATACACATGCCATTGCAATGACCTTTGAAAATGGACGCTATGAAATTTATGATCCCAATTACGATGAAGACAATCCCGACCAACCGGTTTCTGCTAAAAAAACTAAAAACGTCCGCACCTTTACCAACGCCAGCGAGGTTATCGAGGAGTTATCTCAACAATTTGGTTACCCGGATGATCAGGTCGGGTTAAGTATTCACATTTATGCAAATCCACATGATTCGCGTCCTGCCCAGTATCCTGAGCCAGGCGAGCACTTAAAAAGCTTTACCCAGACTGACTTTAACCGCCAAATCGGTATCACGGATCCAAAATGGGTTTACAACAGCCTGTACTTCGCCGCCTTTGTGAATGACGCACCCACCATCAAAGCCTACCTTGAGCATAATCTGGTCACTCCTTATCAAGCGGCTTACCTGATGCATACCGATCGCTGGAATGAGGACCTGTTTAAACTCTACGGGCAAAAAAAATCAGGGGGATAAACTCCATCTGCTGACCTATGCGCTCTGGCAGGGTAATCTGCAGCTATTTGAGCGCCTGCTTCAAGCCTATGAAAGCCAGTGCACGTCCGATAGCCAGAAAAAGGCTTTTAAAGATTACATCGGTAAAGAATTCCATTTTCTGATGAAGGCAGCCGAATGCCGGAACGCGGCTTGCCTTCGTTCCGTTTTTGAGCTTTACAAGAAATATGCCATTGATTACTCCACCCTGTCCGGCACACAACGGATGGATCTTCTTCGCAAAATTAGCGAGAAAGGCGATATTGATTGCTTAAAAACACTGAGGGCTTACCTGCCGGCTCTCCCATTGAATGACTTGTGTGAGGCATTGCGGGTTGCTTCAGAGCATGATCGCCAATCCATCGTCCAGTTCTGGTTGAATGAAATTGAGGAATTTAACAAAGCCACGCTAACCCCGGACAATACCAAGGCCAAGAATTTAAGCCTTAAATCAATACAAAAACTTTCCTTACCTACATTTAAGCAGCTTCTGAAATTCGGCTTTAGGGTCCACGAAAGCATGATTCCTCAACTGTTAAAGCGCAAAGATCGCCGCTTTTTTGAGGCGTGGCTGGAATATACTCCCAATACCGACCGCTACCGTGATCTCATTGAAGGCCCCGCTCCTGTTTTAAGCCAGGGTCTTGATTTAAATATCTTTCAGGTTTTATGCCGCTATGGCCGCAATGAACTGATCGAAAAAAACTGGACAGCGGAAGCCCATTCATTTGGCGGCGATGCCTTGGTCTTCGCATGCGACACAGGCAATCAGGCGCTGGTCACCTTTCTTGTGGATAAAGGGTTTCGTCTCGATACCGAGCATGCGGTTAAGGCCTTGAAAGCCGCGATGGCCAATTTTGAATTCGACCGGGTGCGGGCGGTTTTAACCGTGCCTTTGGACACAGTTGAATTTTTTACGGAAGCAAACAAACCTTTAATCCATCAATTGATCGCTGCACATGAAATTGATTTTATCTTGCGCGCCTGGAAAAAACTGGGTCCTGCCCAGAAACAGGATTATCTCCTGCATGCAGTCAGCATCGGCAGCCGCCCGTTTTTCGAAAAGATTGCCGCGCGTTACCCTCTCTTTTCATCCCTGTTTATCGATGTGCTGCTGGATGTCTATAAACAAAACCAGCAATATACCCAAGTGCTTGACGCAGCCATTCATTTAGCGGATTCGCTGAAAACCACCCACTTCGCCGAATGCTTTCAAAAATTAATTGATCCATTTAACCAACGCATCCACAGCCGAATCAAAACCGATGATCCGTCGGCTGAGAAAGCGTTTCTGACTGAGGCGCGTCAATCCATCGGGGGTTTAATCGCCCTTTTAATTCATGCGATTGAACATCACCAGTTTGCCTTTGCCCTTAAGCTGATGTCGTTTGTTCATTTAACCAATGACGAGCAAGAGCAAATCCTGGTGAAGGCGTATGCACGCAAAGAAACGGCCATTCTTGAATTCATGCTCGAAAATTATCGCAGTTTTCGTACCCATTCAAAGAACTATTTCAATTTGGAGGCCCAAAAAGAATATGGCCTGCTGGCTAAGTTACTTGAAGGGGAGCAAACCCTCGACCCGGTCGTTTACATGGCCCTGCTCAAACGAGCCGTTGCAAGACATGACGAACAAATCATTGCCCTGCTAAGCCGGCATATTAACACCGCTTACCGCGCCCAGGGCTCTCCTGTTTATGACGCCATTATACAAGGCAATGTGCCTGGTGTGCTCTTGTTATTGAAATACGGGGCAAGAATCCATGAGCACCCGCTTCCCAGTGCTCTGTTCACGCTGGCCATTCAACAACCAACAGCCGATTTATTGCACGCTCTGCTGCAACAGAATGATTTCCTCACCTATTTCAATCAGGAATTGGGAGAAAACCTCGACCGTCTATTCCATCACGCCACACCCGCAGTCCTGCTCTATGCGGTAAATAAAGTGAACATGACAGAAAAATACCAGGAATTTCTCTACCATGCCTTAACCCACGATGATGTGGCCTTATTTAGGCGTCTAAAAAAAGAACAGCAGTTTCACAACATGGATTTAAACAAGCTGTTTGCTCTGGCTTGTGAGCATCAGGCCTGTGCGGTAGTGAATGAGTTACTGGCAACCCCACTGGCATTCGATAACAGAAAAGCCTTGCATGGGCAACTGGATAAACTCTTTGGCGTCACCTCGCCACAATCGGATATCAATGCGCAAGCCATTTATGATCGGGTTTATCCAAAGGCCCTTTACCGCTTGTATGAATTGGTTAAAACAGAGCGCTATCGCCCCTTTGCAGCATTGCACACCTCCATTTATACCCTCATTGGCGATGACGGTTTGCTTAAAGCCTCTCAGATTCGGACTGAGCACCGTAAAGGGCTTTTACGCAGCCGTCTAATCAGCAATGCCCTGGATAGGGGCGATCAGGTTATTCTCAATGAATTGCTTCAGCAACTTGAAGAAAAGCCGCCCGTCAATCAGGAAGTCATGGATATCTTTGCCGCCAACCTGCAAAAACCCCTCATTCTTGGCGTGCTTTTAGACCATTTCCCTCTGGATAAAGTCATCAAGGAAGCACTCATCCAGAAACGAGGCTCAATCCTTGTCACGTTGCTAAGCGGCAAACCAGCCAGTATCCTTTCCGCTGAGACGCTTGAGCTTCTTAAACAACACAGCGACCTTCTTCTTTCCGCCCTGTTTGAGAAAGCAAAACGCGAATTGACCACCGACCCTCGCGCCCAACTCAATGCCCTGCTTATCCCGGATTCCCCGCTGGCTTTGGCACAGGCCCTTAACCATCAGGGTCCGGCAATTAAAAAGATGATTACCGTCATTCAGGACTTAATGATTGAGGGTAAGCACGATTTACACATGCATTTCTATGATTTTCAGCTGGAAAAGAAAATTCTGGATGGTTTTGCGGCCATGGAAGACATTCAACCCCTGATTGATCAATGGGTGATTAAGCTCCCGGTTTATGCAACAAGAAGGGAAGTCGAAGACAATTTAAGCCGGGATGCACTGGAACTGCTCAAACAATCCGAAGCACAGGATGCCGTCCGCCAAATCCGGTCACACTTTAAAAACCACGATCTCACCCCCCATGGTTTTGATGAAAAGAAACACTTGATAGCCCTGTTTGAAGCACTGGAAACGATAGAGGCTAAAGAACAGAAAAAGCAATCGGCGGTTAACCAAGGGCATACGGTTACACAAGGTGAGGCATTACCCCAACCGCCAGAGACGCTGGTGATTGAAGAAGAAGCCGTTCCTGTTTCTCAATCAGCCAATGAAAAGCCCTGCTTAAACGCGCTTTTTAAGCAATTGGATAACTACAAACAGGACAGAGCCCGCTACGGCCAAACCCGACACGCCATCCCCTGGTTCCAATACACCAAAGACGATAAAACGCGGGCGGTTACCAACTTGGCCGCAGCCCTTGTCTCTCCGGATAAAGGCATCAACCTGCACGATGAGGGCGTACTCTTTGACGGCAGTTTATATACGCGTCTCGATGCATTCATCACGACTCACGGCACTGAACTGGCCAGGGAACTGCAATGCCCGACGGCCATAGGCTCTCTTTCCGATCTGATTGATTTCCTCAATACGCGCTCCCCTGTAGCCAGTTTAATCAATATACTGGAACAATACTGCACGGTACGGGATACCCAACCTGAATGTTACCACTGGTCTATTTTTAGTCAATTTACGGGCACGGAGAAAAAAGCGGCGGCAAGGCGTCTGATTGATCGACTCAAAGGCGGGGACACGCAACTGAGTGAAAGGGACGTGGCGGCCCTGGATCAAGGGTCGCTTGGGAAAGAGCTTGAGAAGTTTATTGAGTTATACGGCCCTGCATTGGAGAAGCGCTTTAACCACGCTGTTTACTCGCTCTATGATTTGATTGAAGCCGGCTCAGCTAAAGTCACACCCTAGCCCAGCCAAGCCGGGAGGCCTTAATCTGCTCCCGGATAAACGCCTGAACTATGGCCGCTTGCCTCATGATCGATAAATCGGTTAAAATAAAACTTGTCTATTTATATATAAAACAGGTAGTCCCTGCCATGAACAACATTACTCAATAAATTGCACACGGCCAGAGGGGTTTCTCTCTGCGGTTAGTCATCCTTGAGTAGTGTTATGTTTAGACCTGTTGAACTACGCGGCATTTCCCTTTCTTTTCCTCACAAAACCTGTTTCAGCGATTTTACCGCGCGGATTGGCCCTCGCGCACGAATTGCCATCATCGGCAAAAACGGCAGCGGCAAATCCAGTCTGCTAAAGCTGCTGTCGGGTGAACTCAGTATCCAGGAGGGTTCGATTATCCGTCCAGAAGGGCTCATTGTCGGCCATGTGCCGCAACTGGCCTCAGGTGAACGCTATGAACAATTAAGCGGTGCCCAGCGTTTCCATGCGGCATTGAATGACGCGCTGAAACATCAGCCTACCCTGCTGCTGCTTGATGAACCGACAAATCATCTTGATACCGTCAACCGCCAAAACCTGATGAAGTTTCTCGACCACTTCCCAGGTGCGGTGGTTATTGCCTCGCATGATCAGGCGTTATTACGGCAAAGCATTCAGACCCTTTGGCATATTCAGGATAATCAGCAGGTGGCTGTGCATGAAGGCAGCTACGATGATTATCGTCAGTCTCTTGCAAACCGCCAGAAAAAAGTCCATCAGGCGCTTTCACAATTGTCTCAGGAAAAAAAAGCGCTCCATCAAAAACGCATGAACGAACAGGTGCGTGTGAAGAAGAAGCGCATCCATGGCGAAAAAAAATACGATGGCGATAAACTGGCGCTCAGAAGCGCCCAGGGGCGAGGGCAACGAACCGCAAATAAGCATTCCAAACACCTCAATCATAACAAACAGCAATGGCTTGCCGAGAAAGAAGCATTAAGGCAACCGGAAATTATCCGACCGGATTTTTCATTAACTGGCAAAACGCAGGGCAACAAACGTCTTGTCTGTATTCAGCAGGGCGAAGTCGGGTATGACACCCCCCTTTTGCAATCCATTCATTTGTCCATGACCGGCCATGAGCGCCTTGCCTTAAGCGGTCCTAATGGCGTCGGCAAATCAACCCTGATGAAGGCCATGTTGTCAGAAACAGGACCGCGCCTGAGGGGACAATGGCTTCTTCCCGCCAAAGAAGCCATTGGTTACCTGGATCAACATTACAGCACATTAAACCCTGCCCACAGTGTGTATGAAACCATCGAATCCTTGCCGTTAAACTGGCATAGCCAGGCCATCCGCAACCATTTAAACCGCTTTCTTTTCCGTAAAAACGAAGAAGTCCAGGCTCGCGTGGCAACACTGTCTGGCGGCGAAAAAGCCAGGCTGGCGCTGGCTGTGATTGCCGCCCTGCCCCCTCAACTGCTGCTTCTTGATGAAATAACCAATAACCTCGATTTGGAAACCCGCGAGCATGTCATTGAGGTTCTGTGCGACTTTCCTGGCGCCATGATTATTATTTCCCATGACCAGGCATTTCTTCAAGCCATCGGTGTTGAACGTTTCTACACGCTGGGTCTTGAATAATAAGCAGAAAAATGCAATCAATCCCTGCAAAACAGAACGGAAGGCAGGGATTGAAAATTTCTCTTGCGTTCAGGTGAATTTTCTTATAAAAATCTCTTTCCCGTCCTTTTTCTCCGTAAAAAAATATGGACAGATTATAAAATTATTGTACAATTCTGCCTCCTTATTAACTTTTTTTGAGAGACCAAACAGTTAGTGATTAATTACAACCATACCACCAGCTCGCCAATTGATGATGGCGGCTACAAGCGCGGGTTAAAAGACCGTCATGTCCAACTGATTGCCTTAGGCGGTATTATCGGCTCAGGTTACTTCCTGGGTACGGGTGAAGTCATTAACCAGGTTGGTCCCGCTGTATTCATTGCTTATGTGTTAGGCGGATTAATCATTTATCTAACCATGCTTTGTATGGGTGAATTGGCTGTCGCCATTCCCATTTCCGGTTCTTTCATTAACTACACGGCCGAATTTATCTCCCCGTCCATTGCCTGCGGTGTCGGTTGGTCCTACTGGATTAGCTGGGTGGCCTACATTCCCGCCGAATGCATAGCCGGCGGCATCATCATGCAGCATTTTACCGGCATTAACGGCTATGTCTGGGCTGTTTGTTTCGGGCTTCTCATCACCTACATCAATATCGCCAAAGTAGGTACTTTTGGTGAGATCGAGTTCTGGCTTGCCATCATTAAAATCACCGCGTTAATGGGTTTTGTGGGGCTTTCTATTTTAATCTTCTTCGGGTTTATTCACGGGCCCCAACCAGCTGGTATAATCGGTGGGCGATTCATCTTTGATCAAGGCGGTATGTTTCCTAACGGATACCTGGTCTTGCTGACCGCCATGGTGTTGTTGCTGGTGAACTATCAAGGATCGGAGATCATTGGGCTTGCGGCAGGCGAATCGATCGATCCGGCGCGCATGATTCCCCGGGCGGTGCGTAACGTCACCTTCAGGATCCTGTTCATATACATTATTCCGGTATTCTGCCTGGTTTTAATTTTCCCCTGGCAAAAGGCAGGGCTAGCCAACTCCGTCTTTGCTGATGCACTCAATTTTTATGGCCTGCACTGGGCAGGTGCCGCCACCAGTTTTGTGACCCTCACCGCCACATTGTCCTGTTCTAACTCGGGCGTTTACGGGATTGTACGCTCATTAAATGCTTTAGCGCGCAATGGCATGGCACCGCATGTCTTGAGCAAACTCAACCGCAACGCCGTCCCGCAGAATGCGGGCATTGTGACCCTGATTGCCATCTGGCTGTTGCTGGCGGCCGGTTATTTCTTTGGGCAATCCATGCTTTATATCGCCCTGCTGCTGGTTTCAGGCTTCACCGGCGCCACCGCCTGGATCTCGTTATGCTGGGCACAGATAAATTTTCGCAAACGATTGTACGCCGCCGGTTACACCACCGACGATTTACGCTACAAAACTCCGGGCTCACCCTACACCGGCCTCGTGGCCATTTTTCTAATGGTGATCTGTTTAATCCTGTTATTATTAAACAAAGACATGTCTTATAAGATTGCATTCGCCATGGGTCTTTTTAGCTTTATCGGTCCCATTCTGGTTTATACGTTGGGCGGTTTCCATAAAAAGCGCGTCCAGGCCATGGAGCGCAACAAGCACGTCCAGTTTAAGGATATCTTTCCTGATCGGAAAAAGACTTCGGATTAGGCGAGAAAATGATAATTGACGGTCAACAGCCACGGAGTGATTAGCAATACAACTATGGGCCAAAGCGGAGCTTTCCATGCGTCATTTACTCCTGATGGATGCCGCGGACAAGCCGCGGCACGTTGGTAAAAGAGAGCAATGCAACTCCATCACCTGTAGCTCTCTGCCCAGCCTGTAACACAGTGATCGCATCGATTGAACAATAGGCAATACACAAGCTATTGAATTAGTCCGCAGAAACGAAAGGCTTTGCCTAATGCATCTACCTGCCGCGGCTTGTCCGCGGCATCCAGGGGGTCTAGAGTAAGGTATAGTTGTTTACATTATCAAATGGCTTGCGGCACACCGCCTTATTCGACGTGATAAATCTGGCCGGTTTGCAAGCCCTCCACGCTCTTGCTGTACGCTAACGCCGCGCGGGCGGCTTTGACTGGCGCATAGCCTCTGAAATAAGGCGCATAATCTTTCATGGCTTCTTCGATTACTGTCGGGCTGACGGCATTAATGCGCAGACCGCGAGGCATTTCGATGGCGGCTGCGATAACAAACGAATCAATCGCCCCATTGACCATGGAGGCGGACGTACCAAATGGGATGGGATCATGGCTTAAAATGCCGCTGGTCAAGGTGAAGGAACCGCCATCATTTAAATGCTTCCTGCCTTCAAGGACCACATTAACTTGCCCCATCAATTTATTTTGCAGACCAATCTGGTAAGCCGCATCGTCCATGGCCATGAAATCATCGAATTGCACTTTTCCTGTCGCTAAAACAATCGCATCAATCTGTTTAATCGTCTGGAAAAGATTGTCGATGGATTTTTTATCCGTGATATCAACCTGTATATCCCCATTGCTATAATTCGCCTGAATTACTTCATGACGAGGTTGAAGCTCCTGCACAATGGCCTTTCCAATAGTGCCTGACGCGCCGATAATGACAATTTTCATGAACGATTCCCTTGATTACCATAGACCTTTTCATCAAAACAGATTAGGAACGGAAGATCAAGGCAGGCTTAATGCAATTTCTCACCATTGGCAACCGGTTTATCGACTGTTGCAAGGCAAATAGCGCCCTGTGAGTCAGAAAAGCCGACCAGTAAAAACTGCGAGGTGAAACCAGCAATGTTTTTCTCACCAAGATTGACGCAGCCTATCACCAGCCGCCCAATTAAAGTCTCCGGTGTATAATGCGCTGTAATCTGCGCGGACGTTTGCAATACCCCAATCGCTGCGCCAAAGTCCACCCAAACTTTATACGCGGGCTTTTTGGCACGTGGGAAGGGTTCTACCTTAACAATCGTCCCTGAACGTAAATCCACTTTGGCAAATTCTTCATAACTGATGATCATGGTCATCCTAATTAAGTAAGGGCTTCAAAGCGTGTTTTGAATTCTGGCACCAGGCTCTTCAGCAAGACATACAATTCGTCATGATTATGGGCATGACAAGCCTCATTCATAAGCCGCAGGGTCTGTAGCAGCTCGCGCCAGTCAATTTTTCGAAAACGTGCCTTGAATAATTTTTCATGCTCGGTATTAGCTAATTGCTCCGACTCATGGAAAAGCTCTTCAAACAATTTTTCACCCGGCCTAAGCCCTGTGTATTGGATGGCAATGTCCTTCCCTGGCTCTTTACCCGCCAGACGAATCATCTGTTCCGCAAGATAACTGATCTTAATCGGCTCGCCCATGTCGAGGACAAAAATTTCTCCGCCATGCCCATTGACCATGGCCTGTAAAATCAGCTGGCAGGCTTCGGGAATCGTCATAAAATAGCGTTGGATATCCGGATGGGTCACCGTCAACGGCCCGCCTGCTTCCAGTTGTTTCTGGAACAGGGGCACCACACTGCCAGCCGATCCCAGTACATTGCCAAAGCGGACGGTAATAAATTGGGTTCGTACCCGTTCATTTAAATTCTGACAATAAATTTCTGCCACACGCTTGGTGGTCCCCATAACATTGGTTGGATTCACCGCCTTGTCGCTAGAAATCAACACGAATTTTTCGGCCCCTGCCTCAGCGCTCGCCAAAGCCACAACCTGGGTGCCAAGCACGTTATTTTGCACCGCAACACGCACCTGCTCTTCCAGCAGGGGTACATGCTTATAGGCTGCGGCATGAAACACCAAATCCGGTTTAAACTGATGGAAAATCGCATCAATGGCGGAGGCATCGGTAATGGAGGTCAGACTCAACCGCAGCGACACCTCGGGAAAGGCCTGCCTTAATTCATAATCCGCTTTGTATAAATTGAATTCACAGTTATCAATGATTAGTAATTGTGCGGGATGATGGGCCATGACCTGACGGCATAATTCTTCGCCTATGGAACCGCCGCCCCCGGTCACGATGACTTTCTTACCGTGGATGGCGCCTGCGATTTTGTCCCACTCCAGTTGCACCTGATCGCGTCCCAGCAAATCCTCAATGCTGACCTCGCGCAGGGCTTTCACATCAATCTGGTCATTCACCAGGGCCGAAATACCGGGCAAGGTGCGAAAAGGAATACGGCAGCGAGTACAATAATCCACAATACGCCGCATCGCCGCTGAGCGGGCAGAAGGAATGGCGATGAACAGCAAATCTATCTGATGATTGATAACCAACGCCGGTAATTCACGGACGGTGCCTAACACCCGAACGCCATGAATGTCCATGCCGCGCTTACCCGGGTTATCATCCACCAACCCCACGGGCAGGTAGGCGTTCATTTTTTTAAGATCGCGAAGCAAGCCTTCACCCGCATGACCCGCGCCGATAATCAAAATCCGTTTCATTTCCAGCGACATGTCCTCTCGCCCCTTGCGATCACGGTACATACGCATAGTTAAGCGACCGCCGCAAAGCAAGGTGACCAGTCCCAAGGCATACATGGGTAGAATGGAGCGCGGCACATGCTGAAGCAGCGAGGTGACATAGAATGCGGGGATAACGAGCACAATCGCCAACAACGTCGCTTTGATGATACGGATGACATCATTAATGGAGGTAAAACGCCAAAGCCCGCGGTAGACTTTGCAGTAATAATAACAGCTCACCTGAATGACCATCAGCAATAAAAGGGCTGCGATAGAATAGATTGATGTTAAATGATGAGGGAAAGGCTGCAGGTTATAGCGTAACCAAAAAGCAAAATACCAGGCTACGGGAATAGCCGATACATCAAAGATCAGCGAGGGTAATTTTTTATATATTTTGGACAATAATCCACCAATATTAGCCATCGTTGGCAAAATCCTTTGATGTTAGGCAACCGAACGTTTAAAGCGTAATACTAAAGTCTTTACTCTAAATTGCAATGGGCACGATAAAACTAAAATATCCTGCACCCTCTCCATCATGAGGTCGACCCATGTAATCAGCTGATTTTATGCTTAATCAACCAGAAACACCAGATAATGAACCACGCGGGTACCGGTTAATTAGTATGCCTTTCCCAGTTATTAAGGTGCTCCGCCTACCAACTGGAAAATCTGGTAACGGTAGGCGCTATGATCAGAAGCGCTGTAATAAAGTGCCTGCAATTGATAAGCACTGTTTGTTTTCAACGCCTGTTCCAGGCATTGATCCACTGGCATATAAGTGACTTTATTGCCTTCAATCAGAGAAGCCAGAATGACGACGTCAGGCTTGAGTGAAAGAATAGTCCTGCAAAACCACTGATCACGCTCAGCCTGCGGCTGCATTGCCATGGCTTTATTATTAAGGCAATAGGAATCAGTATAATGCAGTGGGCTATAGTAGGGGATAAAACCGCTGTCGCCTAACACGATACGGCTGTCTGCCGAGGTGTGCTGGTTGAGCCATTGAACCACTTTCAGACGTAGCTTTTCACCGGCAACCGGATTTTTGGTAAAATACCGCAATTGCGGCAGGGTCATCATCGGAATAAAAAAGAACGCCATGAGAAAAGAGGCCAGCAACAGGGTCGCGGTGGAGACCGATTGTTCCGTCCTGGGTAAAAAAACCGTGACCAACTCACGCAATCCCTGCAAAGACACGGGCAACAGCAGAAAAAAAACCGGCAAAAATAACCGGTTATCAAAAGCCACCAGGGACTGAGCCCGGATTAACAGCAGGAGATAAACCACGCTGGGCAAGATAAAATACCAGGGCAGCCGATTCCTGCCCTTCCTTAACGCACCATAGATGGCAAGCAGCAAAAACGGCCAGGCCAGCGAAAGATAATCCGAGTCGAGAATAAACCACTCCGCCGAATGGCCTTTGCAATAAACCGGATTAGAAAACAGCAAACCATAATATTGCCAACGCCAGAGAAAATAAGGCAGGAAGGCCACCAGGTATACCATGGCGCTGCAGGCTATAGCCCTCAAAGCAAGCCGTTGCCTGCTTAAAGCATCCCAACCCGCGAGACAATAAAACAGCATAATCAATGCCGGCGCTTCCGAACGGGTCATGGATGCCAAAACAAACAGGAATCCGGCAAGCAACGCCATGGGAAATTGCGGCACCCCGCGTGCCTGAGGCGAAGCCTTATACCCCTGAGCGCGCAACAGGCAGTATAGGCCTAAAGCCAGGAGTGCCTGATAGGTGGTGGTTTCCAAACCGCTGACTGACCAGATGATTTGCCCGCGATACAACAACAGCCAAACGCAGGGAATCAACGATATTAAGCGACCAAACCAGAAACGCGATAACAGATATAGCGCCAGGATTGTGAAAAATAAACCGCATACCCCCATCCACTTTAACGCGGCAACCGGATCCCCTCCCCACGTCAATACATAGCCTGCAAGGACTAAAAAACTAAAATTGGAATAACCCTCAACCGGCGGGGAATCCATATTCCAGAGTAATTCCCCCCCTGCCACCCAATTTTTGGCATAACGCAGGGTGATGTACATGTCATCAATGGTAAAAGGCCAGATGGCTTCCACCTGCAGGATGACTAAGTAGACAAAAGCCAAAACCAGGCAGGCTGCCGTGACGGCCTGTTTAACCCTCATGGGTTTAAAGCCGCTACAGGGCTTAATGCGACTAACGTTAATAAGACAAAGCAGAGCAGGTTAAAGCGTGACAGATTATCACCGAAAAACAGGGAAATCGGATCATCACTGGGGCTATCCTGCCTGGTAAACCAGGCAAACCGCCATAAACCAATCGCCGCAAAAGGCAAGGTCAAGAGAAAATAAAAAGCTTCATCATGAACGATAATGGTGTACAGCAAATAGGCAATGAAACAACTGATGGCCACCCCATTGATGAGATAGTCCAGGGTTTTGGTTGAGTATTTTTTAAGCACAGGCCGCGTGTCATAACTTAAGCCCAATTGTTTCTCCAATCGTCGTTTACCGAGAGCAATCAGCAGACTGACTAAAGTAGCCGTAATCGTCAACCACCAGGAAATCGGTAAGCCAATGCCTATTGTTCCTGCCAATACACGCAGCATAAAACCACTGGCAATGCAGAGAACATCAAGGATCGGTATACTTTTCAGCAAGTGGTTATAGGCAAGATTAACGAGTAAATACACGGCCAGGATGACGGCGAGGGTCATGGAAACAGACCAGGCAATCAACAGCCCCACCAACAGCAACATGATCAAGGTGCCAAACGCGATGTCCAAAGAAATCTCCCCGCTCGCCAGCGGTCTTAACCGCTTGTGGGGATGCAGCCTGTCTTCTTCCATATCCTGAAAATCGTTATAAATATAAACGGCACTGGCGATAAGGCAAAAGGAGAGCGCAGCCAGGATGGCATCGACCAGATACTCCAGGGTGCCGGAATAAATGACACCCAGGAAAACAAAAGCGGACTTCGTCCAATGAGAAAAGCGCAGCAGGTAAAAAAATTGCTTCAAGGACGTCATAACTCACACTACGACAAACGGGTTTGACCTCACTATATCATTTGTTTTTCAAGAGGTTAATGCGTCGACGCTAAAAAACATAATAAATGCAAATTGATTTATAAATAACCATCAATCACCCTCCCCATGCAACAAACTAGTAAAAATTAATCAAGTAACATTGCATTTAACCACTAATTTCGTAATATAAAATGTTAGGAGATAAAATTAACAAGGATGAGGTGGTGAAATGACCTATTGTTTGGATGACGAATTCCTGAAAAATTTGCTTGAAATTCGCGAAGAATACTCAAAAATAAAACAAATTGATTTTGCTAAAGCACCTCAACCCTATGCCATTTCCTGTTTTTTTGGCGCCACCGATGTCAGTACCCGTGACCAGCAGACCCGATTCATTTTAAAAATGCTGGATGCTCTTAAAGAGGATTTACTAAAACCCAGCCAACTTGAAAAGGAAAATTTCCTGCTCGTTAAACCCGAAGCCATTGAAAAGCATGTTGAAGCTTTACGCATCCTCGTTGCGCTGGTTTTCTACATTAAATCGCAAGTGGATAAAACCTACACTGTGGGTTCCTCCTCTTCAGCCAAATTAATTATGCTGCTGGATAATGCCCTGAAACTAAGCCAAATCAGCATTGATGACGAAACACGCGACACCGTTTTGCATTCTGCTCAAAAATTCCTCAATAACGACAAGAAACTGGAGGAAATAAACAGCAAGATGAAATCAAAAATCAGCGACAGCGAGTGGCGCGATTTTACCCGCTTTATTAACCACCAATGTAAAAAGCTGGATACGAAATCAAAGGCGTCCCTGCCGGTGACTTCCGTATTAGTCCCGGCTTTAGCCTGGCCCATGGAAATGACAGGGTATACAACCGGCTATATTTTAGGCAATGTAATCGCCAAATCAACCGAATCGCAACCGGTGCGCGCCTTTGTGACCACCAGTCTTAGCGCCTTGTTGTATTTTTTTACCGGCTCATCGGGTACGTTGGGCATCATGTTGGTCGCACCAACTTATGCCGGCAAACTGGTGGAAACATTTTCCGGCATTTCCTGCGCCTGGATGTTGGCTAATACTATGAAATATGCCGGCAAAGGCATGGGTTATGTCATTGGCGTGCCCATCGATTTGGGCTGCAAAGTCGCCTATCAAAGCGCTATTTCGCTCTCGTCCATTCTCCAGGGTAAAAAAGCCCATCATCTCACCGGCTTTAATTTAGTCACCGGCCAGCGTGTTATCGAAGGCACCGAGGTGAATTTCATCAAGACCGATGATGAAACCTTAAAACAGGTTTTTGCAAAGGGCAGCGCAGAATCAGATGGCAAAATACCGGTTCCCCCCGTGCAATTAACTTCGGAAGGCTTGATCTTCAAACGTCCTGATGGGGAAGAAATCAAGGTGGCTATCCCCACGGTCGACGAGATAAAAAAAGCGCCTCAACCAGAAAAGCTCCCTTACATGGAAGAATTAAAATCACTCCTTGAGGGCCTGATTCAGCAAAATGGCATTCCCCTTATCAAAGCCACCACCGGAAAAGAGGATATTTTGCAGGCGGCCTTGGCGATTAGCGAGAACGAGTTAACGACAGCAACTGATCAATTGAATGAAGAGACACACGCTCAAAACATGACAGTCTGATAGTACGCTCAAGGCCGGGTTAATTAACCCGGCCTTGACGCCTCATACAGGGCTTTTGACCAGCTCACGCACCACGCTGGTGGCATAACTGCCGGGCGGTAATTCAAACTGCAATTCCACTGTATGTTCATCTTGCCACACCCAACTGAACTGATTCACGGCCAAAACCAGGGGACGGTAAGCGCGTTTTAAATCATGGGCTATGAGGCCTTTACACCAATCCGTGTAAGGTTCAAGCGCTTGCTGTTGGGTTTCAAGAGCAGCAAGACTTGCCTTCTCGTTGCCCTCGCCCCACAACGGCGCTGCCGGTGAAATATCAAATTCATTGATGCGTTGTTGAATACCGTCTTCGACCTCATCCAGACTAAAAATGCTGTGCGTGCCCGAAAGCTGCATCACATCGCCAGCAAGTGCCCGGTTCCAGGTCTTTTGACTGACCCGTGCCGATAAAATCTGGTTAAATAAAAACGACCGGGCCGCAGAATAATACATGCCTCGCAAAAAAGGATTTTTAACCCGATAATCCGTGGTGAGAAGCCGCCAGGCTTTTTCAAGATTCTGACTGCCAAACCGTTGATCGCCAAAATAGTTAGGCACCCCTTGTTGCTGAACACGGGATAAGCGGGTTTCGACATCTTGCGGATTAGCAATCTCTCTGAGCATGAGTTTAAACCCATTTGCAGCTAAAACCCCGGTTTTTAATTTTTTAAGATGCCGCTTGCTGGCAAGAACCTGCCAGCCCTCACCCGCTAAGGAATCAGGATTCGACACATCATCGTGTAGGCTGTGTACACAAATCCATTGGCGGGTGACAGCCAGCTTGTCCTTTAAACCGGCATAGGAAAACGCTTTGACCGGCTTGTTAAGGCAGGCCGCCAATGCTTTGACCAATTCTTCCGTATTTAATCCCCGCTTTTCAATGTAAAGATAAAGGTGCTCGCCCTCACCGCTTAATTCAAAACCCAGTTTTTCATTGACTTGAAAATCCTCAGGACGGCTTTTAATCACAGCGGTTGATTGAGGTGGACCATCTGCATAGGCCCAGTTGGTTACATCAAACATACCCATTTTCCTCATTTTTTTTGGCGATTATAACGGCAATAGCATTTGACGAACAGTTGCTCATCTGACCCATTGTTCTGCATTTATTTTTTAAAGCATAAACCCTGGTAATATTGCCTTTGGACCAATCGGTTCAGGTAAATCGAAGCTCAGGCTTTCCTTGGCAGGAAAACCTCATGAGACAGCGCCCTCTCTTTCTTATGGCACCGAAGAAAGTAAATTTGATGTCGGGGATGAGCGCGTCACCGTTGTAGAGGCCACGATGTCTCTTGATGTGTTTCCATTATGGGTTAAGGATTCCGATGCATTAATCTATTGTGTTGATTTAAGCCAGGCAACACCGGAATCGGTGCAGTACGCAATTGAAGATATTGATACATTTCAAAGGATAAATCCAAACGCCAAACTGATTTTAGTGGGTACTCATATCGACCAGGCAAAAAACCCACATGAAAAATTAAAAATAATCAACGAGTTATTTGGCAATCGCTTTACCCAGGCTGTTGGCGTGTCCTTCGCCCCCCAACAAGCCGCAAAGACTAACTTTGTCGATAACCTTCGCCAGGAGATTGTGAAGCCTCTGTTGAAGGCGGAAGAACATCAAGCTGAAGCAACAGAGTCACAGTATGTCGTCATACGCAAGATTAAGTATCCTGTGCCGCCCAAACCCTTCCCCAAAAGCTATACCCAATTATGGAACAAAGGGGCTGGCCAGGAGCAATCCGTTAAACAGGCACAATCCGTTAAAGATGAGCGCCGTGACTTTCTCGCGGCCCTGGAAGTGTTGAGGGACTACAGCAAAAGCAACAACCCGGACACCTGTTCATTCTTTGGATCAAAAGTAAAACTCGCGGTCACCAGGCACTTGTTTCGTCATCATACCGACGTGGTGGATCAGCTGTATAAACAATATTATAAAAAGGACAAGGCCACAGCCGGCGACTTAATCAGCGCCTTGAAGGAAAAATTGATTTTGCAGAGGGAGACGCTTAATTTTAAAGGCAGCCTGGCACAGCGTATTCGCTTTATTGAGCAACAAGCCAATTTGGAACCCACTGATTTTTTTGAGTTGAATGACCAGATAAATAAAGGAAAAATCACCATCAGTTCCCCCCAATAGGCCCTCAGCTTGAAGGCTCCTTTTCTCAGCGCGCCGCCGGATGGTTGTTTCGACACCCGGATTGCAAGACCTGCATCCAGCCCGGGTATTCCTGCGGCAGGCGGCTGACTCACTTTGGATTAATCAAACAATGCTTCTCGTTCATTCAGGGCATCATAAAGTCGCAAGATCTGCTTTTCTGTCACGCGGTGGATGGATAAAGGCGGCAGCTTATCCCGGGCAAAAAAACCCACCTCGGCAATTTCATTGTTGGCCTGAGCCTCACCTGATTCGATTTCACAATGAAAAAAACATTTATAGGCATGCGGCCATTGCGGGGGATGATCGTGCTTGAGCTTGTCCCAGAGCGCCATTAAGCGGATTACGCGAACCCCATAGCCGGTTTCTTCGCGGGTTTCGCGCATGACCGACTCCGAAGGCGACTCATTCACATCTATCCACCCGCCCGGCAAGGTCCATAAACCATCGGATTTTTCCTGAACCAGCAATACCTTATCGTTTTTAACAATAAAGGCCCGCACATCAAGCTTAGGCGTTGCGTAGCCTGTTTCAAAACTGAATAGATGGGCAATGTCTCCCACCTTGTCACTTCCCATCGCGGCAAGCCGGGCGGCAATATCTCGCAATTGCATATACCTTTCGCGATCAAAATCATTACTACAATACGCAAGACCATTCTGCGCTATAGCCTGAATCTCATTAAGGGTTTTAAGCCATTCCTTTTCATTTAACATGATGATCCCTCGAGGATAAAAATACTATAAACAAAAATTATACGGGATTGCCGCTGTCAAGGAATTGATGCTCAATATGGAATGTTTCAGCCAAATGCTCGCCCAAGGCCTGTATGCCGTAACGTTCGGTGGCATGATGGCCACAGGCAAAATAATGGATGCCCAGTTCTTTGGCCTGATAATAGGTGCGCTCTGCAACTTCACCGCTGAAATAAGCCTCTACACCCAGCTGATAAGCCGCTTCAATGTAATCCGGCGCCCCGCCGCTGCACCAGGCAATGCGTTGAATGGGCTCATCATCACAGGCAATGATTAAAGGTTCCCGTCCTAATGCCTGGTCAAGCTGCCTGCCCAATTCGTGGGCGGATAACGGCTTATCCAGCGTCCCTGACCACAATAACCGGTTGACGCCGCCCGTTGAGTGCATGACCACGTCTTTAACAGGCAGGCGTTTGGCCAGTTGGGCGTTATTGCCCAGTTCAGGATGGCAATCCAGGGGCAGGTGATAAGCCAGTAAATTGATTTGATGCCGCAACAGTTCAGTGATGCGTCGCCCTTTCATGCCGGTGATAGTTGGCTGCTCGCCGCGCCAGAAATAACCATGATGCACCAGCAAGGCATCGGCTTTGAGGGCCGCGGCCTGCAAAATAGCCTCTTCACTGGCCGTCACCGCGGTGCAAATACGGTGAATGGTCTCCCGGCCTTCGACCTGCAAACCATTCGGTGCGTAGTCATTAAACTCACTGACTGCCAGCAACGTATCAAGATAATCCGTTAACGCCTGACGTGTGATCACCTGGATGAAGCTCGCCTGATATCAGCACCCAGCGTCGATAATTTTTCTTCAATGCGCTCATAGCCGCGATCGACATGGTAGATGCGCTCGACAAAGGTTTCGCCTTCTGCCGCAAGACCGGCCAGAATCAAACTGGCTGACGCCCGTAAGTCGGTCGCCATTACCGGGGCGCCGGTTAATTTTTCAACGCCATTAATCATAGCCGTATTGCCGTTTAAACGGATTTGTGCGCCCATGCGCTGCAATTCCTGCACATGCATAAAGCGATTTTCAAAAATGGTTTCAATCACAGACGACGCCCCATCAGCAATGGCATTAAGCGCCATAAACTGGGCTTGCATGTCCGTCGGAAACGCAGGATAAGGCGCAGTCGCGATATTGACAGCCTGAGGACGTAAGCCATGCATGTTTAAAGTGACCCAATCTTCACCCAGGGTCAACTCAGCCCCGGCTTCTTCAAATTTACACAGCATGGATAACAGATTATCCGGTTTGACGCGTCGGACCGTGACCTTGCCGCGGGTAATGGCGCCTGCTGTTAAGTAAGTCCCCGCTTCAATGCGATCCGGCATGACGGTGTAGTTGCCGCCACGCAGGGCCTCAACGCCTTCAACTTCAATGGTAGGCGTACCGGCACCAGTGATTTGGGCACCCATCTGAATCAGGAAATTGGCTAAATCCACCACTTCCGGCTCACGCGCGGCATTTTTAATGATGGTTTTCCCTTCAGCCAGTACAGCAGCCATTAACACGTTTTCCGTGCCGGTTACCGTCACCGTATCAAACACCAAGGGTTTGCCCTGCAGGCGGCCGCGGCGGCAGCGGGCTTTAATGTAGCCATTTTTTACGGTGATCTCAGCCCCCATGGCTTTGAGTGCTTTAAGGTGCAAGTCCACCGGACGGGTACCAATTGCGCACCCACCAGGCAGCGACACATCGGCGCGACCGAAGCGTGCCAGTAAGGGGCCTAAAACCAGAATGGAAGCCCGCATGGTTTTGACCAGCTCATAGGGGGCGACAAATTCATTCACCTGGCTGGCTGAAATCTGAACGTTCATTTTTTCATCCACGATAAGATGGGCGCCCAACTGGCCTAATAATTCCATCATCGTGGTGACGTCTTTTAAATGAGGGACGTTGGCTATGGTCACGTTGTCTGTTGCCAGCAACGTAGCCGCCATGATGGGAAGCGCGGAATTTTTTGCGCCGGATATGACCACTTCCCCGTTTAATGCCTTGCCGCCATTAATCACTAATTTATCCATGCTGCTTCCCCCATTCTTCTTGAGTCCAGGTCTTCATCGTCAAGGCATGAAGACGACCGCTGGTAATATATTCTTTTAACTGCGCATACACCCATTGTTGCCGGGCCACCCGGGATTTGCCAACGAACGTATCCGACACAATGGTCAAGTGATAATGATACCCATCACCCTCCACGTTGACGAAATGAACGCCCTCTATAACTGACAATTTCTTTTCTATTTCTTCGTTATTTATCATACAACAGTTCCACTTTATTCAGAGACGATCGCTTTCTCATCCCGGTTCTTTTGCCTGACGTGTCAGGAGACGACTATTTTTTCCAAACCGCAAAATTCAGCCAGCGCATGGACTAAAGGCGGAATATTAATGATCTGGCAGCGCTTATGCAATTGCCTGCACAGGCGTTGTGCCTCAATCAACAGGGCAAGGCCCGCACTGTCGCAATGGTTGACTTCGCTTAAATCCACGACCACCTCGGGCTCATGGTTAGTTTTAATAAAATCGACCAGGCGGCGACGGCAAGTCTCGGCCGTCGCAAACGTTATTTGATTGTCTGGTTTGAAATTTGCCATGTTAAGCTGCTTTTTTACTGCGTTCGCGCATTTGCTTAATGAGTTCCTGCATATTGGAATTCTGCAGCGCCTGGGCAAATTGGGAGCGGAAACTTTGCAGCAGGCTCACCCCTTCCACGCTCAGATCATAAATCTTCCACTGGCCATTTTTAGCCACGAGACTATAGCTCAGTGGAATATTTTTGCCATTTGAACGGACAATTAAACTGTTCACGCGCAAAAACCGGCCTTCAAGCGAGCCGCGGACAGGTAAAAATTTTACTGTTTCATCCGTGTATTCGGCCAAAGGACTGGCATAAGTACGAATAACCAGTTGCGTAAACGCCTCGGAGAATTGCTGACGTTCGCTCGGGGTGGCTTTCATCCAGGCTTGGCGTCCGAGCACGGAGCGCGACATGCCGCTGACATCAACATTGGGCAGCAGTGATTGCTCCACGGCGCGGTAAATCACCTGGGGGTTATTTTTTAAGGTGGCTTTGTTCTTTTCCAGCGTGGAAAGAATCTGATTCGCTGCGGTCTCAAGCATCGGGACGGGGGAAGAAGCGGCCCACAACGACGAGATTAACGAACAGGCCATGAGAAAAACAAAGGTTTTAATTTTTTTCATTGTCGTTCCTATTTCTTAATATTGAATAAGAGTTGTCCAATTAAATTTTCCAGAATGATGGCTTCCTGGGTTTTGGCAATCACATCGCCTTCGCGAAGGTAGGGGTGTTTGCCTTCGCCTTCATCCTCAAAACCAGGGACAATGCTGATGTAGTTTGAGCCCAGCAAGCCTTCTGTCAGGATGCGTGCCGACACATCCTCATAGGGAATCGGTTTGTCGCTGCGAAGCAGCATGGTCACCTTGGCATTTAATTCGCCGGGCTGCAATTCAATGCCCGTCACTTCACCAATCTTAACCCCGGCAATGGTAACCGGTGCTCGCACCTTCAACCCGCCGATATCCGTAAAATCCGCCGTGACGTGATAGCTTTTTGTGGATGAAAAGCTGGACATACCGCTTACTTTCATCGCCATGACCAGGAAAGCCAGTAAACCCAACAGCATAAAGAGTCCTACACTGATATCAATATATCGTTGTTTGCTCATGATTCACCAACCTCCAATCATCATTGCTGTCAATAAAAAATCAAGCCCCAACACAGCCAATGATGAATACACAACGGTTCGGGTTGTTGCTTGACTAATACCTTCGGCAGTAGGAATACAACTGAATCCCTGATAAACAGCTATCCACACTACAACAAAAGCGAAAACCATACTTTTAATTATTCCGCTAACCACGTCGAGACGGAAGTTAACAGAAGCCTGCATATTGGACCAGAAGCTTCCTGCGTCCACGCCCAACCAGTCCACACCAATGAAATACCCGCCATAGACCGCAACCGCTGAGAAAATCAGGGCCAGTAAAGGCAAGGAAATCAACCCCGCTAAAAAACGCGGATAAATCACTCGGCCCAAGGGATCCACCCCCATCATGTCCATACTGGCCAATTGCTCGGTGGCCTTCATGAGGCCAATTTCTGCCGTTAAGGCAGAACCGGCACGGCCGGCAAACAGCAAGGCGCTGATCACCGGACCCAGTTCACGCGCAATACTTAAGGCCAGCAATTGACCCAATTGGCTGGCAGCGCCGAATTTTTGCAGGGTATTATACCCCTGTAACCCCACCACCATACCAATAAACAACGCCGATACAACAATAATTAAAAAAGAAAGAAAACCAACCGAGTAAAGCTGCACACGCAATGCCGGCCATAATCGCGGCAAATCAGGCTTGCGGGCTAAAACCCCCAGTAAAAAAAGACCGGAATTGCCTACAGCCTGCACTGTATTCAAACCACGCCCGCCGAAGCGCGCCATTCTATCAAGCATCTAACAACTCCTCAGTATAGGGTTTTGCAGGATAATGAAACGGCACCACGCCGTCAGCTTCTCCATGCATAAACTGCTTAATCTGCGGCTCTGTCGATTGTTTTAAGGCAAGCGGCGTGCCATGACCGATGAGGCGGCCGCCGGCGATGAGGTAAGCATAGTCAGCGATTGAACAGGTTTCCTCCACATCATGGGATACGATAATCGTGGTCGTACCCAACAACTGGTTCAAGCGCTTGATTAAACGCACCAGAACCCCCATGGAAATGGGATCCTGGCCGGTAAAGGGTTCATCATACATCATCAATTGCGGATCAAGGGCAATGGTTCGTGCCAACGCCACCCGCCGCACCATGCCGCCGGATAACTCAGCCGGCATCAGTTCCGAGCCGCCCCTTAAGCCTACGGCCTCGAGCTTCATCAGCACCACGTCACGCAGCATCGTTTCATTCAACTCCGTGTGCTCGCGCAAAGGGAATGCCACGTTTTCAAAAACATTCAAATGGGTAAACAGGGCACTGCTTTGGAACAACAGGCCCATTTTTCGCCGCGCATCAAGAAGCGCCTTGCGGGAAAGCTGGTGCAGGTTCTGCCCGTCTACGCGGATCTCCCCCGAATCCGGGGCAAGCTGTGCACCAATCAGGCGCAGCAACGTCGTCTTGCCGCTGCCGCTCGGACCCATAATGGCCGTAATTTTTCCGCGCTCGACAGTCATATCAACGTTGTCAAAAATGCACTTGTCGCCGCGCATAAAAGTCAACTTGCTGATTTGCACCAGATTATCTCGCATGATGGGTTCCCATTCAGGTCAATTGGTAATTATATACTGGAAGGATACAATTTTGCGAATTTTAAACCATAAGGCAACTGCATTCTTCTGACTTGACGGCGTTTAAGGCAATTGCGTGGAGTCGCATGCAAAGAAAAATCGTTTCTGTTACAATAGCCGCCAGCTTAACAAACATTCATCCTCTATGAATTTTTGCCAATTGGGTCTTGCCGTTATCGAGACAGAAGCGAAAGCCGTTTTTGACTTGACGCAACGCATTGACGAACGCTTTGAAAAAGCCTGTGAAATCTTACTGGCCTGCAAAGGGCGCGTGGTGGTGACGGGCATGGGAAAGTCCGGCCATATCGCCAATAAAATTGCCGCCACCCTAGCCAGCACCGGCACGCCTGCCTTTTTCATGCACCCCGGGGAAGCCTGCCACGGTGATCTGGGCATGATTACCCGGCAGGATGTCGTCTTAGCCATTTCCAACTCCGGTAACACCAGTGAAATTGTGGTTCTCCTGCCCATGTTAAAGCGCCTGGAGATCCCTTTAATTGCCCTGACCGGCAACACCCAGTCCACGCTTGCCAAAACGGCCGACGTCAACTTAGACATTAGCATTGAGCAGGAAGCCTGCCCGCTTGGGCTCGCGCCAACCACCAGCACCACCGTGTCGCTGGTGATGGGCGATGCCTTGGCCATCGCGCTGCTGCAGGCCAGAGGCTTTAGCGCCGAGGACTTTGCCCTTTCGCATCCTGGCGGTGCCCTGGGCCGGCGCCTGCTGCTTAAAATCGACGAACTCTGCCACCGCGGCGACGAATTGCCGCTGGTCAGCGAACACGCCACCATCAGCGACGCGCTGATTGAAGTCACCGCCAAAAAACTGGGCATGACCTGCGTGGTAAATAGCCATGGCCGTTTAACCGGCGTTTACACCGACGGCGACATCCGCCGCACACTAACCAACCATTTCGACATCAACACCACCCCGTTAACGGCTGTTATGAGCCGGCAATGTAAAACAATCAAGGCCGGTACACTGGCTGCAGAAGCCCTGGCCATTATGCAAAAATACACCATCACCTCGCTCGTGGTGATTGATGAGGAACAGCGGCCCGTTGCCGTTATCCATCTTCATGACCTGCTGCGCGCAGGCGTTTTTTAAGGCAAGTGAAAATGAATAATCTGATTGAAAAAGCTAAGAAAATTCGATGCCTCATCTGCGATGTGGATGGGGTTTTAACCGATGGACTGTTGTACCTGGACAACCATGGCAATGAATTAAAAGCCTTCCATGTTCAGGACGGCATGGGATTGAAACTGTTGATGGCTGCCGGCATTGATGTCGCCGTCATTACCACCGCCCGCAACGCGGTCATTGATCACCGCATGCAGCAATTGGGCATTACCCACTATTTCAAAGGCCAGGTCGACAAGCGCAGTGCCTTTGAGCAACTGAGGGAGCGTCTTGGTTTCAATCTCGATGAAATCGCCTACATTGGCGATGATTTACCCGATTTGCCCATTATCCAGCGTGTCGGTATGGGCATTGCGGTGGCCAACGCCGTCAGGCAAGTCAAGGAATTTGCCGCCTGGGTTACCGATCAGCATGGCGGCCGCGGTGCGGTGCGGGAAGTCTGCGATTTATTACTCAGCGCCCAGCAGAAACAGGATGCGGCCTTAGCGGGGTATTTTGCCTCATGAACGCAGCCAAGCAGGCCGTCTGGCTCTTTTGCGCCCTGGTAGCATTAGCCTTCTCCGGTTACTATTTCGCCAGTTCCAGGGCTTCAACCGTTCGCCTCGATAAGCGCACCCTGTCCATTACAGCCGACACGGTTATTTCAGACCTTACGGTCAGACAATTTGACGCCAACGGCAAATTGGCCAATTACATCGAAACACCGGAATTGCGGCATATCCCGAAACAAGACACGCATCTGCTTAAACGGCCCCGTATTGTCATTGCGCAGGATGATCAGCCCGACTGGGAAATCCGCGCCAATTCTGCCCGCGCTATCCATCGCGGTGAAGAAATTACCTTTTTAAACCAGGTGGTCGTCCACCAGGGAGGCGATGCGCATACCGAGGAGAGCACCTTAAAGACAGACGAATTAACTTATTACCCCCAACAAAAACTTGCAACCTCCGACCTGGCTGTGATTTTTGAACGCCCGGGCAGCATTGTCCACTCTCAAGGCATGAAAGCTTACCTTGAACAAAAACATGTCCAGCTATTGAGCGGAGCGCGCGCGACCTATGAGCCTCGTGATGCATAAATCCATTTCATTCATTGCCTTTGGTGTTTTCCTGCTGGCGTCGCAAAACCTGCCGGCCATGCCCGACGATCGCGAAAAAATCATGTCGTTGTCTGCCGATACGGCTGATTTAAGTCAGGAAACCCATCGCGGTGAATACCAGGGCCATGTCGAGCTTGATCAGGGCACCACCCATCTGCGTGCCGCCCGCGCAGTGACAGAAGGCAATCAACAAAACAAGCTGGTGGTCGCCATTGCCGAAGGCGATAAGGAGAATCAGGCCCATTACTGGACCCAGACAGCCTTGGATAAACCCCTGCTCCATGCCTATGCCGATTCCATTCGTTATTATCCGGACAAACATCTTATCGAACTGATAGGCAATGCCCGGGTAGAACAGGGCAATGATTCGTTCTCAGCACCAAAAATCCGTTATGATACCCTGAAACAACATGTTTTATCACAAAGCGACGGTAAGTCGCGGACTCTGATTGTTATCCATCCTGAGAAAAAGGATGTCAAAAAATTTGAGAAAACGACATGACCTCACTCCGGGCTGAACATTTAAAAAAATCCTTCAAAACCCGCACCGTGGTCAATGGCGTCAGCCTGTCGATTAATCGCGGTGAATGCGTAGGCCTCCTTGGCCCCAATGGCGCCGGGAAAACCACCTGCTTTTATATGATTGTCGGGCTGCAGTCCTGCGACGAAGGCCGGATTATCCTGGACGACCAGGATGTTACCCGTGCCCCCATGCACCAACGCGCCCGCATGGGCATTGGTTATCTTCCCCAGGAAGCGTCTGTTTTCCGCAAAATGACGGTGAATGACAACATTTATTCCATTCTGCAATTACGCAAAGACCTGGATGAGCCGGCACGTCAGAAAAAACTGAATCAGCTTCTGGAAGAGTTCCACATTACCCATTTGCAGAAAAGCTTGGGCATGAGCTTGTCCGGCGGTGAGCGCCGCCGGGTAGAAATAGCCCGGGCTTTAGCCATCGAACCCCGATTTATTCTTCTTGACGAACCCTTTGCCGGGGTTGACCCGATTTCTGTGCTGGATATTAAAAAAATCATTTCGCACCTTTGCGATAAGAACATCGGCGTCTTAATTACCGATCACAATGTGCGTGAAACCTTAGATATTTGCAGCCGGGCTTACATCGTAAGCCAAGGGCAATTGCTTTGTGAAGGCACCCCCGATGCCATTCTCGCCAATCAACAAGTTCGCGCAGTCTACCTGGGCGACGAATTTACGTTATAGTCATGTTGCTCATCATTGATAATTACGATTCCTTCACCTACAATCTGGTCCATTATTTACAATCCCTTGGCGCTGAAATCCATGTGGCCGCTCATGACAGGATTAGCTTAAGCGACATCGAACAGCTCTCTCCCAGCCATTTAGTCATTTCACCAGGCCCTAAAAGCCCTGAAGAGGCTGGAATTTCCGTCGCAGCCATCCAGCATTTTTATCAACGGCTACCCATTCTTGGCATCTGCCTCGGCCATCAATGCCTGGCCTACGCTTTCGGCGGCCGAATCATTCGCGCCCCCACGATCATCCACGGCAAAACATCGCCTATTGTGCATCATAAACACGGCCTTTTTAAAAGACTGCCCAACCCTTTCCAGGCCACCCGCTACCATTCGCTGGCTGTCGACTGCGCGACGCTGCCTGATTGTTTTACCATTGATGCCTGGGCCCAAGACACCATTATGGCCATCTCCCATCGTCAATACCCGTTATTTGGTCTACAATTCCATCCGGAAGCGATTTTAAGCGAACACGGGTTAACTTTATTAAGCCATTTTCTCAATCATGAATACCAAAAAACTCTTTGAGCAACTCATTGAAAAGCAGCACTTAACGGCTGAACAGATGCGCGACATCATGCAGGCCTGCATGAAAGGCGAGCTTCAGGATGCACAAATTGCTGCCTTCCTGGCCTTGATGCGCATGAAAGGCGAAACCGTTGACGAATTGACCACGGCCGCTCAGGTGATGATGGAATTCGCCCATTGCATTGATTTGGGCGGTGGGCTCATTGACATTGTCGGTACGGGCGGCGACGGCAAAAATACCTTTAATGTGTCCACGCTAAGCAGTGTTGTGGCTGCAGCCGCCGGTGCCAGAGTGGCCAAACACGGCAACCGCTCCGTGTCGAGCTCAAGCGGCAGTTCCGATCTGCTGATGCAGGCCGGGTTCAACCTGACCTTAACGGATGAAGAATTAAAAACCTGCATGCAGCAGCTTGGGCTTTGCTTCCTGTTTGCACCACACTTTCACCAGGCCCTGCAACATGTCCGCAATGCCCGGCAACAATTGGGTATTCGAAGCTTCTTTAATCTCCTGGGTCCGCTGGTGAATCCTGCCAGGGTTAAACGGCAAGTTGTTGGGGTTTATGCCGAACACCTGCTCCGGCCTGTTGCCGAAGTGCTGGTTAATCTCGGCAGTGAGCGCGCGCTGGTCATTCACGCCCGCGACGGCCTGGATGAATTGAGCATTAGCGCAGTGGCAGACGTGGTTGAATACAGGGACGGACAATTTAAACAATGGGCATTGGATCCAGCCGACTATGGCGTCGCCCATCCTTCGCTGCAGGCGATTTTAGTCAACTCGCCAGCAGAAAGTTTGAAACGAATCGAACAGGTTCTCGCGGGTGAAAAAGGCCCGGCGCGCGATATTATTCTATTGAATACCGCAGCAGCGCTTTATTGCAGCGACACAGCTAAAGGCATTCCTGAAGGCCTTGCCCTGGCAGCAGAGGCGATTGATAGCGGCAAGGCACAACAGCATTTCTATCAACTCAGAGATTTAACTCAGCAATTCGGTCCTCATTCATGAACAGCATCCTAGACAAAATAGCCGAACAAAAACGGCAGGAAGTGGCATTGGCAAAACAACAAAGACCCTTATCCACACTACAAACGGCAGACACGTTACCGGTACGTGATTTTGTGCAGGCGCTGCAGGCAAAAAAACCCGCCATCATCGCCGAAATCAAGAAAGCATCCCCCAGCAAAGGCTTGATTCGCGCTGATTTTGATGTGGCGGCCATTGCGCAAATTTATGAGGCTCATGGGGCGGCCTGCCTTTCTGTTCTAACCGACAAACCGTTCTTTCAGGGAGATCCTGCCAATCTGCAAATGGCCCGACACCATACGTCTCTGCCGGTGCTGCGTAAGGATTTCATGATTGACAGTTACCAGATTTTTGAAAGCAGGGCTTTAGGCGCGGATTGTATTTTATTGATCGTGGCCTTACTTGATGACAGCCAATTGCATGATTATTGTCAAATTGCACAGGAATTAGGCATGGCCGTGTTGGTCGAGAGCCATACCCGCGATGAACTGGAACGTGCCCTGCCGCTGCCCACACCGTTAATGGGTATTAATAACCGCAGCCTGCATACCTTCAAAACCGATATTTATACCAGTGTTGATTTAAAGCACCTGTTGCCTGAGGGCAAATGCCTGATTACTGAAAGCGGCATTAACAGCCGTGCTGATATTGACTTCATGCAAAACCATGGAATTAACACGTTCCTAATTGGCGAGAGCCTGATGCGCATGCCAGACATCGGCGCCAAGCTGGATGAATTAATGGGGCAGATCAGCTAATTGCGACGCCAAATATTTTTCAAAAAACTCCTGCGCCGGGATGGGTCTGCTGTAATAATAGCCCTGATGAATAAAGCAACCCATCTGGCAGAGCAAATCACCTTGCGGTTTTTCTTCAATTCCTTCCGCAATCAATTTTAAACCCAGGCTTTGCGCCAGGGTAATGATTGCCCGCACAATGCTGTAATTTTTCTGATTGGTGAGTAAATCGGCAATGAAGATTTGATCAATTTTCATGGCGTCAATGGGCATTTGTTTAAGGTAACTCATGGAGGAATAGCCCGTGCCGAAATCATCAAGCGCCAATTTAAATCCGGCTCCCTTCAATTGATTCATCATCGCAATGGATTGATGGAAATTATCAATTAGGGTACTTTCCGTGATTTCCAGTTCAATTTGATGAGTCGCCAATCCAGAATCTTGTACGCATTGCACCAGCAACTCGCATAAATTCTCCTGGGTGAATTGTTTGGCAGCCAGATTAACGCCAATGGGCGGTACCACAATCTGTTGTTTCTGCCATTGCTTAATCTGTTGACAAGTCGTACGCATAACCCACTCGCCAATTAAGTTAATGGTGTTGGTTTCTTCTGCCAAGGCCATAAATACCCGTGGCGTCAACAGCCCGCGTTTGGGATGAAGCCAGCGCAGCAACACCTCTGCACTGACCAATTGACCACTGGCCGCATCAATTTGTGGTTGAAAATAAAGAACGAACTGATTTTCCTTTAAAGCCTGATTTAAGTCATGCAGAACCTGGTTTCGTTCAAGCACTTGCTTTTCCAGGTCGTCGCTGAAAAAAACATACCGGTTTTTTCCACCTTTCTTCGCCTCATACATGGACATGTCAGCGCATTTTAATAACTCATCGCCGTTCGTCTGGGTGGAACGAATAACAATGCCGATACTCGCCGAGGCAATGAACTCCTCGCCTACTAATTTAAACGGTCTGGCCAAGGCTTCAAGCAAGTCTTCAGCCAGTCCGGTCGCTGTCTGTCTCGCTTGCTCAAGATTGGGTAAATTCCCCAAAAGAACCGTGAATTCATCGCCACCCAAGCGGCTTAACAGCCCGCGGCCCTTAAGGTGATTTTCCATGGTTTTAGCGACATGACTTAAAAATAAATCGCCGACACCATGACCCAGGGTGTCATTGATGTCTTTAAAATTATCCAAATCAATAAACATCAACACACAATAATGGCCCTCTTTCTCACTGCGTTTAAGCGTCTCACTTAATTGCTGGCGCAGGACCAAACGGTTAGGCAACTGCGTTAAATCATCATAATGGGCCTGATGATACAGTTTTTCCTGCCATTCATTCTGGGAAAAGGCCACGGACAGGCGGTGAAAAATATCGTGCAGGGGCTGGGTTTCACAGCCATCGCATTTTTCCTCGTCGTAAAAGCCGAGACAAATGATGGCGGCCAGTTGCCCATTATGCAGAATGGGGAAAAGAACCCCTCGCGACTGTTTATCATTTAACCAGGCCAGAAAGGATGGCGGGTTATCTGACAGGCTTATTCTCATTTCAGGCGAGTCATTATAGCGCGCCAGTTCGTCAGGCGTACTGGGGATTGGTTCGTCAGGAATGGGGCTTTCCGTCCTGCCGTCAAAAAAAATACGCACGGATTTTTTATTTTTGCCTTTCACAAGTCCAATAAACAACCAATCATAATGAATCAATTCGTTTAAACGGTTGCGAAGAATAGCAATCACCTGGAGCACAGTCGCCTTGTCGACGATAGCCTGATCCAGGGTTGACATAAGCGACATGGCTTTAAACTGTTGATGGAGCTGGCTGGACATGGAGTTAAACGCTTCGCCCAATTCTTCAAATTCATCATTGCTCTTCATAACCGGCGTCGGAGCAAAGTCCTGCTGTGACAGACGGCGGGTGGCATCGGTTAATTGCTCAAGCGGAGTTAAGTAACGTCTGATTTGCGACTGGCTTAACAACATGGTCAATAACAGGGCGAGAACCGTGGTCGGCAGAAAAATCTCAATAAAATTCGATTGGGCGACAAAACTTAATTCGGGTTGTGCGAGAACAATAGCCCAGGTTTTTCCCTGCAGGCGGTAATCGAGAAAAAGGCTCCAGTAGCCCACATAATAGGGTTGGCCGTTGAGCTTCATCGATAAGGTTTTCGTATGCGTTTGTTTGACGACACTGTAGCTAACCGGCAGCGGCTCTTTGGTGTTGGTAAAAATTAACTGCCCTTCGCCATCCATAATCCACAGCAACGATTCCTCATGACTTAAGGCGAGATCCCATAGTTTTCGTGCATCCACCTGGCCTAGTAAAATGTAGGCGGCATTGGGACGGCAGGCAAAATAAAGCCCCTGAGCGGGCCCGGGTTTTGAAACATAGAACATTTTGCAATTACCCGGCTTTAAGGCCACCGCTGGGAACGGGATAAGTACCGGTTTTTCGGTCAGATGAATTATTTTGCCTGCTGCGGTTTTAAGCGTTACCGCGGCAAAACCGGGTATCGCTTTCAGGAGCTTATCCTGATTAGCAATAATCTCCTCTTCGCTGATGTGGTTGATACTTTGCCCGAGTGAATCGAATTGATCCCCCAGTTCAAAGAGGGTACCGGCCAACTCCATGCCCAGGCTTTTGACTTCCTTTCGCACCGAGAGTTCTTCATTGGCTTTGACCTGTTGATTAAACTCGGCGATTTGCAGGATGGCCAAGATAACAATCGGAATTAAAGCAGACACCACGAATAGAGAGAATATTCGCCTCGCGACCCTGCTCTGAAAAAAACGCCTTTCCGTTTGCATCGGCTAATCCTTGCTTAATAATCAGCGGCAGGGCCAATGTAGGCTCCATTATTCGCCCGCACTACATCATCCTGACTGGCCTTAGCGGTCAAGGGAGAAACGGAAGCACCGTCTTCACCGCTGCTATATAAATCATAGTCGGAATTAATCGGAACGAGATTTTTATCTTTTCTGGCCATCCCTTTTGCTGATGGACCGCCATTTAAAATATTGAGGTAACGATAGGGGTTTCCCCAGGGGTCGCGCAGATTGATGCCCAGGGTAGCCAGATTAGGGGGATATTGATTATTTTCACCGTAATATTTTTCAATGGCCATTTCCACCGTTTTAATATCCGCGGTGGCCGTGGTCATGTTCACCCGCGTCACATAGCGGTAATAACCGGGAATAAAAATGACCGACAAAACGCCGACTATGCCGGCGGCGAGCATCAGCTCAAACAGTGTGTAGCCTTGTTTTTTATTGAATTTAGGCCATGTCAATGCTCTGACTTGCAGTAAACCCAATTTTGTTTTTAGCATCCCATACCTTATTTCAATGCGATGACTTAAACCGTTTTTTTGATTATTTTCTCCTCAACAAGTTAAATAATAGCACAATATCTCAGCACCTGACGGCTTATCGTCCCGGCATGTCGAAATATAAAACGCAATGAAAATTAATTTGTTTTACTGTGCTAAATTTAGCATAATGGCTGATTTTTCGATCTCAAGGGTCCTATGACAACAAAATTGATTACTATCAAGCTCTTGGAAGAACTGGTTCATCAGGCCGAATTGAACCAGGAAGGAAAAACAGCCGACTATATCCCCGAGCTTGCCAATGTAAACCAGGATTTAACGGCTATTGCCGTCCAGCCCCTGGGAGAACCCTCTTTATCTTACAGCAATCACCCGCTTAAGCCCGTGACGCTGCAAAGCACCGGTAAAATGGTGCCCTTAATTGGCCTGCTCGAAGAATTTGGTTTTGAACAAGTCTTTGAATGGGTTAAGGTGGAACCATCCGGCGATGATTTCGCCTCCATTACCCGCCTGGAGCAATTTGGTCCCAAGCCATCCAACCCCATGCTCAATGCCGGCGCCATTACCCTTTGTTCGCGTATCCCCGGCACAGGCGAACAGCAATTCGCCTGGCTTGAACACTGGATTCAGAAGCTATTTAATCAACGCTTGACGATGAACCCGCTGGTGTTTGCTTCGGAAAAACGCACGGGCGACCGCAACCGTTCCTTGGCTTATCTGCTGAAAAGCCGCAACAATCTCGGCACGAACGTGATTGAAACCCTGGATTTGTATTTCGCGTTGTGCTCTTATGAAGCCATGCTTGAACAGATGCTGTTTTTACCGACCGTCCTGGCCAATGGGGGACGTAACCCCGAAACGGATGAACAGGTCATCTCACTTGAAACCTGCAAAATCACCTTGGCGATTATGGCTACCTGCGGCCTTTATGATGAAACCGGCACGCACATGGTACGCACCGGCATGCCGGCGAAAAGCGGCGTCTCCGGTTACACCATTGCCTCAGTGCCCGGAAAAGCGGGGATTGCCGTCTTAAGCCCCCGCGTCAATCAGAAAGGCAATAGCATCCGCGGCGAAATCATGCTGGAAGGGTTATCCAAAGCCATGAACTGGCATTTTGCCTTGCCTTAGCGCCGATGATTAACCCTAGCCCCCTTCCGTTACATTCACCTGCGGCAATTCCTGCGTTGGGCTGACGATATGGACGTAGGCTTCCTGGGTAGCGGCTGCATTAGTGAGTTTAAATAACTGCTCACCCGGTGCGGGCGCCGTCAACAAATTCGAAACATCTTCAACATCCGCACTGTGGAGATTAATGGTATCCGCCGCCGCTCCGCCATCCGCCTTGATTTGCAGAACGGAAACCTGGGTTCCATCATTTAACTCAAGATTCAGTTCACTGCCGGACGACAGCGCCAGCACGGAATCCAGCGTCAGGCTTATGGTATTTTGACCCTGGCCCGTCATATCAACGGTTTCCCAACCGGTATCAAAATGCGCATTAATTTCCTGAGCACTCACTTGCATGCCATTTTGATTAAATTGCACCGTATCGATTCCCTGATTGCCGCTGACCTTGCCCAAACCATCCATGGTATCGGGAATCAACACCACGTCATTACCGGCACCAAAATCAAAATGCCCCTGAGCATTAAACTCAATGAGGTTGATGGGCAAGGTATCATTAATCTGCACGCCAAATTGGGTAACGGAGGTATCGACCAACCCGGTGTCATCGGTCACGGATACCTGCACATGCCGGACCACCCCTTCACTGGCTTCACTGGCTACCGGGGTGAAGGTTAAGGTTTTAAGCATAAGCTCATAAGCGCCAACCGGCACGAGCTGGGTGGGATTTAACGCCGTAAAGACATAGGCATAATTATTCCCGGTACCGAAATCCTCAAATTGCAACACGTAATCGTCACCGCCATAGGTAATGGTGACCTGCCCCAGCCCCATATTGAAAACAACATCGGCAGTCGATACGAGGTTAATGGCGTCACCGGCAATGAAATCGCTGCTGCTTACCACCGCTTTACTTAAGAACGCGCTGTCCGCATCGCTGACTGACTCTACTATCGCCGCACTGCCAGTCGTCAGGTTTTGAATATTGGCTCCCAGATCGACGCTGAAAATAATGTCATTGTAATCGCGGTCACCGCCATTTTGTAAATCTTCAAAACCGACAATCAGCAACCCCGTATACGCAAGAAGTGCTGGGTCTTGCTGATCAAACGTCACACCGCTTAAGGCATGCCCTGCCGGAAAAGACGCGGCATCGGTGTTTAAGCTTTTATCGTGGCTGAAATACACATTGCCAATGAGTTCAGTATTGCCGACTTTCACGCGCCCATTGTCAATGGAAACCTGGTTGTTTAAATTGTCTATGGAGGTGATGCCCTGGCTTGTCACTAAATTTTTAATGGTCACGGCATTGACGTTGTTCACGCCGTTCCTATCCAAATCAGCACCGTCCTCAATCAGGAAAAATCCAATACCTTGCCCGGCTGGTATGGTCGGGATATTAAACGTGTCGGATTGATTTAAACCAAAGGCATTGACGGTATTTTCGATTAAATTCGTGCCGCCCACACCGGATGTCACGACTGCGGACGCATCAAGCCAGATAAGACCAGCGGAATTGGCAATAATGTTTCCAGCAGCATCATAAAGGTAATAGCCCACCATATTCTGGTGGCCAGCACCTTCAGAAATGAATTTGACTTGCACAGGCGTTGGTATTTCAATGAGGGTGTTGGTTAAATCAACGCCATTGACCGGAACATTGACCACCTGCCCTTCGCGGCCCAAGGCCTGCAATAATAAATACTCGGCCACTTCAGCATCGCCGTAGGGCTGCTGCCCCTGCTCAGTCCGGGTAAATTCGATGGTTTTGGTGAGCAGTGTAACCTCGGGGGGCTCCACATTATCGATTTTAATGGTCAGTATGGCATTGTCTTGATCGCCGTCAGCATCCTGGATGGTGTATCCTATCTGGATTTGCTCATCCTGGTTTACATTGGCTGCAATGTAAGTGTAGTCACCTGTCGCAAAATTAAAGGTCAATTCACCGCCGAGTGCGTCAAACACGGTCAATTCGTTATTCACAACGCCTGGATCATCGACATGATACGTCTGATTGTCGAGGGTAATGGATATAATGCGTTGATCATGCGGGCCATCGCCGCCAAATGCATCATTGGCAAGCACGTTGCCGGTGACGGCATTGTTTAATTGCTGCTGCAGGGTGGCATCCAGATCGGTAGGGTCCAGCACCTGAATGATTTCATCGCCGCTATTCCCCACAGCAGCGAGCGGGCCGGGATTAAACTGGCCAATGCCGACCGGAATCACATTGATGTCATTGTTGTCAACAAACGATTGCCAGCTCGCCGGTGCACCAGCATTGGGCGGGTTCGGAACACCATCGGACAGGAAATACACCACATGTTGGTAATCAGAGATGGGTGAGGTCACGGCAATGTCTGATTCAAGTAATCCACGCGTAACATTCAGCGCGTCATTGTATTCCGTAGCCGATCCCGGGATTGGATTTTCACTGACATCCAGGCCACTGATAAAATTCAGCGCGTCATCAAGTTCACCGTTTAAAATATCAAATTTTTCGGTCGCAAAGGCTCCGGAATTATTCGATCCTGAAGCAAAGGGCACGATGGTAATAATAACCGTCCCATTGTAATCGGCATATTGATTGGTCAGGTTAACCAACGCGTCCCGGGCTAAAGCCAGTCGGGTTGTCAAACCCTCATCCGTGACAATGGGTTCACCCATACTGCCAGAGACATCCACCACGTAGTAGATATTTAAATTAGCCACAGGTTCAGTCACCGGAGCACAATCATTAACCGCAATCGGCAGATCATCCTGCACATTGATGGCAAAACGGCCATCCAACGACACGGAATCACCATCACCATCCACGGCATTAAGCACGGCACCGAGGTTAATGGCTAAGGATTGCGTGTCATCATCGGTGGCGACTGGCGGCGAGGGATGATCAAGCGGCCCCATCAGATTGAACGTGTAATGGCCTGTTGCCTGATCAAAGGTAAAATTGAATAGTGTCTCACCACCCGGGTTCAGCGCTTCAAGGCTTGTTTCTGTGCCGGCCTGGAAGGACGTGTAACTGAGGGGTTCACCATTGGATGTCAATCCCATCCCCTCAAGAATGTCGGCAAAATTCGCGTTTAATTCAAAACCACTCGCATGGTCCGCCCCAAAATCAACAAGGCTATCCAGGGAGCCGCTGACTGTCAGTGTTTGCACCGCATCAGCATTCCCCTGGGGTAAAGCATCCTCATTGACCACTTGTGCGGTATCGCTCTGATTGGTTAACCGTGGACCATCGTCATCAATGGCGAAAAATCCCTGGCTGACATCGACTGTGCTTTGAGCCTGGTCACCATCGGCATCCGTGACGGTAGCGACCACAGCGAGGCTGCCTATTGCAGCATTGAGGGTTGAGGCGTCATCAGGATTACTGGTATCCGCATGCCAGACATTGATGTACTGTGTGAAGGTCACCACGCCCGTCTGACTATCAATAGCAATGGTAAAATATAGCTCGCCATTGAGCTTGCCTTCAACGGTATTGGCATTGAGCTGTTCCAAACGAATTTCATCGCCCCTGCCCTGGGGTTGTGACGAATCCACGGCATACAGGCCTGATCCCGTGCCATTGGCCGTATTCACAGACAATGAATAATCGACCTGGCCTAAGCCGTCTTCACCTGGATTAATATCAAAAATCGGGCTGTAATCGGCCGATGCAGAAGCAGATACGGCCAGTTGGGTTTCATCCACAGCCAACTGCGGTACTGTTTGCATGGCATCGATGCTAATGGTGGGTCCATCATCATTGATGGAGAAAATGCCATTGCCCAAACCAATGATGTCGCTGACCGCATCGCCGTCGCCATCGATGGCGGTGGCCCGGATAAATAAATCGTTGACCTGTTCGGTGATTAAACTGGATAAATCATTGGGATTGAGCGTATCACCATGCCAGACAGACAAGTTTTGCGTAAACGTCACCACGCCCGTAACGGCATCGACGCTTATCGTGAAATATTCGAGGCCATTGGCCATGCCGCGTATAACGCCCTGATTGTCAACCAGTTGAATTTCAATGCCTTTACCCTGCGGGGCCTGGTTATCAACGGTGTACAAACCCGAACCGGCCTGATTGCTTTCAAGACCCAGTGAATAAACCAGATGCCCGGGATGCGCCGCGGTATTGTCCATGCCAAAATCAAAATGATTGGCAAACGCAAGCGCAAAATCGGCCGTATCCACCGCACCCTGCGTGGGGATAAAACTCTCATCGACATTCAGCCGCAGGATGTCCTGCTCCCCTGTGCCCACAATTCGGGGCCCGTCATCAAAAATGGTCACGGTAAAATCGCAACTGGCCTTGGCGCCATCCGCTTCACGGGTAGCGGTCATGATAACCGGAACAGTGATAAAGTCATTGGGATCATTAGCGTTGGCGTGTTGTACCGGAATTAACTGCTTGAATTCGAGAGTAATACCCACTCCTGCACCGGGTGGATGCACAATAATTGCCCATGTACCGTCTGTGGCTGTCAGTGTCGCGGTTTGCGAATCCCAGACGGCTGAATGGCCATCTGCAGCTTTAAGTTGCACATCGCTGATGGCGCTGCTTGGCGTATTGGACTGCCACCCCTGCACCACAGTTTGTAAACCGGCCGTCTCATCAACGACCACTGGCGTGGCAGCGATTACAAAGGGAGGCGGTAATTCACCGCCGGGTGGTAATCCAGGAATGCCCACGTCGCTGATTAAATCATCTGCATCAAACAGGGTAACATAATCCTCCCGTCCCATGCTGTCAAAACCGACGCCAATGGTGGGATAGCCCGCGGTTACCGCGCCTAAGCCATACATGGGATCAAGAATAAAGAAATGACCGCCTTCGCCCAAAAGCTCCTGACCGGCAGCAGTTTCTGCCAATGCCTCAAGAATAAACGCTGGATCAATGCCTTTCGCCAGGGCCTCATCGATGATATCTCCTATCAGGGATTCAGAAGTCCCCGTTTTCAACAAGGGGGAAATGCCATCAATATGCAGCGGCTGATTAAGCGATAGCGCCGTGGGAAAATCTTCAGTCAACAAATGAATGTAGGCATTACCGCTCAAAAGGACCAGGGTATCCCCTTCATGAAACGGGGTACCCAGCCTGACCAGTTCGTTTTGTCCATTACCTGAATGTTTTATCAGAATGCCTTCGAGTCCCTGAACCACTCCGGATGCAGTCTGTACAACCATGTGTGATAAACCTTAAAAAGCAGCAGTTACTTTATTAATATAGTCTATCCACAGGCCATTTGGTCATTTATTAAACACTCCCTGCTTTTTTAGCCGCCACCGGATGAACCGAGCCTAAATATTGGCCCTGTCCCCAATGCAGATTCAGGCTTTTTAATGTCAGCCACTGCTTGTCGGATTCGATTTGGGTCGCTATCACGCGGATATCCAGGGTATTGGCCATTTCATTGAAATAATGTATAAAAAATTGCTTGTTCTGGTTTTCCTGAATATCCTGAATCAGACTGCCGTGTAATTTAAGGTAGTTCAGCGGCAACTGATTCAGGTAGTGCATGGGTGAAAAATGAATCCCGACCTGATCAACACCGATCTGGACACCCAACTTCTGCAGGCTTTTAACGAAGACCATAACCTGACTAAAATGGTTCAATACGATGAGCTCGTTGAATTCAATATTCAACTTTTCAAGCAGATGGGAGGGAATTTGCGCCAGTTGTTTAAGGTATTGTTTTCGTACGTCCTCATCAATCACCGTGGTTTCAGTAATATTCAAGGCGATGTCATGCGTATTAAGCAAGCCTTTGCTTATCACGTCTTCCAAAACAAATTGATCAATCTGGGGTGCGAGTCCATTGCGGATAGCCAAGGGCATGAAGTAACCGGCGCTGATTAATTCATCACCTAAAGCCATGCGCACAAAAATTTCCTGGTGCAGCATCCTTTCGCCATTGGTTACCGCCTGCCCAAAAAGCACCAGTTGCCGCTTGGTTATCGCCTCTAATAAATCATCCCTGGCAATATTGGCTGGATTATGAGCCGGCAAATTATCGCTGTAGGCCAGTCCATCGGCTGCTTCTCTCGCAGTCATTAACACGTGATCCACCTCCGAGAGCAGCGTACGCGGCGTCTGATGCAATTGATAGGAGGTAGCCGCAAGCACCAAACGGCAGCCAAATTCCGGGGTCAACAGGGTTTGCAGCATTTGATTGAAACTATCACACTGATTGACAAAATGCGCGGCATCATTCTCTTTAACCAAAATAGCAAAACTGCTGCCCCCGATACGCGCAATCAAGGTGGATGCACTTTCTTTCCAAAAGCCTCTACAGGCTTTGGCCACCTGTTTAACCACATTATCTCCCTGCTGATACCCGGCATCATGGTTCAATTTATCCAAGCCATCAATGACCACCAAAATCACAAAACCCGGCGCGAACTCTTCATCATGATTAAGCAGCGCCGAAAGCTGCTGCAGAAAATAGCGCCGGTTGCCGAGGCCCGTTAATGAATCCTGAAACGATTGGTGCCTTAGTGTTTCCATCTGCTGCAATTGATCATTAAAAATTTTCTTGATGCGCGTCACCATCTGATTCATCGCCAAGGTCACTTTTTTCAATTCTTTCGTGCTGGGGATGGTGGTTTCTATGGGAAATTCCTTTTCGCCTATGGCTTCCGCCTGCCGTGTTAAGCGCTTCAACGGCTTTAGCAACCAACGGATGAACCAGTACACAATGAACAGGGACAAGGCCACAAAAAGGCCATACCAAATGGATAAATCCATGGTATTTAACCACAACGCATCCACAGCATAGCCGGTATCACTGTTGACCAGCACCTCACCGACCTGATGCCAACCATGCATGACCGTGGCCGATTGTACCGTAGACGGCCATTGAATTAACTCATGAAACCAGTCTGGCGCTGACCGTTTGCGTTTTGGCGCGTAACGGGCCACCAGCAATTCGCCCCGGATGTTGCGGACTTCGATCATGGCGAAATACCCTCGATCAAACACCGCTTCGACCATGGCAAGCACTGAGGCTTTGTCTTTGGTATAAAGACCATGCGACAGGGACAGGCCGAGAGAGGTAGCAGTATCCTGCGCATTGCTGTTCATTTGTTGAATAAAGAAATTCCTTTCATTATTAAACGTGATTAGGAATGTCCCGATAAAGATAATCAGGAGTAAGCCTAAAACACCCAAAGCCATTTTTTTGGTTAATGTCATGGAGCATCACCCTTTTTCATGCGTTGTATTACCTGCCGCCATTTGCTTAACTGCGAAGCATTTCCCAGCGGTTTATCCTGGCCGCGCTGTTTGGCAAGCCATAAGCCCTTACCGTTAAAACTGTAAATTGGTACAAGATCCGGACGCTTTGACGCCGGCAGTATGTCTGTTACGAGATTATCAAGAACAAGCGGTTCAGCCTGTGGTGTGGGATAATAAGCCAATACCATGTGAGCCTGGTTTAGCGTCATCGATTTAACGTAGGTGATGCGCAAGGTATTAATCGGTAAGTCAAGGGCCAACAAAGTAAAATATTTCGCGATAGAGAAATCTTCGCAATCCCCGCTGCCATCGGCAATGAATTCCTCCGGCGTTTTCCAGTAATCGGTAACGCCCTGATAGCCTAAATCTTTTTCAAAATGAAACTGGTTAAAAAAATCATTGGTGGCCTTCAATTTTTCAAGCGTCGAGCTGTTTTGATGGGTAAGAATCAATTGTTTCCAGGTTTTAAACCGCAAAACCGCATCATGGTCAGCACCAGGCTTGCCTGAGACTGAGGCCAGGCGTAAGCCATCGCTGCCGGCCATGACAGCAGCGGACAGTGATAATAAGAGAAACAAAGCGATAGGAATGATATCCCTAAGCGTGCTGAGTATTCTTTTTAAACGTGACCAGCACTCCCTGCACATGGGCAATTTCCTTCAACCTTTCCATACCATTAGCCGCATGGCCGCGATATTCATAAGGACCAATATACACACACTCTCCCCCGTTCACCGTGCGAGAGAAGGCGGTAAAGCCAAGGCCATTCAAGCGGTTCACCAGAGCCACCGCATTGGCCTTGTTTTTGAAGTAACCTGCGGATACATACCAAACCATCGGCGATGGCGGGGTTGGCACCTCTGTATTTTTCATGACAATGGCTTTGGTTAATGGCGTGGTTTCCATATTTTTAACGGGATGCGCCAAAGCCAACGGCCTATCCGTATCGTCTGGATAAGGCACCCCATCCATATTTTTATCCAGCAGGATATGGGTTTGCGCGGAACTGAAAACATCATTGTTGACGACGTTTTCCGGCAAGCGCATATGCAGGTAAGGCAGTAACCGTCCCATACCGTTTAAAATACGGTAGCGGGAATAAATTTCATCGTTCTGACCACGGGCGTATTGAATCTGCGCTTCATAGTATTCATTCTGGGAATCAAGCAGGTCAAGCAGTGTGCGTTTACCTACTTTAAACTGCTCCTGGTAAGCACCGCGGGTACGTTGTGATGACAGGACATGGCGGCGCAGCGGCTTCAAGCGATGGCCGGCGGCAACCCAGGCATTCCAGGACAAACGGATGGATTCACGCAAATCCACGAGCGACCGATTTTTCACTTCATAGGCTTCCTGGACCTGATACGCAGTCAACTTCACATTGGCCACATCCGAGCCGCCCCGGAAAACATTGTAGTTCATGCGCACCATGGCCAGTTTGTCATCATTTGGACCAATCAACCCGTCGAGATTTCGATTTTTGGACGCGCTCAGCACCAAATCGAAATGAGGTACATAAGCCGCTCTTGCCACTTCATATTGCGATTTGGCTTCTTTAATGTCGGCGTAAGTTGATTTAACAGTAGGATGATGATCAAGCCCTTTCTCAATAGCCTGGGCCAGTGTTCTTGGCAATTCACTGCTTTTTGGAATCCGTGGCCATTGCAGATTCATGGGCCAGCTGCCCACGACTTTGGCAAAATTAATCCTCACTTCGCGCAGATTGGCCTCGGCACTGATTAAATTGGCTTCCGCCAAAGCAAGACGAGCCACCGCCTGATCGACTTCCGCCTCACGGGTAAGACCGGCTTCCTTGCGATCGCTAATCAATCTGAAAACAGAACGGTGAGCCTGAAGATTGGTTTTGGCATAGCCATAAAGCTTTTCATGCAGCAGAACCAATAAATACCGGTTGACAACTTCGAGCGCCAGATCTTCGGCGATGCCCTGGGTTTTTAATTTCTGAGCTTCATAAAGATGTTCGTTACGCTTAAGCTCATTAACAATGCCCCCGCCAGCATACAAACTTTGGCGTAGTTCCACCAACGACTCCTGCCTTGTCAGGGTACGCCGTCCCGGGCCGTCGATGGCGGTCGTGGTGGGGTTTAAACTCTGTTCACGGCCATAGCCAGCAGTGACATCCACGCTGGGATAATAGGCGCCTCTCGCTTTGTCGATACCCTGGCGGGCTGACAAGCCTTTGGCGGTATTAAATAAAACATCAGGGTTTGAAATCATGCTGTGCTGCACCGCTTCGGCGAGCGTTTGAGCGTTGGCTGGAAGAACAGTAACCAGTGCAAGGAGTGCTATGGAATACTTATTAAACATCCTTATAATCCCTGGAATAATAATTTTCTTACAGTAAAACAAAGATTAAATAACATCAACCCTTTTTCTATTTCCCCTCTTTTTGTTAAGCTATTTTGCAATAATTTCATAAACTTTGAGTGTAATCTTGTCAACTTTAACGGTCAGCCAGCTTAATCGTCAAATCCGTTCCTGGCTTGAACTTGACATGGGCGAGGTATCGGTGGTCGGCGAGCTGTCCAATCTCAGCAAACCCGCATCCGGGCATTACTATTTTACCTTGAAAGATACGGCAGCGCAGGTACGGTGCGTTTTCTTTCGCAACCACCATACACCGGATACCCGCCAGTTCCGGGACGGGCAGCAGGTCATTGCCCGGGGCAAATTAAGCCTTTATGAAGCCCGAGGGGACTATCAATTAATTGTTCAGGAGCTGACCGATCATGGTTTGGGCGAGCTGTACCGGCAATTCGAATGGCTGAAGACCAGATTACAGCAGCAAGGCCTTTTTGACCCGGCCCGTAAAAAAACCATTCCCGCCTTTCCCCATACAATTGCCGTCGTCACCTCCGCCAGTGGTGCCGCCCTGCAGGATATTCTGGCTACGCTGGCCAGACGTTACCCCATTGCCCGGGTGTTGGTGTATTGTTGCGAGGTTCAGGGCAAAGGGGCTGCAGCCCAGCTGATCAGTGCGGTTAAGAAAGCCAATGCCGATGCAGAAAGCCAGGTGATGATTCTCGCACGCGGGGGTGGCAGCATTGAGGATTTGTGGGCGTTTAATGATGAAAAGCTGGCCATCGCCATCAGCGAGAGCATCATTCCCATCGTCTCAGGCATCGGCCATGAAACCGACTTTACCATTGCCGATTTTGTCGCCGACTTAAGGGCAGCCACACCGACTGCCGCGGCTGAAGCCGTTACGCCCAATCAGCAGGATCTGCTTAAATTCATTGGCCTTGCCGCCACGCGCATGGTTATGACCTTAGACAGGCGAGTGCAGCATCATCAAATGCAACTGACTCACCGCCTGGCTGCACTGAGTTCCCCGGAACAACTGATTTACCGCTACTGGCAAACCCTGGATCACCTGCAACAACGTTTGCAATTGTACGGCCAGCGAAGCCTCTATGGGTTAAAAAACCGGCTGCAGGTCACCCTTTTAACCCTTAAAAGCCACAATCCGCAAACCGGCGTCAAACAGGCTTTGGCCGCACGCCGGCAACTGGAACAGCGTTTGCTTCAAATCATGGCTCATCGCATGGCTGCCATGCGTCAGGCCCTGTCCCTGCAAATGAGTACCCTGAACGCAGTCAGCCCCTTAGCGACACTGGATCGTGGTTATGCCATCGCCACCCGTCAGGGCAGAGTGCTGTTTAATGCCAGGGATGTTTCTTTAGGCGATGAATTGACGCTTAAGCTGTCGCAGGGGAGCCTGATTTGCCAGGTCACGCAACAAACCGAATAAGGAGATGAACGATGGGTTTTCTGTTCCGCGCAATGGTCATTGCCCTTACCGCAGGCCGGGTATTTGCCGAAGCGGCCTACCTGCCTGAAAACCATTCCGTCAATGGCGGATTAACCATTATCCCTATCGATATCAAACAGCAGCCGCAAGTCTACTACCACAATAAAAAAATTCCCGTGCTGCCTAGCCCCAATGCCAATCAGTGGCTGCTCATCGTCGGCATCCCGCTGGATACGAACCAGACGGTCGACAATCTCACCATGACGCATCCGCTGCGCTCGACCATCCCCTTTCAGGTCAGCCAGAAATTTTATGCCACCCAACACCTGAAAATCACCGATCCCCGCAAGGTTGACCCTTACGAGGAAGACAGAACCCGCATCAATCAGGAAGCGAAAGAAATGGCGGCGCTCTTTGCCGGATTTACCGCGGTCAATCCGTTTTCGCAGGCATTTAAAGCGCCGGTCCACGGCCCAGTCAGCAGCCTGTTCGGCTTAAAGCGGGTTTATAATAAAAGCCCTCAGGCACCGCATTCCGGACTCGATATCGCAGCCCCTGAAAATGCCCCGGTCAGGGCGTCAGCCAAAGGCAAGGTCATAGCTGTTAAAGACTATTTTTTCACTGGCAACACGGTCATTATTGATCATGGCCTGGGTGTTTATTCCCTCTATGCTCACCTAAAGGATGTTCAGGCCAAAGAAGGGCAATTGCTCAATCAGGGGGAGATAATAGGCACCATAGGGAAAACCGGGCGCGCCACCGGGCCGCATCTCCACTGGTCAATGATTGTCAATCAAACCCTGGTGGATCCCCTTCTGTTTGTCCCCTACCGCGTCATTACCGCCGTCCCTGCCACCCCCAAACCCCTTGCCAGACAGGAATCAACCTAGATGCTCAATGAACTGACGTCGAGCCTGAATCTTATCATTACCAAGACTCAGGCCAATTTAAAAACCTTAAGTATCATTCTTGCCATTCCCTGGCTGGTTTTTATCATCAACGAACTCCTGGGCAAACGCCTGCTGTTGCTGGGTATCCTCCCTCGACATCTCCGGGGCTTGCCCGGTATTCTCTTTTGCCCCTTTTTGCATGCCAATTTTAATCATTTATTTTTTAACTCCATCCCGCTTTTGGTATTAAGCAATTTTATCTTAATCAACGGCCTGACCTATTTTATCCTGGTCAGCCTTCTCATCATGCTCATCAGCGGCCTGTTGATTTGGTGTTTTGCCAAACCTGGCCTCCATGTCGGGGCCAGTTCGCTGATTACGGGCTATTGGGCATTACTGGTCATGGATATCCTTCAGCATGGGACCTTAACTGCGTTTATTCTGGGTATTCTCTCGGTATATTATTTCGCCGGCATTTTCTTTGGTATATTTCCGGGTAAAAAGGGCGTTTCCTGGGAGGGGCACCTGTTTGGATTAATCGCGGGTTTGGCGACAGGTTATTTTCTGCCGTCAATCTTGACCTTTCTGGTCGGCTAACGCGTTATCGGCCTTACGGTTTAGGTTGCCTTTCCAAACTCATGTCTTCACTGGCAAAGTGATTTTTAACCGCCTGGCTTGCATTGTAGGTGATATACCAGCCGCTTCCACCCGGATCGGTTTCGACGTCAATGAACGCCAATTGCATTTTACTGTTGATTTCCGCCAATATTTCCCTTGCCGCCTCCTCGTCTGCGAATAATTTGGATCTTAGAAACGTGCCATTTTCATCACTAGCCAGTTTAAAACCAGCGCCTGAGTGCTTGAGTAAATGAGAAATGTGATCGTCCTTAGTCGGGGAATGCATAATCAAAACTCCTGGGGAGAGCCTCTAATAAGTATAGCGTATGCAATCAGCTCAGGGGGATTTTACCTGTTCCGGTTGGGCGTCCATGCAGAAAGGTTTGGCCACCGTGATTTGATTGCGGCCGTTTTTTTTGGAGCGGTAAAGGGCCTTGTCCGCCGCCTCAATTAACTGAGCCTGGCTTTCCCCATGTTCAAACATAAACGCCACTCCAAAGGAGGCAGTTACCTTCAGGCTTTTGCCGTTGAAGTTAAACGGCATGTCGCTGATGAGCTGCCGAAATCGCTCCACCCGCTCAAGAACTTCCTGTTGGCTTGCGATATCGACCAAGAGCAATAAAAATTCCTCGCCGCCGTAACGACAGGCAATGTCAGTCTGCCGGATTTGCTGCAACAGAAAACGGCTCACTTCCACCAACACGATATCCCCCGCATCGTGACCATAGCTGTCATTGATTTTCTTAAAATGATCCAGATCCATCATGATAACCGCGAGTTGATTGGCATGTCGTTTCGAGCGCTCTATTTCACGCGCAAACGATTCTTCAAGATAGGACCGGTTATACAACCCCGTCAGCGGATCGCGGATAGAGCGAAGCCTTAAGGTATCGCGTAATTTAATATTGGCTAAAGACGAGGCGATGGCTTCAGAAAAATTAATCACCAGCGATTCATGCTCTTCCACCAAATGATTAAAGTTATCCTCACTCATGCCTTCACTGTTTTTTAATTCAAGGTATAGCAAACCCACATTTTCATTTTGGGCCTGCAGCGGCACACAAAGGTATGAGGGAATAAAACGAGCGGTACGCAGATGCTCACAAATGACGCTGTCGGTACGGCTGTGAAAACGGTGCAACTGCCCACGACGTAGCGCCCAACAGGATTCCGGAGCAATCACATCCTCCTCATGTATACGCAACTCACCCCACTCGATGGCAAGATCCAGGTAGTTGCGTGAAGGATGGGAAAGGTACATCCGCCCCGCCGTAAACGGGAGGATTTTTTCAACGTAAATCCGAATGGGACTGAATGTTTCCTCGATGGTATGGCAGGAATGCAAGGTACTGCTTAACATATTCAGATAAGAGACCGCCCGGTTATGCTGTTTAATTTCCGCCATGGAATGCATCAGTTGCAGATTGGCTTTTTTCATTGCCTTTTCCATTTCAAAGCGCGCCGTGACATCCCTTGAAACCAGAGCCACACCAGTCGCTGCCCCGCTCGAATCGCGGGTAGTGCTGTAGGTTATTTCATAAATAGTGGGGGTTAAGCTGCTGGCGCCGACTTTGCGGATTATTTCAGCACGTTGGCTATTCAAGGCATCGTTCAAATTCCTGAGAAACAACTGTTCTTCGGGTGAATCATTCAGGCTCTCTTTCAAATTGAGTCCGTAGTCAACTTCTTTAGCAAACAAGCTCTTAAAGCATTCGCGAAATGCCTCATTAAAAATGATGAGATTAAAGTGTTCGTCAATGGCGGCAATGCCATCGGTAGTGGCGCCGATAATGCCTTTTAATTGATTCTCAGCCTGCTTGCGACGTCGGTTAATCACCACCGCCTTGCTGTATTGCAGATTAAATATGACTAAAAAAATACCAATAACCAACAACGTGGTAATCAGGGTAAACAGCAGGAATTTTTTGGTAAAGGCAGAATTATCTGTCAAGGCCTGATTGCGTAGATCCAGTAAGATGAACTCTTCGTTTTGAATATTAACCGCCAAACGCCTGATTGGTTTTGACAACAAAGCCCTTTTGTCACTGGCAATCATCTGCTCTGCCGCTTCTTCGCCTTTGGACTGAAACGCGGTGAGAACCTGCCGGTAAAACATGACCCGCTCCTCCAGCAAGGCTGACAACCGCACAAGGCGCTTAATCTGATGCGGATTATCCTGCGCGAGCAATTGCAATTTTTTAACCTGTTTGCGCGCAATTAAAATGTTTTGTTCAAATGACGCAAGGCTTTCGGGGTTTGCGGTAATAATATAGCCGCGAAGATCATTTTGCATTTCAAGAATACGATTCCACAAAGCGCTTGCCAGATAAGTCACTTGATGGGTGTGTAAAACCGTTTTGTTGGTCGCCAGCAATTGCTGGATTTGATAATAACCGCCCAGGTTGATTGCGCCCTGCAGAAGCAGCACAATGATCATGAAGCAATTTAATAAAATCCGTTTATTAATAATGCGGGTCATAATCCATTATCGAATACACATTCTCTATTGAGTATACACTATAGAGCATGAATATTTTATACAAGCCGGCTATACTGGAACTGATAATTGAACCAATAATCGACCCAACGACAAGGATACGTTATGAAATTAAAAACCATTGCTTTATTTGCAGCCTGTTCGATGCTTTCCACCGCCGCCTGTGCCAACTGGACTTGTTTTGTTGCCAACAAACGCGGGGAACACTGGGCTTTTTCCGCACCCACTCAGGACGGCGCACAGGCGATGGCAAAAAATGTCTGCGATGCGAACAGCATTAACCCGAATAATTGCAATCCAACCTGCACAGATAACGGGGTAGCTGGCGGGCGCTGGCATTGTGTGGTGAGTAATTTAAAAGGCGATCACTGGTCTTATTATGCTCCAACGCAGGAGCAGGCCAACAACCTGGCGAAATCAGCCTGCGACGCCAACAGCATCAATCCTAACAATTGCAATCCTGCCTGCGTGCCCGAATAAAGGGACTGGCCAAAGCCGTTATGCCTTTAAACGGTCCATTAACGCTGCTTTGGCCTTCTTTTTTGTAGTATACTTGCCAGTCTGCTTAATTTGATTGTTTTTAACGCCATGGCGATGTCTGTTTTACAATTCCCTGATGTGGAAAAGCAACAAACCTGGGGACAGCTTTACGGTTGCAGTTTACCTTTGGCCGTGGCTGAATATTGTCAGCGGCAGAAAGGCATTCAGCTCATCATTACCCCGGACAATTTGACCGCCGCCCAACTCCTGGCTGAATTGCAATTTTTTTATCAGGGCATCGACCATCCGCCGGAGTTATTGATTTTCCCCGATTGGGAAACATTGCCCTATGATCAGTTTTCCCCTCATCAGGACATTATTTCCGAACGCCTGCTGACATTAAGCCGCATTGGCAAAGCCACTCATGCATTGATCATTACATCAGTCAATACCTTGATGCACCGCCTGTGCCCGCCGCAGTTTCTTCACCAGCATGCCTTTGTCCTTAAAGAAGGACAAACCTTAAATACCGAGCAATTCCGGCAACAATTGCAACAAGCCGGTTACCATTGCGTCAACAAAGTGCTGGAGCACGGTGAATACGCCGTACGCGGCGCGATTATTGATGTGTATCCCATGGGCAGCAATCAACCCTTTCGCATTGAATTGTTTGACGAAGACATTGACAGTTTAAGACTGTTCGATACGGAAACCCAGCGCACCATCACTAAAATCAGTGATATCCATATTTTACCGGCTCGCGAATTTCCCTTAAATGAGCAAAGTATTACCCATTTTCGCCGTGCTTTTAGGGAACGGTTCACCGGTAATCCCAGTTTATGCCCGGTGTATGAGGCCGTCAGCGATGGCCAGGCCCCGTCTGGAATTGAGTATTATTTACCCTTGTTTTTTGATAAAACCGTTACCCTGTTTGATTATTTGCCCACAAATGCGTCGGTGCTGATGGTAGAGGACATCCCTGAGCGGGCCGAACAATTCTGGCGAGAACTCTGTCAGCGTTATGAACAACGTCATTACGATGTGACCCGTCCGATTCTAAGCCCGGAACAATGCTTTATTCCGCCTACAGAATTATTGACTTTAGCCAATCAATTCCAGAAATTACGCGCCTATCACAAAGCCTGCGATAAAAAAGGGGCCTTTAACTTCCCGATCACTAAGGCACCAGCCCTGCCGATTGAAAGGCAAAACCCGGTTCCCCTCTGCAATCTGGCGGATTACCTAAAGACACCTCATTGGCGTTATTTAATTGTTGTGGAAAGTGCAGGACGCCGCGAAGTTCTGCTTGATTTGATGAAGCAAAGCGGACTCAGTGCCAACATCCAACCCTCCTGGCGGGCTTTTTTGAATGACAGCGACAGCCTGATTAATATCACCACCGGCCCTCTCATCTATGGTATGGAATTGCCGGACCAACAGCTGGCGGTGATTGTGGAGGCACAATTATTCGGCGAACAGGCTGTCCCGCAGCGCCGCAGCGGTCAGAAAGCCCTGGATCCGGATTTGATCATCCGCGATCTGGCTGAACTCCGTCTGGATGCGCCAGTGGTTCACCTGCAATTTGGCGTTGGCCGCTATCAGGGGTTAAAGACGCTGGAAAGCAACGGCACGGTGAATGAGTTTTTAGTATTATCTTATGCCGGCGATGATAAAATTTATGTGCCGGTGACTTCCCTGCACTACATCAGCCGCTACACCGGCCAGGATAGCGAGCATGCCCCCCTGCACAAACTTGGCAGCGATGTCTGGCAGAAAGAAAAGAAAAAGGCCGCCGATAAAATTCACGACGTGGCCATTGAATTACTGGACATTTATGCCAAACGGGAAGCCAAACCCGGCTTTCAATACCAGTTTTCCCCCTCGGATTATCAACGCTTTGCCAGCGGCTTTCCGTTTACTGAAACCACGGATCAGCTCCGCGCCATTGAAGAAATTATCCGCGATATGCAATCCTCGCGCCCTATGGATCGCTTAATCTGTGGCGATGTGGGCTTTGGTAAAACCGAGGTCGCCATGCGGGCGGCCTTTGTGGCGGTCCAAAATGGCAAGCAAGTGTGCGTACTGGTGCCGACCACCCTGCTCGCCGGCCAGCATTTTGAAACATTTCGCGACCGTTTCGCCGAATTTCCTATCAATATTGAACTTTTATCTCGCTTTCGCAGCGCGAAAGAATCAGAAAACATCATCGCGTCTTTAAAAAGCGGCAAAGCCGATATTGTCATCGGCACCCACAAGCTCTTCTCCAAAGACATTGAATTTAAGAATTTAGGATTGCTCATCATCGATGAAGAGCATCGCTTTGGGGTAAAACAAAAGGAACACATCAAATCCTTACGCACCCACATCGACATTTTATCGATGACCGCGACCCCCATTCCCCGCACATTGAACATGGCTATGGCCGGCATTCGTGATATTTCGCTGATTGCCACTCCACCCGCCAAGCGGCTGGCGATTAAAACCTTCTGGCAGGAAAAAAGCGATGCCCTGTTGCGTGAAGCCCTGCTTCGGGAAATTCTTCGCGGCGGACAGGTTTATTTTTTACACAATAATATTCAAACCATCGATCGCATCAGCCAGGAATTGCAAGCCCTTGTCCCCGAGGCCAAAATACGCAGTGCTCACGGACAAATGCGCGAACGCGAACTTGAAAAAATCATGTCTGATTTCTACCATCACCGCTTTAATGTCTTGGTCTGCACGACAATCATTGAAACCGGCATTGATATACCAACCGCCAATACCATCATCATCGATCGCGCTGACAAGTTTGGCTTAGCCCAATTGCACCAATTACGAGGCCGCGTCGGCCGTTCGCATCATCAGGCCTATGCTTACCTGCTGACACCGAACGAGAAAGCCTTAACGCCCGATGCGGTAAAGCGTCTGGAAGCCATTGTCTCACTGGAAGATTTAGGCGCCGGTTTCACCTTGGCTACCCATGATCTGGAAATCCGCGGCGCCGGCGAATTGCTTGGGGAGGATCAAAGCGGCAACATGCAGGCCATCGGTTTTAACCTGTACATGGAAATGCTCGACAAGGCTGTTAACGATCTGAAAGCCGGGAAAACCCCGGAATTGGCTGCCCCCATCCATCAGGGGCCGGAAATTGATTTGCGCATGAGCGCCATCATCCCGGACGACTACATTGCCGACATCCATACCCGGCTTATCATGTACAAACGCATCGCCAATGCTAAAGACAAGGATCAATTGCGTGAGTTGCAGGTGGAAATGATTGATCGGTTTGGCTTGCTGCCGCAACCGGTCAAACAATTACTCTTGATTACTGAATTGAAATTGCTGGCTGAGCGCTTGGGTATCATCAAAATCAATGCCGCCCAGCAACAGGGTAAAATTGAATTTGGCGGCGAGCCCCGTATTGACCCTGCCGCCTTAATCAGTCTCATCCAGTTACAGGCCAAACGCTACCAGCTGGATGGCCCGACGAAATTGAAATTCAGTTTGGATGCCACCCATCATGAAGAGCGCATCCACGAGATTTCAGGGCTACTCATGAAACTGGCCGGCAATACCCTTGCAGAAGTCTGAAGTTATTGCCAAACAATGGCGTGCGGTTCAGAAATCGCACCCCGGATGAGATCCAGGTAATTGGATTCCACGACCCGCCGTTTGACTTTGAGCGTCGGGGTTAATACCCCATTCTCGGGCGACCAGGTATCCCGCGAGACAATGATATGGCTTATTTTTTCATAATTGGCCAGCTTTCGATTCACTTCGTGCAGATTATTCTGCAATAATTGTTTCAACTCGTCCTTGCCTTTGCTGCGGCCCAATTCGTTTAGCGTAATAATCAGCACATTATTGGGCAATTCACGGCCAACAATGCACAATTGCTCAATGAGTGAATTGGCGGCAAATTGCTTTTCAATGGGCGCCGGCACAATGAATTCGCCCTTCTGGTTTTTAAAATTTTCTGATAAGCGGCCTATAATTTTTACATTCTGATGTTCATCCAATTCGGCTATATCCCCTGTACGCAGCCAGCCGTCTGCCGTAAAGGCCTGCTTCGTCGCTTCCGGCTCTTTGTAATATTCTTTCATTAAACAGGGGGACTGAATCAGTAATTCCTGATTTTCGCCTTCCTTTAGCTGCACTTGCAATCGCGGGGTACCCACGTAACCTAAGCGACGCTGATTAAGCATGGTAAAGGTAGCATAGGCCAGATTTTCGGTCTGACCATACCCTTCCTGGATAAAAATCGAAAGTTTGTCAAAAAATTTAAGAATAGAAACAGGTAGATGCGACGCGCCGGAAAAGCAGTTCAGGCACTGGTTTAAACCCAGACTATGCCTGATTTTACGTTTAATCAGGGTAGAAACCAGTGGAATTTTCAGTAAGAGATTTAATTTGGCAGGCGGCAATTTCTGTTCAATTTTCTGCTGAAATACTCCCCAGATCCGCGGCACGGCGGTAAAAAAGGTGGGCTGCACCTCTTTTAGATTATCAGCAAATTTTTCCAGGCTCTCAACAAAGGAAACATCAGCCGGAATCGTGACACTGCCTAATTGAATAGCTGTTCGTTCATACACGTGGGCTAAGGGCAAATAGGAAATCAAACGGTAATGATCCCGTTTACGGATACGATCGATATCCTGCGGGTACAAAGTCAGGTAATGGGCAATCGTATCATGCGTATACACAGCCCCTTTGGGAACGCCTGAGGTTCCGGAGGTGTAGATGATGGTGAATAAATCATCCCCGTTCACCTCGGGTAATTCTGTCAGCGGGGAATAGGTTAAAATATCCTTCCAGGACGTTTTGGTTTTCATGTCCTTATGGTAATCAAAACTGACCGTATGCAGGTGGGGTGGTATGTAATGGCAAACCCGATGATGATCATCGAGCTTGCCTAAAAAAACCAGTTTCACCTCGGCATGCTGCAATATATAGTTGATGCTTTCCTGATGCTGGTTGGCAAACAAGGGCACATTTACAAGACCTGCCAGGCTGATGCCAAAATCCGTAATAAACCATTCAGCACAATTTTTGGAAAAAATAGACACCCTGTCGCCTTTTTGCAGGCCGCTGTCTATAAGAAAACGGGCCACCTGACGCGCCTGGGTCATGACCTCTGCCCAGCTGTATTCATACCATTGGCCATGGCGGGGTTGCCGCAAATAAAGACGCTCAGCACAATGCTGTTCATTGTGCAACAGCCATTGATTGAGGGTTTTGCTTGATAATGGCGCGGACATGGTTACTCCCTGTAAATGGCTTTACTGCTTAAGTATAGTCCGTTATCAAGCAATAATAAGACCAGGTTAACGGGTGCCGCCGATGGTTAACGCATCAATTTTTAAAGTCGGCTGTCCAACACCCACGGGCACCGATTGACCATCCTTGCCGCAAACACCCACGCCCCTGTCCAAAGCCAAATCATGACCAATCATGCTGATTTTTTTCATGACATCGGGGCCGTTGCCAATCAAGGTCGCGCCTTTCACCGGGCGGGTTATCCTGCCGTTTTCAATCAGGTAGGCTTCGCTGGCTGAGAACACGAACTGCCCCGAGGTAATATCCACCTGACCACCGCCAAAATTAACCGCATAAAGCCCCCGCTCGACCGAAGCAATGATTTCCTGTGGATCATGTTGCCCAGCCAGCATGTAGGTATTGGTCATGCGCGGCATCGGCAAATGAGCATAGGATTCCCGGCGGCAATTGCCGGTGGGCTTCATGCCCATTAATTTGGCATTAAGCTTGTCCTGCATGTAATTGACCAGTCGCCCATCTTCAATCAGGGTGGTGCATTGCGTAGGCGTGCCTTCGTCATCCATACTCAGGGAGCCGCGGCGATCAGGCAAGGTGCCATCATCAACAACCGTGACGCCTTTTGCCGCCACCTGTTCACCCATCCGCCCTGAAAAAGCAGAGAGCCCCTTGCGGTTAAAATCGCCCTCAAGCCCATGACCCACGGCTTCGTGAAGCAGCACGCCCGGCCAACCCGGGCCAAGCACGACAGGCATCGTTCCAGCCGGCGCGTCTTCTGCTTCGAGATTGATTAATGCCTCGCGCACAGCCTCTCGCGCATAATAAAGCGCATTGTCTTTTTCCAGGAAACTGGCGTAACCAAACCGACCACCGCCTCCGGAGCGCGCAGATTCGCGACGGCCGTTTTTATCCTCGACGATCACGCTGACGTTAATGCTGACCAGCGGGCGGATATCAGCCTGAAGATTACCCTGCATACCGGCAACCATCACCACCTCATAACAACCGCTTAATGAGGCATTCACCTGAATAACACGCGGGTCAAGACGGCGGGCCTCTTTGTCAATGGCTTCAAGCAAGGCGATTTTTTCCTGTTTAGTCATCCCGTCAATGGGGTTAATGCCGGCATAGCGTACAATCGGCGAACCTTGAACCTGAACCGGCTGAAATGCCTTGCTGGCGGAAAAGGCAATTGAACGGGCGGCATCGGCTGCTCGCTCCATGGCCGGCAGGAGAATGTCATCGCAATAGGCATAACCGGTTTTTTCGCCGCTGACAGCGCGGATGCCCACACCGCGGTCGATGGAATAGCTGCCGCTTTTAACCTCCGAATCTTCAAGATACCAGGATTCGTAGCTGCTGCTTTGAAAATACAAATCCGCATCGTCCACATGACGGCCAGCCATGGAACGAATCAGTTTATCGATCGCCGATTCATCCAGGGAAGCGGGTTTTAAAAGTAGATCTTTTGCAATGGCCAATGCCTGAGTCATGATTGCACCTTAATTAATACCGAGAAGGACATGATGGGTGTTGCAGGGAAATTGCAGCCGCAATTGTTTTAAACGCTGCAAATCTATCTCTGCCATCACCATGCCGGGATTTTCATCTTGCTCTGCGAGAATTTTCCCCCAGGGCTCGACAATCATGCTATGGCCATGGGTTTGGCGGCCATTCGCATGAGTACCGCCCTGATTGGGCGCCAGCACGTAGCATAAATTTTCAATAGCCCGCGCCCGCAGTAACACCTCCCAGTGGGCCGCCCCCGTAATCGCCGTAAAGGCTGACGGAACGGTAAAAAGCTCCGCGCCGCGCATGGATAATTGCTGATAAAGTTCCGGGAAGCGCAAATCATAGCAGACGCTAAGGCCTAAACGGCCAGCCGGTGTATCAACCACGACCACTTCATCCCCCCGCTCCACCGTATTGGATTCTTCGTGAGCCTCCTGAGAGGAAACCCGCACATCAAACAAGTGAATTTTGTCATAGCGGGCGGCGCATAGACCGTGATCGTCAAAGACCAGGGAAGCAGAACGCACCCGATCGCGCAGCCCTTTGATTGGAATAGTGCCGGCAACCACCCAGACGCCGTATTGTTTAGCCAGCGCGCTGACCGCCTGCTGAATCTCCCCTTCACCATATTTTTCGGCGATAGTCAGTTTGTCGGTTTCTTTCATGCCCATAAAGGCAAAATTTTCCGGCAAAACCAGCAAATCCACCTCTTCATCGTGCGCTTTGGCGAGCATCTTCCCAACCTGCTCAAGGTTATCCTGAACCGAGGCCGAAGACCGCATTTGCACAACAGCCACTTTCGACATAACGCTATCCCGAAATAAAATTGCATTTTACACTTATTTTATAACAGATTGCGATTGTTAGCGGCGCGAAAATGATGAGGTCCGGATCTTGCTAGTGTGGCAACATCGCTATAGACTTGAAATCATGCAGGACGGCCATATCTATGCTAAAATAAATGTAACCAATGTGGAGTAATACATGAATAGAGACAACATGACTGTTATCAGTCAACGCAGCGAGTCGGTACTGGCTACCAATAAAGTATTACGCAATACCTATCTCCTGCTGGGGATGACCTTTTTGTTCAGCTGTTTTACAGCCTACCTTTCTTTTGCCTTTAAAGCACCGCCGCTTAACATTTTTGTTATGCTGATTGGTGTGTACGGTTTGATGTTTTTAACCCAGGCTTTACGCAACAGCCCTTTAGGTATCCTGGCGGTTTTTGCCTTTACCGGATTTTTGGGCTTCACTTTAGGCCCGATTTTAAATTTCTACATTGCCAATTTTTCTAACGGGCACCAGATCATTACCACGGCTTTAGGCGGTACCGGCATGATTTTCTTTGCTTTGTCCGGTTATGCCCTAACCACCCGGAAAGATTTCAGTTTCTTAGCTGGTTTCCTGTTTGTTGGTACCATGGTTGCCGTATTGGCCATGATTGCCGGCATCTTCTTTAACATGCCTGCGCTGCAATTGACCATTTCCGCCGTGTTCATGTTGCTGGCTTCTGGATTGATTCTGTTCCAAACCAGTGAAATCATTCACGGAGGCGAAACCAATTACATTTCAGCCACTGTCAGCCTGTTCGTATCCATTTACAACCTGTTCGTCAGTCTGCTGCAACTCTTGGGCGCATTCTCCGGCGATCGCGATTAACACCCGTCTCCTCACCTGAATCCCGGGATACATTCCGGGATTTTTTTTTTCGCCTGGCTCAACAGATTAAGCGGATCTCTGCAATCGCTCACTTAATTTATTGGCTCGTTGCCATATCATGTCGCTGAAAGGACTGTCTTCCAGATGTTTTTCAAGAACATTGATTATCCTGACTGTCTCCTTCAAAACCAAAGCGGGGGATAAACCAATTTCCTCTGCCATTTGTTCAATGTGTCTTGGAAATAAGCCATCAAATTCGTATTTGCTGCCAATTTTCATAGCCATTTTTGAAGCAAGGGTGGGATAATAAACAGTAGAAATCATATCGTAGAAAGGAGCCAAACGACTATTTTTAGCTGAGTACAACAACGAAAAATTTTTCCCATGCGCATCATTATTACCAATAATCAAATTAAACAAGACCCCCTGCAATAACATTTTTATATCAATCGCTGGAATACTGGAGACATCCTTTAGCAAGTGAAAGCAATCTTTGAGACTTGGCCCACCTTCCCGCTGATACTTTTTTTCAGATGCGATTCCCATTGCCTGACAAAAATCTTCCTGATGCAAACGTTGAATAGTATGTTCAACCACGATCCGATCATAACGCTTCACGAGCAAATAGGGTGTACCCTCAGCATAACGCAATTCCGCCTCAACTGCGTTTAGCCCAATTTTTCGTGCTAAATTCAGACAGAACCATTCATTTTCAATTAAGGAGGGAAAATCACGATTAACTGGTTTTAAAATATGTGTGCTGGGAGCCCCGTTAATGGGAAGAGCAAGATGACCATTCATGACAGTCACTGCTAATTTATCCTGAGCTCCAGCCAGTGATAAACGTATACCGTCTTCCCCAACCAACATCGGCTTTTGAAGCATGGTGTGTAAAATTTCTACCACGGCATTGTCGTCAATTTGACGATAATCTGGTTTTAAATCAGCAATATGCAATGAAGGAGGCAGCAAACTAACAGCGCCGGCACATTCGCCACCAATGGCAGCCAATAAAGCGAAATCATTTTTTTCACTGATTCCTAACTGCCTGGCAATGGAAGCCCGTAAATGAGATTCAGGCAAAATCCCATTAAAAAAGGGTCGGCATTCTCTCTCTGCATAGGTCTTTTTTTGCAATGGCAATGAGTGCGATAAAGGTAAGCTTCCGGCTGCACTCAGATAATTCTCATCATAGTCAAACAGCATATCGCCATAACTGTCTATCGACAACTGCCCAGTCAGGGTCTGATTAAGATAAACATCCAGTGTCTTAATCGGCATAATCCATCTCCTTGGGGATCATCAAATGACATTGAATTCCCAATATCTGCAAGACTTGAAGTACTTTGCCTATTTCACAGGTCGGTTTCCCCTTCTCGAGCTCAACAATAAAACGAATGCCTGTACCGGCTGTTAATGCAACATCTTTTTGAGTGAGGCCCAATTTTTTACGGACATGTTGAATAACATCACCAATATCTTTAGAAGTATGAATCATGCTCTTGCCAGCGTAAATTTCCTGTACGGGAATTTTATTAGAAATTAAACGTTAAATCAATAAAATATTCCCGATCGGGAATTTTATTAGGATGCCATCTATTTTGAACGCTATTATTACCGCTCGGGAATATCAACTCTGCTGCCAACTGGCTTTAGCACGAAACAGGGCATGCAAATCCTCCGTGGTTTTAACCAGGGGCTTACTCAGATTAAATGAGGCTTTCTGTTGCTGATAATAAACGCCCAAGGGCACCGGATAATCCGGAAAATGCAGGCGGGCCAAACGCATGGCGGCCATTAAATTGCCCGGTTCATGACGGGCGACAGCCTGTTCATCCGCGAGGCCAATGTGTAACGCATCCCCGAGCAAGGTTAGGGCTTTGTCTTTGGCAGCGCCAAAAATCATCGGTTGCCCATCTTCCAATTGAATGGTTTGCTCCGCGCGATTGGTTTTCAATGCAAACGCATCGAAGGCGCCGTTATTGAAAATATTGCAATCCTGATAAATTTCAACAAAGGAACAGCCTGGGTGCTCATAGGCTTTTTTTAATACGGAAGCCAAGTGATTGGGATCTTTATCCACCGCTCTGGCGACAAAACCTGCACCAGACGCCAGCGCCAGCATCAAGGGATTGATGGGTTCATTACTGACTCCCTGCGGAGAAGTTTTGGTCACCTGCCCTTTCTGGGACGTGGGTGAAAACTGTCCCTTGGTCAGACCATAAACCTGATTATTAAACAGCAGAATATTGACATTGACATTGCGGCGCAAACAATGAATCAAATGATTGCCGCCAATGCTTAAGGCATCGCCATCGCCTGTTATAACCCACACGGTCAAATCATCGCGCATGGCTTTTAAGCCGGTGGCAACGGCCGTGGCACGTCCATGGATGGTGTGGAAGCCATAGGCATTCATGTAATAAGGCAAGCGACCTGCACAGCCAATACCGGATACGAAAACGTGTTGCTCGGGCGGTAACCCCAGTTCGGGTAATACCCGTTGCAGCGCGGCAAGAATCGCATAATCGCCACAACCTGGGCACCAGCGAACTTCAGTCGCATTGGCAAAATCTTCACGCTTGTAGGTGTTGTTCATGATCATATTCCACTTTAATGGCGTTAATCAGGGTGCTTACTGCGAAGGGTTGACCATTGCATTGAGTGATAGCCTTGGCATCGATTAAATAATCGGCACGTAGAATCTGGCAAAGCTGGCCTGAATTAAGTTCTGCAACCAACACGTTCTTAAAGCGCTTGAGCAAGGGGCCTAACTGCTCCGGTAAAGGATTTAAATGGCGCAAATGCAGAAAAGCGAGCTTCATGCCCTCCTCGTTACAACCCTCAACAGCCGCCTTCAAACTGCCATAGGTGCTGCCCCACCCGATCAGCAGGACGTCAGCATCCTTGGCTCCCTCGATAACCAATCCCGGATAATCTTTCGCTATACCGGCTATTTTGGCAGCTCGCAGGGCGACCATTTTTTGATGATTATCCGCATCATAACTGACTTTACCCTCTTCCCCCTGTTTCTCAAGGCCGCCCAGTTGATGAATAAATCCCGGTGTGCCAGGCTTGTTCCAGCTGCGGGCGAGACGTTCATCGCGAGCATAAGGTTTAGGTGAACGGTTGTAGGTGATAGCCGGAATGGGTAACGAATCCACCGCCGGGATATTCCATGGCTCGGCCGCATTGGCGAGATAGGCATCCATCAGCACGATGACCGGGGTCATGTAGCGGATGGCCAGATTAAAAGCTTCCATTATGGTATTAAAACAATCGGCTGGGGACTGAGCGGCAATCACCGGCAAGGGCGCCTCACCATGCCGGCCATAAAAGGCCTGGCGCAAGTCGCTCTGACCGGTTTTGGTCGGCAAACCGGTGGACGCACCCGCGCGCTGCACGTCAATTAATACCAAGGGCAACTCGGTCATGACCGCAAGGCCCAAGCTTTCACTTTTTAAATCCAGCCCCGGACCTGACGTACAGGTCAGCGCCAGACAACCGCCATAAGCGGCGCCAAGGCAGGCGCAAATCGCGGCAATCTCATCTTCTGCCTGCAATAATTGCACACCATACTCGCTCAATCTTGCGCATTCATGCAAAATGGCTGAGGCGGGTGTAATCGGATAACCGGATACCAGCAAGGGGGTTTGAGTTTGCACCGCCAGTGTCGCTAATGCCAGCCCCACCGCTTCGACGCCCGTGATCTGGCGGTAATCGCCTTCCGGGCGATTCATGTGCCCCAGCATAAAATGCTGGCGCGACAGCTCGAGTGTCATGGCATAATTATACCCTGCCAGCAGGGTCAATTCATTGGCCTTGGCGACCACCTCATTGTTTTTAAATTTCTTTTGGATGAAGTAAACGCAATTGGTTGTGGGTAAATCAAATAACCATAGCACCAAGCCTAACACATAAAAATTCTTCGCCTTTTTTGCCTGGGCATGATTCATATCAAGACCGGCAACCGCCTCCAGGGTTTGCGTAATCAGCGGTAAACTCACAACCTGGTACTGTTCACTGACAGCAGTCAGAAACTCAGGGTCAAAGCCTGCCTTTTGCCAGTCTTTTTCAGTGAAGCTGTCCTCGTTGATAATTAACAGGCCCCCGTGATTTAAATACGGGAGTGAGTTTTTCAGGGCAGCCGGATTAAGCGCCACCAGCACATCCAGGCTTTCACCGGCCGTAAAAATTGCCTGTTCGGCCATGGCCAACTGGAACCCTGAAACCCCGGCCACCGTCCCCGCAGGCGCACGGATTTCGGCCGGAAAATCCGGCAGGGTGCGCACATCACGCCCCGTTAACGCCGCGGTGATCGTGAGTTGTTCACCCAATAATTGCACCCCGTCGCCGGAGTCGCCTGTAAACCGAATTACAATCGCATCATTTTTCGCCATAGTGTCTTGCTTCCAGCATGAGCTGGCGCATGTGTCTCACCGCGTCCTTTAAACCACAGAACAAGGCACGAGCGATGATGGCATGGCCAATGTTTAATTCATGGAACTCCGGTATCGCCGCAATAGCCTGGACATTGTGATAATGAAGCCCATGTCCGGCGTTCACAATCAAACCACGCCCGGCCGCATAGATTGCGGCGTCTTTAATGCGTTTTAATTCCTGCTGACGTGTTTCTTCAGTCACCGCATCCGCATAACATCCCGTATGAATTTCAATAACGGGCGCGCCAACTGCCACTGCCGCGTCAATTTGACGCGGGTCGGCGTCAATAAAAAGCGACACTTCGCTGCCCATGTTTTGCAGGCGCTTGACCGCACGGCTGACACTGTCGAAATGAGTCACCACATCCAATCCGCCTTCCGTGGTTAATTCTTCGCGTTTTTCGGGAACGAGACAGCTGTGCTCCGGTAAAATTTCTTCGGCAAAATCAAGCATGGCATCCGTGACGGCTAATTCAAGGTTCATACGGGTCTGCAAAACCTGTTTAATCAGGCGCACATCGCGGGCTTGAATGTGGCGCAAATCTTCGCGCATGTGCAGGGTAATGCCATCGGCACCGGCTTCTTCAGCCTCCATGGCAGCCTGCACCGGATCAGGGTAGCGAGTCCCTCGAGCCTGTCTTATGGTGGCAATATGGTCAATGTTGACGCCGAGCAGTATTTCTTTAGTCATGGATCACCGTTTAAGTCAAAAGCAAACTGCTGCAAATTATGACGCCAAAACGCAATCTCATCCAGAGTAATTTATGCGATTTATATGCCAGAATTGGCAGAAAAGAAAAAAAGCAGCAAT
>NZ_LNYA01000034.1:16919-42025 GCF_001467615.1 Legionella erythra | reverse complement strand
CCCTGATCTTTTTCTTGCACCCACTTGATCTTTTTCTTACAGCGTTTTAAAAATCAGGTGCGTTAGCCCTGATGAACATGCCCAAACCAGATGTTAATGCCTTCAACCATGGTGGGATGGGCAAACATCATGTCGCGCAGCGCGTGATAGGGTAATTTCATTTCCATCGCCACCTGAATGACGCCTAACATTTCTCCTGCTTCCGCACAGAGGATGGAAACGCCGAGAATTTCATCCGTGTCTGCATCGATGACGGCTTTCAGCATACCGGTGGTTTCGCCCTGGGTTTTCGCACGCGGGATCATCGCCGCTTGAATTTTGGCCACTTTGATAGCCCGCCCGGATTGACGCGCCTCCGTTTCCGTCATACCCAAGCGAGCCAATTCGGGATCAAGGAACACGGTGTAGGGAATTAAGCGGCCATGCGCACCACGCTTGTTGCCCGGATGGGTCAGATTGTATTTGACCAAGCGGTAATCATCCCAGGATAAATGGGTAAATTGCGCCCCGCCCTTCACATCTCCTAAGGCCCAAATGCCTTCCACTGCGGTTTCAAGGTAGTCATTGACTTTCACAAAACCACGCTCATCGACGGCCACACCCGTGCGGTCGAGATCCAAACCGGCCGTATTGGGTATGCGCCCAACCGCCACGAGGATATCACTGCCCGAAACGTTTACCGACTGCCCCGCGTGATAAACATCAAACACGACCTGTTTGCCTTCTTTTATCACCTGATTTATTTTTGCATCAATCAGAAACTGAACCCCTTCATGCTGAAGCATGGTTTGTACCTGTTCTGCCACATCCCTGTCTTCACGCGCGAGAAAAACAGGCGCAGCCTCAATGACCGTGACCTGTGAACCAAAACGACGGAATATTTGCGCAAATTCCAAACCAATATAGCCGCCGCCAATGATAATTAAATGGGCCGGCAAATAATCAATATTCATCAAGGTATCATTGGTATGGTAATGAACCTGGGATAAACCGCTGATTGGCGGAATGAAGGGCAAAGCACCGGTGTTGATAAAGATGCGATCGGCTGTGATTTGTTCCGTTTTTTTGCCTTCATGCGGCTGACCGAAGGTAACTTCAATGGTCTTGTAATCCACAAAACGGCCGCGGCCCAATAATAAATCCATGCCGGAATCTAAAAATTGCTTTAAATTGGCATCTCGCATGGCTTTTACGACGGCCTGTTTGCGGGCACGTAAGGCTTTGAAATCCACGGGCTCCAAATTAGCCTGTAATCCGTAAGCCTGGGCTGTGCGGCAATAATGGGCGATCTTGGCTGATTTAACCAATGTTTTGGTGGGAATACATGCTACATTAATACAGGTTCCGCCAATTTGATTATCTTCCACCATCGCGACGTGCTGGCCGCTTTTTGCCAAATCCATGGCTAAAGTTTTACCGGCCTTGCCGCCGCCAAGAATAATCGCATCGTATTTACTTACCATTGAAATCTCCGCCTTGTTCGCCAGGTTTTAATGAGATGCCGCTACCTTATTAATAGTCATTACGTGCCTTGAGTAATTCCTGCAAAGGTTTTGGCAACAGGGCGTGCGCTCGTTCCGTGAGCGAACGCTCGTGCTTCTGCCACAACGTACCCAGATAAATGATGAGAATGCCGATAGCCGTTAAGGATACAGGGAACAGCGCGCTGTCCTTAAACACATTCCAGGCCAGATGCCCTAAATAAAAAGCACAGCCTAAGGCGCCGAAAATCACAAAGACTTTCCGGACCAGCACCACGCCAATGCCTATCATTAGCAAATTGATGCAAAAATAGAAAAATTTGGATAATTCACTGTCGGAACTTTGCGAAGACAATCCACCCCAAAAGGCCATCACCCCAAACAGGTATAACCAAAACGCATAATCGCCTGAATGGCGTGAACGCAAATCCACCCAAAACGCTAACAGGACGATGGCCAATCCGAAATACATGGATACTAATGCCCGCAGTTCAAAGTCAAATGCGTTTTCACCGGCAACCAGCGCCGTAATATCCATGGACATATACCAAAGCGTCACCGCAATGGGCATCACCATAAAGGGGTAACGATAAATCCAGGCCAGAATTACGCCGACGGCCAAGGTGCCCAGTTCCATAAAAATCCAGTTCCATTGTACGTAGCGATGGTAATCACTGTAGGTACTTTGATCGGGCCACCATCCCATAGCCACCTGCAAACCGTATATCGCAAGAGGTGTCAGGCAAATCACAAAGGTGGCGCAGATACCGGCTGGCACATGCAAATCCTTTTTTCGACAAACGGCAGCCAGACAAAGCCCCAGAATGGCATAAAGAACGGACAGGTAGAAAATGCCCCAGCCGCCAAACGCTTCCCAACTCAGATTCATAAACAGGGTCATGGCGCCAATGGCCAGGAGACCGCCAAGGTAGTAAAGCACATTGGTGAGATTAAACGCAGGTCCCTGCTCTGGCTGTCTCTGCAGAAACTCAAACAGCGCATCTGCTTGCTCCCTGGAAATGATGTTGGCATCAACGGCTTTATTTAGCACACCATGCGAGAGTTTCATCACGCCTCCAAACCAATAGAGCGAGCCTTTTTCCTACTTAGAGTATAGATAGCTTTCACAAAAGTGGTTGATTAATTGGCATAAAGCCCTGAGTACACGGTGATCATTATGGTTGCTAACTCACCATTCATTGGCTAAATTTACTATTATTTAATCATTTTCTACAAAATAAAGGATTATTTTGATGGAAAAAGAAACTTTGTGTCAGGCCCTGTTAACGGTCAGAAATACAACAGAAACCATCTGCGAACCCTTGTTGACGGAAGATTACGTCATTCAAAGCATGCCGGATGTCAGCCCGCCCAAATGGCATCTTGCCCATACCAGCTGGTTTTTTGAAACGTTTTTGCTAAAACCGCAATGCAAAAACTATTGCGTCTTTGATCCAACCTTTGGCTATTTATTTAATTCCTATTACCAAAGTATCGGCAAGCCTTACACGCGGGCACAACGCGGCTTATTGTCACGGCCAACCACAGAAACCGTGTACCGTTATCGCCGTTATGTGACGGATCATATGCTTGATTTCATCACCCAATTGCCGCTTCAGCAAGTACAGCAATTCACACCGTTACTGCGCCTGGGCCTCGAACATGAAAAGCAGCATCAGGAACTGCTGCTCATGGATATTAAGCATAATTTTTACATTCACCCGGATTGGCCTGTTTACCTTCCGCGGTGCTCAAGTGAAAGAAAATCCCCTGGGGAGAGTGGTTTGGCCTACACGGAATCAGAGGGCGGAATGGTTACCATCGGCTTTGGTGATGACGGCTTTTGTTTTGATAATGAAGCACCCCGGCATACTTGCTTCCTCAAGCCCTACCGCTTGGCCAACCGCCTGGTCACAAATGAAGAATACCTCGAATTTATAGAGGCCGGCGGGTATAAGCAGCCACAATGGTGGCTGGCGGACGGCTGGGATTGCGTACAGGAAAACCAGTGGCAGGCTCCCCTTTACTGGGTCAAGCAGGATAATACCTGGCAAATTTTTACCTTAAACGGCATGATGCCTCTTCATCTTCATGAACCTGTGTCGCATATCAGTTATTACGAAGCTGATGCCTATGCCCGATTTCGTGGCGCTCGACTGCCGCGGGAAGAGGAGTGGGAGCATTTTGTTCTGAACCAGCCGTTAACCCCGGCAAGCGGTCATTTCATGGAAAACGGCCGCTTTCACCCGCACAGCGCCAATCGCACGCCAGAGGCCCCGCAGCAATTTTTTGGTGATTTATGGGAATGGACCGCCAGCGCATTCACGCCTTATCCCGGCTATCGCCACGAGGGGGGCTTTCTCGGGGAATACAATGGTAAATTCATGAGTAATCAGATGGTATTAAGGGGTGGAAGCTGCATCACGCCACAGGACCATATTCGCGTCAGCTACCGTAATTTTTTCCAACCGGATAAACGATGGCAGTTTAGCGGGATCCGTCTCGCGGCCGATAATTGAGGATAATAACATGAGCCGATACATTAAACTGATGGATGAATCAAGTGATGAAAAACAACAACTACGGGAAGATATCCTGCTAGGGTTGTCGCAAACCGATAAACAAATTCAATCCAAATATTACTATGACGAGGTGGGTTCAGAACTGTTTAATCAGATCACGCGTCACCCCGATTATTATTTAACAGGATGCGAACTGGAAATCCTTAATCAGTATAAAGAAGACATTTCAACGCGGCTCGGAGAAGACGCGTTCAATCTAATCGATCTCGGTCCGGGCGAAGGCATCAAGACAGGGCTTTTAATTGAGCAATTCATTAGCGATTACCGCGCCTTCACTTACGTTCCCATCGATATATCCAGAAAATTTCTCGATCATGTCATTCATCGGGTTAATGCCCAGTTTGCCGGCATCGAAACCATTGCTTTAAACTCGGATTACCTGGTGGGGATGGATTGGTTAATGCGCAATTCCGGTAAACGGAATGTGGTGTTATTTCTTGGGTCAAGCATCGGTAATTTTGATCTTGAAAGCACCACCGACTTCCTCAGTACCCTGCGTACTTTTTTACGTCCCGGAGATTTTGTGCTTATCGGTTTTGATCTGCGTAAAGATGTCGATATTCTCATGCGGGCCTATAATGACAGCGATGGCTTAACCCGGGAATTCAATCTCAATTTGTTAAAACGCATTAACCATGACTTGCATGGTCATTTTAATGTTGATGCCTTCCATCACTTCGGCACTTACAATGTGCATACCGGGGCGATGGAAAGCTATTTATTAAGCCTTGAAGAGCAGACTGTGGAAATTGATGATTTAAATACGGCTTTTACCTTCAGGAAATTCGAACCCATCCACGTAGAAACATCCTACAAATACCTGCATTCGCAAGTTGAAAAATTAGCCGCCGATGCCCGATTCAAGATCTTGAAAAACTACAGCGATCGCCGCGGCTATTTTATCAATTCGCTCTGGCAAGCCGATTAAGGCTAGACCAGCGGTTGGCTGTCATCAACCGGTGATTTTTTTGAAATATCATCAGTACGCAATTCCAGCCATACCGCATTCATGATGGCAAAAATACAGGCCATGGCGGTGCCCAAAATCCAGGAAAAATACCACATAGTCGTCTCCTAATAAGCCGTTTCGCGGTTATGGGTAATGGTTTCTTCGGTTACCTTACCGCGCAACACACGATAAACCCAGGCGGTGTAAAGCAGAATAACCGGTAAAAACACCACGGTTGCCACCAGCATGATAAAAAGGGTCAACTGGCTTGAGGAACTGTCCCAGACCGTCAGGCTCTGGGCTGGATTCGTACTGGAGGGCAGTATAAAGGGGAACATGCTGATGCCCACCGTGGCAATAATGCCGACTAGCGACAGCCCGCTTAATACAAAGGCCAATACGCGGCGCGAAGCCAGCATAAAAGCCAATATTGCCCCGATAATCCCTAAAACAGGAACAGCGAGCGTCATGGGGTAATGGCTGTAATTAGCGAACCAGGCTCCCGGTGTTTTCATGACTGCTTTATAAAAGGGGTTGGAAGGACCGTCATGGACAGCCGGGCTGGTTACCACATAGCCATCAATCCCGTTATAAAGCACAACACCCCCGGCGATAAAGAGCACGGCCGTCAGCAAGGCAGCGATTTTAGCGGCCTTGTGTGCACGTTCCTGTAAAATACCCGTTGTCTTTACATTTAAAAAGAAAGCGCCGTGCATGGCCAGCATGCTCACCGACAGCAGACCGCATAACAGGGCAAAGGGATTTAACAAGGCAAGAAAGGTTCCAGTATAAAATGGTCTGAGGCTTTCATCATAATAAAATGGAACCCCTTGCAAGACATTACCCACGGCCACGCCAAAAATTAAGGCAGGTACAGCACCGCCGATAAACAAGGCTTTGTCCCAAGCCCCTCGCCAGACCGGATTATTTAATTTGGAGCGGTATTTAAATCCGACTGGCCTTAAAATCAAAGCCAGTAAGACCACAAGCATGGCCAGATAAAATCCTGAAAATGACAAGGCATACAGGGCTGGCCAGGCAGCAAAAATAGCCCCCCCGCCCAAAATAAACCAGACTTGATTGCCTTCCCACGTGGGCGCGATGCTGTTTATCAATACCCGTCGTTCCATGTCGGTTTTGGCCAACCAGGGCAACCACATGGCAACGCCCAGGTCAAAGCCGTCCATTACCGCAAACCCAATGAGGAGAATACCTAGCAGCATCCACCAGATCACACGCAGGGTTTCATAATCCAAAGGCATCACTGTTCTCCTCGTAGAAGATTATCGGGACCAAGACGGATGTATTTCAGCATCAGATACACTTCAACAATGGCGAGGATGGTATAAAAAAGGACAAACCCGCCAATAGAGGTTAAAACCTGGGCAACACTCACGGAAGACGTACTCATCATCGTCGGCAGAATACCCTGCACAGCCCAGGGTTGACGTCCATACTCCGCCACAACCCAGCCTAACTCCGCGGCAATCCAGGGCAGAGGTAAAGACCATAGGGCAACATGCCAATACCAGCGGGTGGTATGGAGACGGCGTTTGACAGACAAATAGAATCCGACCGCGAATAAGAGAATCAGGAAAATTCCGCAGGCTGCCATGATACGGAAAGAGAAAAACAGGGGCATGACGCTGGGTTTGAGATCATGGGCCGCCTGGTTAATTTGTTCCTCCGTCGCATCAACGACATTCTCGGTGTATTTTTTCAACAAAAGGCCATAACCCAAGGCATCGCCGTGCATGGCAAAATCAGTCCTGGCTGTTTCATCGGCAGGATCTTTTTGCAGGCGCGACAAGGCGTCATAGGCTAACATCCCTTGACGAATTTTTACCTTTCCCTGTTCAATCAATTCTTCGATGCCTTCCAATTGTTCACTAAATGAACGGGTAGCAATGATGCCAAGAACATAGGGGATTTTTATTTCATAATCGGTACGCTGCATGGCTTCGTTGGGTATGCCAAAAATGGTCAAATCAGCCGGTGCCTTTTCGTTATGCCACATGGCTTCAATAGCAGCCAGTTTCATCTTCTGGTTACTGTTGGTGAGATAACCGCTTTCATCCCCCAACACCACCACTGACAACGCGGAAGCCAAACCAAAGGAGACAGCCACAGTCATGGAACGTTTGGCAAAATCAACGTTGCGCCCGCGCAGAAGGAAATAGGCACTGATTGACAGTACAAAAATGGCCCCGGTCACGTAACCGGCACTTATCGTATGGACGAATTTGGCCTGCGCAACCGGATTAAATATGACCTCACTGAAATCACTGACTTCCATGCGCATGGTTTGAAAATTAAAGACTGCACCCACGGGATTCTGCATCCAGCCATTGGCAATCAAGATCCACAAAGCCGAGAGGTTCGTGCCCAAGGCCAGCAGCCAGGTGCAGCACATGTGCTGGAACCGGCTGAGCTTATCCCAACCAAAGAAAAAAAGACCAACAAAGGTTGCTTCCAGAAAAAAGGCCATTAAGCCTTCAATGGCCAGCGGCGCACCAAAGACATCGCCAACATAATGAGAATAATAAGACCAGTTGGTGCCGAACTGAAATTCCATGGTCAAACCAGTCGCCACACCCAGCACAAAATTAATGCCGAACAAAATACCCCAGTATTTCACCATCTGCCGCCAGATCTCACGCCCGGTCATCACATAGACGGTTTCCATAATGGCCAGCAACAGCGAAAGGCCCAGGGTTAATGGCACAAAAAGGAAATGATACAGGGCCGTCAGTGCAAACTGCAGGCGGGAGAGGTCAACAACATCACTACCAGGAATCATACTTACCTCGACTGATGGTTAGCTACAGGCTTATTCATCGATGGATTGTCATCAAGAACAGACGATCCCAGTAACCATTGCCTTGCATCCATGGCAGGCTTTTTAACGTGACTGAAACAAACCCACCACAACAGGAAGAGCAGTATTAATTTAACCAGTAAGGTTAGAGATATGTCGCGTGTCAGGGGTTTCATGATTCAGTCCAAACCAGGCTTGGTAATGGGAAACCCCTATATTCTGTCACCATTACGAGGCATCAACAAGTAGTGGCATCATTCACTTTGCAAAAAGTTAAGCCTATGCAAAACTTTAGCTCTATTATCGATACAGAAGGCTTATCATGATCGAAACAATTCATATTGATTATCAGGAAAACCCATCGCCGCAGGACATCCAGATTTTGGGGGATGGCATCATCGCTTATGCGAAATTAAAAAAAAACCAACCCACCATTCGCAGCTTTGCATTCTTTCTGCGCGATAAAACCAATACCATTCAAGGCGGGTGTCATGGTTCGATGTATTATGGCTGTTTATACATTGACCTTTTGTGGATTGATGAGCCGTTCAGGGGAACCCAATGGGGAACAAGGCTCATGCGCTCTGCGGAAGAGTTAGGTAAAGCGAACGGCTGTCTGTTTTCAACAGTCAATACCATGGATTGGGAGGCTCTCGGTTTTTATCAGAAACTCGGTTATGACATAGAATACCAGCGTTCGGGTTATTTGCATGATTCAACACTTTACTTTCTGAAAAAAGAGTTTGCTGCAAAGGTTGACCATCACAGGAAGAATCATGGCGGGTAAACCCGTAACCTATTGGCGCAAGGAATTTGAAACCTTTTCATCCTGGAATCATAAATCTGATGCCAAAGCACGCATCGCTGGCAACGTGCCTCCAACCTGGTTTGCCTGTATGGCCGCCATCAAACTCCTTTGCGACTATTCCGTGAGCCTCCGTGTCAGCCCGTCAGGTCTTAAGGGGGGCTATGGCTTTAACCGGTTTTGGGCGGGACGCTGGGGTACCCATCATGGCAATGAAGTCCGGCAAGCGCTGAAAGACATTCAAAAATTGGCCCCGAACACCCGTTCAATCCCGCTGCTGCTGGTTATCCTTAAACAAAAACTGGCGGGGCGGGTGCTCTCGTCTGAGGGCGATCTATCCCGCATCCTGCAGGTTATCCAGGAGAAAACCGGCGTGAATCTGCAAAACTGTGAAGAACTGACACCTAATCACTGCGCAAGGACACAATCGGTTCAAGCCACGCGGCACGTTTAGCCGGATAAAAACCAAAAAAGACGCCCGTCGCCACCGAAACAAGAAAACCCGCGAAAGGCGGCATCAGATAAAAAATAAAGGGCCAATCGCTGAAATAAGCCATGATGCGGGTGAACAGCAGGCCTAACATGACGCCAAGAATCCCCCCAAGCAATGACAGCATGACCGATTCCATTAAGAATAAGGCCTGGATCTCACGGTTTTTAGCGCCAACCGCTTTACGAATGCCAATCTCTTTTTTACGTTCGCTGACTGAAACCAGCATGACATTCATGACGCCAATGCCGCCCACCAGCAGAGAAATGCTGCCGATGACAGCCAGCAACAGCGTAAAAATCTGCCCCTGGCTTTCCATGCTGGCAATGATTTGCTTGGCACTGCGCGGAAAAACCTGCAATTTTGGCGATTGCGCGGTAATAACCTGTTTAATTTGATCAATAACATCGTCAATGGGGCTATCCGGTTTAAGCAACAAGACGGCATTATTGACTTTGCTGTCTTTGCTGATTAAAGGAATACCCGCAATCGGCACAATCACCGCCTGATTGATGTCTTCATTAAAAAAGCCATTTTCCTGCCAGGGCTTGGCCACACCGATGATGGTATAAAGCGCCCGGCCAATTTGCAGTTGTTTGCCAATGGGGTCATCCTGGGTGACTTGCTTTATTTGCCTGGCGATGCCATCGCCAATCACGCAATAATGCTCAAAGGTCTCGACAAAGGAAATAAAATGGCCTTGCGCCAGCTCAATATGAATAATGTTTTTCAGGGATTCATCCGCACCGATAATCGCGCCTTGCAGGGTCTGGCCGGCAAAACTCATGGGCTGGTAAGCCGTGGCATACGGGGCGATGTTCACAATCGAGGGAACACGATCAGGCAATTGCCGCCAAACCGGTAAAGAGACTTCGCTGTTCTCGCTATGGGATTTGCTTTGTTCTTTTTGATAAACAGCGATAGCCAATAAATCCGTACCCAGTGCCTTAAACTGGGCTAAGGCTTTTTCGGTAGCCAACTGGCCGCAGCTGATTAAGGCGACCACCGCGGCCGTGCCAACCAGAATACCCAACACGGCAAGAAACGACCGCAATTTGGCAGCGCCTAAATTAACTAACGCCTGTTGGCCGTGGCTGAGCAAACTCATTGGCGGCTCTCAGAAACAATCTGCCCATCGGCAAGTGTAATACGCCGGGCGCATTGGGCTGCCACCTGCTCATCGTGGGTCACCATGATAATCGTGCGGCCTTCGCGGTTAAGGTTTAAAAATAAATTCATAACGTCTGTCCCCGTACGCGAATCAAGCGCACCAGTCGGTTCATCCGCAAGAATAACCTGCGGCTCCCCCACCAGAGCGCGGGCGATGGCTACGCGCTGCTGTTGACCGCCGGATAACTGCGTCGGGCGATGCAGAGCAAAGTCCTGCATCGACACCCGGGTTAAGGCAGCCATGACCCGCTCCTCGATTTCATGCGCCGCAACATTGCGGTAAATCAGAGGCAGAGCCACATTCTGTCGGGCCGTAAACCGCGGCAATAAATTAAACTGTTGAAACACAAACCCAATTTTTAAATTACGCAAAGCCGCGAGCTCGTCTTCATCAAGCCCCGCAATGTTGCGTTGATTAAGCCAATACTCGCCTTCATCCGCTTTATCCAGTAAGCCAATAATATTCATCAGCGTCGATTTTCCAGAACCGGAGGCCCCAACAATGGCCAACAAATCGCCCTGCTCCACAACCAGCGATACCCGTTTCAACACCTGACTGACCACATCGCCAATTTGATAGCTTTTGACCAGTTGGCGAATTGCAATTAACGGTTGATTAGCCATATTCAACGACATCACCTTCGTTCAAACCACTGTTGACAATCACCTTATCCGCTTCAGCCGCCCCCGTGGTGATCACCCGTTTTTCAAGCTGACCTTCAGGGGTTCGGATGAGGACCACACTCGCACCCTTTTCCTGTTTAATCGCCGCAATCGGAACCATCAGGCTGGTCTCGCTGTCGACACTCAACTGGATATTGGCGCTCATCCCGACTTTAATCCAGCGGCGTTGCTCGGGGGTAAGATTCTTGACTTCCACGATGGCATTAAACGAAGGCAAGCCGCCACCACTGGTCAATGAGGCCTGAGCATTGACCGCCACCAGTTGACCATGCAAAACCTGTTTACCCAACGCCACACCGGTAATGGTCGCCTCCATGCCGGTATGAATTTTATCAATGTCTATTTCAGGCACATCGATTTCCACGCTGATGCCGCTTAAATCACCCACCAGAGCAATGACTTGACCGGCCTTGATGTTAGCGCCCACAGCAATGCGGCTGCTTTTTTCATCCGTGGACTTGGGCGGGTAAAGCAGCACGCCGGTCGCGGGTGCTTTTAAATGAATACGGTTATGTTGGGTCGTTAAGGCCTGACGCACTTTATCAAATTGGGCAATGCTCAATGTCGATAAATTCTGCTCTTTTTGATCATCCATTTTTTCAAGCATCTCGGTTAGTTTGCGGGTTGACTGCATGAGGGTGACCCGCGCGGTATCCAGGCTTGATTTTTCACTTAAATAATTGTTCTTCGAGAGTAACCCTGCCTCCCAGAGCTCCTGTGTGCCGGTGAATTTGGCCTTGGCAATGCTGAAGCTGTCTTTGGCCTTGAGGTAATCGGTTAAGGTTTCATTGTATTGCTTTTGCAACTCGCTTGAATTCAAGACAACAACCACCTCACCCTTGTTCACCATTTGGCCATAATGATAATTCATGCTTTCAACGACGGCATCCATGGGACTGCTTAGGGTGCTCTCATTTAACGGCTGGATGTTCCCCGTGAAATAAAGTGACTTGTGCAGCGCTTCAGGTTTGACCACATAATGCTGGACATGATTCGTTTTGACCTCTTTTTTGCCGCAGGCCGAAAGCAGCAAGGCCGTCAGTAAAAGTCCCAGTAATTTTAGCGTGATGTTCATTCCCCGTACCTGAGTTTGATTTGCCAATGCTGAAGCGTCGTCCCAAGAATACGCTGCAGATCGGACAGTTGATTAAGGTATGCGATTTTGGCATTGATAAGGCCAGCCTGTGCCTGGATAAGCTGATTTTGGGTGTTGCTCACATCCAGGGCGCTGGCAATGCCCGCCTGCTGTTTTTTCTTTTCCAGCGCATACGATTGCGCCGCCAGTTTGACTTGTTTCTCAGCCAGAACATAGCGTTTCGCCTGGCTTTGAATGTTATTAATTGTATTGGTAATGGTGGTGATGAGCGCCCGCCGCATGGCGATGAGATTAAGCCTGTCTTTTTCAAGTTTGACTTTGGCGTTAATCAATTGACTGCGGCGATTGACATCGTGGATGGGGACTGTCAGGGTAATATTGGCCGACTCGCTGGTATTACGGCCATTGTAAATCCCCTTAAACCCATTATTGCCATCGACATCGGTCACCATACCGCTTTGCACATTAGCGCCGACATCGAGTTGCCACAACTGCTGATTTTTAGCAACCTCATAAGCCCTCTTATCCGCCCGCAGCAGCATTTTTTGAGCAAGAAACTGGACATTATGCTGAAGGGCCATGTCGATGGACTGCTTTAAATCAGGGATGGTTACTTTATCAACAATCACATCACTGGGAACCGCCAACCGCATTTGTGGATCAAGTCCAATGGTCTGCAGTAAATCCTGTGCGGCAATCTTGAAATCATTTTCAGCCTGCTCCACCAGCAGACTTAAGGATTCAATTTGATAAGACTGCTGAATATTGGCCGTAGGCTCTAGCTGGCCGGCCTTGATTTTCTTTTCATTGATATCATATGTTTTCCGGGCCTCATCCAGTTGGCGACGCTGATTCTCAAGGTTATTTCCACTTAATATCAATGCCCGGTAGGCACTGATGACCTGGGTAATTTGATCACTGACTGCCTGCTGCAAATTGATTTTATTCAACCATTCACTGTCAATGGCATCCCGTAAAGCGGCCTCGTTTACGCCTTGACCAAAGCCCCTGAGTAAAGGCTGGGTTAATGAAAAATTAAGAACCGGGCTATTATTGTTGAATGCCGTCGCGTTGTTTTCGAGGTTTAAGGACAATTGTGTGCCCAGTTTGGTTTTCAAATCCACTTCAGGGGTCAATAAAAAACTCTTATTCGTGCTTTTACCGATATCTTCAAACCGATTACGCTGGACGGTAGCGGAACCGGCTAAGGCATATTGCAATTCAAATTCATTATGGGCGAGGCGTAATTGGTAACGCTGGATGATACGGTCAAGCTCGGCGTTTTTAATGTTCGGGTTGTAACGCAAGGCGAGGAGGATTGCTTCACGCAGGCTTAAATGCTGGGTTTTTTTGTGTTTGGCGTCCGGTGCAAAGGGTAACTCCACCCAATGATGGAGCATGTATTCCGGGTTGGCGATAGCCATTGCCAGGCGCTGCTCAGCTTCACTCAGGCGAATGGCTTCCTCGCCGGGTTTATCCACCCAACGATAAAGCGATGCCGCATTAGCAGCGGGCACAGCAGCCAATGCCAGACCGGGCATCAACAGGAAGAGTAAGGTGCAGGCTGGTCGTATTTGACGCCAACTTATCCAAAGTGACACAGAAATGAAACCTTGATAACAATCATGTTTAAAATTAAACCATATTTTGCCGCAATACTAAAGAGGCAATGGCTCCCAGGCGTTAGCTAACCCGACTTTTGCCGGCGGCATGAGCAATAAATAATCGTTTGACCAGCATGAGTCGATCGCAACCGTTAAGACCCAGGCCGCGTAGCCATTGTACAGGCGGCAACGGGTTGGCAAACAGCGCTTTTAACCCTTCCATCAAGGCAATGCTCTGCCAAACGGCATGCCGGCGCTGACGCTGGTAAGCCGCCAGCACCCGTGGCGAGGTCGGGGCGCGCCCGCTGGCTAAACAATCAAGCCAGGTCGACACATCCGCAAGACCAATATTCAGCCCCAATCCCGCCAACGGGTGGATAGTATGAGCGGCATCGCCCAACAACAGCCAGTTTTTACCGGCATATTGCCTGGCATGACGCATGATGAGTGGAAATTGATATCGCGCACTGCGTAAGGTCACGGTTCCAAGCTTCTCTCCAAAGGCTTGCGCCACTTGTTGATTAAAACGGTCTCCATCCATAGCAACCAGTTGCTGTGCCCGTGCAGGGCTTGTAGACCAGACGATGGAGCAGTGCCGGTTATCAGGCAAGGGCAAAAAGGCCAGGGGGCCATCAGGGTTAAACACCTGATAGGCCGTTTGTTCGTGTGACTTTTCAGTTTCTACCGTGGCAATAACCGCATGCTGGTGGTAGGGCCAACAGGTTAATTCTACCCGTAATTTTTGCCGGGTGGCGGAGTTAGCACCATCAGCAATCAGCAATAACTGGCTTTCCCATTCCATGGTCGCACTCGATACAGTGACCTGCGGCGCATCGGTATTGACCTTGACGATTTCCTGGTGCGGTAAAAGCACCACCCTGCCTTGCTCCTGAAGGCGTTGCAGTAATGCCTGTTTGATCACCGATTCTTCAATAATCGTTCCAAGCTTATTCTCTGCAATCATTCGTGCATCAAAATCGATGCTGGCGCCAGTGGCTGCATCCCAGACATGCATATGCTGGTAAGGGGACAAACGTGACGGGGCCATTAAGTCCCAGACATTCAGGCGGCGCAGCAAGGATTCCGAGGCCTGATTAATGGCATAAACGCGCACATCCGGTGCCGGGCTGGTGGCCGTCAGCGCCCCCGCATCAATAACAGCCACGGCTAAATGCCGCTCAGCCATTGCCAGAGCCGCTGTCAGGCCGACTACGCCGCCGCCAATCACGACTCCATCATAAATCACTTGCATGCGCTGTTCCTTTCGTCAGTGTGATACCACAGGCCAGATCAGGCACTACACCGGCATAGCCGCGAGCATAATGTGACAACATGGATTTTAACAAAGGCATATTGTCCATCATCATCATGCCCAGATTTCGCCCGAAGCCCACGCCCGGCATGCGGCTACCGAAAAGCGAAACCAATCCATCGGTAAACTGGATGATAGCCCGCTGATCATGGCTGCGCATGGCCTGATATTGCTCCATCATGGCTGGATTAATGCCTTGCTTAACAATAACCTGTGCCAAAGCCGCCATATCGCGAAGCCCGAGATTAAACCCCTGCCCCGCTACGGGGTGCAGCGTGCGAGCAGCATTGCCGACAAAAAGAACGGGCCAGTGGGCCGTTTCAGGCATGACGAGCTGTTTTAAAGGATAAACCCCACGCTGACCCACTTTAATAAACCGTCCCAGTTTGTAGCCAAACGTCTGCTGCAACCGTTGTAAAAATTGAGGCTCCGGCAGCCTACTGACTGCTTCAGCTTCAGCGGGAGGCAGGCACCACACCAATGCCGAGCGGCGGTTGGTCATGGGTAAGAGCGCCAGCGGCCCATTACGGGTAAACCGTTCATAGGCCACTTGATGATGATCGCGGTTCAAGCCAATGTTGGCAATCACCGCATGTTGATGATAATTCTTGCTGCGGACTGGCAAATTCAATAATTGCCTCACGGTGGATTGCCCGCCATCCGCCGCGATCAGAAGGTGCGTTTTTATCTGCCTTAAGCCTTGCTCATCTTCAATCATGGCCAGACGCTGATCATTATCCCAGGCAATCAATTTTGCCGGTGCTAACACCTGCTGCGGTTTCAACAGAGGGTGCAAAGCACGATGAATCGACTGCAAAGGGACGACATAGCCTAAGGGCGTGCCTTCTGTGCCCTGCAATCGCGTCGTGGCAAAGCGGCCTTGCTCCGAAACATGGATAGTGGTGATCGGTGTAGCGTCAGGACTAATCACGGGCCACAGTTTAAGTATTTTAAGGATGGTGACGCTGGCGGGCGAGAGGGCTAAGGTACGCGTATCAAAATCATCCTTAAGCCGGGTGCTGTAAGGCAGCGCTTCAACAATCATAACGCGATATGGGCTGTTCGCTAAAGCCAGCATCAAGGCCGCACCAATCAAGCCGCCCCCGACGATTAAAATATCAACCTGTTCATCACTCACGCATCAACGCCTCTATCTCATCAATTTCGACTGGCAGAGCAGCCGTCAGGTTTTCATGGCCGTCAGCCGTCACCAGTATATCATCCTCAATGCGGACACCGATATTCCACCAGCGTGCATCAACACCCGGCATCCCGGCACTGATATAGAGACCCGGTTCGACGGTTAAAACCATACCGGCCTGCAGAGGCCGCCATTCGTTGTCAATTTTATAACGGCCGCTGTCATGCACATCAAGCCCCAGCCAATGCCCGGAATTGTGCATATAAAACGGTTTATATGCTTCCGTTGTGATCAACGAATCGACATCACCCTCCAACAAACCGAGTTCACAAAGCCCCCGGGTTAAAATCCTGACCATGGTTTGCTGGACAGCATTCCAGGGCAAGCCTGGTTTAATGCAGGCAATGCCCGCACGCTGGGCCTCTAAAACCAATTGGTAAATGGCCCGCTGTTCTTTACTGAATTGGCCATTAACCGGAAAAGTACGGGTAATATCGGCGGCATAATTTTCATACTCTCCGCCGGCATCAATCAAGACCAAATCGCCATCGCGTAAACGCTGATTATTATCGGTGTAATGGAGGATGCAGGTATTGGCGCCGCTGCCGACAATGGGGTCATAAGCCGGACCACGGCAGCCCTGACTAATGAATTCATGCATCAGCTCCGCTTCCAGCTGGTACTCATATTCCGCTTCGCGGCAAGCCTGCATGGCGCGAACATGCGCATTGACAGAAATGCCGGCAGCCCGCCGCATTAAATTCAATTCCACCTGGCTTTTAAACAAGCGCATTTCGCTAAGGAGCGGGTCCAGATCACACAAAGCGGTTGGCGCTTTGACACCGCGACGAATCTGGCCTTTCAATTCATTGAGAACCTGTATGATTTTTTCTTCATACGCCGGATGTTTACCCAAGGCATAGTAGATGGCGGTTTTGTCAGCCAGCAGCTGTGGCAAATGGGTGTTTAATGTATCGATCGCAAAGGCTTCGGTCATGCTCAGGACCTTGCAGGCATCTTCCTGGCCGAGACGTTTGCCGGTCCATTGCTCCTGAGCGGTATTTCGCGGCCGGTTAAACAAATAACTGTCCCCTTCCTGACCGGCTACGATAACCAGCACCGCCTCCGGTTCGTTAAAGCCGGTTAAATAATAGAAATCGCTGGCCTGTCGAAAACGGTAATGGGCATCGCCATTACGCAGGACTTCATCAGCCGCAGGAATAATCGCCACGGCGCCATAAGGCAGGGATTGGGCTAATTTCTGCCGTCTCGCACGGTATTCTTGCTGGGTAATCATCATCCATTCCTTGTTCATTAGACTAACGCTCAAACCTAGTGAGCCGCATCAGGATTATCCGTATCGGTCCCTTCCTGTAAATCGCTGTGCAGCCTGAGTACCGCCATGCGGGTATACTCGCTGACTTCCATCAAGGCTTTTTCATCCTCTTCATCCACATCCAGGGATTCATAATCAAGCTCGGCAAATTCGGTGATGTGCTGCAGGGTATCCTGCGAATCGTCCTCGGTAAACTGATCAAAGCCCACACCCGCCAGGGTCATGCCCTGGATAAATCCCTCGCACCATTCACTAAACGCCTGGGCGCGATAAAGCAAGGGTTCATGATCCTCTGGCAGAAGCAGCTGGAATTCAAAATCGAGCGCATTAATCTGTTGTTCACTTAAAGCATAGACGCTGAACAAAGCCATGGCAGCAGCACGGGTCGCCTCGTCTCGCTTGCTGTTCACGGTCAAGGCACGCAAATACGCTTCCCCCTGACGCGAGGCACGGGCACACAGGTAACCGCACATCATGCCGTGCAGTTCGCTGCTTGAAATCGGCAAAGCCAATGCCGCAATGGTTTCGCTAAAAGCCTGATAATCAGGCAGCTTCGTCAAATGGTTTTCAACCCGCATGGTCAACTCGTTAAAACAAATGGCTAATAATAACTGATTTGCCCCCACAAGCCAAAATTGTTACCATTTGCTAATTGCTGTAACCAGAAAGGCTCACTGATATGAGTACATCCAAAACGTGTTCAATTAGGTTATTGAGTAAAACGTATGACATTAAATGCCCTGAGCATGAAACGGACAACCTGCAATTAGCCGCACAGAAGCTGCAGGATCAATTGCTGGCCAATAAACGAAAATTCAAGCAACTGGATGACTTTAACAATTTGTTACTGGCCGCCTTGCACATTACGCACGAATTGATTAACTATCAGCGTCTGCAGGAACAGCAGCGTCATCAGGTGACGCAATTCATCAGCTCCCTTGAAAATAAAATCAATCAGGTGGTCAATGGCAACCCGGAGCTTCAACCAGACTAACCGTAAAAAGACCGTAAATTTTACTTTACTCTGGTGAGGAACAACCCTTCGGTGCTATACTGCAATTAACCCGGCAGCGAGTGATTTATGAACCAACACTCACTGACAGGGGAGCATCCTGCAGCACAGTGTTGAGCAAGCCCACCTGGAGTGGGAAGCCTGAACTGTCTCATCCGCCCCCCACTTGAACCCCAGGGTTCAAAATCTTGGCCTGTCGGGCTTTCTTATACCTTTAAACGATTCGCTTCTGACTCTGCCTCACCCTGTAACTCACCTAGCCGCCCCTGATGAACCGCTACCCATTCCAAAGGCCCTAGTTTTTCTGGCACCCCCAAAAGCTTTTGTTTTTGTTTAACGGCCGCACGATGTTTCAGATTGCCTGAAAAAAACAAATACTCCCCGCCTTCGCTTTCCCGCTGGGCGATATACTGATCCAGCTTAAACAGCTGCAGGCTCTCGTCCAGTAATTCCCTGTCTTTGGACGATCTTAACATCCCCTTTTCGGATTTAATCTGCCGGCAAAACGGTTCTATCTCATCAAAAGGGATTTTGAGCACCGTAAATTGCTTCGTAATGGCATTGCATAAAGCCACTTTGCGCGTAATGGTATCTAGAATCCCGCCATGCTGGTTGGCTGTAATATGCCATAAGTCGGGAAACAGGGCTTTTAAAAAATCTTTGCGCACAGTCGGCAATAAAGCCCGAATGGGTTCAAATTCTTTCTCTTTCAATACAATTGAATAATTGATGCAATGTGCCATCTGCTCTATGAGCAGGGCGGCCTGGTGGGGGGTGTTCCTTAAAAAACGGAGCATGGCCGATTCAGAGCGCCGCTCTTCATCCGTCGTCTGTTCACGGTAATCAATAAGAAAAGGGATTAATTCCGCCTGTTCCTCGGATGTTTGGTAATACAACAGATACAAGAGAGCCGCCATGGACGTGATGGACATATCCAGATTGGCTTTAGCCCCGGGTGAGGGGCTCTTTGACCGGCGTTTAAGCCTCTCCGACGGGTAAGAATCAACCTCCGAGTGTTCCGCATAGCCAATAACCCGGCAGGTTGATTGCATGAGAGCGGAAAGCGTTTCAGCGTTGACAGGCCCCGGAGATTCATTAAAGCAGGCGATAATTTCTTTAAAACAGACGGTATGGTGGTCATTGCGGGGAATCATTTTCTGAGTTTCAAGCTGCGCTTGAAACCGGATTAACGGCAGCGCTTTTTCATCGCTTTCCCACTGGGAAGGCTTTAACATGACAACCACATCCTGCCAATTGTATTTAATCATCTGCCTGATGAGCTTTTTTTCTTCTCCCCCCACAGTGGACGTTTCATCAAGCTCAGTCAATGCGTCCAAAATTCCTGTTGCCCGGGTCGCTCCTGACATCCACTTCATCTTTTGATACGCTTCAATCAGTTCCTGCAACGCCTTTTTTAATTCACCTACTGTCATAAACGCTCCCTGGTCTTGTTGATTCGGGCCTTATCCCGTCTTTAATTGTTCTTTTAACGCTAATAACTCATCCCGGACTTTGGCTGCCTGTTCAAATTCCATATTCTCTGCATGGGCATGCATGCGTTTTTCCAGCAATTTAATCTGTTTTGCCAGTTGATCCGGCGGCAAAAGCGCATACTCTGCTTTTTTCCCGCCTGACTGACGTTTAGTGGCATAAGCGCCTTCCATGATATCAGCCACGGATTTGCGGATCCCTTTCGGAGTAATGCCGTGCTGGGCGTTAAAGTCCATCTGTTTTTTGCGGCGGCGTTCCGTTTCATCCATCGCCCGCTGCATTGAGCCGGTGATGCGATCCGCATAAAGCAGGGCGCGGCCATTGATGTTACGGGCCGCCCGGCCAATGGTTTGGATAAGTGAACGATCAGAGCGCAAAAAACCTTCCTTGTCGGCATCAAGGATAGCCACCAGCGCCACCTCCGGCATGTCCAATCCTTCGCGCAGCAGGTTAATACCCACCAGCACATCAAATTCGCCAAGACGAAGATCGCGGATAATTTCCACACGCTCGACGGTGTCGATGTCCGCGTGCAGGTAACGGACTTTGACACCGTGTTCGCGCAGATAATCCGTCAAATCCTCAGCCATCCGCTTGGTCAATGTGGTAACCAGCACACGCTCGCCCTGACTGACGACAGTATGAATTTCAGACAAGAGGTCATCGACCTGATTTCTCACCGGACGAATGTCGACCTGGGGATCGACTAATCCGGTGGGTCGCACCACCTGTTCGGCGACATTGCCGGCCTGCTCCTGTTCAAAGGGACCCGGTGTGGCGGAAACATAAATGGTCTGCGGCGAGCGGCTGTCAAATTCTTCGAAACGCAACGGCCGGTTATCAAGGGCTGAAGGCAGGCGAAAACCATAATTGACCAACGTTTCTTTTCTGGCGCGATCGCCGCGGTACATGCCGCCAATTTGCGGTACCGTCACGTGTGATTCGTCAATAACCAGCAGCGCATCCGGCGGCAGGTAATCAAACAAGGTCGGCGGCGGCTCCCCCTCATTGCGTCCTGACAGATAACGCGAATAATTTTCAATCCCGGAGCAATAACCCAGCTCCAGCATCATTTCAATATCAAAACAGGTGCGCTGCTGCAAACGCTGCGCCTCCAGGAGTTTATTTTCGCGGGTAAAATAGTCAACCCGCTCCTTCAGCTCCTCTTTCACCCAGTCGACCGTTTGCAGAATACGCTCCCTTGGTGTGACGTAGTGGGTTTTGGGGAAAACCGTCACGCGCGGCACACGCTGCAGCACTTCACCGGTTAATGGATCAAAAAAGGACAGATTTTCGACTTCATCATCAAACAATTCAATGCGAACCGCACTTTTTTCAGAGTCGGCGGGGAACACATCAATGATGTCGCCATGCACACGAAATTGCCCCCGCTCCAGAGAAACCTGGCTGCGGATGTATTGCATTTCGGCAAGTCGTTTTAATATTTTACGTTGATCGCATTGTTCTCCGCGAGAAAGATGTAATACCATACGCAGATAGGAATCCGGATCACCCAAACCGTAAATTGCTGATACTGTGGCGACAATAATGGCATCCCGCCGCTCAATCAGCGCTTTGGTCGCTGATAAGCGCATTTGTTCAATGTGCTCATTGATGGAAGCGTCTTTTTCAATAAAGGTATCGGATGAAGGGACATACGCTTCCGGTTGATAATAGTCATAATACGAGACGAAATATTCAACGGCATTATCGGGAAAATACGCTTTGAATTCACCGTACAACTGCGCCGCCAGGGTCTTATTCGGTGCCATAATCAAGGCCGGTCTTTTCATGGCTTGAATGACATGGGCAATGGTAAAGGTTTTACCCGAACCGGTCACCCCAAGCAGCGTCTGACGGGCCAACCCCGATTGCAGGCCGTCGATGAGCGAGGCAATGGCGGTGGGTTGATCGCCAGCGGGTTGATAATCGGCATAAAGTTTAAAAACGTTTTTCATACGAGTAAACCGGGTGTTGTAATTGCCTAAAATTAAGGCAGACAGTTAACATCCTAGCATAGGAGTTTAAAAATGAATATCACACTAGCTGGCCGTGTGCAGCAAGTCAAGCCGTCACCCACATTAGCTGTCGCCGCCAAGGCCGCGCAAATGAAAGCAGACGGCCTGGATGTCATTGGCTTGGGCGCCGGCGAACCTGATTTTGATACCCCGCGTCACATTAAAGAAGCTGCCATTGCTGCTATCCATTCGGGCTTCACCAAATACACGGCCGTAGACGGTATTCCCGAACTCAAGCAGGCCATACGCGACAAATTCAAGCGTGATAACCAGTTAGAGTACCAACTGAATCAAATCCTCGTTTCTGTCGGCGGTAAGCAAAGCATTTTTAACCTTTGTCAGGCTTTCATTGAAGAAGGCGACGAGGTTTTAATCCCTGGGCCCTATTGGGTTTCCTATCCGGACATCGTCCTGTTGGCTGGCGGCACCCCGGTGATTATTCCCTCAACTCCCGCACAACATTACAAGATAACGGCACAACAGCTGCAGCAAGCGATTACACCGAAAACTAAAATGATCTTTATCAACAGCCCATCCAATCCCTCGGGTGTTGCTTATAGTTTAGCTGAATTGAAAGCCCTGGGTGAGGTCTTGAAACAGCATCCACAAATTCTTATCGCCACGGATGACATGTACGAACACATCATCTGGTCACAGCCTTTCTGCAATATTTTGAATGCCTGCCCGGAACTGTATGAGCGTACTATCGTACTGAATGGCGTATCAAAAGCCTATTCGATGACCGGTTGGCGCATAGGCTATGCGGCAGGACCTGCAGCCCTGATTAACGCCATGAAAACCGTGCAATCGCAATCGACCTCCAACCCCTGCTCCATTGCCCAGCGTGCGGCAGTGGCTGCTTTAAACGGGGGGCTGGAAACCGTGCAGGAGATGGTTAAAGCCTTCCATCAACGCCATGATTATATTGTCGAACGCCTTGAAGCCATTCCCGGCATCGAAACCATTCCTGCGGACGGGACGTTTTATATATTTCCCAATGTCCAGGCGGTTATTGAGCGAAAAGGGTACGTCAACGACATGGCGTTTTCCGAAAAACTGTTAAAGGACACAGGCGTAGCCCTGGTACCCGGCTCCGCCTTCGGCAATGAGGGCTGCATCCGCCTGTCTTTTGCCACCAGCATGGACATCATCAGCGATGCCATGGATCGTTTAGCGCGCTTTTGTAAATAACAAAAAAATTTCCCATAACCTCTTGACCACCAGGCGGAATCGTTCTAAGATTCCGCCCTATTCCCCGGTAGCTCAGTCGGTAGAGCGGATGACTGTTAATCATTAGGTCACAAGTTCGAGTCTTGTCCGGGGAGCCAAATCCAGTCTGGGTTTTGGCCAAATTCAATCAAACCTTAAATTTTACGTGTCGAATATGTGTCGAAGGTTGGGGTAACGTTCGAAGAATATTTTTTAAATTTATAAATAACTCATAATCCGTTGGTCCTAGGTTCAAGTCCTAGTTGGCCCACCAATAAAATCAAGTAGTTACGGTAGTTTTCAGAAAATCGCAAAAAGTCATGTAGACGCAATGTAGACAGAAAAAACAGTGGAAATTATTAAATGGGTAATCTCAAGCCCAAATCGATAAGAAGCGGATCCTTATGCTAATTTTCAATTGTACCAAAGCTGCAGCAGATTTTTTCACATCAATCCGTAAAGGCAAGAAAACATCCCCCATGTCACCAACTCCAAAGTTAGCTCTTACTGAAGAACCTATTTTGCACGATCAGCAACAGTGGCACTGGATGGTTCATGTAACAAAATTGGGGCACAAAAATGTCTTACTAGCAATGGATTCGGACTCCCGTTTTTGTATGCTTTTTTGGAGGCTAAGAAAAGGAAATATCGAAAATTTTCTTGAGCAATTTCATGAAAGGTTCGGTCTTCATATTATAGCTGTTATTAATATGGGTGGACTGGATGAAACAATGCTTGAAACAAGTATGAAGACATTCCTAGAAAACCACCATGAATATGCATTTGTTCAACGAGGTGATCGCTCAGTACAAGCACATATCAATGATGCACTTATGAATCTGCAATATGAACACCATCGATGGGAAGACGATGATCCAACTGAAGAGGAGCTATTCATTAGCGATTTAAGACACAACGACACCCCTCGTAAACGCAAACAAGATAAAGATTACATATTTCCAACTGAAATACTGTTTAGTACCTGGCTATCACGTTATGCCAATTTAGATGAACAAATCATTGACCACACTATTAGCCAATATCGACAAGCGAATAGTCAATTATGGAGATTCCCATTTGATATCGATATCGATGATCTAAATTTTGACGAAATTGAGGCAGGGATTGCTAAAGCACCAGATAATGTCATATCGTTTGCCGACTATACTAAACTAAAAAGCAAATAGCGTGTCTTAAGCACAGCCTACGTATATGCATAACCTATTCCCCAACTAACTCTTCCTAATTAGAGACGATAATCAAGAAGGTTCTCTCCCTAAGGCACCATAAAACCAATAATTAATACCAACAGGATATTACATCCGATATTTATTAGAATTTTATCCTATTACTACTACTTTACATAACTAAAGTAAGGGTAGATACTGACTTAAATGGTTATTACCTTTAGACAGTATCTACCCTTACTTTCGCGGTCTCATTATGCAAATGCTAGCATTCTTAAACTTTAGCTTGGCCTAAATTGAAAAAGGAGAGGACTCTTGGATTCAATAACAAAGGATGCAATAGCCAGTATCCTTAATGAAATAAATGCAACAGAAGATGAAAAAAAACTAATTGATTACTCACACACCGCTATAACGAAAGATATAAATCATTCACAGGTTATTTCTTTGCTTATATTAGCCAAACAATTGAAACAATCTACAGAAAAATTTATCGAAACGTCCAATAAACTTGCAGATGCAGAAGATAAAAACTCCCAGAGAATGGTGAGCTTGACATGGGCATTAGTTATAGTTGGTGTGCTTCAAGCACTAGGGGTCTGTAAATAATTTTGTGTAATTAGTCATAGTATATAATCTGTCGGCGCTGGATAGTGTTGACAATATGATGAGAAGAACTATGACTGAAGATATAGATGAATTGGCAAAAGAAATAGCCAGG
>NZ_LNYA01000034.1:12856-16909 GCF_001467615.1 Legionella erythra | reverse complement strand
AAGGCAGAAGCTGGCTTTAGTAGCTGCTTAAACCTCTATTTTTGATGTCAGTTAAATATGGGGGGATTACCCATGGGGGAAAATTAGAGCACTTGCTAATAATAAAGATAAGCGACTTCAATTTGTGACTATGCACCATCCTGGTAATGCTGGCATGAAGCCTATATTCAAAACTTCGAAAAATGAAAATTATTCTGAACATTTACTTGACGGATTGTATATTTTTCACAACCCTTATGCTAAATATCCCCTGCCACTAGAAACTTTTAGGAACAAGCATGTGGCGCAATATTATTGGGATAATAGCGAGTCAAAAGCGGACATACCCGAAAATTTTTTACTAACGAGACGTGTAGATTAACAATTTGCATAGTTATTACTGCAGTTATTAGATGGCATTTCATCAGCACAATCAAGATCCTTACTTTGCCACAGAAAATGACATTTGGATCATGTTTCTGATTACAGTAATTACTTCTGTTAATGGTTTCTGCTCTAGTTCATTCTTTCTCAAAAAAGCTTTCCACATTGACTCTCTAGTTGGGTCATTCGCAAACTCATCAGTTAGTCCAATAGGTAGCACTTCTGGAACTGTCATGCCTCGGCGAGTAAATGTAGCTTGTATGGCTTGAGCCAGGACTTGATTATCCAACTGCTCATTACTTAATAATACATAAAGATCTAAGTAGTCTTTTAATCGACTATTCGTCATGCCTAATAATGCAATAGCATGCAATTTTTCTGCGATTACCGTATAAATTGGATAAGTACGGATCTTAGGGGCAGGAAGATCATTAAGAAGCACGGGATAATGAGCATCTATTGGACCAGGTGTAACTGCATCACCAAAGCCAATATCAATTTGTATTTTAATCTTTGCTTTAGCTAACTCCCCAAATAATTCAACCCTTGCTCCAGTATAGCCTCCATCTTTTTTGATAGTGCCTACCGTCACTGATTCAGATAAAAAGTTTATGCCATCATCTGTTGAGATGCTACAGATTTTACTGAACGTTTGTTTAATATACGCTAGATCATTATCACCAAACCCCAATAAATCAATATCTTTAGTTGGGCGATGGGGCATGTCATACCATAGGTTAAACAATAAAGCACCCTTCAACAAAAACTGATTAGAATATTCTGATTCTCCAATGCGATATAACAAACGCTCCAGCCCATAACGAGTCAATACCGCATTAAAATCAGAACCTTCTTTAACAGCTATATTTTTCAAACGTGAGCGTATGGACTCACCAATATTTTTTGTCATTGAATTGCCTCAATATAAGGACGCATTACGTTTGCAACGCGACAAATTTTCGAATAATGCCATAGTTCATCAACTGTTACTTTATTTTTTGAATAAGCTTCTTTGAGCGCTTCAATGGCCACGTCAAGGCCAATTTTATTGCGGTGTTTGAAACAATCTGCAATTGTCTTGGCCAGATTATACACCCTTAGTTTAATATTATCTGATTCTATAATTTCAATTCCTTCGCTAAAGGCTTCATCTGAATATTGCACCATTTTTACCGGTGGATAATCCATTTTTGGTGTATGACTGCCTTTTGGCATAGCTATCCATACTTTTCGAGGTAGCTGTGTTGTTAGATCATGGATCTGCAAAGCAGATAGCAGGCAAAATACTGCTTGAGGTACTCGGCTTGCTATAATAATCAGGCTTTCCTTTTCTGAAAACTCAGTCTCGGGCAGGCAATAGAGCCCGGTAGCGAGTTTTTCAAGTTTGTTTTCGCTAACAAGCCTTGAAACGGTCGCTCTAGTGATCCCCTCCTTGGTTAGATCGGACATTCTAACAACACCCGTTTTCCTAGCCATCTGGAGTACTTTTTGTTTATTGTTGACCTCTGTCTTCATATTTAAATTATGATACATTATTTCGTTAATTACAAATAAATAACGAATATTTGTATCAAATGGCTTTTCCAATAAAATGCCAAAAAGTAGATAAAATATGCTTGAGTGAGATTTGCCTGTTTGAGCACGACATTGTTATACTCTGCACAATATGTTACAGAATAAAGGTGATGTAGTGGGTATTTTCTGGTCTTGCGTTCTTACTATTCTAGGTAGCTGCTCCGCCTCAATAGTTTATGGTTTTGAAGTAAACAAATACACAGTGATTTGTGCTGGAATTGCAGGATTTTTAATTGGGCTTGATTTTAGGCTTCGTGAACTAAAAAATGAAATAAACGCGAGCAGAGCTAAATTAATTTATTAAAGAGATTACTAAGCCTAAAATGAAGTTATGTAAATTGTCTTAGGTCTTGGGCTTTATGTTTAGGTAATTTAGTTTTGGAATTTTGAACAGCTTAAGTAGTGTTAAGAGACATTTGCGCGGCACAACGCATGAAAGCATTAAAATGGCTTTTCCAATATAAAATTTCAATAAAGTAGCTAAAATATCCTTGCGTGAGATTTGCGTGTTTGAGTACGACACTGTTATACATCGTACGACATTTGTAGTGGTATCGCGCGACAAATTATTACTTTAAAATCAACGAGTTATTTCAAAGGATGAGGGCTCATAATCCGTTGGTCCTAGGTTCAAGTCCTAGTGGGCCCACCAATAAAATCATGTAGTTACGGTAGTTTTTAGAAAGTTCGAAAAAGTCATGTAGACGCAATGTAGACAGATTATAAAGGAAGATATCATGTCAGGACATGACCAGTCACACAAGGATATGAAGTACTTTATCAATGATAAAGTTTATAATTGCCCATTCTGCAATCGAAGAAATGTAAGTTATTATGTGACAGACCACGGTTCTTTTGATAGTTCAAATAGTAAGACTGTTTATTTTTATGTTGTTACATGCTCAGATGATGATTGCCAAAAAGACTCTTTTCATATTAGCGCATACAACATCGCGTTAAACAACAATCGCCATGGAAAATACAGTTTTCGCTTTTCCCCAGAGCATGGAAGGCCCACTGCAAATGAAAGAAAAGAGGGCGGAATATTAACTTATGGGGATATACTGGACAAAGATGGTAGTCCGATATCTGAACTTGATGATTTATTTTACTATAATGAACCATCCTCTTTTTTTATTATAGATGAAAGAGTCCCTACTTCCATCAGAAAACCTTTAAGTGAATCGTATAACTCTGTAAAAAATAACCTAATTACAGGAGCATCTGCAGGATTGAGAAAAGCAATTTATAAGTTATTACAACATGAAGGTATACCGGATATTAATAATGCAGGTGATTTCCACTCTCACGATTATAGAATAGAACTTTTAAAACAAAAGCATAAAGATATTGATTCTGAGCTTTTAAATGAGTTAAAAGCAATACATATTTTGACCAGTCAAGAATTGCATGAAAACGACTGGGAGGATTTTGATGGCCCGACAATTCGTTTTCTAATTGAGGTAATTAAAGAAGTTCTCAATCATTTGTATATCATACCAGATGAGAAAGAAAAACGTCGAGTGGAGTTAGCTTCATTAAAATCCAAAGCAAAGCCTAAAAAATCATCGAAACCCCAAAATCAAAAGTAGTCTGACTTCCGGTATCTGGAATCTGTTAAGCTATATTTTGATTTAATCCCCACTTGCAACCAAACTAACTATTATACCTAGATTAGGGATAAAACAACTAGGAGGATTGGCATGGACATAAATGAGGCTAGGCAATCTATGGATGATTACCTAAGACAAAAGCCACATTATTCTGGGGAGATAGAAAAATCAAATAATGGTTTTCAAATTACTCTTTTTAAACACTCATATAGCAAACCTCTCCCGATTCGAAATAATGAAGAAGTTGAAATCCGAGTCCGAACGATTCCAAACCAAGTCTTTAGATGTTTAACTCGAGAAAGATTACACGAAATAATAGAGAAATTAATGAACACATTTATTCAAAATTAATAGTCATTTCATATTCAATTATTGGCAAAATCCCATATGTAACCTAATATTAAAAAATACAGCATCTAATTTATGCAACATGCATTATATTTGAGACACTTATGGGCAAGGAAAAGAGTCTTGAAGGTATCAATGGATGGCTGATACTAGT
>NZ_LNYA01000034.1:12639-12846 GCF_001467615.1 Legionella erythra | reverse complement strand
GCAGAAGCTGGCTTTAGTAGCTGCTTAAACCTCTATTTTTGATGTCAGTTAAATATGGGGGGATTACCATATTCAATGACTCAATCGCATTGGTGGTGTAAATCGCCGGTCGAATATCCGCTGGATAATCAAAAATGGAATGACTCGCTCCCAATCCCTGCGCCAGGAGGCGCTGATAGACGGATACTGCTCATCCCATTTGGCCGT
>NZ_LNYA01000034.1:0-12629 GCF_001467615.1 Legionella erythra | reverse complement strand
AAGGCAGAAGCTGGCTTTAGTAGCTGCTTAAACCTCTATTTTTGATGTCAGTTAAATATGGGGGGATTACCGTCACCCCCGCTCCTCTGAAAAAGCCGGCTTCATTTAATCGTCAGGGTTTGGATACAAGCGGTAAAAAAACCCATTATCGGCAACGGCGATCCCGGACTGAGGCACGGGCTAGAACGTCCAGTTGAGAATATCCGGCAAATTCATGGCCTGAATTTGCCAATTTCATACTATCCCTTTTTAGGCAACGCCAAAAACAAGGTACCGGCATGATTGATTTCATTGGCTTCGATGCCGGCTAAGTCCCCTTCACCTTTGTACACATCGACATGGGCACCGACAATAGCTCCGCCGGTGTCCTGGGCTACACACCAGGCGGTTTTATTTTTGCAATGGTAAATAAAACTCATGCCCACCGGGATCACCTTGTGATCGGTTGCGCAGGAAACATGGGGCGTGAGGGTAATGTTTTCTGAACCATAAGGCCCCCCGTTTTCTTTGGCAAAAAAGACATAGCTTTGATCGCGATTGCGTAAATTATCTGCCTGGCGTGGGCTAAGGCTATTTAAATATTGACGAATTTGCTTCTCGGATGCGGCACTTTGCTTGATTTCCTGCGCCAGGTTGCAACGTAATTTAGCCTCATCATGGCATTTTGGATCCTTGGCGCAACGTTCTATGGTATCGAGGTTGCCGCCACAGGTTGGATCTTGTGCACATTGGACTATACGACCCAGCATGGTGCGCGGCCTGCCGTTAGCGCCTGCATAATTAACGTGAAGTAATTGCCCATCGAGGACTAAGGAACCAGAACCCTCTACCATTAAAAAAGCCGGATCATTAGGATCCTTCACGTAGCCAATGATGTAGCGTTTATCGAGGGCCCCGTGTTCAATTTCTTCTCGATCAGGCACTACGGAATAACGGCCATTTTTATGCTTAAGACAAAATCCGTGTGGTATTTTGGTTAGCGGATCAACGCCGCACAGCGGGCCTTTTAATTTAAATCGTTTACTTTCCAATGCGGCATTAACCACACCCGGATTGCCATAGAGAGGGTATAAAAATGCACCGCCCCGCTGGCTGTGGGCCTCAATGGCGGCAGGGGCGTAATAGGCAGTAAATTGGAATTCCCCTTTTTTAAATCCGGCATGATTGTCTGGCCACCCGTCACTTTTATACCAGTCAAATTGCGTTTTAAGGGCCGATAAATAGGTTTTAAAGTTGCCTTTGGCCGCTTTGGCCAGCGCCAACATTTTTTGGTTGGTCCGTAAGCACCAGTCCTGTCGATGCAGTTGACGGCCAGAAATGGTGATGGTCTGGAACTCACCGTGGCTTTTTTTGCAGTTTTTAATTTGATGGGTTAACGCACTGATAATCTCATCCATATTGCCGGTGAGGTTGACAAATGGCAATTCAGAGGAGGCTATCTTATGAAATTTAAAGCGCAGAACCCCGGGTTCTTTGGCGGCCATTTTCTGCCGGTTGGTATAGTCTGCGAGCCGTCTGACATCGAGACAGCGCTGGATTGGATCGGCAGGAAGTGTAGCTTCGGCGATTAAACTGAACGTCATCAGGGTTAAGATAAAAATGGAACGAAACATAGTATCCTTTCGTTGGGCTGTGTCCAGCCGCGGATTTGCAATATCAGGATTATACAGGCTGTTGCGCGGGCTATCAAAGGCATAAAGAATCATTGGTTTTATAACACCAGGTCACGCCATCCTTCCACCAGCATCACCATCGCCAACGTATCCAGTTCACAATACTTTAACAAGGCTTTTTCAAGCGCTCGCCGTTCAAAATCACTCATCTCGGTAAATTGCAGTTTGGCATAGGCAATCATCGCCGCGCCGCCTTCTTTTAAGTGTTCGTTTTCAAACAGCCATTCGATGTCCTCATTAGGCGCTTCCTTATTCAGCGGTTCTAACAAAAGATAGGGATCCTTAATCAGCCCCTGGTCATACACAATCCATTGCCGGTTAATGAAATTCCGGCTCAGTATCCCGCCAGGGCTGCCATAAACAGGTTGGCTGTATTGCTGCTGTAAAAAAGTAGAACGGTTTAAAATGGCGGGCAGGACGTGTTTAATGGAATTAGAACCATGGGTTAACGGATCGTAATAATACCGTTTCACCAAGTCACACAAGTCGACCATGCATCGCGAGCCTACCCAATGCGTTTTACTTTTGGCAGAGGATTTGGTGATTGATTGAATAAAGGCTGCCAGCTCCCCTAAATCATGGGGAGTCTCCAGCGCATTCGACAGCTCACTCAAGATGTTATTTAAGTAACTGTTCTCATGGTTGCTGTAGCGAAAAACCGTGCCGCAATCGTTCTCTAGTTCCGATTTTAATGCGCGGATAAAATCAAGGGATGGATCAATCCCCGGTGTTGCATTTAAATAGTCACCCACGTGCGATACGCGGCCTTCTTCATCCATAATGTGGTGAGAGAATTGAAACGCAAAGCATTGATAAGGGCGCGCCCCTTTTTTAAACGGTATGGCTAACATCGCCGTTTCAAAATCGATGAAATGCAGGGGATAAACCCAGGACTTCATTTCATCGCGCAAGTTGTCGCTGTCAATCCAGGGGGTATTATCCTGATTCTTGGCTTTTTCGATTTGGAGCCATTGGCGTTTTTTTGCTGATAAGCCCGGCCTGCCATCGTCACAGCCTGAGAAATCCTCTTCACGGAGGTCCTTCAATTTGATGACTCCTTTTTGCAGGCATTTTTCCTTGCCTCGGTAGTTCCACAATTCAAGAACAGTGGCCTCAAGAAAATCGCGGTCACTATATCCAAGCGCCTCTTGCCAGCATGTTTTAAATCCGGATAACAGGCCTTGTGCTTCCTCTTCGGCCTGGGTTTTAAACTGGCATTTGCCGCAGGCCTTTTTGGGGACAGGCGGTGTTTTTAAGCCGGCAAAATAATCCCGGCTAAATTCGTCAAACCGTTCGCTGAAAGGGCGTCCAGCCGCACATTCAGACCAAATGGCGTCAGTAAGATCATCGACATTTACTTCTTTCAGTAAGCGAACTGATAAGTCCTCCTCTGTCAGGGGTTGCACTTGTTTTACCTCCGGTTTACCTGATTTATCCCGTATCAGTAAGAATTTGCGATGCAAACCTTCGGTAGGGCAGCGGCTGTCTTTATCGAGTAGCATGAGGTGGCTTGAGATGGTGTACTCGGGAAAAGCCTGTTTAAGAACCCATTTCTGAAAGGCGACGTCAGCAAGGTAAGGTCTCCATTTGGTGCTGATAGCCCCCTTTTTCGATTCAAGGGTCTTGAGTTCATCTATACCGATGGATTTGGCTTTAATTTCAAGCAACTTTAAATGATTATGCTGTTTAATAAGAATATCAGTACGCACTAAATACCCCTGATACGCTATTTCGGCCTCAAAAAGGGTAACACAGGCTTTTTGCAGTTGCCGCTTCGTGGCTTCAAAAAGTGATTCATCACCTGCGGTTTTCACGTAAATCCCATCCGGAAAATAGCAACGCGCCAGGGCCTCGACTTGATATCCGCCCTCAGCCAATACTTTCAAAAATGAATCATCGGTCAACCGATTGGCATACTGCGGTTTATCGACCTAATAGAGTTTGGTCGGGCAATCCAACGCCAGGCGGAATTTGGATTTGGTCAGTTTTGACGTTGTCATGCTTTCCCTTTCAATGCAACGTTTTATCAAAGTATAGTTAATGAAGCAAAATGGGATTGATTGTTCTATTGGTTTTCTCTACGTACCGCGGTTTGTCCGCGGCATCCAGTCGATGGTCTGGGTTAACACTGCAAACCTAAAAGCTAACAACCCATCGGGATGAAGGATTGATGGATTGTGGGTTGTTCGGATTGCCTGCTGTGTAATGTTGGCTCAAGAGACTGCTGGCCTTGCTGTCAAATTTATTGCCCTGAATATGGCTTTGCAGACACTGGGCAACGCTCTTGCTGGAACCATGGGCGCAAAAAGTCTGATCAAAATCGTAGTATTTATTCATGGTGCTTGAGCCAGCATTTTTACCCGTAAAATTAAAGGTCACATAGTCTTTGATGAACCAGGGGCCAGTCTTGCTGGCTCTGCTGAATGTCATGGTTTTAAAGGAGGAGGCGTTGCCATGGTCAGTCCCCAAGCCGGCTGAATAAACGACCGGAATAATAACGGTTTTGCCAGCACTGGTCAGTTTGAATGCATGAATTTCATCAAAATGCGTGTGGGCAGCCAACATGCCGACAACAACCTGCGGGTAGGATTTAAGAATGGTTTTAAACGAGTTCAAATAGTTTGCCTCCCATTGTTGAGGTGGTACGTGCATGGCCAAGATGACATTGTCATGGTTTGCCTGGGCGGTTTTGATTTGATCAGCTAACCAGGCAAGCTCCGCTGCATCACCGTCTCTGGAAGGAGAGAAGCCCGGCCTTGAGACAAATAATACGCTGTTTAACGACAACAGCTTCAGATGATCACCCATGTAAGCACTGTAATACCCTTTGTCAGTATTTTCTTCTGCGACACAAGGCGTCCCATGAAAGGGGCATGTGACAGCAGTGGATATAAATCACCCAGGCCATTGATTGAGCCAAACAAGCGATAAGCCGATTTATCCCCACTGCGGAAGGGGCCGTAATCGCGTTGGGGTGAATCATTGTTCCCAAAAACATAAAACAGCGGGGTAGGATTTAATTTTTCATAATATTTTTCAAAGACCAGACTCATATCGGCCGTTGTGGTTTTTGATGATAGGCATTATGAGCCGATAAATCACCTAATAGAATAACAGCCTGGGTTTTCTCCGGATTGGAGTCGATGTAACCCCCAATTTTAGAAACCAGCGTCTCATAACTTCGTTGGTCTAGTTCTTCAGAAACGCCATGGGCGGGATTGATGGCCGAGGATTTCTTCAATTTCACATCCACGTGGGGATCGGATAGGATCACCAGGCCTACCGCGTCAGGGGTGGAGGCGTGGGCTAGCCCTGATCCCAACAACCCCACGCCTGCAAATGCACAGGCCATAAAATAGTTTTTTAAGCCATTCATTGTTGTCACGCCCTATTAACGCAAAGAGCATAATAGTATCAAATTTGACCAGAAGTGGTGCTGTTTGATACAAAATTTACAATTTTATTACAATGGGGTGGCCAGCGTGAGACGATTATATCTGGGGCCTGTTATGGAAGGATTAATCAAAGATTTTAATTCATTATGTCTCACGCTACAGTTGTAATTTGCAAGCTCAATGACCGCTTTATAGTTGCTCTAATTTTAGAGTGGATAGCTCATGTGAGGGATAAAAGTCTGCTCCACATGTTTAAAAGCCCGAAACCAATTTAATGTGCGCTGGCCGTTTAATAAGAGAACGGCAAGCGACTGATTGTTTTAAAAAGCAATCATGCCATAATGACCATCCGCTCAATTTGCTCCAGGCAAACAATGCACCCATTTAAAATTATTTTGGCCAGCGCCTCACCCAGACGGCTTCAGATTTTGCAGGCACACGGGCTGAGCGCAGAAGTCATGCCGGCTGACATAGTCGAAGTGCCGCACAGTGATGAGGCGGCGAAAGCCTACGTGACGCGTCTGGCAAAGGAAAAGGCAGAGGCTGTCTTGTCGCGGGTAGCACCTGATGAGGCAGATTTGATTTTGGCGGCAGACACGACAGTGGCTTATCAGGATCATATTCTGGAAAAACCTCGTGACCCAAATGATGCGTACAGGATGCTCCGTCAGCTAAGCGGTAATACGCACGAAGTCCATACAGGTTATGCACTCGTTTTTTTACCTGAACAACGCTGGTATGTTGATTGTGCAACCACCATCATTGCGTTTCATGCGTTAACAGATGAGCAAATAACGCACTATATTGATTCTGGCGATCCCTTCGATAAGGCGGGTGCCTATGGTATTCAGTGTGTTCGCGATACGTTTGTCAGCGGTATTGAGGGGTCTTATTACAATGTGATGGGGTTGCCCATTGAGGACATTTTACCCAAAATAACGCATTCACGCGCCCAGTCTGGTTCTTAACCGGACGCGGCGGTTAAGTGTTCAACGCCTCAATGACATTGTTTTTTTGTTCCGCGCTTAATGTGGTTAAGGGCAAGGTTGCCTGCCCCAATACCGAATATAGCCGGTGCTTATCCTCCGGCAAAACCCGCAAGTGATTGAGAATGGTTTCGGTATCGGCGCGTTTGATGGGACCTGTGAGGGATAAAGGGGGTGATTGTGTCTGTTCCAAATTACGAAGGGTACCGCTCATTAAATTTAAAGCAGCACCGACTGCAACGGCGTTGTCTATGCCGGCATCCTCAAGGCAGGATAAGGCTTGACTGAACAGGGTAACGAGGTAATTTGACGCAAAAACACCGGCTGCGTGATACAGGGGCTTTTTCGTCTTGTCGATGGAAAAAACCATGGCACCGATGCTCTTAAACAGTGGCACAAGTACCGCAATGGCGGGATAATCCCCTTCCAGCGCACAGTAGGTGCCGCGAAATTCCTGCACGCTGAGCGTGGGGCTCGCGAAACTGCGCATGGGGTGAATGCTGGCGGCAAAACAGCCTTTCTCCCTCACAGCTTGAAGGGTGTCGCTGGTTAATGCGCCGCTGCAATGAACAACAATCCCGCCGGGTTTTAACCGGCTTTGGCTTAGGGCCACGCAAACCCTGGCAATGCAGTCATCGGGGGTTGTGATGAAGGTGATGTCCGCAGGGGGCAATTCCTCGGTACGGGCACACCCTGTCCCTTGCCCTATAAATTGCAACGCCGCCCGAGCACTGGCCTCAGTTTGGTTACAGACATAGCCTATTTCAGCGGTATTTTCTCTGGATAACAGCCAGGCAAGGGTTTGTCCTACACGGCCTGCGCCAATTATATTGATTATCACATCAACTCTCCGCACCAATGGTGTCAAATTGTATCTTTCTTTCGCAGCTGAACTCAACGGTTGTTTTCTGCCGAGTCAGGGTTATGATTGCTAATTTAGTTGTTGACGTGGTCAACAAAAATACATAGCATGAGGTTTAATTTCCAATTTTTGATTCGTATGTCAAATTTATTCTCACACAGGATGATGATGCGCTGCCTGGACACTGTTGTCGAGGTTGGGGCGGTCTTTTTGTGAAAAGGCGTTAAGCAAGCAGTCCTCTCCAATACCGGTGTCCAGGTCATGGTTCTTCTGAATCAATCAGCGCTTAATTGAATCTGAAAATATCAGTTTCCGTCAGGAACATGTGTTTACAGACCCGATAGAGATTTAAATCATGCAAGAAAAATTGACATACCACTTTGCAACGGATGGTTACGATTCCGCCATTGAAGATGAGAAGGGTAAATACCATCCAAAAAGCAAAACCCCGTTTGGTTATACAGCCTACAGCCGTTTTTTTGGTTCGTCACAACAGGTCAAATATGTGGTTAAGCAGCCTAAACCAGCATATTGGCGAGGTGATAAAGAGGAGTTGAATGACAAGGAGCTGATTAACAAGCACCGGGCCCATTATGAAGCGGAGTTACACAAATGGAATCAGATTCACCCTGATCACGTGGGCGTGTTGGTCGTTGATTCGGGTATCCGATTGATATTACCTTGTCTGCCGGGTAAACCGCTGACCTCGGTGTTGTATCAGTTTCCTTCCTGCCTGAGTGAAGCGACGGAGCGATTAGCTTACGCTAAAATCGTTCTTGCGGTTTTGAAGGAAATAAAGCGGGTGCATGAGCTGGGATTTTATCATGGTGATTTTAAATGCGATAACGTCTTGATAGAGGAAGGGAATAATGGCCTGCCCCGTGCTTATCTCATCGATTGCGATGGGCTGTTTGCGATGCATACCCTGGAGGGTACCTGTCCTCCTGAATGGCTTATCCTTGAACATCTGCTCGACAATCTGGGGGTTAAAAGCGACGATGACAAGGCGTGTCTGAATTACATTCATTTAAACCTTATCCAAGTGAATACCGAACCGGGGAAAATAACTGACAAGGAACTCAACAGTATCAGTCAGGACCTTACCCGTGATGGGCCCACCCTTATTAAAGTCAAACACAGAGTTTCCGGTGAGCATGGTTATTTTATTTACGGTTGCCTTGAAAACGGGCAATGGGGGTTTACAGCCCTTGATCGGGAAATCATTGATGCAGCCGAAATCATGACATTTAGCGGCAAACTGGGCACTGCTACTGCTAAAAAGATCGTAGCCTATATTGAAAAACAGAAGGGACATGTCAGCTTAACACTGGATCTTGCCATCAGGCGCGTGCAATCGACTATAACTGATTTGGAACGGTTAAGCTTGCCTAAATACGGATTTGGTTAACCCAGGACTATCCCGATCAGTCTGGGCGTTGAGTCGGGCAAACTTTATTTGGGCGTATCGGGGGTTTTGTTGTTAGCGAACGTATCGGTTTCATCCGCAAAATAACGCTGATGCATAAAGAATTTGTAAGAATTGCCTCGCTGGCTCGGCGATGCCGCCATATTGCCCAGCAACGAGGCAGAATCTTCGTAAGAAACGCTTCTCATCAGACACTCATCCTCAAGGTAATGGTTTAGTGCTGGTTCCGTTGCATTGTCCCACGACAAAAATAATTGCTCTTCCTGGTAGTTGGGCTTTTGTCTGCTTTCGGGGGTGTTGCCGGCGTGTTTATCATGTGCTGCAGGCAAGGTTAACTGCCGCCCAACGTTTGATGTTCGATTGCTTAAAATCTCATAAGGAGGTGTTATGTCAATACCGCCCATTGCGATGATGGATGCCGTTTTGTATAGGGCGATTTGCTTGGACTGCGGGTAATGTGAATGATCTTCGTAAACAAGCGCCGGATTCTGTGCCAGGTTATGGAAAAAAATAATTTCAGACGCCATTTCATCGTTGGTTGGCATGTAATGCCCGCTTTCATTACTGAATAATACTAATTGACCCTGGTTAAAAATAAGATGCCCGGCAGATAATACTTTTTTGCCATTACTAAGATAAGAGTGATGGCCTACCTCGCCTTCTTTAGCCGCCAAAATTCGGCCATCCAGTGTCCGCACATAAAGGTAACGACCATTCAGGTCCTGGCCCTTCCCATCCCGATAATTAAATGTCCCGTTTTGACAATGGAGTTCAAAGAGTTGTTGGGCAATGAACGGTTGGAAATACAGTGATTGCCAACCCAGGCGCTGAGATTGTCGTTCACGCTTTCTTTCTCCACGAAACGCAGGTTTTAATTTAATACCAGAATTGTAATTGGATGTAGGCATAATTAACTAATATGGGTCAATATTTAAATCATATTAATCATGCTTTATTAACAAAAAATTAAACCATGGGAGACTTGCGTTTATTTTACAATTCATTTTCAAAAAAACATCAAGCAATGACTGCACTAAGCAAAAAGCGTCAAAACCTTTTCAGGCGGTCGTCCAATGGTGGCTTTGCCACGATAAGTCACAATGGGGCGTTGCATCAAAACCGGGGCTTTTTGCATGGCGATGAGGAGTCCTTCTTTATCGTTTAAGGATAAACCCCATTCTTTAAAAATGGTTTCCTCGCTGCGAACGAAATCGTTAAGGTCAAAATGAGCACTTAACGCGCGTAATTGTTCAAGACTTAACGGTTGTTTTAAATACTCGACAATCACAGGTTTAAGGCCTTTGTCGTGCAATAATTTCAATGTTTCCCGCGATTTGGAGCACCGAGGGTTATGGTAAATAGTAATGGTTTCCATGGCATCTTTCTTATGAAATTTTTAAAAGCATACCATGACCAATGCATGACAAAAAATACTGTCTATACTTAAACAGTAACAAGGGTGGTAGCAGTTTGATCCCTGTTTAGGTTACTGATTAATGTTTTCTCCTCCGACTTTTGGTGTTGTGCTTATGGCAAAAAATACATTAACGCATATCGCATTTATCCCTGATGGTAATGGCCGCTGGGCCAATATACGGCAATTACCGCGAGAATATGGTCATGACGCCGGTTATCAGACGGCACTTCAGATACTCCACCATTGTATAAACATTAAAATCCCCTACGTTACGCTCTTTGTGTTGAGTTATTATAATGTCATTAAACGCCGCGAGGATGAGTTAAAGAATATCTTCAGGCATCTTTGCAGCCTCTTTAGGGACAAGGAAATTGAAACGTTCCATCAGTTGAATTGTGTTTTCAGGCCGGTGGGCGATTTTTCCTGTTTGGAGAAATGCCCGGAGTTGATGGAGGCTATCGAATATGCGATTCATAAAACCCAGAATAACACTGGGACAATCGTCAATATTGCCGTGGCTTATGCAGGAAGTAATGATATTGCTAACAGCATTTATGAAATGTATCACCATAATGGCAATCATTTGCCGGAAAAAAAAGAAGATTTGATTCAAGGGATCAGCCAATATTCCCATCTTCATTCGCCGCCAGTAGATTTATTTATCCGGTTGGGAGGGGAAAAAAGATTAAGTGATTTTTGCTTTTGGCATTTACTACAGGCGGAATTGGAGTTTTTAGACACGTTTTGGCCTGATTTTACGACGGGCCAGCTTGATGCCTGCATTAAGAATTATTACTGCCGTGATCGCCGTTTTGGCGAGGAAACCTCACCCGAAATTATCCGTAAGATGGCAAAAAAAGAATGTCAGGATGACATTGATTGCCAGCTTATCAGGAGCGATAAGTAGAGCTGGGCGCTTCAGTACCATACTGGGGTAGTGGGTCGCGTTCAAGCGCGGTGGGCGTTAACACGCTGATGCTGACTTTTACCTTGTCGCGAAATTCACGGTTCACATCGCCATTTAAATAATTGATTTGGTTAATTCCGGCCCAACCCTTGACTGATTGTAGAAAATCTTCGCGCTCATCCAACTCGACAAAGACTTGCCGATCAGGATCGATAAGGTATGCGTCTTCTTCATCACGGTAAATAAGGTAGGCATGATCCATGTCTTCGGATTCAAGACTCACTATCATTAATTCACCGGGTTTCAATTTTCTGATTTCTTTAAAAAACACCGTCGGGTCATCTTTCGAGCGGATGTCGTCGCTGCCATGGCGAGTGTGCACGTATTGCTCAATAGGGTCATAACCATCGACGTGGGAGGGAATTTCCATGGGTTCTGCCCCCTCAAGCAAGACACGCGCCCCTTCGATAGCACACCACTGGCAGTTGCCGGTATTTTTAGGTGTGCCATTCATGTCGAGGGGATTAATTTTTTTAAGTTTTTGTAATAATTCGTCTTTCATAGTGACCTCATGCCAATTTTCTTTTAAGTATAGGCATTAAAAGAGCAATTGTGTCATTAGGTGGTCACCATGCTTTCTGGGTGGGCGAGGGGACAGTTAAAAACTATCCGCGCACGCCTTTAGACTCATACTGTACAAACAAGGTATCTTCTGAGTTATCGCTATCGTTAGGCTTATTCTTTTTCGCATAAACAGGATTGTCTGTATTAGTTAATAACGTAGATAGCTTCGGTGGAGATTCTTCTCGTTTCTTATCAGTATCAGCCGTAGTCTGCGATTCTTGCCCGTGTATAGGTTCGATTTCCGATTTTGTTTTTGAGAGCACAGGAGCCAGTGGTTTAACTGATGGCTCCGTTGGTTCTACTGTGGATTCTGATTGATTGGCGCTCATGAAATCGAGTTTGTATTGATTGTCATCCTGTTTGTTGTGATTAACAGCCAGGTAAATTAACGCGGCAGTAATAGCCAGAGCAAGCAGTACGCCGACACTGACCGGGAGTATAGTGGACATGATGGTGCCAAATATCACGGTAGGTAGCAGGGTACTGACCCCGGTTAAAGTCGCAAAAGCCACTAAAGAAACGACGGCCAGGATAGGCACGTATTTAAATCCAATCACATTTCGGTCGCTGTTTGCAAACCAGGCTGCTTTTTCTTCAACGGTATTTGACATCTCCCTAAGGCCTTCCTGTTGATAGTCATTAAGGCCGCTACCGAAAGAGTACCATTCCTGATGGGCAAGAGAGAGATCATCTTCCCCTGCTATATAAACCTTCTTTTTCCGTCTGGCAACCACATCAGCGATAATAACAACCAGGGGCAGGGCAATGGCCATAACTGGCAATATAAATAACGCGGTAGGCACAAAAAAACCAGCAATGAGTGCGGTAACAAAAAACAAAATAGCCGCGGGGAAGGCCAGAGGTGCAACTGCGGCTATCCCCCAGGCAATGCCTTGTGCGGCAGGCTTATTGGATTCAATCATGCTGTGTTGTTGCGGCTGATGCCCGAGCATGAAATAAGGCAAATTGCTTTTAGCGGCTAACAAATCATTAAAGATGCCATAGCCCATGGCCATTAAAAAGACCATTCCACCGACAAAAAAAGCCCCGGCGATGACCGTTAATATAAAGGGGGCGGCAAAGAAACTTAAAGCGGCAAAACCTAAAACGGCTAGAATAGAGAGGATTGAAACAATAATCCCAAATTTTAGCGAGCCCCTCAATCCACTGTTGTCAACTTGTCCTATCATGATTTTTTCATAAAAGCGAGAGTGATGGTATTATATTAAGAAATACTTAAGGAATGCTTAAGAAATACTTAAGTTTTGATATTCGTCTTTGTACGGGACAAAAAAACTGAGATATAGGAATAGAGGGAGAATAACTCGCTGATAACAAA
>NZ_LNYA01000033.1:155-87957 GCF_001467615.1 Legionella erythra | reverse complement strand
TCACAATCGGTTCACGAGCATAGCATCACCCAACAATCGGTGCCTGTTGCAAGCACATCAGTTCATGCGAACCCTGTATCTAATAACAATACAAATAACGGTTCACAATCGGTTCACGAAAAGGTTAATGATTTGGCATCTAAAACATTTGATGCTCAAGATCCAGTATTGGAAAAAAATCCTCAAATTAGCTTTTCAAAATTAGTTGGCAACCAGCGGGCAATTATAATTGCACTATACAAAAACATTAAAATAAACAAATCAGATACAACTGATGAGTTAACACTCGAATCAATATCCAAATTAACTCAAGTCAATCAAAAATCTCTTAAAAACACTTTGTTCCGTTTAAATAATGCAGGAATACTTATCCGAGCCGATCAAAAGGTTGGGCGGGGTGGCTGGGTTAAATATAAAATAAATACTCAAATCATAAGAGAAATTCAACAGAAGGAATTTTTTAGATAAATGTTGTTTTTTTGTGGTTCTATCGCGTTGTGATAACATAAGGAGCAATTTCGGTTTAAAAGAACATGATATAAAGAAAGAAATCAAAAATAGATTTTATCTTCTCTTATAGAAGAATTATCAATAAGATCTTAACAGTTGGTTTATACGTTAGATGTAAATGGAAAAAATATGAATGTATTAAATACTAATATAATGAGTTTCTATCATCCCACTAAAGTTGTTTTTCTTGATGATAATCAAGCTTTTCTAGATGCTGTTGCTTTAGAGTTGTACGAACAAGAAAATCTACTCATGTTTACGAACCCAGATAGCGCGATGGAGCAATGCAAAAATAGTAACGAAAGCATATTTCAATTCACAGCAATGGAAAAAGAGAATAATAACTTAGATCTAAATGGCAACTCTATAACAACAACATTCAACATGGTTAATATGATTTATGAACCTTCACGTTTTAATAATGTTGCTGTATTAGTTGTTGATTATTCAATGCCGAAAATTAATGGTATTGAATTTTGTAAACAACTACGTGATAGAAACATATATAAGATACTACTAACAGCCGAAGCTGATAGTGATATTGCAATCAACGCGTTTAATGATGGGATTATAGATAAATTTATATTAAAGACACATGCTAATTTATTTGAACAATTGAAAATCTATATTAATGAGTTAACAAATAAATATTTTATTAATTTTTCACGTGATTCTCTTAATTATGGTGGTGGATCATTAAAATCCTTATTAAATAATGATTCATTCAAAGATTTGTTTAATAAAATTATTAAACAAAATGCCGCAATTGAATACTATCTTATTGATCGATTGGGTAGTTTTTTATTTTTGACAAGAGATGGTAAACCAACGTGGTTGCTCATATCAGATCAAGATAAAATTAACAGTCAAGTTGATTTATTAAAAGATTATTCTTTTCCAGATGAACTTATCAAAAAAATAAAAGAAAAAGAAAATATATTGTTCTTGTTTTCAGAAAATGAATATAAAGAAGACCTGGTTGAATGGAAAAAATATATTTTTGAGTCCCAAAAATTAGATGATAACTACAATTTTAGTATCGTAGTAGGAAATTTAACCAACTCAATTGATTGGGACAAGGTGGTTTCATATCAATGAACTTCTACCATTTATCAAAATTATCGTGAAATATAATTTCAATCTTAGATATCTCTTTTTGAAGGGATAACATTGCGTTTTTAAATAAATCGGCTTGAGCAACACTAAGGGAGTTATCATTTTCTAAGATTTTATTAACAAAATTAGATGCTGATTTTGATATGCTTTTAATAACTACGAATGAATTCGTAACATCGTGAATTAGCTTATTTTTTTCTTCTAAATTCATATGAATTTCTTCTTTAAAAAGGTGGCGACTTCCCAATAATAGACTTTAACCAAGGCATATTTTCAAACCGCTTCGGAGAATGTCCTGTAGCTAGATGAATTTCCGTGAAACCAAGATCAAAAAGCTTTTTAGCTTCAATTTCCCCTTTGATATTGTTATCAAGATCTGAATCAATATAAATTATTGTATCACTGGTATAATCATTAATTACACTCATGAATTCATCCATGGAGGAATAAAGCGCGATTTGTGTACCCGCATCACTTGCGGCAAAGGCCCAAGTGGTTCGCATCATTTCATCGTCATCAATAAAAACGAAGGATGCATTACTTACACGCTGATGGCAGAGGTTAATCTTAATATAAGGAACATATGGTTTTGGTATAATTTGAACATCAAGTTTTTTGCATCGATTGCGTACAGTCAAGTCTTCGAAACAACTGGTTACTAGAAAAGCTTTGGTTTTTAATTCAAGATCAGCAATAACGTCCAATCCGTTTTTATTATCCGCAAGTAACTCATAGTCAATTAGATATATATCAGGTTTTAATTCTTCTATTTTTTTTAATGTCAAATCAGATGCATTATAGAAGTGTACTATCCTAATGTCAGAAAAACCTATAAATTTTTCATTCCATGCCTCATGGATTGATGGATCATCATCCAATACAATAATTACCGATTGATTTTTAATAAATAATGCTTCACAGAACCAAACAGGGGGATTAGAGCGAGGTAAAAAAATTGTAACTTTCGTACCTATACCAACTTCTGAATGAAGTTCTATTTTTCCATTAAGCAATCCTATGTATTTTTTAGAATAGGATAAACCAAAACCAGCACCATTTTTTTTATTAAAGCTAAATCCTTGCTCAGTTACTTGGGGTAGAATTTCTGAAGGAATCCCACATCCGTTATCTTCAATAGTAATTTCAACCTGGTTATTATCACATCGTAGGGAAATAATTACGAACCCACTACAATCAATAGCTTCAATGCTGTTATTTATAAGGTTTGATAATACTCGTTTAAAAGAAACTAGATTAATATTAGAAAAACTACTATAACAACATGGTGATACTTTTAATTGGATGTCAATTTTTGAGTTATGATATTCATACCGTTTTTCAGAAACGATATTGTCTAAAACAACAAATATTAATTCAGGTAATATATTTCTATCTAAATCGTTACTTCCCAACTCAGAAGAATTATGTTTTGACTGTGATAGTATATTATTCGCAATATCATTAATTCTCTTAGCTGCACTTCTAATCATAATACGCTTATTTTCTGAAATTGAAGTCACATCAGATAAAGCTGTATTAATTGCCGCTAATGGTGACCGGATGTCATGAGCAACTTGCTCAGCAATCTGTTTTCTTGCATCATAGTAAGCCTTTTCCTTTTGTAAGCTTAATGTTTGGCTATGTTCCTCAATAAATTTAGTTGCTATTTGTCTATACTCATCAATATCTACTTTCGAAAATTCAGAGGCATTATTATTTTGATGTGAAGAAATAAAATCAAGTAAATATCCTGTGCTATTTGCAATGGTCTTTCTCATAGATAAGAATAGAAATAGAAAATTAAAAAGAAATATTCCAATAACCGTTATTAAAATCAATAAAAGACCATGAGAAGCAGGTATTAAAAAAATCGAGTTATATTGCTTTTTTGATATCACATATCCAAGTATTTGGTCATCTTTTTTAATTGCAGTTATACCGGAAAACTGACCATTATCCGCTTTGCAAATTGTATGGATATTGCCACTAATTGACTGACAAGATCCAAGATTCTCCAATGGTTTTTGAGCGGAGACAAACTTTATTGAGTCTAATTTACGTTCATTTTCTAAGTTGTACAATGCCAAATCTAATGCGTGTTTATTATTCAGCAACTGATATCTTCCGATTTCATCCGTAGTAAATGAGTCATTTATTATTAAATTTTTCGATAATGATCCTATCTGACTATTATCAAAATACTCTTTTGCCAGTAGTAAAATCAATCCAAAAACAAAAAACTGAATAAATGCTGAGTATGCCATTTTTTTTATAAATATAGTTTTTATTGAATGGCTTTTATTTTTCATATTTATATCCATCTTTATTTACAGACAAAATTATATAATTTGTCGAACGATGGAATTTACCATTATTGATATATGCCCCGGTGATCCCATTATAATTAATCTTAAATATACTATGTGTATCAATGAAACCAACCACCTTAAATGCGTTTAAAATAATTCGCATCGCATCGTATGTATATGCAGCTAATATTGTAGGTTGTTCATGATATTTTTTAGTATAAATACTTTCAAATGCCTGCAAAGCAGGGCTTGGTTTTATGAAATCTAAATTGCGAATAAAATACGATTGGATCAATTTATTATTAAGCCGCATAAAAAAAGTTGGACTTACTGATGACCCAAAATTCTCTGTCCCGATAAATATTGTATTTTGATTATTCATAGCATCGGCAATCTTTGCTGATGCGATTGCACCCGACAATAGAAAAACATAGTTATATTTCTTTTTCTTTAAAAATATATGTAATTTATTTAAAATTTCTTTATCATTTTCTAAAAAATCGAATGTGTCATATTTAATATATTCTTTATTTAAGACATCAGAATATACCTCTTTATATTTTAACATTTCATCACGATTAATCTCTGTAACTAATAATACGTCATCTATTTTATTAAATCGGCTCCGTAAATAATTTAACATTTCTTTGGCTTGGGAATCATAGCTTGGCATAAATATAAATACATTATTAGGCAATTTATCTACTTCAGTAGTGCTAGCATACGAGGTAAATATTGGTATATTATTGTTTTTCTGTTCTTTAATTGCCAATAAAAGATCGGAAAGATATTCAAATCCAATAATTGCTGAACAGCCCTCACTTACCATTTTTTTATACGCATGCATTGGCTCTAGAGGCCTATTATTGTAAAAATAATTTTTAATCTCGACTTTACCAAATTTTTCACCTTGGTCTAAAGCAAGATTCGCAGCATTTTCAAATGATTGGCCATAGGATTTTAAGTTTTCAACAACTCTCCCTGTTAAGCATATTTTAATTTGATTATTAGCCATGACAGCAGGGCATACTGATAAAAAAAATATTAAGACAATAACTTTAAGAATGTTTGATAAATTCATTTAAAATCTCACTAAAATGATTATTTTCTTCTATGTGTGGATAGTGAGCAGATTTATAGAAAGTTAAAATATTTTTATTTTTTGACAACGCTGCTTCTTGTCCGTTCATAACGAAATCATGAAAACCATTTATCCATAATTTAGAGATACCAAGCGTATCAATATCAACTGGAAAATTTAATTCACTTGAATAAAGATCTTTTCTTACACTAATGAACGTTTCTGTATCTGTAGGAAGTCGAATGCGCTTTTGAATTTCCTGAACCATATGGAAACACTCTAAATTTGCCCAGTAGAAGTATGGCCTATCTTCGTTTTCTTGAAATAGAGGTGTTAATTGTTCTGATATTTCCCATATTTTATTAAGATCAAGATCATTTATTGCATTGAATAATTTATTATACTCAACCAAGTTACTCTTTTTTAAATAGGATAGATCAAGCATCAAGTTATTTAGTCGGGGAGTAAGTATAGAATTGGCTGTAGAGACAAAAACACCTGGGATAAATGATGAGAATTTTTTATAGTAATCAAAAAGTAATTTTGCACCATAACTATGTCCAATTAAAGCTTGCGTTTCAATTTCACAAAATTCTGTTATATATAAAATTATTCTTTGTAAATCCTCTATATTATCCTGATGCGAAACGACCATAGATGTTTTCTTAGATTTACCGCAGTTTCGTTGATCATACAATATGATATTGTAGTTTAGTGAGCTAAATAATTTATTATTATCAATAAGATATTCTATTGTTCCGCAATTAAACCCAGGGCCCCCATGGATAAAAAGAACATAGGGCTTGTTTAAATTTTGGGTGAATTTAACTATATAAAATTCTGGATGATTTAAAATGTCTTTATCATATCGTCCCATCAAGAGTCGCTCTCTAAAAAAACTCTACGTATCCAAATGATAGGGGCTGCAATTCTTACAGATATATTCTTAATTTCTTTTTTTACAAGACTTGGATTTTGATTGAGACAAACTAAATTAAATAAGTTTTGGTCGTTACCTGGCATCAGAATTCTGATGTATATATCATTGTTATCATCAATAACAATGCATTCTTTTCCAATAGCATTTTCAATTTTATTGTATATTATTCCTGCAACATAATTACCTGGGTATAAAAGGGGGGTCATTCCATCATCTTTAACAATAGCATTAACAGAATTATGGAGTTCGCTAAATAGCAGTAATTCCTTAGCGATATGATTTTCATCGATCTCTTGTATATCTAAATCTTTTGTTAGATGAATAGCCTCTCGCCCAATGCCATGCATGAGCCATGAATCTGAGCAATACACATTGAGTTGTTTAGCACGCTTAGCGATTTTTTCAGCCCCCTGCTGAGTTAATCCACCTCCCCAGCCCAATTCCCATCCTTTGATTGCTGCAGAAGTAATATCGCTATCTTGACAGAATTCATTCCTAGTAAGAGATAAAAGATGGTCGCGAACAAATCTTATTCTTTTTCCTCGTGATTCTGCACTAGATGGGTTATCGAGTAACGAGTTTTTCATATTATAAAAATAACTAAGTTGGTTGTTTTATAAATAACATAGTATACCAATGGAGTTAAAAAATCATCGTTAAAACTACCTTAAAACAATTGTCGATTTTATATCTCACAAATAAATGGATAATTTTATCATAACAAATAATCCCCCATGGTTAAATTTTCATTGACTTTTTAACCATGAATAGATAAAATTTTATTCTATAGTACGGGTAAAGGGAATTTGATGTGAATTATTTTGAACCATATAAACAAGCACGAATAAATATTGAGAATAGATTTAAAGGGTTATTACACGCACACACAACTTTAATAAAGTCTCTTATAACGCTAGCAAATCCGCTAACAGGAATAGTTACTGGAATTACTTACCGAGACATTGCCGATTTATTAACTATCAGCAAAGCTCCTGGAAGAACTGGGTCAGGAGCTCCTCAAAAAGAAACCATTCGAAGTTATTTGCGATCCATTGAAAAACAATGTCCGGAAGATTTTAAAGTTATTAGTGAAGGCCAAAAACTACAATTTCAGTTCCCAAAATTACCAAAGATTTATGCCGATTTTCTTGAGCAATCAGAAGTGTACACAGAATGCAGGGATGAACAATCCATATCTAAAACCATTGAAAATGCTAAGAAAAATGATGAATTAAAATCGCTTGATAACACACAGGAATACACCGAACTGTACACAGATCAATACACAGCTGATACTGCAGTAAAGAATATTAATATATTTAATATAACTAACTCAAACAAACAAACTCAAACTGCGGGCAATGATTTTTCTTGCAGCAAAAAGCAAATTAGCGATGACTTTTACCCAAACACAAAAACCATCGAAATGGCATTTTCCATGGGACTAACCAAAGTCACTGACAAAGAAGAAATTCAGGCGTTTATCAAGCACAACAAGAAACAAAACACTCTATGGGCTGACTTTAATCCAGTATTCATTAACTGGCTTGAGCGAGATGCCCAATACATGCAAAAACAACTACAAAAGGCACAAGGACAATTAAGGAGTCATCACAATGAGCGTGGTACAAATCAAAGCACTCTTAACCAAACAGCACTTGAGCGAGTCAGCGAACATCATGGCATTTCAATCGACTCACTCTGGGACACCTCAGGCAGTGAACTCAACTCCGGTTCATTTATCGAAGGAACACTTGTCCAGCCTCTGGATGAAGCTGACTGCAATATACGGGCAACTTTTTATCAGTAAGCATGGAGTGAAAGATACAGGAGTTTGGTTTGCTGCACTTAAAGATTTAACTCCAAAAGCATTAGACAGTGGTGTGGAGCGATTAATGACATTGAGTAAAGGCGACAAGTTTTGTGAATTTCCACCCAATTGCCTGCAGTTTCGAGCTTTGTGTCTTGGCTTTTATAGTGATTTGCGCCTGCCTTCTGCTGCCGAGGCGCATAGGGAGGTTTTAAACAGCGCTTATTCAACGAACCCAAACTGGAGTCATGCAGTGGTTAAATTTACTGCCAAAAGACTGGGGCTTAAATTTCTGGAAATTGATAATGAAGGCCATTCTTTTGCAGTATTTAAAGAGGCATATGAACAGGTATGTCATTTAATGAGACAAGGACACCAGATCCCGGAAATTAAAGAGAAGGTGCTGTGCGCTTTGCCTCAATCAAAAGACATTGCAACAACACACCTTGCGAAAATTCGCCAGTTATTGGGAGTTGCATGATGAAACAAATTCCATGTTTAAAACTGTTTACAAAGGAAGAACTGTACTGTCTTTTAAACGCTTGCTCTGAGTCTTTGGCTCTGGCCTACCAGGAAATCCCTGAATGCGATTTCTGGCACATTGCAATGGAGGCACGATTGGCATGCGAAGCGCTTCGATTCGAGATTGATTCACAAAAAAAAGAATATTCAATTCACTAACCAATAAAAGGAACACAGCATGTTAATACTTACACGTAGAATAGGCGAAACCGTACTAATCAATGATGACATTTATATCACCGTGCTCGGTGTTAAGGGTAATCAAGTCCGCTTAGGGTTCGATGCACCACAAGATGTAATTATTCATCGTCAGGAAATACATCAAAAAATTAAAAAAGAACAATCTCTGTTTTTAAATACGCCTGGTCAGTGGAAGGAAGCACGGGGCGTACAGACTCATTAACCAACCAAATCACCATACTAACGAGTTAAGGGAATAAAATGAAACCATGCATTAACCAGATACAAAAGGCAATCACCACTTTAGCTTTAACTGGATCTTTTGCCCTATTGGTGAGCTGTGCTGCAACATCAACAGTGATCGAACATCGCAACTTAGAAACAGATACAAAACTCAGCCAAACGATTTTTCTTGATCCTGTAGCTCAAAGTCAAAAAACGATTTACATCACGGTTAAGAATACTTCTCAAGAGTCATTATCCATTGATAAGTCACTAAAGCAGGCATTAGAAGAACATGGCTATAAAGTGGTTGGAAATCCATCCAAAGCCCATTACCTGCTGCAGGCCAATATTCTTAAGGTTGGAAAAATGAGCGTGTCTGCAAGCCAATCCGCGCTAGGTGGTGGGTATGGCAGTGCATTGGCAGGGGCAGCAACAGGAACTGCACTGGGTGCATTAAGCGGTCATTCAAGCACCATGATTGGTGCAGGTATAGGTGGAGGAATTATTGGTTTGGCTGCAGATTCTCTAGTCAAGGCAGTGAATTACACGATGATTACCGATGTACAAATTTCTGAACGTGTTGGAAACGGTACCGTTCATGAGCAGTTTAATTCCAACCTTCAAAATGGCACTGCATCTGGAACCACCCAGACATTGAGCAAACACAGTGATTACCAACGCTATAGAACGCGGGTGGTATCCAATGCCGATAAAGTCAATCTGAGTTTTGCAGAAGCAAGACCCGCATTGGAACAAGGTCTGGTAAAAACATTAGCGGGCATTTTTTGATGCAGCCTGATTAGAGCTTCATGAAAAAAAGTGCATAGGATTTAAAAAACAATAATGAGTTAAAGAGGGAATAGTAATGAGAATCAATGTAATAGTAGGACTTATCATCACCGCACTGGGTTCACCCTGTGCTGTTGCAACCAGTTCGAATCACTACGATTTAGAAAGACGAATTTTTGATACGTCTTATCAACTAAACCAGATTGCCAAAGAAAACAACTCCGATTTATGTTCTGGAGATGTCGCAATTGCTGCAGCCTACCTGGAGTCAGCAGGAGCCCAATTGCAGCATCATAAAAAAGACAGTGCAGTTGTTTCTATGGCTTATGGATACAATGAATTAAAAGAAATCAGCAATGTAAGAAGCTACTGTACACATTTATCACCGAAGGTAAAACCCTATCTTGCACGAGTTATTGTGATGAAAAGTGAACTTGAGAACATCAACATACCAGAAACAGACCAAACATCGGACTAATTTTAAAAGCTTAAGTTCATAACAAAAATAAAAGGAGCGCTCAATGAACCCAATTAAAACACTCATGCTGTCGATGACCCTTATCGTTGTGAGTGGAGTTATTCATGCAGAGCCCACAACACTGCCTGAAAACAACTTTAAGATTAATCAGAATCTGACTGCCGTTTCAACTGAAAATGATGAACAGGATGTCGAATATTTTAAACACATTCTTTCAGGTGGAACGCTTTTTACGCTTTTGCTAGCAATGGATAAGGAGGTTCCTGATGTAGCCAAAGCAGTTGAGTATGTGGCTTTGTTCAAAAAACTAGATTCTGCAAATCACCTACTGACGCAAATTTTAGTTGAACTTAAAAAAAACAACCACCTGTTAAGTCAAAGCATGCTTGATAAAGGAGTAACCATGAATGGATAAACGCTCTTTTTAAAACCACAAAAACACGATTCATTAAATAAAAAGAATAAAAAATGAGCACAAATTAGGGCTCAGGGGATTTTTTTAACCAAAAAAGGAGAATGTGATGAAATACAGAACAGCAATGAACGATTTGAGCCTTAAAGGATATCTCTATGCCAGGCAACTGCTCCCGTTTTTAATGATTGGTTTGGCGCTGCTGTGCCTGATGCCAGACTCCTGTTTTGCTGCTGAGAATCGGCTTTCTGGATTAAAAGAGGAAGTAAAGGCAACCTTTGGAGCGGATTCAGATCTCCCTTATTTTCTTTTGTTAGCAGAAGGGCTTGCAGGGGCTTATGCCTACATCAAAACCAAAAATATCGCAGTCCTTGCAGGTGTTCCTGTATTGATGGTGTTCACTCACTGGGCATTGAAATAATGGCTCGTAACTACCAAACATTCATGCTCTCTGATGAGCCTAAAATTGCGGGTATTCCTGTTACCACAGGCCTGCCCATTTTTTTACTCACGGGAATTGGGCTTTTAACAGGACTTGCCTATCAGCTTTTTATGATAGGCGCAGCCCTAAGCGTTGCGATGCATATCAAGTATGGCGGACTACCTCTGCGGAGTCTGTTTGCCATCGTGTATTGGTCGCTGCCTCACAGGTTAACGTCTCTGTTATTTCGAGCTTTGCCCGATTCTGCCAACCGAATTTATATCAGGTGATTTAATGGATACTTCATTTCGTGATAATGCGATTGCAAAAAACAGACTGTTATTCAAGCTGACACTGATTTGGGCGCTATCGAGTACGTTTGCAGTTATTGTTCTTTGCGCCTTAAATTTTTATACCTTACTGCATAAGCAGGTTCACTGGCTTCCTGTGTGTACTGGTCTAGAGTTTAGCATTGGTGATAAAGGCTATTCACCCGAATACCTGAAAGAAATGACGCAGAAAGTAGCTGACTTACGTCTGACCTACAACCCTGAAACCATTGATGCACGCTACACCATGCTGTCTCATCTGATTCCAGCGAAATACCAGGAATCGTTTTCCAAACTACTGGATGCCGAGCGCAAAACAGTACATGACAAAAATGTAAGCTCAGTGTTTTACGCCGAAAAAGTATCCGTGGATGTCACTAAAAATCAAGGTCAAATCGAAGGGCAGTTGCATCGTACAAGCCATGGACTGCAATTAAAGCCACAACACAAAATGTATCGAGTGCAGTTTTCACATCAATCAGGCCTTTTAAATCTTGTGTCCATTCAGGAGATACACCATGACTAACTCAATTTATGAAAAAGCTAAAAAAACCATTCTTCTTATTAGTTGTTTGTGCTCAGGAATTGTTTGTGCAAGCACTCCTCCTTCGGTCATCGCTTTTGAAGAAGGAGAGCAGTTTAATCTGACCTTATCGAGTATTAACTTTAATCGTGTGTTTATTGAAGGAGAATCGATCACTAAATTAAGTTACCCAGAGCATGCTATTACAGTCGATAAAAGTGAGATGGATAACCCTGAAAGCACGGATTCTTCGGTGTATATAAAGCCCAATTTTCAAGTTCCCATTACCCTGTTCCTAACTACAGATAAAGGACATCACGTATCACTTACCCTGACACCTGATGAATCGGTTGGAAAAACCTTAAGGCTTGTGCCTCGCGCTCAAACAAAATTGAAATTTGTGAAACTGGATACCCCTGATGCTAGTGAAGTAGATGAGGCAATCGCTGCCATGAAAGCAGGGGAGACCCCCAAAGAATTTAATGAGAAGCGAATTACTCCACGTTCTTTTTACATTAAAAAAAACATTAAGGTAACTCTTGAAAAACAATATCAGGGGAAGCGTTTCACCGGCTTTATCTATCGGTTAGAAAATACATCAAATCATGAGCTGGCGCTTACAACCGCCTTATTTGCCCATAAGGACGCAGAATCCCTGTCATTAAGTGATGAGGCGCTTCCACCTAAAAAAATCGCTTATTTATACGGGTTATACAGCAATCAGGGATAAACCAGGAGCTGCTTAAAATGAGTTGGAAGGAGAGTAGGTAATGTTTAAAAAAATAAAACGATGGTTGACGCTAAAACCTCAAAATGCCAATAAACTGGCCAAAAAGGAACAATTGAAGCACGCAGCCATTTTATTACTGGTGGGTGGGGCATCCTATGGATTTTATTGCTACTCATCAGCTGAGAAAAAAAAACCAGTCCACCAGGAAGAAGCTCCCTTCGAGAGTATTTTTGAAAGTACTTTTAATCAGGGCAGTGACGAGGCACTCCTTCTGCAACAGCAGCAACAAATTGATTCTTTAAAAGAGTTAGTGGCAGAACATCATAAAAAACAGCAGGAAGCAGCACCTGTGAAAACAGAAAATTCGGAAACAAAAGCTTTGATCCAGGCCATGAAAGAACAGCTTTCACACCTTGAAGAAGAAAATAAAAAAATGAACGAACAATTACAGGTTGCACTAGTTTCTACCCGTCAGGCAAGCCTGGTCACCGTTAGGCCTCCAACTCGTGAAGAAATGGAAGCACAGCAAAAGAAAAAGCATCAGGCAGAGCGCGAACTGCTCGCAAAATCAGGACTGGAAACAGTGCAATTTAACAACCGAAAGAAAAAAAACAAGGAAGTACGAACCTCTAAAAATTACGTTTGGGCGGGAACCTTTGTTGAAGGGGTGTTGCTGACTGGTGTTTTAGGTGATGCAGGAATAAACGGCTCAAAAAACATGGGAACTGCTTTAATCCGCCTTACCAGCGGAGGAATAATGCCCAACAACCAGCGTTCTCATCTAGAAGACTGTGTCGCCCTGGTATCCACTTATGGTGATTTATCAGGAAGTTCCGTGGTGATGCATTTAGAAACACTGTCTTGCGCAGGAAACAACATCAATTTTGAACAAAAGGCCTACGGCTCTGTATTTGATTTGGATGCCATGCAGGATTTACGCGGAACATCCATTCTAAAAACAAAGCCGCTCTTAACCTATTCGGCAGCGGCAGGCATGCTGGCAGGATTTGGTGATGGCTTAAAGAATTTAAATACCGCTCAAACAATCAATCCGGGGGCTGGCACCATTACGACCTACGGGCAGGCATCAACCCTGGCTCAATCGGCTGCTGGTGGTGCACTTAGTAATCCTGCCAATCGTATTTCAGACTATGTAATGCGCATTGCTGATATTTATCATCCACTGGTTGTGGCACGTGCTGGTCGTCGTGTGTCCGTTTTATTTACTAAAGGCTTTTGGATAGACAAAGAACATCAGGTGTACGAGTCAGGACGCGCTATCAATGAAGGACATGCCCAAAACGAGTCTGGGGTTACAACCACTGTAAGCCGTGCCTATGAATTAAATACACACCCTGTGAATGGCGCTTCATTGATGCAGTCCAATAATCCAGAGCCCATGGTTCAAACCGTTAATCCTGTTGAGAATCCCCTCTTAAATCAACCAGGACAACCCTCTACCCCATTATTTTCAACCGTACAAAATGAGGAGCCACTTCATGACTAAACCTCTATTTTTATTGAGTACCCTTTTCTTAGTGTCGCAGTTATGTGCCTGCTCGAAATCCATCCTCGACAATCAGGATGCAAGATGTCCCTTTGCTGACAGGGGTGGTTGTCAAAGTATGGAAATGGTGAATCGTATGGTGCAGGAAAAACGCTATACACCCGATGGTCAATTCGTGCAGCAGGCAAGAATTCAAGATCTGTATTCAGATTATAAATAGGCGCTGGCACGAATACAGGAGAGAAGCAATGCTTACAAACGCTATAGAATGGGTTCAAGATACTTATCAGTTGCTAAAGGAGACCTGGAATGACAAAGGGCTAGCCGATAACGGAGCCGCTTTTGACCTCAATGCGCATCAATATCCTTCTTTTACTGAGGAGCTATTACCTTATCAATATTTTGATGAGGAATCGAAGCTGTTTTTTAATGAACACAATGCGGGTTTAATTTATCGCATTGTCCCTTTAACGGGTGCGAATGAACACATAGCAGAGCAGCTGGATGCGCTGCTTCAATCTAAAGTGTCTCATGAGTTCACCTTGCAGTTGATTTGCGTCAAACACAATCAGGTAGGGAAAGATATTGAGGCATTTACTTCGCAGTTCACAAAAAGCGAATTTGAAAATTTAAGCCTGTTAGGAGAGAACCTTAAGGCATTTTATCAAAAAGCCGCCATACACGGTTTTAAAACCAACACGATGCTTGCACCTCGATTAACGCATACGGATTGCTATATCGTCATTGATAAAATCAAAAAAGAATCCGAGAGTGATTTAAAAGCCTGTTTTGGCCAGTTTCGCGTTTCATTTGAAGCATCCTTAGGTGCTGCAAAAATTGGATTTAAGCAAGCAGATGCGACTGATTTTTTGCATTTGCTTCAGTTTTATCTGGATAATTGCCCTGATGCAATTACCCCACGCCCTGTTATATACGACAAAACCAAATTACTTAAAGAGCAGGCGCTGTCTCATGACTTTGATATTGAAATTAAAAACAATGAAGTAGTAATTCAAGGGGCTAATGAAGCTGGACATGCTTATGAAACAGCTGTATCTGTTCTGACCATTGATCGCCTGCCTCGTCAGTATTGTTTATGGGAGAACATCAATAATACCAGCAACATTTTTCATCCTGATAAAAGAATATCCTGTAATCACATCATCTCGGTCATCTATCTGGTTGAAGAGCAGGGACGTGCTCAGGGTAGGGCGAACCGTAAGACCCGTGATTTGGATAAAAAATCTAAAAGTGATTATGCCTTGAATGTAGCGGGAACTGAGGAGCAGGCAAGAGTATGGCGTACTTTTCGAGATGATTTATCCTCACAGAAGACTCGTTCTGTAAAGATGCTTTATAACGTGGTTCTTTTTTCAAGACCTCATGAAAAAGAGCGTGATGTGGAGGCTGCTCGCACGGTATTTGCGTTCAATGACATTAAACTGGCATTGTGTAAACGGATGCAATGTCCGTATTTTTTAGTCTCGATGCCGTTTTTTTTCACAGGAAATCTGGCTAAGGATTTTTCTCTTCCAACCATGATGTGGCCAATTTCTTCATGGAATGCAACCCAATACATGCCAATTCTTTCTGACTGGCGCGGGGTGGGCAAGGGTATTTTGTTGCCCACCATGCGCGATCAGTTTGCCTGCATCGATCCTTTCTCGGGTGCATTTGGCAGCAATTACAATATGGCCGTAACCGGCACATCGGGCGGTGGAAAAAGTTTTTTCATTCAGATGCTGATGCTCAATATTTTATTTAATGGCGGGGATATTTTTATTATTGATGTAGGCGGGAGCTACAGAAAACTGTGTGAGGCGCTCGGTGGGACTTATCTTGAATACAGCAATTTGGCGATGAATCCCTTTACCCATGTTACGGACATTTTACGAGAGATTGATGACATTATTGCCCTGTTTGAATTATTAACCTGCCCGACCAGCGGTGCTACAGATGACGACAGAGGCACTTTAAGAGAAGCCATTTTAACCGCTTTTGGAACAACTCAGAATCAAACGCGCATTGATGAGGTGGCAGGAGTCTTATTGTCGTTGTACGAGCACGACCGCGAAACCTATCCTACAGCGCGCATTTTGTCTAAAAACCTTCAGCGTTACTGTTCTGCGTCAGAGCATGGAAAGGCGTTTAATGAACCATCCCAGTTATCGCCTGATGCCCGCATAATTGTAGTTGATTTGAAGGAAATTGAAGACAATCAAAGCATTCGCGCACCGGTTCTCCTGTCCGTTATTTCTCAGTTTCAAAGGCGTATGTTCAACTCGGACAGAAACAAACAAAAGATGTGCATCATTGATGAAGCCTGGTCTTTTTTTACAGGAGATTCAATTGCAGTGAACTTTATTACCAAAGGCTTTCGTACTGGTCGGCGGCATAAAGCATCATTTGTCACGATTACTCAGGGGATTGAGGATTATTTTGAGTTTTCAGAAGCTCGTGCCGCATGGGAAAACTCCGCTTTAAAGCTTGTTTTTTTACAAGAAGAATCACCGCTTTTAGAGCATCAAAAAAAGCATGAGACTTTTTCGGACTACGAGATGACTATTCTGAAATCATTCCCAATAGCGAAAGAAGCTGGTTTTTCGCAAGTCTTGTTGCGCGCCAACGGTATTTCCTCCTTTCATCGCTTGTTCGTTGATCCGTTTACTCGCGTGCTTTTATCTTCTGATGGTGATGACTATCAGGCGGTCATTAATTATGTGGCACAAGGATTTGCATTTCTTGATGCGGTATCGCATGTCGCAGAACTGCATTATGGGAGGGGTTATGCCATTTAATCGCTTAAACACCACATATTGGGTCATTGCAGGAGTTGGTGGGTTCATTGGAGTCCTGGCGGGTATGTTGATGATGTGGCCTAAGCCGTTACCTCTTTTGGTGGTTGATATGAATCGTGCCATAGAGGCGCCTTCAGTGCTGCTTGCCCGTTCTAAACTGACTCATGATGAACAATTAAACATTATGGATCGCTTTTCACGAGCCCTTCCAGAAGTCATCAAGGACTATGGAAGGTCTCACCGGGTAACCTTAGTCAGTGCGCCCGTATTGACTGGTTACAAACCTTCCCAAGTGGATGTGACGGACGAGCTCATTGCTTTGACCATAGCAAGGATAAAGCATGAAGCGCACTAACAAACGATTTTTTTCCTTGATTCTTGGTCTGGCCTTCTTATTAGAGCCTGTAAGTCATGCAAAAAATATTGGTCAATATGGCCAGACATTCCCTGTTATAGAAGAGGATATAAGAAAAGTCATTATGAACAAACTCAATGCATTACAGCAAAGTGGTGATTTAGAGCATGTTCAGCGTGATTTAGAGCAGAAAGCAGCGCGTCAAGCGATGAGACCACACCCTTTGGCATTGAGCACGACTCGCACGCCTAAGACGTTTCGCATCTCGCCGGCAGTGACTGTATCTCATGATATCTGGACACCTGATGGGTATTTAATTGCAAAAGCAGGAACGCGGATAAACCCATTTGAGCGCGTTCACTTCCTCAAAACCCTGATTTTCTTTAATGCGGATGATGCAAGACAGGTTACCTGGGTTAAGAAACATTACACCGATTTTAAGCACGTTAAGTTCATTTTAACCGGTGGTGATGTTCGAGTTGCCGCAGAGCTTTTTGGTCGAATTTATTTTGATGTGAACGGCATCATTTCATCTCGGCTGCAGCTTCAACACGTTCCAAGCATAGTCAGTCAGGTAGGTCTTGATTGGCAAATTAAAGAAATTGGAGTGAATGATGAATAAACGACTCTTCTGTTCAATTGCTGCAGGCTTATTCTTCATCTGTTCATTGCACGCGTCACAATGTAAAGGGCATTTTGTCAATCCTATAACGGACATTTGCTGGGATTGTTTGTTCCCATTAACCATTGGCTCCTCCGAAGTAGTAAAAAGCCAGTATCCTGATACTAAAAATCCTGGGAACCCTATCTGTTCCTGCCCAAACAAATTACAACTTTTAGGAGTTACTATCGGTTATTGGGAACCCTTTGCGTTAGTCGATGTGACACGAAAGCCATATTGCATGGTGAATCTTGGGGTGCAACTGCATATTAAAGACCAGGGGCTTGGTGGTTCACAAATGCCCGATACGGATGGGCGAGGCGCATTTTATTACGTGCATTGGTACAAATACCCTCTGATGTATTGGCTGCAGGTCCTTACATCCATCGGCTGTATGGAGACAGAAGATTTTGATGTGATGTATTTGAGTGAACTGGATCCCACATGGAATGACTCGGAGTTTGCTTTTGTTCTTAATCCTGAGGCCACCTTATTTACCACATCGCCAGTACGGGCGTCTTGTGCAGCAGATGCAACCAAAGCATTGGCAGGAACGGCCATGGATTCTCTATTCTGGTGCCAGGGCGCTCAAGGATCTACCTACCCGCTCAATGGTTTTGTGGCGAATCAGGCAAGTCCCATTAGTGCTGCAACACTCCTGGCAGAACGCACCGACTTTAAGCTTCATCGCCTTGGAGCAATTAAAGATTCTGTTGGTAAAGATTGGCCTGCACTTTGTCGCACCTATCACTCTTCCATTTTGCCTAAAAGCCGGTATCGGTACCAGTTAGTCAATACATTACCTGATGCGAAACGCTGCCAGCCCTTTGGCCGTTCAGTCATTACCTGGGAGGCCGGACATACCTACCCTGGAGATGGGGATAATTTTGGGTATCTGATTTGGCGCAAGAGAAATTGTTGTTTTTTATAAGGAGGCCTTTAATGGCGCACTACATTAAAATCATTATCCTGTTTCTGACCGGGATTGGCGGATGTTTTGCAAACACTAATGATGAATTAAGTCATTATCAGGAGGAGGGGGCTCACCAGGTATCAACCATTCCGAGTAAGACAATCGAAATGCTAAATCGTACGTCCTCACGGAATCAATCAGAGCACCAATCATTGATTGATACACTCATGCAACACAGCGCAGACGGCTTACAAAGCAATCAAAAACCGCAGGGAGCTGAAGGTGCCATTTTATTTGTATCCTTTTCCATGCCCGACTCACTATTATTTGCATTGAGCGATGAAGCAGCACGTTTTCATATTCCCGTGGTCATTAATGGCTTAGTGGATGGTGATTTTAAACAAACCATAGAAACATTTAAACGCCTTAATAGCGAAGCTCAAAAGCAGCATTTAAACTTTAAGGGAATTTCTATTGATCCGGTCTGGTTTAGTCAATTCCACATTACAACGGTTCCAGCGCTTGTAGTCACAGAACCCTCCAAGTCTTGCGGTTCAGGGCAGTCCTGTGCCAATCAACCCTTTGATGTAGTCTATGGCAATGCAAGCATAAAAAAAGGACTGGAGCTCATCGCCCAGAAAGGAGATGCAGGAGCCACATTAGCGGCCACCATATTGGAGAAAGGCCATGTTTAGATGCATGTTGGCCATCGTCTGTATTTTTGGATTTGGCACGTTCTCAGCTGCCAATACAACAGCGCAGGACTTTCAGAAATTAAAAGAATACGCAAAATCTTTGGGGAATCAGCCACTGAGCGCCATGAATGAATTTAAGCCCCAGAATACCTTCAAAGACTATACGGAAAATCCCTCGCAATCGCTTCATTATCAGGGGGTTGAAACTGAAAAAACGGATTTAAGTACCTTGGCTGCGAATGCCTTAAAAAATGATGCCGGTGGACATACTGTGACCGAGCATTTTGGTCAGCGCCAGTTTGAAATCAATACTAAAAATGAAGCGATTAAAAACGCCAAATTAATTGAAGAAGAAAGTTATGCGATTACCCATGGACAATCTAATGAGCGGATTAAATGCGATGAAAAGCCACCGGCTTGCGAGATTAAATCGCATGAGGAAATCTGTCATACATCAAGGCAATTACCAGAACAACAGTGTTTAAAAAAACGCAAAGTAACCGTGAACACAGAGCGATGGAGTCAAAGAGCTGATTTTGAGGTATGGGTTCATAAAAAATGGACTGGACTCATAGCGGTTAATCTTATAACGGGTGCCATGACCAATAGCGCAGGAGGTCACTTAACTAATCCGATTAAATTAAATCATCCCTGCGAAGAAATGAAAGCCACAGTTCACTCCATTTTAAATAATGGGGGTTCTGCTCATTGGGTGCGTGTTGTGGGACTGCCAACCTGCCAAAATGGAGGAGTAATCACCCTGTATATTTCAGATAAGTTCAGTCGCTATTACCCAATTCAAGTGGCATTGACGATTAATGCTCATTCCAAATCCTATGTGGAAGAAGAGCACTGGGATAATGAATGCGCCAGTCTTGAGACAAACAACTTATGTCAAAAAACACAAGAGCAGTGTACTGATTCCAATCCAACCCGTGTCATTAATGGCCTGCCCGTCACCCGCGATTGCTGGGAGCTTAATGCACGATATCAATGCGCATCCGCTGCAGCTGATGAATGTAAAACGCAACGTGAAAAAGGATGCTTACAGGCAAGCTCGCGCTGTACATTAATGAACAATAATGCCTGCTCACTCTATGAGCAGGTATATCGTTGCGATGAGACAGTCTGCCCACAGCCTGTGGCTTGTGTGCGTGATCTCTTTTGTGCTGATGGAGACTGTACGGAACATACTGCAACTCAGAATGATGGTTTTGGGGAGGCGATGGCACCTATGGCCGTTGCAGGAGCTGCTGGCGCTGAGTTTGGTAAAACGCAGGCCACCTTATTTTCAGGCCATCCCGTGCAGTGCAAAATCTGGGTTTGGGACATTATTGATTGTTGTTCGAATGAAGGCTGGGCTGACAAGCTCCATATCGATTTGTGTCGCGAAGAAGATAAGGCTTTAGGCAAAGCCAAACTCAATTATCTGGCTCATTACGTAGGCGAATTCTGCAGTCAGAAAGATCCCATTTTTGGCACCTGTCTGGAGCACAAACGCACCTATTGTGTCTTTGACAGCAAAATGGCACGCATTATCCAGGCCGAAGGACGTTTAAGACAATTAAATCCCAATGCTTTAGGAGATGCGGAGCATACACGCTGCGCGGGGCTCAGTGTGAATGAATTACAAAGCCTTGACATGGGGCGCATCGATTTTTTAAACCCCGTCTATCCATTTCCCCAAGGACAGCCAACAAAAGAAGCAGGAATTGTAGGCGATGTCGTTTTAAATAGCCCCGACGCTTCAAAAGCAATGGATGAAATCAAACGGCGAGTCCAGAAAAAGGCGGAACAAAAATGAGATTATTCACTATTATTTTAATGTTACTTTCCATGCCGGTCATGGCTGATTTAGTAAGTCCACCCGCTCATGGGTTTCATTGGTACAGTACAGAAAACAAAGAGCCTCAGATGAAACCTGTTCAAATTCCAAAGGTGTCAAAGCCTTCGCTGACTCCTTATGAGCAGCTCATGGAAGTCCGCAAAGCCACCATGAATAAGCTCGCAACGGCATTAATTGCCCCATCATTTGATGCAACCTATGAGTACATGAAAGCCCAGCAGGTGTATGCCAAAAACAATCAGAAATTTGTCCAGTACTGGCAACAGGTGTTGTTGTCTCATCCTGAGCTGGATCATTCCTTAAATTTTCCAACTGACAATACGGCTGTGGCCATTCGCAATGATTCAATGAATCTTTTAATGGAGAGGGTAGTCCGAGAAGGGGCTAAACGTTATGGATTAATCCTTTTTTACAAAGGGAACAGTTCCATTTCGCAAAAATTCATCACTCATCTTGTGCCATTCGTCAATCAGACCCACTTTTCAATGATTTCGGTCACAACAGATGGTCAACCGATTGAAGGTCTTCCTAATCCTAAAAACATACCTCTTCATGAAATACAAAAAACAATGAATTTACAGTCACGCTACATGCCCGCACTGTTTCTTGTTGATTTAAAAACACAAAAAATGTCGCCCTTGTCCTACGGTTTTGTCTCCACAACCGAGTTAAAGGAACGCCTGCTGGATGTGGCGACTCATTACAAACGATACAGCTATGAGGGGTTTGAAGCATGATTGTCCGCATCATTATTTTACTGCTTTGTTCTGTAATTAATCCATTGCACGCCAATGTGGCAGTTGAAGAACTCAATGCACTGTTATTGAAAAAGCAAGCCCCTAAAGCTTTTGCACAGAAGGAATCAGCTGAAGCTAAAGATTTATCCAAAAATTATTATTTTGCATTTATTTATCGAAGCACCTGCCCACATTGTAAAAAATTCTCCCCTGTTTTAAAGGATTTTTCAGAAACATTCCATATTAAGGTTCGTGCTTTTAGCCTGGATGGAGAGTCCCTGGATGGACTCGATACCACACCATTAACACCTGAGCTTTTTCAAACATTCTATGTATCAGGAGGGTATAAGCCTACGGTTCCCGCCTTGTTTTTAGTCAATCGACATACCCTGGAGGCCTACGCTGTCTTGTTTGGAGAAGCAACTCCTTATCAGCTGGCACAAAGAGTACATGAATTAAAGCAACACATTGAGGAGAAATTTAATGATTAGAGCTCTTGTGCTAACCGTTGTTGCGTCTTTTACTTGCGTGACAGGAAATGACGCTCATGCATCAGCCAGTGCCGATTTAAATCATTTTTTTAATAATCTTGGTTATTCTGCGAATGTCACGGGTAGCCATTCCTATGAATCACAGGCAGCAGGATTTGCATCATTAGGCTCTGTCTATGCCAGAAATCAGGTGCGCTCCATTCAGATAGCTCACGTTGATGTACCTGGGTTTCGCTCAGGATGTGGCGGAATTGATATTTTTGCAGGTGGTTTTTCCTTTATTAAATCAGAGCAGATTGTTTCCTTCATGCAGAATATTTTAAGTAACGGGGCAGGCTATGCAATGAACCTTGCACTGGAGACCGAGCTGCCTGAAATTGCTCATGCCATGCAATACATGCAAAAGCTGGCAAATGACATTAATGGGACAAATTTTAATTCGTGCGAGATGGGCGAAAATCTGACTGCAGCAGTTTACCCTAAAAATCGAGCCGCACATCAGCGTTTGTGTGAAGACATCGGGCGCAATCGAAATGTATATACCGATTGGGCAGAAGCAAGGCATAAATGTTCTACAGGAGGGGAGATTGAAAAGCGACTGGAACAAGCGAAGAATGATTCTGAATATAAAGACCGAGTGCTTGTAAATACCAATGTGGTTTGGGATGCACTGCAACTGAATGAGTTCATCAAATCCGATACAGGGATTTCAGAGGTCTATATGTCGATTTCAGGAACGCTGGTATTTGATGCCAAAGGGGGAATGCAAACGTATCCCTCTTTAGCGACCAACCAGAATTTTGTTAAGGCGTTGCTTTATGGAGGAAAATTACCCAGTTATACGTGTACTGATTCGAACAAGCCCTTAAAATGTCTTGACATCAATGTGAAAGGAAGCCAAGAGATTAGCAGCAAAGATGCCCTTGTTTCTCAAGTACAAGCCATCCTGCAGGGCGTTTATGAGAATATCAAATCAGGGGCGGCCTTAACGCCACAACAAAAAGGGTTAATTGAACTAACCCAGCCGTCTGTATTTCAACTTATTTCAGCAAGTGCACAACAGAATATCGGCATACAAAGCAGTTATGAACTTGCTCAGAGTGTAGCAACGGATTTGCTTGCCCAGTATCTTGCAAATTCACTTGAAGTGATTCGAGCATCCCTTGCAGGGCGTGATTTAGGAGGTTCCCATGAAGAGAAATTATTTAAAAACCTGCAGGTGGCACAACAATTTGTAGATAATTTTAATAGCGAATCACGAGCACGTTTTAATGCAGCACTGACAACCAATCAATTAGTTCAAAACAACGTGAAGCAGGCGCTTAATGCCCTTAATCCCATCTTAAGAAAATCATATACCGGAGGGGCACAATGAGCCCATTATTAATCTACACCCCACAAAATGGGATTTATTTAAAAGAGTTGCTTGATGGTATGGCCGCTTTGCTTACTGAATCTACCTTTAGTACGGCGTGTGACATTATCATGATTCTATCCGTTGGTATGGTCGGTTATCAGTACGTAATGGGTAAAAAGCTGGAATCACTGGCTCGCTTTGTGCTGACCACCTTTTTAGTCATGTATTGCGTGCTAGGCATTAAAGTGCCTGTGGCTATAATTGACATGCAGACAGCCGAAGGAGCAGGAGAGGCCTTAACAGTGGATCATGTGCCTCTAGGCGTTGCTTTACCTGCCTCATTGATTAGTGGCATGGGCTATGGAATTACGACTGCCTTTAGTGATGTATTTCGCATGCCAGATAGTCTGGAGTATAACAAAACAGGAATGATTTTTGGTGCAAGAACCTGGCTTGCGGCAACTCAGACAAGGCTCTCCATGTCGCCTGATTTGGCACAAGACCTATCGTCCTATATCCGCCAATGCGTGTTTACGGCAAAACTTTTGGCAAGCCATCAATTAAGCCCTCAAGAGCTTACCCAAAGTGCTCATCTTTCTAAAACCTATTTTGAGGAGCCATCACCCATTTATCGGGTGATTCTGCACAATGGAGTCAATTTAAGTTGTGGAGATGCCGCAGCCAATTTAAAAACTCGATTGCCCGTTGCAGCCAAATTAGAGTTGGAGCGTCTTAATCATCTGGTAACCACAGGTGCTTTAGGGTCACGCAACACGGACAGCAGTTCTTTACCAGGCGAAAAGACTTTTGGTGACAGGCTGCAAGCTGCTCACAAATATTACATGAACATTACCGAAGATGCGGCTGAAACACTCACGCAGAATATCTTAATTAATGCGACCCGCGATGCTGCTGCCGATGCTTTTGCTTTTTCAGGAGCTGATGCGGCACTCATGAATTACACCAATACGGACAGCACTCAAAAAATGCACATCGCTGAAGCCAATAGCTTTTGGCTTGCAGGATTTCGCCTGCCTTACTATATGACTGTGATGTGGATGTTGACGCTGTGTATCTTTCCATTAGTCGTTTTAATTTCATTTTTTCCGACCCTGAGTAACGCTTATTTCCTGTGGGTACAATCTCAAATCTACCTTTGGTCATGGCCTCCGATGTTTATTATTTTTCATTGGTTTGTTTCCATGGCCTCAAGTACCACCATTACTTTATTTGGTCAAAAAACAGGAGGGGTGACCTTCTCTAATATCGATTCATTAGCCAGCATGCACAGTAATTTTGCCTATACGGCAGGTGCATTGGCAGCAAGTGTTCCTGTTATTGCCCTGTACATCACGAAGGGATTGGGACAGATTTTGAGTACCTCCTCCCAGCATTTTGGTGGTATGGCGCAATCCTTGTCAGTGAGTGAAGCGCAATCTGCAGCTGCAGGTAACATCTCAATGGCAAGTTACAGCGGTTGGAATATGAACTATGAAAATACCAGCGCCAATAATGTTTCGGCTAACAAGCACGATACCAATTGGACGAACATGCATGGGATGCACACGGAACAATTGGGAAGTGGAGTGCTTAAGACGACCACAGGCCATGGGGATGCTGTTTTTGATGTAAGTCCTGGGATGTCACGAGGACCCATACACATTTCAGATACAAAGGCCTTAAGTGGCTCTTTAAATCAAGCTTTTGAGGAATCCAGGCAGGCTGCAGCCAATGAAAGTCAGCATTATCAAACGTCCTTATCCAGTTTTGCGCACAGTGCAGTACAATTATCGAAAATGCAGGGACATGATATGCGTTTAGGCGATGGAGTATCTGAAAGCGAATCCGGTCAATACAGCCAGGCCTTATCGACCATGACGCATATTGCCTCGGATGTAGCTAAACGCGAAGGGATAAGCCAAGAGGATGCGCTGGCTCATATGACCTCAGCTGGATTAAATGCCCACGCCGGAGTCGCAAGTGAAAAAAGTATGCTGGGAAGTATTGGGCGGTTTGCTTTTGGAGCAACAGGAGGTGCTGATAGTCATGCCAAATTCGATAGGTCATCAACGAGTAGTGATCGTTACCATGAAGGCACGGACAGCAGCATGTCAGCGAAGGAAGCAGAAGACTTTAATCAGGCGCTAAATTATGTGAGCCAGTTTGCACAAAACCATCATTTTGATAACAGCCATTCGGAAGGGGCAAGCCTTTCGAATCAAATGGGTACCGATTTAAGGAATGCGCAAACGGCAAGTCAAAACTACGATGCCTCGATGTCTAAAGCCGCTCGCATCAGCACGGCCAGGAGTTATGTGGAATCCAACTCCGATCAGATTACCACCGATCTTAATCAGGCATTTCCTGGCTTTGTGGCACACCGCATTGGAGAAAAGGCACGAGATGAGTTGTATTCCAATCCTTCAGATATTGCCTCATTAAAACAATTACAAATGCTAGCTAATGAGTTTATCAGTGAACAACGAGAAGGTTTAATCGCACGATACGGCAATGCTTCTAAAAATGATCGGATTGACTCCTTTTACCAGGATGCAGCAAATCCATTAAGAACCAAAGAGTCACAAATGGGAGCTGACTACCACAAGAACAGTAACGCGTTGGAGGATTCTGGAAGGACTCTGGGAGTTGGCATGGATGCATCAAGAGCCGAAGGCATGCAGCAAAAAATTAATAATCAGGTCGATGCTGCGGTAAATAAAACAAGCAGTGGAGGAGGGCGTTTAAAGAGTCAATACCAGCAAGCGGTTGAAACAACGAACAACGATGTAGGTGAGGGGAAAAAACTGGGGCAAAGTAACGTCAACGCGGTTATACCCGCCTATTTTACTAAATGGGTTGATCATCATGATAAATCAGCCCCAAAGAAGGAGCTTATCCATGAATAATGAAGAAATGAATTCACAAGAATTAAAAGAGGCCATCGCCTTGGATATAGAAACATTAAAAACATTGGACGTGGATATTATGCCGGCCAAGGAGTATTACCAGGCGAACAGAAGTTTGTTTTTGCATGTTTTTTTTAAACTATATGGAACAATACTTCTAGGATTTTTACTTCCACTCCCTTTTTATTGGAAGGTGTTGATGGTGGAGATTTCAACGCACGAGCTCATCTACATGTTTTTCTGGCTGCCATTAATGGCTCTAGGACTATGCCTTTTTGTTTTTCTATTCATTTACAGCTCATTAAATCAATACATTTTGATTGACTATCAATTGAAACACAAACTAAGAACAGGCTCATTGATTGTAAAACAAATAAGGCGGGCTGGAACTATAGCCTATCGAATATTTGCGGGGATTGTTTTGATTCCTTCACTGTTCTTGTTTCCCAGTGCTGCCTTCTTCATATCCTTTGGCGCGTTTTTCATCAGCGGGATTTTAACGAACATCCTTGTTGAAATGGAGCTCAATAGAATAGGCATCAGCGTGCTGTTTACTCTCATAAAGAATTATTTTGATAAGGACAAAAATGCCAGTGCGGCAATACCCTTAAAATAAAAAAACACATCAAAAAGAATAAATTGTAACCACAAATACAAGTAGTGGAAGCCGCTGCTTTGCCCAAAACAAGCTGGAGGAAGATAAAATGAGCCATGAATCCAATTACAAACATTATACCCGGGGCGGTCAGATCTCATTCCATAATCTGCGGATGTGGTTTCAGATTAACAAAGCGCTCTTTCATGTTTACTTATTCATTTGGGCAGGGTTAAGCATTGTATTAACCTGTATCTTTGCTCCACATGGAATGATAAGACAGACTGTGTCCTATCACGCGGCTCATTTTTATCACCTGGCAGGGGTGCCACATGTATTTTCTATCCCTGTTAAAGGGGGGTATGCATCACAGACTGTCGAACAGCTTCTCCACAATCACTATTTTTCTGCTACCTCCGATCGTTTACTGACACTCCTGTTACAGTCAACTCTATGGAGTTTTCCCCTATCGTTGATTGTGGCACTTTTGGTGAGCCGATATTTCATTTATCGAGGAAAGGTACAAACACAAAACCAATTTATACGCGGGGCGAGTTTAGTCCCATCAGAAACACTTAAAAAACAGATAATAAAGCAAAGAAAAGCATCTGATTTACATCTTGATGGATTTCCCCTGTTGCAAGGTGCAGAAGTGCAGCATTTATTGGTTCATGGCACGGTTGGGATGGGTAAAAGTCAGTTCATTATGAAATTGATGGATTGTTTACGTGCACGAGGCGACCGAGTCATTGTCTATGACAAGGGATGCACGTTTACTCAGGCTTATTTTCAGGAAGATCATGATGTTTTACTTAATCCTTTTGATGCACGCTGTGCTAATTGGGATTTATGGCTGGAAGCCCCAAAAGATGAATTACTGGAAAACATGGCAGAAAGCCTCATCCCCATGCATGGAGAAAACGATCCATTTTGGGTTAATGCAGCACGCACCGTGTTTGCCTGTCTTGCAAGTCAAATGCGTGAGGATAAGGAACGTTCCCTATCCAAGCTGTTAGGGTTACTGGTAACGGGCGAGTTTAGTGAGTTGGAACCTTATCTCAACGGCACGGCTGCAGCGACTTTGGTCAGTAATAAAATAGAAAAAACAGCCATCTCCATTCGCTCCGTCATCACAACCTACCTTAAATCAATGCAGTCGTTAAGTGGGCTTGATGAATCTGGTAAGCCTTCCTTTTCCATTCGTGATTATCTGTTAAATAAAGATTTGGAGGGCTGGCTTTTTATATCAAGCAATGGGGAACAGCATAAATCTTTAAAACCATTGATTTCGATGTGGATTGCCATGGCATCCCTGACACTTTTGAGCTTGCCAGAAGATGCGAACAGACGGATTTGGTTTATTTGTGATGAGCTGCCCAGCTTGCATAAATTACCTCTTTTGGGTGAAACCATTGCCGAAGTCAGGAAATTTGGCGGCTGTTTCTTGCTGGGAATGCAAAGTTTTAGCCAGTTAGAAAAGGTCTATGGGCGTAGTGGTGCTGCTGAAATTTTTGACTTACTCAATACCCGTGCCTTTTTCGCAAGCCCAAGCCATGAAATGGCGCAGCTCGTGAGTAAGGAGCTTGGGGATGAGGAGATTGATGACACCCGAGAAAATTATTCCTATGGAGCCAACTCCATTCGTGACGGTATTTCGCTAGGGAAAAATCGTATTACTCGACCTTTAGTGACTTATCCTGAAATTATGGGGCTTGATCCGCTTACCTGTTACCTGCGTTTGCCAGGTCAATATCCTATTACTAAATTGGAACTTCTCTATCAAAAGCGAAGTGCAAAGGCCTCCGGTTTTTTACCTCGTACTCTACCGCCTCTTTCTGCGTGTAATGCAACTCTTAAAAATAATGCTGTTGTTAATGATACAGCAGACAACCGTTTTGAGGTTCAAGCACCAATTAATAAAAAGCGTGTCGAACGTGAGTGCGATATGGAATCCATTTTTTGACAGAGGAATAAATCATGTTAAGTATGCAAGTAAAACCTATTAATAATCCCAAGTATTATTTTGATAAAGAAAATTATTACTTTTCGAATCAATTAACCACCGAATGGGTTGGGTTAAGTGCGGTACGTCAAAACCTTTCTGGAGAGATTAACGTACTCGATCTCGAAGCCGTTGTCGGCGGTACATTACCAAGCGGTGATGTCATTGGCCTGAAATCTCTTAGCGGTGAAATCAAGCATCGTGGCGGTTATGATTTGACCTTCTCCGCACCTAAATCTGTGTCGTATCTTGCCCTGGTCTGTGGGCATAAAGAATTTGTTGATTTGCACTTAAATGCGGTGAAAACCGTATTGAAACTCATTGAGAGGGAAGCTGCCGAAGCACGCAAGTCAGGGAAAGAGGGCATGGAGTATGAAAAGACTGGTAATCTGTGCTTTGCAACCATTCTTCATGATACCTCGCGAGAGCAAGATCCCCAGCTTCATGTGCATGCGCTGTTGATGAATTTTACTGAGCGTCTCGATGGCAAGTGGCGGGCTTTAGCCTCTGATATCAGTCGCAATCACGGCACTATGGAATGGATTATGAACAACCAAATATTTTTAGGCCTTGTGTACCGATCTGAAATTGCTCTTGGTTTAAAAAACATGGGGTTGGAAATAGAGCAGACTGGTGATGCTCATGGTTTATTTGAAATCAAACATTTTGATAAGGAACTCCTGACGCAATTGTCCAAACGCCGCGCGCAGGTTGAGGAACAAATAAAGGGCATGCACTCTGATTCCTTAAAAGCGTATGACAGGGCAACTCTGGATTCCCGCAAGGCAAAAGAAGTAATCGACCCCGAGGTATTGCGTGAACGTTGGAACAAAGAAAGCGAGGCTCTGGGCGTTAATCCATCGACTTATTTAGCTACTTTGAAAGAACAAACTCATGCCGCACACGCGATAAAGGATAATCAGTCTAAGAGTCAAGAGTTTGGCATGGGTGTGTTTGATGCCATTGCTCACTTAGAAGAAAAAAAACTTAAGTTTACTTATCAAGAACTATTACAGACAAGCCTCCATTTCTCATTAGGTGAACAGGGTTTTGATTCACTAATTCAACAGATTGATACCGCACTTGGCACACAACAGCTCATTGCTCTTGATACGGAAGATACATGTTTTACGACGCATAAATTAATTAATAAAGAGCAAACGCTTATTAAAAAAATCTCAAACTTTACACCACAAAAAAATGCCATAGTACGCGATACGAATAAAGTAAAGGAATTAACTGATAATGAGTCCATTCAAAAGGGTGTGACCCAGGCCTTATTTCATAAAGAGGGGGTTGTTCGAATCAAACAAGAAAGTGCTATATCACGAGAGCTCCTAAGCACTTTAATCGATTATGCCCAAACGTCAAAAAAAATTCGCGTACTTAGCCCCTCAGCCCTTTCTGCACTAAGTATTAATCAGGACATGACCAAATCAGCACCCTCCTTGTGGCAATGGATTTTGTCTATTGGGAAGCAGGATTTGTGCGAAACGGTTGCGGGCTTTAATTACCGTCATGAGTCAGACCATAAACTGCCTTTTTTTAAAAGTAAAAAAGAGCGAGAATTAATCATTGTGGATGAGTCGCAGCGCCTTTCCCCTGACGAGATGAATACCTTATTATCCATCGCCGATAGACGTGCAGCCAAAGTAATTCTTCTGGAAAAATCACAATCCTTGTCCGGCTTTAAATCAGACATCCCAGGCCTTCTGGATAAAGCCCAGATAAAAACATTTAATGTAGCGGATAAGCCGCTACGTACTACCAACATCAATCTCATTGAGGTACTAGAAAAAGATTCGCGTATTTTAAAAACGGCGCAACTGTATAGCTCCATACCGTTGAACCAGAGACGTAATACCCAGGTATTGACCGCATCGAAGCTGGAAGCAAAAGAAGTCAATGATGCGGTTCGCAAACAGCTAAAAGAGCAAGGTGAGATTTCATCGGGTGAAAAAACCATTAATACCTTGACTCGACTCTTTCTGACCGACAGTGAGAAAAAATTGGCTAAAAATTATCAGAACGATTGGGTATTAATTCAGAATACGCGCAATGAATCTAAAAAATTCACCGTGATTAGTGTCAATGAGAAGGACAATCAGCTGGTGGTGCGTAATCACCATGGACTAATATCCCAACTGCCTGCTAAAAACATCACACAATCCATTCAGGTTTACGAACAAACACCATTATCTGTTGGGATAGGTGATAAATTAGTAGCCACAGGAAGCCTTTCTTTTGAGGGAGTAAAAATGGGTACGCAGTATGAAGTATCTGCGTTCACTCGCCATGGAATTAAGATAAAAAATGGAAAAAACACCATTCACCTACTCACGAGCACCGAAAAGCATCTCCCGTTGAATCATGCTTATGCCAAGACCCTGCATGCCAATGATTTTAAGCCCGTTGAACGAACCATCGTTACTCTGCCTGCCTATGCTCTTCGTCAAAACACGCTGTCCTTGTTGTCTGAATCAAGTAAAGAAGAGTTACAGATTATTACTGATGATGTGGATAAGGCCAATCGATACGCGCTGAAAACCACCTCTCAAGCTTCGGCAATATCCTTAACTTTAGAGGCTGCCAAAACAAATCATGGCGCGCACATCATTGATAACGCCACAACAAATGAGCTGCTGACAACACTTGAGAAAGCCTTAGACCTTTTGTCCGGCGAAAAACCAATGAAAAGTGATGCAGAAAAAGCACTGCAATTTGCTATTGCCCATCTTTCGGAGCGAGAGGCAGCATTTGAAAGGGCAGAAGTACTTAAGGTGGCACTTCACAAGGCTATTGGGAAGTCAGGCTTTAACGAATTGGATAGTGTGTTAGATAAGGTAATAAAAAGCGGTGATTTAATTTCTGGAAGGCAGAATTTATTGACTACCAAAGAAGCGGTGGTTTTTGAAGAATCGATTATTAATACAGTTAAGGCAGGAATTAACACGCTTAAACCGTTGATGAGTAGTGATGAGGCGCGCAGCCAATTAGAACAGGCAAATCTTACAAAAGGACAAAAAGAAGCCTGTGAGTTAATCACCACTACAGCGGATCAATTCATTATGATTCAGGGCTATGCAGGAACGGGTAAAACAACCATGAATCGAACGGCCATTGATACCATTGAACATGCAAAATCAATGGTACCCGGTGGCTTTGATATCGTTGCAGTAGCACCAACGCATCAGGCGGTGAAGGAAATGAAAGCATTAGGTATTCAGGCACAAACCCTAAAAAGTTTTCTTATTGAGCAAGAACAAGAGCCTACATTAACCAATAATTCACTGCTACTTCTCGATGAATCATCGATGGTATCCAATCGAGACTGCGCAAGCTTAGTCCAAAAAATTAAAGATTCAGGTGCTCGTTGCGCTTTACTGGGCGATATCAGTCAACATCAGAGTATTGAGAGCGGAAAACCAAGCAAGATATTGATGCAGGAGGGCAGCATTAGGGTGGCCATTATGGACGAGCTGGTAAGGCAGCAAGTAGTAGGTTATAAAAAAGCCATTGAAACCTTGATTGGCGGGGATACAGACAAGGCTTTAGCTCAATTAGCAGCCCTACCCTTAGTTTCCATTGAACGAAATAGAGAAGACAGTCCTTATCATGAAATTAAATGCTCCGTTATGGAAACAGGTAAAAAGGATGATAGGCACCAACACGAACCTTCAAAACAAGAGGCTAATGAAACTCCTTTAGAGCAATTAAAACACAATAGCCCCATTGAAATGGCAGTAGGGGACTATTTATCCCGTACCCCTGCATGTCGTGATAAGACCATTGTTATTATTCATGAAAATAAAAAAAGAGAGATTGCAAACACTCTTATACGGGATGCTCTGATGGAAGAATCCTCTCTAGGCTCTGATAATAAATCATTCCCTCGATTATTAAGTACGAACTATACCACCGCAGAGCTTTATTATTGTGAAACTTATCGTGACTGTTTAAAAAAAGATGGGGAGTATTTTTTAAAAAAGGGGGATCAATATTTCAAAGTGGTTTCTGTGGATGAATCGGCCAAGGTAGTCGTTTTAAATGATACCAAAGGAAATAAATCAGTATTTGTACCTGAAAAAGAAAATAAGGATTGGAAAATCGAATTATTTCAATCAAAGCCAGGAAAAATCTCTGTCGGTGAAAAAATTCATTTTAAAAAATCCGATAAATCTTTAGGACGTTTTGCTAATGAACGGGCGCAAGTGACTGATGTACAGGATGAGTCTTTTACAGTAAAAGACAGCAGTGGAGCAACTCATGTGTTACACAAAAAGGAGATGAAGGATTCTCATTGGGACTATAGTTATACGGCCACCAGTTATTCGATTCAGGGTGCCTCATCTCCTTTTGTCATAGGAGTTGCCGAAACAAGAAATGCTAAGGTAAATCATTTGCGTTCGTTCTACATCATGGCAACACGTGGCTCGATGCATGCCATGATTTACACGGATAACTATAAGAAATTGCAAAAACAACTGCGTGTTACCCCGGAAAAAACCTCAGCCTTGGAAGCTTTAAATCGCCTTAATAAAGACATCAAAACAAAGACAGTCACAAGCCCCCTAGTTATACCAAAGACTGCACCTACCAATCCCATAATAAAGGAAAAAACAGTCCAGTATGACGCAAAGGTAATCGCCCAAAATTTATCGCATCATGCTGAATTGGTCATCGTATCGTTGCTCGGGGAACCGAATAGAGCACTTTCTTCAAAAAATGAATATCGTTACGGAACAAACGGTAGTTTAAGCTTTTGTTTAAGTGGGGAAAAACGAGGAACATGGTATAACTTTGAAACCCTTGATAAAGGAAATATGCTTCATTTAATTCAAAAAACATTGAATCTTAATTTTAAAGAAAGTCTTGAATATGCGGCAAAAGTAACAGGCGATGATTTAAAAGGAAGCATTAAAGTGATGAGTAAAAAACCTAGTGAATTTAAAGAAAAAATAGATAATAAAAAGAGTAAGACCGAAGATTATGGTCTGCAATTAGCGCGTGAATCAAAACCTATAATAGGTACGATTGCAGAAAAATATTTGAAAGAAATAAGAGGAATTCACAATATTTCCGGTGAGAATATTCGTTTTCATCATCGGGTATATACCAAGAGTACGGAGGAAGTAAAATACAGGCCAGCTTTATTAAATATTGCGCGGGACAAAGACAATAACGTAGTCGCTGTAGAGGCAATATACCTGGATAAAGAAACAGCGAATAAACCAATAATGAACATGAAGGATAAGAAATCTTATGGTTCAAAAGCAGGATCTGGGGTTATCCTAAGCGAAGGCCATGGAAAAGAAAGTGTCACCTACCTTGCAGAAGGGGTTGTAACAGGATTAAGTGTTCGAGATGCAGTGCATAATGAACGGGTTATAGCCACCCTTGGCAAGGAAAACTTCCCTAACATTGATATGGCGTTACTTACGAATAAAGTGGTTCTTTGTCTTGATAATGATGGTAAACCTATTAAAGATGACAAAGCAATAATTCTCACTATTGAACGATTAAAGCAGAATGGAAAGACCGTGGAAATTTCCATACCAATACGGGAAAAAGACTTTAATGATGTGAATAAATCCAGTGGAGTACAAGGGGTTGTTGATACATTAAACAAAGCGGTAAGTATTGATAAAATACTTGGAGCCACTAATAAAATCGATGTGAATGAAGACCAAATCAAGAAGTGTCTTGAGAACATTTCACGACAATTAAAAATAGAAATACCTGAAAACAAAAATCAATCCATTGAAAAAATAAGAACGTTACAACGAGAGGAAATGGAAATTTATTAGTCTTAGATGGAGTTGATTGATGTTGTTCTTGGTCTATTAATAATAGCTATTGCCATAGAGTTCATCATGCAACTAATCCAAAATTGACATCAAATGAGGTTTATTATGCGCGATACAGTTCATGTTTTTATTGCATTTATTTTCGCTTTAATCGGTACATTTTTTATGATGAATTGGTCATTTAATCGGCTCTTAATGACGGCGCCCATTGATGTACCTGTTATCATTATGCTTGCTCTCTTTATTATGTTGCTTTTTTCTAAAAAAATTATAAAAGGCTTAAAGGAAATAAACAGATACACATGGCTAATTATTGTCTGTTACTTATCAGGAACCTTAACCATGGAATATCAGACCTATAAGTTTAGTGTGACTTTAGAAGGGGTATTTATGACGTTTCCTTTGGTGATGGCATTCATTTATTGGTCATATAAAAACAATAAAATCTTCTTATTGAATAGTTCTGTAATGACGAAAAAAGAGGCTTTTAAAACTGATTTATTCCTGATATCCACATCATTTTTATTGGCAGGATTTTTATCTTTAATGATGGATTTAAATAATAGTGATCTTAGAGCTTTTTGGCCATTTTTAATCTTGTTTATCAGCATATATGGATTTGTATTTTCATTGATTTACGCTTTGTTAGGTCTTTTTCTCAATGAAAACCATACAAAATACACTTTATTTTTTGCATCAGCAATTATGTTAATTTACAGCTTACTAAGCTTTTTTCCAAGAAAAATTGGGCTTTTAAATAGTGCTGAAATTGAAATTATTTATGCACTACCAATCATATTATTATTTCTTCATTTAGTTTTTATTGTAGGTTTTCAAATAAAAAGGAGGCAGTTAAAAAACTAAACTGATGTGTGACACAACACTTAAGGGTTTCACTATGGAAACCCTTATTAAACAGTTCAGTTGCTATTATATTAACTCGCAGAATCATTATAATAACTTAGTTATTAATATAGCCATCAACAAAATTATCTACTTTCTTCTTAAGTGACGCGATATGATCATCTGCATTGATTGATCCTTCTGGAAGTTTGTTTTTATCGTAAACGCAACGAAAAATATCCGCACTGACTGCAAGCAATCTTAACAGATGAGTTGTGTGTTGCCGATTCAATTCCTCTTCTTTTTCCAAGCGTCTTTTTTCATCCTCACTCACCGCTAGATTCTCTTTGTTATGGAGATAAACCTTAATCCCTAATTCAATTATTTCTTTCATGGTTTGAGATGATGAATCATGTCCTTCATCTTTTTTTATTGATTCGAGCTGGTCGATTGTTTTTTGATTTAGATAACAATAAGCCTTTGGCATAAATTCCTCTATTTAACTGATAATGAACATTCCGCACATCGGTTTTCAATGGTTTTATAGAATTGTATCATTTAATAGTGGGTGTGGAATAGGTGTCTATTGGCTATTTAAAGACTTATTTATATCAAGAAATAGGTGTGGATTGGGTGTTGATTTATTTTAACTTATTGATTAATATATAAGAGTGTATCAACACCCATGAGCAATTGAGGTGCTAATCAAATTAAAAATGCCAAATCATGGTTAACTATATGAATAATAAAGAAAATGTTTTAGGCAATGACCATTGCGAGGGGTGTGTTCTTTTTTATTTGGTTTTGCTTTTTTTGTGTGTTTCACTGGCCATTTTAGTATAGTTTATTTAAATTAATATTTTGGAAAGCGCAATAATAATTGCGTACTTGTGATTCGTTGGATTCTCTTATCTATAATCGTGTCACTGAACAGGGATATTTATATCATGGGCATATTAAAAACAATTCTGAAAAAAATTGCTAAAATCATTCATTTTCGACCATATAGCGAATGGACTGAAAATGAAAAAGCAAAGTATGCTAAACAGAATTCTTTTCGTTCTTGCTCCAAATCAAATAATACAGAAATTAATCCTGCTACAGGATTACCAATGATTGGAGCTTTAGACAGCATGGGAAATTCTTTTGGTTCCAGTGCATCCGATAGAGACAATTATTGGAATAATGATTATCATCGTTATTCAACGTATAATAGCAGCAGTTATGATCCATTTAACAATCGCTATTAACAATACTAATTTTGATATTAAATTGAGGATTTATTATGGCTTTAATCAGCGCAAGAAAAGCACCTGAAACTGAAAAACTCAAGATCGAAATCAGCAAAGATATTTACTCAGAGATAAAAGAATACTGCTTATGGGCTGGTATCGATAACATTAGCCATTTTTTTGAAGAATCATCCATGATGATTTTCTCTAAAGACAAAGAGTGGAAACAACACAGAAAAGAGAAAAAATTAACTTTTGCATAATTAATTTTAAAAAGGATATTCGAGTGAAAAACAGTATTAAAAATATGTATAAATACATAGTACCAATAGCTATTATTAGCATATTTATTTTTCACACTTATTCAGTGCAATCAAAACTAGAGCAGAAAGAAAAACAAACCTATATTACTATAAAAGAGTTATCCGAACTTGCCGCGAAAACTCGAGGTGTTGAGCCAACTTTTTTGGATAAGGCAGTAATTGCTATTATGGATTGGTTCATCCCTGTCGCTTTTATTAATAAGAATGAGTCTCTCAAATTACTGTCTGAACATAAAAAAGAAATCACCTCAGAATCAAAAAAAATTTATGTGCCATCAAGCAAGATGGGGGAAGTTGTAGTCATCAAAAAATTTAAATTTTCAACACCGGAGATTAAGGAATCAAAATCCATACCTATGGGCAAAATTTTTAGTGCATTTGTCATCGCTCCCTTTCATGATTCTGATAGTCCTAATCAATTACAGTTTAAAATAAATATCAACTCCATTTCGTGCACCGCAATCTCTGATTCCATTTTAAAAACTGATTATAAATCAGGGAAAATAGTCGCAAAAATTAGCGAGATAAAGTGTGCTGATGAGTCGAAAACCATACCTTTAGAAGCAGTCGCGCTTGTGTCAGGTAGGGTATTATCCTAAAAATGAATATTCGATCTCTTCAAATAAAAGCACATTCTATAGTCTTATGTTTTTCTTTAATTAAACGGAAGGTGGCGTTACTTTTATTCATTATTTTCCTGATAAATAGTAAAGCTATTTTTTCTTACATGAAGAGCTTTTTCACTGTAATCATTAACAAATTGGATGTTCTAATTTTAGATCACCAAATTTTTTATTATTTGGTGATCTTATCAATCAACATTCTATTAATTATCAAAGCATATTCAAGCTATAAAACTAACAAGATGAGGCATAAAGACTAGCAAAAAACACCTCTTGCAATTCAAAGTAATTCCCAATCTCCAAAGTATCCCTCTTTGGTTTTAATTAAATCCTCATAAACGCACATTTCTAAACCATCCCCTAATTCATCCCACCCCGTTAAATCCATGGCCTCCTTCAATGCACTCTCAGTAACAAAAAAGATCCTTGGTACTCCATAAGTCCATATAATTCCATCAACATCATTAAGGGTTGCGCCTTCAAATCCCCAATCATCCATTTCTTGTTCTGGGGTATTGCGTCCATGATATAATCTTAATTTCATAATTGTCCTTTAAAATTGATTGATTTGCTTGTCATCCGTGGAATGATGAACAAAGGAATATCCCTTTGCTCATCCATGTCTGATTATCTTTTTATTTCCATCATTTTTTCAGTAAGAGTCCATAACGCACGATTTAATTTCACATTTTGATCAATAGCTTTTACTTCTCTGGTTTTGGTTCGAGTGGTATAACCGTATTTATTTAAACGATGACCACGGATACCGCCTTTAATTAAATTTTCTTGAAGAACATTAAACACGGTAAACAGATCATTATCTTTTTGATCCACATAACGCCTTGGTTGCAATAAACTCTTAGGATTAACGATAATACCTCCCTCAGCATCAGAAAATTTAAGTGAATGAGCAGCCTCTGCAAAAATCATTTTTTCATCGTCATTCAAATGAATTGAAGCCATATCATCTGATACATCAAGCATGTTATTTGCTGTCTCAATCACCTTGTAGGTGCCTTCGATGACATTCCCAAGAACATCCCCCTGATGTTTAATTCTAATTTCGTTATACGCTTGTCCAGCGATCATTCCATTACTGCACACAACCCGAAAAAGACCCGCCATTAAGCGATAAGAAGACAAACCATCATGAGAGTTAATAAGAACCAATTCGGGATAAAGCCCCTGATTATTTTGCAGGACATCATGGCGTTGAAAACGGAGCATGTGTTTTGCAAATACTTTCGCTTCTTGGTTCTGGCTTTTGGTCTGAGCTGCCCAAGTAGGGAAAAACCCTTCCGACATTAATTTGTCAATGATTTGCTCGGTTGAAATGGGTGAGTACTTGGTACTCGTTTTATAAGACCTGGCTTGTGTAAATATGGATGGCGCTAATTTGAATAATTTATCTTTTGATAATATTGGTAACATGTTGTTCTCCTATGTTTTTACTATTGTTCTCAAGGAACAAATACAGTATCGCAAAAAAACGATCTGATGTCAACTCATTTTATAAATATTGTTTATAAAATTAATTTATTATAAATATTGATATCTTAAGATGCTCTTGTTATACTGTTCTTGTCTTAATGACCAATAGTAAAAACATAGGAGAGCCACATGACTATTCCAGAAATTATCCAACACCAATTGCTGCACACTAATAAAGCGATCGTCTGGTCGTGGGGCGTGTCTAAATGGTATGCTTTATCAGATAAAGCCCTCTCAATAAGAGTTCATGCGCGTTACTTAGGTGGTTTTGTCTGTATCGAGTTGGATGAAGCGCAAGACTTATACACTATATCCTTTTACCTGAATAAAGATTTTCAAGACATGCAGGTGTGGCCAGTAATACCCTATAAACCGATGAAAGGTGTTTATTGCGATCAACTGGTTGAATTCATTGATAATAGAATAGAAAAAATACCCGATTATAAATATTGACTAGCGCCCTACTCCCAATGATGGGAGTAGGCTATCAACAGGAGTCGCTTCATGAAAAAATTATCATTTGCCGTTAAGGCAAACATGAATAAACCACCTAGAGTTCATGTGCAATCAGCAGATAAAAAAACAACTTATGGCTCATTTCAAGCAAATAACTGCGATGAATTTGATGGCTGGGATAAATTAAGCCCAGAAGAAACCATTGAATTAAAGCATTACATGAACAATATGTCGGCTATTGAGCATTACTTTTCTACAAAGGCGCTATCCGAACAAAAAGATTTTAGGATCAGATTACCTGGCAGTTTTATCGATGCTGTAGATGGAATATGTAATCTATGCTTTGAGGAACACATCAACTTAAATGTTTATGATGCCATGATTAGTGCCGCTATTGGGCAACTTAAAATAAAGACAGCAAGCCTTCCTGATGACAAAAAACAGCACGCGCTGACACTGCTTAATCAACTAGGATTATCAGAAAATGTAAAAACAGATGTTTCCTTGAAAATACAGGCGGTATTCTCTGAATTATTATCCATTCATAACAAATCAGAAAAACTGCACCAAAAAGCCAGGATGCTTTTTAGTAAAGATAAAAGTATTGCGCCAAAAACTATTGAGGAAATCGCAAAAGGTGAGCTATCAACCTCTAAATGGTTAGTGGCTTGTGCTGTAGAGATTTTACTGGAAGAAAAACCAGATATGGTGCAAAAAGTGTTAGCTGATGACGATATCTTGTTTTTGTGGGCTAATCCTTTACTAAAAAATCATAGACCAATCAAGGAAATGCTCGATAAATTAGAATCTTTGAATAACTCGGAAACGTTAAGCAATAAACTAAACTCCATGATTAATTTTAGTTAAATACTTTCCAAATTATCACATTTATGCTATAAATTACTATGAGAATAAAATTTTACCAAAAACAATCAGGCAAAAACCCTGTGGCGGAATTCCTAAATGATTTGCCATCCGATGAAATCGCGCGACTTGCCGGTTGTTTAAAGAATGTTGAAGAGCTTGGTTTTGATAGCCCAAGGGTACAATTCAGGCAAATAAAAGGCTCGCTTTGGGAAATTAAGATTAAAACATCACGCAGTGGTTATCGTTTTTTTTATGTGTGTATTCAAAAGGAAGTCATTGTTCTTTTACACGCTTACAAAAAGCAGTCACAAAAAGCGCCAAAGCAAGAAATTGAACTGGCTGAAAAACGAATGATGGAGGTATACGACCATGAAAGCACTTACCTTAAATGAGTTTATTGACGACAAAATCAATAAGGACGAAGAATTTGCCAAGCACTATGAGCGTGAGCAAATCATTAATAACATTGCCGTCATGATTGTGAATGCCCGTAAAAAGCGGCATATGACTCAATCCGAGTTGGCCAATAAAATTGGAACCAAGCAATCGGTTATTTCTCGTCTTGAAAGCGGCAATAGCTCCTTTATTCCCTCATTAGAAACGTTGGTAAAGGTCGCTGATGCGCTCAACATGCACTTAAAATTGCAATTACAAGCCTAATAAACATTTGGCCAACATCAAATAACAGTACTTTTTAAAGGATATAAAATGGCATTAGATTTTTCCAAACTGAGTACAGGACAAACTGTTGATACAGTCTTAAAGCCAAGAGAAATTTTTAGCGCCTTACCAAATAAAAAACCAAACAAATTCCATTACCCCCGCGATGTGCAATCTCAAGTATGGAGCAAATGGTTTGACCGCAAAGAAGAACGCAACCTGGTTATAAAAATGAATACTGGTGGCGGTAAAACAGTGGTTGGCCTTTTAATTTTAAAAAGTTGCTTGAATGAGAAGAAAGGGCCTGTAGTTTATATAGTTCCAGATAATTTTTTAGTAGAACAAGTGTTATCCGAAGCCAAAGATCTTGGATTAAATGCCGTTGATAACCCTGAAAATGAGAGTTTTTTAAAAGGAAAAGCAATTCTAGTAACTAATATATATAAATTAATTAACGGGAAATCAGTATTTGGTGTTGGCGATGAGGGAGCAAAAATACCCATTAAGACACTCCTTATTGATGATGCTCATGCGTGCGTAAACACAGTCGAAGAACAATTCACTTTGAACGTATCATCATCTAATCCAGCATATAAAAAATTATTTAGTCTTTTTGAAGAAGCAATGAAAAGGCAGTCGGAAGCAAAATATTTGGAGATTGAAGCGGGAGACCCCTTTGCTTACATTCTGATCCCATATTGGAACTGGCAAGAAAATCTAAGTAAGGTAATGCAGGTTTTAATTGAAAACAAAAATCATGAAGACATAAAATTTAAATGGCCATTAATAAAAGAAAATTTAGAGCGATGCAGTTGCGTTATTAGTAAGCATTCCATTGAAATTACTAGTAATTGTATTCCAATTGATGTGATTCCTTCTATTAGTAATGCATCAAGAAAAATATTTATGACCGCGACATTATCAGACGATAGCGTCTTAACGACCCATTTTGGTGTTAGCTCTCAATATCTTAATAACCCTATCACTCCAGATTCAGCGGGAGATGTAGGTGATCGATTAATCCTATTACCACAAGCTCTCAACACAAATATGTTCGATAGTGATGTTAAAGAATTATGTTTGAAATTATCCAAAGAATATAACGTGGTAGTTATTGTCCCATCTAACAAACGATTGGAGTTTTGGGAGGATGCAGCTGATCTCATTTTAAAAAAAGACACTATCCTTCAAGGAGTTGAACAACTTAAAACAACTCATATTGGCTTAACAATTTTAGTTAACAAATATGATGGGATTGATTTGCCCGAAAATGCTTGTCGATTGTTAGTTATAGATGGATTACCAGCCGCTAGAAATAATATTGATAAAATTCGCCAGAGCGAGCTTGCGGGTAGTTCGAACAAAGTAAATCAAATCGTTCATAAAGTAGAACAGGGGATGGGGAGAGGTGTTAGATCTAATGATGATTATTGCGTCATTTTTCTTATGGGAAAAGATCTTACTTCTCAGCTTTATACGGGCGAAACTTTAGAACTATTTTCACCGGCGACAAAGGCTCAACTAGAATTGTCAGAAAGGGTAGCAGATCAAATAAAAGATAAAGGAGTTGAGGAAATTAGATCCGTAATAAACTACTGTCTAAAAAGAGACCCTCAATGGGTTGAGTTAAGTAGAGGTATTATGGCTAACCTAAATTACTCCAATAAAAATACATCTGACTCAATAAAAATCGCTTTAAGAGAAGCTTACGATTTAGATCGCTCAGGGAAACCACAAGAAGCAGCAAACAGAATTTTGCATGAAATCAATAACTCAACCGATGATCTTTTATTAAAAGGCGTATTAAAACAATACATGTCGGAGTATATAAACAAGTACGATAAGGTGGAATCGCAAAAAACCCAACTATCCGCTATTTCTGATAATTTGAGAGTTCTTAAACCAATCGAAGGCATCAGTTATAAACCATTAAAAACCCATACAGGATCACAAGCAATACGATGTTCTACCTATTTAAAAGACAAATTTAAAGATGGAAACAAACTTATTATCTATACAGAGGGAGTATTTTCAAAACTTATATTTAGTGAAGGTACTGCAAATATATTTGAGGATGCTTTTAACGAGTTAGCATACCTTCTTGGCTTTATAGGCCAACGCCCCGAAAATGATTATGGAAAAGGACCAGATAATCTCTGGCTGTTGGATGATTTAAAATTTTTAGTTATTGAATGTAAAAATGGTGCAACCACCGATTTTATTTGCAAACACGATTGTAATCAGCTGAATGGTTCTGAAATTTGGTTTAATAATAATTATGGCAATGGTGCTAAATGTGTACCTATTATGATTCATTTATCTACTTGTTTTGAGTATGCGTGTCCTCCAAGTAACAATATAAAAATAATAAATAAGAGCTTATTAGAAAAGCTAGTTAATAACGCCCGTAAATTTATACGATCTATAGCCACTGAAAATAAGTTTGAAGACAGTCAAGCTGTCAAACAACATCTGGCACAATACAAGTTAGAGGCTAATGATATTATCGCCAACTATGCAACTGCTTTTAAAACAAAAAAAACCTGAGCACTACATACTAGGAAAAAAGATAAAAATCAGCATTTCGATAGAATACTTGTTGGGATTATTTTACTAACCTTTGAATTGGTTGAACAAGTATCGGCTTATCTCAAAATAAAGATCATCTCGATTAATTCGTATTCCATAGTGATCGGTATTGCGACAGAGAGTAACACCTTTAGAACTCACCCAAACAAATCACTATGTGATCCTGTTCGTGATAATCGCAACAATTGTATGCGATCATCTTTAATGGTCTTATAAATTAATAACCAATCGGGGGTAATGTGACATTCACGATAACCATCCCAATTTCCGGAAAGATTGTGATCCTTATGCTTTGGATCCAGGGGTTCTTCCTTTTGCAATTGCTCCACAATAGAGTCTAAGAGCGTCCTTCTTTTCCCTTGCTTCGTAATCTTTTTCAAATCACGCTTAAACTGTGTCGCCAACTCTAATTCAAGCATTATCTACAGAATCCCATACATCCTTCATTGTTTTAAATCGCTCGCCTTTTCCTGATTCCAGCTCTGCCATGGCCTCTCTTGTCTCTTTGTTCGGTATTTTTACCTCAAAAGGCAGGCCATTTTGGAGACAGACCTGGCTATAGAACAGTCGAATCGCCTCGGCTGTAGATAAACCTACCTTATGCAAAATCGCTTCTGCCTGCATTTTAAGAGCAGGCTCAATACGAGCATTAATTGTTGCCGCCTTATTCATCTTAGTAACTCCCAAAATACTGATATTTTAATTGTATAACAAATGCATTACATTTTCAATTTTTCTATTTTATATGGGCTATCAATAAAGTACACTTTAGCGATAATCAGAAATCAAGATGGTTATACCTATCATATGATTTAAATTTCTATTTTTGATAAATGACTTCCAGAGCTTCTGGAATTAATTGATAAAAACAAACTGCACATTCGGCTTCAAATTTGAATCAACATTAAAGACATCCTCTTATATTCAAAAGAGGGCGTGCTCAGCGCTAGCAAGAATTATTAAGTGCTATGATTGAAATAACATCCTAATTTAATAGAATCCATTATAAATCAGGATGGTTAGAAGAGTAGTTAAAGGTGTCTGCTAAAGTCCATGGATTGATGCAACACGCGAATAACTGCAATACCATAATGAGTCATTTTGAAAAAAATAACATGAGAACCAACATTAAATGCTCTCAAATCCTGACGAATGTAATCACATTTGCGAGAAATCAGAGGATCATCCGCTAGATACTGGAAACCGGCTTCAATTGCTAAAATATAATCATCTGTCTTTTGAGTGCCGAATTCGCCAATACTATATAAATAGATTGACTGAAGATCCTCTATAGCCTTTGGATAAAGACGATATGTTTTATTTGGCATGAGGGACTTTCTTCATTCGCTCAAGAAACTCTTCCGCGTTCCACATTAATGGATCGCCGCTCCCCTCCCCTTCATCGATAAGATGACGCAACTGTTCAAGTTTTGAAGCCGCTTGTTTTTCACGAAGCAGGCGCAGCGATTCTCTCAATACTTCGCTGTTACTTCTATAATCTCCTGAATCCACAAGAAACTGAACATAATCACGAAGTTCACTACCCAAATCAACAGTCATTGTGCGAGCCATAAATACCTCATCAATGTAAGTAAATGTCTTACATTTAGTATATAAGACATTTGCTTACATTTCAAATTAATCATGGCTATCACTAGAGTACACTCTTGTGATGCCTGTCTTGATCTTGGATCCTCTATAACTTTTAGCTATCAAAAGATACCAATTGTTTAATTTGATAGAACCCATTCACATAGTCAAAAACCTATTGATAGACTATCCTAGATCCCTAACTTTCAAATAATTGTTCTATTGTTTCCTGCATTTCGTCCTGACTGGGCTTCGCATAACGAAAAATTTCTTTTATTGAAACATTTCCACTAAGTTCCTGAGCAAAATGCACTCCATGCTTATCTGTTACTTTTTTCAAAAAAGTATGTCGAAGTTTATGGGGTGTAAATTCAAATCGCTCATTCTCAGGCAAAAGTGCAAGCACTTGTTTTAAAACTCGCTGACATATTCGAAATATATTCCGAGTATTAATACGATTCCCTGCTCTATTAATAAACAAAGGCTCATCTGGTTCTGTAGTGCGATTCTTTAAATAATTATCCAAATGCTCTCTGGCTTCTTGCGGTAAAGGAATTTTAATAGTCACCCTTTTGCTCTTATGTCGCACTACAGAATGAAGGCCTTTTGAATGATACTGGTGAACATTTAATGAGACCAGTTCGGATTCCCGCAAACCCGTTCCCAACAACACATAAAAGACAGCCGTTTCCAATAATGCATTTTGATTTTTCCGGGTGCATATTTTAGCACGTTGTTCACAAGCTGCCTTTAAACGCATGAGTTGTTTTGAATTCAGGCCATTCCAAACTGGAGCCTCAGTCTGTAAATCTTTAACCCCTGATAAGGGATCACCTGCAATCAATGGTCTTTGTTGGTAAAGCCATCGTCCTGCATGACGAATGGTAGCCATTGTTCGATTAATAGAAGTCGCTTTGTATGCTTTTCCGGTTTTCTCAGAAATAGTTTTAGACAATGAGCGTTGAAATTGTTTGCTTACTGCAGGAGTCCAATTATCCACCTGGTCATGTCCTACTTCCATCTGAAAAAATTTTAAAAACTTAGATAAATCTTTTTGTTTCGCCTGGACTGTTTTTTCAGGCGCACCTTTAACATGAACCTGAAAATAAAATGACAACCAGGCCGACAAAGAATTGGTATCAAAATGAACATCCAAAGGATGGAAAACCTTATCTACCCCAAACTTTTGATTTTTGTCATTTTGACCATCCAGTAAATTCAAGGCTTTCTCCATGAGTTTTTTTTAATAATATCATGTTTGGGGTAGATAAGGTACGTTATCTACCCCAAATAATATCACATCACCAGAAGATGTAAAATATTTAATTCACCGCTCCTGGCAATTCCTCTGGGAATAAAATTTTACTAATCATATAATGTCGTATTAGTTAACAACTGCGGATTAAGTGTGAATATAAATGAGTTTGTTGTAGAAGAAAAAATCATTGAGATTCGCAACAAGCATGTCATTATCGATAGTGATGTTGCTGAATTATATAATGTAGAAACTAAAAGAATAAATGAAGCGGTAGGTCGAAACCCTGAAAAATTCCCAACTGGATATCTCATTGAACTAACTCAAGAAGAGTGGGAGCCATTGAAGTCGCAATTTGCGACCTCAATAAAAGGGGGTAAGACAAAACTACCTACAGCCTTTACTGAAAAAGGCTTATATATGCTGGCCACTATATTAAAAAGCCAGAAAGCAACAGAAACCACTTTAGCCATTATAGATACTTTTACAAAAGTTAGAGAAATATCACGCACGATTAAGGCACTACCACAAACCCACAAAATTCACCAAAATACCAGGAGCTCATGCAAAAAACAGGGGACTTAATTTCTGATTTAGTTGTTCCAGAAAATTTAGATACTTCTGAAACCGAGGCAAGCATTGAAGTTAATCTTGCAATTGTGAAATTCAAATATACCGTAAAGAAAAAAAATAAATGAATTCTTTATTAAATAGGGGAAACTAAATAAGTTAGCGATATTTAAAGTTCGATGTGGTTTTCATATAAATAAGTTTCTTGAAAAACACTCACCACCCTATTTTATAACCCAACTAACTGTCGTTTATTGAAAGTAGTATTCTTAAGATGAAGCAAGGCACACTTAGAAAAATAGTCTTGCGAATTTTTCAAATCCAAAAGACTCAATTTATTCCTTCCGTACAAATTTTAGATGAATCATTAATAGGCTTCCTTACCTTGTTTTCTTCTTTTCTTAAAATCAGAGGGTTCTCCAGAATCATTTATTCTTTTTGTTATTGCTTATATTTTTCTTTATATTGGACGCCTCATTAGAGTATTAGAAAAACCTTTTAGAGAAGGTCATGAACCCATGGAGGATGTAAGTCTTTTTCTCCTTAGAGAGATCAAAAAATAACATGCTCCATAGACTGCTATTGACACCATGAGCCATTCCGCATAAAACTAGTACGGCTTTATTAAAATTATCAGAAGGGAACCAAAATGGCAGACCAACTTCGCGGCAAAGTAAAATGGTTTAATGAAGGCAAGGGCTTTGGATTTATTGAAAGCGGTGGTAAAGATTATTTTGTCCATTTCAGTGCGATACAAAGTAATGGGTTTAAAACTTTGCCCGAAGGTGCAAACGTTCTGTTTAAAGCGGGTAAAGGACAAAAAGGACTGCAGGCAGAAGAAGTAGAACTCATTAAATAAAATAATGAGTATGCCATTTATCTCTATAAATAAGACGCAGTTAACCACAGAAATAAATCAATTTGTTTTCCCTATGGAACCAAATTCAAGGATGAATAAAGATGAATAAACGGGTTGCATTGGTCACGGGTGGAACAGGAGGTATTGGAACGGCCATCTGCCAAGAGCTGCACCAATTGGGTTATCAAGTGGTTTCCTGTTATTTCAAAAATGGCAATCATGATTTGGCAAGAGTGTGGCAGACAAAACAAGCGACGCAGGGCTTTGCTATTGATATTGCCTATGCTGATATTACATCATTCAAAGAGTGTGAACACTTGACCGATTTAGTTATAGAAAAATACGGCAAAATCGATGTGCTTGTTAACAATGCAGGAGTTACCCGTGATGCAACTTTAAGAAAAATGTCGCAAGAACAATGGCAGGAAGTGATCAATGCGAATTTAAATAGCGTTTTTAATATGACTAAAACTGTATTATCTACCATGTTGGATAACAATTATGGCCGCATTATCACTATTTCTTCCATCAATGGACGTAAGGGGCAGTTTGGGCAGTGCAATTATTCAGCAAGTAAATCAGCACTTTATGGATTTACTAAAAGCCTAGCACAAGAAGTAGCCAAGAAAGAGATTACCGTGAATACGATTTCACCCGGTTACATTAAAACTGAGATGCTGGCATCAATAAAGGAAGACATTTTAAATACCATCATTGCTCAAATTCCAGTAGGACGCTTAGGCTATCCTCAAGAAGTTGCTCGGTTAGTTACTTTTCTTGCTGACGAACAAAGTGGTTTTATTACAGGTGCAAACTTTGATATTAATGGTGGCCAATATATGTAAGCAAATGAGCTTGTTCATGCGCGCTTATTAAGAAAAAATCATCTTGACCTAAAAAATCCAAATAATCTCATATTATCTACAGCTCTGTTTTTTCCATAAAAGATCGACTGCTGGAATGACAATAAGCGTGAGCATGGTCGCACTCACCCTCCCTCCGACCATAGGTGCTGCAATACGGCGCATGACTTCTGAGCCCGTGCCACCAAATAACATAATCGGCGAAAACCACCTCTGTTAATGTGCCAGTACATCTTCTTTTGCCTTATTCTGCAAAGTCTTTTTCTGTTCATCCGATAAATCCAGGCTTTTAGCGGATAATGCATTGACTAAATCGCGAATAGCAAACGCATGCTCATGAATGGAAGCTAATTGGTTTTCTTTTAATGCCTAATTTATAATGGTAAATTTAATCCGTCTAAAATAGTACTTCTAGTACTTCGCTTACTTAACCCCCTATTACGATAACAATTTCCCCATTGGAACAGTCCTCTATTCATTATTATTAATCCTACTACACAGATAAAGAGTCTTTCTGCATTCTGTTTGTAGGGTCGTATGGGAGATTTCAAATTGACTCAGTAATAAAGTCTGAACTTCCTCCCTTACCAACTCCTCTTTAAAACGAGAGTCAATGACAATATGAGCTGTTAAGCTGATTTTATCGCTGGTAATAGCCCAGATATGTAAATCATGTACGTCTGAAATACCCTTTATGGACTTTATTCCAGCCTTAATTTTATTAAAATCAATTCCTGCTGGCACCCCTTCTAAAAGAATATTGATAGTCTCTTTGAGAAGTACCCACGTGCGGGGCAATACCCACAAGCCAATTAAAACAGCGAGAGCTGAGTCCACCCAACTCCACCCAGTAAAGCGAATTAAAAGCGCTGCAATGATCACCCCTACAGAACCTAACATATCACTCCAGACCTCAAAATAAGCACTTTTTAAATTTAAATTTTTATCTTTGTCACGGGATAATAAATACATCGATGCTAAATTGATAAGCAGACCGAGACTGGCAATAATTAACATACCCGTGGAATAAATTTCTGGAGGTTGCTTAAACCGCTGATATGCCTCATATATAATATAAAGTGCTACTACAAATAGAAGAGCGGCATTAAATGCGGCGGCTAGAATTTCAAATCGATAGTAACCAAAGGTACGGCGTGCATCAGCAGGTCGTTTACTTACACGAATAGCAATTAATGCAATAATTAACGCAGTAACATCGGTTAACATATGCGCTGCATCAGAGATTAATGCAAGACTACCGGTCAGAACACCGCCGATTACCTCAGCAATCAGAAAACCACCCGTTAATGAAAGAGCCCACCAAAGTGATTTTTCTCTCGAAACGCCTTGATTACTGGGCTTAACTTTTTTGTTCATGAAGTCTTCCTAACAAAGATGTTTCAAAACTATCCTGAGTATCTAACGACTTAGATGCGCATTTCAATCAAACCTTCTATAACATTCTAAATGAAATACCATGTAAAAAAATGGCCGCGAATATTAAAAAAATAAAGAGAACAATAATGAAATGCCGACTTTTCCTTTTTTTAAAAAAGAAAAGAAAAAGTCCGCACAATACAATGACTGCTGCAGACACAACGACTAAAAACCATGGATTAATGTCCATCATCTTTTCCTTGTCTGATTAACGCCCTGACTATTCTTTTGGTTCATGTACATGTCCACCATCACCACCAAACCCTCCTTGATATCTTTCTTCAGGATGAGTTGGAGCAGGAGTATTTTTTGCACATGATATTAAACTGCAACCTAGTAAAAATGCCCCTATCAAAACCATAATTTTTTTAAAGCCCATATTCATTTTAGTTCCTTTTAAATTGGTGCTTAATGAGCATAACATACTGAATAATAGAATGTATTGCATTATAATATATTAGAATTTTATGTCCTCATCTCCTAAACACATCATCTGTTTTTATTATATTCCTCCAAATAATCAATTATCTTATTGACATCATTGACGTTCATAGGTTTTGCAAAGCATGGATAAAGGCTCTTTTTTAAAGTTTTGTGGGGGGATGCACTGAGCAATATAATAGGTGTCCGTCTGTTAAAGGTTGATTGGTGGATCATGTCACCCAGCTCGTAACAATCAAATCCTTTATTAAGTTCTGCATCCAGCAAGATCAAATGATACGTTTTTAGTTCCACCAAAACTAAAGTGGATTCCCCATCAAGAGCCATATCGACAGAATGCCCCAATTGCATTAATTGAGAACGTATCACAATACGTGCACCAAGCGAGGATTCTGTGACTAAGAAGTGCAATAAACCATTCATACATACCTCTCAATACAAGGCTTCTTTCGTTAACCTGCCCATGTGTCTTTCTTATTTTTTAATATCGATATACTGCGTGCCTTAAGGCACTACAAATCCATAAATCTAAACTCACTCCTGAATGTTTTGCAGCGATGTATACATCCCGATAAAGCTCGGGGGAAATAGTCAGGTTCAATTGCCCTAAAAAGGGTACGTCAGGGATTTTGAACTGTTCATCACACCGTTTTAAATAATTCTCAATGGCCACAATAAAAGCCTGTTTTAAATCATGTGCCATGGTCGCCTGGAAGGTAATAACTGCCTTGGTATTTATAATTTCACCAAAAAATAGTTCATTGAGATCGTCAAATTCCACATGACCTATGTAGCCTTTATACTGCAACATAACGACCTCCTAGCTCATGTAACAAGCGTCTTATTCGCGCCCTTTTAATCACTTAATTAAAGGATACGTGTCGCTTTTGACTCAATGACTCTTTTCCATATAGCTTTTATGGGCGTTAAGCAACCGCAAACCATTTGCCACCACAATGAGACTGGCACCCATGTCTGCAAATACAGCCATCCACAAGGTAGCTAATCCACTAAGAGCTAAAATAAAGAATACCAATTTAATAATCAGAGATAAGCTGATGTTTTGCCGTAGAATACGAGACGTTTTACGACTTAAGTGAATGTATAAAGGCAGCATCGCCAAATTATCATTCATTAAAGCAACATCGGCTGTTTCTAAGGCAGTATCAGTGCCTTTTCCCATAGCAAAACTTATAGTAGCTGCAGCCAGGGCTGGGGCATCATTAATTCCATCACCGACCATCCCTACCGCTTTATATTCCTTAAGAAGAAGACTAATCGCCTTCATTTTCTCCGTAGGTAACACATTGGCTTGTACTTCATCAATTCCTACAAGTTTTGCAATAGCACGAGCGGTAGTGGCATTATCTCCAGTGAGCATCGCGGTTTTTATGCCTTGTTGATGCAAGGCTTCAATAGCCTCTTGGCTTGTGGAGCGAAGCGTATCCGCTACAGCAAAAATTGCTAATACCTGGATCTTATTGCTTAAGATTACTGTTGTTTTGCCTTCTTCTTCCAATCGTTCAAGCTCTAGTTCAACTCCTAAACTACATACTTCGTTGTCTTCCGCTAATTGGTGATTACCAACATAATAGAGTTCTTGGCCAATTAAGCCTTGAACACCTCGACCAGGCAAAGCGGTAAATTGATCGACAGAGAGCATCTCTTCATCCGGTTGCTCTTTATGCCAATAGGCTACCAATGCGTTTGCTACGGGGTGTTCGGAGTGAGAATCCAGGCTTGCTGCCCATAATAATAACTCTTTCTTTGTATGGTTTTTATCATAAGCAATAAAATCAGTAACTACCGGTTTACCTTCAGTTAATGTGCCTGTTTTATCCAGGGCAATTAATTTTAAACGATAGCCGTTCTCTAAATAACTTCCCCCTTTTATAAGTATTCCGCTCTTAGCTGCAGCGGCTAAACCACTTACTACTGTAACAGGGGTGGAGATAACTAAGGCACAAGGACACGCAATAACCAGTAAAGTTAATGCCTTATAAATCCAATCATACAAAGGATAACCAAATACCAAGGGAGGGATGAGGGCGACTAGAACTGCAATAAGTACCATTATTGGGGTATAGTACATCGCAAATTGATCGACAAATCGCTGAGTTGGAGCACTCTCACTTTGCGCGTGTTCAATCGCTTTACCAATTTTTGCGAGTAGGGTATCTCCTGCAGCGTTACTCACTTTAACTTCAAACGAGCCATGTTCATTGAGTGTTCCGGCAAAAACACTATCCCCTATCCGCTTACTCACCGGCATTGACTCTCCAGTAATAGGCGCTTGGTTCACCGTACTTTGACCTGAAATCAAAAGACCATCGAGAGGAATACGCTCACCGGGTTTCACTCTAAATACGGCACCAGGTCCCACTTCAGTAACGAGAAGTGTTTGCCATTGACCATTTTGCATTTTAACTTGAGCTACCTCTGGGGCAATTTCCATTAAACTTCGAATCGCCTGGCGTGCCTTATCTAAAGAATAACGCTCAATACGTTCAGCAAGCGCAAATAAAACGGTCACCATTGCAGCCTCTGGCCATGCACCAATAAAAGCAGCACCCGTTATGGCAATTAACATTAAGCTGTTAATGTTCATCGCTTTGGTCCGTAAAGCAATCCATCCCTTTTTAATGGTTGCAGGACCGCTTAACGCGATGGCTAATAAGGCAGGAACAATAACCCAAATGGATTGTTCTGTTGCAAGATAATACGCAGATAATTCTGAACAAAGGGCAAATAATCCCGCAAGTCCAATGGCACCCCAAGACGCATCAATACCAAAACGCTTACCCCCATGCTCTGTTACGCTGCTATTTTTAGAACGAACGCTCATGCCCAGACTTTCAATTTTTTGCTGAATGGGCTCAATAGTGGGTAAATAATGGTGTACTGTTACTTCTTCTGCGATGAAGTTAAACTCTAATTGTTTTATTTCAGGTATGGTTTCTAATTGCTTTCGGATTAATTTTTCCTCAGAAGGACAATCAAGCCCTGCAACAAAAAAGGTCGTTAGAGTTAGAGGCGTGGTCATAGTAACACTCCTAAATAATACTCACTGCATTAACTAGACTCTAGTTAATTGTTCTTCAAAGAGATGCTCCATTTGGAACACCCTCTTAATTATCCGTCTCTTCGGTAAAATGCTTCAGCATGTCATCTAAAATACAGCGAACATGAGCATCATAAATACTGTAATAAATATGTTTCCCTTCTCGGTTGGCAACGAGCAGCCGAGCCGAACGAAGTAAACTCAAATGATGGCTGGTTAGTGGTACTGATAACTGTAATTGTTGTGCCAGTTCAGAAACAGACTTAGCACCCTCTAAACAAGTCACCAAAAGTCTCAAGCGATTAGGCTCACCCATTAAATGTAAAATATCGCTCAGAGTTATCATTTGATCGTGTGTTAGCATAATGACCTAAACAGTTAAACAAGTATTTAACTATTACTATAGCTAAACACTGTGTTTTGTCAAATTCACTCTGATTTTTTTTCAGGAGGTGGCCCTTTTTTACGGCGCTCATGGAAGATGTAATATAACCCTGGTAAAACTAATAGAGTCAGGAAGGTCGAGGAAATAATTCCGCCAATGACTACTGTTGCCAAAGGACGCTGCACCTCAGAACCCGTGCCTGTAGCAAGTGCCATGGGTACAAAACCGAGCGATGCCACTAATGCAGTCATCAACACGGGGCGAAGTCGTGCTAATGAGCCTTGCAATACCGCATCTTTTAGATAAAACCTTTTCTGTTCACGCAATTTATTAATAAAGGTAATCATGACCAAGCCATTGAGTACCGCAACCCCAGATAAAGCAATAAATCCTACACCTGCTGAAATGGATAAAGGAATATCGCGTAACCATAAAGCGATAATCCCACCCGTTAAGGCCAAGGGAATTCCCGTGAACACTAATAATGCATTTTTAACATTTCCGAAACTCATAAAAAGGAGTAAGAAAATCCCGATCAAGGTAATCGGCACTACAATTTGCAGGCGTTGTGTGGCCGATTGCAATTGTTCAAACTGGCCTCCCCAGGTAATCCAATAACCGCTAGGGATTTTGACATTTTGTTCTATCCGTTGTTTGGCTTCATTCACAAAAGAACTTAAGTCACGATTTCTCACATTAGAGCTTACGACAATACGGCGCTTACCACTTTCACGGCTTATTTGATTAGGGCTTTCACTTCGAACAAAAGAGGCGACCTCATTAAGCGGAATAAAATGACGCTCTCCATCTTTTGAGAGCGGCAGAGGAATAAATATTTGTCGCAATACATTGGGATCTGAGCGCATGGATTCAGGCAGACGGACAATTAAATCAAATCGCTTGTCTCCTTCAAACAACTCTCCGCCCTTCTTACCGCCGGTCGCAATAACGATGGCATCTTGTACGGTACTTATTTGTAATCCATAACGTGCTAACGCCTCACGATTAATCTTAACCGTTAAAAGAGGCAACCCACTCACCTGTTCTACTTTTACATCCGCAGCACCGGGAACCTTTTTTAATTGGGCGCTTATCGATTCAGCAATTTTTAACAACACATCCATATCATCACCAAATACTTTTACAGCCACATCACTGCGAACCCCTGAAATCAGCTCATTAAAACGCATTTGAATGGGTTGAGTGAACTCATAATTGTTCCCTGGAACTTGTTGGACTGCGTGTTCAATTTCTTGGACTAATTCTTGTTTGGTTTTTTTAGGGTTCGGCCAATCTTGACGCGGCTTTAGCATGATAAAGGTATCTGCTACATTCGGAGGCATGGGATCAGTGGCTACTTCTGCAGTACCTAGTTTTCCAAACACAGTTTTTACTTCAGGAAATTCTTTTACCCGTTTTTCTACTAAATCTTGCATGGTAAGAGCTTGGGTTAAACTGGTTCCAGGGATCCGCATCGCATGCATTGCGATATCTCCCTCATCAAGACTGGGAATAAATTCTCCACCTAAACGAAAAGCCAGGAAAAGGCTTACTGCTACTAAAAATAATGCGGCACCCAAGACCACTAATCGGGCATGAAAACAGCGCCTTAATACGACGGCATACCCAATACTCAAATGATGCACCAACCAATTTTCTTTTTCTTGGACGCGACCATTTAAAAAAATAGCAACTGCTGCAGGAACAAAGGTTAAGGCAAAAAGCATCGAAGCTAACAGCGCGATAATGACCGTTTCTGCCATGGGAAGAAACATTTTACCTTCAACTCCGGTCAAGGTTAAAATAGGCAAATAAACTACGGTGATAATAAACACGCCAAATATGCTAGGCCTAATGACTTCTGTTGTGGCATAGGAGATGACTTTTAAGCGTTCTTCAAGATTTAAAATACGTTTAAGGGTATGCTGTTGCTCCCCTAAATGTTTGATACAGTTCTCAACTATTATCACCGCACCATCCACGATCAAGCCAAAATCAAGTGCTCCTAAGCTCATTAAATTGGCACTGATTTTGTTCTCAACCATCCCTGTGATTGTTAATAACATCGATAAGGGAATGACCATGGCAGTAATTAAAGCCGCGCGAACGTTACCTAAAAAGATAAACAGAATCACACAGACTAATAACGCCCCTTCCAGTAAATTTTTCTTAACCGTATTAATCGTTGCATTCACTAATAAGGTTCTGTTGTAGACTGTCACCGCCTCAACACCAGACGGAAGTGATTTATTAATTTCCATCATTTTTGCAGCCACACGCTCAGATACGGTTCTGCTGTTTTCACCCATCAACATAAATACAGTGCCTAAAACAACTTCCTGGCCATTTTCAGTTGCAGCGCCAGTACGTAATTCTTTTCCTATAGCCACCTCAGCTACATCTCTAATACGAACAGGAGTTCCTTCGAAACTGGCAATAACAATGTTTTCTATGTCTGCAATATTTTGTACCTGACCTGGAACACGAATTAAATTTTGCTCGCCATTGGTTTCAATATATCCCGCACCCACGTTGGCATTATTGCGTTCCAAAGACTCAACGACATCATTTAAACTCAATCGATATCGCACCAGTTTCATGGGATCAGGTGTGATATGAAATTGCTTTTCATAACCCCCAATCGTATTGACCTCGGCAACGCCCTCTACATTGCGTAATTGCGGTTTAATAATCCAATCTTGAATGGTACGCAACTCAGTAGGATTATAACGTTGGCTGACTGGCACGTTCGCCTGATTGGTCACGGTGTACATGAAAATCTCGCCAAGACCCGTAGAGATTGGTCCAAGAGTTGTTTCAACATCAGGCGGTAACTTATTTTTCACTTCTTGCAAACGTTCATTAATGAGCTGCCGTGCAAAATAAATATTGGTGGCGTCTTTAAAGACCACTGTTACCTGAGACAGTCCATAACGTGATAAAGAACGGGTGTAACTAAGACTTGGCAAACCACTCATCGCCAACTCAATTGGGAAGGTAATCCGTTGCTCTACCTCAAATGGAGAATAACCCGAAGCCTGAGTGTTAATTTGTACTTGCACGTTCGTGATATCAGGCACGGCATCTATAGGAAGGCGTTGAAAGTTATATACTCCAAGGAGAGCAATAGCGGCAGTAAATAACAACACAAACCAACGGTGTTTCAGGGAAAACCGAATAATTTTCTCAAGCATTATTGATCCTTAGTGCTCATGGCTTGCGCCATCTTTACCTAATTCAGCTTTCATAAAGAAACTGTTTTTACTCACATAGCGTTGGCCTGCATCAAGACCTGACACTACCTCTGCCCACTCTTCATCTTTTTGCCCTATGGTTACAGGAGTCGCCTCAAAGTAATCGCCTTGTTGAACAAAAACCACCTCGCGTTCTTCAAGGCGTTGAATGGCAGATAGAAGAACCGCAACAGGCACATTTTTTTCCTTAATGGTGATTGCTGCATTCACATACATACCGGGCAACCACGCACGAACTTCATTAGGGATAACCGCGCGAGCTAAAGTAGTCTGACTGTCTTCAATCCCTAAAGGAGCAATGTAAGAAATGGTGCTCGTGGATTGGGGCTTACCTTCATCCCCCGTCACGGTGACTTCCATACCTGACTTTATCAAAGGCGCTTCTTTGCGATATAAGGTGAAATCTGCCCACACATTAGCAAGATTAGCCACTTCAAAAATGGGCTTTGTACTTTGTGCCAACTCACCATTGGTCGCATACTTTTGTACAATAGTCCCTGTCATCGGTGCGGTAATGGTGTAATTTTGTAAGCTCTCGTTACTTTCAATCGTGACTAAAACCTCTCCTTTGATTACCTCGTCACCCAAATTCTTATTGATTGCTTTGATAATTCCTGAATAACGGGCATAAATAGGGGTCAGGGTATCGCGATTGGGAACAATTTTTCCTACTACTTTGAGTTGAGTTTTAATCGTTTGGCTTCGCGCGACTTCAGTTTGGATGTCTGCGGCTTTTAAAACGGTCTGGGGAATTTTAACGCGTCCTTCAGCAGTCTCATAATGCCAGGTGATGTTTTGCCCCTTGATATTTAAGTTAATCCCTACTTCAAAGGAATGGGGTTCACGAATCACTTCATTACTTTGTAAAAAAGTCTCAACAGGCGTGAAATTAATGGTTTCTTTTTTTCCAGAAAAGCGGGTTAACGCAACAGTTAATCGCGCTTTATCAGGTGAGATTACTTCTCCATTATCATAAAGGTAGGCACGGAAATGAGGAGGCATACCCCGTTCAAAAATTAAAAGCTCCATAGCTAGTGAATCTTTTTTAAACAACCGACCGCCCTGTGGTCCTTTTTCTATGGTTTCTTCATGTTCCTTTTCTTCTCCGGCGGTTGACGCATCCTCTGCCCAAACATGAAATGCACACATAATAGTGAGTATAATAATGAATGGTTTTAAAAATTTCATTTGCTCTCCTTGGGATTATCCAGCCCCAAAAGTCCTGTAATCTGAATTAAGGATTTATGATAATCGGCATGGGCTTGTTGATAATGTCGTTCTTCCTCATACAAAGCATTTAAAGCCACAGATAATTCAATGTAGGTATAACGTCCCATTTGATACCCTTCTTGAGCAAGTTTTATGGATTTACGAGCCAAGGGTAACAACGACTTGGTCACCAGTTGTGCTTCGTAATTATTTTGCTGCGCTTGTAAAAAGGATGCGTAGAGATTTTGGCGCACTGCCAATTGGGTTCCTCGATATTCATGGGCAGTTTGAGTGTATTGAGCTTCTGCGGTGAGGATTCTTCCTTGATTTCGATCATACACAGGAACTTGAGCAAAAGCTGAGGCAACTGCAGCATTACTGCCATCATCTGAAAAATGACGGCCACCCAATTGAATGTTCAAGTCAGGCCATACTGATTTTTTTACTGCAGTAATGGTAGCGCGTTTGGCTTGCAACAGAAGTTTCATTTGAAGCAATTGCGGACTCCCTGCAATTTTCTTTAATAATTGCGGCCAGCTCCATAACGTGCCTGGCAGTCCTTTATCTACCAATACATTATCCACACGGAAGTTAGTTCCTAATAACCGCGCCAATTTTGCCCGCTGTAATAAGGCCTCGCGTCCCGCTTTACTCTCCTGAATCTTTGCTTCACCCAATCGTACCTGGGCTAATCGTAAGTCTAATTCAGCTCCAGCTCCAGCTGTTACACGCCGTTCTATAGCAGAGACTATGTCTTGGTTTAATTTTATTAACTTCTTGGTGACGAGATGCCATTGAGACGCATACAATGCATCTACGTAAGCCACACCTACAGCGACATACAGCACTGTTTTTTGCACATTAATACTGGCCAGAGAAGCGAGATAATCCGCATAAGTTGCTTTTTTGAGGTACTGTAATCGATGACCTAAAGGGATGGGTTGCGTTACAGAAAGTGTCGTTTCTGCAGATTCATAACTGCTGTAGGCACCTGAGCCACCAAAGTTTTCCGCGGTCAGTGTGACTTGAGGGTTAGGATAAAGCCCGCTTTGAATGAAGTAACCACGCATGGCCTGTGCTTTGTCCATTTCAGCCTGCAATTCTGGATTGCTTTGATAGGCCTGATTCAATGCATCTTTAAATGTAAGGGGGTTAGCAGCCATTACTTCGTTTAAAACAAAGATGAATAAAACCGTAAGTATCCCTCTTATGAAATAAAGCATTCCTTACCTTCAATAAATGTCTGTAAAAACAATCTTCTTTTGAGTTTACTCTTAAATAGATTAATTATACACCCCTGCGATTTATTCTTTAAAATCATTTAAAAACTTAAGGATACATGTTAAAACAAAGATATTGATCATCAAATTAATGCTTTATTATAAGTGACTCTGCTATGTTGATTCGTTTTATAGGCTTAATTCTTTTGATACATACGTCTACCATAGCAGCTAAGCCATTGACAGTAGGCATTGTATCTTATGATCCTCCCTTTACTGTTCGTGCGGATAAAGACCATTATTTTGGTTTTGATATAGAGCTTATGAGCAGCCTATGTACTGAAATGAAAACCCAGTGCCAGTTTAAACCCATGTCCTTTAATCAACTCTTTACACAATTAAATAAAGGAACAATCGATTTAGCCATTGCTGCAATTATCATAACCGATGAGCGACAAAAACAATTTAGTTTTAGTCTTCCCTATTTAGTAAGTAACGCACGTTTTATTACAACATCAAAGAACTCAATCACGTCGATAGACGATTTCAATAAAAAAAATGTGGGCGTCATACGAGGAAGTATTTTTAAACAATGGATCACTCTTAAATTGCCTGGAATATCCATTACACAATATCCTACAACAGAGCAATTAATTAGTGCATTAAACAGCAATGAAGTTGATGGTATTTTAATGGATGATTTTTCCGCAGACTATTGGATTATTAATAATCAGCACTCTTTTACAGGAATTGGCGAACCATTACTCATAGGGACAGGCTATGGAATTATGGCTAAAAATGGTTCTGTGCCACTCATTAAAAGAGTGAATAAAGCGCTTAAAAAATTAACCAATAATGACATTTATATTACTTTATATAAGAAATATTTTCATATCATTCCAACACACTGATCTTTGAAAGGAATTATTAAATGACTAAGGACAGCCCCATGCGATTTTTTAAGCTCTTAAATAAAATAAGTATCCTAATTTTAATTTTAATGGTTCTATCCTCTTGTACTTCAACAACTGGAGATACACACACGCATAAGAAGAACCCAGGAGGGGGGTATCGCCCATCGGGACACCCAGGACGGCATTAATAGTAAACGAGATGTAGTTACTTTTTAGATGAGGCACTGATGAATATGAGAAGTTTAATACAAAACACGCGAATGACACCAAGCGCTAAAATTATTTTTCTTTTTATATTCTCTATATCCTTAGCCTTCGCCAGTGAGCATCCCGTGTCAAAGGTGATTATTCCTAAAACCATCCCAGAAGTTTTTCAAGAAATAGACGAATACAATGCCGCTCTTGATAAAATGCTTGAGATGAACCAGTTAAGTGAAGTGCACTATCATGTTTTTGCTGTTCTTGAATTGGTAAAGGCCCTACCTAAATTAAGCCAACATCTATCACCAACACAATTAAAGATACTTCAAAACCATATTGCATCTATTAAAAAACTGGCCACTCAAATGGATGCAAGCAGCGATGCAAATGACTACGATGAAACTCAAGACCAATATAAAAAATTACAAAGTCTTATAGATGAACTCCATACCTATTACTCCATTAAAAAACACACCCAATAATTAACAATCTCTTTAATGGATTTTCCATTATTAATTCTAATTCCATCTATACTTGTATCAACTCCTTTGATAAAAAAGAGATAATGGACATCGTGTTTAATCATAGTATTCTTGCTATAAGCGGTGTTATTTTCGCCATAGGAATTATATTGTTAATTCTCGCCAATGGACAATTTGGAAAAACAATGAGGCGTATGGGGTTTATTCTTTCTGGTTTTGCTTTAATTGCCTTTACTCTCTCATACTTTCTTGATGTGCTTTCAATGAACACTTAATTTCCGTGTAAAACCTTAAAGGCTAAACACCTCTTTGAGTCGTGTGCATGCAATCAATTAATAAATTGAATCCTCATTAAATCAATGTATAGTTGAGTTTAGGGATAGTGATACCCATTCAATCTATCAAAAATCAGTAAGGGATGAGCGGTAATGAAGAGCCATAAACATCAAAAGAACAGCAACGGTATCAAAAAATTTCATATCTGTTTGTGGGTTGTACCTCTTATGATTTTATTAGTTGTCACCAAATTTTTTATTCATCGCTTCAATTTAGAATTTGTAGCCGTAAGCCCTCTTTTTACAAGCACAATGGCCGGAGCCATTTTCATCATCAGTATTTTACTTGCTGGGATTTTAGCAGACTTTAAAGAAGCCGAAAAATTTCCAGCAGAAATCCGAGCCACTCTTGAAAATATATTAGAAGAAGCAACCCTTTTTCATCAGAAAAATAAGGAATTTGATTTAAAAAAAATTCTTATCACTATTAATAAAATAGTTCACCTCTTTTTTAAAGGAATAGATCATGAAGGAGATCACCACGATTTAGATCCTTGTCTCAATGCAATCAACCAATTGGCATCATCCTTCTCAGAGATGGAACAATTAGGTATGGCGCCTAATTTTCTTGTTCGCTTAAAAATAGAACAAGGTGTATTACGAAAAATAGTATTACGAATATATCAAATCCAAAGGACTCAATTCATTCCCTCCGTCCATATTTTGGCTGAATCACTCATAGGTTTTCTCACCTTGTTTCTTCTGTTCTTAACGACTGAAGGCTCTCCAGAATCATTTATACTCTTTGGCTTCATTGCCTATTTTTTTCTCTATATTGGACGACTCATCAGAGTATTAGAGAAACCATTTAGAGAGGGACATGAAACCATGGATGATGTGAGTCTTTTTCTTCTGCGAGAGATGAAAAGTTAACAGAGGTTATCTCTATTGACATCATGTAACATCCCGCATAAAACTAAATTAGATTCATTAAATGACTAGGAACCCAAATGACAGATAAAATTCGTGGAAAATTAAAATGGTTTAATGAAAGCAGTAGTGAAGATTATTTTGTTCATTTCAGCGCTATACAAACAAGTGGTTTGGAACATTACCTGAAAGTGCAAATATTATGTTTAAAGTAGGTAAAGGACAAAAAGGCAGGCAAAAGAAGTTGAAATAATGTCCTCGATTTGCCTAATCGTCACTAATGCTTCTCTTAATATTAAATAGTTCGTAAAAACCATATAGGTGGTTTAGGTAAGCAATTTACCATTTTATGCTGTCTTGCTCTAACCCAATGAATTAACAGATCTTTTATCTAACCCTAAAAATCAGATTTCCACCTAAAAACGCCTGTTTTTGCCCTGAAAATTATTCGCATAAGTAGACATATATGAATAATTATGACCTTTTTCACTGTATTATGTGAAGCAAACTACTATGTTAACGCAGGGGTTGATTATTCACATAACACATACGCGGAATTTAAGCTTTTCATTGTAAGGTCTTAAATTTAACCATTATAACTCTCTAAAAATTGATAAAATAATTATTCACATAATATGCCACAGCATAAAATGGTAATTTCCTTCCCGAAACCCCTATTGTAAAATTCAAATATTCCGTCAAGAAAAAAACAAGTAATATTATTGCAAATAAAGCATTTAAGGAATTGCGATATTTTAAATTGATATGGGTTTTTAATACTTAAATACCTTTGATCAGCCTTATTCTATTTTAGTCTCGAAAAACAGTATTTAATGCGATATGAACCAATCAATTATTGGAATATGAAGTCACTTACTAATATACTCATATTTTACAAAGAATTAACTAGCATATAGTAAGTGAATTGGCTATCTACTTATGAAAACAGATTTGTCTTAATTGACAAAACAATTTCTAAGAGATTTTAACATACCCATGAAAAACCTGGAATCAAAGAGAAGTGACTAAAAAAATAGATGCGGATCGAATAGCGCTGCTCAATGATAACTTATTTTTTAGCATTCCAGCTCATTTTTTTTGTTTCTTAATAGTCTTTGTTGGACTGGATAACGAAGTAAATCACACATACCTTTTGATGTGGTTTATGACCGCAATATTCACTATTGTTTTACACGGTAGTGTATTTATTATTAATCGCAACCATCCTTTACCAACTGAATATTATTTAAAATTTTTAATAGGTCTAGCAATTATTTATGGGGCACTTTGGGGAATATCGGGCTCAATGCTCATGCCACCTAATAACCTGTTATCTCAAATGATGGTCATCATCATTAGCATAGGTGTTGTATCTGGGGGACTGCATACTCTTCAGCCGAATATGATTGCAAGCATCCTTTTTTTTATTTTAATCCTTCTACCCTTAAGTATATGGTTATTCCTACAAAGTGCCTCAACCTATTTTTTACTTGGAATAGCTTTACTGATTTACTTCTGTTTTGTAATTATGGTCTCCTGGATGGGAAATAAGCTGCTTAATACCAATTTTAAATTACGTTATGAAAATTTAGATTTAGTAGATAGATTAGTGGCTAACAATTCGATTTTGGAGGAAAGTGAATCTCGTTTTCGTTCTGCGTTTGATTCTGCTGCGAATGGGATGGCAATAGTTTCATTAGAAGGAAGATGGCTCAAAGTAAATCAGTCTCTTTGCCAAATCGTTGGTTACACTGAAGAAGAATTATTAAATTTAGATTTTCAGACCATCACTTATCCTGATGATTTAGAACTGGATCTAAATTATGTCCAACAATTATTAGCAGGTGTTATTAGTTTCTATCATATGGAAAAGCGTTATATTCAAAAGAATGGTCATGTCATTTGGATTTTACTCAGTGGCTCTTTAATACGAAATGCCGAAAACCAACCCCTCTATTTTATTGCGCAAATTCAAAATATTGATGCCCAAAAACAAGCAGAAGGAGAACTAAAATACATTGCATATCATGATGTTTTGACCGGATTGGGAAATAGAAAGCAATTGGATGCATCATTTGAACTTGCCTTGTCCTATGCAAAACGACACCAAAACCAGATGGCCATTTTGTTCATGGACTTAGACCATTTTAAAGAGATCAATGATTCATTGGGGCATGACATCGGGGATCTCTTACTTCTAGAGATAGGATCTCGATTAAAAACAACCGTCCGTGCAACCGATATCCTCATTCGTCAAGGCGGTGATGAGTTTATAATAGCCCTCACTGAACTCCCTAGTTCAGATCAAGTCGTTGAAGTTGCCAAAAAAATTCTAAATACCATAGCAAAACCAATAAAAATAAAGCCACATAAGATTTCAATTACGGCCAGTATCGGTATCAGCATTTATCCCAAAGATGGGGATGACCTAAGCATCCTTATTAAACAAGCCGATAAAGCGCTATATATCGCAAAATCGGAAGGAAGAAATAATTTTAAATTTATTGATGTTTAATGTTTACTTGGAAGAAAAAAAAGCCCACAGAGCCGGATAAGTAACCATAGACATCCAATAAAAAAATATCATTTTAGTTTGGGTAATAACCTCTTTGGCTATTCTTCTGGTTCGTGAATATGACCGCCATCACCGCCAAAACCTCCTTGATACTCCTCATTTTGAGGCGCCTTAGAAGAGCGTTCCACGCAAGACATCAAATGACAACTGATTAATAAAAGCCCTAACAAAAAAGTAATTTTTTTAAAACTCATCTTCATGATGTATTTTCCTTAAATTAGCCTTTATGCAGGATAACATATGCAGACATTATTAATATATCTTAACCTGTGTCCAAATAAAAACCATGATCAGTTAAGCCGCAAATAAGGTTTTCCACTAATTACAAATTACTATCCCTAGTCTATATTTTAGTGTTGGAAGATAAATAATGATACTTTAAATCGCAAGGAGAGCTTATGTTTCGAAAAATAGTTATCGCCAGTAGTATTGGAATTATTTTAATGCTTCCCATCTCACTTTGGGCAAACAAACCATGTGATTGCATGACGAACCCCTCAGGTTCAATGACCAAATGCCAAGCCGCTATGGATCACATGATGATGGATAAACTAGGTAATAAAGACAATCAGTACGATAAACGCTTCATTGATTTAATGATTCCTCATCATGAGGCTGCTCTCATGATGGCTAAAAACGCGTTGAACAATGCGACTCACCCGGAACTTAAAGCCATGGCGCAACAAATTATTAACGCTCAAGAGAAAGAAATAGAACAATTAAAAGCTTGGCGTAACGAATGGTATGGACAACCTAAAAAGGGAGATTGATATGACACATCAACAGTATGACATGTGCATCAAAGCATGCCAAGTCTGTTTATTGGAATGCGAACATTGTGCAAACGTATGCCTGCATGAGGAAGATTGTAACGACTTGGCTCGTTGTATTTCGTTGGATAGGGATTGCGCCTCGATATGTGCCTTAGCGATTGAAATGATGGCACGTAATTCACCTTTTGCCAAAGAAATTTGTGCCCTATGCGCCAAGATTTGTCGCGCTTGTGGTGATGAATGCAGTAAGCATCAGCACATGGAGCACTGTCAACGCTGCGCAAAAGCGTGTTACCAGTGTGCTGAAGCCTGTGAAAAAATGGCCTAGTTAAAATAGCCCTTTTGCAGCATCGATGCAAAGGGCTATTGTTGATGCTTCATTATCAATGTGGGCATTTTAACCCCTGGGTAATTCATAATGGTCATCATGCCGCTTTCTTGATGATAGAGCATGTGACAATGCATCATCCAATTTCCGGGATTATCACTATCAAATTGAACTTTAACCGTAGACTTAGGTAGGACCAAAACAGTATCTCTCATCGCTCCATTTGCTAATTGCTTTCCATCAATTTCAGTCACTTGAAACACGTGTCCATGTAAATGCATGGGATGCGCCATCGGGGTTTTATTGACAAATACCATCTCGATTCGTTTATTGGGAGCAACAAGCAATGGCTTAATCTCAGGCCAGGCTTGTTTGTTTATAGTCCAGGAATAAGGCTTCATTGTCCCTTCCAAATTGACCGTCAATGTCTGACCTGGTTTCATTTTCTTAAGGGGTGCAAGTGCATGAAGCTTAAATTCCTGATCATAGTTTAAAGCACCTGCTGTATTCTTTGTTGTTTCTGATAACGTGTTTATTTTGGTTCTATCTGTCGTCAGAATTAATCCGGTCTGCATTGATGTGCCCTCTCCTTGAGCAAGAATAGGATAGGTACCCCCTTGTTTCGGAATAGTGACTAACACATCCATACGCTGTCCAACAGCCAATTGAAACTCATTTCCATTAAAAGGTATTATTTTTTGCCCATCAGCAGCAATCGCTTGAGCTTCCAAAGTTCCCGTATTAACAAAAAAATTAGTCATTGCAGAACCTGCAATCAGACGAAGCCGAACAATTTGTCCCGGGATTACAGAAACAATTTCTGGATTTTGTAGCGTATGATAATTGGTAAGAAACGCATCATAAGTCACATCATTTAAATCAGCGACAGGTTTATCCATTTTCATCGAATCCATGTTGGCCATGGTGTTATGATTCATATGAGCTCCAGAATGCGCCATGTTTCCTTTTTTTAACTCAGAAAAAATAACCTCTGGAGACTTGTAGCTGAAATCGCCAATAAATAACGTGACTTGTTTCGTTGTTTTGTCTTCTTGCGGTTCGTTAATGATAAACGGTGCAGAGAGAAATTGTTGTACCTGTAGATCATGATGCGAATGCATCCAGTATGTTCCTGATTGCTTGAGCTTGAACCGATAATGATATTCACCACCTGGAGGAATAGGCTCCTGTGTTACATAAGGAACCCCATCCTGATTGTTTGGGACAATAAGACCATGCCAGTGAATTACCGTAGGTTTGTCCGTGGTGTTTTTTACCACGGCGTCAAAAAAATCTCCCTCAATGCCATGATAACCCCAGGTGCCATCGGGCTGCTCGATACGAAAGAGTTGTGTTTCTTTACCGTCTATCGTAATCGGGTATTTTTTGATAAGCAACACAGTCGATTGTACGGGCGCTTTAGCTAAAACAGCCCCCGCACACGCAACTAGAATACCACCTGCAATGAGGCGCTTTAATGATGTATTAAACATAATCATCCTTTAAAAAAACTATTTCATTGATTTTTTTTAAGTTCAGCACTGTACTGAACACGAATCTGAGCTATGATTTTTTGCATTTTTGCAAAGTTTGCAAGTGAACCGTCTTTATCGTTTGCATCGCCTGTTTTATCCAAACGCTTTGCCAACTCATCAATGTAGCCCATTTGTTTTTTGACCATTACCAGTTGCTCTTGTGGTAGAGACTGGCTTAAAGGCAGTAAACTACTCATTAGATCATTAATAGCAAAAGCATGATGATGTATTTCCCCTAATCGATTGTTGGTAATTGCTTCATTGATACCTGATAGTTCTTTATCGACAGCCTGCCAAATTGCTGGAATGGTTGTAGGTTTTTCTTGAGCCTTTTCATCGCCATGCGCGTAAAGTGCGGGACTTAATAAGCAGAACAACAGCGCAGCATGCATCATTTTTTTTGCCACATACATTGTACCAGTCATCATACGTCTCATCTTAAGCTCCTTCTTTGGTTTGATTAAGCGATTGTCTTTGTTCACGCCAGTATTCGATGGCATTGTACACCGTAGGCACAACAAACATGTTCAATACCGTGGAGGTAAATAATCCTCCCAAAAGCACTTGTGCTAAAGGTCGCTCCAATTCTTTGCCCGCAGGAGAGCCCCACAATAAGGGGAATAAACCCAATGCAGCAGTGGCTGCTGTCATTAAAACAGGAACTAATCGGTCAAGGGTTCCATGGATAACTACCTCATTGCGTGTTTTGCCTTGTAAGCGCAATTGATTGTAATGACTAACCAAGATAATTCCATTTCGGGCAGCAATTCCAAATAACGTAATAAAGCCAATCATCGCGGCAACACTCATCTCTCCACTGGCTAAGAATAAGGAAATGACTCCACCAATCAAAGCAAGTGGTAAATTGAACATCACCAATAACGCTTCACGTAAAGTTCCAAAGGCTTTATGCAGCAGTATTAGCATCACAAAAATAACCAAGCCACCAAAGATTAAAATGACACGTGATGCCTGTTGTTGACTCTCAAACTGCCCACCGTATTGAATGAAATATCCTGCTGGCAATTTAATTTTTTCCTGAACTTCCTGCTGAACATCACCAATGACACTTCCTAAGTCACGTCCCTGCACATTAAAACCAATGACTAATAAACGTTGTACGTTTTCACGATTAATAGCAAAGGGTTGTGGTTGTACACTGATATCCGCTACCGCGCGTAATGGGATTTGATTCACGGTATTTTCGCCCGTACCGTGGGCATCAATGAGCATGTTTTGAATGGCCTTCACGCTGTCGCGCTCTTGTGCCTCCATTCGTAGGTATAAATCAAAAGTACGCTGCCCCTCCAAAACACTGGACACACTGACCCCATTTAATAGGACTTGGATGTCTTCCGAAATTTGTCCTACATTAACCCCGTAACGCGCTGCTTTTTCGCGGTCAAGCTGAATCACCAGTTGCGGCACTTTAATTTGTTGTTCTTTATTTACGTCTACTACTCCTGGAACAGTTTTCAGTACTCTTTCTAGCGACTGCCCTAATTCATTTAGGGTGGTTAGATTATCACCAAAAATTTTAACCGCCACCTGGGCTCTGACTCCAGAGAGCACCTCATCCATCCGGTGCGCAATAAATTGGCCCACATTAAATACTGCCCCTGGAATATTAGCTAAATCTTGACGTATGCGACGTAATAACTCATCGGGCGGCATCGATTCATCCTTATCAAAATCAAGGCGCACATCAAATTCACTGACATTCGGGGGCAAGGCATCTTCATCAAGTTCACTACGGCCTGCACGTTGGGAGATTGAGATGACTTGGGGGTAGCGAAGTAAGGCTTTTTGCACTTGCTCTCCTAAGCGCATCGATTCATCAAGAGAGGTACCTGGTAACGTACTCATCGCCACAATAAAATTTCCTTCATGAAACTCAGGCAAAAAAGAGGTGCCAAAGAAAGGTAACAATGCTAAAGCAAAAACAAAGGCCGCCAATGACATCAAAACGACCGCCTTACAATGTCCTACAGCCCACTCCAAAGCAACTAGAAAATGGCGCTTGAGCCAAATCACAAAACGCGTTTCCTGCTCATGGGATTGTACTTGCGTTGCCACCTCATAATGACGCTCCGTTTGCGATAATGCATGTAAACTGACGCCTTCATCCTCTTTTTTCTCTGAGCTGCGGACCAAAAGCAAATAACACAGCGCGGGAACCATGGTAATGGAAACCACTAAAGAGCCTAAAACAGAGGCAATATAGGCAATAGCTAAGGGGCTAAAAATTCGCTCAGCAATACCTGACAAAAAGAAAATAGGTAAAAAAACAAGACTAATAATAACTGTGGCATACACGACCGAGCTTCGAATTTCTAATACTGCATCAAAAACCACCTCAATAGTAGGAAGCGGATTGTTCTCCTGTCGGTTAATACGTAAGCGATGTACCACGTTTTCAACCGTGATAATGCCATCATCCACCACCTCACCAATCGCTATCGCCATCCCACCTAAAGTCATCGAATTAATACCAATACCGAAAAAATGCAGCACCATAATGCCAAAAACAAACGAGACAGGCATCGACAAAAAGGTTATAAATGAAGCACGCCAATTCATTAAAAAGAGAAACAGTACGGCAATAACAATGATGGCCCCTTCTAACAATGCCCGCGTTAAGTTATGAATAGCCGACTCAATGAAATTTGCTTGACGAAATACATCAGTAATGAGGGTAACGCCTTTGGGCAAAGACGCTTTAATATCAGACAGTGCCTTTTCAACTTTTGCAGTAGTAGTCACCGTGTCCGCGCCATAGGCTTTAGAAATGGTGCCAACCACTCCTTTTTCTGTATTGTAAGCCCCATCACCGCGTTTTATTTCACCGCCAAAAGCAACGGTTGCAATATTATTAATAGTGATTGGTACGCCATTACGCACGGTAATCAGCGTTTTTTTAATGTCCTCAAGCGTTTGAATACGCCCCAAAGTACCAACAACAAGCTCTGTTCCTGCTTGATGTAAAAAAGCACCAGGTACGTTTTGGTTGGCTGTAGTCAGTGCTTTACGTACCTCTTCAACACTAATGCGATAGGCGAGCATCCGTTCAGGAATAAGGCGCACCTGATATTGCTTGACTTCCCCGCCAATGGATACAACAGATGCCACACCACCAAGAGCTAGAATACGAGGGCGAATTGTCCAATCCGACAAAGTACGCAGGGTCTCAAGGCTTTCTGTTTTGCTGACTAAGGCATACTTTACCAACCACCCCACAGCAGAGGTTACTGGCAACATAACTGGCGGCCTAACTCCTGGTGGTAAGGCACTCGTAGCCTGTTGAATGCGCTCATTAACTAACTGCCTATTACGATAAATATCGGTTTGGTCATCAAAGACCACTGTAATCGTAGAAAGTCCTACTGAAGTTTTAGACCGCACGCTCGCAACTCCAGGAGTGCCATTAATCGCACTTTCCAAAGGATAAGTGATTAAGGTTTCCACATCTTGTGTTGCCATACCTGGAGCTTGTGTTTGTACCACCACCTGCGGCGGCGCAAACTCTGGAAACACATCGACCGGCATTTGCTTTAAAGTATAACCACCTAATATACAAAGAATTAGGGTAAGCGCTAAAACCAAGGGGCGATTATGCAATGACCAAGCAATGAGGCGTGTAAACATTAATGACTCTCCTCAGTGCTTCCCTTAGGTTTGCCACTTCCACTGAGCCACATCGTATAGAGCTCTCGATTTCCCTGGATAACCACCTCATCTCCCGGAACTAAACCTTCAAGAATTTCCGTGTATTCATCATCACTGGCACCTTCACGAACTACAACACGGTCATAAGTCATTCCATTGCGTACAAAAACAAAATACTGATTATCGGCTTGTAACAAAGCCTCATTGGGGATGGTCAAAGCGGTTTCGTTGCGGCTTAGTACTACACTCGCACGCACAAACATTCCCGGCTTTAAAAGACCCTGCGGATTGGCAAGACTAATGCGCACATTCGCAGTACGTGTTAACGCATCAAGATTAGGCTCCATAAGCAACACGTTCCCAGGGAAGGTTTTTTTTGGATAACTTAAAGGATGAATCGTAACGGCTTGTCCTGTTTTAATTTTTTCTATGTCTTCTTCATAGACTTGTGCGACTACCAGTAACTGGTCACGATTACTGATATGAAATAAAACAGTATTCGGCTCAACGGCTTGTCCTAGATTGACATTTCGTGCATCAATCACGCCGGCAATGGGTGCTTTTACCACGACACTGGGTGGAGGATTACCAATGAGGCGTGATTGTACTATGGCCAAACGTTGACCCACCGTAACTTTATCCCCTAAATTCACATCAATCGCACTAATAGCCCCACTAATACGAACACTGACATCGGATTGGGCATCTGGCCAAACTTGAATTTGTCCGTTCAAATTAAGTAATTGTGCCATCGGGCGGTTAGTCGCCTCAGCAACCTTGATAGCCAACAGGTCAGTTTGTGCCTTGGTAAGCGCTACAGGTCCTTTAGCTCCTGCCTCACTGACCTCAATTTCATCCCCATGAGCCCAAAGCAGAGCACTACTGCCAAGCAACAAAGTCATTAAAAGCGCTCCAACTCCCAATGTACTTAGAACAACTCGTGTCATGTCCGTTCCTTTTTAAGATAAATAGTTGCAAGGTTTTACCTCTGTAGATGTTCCAATCGCCGTACACAATCCCACATAGCTCTGCAAGTACTTTTCAAGATTAGTGAGATAAGCCAATTGCACGTCATTTTGTTGCCTTTGAACTTGAACTAAGTTCAATAATGACAATTGTCCATTTTTATAAGCCGTATTGGCTAATTGCACGTTTTTTAACGTTAGAGGTAAGGACTGTTTTTGAGTCTGCTCTATCGTATGCTGCAAAAGCTTTAATTGTGCTAATTGACTACTCACCTGTGTTTCAATGGTTAAATTTAAGGCACGCAAGGCCAGAATGGCTTGTGTTCCTGTGGCGCTTGCTTCAGCAATCAGCCCTTGATTTTGGTTGAGCAAGGGTATGGGAACCGACAGGCTCACCCCTAATGTGCGGTCGGCCGGTTGAGGAGCGCCGCCTTCAACCACAATTTTATCTTGCTGAACGCCCAAGCCCACTGTCCAATCAGCAAAACGCTCAGCACGAGCCAACTGGACATTTGCACGGGAACGATGAATCGTTAAGAGCAATGCCTGGCGATCGGGTCTGTTTTTTAAGGCAATCGCTATAAGGGTATTCACGTTTGGCCAGGAATTAGTTTTTGGGGGATTTAAATCTAAATTTAAAGGCGCATTAGCAGGTCGTCCTAATAGTTGATTAAGCAAGGCTACTTGTGCGATTTTAGTACTTTCTAATAAGTGCCTTTCCTGATGGATGCGCTGATATTCAAGCTGAGCGGTATTGCTATCCACTTCGGAAACTTCTGCTACCTGGTAGCGGTTTTTAGTGACCGCAACTAAGTTTCGGTTCAAACCAAGTAAATAGTTTTGTTGTTTTAATCGCCCTTGTGTAACCACTAAACTATAAAACGCATTGGCCACATTGGCAGATAACTGACGCTCTGCCTCTCTGATTTCAGCCATAGCTTTGGCTACATCAACGCGCGCTACCTTTTTCTGTCGGGCAATACGTCCTGAAATCGGAAAGGCTTGTGTAAAGCCTGCGGAACGTGAGTACTCACCTTCATTATTAAAGATTCTGTCATCATTGTTGTTAAGATTAAGGCTGGGATTGGACCAGAGTCCTGCCTGAACCAGACGTGCTTCTGCTATCGATACATTGAAACGCGCAGCCTTTAAATCACGGTTTGCATGTAATGCCATTTGCGTCACTTGTTTTAACGTAAGTTCCTCGGACTTCGCCCACACAAGGGTGGGCTTTATTAAAAACACGATTATTAAAATGATCCCTGTGCGTAAAGCACTCTCTTTTTTCATCATTTTGTTTCACTTCGAATGTTTAATTTAAGACTGCGTAATCGCAGTGCATTACCAATTACTGAAACGGAACTCAACGACATTGCGGCCGCTGCAATAATTGGACTTAACAGTAATCCTGTCATTGGATATAATACCCCGGCCGCCAAGGGAACACCTAATCCATTATAAATAAAAGCAAAAAATAAATTCTCACGAATATTTCGCATAGTTGCTGCCGATAAATGACGTGCTTTAAGAATTCCCTCTAAATCACCATGTAATAAAGTAATCCCGGCACTTTCTATGGCAACATCAGTTCCTGTTCCCATCGCAATACCAATATCTGCCTCAGAAAGTGCTGGAGCATCGTTGACTCCGTCGCCGGCCATGGCCACCACAAACCCTTTGTTTTTTAATTCACGCACATGCCGGCTCTTCTCTTCAGGCATCACTTCTGCAATCACATTTGTGATGCCCAGTGTGTTTGCCACGCTTAAGGCTGTTTTTTTACTGTCTCCAGTGAGCATGTAGACATCTATCCCACTTCGATGAAGTTCACTAATAACCATTCGGCTATTTAATTTAATGGGATCTTCCACGACCAAAATTCCAGCCATTACCCCATCCACTGCCACAAACACAACCGTTGCACCCTGAGCACGCGTCTCATCGGCTTTTTTTATGAGTTCAGAATTATCCTTGACGACAGACTCTTGCATGAATCGAAGAGAACCTATGGCCACTTGATGACCATCCACAACACCTGTAACGCCTTTGCCCGTAGGGGCATTAAATTGCACGACACCGGTAAAAGACAAGTGCTGTTTTTTTGCGCCTGCGACAATTGCCTGGGCCAGTGGGTGTTCGCTTTGATGTTCGACCGAAGCAGCCATTGTCAGTACTTCGTTCTCATTGAATGCTTCATCAGTCACAATGCGAGTGAGTACAGGTCGCCCTTGCGTTAATGTTCCTGTTTTATCCACAACCAGCACATTGACTTTCTCCATCTCTTCCAAGGCTTGGGCATTTTTAATCAAAACACCCGCGCGAGCCCCCTGCCCTACCCCAATCATAACCGACATGGGTGTTGCCAAGCCCAGAGCACAGGGGCAGGCAATAATAAGAACCGATACTGCCGCAATTAAGCCATAACTAAGTGAGGGTTGTGGTCCTACTAATGCCCATACGATAAACGCTAAAACCGCAATTAAAAGAACAACCGGTACAAACCAGCTCGATACTTTGTCCGCCAAACGCGCAATAGGCGCACGGCTTCGTTGGGCATCACTCACCATCTGCACAATGCGGGAGAGCATGGTATCACTGCCCACATGCAAGGCTTTCATGACAAAGCTTCCCGTTTGATTTATCGTAGCACCGATGACTTTGGCACCCACCTCTTTGCTCACAGGCATGGGCTCACCCGTCACCATCGACTCATCGATATAACTTTGCCCCTCCTTTACTTCACCATCTACCGGTACTTTTTCACCGGGTCGCACGCGCAATAAATCACCAACTTGGACTTTATCCAGGGAGACTTCTTCTTCAAGGCCGTCTGTTCCAATGCGGTGTGCACGTTCTGGAGCGAGACTCAATAAAGCGCGAATCGCACTTCCTGTTTGCTCCCGTGCTTTTAATTCCAGAACTTGACCGAGCAAAACTAAAGTGGTAATCACTGCAGCGGCTTCAAAATAGACGGCAACGAAACCCTCTGCATTTTTAAATGCGGCTGGAAACAGAGCAGGAACTAAGGTCGCCACCATGCTATAAGCCCAAGACACACCAATGCCCATAGCAATTAAGGTAAACATATTGAGTTGATGTGTTTTAAGTGACTGGTAACCTCGTTGAAAAAAAGGCCATCCGCACCATAAAACGACAGGAGTCGCAAGCATGAGCTGCAACCAGATTGCTAACCCAGAAGGAAGGGTATGTCTTAGAAAATGACCGCCCATCTCCAAGAAAAACAAGGGCAAAGTCAGGATAAGGGCTATCCAAAAACGCCGTCTCATATCCAGGTACTCTGTATTGACTTTCTCTTCAACACCCACTGTTTCTGGCTCTAATGCCATACCACAAATAGGGCAATTACCCGGTTTGTTTTGGCGTACCTCTGGATGCATCGGGCAAATATAAAAACCACTTGATTTCGTTCTGTCTGAATCTTTTGGTACGTTGGGTTTATGACAGCATGAATCTGAGTGTGCGCCAGTGGCGTGATGTCCTTTATGATGATGGTTATTCATAATGCACCTAGTCGTATTTTTTTAATAATGCAATAATTTCATTTAACTTTTGGTCACGTATCGCCTCATCACTTAATGTGGCAATATGACCAAGACACCCCTTAACGTGGGTATCTAAGACACTCAATTCAATGGTTTTTAAAGCACTACGCGCTGCGCGAATTTGTGTCAGAATGTCAATGCAATAGCGCTTGTCTTCGATCATGCGCTTAATCCCTTCAAGTTGGCCAATTGCACGATTTAAGCGATGCAATTCTTTTTCGTGGGTTGCGTGATGAATCATAACGTCCTCCTATACCCTTATAGGTATATACCCTGCATGGGTATAAGTCAACCGGTTTACCTCAAACTATTTAAACACATTAATTTATCTAAAAGAGCATGGTGCAATGAATTATCTGACTTGGAACGCACAACAAGATGCAGCTTAATTTATTAAAAAATCTTCATCCCTATCGAAAAACAATAACCTATAGCCACATCCCGGAACAAAAGTAAAGGCTGATAATAAAATCAGAAACAATATTTTTTATTAAAAAACTTAATAGGAAAAATGAATCCATTTTTTTGCATATTAGAAAATGAATGTTTATTATTCCTTATTCACAGACGGTCATCGCTGAAAATCTTCGTTTATTTAGGCTATCAAAACCAGATAAAATAGGGCTATTTTTGACCACTGTGGTTTATTTGTATATAATGATGCACTTTATTCAACTAGTGAGTCATGAATGGACAATAGGAATGTAATCGTAACCCCTCACCTCATCACTTCATTAAGTGCTACGCTATACCAGCAAAAAGAACATGTCTTATTAGGAATCAGCCCTTTTAACAGCTACTTCTCCGAAGAAATGATAGGCGACTGGATTCAATGGGCACACACCACATTTTCATCATTTCATGTATTCATCCCGGACACTTTGCCAATATATACTTTTTTAGCGCTGGGGTATGATGAGTTAAACGCAAAAAAGAAGGCTAAGAAACAGGCCGCCTATCTGAAGAACAAAGTAGCACGCGCTTTAGTACAGTGCCAATTAGACGACATCGATGCCAATAAACTCATTATTGATATGGATTATTTAGAGAACAATCAAGCCTATCTAGAGTTAAAGAAGGCATGTTACGCGCTGTACAATGAAAATCCTGAGTTTCAAAAGGAATGCGACCAATGCACAGGATGGGTGTTAAATGGCCATGCCGTTAAAGACAGTCATCGCGCCAATAACAATATTGCGGTTCAATACATACTGAATGAAATGCCTCTATTCATGGACACGCCATCGATTCTTAATACACCATCATCCCTATTTTCTTATCATCAGACACCACAATTCATAAATTATCTCTATACTGATCATAGAAAGAATGAGTTTGTTGCCTTAAACCAAGGATATATCGAACTATTCGTTCATACACACACGATACCTGATGGAGTAGTGTTTGGGAATGAGCTTTGATGATGACTATCTGTATTTAATCATTGATACCATAGAGGCCAGTATCTTCTGGAAAGATACGCATGGTCGCTATTTAGGCTGTAACCAATATATGGTTCGCATGAGCGGTTTTAAAAATAGAGCTGATTTAATAGGAAAGAAAGATTGTGATATGCCCTGGTGGCAAATTGCTGATAAATTAGAAGCCATAGATCGCAGTGTTCTTAAAAACGGTATTTTTGAAGGAGAAGAAACCCCGCTAACCGCCTCATCAAAAAAAATAGTATTCCATACCAAAAAAACCATTTTATATGATAACAACAATAAAATTGTAGGCATCATTGGAATATCAATTGACATCACCGAAAGAAAGAAAGCAGAAACGTTGATAAAGAAAAAACAAAAACAATTAATCAAAGAAAAAGATAAGGCTCAAGCAGCAAACCAGGCAAAAACAGAGTTTCTTGCAAACATGCGCCATGACATCAGAACCCCTCTATCAGGAATAGTAGGATTTTCCGAGATTCTGAAAACCGAATCCAATGAACCTCGTATTAAAGAATATGCAGATAATCTGGTAGCCTCAAGTCATGCATTACTTGATTTGATGGATGAAGTACTTGAAGCGGTAAAAGTCAGCTCAGGTGATATTCCAAAGCTTAAAAGAAAATTTAACTTAAACCATACCTTAGAGCAGGTTGTCTGTCTATATTCTGCTAAAGCACAAGAAAAAAAATTGAATTTATCGTTATCAGTAGATAAAAAACTACCCAAATACGTCATAGGGGATAAAATCCGGGTGCACCGTATCGCTCTTGAACTAATAGGAAACGCGCTTAACTTTACTGATAGGGGTTATGTGACAATCAAAATAGAGCTCGCAAAACAAAAACAGCGCCATCTAGTGCTTAGAATGATTGTCAGTGATTCAGGTATAGGTATTCCTAAAGACAAACAACAGGAAATTTATCTGCAATTTAAACGGCTGACCCCTTCTTATCAGGGAATTTATAAAGGTTCTGGTCTGGGACTTTATGTAGTAAAACAATTTGTAGATGAATTGGCGGGCGAAATTTACGTCGACAGCGAACCGCACAAAGGAACTGTTTTTACCTGTCTTATCCCCTTACTTGAACCACTACTTGATGACGACTCAGGAGTTGATAACACTGCCGCTTTAAAAACAGAACAACCCTATCTGCCATTATCACCCTTAACTCATCAACACCAATCAGTTCCCCTCGCATCAGAAAATAAAGCAAAAAGTACTGTGCTGGTAGTAGAAGATAACTTCATTGCTCAAACAGTAGCAAAATCCATTCTTAACGCCATGGAGTGCCGAGTGGATGTTGCATCCAACGGGGCTGATGCCATTGCCTTTTGTGAACAAAATCACTATGACTTAATCTTCATGGATATTGGCCTAGGCACAGGCATGGATGGCTATGAAGTAACCCATCATATTCGCAGCCAAATAGACAACACGCGTCATATACCTATTATTGCGCTAACAGCTCATGCAGCAGATGAGAGCAAACAACGCTGCATTGAAGCCGGAATGGATGCCGTTTTAACCAAGCCACTGACTCAGGCACATGCCATAGATATTCTTAAATCGTTTATTCCAGAGCGTTATGAAACTCCAGAAATTGAATCATCCAAAACAAGAAAAGACTTGCCTGACAGTGATGATGAAATGTTTCAATTAAACCAGTTCCCTATCTTAAACAGTGAAGAAGCATTGAAGAACTGTGCAACTCATGAGATGTTAAAAGAATTGTTAACCTTAATGACTCAGGAACTTCCTGCTGATTTGGAACGTATGAAAAATGCCTTCAAGGCTCTTGATTATCCACTGGTTGAAAAAACCGCCCATAAAATAAAAGGTGGCGCGGTTTATGTAGGAACCATCCGTATGAAATACGCCTGTCAGTATGTTGAGCGCTACTGGAAAACAGGGCAACGTGAATTATTTGATATACTCTATCATCAGGCAGTAAGTACTATAGAAGAAACCATCACCTATATTGAGGGATGGCTGCAAAGGAATACTCCATGAATAAAAAATTGTTTCATGCGCTCGAACGCGAGTGTTTAATTTATTTATCCAAAAAAGAGGTGAGGCAAGAACTGCTTCGCCCGCTAATTAAGGAATTTCTTTCCACACAACCAGAGCATCTACTGTTAATCCTGACCAAAGAAGAACAAACAACTGATGCAGTCAGTGATGTAATCGCCCATCAATTCACCGATACCCATGATATTTTAATTCATCGAGTGATACACCACCTTAACGACCTGCTTTATGAAACCATCAAGCCTTATTATTTCCAGAACAAATGCTAATAAAAATCCACTCATCTCGCTATGACAATAACCATTAGGAGTCAGTTGATGTATTCTCTTTCTTGAATTGTTCCTGTTTTCTTAAATAAATTTCCTTCCTGTTCACCGTCACCTGTTTAGGCGCATCAATTCCCAGTTTGAAATTTCCAGGTTCATGGGTTTTAAAAGGGGTAATCACCACCTTTTGATTGTTCTCCAACGTAATAATTAACTCAGATTCAAAAGCTACTGTTCTTATTTCCATATTGGTTTACTCGTTTTAGTTCAAAATAATTGCAAAAAAAGCACCGGTTATACTACAGCAACCATCGGAGTCCTATGGGTAGAAGCAGGAAAAAATGGAGGTTCTTTTTTTATTGCATAAAACCCATTGACGCTTGGCTTTACACCATCAAACGATTCCTGAACCTCTTCGGGTTGATCCACATCAATTTGTTCCAGGCGAATAATCTGTTGTTCCTGCCTGTCCAAAAGCTTGCGATACCTCTGATTACTTTCTTCTAATTGTTTTGTAACCAGTGTGAGTTTGCTTTCCGCCTCACAAATTCGCTCCGCTACCTGATCAAAGCTCTTTTCTTTATTATTTAGAAATTCATTGAGTCTTAATTGAAATGAGGTACGTTGCTCTTCATCTGCTATGACCGTTTTTGATAGAGCTTCAACGGTGCTTCTCAGAACAAGGGCAAGTGTTTGTGCCTGGTCAACCTCTTTACTCATTTGTTCTTTCACTGCATCAAGTTCTGTAATTTTATCAGCCAACTTATTTTGATTGTCTTGATACTCCTGAGCAACCTGTTTTAATTTTTTTTGAGTTTCGTCTAAAACCTGAGACTGTTCCTCAATAGAGCCTTTAAGCGTTTTGGCAGTCAATTCGAGTTCAATCTGAGTTGCACGTAGTGCCTTTTCGGTATCAGTCAGCTTACTGATTTCTGATTTTAGTGTGTTAATCTGCTCACAAAATTGATCCACATTTTGGGTTAGGCGCGCATTTTCTTTCTGGAATGCATCGATTTCAAGGGCTAGTTGTTCGCGTAAGAGTTCTAAAGTTGAAATAACCGTGTCCAACAGGTCAACAAGACTTGAAATTCCTGCGTTTAAATGTTCGGTGTTGTTTGTGTTTTGGTTTTGATGATTTTCAAGAAGGATGTGACTTACCGCATAAATAATTCCAGTAACAATACTAAGCGTAATAAGGGCTGCAAGATTTGCCATGAGTCCAATCATCAAAAGAGGTATGGTGAGCACTGCACCTGCGGTAATTTTTTGCCACAAAGGGATTTCGTGCCATGTACTTGCAGCACGAGAAAGCCAACTAGGATTGATATTCATTGATTGAATCAGTTGATTCAGATCTACCTTAATTTTCTGTATTTTATTTTGAGTCGTTACAATTTTCTCAAAACGCTCTTTATCTTTTTTTGTTTTCTGAGCGAGCGTGTCCTGCTCCATCTGTTCTGATTGATGGATATCAGAATCCAACTCAAGTTCCACTTTTTGATACGACATGATTCTTCCTTACAACGAATGGGTCATCCACTTTTTTTTAAATCGAAATGGTGTCACCTGATGATTAGGTTAACCTTAAGATAAGCAGGGTGACGGATAACCTCTTAATTATTGAGTTAATTACCAGTACCTTTTTTACGTATTGGATTGAGGTGTATCTTCGGTTTTTGAGGCACCATATAAAAACCCTGAAAATAAGGTCTTAAGGTTGCTCATTGAGGGGGAAAATTGATTTTTAATATTCAGAATGTTACTCATTACCACGTTTCCTTAATTTGGTTTGAAACAACAATCAACCGAGCGCTTTTCCTTCGAACGGTTAAATCTTGATCATTCTATCGAATAAATTGTGCTCAGTCATTCTTTTTTTAGTGACTCTCTTTTATTGATGATATTGCAGGCTTTAGATTATCTGAATGGATGTTTTTTTGGATCCCACCAACCACCAAGCGGTTCGTTTTCATCAAAATATTCATGCACTTTTTTAAAGGAATATTGAGATAATTGTTCATATTCTGATTGGGGTAACAACATATAGTCTTCTTCATCATCGATAATAGCGTTCAGCATCACTCCGACCAGGTGGCATCCATGCCATTTTGCACGGGTAGTTCGATTTTTTCTTTTGGTGTTTTTATGACACCGTGCGGCAAAGGACTTCACTTCATCGTTCAAGAAGGCATCAAGGTAATGAAAGGTTTTGTAGGCCAGCTGAACGTGGTTTGGGTGACCTGCAAACACGGTCGGTTTTCTATTTCCTGCGGTTATGGAGGCCGTGGTGCAGCCAAAGATGTATCCTAAAAGAAAAATCAGTTCATCTGCGTAATCATCCATAGTCAGATTGCCTAAGTTAAACCCGTTACTGATGGCAAAGAGTTCTGGATTAAATTTTTGAGAAAAGAGCTTTTGATTTAAGAGTTCCTGACGGATTAAAAGCAGATGTGGTCCAATCTGGTGGCAATTGTCTTCGGTGAGGTAATAATTAATCGTTTTATTAAAGGTGTCCAGTAGTTTTTCGTCTGGTTTTTTAATAGTAAGACGCTCAATATGTTTGCGGTATTTTTTATAGGACTCATTGGTTCTAAAATCATAGCCCTCGGGTTTACGTGGCCATTCGCGTACTTCTTCAAAATCAAAGAAATCAAACTCAGTGTCTGACTCTTCATCGTCAGATGACTCATCAAGCTCATCACCAAATAAGGAAATGACATTGGTGTTGCCTTGGGCAACTGGTGTTATCACAGGGATTGATAAATTAGTTGGTTTTGGATTGATGTTACCAGGTTTTAATGTGTTCGTGTTTATCAATGGTCTGATTGATTCATTATTTTTGTCTTGCAGTGAGGTACAGCCATCCACTATCGCTTGTGAGAGACTGATATTTTTTTGATGTGCGAGGTCTTTTAATGCGTTATACGCTTCATCACTGATGGTGATGGTACGCAGAGTTTTCTCGACCAGATATTTTTTTTGATTAAGAGCACGATAACAACGACTAAAAGCTTGAGAGTCTACGAATTCATCAAGCCATAATTGAAACAGGTGTACAGTTTCTTCATCATGCGCTGTCTTTTTGAGTTCAGAAAAAGCTTGGATTGCCTTTATTCTCACTGAATTGTTCGTCTCTTCACTCATAAATCGATTATTTTGAATGGCACGTTCAAAATAGTGATAACAGGATACATAATCATCCAGGGATACTTTGCGTTTTTTATTAGCCATAGTTTATAACGCTCAATTAATTATTAAGGGCAGTTTATTGATAGCCATTGAATTTATCAATAGTTGATACATTAGTTGTTTTTAATTTTGCTTTTTCACCATTTTGTATTTACCATCTGTTGATACATTTCTTTTATCAATTAGCTCCCCGGCCGTGATCTTGGTAAAAAAGGGTCATGTTTAACTTTTAATCTTAACAAGAGCGTTCTAATGAATTAGTTAATTACTATTTCATTTTACTATTGCTCTCATTGAGTACTCTTTCGCCTTGTTCTTAAGTCCTTATAGGTATTGCCTTAATTCAATCTATTCACATGGTTATCCCCTAAAAGTGTGGATAAGAGCATGTTCATATTTTGCTCACCTGCCTTTGATTTTGGAGCTTAGGAGCATTTAATAGTTATGAGCGAAGCGAATTCATTTAAAGCAGGTTAAAAGAAAGATTTAGATTTGTGCCTCGTCATTCATCGCTCAGTCGCAAAAATAAAAATAACGGAGTATTTTATTAAGAACAATGAGGAACGGAGCGAGCTTGCGAGTGAGTAGTCATTGTTCTTAATAAAATGCGGAGTTATCTTTTATTGCGATTGAGTGATGGGTGATGAGGCAATCGATCTTTAATTATTGCTTTGTTTGTTTTTTTATTTGATTATTGGCCATAGGCCAATTCTTTTTAATAATTAATAAGTTTAAATGATTGATGAGCGTAGCGAATTCCTTATTATTAATTATCCACAGTAATGTTCTGTGGATAATATTCAAGAAGGTTTAAATGGGACTATAAGTAAGAGCGGACACTTAAAAGCTATTCTATAAGACACTTAAATTTCATTGTGACAAAAAAGATACAGTCGGTTATATTGGGGATGGGGATTTATTGCATGTAATTCACATGTTTTGCAGGGAATAAAGGCTTTTTCCTGCTCTAATTATAGATAATGAAAAAAAATTAGGGGTTGTGAGACATTTTACTGGTATTGCGGGTAAAGAGTGGGGTTAGAGGGTCATCTCTGATAAACAAAGGTAAAAGTATTAAGGTAGGTTGCAGCGCCCTATTCCTGCAATTTGTGACGGCGTAGAAGGGATTCGCGCCGTCTGCGTTCCTTTTCGCGAGCTCGCTCTTCGGTTTTCTGCTCCGACTTCAGCATGTCTTTCATTGCATCAATATGGGTTTTAGAGTTCCCTTTTGGAGCAATAAAATCAAGAATGTTCCGTGCGGCAGCCTGAGACTCCTGAGCATTGGCAATAAAGGTGCTTCGCTTCTTATTAAGCCGTTTACGCGCTAGAGCGCGCTGTGCAGACAGTGCCTGAAGATTAATGTTGCATGCCTTAAAAAAAGCGGGTGTTAGGCATTTTACTGCAGCAAGACCAATAAAGCGCTCTTTGCCTTCCTCTAGTTTGACATCAAAACGCTCGATCATTTTTAAATAGCCTGCACGAACCAGTAATTTAATAGCGCGTTGTGCTCGCTTTAAACCAATTCCTGCCTTATCAGCAAGAAATTCGATAGTAAGGGAGCGAAAGCCTTCACTTGCATGAGGTACACCCACCCTAAGGCTTGCCAGTTCCGTGTAATGTAATAAGACCTGAGCAATACTTGCCAGAGCTTCACGTGCCTCCGAGCGCTGCTGGCGTGTTGAATTGCGGCGCATACGGATTTCTTTAAAATAGGATGTGGGTAGCCCATAGTAACGCCGCCAGGCATCAATTGCCCAGGTAATTATTTTGGGGCGTTCCTTATGTTCCTGTGGCTTTTGAAAAAAACGCGGGGACTCAGGATCATGGCCGCACCAGTTGCCCTGACGCACCACCCCTGCCCTTCGAGCGCTGTAGCTTGTTTCTGTTGATTTCTTTATGAAATCAATGCAATCCATCACTAACGCACTTTCTTGCATGCGTGTAATATCCTTAGCGGTAGCTAATTGTTGACTAATCAATTACTTAACGCTAAGATATATTTGTTCAGGTTATACTTTAGCGTTAACCGGAAAGCCCGCGTCAACGGGCTTTTTTTTTGCCTTTTTTAAATCAATAATAGAAAGTTATCGTTTATTATTTAACCCGTCAACTCCTTTTTTTTATATAACCAATTGAAATATAGCATTTTTTTATGTTTTATTGGTTCACAATTGGTTCACATAAATGCTTGTAAAATGGTTCACTATTGGTTCACATATCACCAAGAAATTTACCTAAATGTATTTTATATTTCCCACCAATAATGGTTCACAAACGGTTCACGTACTTGTCGTTTAAATGGTTCACAATTAACACGAGGCAATCACGAGCAATGGTTCACAAACGGTTCACCAAATTATGATATTGGCCTTTATTTAATTGGATAAAGAAAATATGTTGAGCCATGCCGTTCGATTTACAATTGGTTCACAATTAGTTCACAACAAAAGATGCTTAATGGTTCACAACCAAATTAAATATGCATCAAATGTAATTCAACATTCAGGCCAAATAGTTCCTTAGTATAGGTTCACAATTGGTTCACAATCAGGGATGTTTAATGGTTCACAATAGGCACACAAAAACGCTTTTTACATATATAAAATTTTTTTTATATGTTTTAACTACTTTATCATTGACCTACATAAATGAGTATGTAATTGTATGTATTAACTGTATAAAAACAAAAAAACATACAAGGCATAAATAATGGAACAAACAAGCTGGACTAACTCAGACATACGTAAATTATTTAAAATGGATAACCGCTTTAAATCTGTTCAAACATTATATAATGCTGAAGATCGAGGCGAAATACCAATAGCAAAAAGAGAAGCCCGGGGGAAGGTTTCAACTAGAGTATGGGAATTAGAACAACTCCCTGAAATCGGAAAAAGATTTGGTTTTTTAAAGCCACCCGCACAACAAAAAATATTATGTAAGTATATGCAAAAAGGAGGAGTGTATAAAACGACTTCCAGCTATAATGAGGCACGGACTCTAGCACTTAATGGTATAAAGACTATATTAATAGGATTAGATCCTGAGTGTTCTGTTTCAGATATAATAATTCCTCAACAAGAACTTAATAGGCTTGATGATTTTGAACAAGGAAAAGGCTTATTTCATTTTTTCGTTGAAAATACACCATTAGAAGAAATCATTCGCCCAACGTCTTTACCCACACTCGACTTTATACCCGAAACACACGATTTAGTTAAATTAAATAAGTGGATGTCTTTTGAAAAACGTCGTGAATATATCTTCCAAGATAAATTAATACCGCTTCTCTCTAAATATGATGTCATCATCTTTGATAACAGCCCCACATGGAATCACCTCGTAGAAAATTCCATTTTGGTTTCATCATCAGTTGTTATGCCATTAGGATGCAGTCTTCTTGCGTATAATGCTTCTTCGACTAATATGCAAAACATTTGGGACTTTCAAGATGTTATGAAGCTAACAGACCAAGGAATAATCATGTTTAGTACTGCACTTGAAAGAAGCTCACTTAGTCAACAAATAAATGCAACGTATCTGAGTCGTTATGTAGACTATATGATTACTACACCAATACGTAAATCTGTAAAATGGGAAGAAGCTCTAATGTCCAAACAAACCATATTAGAATACGCTCTTGGCTCCTCTCAGGCAGAAGAATACTACCATCTGATATCTGAATTATGGGGTAGAGTTAATAACAACGAACTTAGCTTCGTAGATCTTTTGCTAACTAACGAGCTAGAGGCTATCTGATGGCTATAAAAAAGGGAGCGTTCGAATTATATACTCAGGAAAGAAAACTGCCAGAAAAAAGGGTAAAAAGCCCCGCCAAAGCAAGCCATTTTTTTGATGATATTTATACCAAAGATAACGGTTCACAATCGGTTCACGAGCAAAGCATCACCCAACAATCGGTACCCGTTGCAAGCACATCAGCTCATGCGAACTCCGTATCAAATAACAATACAGACAATGGTTCACAATCGGTTCACGAGCAAAACATCATCCAACAATCGGTTCCCGTTGCAAGCCCATCAGCCCATGCGAACCCTGTATCTAATAACAATACAAATAACGGTTCACAATCGGTTCACGAGCATAGCATCACCCAACAATCGGTGCCTGTTGCAAGCACATCAGTTCATGCGAACTCCGTATCAAATAACAATACAAATAACGGTTCACAATCGGTTCACGAGCATAGCATCACCCAACAATCGGTGCCTGTTGCAAGCACATCAGTTCATGCGAACTCCGTATCAAATAACAATACAGACAATGGTTCACAATCGGTTCACGAGCAAAACATCATCCAACAATCGGTTCCCGTTGCAAGCCCATCAGCTCATGCGAACTCCGTATCAAATCACAATACAGATAATGA
>NZ_LNYA01000033.1:0-145 GCF_001467615.1 Legionella erythra | reverse complement strand
CACGAGCAAAACATCATCCAACAATCAGTACCCGTTGCAAGCACATCAGCTCATGCGAACTCCGTATCAAATCACAATACAGACAATGGTTCACAATCGGTTCACGAGCAAAACATCATCCAACAATCGGTTCCCGTTGCAAGCC
>NZ_LNYA01000032.1:140328-206026 GCF_001467615.1 Legionella erythra | reverse complement strand
TTTATGATCGAATTCGGTGATAGAGTCACCGAGTAATAGAATGGCTAGTTACACAGAATTTCGGACAGACTCCAGGACCAAGGTGATGAAGGATCATCACGCTTGACCTGTTATTTATTTCTTTGCCCTTCATTCCATTATCGCGCAAAATCAAACGGGCCTTTCGGCCCGTTTGGTTTAATCTTCATCCCAGCTTAAGGTGCCGCCAGCCTGGTATTCGATGACACGGGTTTCGAAGAAGTTTTTCTCTTTCTTCAAATCCATCATTTCACTCATCCAGGGGAAAGGGTTTTCAGCGCCGGGGTATTGCTCAGGCAGACCGATCTGCGCTAAGCGGCGGTTAGCGATAAAGTGCAGGTATTCTTCGAACATGTCCGCATTCATGCCTAAGATACCGTGCGGCATGGTGTCTTTGGCGTATTGATACTCAAGAGCCACGCCTTCTTTAATCAGCGTAATCATTTCTTCTTTGAACTGCGGTGTCCATAAATGCGGGTTTTCAATTTTAATCTGGTTGATGACATCAATACCAAAATTCATGTGCATGGATTCATCACGCAAAATGTATTGGAATTGTTCGGATGTACCGACCATCTTGTTACGGCGGCCCATGGACAGGATCTGGGTGAACCCGACGTAGAAGAAAATACCTTCGAAAACCACATAGAAAGCGATTAAATCACGCAGCAAACGCTGATCGGCTTCCGGTGTGCCCGTCTGGAAGTTGGGATCGCCAAGACTCTGGGTGAAGGGCAGGGCCCAGGCCGCTTTGTTGGCAACAGCTGGGATTTCACGGTACATGTTAAAGACAGCCGCTTCATCCAGCCGCAGGCTTTCAATGATGTACTGGTAAGCATGGGTGTGCAGTGCCTCTTCGAACGCCTGGCGCAGCAAATACTGACGGCATTCCGGGTTGGTGATATGCCGGTAGACGGCGAGAACCAGGTTATTGGCCACTAATGAATCGGCTGTGGAGAAAAAGCCTAAATTACGTAAAACAATCAGGCGCTCATCCGCGGTTAAGCCATTGGGATCCTGCCATAATGCCACGTCGGCGCTCATGTTGATTTCATTGGGCATCCAGTGGTTGGCGCAGCCTGTCAAGTATTTATCCCAAGCCCACTTGTATTTGAAGGGGACCAGCTGATTTAAATCAGCCCGGCAGTTAATGATTTGTTTGTCATCCACCTGAATACGGCCCGCCCCCATTTCTAACGATTCCAGGCCTGTGGCACCCGTATGACCGGGTGCGCTGACGTGTTGTTCTAGTACTGACATCTGATTCTCCTCAAATTTATTGGCAGGCTTCACAATCCGGATCGAGTATTGAACAGACTTTGGGTTCGTCGATCGATACGGCATTGAGAGCACCGTCAGTAACCGTTGATTTTTCAGCGTTACTGGCGCCTAAGCTGCGTAAATAATAAGTGGTTTTCAAACCCCGTTTCCAGGCATGCTTATAGAGCTGATCCAGTTTCTTGCCAGAAGGCTTGGCCATATAAATATTTAATGACTGCGCCTGGTCAATCCATTTCTGACGACGGGAGCCTGCTTCAACTAACCACATGGGATCAATTTCAAAGGCAGTCGCATAGCGTGCTTTTAATTCAGCCGGAATGCGGTTAATCGGTTGCACGCTGCCATTGAAGTATTTTAAGTCATTGACCATGACTTCATCCCAGAGATTGAGCGCCTTCAAATCAGCCACCAGATAGGGGTTGATCACCGTGAATTCGCCGGACAGGTTGGATTTCACATACAAGTTCTGATAAGTCGGCTCAATGGATTGGGCGACACCGCAGATATTGGAAATCGTCGCAGTCGGAGCGATCGCCATGACGTTGGAGTTGCGCATGCCCTGGGTGCGTACTTTAACACGTAATGGTTCCCAATCAAGATGCTGGGAGCGATCTTGTTCCAGGTATTGATTACGTGCCTGTTGCAGGAGGTTGATGGAATCAATGGGCAGAATGCCTTTGCTCCACAATGATCCTTCGTAAGTAGAGTAACTGCCGCGCTCTTTGGCTAAATCAGAAGAGGCTTCAATGGCGTAATAACTGATCAATTCCATGGACTCATCCGCAAATTCAACAGCCTTTTGTGAAGCATAGTCCAGTTTCAGTTCGTAAAGCGCATCCTGGAAGCCCATCAATCCCAAACCAACGGGGCGATGCTGCAGGTTGGAATGGCGGGCCTGAGGCACGGAGTAATAGTTAATGTCGATGACATTATCGAGCATGCGAACCGCAGTGGTAATCGTGCGTTTTAACTTGGCGCGGTCGATCTGGCCATTGCGGATGTGCGCTGGCAGGTTGATGCTGCCTAAGTTACAGACGGCAATTTCTTCCTGAGAGGTATTGAGTGTAATCTCGGTACACAGGTTGGAGCTATGGATGACTCCGGCGTGCTGCTGCGGTGAACGCAGGTTGCAGGGATCTTTAAAGGTCAGCCAGGGATGCCCGGTTTCAAACAGCATGGACAACATTTTTCGCCACAATTTCTGAGCGGAGAGAGTCTTGACGTTTTTGATTTTACCTTGACGAGCTTTTTCTTCGTAGTCGATGTACAAGGCATCAAAGGCTTGACCGTATTGATCATGCAATTGGGGTACTTCATCCGGTGAGAATAATGTCCACTCGCCGTCTTCTTCGACTCGCTTCATGAACAAGTCAGGAATCCACAGCGCGGTATTCATGTCGTGCGTACGGCGTCGGTCATCACCGGTATTTTTACGCAATTCCAGGAATTCCTCGACATCGCGATGCCAGCATTCCAGATAACCACACACGGCTCCCTTGCGTTTACCGCCCTGGTTAACTGCGACTGCAGTCACGTCTGCCACTTTCATGAATGGAACGACCCCCTGGGACTTGCCATTGGTGCCTTTGATGTGCGAACCCATGGCGCGAACAGGTGTCCAGTCATTGCCCAGACCGCCAGCAAATTTGGATAACAGGGCATTGTCTTTAATGGCGCTGTAAATACCGTCCAGGTTGTCGGGAATGGTGGTTAAATAGCAACTGGACAATTGCGGTCTGATTGTTCCAGAGTTAAACAGCGTCGGCGTGGAAGCCATGTAATCAAACGAGGACAACAATTGATAAAACTCAATGGCTTTGGCTTCGCGATCTTTTTCACGCAAGGCTAACCCCATGGCTACGCGCATGAAAAAGGCCTGTGGCAATTCATAGCGAACCCCTTTCTCATGAATGAAGTAACGGTCATAGAGGGTTTGCAGACTGAGGTAGGTGAACTTCATGTCGCGTTCGGGCAGCAGGGCCGCGGCCATTTTATCCCAATCGAATTCAGCGAGTTTGGTATCCAGAATCCCTTGGGTAATGCCCTGATTCATGTAGGTTTTAAAATAAGCAGGGTAGAGGGCGGCCATCTCGTCAAAGGTGGCTTCCGCCTGAAGGCCCAGTTTGCTCAATGCCTGACTGCGCAAACTGTCAAGCAACAATCGAGCGCTGACGTAGGTGTAATTGGGCTCTTTTTCCACCAGGGTTCGGGCCGCCATAATCAGGGCTTTATGGACGTCATCAAGCTTGGCCTGATTGTAGAGGTTACGCAAGGCATCCTTAATAACGGGTTCGGCACTGACCGATTCGAGGTTACGGCAAGCTTCTTCAACGATGGTGCGGACCCTATCCATATCCAGTGGTCTTAATTCACCGTCCGGCATGGTAATAAGAGGTACTTTACTTTCAGCGGCCTGTTGTTGCAGCTTGGCTTCACGGGCTTTGCGATGTTCTTCGCGATAGAGGACATAGGCGCGCGCCACTTTATACTGGCTGCTGCGCATCAGGGCTAATTCCACCTGATCCTGAATGTCTTCAATGTGGATGGTTCCACCGCTTGGCATACGGCGCTTGAATGCCTGCGTGACTTGTCGTGCAATGCCTTCAATCAGTTCATGAATGCGATTGGACGCAGCCGCATTGGCCCCTTCTTCAGCGATGAAAGCTTTGGTAATCGCTACTTTAATTTTGTTCTCATCATAACTAACCACTTTGCCGTTGCGCTTGATGGTTTTAAGCAACCCAGGGGCATTGGCTGTCAATTCCAGCTGACTGATAGGCGGCACATCTTTTACCGGCTCAAGAAGTTCTGACATGGTTTCTCCCGAGATATTTTTCTTGTTATTTTTCTCTGACGCTTTATTCATAGTAAAGTAAAACCAACCCAATATCTAGTGTGCATCTTATAATTATAGCTCAATATGTTGTGTTTTTCTTGTGGAAAGCAAGGGAATAAGCTGTGGATAAATTGTTGTTAATTTCCAAAAAACCAGGCGTAAGCGATGCTTAGAGTGGACAGAAAAACAAGGAAGTCACAAGCTATTTTTGGGTCTTGACGATAATGGCATCGCTGACATTGGAAAAACCATGAACATTCAAATGAAAGTTTTTCAGCTTCGCATACAGTTGCGTGGAGTTGCCGCCATCGAGATTCAGCGCATTGAGGCAGTTGAGCGGCGGGGCTTTCATGAGTTGCGCCAACTCCGTGGTGGACATGGCGGCATGATCGGTGACGAGGATGATCACATGCCCATCCTGGGTAATCCCCAAAGCTGTGCGTTCTGCCCGGCCGGCTTTAAGCGGCGGGATTTTACCATTAACCAAGAGGCGCGGGCCGCTTTGTACGGCAAAATCAATCTGGTTACTTGCATAAAACTGGCGGGCGCTCGCTAAATAGGCGTGATTGTTTTTAATGTAAAAAACACCCCACCAGCTGATTTGTTTAAGCGGGTTGAGTTGCTTTTTATCTTTAATGCGAAGGCCTAAAGAATTGTAATTGTCATCAAAAAAACCACCGTTAATGGCCAGAGGTGCCTGACTGAACGCGGCAAATTCATCCACGGACGCATACTGTTGCGATAAATCCCGCGCCATCACCAGCGACAGGCGGTTGTCATTGAGATGAATACGAAACGCATGAATATGGGACCAGGGGGTCAGGTAGCCGCTGCCTATGTCCTGATATTCAATCCCGGGGGACAACTCCTGCCAGTTGCTGGCTGCCACGGCAAAATTGAGGACAAGAACCACCATGAGCAGGGTAAATGCCGTTTTTGAAGCTCGCGTTAGCCATTTAAAGGGTGCAATGGTTTTCTTGAGCATAGTAAACTTGTATCCTTGAACCAAACTTTCAGCAGTAAGGGGACTGCCAATGGAAATATCAACGCAAAATAACAAAAGATTACAGGAACAGTCAACCGAGAATTTAAAGGCATTAATGCAGGATGTGCTGGCCCGGGCGAAAGCGAAGGGGGCAAGCGATGCGGCTGTTTCAGTGAATCATGACAGCGGCTTTTCCGTTGACGTGCGCATGAAGGATGTGGAAACCGTCTCCTTCAATGAGGACAAAGGGGTAAGCCTGACTGTTTATTTCGGGCATCGCAAGGGGTCGTCAAGCAGCACGGACACCTCCCCGAAAGCATTGGATGCCATGGTCAATGCCGCGTGTGAAATTGCTAAAGTCAGTGCCGCTGATCCCTGCTTTGGCCTCGCGGACAAAGAGTTAATGACCAAAGAGCACCCTGATCTGGATCTGTATCACCCCTGGGTTATTACCCCGGTGGAAGCCATTGAGCGCGCATTAGCCTGCGAAACGCACGCCTTGGGGCTTGATAAGCGCATTACCAATTCTGACGGTGTCAATTTGGGTACCTACACTTACAGTTACGGTTATGCCAATACCCATGGCGGGGAAGGGATAATGCGCGGTTCCCGCCACAGCTTGAGTTGTTCCCTGATTTCCCGGGAAGGCGAGAGCATGCAGCGCGACTATGACTACACCACCGCGCGTCATGCCAGTGAATTAAAATCCCCCAAAGAATTGGCCGAAAGCGCTGTGGAGCGTGCAGTTAAGCGCCTGGGTGCCCGTAAAATCAAAACCCAAAAACTACCGGTGATTTTTTCTTCCAGAGTGTCCAGCGGCTTAATTTCGAGCTTCATCAGTGCGATAAGCGGTTCTAATTTGTACCGTAAAAATTCATTTTTACTTGATTCCATTGGTAAGCAGGTGTTCCCTCAGGGGTTTAGGATTTATGAACAACCGCGATTATTGCGTGCCTTGGGGAGCTCGGCCTTTGATGGCGAAGGGGTGCCAACCCGAGACAATGTGCTGGTGGAAGACGGGCGGGTATGCCAATACGTGCTGGGCAGCTATTCCGCCCGTCGTTTAGGTTTAAAGACCACCGCAAACAGCGATGGGGTGCATAATCTCACGGTGGATGCCAATGCCGGTGATTTGCAGTCGCTGCTCAAACACATGGGCACGGGCCTGCTGGTCACCGAACTGATGGGGCAGGGCGTCAATGGTTTAACCGGCGACTATTCCCGAGGGGCTACTGGTTTCTGGGTGAAGGATGGTGAAATTCAACATCCAGTAGAAGAAATCACCATAGCCAGTAATTTAAAAGACATGTTCTTGAATATTGCCGCAGTAGGAACGGATATCAATCCCAATATCGCTACCCGCTGCGGGTCAATTTTAGTATCCCAAATGATGGTGGCAGGAGCGTAAGCTGGATGCCGCGGACAAGCCGCGGCAGGTCGGAATGGAGATTTCTGCGGCCTGGTACGCTCTGCTCCTGCGGCTGGCACACTCTGCTCCTGCGGCTGGCACACTCTGCTCCTGCGGCTGGCGCGCTCTGCTCCTGCGGCTTGGCAAAACGTTCTATTTACCGCGACTTGGTCGCGGTATCCAGCAATGGATGCCGGGCCACTGAGAGGAGTAAGAAAATGAAATGGTCTTGGGCGGGAATGACCTCAAGAAGCTCTAATTCTTGTCGCGGAAAATAATACGGCCCTTGCTCAGGTCATAAGGCGTTAATTCGACTTTGACTTTGTCGCCGGTGAGGATACGAATATAATTTTTACGCATGCGGCCAGAAATATGGGCCGTTACAATGTGGCCATTTTCCAGTTCGACTCGAAACATGGTGTTGGGTAAGGTATCAATAACAGTACCCAGCATTTCAATATGATCTTCTTTTGCCATAGCTCTCACAAAAATGGAACGAGAATAAGGCACAAATGATGCACTAAATTATCCATTAAGGCAATAAACTCAATGCGGCTGCCACGATCCCTTGCGTGTTGGGTAAGTCAGGCTTTGCTTCAGAAGCCGCAAAAATTGCGGCCTTTCGACAATCATAGCACCAAGACTCATCAGATGGGCAGTAGGTAATTGGCAGTCAATAAAATCGAATTGCCACTCGGTCAAGGTCTTGCAGAGGTAATACATTGCCATTTTCGACGCATCGCGCTGATAATGAAACATGGATTCTCCAAAAAAGGCGCGTCCCAGGTTTAATCCATAAAGGCCGCCGCACAATTCATTCGTTTCCGACCAGATTTCAAAGGAGTGCGCGTAGCCCAAATGATGGAGCTCGATGTACGCTTCCTGCATCTCGGGCGTTATCCAGGTGTGGTTGTCGCCGCGTCCCTCGCAGGTGGCACAGGCTTTAATGATTTCGGCAAAGTGAGTATCCATGCGAAAAACATGGGGACCTTGCAGGGCCTTTTTGAGACTGCGCGAGGCCTTGAACTGATCCGGTTTCAGCAGCAGGCGTTGTGGTGGTGACCACCACAGGATGGGTGAGCCCGCCTGATACCAGGGGAAAATGCCCTGACTGTAGGCTTCCAGGAGATGGGTTGGCGAAAGGTCTCCGCCTACGGCAAGAAGGCCTTCCTCATCGCTCTGATTTGGATTGGGGAAAACAAAATCGTCACCGATGAGGAAGGTCAAAGGCGCAATGATTATTCTCCCAAATCATCCAGGTATTTTTCGGCATCAAGAGCGGCCATACAGCCAAATCCTGCTGAAGTCACGGCCTGGCGGTACACGTGATCAGCCACATCGCCGCAGGCAAAGACGCCGGGAATATTGGTCGCGGTGGCCATGCCGGCCAGACCTGAACGAATGCTGAGGTAACCATCCTTCATATCGAGCTGCCCTTTAAACAGGGCAGTGTTGGGATCATGTCCTATGGCGATAAAGACGCCGTCCATGGGTAATTCACTGACTTCATTACTGGACACGTGGCGTAAACGCACACCGGTGACTTTCATCTTATCCCCCAGAACCTCTTCCAGGGTGTGATGCCACATCAGTTTGATATTTCCATGCTGTGCTTTTTCAAATAATTTATCCTGTAGAATTTTTTCAGCGCGCAGGCTGTCGCGGCGATGAACCAACGTCACGCTGGCGGCAATATTGGATAAATAAAGGGCTTCTTCCACAGCCGTATTCCCGCCGCCGATGACACAGACTGTTTTATTACGGTAAAAAAAGCCATCGCAGGTGGCACAAGCGGAAACACCGCGTCCCTGATAGGCTTTTTCGGAGTCAAGGCCCAGGTAGCGGGCGGAGGCACCGGTGGCGATAATCAGCGCGTCACAGGTGTAGGTTTCGCTGTCGCCGTGCAGCACGAAAGGTTTTTGCTGCAGTTCTGCTTTGGTGATGTGATCAAAAATAATCCGGGTATCGAAGCGCTCGGCGTGTTTCTGCATGCGCTCCATCAGCGCAGGACCCATCAAGCCTTCGATATCGCCAGGCCAGTTGTCCACTTCCGTGGTGGTGGTCAATTGCCCGCCGGGCTGCATGCCGGTAATAAGGACGGGGTTTAAATTGGCGCGTGCCGCATAAACGGCGGCGGTATAGCCTGCAGGGCCTGAGCCGAGAATTATAAGGCGATGGTGATTGTTACTACTTATCATCTCTGCCTTCCTTCTGAATTATGTTAAGATGCAAAATAGTATGACAAAACAACTGATTTTAAAATAGCTATGGCAAAACAAGACGCAAGTACAAAGGTCGATAACTCGAAAAAGATCCTGCCGACTTTTTTGATACGACGATTAAGCGAAGGCAGTTTCATTCTGATTTTAACCTGTGCATTATTCGTTTTATTATCACTGAATACCTACAGCTTTTCTGATCCCAGCTGGTTTCATGTGACCAAACGCAGTGATGTGGTTCATAATGCGGGCGGCCAGGTTGGCGCTTATGTGGCAGATGCCCTCTACTGGATGTTTGGGTATTTTGCCTACCTGCTGCCTTTGTGTGTGGCTTACGTCGCCTGGGTGATTCTTCAGGATCACCGGGCTTTGCGCACAGTCAATAAACCGGCCCTGATGCTTCGCGCGAGCGGTTTCCTGTTTTTAATGATAGGCGGCTGCAGTTTGTTGAGCCTTGAATCCTCCGTTGATAAGACGTTTGGCCACAGTGCAGGCGGGTGGCTTGGCAATTTGGTTGCCGGTGGTTTTGACTATGCACTTAACCCGCAAGGTGCTGCATTGCTGCTTTTGGCCATTTTATTAGTCGGCGTAACCTGGCTGACGGGGTTGTCCTGGGTGCGGGCTACTGAATTTATTGGTTTTTATACGCTGCGCTTATCGCAAAAGCTTTTTAGAGGGGTGCAGCAATTGACGGCCTTCGCCAAAGCACGGTTTGCCCAGTTTGCAGAGCATAAGGAACCGGTGGCGGTATCCAGGGAACGCAAACCGCCGCTGATAAAAAAGGAGAAGGCAGAGTTGCCTATGCTGAAAGGGCCTTCCCTGGCGGCGGCGCCGACGCCAACTGTGCCGGTGTTTCCTCCGCTGGAAATAACCGCGCCACCAGCTAAAGCCTTGGAAAAGGACACCGTGAAGGAGCCGCGGGAAACGCCCCGAGCCCACAAACCGATTGTTCCGGTATTAGGCAATTTGCCTTCGATTAATCTTCTTGATAAAGGGCAACCCGGCAAAGCTTTGGGCGGCTACACGCATGAGCAACTGGAAACCCTGTCGCGCGATGTCGAACAGCATCTGCTGGATTTTGGTATTCAGGCTGACGTGGTCGCGGTTCATCCCGGGCCGGTTGTCACCCGGTTTGAACTGCAGCTGGCTGCCGGCATCAAAGTAAGCCGCCTGTCTTCACTGGCAAAAGATCTGGCGCGCTCCCTGTCTGTGACCAGTGTTCGGGTGGTGGAGGTTATTCCTGGCAAAACAGTCGTGGGTCTTGAATTACCGAACCAGCACCGTCAGACTGTCCGTTTGTCGGAGGTTTTGTGTTCCGATGTGTACCAGCAGGCCAGTTCGCCCCTCATTCTGGCCCTGGGTGTCGATATCGCAGGTCATCCCATGGTGGTTGATTTAGCCAAAATGCCCCATCTGCTCGTCGCGGGAACCACAGGCTCCGGTAAATCAGTAGGGATTAACGCCATGATTTTAAGCCTGTTGTTTAAGGCGACACCGGATCAGGTGCGCCTCATCATGGTGGATCCCAAAATGCTCGAACTGTCTGTTTATGACGGCATCCCGCATTTACTCACCCCGGTGGTCACGGATATGAAAGAAGCCGCCAGCGCCTTGCGCTGGTGTGTGGGGGAAATGGAAAGACGCTATCGCCTGATGGCCGCGATGGGGGTGCGTAACCTTGCCGGTTTTAATACCAAGATTACCGAAGCCCAGGCTAAGGGCGAACCGTTAAAAGATCCGCTGTGGAAGCCGGTTTCTTCAATGGATGAGTGTGCCCCTGACTTGCAAGCCCTGCCTTATGTTGTGGTAATCATTGATGAGCTAGCCGACATGATGATGGTTGTGGGTAAAAAAGTGGAACAGCTCATTGCCCGTATCGCCCAGAAAGCGCGTGCCGCGGGTATCCATTTGATTTTAGCCACGCAGCGGCCATCGGTGGATGTGCTGACTGGATTAATCAAATCCAATATCCCGACCCGCATGTCATTCCAGGTGTCGTCAAAAATTGATTCCCGTACTATCCTTGATCAACAGGGTGCTGAACAACTGCTTGGTCATGGGGATATGCTTTATCTGGCGCCCGGCAGCGGCGCGCCCTTGCGTGTGCATGGGGCTTTTGTGGATGACAAGGAAGTTCATCGGGTGGCTGATGATTGGCGTGCCCGCGGCGAACCGGAATATATCGATGAGATTACCCAGTTCAGCGGCGACGGTGAGGGTGGCGGCAATGGGGGCTTTGGTGAAGAAAGCCAGGACACGGAAGACGCCGATCCTTTATACGATCAAGCGGTGGAATTTGTACTGCAAACCCGCAAGGCAAGTATCTCGTCCGTCCAGCGGCGGTTAAAAATCGGTTATAACCGTGCTGCCCGTTTAATAGAAGAGATGGAACGTACCGGCATTGTCGGGCCTCTGGAAGGCGGGTATCGGGATGTGCTGGTCGCAACGGTTAATGAGGAATAACACATGAAAAAACTGCTTTTCTCCGTTTTATTGCTGGCATTCAGCACCGCTTACAGTGAACCTGTAGCTGAAGAGCTGCAAGTTAAACTGAATAATATCCGGAGCATGACGGCCAACTTCAGTCAGGTGGTTAAAGCGAAAAAGCGTGAGGTATCCAATTCGCAGGGCACCATGGCGCTTGAGCGCCCGGGGCGTTTTCGCTGGCAGACTAAAAGCCCGATGGAGCAACTTGTGGTGGCTGATAGCAAGAAGCTCTGGGTGTATGACGTGGAGCTTGAGCAGGTCACCGTTAAAAAGCAGGAAAAGGGGTTAGGGGGAACGGCGGCTTTGTTTTTAAGCGGGTATGATGATACCGTGACCCGTGATTTCAATGTCACTGTGTCGAACCAGGGGAAGAACCAACTCTATGATCTGCATGCCAAATCGCCTAAGGAAAATTTTCAGCAGGTGAAACTCCTTTTTAATAAGGACATGTTAATCGGTATTGAATTGTTTGATCAGCTCGGTCAACACACGGTGGTTAAATTGACCAATATTAAATCTAATCCTAAACTGGCTGGCCGTTTATTTCAGTTTAAGCCGCCTAAAGGAGTGGATGTGGTGCAGCAATGAACCTGTTTAATGACCAACCCCATGCCCCGCTGGCGGAGCGTCTGCGCCCTGAGCATTGGGATGAAGTCATCGGTCAGTCGCATCTGCTGGGACCTGGTAAACCCTTAAGGCTGGCTTTTGAAACCGGTAAGCCGCATTCCATGATTCTTTGGGGTCCGCCGGGCGTTGGCAAAACCACGTTGGCTAAACTCAGTGCCAAAGCCTTTGATTGCGAATGGATTGCTTTATCCGCAGTGTTTTCTGGTGTAAAAGACATTCGCACTGCCGTAGAGGAAGCGAAAACCTTTCTGATGCAAGGGCGACAAACCGTCTTGTTTATTGATGAAATTCATCGCTTTAATAAATCGCAGCAGGATGCGCTGTTGCCATTTACAGAATCCGGCCTCATCACCTTTATTGGCGCGACCACCGAAAATCCATCCTTTGAAGTCAACAGAGCCCTGTTATCCCGGGCTCAGGTTTATGTGCTTAAATCATTAAGTGATGACGAGTTATCGCAATTACTGCAGCGCGCACAAGCCATGCTGTCCCCTGTGCAATTCGATGAACAAGCCAGCGAGCAGCTTATTGCCATGGCTGATGGCGATGCCAGGCGTTTATTGAATTTGGTTGAGCAGGCAGCTACTGCGGCTCACGCTAAAAAAGAGCATCCGATCACGCTTGATTTTTTACATCATGCGCTGGCCTCCTCGCTGCGGCGGTTTGATAAAGGGGGTGATTATTTTTATGATCAGATCTCAGCCTTGCATAAATCGGTACGTGGTTCCAACCCGGATGCGGCTCTCTATTGGCTGGCCCGCATGCTGGATGGCGGTGTGGATCCCTATTATCTTTCCCGCCGTATCGTGCGTATGGCCTGGGAAGACATCGGCTTGGCGGATCCTAAAGCCATGCAGATTGCCAATGACGCCGCGGAAACGTATGAGCGTTTAGGTTCGCCGGAAGGCGAATTGGCTTTGGCCCAAGCGGTTATCTACCTGGCTGTGGCTGCTAAAAGTAATGCAGGGTATAAGGCTTTTAATCGCGCATGGGAATTTGTAAAACAGGATAAATCACGAGAAGTGCCGCTGCATTTACGTAACGCGCCGACTAAGCTCATGAAAAAAATAGGGCATGGCCATGATTACCGTTATGCTCATGATGAGCCTCATGCTTACGCTGCGGGCGAAAACTATTTTCCGGAGGGGATGAAGGCGCCTGGCTGGTATCAGCCAGTCCCTCGCGGCCTTGAAATCAAAATTGCAGAAAAGCTGGCCTTTCTGCGTCATCTGGATGAGGAGTATAAAACTAAAAAATAACCTCCCTGGATTAGGCAACGTCCCTGAAGTTTTTTTAAACAAGATTTAATCTTGAATTGAGCACAGATTTTTCAATTTCACTTCGATCTGCCCCCTCTCCGCGATGGAGCTTTGCTAGTATGATGATGCCTGTCGCGGGAGAGGGTTTGGGGAGAGGGCAATGGGCAAATCCATGCTAAGACAAAGAGCCCGTAATTTACGGAAAAACAGCACCAATGCAGAAAGACATCGTTGGTATCATCTTCGAGCGAATAGACTCGGATTTAAATTCAAAAGACAAGTGCCAATAGGTGCCTATATCGTTGCCTAGTTTTTTTATGATTCGGCTTTTCTTTTTCCTTGCCGGGATTTATCTGGGATTCGTTCTTTTCTTCTTTAAAAAAAGTATTTTTTCTCGGTGGAAGTGCACTATCGTCATAAGAAAGTCTTTCTTCGCTGGTCTGAATCCATGTTGCGTTTTATCAGCGGCTAAGTCTTTTTCTCGCATATCAACCCCTTAAATACTCGCAAAGTATAGACAATGGCTAATCAGTATGTTGTTATCAAAGGAGGGCTGTCAGCGACCAGCTCGTAAAAAATTTGACTTTTATGCCTTCTAGACTGTCAATTCCATGACATAATCGATTTTTTTTGCAATTAATAGTTTGATTTTAATAATATTTTTAATTTGGCCTAATCTTTGCTAGAGTCGAATTAAAACGTATAAAAAGAACGACAATGAACACAGTCATTGACAGAAAAGAACAACGTCCTTCTACCCTGCCAGAGAGGGAAATTCTTGGCTGCCTTCCCTGCGGTTTAATTGTACTGAATACCCAGGGTGTCATTACCTGGCTTAATCAGGCCGCCAGTCATTTACTGGGCGGTGATTTACGCGGTGAATTATGGCTTGAGGTCATTCATCGCGTGTTCTCGCCGCGGGCAGATGATGGCCATGAAGTGTCTTTGGTGGATGGGCGCCGGGTTAATGTTTCCATTTCTTCGCTGGAGAGTGTGCCTGGGCAGCTGGTCACGCTCATTGATTTAACAACAACCCGGGCTTATGAGGACGCCAAAGCAAGTCAGGATCGGTTGATGATGATTGGCCGCATGACGGCACAATTGGCGCATCAAATTCGCACGCCCCTGGCTTCTGCCCGTCTCTATACCGACCATCTGCAGCAACAGGTGACGGAAGAGCGGTGCCTGCAATGGCTATCTCGTCTGCAGGATTGTCATGCAAGCATTGAACAGCAGATTGCCGATTTATTGCTTTTTGCCCGGGGGGAAGCCCTGGTCCTGACCGCCACTGATCTCAGGCAATGGAGTTATCGCTTTTTAGAACGGGTTTATACCCTCCTTGATGATCAAAAAATTAAATTGGAAATCAATAACCGATTGCCGCCCGTCATGTGGCACCTTCACAGTGAGTCTTTGATTGGAGCGCTGCTGAATCTGATTAACAATTCGCTGCAGGCAAAAGCCGACGCCCTCAAAATTACGCTTCAGTTGCAGACGGGCGAAGGGGTAACCATCCAGATTGAAGATAATGGTTCTGGTTTATCCGAGGAGGCAAAGCGCCAGGCGTTTACTCCCTTTTTTACCACCAAAGCCCAGGGAACAGGATTGGGACTCACAGTGGTACAGGCTGTGGCCAAAGCCCATGGCGGGCAGGTTATTCTCGACTCCTCGCCCGGTGACGGTTGTTGTGTAACAATTCATTTAATGGGATGACAAAAAGAGGATTTGTTCATGAGCGACGTATTAATTGTTGAAGATGATCCAGTTTTACGCGAAGCTTTGGGTGAAACAATGAGCCTGGCTGGTCATTCTTTTCTGGCTGCCCGTGATGGCAAAGAGGCTTTGGCCATGTTGGAGCGTCACAGTCCCGCCATCGTATTGAGCGACATTCGTATGGATAAAATGGACGGGCAACAATTGCTGTCCGAGATTCAGCGCCGTAATCCCGGCGTTCCTGTCATTTTAATGACTGCCCATGGCTCGATTGATGATGCGGTCCATGCCATTCGTCAAGGGGCGGTGGATTATCTGCAGAAGCCCTTCAGTGCCCATACATTGACTGAAAAAATTAATCACTACATTAAACCCCTGTTCACGGATGATTCAGAGCCGATTGCCCAGGATCCCAAAAGCCTGGCACTCATGTCCATGGCCTTAAGGGTCGCGCAGTCGGATGTAGGCGTGATGATTACTGGCGAGAGCGGCACGGGTAAAGAAGTTCTGGCTCATTTCATCCATGATCATTCCCCCCGCCGCGAGCACCCGTTCATTGCCATTAATTGCGCGGCCATCCCGGAGCAAATGCTCGAAGCCACGCTTTTCGGTTATGAAAAAGGCTCGTTTACCGGCGCCTACAAATCGACACCGGGTAAATTTGAACAGGCCCAGGGTGGTACGTTGTTACTCGATGAAGTCAGTGAAATGAGTCTTGCCCTGCAGGCTAAACTCTTACGGGTATTGCAGGAAAAAGAGGTTGAGCGGATTGGTGCCAATAAAATGATTAGCCTCGATGTCCGGGTATTGGCAACCAGTAACCGCCAGTTACTGGATGAGGTGAAAGCAGGGCGGTTTCGTGAAGATTTATTCTACCGTCTGAATGTTTTCCCCCTGCATTGGTTACCGCTTCGAGAGCGCCCCAATGACATTATTCCCCTGGCTAATTATTTAATACGCCGTCACTGCCAGAATAACCTGCCGGTAACCCCGGCATTAAGTGATGGTGCCAGGCAGGCCTTGCTTCGTTATGGCTGGCCTGGAAATGCCCGCGAATTGGATAATGTGGTGCAAAGGGCGCTGGTTTTGCAAACGCAGAATGTCATTGAACCGGAGCATTTGCAATTACCGGATGGTTCTCCCGCCGCCGGTACTAAAAAAGAAGTTAAAAATTTGCAGAATCATGAATTTGATTTGATTGAACAGATTTTAAAAGAGCATCAGGGGAATCGTCAGCAAGTGGCGGCTATTCTGGGTGTCAGTGAACGCACGTTGCGTTATAAGCTCGCGAGGATGCGCGAAGAGGGGTATTTCGTTTAAATTTTGGTCATATTTGACGGCCATTGCAAGGCGCGTAATGATAGAAGTTGGGGTAGGGGTTATTCATAAGTATCGTATCATTAAAAGGACAGCATGATGAGTGATATTAATACCGTATCCTTGTTGAATCAGATGAAAATCATGGCCAGTGAGGCACAAGGAAGAAGTGTGGAATTTGCAAACGATCAGGTACAGTTTAATGATATTTTTCAAAAGACACTGGGTGAAGTAAATGCTTTACAACAGACATCGGATGGTTTGAAGGCGCGGTTTGAATTGGGCGATCCCAATGTCAGTATCGGTGAGGTGATGATTGCTGGTCAGAAAGCCAATCTGGGCTTTGAGGCGGCTTTACGCGTGCGAAACCGTTTCGTGCAGGCCTACCAGGATATTATGAATATGCCGATTTAAAGTAAGGTCATTCAGGTCGACAGGAGTTAATCATGGCATTGGCTGACAGCGCGTCAAAAGCGGCCGCGAAATTTGCAAGTCTCTCGATCATGAGGCAGTTGGGCTTGCTGGTTGGGCTTGCAGCCAGCGTGGCAATTGGCCTGGGAGTGGTCTTATGGTCGCGCGAGCCAAGCTACATGCCCTTGTACAGCCAACTCAGTCACCGTGATTCGGCTGATGTGGTCGACGTGCTGCAACGTAATGCGATAAGCTTTAAAGTGGACGAAACCAATGGCATGATTCTCGTGCCCACCAATCAGGTTCAGACCGCACGCATGAAACTGGCTGCAGAAGGTTTACCTCGTGGTAGCGGCGGCAGCTTTGAATTATTTGGAGGCAATAATTCATTCAGTACCAGCCAGTTTATGGAGAACGCACGCTACATTCAGGCGTTGGAAGCGGAACTGGCACGAACTATCAGCCAGTTTCACGACATCAAGTCGGCGCGGGTTCATCTTGCTATTCCGCGTGAATCAGCCTTTGTAAGGGATACGCGTCAGCCGAGCGCATCGGTGTTTATTGATGTCTATTCTGGCGTCGAAATCAAAAAACAGACTATTGCGTCCATTATTAACCTTGTCGCCTCCAGTATCCCAAGCCTCTCGGCCAGCCGCGTGACAGTGGTGGATCAGAACGGCCAATTATTAAGTGAGGGCGGCGGGCAGACCCTGTTTACCGAAACGGAGCGATTCCTTGATTACCGGCAAACGCTGGAACAACAATACGCGCAGAAAATTCAGGATATATTAACGCCGCTTTTAGGATACGGGCGGGTCAGCGCCAAGGTTTCGGCTGATATCGACTTTACCTCCTATGAGCAAACCCAGGAAATGTATAACCCCGAACTGCCGGCGGTTCGCAGTGAGCAATTGGTTCAGGATAACCGCAATGTAGGTCCTAATGCGGCCAGCGGTGTTCCCGGTGCCTTGTCCAATACGCCGCCTGCCAATTCCACGTTAACGCCGGTCAGGAACCGTAACATCAATTCGCAGGCCATGACGAACCAGGATATTGAAGCCAATATGGTGCATAAAGAAAGCACCAAGAATTTTGAATTGGACAAAACCGTTAGTCACACCAAAAATCAACCCGGAACCATCAGACGCTTAACGGTAGCCGTGTTAGTGGATAACCGCTCGGTCATGAATGAAAAAACCAAGAAAATGGAAGTGAAACCCCTGTCCAAAGCGGAACTGGATCAGGTCAAAATACTGGTAGCCGATGCCATTGGCTTAAACCCTGAACGTGGCGATAGCTTAAATGTAGTGAACAGCAATTTTGTGAAGCCTGAGCCCATTGAACAATTGCCTGAGCCTCGTTTCTGGCAAAAAGACAGTTTTTGGTCAATTATTAAACAAGTACTGAGTGGTTTGTTTGTACTGGCCATCGTGTTTGGTGTACTGAGGCCTTTATTCAAAACCTTGGCTCATTCCCGCCGCGAAGAAGAAAGCGGACATACGGAAGCGCCGAGCGCCTTGTCTTATGAAGGAAAGGGATTGCCACCCAATCTCAGCGATTATGACCAGCAGTTACACCTGCTCAGACAAGTCGTGGACAAAGAGCCCAAACGGGTAGCGCAAGTAGTAAAAACCTGGGTTGATCGGGGGTAAGTAATATGGACGGTATTGAGCGGGCAGCGATTTTGTTATTAGGCATGGGCGAAAAAAATGCCTCGGAAGTCATGAAGCACCTTGAGCCCAGGCAGGTCCAGAAAGTCGGTATGGCTATTTCCAACATGAGTAACGTCAGTAAGGCCAAAATGCAGAACGTGCTCAGCGAATTTTTAAATGCCATCGAGGAACAAAGCAGCCTCACGGTAGATACTGAAAACTACCTGCGTACGGTACTGATTAACGCCCTGGGTGAGGAAAAAGCCATTCCATTTATTGATCGTATTCTTATTTCTGACAAAGACAGCGGCCTTAACCGCTTAAAGTGGCTGGATGCCCGTCTGATTGCGGATGTTATCCGTAACGAACATCCCCAGATTATTGCCACGATCCTTATCCACTTAGACAGCGAGCAATCGGCGGAAGTGGTTAGTTATTTCGCGGCAGAGAAACGGGCGGAGGTGCTGCTTCGCATGTGCAATATCGATACGGTCAAGCCCGAAGCGATTTCGGAATTGGGTCATGTCATTGAAAAGCAGTTAAGCGGCCAAAAAGTCGCGAAAACAGCTTCTGTGGGCGGTATCAAGAGTGTGGCGGACGTGATTAACTTTCTAGACGGGGCTGTGGAAGCGGAAGTACTTGAAAAAATCAATGAATGGGATCAGGAGTTATGCGACAAGATTAAGGACAAAATGTTTGTCTTTGAAAATTTGGTCGATATGGATAACCGCAGCGTGCAAACCCTGCTTCGCGATGTCACCACGGAGCAGTTAATGCTGGCCTTAAAGGGAACGACCGAGCCGGTGAAGGAAAAAATATTCACCAACATGTCAAAACGGGCTGCCGATTTGCTGCGTGAAGACTTGGAAATGCAGGGGCCGGTCAAAGTCAGCGATGTTGAAAAGGCCCAGCGTGATATCCTGGCGGTGGCGAGAAGCCTCGCCGAAGAAGGCAAGATTTCCTTAGGCACCAAGGGTGGTGAGGAAATGATCTAATCATTTTTGGGATAAGACCTTATGAACAAGGATTTTCAACCCCTGTATGATGAACCCAATAAAGAGGAATTCAGCGTTTGGGAATATAAAAAGGATGAAAAGCCTGTCAAGGATCCTGCGGCGGACGAGCAGGCTATCCTGGCTGCCGAATGCGAACGCCTGCGCGAGGAGGCGAAAGCCAAAGGGTACCAGGAAGGATTGCAGCAGGCTCAGCAAGAAATCAATGAACTGAGGGAGGAGTTAAAGCAGTGGCTTGAGTTTATCCAAAATCCAGTGCAATTGGTGGATAAACAGGTCAGTGAAGAAATCATTAAAACCATCATCTGGCTTTGTGAAGCCTGCATTGGTATCGAAATTTCCAACTCCCCGGAAAAACTGCTGCTTCTGCTTGAAGAAATCAAGAAAGAATTGCCAAGCCTTCGTCGCGATCAACAACTGGTGATGAATACGGAAGATGTTGAATGGTTAAAAAGTCAGTTGAGCCATAAATACCGCGATATCATTGCGATTTTAGTGAGTGATTCCACCCTGTCGCGCGGTGATTTTTATTTAAGAAACGAGTACAGCGAGCTGGATGGCACCTTAAAAACCCGATTGATGAATTTATTCAGCGCCCATCTGGGTTCTCTAACCCTTGATATTATTGAAGACGAATAATGGCTATTTACGAATCGCGCCTGTTGGATGCCTTAAAAAAATTCCGTCAAGTTCCGGATTCTGGACTCAGGCATTGCGGCCATGTGAGCCGGGCTGTTGGTTTAACCCTTGAAGCCAAGGGGTTTCATTACCCGGTTGGTGCGCGTTGCTGGGTAAAATTAAATGATACGGAGCGGGTAGAAGCTGAAATTGTCGGCTTTGACGGCGAATGCGCTTACCTGATGTCCATTGGCCAGACTCAAGGGATTGGCCCGGGCATGCTCATTACCCCAAGCGGCCGCGTCGCGCATGTGAAAGTCGGGGGGCAGCTGCTGGGGCGAATCTTAAATGGTGCCGGCGTCCCCATCGATGGCGGCGAGCCCCTGGTGGCGGCAGAAAGCTACCCCCTGACCAGTGCCCCGTTTAACCCGTTGCAGCGGGCGCCGATTACTACAGCGATGGATGTCGGTATTCGGGCGATTAATGGCCTGCTAACCGTCGGTCGCGGTCAACGGCTTGGCTTGTTTGCGGGCAGTGGTGTTGGTAAATCCGTGCTTCTCAGTATGATGACCCGCTTTACAGCGGCTGATTTGGTGGTCGTAGGGCTTATCGGTGAACGGGGACGCGAGGTGAAGGAATTCATTGAGTGCAACCTGGGGGAAGACGGTTTAAAACGGGCTGTTGTCGTTGCCGCCCCCGCCGATGAGAGTCCATTGATGCGCCTGCATGGCGCCATGGTCGCAACCAGCATTGCCGAATATTTTCGTGATCAGGGAAAGCATGTGTTGCTGCTCATGGACTCCCTGACCCGCTTTGCCCAGGCTCAGCGGGAAATTGCCTTATCCATAGGCGAGCCGCCAGCCACTAAAGGTTACCCGCCGTCTGTGTTTGCCAAATTACCGCAACTGGTTGAACGGGCAGGAAATGGCAAGGAAGCAGGGGGCTCCATTACCGCGTTTTATACTGTTTTAACAGAGGGGGACGACCAGCAGGATCCGATTGCCGATGCCGCCCGTGCCATCCTTGATGGCCACATTGTGTTAAGCCGGGAGTTGGCGGAATCGGGGCAGTACCCGGCGATTGATTTGGAGGCTTCCATAAGCCGGGTGATGCCGGCTATCGCAGATCCTAAACAAATGAGCCAGACTTTATTGCTTAAAAAATATTTATCCATCTACGAAAAAAATAAGGACTTGGTCTTGCTTGGAGCGTACACCAAAGGAACTGATAAACAACTCGATAAGGCCATTGCCTATCGCGAAGCCATCAGCAACTACATTGCCCAGGGGATGAATGAAGCGGTCAACTATGAAGAAAGTCTGGTACAACTGGAGGCCTTGGCCTCGAGTCTGGAGCGCTAAGCCGTGTCCAGACAGCGGTTGGAGCGTTTGCATACCCTGCTTGGCATGAAAGAAAAAGCCATGGAAAAGGCGGGTGAGATGCTAAAGCAGGCACGTGAGCAGTTTACTGCCGGGAAAAGCAAGCATGATCAGATCGTGGGCTATCGTCAGGATTATGTTGAACAATTGCACCGCATGGGCGATACGGGCTGTACGCTTGGGCGTTTGCGTAATCGCATTGATTTTATCAACCAGCTGGACACCATTCTTATTCAGTTAAACCAGCAATTAAGTCAGCTTGCTAAATTCCGCACCCAATGCGAAAAAAAATTTTTACAGGCTAAAGCAGAAAAAGACGCCGTTATTCGCTTGATTGAACGGGTAAAATTACAAAAGAATGAGCAGCTTGCCAGGCTTGATCAAAAGGAAAGTGATGAGTACGCGCAAAAGCAATGGTATAGTAAAAACTCGACGAACAACCCTGATAAACGCGGTGGTTAATTTTTTTAAGCGAATAAGGATTTTCCTGGCTGTACTGATTATTGTCGCGGCATTACTGTCCAGCCTGTTCCGGGCACTGACTCCCTGGGCCACACAGTACAAATCGGAAGTGGAACAGCATCTGTCAACCCTGCTGGGGGAGCCTGTGACCATTCAGTCGATGGAAACAGGATGGTACTGGTTTGAACCGGTAATTAAGCTCAATCAGGTCACGGTAACCACCGCGCACCAGGAAACCATTAAACTGAAGCAGTTATTTGTAGGCATTAACCTGTTCAGTTCCTTATGGAACTGGCAAATTCAACCGGGTGTGCTTTACATCAATGATGTCAAACTGACTGTCCGGCAGCGTCATGATCAATGGCAGGTTGATGGCCTGATGGCCAATGGTCAACAGCCCATCCAATGGACTGACGACTCCTGGCAGCCTGTGCTGGCCTGGATTCTGGCGCAGCAGGAAATTATCATTAAACACCTGTCGTTGGACGTGCACTTAAACGATGGCACCTTTATTCCCGCACGCAGCATCAATTTGGTCATCGGCAAAAGCGGATGGGGTTATCGCATCAAGGCTAAGGCCCGTCTTCGTCAACAAGTGCCCACGGCGCTGGAATTGGTGGCTTACCTGACGCTTCAACCCTACCACATCGACCAGACGGAGGGGCAACTGTACCTTTCCTTAAAAAACGTCGTGCCTGCGCAATGGCAGGGATTTTTTAATCCTAAGCGCTACACGGTGACTGATGGCCGCGGTGATGTGCAGCTGTGGACCGATATCAGCGGCGGGCATATCGAGGATGCCCAGGCCAGAGTAGATATCTATCGTTTAACGTTGAATGATCATCAGGATCAACGCAGTAACCGGCTGGACCGTTTTAAAGCGAATTTAGCCTGGCAACGCACGAAGGAGGGATGGCAGTTAAGCGGGGATCATGTCGGGCTTGAAATTAATCATCGCCACTGGCCGCAAAATCAATTCCTGGTGGACTACCAACGGCCACTTAATGCCTGGAAAATTTATGTCAAACAATTAATCATGGAGTCCCTGCTGTCACTGGATGTTCCCTGGCCTGAATCCTTGAAGCCCTGGTTAGCCATCAAACCGCAGGGTGTGCTGAAGGATACCCGACTGCATATCAGGAACAAAGCCCCCATCTTTCTACTGACGCAATTTAGTACCCTTGGATGGGAAGCGTTCGGCCCTTATCCGGGAGTAGACAATCTTTCCGGCGTGTTGAGCTGGCAACCAAATGAGGGGCATGTGGAGATTGACGGTGAGCATACCGTTATTAAACCCGCCGGCAAGCCTCCCGTGACCTTTTTATCGCTCAATACGGTTTTGGACTGGAAAACACTCAGTCATGGCCTGCGCGTAAGCTTGGACCGATTGGTCTTAAGGCATCAGGATTTGCTGTTTAGCGGCAATGGCGTCCTGGATGATGTGACCGCAAACGACATAGGCCACATCACCTTGACCGCCGCGCTATCGGCAAGCAAGGCGCAACATTGGCTTCGTTATCTACCCGCCCAATCACTTAAACCCAAACTGGATGCCTGGCTTAAACATGATGTGAAACGCATCGATAAAATGGTTGCCAATATCAATATCAATGGCCGCGGCGCCGATTTCCCTTACGATAAAGCCGAAGGGGTGTTTGAAATCAATGGCCATGTCAGCGGCGTTGATTTGGTTTTTGCCCCCAGGTGGCCGGTGACCAGGGACATCGAAGCCTATATCCAGGTCAATCAACGCACATTTAACGCGGATGTGGTCTATGCCGACTTGCAGGGCATTTTTTTAAATGAGGCCAATGTCGTTATCAACAATCTGGGGTTAAACCGTGAAACCTTGCTGGTGCATACCAAAGTGGATACCAGTGCCGGCAAGGCACGGGACTATGTTCTGGCGTCGCCGCTGAATAAAAAGCTTTCGGCATTGACCAATCTGCAGATGAGCGGCCCTTTAAGCGTCGATCTGCAACTCGAAGCAGCGCTGTATCCTGAAAATGACGACATTCTCGCGCTGGGCGACATCACTTTCAAGAACAATCAGGTCAAGGTCAATCACACGCTTGAAAACATTGAATTAAACGAGTTGAATGGTTCCCTGCAATTTGATCATGAAGGGGTACTTGACAGCAGTTTGCAGGCATCCCTGCTCAATAACCCGGTGTCGCTGCTGATTCAGTCCATACGGGACAAAAACCCGCGTACCGAGGTTAAAATTAAAGCCAAAACGACAATTGCCCTGTTGCGCGACAAATTAAATTTATCCATTTTTGAATTGATGCGGGGTGATTTCTGGCTGGAGGGTCTGCTGGTTTTAACCGAGAATAAGCAGGATCTGGATCAGTTTCAGATCAAATCCTCTTTGCGCGGTTTAAGGATTGATTTGCCGCCCCCGTTAAACAAAACCGCCGACAGCAAAGCGCCGTTAACCGTGGACATCCAGTTTAATCCAGATAAAGCCTTGCGTTTTCGTATCAATTACGATGCACGACTCAGCGCGGATTTATGGTTTAGCGGCCCGAAAGGAAAATTCCATCTGCAAAAAGGGGAAATCCGTTTAGGCAGTTCTACCGCGCGCTGGCAGGAACAAATGGGCTTGCAGATTGTGGGCTCCCTGGCAACGTTTGATTTGCGTCAGTGGCTTGATACCCTGGCAAGATTGCCCGCTACCCGCAGTAAGGAAAGTTTTAGTGATGCGGTCAGTTTTATTGACTTGCGTTTGAAGAAGGCGCGCATCGCTGAACGCAATTATACTGATTTGGCTGTACAGGCTACCCGGTTAAATGCCAATGAATGGTCCATTGAAGTCGAACAGCAACGGGTAAAAGCCAATCTGCGTTACAAAATCAAAGAACGTTTGCTAAGCGGGGTATTAGGCCATCTTTATTGGGATAAATCCAAAGACAGGCAGGACAAACCCGCTGCATTGCAGGTGAGCGACATGCCCAATCTTGATTTACGCATCAATGATTTTCGCTATGACAACTTAAACCTTGGGCAAGTGGCTTTAAAAATGACGCGGGTTCCGCATGCCTGGCAACTGGATTATTGCAAAATCAAAACCCCGGCCTATCAATTGACGGCAACGGGGCAGTGGCAGCAGGATAAACAGATTAATCAAACGCAAATCAGCGTGGGTATGCAGATTAATGATCTGGCGGGCAGCCTTAAGCATTGGCATACCAGCCCGGTGGTGGAATCTTCTTTCGGCCAGATTGAGCTTAAGGGTACCTGGCCTGGGTCGTATACGGATTTTGCCTTGAATAAAATCAGGGGAACGATGGCGCTTTATTTCAAGCATGGCCGCATTACCAATTTAAGTCCGGAGACAGAAGAAAAACTGGGATTGGGTAAATTACTCAGCATCTTGAGCCTGCAAACGATCCCACGGCGCTTAAAACTGGATTTTAGCGATTTAAAAAATGACGGCTACAGCTTTGATATCCTGAAAGGCAGTTTTGAGGTAAGAAATGGCGTGATAAGCACGCAGGACAGTTACATTGATGGTCCAGTGGCCTATGCCAGCATGAAGGGCAGCCTCGATTTGGCAAGGCAACTTTACGATGTGGATTTGCAGGTGTCGCCGCATATTACGGCGAGCCTGCCCATTGTCGCGACCATTGCCGGTGGTCCGGTGGCGGGTGTGGCTACCTGGGTAGCGAGCAAAATCATTAATCAGGGTATGCAAAAAATCAGGGCCTATACTTATAAAATATCAGGACCGTGGAAACAACCGGTGGTGCAGCAAGTCAGTATTTTCAGGAAAGAGAAAAACCAGTGAACCCTGGAAGCAGAGCATAACTTAAACCGGGATTAATCAATGTGGCTTGCCATTTTAAAAACATATTGGCGTGTGACAACCTTCAGGGAAACCCCTGCCAATACGCCTTACTCGCTGTTTATCCTGTTTATGGCTATCCTGATTTATTTTCTGATTGTCACCCTGCAATGGGAATTGATGGATTTAAAAAATCAGTTTCCCCTGTCAGACACTATGTTGGCGGCTATTCTCTTGGTCGCTTCCTACTATGGCTATACGGCTCTTTTGCTGACAGTCACCCGTAAACGAAACCGCATTTTGCAAACCTTAACCACCCTTCTGGTCTGCCATCTCATCATCCTGATGGTGGGTTTTATTATCGTCTTTTTAACACCATTGCTCGCCAACGCCGATATGACCCAGGCTGGCATGCGCCTCTTGGTCATGATTTATCTTTTAAAGGTTCTGGTGTTAACATTATGGCAATTTTCAGTGGCGGCCCATATTTATCGGCAGGCGCTGGATTCGGATTATCTAACCGCCATTTTGTGCAGTTTTGGTTTACTGGCGGCCAACATTTTAACCATGACCTTCATACGGTGAGAGCACCATGCATTTACACATTTTAGGAATAGGCGGAACCTTCATGAGCGCACTCGCTATTTTAGCGAGAGAGGCTGGGTATCAAGTAACTGGTTGTGACGCCAATTGTTATCCACCGGTCAGTGATTTGCTCGCGGCAAAAGGCATTGAATGGTCTGAGGGTTATGAAGATACAGCCCGGGCATTGGCGGCTGATTGCGTGATTGTGGGGAATGCCATGAAGCGCGGTGTGCCAGTCCTTGAAGCCGTGCTCAATCACGGCAAACAGTATACGTCGGGACCGGAATGGTTGGCGCAACATATTTTAACCCGTTACCGGGTGCTCGCGGTGGCAGGAACCCATGGGAAAACCACCACCACCTCCATGCTGGCCCATATTCTTCAGGAAGCCGGCTTAAATCCAGGGTTTTTAATTGGCGGCGTTGCTCCTAATTTTGCCACCAGTGCGAGACTTGGAACAGGGAAGTGGTTTGTGATTGAGGCCGATGAGTATGACAGCGCCTTTTTTGATAAACGGCCCAAATTGATGCATTACCGGCCTCAGATTGCCGTGTTAAATAATCTGGAATTTGATCACGCGGATATTTATACGGATTTGGCCGCCATCAAGCAACAGTTCCACTATTACTTAAAGACAATTCCAGCCAATGGAACTGTCCTTAAACCCCGGGATGATGAGGCCTTAAAGGATGTGGTTGCCCGCGGCATTTATTCCAATCTGGAAGAATTCGCGCTTAACGGCGCGGCTGATTGGCGGGCTGAAATGCTTGATGCAAGCGGCAACAGCTTTCGCATTTACCATCAGGAAAAACCGGTTGCCGAGGTTAAATGGCCGTTGATTGGCCGCTTTAACATCGAAAACGGCTTGGCGGCACTCGCTGCCAGTACCCACGCAGGTGTTGAGCCGACGATTGCCGCCGAAGCCCTGGCCCGTTTTCAACCGGTCAAGCGGCGTCTGGAAGTCAAATCCAATCGTCATGGCATCACCGTCTATGATGATTTTGCCCATCACCCGACGGCCATTGGCAAAACCATCGAGGCATTAAAGCAAAGCCAGCGGCATCAACGGATTTTTGCGGTTATGGAGTTTGCTTCGTATACCATGCGCTCCGGTGTGCATGCGGCAGACATGGCCAGGGCTTTGGCATTAGTCGATGGGGCTTTGGTTTTAAATCCCCAGCAGTTTAATCTCGCTGACTTAGCCAAAACCTGGACTTGTCCTTACCAGTTGCTGCCCGATACCCAAAGCATCATTGCCAGCCTGGTTAAGATGGTGCAGCCTGGGGATGCCGTGTTGATTATGAGTAATCGTGGTTTTGATAATATTCATCAGCAACTGGTCCGTCAGATTGACGAGCGTTTTCTGTCCGCATCACCTATGATTTAAAGCAAAGGTTATTGCAAATTCTTTGGCAGGTTGTTATAAAAAAAGAAAGTGCTGATAAACAAGATATCTGCACTCTGGTATTTTTGTTAACCCTATGTTAAAAAAGTTTCAAAGAATACCGACGGGTTTACACGATGTACGTGGTTGATTGATGGGCAACATAACGGACGGACTTTTTATCATCCTTAATGACGATGCTCGCTTAACAGCCAGCGTGGAGGGATTGCCATGCCAGATTACAAGGAGTTATTGGAGAAAGCGACAACGCTACCCCAAAATCTGGTTGTGGCGCATGATAAACGTTATTCCTATGTTTGTATGTTTTTTACTTCGGTGTTATGCACGCAAGCCTATACCGATGCCTTGCTGATTCAAAAAACAGCGGTTTGTCTGAATCATTACAAGGCCTGTGATGAGGAAAAAAAATTAGTCTTGATGGGAATGTATATTTACGTGGCCAGGAAAAATGATGGTGGCCTTTCCCTTCTGGGTGATAATACCCTGCTTCAATTGCTTCATGCGCATCTGAAAATCAAATCGTTCAGCGAATTCAGCGCAGACTTCATCAAAGAATGTTACACGGAACTGGATAAATTTTCTGACTGGGTTTATCAACAGAGGGAATTTGAAGAGCCCCATGCGCTCTATACCGCTTTTCCCCATGATATGAAAATAATCATCCAAAGTCCTGTAGTGGAAGAAAAAAATGCTCACGGTTGTCTGGGTATGGTATCTGATTGCCTGTCCGGATTGAGAATATAATGATAGAAGGGAGACGGTATGCGGGTACCAAAGTATGAGGAACTGCAAAAAACCACAGGTGAATTAATTGACTTGTTTAATAATTACGCCAAACGGTATAAGCCAGGCCCCTATTCGGCGTTACTTAAAATAGTGAGGAGCGAATTAAAGGGAAGGTATGAAGAAAATGTAAAAAAGAAACCGCGAATAAAGACCCCAGGGTGGTTCCCACTTACCTACTTCACCAACACTGTACCGGATGAGCTGCGCCTGAATCAAATTACCTGCATTACCCAATTGGGGACAACCTTGCCGGAACCAGAAAACGGCAAAGAAAAAGAGACTGTCAAATATTTCGGCATTTTATTAGGCAGTATTATCTATCGTTATTTAAGGCTGGAAGCTGTTTATCAGGGTATTTCTGCCCTGGCTTCCAATTCGGAAAACTGTGCATTAAAAACAACCCTGGCCGAAGTGCTTCAGCTAAACAGTGATAACGATCTGGATGACTTGACTGTATTTGATTGCTGCAGTGCCTATGAGACCTTTTTAAAGCAGGACAAAATTGCCGATACCTATGAATACATTAAATCGGATAAGGGGTTTTTTAGTAAATTAAGCCACCTTATTGACAAACGTAAACCGGGCAGCGAGACGATCCTAAAGCGAATAGGGTATCTCCAGGTTATCCAGAATATTGATGAAATCCTGACTCGGATCGAGGGCCCCATCCAATTGCTCTTTCCTGACCTGGTTAAAGAATTAAGGGCCACGATGGCTGACAGTCCGGAATTGAGTCCGGAAGAGATCAGGGAGTTTTGGAAAAAATACGCTGTAAAGCTCAAGCCGCAAGAGCTGCCTGTGTTGGAAAAAGTGATGATTTTTAATGAAAAAATTAAAAAAGAAGATCTTGTTTGTTCTGACGCAAAGAGTTGTGATTTGGAAAAACGACTCATGGTGCGATTAGGCACCTACAAACAGCATGTACTCTTTGGTGCATATGCGGCCACGTTGCAAAAAATTAAAGAAATTTCCGTGGACACAGAGGATCATCTGGCAAAAAAAATGAATGACGCGCTGATCGATACCATCAATAAGGCGTTGACGATCAATGCCTCCAATGTGCTTGACAAGGAAACGTTACGGCTTGGTTTTGTTTACATGGAGCTTTTCTTAAAAATTCCGGGCATGGAGGAGCAAATCAAAGCCGGACCCTGGGGGAGAGGGGATATTTTAAAAGGCTATGTGGTGACCACGCTGAAAGAGCTCGATGAACCCCAGGAAAATATGGCCTTTACAGTCTAGTTACGCATCAAGCGCGCACGATTAAATCAAATCGCCTTGTTTTCGCGCTTTATGCGCTAAATCCTGCCGAATCCTTCGATTCAAGCGCAAATGGATGCTGTGCATAAAGCACAGCACGTCGGCAAAAAGAATGCTTTAAGAGGCTTGACATGACCATGCTGTTGGCGCTGACTGCATTTTTTAGGTTACGCATCAAACGCACATGCTCAAATCTAATTGCCCACGTTCCGCGCTTTATGCGCTAAATCCTGCCGAATCCTTCGATTCAAGCGCAAATGGATGCTGTGCATAAAGACAGCACGTTGGCAAAAAGAATGCTTTAAGAGGCTTGACATGACCATGCTGTTTGCGCTGACTGCATTTTTTAAGTTACGCATCAAACGCGCATGATTAAGTCTAATCGGCTACGTTCCGCGCGTTATGCGCGGAATCCAAAAAAACAGGGCTTAAGGCTTCTGCTCAAAGGCAAGGTGTCCGTCTTTAAGCACCACATCAATGGTATGCCCTGGTGTAAATTGCCCGGTTAATATGGACTGGGCGAGCGGGTTTTCCAGTTTTTGCTGAATGGTTCGTTTGAGCGGGCGAGCGCCATAGACGGGATCAAAGCCGGCTTCCGCCAGATAGTCCAGGGCTTCATCGCTCACCTCAAGACCAATATCCTGCGCAACAAGCCTTTGTTTAAGGTAATGAATCTGAATGGCGGCAATGTTGGCGATTTGGGCCTTGTCCAGCGGATGAAAAACGACGCTGTCATCAATACGGTTAATGAATTCAGGCCTGAAATGCTGTCCGACAATTTCCATCACCGCGGTTTTCATCTGCTCGTAGTTTAATTTGGACGCCATGTCCTGAATCAAGTGCGAGCCTAAGTTCGAGGTCATGACAATCACGGTGTTACGAAAATCGACAGTGCGCCCCTGGCCATCCGTCAAACGGCCGTCGTCCATCACTTGCAACAGGATATTAAACACATCGCTGTGCGCCTTTTCTACCTCATCCAGGAGCACCACGGAATAGGGCCTACGCCTGACAGCCTCCGTCAGGTAACCGCCTTCTTCATAACCCACATAGCCCGGAGGCGCCCCGATTAACCTTGCCACGGAATGTTTTTCCATGAATTCGGACATGTCAATGCGAATCATCGCTTCTTCTGTATCAAAAAGAAACGCGGCTAAGGCTTTACACAATTCGGTTTTACCCACCCCGGTTGGGCCTAGGAACAGGAAGGAACCAATGGGGCGATTAGGATCAGCTAAACCGGCTCGGGAGCGGCGAATGGCATTGGAAACGGTATCAACTGCCTCGTTTTGTCCGATGACACGTTTGTGCAGGGCTTCTTCCATATGCAGCAGTTTTTCCCTTTCCCCTTCCAGCATTTTCGCCACCGGGATGCCTGTCCATTTGGATACCACCTCGGCAATTTCTTCTTCAGTGACCTTGTTGCGGAACAACTTGGCATCGCTGCTGCTTTGTCCTTCACCAACTTGTGCCAATTGCTTTTCGAGTTCGGGGATGCGGCCGTATTGCAGCTCCGACATGCGGGTTAAATCTCCGGCGCGGCGTGCGGTATCCAGTTCTATTTTGGCTTGCTCCAGCGCTTCCTTGATTTGGTTGGCGCCTTGCAGGGCCGCTTTTTCAGACGTCCAGATTTCCTCGAGATCCGCGTAATTTTTTTCAAGTTCGCGGATGGTGGTCTGCAAATCGTTCAAACGCTTCTTAGAGGCGTCATCGTGTTCTTTTTTTAAGGCTTCGCATTCAATTTTTAACTGAATCAGCCGTCTGTCCAGTTTATCCAGGCTTTCGGGTTTGGAGTCAATTTCCATGCGAATCTGGCTTCCGGCTTCATCAATGAGATCAATGGCCTTATCGGGAAGCTGCCTATCGGTGATGTAGCGATGCGACAAGGTCGCGGCCGCTACAATCGCCGGATCGGTGATTTCCACGCCGTGGTGCACTTCATAGCGTTCTTTAAGCCCGCGTAAGATGGCAATGGTGTCTTCCACGCTGGGCTCATCAACCAGGATTTTCTGGAAACGCCGTTCGAGGGCGGCATCTTTTTCAATGTATTGACGGTATTCATCGAGCGTGGTCGCACCAATGCAATGCAATTCGCCGCGCGCGAGCGCTGGTTTTAACATGTTGCCGGCATCCATGGCACCTTCAGCTTTGCCGGCGCCAACCATGGTATGTAATTCGTCGATAAAGAGAATGATTTGACCTTCCTGTTTGGCCAGATCGTTTAAAACGGCTTTCAGGCGCTCTTCAAATTCGCCGCGGAATTTAGCCCCGGCAATCAAGGCCCCCATGTCGAGCGATAAAAGGCGTTTATCTTTTAATCCTTCCGGGACTTCGCCGTTGACAATGCGCTGCGCAAGACCCTCAACGATTGCGGTTTTGCCCACCCCGGGTTCACCAATGAGCACCGGGTTGTTTTTGGTGCGGCGTTGCAGAACCTGAATGGTGCGGCGGATTTCATCATCACGGCCGATGACCGGGTCCAGTTTGCCCTGTTCGGCGCGTTCAGTGAGATCCAGGGTGTATTTTTCCAGGGCCTGGCGCTGCTCTTCCGCATTGGGATCAGTGACCTTGTCGCCGCCGCGGATTTCCTCAATGGCCTTTTCAATGCCTTGCTGGCTGGCACCTGCCTGTTTAAGTAATTTAGCCAGATTGCCGTCTTCGCTCACGGCAGCGAGTACGAAGAGTTCGCTGGAAATGTAATTGTCCTTGCGTTGCTGCGACAGTTTGTCGGTTAAATTCAAGAGACGGTTTAAGGCGTTGGAAATGTGGATATCACCGCCGGTTCCACTGACTTTGGGCAGTTTATCAAGAGCCTGGTCGAGCAGGTTTCTCAGCGTGGGCAGGTTGACGCCGGCTTTGCTGAGCAAGGGACGGCAGCTGCCGCCTTGTTGATCGAGCAGGGCTTTCAAGACGTGCTCCGGTTCAATAAATCCATTGTCCCGGCCTAAGGCAAGTGATTGGGCATCGGCTAGGGCCATTTGGAATTTGGAGGTGAGCTTATCCATACGCATAGTGCAGTCTCTCTTAAATGAGTGGTTTAAATTAACGGATACCTACCGTAAAATGAGGTTCTAATTCAAAAAATCAAGTAGCTACTATGAACAATAATCCGACTCAGGACAACCTCGAATCGCAAACCCTGTTAAATAAACTGGTGATCGAATACCTGCGTGACCAACGTCGTAAACGCCGCTTCCGATGGCTTGTGCGTGGCGCCATTGTCCTGCTGCTTGTTTACCTTTATTTCAGTGCTTCCAGTCTCAGTGATGACCGAACGGCTAAAAACAAACCCCATGTCGGTCTGGTTGATATTGAGGGAACCATTTCGGATACCGATACCGCGAGTGCTGACAATTTCGCTAAAAGTCTGGCTGCCGCCTATAAAAGCGAGGGGTTGCGGGCTTTGCTGGTGCGCATCAATAGTCCCGGGGGCAGTCCGGTCCAGGCTGATTACATGTACAATACCCTGCAGTATTACCGAAAAAAATACCCCAGTGTGAAAACCTATGCCGTTTGTGTCGATATCTGCGCTTCAGCGGCGTATTACGTCGCAGCAGGTGCGGATGAAATCTACGCTAATCCTTCAAGCATGGTGGGTTCAATCGGCGTGCTTTATAACGGATTTGGCTTTGTTGATGCCATCCAAAAACTCGGCATCACCCGACGTCTGCAAACCGCCGGCACGAACAAGGCCTTCCTTGATCCTTTTTCACCCACCACGCCTGAGCAGCAGCAATTGCTGCAAGTCATGCTCAATGAGGTGCATCAGCAATTTATCGCCAAGGTGAAAGAAGGGCGCGGCAGCCGTCTTAAAATTGATAACGATACCTTTTCGGGCTTATTCTGGACAGGAACGCAATCGAAGGAAAGAGGGTTGATTGACGGCTTTGCCAGCAGCGGCGAATTGCTCCGCGACGTCATCAAACGCGAAGAGGTCATTGATTACACGTACAAGCAAAGCGTGTTTGACCGTATGACTAAAAATATTGGCGCGGCGGTCGCTAATCAATTACCGGCGGCACTGGGATTAAAAGAAGGAATACGGGAATAAGCGCTGGCCTCCTGTGGAGGCCAGGAGACTACCTATTGCAATTGCCGCCAGGATTGTCGGCCAAAGATTTGTTTACCCGGATTTTCATGCACTTTTTGAATGCCGCCGCTGGTTCCAGGCAGGTATTTGTATTCTTTATCGCCGGCATTCAAGACAGACGGGGTGGCAATCAAGCCCACGCTTGCCTTCATGCCGCTGACGGGAACAGTGTAATTTTGTCCGCCGTTGCTGTAGGTTACGGAGTCATTGGTATCAAAGGCATTGTCGTTATTGATGTCAAAGACGTTATAATTCAGCCGTGCGCCAGTGTAAGCATCGAGTTCCATTAACCAGCTTTCACCCCCGAAATCGCAGGGATCGCTGGTGGGTATAATGGTTGAAAAGATAATTTTGCCGCTTAAAAACAACATGTTGGATACCACCCGCTCGCCGCGGGCATTGCCATTGTAGACTAAATCCATGTACCAACCGCGATCATTGTTGGCCAGTAAATTATTGCTGGTGACGCGCAGACCATTTTGCTCATAAACGATGGTTTGTTGGCGTAATTGCGCGCGTCCGGTAATGACGGAGGTGTTATCATCCCTTAAGGCGTAAATGGTCTGTATGCTGGTATCGGTTTTATCACTGGGTTCAATGTATTTGCCAGTACCAATATAAATCTGGAGTCCTGAGGCTGAGAAATTAAGCCTGGACACGGCAGGTTTTGAAGTGATGGGTTGTCGGTTACCGCCGCTGTCAGTGGCGACAAACATGGGTTTGGGATTACTGCCTTGTTTGTAGGCGAAATCCCATTGGTTGGGGTTGCTGGCCGATACATTAATCTTCCATAAATTGCCAAACAAATCGCCAACATAGACGGTATCGGCCACCGCATTGCCGTCCAAATCAACAACGGTTGGGCTGGACATGCCATTGGGTCGCCCCTGAGACAGTGGATCAGCACTCATGCCAACGCCGGTATCGAGCTTTTTAATGAGCGTTCCGGTTGCAATGTCCACAATGTAAAGAACCGCGTTACCGGTGGTGCTGGCATTGCCATCGGTGACGGTATTGTTATAGCCATTGCCAAAAATGGCAGCCCACTGGCCATTGGCCATCCTGACAATGGAGGCCTGACTGTAGGTGAATCCCAGATCGGCGTCATCGCTGTCATTGAACTCCCATTTAACAATGCCGGGCGCGCCATTTTCAGTAAACTGGGTGGGATCGGTCACATCCAGGGCATAGACGCCCTGGCCGCCGCCATTTAGTGTACCGACAAGCACCGTACGCCATTCGCTGTTGATGAACACGTCAATGACGGTAGGTGAACCATCCACATAATAACGATGCGCGTAATTGGGATTGGTCAATTGATTCAAGGTCTTAAAAATGCTGGCGGGTACATAGGCAAACACTTCAACGCCGGTTACCGCGTCAAACGCGTGCAGCATCCCGTCATTGGCGCCCACATAAATAATGGCGCGGCGGTTTAAATTGTTTTCACGGAAAATGCCGTAAGGGCTGCTGTTTTCCGCCGCCCCCCCTGACCAGGTGACCGGGTATTGCTGATTGGGCACCTTAATAACCAGAGGTGTTGAGTTAATGATGTCGCCGAGCAGGGTCGTGCGGTTGCGGAAAGTTCCGCCGTTTTGCTGTTCCAGCGATTTATCGCCGCGCAGGAAGTTCAGGCGGTTGCTGCCCTGGCCGTCATTGATAGCAGTTACCGGATTTAAGTTTAAAGCCGCGACCTGCGAAACATCCAGCTCCGTGTTGGTGGGGGAAGCCGGGTTTGATGGCCATCTGAATTTGATGCCTGTGTTATTGGACGGCTTGAAGGTGATGATGTGGCGGCCTGTACTGAAATTCTGCAAACTCAGTTTTTGGGCGGCATCCCAGAGAGAACCTTGCGGTCCTGAACCGGTAAAGAGGATATTCCCGTTAGTTTCATCAATATCAAAGGCGAGGAGTTGGCCGCTCCAGTCTTTGGTTCTGAAAATAGCCTGGTAGATTAACGTATCGGACGCCAGGAAACCGCTGCTTAAAGCCGCGGAAGAGAAAGAACCGGTGCGGTCAAGGATTAAGGCAAAGGCCTTGGCCAATTGCGCCCTTAAACTGTTGGCGTTGGTGACTAAGAAATAGTTATCCGGATCATTGTCATTGTCGGTATCAAATTCCGTGTTCACATCCGGCTCGTTGTTGTTATTGGAGTCAATAAACCCGCCCCATTTAGCCGCATACCATAGCGGGGATTTAAGGACTGTGGCAGACGGTGTCGAACTCGGTGTAAAGGTTCGCGTAGTGGTTAAAGGTAAAGCGACGCCATCATTCCAGGTGCCGCCCGGCGGTTGACCCGGCGGGGTATCGAGGAAGTAACTGACATCGCTGCCGGCAGCTGTGTCAACATCACGCACCTCGAGGTATACCCCATCCTGAGTGGTACCGGAAATGACATAGCCCATGTGCTGGGTTATCCCGCCCGCTGCGTAAATGGAATCGCAGGCAATGGTTAACGTATTGTCCGCATTGACGGTGATGGTGTATTTAACAATGGCATCCATGTCAAAATCAGCGCCCTGTTGCAAGTCGGCAAAGTTGACTCGCAAGACGGCTTGTGTGGGTGTCAGGGATTCAATGTAGTAATCCACAATTTCATTGGTCGGCTGGTATTGACCCTGAGTCGCATTGATACTGAAGCCGGCAACGGATTTACCAAAGGGCAGTACCGTAATCGGGTTACCCCCCACAAAGAATTTCAGTTCCGGCATGGGAGCGGATAATGCAATCATGTAAGATTTGGCATTTTGTTTCCCCGGGGCACTGTTTAAATCATTAATCCAGGCATACCAGGCCACGCTGGCTGGGTAATAACTGCCCTCGGAATTGGCTTCGAGCGGCGCAAGACCGCGGATATTACCAAAACTGGTGACGGTTTTGGGCTTCGGAGAACCATCGGCCGTACCGCCGGATTGGCCAATGAAAGCCAAAAGGCTTGAAAAACCTTCACCGGTAAAAATACTTTGTGCCAGGGATGCGGCATTGAAAGAGGGTGTTAAATCGCCGCTGAAAGAGTTGAAGTAGCTTCCCGGAACCTGATCGCTGTCATAAGTCGGGTTTAAGTCGCTTAAAACCAGCATATTGGCTTTGGCGCAATAGGGATAAACGGAGTAAGGGTTAACCCAGGAGGGCTTGGGCAGGCCTAAGGTCACATCCGTTCCGGTGGAATAATTATAAGTGGAATTGGCTGACGATTTACCGGCTAAGTACCGCACGGATTCATACATCATTTCCCCCAGCGGATTCCCCCACATTTCGCACTCGCCGTTATTGATGTTGCGAGTTGAAATAAACCCGCAGGAGTACTCGTAGTTACCGCCAAAACCGGTGACGGTTAATTTGTTAATGGTTGAAATAATGCCATTGACTGCCGTAAATTGTCCGGTGTTTAAATCAATTTCATCGGTAATACTGGATATGTTTTTGCGCACGACGCCGCCTGCCAGGTTGTTTTTATACGTTCCTGTCAATAAGCCAAACATCATGGAGTTGTTTTCGCCAAACTCCTGCAAAAGACCAATGGGTTTTTGCTGACCGTTGGGATAGCTGCGGCAATTGTCTTCAAGACCGATGGCGCTGTCACAGACTTTGACGCGCACCACGTAATTGGTAAGGCCGTTAATCAGGGGGCCTGAACTGCCGTGCAGGGCCCGCGAGCCGGCGACCGGACGCTCAATACTGACCCATTCCCAGATACGATAAGGCTGGTTTAACGCGACGCGCAATAAGGGGGCGGAGGTATTCAGCAGCGTGGTATTAGCAAAGAGATGATAATTGGTTCCAAATGGGGCTGTGAAAGGAGTGTAGTCGCTGATATTAAACCCGTCGATGGCAAGGCTTTGGTATTCTTTACCCCAACTGTGGCCATCCTGGGGAATGTAAGAACGTTGCAGTACCGTCGCTGTGGTGGAGTCAACGGAGCGATAGCCGCCATACAAGACTTTGCGTATGGCATCGAGACGGGATGTGGTTAAATAGTTTAAGAAATTACCGCTCCAGCTGCCCGGGCATTTGCGATCAACCGCCATGGCGGTCGGATAGAAATACTGCTGGCCTGAATCGTAGGCGTAACATTTGGCGCTGTCAAAATAACCATAATAATCAATACTGGGTTTAAAATGCAGTTCAATCTGGCCATCATCGTCCAGATCGGTCAAATCATTGTAGGCTTCAAAATAAAGCTTGTGGTCGCGGCTTAAAATCAGCATGGTCATCGGTGCCACGGTGTCGGTGATGAACAACGGGGTCTGCGACAGGTTCAAGGTACCGGAGAAAAGAGGCGTAAGGATTAAGGTGCCGGTCAGGCACACCACTGCTCTGGATATGCGTTTCATCAGTATCTCCTTGCCACAGTGGTTTGCAGGACACTGATTGAATCATTGGTAGCCCCTGTACCACGGGCAGTGACCTGATAATAAAAAACGCCGGTGCTTTTAGCGGCAGATGAACCGACAACGGGTGAGTCAGGAACGAATTGGAGAAATTCAATGATAAAGCGCGGGTTGGTCGCAATATTATCCATACTCAGCGTGTACTGTGACGAGCGGCTGTTCCACCAGCTTGACGGCTGGGTGGCCAGATTAATGTTTTCATAGACTTGCTGTGCGCAGGGATAGGCCTGGCAGGTGACATAGACCGTGGGTTCCGTTTCCTGGCTTAAAACCCAGTTCTCACCTGCTTTCAAGGCGGATTCGGCGGCTACAAAGGATAATTCCTTATCCTGCAGGTTAGCCGACATCTTTTCCTGCAGATGCGTTACCTGAACCGACGTAATCCCCAAAAGGGTAATCACCAGTAATAACAGCAGGGTGGCAGCGAGTGTCGCACCGTCTTGTTTCCTCATGATGGCAAACCTCTGTTCCTTAAGGTAATGAAAGTATCCCATTGGCGGCGTAACTTGCGATCCGTGGGTGTCGTGGTCGTGCCGTTAAAGGTATAGGGTTGAACTTTATCGTTGACATTTTCTGTCGTGGCAAAGAGCAGATTTATCTGGATGCTGATGACATTATTCCAATTGTTGGCATTATTCACCTGAGTGGCGGTTTGGTAAGTATCCACCGTGTTGTCGCCGTTGGTATCGACGCCATAGCTGATGCGCATAAGTTCCACGCCCTCGGCGATTTCATCCTCGTTACCATTAATATCCAGGCGCACCAGCGCCAGGATGGGTTGACCGACGGAATTGACCCGCCCGGTGTTTTTGACATAAAAGGCATAATAGAGAAAACGCATAACCTGGGAATTGGCCGGGTAAGCCATGGTCAGATCATTGGTGGTATTGTCGCTGACTGTGTGGGTGATGGCGGTAGCGTTGGTATTGGCGCCGGCAATAAAAATATCGCCTACCGAGCAATTGGTAATCATTACCGGATCACCCGCGGCAATGCCCAGCCGATCATAAACCAGGATGGGGTTGTTAGGCTGATTCATGTCATCGCGCAATTGCACGCCAAAATTAGAGGCCATGCGTACTTCAATGATGTCAGACCCGGCCATTGGTTTACCGGTCAGATTGGCAGGCAGCAGCGGACTGAACGAGGCCGTGAGGCCATCATAACCCTGCACAGGTTTGTCATAAGCCAACATTGATGATACATTTCTGACCAAATTGGTCACCACGATCTGCTTTTGATTGGCACAGCCTTGAAAGCCGGCCATGCGTAATTCCCGGCTCAGTAAAAAATTGGCATAACGCCCATTTTCCTGCAGGCGGGCTAAGCCTTCCTGCATGACATAGGTCGATTTATTACTCAGGTAAACCGCACCGGCACTCGCAATGAGCAGGGTTCCCAGCGTAATGGCCACCATGAATTCAATCACTGAAAAGCCTTGGCATTTCAAGCGCTTCATAATTCCACTTCCATAATCAGACAGGTTAGATCAACATCGGAGTCGCCGCTGCAGCCTGTGCCGTTAACCCCGGTGCGTTCATTATCCCAGCGCATGATAACTGTGAACTGGTTGCCATTACGGGTAATCGTGCCCTGTCCTGAAGGCAATAAAGTGCTGTTGGTTGAATTCCAGATATGAATGTCGCGCTGGGCAATTTGTCCGGCAGTGCAGGTGGTGCAACTCGGTAAAGAGGGGGTTCCGGATATATTATTGTAAGCACCGGACTGAATACCAGCGGAATTGGCCATCATGCGATCGACCATATTACCCGCCTGGGCAATGGCGATTGAGCGCAATTGCGCCGTTTGATTGTAACGTATGGCATTCATTTGCAACGACGCAATGCCGAGTAAACCCAGCGCCAGAACAAATGAACTGACTAAGACTTCAATTAAGCTGAATCCTTTTTGATGGCTTACCAAGTGCTTCATAGCTTCAGGTTGACAGAGACCCAGTACGATTTCTGTGCAAAATTCGTACCGGAGCTGAAGCTGAGTCCGCAGGCAGGATTAGCGTTTCATGACGGGAATCAGTGTCTGTAGGAGTGCTTTGAACACTTTAGGGGTGCCCGCGATAACATCGCCCTGTTTCAGGTAGTCTTCACCGCCCTGAGTATCGCTTAATAGTCCCCCCGCCTCTTTTACAATCAAGGCGCCGGCGGCAATATCCCAGGGGCGAAGGCCAAATTGCCAGAAACCATCCAGGCGTCCGGCGGCCACATAGACTAAATCCAGGGCGGCTGAGCCGGTTCGCCTGATCCCCACGCATTTATCCATTAATGCTTCAAATGTCGGAAGGTAACGTTGTGCCGCAGCCGGGTTGCGAAAGGACACCCCTGTACCCAGCAGGGCTTGCTGCAGCTGCGTTTGTTTGGAGACGCGGATGCGGCGGTCATTGAGTTGGGCGCCGCGGCCGCGGGTGGCCGAAAAGCATTCATGCCGGATGGGATCATAGACCACTGCGTGCTCAATACGATTTTTAATTTTGCAGGCGATAGACACCGAATAAAAAGGGAAACCGTGCAGAAAGTTACTGGTGCCATCCAGTGGATCGATAAGCCATTGGACATCGGATTCATCATTATAAAGGCCGCTTTCCTCTGCTAAAATGCCATGGTCGGGATAGGCCTTGTGAATGGCATGAATGATGGCTTGCTCCGCTTTGATATCCACTTCACTGAAATACTCGGCATTGTCCTTGGCCGTGACTTTAATTCTGTCAATTTGTTCAATATGACGTACAATAATATCACCGGCCTGACGGGCAGCGGTGACAGCAATGTTAAGTAATGGTTCCATGGCTTCGCTCTTTTTCTACAAAAGTCAGCGATTCTAGCACATTTTTTTTTGTACAGAGAGAAGTCATTGCTGTTATAGTTACGCACTTCGCACAATTCGTTGGCTTTTATGAAATTAGAGTCTGTTCGCATTATACTGATTGCTACCTCGCATCCGGGCAATATCGGCTCGGCGGCAAGAGCCATGAAAACCATGGGCTTAAGCCGATTGTATTTAGTGACGCCCAAGTCTTTTCCGGATCTTAAGGCCTGGGAAATGGCCGCGGGTGCAGACGATGTGCTTGAACACTGCGTGGTTACCGATAGCCTGGATGACGCGTTACACGGTTGCCAGCTTATTTTGGCGACCAGTGCAAGACCTCGTGGCATTGCTTTACCGGGGTTTACGCCGTCTGAGGCGGCAGAAATGGTGTGTAAAAAACCCGATGACACGGAAGTGGCTGTTTTATTCGGGCGTGAACATGCCGGGTTGACCAATGACGAATTGTTAAAAAGCCATGGCCATATCCATATTCCCAGTAATCCGGAGTATGGATCGCTTAATTTGGCGCAAGCCGTGCAGATTATTGCTTACGAATTGCGTATGAAATTGTTGTCGCCATCAGCAGAAGTCGAACTGCGGCCGGATAAACCGGCTACCGCGGATGAAATCGAGCAGTTTTATACCCATTTAACGGATGTCATGATTGCAATTGATTTTTTAAAACCGTCCAATCCACGGCGGTTACAGCAACGTATCCGGCGGCTGTTTAATCGGGCGGGGCTGGAACATATGGAAGTCAATATTCTTCGCGGTATTTTGACGCATGTGCAAAATGCACTGAAATGGGCAGGAGTAAAAAACAGAGGATAAGCGGATGAAACAGTTACCCATTTATCTTGATTACATGGCTACAACCCCGGTGGACCCGGCTGTGGTGGCGCGCATGCTTCAATATCTTGGCCCTGAGGGCGTGTTTGGTAACCCCTCGTCGACTTCCCATCAGTACGGCAAGGACGCCGCAGAGGCGGTTGAAATCGCCAGGGCGCAGATTGCTGAGGTTATTCATGCTGAGCCTCGCGACATTATTTTTACGTCCGGTGCCACTGAAGCCAATAATCTCGCCATTCTTGGCGCGGCCCGCTTTTATCAGCATAAAGGCAAGCATCTCATCACCATGTCGACTGAGCATAAAGCGGTACTCGACAGTTTCCATCAACTGAAGAAAGAAGGCTTTCACGTGACTTACTTACCGCCAACAGCGGATGGGCTTCTCAATCTCGACCTTCTAAAAGAAGCGATTACCCCAGAAACCATCCTTGTGTCGGTGATGCACGTGAATAATGAAATCGGCGTGGTTCAGGACATTACGGCCATCGGGGACTTATTAAAGGACAAGGGCATTATTTTCCATGTCGACGCGGCGCAAAGCGCAGGAAAGCTGCCCCTTGATCTTGCCTGCATGCCGGTGAGCCTCATGTCCTTGTCGAGCCATAAAAATTATGGCCCCAAGGGGGTGGGGGCCTTGTATATTCGCCATAAACCACGCATACGGCTTGTGCCCCTGTCTTATGGGGGCGGCCATGAGCAGGGTTTACGTTCAGGGACGTTGGCAACCCATCAGATTGTGGGCATGGGCGAAGCCTTTCATCTAGGGGAACAACACCGCATCGCCGAGCAGGCCCGCCTGTTGGCGATGCGACAGAGGTTATGGCAGGGCATCAGGCATCTTCCCGGTATCCGTTTAAATGGCCATGAGCACCAGCGGATTGCTGGCAATCTGAACCTGACGTTTAAGGGAATCGAGGGTGAGACCTTATTGCTGGCGCTGCGGGAATTGGCTGTATCGACCGCTTCAGCCTGTTCGTCTGCCAGTAATCAACCGTCTTATGTGCTTAAAGCTCTGGGCTTAAGTGATGACGAAGCCTACAGCTCCATCCGCCTGTCTTTGGGCCGGTTTACCCGCGAGGCAGACATTGACAAGGCGATCCACACCATTTGTCAACAGGTCATGCGTCTGCATGAAATAGCGCCATGATGAATTATAATCAACGAGTAGAAGATTGTTTTTTTACGCCAAGGCATGTAGGAAGGCTGGACTGTACAGAGCCGTTCACGGTTTTAAGCGAGGCGGGGCTTCGCGACAAGGCTTTTTTACAATGGTATGCGGCTTGCGATCCCAAGGGGTTAATCACGCAGTGCTGCTTTAAAGCGTATGGCAACCCCTACCTTATTGCGGCGTTGGAATGGTGTTGCCGACAGATGACAGGCACGTCTTTAGACAGTCATCCACGGTTTGATTACCTGCAACTGGTTACTGAGTTGGAGATACCTAAGGCGCTTTACCCAACCGCCCTGTTGGTGGAACAGGGATACCGGCAGATTTGTGAGAAAATGAAACAATTAGTGAAGGAGAGCCCATAATGAGTGGTGTTGTTCAATACGAAGCGAGCGGTGAGACGGGTGTCAATTTGAGTGAAGCGGCGAAAAACCATGTCCTTTCCTACCTTGCCCGCCAGGCGAATTGCCGCGGTATTCGTTTTTCCGTTAAAAAAACGGGTTGTTCAGGTCTTGCTTACGTGGTCGATTATGTGGAAACACCACAAAGCAATGATGTTGTTCTCCCGCTGACCGATACTTACCAGATCTACATTGATAAAGGCAGCTACCCCTTTCTGAAAGGCATGTCCATTGATTATGTCAAACAGGGTTTAAATGCCAAATTTGTGTTTAACAACCCAAACCAGACCGGGGCCTGCGGCTGCGGTGAAAGTTTCACGGTGGAATAATATAGCTGAAACGGAGGCCAACGCTACTGATTCCTGATCCTGCGAAGCGTCTTCTCAGCCTTCGCCCTTTTTTCCGAGAGAATACCCCTCGCTGCATGATAATTCCCGATAATCCTCTTCCTCAGGGAAGAGGGGGAATTTCGAAGAAAAAAATTAGCTCAATTTGTCCATATTCAATTTTTTTGATTTAAATTTGTCTAAATAAGCGAAAATACTTGCTAAAAAATCAAAATTTCCTTAAGCTTCCCTTAATAAATGAATATGAATGAAACAATGTTTACATTCTTTGTGGTATTTGTTACTATATCGCCCATGATGTACTGTTTGTGTCACATTTTAGGCCTGAACAGCATCAATTTGATCAGGAGAGGATAATGAGTGCAGTAATGCAACAAATTGAACAGGTTAATGAAGCGTTAACCCAACAAGTCGTTGGCGCGGTAAAGCGTTATCTCAACGCCGTAGGCAATAAAGAAATCAATCTTAATCTCTATCAACTCATCGTTGAGGAAGTTGAGGCTCCTTTGTTTCGTACGGTCATGGAGTTAACCCGCTACAACCAATCCAAAGCGGCGAGAGTATTAGGCGTTAGCCGTGGTACCTTGCGTACCAAGCTCAAGCGTTATTTTGACGACGAATTTATTGGCACCCGCGGCTAATAGTTCTGGTCTTTCCGTAGGCACTTTGCTACCATTACTATCAGAGTCGGTCAGGCAATCGCTCCTTGCCTCGCAAGGGGAGGAAAGTCCGGGCTCCATAGGGCAGAGTGCCAGGTAACGCCTGGGAGATGAAAGTCTACGGAAAGTGCCACAGAAAATATACCGCCTCCGGCTTAGCCAGAGGTAAGGGTGAAATGGTGCGGTAAGAGCGCACCGCGCGTCTGGCAACAGGCGTGGCAGGGAAAACCCCACTCGGAGCAAGACCAAATAGGAATCCATCCGGTGAGAACCGGCACATGCGGCCCGCATGGGATTCGGGTAGGTCGCTTGAGGCTTGTGGTGACACAAGTCCCAGATGAATGATTGTCCACGACAGAACCCGGCTTATCGACCGACTTTTCTCCAATCCTCTTGTATTTATTGGGCACTGGCCTTACTATCGCCTCATTTTATGATCAGGGCATTCTCTTATGATGTTATGCATCGATGTGGGTAATTCCCATATTTATGGCGGTGTTTTTGCAGATGATGAAATCCGTTTGCGCTTCAGGCACACATCGAAAGTTAGCACCTCCGATGAATTAGGCATTTTTTTAAAAAGTGTGCTGCGGGAGAATCAATGCTCACCCGAGGCCATCCGTGAAATCGCCATTTGTTCCGTCGTCCCCCAACTCGACTACTCGCTGCGCTCAGCTTGCGTCAAGTATTTTTCCGTTGATCCTTTCTTCCTGCAGGCGGGTGTAAAAACCGGTTTAAACATTAAATACCGCAATCCGGTTGAAGTGGGCGCTGACCGCATTGCCAATGCCATCGCTGCAACCCATGCTTATCCCGGTAAAAACACCATCGTGATTGATTTTGGTACAGCAACAACCTTTTGCGTCATCACGTCGCAAAAAGCCTATCTCGGTGGCGCCATTCTTCCGGGAGTGCGTTTGTCTGTCGATGCCCTGTCTAACAACACGGCCAAGTTACCGGCGGTCGAGATTGTAAAAACCGAACAGGTTGTCGGACGTTCTACTATAGAAAGCATTCAATCCGGTATTTTCCATGGGGCCTTGGGGGCTTGCCGCGAATTGATTCATCGGATTAAAGAAGAAACCTTCCCCAACCAGGATGTTTTAGTGATCGCCACCGGTGGCTTCGCGTCCCTTTTTGATAAGCAGGGCATTTATGATGTGTTATCGCCCGATTTGGTGTTGCAGGGTATTCGGCTTGCCGCGCTCATGAATCATTAGAGGAGCTTCAGGTCTGGCCTGGGCTATGTCAACGTAAGAAACGATAAATCTGTATTTCAGTTGTATTCTTTTAAATCAAAGAGTATCAAATAAAAACCATGCCGCATGCCGACTCCATGCGGCGCGCTTTTTTTTGCCATTTAAAGGGTACAAAAAGGTTGACGATTGGGAAAATGTGTTCCTATAGTGTATAAAAGTGGTATAAAATAATAAAAAAGTGGAGATTTGTGGGGGCGTGCGCGCACCTCATGAGAGAAATCATGTTTCGCGGAATCAATGCCATTACAGTTGACGGAAAAGGTCGCCTTGCCATCCCCACGCGTTATCGAGACGCGCTGAGTGCGGATGGCAAATCGGCTTTGGTTGTTACTATTGATACCGAAGAAACCTGTTTGCTGCTTTATCCGGCAGCGCAATGGCAAATTATTGAAGATAAATTACAAAGTTTGCCCAGTTTCAATGCGGCCGCGCGTCGTATTCAACGGTTGCTGATTGGTCATGCAACCGATGTTGAACTCGATAGCAATGGCCGGGTGCTGTTGCCGCCTTTGCTTCGTGATTACGCACAGCTGGATAAAAAGGTGGTGATGATTGGGCAGGGGAACAAATTTGAAGTGTGGAATGAGATGTTGTGGCAGAGTAAGCGCGAACAATGGTTGGAAGAGGAAGGTGACGGCGAGGGTGGTCTCCCTGACGAAATGAAGAATTTTTCTTTATAACGGAAGCAGAAAATGGCCCATCAATCCGTATTGTTACAGGAAGCAGTCCAAGGCCTGGCGATTAAGCCTGACGGCATTTATGTCGATGGCACATTCGGCCGCGGCGGACATGCACGCGCCATCCTGGACCATCTTTCCCCAACTGGCCGGCTGATTGCCATCGATAAAGATCCGGCGGCAATAGCCTATGCAAACGATCATTTCAGTCAGGATCCGCGGTTTACCATCATTCACGGTTCGTTTGCCGATCTGCCACGTTTTGCGGCCGAGGCGCATGTGGCTGGCAAAATTGACGGCATTTTGCTGGATTTGGGTGTTTCCTCTCCTCAATTGGATGAGCCTCTGCGTGGATTCAGTTTTATGCAGGACGGCCCTTTGGATATGCGCATGGATGTGACACAGACAACAAGCGCGGCTGATTTCATCAATCGTGCGGATGAAAAAGACTTGGTCCGGGTATTTCGCGAGTACGGTGAAGAGCGTTTTTCTGGCCGCATTGCCCGGGCCATTGTAGCGGCAAGAGAGCAAAGCCCGATTGTCACCACGCAAAACCTGGCTGAGATTGTGAAACAGGCCAATCCCAAATGGGAAAAGCACAAGCACCCGGCGACACGTGTATTCCAGGCCATACGCATTTACATCAATCAGGAATTAACGGATTTGGCCGCCTGCCTGAATCAAGTCATGGAGACATTAACGATAGGCGGCCGGTTGGTCATTATCAGCTTTCATTCGTTGGAAGACCGGATAGTTAAACAATTTATGCGCGATAAAGAGCAAGGGATTCGCCCGCCGCCCGGCGTCCCGGTGCGCGCAAGTGAAATGGTCAGTTGTTTTAAACGCATCGGTAAAGCCATCAAACCCGGTGAAGTAGAAATAAGACAAAACGCCAGAGCCCGTAGTGCGGTCCTTAGAATAGGAGAGAAAACAGCATGAATGCCGCAGCAAGAGCAATTAATCAAAGCAACTTATTTAGTGGACAATTACTGGAAATGCGCCTGTCAAAACAATGGTGTTTGATCTTGTCGTTACTCTTTGCAGTCCTGGTCAGTTCGTTAGCCGTTATTTACACGACCAATGAACATCGATTAAGCTTCAGCCAATTGCAGCAATTGGAGCAACAAAGCCACCAATTGCAGTTGCAATGGGGGCAATTGCTGCTGGAACAGGCGAGCCTGGCTACCCCTGCGCGTGTAGAACAGCTGGCTACGGAGAAATTGCAAATGAGATTACCGTCCGATAAAGACACTTATGTATTACAGCAACAATGACTAGCAAAGGGCATAAAGCGCGTTTAATTGTCGTCTCTGTTTTTTTTACCGCTTTACTCGCGGCCCTGCTTTGGCGGATAACGGATTTAACCATTCTCCACCGCCAGTTTCTCAAAGGCCAGGGCGATGCCCGAAGCTTAAGAATTGTCGATATTCCCGCTTACCGCGGCATGATCGTTGACCGTCAGGGCACGCCTCTGGCGGTCAGTACCCCGGTCAAATCATTGTGGGTAAACCCCAAAGAATTTTCACCTGATAAAAAGCAGCTGCTTGCCCTGGCCAAATTATTAGGCATGCCGCCCAAAAACCTGGTTTCGCAAATTCAACGGGCCAGTTCAAGGGAATTTCTCTACTTAAAGCGGCAACTGCAACCGGCGTTGGCTAAGCAAATTGAGCAATTAAAGATCCCGGGTTTAAATTTTCAGCAGGAATTCAAGCGTTATTATCCGGAGACAGACAGCACCGCGCAACTGTTGGGGTTTACCAATATTGATGATGTGGGGATAGAAGGTCTGGAGTTGGCTTATCAGGACTGGCTGATGGGGGTGCCCGGTAAGAAAAGGGTATTAAAAGACCGTACCGGCCATATCATCGAAGAATTGGGTGTAATCAAGGAACCAAGACCCGGTCACGATCTGGTTTTAAGCATCGATCGCCGCATTCAGTACCTGGCTTATCATGAGTTGCAGAATACCCTGGAGAAATTTGCAGCCAAGTCCGGTTCAGTGGTGGTGCTCGACTCACAAACCGGCGAAATTCTTGCGGCCGCTAACGCCCCCTCGTTTAATCCCAATGTGCGCGGCCGCTATACCCGCGAGAGTTACCGCAACAAGGCGATTACTGACATTTTTGAGCCCGGCTCATTAATGAAGCCTTTCAGTATTGCCAGTGCGTTAGGCAGCGGCCAGTTTACACCTGAAACCATCATTGACACCCGTCCGAGCTGGATGATTGTTCATGGTCATACGGTGCGTGATGTGCATAATTACGGTGTACTGGATGTGACCGGCGTGCTGCAGCATTCGAGTAACGTCGGCGTGACTAAAATGATTCTTAAAAGCCCGCCGGAACAATTGATTGGTTTGTTGCAGCGCAGCGGTTTCGGGCAGCGGACGGAAAGCGGCTACCCGGGTGAAAGCGACGGGGCGGTGGTCAAAGCCAAGGATGCCAATCCATTTGTTTTAGCCACACTGGGCTTTGGGTACAATATTTCAGTGACTGCCCTGCAATTGGCCAAAGCCTATTTAATTTTCGCTAACCACGGTAAACTTCATCCTGTGACCTTATTGCACAATGACACGACGGAAATCGGCGAGCAGGTGCTTGACACTAAAACAGCCGATCAGGTCCTGGCGATGATGGAGGCTGTATTAGGCAATGAGGGCACGGGGAAAGCGGCGAGAATTCCCGGATACCGGGTTGCCGGTAAAACCGGTACAGCGCGTGTAGCGGGCAAAAACGGGTATGAATCCAACCGGCATATTGCCAGTTTCGCTGGCATTGCCCCTGTTTCTTCCCCGCGGCTTGTGGTTGTCGTAGTCATTCATGAGCCAAGCCGTAACGGGTATTATGGAGCAGCTGTGGCGGCACCGTTGTTTGCCCAGGTCATGTCGGGCGCATTGCGAATTCTAGACATACCTCCTGATAAAACCACACCGTGAGGTGATTATGAAATTGTCTGACCTTTTAAAACACTGGACGACTGTCAGCCAGGACTGTGACATTACCGGCCTTTGCAATGACAGCCGCAACGTGAAGCCGGGTGATTTGTTTATCGCCTACCCGGGTTCAGCGGTTGATGGCCGTTTGTTTATCCCTCAGGCATTAGCACACGGGGCTAAGGCAGTCGTTTACGAGCCTGGCGACTGGCCTTTAAGCGATTGCCCCCCTTCGTCTTTTATCGGTGCGCCGCTGCCCAAGCTTGCCCGCCATCTTGCAGCCATTGCCAGCCGATTTTATGACGATCCCAGTAACACCATGCAGGTCACCGGTGTTACCGGCACGAATGGTAAAACCACCATTGCTTACCAATTGGCCCAGGCGCATGCTCTCCTGGGAACCCGTGCGGCTTATATTGGCACGCTGGGGCAGGGTGAGGCTGACCAATTACAGCCGCTGGGTAATACCACGCCCGATGCTCTGGCGTTGCAATCCCTGTTTGCTCACTATCGGCAACGGAAAATCGCACAGGTGTGCATGGAAGTGTCTTCCCATGCCTTAGCGCAACAACGGGTAGACAGTATTCATTTTAATCAGGCAATTTTTACCAACCTGACCCATGATCATCTCGATTATCATCTGACCATGGACGCTTATGCGGCGGCCAAGGCAGCCTTGTTTAAAAAGACCGATTTACAATGGGCCATTGTCAATGGCGATGACGCTTATGCCGAGAAAATGATTGCTGCTATTCAACCGCCCTGCCGTTTGTTGACCTATGGGATTTATGAAAGTGCGGACATCCGTGCCTTAAATTGGGACGTCAGCCTGTCTGGGACCTGCATTGACGTCTTATCCCCCTGGGGAGAATACCAGCTTAAGATAAACGCGCTGGGCTTTTTTAATATTTATAATGCCCTGGCTGTATTCTCAAGCCTGCTGGCAGCGGGTTACCCCCATGATGCGGTTGTTCAGGTGATGTCCCAATTGCAACCGGCCCCCGGCCGCATGGAAGTGGTGGCGCAGAAACCCTGTGTGATTGTCGATTATGCCCATACCCCTGATGCGTTGGAAAATGTATTGGCGACGCTTGAAAAAGTTAAAAAAGGCAAAATGCTCGTGGTTTTCGGCTGCGGCGGTGATCGCGATAAAACCAAGCGGCCCATGATGGGCAGAATTGCCAGCCAGTATGCTGACATTGCCATCATTACCAGCGACAACCCCCGTACTGAAAATCCAGAGGCAATTATTCACGAAATAGAACAAGGCATTTCCTCGCACCCGTCGCTTTATAAAATTGTCAACCGGGAAGAAGCGATTGCCAAAGCAGTCAGTCTTGCAGACCAGAATGATATCGTCCTGGTAGCCGGCAAAGGCCATGAAACGTATCAACAGATTGGCCAGGTTTGTCATCATTTCTCTGATCAGGAAATCATTCGCGGCATATTGCGTTAATCAGCGCCAAGAAGAGCCTTTAAAGACGGGCTGTCGGTCGCACTGCTATAAGTACTGAAGTCATGACGAATGGTATGTGCCCTGCGTAATTGAAGAAAGGCTTGTTCCTTGTTGACAGCCTGTTTAAATGCCGCGGTTTCCTTTGCCGGGTTATAGAGGGACAGCAGAAGGGATGGCCAGCCATCACGATCAGCCTGAGCGGGTAGGGCTTGCCTCACCGGTAAAGGCTCGGGCAATGGTTTCAGACCATAGTGCGCATGCAGTTTATCGCTGAGTAAGGTCATTGCCCGTTGTTTGGCTTCAAGGCTGTGGCCGGCGATATGAGGCGTGCAAAGCAGCGCGCTTGAGACAATGGCCTCATTAACTGCGGGTTCATTGCCATAGACATCTGTACAATAACGGATATGGGGGAATGTCAGCACGTCAGCCTCATTGACAATGCCCCCTCGCGACGCATTAATAATCACCGTGCCCGGTTTCAATTGGCGTAAAAAATCGGCATTGAGGCTGTTGCGGCTGGGGTAGGGTAAGGCATCGTGCAGATTGGCATGCACGCAAATCAAATCGGAGGCTGTTAATTCGTCAAGGCTGCAACTGTGAAACCCAGGTTCCCTGTCTGCCTTGGGCGGATCAAAACAGCGCACTGTCCATTGGGCGGCCTGCAACCGTTTCGCCACCCGCAACCCCACTTCACCGTAACCGATAATGCCAGCCTGCTGACCGGCCAGTGGTTGATTTAGTTCAAACCAGGCTAAAGTCGCCATCACGTAGTCAGCGACTGCCTGGGCGTTACATCCTTTGGCATCGACCAGAGTGATTCCCCGGCTGCTCAGAAATGCTTCATCGAGGTGATCAATCCCGCTGCTTGCTGTCGCGACGCAGTCGAGGGTGTGATGACCCAGCAAGGCGGCATTGACGTTTAACGTGGAACGGCACAGCAGAACATGCTTTCCCGGCAGCAGCGAGGGAATGTCAGCAGGATGCTGGTATACACTGACACAAAACGGCGCAGGAAATGCGGTTTTAAGATTGGGCAGCGAGGCATCAGCAAGCAGATGGATCATAGGTGGAACACATAAGCTAAGGCGCTTAACGCTGCGTGAATGAGCGGGTTAATAATCCAGCTCAACGCGCCAAGCATCATCAAGGCTAACAGGATAAAAAAGCCGAACGGTTCAATTTTTTGCAATTGGATGGCGGCTTTGTAAGGCAGCAGGCTGATGGCAACTCGTCCCCCGTCTAAAGGCGGGATGGGTAGCAGATTAAAAAAGGCAAGCAGCAGGTTAATCAGTATGCCGGCTCGGGCCACCAGCAGGAAAAACAAGGCAATGGTGGAGGATTCCGGGTGAAACAGCGTCGATAATTTCAGACAGGCGGCCCAGAATGCGGCCATCAATAAATTGGCAAGCGGTCCGGCGGCGGTAGCCAGAGCCATGTCGCGGCGCGGATGGCGAAAATGACTGGCATTGATGGGCACGGGTTTGGCCCAACCGAACACAAAATTAAACTGGCTTAAAATCAACACCAGAATGGGAATAAGAATGGTACCGATTAAATCAATATGCCGCAGCGGATTAAAGCTGACTCGTCCGAGCATGCGCGCCGTGCTGTCACCTAATTTATCGGCGACTAAGGCGTGAGCGGCTTCATGCAGGGTAATGGCGAACAGCACGGGAACTATCCAGACGGCGATTTGTTGAATGGTGGTCAATTCAGGCATAGGTTGTTCACAATAAATCATTCTTCGGGCTAGATTTTACGGGCACTTGTCAGGGTACTCAAGTACTATCTCTTCTGACCTTTAAGTATAGTATTTCTTAACATGCTCCTATATCATGTTGGCTTTGTCTTAAGGATGTCGTCTTCAATGAGTTGGCCACGGCGGGTATATTACGGGTTGCTGTTCGGTTTATCACTGCTTGTTTTTTTACCAGGGATTGCCAGGCTACCGGTTATTGACAGGGATGAAGCTCATTTCGCCCAAGCCACCCGCCAGATGCTGCAAACGGATAATTATTTTCAGATTCGCTTTCAGGAGCGTACCCGCTTTCAAAAACCGCCCGGTATTAACTGGTTACAGGCGGTGAGCGTTAAACTTGTCGGTCATGATGGCGGCGCTCGTATCTGGCCCTACCGCCTCCCTTCGTTTTTGGGGGCTTTACTGTCAGTCCTGTTGACCTTTGCTTTTGCCAGCCGCTTTGTCAGCCATAAAACCGCCTGGATTGCCGCCGCATTATTGGCCTCCTCCCTGCTGTTAACGGTCGAAGCGCACATGGCGGTCATTGATACCTCTTTATTGTCCTCGGTTTTATTGATGCAGGGAGCCTTGTGGATTATTTATCAGGGGGCGCTTGATAACCGCCGGGTATCACTCGTCTGGCCCATTCTCTTTTGGCTGGCCATGGCCTATGGATTGGTGCTTAAGGGGGTGACGCCTTTGGTTGGTGTGTTGACGGTAACGGCCCTTTGTGTGACAGAACGCCGGGTTGCCTGGCTTAAGTCGCTTAAAATAATTCCCGGATTGCTGCTCTTTACAGCACTAAGCTTAGCCTGGCTGTGGATGTTGAATCAGGCCGAACAGAGCAATTACCTGATGCAGATGCTCAATAAAGACTTGCTGCCCAAATTGCAGGGCGGGCATGAATCGCATGGCCAACCCCCGCTGTTTCATTTAGCTCTGCTGCCGCTGACTTTTTGGCCGGCCTCACTTTTTCTATGGCAGGCAGGCGAGTATGCCGTTCGCCGACGCCAGATGCCAATCGTGCGGTTTTTATTATGCTGGATTATCCCCACCTGGATTTTCTTCGAATTGATGCCGACCAAACTGCCTCAATACGTGCTGCCGACTTTTCCAGCCATCGCCCTGTTAGCCGCTCTTGCGATTGAACAGGGGATGAAGACGCCTGGAAAGTGGCTGCGATGGCTGCAGGGCGGGTGGTTGCTGCTGTCAGGAAGCCTGCTGATGGCCTTGGCAATCATGCCCCGATTGCTGCATCTCGCCATACCGCCTGCGGGCTGGTTATTGGTGGGCATTGGACTTTCCCTCAGTTTGTTTGCCGTGTACTGTGCAAGACGCGGTCATTATCAGCGCACCTTTGTGGCGGTGGTATGCCTGGCGGCAGTGAGCTACCCGTTGATTTTTTCTGAGTTGCTGCCGCAATTAAAACCGCTCTGGGTTACGGAGACTGTCGCAAAAAACATACCGCCGCAATTGCTTAGTCGGGAAAAACCGCTTATTGTTGCAGGTTTTGATGAGCCCAGTCTGGTGTTTAATTTAAATACCTGGCTGGTGCGTTTTTCCGACAGCCAGACGGCTCAGGCGCGTTTAAAAAGCGGTCAAGCGCATCTGGCCCTGGTTGAGGCCGGTATCTATCAGACCTGGCCCCCTGATCGTTCAGTAAAAATATGGGCAAAAATGCAGGGGTATAATTACAGCAAAGGGCGTTGGGTTCAATTGTTATTGCTTGAACAGTCAGACAAAGGGGAGGGTTAATATGCCATTTGAGCGTTTATTTAAAGTAATGACGAAACCCTGGGTCATGTTGCTTTACGCACTGTTGGTTGTGGTTTGTTATCTTTATGTGGATAAGCCTGTCGCTCACTTTTTATGGCTGTCACATTTAAGCAAGCAGTTTCCGCCGCTGGTATGGTTTACTCACGCGGGTCTTGGGGCGGCTTATTTTATTCTTTTTTTCATGGCCGGGGTTTTTTTCCGCTACATTGTGATTAATCCGGTCTGGCAGATTCGCGCCTGGTTTATGTTAGCGAATACCCTCTTTGCCAGCGCTATCTGCGGTGTATTGAAAGTGCTGCTGGGACGCGCCCGGCCTAAAATGTGGCTGAATGACAATCTGTATGGGTTTTATGGCTGGAAATTGGATGCACATTTCCTGTCATTCCCCTCTGGACACACCACGACTATCATGAGTGTGGTGCTGGCATTGAGTATTCTGTTTCCAAGGCACTGGCTGGCCCTCATTTTAACCGGCATGCTGGTGGCTTTTTCACGGATCCTGCTGGTTCATCATTACATCAGCGATGTGCTGGCGGCGAGTTACCTGACGCTGTTGGAAGTGGGGTTTGTTTATTATGTGTTTCGCAAAAAATCTTGGCTATTGCCTGCCTTGCAGGATGAAAATGATAAATCTGGACGCGTTATGCGGCAGTTTGGAGTAAAGAATGGATAATCGTATCAATCTGTCAGTTGTTATTCCGGTTTACAACGAGGAGGATAATGTCGATATTCTCTACAATGAGATTGTCAGGGCCTTACCGGATGAGCAATTTAATTTTGAAGTGGTTTTTGTTGATGACGGCAGTACCGATCGCACCTTAAGCTGTTTAAAAAGTAAGGCACAAACGTCACCGAAGTTGCAGATTGTCGCTCACAAACGGAATGCGGGGCAGAGTGCCGCGCTAGTCAGCGGTGTACGCGCTGCCCGTTTTAATCTTATTGCTACCCTGGATGGGGATGGCCAGAATGATCCCGCGGATATTCCGCGCCTGATTGCCTGCATAAAGAATAGCCGTACGGTGATTTTAGGTAATCGTGCCCGCCGCGATGATAACCGATTGCGCCGTATTTCTTCCCGGGTGGGGAATGGCGTTCGTCGCCGTTTGCTCAAGGACGAATGCCCCGATACGGGTTGCAGCCTGAAAATTTTTCCGCGCGAGGCTTTTTTGAGTTTGCCGCATTTCAATCACTTGCACCGCTTTTTGCCGGCATTGTTTAAGCGGGCGGGATATCAACTGATTAACGTACCGGTAAATCATCGTCCGCGTTGGCATGGCGTATCGAAATACGGGGTGATGAACCGGTTATTTGTCGGCATTCATGATTTAATTGGTGTTCGCTGGTTGCTTAAACGTCCCTGTGCACCGGAGATTATCAGCAATGAATAACGGCATGATTTGGTTAATCATTGGTTTAATTGGCCAAGGCATTTTTTCTGCCCGTTTTATTGTCCAATGGTTAGTCAGTGAAAAAGAGAAACGAAGCGTGATCCCTGTGGCTTTCTGGCATTTAAGCCTCTTAGGCGGGGTCACCCTGCTTTTTTATGCAATTTATAAACAGGATCCAGTGTTCATTCTTGGGCAGTCTACAGGGGTCTTTATTTATGCGCGTAATTTGTTCCTTATCTACCGTGAACGCTCCTCCCGCGTATTAAAAAGCAATGTGGTCAAGGGATAAACATCATCCCTTCAGGCAGATAAAATGAGCGAACAGCTCGCCGTTAGCTGGATTGACACTGTTGATCGTTCCCCCCATGGAAGCCCCTTCCTTGAAATGGTTAATCCAGAAGGGGGGCTCCTCCGGTCCCCAGAGTAAAACACCATTGCCGCCCTTGAAGGCGAGAGGTTTGTCATTGCCTCTTTGCAATTCAATCTGCGCATGGGGAAAATGCCAGGACATGGTGCCCAGCATGAAATGATTTGCTGCGTAAAAATAATCGGGTTTAGAGCAATGCTGCTCAATGGATTGCGCTAATTGCGTAAAGGCATGCTCACGATTTGCCTGATGCCCTGACTGGGCGCGGCCAATGACCAGGATAATAATCAGCAGTTGCCACATCAAACAGAAAACAATGAATCGCTTGGCCTGTTTTTCCCAGGATTGATGCTGATTCAAAAGGCTAAAAAAGAGCAATGGGCACATAAAAAGAACAGGAATTAGCCAGCGCCCCAGAAATTCTTTAAAACCGGATACCAGTACAACAGCCAACACCAAAAGAACGCTGCAAGTAAAATAACGAAAAAGCGGGTGTAGGGTTGTCTTAAGCGCATCCCGTTTGGGGACAGAGAAAAACAGACTTGAAAATAAGAAAAGAGGGGTTGTAAACAAAATCACTGACAAAAGATATTTATAGAGGCCATGCGCAAGCGATTTTTCTTCGGGCGCCAATTTATAGCTGCTTTGCAAGCCCAAAGCATGATGTTGCCAGAGCCACAACCCGTAAGGAGAAACAATAAGCAGAATCATCAGCAGGGTGACACCAAGTCGCCAGTTAATCAATCGTTGACGGTTGGCTGGCAAGCTTAGCGCGGTGATAATCAAGGCGGCAAGAAACAATAAGTAATTAAATTTCGATAAACAACCTGCGCCAATAAGAATACCCAAAACAGCATACCAGGCCACGTTATTTTTCTTGACGGTAAAAAACCAGAGCCAGGTCAGGCAGGCCAGCAACAGGGCGAGTATCGAATGAGTATTATCTTTAATCAAATCAAAGCTAATGGCGGGAATCAAAGTCCAGGCGCAAAGTGCAGACCAGGCTAAGGCTGAATTGGAGCAGTAATACCGGCAAAGCTTAAAATAGCTGCAAAGACATCCCAAGAACAGAGTGTATTTTAAAATGGCCAGAGAGAATAAATTGTGGCCAAATAATTGAAAAACACCGTATTGCAGCCAGGTATACAAAGGTGGTTGAAACGGGTAACCGAAAGCCAGCTCGCGTGCCATGACCAACTGCTCCGCTTCATCGATTTCAAGCGCATGCCCGCGCAGAAACAGGCGAATGAGCAGAAATACAAGAATATACAGAGTAATATAAAGCAATGGTCTTAAGGATGGTTCTGATTGAAATGTGTCAGAATTAGCAAATCCAGACACATCGTTGCCTAAAGTTGAGCACAATTGTTGGTTTTTTTTAAGCATTACATTAAGCTGATAGTCACAAACAACATGCATGGTAACAATTTTTTTGGCATGCGGTAAGTAAGGGAAGACTTCCATGAAAAATTTCGATGAAGAATTAACTAATCTGGTAAAAACATTCGCTGATTATGACAATAATGCCTATCACTCTAAAAAAACCACGTCCCCCCAGCAAGTCGAAGCGCAGGCTGTTGCCTTATTTACACAATACATGACTCAGGATGGGTTTGAACCGGATGCCATCAATAAACATTATAAAACCTTGGCTCGTTGGTTCCACACGGATAAATTGCACAGCGAAACAGCTGAAAAAAAATGGTTGAATGCGGTTTTAAGCACGCCTGAAAGTAATGGGGGCGCCTTTAAGGTGATTGGTTATGTCCGGGAAAAATTACTGAAACCCAAGGAGAAAAAGGGAAATTATTTTGCCGATGTATCCAGTATGGAGGATTTATTGGATCAGTTAAAAGCGGAAAAGGAAGGTGCGGCCACACGCACCCAGCGCGCTTTGATGCAGAGTATTATTGATGTGCTGGAGTCGGCCCGTGGTTACCATGACACGGTTTCGTCTGACAACCCGTTGTGGCTTCAGGGTGTATTACACAGTTTACCCTATATCAGCGGGGGTATTTGCGTCGGCTTTTATGTAAAAGAACTGGCCTTGCTGTATGCATCGATTTATTTAATTTCAGCAAGTGGCCAATGGCTTCATGGATCGAGCAAGACGCGTTGGCAGGTATTGGGAAAGCAGATGCAATCCTTCAGCGTAACCCTCGAAAATGCGGTAATGGCTTTATTAGGCAGCTTAGTCAATTTAAATTATACAGCCCTGTATCAAATTCGGCATATTGGGGCGGGGCTAGGCAATGTGTTGTACTATTATCTGGTACCGGCCATCGCAGAAAAACCGGCCATGGAAAAAACGGAGGAAAAAAAGAGCCCAGTATCAGAGCAAAACGCCCTGATGCTGCAGTTAACGCCATCTTCTACTGCCGAAAAGACGCTCGCACCCCAGCATTTGCTCGGTGGTGCTGAGTTTTCCACACTCGAAGGCAAACTGGTTGCTCTTCCTTTAGAAGAGTACAAGAAAAAACAACAACGACAATATTTTAGCACCTGGCGTTTGGGTGACACCAAAGGTAAGGTATTGGCAGAGGCAATCACTGCATTACAGCGTCTGGATGAAGCGCCAGTGTCTGTAGAAAAATTTAAAAAAATAGAAAGCCATTTAAATCAGGTGGCGAGTCAACCCTTGTTCCGTGACAAATCCAGCCAATCGGCTAAAGCACTTGCAATCGCTATTCAACTGGCCAAACATTTAACTGCCCAACCGCTGCCCCTTGAAGTCACGCCGCCTCTCATGATAGAAGATCAGCCCAAAACCAAACAAGAGGCCGAGGACGATGAGTGGAGTCTCGACACCCAGTATGCGATGTAGGGAAGTCCCTGGTTTTTTTGTTACCAACCATTCGATTGAGGGACGTATGAACGTTGTTGTCTATGGCGCGGGTTATGTGGGTTTGGTGTCAGCTGTGTGTTTCGCACAAATGGGGCATCAGGTGGCGTGTGTTGATGTCGACGAGGCGCGGATTGCTGCCTTGATTGAGGGCCAATGCCCGCTCCATGAGGAGGGGTTGCCTGCCTTGCTGCAGGAGCAGATTCAAAATAACCGCCTCGTTTTTACAACCGATGTAAGCCAGGCCGTCCCTTCTGCGTCATTGCACGTCATCGCGGTGGGCACGCCAGGCCAGGACGATGGCAGCGCTGATTTGTCGCAGGTGTATGATGTCGCTTCCCAAGTCGTTGAGCACACCAGGAGAGACTGTGTGTTGGTGATAAAATCCACCGTCCCGGTTGGTACGGGTGATTTGCTGGCCGCGCACGTGGGTCGCCTGTTGCAGAAGCAGAACAAATCCCTGCGTATCCACCTCGCCTCAAATCCCGAGTTTTTACGGGAAGGTTCGGCTGTTTATGATTTTTTAAACGCTGATCGGATTGTGATTGGCGGCAATGAAGCGGCGATTGCCGCCTTAACGCGGTTTTACGAGCCACTCATTCAAAAAGGCATTCCGTTGCTGGCCATGAGTCAACGCTCAGCTGAACTGACCAAATACGCGGCCAATGCGCTGCTGGCCACTAAAATCAGTTTTATTAATTATATGAGTCAGTTGGCCCAGCAATGGGGCGCCAACATCGATGAAGTCCGGGAAGGCATGGCCCTTGATCATCGCATTGGGCCGCATTTTCTTCAGCCCGGGATCGGTTATGGCGGTTCCTGTTTTCCCAAAGATGTGAAAGCCTTAAGCCACAGCGCACGATTGGCTGGGCTAGACACGCGATTTCTTGAGGCGGTTGAACGGGTTAACCATCAGCAAAAACAATGGATTGTGGGGCAATTGTCCGCTTATTTCAATGAAAAACTGGCCGGATTGAATATTGGCCTCTGGGGTTTAGCCTTTAAACCGGGAACCGACGATCTGCGTGAGGCCAGCAGCCTCGTGATTCTTAAAGCCCTGCTGCAGGCAAAGGCCAATGTGTTTGTTTATGATCCGGCCGCCATGGGGCGTGCCCGGGAATTATTCAAAGAAGACGTCGGGATCACCTGGTTAGGCAGTGCAGAGGCCGTGTTGCAGCAGAAGCTGCATGCCCTGGCGATTATTACCGAGTGGTCTGAATTTAAGCATTATCCGCTGGATGAGTTGCAAAAAAATCTGGGTACAGCGCCCATTTTTGACGGCCGCAATTGTTATCGCCTGGAGGCGGCAGCTGATGCCGGCTTGCTTTATTATTCCATTGGCCGCCCTGTGGTCAATCAATCCTTTCGTCAGACTGCGCCAAAAACCAGTCTGCACGAAGAAACCGTTTAATCCTGTCTCGCAAGGAGTGTGTTGATGCAAATTACTAAAGCGGTCTTTCCGGTAGCGGGTCTGGGATCACGTTTTCTACCCGCTACCAAGGCAAATCCTAAAGAAATGTTGCCGATTGTGGATAAGCCCCTGATTCAATATGCTGTGGAAGAAGCCGTTCGTGCCGGTATTACCCACATGATTTTTATTACCAGTGCCGGTAAGCGATCCATTGAAGATCATTTCGACAATCAGTTTGAGCTGGAAAGCCGCCTGCAGGAGCAGGGGCGGGACCATTTATTGTCGTTGGTAAAAAATGTGTCCCCCGAAGGCATTCATTTTACCTATGTCCGGCAAAATCAGCCGCTGGGATTGGGGCATGCCGTGTTATGTGCTGAGCATGTGGTTGGCATTGAACCGTTCGCGGTTTTGCTGGCCGATGATTTAATTGACGATGCCAGGCTGCCCTGCTTAGCCGCCATGACCGAGTATTTTGATTCGACCCATCATTCCCTGCTGGCGGTGCAACCGGTGCCCTGGGAAGATGTGCATCAGTATGGGGTGGTTGAAATTGATAATCGCGAGGATGATTATTCTAACATCAAGGCCATCATTGAAAAGCCAGAGCGCGAAGCTGCTACTTCGAATCTCGCGGCGGTCGGCCGCTATGTTTTTACGCCTGGCATTTTTTCCTGTCTTAGAGAGACCAAGCCGGATCGCCGCGGCGAAATTCAGCTAACGGATGCCATCCAGCGCCTGTTGTCGCGCGAACCCGTGTCGGTTTTTCAATTCAAGGGCCGCCGTTACGATTGCGGCTCCAAACTGGGTTACATCCAGGCCACGGTTGAACTGGGATTGAAACACCCTGAAATCGGAGAATCCTTCCGCCATTATTTACAAACGCTTGGTTGTGGAACAAGATGAGAAACCAGCGTCCGATGCGTCGATGAAACAGAGAGGAGTACGCCTTGTTTTTCTGGTGACATCTGGCAAGATGCAGACTACATTTAAAATTCAGTGAGGAACACGATGAAAATTCTAGTGGCAGTGAAGCGCGTCATCGACCCTTATGTCAAAATCAGGGTTAAAGCGGATCAGACTGGTGTTGAAACCCAGAACATTAAAATGGCCATGAATCCGTTTGATGAAATCGCAGTGGAAGAGGCCATCCGCCTGAAAGAAAAGGGACTGGCGAGTGAGGTGGTGGTCGTTTCGATAGGGAATGCGTCCTGCCAGGAAACGTTGCGTCATGCCTTGGCCTTAGGCGCGGACCGGGGTATTCATGTGCAAAGTGAGGGTGTTCATACCAGCCTCGACATTGCGAAAATACTGCAGAAAATCAGTGAAAAAGAAGCACCGCAATTAATCCTCATGGGTAAGCAATCCATTGACGGCGATAATAATCAAACCCCGCAAATGCTGGCGGCGTTACTGGATTGGCCACAGGCGACTTACGCGTCTGAGTTGACGGTGGAGGGAAATAACATCCAGGTCACCCGTGAAATTGATGGCGGACTTGAAACCCTGGCCATGCCGCTGCCCGCGGTGGTAAGCACCGATTTACGGTTGAATGAACCGCGTTATGCCAGTTTGCCCAATATCATGAAAGCAAAAAAGAAACCGCTGGACAGCATGGACGTGAACACGCTTGGCTTGTCATTAAAACCCCATGTTGAAATTATTTCCGTCAAAGCGCCGTCCACTCGTTCAGGCGGCGTTAAAGTGGAGTCGGTGGCTGAACTGATTAACAAATTACAACACGAAGCCAAAGTGCTTTAATAAAGGAGAACGCATGAGCACTTTAGTCATTGTCGAACACGATAATCATACGATGCATCCTGCTACCCGTAATACTTTGGCGGCTGCGAAGGCATTTGGTGATGAGATTGTCCTGCTGGTGGCTGGCAAGGATTGCAGAAAAGTAGCCGAACAGGCCGCCAGTTTAAGCGGTGTGCATAGCGTCTGGTGGGTTGAACATGAGCAATACCAGCATGTTCTGGCTGAAAATTTAGCGCCGCTTGTTGTCAGTAAGGCAAGTTCATTCCATGCTATTCTGGCGCCATCCTCGACGTTTGGCAAAAACCTGTTGCCACGTATTGCCGCCAAACTCGATATGGTCCAGATTTCAGACGTCAGTAAAGTAGTCAACAAGGATACCTTTGAACACCCCGTGTATGCTGGCAATGCGATTGAGACCGTCAGGGTGCTTGATCCCATTAAGATCATGACCATACGAAGCACGGCCTTTGATGCGGTTTTTTCTGAACAAAGCCCTTGCTGCATTGAACAGATTGAACCGATCACAACGGTTGCCAAGACCCAATTTATTCATCATGAACTGAGTCGCTCTGAACGTCCGGATCTGGGCAGTGCAAAAATCGTGGTCTCAGGCGGGCGCGGTTTGCAGAGTGCTGAAAAATTTAAATTGATTGAGGAATTGGCTGATGTGCTGGGGGCGGCTGTTGGCGCATCCCGTGCAGCTGTGGATGCGGGTTTTGTACCCAATGATTATCAGGTGGGACAAACCGGGAAAGTGGTGGCGCCAAGCCTTTACCTCGCGGTTGGCATTTCAGGCGCGGTACAGCATCTGGCTGGCATGAAAGATTCAAAAGTTATCGTAGCGATTAATAAGGATGAGGATGCTCCCATTTTCCAAATCGCTAATTACGGTTTAGTGGGTGATTTGTTTGAAATAGTCCCCCAGTTAATTGAACAATTAAAGCAGTGTAAGGGGAATTAGTATGTTGGTTGGTGTTCCAAAGGAAATTAAACCGCAAGAAAACCGCGTGGGCCTGGTGCCGGGAAGCGTGAAGGAAATTATTCGCGCCGGCGGGTCAGTTCTGGTTGAAAAGGGCGCAGGAAACGGCATTGGCATTAAGGATGAGCAGTACCTTGCCGCTGGTGCGCAAATCGTCGATACCGCCGACGAGGTCTTTGAACGGGCGGAATTGATTGTTAAGGTCAAGGAGCCTCAGCCGATTGAGTGTCATCGTTTGCGTGAAGGGCAAACCCTGTTCACCTACCTGCACCTGGCCCCGGATCCGCAACAAACCCGTCTTCTTAAGGAATCCGGGGTTACCGCCATTGCCTACGAAACCGTCACCCAGAATGACGGCGGCTTGCCGCTGCTCACCCCCATGTCGCAAGTGGCCGGCCGCATGTCCATTCAGGCGGGCGCACACTGCCTGGAGATGGCTCAAGGGGGCAGTGGGGTATTGCTCGGCGGGGTTCCCGGGGTGGCGCCGGCTAATGTCGTGGTTATTGGCGGCGGTGTCGTGGGCACCAATGCAGCCCGTATGGCCATGGGGATGGAGGCGCGCGTGACGGTATTGGATAAGTCGCTGACCCGTTTAAGAGAATTGGATTTTCAATTCGGCGCTAAATTAAATACCATCTATGCGACTGTCGGGGCTTTGGAAGAATATGTCACCGCAGCAGATTTGGTGATCGGTGCTGTGCTCGTTCCCGGTGCTGCTGCCCCCAAACTGGTCACCCGCGCCATGCTCAAAGCCATGCGGCCGGGTTCTGTGGTGGTCGATGTAGCTATTGATCAAGGCGGGTGTTTTGAAACCAGCCGCCCGACTACCCATCAGGAGCCGACCTATGTCGTGGACGATATTGTGCATTATTGCGTAGCGAATATGCCCGGTGCGGTGCCGAGAACGTCAACTTTCGCTTTAAATAATGCCACCTTGCCCTTTGTTTTGAGTTTAGTCACCAAGGGCGTCAAACTGGCGTTGTTAAGCGATGGGCATTTACTCAACGGCTTGAATGTTCATAAAGGTATGATTACGTATGAAGCGGTAGCCCGTGATCTGGGTTATGAATACGTAACGGCAACGGATGCCTTAGCGGTTTAAATCTAATTCCCCCTACGCTATTGCATAGGGGGATGCCAATCGATTTATGATCGGAATAAGTTAGAATGAAACGGCTCCGGGGTGTCGGTTTCTTCGAATGCTGCACCGGCTTCAGTGGCGGGGGTTATTGATTTGATAATTTCCGCGTGTTTTTGTTTTGCATCGTTAAGAGCGTTGGTTGTAGACTCAAGAGATTCACGGAGGCTTTTAACCTCGCTGTTTACGTTGCGAATATTTTGGGTGCTTTCTAGCACCTTGGAATCGGCTTCCCAGAGCTTTTTCCCGAGCATTCTTGCCCTGTCCTGAATAGGTTCAGAAGTAAAAAAGTTGAAAGCCCATATAACCAACCGTTGAAATCCATTCGCCTGCTTATTGGCCACCTGAAGGCCCCATTGGTAAACCCAGGTATTGGACTCTTCCAGCTGTTGATTTTGGGCCTTGAGTTCCTCATGTTGCTTATTCAGGACGATTAATTGATTTTGCTTATCTATTAGTTGTTGTGTAAGCTTTTCGTATGTTTCGGTTAAATAGCTCACTTGATACGTCGAGGCGGTTAAAGAGGCTTCGAAGTGATCTTTTTTGACCGCTGCCATGAGTCTTAAAAAATCGCCCATCTCACCGCGTGTTGGCGTTTGGGCAATAAAGGATTCTATATCGCCTTTAAGGCTGGTTTCGCGCAAGTAGTCGTTTAAACTCGTCACCTCACTGGCAACCTCATCGTATTTTTCCTCTTCCGCCGAATAGGCCTGCCCCTGAATCAATCGTGCTTCTAAATAGGTGTATTTTTGCTCCAATTCCTGCCATTTTTTAAGATGGGCTTCGTCCTCAATGGGAGGCATTTTCCTGCAATAGAGATCATTTAAAAGAAGCATGGTGATGAGATAATGATTGGTATTAGCCTCATCATAGGCATAATGACGATCTGACGTTTCTTTTTTTCGTAAGGCGTTCGCCTCACGAATAGCATGATCCAACTCTTCCAACGTTGCGTGTTGATAGTCATGATTGAATTGCTGCTTTTGGGATAAAAAATGGTGGTATAACCTGTTAAACATGGGCATCTTCTTTGTTTCGTGTTTAATTATTTTAGCGTTTAATGATTAAGAAAGTATTAATTACTGCAAAATGTCCTCTGCAATCTTTTCGCGGGAGAGAAAATAGGAGTAGAAATTGCTCTTTTTTTTCTGGCGAAGAATGAAGAAAAATCCATTCTTTTGATAATGACGAGTTTATTTGATGAAGGATCTCCTTTTAACCAGAGCAAAGGGTTTACGTCACAACAGCACGGCAGCAGAGCATCGATTGTGGTCCTGCCTGAGAGGGCATCGCCTGCAAGGTTTAAAATTCAAAAGACAAATGCCCATCGGCGGCTACATTGTTGATTTTGTTTGTATTCAACACAAATTAATCATTGAACTGGATGGCGGCCATCATATTTTGAATAAACAATACGATGAACAACGAACCCTTTTTTTAAATGCCAGGGGTTATAAAGTGTGCCGATTTTGGAATGATGATGTGCTGTTGAAAACAGAGGCTGTGCTTGAGGATATTATTCGCTGTTTATCTCTACCCCCCTCTCCCCAACCCTCTCCCGGAGGGAGAGGGGGTTATTGATGGATGGGGGTAGATCAGTGTGTCGGTCGTGGGTGTTAGCCATGTGTCGGGTCGTGTACTCCCTCTCCCCAACCCTCTCCCGGAGGGAGAGGGGGTTATTGATGGAGGGGGTAGATCAGTGTGTCGGTCGTGGGTGTTAGCCATGTGTCGGGTCGTATACCCA
>NZ_LNYA01000032.1:107675-140318 GCF_001467615.1 Legionella erythra | reverse complement strand
CCCAACCCTCTCCCGGAGGGAGAGGGGGTTATTGATGGATGGGGGTAGATCAGTGTGTCGGTCGTGGGTGTTTAGCCATGTGTCGGGTCGTATACCCCTTCTCCCCAACCCTCTCCCGGAGGGAGAGGGGGTTATTGATGGATGGGGGTAGATCAGTGTGTCGGTCGTGGGTGTTAGCTATGTGTCGGGTCGTGTACCCCCTTCTCCCCAACCCTCTCCCGGAGGGAGAGGGGGTTATCGATGGGCGGGGGTAGATCAGTAGATATTGTGTTGTCGTTGGTGTTACCGATGTGGCCGGTCACACATCGTATACTCCCTCTCCCGCTTGCGGGAGAGGGTTGGGGAGAGGGCATCCATTAAAACAGATCGTCCTGGCTCTGTTGATTATCCTGGGTATTGGGGGAGGAGTATTCCTGAGCGTCAGGGGTATCATCTGCCGGGATATCTTCTTCCCGGAAATACTCAGTGATGGCATTGCTTTGATTGCTGCGCGCCAGCAGGCCGGTGGCCGGATCGATGCGCACAGCGACAATATTATCCGGCTTGGTAAACTCATGCTCCGGTTTTTTATACAAAGCCACTTTCATGAAATCAATCCACATGGGCAGCGCTAAATTGGCAGCATACTCATGCAGCGAACGGGGATTATCGTAGCCCACCCAGGTGACAACCACGAGATCGGGATTAAAGCCGGCGAACCAGGCATCGACCTGGTCATTGGTTGTGCCTGTTTTGCCTGCAATGTCCTGACGGTTGAGTACACGTGCCGCTCGTGCAGTACCGTGCTGAACAACGTCTTTCATGGCGGTCGTCATCAGATAAGCCACGTCGGCAGGAATAACCCGTGGCGCTCTCGAGGACGCGTCAACTTGTTTGGGGTCGCAGTCTTCGCAGGCAATAGCAGGTTTTTGCTGCAATAATACTTTACCGTCATTGTCCGTGATGTGATCGATAATATAAGGCTCAATTTTATAACCGCCATTGGCAAAGACCGCATAAGCTGCCGTTAAATCAATGGGACTTACGGTTAACGTGCCTAACGCCAGCGACAGGGCGCGCGGCAGATTCTCTTTATGGAAGCCAAAATGGGTTGCGAAATCAATGGCGTAGTCCAGGCCTAAATCATCGAGCACGCGGATAGAAACCAGGTTGCGTGAGCGAACCAGGGCTTCCTTCAGGCGGGTAGGGCCGCCAAAGGTCTGGTTGTCGTTATGCGGACGCCACATGGTTGGCTGGCTGGGATCATCGACCACAATGGGGGCGTCATTGACCAGCGTGGCCAATGTATAGCCTTTGTTCAGGGCGGCGGCATAAATAAACGGCTTGAAGCTTGAACCCGGTTGCCTGCTCGATTGCGTGGCGCGATTAAATTTGCTCTTTTCGAAATTAAATCCGCCGACTAATGCTTCCAGGGCGCCATTTTTAGGATTCATGGCCACTAAAGCCGCCTCCGCTTCTGGAATTTGCGTCAGCGACCATTTATCTTCTTTATTGCGGACATAGATCACATCGCCAACCTTGACGACCTGGCTGGCGTTGCCAGGCGCTTTACCAACCCAGCCTTTGCGTAGGGCCGGCCTTGCCCAGGAGAGGCCTTCCCAGGGAATGGTTAATTCCTGACCCTGACGGGAGAGAGCCTGCGCTTCTTTATTTGCCACAGCCACGACCACAGCGGGCTCGAGATGGTTAACTGTGGGGTACTTACTCAGGAGCTTGCGTAATTCCTCGGTTGACTTCCCGTGAATGTTGCCGAGGTTAGTCACCGGGCCGCGGTAACCGTGGCGGTGATCGTAAGCAATCAGGTGGTTTTCGATGACGTCATTGGCAGCCAGCTGCAAGGGTCCTTGGATGGTGGTATAGACTTTATACCCTTTGGTATACGCTTTTTCTCCAAAATGCTCATAAAGCGATTGCCGGATCATTTCTGCCACATAAGGTGCTTTGACCTGGATATTGGTGCCATGGTAACGGGCGGTGACTGGTTGTTTGACGGCTTCATCATATTGAGCTTTGGTAATGTACTTTTCTTCCAAAAGCCGTTCGAGCACATGGTCGCGGCGCTTTTTGGCTGCAACCGGATTAACAATGGGGTTTTGAGTCGAGGGGGCCTGCGGCAAACCGGCAATCATGGCCAGTTCTGCAAGGTTCAACTCTTTTAAGGGCTTACCATAATAGATAATCGCGGCCGCACCCACACCATAAGCGCGGTTGCCGAGATAAATTTTATTAAGATACAACTCGAGAATTTTCTCTTTGCTGAGCTCCCGATCGATTTTAATGGCCAGCAGGATTTCATTGAATTTACGCAGAAAGGTCTTTTTACGGCTTAAAAGAAAGTTGCGCGCCACCTGCATGGTGATGGTACTGCCGCCCTGGGATTTGGTACCGGTCTGAATCATGCGCAGCGTCGCACGGCCCAAGCCAAAAATGTCAACGCCCGGGTGTTCGAAAAAGCGTTGATCTTCCGTGGCCAGCAGGGCGTAAACCAGGGTTTTTGGAATCTCGTCATAGGTTAAGGGGATGCGTCTTTTTTCACCGTATTCTTGAATTAACAAGCCTTCCTGCGTATAAATACGCAAGGGAACTTGCAATTGCACGGTCTTTAAAAAATCAATATCGGGTAGCTGGCTTTCCAGATAGATATAAAGAAAGCTGACGCCAATAATCAATAAAAAGAAAAGGCTGCATAATGCCCAGAGACCCTTACGCCAAAAATAGGCTGGCTTTTTCATACTGACTGAGATTCATCTTTAAAAGTAACAATGCTGCGATTATACCGCTATTTTGCAGAATATTGCGAATTTTAACCGGGAAGAAGAAGGGGGCCCCCTGAATAACAAGGGGCGGCATTTTATTCGTTAGGAGTAGAGGTGGGGGAAGGCGAAGAAGGTGTATCACTTTCTTTCCACTCCGGTGTGAGAGTGAGGGGATTATAACCTGAGAAAAACGGAAAGGTATGTATCCCGTAATAGGGTCCTCTGGCTCTGTTTTGCACAAGGCTTGCCAGGCCTTCTCTTGTCCCGGAATGACGAAATGTGCTGTTTTCTTCCCGTAATTTCAAGACTTCCACTTCCAATAACTTATAAGCCTCTTCTTTTTGTTTTAGTGATTGAGTGAGCGCTGTATTGTCAACTGTCAATGATTGAATGCGTTGTTGAAGTTCCTTAAGGGCCTGCTTCACCTCGCATAACGCTTGTTCCTGACGGACTTCGTGTTCATCTGATTCTTTTTTAAGAGCACTGTAGCGGTCTCCCAATTCGTCGTAAGCTGCTGTGGTTGCCTTTAAGGTTAGTTCAAGCGTGTGTTTGCTACCTGCCAACTCGTCCATTTGCTGAGTGATTACGTCCAGTTGTTCCAGTTTTTTCTGCAGCTCCTGATGGTTTTTCAAAAGCATTTCAAAACGGGCTGCCTGCTCCTCACATTGTTTTCTCAGAAGATCATTTTCCTTTTTTAAAGCGTCATTTTCTTTTTGCAGTTCCTCATGATTCTTCAGGTAGTCTTGATGCTCTTTAATGAAGGCTGAAATCATCAACTCGATTTCACTTAAGGTCGCTTTGTCCTGGATTGGGGCAGGGAATAAGGGAAACTGAAATTTAGAATGCGAAGAGAAAAAGATGTCGTTTAGAACTGTACCGCTGACAGTGTAGGTATAGCGGCTCATGACGCCTCGAATGCAACCTTTCATTTCCACTGTTTCTCCATTGTACAGTATGGAGTGTTTTTTTCCTTGGTCGGTTTTCAACAGCAAACCGCAATCGGCAACAAACGATCGCAGGATGTTTTTGACCAGGACGGCTTCTTCTGGAGACAATGAAGTTCCTTTTTCCACCAGAGGTCTGATGTCATTGATAACCGCTTTGGCATATTTCAAGAGAGGGAGTCTATCGTGATAACCTTTCGATTCAATTGCATTAATGATTTTACCCAGTTCTGTCACGAAGAGTTCGTGGGGTTTGGCGAAAAGCACATCTAATGCAACGTCAATATTCTGTGACTGAGTTTCCTCATAATAATTGATAATGACTCGAGCCACGGCGTTGACCAATTCTTGTAAACGAGACATACAAAACTCCTTTTTGCAGATAATCCGGAACAAATTGCCGGCGGTCTTTCACTATATGTAATTGCCGGCGTGAGAGCAAGGGTTATACAGATAGATTAATAGAAAAGTGAAATGGTTTTATTATGAAGAGTGTTAACTTGTTTGGTTGCCAGTGGTTAACAAGGTGAGGCGGTGAAGCGAATGCGAGAATAAATTAAGCAATTTGCCATTAATAAGTCAAATATCAGGTAGAATCTACTGAAAAAAAGGCAAAATATTCCATTTTTTAAACGCTTACGTTAACATGAAAAAAGCGTCATCGGTTTGGATACCATTATAGGTTTAAATATTAAGTATTTCAGTGCAGGGAGAAAAAATACGTGCTCAAACTGTTTAAACCTAAAAGCCGTTCAATCATTGGAATTGATATTACTTCTTCCTCTGTCAAAGTGTTGGAAATTTCAAGCACCGATAATAAATACCGCATTGAAGGGTATGGGGCTGAACCCCTGCCGGCTAACGCCATTGAAGGCAACACGGTCAAAGACATTGAGGCCGTGGCCATGTGCATCAAACGGGTTTTATCCAAAGCTCATTTATCTGGCAAACACGCCGTGGTGGCTGTTCCTGATTCAGCCGTTATCAGCAAGGTCGTTCAAATAAACGATGGGTTGAACGATGCCGAAATCGAAGAACTCATTGTCATGGAAGCTGATAAATACATCCCTTATCCAATCGATGAGATCAATATTGATTTTGAGGTCTTGGGTCATTCCCCGAAAAATTCCGCCATGCTGGATGTCCTGATTGTGGCCTCCCGCGCGGAGAATGTCGGCGGCCGTGTCGAAGCCGTAACCCGCGCCGGGCTTGAGGCTAAAATTGTGGACGTGGAGTCATTCGCCGTGGAGCGCGCCGCGCATTTGCTAGCCAAAGAGTTACCGGCACAGGGGCTGGATAAAATTGTCGCTGTTATTGACATCGGTGCCCTGTATACCCACCTTTTTGTCCTGCACGGCATGAAAATTATTTTTACCCGTGAGGAAGAGTTCGGCGGCAAACAATTAATTGATTCCATTGCTGCGCAGTATCAGGTGAGCTTTGAACAGGCCGCTTTAATGAAGGCGGAGGGTAACCTGCCAGAAAATTATGAAGAAGAAGTGCTTGCTCCCTTTATTGAAATGATTTTGTTGCAGGTGAAACGGACCCTGCAATTTTTCTTTTCAACCAGCCATCATGGTTTTGTTGATCATATTATTTTAGCCGGTGGTGTGGCCCGATTGCCTAATCTGGCTGGCCTGGTACAGGAAAAAACAGGGATACCGACCAGTGTGGCTGACCCCTTGCATGAAATGGATTTTGGTAAGCACGTTAATCGCGATGAGGTCGTCAGTCAGGCGCCGTCGTTATTGGTCGCTTGCGGTCTTGCTCTGAGAACAGTAGGGTGATGCGATGACAGAAATAAACCTCTTACCCTGGCGGGAAATCAAGCGCGAACACGAAAAAAAGCAATTCACCACCATGCTGCTTGCTGCCCTGATTTTTGCCGCAGGTACCGTCTTTCTGTTTAATTATTATGCTACGAGCCTCGTGGATGGCGAGACACAACGCAATCAGCGTCTCCAGGATGAAATTAACACGCTCAATCAGCAGATTGAGGAAATTAAAAAGCTGAAGGAAATCCGGGAAGCCTTGATCTCGCGCATGACCATTGTTCAGAATCTGCAGGCTACGCGTACGCTTACTGTGCATCTTTTTGACGAGTTGGTTAAAGTTGTGCCGGATGGGGTTTATTTAACGCAGGTACAGCGTAGTGAAGACCGGATCACAGTACTTGGGTATTCCGAATCCAATACCAACGTGTCCATGTTGATGCGCAATATCGAACGCAACCCCTGGATTAAAGATCCGGTACTTACGGAAATTAAAAAAACAACAGCTAATCCTGCGGCGGCTGATCCCAATGCCCCGGCGGATACAAAGACCAGCAATAAAAATGAATTTAAATTAAGTTTTATCTTAAAACCTGAGTTGAAGCAGGAATTGCAGCCTTCAACCACGAACCCGGTTAAACCAAAACCATGAACAATTTTAATCTCAATGAATTGACGTTTGATAATGTGGGGCAGTGGCCGGCGCCGGTTAAGTATTTTATGGCGGTATTACTGGCACTTATCCTCATTGGGATTGGTTATTGGGTAATCGTGAAACCCAATTTCGAGCAGCATGATGCTTTACTCGCCCAGCAGGCTACGCTCAAAACAGAATTTGAACAAAAGCAGCAGCAGGCAGTGAATTTACAGGCTTACCGCGTTCAACTTCAGATTATGAATGAGCGTTTTGGCAATATGCTTAAGCAATTGCCGGCACAAAACGAAATGCCTGGTCTGCTGGAAGATATCTCGAAAACCGGTATTTCAAGTGGCTTGACATTCGAACTCTTTGCGCCGCAGCCTGAGGTTGTCCATGATTTCTACGTGGAATTACCCATTAATATCACGGTGGTGGGCAATTATCACCAACTGGCGCTGTTTTTAAGCCGTATTGCCGAGATGAGCCGCATTGTTACCCTGCATGATTTTGAAATTGTCAATCTTTCTGATAAAAATAAACAACAACCCGGCGCTAAACCCGTGACTAATCCTGATCTTTTGGAAATGAAAATTACAGCAAAAATATACCGGTACCGGACACTATGACCGTCAAGACAAGCGTATTGCACAAGGCCGTATTATTAAGCCTGGCTGTTATCCTGGCAGGATGCACCTCGTCTGCTGATTCGGAGCTGACGCGTTACATCAATGCGATCAAATCAAGACCCGGCAGGCCCATTGAGCCCATCCCGCAAGTAGCGCCGTTGCCCAAATTTACTTACCCTGAAGTGGATAGCCGCCGCAGCCCGTTTAAACCCAAAGAAATCAAAATCACCGAAGACAAACTGGCGCCCAACACCAATCGCCCCAAGCAACCGCTGGAACAATACCCGCTGGATTCCCTCAAATTCGTGGGTGTATTAAAAGAAAATGCGACAGTCTGGGGATTAATCAGCAAGCCCGACGGCGAAATCGTGCGGGTTAAGCCGGGTGATTACATGGGGCAGAATTTTGGAAAAATTATAAGCATCAGTAACGAGTTATTGAAGTTGGAAGAAACAACACAAATTGCAGGGAAGTGGAAGAAGCAAATCACCACGATTAATTTAAACGCGCCTCAATAGGAGTCTACCTTGCGTAAGATGATTACAGCGTTACTATTGACCTTTTGCCTGGGGCAGGTCTTTGCCAAAGATAACGCGTTGGTAGGGATTAAGACCATGCCGCTACCGGATAACCGCGTGCGCCTTGATTTCCAGTTTGCTGAACCGGTCAAGCAGATGCCTGCAAGCTTTATTACTCAAAAGCCGTCGCGGCTCATTCTGGATTTTATTCACAGCGCCAATCAGCTGCATCCCGCCATGCAGACCAAGAAAATCGACATTGGTTCCCTGACAGACTATAAAATTGTTTCTGTCGGCGACAGGGTACGGGCTATCCTTAATCTCGACGGTTCAGTCGCTTACTCCGGTTATGTGACTGGCAATGTGTATTCCCTGACCTTAAGCGGCAAGAGCAATCAACTCTTCCAGGAAAGAAAAGAAATTTTTGTCAGTAACCGGGCGGCATCCAATACCAAACACCGGATTAACAACATTGATTTCCGTGGCACCACTAAAAGGGGACGCGTGGTCGTTAGCGTGTCTGACAGCAGTATCCCTATTGATGTCACTCAGACAGGCCGTGAAATTGTGGTTAATTTTATGAGCACCAGCGTGCCGCCGCAATTGGCCAAGCGCTACGATGTGCGTGACTTTCAAAGCCCTGCGCAATTAATTTCGGTGCAGCAGGAAGGAAAAAATGTCCGTATGACGCTGACATCCAAGGGTGATTATGGCCATTTTGCTTATCAGGTGAACAAGCAGTTCATGGTCGATGTCTTCCCGCTAACCGAGGAAGAGATCAAACAGGCTAAATTGAAGAAAGAAGTCTTTGTCGGCAAACGCATCTCCTTGAACTTCCAGAATATTCCGGTGCGCTCCGTGCTTCAGTTGCTAGCTGAATTTACCGGCATCAACATTGTGGTCAGCGATAAGGTCACCAATAACATTACCCTTCGCTTAAATGATATTCCCTGGGATCAGGCGCTGGATATTATCCTTAAAACCAATGGCCTGGATAAGCGCAGAACCGGAAATATAATGATGATTGCTCCGTCGGAGGATTTGTTAAAGCGTGAAAAAGAAGAATTGAAAGCGCAGCAGGAAGTGACAAGTTTAGCCCCGCTTCGTTCCGAACTGCTGCAGATCAATTACGCGAAAGCAGCGGATATTGCCACGCTTTTAAAGGATAAAAACACGTCGCTGTTGTCCAAACGCGGTAATCTGAGCGTGGATGCGCGCACCAATACCATTTGGATTCAGGATACCGGTCTTCAAATTGAAGAAATCCGCGAATTGGTCAAGCAGCTGGATATTCCAGTCAAACAGGTACTCATTGAAGCACGGATTGTGAACGTGACGAAAGATTTCGCCCGGGATTTGGGGATTCGCTTTGGTGTGTCAAGACCCACTCACTTAAGCGGTACCTTAAGCGGTGCCAACCAGATGGAGCAGGGCATTGCGCCGGCAGACGTCACGCCGCTGGCGGATCGTTTAAACCTCGATTTAGCCGCGGTACCGGTTTCTGCATCGCCTGCCTCCATTGGTATTGCCTTAGCGAAGCTGGGCGATGGCATTCTGCTGGATCTGGAACTCTCGGCGCTGGAAAGCGAGGGACGGGGTGAGGTCATTGCCAGCCCGCGATTAATCACCACCAACCAACAGGCGGCTGTCATTGAATCGGGTGAGGAAATCCCTTATCAGGAAGCAACTTCAAGCGGAGCCACGGCCGTTGCGTTCAAAAAGGCGGTATTGAGTCTTAAGGTGACGCCGCAAATAACACCTGACAGCAAAATCATGATGGATTTGCAGATTAATCAGGATACCCCTTCCGCTCAAACGTTTAATGGCGTACCCTCCATTCTCACTAAAGAGATACAGACCAATGTCTTGGTGAATAATGGCCAGACCATTGTTTTGGGGGGAATTTATAAACAGGATAAAAACAATGCCATTAATCGCGTACCTTTCCTGGGAGAATTGCCTGTGGTTGGTGCATTATTCCGAAATACATCCACATCAATTAAAAATGAGGAGTTGCTCATTTTCATTACTCCTAGGATAATAACAAACACCTTGTCCATTACCACCGTTGAAGGACGGGGAAAGGCGGTTGCCAAGGGTTGTGAGTTGGATAAATTCGGGAAGCCTGTCGGGCCTTTTAAATAAAGGCTCACACTATGTTAAACAACATGGATATTGCGTTTATTCATGTTCAGCGAAGAGGTATGTAATTAAAAATGAGCATAGTTAAAGTACGAAATATATTTCTAATCGGACCGATGGGTGCAGGAAAAAGTACCATTGGCCGTACTTTGGCAAAAGAGCTCAAACTTGAGTTCTTTGATTCAGACGAAGTAATAGAAGAACGTGCTGGTGCCGATATTTCCTGGATTTATGATATGGAGGGGGAAGAGGGACTTCGCCGACGCGAACAAAAAGTCATTGACGAATTAACGCAGAAAACCAATATTGTGCTGGCGACTGGGGGAGGCGTGGTCATGCTTCCCGAGAACCGCAATGCACTGGCTGGGCGTGGTACCGTCATTTATTTAAAAACTTCGCTGCAACAGCAATTCGAGCGCACCAAACGTGATACCAAGCGCCCTCTATTGCAAACCGATGATTTGGAAGGACGCCTGGAAATGCTGCGCGATGAACGCGAACCGTTTTATGAAGAACTCGCCGATGTCAGTTTTGAAACGGATAAACTCACAGTCAAGGCTGTCGCCAATAACATTATAAAATACATCTATGGCGAAGTTTAGCGCGAGTTGGACCTTGCAGGTTACATTGCCTGCAAAAACCTACCCCGTCATTATTGGTCACGATTTGTTGTCTCAGGCAGATTTATTCGCAGAGACGGTCAAATCCAGGCAGGTTATGATCATCAGCAACGAGACGATTGCACCTTTATACCTGGATAACGTGCGTCAATTCTTTGCTGACAGGCAATGCGACCATCTGATTTTGCCGGATGGCGAGATTTACAAGGAACAGCAAAGCCTGGCTCGAATCTATGATGAGTTGATTCAGCGGCAGCATCATCGTGACACAACCCTGATTGCTCTGGGCGGGGGGGTTATTGGCGATATCACTGGATTTGCGGCCTCGACTTACCATCGCGGCACGCATTTTATCCAGATTCCGACCAGCCTGCTGGCCCAGGTTGATGCCTCCATTGGCGGGAAAACCGCGATAAACCACCCGGCCGGTAAAAACCTGATTGGCAGTTTTTATCAGCCTGATGCAGTCATTATTGATCTTGACACCTTAAACACCTTGCCGCCGCGTGAATTTAGAGCGGGGCTTGCAGAGGTCATTAAATACGCATTGCTTCAAGGCGGCGATTTTTTTGAATTGGTGTATCACGCCTTGAAGAAGGGGTTGGCTGATAAAAATTCACCTGCTCTGGCCGAGATAGTGCGCGAATGCTGCCGAATTAAAGCGGGGATTGTAGCGGAGGATGAGCGTGAGGCCGGCAGAAGGGCTTTGCTTAATTTGGGTCATACCTTTGCCCATGCACTGGAAACATACAGCCAGTATCAGCGCTGGCTGCATGGTGAAGCAGTGGCCATAGGCCTCTATTGTGCCGCAAAGCTCTCCGCTTTATTGGGTTTCATTGAGGAAGATCAGGTTGTTCTGATTGATGAGTTGTTGAATCTCGCGAAATTACCGTCGCGCATTCCCCGGGATGTTTCCCTTGAGGCGTTGCGTGCCATAATGTCGCAGGATAAAAAAATTAAAAATAATAAGTTGCGCTTCATCCTGCTTAAAGCCATCGGTGACTGTTCTATTGATGAGGTAACAGAAACGGCTTTGCGTGAGGTATTGAAGTGTGCTGTAGAAGGAGAAGTTATCCATGTCAAACAAGGGTGAAAGCAGCAGGCAGTCTTTGGATGCGCCATTTAAGCCGGCATCCTGGCTTGCCAAAATTGATTTTATTAACCATTTGGTCTTGTTCAATAATGTCCTGATGGCGGTTCTTGCCGAGCAGGGCGGTGGCAAAAGCACCTTTATCCAATTGCTGACGGCCAATCTGGATCCAGGCATCAAATTCCATACCATGACGGCTGCAGCGCCATTTTCAGCTGACGATTTTTTAGCGCAGATGGTGGAAGCATTTCATCTTCGTGATGATGCTCAGCCTACATTGGCCAGTCTGGTGGAGCAAATTAATGAAAGGAAAGCGCACGTTTTAATGATTATCGACGATGCGCAGCATGTGCCTGATGAGTTTCTCAAAGAAGTTCTGGAGATTGTCAAAGCCCAGGAAGGCGCTGCCTTTTTCCATTTGTGTATTGTTTGCGATTATTCCTTGATTGGCAGCTTAAATCGTCTGGACAAAGATGATTATAAAAATCTGATTCATACCATTACCCCCGGATCGTTGAGCGAAAGTGAAACAAAAACTTACCTTTTAAGTTACCTGCCCTCTCCAAAACGATTGGAAAAAACCATGTCTTCGGATCGGTTAAAGCAGTTTTATCAGTTAACAGGCGGTGAGATTGCGCGCATTAACCTTGAAATGCATAATTTCTTCAGTGCCGATGCATTAAAAGAACCTCCAAAACCCAAATCCCTGGCCAAACGACTGACTCTGACTGCCAGTCTGGTGATTGTGGGTCTGGCTGGTCATTATATCTGGCAAAATCAGGACGAATTACGGCGGACGCTGTCGTTTTCTTTATCTGAAAAAAACCTGGCATCCACGCAGCCTGCCTCTTTGCAGGAACAACCGGCTGTTTCAAGGCTCTTACCCATTGACAAGCCATTGGTCAGTGAGATTCCGCCTTTTAATGTGGCAGTCACTACTCAGGCACTGCAACCGCCGCCTCTAAAGCGGATGATTGAGATTTCCAATAGCGATGAGGAAACCAATGACAACCTGGTGGTCATGGATAAAGTGCTGGTCATTCCCAAGTCGCTGGCGCGAAACACCGAGACAACCCCACGGCAGCCAAGCCGTACGGTTCACCACCAACAACCAGCCAAACCCATCATGGCCGTGCCTGAGCTGGCAAAGGTCACACCGCCGTTATCCAGGGTCCAGGAACAAGCCAGGGCAGTAGCTACTGCAGCTAAGACAAGTGGTCAATTCACCATCCAGTTACTGGCTGGACGAAGCCCTGAGGAGTTAAAACGTTTTGTGCATGCTCATGGTATTCATGACGCGGTCAAAGTCAGAAAAGTCAGCCGCAACGGCCGCGTTTGGTATGTTCTCACTATGGGTGAGTACGGACAGATTGAACAGGCAAGAGCTGCCATGAACCATTTACCGCCCGCAGTCATTCCGTTTAAACCCTGGATTCGTTCTGTATCGGGTTTACCCGTTGTAGGGTAACTAAGGTTCGACAGGATCAGACGGCCAAGGCATCCATTGCTGTCTGATCCATATCCAATACCCTGTTAGCGCCATGCCTGTGTAAACAACCATTAACAGAGTATGGAAAGGCAGTTCCTTTAGCCAATAAAGATAAGCGTACACCGCATCAGTCACTAACCACAACAGCCAGCTTTGCAAGATTTTATGACACATCAATACCTGCGCGATCAAGCTTAATGCTGTGGTTAAGGCATCAAGTTGAGCCACGGTGGTTGATGTGAAGTGCATAAGACCACTGACAATCAAAAAATAGAGACTGACGAATGCAAGACCCACCAAAAGCCATTGATGGAATGACAGCGAGCGAATTTCGCGGCTGTTCTTCTCCGGTGTTTTTTGCCATTTCAGCCAGCCGTAACCAGTGCTAAGTAAATAAAACCCTTCAAGCAGGGTGTCGGCATAAATGCCTTTATGCCAGTATAGCCAGCCATTGATGAGGTTGGCTATCAAGCCCAGAATCCAGGCGCTTCGACTTAAACGAATGAGGTAAAAGGTACACAACAGTGAGGCTAAGGTGCCTGATAAATCGAGTAACATAAAAATCCCTACGCCGGCATGATCCGTACAGGTTCAATGGGTATAATCTCAGCCTTTGCATGCTGCAAAGACACCCCGTTTTCAAAGCAAACGCATCAAAATACCCGTTGAGCCAGCTGCTGTACTTTACGCGCAGTATCCATGGATCTTGAATCGAGACGGTCATGGATTGTGCACATAAGCCGGAAAGCAAGCCATTGAATGAATAAATAGACGCGGTTGCCTAAAAAATAAAAAGTTTAACCGATAAGCCATCCTATGGGAAATTAAAATAAATTCTGCTAGGCTATAAAAGTCAGTGTCAAGGAGAGAATCATGTATAAAAGGGTTTTGTTTGCCACAGATTTCGATGAAGTGGGTATAAAAGCTGCACATAAAGCAAAAAAGATTGCTGATGAGAATGGCGCCGATTTACTCCTGGTCCATGTTGTTGAGCCTATCCCGGCCTATGCATACCCAGGATTTGCCGGATTTGCAGAAGTGGAGGTATCCATTCGTGAGCAGGCTGAGAAAGAATTGGCCGCTTTAGCCAAAAAACTGAGCGTGGATGATGCGCATTGCATGATTGAATTTGGTTCTACCAAAAATGAAATATTGCGTGTGGCCAAAGAGAAAAAAATTGATTTAATCGTCACTGGAAGCCATGGTAAGCATGGTTTAGCCCTCCTTTTAGGCTCTACAGCCAATGCCATCCTGCATGGAGCCGAATGTGATGTGCTTATTGTCAGACCTCATGTCAGCGACAAGTAGTTAGCAAAGCTTAGCCATTCAGCGTTTCATGCAACGGTTGTTTGTTTGAAACGCTATCCCATCTTCAAAAAGATGCCCTTTAAACGATTGTTCTGCATTTTAAACCGCTAAATTATTCCTTCCACGCATCCTGGGGTTAGATTTGACAAGATGATAAGTCAAAATATGAGGAATAGGAGTGATTAAAGTGTACAATTATCGTACTGATGCTATAGTTATACCATAGTATTGATTGGGACTTATCATGCCACGTGATCGAAAAATTACCCGTATGGACGCTGAGAGTGCTGCCCGAAAGGATATATGGGATTTTTCCACTGAACGCCGGGAACTTCGTGAAAAGTTTCTGCCTGAGAGCTACGGCGCAAATCGGGGGGACAATCTGACGTACGACACCGAGGTGCATGAAAAAGCGCAAAACCTGATTAATCAGGTGGATTCTCTGGATGAAAGATTAAGGGAAAGCGGAATTTTTGATTACAATGCTGATCTCAAAAGTGAATGGTTGCGTTGCTATTCCAATGATCTTGAGGGTTGCAGAAAATTTGAAAAAATCCTCGCTCATTATGAAATTTCCAAGGATTTGGGCGGCAAACCAGCCAGCCAGCCCTTTACTGATGACGATGTGAAGGCAGCAGAGCAGGTGATTCAGCGGTTTTATAAGGATAGCCCTTCCTACCGTGATTTGATGCAGATTGCTGGTCAAAATCCCAATGAGTTAATGAATCGTCTGGGCTATAATGAGCAGGCCATGCAGATTTTTAAAAATGGTTTAGGAAACGTCAATACCTCGATGAATCAACAATCCACGGCGAATGCCTATCAACCCCCTCCTTACGGTTTCGAAGGGCAGCAAAGTAATCCAGCCTTGTTTGGCGAAATGTCAGATACCAATCCTCTGGATAGTCACTTGTCAGGGATTGACTGTGGCCATTTATCAGGAGGTCAATGCCCATCCGAGGACAGTGAGCCTGATTATTCAAACCAGATTCAAAAACGAACCTAGTGCGATTAGAGAATAGTACAGGAAGGGGACTGGTTATCATTCCCCTTGCTATTCTGTTGCTCTTTGCCGGGTTTTCTATTAGACAGCAACACCATGATTTCTTCAGCCTGGGATTTCAATTTTTGTGAAAATTCCTTATTGACGAACGTTGATCCTGAAAAATGAAAACACTGAGCTTTCGAATCATATTTAACTTCACGAAAAGCAAGGACATCACGCCAATCAAGCCCGCCTGGCAATGAGTATTCGTGTTCAAAACCATGTTGAGTTGATTTATTTGCAATAAGTGTTCCTCGACCTCGTACCACATAAACATACCCTACAGAAATAGGTTCTGCCTGTCGGCTGAATTTAGTGGCGAAGCTGCTGGCCACAGCCAGGGAATCGGTAAATGAAACAAAGCCAGACGCATTAGCCTGAGTGGTTGCCCGATGTAAATTCGGATCCAACGGGTTAAATACCGCACTCGTCAGCGCCTTTAATTCCTCTTTCTCCAATTTATCTTTAAGTTGCTCAACTTTATATTGAGGCTGACTGATGAACTGAAGCCGCTCTTCAAGCGTTTTGATTTCCGCTTTACAGATTGATTTTAAGTTGGCATCCTCGACCTCTTTCAACATGTTTCGCAACGCGATAATTTGTTGGGCGACCTGCACTTCCTCAGGAATGATTTGATTGGAAGCCAACATATTATTGACTAGCTGGCTCAGCCGATTAAATTCCTGGGCATTTTGACAGATGTCCATTTGTTCAAGCAATTGGAAAAGATCATGCGAAGCCCAGGGATTAAATCCCCCACAAGCCATAATAAATTCAGGTTTTCTTGTGTCTCCCCGTAATAAGCACTGTGTGCTATTCACAAAAGAATAACCCTCGGCCAGTTTTTTATTTGTCGAAAAAAAACCGGAGTAGGGTGAATTTTTGTCGGACTGATCATTCGGTGTGGGTAAACTGATTGATGTACTGAATACGCTTTTCAGTGAGCGCAAATCAGTTTTTTCCTGTTTAGAATCCGAAGAAGGCAATTCAAGGAAGTCAGGATAAGGTGAACTGACCAGTTCTTCTTTTTCTTCCTTACTCGATTGGGTTTTCTTCTCATCCGCGGCCTGCTTCATTAAGCGGGTAATGGATAGCATAAAGTCTTTAGCGTACTGCTCTCTATCCAGTTGTACCTGGGCATAAATATCAAAAGGTATACCATAGATACTCAAGTTGCCGATATCGACTTTAAATTTGGATTTAATCAGGGCGCGAATGATCCAGCCATGAACAGCAGCCCCACCGCGTTCTAAAAACATCAAACGGGATAAATCATAGGCAAGCAAACCTACTCTATTCAGATACGTTTGTTCATCGTCGGGCTTTTTTAAGGTGATAAAAAAATCGTTTAATCCTGCCATGGCGGTCTTCAGGACATAATGGTTCATGTAACCGTGGGTTACTGAGATTTTAGGTTCCAGGTAAGATGGGAAGGCCTTATTTGGCGTGAGCGTCATGCTGAATGACAAATTGGCATAGGCAGTACTGTAGGGCAATCTAATCATCTCGGGTAAATAAGTAGAACCCTGAGGACGCGATTGATATTCAATAGAATGATCAGGTTGTGTTTGTTTCGTCACCTCTTTCGTGTCTTTTTGCGATAAAATGATGGCTTTAAGTTTGATTAAAATGGGATAGTTGGCACCGGTTGAGGTGGCAAAGTACTCGTCACTGTAAATATCCTGGCGAATATCTAACTCCCTTTCGGAATTTCTGTATTGACCAAACGTATGGTCCTTCCCTGTTTCATGCTTAAGTTCTTTGGCTATCCTGCTGCGGGAAGAGGAGGCAAAGCGATGGATTTCTTCAAAGGAACAATTATCCTGAATCATGCCTAAAATTTTTTCTTCCACTTCTTTGGAATATTGTTCCCAAAGGGTTTGATCGGTACTGGCGAAGGCATTCAGACGAGAAACTTCGCTGCGTGTCTGGGATGGGGCCTTTGGTGTGAACATAAAATTCCTGCTCTCTTAGACTGATTTAAAATTATTTTAGATCAAAATTTGAAAATTATGAATTATTTAATGTCAAAAAGCGGTTTTATTGACCTTGAGCTGCGGCTTGAATCCTGCTCCCACTATTTCTCAATCCTGACTAAACTGGGTATAATCACGCTTTTATCTTTGTCATAAAAGCAAGCATGAGGCTGTTGCGCGGAATATCATTCTATCAACCATTTATTCAGGGCTCTGTAGTAACCATCGGTAATTTTGATGGGGTTCATCTGGGCCATCAGGCCTTGCTGACGCAGTTGCGCCGGCAGGCACAACGACTCAATCTGCCGAGTGTTGTGATTTTGTTTGAGCCTCAACCCGGTGAATACCTGCATCCTCAAACAGCGCCTGCCCGTTTATCCACGTTACGGGAGAAATTAGCCCGCGTGAAGGAATTGGGCATTGATTATGTTTATTGTTTGCGCTTTAATCAGTCTTTAGCCACTTTGACGGCTGAAGACTTTGCCCGTACGTATTTTTTTACGCAGCTGAGCATGCGGTATCTGCTGGTTGGTGAGGATTTTCGCTTCGGATATAAGCGCCAGGGCGATATTCATTTGCTGAGGCAAATGGCTGAGGAACAAGATTGCACCGTGGAAACCATTCAGGATTTTACGGCCGAAGGCGCGCGGGTGAGTTCCACCCGGATCCGCCATTTATTGGCTAAAGCCGATCTTCATGGCGCGTCAAGGCTCCTGGGGCGCACTTACAGCCTGTGCGGCCGGGTTAGCCGTGGCGAAGGACGAGGGCGGCAATGGGGCATCCCGACGGCCAATCTCAGCGGTCGGCGCGCCAATTTACCATTACAGGGTGTATTTTGCGTGAGGGTGCAGCGGCAGAATGGTCAATTGCTTGAGGGGGTGGCCAACCTTGGCAGGCGGCCCACTGTCGATGGCAGCAAGGTGGTATTGGAAGTCCATTTGTTTAATTTTAATGGCAATTTATATGGCGAGTTTTTGCAGGTTTTTTTCCTGCACAAATTGCGGGATGAAAAGAAATTTTCATCGATAGGCGAGTTAATAGCCCAGATCCAAAACGATATTGATGCGGCAAAAGCAGCCTTCAGGCTATCCGCATTCAAGTTAACCTAGGTGAGTAAGCTTAAGATGGCAGAATACAAAGAGACATTGAATTTACCCGATACCGCTTTCCCGATGAAGGCCAATCTCGCCCAGCGCGAACCGCAGCGGCTTGCTGACTGGCAGGCGGGGCAGGTCTATGAAAAAATCAGAAAGGCGCGTGCCGGTGCTGACCAATTCATTCTGCATGACGGACCTCCCTATGCTAACGGCCATCTGCATTGCGGCCATGCCTTAAATAAAATTCTAAAAGACATCATTGTGAAATCCAAAACCCTAAGCGGCTATGATGCCCCTTTTGTTCCGGGTTGGGATTGCCACGGCTTGCCGATTGAGTTAAATGTTGAAAAGAAAGTCGGAAAAGCGGGTGCCAAGATCAGCGCCCGGGAATTCCGCCAAAAATGCCGCGAGTATGCGGCCAGCCAAATTGACATTCAGCGCGAGGAGTTTAAGCGCCTGGGTGTCTTTGGTGATTGGGATCATCCCTATGCAACCTTTGATTTTCATTACGAAGCCAACATTATCCGTGCCTTGGGGAAAATAATCGCCAACGGCCATTTACAGCAGGGCTTTAAACCCGTGCACTGGTGCATCGATTGTGGGTCGGCACTGGCAGAAGCCGAGGTCGATTACGAAGACAAGGTATCACCCTCCATTGATGTCGCGTTTGCCGCTGTTCAACCCGCTGCGGTTTTAGCCAGGTTTTCTTCGCAACTCGCAGTAAAACCCGTCATTGTTCCCATTTGGACGACAACGCCCTGGACCCTACCGGCCAATGAGGCAGTCTGTCTTAATCCTGAAATCCAGTACGAACTGGTAGAAGCAGGCAATCGTTACTTCATTCTGGCGGCTGAACTGGTTGATACGGTCATGGTACGTTATGGTCTTGAAGGGGTTGTGCGTCATGGTCAAATGGCCGGTAAACAATTGGTTAACACCGTTTTGCAGCATCCCTTCAACGAGCGTACTGTACCGATTGTACTGGGTGATCATGTCACGACCGAATCGGGAACCGGCTGTGTTCATACCGCGCCGGCGCATGGACCGGATGATTACCAGGTCGGTCAGCAGTATAATCTGCCCTTGATTAATCCAGTCATGGCAAATGGCTGTTATACCCCGGATGTGCCGCTCTTTGCTGGTTTGTCGGTATTAAAAGCCAATGACCGTGTGATTGAAGTCCTAAACGAGCGTGGTGTGCTGCTTCATCATGAAAAACTGACCCATAGTTATCCCCATTGCTGGCGCCATAAAACCCCGATGATTTTTTTGGCCACGCCGCAATGGTTTATTGCCATGGATAAAAATGGCCTGCGTGAAAAAATCAAAGCAACCATTGACCAGGTTAACTGGGTTCCAGAGTGGGGTAAGGCACGCATCGGCAATATGGTTGAGACACGGCCGGATTGGTGTATCTCAAGGCAACGCGCCTGGGGGACGCCCATGCCCTTGTTTGTGCATAAGGTCACCCGGGAATTGCACCCCGATACCGTGAAGTTGATTGAAGACGTGGCGCAACGGGTTGAGAAACAAGGCATTGATGCCTGGTTTGAATTAGACAGCGACGCGTTGTTGGGCAAAGACGCTGAGGATTATGAGAAAATAACCGACACACTCGATGTCTGGTTCGATTCCGGTGTATCGCACTACACGGTACTGAAACAGAATGAAGCCCTTTGCTACCCGGCTGATGTGTATTTTGAAGGCTCGGATCAGCACCGCGGCTGGTTTAATTCATCGTTGACTACCGCCGTCGCTATTGATGGGCATGCGCCTTATAAAACCGTGCTAACCCACGGCTATACTGTCGATGCCGATGGCCGGAAGCTCTCGAAATCAAAGGGTAATTACATTGCTCTTGATAAATTGGTGGCCCAGCATGGCGCCGATATTCTGCGTTTGTGGGTCTCATCCACGGATTACAGGCATGAAGTGAGTATTTCGGATGAAATTATCAAGCGCAATGCCGATGCCTACCGCCGCATCCGCAATACGGCACGGTTTTTATTGGCGAATCTGTTTGATTATGATCCTGAGGCACATGGCGTGGCGAGCAAGGAGATGGTCGAGCTTGATCGTTGGGCGATTAAGCGCTGCCAGCAACTACAGGATGAGATTTTAACAGCCTATGACCAGTATCAATTCCATGTTATTTATCAGAAAATTCATAATTTTTGTGCGGTGGATCTGGGTAGTTTTTATCTGGATGTGATTAAGGACCGTCAATACACCACACCAAAAAACAGCATTGCCCGACGCTCTTGTCAAACCGCCATGTATCATATCATTCATGCCTTGACACGCTGGCTTGCCCCCATTTTATCGTTTACGGCAGAGGAAATCTGGCATGAAATTCCTGGTCAGTCTGAAGAGTCGGTCTTTCTGACCACTTGGTATCAGGATTGGCCGGTGATTGAGGGCGTGGATATGGTGTTCTGGCAACAGCTGCAACTGGTGCGTGATGAGGTCAATAAAGCCCTGGAAATTGAGCGTCAGCAGGGAGCCATTGGCTCAGGTCTGGCAGCCGAGGTCATTTTATATGCAAATCCGGATTTATTCGCCCGCCTGCAATCGGTTGAGAATGAACTGCGGTTTTTGCTGATAACCTCCAGTGCGGTCTTGCTGCCGTTTAACCAGGCCCCGGTTGCCGCGATGCGCAATGACGAGCTGGGTATTGCGGTAGAAGTTAAAGCCATCACCTACGAAAAATGCGAGCGGTGCTGGCACAGGCGGCAGGATGTGGGGCAGGATAAGACTCACCCCCAACTCTGTCTGCGCTGCGTGGACAATATTTCGGGTCAGGATGAAACGAGGTTGTTTGCATGAAAAAATGGGCCTGGTTTATGTTGAGTCTGGTGGTTTTGGGGCTCGATCAGTTGAGTAAATACGCAGCGGCAATCTGGCTTAATCCGTATCAGCCGAAGCCCATCATGCCCATGATCAATTTAACACTGGCTTACAATACCGGCGCTGCCTTTAGCTTTTTGAGCGGCGTCGGCGGTTGGAACCGCTGGTTTTTTGCAAGCTTCAGTATTGTCATGAGCATCGTATTGATTGTTTGGTTAATCCGTTTACCCAGGCAGGCTGTTTTGCAATCCTTAGCTGTGAGTCTCATTCTGGGCGGTGCAGTAGGTAATCTGTACGACCGGGCCTTTTTAGGGCACGTGATTGATTTTATTGATGTGTATTACAAAAACCATCATTGGCCAGTATTTAACTTGGCCGATAGCGCTATTTGTCTGGGTGCGGTTTTATTGCTGATTGATTTATGCAAAAACCCCGGTCGATAATGCACTCAGTTGCTTGCTTTCAGGGTTTAAAATACTGACGGCAGCAACGGCGGGTAAATTCAAATAATGTTCCGCTTCATCCCATTCAATTTCAGCTGGAAATAAACGCAGCATGGGCAGATTTTTGTTAAGTAAGGCACAAAAAGACAGCGTCGCAGGGTAGGGGCGGGCTTGATGGTAGCCTAAGGCGATGACTTGCATCGCTTCCGAAATCGTGGCAATCCCCGGTAAATAATTGACAGAATAAATGGCGGCTGTTTGCGCGATGGCCGGTAAAAAGCCTGGGCTTGAAATAAAGTGAACGCCGGCCTGATAGCAGTCTTCCAGCTGTTGCGTGCTGATGACATTGCCTGCACCTACGCGCAAACCGGGAAAATCCTCAAGAATTTTTTTTAGGAGGCTTTGATCGCAGGTATTGATTTCGACAATGGAAAATCCGGCATGGGCAATCTGTTTTAAACGGTCAAACAACAGGGCGTCAACATCCAGTGTCACAATGATTGATTGATTACCAAAGAACTTTTCTGTCACCATCATTCCCGCCTGCGGCCTACAATAATTCATTTATGTTAGAAGAGTTGCAGCCGCTTAGCAAGGGGAATGTGACGACAAGGTTACATTTTAAGCGTTGTAGAAAAAGGAGTCGGCGTCTCCGGTTTGTTGGCTTGTGAGGTAGGGGTGGGGGGCATGACATTGCCTTTTTCCTGTTCAACGCCGAAATAGGGCATGCTTCGAATCAGGGTATCCATCGGTATCTTGGGGATAGGTGTACCGGCACGTAAGGGATCAATAATGGCTTTCTTCAGCAGCGCTTTAAATTTTTCATTGAAGGGTTGGCCTTTGGCCTTCTGCACATCGTCTATTTCTTTTTCAAATTGGTCAACCGCGTCTTTGGGATTTGGCGGCAGCCGTTGGATAATCTCATACAGCATTTTATACACTTGCGTAGGATGAAGCGCTTGTGGCGAGGGTTTGCCAACGGAGTTAACCGGATTACTGGACGGTGTTGGTGTAGGTATCGTTGGACGAAGCAGCGATTTCGGGGTTATGGTGGGATCAAGTGTTTGCATCTCGGCCACGATTTTGGATTGGGCAGCCTGAATCTGGGTGAGTTGATTACGAAGCATCATGATGTCATTGTGCAGGGATTTGGATTTTTCCTGAACCGTTTCCAATCGTTCATTTTCCAACCCGTGGTTGTGTTTTACTAACAGCTTTAAGTTGCTGATTTCAGGGCGGGCGCGTTCAAAATCTTTCTGGGCTTGCAGAAGATCATGCTCTTCCATAGTACTTAAATCCTGCTTGGCGCCGATTAAGTAGAACTTGTCATCCCGTTTGACAACTTTTTTGTCCAGAGGGAGGACAAATGCGGCTTCATCGAAGGATTTGGCAATCTGTCCATCTTCCTTATAGAGGACTTTTTCACCTTTAAGCACGCCCATCATGTCTTTTAACCCGGCAATTTGCAGGTGCAGGCCATTGTGCTCAAGCAGGATTTTGCGTGCTTTGTCATCCTGGCCGCTTTCAATCAATTGCTGCATGTCGTCTAGCTGTAATTCCAATTGGTCGCTTAGGGCCTTGATTTTATCTTCAATTAAAGGGATTTGCGCATTGGCGCTGGCGGCTTTGTGCTGTTTTAATCCATGAATACGCTCCGTGAGCTCAGCGATCCTGTCCTTGAGACTGTCACTGTCCACCAGTTGCGGCGGGGCATTGGGATCAACCAGAGCCGTTTCCAGCGCTTCCGGAGACTGAGCTTGCAATTGCGCCTCCAAAGCGGCTTTTTGAGCTTCAAGGCTTGCGATTTGTTCATCAATGTCAAGCTCAGGCAGTTGAAACTGAATGTCCAGCTCACTCAGATGCCTGTCAAAGGTTTCATAACGCATCGCCATTTCTTCAGGATTAATGGCTTGCAATTCCCGCTGCACGCTATCCAGTTCCAGCTGTTTCTCACTTAAGCGGGACTGGATGGCTGAGGCGGTATTGTTGAATGAATTCAGCGATTGATTGAGCGCGGCTACGCGTTGTTCCCGCGCCCGCTGTTGATCCTGGGCGACATTGGCTTCGCCTTGTTGAACACGCGCTTCGGCCTGTTGGGTGTTTGCTTCAACCACATGTCGGGCATGGGCCTCCCGGTAGAGCAGGCCAAGGAGTAAAAAGGCCAGCAGACGGTGTTGTCTGATTTCGTGTGTTTGGTACTCCTGGCGTTTAAATTCCTCAAGGGCCGCCACCTGAGCCAATTCCTCGCCAATCATGATCTTGACACTGTCGCCTGCGGGGGATTTGAGAAAGGCGATGACATCTTTGGCGGTTTTGATGCCGTAACGTCCCACGAACTGGGTGGCGAAATAAGGGTCGCGCTGCAATTCCTGTAATGGCAAATTGGGGGTCAGGCCATTATTGGCATTATTTTCCATCTGGTCGCGCTCAATGGCAGCAAACCAGCTTTCCAATTGCGAGGAGGTGAGGTTGACATCCTGGCCATCATTGCCTTTCAAGGTTAGAACTAAAGGCCTTTCCGTCGGCTGTACCGATAAGGTGTCCGGATCTTTCAGATCGGTATCAGAATGAGGACTTAAATGAGGGGGCAATTTGGCCGAATCAGTCATATTAAACTCTGGCAGCAGCATGATATTTAATTATATACCCAATCGAATTGACTATTCAATAGTCAAAATGAGCGCAAGTAGAACTAAAAAAGACAATGATGCCTACCAGCACCGGGCGGCTGGGCCACTGGGTGCACCGCCGGGACCATTGGCAATGCCTTTGGCACCCAGGTTATTCAGGGTGAGGGATTGGCAGCGTGTATCATCGGTTCCCTGGGCGTTTCTGGGCGTTGCCTGCAGGGTGTAGCTGGAAGCAGTTTGTGCCGTAATGGAGAGGGTATACCAGCCGTCAGGCGACACGTTCGTGGCACGTACGTCGGTGGCAGCGCCGGTACCGATGGTGGCTGTCTGATAGGTATTGCGCTCAGAATAAAAACGCTCCATACGGCTGGCCAAATCCAGAAGCGCGGATTGCCCGTCGCTGCGTCTTGCTCGGGTAATGTATTCCAGGTAACTGGGATAAGCGATGGTGGTTAATATGGCAATGACCACAACGGCTATCATCAATTCAATTAAGGTAAATCCCTTATTCATCGTCCTGTCCTGAAAGTCAAAATTGAATGGCTTTTGCTTATAGTATAACCCGTTAAAGCATAAATAGCAGGGAATTGACTACTTAAAGCTGGCTAAGGGTACGAAGGGTTCATTGGCGCTATCGCTCAAAGCCGATTGCTCCTGGGGAGGGCAGGAGGTGTTGACAGGCGAGGGGGCCGACAAGGGCATGGCCTTCGTCTGTTGATTATTTAACATGATTTTCATCAGGCAATCCTCTTCCGAATGAGGCAAGCGCTCAAACCGGAGAGGATCTTCGAGAAAATAACTTTCAGCACAGTAAGGATCTTCCCGGATTTCCGCATGAAAAGCCCAATGGTATAGGTGGTGGCGAACAGTTTGCAGCAATTCAAGACAGGATAAACGGAGCTCGCTGGCTTCGGTTGATAACAGATTACTGCCTTTGAGCATAAGCCAGGCGGCTCCCTGGAACACCAAGCCTAAGGAATTATCCCAGAGTATACCGGATTTGATGAAGGCCTGACCGAGGAGGAATGCGGTAAAGCGGCTGGTGGGGTTTACAATGATTAAAGCCGCGCGGGTAAGAAAGGAAACGCTGTCAATGAAAGGTAGAATCAACAGATTTTTAATAAGCTGCAGCGGCGGCCACAGGAGCAGCATACCGGCGTTGCATAAAACATTAAGCACATGGTTGTCATGATAAACGCCAAACGGGCTGCTGAAACCATACAGAGGCGACAGGCGAAACCCGCGCAAATACGCCTGTTCGGAGGGTCTGGCTGCAAAATCCAGCAAGACTTGTCCGATTATTTGCCAATTGCCAAGATAAGCCATTATCTTACTCATCAGGCTGGTCAAACCGCTAAAAGGAACATGGATGAACAGGGCACTGATTTCGAGAAAGGGAATGGTCAATACCGCGAGGACCAAATCCATCAGGGCAGCAAACGTGCGTTTTACGACACTTAAAGCCCCCTGGCCACTCTTTTTCAAACCCGGCAGAAACCCTTGACGATAACCATAATGGGAGGCTTCAACCAGAGGAGCAATCAGGATTTTCCCAAGGGATAGCACTCCCTTAAGCAGCCATTTAAGACTGCCTAACAACCAATCATCGCCGGGATACATGACGGTATCATAAAGAGCTGCCCCCCCTTTGGCGCCAATCGCCGCATAATTGGGGTAGGGAAACTCCCCCATTTCTTCCTGAAGGGAGGGAATCAGCCGGCTTAAGCCATACCCCAGTCCCAACGCCAGGGCGACAATAATGGCCACTTCGGCGGGTTCTTCATGCAGCACGCTTACTGCTTTAATGAAGAATTGGTCCAGATCGCCGCCGACGATGATGGCCTGCCAATACGTGACAGCGGCAGAAATTGCTTCCGAAGTCTGACCATGGCTCATCCAGTGTCCCAAAGCCTGGGTGGGTGCAATGCCGCGGATAAGCCCATGCAAATGCAGTTTGGTTAAAACCGCCGTCAACGCCTTGGGCGTCAATACCGCACAACCGCCATAAAGATAGGCGGTCATCGCCAGGGTTCCTACAATGGGATTGCGTTCGCTGGTGTCAACAAAAAAGCCTGCGATGTGTCGCAGGACATGGAAAGAGCGATGCAGCGGATTGTCATAAGCAGGTGCTGAAGGGCGATGTTGTTGACGCACGACCACATAAGGGCTATTGGCAATTTTTTCCCGGACAAACTCTTCAAGGGTTTGCCCGGTTGCCAGCAAACCATGCCCGTTCAATACGTCTTGCAGGGAGTTAAGAATAGGGTGCAACGACCTGGACTCATCCGGGGGTATCGTTTTATCCTGAACGGCATGGCCTTGGTGTACATGCTGGTGAAATTCCCGTCTCAAGTCCTTGGTGAAAGACATCAGGCTATTAAAAAAATAACTGAAAAATAAAGGAATTTTTGAAAAAAAAGCCCGCGCATGGAGTTTAAATTTTTCAGGCAGGTAAAGATGCTGTTTGCTTAATTGACTTAAGGCAAACAAATCCTCGCCGTGGGGCAGAGGATAGATTAAATGGTCTTGCTCAAAATAATTCAATTGCAGCAAATCATCATTCTGGCGGATGAGAATCTGCGGTTGGCTGTCAAGTAATACCCAACTGCCATTTGGGCTGGATGTCAGTAATTTCCGGGCTTCGTCAAGCGATTGCGCTGTTTTACCCTCTTCATTGCCGCCGGTCAGGCAGTGAACCAGTTCGGCCACATGACCATAACCTCGCTGCGGGATGCCTCCAAGGCTGTAATAGGGTTTGATTTTTAACAACGACAGGCCATTGCTGTGATTATCGGCATCGATGGCATGCGGCAGTTTCTTGCGGCTGGCCAAATGATTAATCCAGTCATGTCCATCGTTCCAGAGTTTGTAAAAAAATGCTTCAAGACGTTTGAAACGGTTGGCAGGAACATGATTCAGGCTTAAGGCGGGCAATAACCCATACATGTCGCTGATTACCCTTAAGGTGTCATGCAGGGCCTGCTCGTCATGACCCAAATGAAGGTCGCTATCCCAGATAAATGTCGTGGCTTTGCCCTTCCGCTTTTGCTTAACACGGGTAAAATCCAGTTGATCAAGGGGCGACACGGGAAAAACACGATTGAACTCAAAATGCTGCGCTTCCTGCCGCGCATCATAAAGGATGGTTTCCAACTGCCCTTCAGAGAGAATGGGATTGGTGGTTAATAACCGGTTTTCTGCCCGGCATTCTTCGATAAGGGTAATGACCTGGTGACGAAGCGCCTCATAAGCGGCCCAATCGCCGACAGGAATGGCCCGTTCGACGGCAAGCAGACGGCTTAATCGCTGCATGGTTTTTTTAGCCAGGTTAAATTTCTTCAGTTGGGCGGCGGTGCGCGGTTTGCTGTAGCTTTCGGAACGTATGCAATAACGATGGATGTGGGCGATGGCATTGGCCACCAGGGAAGCCGAACGGGTTCCTGGCAATTGTTTTAATTTTTCTGCGTCGCTTGTCAACAGTAATAGCTGGACGGTTTTTTGATTATGATTCGCCAATAGCCTTAACATATCACCGCCGGGAAGCCGATAATCCATGCTGTAGTACCCATAAAGCACGGTTCCCGCCTGCGGGCTGGTTATCGAGCCGGTGATGCTGGGAATTTCCTGATGGGCAGCGGGTTTTATTTGCAGCGGGATAACTTCCCGTGGAATACCGTCAACTATCCTGTAACGTGCCATAATTACTTTTTATCCAACATCCTAATCCCATCACCATATCCCTTTAATAACGGGGTGGCAAGGTATTTAATGTTGGAAATTCCCGGCACAGGCTGTTAAAATGTGCGAAAAATAAACAGGAAGGATTGATGACAAGTTATTGTGGTTATATTGCCCTGGTGGGACGCCCCAATGTGGGTAAGTCCACCTTGCTAAACCGTATTTTACAGCAAAAATTGAGTATTACCTCGCGCAAGCCCCAGACGACCCGCCACAGCATTTTAGGCATTCAGACAGAAGGGGAGTACCAGTCTGTTTATGTGGATACGCCAGGTATACATCAAGGGGCTAAAAAAGCGATGAACCGCCTGATGAACAAAACCGCCAACAGCGTTTTACGCGATGTGGATGTGGCAGTGATGGTGGTGGACGGCACCCATTGGACAGACGAAGATGAACATGTGTTGAATCTTGTCAGGCAGGCAAAAGTTCCCTGTATCCTGGCTGTGAACAAAGTGGACAAAATAGCGGATAAGGATCAGTTGCTGCCGTGGATGGAACAGATAAGTCAACACTACGCGTTTGCTTCCATTATACCGCTGTCAGCTAAAACAGGGGTCCAGGTTGAGCAATTACAACAGGCCCTGAAAGCTTTTTTACCCGAAGGCCCTCATCTGTTTGATGATGATCAATTCACGGATAGGCCCATTAAATTTCTTTGTGCCGAGCTCGTACGTGAAAAAATATTTCGTCTTTGTGGTCAGGAATTGCCTTATTCCACCACCGTGGATATCGAATCCTATAAAGACGAAGGTCATATGGTCCGCATCCATGCCCTGATTTTGGTGGAAAAAGATAATCACAAGCGGATTATTATTGGTGAAAAAGGCCAAAAATTAAAAGAAATCGCTACTGCTGCCCGTTTGGACATGGAAAAATTATTAGGTAAAAAGGTGTTTCTTCAGTGCTGGTGCAAGGTAAAATCCGGCTGGGCAGATGATGAAAGGATTTTAAAACAATTAGGTTATGACCACTAATCAATACGAAGCCTGGCTTTTACACAAGCGTCCTTCGGGAGATACCAGTGTCCATTTGAGCTTTTTTACGCCCGAGCAGGGTTTGCTGCATTGCCTTTATCGCGGTGGACGGGCGACCAAAAAGCAGGGCTTGCTGCAAGCCTTTACTCCCTTATGGGTGGCGGTGGAAAACCGCCAGGACTGGCATTACGTCAATCGTCTGGAAACCATGGCGCCCTCGCTTAAACTGAGCGGCCTGTCCTTGTTTGCCGGCCTTTATGTCAATGAGCTGCTTTACTACACACTCAATGCCGGTGAATGTTACACCGCCCTGTTTAAGGCTTATCAATACACGCTGCAGGGGCTTGCGGCCGTGAATAACAAACTGGCTATCGAGGCGTTGCTGCGTCGTTTTGAAATGCAACTGCTTGCTGTGTGCGGCTATTCGCTGGTGTTAACTCGCGATGTTCATGGCGCACCGGTGGAACCGTGTAACCAGTATGGCTTTACGGTTGGGAGGGGCCTTGAGAAAGGCAGCGCCGGCTTCTCGGGGCAGAGTGTGCTGGGTTTGGCCCATGATCGGTTCGACGATTTACAGGTCCTGAAAACAGCTAAATTCATCCTGCGTCAGGCCATTGACCATCTTTTGGGGGGGCGGGAATTAAAGTCGCGTTCGTTGTTTCCGGGCATGGCCAGGATAAAGTCGGGTCAACCCGACACGTAAACCGGGCAAGACACTCTCTTAAGCCGCGGCTTTTTATTTCCTGTCGATCAGGGGTTTAATTTTTTTGAACGGTACGCCTCATAGCCTGTGACTTCCGTCACACTGCCGTCTTCAGTGGAAAGTGTGATGGCTAATCTGTTTTTGCGAATAGTGGTACTGTCTGACAGGATACCCTGGAAGGGGCTGTCAGGGTCTGCAGCATTGAGGTTGCGTACCCATGCCTTGTAGTCTTTCCAGGACTGCGCTTCCACGCGGTAACATCCCGCTGAAAAAAAGGCAGCCGCTTTGTTACTGGTGCGGTAGCGGCGATGATGGGATATCGTAGCGGTTTGATAAATCAGATTCTTTATCGTGTCATTGCCCAAGTCACCCTTTTTCAGTGTGTCTCGAATCTCATCAATGAGCGAGCGATACAGCGTGGCTTTATCATCTACCCCTTTGGTAAAACGCGACAGTCTGTCAAGACGCGCGATTTGTCCTTCCAGGAAGCGGCCCAAATCATGGAGTAATTTGACTTGTTGTACATGGTCTTTGGGTGTGCATTCGGCTAAAAACGGGGCGCTGATATTGCGAAACCCTGTCTTTTTCAATTCATGGGATAGCAGGAACCCTCTCATTTCTGTTGAGTTTAAATCTGGTTTGGCCATTAAGGCCTGATAGGCAGGCTGCGTGGCGTTCGTTTGCTTGTAATCGGCCCCATGGCTTATCAGTAACTTGGCGATCGTGGCTGAGCGGGCATAAAATAAAGGGGATGATTGACTGGTTGTTGACTTGAGATTAAGGTCAGCGTTTCGTTTAATTAAAAATTTGAGTAAAGCCGCATCATCCCATTGTGTTGCGCAATGAGCAGCTGTCCAGCCCGATTTTTGCCCCTGCAAATTAATATTCGCACCTTCGACAAGGAGGGCTTTAATGATCGCAGGATTAGCTTTTTCCCTTTTGTCCAGTTCCCTATTTAACAACTCATCAGCCGAAAAAATGTTTCTGGCCAATAGCGACTGTAGAGCAGTTAAGCCTGTGGGGATAGTGTTATCTTCCTGGAGTAAATCAGCGCCTTGTTGGAGAAGAAAATCGGCGGTTTTCTTGTTTTTAGCATAAAACAGGGGAGAATGCCCCTGCGGGATTGATTTTAAATTCAGGTCTGCCTTTTTTTTGATCAAAAAGCCAAGTAAATCGCTATCGCCGCACTTGGCGGCGTAATGAACAGCAGCCCAGCCGGATTTGCTTCCTTGCGTATTCACATGGGCACCAGCCTCGATCAGGGCCTTTATGACTCGACTGTCGGCGGTTTTCCCCTTATTCAGTTCATGTTTAAGTAGTTCATCCGCTGAAACAATGCGTTTTTCCAAAAGCACTTTTAGAGGGGTAGTTGCGGAGGTTGCGTCTTCCTGAAGCAAATGTGCTCCTTGAGAGACTAGAAGCCGTACCATTTCACGGGTTTGCGCATAAAAAAGTGGCGAGCGGCCGCGTTTGAGTGATTTAAGATTAAAATCAGCCTTTTTTTCACTGAGTAATTGAAGCAAAGAGGCGTCATTTTTATCGGCTGCCAAATGAGCAGCGGTCCAACCTGTGTACTCACCCTGAGCATTGGCATCAGCGCCTCCCGCAATCAATTTTTTTATTAAATCCAAGTTGGCGCCGTTCAGTTTATCAATTTCACCTTTCAATAACTCATTGGCTGAAATGATTTTTTCGTGTTGCCGTAAAGGGGTCATTCGTTGCGGCGTCCCATCTTCCTGAAAAGGATCGGCCCCATAGTCCACCAGGAGTTCAATCATGGCACGATTTTGAGCATAAAAAAGGGCAGAGCGCTGTCTGCTGGCGGATTTTAAATTAAAATTGGCATTTTTTTCCTTAAGAAACAGCACCAGGCTGCGATCATCCTTTCGGGCTGCAACGTGGGCGGCAGTCCAGCCTTTAACCCCCTGTGCATTCACATCGGCACCTTGAGCAATCAATTGCCTAACAACCTCACAATCTGCGTTCTCAAGCAAATCGAGTTGGGCTTTTAATTGCTTTGTCTTTTCTGAGGCGGGGTCTTTGGGGAGCTTCATGCCCACTACAGGCTTGGGAAGCGGCGATAACGCCACCTGGACAGGAGGGCTTAAATGGGCGCGTTTAAGGGTGCGGTCTATCACCTCTTTCGTGTAGGCCTGGCAAGCTTTTGAATACTCGGTGTAATCGCTCAGGTTGTATTGTACATTCCACATGGAATCAATTAAGAACAACGAATTATTTTGTTTACACACGACCCAGGTATGGGCAACGGGCTCTTTTTTTCTGGGATGATCCCAACTGTCCCGACAGTGATAAACACTGGCATTCGCAATGGACTGTTTTCGAATGTATTGTCCTAATAAAAAAGCAGTAAACAGCGCATGATGCCTGCATACCCCTTTTCGTTGTTCAATGATTTCTTCCAAGGTATAGAGGGGTAATTTTTTTTCCTGTTTTCCTATCTTCACACGATCCCTGGCTTTGGCATCCGGCTCAAAATCAGTGTTATCGATTTTATTATTCGAGAAACGTCTGGCGTGCCTGAATACATCCTCCAGGGGTACATTTTTCCCCAGGCGGGCAAGGTATTTTTCAAATTCCTGATAAAGTTCCTGCATCCGGTCATTGTCTGGATCGAGGAGAATGATTTCTCGTGTATGACCCACTGAGGCGACGCGTTTAGGAACCTCGGCTGCAAAATCAATACTACCGGTGAGAAACCGGTATTTTTTGTTTTTGTATTCGATGATGTCGGATTCCTCACCATGCGTATGGCGGTGCATTTGCGAACGCAACCCCGGCTCAAATCCGATTTCAGGATTGCTCTTAAGCTTTTGTTTCGGCTCCGACTCAACGAATTGTTTAATGTCATCGATACAAGGTTCTTTAATTCGGTTGATGTACGTTGGGTATTTTGCAAGCTTCAGGAAGGCTAACAATAAAGTTGCTTTATCGCTTATCGTGTAGCGAAACTCAACCCCGGTGGGTTTAAATTCCATGTTAAACGCCTTGCGGTCAAATAAGTCGCCAAAGACCCGTTGAAGATGGGCGATGACCTCGGCTTGTATTTCATTGATTTTAATGTCTGGGGTAAAGGGGGGAGCTGAGACGATAAAATGGCATCGTTGATTGGCGTGATCGATATGAATTTGGGAGATACGATGTGGTTTTCCGGTATGGATCAAGTGTTTTGGCATGGGAAAAATCATTGTCTACAAAATTATATTCAGTTTATCAATTTAAACTTAAGAAAAGCTTAAAACGATTTATACAGAATCATTGCTG
>NZ_LNYA01000032.1:79598-107665 GCF_001467615.1 Legionella erythra | reverse complement strand
CGGTGGATGGGACAATTCCTTTTTAGAACATTTGCTCAGTTTGATTGAAAATTGAAGTGCGTAGGCCGTGATATATTCATCAAATGGCCGGCTCTTTTAATCTTCCCTTAAGGCTTAAAGGGTATTCTAATACTATCTAATTGGGAGAGTATTATGGTTAAACCTGTTGCACTGCTGGATGTGGATCATACCCTTTGTTTCCCTGATCACGATGATGCCGACAAGATCATTTATAATGAGGCGTTGCTAAATTCCTTATTTAAAAAGGGCATTCACGACATTTATCTGTTTACTGACATGCGCTTTAATGGCAAAAGCATGCAGGATCGCATTAAGCTGGTTCGTTTCCTTGAAAACAGAGGTTTTAAAGTTCATGGTGTGATCACACCCAATGATTTGCTATGGTCCCAATTAAATGGCGAACAGGCGGCCCAACTTGATAAAGCGTTTTCAGGTTATAAAGGCAGATTTGAAGGGCAAGAATTTGATAAGCAGATCAGAGAAACCTCATTTGTCGAGGCAAATCCCTTTTTAGAGGGCATGGTAAAATATGACCCTGAGGCAAATCGACCAGGATGCAGCTATGCTGAAGCATTCAAGGCTTGCAGTACCATTGAAAAACTGGAAGAAGCCGCACTGCCTGGTCATTTATTGGAACGTAGTTCTTATACCAAAGTTTTTGTTGATCATCTCGCCACTAAACTGGGTTTTGTGGATCCAACTAAACAATCAGGTCAGGAACGCGGTCACACCAAAGGATTGATGCTTGATTTCTTCCTGCACCACAAGCCTGAATGGGTGAGCAGCATTCTGGTTGTCGACGATAATATTGATGTGATCCAAGGCATCGACAAGTTGGATAAAAAGCCCAGCTTACCCATTAGTACCTTGACGATTAAAAAAATAGAATCTGAGGATGTCTACGACGCAGCTATCGAAAAGCATTTAAAAATGGACCCACACTTTAGCGTTTATTACAAAATACAACAGTTAATTGACGCCCACATTAAGCATTTACAGTCCACCCGTTACAACCCCTTCTTAAGCAGCCCGAAAGCCAAAATTGAAGCCTTGCAGCTATTACAAGACGACCTCCGCAACGCGTTCAACACAAAAGAGGAAGTGGATATTCCAAAGATAATCAACGATTGGCAGGCGGCTATCAAATTTAAAAGCACCTCAACAAAGACAGAGGTGCCAGTCTCCACCGTCATTAGCCAGCACCGCAATGTCTTCTTCGCTGAGCATCGCGACAAATTAACGAGTACTCAACAGTTTGTTGAATGGCTCAAAACTCAATTCAAACCTGAAAGCGGCAAAGACATCTTAATTATACCTACTGATTACTCGATCAATTGAAATTGACGGCACCTATCCCGAGCTTAACAGCACGGGATAGACGTCCAATCAGGTATCTTCCAATCCCGTTGCAATCGGCGTAACCCCGATGTTGGGATTAATGCCGCAGTCATCCAGCAGCTTCAGCAAATTATTGCCGCGACGGGTTAAGCGTTTGATGCAATAGGTTTCAAGATAACTTTGCAGAATATAATAATATTCCGGCAAATTGAGTATGGTTAATATTTTTTCGGCACGGGCAATATGATGGGCTTTGCTGTGATCGCAGGCCTGAAAAAGTACCGCCCCTAACATGGCGGCAAAGCTGGCTTTTCGAATAGAATTGGCCAGATAAAAGCGATGCACGCACTCATCAAGCGCCCGGTCTTTATCCCACTCCACCCAGGTGTCATAAAGCGTCAGGGCTTCATCGTCATTCAATTGGCCACTCACGGCCATTTTCTGCAAGGCATAGCCGACAGCGACCACGGATTGAATATTTGCCCATGAGCAGTTTCCACTTATCTGGGAGCTGATGGGTATTTGTGCCACAGGGACTAACCCCAGTTTCTGATTAATGGTTTGATGAAAATACGCACGGCCCTGCTTACGGTAAAGAAATTCCTTAAGGAATTGCAGATTAAAGGCGTCTGGCCGTGTGATGCGATAAATATTAACACTGCCCTCTTTCAGGCTGTTCTCACCCCGATCAATTTTAGCCCACCATTCACTGTAGCGAATAAACGCCATGGCATGCCCACGGCTGGCTGCCGGTAAAATCAACAGGGGAGCCTGCCTTAAGCGATCGATTTGGCGAAACTGTTCATCCTGAAGATGAGGGTAATGTTGAAATTTGAGCAACTCCGCCGCTGTTCCCAAGCCATCCATGATTTCATGTAAGAAGGGAAAGTGCTCCCGTAAGTGACGGGTTGAGTAACTGCTGGTAAAACGCCGCAGGGAATCCTTGATGACCGCCACTGTAAATTCAAGAATAAAGCCTTCGTAATCAAGCTCGATGAACTCGCCTTTGGCATTGACAATATCCACATCGCCTTTTAATTCATAACGATGGCCAAGCAACTTGCCATGAATGAAATCCAGAGCAAAATCAAGTTTTGCCCCGTATTGATAAAGTAAATGTTTCAACATATCCTGACCACGAAGGACTGGATAAACCAGCACCGAGAGTCCGGAATGCGTATAGGCATTGGGATCGGCCTGATGTTCCAGAAGCAGACGCACCAGCTCCATATCCTGATTATCAACGGCCCAATGAAGCGGTGTTCTGCCAGTCACATCCGCTTTATTAACATTCACACCCCGCTTGATTAATTGCTCGGCAATATGGGCTTGACGGGTAATGGCACATTCAATCAACGGCGTGAAGCCGTATTCATCAATGTCGTCAAGGGATTCGCCCAATCGCAGGTAATGCTCAAAATCAGGCATACGGCAACTGATTATGTCATTGGCGATAGTCATGGATTAAGGCCCCTGTGGTTTAGGCGCGGTGGTGAATTTGGGCATATTTCCCAACCGCAACTGTTTCTCCATTTCCTGCTCCCGCCGTTCATTGTCGAATTCGCGACGGGCTTCGGTATTGAGCGGCGGCTCTGGATTTAAGTTTGGATCAATGCCGTCAAAACGCTGGGCGTCCAGCCAGGGATGTTGTTGAATCGAATTTTGCAATTCGCCTTCCGGCGCGCTGGACAGCTGTTCGTCGGCATGTTCACGGGCATTGACTCTTGCCAGTTGACGATGCCCTTCCTGTTCCATCAAGCGACGTTTGCGCTCCATACTGCCGGTTTCATCGGCAAGATAAGAGCCTGTGCGTTTTACCTGAGGTAATTCACTGTAGGTAAACGCATCGTGATGAGTGATATGTCCATGACGCGTCACCACCACAACATCGACAATGCCGCGTCCAGCCGGAGTAACCGCTGTTACTGTGGTGGGATTGACCAGCTTAAAGCGCAGAGCCGCCCGGCCGCCAAACATAACCCCGATGGCAGCACTTAAATGGGGACCGGTAATCGTTACTTCCGTGCCGCCTGCCAGTGCACCCAAATCCGGTGCAACCGTAATTCCGGCCGCCTGGCGGCCAGTGAAGGCGTTAGGAATGGTTGGTTTAGTACTCATACTACACAGTATAAATTATAAATACTCACGTTGCAGTATTTCAGCAATCTGTACGGCATTGGTGGCCGCTCCTTTACGGATATTGTCAGCGACGACCCATAAATTCAAACCGCACGGGTCGGTGATGTCTTCCCGAATACGGCCGACAAACACGTCATCATGACCGACGGCATGCGTAAAAGGCGTGGGGTAGAGTGATTTAGCCGGATCATCCACAACTTTCACCCCGGGGGCTTTTGTTAACAGTTTGCGGGCTTCATCGGCGCTGAGCGGTTTTTTTAATTCCAGATGAATGGCTTCAGAATGACCATACAGGACAGGCACCCTGACCGTGGTGGGGTTAACCAGAATCGTGTCATCTTCCATGATTTTTTTGGTTTCCCATACCATTTTCATTTCTTCCCGCGTGTAACCATTCTCCATAAATTCATCAATATGAGGCAATAGATTAAACGCAATCTGATGCGGGTAAACCTTGGCTTTGGCCGGCCGCCCGTTTAACAATTCTCCGGTTTGGTGGATGAGTTCGCTGATAGCCTTTTTACCCGTGCCGGAAACCGCCTGATAAGTCGCCACATTGATGCGTTTAATACCCACCGCATCATGCAGGGGCTTCAACGCCACAACCATCTGGATGGTGGAGCAATTGGGATTGGCGATAATCCCACGATGAGTATATTCGCGGATACGATGAGCATTGACCTCGGGCACAACCAGAGGAATATCCTGCTCATAGCGGAAGCAGGACGTGTTGTCGACGACAACGCATCCAGCGGCAGCGGCAATGGGGGCATACTGTTTGGAAACCGACCCGCCGGCTGAAAATAAACCAATATCCACGCCTGAAAAATCAAAATCAGCCAGATTGAGCACGTCCAGTTCACGGTTATTGAATACCACCGTTTTTCCAGCTGAACGCTCACTGGCTAAAGGATACAGATTATCAATCGGAAAATCCCGCTCCTGTAAAACCGTCAGGAATGTTTCACCCACAGCACCTGTTGCCCCGACAATCGCCACATTCAGCCGTCTGCTCATAGTAACCTCTTTTTGGAAATTTTATCGTTTATCTTCAAATCTTGGTGAAAGTTCACAGCCGCGTCAAGGCCATTGGCCTTAACCTCCATTCTGTGCTTTGTGGCGTAAATAATGATCCATGAGGACTAATGCCATCATCGCCTCGGCAATGGGAACGGCACGAATGCCCACGCAGGGGTCATGGCGGCCCTTGGTGATAACCGTTACTTCTTCCCCCCGGGTATTTAGTGTCTTACCCGGTTTAATGATGCTGGACGTCGGTTTCAGCGCAATACTGACTTCCAAATCCTGGCCGGTGGATATCCCGCCTAAAATGCCGCCGGCATGGTTGCTTAAAAAACCTGCTTTATCCATTTCATCACGGTGTTCGCTCCCTTTTTGCGTCACCACGTCAAACCCGGAGCCAATTTCCACGCCCTTCACTGCATTAATCGACATCATGGCCGCAGCCAATGTGGCATCGAGTTTATCGAAAACCGGATCACCAAGCCCTATCGGCATATGCCTGGCAATAACATTCACCCGGGCGCCAATGGAGTCCCCTTCGCGACGCAATTGGTCAATATATTGTGCAAGCTCATCAATCTGGTGAGCGTTAGGGCAAAAAAAAGCATTTTGATGGATTTCTTTATCATCAGCAAAATCCAGGATTAAATGACCCATTTGCCGCAGGAAACCAACAATTTCAATGCCAGCATGCTGTTGCAGATACAAGCGGGCAATAGCACCTGCTGCTACACGTGCCGCCGTTTCCCGGGCTGAAGCACGGCCACCACCGCGATAATCACGATGGCCGTATTTATGATGGTAGGTAAAATCAGCATGGCCGGGACGAAATAAATGCTTTATTTCTTCATAATCACTGCTGCGTTGATCCTGATTGCGAATCAGCAACGCAATGGGAGTACCCGTGGTCACGCCTTCAAAAACCCCAGACAAAATTTCTACCGCATCGGCCTCGCGTCTTTGCGTGGTGTATTTGGATTGGCCAGGCTTGCGTTTATCAAGAAACGGCTGTATTGCTTCTTCACTTAAGGCAAGACCGGGCGGGCAACCATCGACGATACAACCTAAAGCCTTGCCGTGACTTTCGCCAAAGGTTGTGACGCGAAACAGATGGCCAAAGGTATTTCCGCTCATGATTGCTTTCCTTTATTTGCCAAAATAGCGTTTAAGCTGGTCTTGTGTTAACAGGAAAACGCCCTGACCGCCATTTTCAAACTCAAGCCAGGTGAAATCCAGATCGGGAAAGACTTCACACAGCGCTTCTTCGCTATTACCCACTTCCACGACTAAAATGCCATGATCGGTTAAATAATGATGGGCATTGGCCAGTATTTTTTCAACCAGAGCCAGGCCGTTATTGTCCGCTTCAAGGGCCATGGCCGGTTCGTGCCGGTACTCCGGCGGTAACGTCCGCATTTCTTCTTCACCCACATAAGGGGGGTTAGACACGATGATGTCATAGCGTACGGCAGGGACATTTTCCCAGCAATCCGATTGAATGAGGTTAAGCGACTCATCAAGCCCATGATGTTCCTGATTGATGGCGGCAACAGCCAGTGCCTCTTCAGACAGATCAACCGCGTCCACTTCCGCCTCAGGAAAGGCATAACAACAGGCGATGGCAATACAGCCGCTGCCAGTGCACAAATCGAGAATACGCCGCACCCGCGAACTGTCAATCCACGGGGAAAATTGTTGGTTGATTAATTCAGCAATCGGTGAACGCGGAATAAGCACTCGCTCATCCACGTAGAACGGTAAGTCGCAGAATGTCGTGTGTTGAATTAAATAAGGCACCGGGATTCTATTCACAATCCGGCGCGTCAATTGCGCCGTCAGTGCCTCTTTTTCCGTTTGAGTTAACCGCGCCTGCCAGAATGACGTCTCGTAATCGGATGGCAGCTTTAAATGGCCAAGCACCAGAGCCACCATTTCATCCCAGGCGTTATCCGTGCCATGGCCATAATGCAGTTCATGGGCATTTGCCTGGCTTACGCCATAGCGAATAAAATCAAGAATAGTCACCAATTCAGCGGTGTCGGGTAAAGTCCGGAGTGTCATATGTACCTTTGGCTAATGAATTGCACAGAATTATCCTAAATTGTGCGTCAATTAAACCATATTCTGTTAGTGCCAGTCGAGAGAAAGTGAAATGCCAAAGCCCTGACAGGAGTATGGCCGCGCTTACATGTAAATAGAATCTTGATTTGACCATAAAAGCTGCTCTTATGCCTGCTGCTAGGTTATGTATCGCATTCGCGGGATCTGAAATTGAGGTGAGCGCTGGATTCCGCGCACAAGGCGCGGAACGTAGACACGATACCCTGGCTCCCACGTACCGCGGCTTGGCCGCGGTACCCACAAGCCGCAATCCCAACCACGGGGTTCTGCCCACAAGCCGCGGAACGTAGACACGATACCCTGGCTCCCACGTACCGCGGCTTGGCCGCGGTACCCATCGGCCGCAATCCCAACCACGGGTTCTGCCCACAAGGCGCGGAGCGTAGGCGCAGTTGCTTATCGCAACTGCATCCATGAAGAGAGGGTCGTTACTATTTAATTAGTTAAGACCAATGCGCTGCTTTTTTCCTGTTCAAGATCATTGGGTATATGCCGTTTAGCGGGTTCCTGATGCCATAACGACTGAATAATGGTAGAAACCTTGACCGGGCATTGCTCAGGTAAGTTATAACGCTCTCCATTAACAACCCGATTTTGGTATAATTGCTCCATCTCATCTTCATAGACTTCGTCGCGGGCTGCCAACTCCCAGAAAGTCACACCCAGGGCAAAATAATCAGCGCTAACTGAAACTTTCAATTCGGTGGCTACTTTTTCTTTGGTCCCTTTGGCTTTTTGACATAGTCTGTGTAACTCAATCAGTTCCGGAGCACAGTAAAGTGGTGTGCCAACCGCTCTCGCTGGACTACCCAGTTTTTCTGCCAGGCCAAAATCACAGAATTTCGGTTCGTGCGTTGCAGTTAACAGGATATTATGCGGTTTGATATCCCGATGGGCTATGCCCATGCTGTGAATAAAATCCAGCCCTTTGAGGCATTGGAGCATAATGGGGTAAGCGATTTTCCAATAAGCATCCCAATTTTTCCAGGGAATGGCTTTAAAATTGCTACGAAACCCATCCAGATCACCTCCGGGCATGTATTCTATCGCCAGGTAAAATTTACCTTCGAGTGCAACACGCCCGAGAAAATCAACCGTATACTGTCCTTCATGTACCGTCGCTTTCTTTTTATGGGTAAATCGTTCCAGGATGTTTGCGTCATTCTCGACTGTTTTATTCTCATCCATAGCCTCATGCAATTCTTTGATTGCAGCCCACTTGTTGGTTTTGATGTTCTGTATTTTATACACTACAGAATAGGAACCCGAACCAATTTTTACCTTGGTTTTGCGGTCATACTCATCGTTATCGCTTACAACGAGGTCAATGTCGGCTTCTGTTTTTTCAGATTTCACATAAGATGATGTCTGGGCCTGCTCATCGTCAGGTGATTCAAAATAGGGGGGCAGGGTTTCTGGTTCAGTCCCGGTACTCGCATGGGTTTGACTCGCCTTGACGAGTTCGAAGCAAGGCAAACCGGACGATCCAGTCTCATCGCGCTTTTCTGAAGAAGTTAAACTTAGCTCAACAATGGTCGGAGGATTGGTATTAGGCATAAAGACTCCCATGTAAATAACTTGAACCATTATATCACGAGCTGATCAAATTTAGAACAAAAATTCCGTCTCACCGTTTAGGTGATGTTATGAGTCTGATTGAGTATAATTAAAAGATATCTATATTGGGGTTCAGTCATGGCGGATGATGGGGTATCTGATGAAGAAAAAGCTTTGTTTCGTCAGGCCATGCAGTCGGTTAAACCGCTAAAGGGCACAGCCAAGCCGCGGAGAGAGTTTATCGCCCCCCAAAGTCAGACCATGCCACGCAAACTGGCCGTAAGTAATAAGCCCCTCCCCCCAGGCATGACGCTCTCCAGCTATTATACTGACGAAGTACTGGCTCACACGACCTTATCGTACGTGAGTCACGGCATTCCGGCCAAACGCTTCCGCGAATTAAAAACAGGAACCATCCCGTGGCAAGCCAAACTGGATTTGCATGGTTTAACCACGGAAGATGCACGTGAAACACTTCTGGCCTTTATCCTTCGACAATACGAGGCAGGGCATCGCTCAATTCTGATTATTCATGGCAAAGGCGGTGTGCATGGCGAGGCGCCTGTATTAAAAAACCTGGTTAATCATTGGCTCAAGCAGATTCCCACCGTGCTTGCTTTCCATAGCGCCAAGCCCAAAGACGGCGGCACGGGGGCCTTGTATGTTTTATTAAAGAGGCAGCGTCATGAATAATGCATCAATTTAATACACTTTCCGTCTTTTGCATGCGTTTTCGATTGAATTTATCATCGTAAACGCTTACCATTTGCACAAATTTAAGTACGAAACGATCATGAGTAAAAAAGCGATTATTATTGGGATTTCAGGTCCTTCCGCCTCCGGCAAAAGCCTTTTGGCCAATACCATTGTCAATGAACTCGGCTCTGAGCAGGTTGTTGTCATTTCAGAAGATGCCTACTACAAAGACAACAGCCATCTTCCTTTTGCCGAAAGGGAAAAAATCAATTACGACCACCCCAATGCCTTTGATCACGCGCTGCTGTGCCAGCATCTCAAAAGCCTGCAGGATGGCGAATCCGTTGAAATTCCTATTTACTCCCATTCCAAACACATCCGTTTGCCAGAAACCCGCAAGGTGGGTCAACATGCGATTATTGTTCTGGAAGGTATTTTATTATTCAGCGACAAAGCCTTGCGTGAAATCATGGATATTCGGATTTTCATGTCAACGCCCTTAGATGTCTGCCTGACCCGTCGCTTAAAACGTGATGTGGTTGAACGACATCGTTCGTTTGAATCCGTGGTTCATCAATACGAAACCACCGTAAGGCCTATGTACCTGCAATTTATCGAGCCTTCAAGCCGTTATGCGGACATTATTGTTCCCCGCGGCGGTGAAAACCGAATTGCTATCGACATGATTCAAGCCAAAATGCGTGAACTGCTTGCGACTCATAAAAAAGATTAGAGGAGTGTATGATGGGATTTTTAAATGGAAAAAAGGCCCTGATTGTTGGCCTGGCCAGTAATCGTTCAATTGCTTACGGCATCGCCAAAGCCTTCCACGAGCAGGGTGCCGAATTGGCCTTTACCTATCAAAATGAAAAACTGCGGGAGCGGGTGGAAACCATGGCTGCTGAATTTGGCTCCAATCTGACACTCCCCTGCGATGTGGCCAGCGATCAGGACATTCAGGCTGTTTTTGAGCAATTAGGGAATCAGTGGGACAAGCTGGATATCGTGATTCATTCCGTTGCCTTTGCTCCGGCCGATCAAATTAGCGGTGATTTTGTGGAGTCCGTGAATCGTGAAGGGTTCCGCATTGCTCATGATATCAGTGCTTACAGCCTCGTGGCCTTAGCCAAAGCCGCCCTGCCCATGATGTCCGATACCGGATCAGTTTTGACTTTAAGTTATTATGGCGCCGAGAAGGCGGTCCCCAACTACAATGTCATGGGTATTGCCAAAGCCAGTCTGGAAGCTTCAGTACGGTATTTAGCCGCAAGCCTGGGCCCCAAGGGCATCCGTGTGAATGCCATTTCCGCAGGCCCTATAAAGACTTTAGCTGCTGCAGGCATTAAGGATTTCCGAAAAATGCAAGCTGCCTATGCCAACATGACGCCCATGCGCCGCAATGTCACCGCTGAAGAAGTGGGCAATACGGCTGCGTTTCTCTGTTCCGACTTGGCATCAGGCATTACCGCTGAAGTCATCCATGTGGATGCGGGTTATCATGCCGTTTCCATGTCTGATTTAATGGAGTAAGGTTCACGCTCTTACTCTTGATTTGGGTACCCGCGAAAGCGGGCAACCCAGCATTCGATAACCAAGCCAGCCAGAAGTCCGGCGATGTTGCCATTTTCAGTCATTATCCCTTATTAGTCTTCGGACAAATGGATAGATGCCCGCCTGCGCGGGCAAGACATTCAGGACACTTGCAGAGAGGCAAACCATCCAGAAAGGATTAAGACTTGCTATTGCCTTGTCTGCGGAACAAGACTCCAAAGAGCGAGCCTCATACTACTCCAAAGGACTAACCTCTACACTACTTCAAACGGCTAACCTTCTACACTACTTCAAGGACTAACCTCTACACTACTTTGTCCTGCCCGCGCAGGCGGGCATCCATTAGGATCCCGGATGAGGGATACTTGGGATAATCCCGCAATGGGTGCCATTTTCAGTCATTATCCCTTATTGGTCTTCGGACAAATGGATAGATGCCCGCCTGCGCGGGCAAGACATTCAGGACACTTGCAGAGAGGCAAACCATCCAGACGAGATTAAGGTTTGCTATTGCCTTGTCTGCGGAACAAGACTCCAAAGGGCTAACCTCATACACTACTCTGTCTGCGCGGGCAAAACATTATTAGGGACAAGGCCATCCAGAGGGGATTAACCTACGTGTGCGACATTAATGTTTGGGTCTAACGTCCTGTATGCCGACGTGCTGTACTTTATTCACAGCATCCATTCTATCTTAAATCAAGATAGAACTGGATCCGCGCACAAGGCGCGGAAAGCAGGCATACCGTGTAGACAGACTACCCGAAACTAGGGGCAGTTGCGTTATAAAATGGCTGTTGTCCCTCAGCCGGATAAGGAGGCGGCAATTCCGGGGAGAGGGGCTTCATGGACGCATGCCCATGTTGATGGGAAGAGTCCATGTAAACACCCTGCTGAGGAACGTTGAATTGCGGATAGAGATTAGCTGTATGATAAACATAAGCCTGGTTGCCTGCGTCATAGTAATAAGCAGGTATCATGACTTGGGGCCGACGTAAATTAAACGTCATGTCATCCACGGTAATTTCTTCTAACTCACCGCGTCTTAACTGACGAACCTGAGCCAACAGCGCTTGTTTCTCTTTACCATGCGTTGTAAACAAACGATTTAATAAAGAAGGCACCGGCTCCTCGCCCATTTGTTCACGAAGGGCCGTGATGGCGCATTTGATGGTAATGGGATCCAGTCCCAACTCCCACAAATGGTCGATTTCGGAGTCTGTGAGTTGAAAACGGCAGGCATCCATGGGATCAATCGCATCCTTGTCTTTCAAAAGGTGCTTTTGCAAGGCATTCGTCGCAAAACAGCCCAAGGCTCCCAATGCCAGGGACAGACAAACGGTTGTAAAAATAACCAAGCCCACGGGATTATTGATGCCCGCTGCCAATATCAGGGCTGACAAAGGCGAAGCAACCACAAGCATACCAAGAACGGCGCCTGCAGCCGTGCAAGCCGCCATACTGGACAGGGTGATAAACGCCTGCAGCCAGCCTTCATTCCAGACAAAACGCTCAAGGCTATTCAGGGTTTGACTCAGCATATAATATAAAGCAAGGCAGGCCAGAACAGCCGCGATAAGCACAAGTACCACCAGAATCAGGAAGGCAAGACCCTCGCCATTGATGCTGTCACTGCTGCTATGCCCATGATGATGAGAGCCCCTCCAGCCACCGTGATGATGGTGCGCATGAAGACTGCTGAAATAGAGGTTGAGCATGGCCCAATCAAAAAAAACATTATGCCGACAATAAGGCTCGGAATCGATGATGAAAATGACTGATTGCTTTTTCTTAAGCTTGTCTTTAATGGCTTGTTCACGCCGAAATTGCTGTAACTGGGCAAAATTATTCTTATACAGCGGCGTGGAGGCAATAAAGGCATTAAATACAGCCCATGTCTTGCCCTGTCCTTCATAATCAAGTTCATGAAAAGCTGAGTTGCTATTAGCCAGCTCACCATATACCTTAAAATACAGCGTCCAATAGATTTGCTCCGGTGTTAATGCTGGGGACTTTTTACTGAGCGCTTTATAATCCGCTGCTAATCCTAAATATAATTGGGACAGCATGTTATCAGAAAATTTTTTAACCATACACCACACTCCCTAGTACAACGCTAACCAATTACTGATGCCGCTCGATCTTGGCTTTGGCAATAATGCTATTAACGTAGAGATCATAATCCATGACGCCGTAGCTCGATTCAATTTGTTGCGCCAGGCTCGCCTGTTGTTCTTTATCCAGAGACGCATAACGGCCATCATTAATCTTTTTAAGCTGAACGATGACGTAGTCGCCATTGACCAGACTACGCCCTTCGCGGCTGTTGACACGCGGCAGACTGAATGCGAGATCATTGATCATGGCATCCGCTTTATCGTTATCCCGTGTGGCTTGTACCACTTCATGCCATGTCAGTTTTTTCTCATCAATGATTTTTTCCTGCTTGTCTTTATCAGCCTTGGTAGAGAGCAGATCCAGGCCTAACTGTTTTGCTTCTTTACGTGCCTGCAGCAGAGTCAATTTTTTAACAATGGTTTCTTTCACTTGTTCCAGGGGCTTTTTGGAAGCAGGAATATGCTTACTCACCCGCAGAACGATGACACTGTCATTGTCCAACTGAACCGGTTCGCTGTTATTACCCAGCTCCAGCACATCGTGGCTGAATGCGGTATTAACAAGTTGCTTATTGCGGGTAATGTCGCTTTGGCCACCCTGACGGGTAAAGGGTTCGGTCTGCTCAATTTTCAATTTAAGCTCATCAGCTGCCGGTGACAGGGAATCCGGTGTCTGGTAGCTGAGATCCGTCAATTGCTCAAGCACCTGGGCATAATTGGCCTGTGCCAGTTCAGCAGATAGCTGCTCGGAGATTTCTTTCTTCACCTCGGCAAGCGGTTTAAGTTTTGCTGGCTTGTAAGCGACCAGTTTAAAGATTTCATAACCGTGGGCTGTTTTAAATGGCGCAGAAATTTGACCGGGTTGAGTGAGGCCGGACAGGGCCTTATCAAATTCGGTGCTTCCTGCCACAATCCAGGGTAGAACGCCGTCATTGGCTGCGGACAATTTATCGGCCGACATGGTTTTTACCCATTGAGAAAACTGCATGGGGTTATTTTCAAGCGCCTGATAGGCTTCATCGACCTTTTGCTTGATTTGTTTTTCCGTTTCCACGCTGGCATCGTCGGGTATGGCAAATAAAATGTGCGCCACCTGCCATTGAGCGGGTGTCAGGAAATTGCTTTGATTGTCTTCGTAATAACGCTGAATATCACTGTCGGTTACCTGGATTGATTTTCGGATGTCCTGCATGGAGAGGCGAATGTATTCGATGCTGACTTTTTCCGGTTCAATAAAGTTCTGTTGGTGCTTTTTATAATAAGCAGCTACTTGTGCATCGTCGATTTTAATGTTGCCGGTAAACAGCGATGTCGGGATTTCAATGTAATTGTAGTCACGGGTCTGCATGTACAATTTAACAAAACGCTTGATTTCCTCCGGTAAGGCAAAGGCACTACCCATGAAAGCAAAACGTTGCTGATTCAGCAACATGCCCTGACGCACTTCTTTCTGGAAAGACTCCGGTGTAAACATGGCGCCGCTTAAGGCCTGTTGATAACGTTCTGTGGAAAAATGGCCATCCTGTTGAAACTGGGGAATGCTGACAATCGCGGCGTTAGCCTGCTCCGGACTGACCTCAAAGCCAGCCGCTCTGGCGGCTTGCACGGTAATTTGATTGACAATCATGTTTTCCAGTATTTCCTTGCGCAAAGCCACTTCACTGGCTGTTGTCATTTGCGAAGGATCGCGCTGCTGGCGGGCACGGCGATAACTGATCTCAAACGCTTGTTTGCTGATGGGTTCACCATTAACGGTCACTTCAGAATCTGATGCCTGATGAGACTGCATATAATAGTCGACTCCGAATAACGTGAAGGTAACTGCAATCAGAATAATCACTACCCAGGCTACCACGCCCTGTATGCGTTCATTTAACTTTTGCAACATATTCGAAGTTCCATATTTTATTGTAAATACGCAAGAAATTCAGATTAACTCGGTTGATAAAAAAAACGCGCCATACGGCGCGTTAATCTGGCGGAGTGGACGGGGCTCGAACCCGCGACCCCCGGCGTGACAGGCCGGTATTCTGACCAACTGAACTACCACTCCAATTCTTGGTGGGTGCTGCAGGGATCGAACCTGCGACCCTCGCCTTGTAAGGGCGATGCTCTCCCAGCTGAGCTAAGCACCCAAAAAACTTACGCTTCCTGTACCGCTTCCTTCAGATTCTTACCAGACTTGAATCTTGCAACTCTTGAAGCAGGGATCTGAATGGTTTTGCCAGTTTGTGGATTTCTTCCTGTACGAGCAGAACGATTACCAACTGTAAATGAACCGAATCCTGGTAACACAACATCGTGGCCGTTTTTCAAAGCTTCAGTCACAGTCGCAATAAAAGTATCTATTACACGACTGGTATCTGCTTTAGTAACACCAGCACTACTTGCAATTGCTTCTACCAATTCACTCTTCTTCATCTTTTCCCCTATCCAGTTATTCATCCATAAGTTGAGTCGATTAACTGCATCTTCTCGGTTTAAGCGTCCACATCCTTGAACTGCCCGCCAGTGGCGGGCAACGGAATGAAATATACCCCTTATTAGTGTGCGTGTAAATCCTTATTTTTATTTTTTTTTGAACTTTTTGTTGGCACAACCGGTTTTACCTCAGAAATGGGCGAATCAACCCGGGGACTGCGCTGCAAGGCGATGTCTAAAACCTGTTCGATGGTCTTCACCGGATGGATAGTCAGCTTTCGCAGGACATTATCAGGGATCTCCTCCAAATCCTTGGAATTCTCCTCCGGGATAATGACATGTTTGATGCCGCCGCGATGAGCCGCCAACAATTTTTCCTTTAACCCGCCAATGGGCAGAACCTGTCCACGCAGCGTAATTTCACCCGTCATAGCCACATCGGCCCGCACCGGAATATGAGTCAGGGTCGACACGAGCGCTGTACACATGCCAATACCCGCACTGGGCCCATCTTTAGGCGTTGCCCCCTCAGGTACATGCACGTGGAAGTCATTCTTGTCATAGAAGTCATCCGCGAGACCAAAGGTTTTGGCGCGGCTTCTGACCACTGTCATGGCGGCGTGAATGGATTCCTGCATCACCTCACCCAATTGCCCGGTATGGATGGTTTTACCCTTACCCGGAATCATGGAGGCTTCGATGGTTAACAGCTCCCCGCCGACGCTCGTCCAGGCAAGCCCTGTCACCTGACCAATCTGATCAAACTGCTCGGCCAGTCCGTAACGGAATTTTTTAACGCCAAGGTATTTTTCAATATTAGCCCTGGAGATGGTGATCTTTCGGGTTTTCTTGCTCGATAAAATTTCCTTCACGACCTTACGGCAGATGCTGGCGATATCACGCTCCAGGTTTCTCACGCCGGCCTCACGGGTATAATGGCGGATAATTTCCCTGACCGCGCTCTCGCCAATGTTGATTTCATCTGACTTAAGGCCGTTGAGCGTAACCTGCTTGGGAATGAGATATGTCAACGCGATATTGACCTTTTCATCCTCGGTATACCCGGCAAGGCGTATAACCTCCATCCGATCAAGCAACGGTGCGGGAATTTCCAGGGAATTGGCCGTGGCGATAAACATAACATCGCTTAAGTCATAATCGACTTCAAGGTAGTGATCGCTAAAGGTATGGTTTTGCTCAGGATCAAGCACTTCCAGCAAAGCGGATGCTGGATCACCGCGGAAATCCATGGCCATCTTATCCACTTCATCCAGCATAATCAGCGGGTTTTTAACCCCGGCTTTACATAACTTCTGAATGATTTTGCCCGGCATGGAGCCAATGTAGGTGCGCCGATGGCCGCGTATTTCAGCCTCATCACGCACACCGCCTAAGGCAATACGGATAAACGTACGGCCGGTAGCATTGGCAATGGATTGACCCAGAGAGGTTTTACCTACCCCCGGTGGACCAACCAGGCATAAAATGGGGCCTTTAAGGCGTTTTACGCGCTTTTGAACCGCCAGGTATTCAATGATCCGTTCTTTGACTTTCTCAAGACCATAGTGTTCCTTGTCGAGCAGTTTCTCGGCTTTCTTCAAATCAAATTGAATCTTATTCTTACGTTTCCAGGGTACGCTGAGCATCCAGTCTAAATAATTGCGAATAACGGTTGCCTCAGCCGACATAGGCGACATCATTTTTAATTTCTGTAATTCAGCCGTTGCCTTAGCCTTGGCCTCTTTAGGCATCCCCGCTTTATTGATGGAATTTTCAAGCTGCTCAATCTCATTGCCTTCTTCACCGAGCTCCCCGAGTTCTTTTTGAATGGCTTTGATTTGCTCATTTAAATAATACTCGCGCTGGCTTTTCTCCATTTGCCGTTTGACGCGGCCACGCACGCGTTTTTCAACGTGCAGCAAATCAATCTCGCCTTCAATGGCAGCCATTAATCGCTCAAGGCGGGTACCGACATCGACAATTTCCAGCAACTCCTGTTTGTCATCCACCTTGATGCTCAAATGGGCAGCAATGGTATCTGCCAGACGGCCCGGCTCTTCGATGCCGACAAGGGAACTTAACACCTCGGGAGGAATTTTTTTGTTAAGCTTGATGTATTGCTCAAACTGAGACATCAGCGAGCGCATGATGATCTCGATTTCCTGCTCTTTATGCGTCTCGTTTACTTCGTGCATCGGCTCAAGACTGGCTTCCAGGTAGCCGTGCTCCTGATTGTACGACACCACCTTGGCACGCACTTCACCCTCAACCAGAACTTTAACCGTGCCATCAGGCAATTTTAATAATTGCAGGACACTCGACACCGTACCGACGCTGAACACGTCGTCCGATGTTGGATCGTCATTGGATGATTTACGCTGCGCAACTAAAAAAATCTGTTTATTATCCACCATCGCCGCTTCCAGGGCCTTGATGGATTTTTCCCTCCCCACAAAAAGCGGAATAACCATATGAGGGTATACCACCACATCACGGAGTGGCAGTACAGGTAATGGCGACACCAATTCGCTTTCATTCGATATGAATTTATTTTCACTAGACATAATAAGCCCTTCTTCAGACGATTATCCCAAGTATCATTTACCAATTTATATCAAAACAGCTTAGACGCATATAAGATTGGGACACTTGCCATTGATTTCTTAAAAATCAATGGCAATCTAACGACAAGGTGTAAAAAATCAGCGCTTAACCGCCAGCGGCTGATTGCTTGTTTTCGTCACCTTCGAAGATGAGGATAGGTTTACCGGTATTGTTGACAACATTCTCATCAATGACCACTTTCTTAATCCCATCCAGGGAAGGCAGATCATACATGGTATCTAAAAGAATATTTTCAAGGATAGCGCGCAGGCCACGGGCGCCTATTTTTCGCTCCAATGCTTTTTTGGCGATTTGATGCAGCGCTTCGTCGCGGAATTCTAGCTCTACGTCTTCCATTTTGAATAAGGCATGGAATTGCTTGGTCAGCGCGTTTTTCGGCCGAGTCAGGATGTCAATCAAAGCCTCTTCATCCAGCTCATGCAAGGTGGTGACAACTGGTAACCGCCCTACAAACTCAGGAATCAAGCCATATTTCACCAAATCTTCGGATTCCAGGGACTCAAGAATCTTTTCATTAACCTTGCTGTCTTTCTGGTTTTTAAGCTGAGCAGCAAAACCGATGCCGGATTTGTCGCTGCGTTCACGAATGACTTTTTCAAGACCAGCGAAAGCGCCCCCGCAAATAAACAGGATATTGGAGGTATCCACCTGCAAAAACTCCTGCTGCGGGTGTTTACGTCCACCCTGGGGCGGGACAGATGCCACGGTGCCTTCGATTAACTTCAATAAGGCCTGCTGCACGCCTTCACCAGAGACATCACGCGTAATCGACGGGTTATCGGATTTTCGTGAAATTTTATCAATTTCATCGATGTAGACGATGCCCTGTTGGGCTTTTTCCACATCGTAGTCGCATTTTTGCAGCAGTTTCTGAATGATGTTTTCGACGTCTTCCCCCACATAACCGGCTTCGGTCAGGGTGGTGGCATCTGCCATGGTAAACGGGACATTCAACAGGCGAGCCAGCGTTTGAGCCAGCAGGGTTTTACCGCTGCCTGTCGGGCCTATCAGCAGAATATTACTTTTGCCAAGCTCGATGCCGTCCTCTGTTTTATGCTGCAGGCGCTTATAATGGTTATAGACAGCGACTGACAGGACTTTCTTGGCATGAGGTTGACCAATAACGTACTCATCCAGGAATTGTGAAATCTCACGGGGCGTCGGTAAATGGGATTCTGATTCTTCCGCCACATCCTGTGTTTCTTCGCGAATAATATCGTTACATAATTCCACGCACTCGTCACAGACGAATACGGAAGGGCCAGCGATTAACTTCTTGACTTCATGCTGACTTTTTCCGCAGAATGAACAATAAAGAATTTTATCCCCATCGCTGTTACCAGTTTTACTCATTGATAAACCCCTTTCTTACTTTATGCCATTATCTTTGGCAATCTAGTAAAATTTTAGACAATTGAAAAAATAAAGGCAATGCGGCTACGAAAACTTAACAGTTGACTGTCTTTTTCGTAGCCGTCTGAATCACACTTCGCTCGCAAGAGCATTCCGATCGTAGAGGACCTTGTCAATTAACCCGTATTCCATAGCTTGAGTAGCACTCATAAAATTATCCCTTTCGGTATCACGCATGATTTGATCGGGGGTCTTTTTACAGTGTTTACCCATGATGTTGTTCAACCGCTCTCTGACAGCCAGCGTTTCACGTGCGTGAATTTCAATGTCAGTCGCCTGGCCGCGGTAACCGCCCAAGGGCTGATGAATCATGACCCGGGCATTGGGCAGGCAAAACCGCTTGCCATCCGCACCGGCGCAAAGCAGCAAAGCTGCCGCACTGGCGGCCTGGCCGATACAAAGGGTGCTGACATCTGGTTTGATGAACTGCATGGTATCATAAATCGCCAAACCAGCCGTCACCACTCCGCCAGGGGAGTTGATGTACAAGGAAATGTCCTTATCCGGGTTTTCTGATTCCAGGAACAGAAGCTGAGCTACAACCAGATTGGCCATGTGGTCTTCGACTTCACCCAGTAAAAAGATGATGCGCTCTTTTAATAATCTGGAGTAAATGTCATATGAGCGTTCCCCTCGCGAGGTTTGCTCAATCACCATCGGCACTAAGCCGCTGGCATTTCTGATTTCGTTGTCTGAATAGCCCGGCATCCTTACTCTCCTTTCTTCTCAGTATCCTTTTTGGGATTCATGACGTCGTCGTAAGACATGTTCTTTTTAACCAGTTTCGCATTCTCACTGATTTTTTCGGCGACGACTTCTTCCATGACCAGGGCTTCGACTTCACCCAGACGCTCTTTGCTGGCTTTATACCAGTTACGCAGCTCGTCCGGATTTTCGTAAGCGCTGGCGAATTTATCAATCATAGCATCCACACGTGCTTTTTCAGCAGTGAGTTCATGCTTTTTAACGTATTCGGAGAACAAGAGCCCTAAATGAACGCGTCGCTTGGCCTGCTCTTCAAACAGAGCGCGAGGAAAATCAGGGATTTTCTCATTGTCATGGTGTTCGTGGCCGAATAAACGATGATACATCTCATGCTTTAAGTGGGCAATTTCATTGTCAATGAGGGCCATGGGTAAATCAAAGGGGTTAGCTGCCAATAACTTATCGAAGATTTTTTCACGATTCATGGCGCTGACACGACGCTCAAGTTCACGCGTCATGTTGTCTTTGATGTCTTTTCTAAGCGCGTCAATGCCGCCTTCCTTGATGTTGAATTTCTCAGCAAAGGCATCGTTCAATTCAGGTAGTTGGCCTTCAAACACCTTGTGGACGGTGATCTTGAAAGTGGCTTCTTTTCCAGCTAACTCGTTATGACCATAATCAGCGGGGAAATTCACTTTAATATCGGTGGACTTGCCTATCTTGGCACCGGCAATACCGTCTTCGAAGCCTGGAATCATGGAACCAGAACCGAGAATTAATTCATAATCCTTGGCACTGCCGCCTTCAAAGGGCTCATCACCCAGGAAACCTTCGAAATCAATCACGACTTTGTCGCCTTTTGTCGCAGCGCGGGATACTTCCTGCCACTCTTTATTCTGTTCGCGCAATTTCTCAAGCATGTTGTCGACATCGGCGTCTTTGACTTCGGCTTCAATGGCTTCAATTTCATCCTGGTTCAGTTCAGTAATGGTAATGACCGGGAACACTTCAAAAACAGCCGTATAGCGAAAATCTTTACCGGCTTCGAGCAGCTCTGGCTCAACCATGGGCTGACCAGCAGGAACCAATTCGTTTTTCTGCAAGGCTTCATACAGTGTTGATTGAACCATTTCGCGGGCGACTTCTTCACGTACACTGTCGGAGAAACGGTTTTTTACCACATTCATGGGCACTTTACCGGGGCGAAAGCCAGCGACTTTGGCTTTGCGGGCAAGCTCGCGCAGACGTTGGCCTACCTCTTCTTCAACTCGTTCGGTAGGTACCGAAACCGTTAATTTGCGTTCCAAACCGTTTAAGGTTTCTACAGAAACTTGCATCTAGTCACCTCTTGATGAATTACATGAATATGGTGCGAAAGGAGAGACTCGAACTCTCACGGGTTACCCCACTGGAACCTAAATCCAGCGCGTCTACCAGTTCCGCCACTTTCGCAAAACAGGGTGGAATTATCGGACAGTACGTGTGTCTTGTAAAGACTCTCTTTGAATCTCGACATGAATTGTATTTTGGCTTGATTTTAAATGGGGTGAACGATGGGACTCGAACCCACGACAACCGGGATCACAACCCGGGGCTCTACCAACTGAGCTACGCTCACCATAACGACACACTCAAGAATCTGCACTAGGCTGGCACGCCCGGCAGGATTCGAACCTGCTACCCTCGGCTTAGAAGGCCGATGCTCTATCCAGATGAGCTACGGGCGCATTGAAATGGTCGGGGTGGAGGGATTCGAACCCCCGACATCCTGCTCCCAAAGCAGGCGCGCTACCAGACTGCGCTACACCCCGTAACCCGTCCTAGGACAGAGCGCAGATAATACTAGCAGCAAGGCGTAAAATCAATAACCCGGGCATTTATTTTCTCAAGCTTATACCAATATAGCCTTTTATGCTTTAAGCACAGGAAGCGACTGTTTGCGATGGCCGCGATTTCTCAGTAGCATAAGCTTAAAAAGTCGCGTGATGAATGATGAAGACCACACTACTGCCCCTGTTTGATAATATCAGCCACCTGCATAAAAACCATGAGCACGCGGTGCTTCCAGATGCCCGTTTTCAGCCGGATTTTTATTACACCCTGCAGTTTTTAAAAAGCTATACCGGCAGCCAGGGTACATTTAACAGTTACCGCCGGGAGGCGGAACGTTTATTGCAGTGGAGCTGGCATGTCCGCAAAATAACGCTTAAGGATTTAAAGCGCGATGACATCGACCAGTTTATTCGTTTCTGCCAAAATCCCCCGGAAAACTGGATAAGCATCAAAAAAGTCCCGCGTTACCTTGAAAAAGACGGCTTAAGGCAACCCAATCCCGACTGGCGCCCCTTTGTGGTAACAGTCAGCAAAGCCGCATTCAAACAAGGGCTTCGCCCGGCGGTTGAGCAATTTAATCTATCGCAGGGAGCCATCCAGGAAATATTTGCCATTTTGAGTACCCTCTTTAACTTTCTGATTGCCGAGGAATATTTAATTGCCAATCCTGTAGCCTTAATCCGCCAAAAGAGCAAATACATCCGCAAACGCCAGCAAAACGCCCCCATCCGCCGTTTAAGCCTAATCCAATGGGAAGCCGTGCTGCGGGCGGCAGAAAAGCTTGCGAATGAACATCCGGAAAAGCATGAGCGGACTTTTTTTATTCTAAGCCTGCTTTTTGGTCTTTATCTTCGTATTTCCGAATTGGCCGCCAGTGACCGCTGGATTCCCACAATGAATGATTTTGCCAAGGATAATCATGGCAACTGGTGGTTTACCACCGTCGGTAAAGGCAACAAGGAGCGCCAGATTGCCGTCAGCGATGCCATGCTACAAAGCCTTTCACGCTGGCGCCGATTTTTAGGCCTATCCGCCCTGCCCTCTCCCGCCGATAACTCACCGCTCATTCCCAAATTGCGCGGCAACGGCCCGATGAGCGACACAGCTCCCTTAAGACGGTTGGTGCAACACTGTTTTGATCTGGCGGCAATGGACTTGGAGGCGCGCAATCAACAGGAAGAGGCTGAGCATCTCGCCTCAGCGACCGTACACTGGTTAAGGCATACCGGGATTTCAGAAGACGTTAAAATCCGCCCGCGCGAGCATGTGCGCGACGATGCGGGCCATAGTTCCAGCGCCACGACGGATCGATACATCGATGTAGAAAAACTGGCGCGTCATCGCTCAGCACGTCGCAAGCAGATTGAACCCAGCGACTCTTAAATGCCTTAAGGGCAGGCATCGACCAGTTCAATGGCCTCGGTTTTAAGGGTTTCGCCTAAAAAAATCTCACCTACTTGTCGAAAGCGGGCCACGGAATCAGTGACCAGGTAGTTGATGTGTCGCTGATGATCCTGATTTTGAATACCCGTCTGTTTAAGCACCTGCTTTAGGCTTGTCGCGGTGGCTTCCGCCGAATCCACAATGGTGACATGCCGCGGCAGAATCGTTTTAAGCAATGGTTTAAAAACGGGAAAATGGGTGCAGCCTAACAGCAGGGTATCCTGTTCATTAAAGTCAGTCAGATAATGACGCAGCGCCTCTTTGGCGACCGCATTATCGACCATGCCTTCTTCAGCCAAAGCAACAAGCACACTGCAGGCTCTTGCTGTAATCACGGCATCCGGTAACTGCTCGTTAATCAAACGTTGATAAGCTTTGGAAGCAATGGTCGTTTCGGTGGCTAAAACCGCTACCCGCTGGTTTTTGGTCGCGGCAATCACGGCACTGGCACCGGGCTGAACCACACCCAGTACCGGAATATCCGGTAACATGGCTTGCAGATGGGGCAAGGCCGCCGTGGTTGCTGTGTTGCAGGCAATCACCAGAGCCTTGATGCAGCGTTCAACCAATACTCTCGCCATTTGTGACGCGTATTGCTGCACCGTGTCTGGACTCTTCGTCCCATAGGGCAGCCTTGCTGTATCACCCAGATAAATGAACGACTCCTGTGGCAGCGTGCCCTTTAAGGCACGCAAGACCGTGAGTCCGCCCATTCCTGAATCAAACACCCCAATTGGCAGGTTATTATTATTCATGGTGTCCTGTGGTTAGGTTACCCATTAAGCCCCGGGGCTCGTCCTCTTTTATTTGCCGTCTCGATTTCATCTAAAGTCTGTTTAGCGCCCTCTGTTTTAAATTGCTGCAACAGATTGGCAATCTTTTTGGTTACCTCTTTTGTCGATCCTTTCTCAGCCTCTTTGGATTCAGTAAAGGTTTTTATCGTCGCAATCATTTGTTGAATGGTCGGTTGCTTCATGTAGGTATTGTAGAGAGCGGTTTTATTAAACCCGTATACTTTACCCAATTCATTGGCTGGATCAAAGGCCGTGGAATTCACTTTAATGGCATTGTGATCAAATTTCATTTTTGGATTATTTTCACCTAATACCATCAAAGCCGTCCATAAATGCCTTAGTTCCACTGGATTGGACCCAGTCAAGACAATGGGTCTTTCTTTGGTAGGCGCATGATCCAAGTGAGCGAGCAATTGAGCCGCCATCGCCATGGTGTATTTAATCTGATTTTTATCATCTTTAGGAAATTGAGCCACTGTAATGGTCGCATTAGGATTGACTTCGGTTTTTTTATTCACCGTTTTGGGATCCAAGTGGCCAGCATGGGCTTCCTCAATGAACGTACCCACATCCGCCGCGGTTGCCGGTTGTCCTCTGTTATCAGTCACTTGCTTTGTTCCCGTCATGACGTATTCACGACACATGCCCGGTTGAAGCTTATCCACGATATAAGTTTTGTTTGGCTGAGTCGCTATGCTCGTATTTGTCGTACCTGCTTGTTTTCCTGCACCAGGTACATAGCCCTTAGCAAAATGCTGGTTTTTCTCACTGGCGGGGAAATCGTTGTAGGTGATACCCGACGTAGTGAAGACCACGTTAGTTCCCTGTTTGCAATCCTCTAGATGCTGAATTAAGCCCTTGCGAGCCAATGCGTCTTCAGCCGATGGGTTACCATTTAAGGTCAGACTGGCTTTTTCGTAATAGCTAATGCCATTGTTAATGTTTTCCAATGAAGCCTTTAATTGTTTGCGGAAATTGTCGATATCCTTTTTTTGCTGGCGTTGAGGCATGGCCGATGTATCCGGTAACGCATTGAGCTTGTCTTCGTAGATGGCTTTCTGCCTTCGCAACTCTTCGAGAATGGTGTCGCAATCGCGGGCAAATTCTTTCAGTTTCGGATATAACGTATTGTATTGTTGCCGCGCAGCCACTTCAAACTCGGGGCTAATCCATTGGGTTTGTGTTAACTTACCCAAGTGTTCAAGCTCTTCACGGTAATACTTATCGATAGACGTTATCTTTTGCAGTCTCTGCTTTAAAGTATTGATTTCGCCTTGTTCCGTCGCCATGATACCGGCCGCATAGGTCCCTTGATTAGACCACGCTCGTTGCTTTTGGTCTTGTTTGTAAGAGGCAAACATTTCGGGAGTGATGTGCTTCTTCCATCCGGCCACCAGATGCTGATTAATGGCTACGGTAGTCGTGATTACAGTCAGTAACGCATCATACGTTGCCGACGTGTTAATCGCATTCACAAAAGCCGCCAAATCCCCCTGCGCATAATTCTGGCTTTTAGAAATAGCCATTAACAATTCTATTGCTTTTATTTCATCGGGAGTAGGTACTTTAGGATTATTATTGACTACCATGTCGATCAATGGTGCATTGAACCCCTGTTGCTCTTTTATAGCTTGTCTAATGGTCTGGTTATCTATAGCAGTGCCTTGTGCATTCATGCCAAAAGCTCTATTAAATGCAGCTCGGTTAGCCGGCTGCACTTGCAGAATATCATCCCTTAAGTTAGTTAAAAATGTCTGATAATTAGCCTTTCTGAACAAATCTTTAGGGTCGACATGACCCAGCAATTGAGTATTAATTGCATTGATTTGTTGATTACTAAGGGTTATCGGCGGAACGACGCTGGCCAAAGTGGCCGCAATGGCGGAGTTAGCAATTTTATTAAGTTTATTAAGCCGCTCGTTTTCAGCCACCAAAGCACTGGCACTGCTGTTTGTTGCACCCACAAGGCGACGAATTTCCTCAATGCTTTGCGCTTTCATCAACGAGCCAACGACTTCGGGTTTCGCTAAAATCGCTTTTTGTTTATCCAGACTTAAGTGAGTAATGAAAGCCAGCAAGTGGGGGTGTGCTTCGGCTGGGAAGGCGGAATAAGCAGCCACTTGTCTACTGATTAATCGCGCAGACGCCTGTCTCTGTAAATCAGCAGAAATACTCTCGTCTATCCAACTCAAATCAATAGCGGCGCCACCCAACATGACATCAATTTTAGCCTGGACATCATGGGCATCTGTGGCCTGCATTAAGGCATTGAGGTCCGCAATGGGCGCATGCGTTGTATAAGCCAGGGGATAATTTTTAATAAGCAATTCAACGAGTTGTTTACGAAAATGCGCTTGATCTTGCGGCGGTAGCGCTTGCAACAAAACTTGGGTACCGTCTACCCCGTTCTGAATAAAGTTAGTGATTAAAGCAACGAAATTGGCATGAGTCGCCTGAGCCGATAAATTCACGGCGGCATGGGCACGAACCAATTCTTCAGCCCGCGCATAGCCTTGGAGTAAAGGATAAGGTGGATCAGCTATTGGAATTAAATTATCCGCTGCCGTATTGCCAACGCCCATGAGGCCATTAATTTGCAACGCGGCTTGTAATTGTCCCTGATTCGCAGCTTGGCTGATGGCGTTCAACTCGGCGATGCTTAAAGTTGCAACCTTCGCTTTTAATAAGCCAGCCAACGCTTCTTGTCGAGTTTTAATGATATTCGCTTCATCACTGAAATAAACATCAACGGCTTGTTTGACCACTTGCGGAGCAGAAGTCAGGCCGAAATGTTGTTTGTAATTAGTGGTAAAGTTGGCATTGGGCACTGCAGCGATTAATTGCTCGGGCGTAGCCGAATTAATACTGGAGCGAACATAAGCCGCCCCTAACAGAGAGGTTAACAGCCTGGCATCGGACGTGGCCAAAATTTCCCGTGCGCTACTGTTTGCCGCGCCAGAGAAACCCAAAGCAGGATACTTTTCCAGCACAGAGCGCAACGTAGCCATATCGCGCGTATCCGCCAAGGCTTTCAACGCCGCCGGATCACTGCAAGCTGCAATTTTCAGTTTTAAAGCCTGAATGGCTGCAATTTGACGTAAGTCTTTGGCATTGGCATCATTCACTGCATGAGCAACGTAACGATTATTCCCATCAAATAGAGGTTGTATCACACCCCGTAGTGTTGCTGTATCGGTAGTTGCGTTGGCTACTTGTAAAAGTTCATTGCTATTAGCATGGACGGTCAGCATTCCCTTTAAATACCGCTCCCCTAGAATGCTTTTAGCCCAATTGGCCTCTGCATCCGTTTGAAATTTTTGGTGATAGATGCCGTTTGCTACGGCTTGACCATGGGGATTAAACTGTGGCGTTGCGACATCTAAAGCAGCATAGACAGCGCCCAAGTTATTGAAATCCGTCCCAAATTGATGCTTAACTCTTAATTCAAAGGCTTTTCTTAAAGCGGCTTTTTCAAGCTCGCTACCGCCCGTTATCAAATCAGGCGTTAATGTACCTCTGACATTCGCATCCGCAATACCTAAATCTTGTGCCGCTCTTTGGAAGTTAACTTGGTGATTTTGATTGGACGCCAACAATAAATTTTCAACATATTGCCTGGCTTGATCAGTATTTACTGCCTTAATTTTCTGTATTAACAAGGCTTTCTTAGCCGCTAATATAATCTCATCCGTAGAAGTTCGCGGTAGGTGTCTGTCATTATTAGCATCCCAATCGCCATTACCTTTCCAGTCAACCACTTTGCCAAATAAAGTTTCATTTGCAGGAATTGCTAATTGCTGCCGAACCGATTGCGGGCTTCCTGGATAAATAATGCCCTGGAGAAGGGCTTCATTAGCTTCGCTCAATGCCAATTCAATTCGTTTCTTCGCAGCTAATTGATAGAGGTCAACAAATCTCTGGCCTAGCGTGTTATTGTTCGAATTGAATAAACTATTATCAGTTTGAGCATTCGGTGGATTGAAATCATTTGCATCAAAAGCATTTCCGCTGAGCGCTATCCATACATCTCTATAGTTAAATATGGCAGTTCTAAATGCATTAGCATCGGCGGCGTAATTACTCTTTAATATAGCATCGAGGGCCTCCTTATACCTTGGATTAGCTGCTAAGGCGGTATTAGTATTAAGATTAGTCAGAAGGGCTGCGAACTCTTGATTCTTTGGCATGAAAATACTCCGGGTATCCAATAACTTTATTGTAAACCTAATTCCTTAAGTTTACCTTAACCAAATCGGGCGAACTCATTTAA
>NZ_LNYA01000032.1:79510-79588 GCF_001467615.1 Legionella erythra | reverse complement strand
GTGGATGGGACAATTCCTTTTTAGAACATTTGCTCAGTTTGATTGAAAATTGAAGTGCGTAGGCCGTGATCGGCTAAA
>NZ_LNYA01000032.1:78287-79500 GCF_001467615.1 Legionella erythra | reverse complement strand
TTTTCTTGCACCCACTTGATCTTTTTCTTACAGCGTTTTAAAAATCAGGTGCGTTAGCCCTGCTGTTTTTCCTTTGTACGGGACAATTTATTAAAAACAGTTCTCATTTAGACTTAGCCGAATACAATTTGCATATTTTGAGAAAGCTTTAGTATTGATTTTGAAATTTGTTAGAAGATCCCTGAGACAATCTAGCCCCAACCGGAAGAAACTCGATTGCGGTCTTTTTTGGTTTCGAAGTTTTTTTAATGGAATGGGTTTTAAAGCGGCTTTCCACTCGCCGATTTTATGGGCCCAAACAAACCCTACTGCAAGCAAAGCGATAAGTCGTTCAATTCGTTTTTGATTGACTATATGGGTTTCCTCAAAACGCCAACCCTTTGACTTTAGCGCACAGAACAGAGTTTCAATTTCCCATCGGCGTAGGTAACATGCAATCGCATTTTTCGGGTGCTTGTTAGTGACTACAATCATTAGTTCATCACGTGAATTTTTACTACCGGCCAAATAAAGTGGTTGGCCAAACATCTGTACTTTCATGCCGAATACGTGTTGTTGATAAGGTGCAAGATGAGAAAATAACTGAGCTGATTTTTTAAACTTTTTTCGACCAATACACACATCCATGTTACCTTTAATTCGCATATAAAATGGGATGTTTTCTTCCACCAACCAGGCAATAAGCCTCTTATTAGGGAACTCACGGTCCGCCAGAACTCCTTGAATTTGCTGTTTGCCAAAGGTATTAACAAATTTTGATAGCAGAGCAACTTGCTCCTTGGCTGTGGTATTGCCTGCTTTATTTAACAGCGTCCAAAATAAAGGAATAGCAATGCCCTCATAACAGACTGATAGCATAAAAATATTGATTTTTGATTTTCCCCAGTACCAATTCGTTCTATCAATCGCTAGATAAACAGGCTGGGTTTCGGAAAAAAATAGATGATATATCCACCGCGAAATGCACGTAAAATCAAATTCAAAGCCTGAAAAAAAACGCTTCACACGTTTATAACGCGACTCAATCAAAGTCCCGCCTTGCATGGCTACTGCAATTTCACTTAAATTTACACTTCGTACAGTGAATAAAGCCAATAACATCTGAGCAAAACAATCTATTCGGGACTTGTGCCAAAGGAGTTCTTCACCTAATATCTCTCGTAACTCGCTGATATATTTCATATTCACACCTTTTCTAGACAAAAAGATTATA
>NZ_LNYA01000032.1:78205-78277 GCF_001467615.1 Legionella erythra | reverse complement strand
GCCCTGATCTTTTTCTTGCACCCACTTGATCTTTTTCTTACAGCGTTTTAAAAATCAGGTGCGTTAGCCCTG
>NZ_LNYA01000032.1:78118-78195 GCF_001467615.1 Legionella erythra | reverse complement strand
GAAATTCTTTTGTTATCAGCGAGTTATTCTCCCTCTATTCCTATATCTCAGTTTTTTTGTCCCGTACAAAGCTGTTT
>NZ_LNYA01000032.1:0-78108 GCF_001467615.1 Legionella erythra | reverse complement strand
TGAAATTCTTTTGTTATCAGCGAGTTATTCTCCCTCTATTCCTATATCTCAGTTTTTTTGTCCCGTACAAAGGATAAACGCGTGATTTATGCAAGGTAAGCTATATCTTGCGGGACTTTTTCACTACAATAGTTTTTTATCAAAAAAAACCATCTATGTTTAAACCACTGGCGTTTTATATCGGGTTACGATACACCCGGGCAAAAAAGAGAAACCATTTTGTATCCTTTATTTCCTTAAGCTCCATGCTGGGCATTGCATTGGGGGTGATGGTTTTAATCACGGTTTTATCCGTGATGAATGGTTTTGATGAAGAGATTCACAAACGCTTTTTTGGTATGGCGCCCGAAATTACCGTCAGCGGCCTGGATGGCAAAATCAGTAACTGGCAGGCGCTTGAGAAAAAACTCATGACGTTTCCCGATGTGAAGGCTGTGGCTCCCTATGTGGGTGCGCAGGGGCTGCTAACGCATGACGGTCAGGTTCTACCCATTGTCCTGACCGGGGTGTTACCTGAAAAAGAACAGGCGGTTACACACCTTAAGGAAAAAATGCTGGCGGGGGATCTTGAGGATTTAAAGCATTTTGGTTTAATCCTTGGACGGGGCCTGGCTGATAGTCTGGGGTTAATGATTGGCGATAAGGTCACCATCATGATTCCTCAGGCCACCGTGACGCCAGCAGGGATGATCCCCCGTTTTAAACGATTTACAGTGGTCGGTGTTTTTTCAGCCGGTACCGGATTTAATTTTGATACCAAGCTCGCTTTTATCAACCTTGGCGATGCCCAGAAATTGCTGCAATTGGGCGATCAGGTCAGCGGCGTCAAAATGAAAATAAAAGAAATGTACCGCGCGCCGGAGTTATCCCATGAGATCAGCAAGGCACTCGGCGATGGTTATGAAGTGGGCAATTGGACTGAGCAATTTGGGCCTTTTTTCCAGGCGGTGAAGATGGAAAAAACCATGATGTTTCTCATCCTGCTGCTGATTATTGCCGTGGCGGCCTTTAATCTGGTATCGTCATTGGTGATGGTTGTCAATGATAAACAGGCGGAAATTGCCATCCTTAGAACCATTGGGGCAACACCGTCCATGATTCTTAAAGTGTTTATCGTTCAGGGATTAATGGTCGGTATCGTGGGTACGCTCCTGGGCTTAATTGGCGGAATAATCTTAGCCAGCAATGCCACATCAATCGTCAATTACCTGCAATCGCTCTTTCATGTTCAGGTTTTGTCGTCCAGTATCTATTTTGTCGATTATCTCCCGTCAAAAATTATGTGGATTGATCTGGTGCAGATTTGCGGTTTGGCATTGTTAATGAGCTTTATCGCTACCATTTACCCGGCCTGGCGTGCATCCAGAACCGTTATTGCGGAGGCTCTGCATTATGAGTGAGACCATTTTTTCCTGTGAAAATTTAAGCAAGTCCTACCATGACGGTACGGCGATTGTGTCTGTTCTTAACGGCATTGATTTTTCAGTAAAAGCCGGGGATCGCATGGCCATTGTTGGGCCGTCGGGATCCGGTAAAAGCACCTTGCTGCATCTGCTTGGCGGCCTCGATAAACCCAGTGAAGGTGAAGTGCTGATGCAGGGTGTGGATTGGCAATCCCTGACGGAAAAAAAGCGATGCCAGCTTCGTAACCGCGAGTTAGGCTTTGTTTATCAGTTTCATCACTTGTTGCCGGAATTTACCGCCATGGAAAATGTCGCCATGCCCCTGTTGCTGGGCGATATACCGGTTACCGCTGCCCGTGAGCAGGCATTGATGATGCTTGACAAGGTCGGTTTAGCCCATCGGGTCACACATAAACCGGCGCAATTGTCGGGCGGCGAGCGGCAGCGTGTAGCCATAGCCCGAGCTCTGGTGCATCAGCCCAAATGCGTACTGGCAGACGAACCCACTGGCAATCTGGATCATGCCACCGCCGTGAAAATTTTTGAATTGATGCTTAACCTTAATGAGCAATTCAATACCGCCCTGGTGATTGTCACGCATGATAAACAATTGGCAGAGCGAATGGATAAAATTTATGCCATTCAGGATGGGATGTTATTCTCATAACCACAGGAGAAATTAATGGGACAATGTAATACCATGCCAAAACCGCTAAATACTAATAATTATCCAGCCGTCGAGCGAATTAAATATGAACATTGTACAGACTATCAACGGGTGGATTTTGGCAAAATCATAGGCCGAATTGGCCCGTCCTTTTTTCATCCTGAAATCAGCCGCATTAAGTTTCATGACAGAGCGTTTGACAGGGAAGAAAAAAGGGAGGCAGCCCCAGCGCCGTTATTGGCGCCAGGTGCAGCGGGCCGTTAATAATTGGCATGACCCGGTGTGCGTGGGAATGGGATCACATCCCGTACGTTGCCGACGCCGGTTACATAACTGATTAAACGTTCAAAGCCCAAACCGTAGCCTGCGTGCGGTACGCTGCCGTAACGGCGCAGATCACGATACCACTGGTAATTGTCTTTATCCAGCTTGCACTCGTCCATGCGTTGATCAAGGATGTGCAGGCGTTCTTCACGCTGGCTGCCGCCGATGATTTCCCCAATACCGGGTGCAAGCACATCCATGGCAGCAACGGTGCGGCCATCGTCATTCAGGCGCATGTAGAAGCCTTTAATGTCTTTCGGGTAATCGGTGAGGATAACAGGCTTTTTGCATAATTCTTCCGCCAGATAGCGCTCGTGTTCGGATTGCAGATCAAGTCCCCAGCTGACTGGGAAATCAAATTTTTTGTCCGCTTTGCTTAAGGCATGGATGGCGTCGGTATAGCTCATCATCTCAAAGTCAGACGCGACAATGTGTTCCAGCCGTTCAATGCAGCCCGGCGATACAAATTGATTGAAAAATTCCATGTCGTCACTGCGCTCATCGAGAACGGTTTTACACAGGTAGCGCAACATGTTCTGACTTAAGGCCGCAATGTCGTTTAATGTTGCAAAAGCCACTTCGGGTTCAATCATCCAGAATTCAGCCAAATGGCGGCTGGTGTTGGAATTTTCAGCACGGAAGGTGGGGCCAAAAGTATAAACTTTTGACATGGCCAGACAATACGCCTCAACATTTAATTGCCCTGAAACGGTGAGGAAGGTTTCACGGCCAAAGAAATCTTTGGAAAAATCGACTTTCCCTTCGGCGGTTTTGGGCAGATTGAGCAGGTCGAGTGTACTGATTCTAAACATTTCGCCCGCCCCTTCACAATCGCTGGCGGTAATAATCGGGGTATGAATCCAGAAATACCCCTGTTCGTCAAAAAAGCGGTGTATGGCCTGAGCCAGGCAATGGCGCACCCGAGTGACTGCACTGATGGTATTGGTGCGGGGGCGCAAATGGGCCACTTCACGTAAATACTCCAGTGTGTGGCGCTTGGCTTGAATGGGGTAGGTGTCGGGGTTTTCGACCCAACCGGCGACTTCAAGACTTTCTGTCTGGATTTCAAACTGTTGCCCTTTACCCTGTGAGGCAATCAATTTACCCGTTGCTGAAACTGAGCAGCCTGCCGTGAGTTTAAGCACATCATTCTGGTAATTGGGTAATTGTTCACTGACCACCAACTGAATGGGGGAAAAACAGGACCCGTCATGCAGAGCAACGAAAGAAAGGCCGGCTTTGGAATCACGGCGGGTTTTTACCCAGCCTCTCACCGTGACTCGGGCGTCAACCGGAACGTCGCCGTCTAAACACTGTTTAATTGTATAAACTTCTGTCATATCCACTCCAAATAGAAGATTGCGTTTGCACTGTCTGGCATAATACTTGTCGATTGTGGTGCAAGCCACGATTAAGTTAGGATAATACACTAAATGAAATGAGTGAGGTAATCCATGCTGCGTGTTCTAATGATCATTTTAGCCATTCTTTATTCATTCACACTTAAGGCACAGGATACCGAATTGAAATTGTTCAGGCCTTTTGGTGAAACCCAACAGCAAATCCCCTTAATTATTGAAAAACGCCTTGCAGGGGAGTGCTGGCAACAGTCCCAACGTATAGTCCGCGAGGACGCCTGGCGCTGTCTGGCGGAGGGGCAGGTTTTTGATCCCTGTTTTATTAAACAATTCAGTGACAATTCCGAAGCGCTTTGCCCGCAATCGCCCTGGGTTGGCCGCAGTGTGCTATTAAAACTCGGCCAGGCCGCCGATAACAGTCAGCACACGGAATTGGACATGTCGAGAACCTACCCCTGGGCGGTGGAGCTTATCAGCGGTGAGCAATGCGAAGCGGCGCGTCAACATGAAACAGTGGAAAACCTCCCGGTACGCTACCATTGTAATAACCAAACAATCCTGATGGGGCATTTGCAGCGCTGCAAGGCAGAGTGGTCTATTCTTAAGCGCGATACCACCGGCAAGGTAACAACCGCTACAGTGAAAAAGGCGTGGTTTTGATCACCCCCTCTTGCAAGAAAGGTTTTGAGAAGGGAGTGCTCACCATGGTCTAAACTGTAAGTATGGACACAGCAGGGAGCGGACCATGCCTGAATCACTTCATTCATTACTCATTAGCCAGGTTCTGGGTTTTTATTTACTGATTGTTGCCATTGTCATGTTGACACGGGCTGATTACTATCGAAATCTGATGACCAATCTTCATGAGGGATCGCATGCCATTATGATTGGTGCGACCTTTTCACTCATCATCGGGATTATCCTGGTGCTGGTGCATAACCTCTGGGTTTGGGATGAAGAGGTCATTATCACCGTGGTGGCCTGGCTGATTTTAATTAAATCAGTCCTGTGGCTGGCATTCCCTGAAAAAATGATGACGTTTAGCCGTACATTTTATGCCGGCCCGGGCTATTACATTACGGCAGCCATCGCCCTCGTGATTGGCATTATTCTCTTAGCCTATGGCTTTTATTTATATGTTTAAGCGTCTTCAGGCGCTGCGTTTTTAAACGGGCTTAATGACAGGCAATGCTCATTGATGGCGTTGATTAAAGGATAATTCACCATAGGAAAGCCAAAACGGTGGGCATTGTAAACCTGGGGGATCAAACAAAGATCAGCCAGCGTCACGTCATTGCCATAACAAACCTGACTTTTATGCGGCATTTGCTGCAGTCGGATTTCCAGGGCATCAAAACCCAGTTTGAGCCAGTGAAAATACCACTCGCGCACCTGTGACTCATCCGCATCGAATTGATAGCGTAAGCGGTTAAGGACCCGTAGGTTATTTATAGGATGGATGTCGCAGGCGATGGTGAGTGCCAGGCTGCGTACATGCGCGCGCCCTAAAGGCGTCTGAGGCAAGAGCGGTGGTGTCGGCGTCATCTCATCCAGGTATTCAATGATGGCTAAGGATTGGCTGATAATATGACCATTTTCATTCAGTGTCGGCACTAACCCCTGCGGGTTCATTTCCAGATAATGCGGCAAATGCTGCTCGCCGCCATTATTAACCAGGTGGACTGCCAGTGTTTCATAACTGATGTTTTTTATGTTCAAGGCGATGCGCACGCGGTAACTCGCCGTTGAACGAAAATAGTCATATAGTTTCACGTTTATCCTTGATATTGAACAACGGTTTGATGAATTGCTCCAAACAAAGAATGCCCTTGATCATCGATCATTTCAATGCGAATGGAATCGCCGAAATGCATGAACGCCGTGGTTGCTTTCCCTTCAGCAATAATCTCTAACATGCGTTTTTCAATAATGCAAGATGAACCTTTACTGCGATCACGATTGGAGACCGTGCCGGAACCAATGATGGTGCCTGTGCTCAAAGGCCTCGTTTTTGCGGCATGAGCAATCAACTGCGGAAAGGAAAACGTCATGTCGGTGCCTGCATCGGGTTCGCCGAATAACTGACCGTTTAAATAACTCTTAAGCGGCAGATGCACACGTAGGCCATCCCAGTGACTGCCCAACTCATTCGGTGTGATGGCCACAGGAGAAAAACTGCTGGACGGTTTGGAATGAAAAAAACCAAATCCCTTGGCTAATTCCGGGGGAATAAGATTACGCAGGGAGACATCGTTTACCAGCATGAATAGTTTGATGTGTTGCCCCGCCTGCTCAGCGCTGACACCCATGGGTACATCATCTGTAATGACGGCCAATTCAGCCTCAAAGTCCACGCCGTATTGCTCATCTGCCACGGCAATGGGATCCATGGGGCCTAGAAAACTATCGGAGCCCCCCTGATACATGAGCGGTTCGGTCCAGAAATCATCAGGCATTTTCGCCCCTCGTGCCTGCCGAACCAATTCCACGTGGTTGACGAAGGCGCTGCCATCCGCCCATTGGTAAGCACGGGGCAGGGGAGCGGTGGTATGGGCGGGATCAAACGTGAAACTATGCGCCAGATTCCCCTCATTTAATGCCTCATAGACTTCCATTAATTCCGGTGCTTTGCTGTCCCAATGATCCAGGGCTTGCTGAAGTGTTCTGGCGATATGGCCCACGCGGATAGCGTGGGTTAAGGACTGATTAACCACGCACAACTCACCGTCGCGGCTGTCTCTCGATTTTAAGCTGGCTAATTTCATCAGTGCGCTTCCTGTAACGTACCGCGGCGAATTTGATCGCGTTCGATGGCTTCAAACAGTGCCTGGAAATTGCCTTCGCCGAATCCCTCGTTACCCTTGCGCTGAATGATTTCAAAAAACACAGGACCAAAGACGTTTTCGGTGAAAATCTGCAACAACAACCCGCCGGCTGGAACCTTATCGCCGTCAATGAGAATTTTTTCCTGCCGCAGTTTAGCAACCGGTTCCTGATGCCAGGGGACGCGTTGCTCAATCATTTCATAATAGGTATCCGGCACGTCGAGGAAGCTGACGCCCCCTTTGCGCAAGGTATTGACGGTGGTGTAAATGTCGCTGGAATTCAAGGCAATGTGCTGAATCCCTTCGCCTTTGTAATCGTGGAGGAATTCTTCAATCTGGGATTGATCATCCTTGGATTCATTCAAGGGAATCTTGATTTTGCCGCAGGGGCTGCCTAGGGCGCGGCTGATGAGGCCGGTCATCTGGCCTTTGATGTTAAAGAAACGGATTTCCTTAAAGTTGAAAATCCTTTCATAGAATAAAGCCCACTTGTCCATGTTGCCGCGAAAGACATTGTGTGTGAGGTGGTCAATGGCAGTCAGGCCGCAACCGGGTTGTGTTGAAGCGGAAGGAAGCATACGCCATTGATTGGCAAAAGGCGCTGTGTTGTCATCGACAAAATAAATGACGCTGCCACCAATGGCTTCAATTGCAGGTAAGCCATGATGCGCATGATCACAGTCAACAAAAGGCGTCGCGCCGTTTTCTATTGCATAGGCATAAGCCTGCTTCGCATCGTGCACTTTAAATCCCATGGCACAAGCGCCAGCACCATGTGTTTTGGCATGTTGTTCAGGCTGGCTATTGGTTGTCGCATTGACGATAAACTGAATCTGGCCCTGTTGATAGAGGGTAATGTCCTGTTCGTTGTGGGTGGCTTTCTCTGTAAACCCCATGGCCTTAAACTGCTGTTCGAGCAGGGTTTTATCCGGCGCTGAAAACTCCAGAAAAGCAAATCCATCCAGCCCGCAGGGGTTTTGTTCCGTGTATTTTTTCATCGTTATTTCCTTCTCAATCCTAAATACTGTTCAAAAGCCGTTAGTTTGTTATGAGCGTGGCCTGACCAGAAAAAGTCCATCGGCGATGGCTAGCAGGCTGGTGTCGACACGTTCATCCTGTTTTAATAATTCATTAAGCCGCCTGATTTCGCGGGTCTGGCCGTCGTTTACCTGCGAATCAATTACTTTACCATCCCAGAAAATATTGTCTATGGCGATAAGGCCATGAGGACTAACCAATTGCAAAGCCAGTTCGTAATAATGAAGGTAATTGGTTTTGTCGGCATCGATAAAGATAAAATCAAACCGATGGCGATAGCCTTCGTTGAGTAATTGTTGCAGTGTGTCTAAAGCCTTAGCCAGACGCAACCGGATTTTTTTATCCTGTCCTGCCTGCTGCCAGAATGAAGGCGCGTTGGCTGTCCATTCCTTATTGATGTCACAGGTGATGAGCTCGCCGTCTTCAGGCAAGGCTAAGGCCATGGCCAGGGCGCTATAGCCGGTGAATGTGCCGATTTCAAGAACGCGTTTGGCCTGAATGAGTTTGATGAGAAACTGCATAAACTGCGCTTGTTCGGGAGCCACCTGCATGATGGCCAACTCCATTTTAGCCGTGTCTTCGCGAAGGGCTTTAAGGACGGGGTGTTCGCGCAATGACACATCCAGCATGTAGTCATATAAGGCAGGTGTAATGTTTAAGTGCTTAATCATGGACGCAACTCCAAAGAGCACCGGTAACCGGGAAGACCCGGTTACCGGTTGAATCGGTTAGGCCAGTTTTTCCTGGGCCAGGGTGTCGGCAATTTCACTGGCAGGGCGATTTTCTTTTTGTGAACGGACAAAAATTTCCATCAGGGACGTCCCGATACTGTTGATTTGCTTCACTACCTGCTCTTCCGGGGTATTTAAGTATTTACTGGCTGCAAAAATGAGACCGCCGGCATTGATGACGTAATCCGCTGCATAAACAATGCCTTTATCATGCAGTATCTTGCCGTGGTAAGTGTGGGCCAGCTGATTATTGGCAGCCCCCGCCACGATGGTCGTTTGCAGTTGATTAATCGTCATGTCGTTAAGAATGGCGCCTAAGGCACAGGGAGAAAACACATCACAGGGTACTTTGTGAATGGTGTCGGTACTGATTGCGGCGGCGCCAAATTCGTTTACGGCGCGTTCAACCGCTTCTTTGTTGACGTCGGCGACTGTCAATCTGGCACCGGCTTCATGCAGATGGCGGGCCAGCAAATAACCCACGTGGCCTAAACCCTGAATGGCGATATGCAGGCCTTTGAGGTTATCCTTGCCAAGCTTGAAATGAACAGCGGCCTCAATCCCCTTAAAAACCCCTTTGGCTGTGGAGGGCGAGGGATCACCATTGTGGCTGGATAAACTGGCGACATAAGGGGTATGCTGGGCAATGATGTCCATGTCGCTTAATTGGGTGCCGCTATCCAGCGCGGTAATATAACGCCCGCCCAAATCATTGACAAATTCGCCAAAGGCATGAAAGTAAGCTTCATGATCATAAGGGCCGTGCGGTTTGATCACCACGGCCTTGCCGCCTCCAAGAGGCAGGTTGACCGAAGCGGCTTTATAGCTCATGCCGCGCGCCAGCCGCATGGCGTCGTTAATGGCGTTTTCTGTCGAAGGGTATTCAATAAAACGGCAGCCGCCTAAAGCGGGACCCAATTTGGTGCTGTGGATTGCGATAATGGCTTTCATACCGGTTTTGCTATCGACTTTGAAATGAATGTCGCCAAAACCATGGGAAAGTGCGTAATCTAAAAAATCATCCTGCCTGGTGGTGGGTTCGTTTATTTTCATTGTATCAACAGACATCATGGGTAAAACTCCAAGAAATTTTCTTGCACATGTTATAGTCCCATTCGCGCACTAAATCAATGCAATCATCTTGAAGTTGCCCTTATATTTGTCGCTAAAAATTAATTTTATTCATATTGTGTTTTTCGTGTTCTAATGGGCTGGTTGGTTCGCTCACGGCCTTGGTATACACTAGAGGGATTAAACGCTTGAAAGTCACCGGAGAAACACATGAAAAAATTTGCTGCAATGATGGTGTTGGCCGCGTTGTCCCCGCTTGGCGCCATGGCCAATCCGCCCCCGCCGCCCATGCTGCTTGATAAAATTGACTTTCAGGTGTCAGCCAAACAATGGGTAAGCACCCAAACAGCTCTTTTGACCGTGAATATCAACGCCACATTAAACAGCGCCGATTTAGTAAAGGCGCGGGCAGACATCATGGATCATCTGAACCGCATTGCCAAAGGCGAATGGCATATCACCCAGTTCGATCGCTCCCAGGATAACTCTGGCCTCGATAAATTGTACGTTGCCGCCCAGGTCCGCGTGCCTCAGACCAACCTGACCAACATTTATCAGAATGCCAAGGACGTCAGCAAACCGGGTGCGACCTATACCATCAGCGGGATTGAATTCAAACCCAGCCTGGAAGAAATTCAGGTGGTCAAATCGCAGTTGCGCCAGAAATTATATCAGCTGGTCAATGAGGAAGTCGCGCGATTAAACAAAGTCTATGGTGAGCAGCATTATACCGTGAACCGTCTGTACATGACGGATGGGGATGCGCCTGTCGCTCAACCCAGGGCTTATCAGGCGAAAGAAGCTCAGGTGATGTATGCTGCATCTATTGCGGCTCCCGCCATTGCCGTCAGCAATGAATTAACCATGACCGCTGTGGTCGAAGCCGCATCCAACCGCGAGGCAAGCCATGCTGTTGCAAGCCCCAGTCATTGAAAAAATAATCGGCCATCGCGGCGCCTCTGCCTACGCGCCGGAAAACACCCTGGCCGCTTTTGATAAAGCCCTAAGCATGGGGTGTCGTTTTCTGGAATTTGATGTGATGTTAAGCGCTGACGGTGAGCCTTTTGTCTTTCATGATGAATCGCTGAAGAGAACAACCAACGGCCAGGGGCAGATTGGGCTTTGCAGCGCCGAGTACCTGCAGTCTCTCGATGCCGGCAGTTGGTTCTCACGCAATTTTCGCGGCGAAAAAATTCCTCATTTCCGTGAGGTGCTTAAATGGCTGACTTTCACCAATGTCAATGCCAATATTGAAATCAAACCCTATCCGGGCCAGTCAGAACAAACGGCTGCGACTGTGTTGTCCTACATCAATCGTTATTGGCCGGCGAACAAAGCCGCGCCCCTTGTTTCGAGCTTTGATCAGGCAGCCTTAACCCTGTATCGTTCTTTAGCGCCAGAAATGCCGATTGGTTTGTTGCTCGATCGCTGGGAAGAGGATTGGCAACAACAAGCCGAGGAATTGCAATGTTATTCCATCCATTTGAATCAACGGGTGTTAACGGCTGACAGGGTAGGGGCCATGAAGGAAAAGGGTTATCTGGTTTTAGCGTATACGGTCAATCGCAAACGCTTGGCGTTGAAGCTGTTTGACTGGGGCGTGGATGCTGTTTTCAGTGATTATCCTGATTTGTTGTTATGAAACGATCTGTTCTGGTTTTATGTTTATTGTTCAACGTGGCGGTCGCCTGTGCCAAACCGGTTGAAATCATTTTCTGGCATTCGCTGGCCGGCCGCCTGGGTCAGGAGCTGACGCAGCTGGTCGATGAATTTAATCATTCCCAGCATGAGGCGCGGATTAAACCGGTTTACAAGGGCGATTACATTGACTCCCTCACCAGTTTTGCCGCGGCGTTTCGAGCGAAGCAGCCGCCTATGATCATTCAGGTCTTTGAAGTCGGTACGGCCAGTCTGTTGGCGCCTTCAGGTATTATTAAGCCGGTGGATGATCTGATGAGGGAAAGCGGCTATGCATTGCCTAAAGACGATTTTTTACCCGCCGTTCGTGCGTTCTACAGTCAGGGCGGTAAATTACAGGCCTTGCCGTTTAATACCTCGGTGCCGGTCATTTTTTACAACGCCGATCGCTTGCAGCAGGCCGGCTATGATGCTGCCCATTTTCCTAAAACATGGGATGAAATGGAAACGCTTGCGTCCACGCTTCGGGCACAGGGGGCGGCTTGTGTCTACAGTTCGGCTTACCCGTCCTGGATTCAGGTTGAAGCCTACTCAGCCTTGCACGGGTTGCCGCTGATTGACAAGACCAGTCATCAGGCGGTTTACAATAATGAGCGGGTTATCCGGCACCTGCAGCGGCTTAAGCGGTGGCAATCGCTGCATTATTTCGAATACGGCGGCAGAACCAGCGATGCGACCGTGTTGTTTACCAGCGGTCGATGTGTCCTGTTCAGTCAGTCATCAGGAAGCTACAGCAGCCTGTCGGCGCTGGTGCCTTTTCGGGTGGGGGTGGCTCCCTTGCCTCTCGATAAAGAGGCGTCGGATTCCCGATACCCCAATGTGGCCGGGGGGGCGGCCTTATGGGCTGTACAAGGACATACACCAGCGGTTTACCATGCCATTGCCCGCTTTTATCTTTTCCTAACCCAGCCTGACATTCAACAACGCTGGCACGAACACACTGGTTATATTCCGGTGGGTATGCAAGGTATTTATCACCGCTTTGCCGATAGCCATCATCCGACCCTGATGGTTGCTCAGGCGGATTTGGTGCGCGACGAGGCAACACAGCCTTTGCATCTGGGGCCGCAGAATTTAATCCGTACCATTAATGATGAAGCCATGGAAGCGATTTTTGCCGGAATTAAATCGCCGCAAGAAGCCATGGATGATGCGGTAAAGCGTGCAAATTACACCATCATGCGTTTTAATAGAAACACAAGCTGACTTTCATTACAGGATGTATGATGTTTGCAAAATTCTGCAGACTGTTTTCTCAAAAACAACCGGTTAGTTATACCGGCGTTTTAACCCATACGTTTTATTGGCTGACCTCACCGGCTAACGATTTGGTTTATAAAAATCCGAATTACAAACCGGTGGAAGGCCAACCCGGTGTTGCCATTTATTGTGTGCATGGCACGGCCGACAGGCCAGCCGCCTTTACCCGTATTGCCGAACGCCTGATTGAGCAGGGGTTGCCGGATGACGTGGAATCCATTCATCTCGTTTCGTTTGAGGGCCGGGGGCAGGGCTTAAGCATTAAGAATTTTTCCAACCAATTAATTGGCAAAGTTAAAATCAATAAACATAAGCGCGTCATATTAATAGGCCATTCCCGAGGGGGTCTTGTGGCGACTCAAGCCGCGGAAGATCTGGCCGAGGAAGGCGATGTTGACCCTTTATTATGCATGGGCATCTGTGCCCCTTATTTGGGTTCTTATCTGGCCAGATGGCCTTTATCCTGGTTCTCTTCTTCCGTTTCGGAAATGGAAGAAGACAGCCCTTTTCTTGATAAGTTGAATGAAAAGCTGGCCACCTCTAAAATCCCCTATCACTTCATTGAAGCTCTAAGGGATGGAATTGTCCTTGAGAACCATGGTTACGCCGAATCCTATCTTAAACAACACCCTGATGCCCTAAGCCGTTATGGGCGCCATGGCCATCTCTCCATCATGTCGTCCCATGCCCTCGTGGAAGATATGGCGAAATTAATAAGGAATGTGTTAAACCCGCCTCCGGAAAAGGTGAGTGAGCCGGTGAACGTGACGGTGCATGAATCCTGGGGTGGACATTTGATTGAAGAGTATCAGCCGGGTTTTTGAGTGATGGCTTATTTATGCTATGGTTAATAAGTTAGCTGTTAAACACTCTCTTGTTCAAAGGAAGGATACAACCATGTCTCGCAAAATTAACCCCGATTCCACCGCATTCATTGAACGTTTGACCGAAAGGGCCGGCAGTGCCTTAAATGGCGCCAATCTGCTGGAGTTACCCCCCGATCAGGCGCGTGTAGCGTTTAATAAATTGATTGCGCCCGTGTCTGGCAAATTAAAGCCGATTGATGTTCAGGTAGAAAACCGGCATTTAGACATCGATGGTGTTAAAACCGGTGTGCGTATCTACAGGCCGCTGAAGAATGATCATGACTTACCGGCTCTTGTTTATTGCCATGGCGGCGGTTTTGTCTTTGGTGATCCCGATTTTCTCGACTACACCTGCCGCGCCTTGTGCGAAGGAGCTCATTGCATGGTGGTGACGGTTGATTATCGCCGCGCGCCGGAGCATAAATTTCCAACAGCCCATGATGATTGTTATCGCGTGGTTCGTTATGTACAAAAGCACGCCAAAGAGTTGGGGGGCAATGGCGTGGTAGCGGTCGGAGGCGACAGTGCGGGTGGTAATGTGGCTGCCAGCATTTGCCATCAGGCTAAAAAGAATAAAGACGTCGATATTTGCTTCCAGTTGCTGTATTACCCCTGGGTTGATCTTAATAACACCACGGAATCTGACAAAACTTACGCCCAGGGATATTTTCTGGAAACAGAAACCCTTCATTGGATGCGCAAGCAATATTTGAATGCCGGGGATGAAAAAAATCCGATTGCCAATCCCCAGTTTCAGACTGACTTCAGCAATCTGCCCCCGGCGCTGATTATTGCCGCCGAATGCGATCCCATCCATGATGATGCCAAAATGTATTATCAGAAGCTCGCTGATGCCGGCAATGATGCCCAATTCATCGAATTTGGCGGTATCCTGCACGATTTTTGTGCCTTACCCTCCCATTATGAAGCGGCATTGCTTGCCTTCAGCGCCTCAGCCAATGCTTTAAAGCGCGCCTTTGCAAAAGCCTAATCCATCCTCAAAAGGCATTTCCAGTGGGAAATGCCTTTTACTATCCCTGGCTTCCCAAATTGTTTAAATATTGAGTTAAAATTGACTAGACACGGTATTTGCGTTCTAGAGGGCAGAATTAGATGAATTAGGAGTCATATTGATTTTTAAATTGACGTATTGGTCATGGCATTGAATAATAACAGGTCTCTTGTATTCATCAATCTGAAAAAATCATGTCATTGCAGACAATTATCAATCAATTACTTGAAAAACCGTTTAAGACCGATTGCTTTACCGTTTCAGTCAAGCCATTGCATCAGCCTGACTCTGGTTATGTCCTTCAGTATGAATATAAAAACACCCCCTTATTCCAGTTGGAATTTATTGAACGTCAGGCAGAAATCAGCGATGGGCAGAAAATAATCCCCCTGCCGTTTAAAAAATTACACATCAAGCGGGCGATAGTCCTTCAGGATGATTTTTCTGCGGTCAGTTTTCCCAACGATTTGCCATTCAGAAAGGCATTCAGCCATTTAGATCATCATGACCTAAGGGGGATCTCTCAACAGGATCGTGATTTCAGTGTTTATAATTATTTCTGTGGTCCCAAGATAGATGATGTGCGTTATGGTGATTCATTCACTATCTCCACGTTTGGGACAGAAGAAATAAGTGACGAGTTGAAGGGAACATGCGACAAACTGAGTGTTCCGGTGCATTTTCTGGCGTTAGAAACCCGGGCTCATACTCCAGAAGGGCTTAAAATCGAAGAGTGGTTATGGCTGCGCGATTTATTCAGGCGCCTTGGGAATGGCATGCTTTTATTTAATGATGAAGGATTATCCCAATCGTATTTCGCCATCGCCGATAGCGCAATGGAGCTCAATCCGCGTAGTGGTAAATACGCCTTTGCCAGGCCTATGAAAAAAAGCAGCGATGCAGACGATTCCGCAAGTGATGATGAAGACGAGGCTATGGTGTTTGGGTTTGAAACGGAGGGCAGTTATGGATCGCAATTATCAGCAGAATTGGATAGCCATAAACACCAATTAAAAGATCTTTTTCAACAGGCGGGAATTGATATCAAAAGCAGCCAGGTTCTTCTTGAAGGGGGCAATACCTACTGCCTGACCAATACGAAAGGGGAGTTATTGGTTGTGCTCGGTGAAAATAGCCTGGTGTTAACAGCGGCCTATCGCAAACAGCATGGTTACCAGAATTTAAATTATATCAAGGAATTAAAGAAGCACCCAATGCCTCAGGATGACTTCTATTTCAATCTTGAAAAAAATAATCACCCCATTCAATGGCATGACATTGAAGAGGCAAAATTTGCTATTGCTGAAGAGTCCAATATCCATTCCTCACAATTGATTATTTTATCTAATCCCCTGTTCCATATTGATATGATTATGACCCAGGGACCAAATGGCATCATTTTGCTACACGATTTTCAATTAGTGGAGGATATCCTTGAGCCCATTCGGGAACAAATACAAAACCAACGGCAATTGCATCCGCATGATCGGGAGCTGAAACGAAAAGAAGCCTACCTGGATAGCGTCTTGTTTCAAAATCATAAACTGAAGGAAACCCTTGGTGGTTTTATCGTATCACTGACTAAAACCCTTCAATCCCATGGCTTTAAAGTCGTACCTATACCAGCGTTGGCTTATCAATATGTTTTAAATGATGATTGTTTCGACGCCGATGAGCTGGATGATGGGCCGCGCATTGTTTTAAATTTGGTAAATGGTATAACCGGGCAATGGAAATCAGGGCATTTTTTAATTGCTTTATCTCCGGCCAATGACAACTTAAGGCCGTTGCTTGAGGTGACCGCAAAAATATTGAAAGAAAATGGCATAACGCTTTACCCTGTTGGCTCCCCTGAGGCGGCATCCCTTATTTTAAACGGGAGCGGTTCCCTGCGCTGCATGTCATTTCCCAACGGGATGTCAGGTCTGCCTGATCGATTAATCAGCCAATTAACGTCACCCCCTCAGCATGGGGAGCCCGTGTCAAGAATGCGACGCAAGCCATTGGGTTTCGGGCGTTTTCGCCGTCTTGATCAAAATCCATTCGATCTTCGCTTGATGGATGAGATGATTGAGCAATTAAGAGAGGTCAGGAGCAAGGAAGAAGCGAGACAGTCATTCAGCGATGCCTATTCTTTGTTTGGGGAGCAATTTTTATCTCTTTGGAGTTATCCTGAGACAATCACCAACCAAAAAAGAAAAAATACGGATAAAATGCCGGTTGAATCGGAGATGGCAACGAACCAACCTCAGAGTAAATATCAATTTAATGGCCGGTTTTTTATCCGGCGACACGAACAGTTGCCGCGGGTCGCTATGCAGAAGCCAGAGCCTCCCAAGCAATGAAGTCGGGAGGTTCCCATTGGCGTAATCAATCGATTAATGGCCTCATAAACGCACTCAAATCCATTTTTTTCTGCATGCGGAATTGATAAACCGCATAGAATGAAATAACGTTTTTCAGGTAATTGCGGGTTTCATGCCAGGGCAGGGTCTCTATCCAGACATCAATTTCCTTGGGCGGGTGATTTTTAAGCCAATAATTGACTTGCCTGGGACCCGCGTTATAAGCGGCGACGATTAACAGTGGATGGCGATTAAAGCGTTTGGCCAGTGTGGCCAGGTAAGCTACGCCGATACTGATGTTTTTTTGTGATAAAAAGAGCTGTGCCTTGTCGCCGTAAGGAATTTTTGCCAGTTTGGCGACAACCACGGCGGTACTGGGCATGAGTTGCATAAGACCCCTTGCGCCCGCTACAGAAACCACATCTTCACGAAAACTGCTTTCCTGGCGAATGATGGCATAAATCAGTTCCTGTGGTACTTGATGATTCTGGGCGTGTTGAGTAATGGTGCTGTGATAAGCCAAAGGGAAACGCAGAGACAGTTGATTGTTTAATTCCTCGTTGTTGCTTAAAGCCAGTGATTTTTCATGCCATTGCAGAGTATTGGCGACCCAGAAAGCCAGTGCGCTTTTATCACTTTTCGGCAGTTCGCTGGCAAAATCATTTAACAAACGCGAGGCCTGCAGGGTTTGTTTGGAGTGGTACAAGGATTTGATGTTATCGGTAAATGGTTTATAGGGTTTTAACAGATTCAAATCCGTTATGGCTTTTTCATTCTGAAAATTGGGGGTTTTATGGATGCGCAAACTGGCTAGGAACCCATAATAGTGGCGGGTCTGCGCGAGGGTTTTGTAGATTTCCCGAGCCTCGCCCTGACGGCCCTGTTTTTCCATTGCCCGGGCAAGCCAATACTGCCAGCAGGGATTGTCTTTTTCGGGCGAGTGTTGAATCAGTTTTTCCACCTGCCGCCATTGCCCGCGTTTTAAAGCAAAGCGAATTTGCCAATCCAGAAGCGTTGAATCGTAAAAGGCTGGTTGAATCCTGGCAAACCAGAACGCTGTATCCTCATGATTGCGCATGGCTTTGTAAAGTGTTAAATGGGCTAAAAAAGCCTGTTGCTGAGCGGTCGACAGCATTTTTTTGGTTTTGGGGTTTTGCCAGTATTTAAGCGCCTGATCCATGTTGATGGAAACCATGCGTTTTAAGCCGTAAAGGTAAAATTCGCCGTGCAAACCGCCCGGGGTTAACTGCAGGATACGGCCCGGCGATTGATGAATACTCATCAGCAGGTCCTGATCCTGAAGACGGGGTTTTTTGTATAGTTTAAGCAAGTAACGGACTAAAGGCAGATTGCGTTTATCCAGGGCAAGAGTAATGCGTTGGGTGATTAAGTTTTCATTGAACTGATCGCTTTTTACATACATATCCAGCAAGCGGTTGCATCCCGGGGGCTGGGAATTACCGGATAGCCAGATGGCCCGTGTATCCTGCATGGCCGCCACGGTATTGCCCTGGTTGTAATTGGCCAGGTTTTTAAAACATTGCAGATTGACGTCTGTCGTGGGCTTGTAATATTTAAGATAGTTGGCCCAATCCTTATTCTGTGCAAGATGATAAAGCCAGCGATTGCGTAATTTATTGGCGAGCGGCGTATCTTCACTGATGAAGGCAAAGAAAGCTTCGTCCGGGTGTTCCGGTAAATGTTGACTCCACTCAAGATACGCCATAAAGCGCCCAAGGTAGGCATTCCCTGAGGCACCATGGGCGAAACTGGTTATGCCAATTAACCACAGCACAATTAAACACTTTTTCATAGTCTCTCGTTAACGACGTGAGCATTCGGGAGAGTGCTCGATGTTAGAAGTTGAGGCGATGGTTATTGTTCTTGTGTATATCCCTATAAACACCGCTAACCGATGCAATCCAGTTGTTTACGCATGGCGGCGATGGTATCGCCGTAATCTGCAGTAGAGAATATAGCAGAACCAGCGACAAATTGGGTAGCTCCCGCGCGTGCCAGTGTAGCAATATTGTGTTGATTGACGCCGCCATCCACACAAATGGGTAAATGGGGATAACGATGGTGGATGTAGGCAATCTTGTCCATGACTTCAGGAATCAGCTGTTGCCCGCCAAACCCGGGGTTAACGGTCATGATTAAAATAAAATCGAGCCGGTGGGCCACCCATTGCAGGCAATCGGGCGACGTGGATGGATTTAATACCAAGCCCGCTTCAGCACCCTGTTGTTGAATCAGGGCGAGGCTTCTATCAAGATGAATCGTGGCATCGGGATGGATACTGAGCCGTTTGGCGCCGGCTTTGGCAAATTGCACGATAAGATCATCAATGGGCATGGCCATGAGGTGAACATCGATCACGGCATGCGGGAAACGCTTGTGCAGCGCTTCGCAGACCAGAGGACCGATGGTTAAATTCGGCACGTAATGATTGTCCATGACATCAAAATGAATCATGTCGGCGCCGGCATTCAAAACAGCGTTGACTTCCTCGCCAAGGCGGGTCATATCAGCAGAGAGTAGAGAAGGTGCGATAAGATAGGTCATCAGTCAGCCTTAATGAAAAGATACTCCGATCATAGGCAGTCTTTCAGTATTAGGCAACCAGTTGATTCCTGGATTAATTGGATTCCGCGCATCAAGCGCGGAAAGTAGCATTTAAATGAAGAATGACGGCAAGATGCTTTTGCTCCGCCTCAGGAAGAAGAATCCAGAGCATAGATGAAGCTGACATTGACTGTGGGAATGCGCAGGCTGGCATTCAGAGAGTCGATGTTGCTGGTGGCTAAATACCGAAAATCCAGACCAAAGGCGGCAAAGTCATCAAGGAAATAACTGAGACCGAGAATTCCCTGCGCCATAGCGGTACTGGATGATTCCTTGCTCTCAAAAATAGGAACCTGACTATTGTTGTAATTAACATTATACAACTTGAAATTGCTGCGCACGGTGCCGTAACCTAATCCTAAACCGAGGTAGGGGACAAAGCTGCCGTCGCCGCCGGCCTGATACAGTTCATAGAGGGCATTGACGAGGCCGCCAATAATGACAGTCTTGCCTTCCATGTCGAAACCATTCGGGGTGGTGTGGTTACGCAGAACGAAAGTTCCTGATTGAATTTTATCAAACTGATCATAATTAAAGAAAAGCTCGCCTTCAAAACGGAATTTGTTCCAACGGTAACCCAATGAGCCGAACGCATCGCCGCCCAACGAATAAGTGAGGGTGGCGTTACTGTCATTAATGCCCAGGATCGGGTTATTAAAGGTAAAGTCCACATCGGTAATGTGGGAGGCTCCGCCGCCAAGGCTTAAGTACCATCCCTGAACGGGATTAACGGCGTAGCTTGAACTGCCAGCCAGTAAAGCCAAAGCGGTAAAACCCATACGAAAAGAATTCTTCATGAACAACGTCCTTATTTATAATTTGCCACGTCAAAACGGTAAGTCACTCCGACGCTGGCTAAATGCGCCTGGAATGTTTTATTAAATGCACTGACGCGTTGCGTGGCAAAATAGCGATAGCCGGCATCCACTGAATAATTTTCAGCAAAATTGTAAGTCAATCCGGCTGTGGCCTGATAAGCAAAAACGTTATTGGAGTCTTTGAAGCGATTCGGACCAAAGGGGCCGCTGCTTTTCAGTGTTGTTTCGACCCAGGCATACCCCAAACCCGCGCCGAGGTAGGGTTCAATCGCCGGCACAATTTCAGGAAAATCATAATAGACATTGGCCATCAATGCGGTGGCGATGGCTTCGCCGCTGACGCCGGTTTGACTAACGAAATTGACATCAAATTTACGGGTATCGGCTTCAATATAGGTTAATTCCGCTTCATAACGGAGTGGCGAGCTTTTATAACCAATTCTTCCCCCAGCGTTGAAGCCGCTGGTATAAGACGCATCACTGTAAAACAGGCCGTATTTAGCCGTGCTGACATTATCGGGAAGATAACTGTAACCGCCAAAAACGCTGGCATACCAACCGTCAACCGGAATAGCGGAAAAAGCAGCGCTGGACGTCAGCAATGCAGCAGAAAGAAGTGCAGTTCTCATAACTTACCTATTGTTATTATTATGTTAAAACCAATTCATGTTAGCGTTTTGCTTTGATTTTGCAAGCGGCTTTTATTGTTACTTTATCAGATCCTGAGCTAAGATGATTAGATGTGCTAGCAAAAAGGAGGTTTGAGCATGGCAAAAATAATTAATAACCTGGAGAAATTTACCCAGGCGCTGATTGATTTGGTTTCTGACAACAGTGAAGCGGGTAAAAAAAAATTAGAGGAAATCTTTGGCAAAGCGCACGCAGTTTATGATGAGCCGAAGCAATCCTACGTCTGGGGCTGGTTTTACAGTTACTCACGGCAACGAAGCGATAATTTCAAGAAAGCCGAACATGATCTTAAATTTCCCGACCCACTGCTTCGCCTGCAGGCCCTGCTTGTCTTTATTTCCGAAGGCAGCTGGGCTACTACATCAGCCAATACCCGTCTCATGCTCGGATTAATCAAGGGAGTACCGGGGTATGATAAAGAATCGGATGAGTACCTTCAAACCCATGTGATTACTGCCCTAACGCCTCTGCTCAAGGAACAACTGGCCTTGCTCATAAAAACGCAGCAAAATGAAATGGCCATCAAAGAGGCGCGCCAGCGGGAGCTTGATCTCATCAATCAGCGCAAAGAGAAAGCCCTGGACGAAATTGCTTTATTCGACAGGGAAAAAGAGGCCCGCGATTTTGCCCTTAAACAGACGGAAAAATACGCCGTCTATTTTGTGCAAAACGGCAAGAAAACAAGCTGGTACATGGGATGGTACGACAGCACCGGCAAAAAGGAATTATTACTGGCCAATAAGGAATTACAATTCCTGCTCGGTAAATCCGCAATCACTCACGATGATAAAATCAGGGCAAAAATTAAAGCACAATGTCGTGTCTTGCTTGAAGAGTTTCTTGGTAAGATCAACGTCCTGGTCAACCCGGCACCGAAAGAATTGGAGGGGCTTGCGTCTGCTTTTACTGTGGATGAAAAAAAAGAGGGGATAACCTGGTACGACAGCCTTGGCAGGACGCATGCCATTGATTTGAAACCATACCCTCTGGTCGAGGATTGCCTGAAGAAAAGGGATTTAAGGGACAAAAGCAATGAACTCTTTTTTAAATCCCTGCTCTTGCGTGTATCAACCCGTCATGCGGTGGATAATGAGAAACAAAAAAGCCTGCTGCAGTTGATGCAAAAAAGATTCAGTTGTGAATTGTTGCTCACCAATGAGTTAGCGCGATTGCCTGCTCAGCGTCTCGGTGCCTATATTCTCACCCGTGAAAAATCCCTGTGGTTTTTGTATCAATGTCAGGATGGTGCGGCGAGAGCCGTAAATACCGATGCCTGGGAAGAGTACCACAAGATGCTGGATGGTTTAGGCAGCAGGGAGCCAGAAGCGATACAGGCTGAAGAGAAGGAAAAATTACGCGGACTCATTACCAAATTGTCGCGGATGCCTGTTGTGGTGCGGACCGAAGAACCCGTCAAGCCTGTATTAAAAATCAATATCGCCGAATTTAGCGCCTTGGAAAAGTGCCTGGGAGGGCATTTGGCTAAGGCGAAACATAACGCGAAAGACACGAAAGAAGTCGTGCAGGTTGACAAGGACGCTGTGGCTCAGAAAAAGAAGAAGCTGGTGTCCAAATATTCAGCTGTAGCGACTCTGTTTGGCGCACAAGTCATTGAGGAATACCAAAAACCGGTTAAGCCTGTGATTACCGCAGCCGTCATTGATGATTATATTCCGCCGCCACCTACAGAGAGTTTGGAGAGCACGCCTATGGACGGTGAGTGGATGGTGAATGAGGATGAATACCATTGCGGTGGTCCGAGCATTTAAACCAGACTTATTCAAACCGGTTTTTTTTCGGGATTGAAGCCATTGGTAATCGGGTAGCGCCACTCCCGGCCAAAAGCACGAGCACTGACTTTTGGGCCGGGAGCAGCTTGCCGTCTTTTGTATTCATTGCGTTGAATCAACTGAATGACGCGATGGACCACCGCAGGCGCGAAACCTTTATGGATAATCGTCTCGGCATCCAGATTATTGACCATGTAATCCTGAATGATGGCATCCAGGGTGGGATAATCCGGTAAGCTGTCCTGGTCGGTCTGATTAGGGGCCAGTTCGGCTGACGGGGGGCGCGCAATAACCCGTTGCGGAATAATATCCGATAAGCTGTTACGGTACGTGGCCAGTTCATACACCTGGGTTTTGAGTACATCTTTCAATACGGCAAACCCTCCCGCCATGTCGCCGTAGAGGGTGGCATAACCCACCGCAGTTTCGCTTTTATTGCTGGTCACAAGCACCATGTTGCCGGTTTTATTGGATAAAGCCATTAATAACACGCCGCGAATACGGGCCTGCAGATTTTCTTCCGTGGTGTCGGTCGGCAAGCCATGAAAGGCTGGGGCTAAAAGAGACAGCAGGCTTTGAAAGGCTGGTTCAATAGGAAGCACGGTACCCGATACCTGCATGGTCTGCAGTTGTTGCTCGGCATCGCTGACACTCATGTCCGCTGTGTAGCGTGAAGGCATTAACACGGGATGAACACGCGATACTCCAAGCGCATCGGCGGCAATGGCCAAGGTGAGGGCGGAATCAATGCCGCCGGAAAGCCCAAGCAGCACCCCGGGAAAGCGATTTTTATTCACATAGTCACGTACTGCACAAACCAATGCCTCGTAAAGCAGGGCTGTCGAATGCATCAGGGGTTCCAGTGGGCCTGACACCTGGTTCTTGTTAAAGGCGATCGACTGGGTCGTTTCTTTAAACGCCGGCAACCGCGCACACAGGTTGCCCTGGTTATCAAAGGCTAAGGATTGGCCGTCAAACAGCAATTCATCCTGGCCCCCGATTAAATTGACATAAAAAATAGCCAGGCCCTGACGGGCATAGGCCGATAATAATTCAACGCGCCGTTCATATTTTTCAGCATCAAACGGAGAGGCATTGAGGCAGAGCATGCCATCGGCTCCCTCGGCCAGTATTGCTTCAACCGGACCGGATTGCCAAAGGTCTTCGCAGATGCAAAGCCCCAACCTGTAACCATTGATCTCGAGAATGCAGGCAGTCTCTGGGCCCGGGGTGAAATAACGCCTTTCGTCAAATACACCGTAATTGGGTAATTTCTGCTTGCAGTACCTGGCAATGATTTGACCACGATGAAGCACGCTCGCGGCATTAAAGCAGTTGCCGTTTTCAAGCAAGGGATGGCCAAGGATGACATGGCAATCGCCAACTTCTTTTGCGAGTCTCTGCAGCGCCTCGTCTATTTGCCGGTGAAAATCAGGACGCAGCAGCAAATCTTCGGGGGGGTAGCCCGTCAATGCCAACTCAGGGAATAGCAGGATATCATGCGAGGATTGCTGAGCCTGAACAATGGTTGCTATCGTTTGCGCATTGGCGTCGATTGCCCCGACGGTCATATTGACCTGGGCAAACAGTATATCAAGCGTATTATTCATGACGTGCAGGCTCGGTTAATTCAGAACGGCTTATACTATCATAATAGTCCGATTGTCGCTTTACCGTCCTTAATGGGTAAAGCCAAAGACTGACTGTCTTTTTCCTGTCCCGGGGGTATAAAATGGTCTTCGCGCCGCGCAAGCGGAGGCGGTGACGAGGCCTCAAAGAAGGTATAACTGTGTGATTTTGATAAGGCCCAAACAGGGGTCTTTAAAGGCAGGGATGAGGTACCGCCGGGAAGTAATGTAATGCGCCCATTACTTTCTTTACTGACGTTGCAGCCGGCACTGAGCAACAGGAGTACTTCCTGGGTTGTCGACGTGGGCGCATCGCTGCCATTGTATTGTGAAACAAAAGGAGAGGGGCGTACTTCTTTTGCAAGCTCGATGAGGAGTGTGGCCGGATTGCGGCTTAATATGGCCTTTTCAATGTTCGGAAAGTGCTGCTCCACCAATTCAAATTGATAACCCAGCGTCTGGGCAGCCAGAAGCCAGGCCTTGTTTAACTGCCAGTTTAATTTTTTAGGATCAGGGTTTAAATAGATGGCTTCACCGGCATGGTGTTCAATCATGGCATTAACAGCGCGTGATGTGCCAAGCCAAATGGTTTTGTTATCGGGATACATCAGAGCATAGAAAGCCAGTTTCAGAATTTCTATTTCCAACGCCGCCATATCAATGGCCAATGGGGCGTCTTTGACCTGCAATGGCAAGTAGCCACTCAATAATTTGAACGCATGGACCCGTTCTATTTTTTTTGGACTGGTATTAAATATCTCCCGGAGTCTCAATATGGCGAGTTGCCCTATTTCGTCATGCATCCCAAGGTAACCATACTCGATGGCGTCCATAAATTCGATATTATCGGGATTAAGGAGAGTCGTGAGTGCATTGTGCTTATTTTTTTTACCGCCACTTACTTGATGAAGGGTGGGAAGATGGAGGCGGATGGCTTCCCAGGTATTTATTTGATCGCTGAGGTAATGCGTAAAGCTCGAAGAATGGAGGGAACTAAACAGAAGCTGGGTATTTTTTTTATCCTGGCCAAACGTCCCTGAAGCGTAATAGTCCTGCAGGAAGCGATGCGTCTTTTGAAAGTCGGTGATTAATCGCCTGGTTATTTGTTCTGCTCTCAGGCAGAATGGTCCATATTGGTTGCGGCATGTTTCAAGCTTTTTGCGACAAATCGTCGCCATGATATCTACATCCGCAGCGGTGAGACAGGTTGTCGAAGCAGAGGATTCGGGCTCTGGAATTTCGGTCTTGCTCCCACCATCAAAACTATGGGGCTGCAAGCGATTACTGTATTCAGTCAGCAAATGATCAATCGTCTCCTCAAGGGATTGAAGGTAATCCATTGGATGATGACTGTCGAATTGCGCAATGTCCTTGATTAATTGATCAAGTCGATTACTGTGAAGTTGCAATTCTTGGAAAACCTGTTCTGTGTCCATAAGGCCTGAAATGTGCAATATTTGTGCGCACAATTTACAATTTTACGCTTATCTTGTAAAGATAATCTAAAGATTTCTTATTTTTTCGACATGTTTGTATTCAAAATGTACATCATGTGTTTAAATGATTCTTGTACAGCATGAGCCTTGGCTCACCGCTTTTGACATTTTCCACTCAGGTAGTTGCTATGACCAATTATGATATATTGATACAGTGGTTGGAAAATACCACGCTGGAATCAGCCAAAGCGGATTTGCGTTTGTCTGAAAAAATATTAACCAATCTGCCCTCTCTGGTTATGTACGCCATTTCCATGACCCCCCTGACACTGGCAGAAAAACTAAAGACCAAGCTAGATGCGCTTGAGCAATTCGCAACCCACGAGGAACTAGCCCGCATTGTCAAATTGAAGGGCCAGCTAAATAGCTATAAGCAAACAATAAGCGATATGCTGCCTGCCGCTGAGAAAAAGGCAGCCGAGATTTTAGCCATCTATCTGCGGGTTGAAAAGGCAAAATCCCAGGATTTTTTAGCTATTTTTAATCCCTTTCAAGCTATTCTTCAAACGCCCGAGCCCTTTGATTCCGATGATAATCACTCTGAATCTGATGATGAAGAGGAGGCGTGTACGACTTTAAAATTAAGGAAGGGCGGCTTCTACACTAAAACGGCTTCTGAGTCATCCTATTTTGCTCTGGCGGCACACGCTTACATGAAACAGTGGCCGAAGCTTAAAGAGAATCTTAAACCCTTACAGTATTTTGCAGAAAAATACCCTAACAACCAATTGGCTCAGATTCTTCATGAAGATAAGAAAGAAATTGTCAAATTGCTTAAGTCAGGTGAATTTTTATTGACCAATGAACTGGGTGGTTTATTATTTGGACGTATCCTTTACGAGTTGCCGCAATGGAGTGTTGCTGAAAAAAGCTGCGTAATTAAATTGCAGGAACTTATGAAGTATGAGAAACCATTCAAGGCCGACGAATTTCAATTCGAATTGATAAAAATTTATTTATTTGACGCCCTGATCAGGAAGTCTGGGCAGCAACCGGTGGCCTGGATCGGTTCTTCCCGCAGCGTACTGGCCAAGGTCAAAAAAAATCCGGGAGAGGGCGCATACCTTAATTGCGATGACAAAAAATGGTCTCCGCAAATTAATCGGGCCTGGCTCATTACCTTATTGATGCTCGACTACCAGATTCAAATTGTTGAACCGCAGTTTCCCGCGATGGAAAAAGCGATTTTATCGGGTGATTTTGTCAAGTACATTTATTGCCTGGCTTCAGAAATGCGTCATTATGACGGTTCCAGTGTAGAAAAATCCAGAGTCAATGATTCAATGTATCATGGCGGCCTCGAACCCACGGCGACGATGCAGGAGCTGCTGTTGCTGCTCAGCATGGATTGCAAAACGTTCAAGAACAGTGACGGCTATCTCTGTGTTTGTCCACCAGAAGCTCAGGAAGAGTTGCTGCACACAAAATCTCTCGCGACGGAGTCACTGGTCGCCTCACCGAAGGATGAATATGATGACATCCGCAGGAATTTCAGGCTGCGGCTTAACCATTCCTTTGGCGATTTTGGGCGGATGGCGGCAAACCCGGTACCCGGAAGCACGTTCTTTTCTCACCCAGGCGCCTCGACTGACCAGCGTTCAGGACTTTTGATGGAGGGGCCGAACACCAAAGACACGAACGGAACAGGCCAGGATGACACGTTTGATCAGGACGATAGTCCCCAAACGAACGTGGGTTCGACCACGGTCCAATCGACTATGGAAGACGATGATGCGCCAGGCCCTTCGTTCAATTATTCCTGCTCCAATTAAGCGGTCATCCTGCTGAAACAAACAGTGCAGATTGTTTGTTTCAGCACGGCAACTGTATTGCATCGATAAAATTTGCTAGAATGATCGGTTTAACTTTGGCAAATGTAGATACCTTATGTTAAAGGATGCCTTATCACGGATGGCCGATGTTTTTCTTCCTTCCGTGTTGATGCATGGCCAGGATTATCAGCAGCGCGGCTTTGTCCTTAATATTCGTTTAAGCGATGGTCTTTTAAAGGCACGCGTCAAGGGCCGCTCCCATCAGATTTATGATGTGCATATTGACTTGAAAGCCTGGCCGGCCAAACCGGCTCATTGTACTTGCTCTTATGCGGCCAATTGCAAACACGCGGCAGCCAGCTTATTGGCTTTGCAGATTAAGGAACAAATCACTATCCCTGCCCCGGCGTCTGAAAAGCCGGGCCAGACCTTAAACGAATGGTTGCATACCCTGCGTGATCAACAACCATCGGTCGAGCAGACAGGTACGCACGTGGTGACTTATCTTCTCTCATTTGAACACGGCCCGCACGAAGACCTGGTCATGGTCAGGCTGGCTTTGGCAAAACGTCTCAAACGCCGCAGTTTAGGGAAAATGAATCTGTTTACTACCGTGACGGAAAGCCGCCGGCAATTTTTTACCGAGGATGACGAAGACATCATCGCGCAATTGCAGCTCAAAGGCCGTATCCAGGGCAACTTTGAACGGCTGCCTATCCGTAACAGTGAACTGCTGGAAAAGATTATAAAAACCCAGCGTGCCTACCGTTATGGGGATGAGGAGCGTTTGTTGCATTGGGGCGACAGCCTTAAGCCTAAGCTTCACTGGCAACTGGAAAAAGACGGTCATCAGCGGCCGGTACTGATGCACGGGCAAGAAACCCTGAATTATTTGTTCCTGGATAAACTCTGGTACATTGATCCAGTCGGCGATGAATGCGGTTTAATCAATATCCCGGTTCCTTTAGCCCAGCTAAAGCAAATTTTATCCATGCCGCCGGTGGCATTGGAGGCGGTGGGCGTGGTAATTGAAACCATCCGAAGCATGAATGACACCTTACCCTTACCTAACACATTCCCTCAGCGGCAAATACGCCGCGGTAAGCCGCGCGGTATTGTCCGGTTTGATGCAGCCGAACAGGGGCAATCGCTATCCATAGGCAATCAACAGCCGGCTGTATTATTTTATGTGCACCTTGCATTTGATTATTCAGGGTTTGAATTCAAAGCGGATGACCCGTGCTACTTTACCGTGTTTGAGGAAGGGCAGCACTTGATACGTCTGGAGCGGGATTTTGCGCTTGAAAAGCAACAATGGCAGGACATTAGCCAAATCCTGAATTTAAGGAAAGCGTCAGTTGACGAGCGCCTGTCCTTTGATCTCAAGACCCTGGATCTTGAGGTTTTAAGCCATTATCATCAGGAAGACGATTTGGCACGCTTGTACCAACAGGTCATTCCCCTGCTGAAAAGCAAACAATGGCAGGTGGAATTTCTGCATCCCGTCTATGAAGAAATCGTCGATGAGGAGCAGGTGGAGTGGTATTCCGATTTTAAAGAGCAGGGCAATGATTTCTTTTCCTACCAATTAGGCATTCTGGTGGGAGGCAAACCGGTTAATATCGTGCCGGTTGTTGCGGCATTAATTAACCAATGGCAATCAACCGATATTCAGCAGTTACCGGATGATCAAATGGTTAAATTGTCTTTAGCCAATGGCAAGGCCCTGCGTGTCAATCTGGGGCGCATTAAACCCCTGGTGAATTTTTTAATCCAATACGGCACCCGTTCCCTTCACGAGGGGGACAGTCTTACTATCAGCCGCCACCAGCTCATACTTATCCGTGAAACCGAGCAGGCTTTAGCTGCCGCAGCCTTGCGTTGGCATGGCGGTGAAAAGATAAGAATGCAACTGCAAAAGCTGGTTGATTTGTCACGCCTTGAGCAGGTCAAGCCGCCGGCTGGTTTAAGAGCCATGCTTCGCGATTACCAGCAACAGGGGTTAAACTGGTTGCAATTGCTGCGGGAGAGCCGTTTAGGCGGGGTGCTGGCCGATGACATGGGCTTGGGTAAAACCGTTCAAACGCTTGCCCACATGCAGCTTGAAAAGGAACAGGGCCGCCTTCAAAATGCTAGTTTAATCGTGGCGCCCACCAGCCTTGTGGTCAATTGGTTTGAAGAAGCCAAACGATTCACGCCGGAACTGAAGGTGCTCATTTTCCATGGCCAGGAGCGGCATCAGGATGAATTTGACGGCTATGATTTGGTCATTTCAACCTACGGGTTGATTCAGCGTGATAAAAGCCGTTTTGTTGATTACCCGTTTTACTACCTCATTTTGGATGAGGCGCAATCCATTAAAAATGCCCGTGCCAAAACCACCCAGATCATTCAGCAGGTGAAGGCCACGCATCGGTTGTGTCTCTCCGGGACGCCGCTTGAAAATCATTTGGGTGAATTGTGGTCCCTGTTCCATTTCTTAATGCCTGGGTTGCTCGGGGATGCCAGGCAATTCCGACGCTTTTTTAAAACGCCTATTGAAAAAGACGGGGATGAGGCGCGGCGTGAATTATTAGCCGCAAGGGTGCGTCCTTTTATGTTAAGACGCAATAAAAATCAGGTGGCCAGCGAATTGCCGCCTAAAACAGAAATGGTGCGCCTGGTTGAACTCGCAGGTAATCAACGCGATCTGTATGAAGCCATCCGCATCAGCATGGAGAAAAAAGTCAGGGATGCAATTGCCCGCCAGGGGATGGGGAAAAGCCATATTGTCTTGCTGGATGCCTTGCTTAAACTAAGACAGGTCTGTTGCGATCCGCGCCTGCTTCCCATACCGGGTGCTGCCATCGCCCATGGGTTTTCAGCCAAACTCGATGCACTGCTTGATTTGCTCGACAACCTGGTGGACGAGGGCCGCAGGATTCTGGTGTTTTCGCAGTTTACCTCCATGCTGAAACTCATTGAAGAACAATTGGACCGGCGGCGTTACGCCTACCTGAAATTGACAGGCCAGACTCAGAACCGACAGGAACTGGTTAATCAGTTCCAGCAAGGGCAGGTGCCCATTTTCTTAATCAGCCTGAAGGCTGGGGGGACGGGGTTAAATCTGACGCGCGCGGATACGGTGATCCATTATGATCCCTGGTGGAATCCTGCCGCCGAAGAGCAGGCAACCGATCGAAGCCACCGCATTGGCCAGGAAAATCCGGTCTTTGTTTACAAACTCATTACCCGCGGAACCGTAGAGGAGGCGATTCTTGCCATGCAATCCCGTAAACGGGCCTTATTTGAAGGCATCCTTGCGGATAACAGCAGTCGACAGGAGTTATTAACGGATCAGGACTTGGATGTGCTGTTTACTCCTCTTGATGTGGAATAATTGCAAGAGGAGCAGCAAATAATTGCAAAGCCAGCCAACCTGGCCTATTCTTTCATTGATGAAAATCAAGGAGAAATTTCATGGAACAGTTGAAATCGTTGTTTGCAGTGATCCTCATGATGTTGTTTGTTCCTGCCGTCATGGCTGCTTCACCTGCCGGTACCTGGACCACCATCGATGATGTCACCGGTAAAAAACGCGCTGTGGTTCGTATCAATGTGTCAGGCAATACCTTAAGCGGTACCATCGTTAAAGTATACCCCCAAGCCGGCGACACCGGTATTTGCTCCAAATGCCCGGGCGGCTTTAAAGGCAAACCCATTCAAGGCCTGCGATTTGTCTGGGGTTTGAAAGACAAAGGCAATGGTGAGTGGGATGGCGGCCAAATCCTTGATCCAAAAACCGGTAAAGTTTACCGAGCCAAAATGACATTAAAAGGCAACAAATTATACGTCCGCGGTTACGTGGGTGTTTCTGTGCTTGGTCGTACCCAGGTTTGGGTGAGATAATCACTGATCAATCAAATCCAATGGCTTTCGCCATTGGATTTTTTATTTCCCACGTCAAAGCATAACCTGCACTCACGATACAAGACAGCATGATTCTTCCGCTGCTAATGGCAAGGGAGCGATTGCCTTAGTCGAAAACAGGCTGTAAGGATTATCCGGTAGAAAACGCCTGTTGGGAGGTCGATTCTCCAGTTTTAAGTTCTGCGCAAGCTCTTTCTCTGTTTCAATGGGTTGTATGACTTCAAAAGACAGGCATTGAGGAATAGGGCCTTTCTGTGTTGCAAAGATGTAATTGATCAGGCTTTTTTTCAAATGAAATCCTGCCCTGATCAAGGGGATGATCGTCAAAGGTATAAAAACATCATGGCCCATACGGCCTATGATATTGCCGAGGCAGAGAGGAAGGAATTGCTCCGTGCTTAAGTTGGGAAAAGGTTTAAGATCGAGGCTAAAACCAGGTTGTATTTGTTTATTTTGAAAATCGATGGTTTCCACTTGAAAGGTCATGTACCGTGTTCCACCTGCGAGATAATTAGTATAAGTGATCCATAATCCCCCAAGTTTTACTCGTTTCTTATGTTGTTTTTTAGTCTTAATGATAAAATCTTCATCACCGTACAAAGAGGCTGATGTGAAGTCATCTGGCTTAATATGCTGCAGTTTTTCCAATCTAAAAAGCTCGCCATCAAATATTTCGCTGGCAAAACGACAGGAGTGCCTCGGCTGCTCGTCAAGGGAATGACTGGGATAGTTCACCAGGAGCGGCTTAAGCGGTTTACACCGCTCATTAATGCCGAGTCCTGAGTAATAGAGCACATGCAGCAAAAATAAATGCTGATTAGACAATGAACTGATTTGACTGATGTTGGTGGATTCCGGCACTTTGCGCATGATTTGTGTTAATTGGCGGATTAAATCGCCTACCTTAATGTCGCTGTCAGCGGTGATTATACGGTTTTGTAACTCAGCGAATACGGAAACCACGTCATTGTGCAAGGGCAGATTAATTTGGGGAGTGGAACGTTTGACTTCAATTGGTTGGAATTCCTCAAACAAAGCCTTAAAAGGATGGTTTGTTTTAAGGAAAGAATCATCCTTAAAGAGGGAGGGAGGATAGTACTCGAACACTAAATTTACCCAGGCTCTTTTCTTTTTTGTTCTCAGAAAAACGTTTATTAAAAGGGATTTTAGCTCTTTGAGCATCTGTTTGCGCAGCTTGTTTCGGCTTTTTTCGGAATGATTTAAAAGCATTTTTTCAAACGTGTTAAAAAAGTTCTCCAATCGTGCTGTACTTTTAACAACAGTGTCCGGTATGAGACGTACCTTGTGTAAGTAGCTCCACTCCAGATTCATCTGACTTAAATCAACACAACGCAGGTCGACATGGATGAAACTGGCATGACTTAAATTGGCGCCTGTAAAATCAGCCCCATCCATGACCGTGGCCATGAAATAGGCACTGGTTAAATTGGCTCCACGTAAATCAGCTTTTTTAAGACTCGCACCCGATAAGTTGGCATGGCTTAAATTAGCCCCCGTGAGGCGTGTGTTTTCGAGCAGGGCATTGATTAATGATGCCTGTTTTAAGTTCGCATGGTAGAGATTGGCATGGCTTAAATCAGCCGACTCCAATTGACTGGACGCTAATCTCGCATAGCGCAGGTCGGCTTGAACTAAACGGGCTTTCGATAAATCCCGTCCACGGATAGTGACGTGGGCAAGAGGTGCGAAAGAAAGGGCTGCGCCTGCTAAATTGATTTGATTAAAATAAACTGAAGGTAAAATGTTTAAATAGCCCTCTGGGAATGCGGTTAAATATAAATCGAATAATTGATGCGGACTCATAAATTGGGGCATTGATAGAGTCTCGGATTTGCCTAGCCGATGCTTAATTTCCGGCGTATGTTTAACAATCAGGGAAAGCTGCATTCTGATTTCTGGGGATAGGCTGGCATCGTTACAGGTCTCAAGAATACGTGTGATGGCAGGCAGTTTCTCGTCATGTCGAGTCAGCAGGTAACAGGCAATCTCAAGATTAGACATCGGCATATCCTGGGCAACCAGAGAATAGAGGGCTTTGTATTCGCTTGTTCGCCTATACCCATTAATAAATTCATAAGCCTCTTCAGGCTTTGCATGGCTTAAATGCGCAATCACCTGAGCGGGATTTTTTTTGAAACGATCAGCAAAGGCTATGGCTGCAATCGCCGACCAGTTCTGTGAGGTGGTCTGTAGTGTCAGTAAATCCTCCAGGTCTAACTGACTGAAAATCATCAGTTGTAATTCTCGAGGAAGCGAATCCAGGATGGATTGACTGGGAGGAAGGGGGGGATAAATCAGTGACCTAAGCCTGTGGCTTGTGTTGGAGGGGCAAAGTTGTGCGGTTGTTGCAAAGACTAAATCGTGGAATTGGGTTAAATGATGATATAAATCAGTGAGGAGATGACCTTCCTGTTTTTCGCCAACGGTATGAGTTGGGACCTGGGTTTTTCTGTTTATTCTTTGTTCACCAAATTCAGTGATGCATTGTCGTAATCGCTTACACACATCAAAAAAAGAAGTTAATTGCGATTTAAACAGAAGGTCGTCAATGCCATGTTTGCTTGCGATTACCTTTGACAATAAGTCAATCTCGGCCTCGCATATTTCTTTGTCGGAATTCCAGAGATTAAACAGAAACGCGTATAGGTTATCCAATGGATTCTTTAATGCCAGAATTTCAATAAGCAATTCAGAGGGAATAGCCTCATCAGAGTGCAGTTTATTTGTAAAATACGAAGTACGGCTTAACGATTTTTCCAAACAATGGATCAGGCGAATAAACGCCTCGCTGGCACGTTTATAGCGGGTTAATTCAACCAGATTCAAATCTGGAAATTCACGATAATTTAATTTGGTTTTCATTTCATTTTCCTCAAGTAAATACGAATAGACTGAGGAAAGAGAAGCAGCATACCGATGATCAATGCTAATAAAACATAGACGTGAGGGGGTTAAGAACCGAAGACTCCATGATAAACTTAAAATCTCTTTCAACAGCCGTTATGTTGTGAATAAGATTACTAAGTTACCGGTCCTCCGCATTACCCTGGTGGAAAGGCAATGTAAATTGCTTTAATTAACGGCATATTAACAAATTTTTTGTCAGGTTTTAAGGGGGCGCGTTAGCCATGATCTTGGCAAAATACGCAAGACGGCTTTGGCATTTCCTGCAAACTCCAATACAATAGCTGTCTGGTTCATTCGATGGCAAAGCGATGGTTGAGGTTCAAACGCGAAAAGCAACAGCAGTCGACCCCTTAAAGCGTCCGCCGCATTCGGTGGAAGCGGAGCAATCCATTATTGGCGGTTTAATGCTGGACAATCAGGTTTGGGACAAAATCAGTACCAAACTCTGCGAAGCCGATTTTTACCGCACCGAGCATCGGGTGTTATTTCGTAACGTGGTGGAGCTGTCGAAGCGGGAGCAGCCTTTCGACGTGGTTACCCTGCTCGACATGCTTAAATCCAACAATGATTTGGATGATGCCGGCGGGGAAACCTACCTGTTTGAGTTGGCGAATAATACCCCCAGTGTGGCCAATATTTCCGCCTATGCCGACATTGTTCGCGAAAAATCAGTCCAGCGGCAATTGATTGCCATTGCGGGTGAAATTGCGGATGCCGCTTACAATCCCTCCGGGCGGGAAGTGCCGGAATTGCTGGATTTGGCAGAAACCCGTGTTTTCGCCATTGCAGAGCAGACCGGGGGGGACGGTGGTCCTGAGAGCATCAAGTCCATTCTGGTCAAAGCCGTGGAAAAAATCGATGCCCTTTACCACAATGGCGATGCCATTACGGGTCTTGCAACCGGTTTAACCGATCTGGACGCCATGACGTCCGGCTTGCAGCCGTCTGATTTAATCATTGTCGCCGGCCGGCCGTCCATGGGTAAAACCACTCTGGTTATGAACATGGCTGAACATGCGGCCATACGCGGCGGCAAGCCGGTGCTGGTGTTTTCCATGGAGATGCCGTCTGATTCGCTGGCCATGCGTATGATGTCATCCTTAGGCCGTATCGATCAGCATCGTATCCGGACGGGAAAGCTCGATGACGACGATTGGCCGCGTGTGACTTCGGCAGTGCATATGTTGTCGGAAGCGCCGCTTTTTATCGACGATACGCCGGCGTTAAGCCCCTCGGAAATGCGGGCGCGGGCGCGGCGTTTGGCCAAAGAGCATGGCCAGCTGGGATTAATCGTGGTCGACTACCTGCAATTAATGAAAGTGCCTGGCTTTAAGGCCGATAACCGCACGGCTGAGATTTCTGAAATTTCACGAAGCCTTAAGGCACTCGCCAAGGAATTGCAGGTGCCGGTCGTTGCACTTTCACAGCTTAACCGAAGCCTTGAGCAGCGCAGTGATCGCCGCCCCGTGATGTCCGATCTGCGTGAATCAGGCGCTATTGAGCAGGATGCGGATTTGATTTGCTTTATTTATCGTGACGAAGTGTATAACGAAGACAGCCCGGATAAAGGGGTGGCTGAGATTATTATTGCCAAGCAGCGTAATGGTCCGATTGGCAAGGTGCGAGTCGCTTTCCTCGGTAAATACACCCGCTTTGAGGATTTGGCGTTTAATGGTTATCAAGGGGTAGATTAAGGTGACAAGGCCCACTCGCGTACAAATTGATTCGATGGCGCTGCTTCATAACGTCCAATGCGTGAAGCGGTTTGCACCGGGCAAAAAAGTAATTGCCATGGTCAAAGCCAATGCTTATGGCTGTGGTTTGTCAGACGTCGTGCCTGCGCTGGAAGGGCAGGTGGATGCCTTTGGTGTCGCCTGCCTTGAAGAGGCCCTGGCCATCCGCGGTCTGGGCGCCCGCAGTGATTGCGTGTTATTCCAGGGTATTTTTACGCCCGATGAGCTGGCTGTGGTCTCAGAGCAGCAATTTCAATGCGTTATCCATCAACCCCATCAATTGCAGTGGTTGTTGGCCAATCCCATGCCCAAAGCCATCAAGATCTGGGTGAAAATCAATACCGGCATGCATCGGCTGGGCTTTGCACCGGAAGAATGCTACGAGGTGCTTCAGGCGTTAATGGCTTGTCCCTGGGTCGATGAAGACATCGGTTTAATGACGCATATGGCTAGTGCCGATGAACCGGATAACCCCAGCAACCAAAGCCAGATAAAGATTTACCGGGATTTGGCTTTGCCCTCAAAGCGGCTGATTCACAGCATCAGTAATTCCGCCGCGATTATGGCGTTGCCGGATACCCATGCCGATGTTGTACGTCCGGGTATCATGTTGTATGGCGTCTCGCCTTTCATCAACCAAACGGGACAGCAGCTTGGCCTGGTGCCGGTGATGCGTTTTGTTTCAGCCATCAGTGCGATTCATCATTTTCCCGCAGGAGCAAGAATCGGCTATGGAGGAAGCTGGCAAACCAGCAAACCATCCGTGATAGGCGTTGTCGCGGCCGGTTACGGTGACGGCTATCCCCGCCACATCGCGCAAAATACACCCGTATGGGTTAATGGCGTCCATGCTCCGATTGTCGGGCGTGTTTCAATGGATATGCTCACCATCGATTTGAGCCACTGCCCAACAGTTAAAATTGGCGATCCTGTCGAGCTTTGGGGGCAGTATATTCCCGTGGAAACCATCGCTATGTCAGCAGGAACAATCGCTTACGAATTACTCTGCCAGTTTTCCCCACGTGTTCGGCAGGATAAAATTGTCAGTGTCTAAATTATGGATAATATCTAACCGAGATGGTAGAATGGCAACCGATTTTGTAACTGATTAAACAGGTAACTTAAATGAAAAAATTAATTTTGGCCTCAGTTTCAGCGTCTTTGTTGTTGAGCGGATGTGCGCAGGTTAATAATGAAGGCATTGGTACGGTAACAGGTGGTGTGGTCGGCGGCCTGATTGGCAGCCAGTTCGGGGGCGGTTCCGGTAAAGTGGCCGCAGCTGCAGGCGGTGCCCTGTTAGGCGCTTACCTGGGCGGCAATATCGGCCGTACGATGGACCGTCTCGATCGCCTCGAGATGCAACGCGCCCTGGAAACGGCGCCGACAGGCAAAGCCGTGGTCTGGCAGAATCCTGACTCTGGTAACCGTTACACGGTAAGACCAACCCGTACGTATTACAGTAATTCCCAGCCTTGCCGCGAATACACCACCCGCGCCATCATCGGCGGGAAAACCCAGGAAATTTACGGCAAAGCCTGCCGACAAGCGGACGGCTCCTGGAAAGTCGTTAGCTGATAAGGCATTTTTCCCTGCTTGAAGCATGCACAAATACACCGCTTGGGTGGTGTATTTGTGCTATATTTATACAATATGGCAAATTGATATCCTACCAAGCAGGAGTGTGTCATGGCTGAACTCATCTCATCTATTTTGCCCCACCCACGCCGTCCCATCGCTTTTGTTGAACCTCAAGTCAGTGTTTGTGATTGTGTTACCCTGATGACTGATAAAGACATCGGCGCTCTGGTTGTGCGCGATAATAATGAACTTCTCGGTATTGTCAGCGAACGCGATATTGTGCGTTCCTGCCTGAATAAAAATTTATTACCCGAGCAAGTGACGGCTGCGGATATTGTCTACAAAGACGTGAGTATTCTTGCTGTCAATGACACCGTCGAAAAAGCCATGGAAGTCATTACTCAAACCAAACGGCGGCATGTTCTGGTTAAGGATAAAGACGAACTGGTTGCCATTATATCCATCGGGGATGTGCTGTTTCATCTGCTCGAAGGGAAGAGCCGGGTTATCGAGCACCTGGAAAACTATATTCACATGTAGGGCCGTAGGTCATTTTAATTGGTCCGTTATGCCTGACTGAGGGTGTTATTGCGGATGTACAATATTGCCGTAGACGGGTTATAGTGTGAAATAAAAAGAATAAAGGTTTATCATGCGGGTTTTTAAACTGTTCCTTGGCATTTTCCTGGGATGTTGGGTCTTGTCAGCCTTAAGCAACCCACCGCCTGTTCGCTGGTTTGATCGGGATAACCAGCAGGTGACGTTAAAGGTTGATTTGTTTTTATCCACTACCTGCCCGCATTGCCGCAAGGCCGATGAATTTTTTAATTCACTGGGTGAAGAAAAGTCATGGCTTCAGATTCAGCGTCATTATATTAATGAGGATAAAGCCGCACTGGATGCGTTCAGCCAGTTTTTAAACCAGGGGACGAAAGGCATTGATGATTATGCCGTGCCGGCGATTTTTTTCTGTGACTCCCGCTGGACCGGGTTTGATGATGCCAAAACCACCGGAAAGAAAATAAGCAGGGCGTTGACCTACTGCCGCGAGCAAATTGAAAAAGACGGCGAATTGACGCCTGCCACGGTTAAAAGCCTGCAACAGTGGGCGACCGCAAGCTGGTATGAAAATAATATCGTCAATCCTCCCTCCGCCGGGTCGTTTATCCCCATGATGGCCTTAATCGATGCTGTCAGTCCATGCGGGATATTTGGTCTTTTTGCCTTCATTTCGTTTTTAATTCTGCAATGGACACCGGGCCGTCAGTTGACTTTGGGCATTTTCTACCTGGCATTGACGACGCTCACCCATTATTTGCAGCAGGCGTATACCGCTTTGTATTTTCAAATCCTGCCCTTTTTAATCATCCCGGCGGCAGTTGTCGGTCTTCTTCTTCTCCTTTATGTGTTTGAGAACCGATTGCAGCCTGCGCCGAGGCCTTTATTCAGAAGCCTTTATTTTTTCTTCGGTTTAGCGTTGGCAGCGGGCGTGCTTATCCAGTCTTACCAACAAAATTGCGCACCCAATTTTGCTTTGATCTTTCAACAATGGCTCATTGTGCAGCCTTTGTCTTCAGGGCAGCAAATAGTTTATGTTTTAATCTATTACCTGGTTTATTTTTTCTCGCTCTCCCTGCTGGTTTTATTGATTATGGGCCTATTGAAGCAGAAGTGGGCCGATAAGCATCAGGCTTACTTTCGCGATACCGCCTTGATTATTCTGGCCCTGGTTGGGGTGATTTTATTGGCTTACCCCTCCTTACTGGCCAAGCTGTTTGTTTCATTCGTTTTGATAACGGGCGCTTTCCTGGGAGCCTGGATAATCAAAAAGTTAAAAATAGATTAATATTAAAATGTTAACTGTATTGTGAAGCGAACAGGAGAAACGATGTCGCGTCAGCCGGATGACCCGCCTTTCTATCCCATTGCCTGTGAGGTGGAAAAAGGTAAAACTTATGACTGGTGCAGTTGCGGCAAAAGCAAGACGCAGCCTTTTTGCGATGTGACCCCTTGTGAAAAAGCGGTTAAATATCGGGCGCTGATCACGGAGACGGTTTGTTTCTGCCAATGCAAGCAAACGAAGGAGCCACCGTTTTGTGACGGGTCTCATGCGCCTTTGTTAATTGAGTTTATGAAAAATCGCAAGAAAGACTAGTTGTTTTTAAGGAATGCTGATGATTGATCCGCAGCTTAAGCAAAAAATTATTAACACAATCAGCAAGTATGAGCAGCGATGCAATACTTTGCAGGATGAAATTAATAGCCTGCGGCAAATCATTGGCCTGTTATTAACCCTGCCGCTGGGGATGCCTGCCGACGTGGTGGCTACACTTAAACAGGATGTTGATGGCAATAAAGATTCAGACGTCATTCTTACGCAGGTGCAGCGTTTAATCGCATCGCATGCCCAGGCGAATGATTCCCTTCCGCATCAATCCCCTCCTGGGGTGATTAGTGAAACGGTGAATCTAAGCCTGAAACAACTGTTAAGCCATTTGGCGATGCCCCAGGAACTTCATGACAAGGTTGAGCACGTCAAAGCCTTGTTACAGAGTGAAATTACCGGCGAGTTGTTGCCGACGGTGATTGATAATTTTACCAAACTGGTGATTGATGCCTTCAGCATTGAGCAGAGTCAGTTAAAAAATTACCTACAGGATTTAACCAGTCAATTGCATCATTTTGACAGTTACTTAAAATTTGCCAACGAAAGCAGCCAACAGGCACAGGAACACACGCAGCAACTGGAAAGCGGCATTGCCACCAATATCAATCAAATCCAAAGTCATGTGGACAATGCCAAAACCATTGAAGAACTATCCGGGAAAATCAGTGCGAATTTAGCTACTATTCAACAACGGATTAAAGACTTTAAAGAAAGTGAACAACAGCGCGTAAGAGATTATGAAGCCGAAGTGCAGAAATTGCAGCAGAAACTGTCTGAATCAGAAAAGGCGGCTGAGGAAATAAAGCATAAATTAACATCGCAGCAAGTCATTATTAATCAGGACAGCCTAACCGGTTTGCCCAACCGGGCTTCTTACGATGAACACATCCAGGAAGCCTACAACCGCTGGAAACGCGGCTACGGCGAGTTATCGTTAGCGATTGCCGACATCGATCACTTTAAAAGAATCAATGACAATTACGGGCATCTGGCAGGGGATAAAGTTCTGAAAAAAGTGGCGGCACTCTTTAAAAATTCCATCCGCTCAGTGGATTTTATTGCGCGCTATGGCGGCGAGGAGTTTATCTTTATTTTTGAGCGGACCAATGAAAAAGAGGCAAGACGCATTCTCGAAGCCCTGCGCGCGGCGGTGGAAACCTGTCAATTCTGTTACCGCGACACGCGGGTAGATGTCACGGTTTCCTTCGGTTTGACCACGTTTAAACCGGATGAAGACATTGAAACGCTGTTTATGCGTGCTGATGCCGCCATGTATCAGGCTAAACGTGCCGGCCGCAACCGCGTTGAAGTACTCTAGGGCTTGATCTCAACCGGCCGATTTGGGATCATCCTTGCATCCTGATTTTTTGGTGCGGGCATGAGTAAATTGAAAGACATACCTGTCGTGGTTGAAAGCGGTCAGAAATACAAGACGGCAGAAGGCATTGTGGCCATTAAGGATGGCATCAAGTCCTTAAATAGCCACGCCGAACGGTTGCCCAAACCCAAATGGCTGCGCATCGTTAATCACACCACGCCGGCTTATCAGCAAGTGAAAGAGCAGGTGGTGAAACATCGCCTGGCTACCGTTTGTGAAGAAGCCAAATGCCCAAATATAGCGGAATGCTGGTCGCATGGCACGGCCACCATCATGCTGATGGGTGCTGTGTGTACGCGCGCCTGCCGGTTTTGTTCGGTGGATACCGGCAATCCCCATGGCTGGCTGGATAAGGACGAGCCTGAAAACACCGCTAACACGGTGGCGCTCATGAATCTGGATTACGTGGTATTAACTTCTGTCAACCGCGATGATTTACCCGATGGAGGCGCTCACCATTACGCGGACACGATTCGCGCCATTAAAGCCCGCTGCCCGGCAACCAAAGTGGAAGCCCTGACGCCCGATTTTCAGGGTGTTGAAGCCGATGTCGCGGTGTTGCTGGATAGCGGGGTGGATGTGTTTGCCCAGAATGTCGAAACGGTGGAGCGTTTGACGCACCCGGTACGCGATAATCGGGCGGGTTACTGGCAGACGCTGAATGTTTTAGCCTTTGCCAAGCGTTACCGCCCGGATGTATTAACCAAAACGAGTTTAATGCTTGGTCTTGGTGAAACCGATGAAGAAATTATCGCGACCATGGATGATTTGCGCCGGCAGCAGGTTGATATTCTGACCTTGGGACAATACCTGCAACCGACAAGAAATCATTTGCCCGTGGCGCGTTACGTGACACCCGAAAAATTCATTGAACTGCGTGAAATAGGGTTGTCCAAGGGCTTTTTTGAAGTGGCCTCAGGCCCTATGGTCCGATCCAGTTACCGTGCTGATCGGGTATTTAAGCGGGATAATCTGGGGCTTTAGGGATTCATTTTAAGGATAAAACATGTTCACACGCGCCATTGTTCGTCAGCCAGCCAAAAGCCTGGTGCATGGCCTTACCTCGGCCAATCTTGGCCACCCGGATTATGAGTTGGCGCTTGCACAGCATCAGCATTATGTGGATATGCTGCGCGCCTGTGACCTTGAGGTCACCGTCTTGCCCCCGGCAGACGAATTCCCCGATTCCTGCTTCATTGAAGATCCAGCCCTGCTAACCGGCCATGGCGCCATTTTAACCCGCCCCGGTGCGCTGTCGCGCCTCGGCGAAGTCGCCTTAAACCGTGAGGCGATTGCCGCTTTTTACGGGGAGGATATCAAGGAAATTACCGCCCCGGGCACACTGGACGCGGGCGATGTGCTGCGGGTGGATAACCATTTTTATATCGGTTTATCCAAACGAACCAATCAGGAAGGGGCGAAGCAGCTTATCCATATTCTGAGGCATTACGAATACACGGCGTCGGTATTGCCTTTAAAGGAGGTTCTTCACCTGAAAACCGGGGTGAGCTACCTTGATAAGGGCAATTTACTGGTTAGCGGCGAGTTCATCAACCACCCCGAGTTTAACCTGCTGCACCAGCACGTAATTGATGAAGAGGAAGGCTATGCGGCCAATTGCATTTTAGTCAATGACATTGTCTTGATGCCGGCTGGCTTCCCCAAAACCAGAGACCTCATCCGAAGCCTTGGCTATGACCTCATCGAAATCGACGTCAGCGAATTTCGCAAACTGGATGGGGGCTTAAGCTGTTTGTCGTTGCGGTTTTAAAAGAAGGCAACGGGTTGCTTTATGGATTACCCTTTTTAAAACGTCGTTTTGCTGCCTGTGCTTTACGAAAACATCCACTCTGCCTACGTGCCGCGACTTGTTCGCGGCATCCAGAAGGGCTCAAACAGTGGCCATGTTCACATGTTTTGATGAAATAATGACGGAAGACACTAAGCCACTCGATGATGTTTGTTCTTCATTGATAAATAATGTTAATTCATTAAAATACCCCCTTCAGGACGCAGGCAAATTAGACAATGCAAGCGACATGATCGACGGATAATTTTATTGATCACCAGCCAAGCCGTTAATCTATTATTTTAGGGAGTAGCCGTCATGCTGACACCACAGCAAATTAAAGCGATTATTGTCACGATTCATGAAAATTGGTCAGGTTTAATTCTCGAAAGCATCACCAGACAAAAAGGAAAAGTTAGAGAACCTCTGGATGTCATTTCGGGTTTCGAAGCGTTGCATACGAATTACAATGAACTTAAAGCGTTTAACGAATATAAACCTCAAGCACGTGACTGCATTAGAATCATAATCCGGGAATACATTGAAAATATTCTGGCGGCATTGGCCATGGTCGAGACGAGGGGGTTTAATTCCGTTGTCTCCATAGTAAAAGCAAAATATGGCCCCCAAACAACCCATCAATATTTGCAGGACTTACACCAGAATCCCACCTATCCTGCATTGATTGATTTTGAATTTGATGAAGAGCTTCAAATACTTTTAGGTTGCGATATTCTTTTACACCTCCCTAAATCGGTAAGAGAAAAATTCCCTGTTGTTCAAAGTGCATACCATTACATTGATGGTTTTTTAGCGGCGCGATTACTTTTTGCGAAAATGTCCTCGCCCCATTCTCCCCATTTATTCAAGCCCGCCATCACATCCCTTCAAGAGAAAAAAGTAACGCCAGAAAAGGACTATTGGGATGCGCTGTTGAAAAGAACAGCAACGTCTTCCAATTTACTGTTTAAGGCCATCGCAGAAGACGCCTCCATTGAGGAGATAAAGCAAATTCTGGATGAAAATCCAAAACTTGTTTTTGAAACCGATGAAGACAAAAACACAGCCTTGCATTTGATGGTACTGAGTGACAGTGCCGATTCAAAAGCCATCGTATCGTTACTGTGTACTAAAAATGAAGCCATGAATCTCAAAAAAATACACACGGGATGACCCCTGCCTGCTTAAGCTATGCGCTTGAGGCGAATGACGCAATGGCCTATACACTGGGTTCGTAGTCTTGCCTTATCCTGCTGTCATTCAGCAGGTAAGCGGCGCACTTACGCCAACTTAACCCCTTTTCGCCCCATCTGCCTTTGGATAAAAAAAGCAAAGAGACCCATGAAGGCGCCCAAAGCGACGGCCGCACAACCCATCCAGAGATAATAATGTTGGTAGAGAGGGAGGGTTTGTGCCGCCGATTGAAGCTGTTCAGGGATATCGACCCAGCCAGCCAATTGTCCTGAAATGGCATTGGAAAGGGAGCTTGCAAGATACCAAACTCCCATGGCAAAGGCGATATTTCGCCCATCGCAATAAAGGCCAATCATGCTTAATCCAATGGCGCTCACCCATAACTCGGCTAAGGTAATCAGCATGTAAGTCAGGGCAATGTAATTACCCTCAACATACCCTTGTACGGCTTGTTGTGAAGCGAATGCCATAATCAACAGCCCCAATCCCGCTAACAGGGTGCCCGCAGCAAATTGGTAGGGAATAGTAAAGCGTGGAAACAGGCGATAAAAGCGGGGGAGTTGCGATCCCAGGGCAATGATAAGCAAGGGATTCAAAATTTGATATTGCGCCGGCAGAATGGTGAAGCCAAACAGATTAAGGTTGGAGTTGCTGTTGGCGAACAACACCAGCGTGCTGTTCATCTGATTGTAAATAATAAAAAAGACGACCGCTTCCAAAATAAGCAAGATGGCAATTAACTGCTTGTTGCGATTTTCACCGGACAACGTCAATGTTTTGATGAGAAACCAGACAATACCCCCTGCGCAGCCTGAGCCAATGACGAGGCTGGCCACGTGCACATGCGAATAGGCCAGTAAGGTAAAGAGGTAAATGCCTAAAATGTACACGCCAAGGCGATAGCTTGTTTTAGCGGTCATCGGTTCTTTGTCTTTACCCCAAATGACATTGTCGTAAAGGGCATAGCGTTTGGCAAAATTAAGCGCGGCAATGGATTTGCCAATGAAGGTGACAGTCAGTACCGACAGCGGACCATAGACGCTGTCAAGCAAGGCAGGGGCTAATATAGTGGCCAGCAGAGCACCGACATTGATGGCCATGTAATAGAAGGTCATGGCGGTCTTGGCTTGAATAGCATCGTCTTCGTAAATACGGGAAACAAGACCTGATGCGGTCCCCAATAATAAGGAGTTGGTCGCAGGAATTAAGGCATAGGCTGCAATAAACAGCTTATCGCCAAAGCCGACTAAGCTATAACCACTTAACATGACCAGCAAATAGGCCAGGGCGAGCATGATGCTGCCATAGAGAATCGCCCGTCTGACACCAAGAACCTGATCGGCCATAAAGCCGCCTAAAACCGGCATGAGGTAGCTGGTGGCCTGGGTAATGCCAATGAAAGCATACGCTTTGGTATGGCTATAACCTAATCCGTGCGCGAGCAGGGGGCGGGTCAAAAATAAAACAAGCACGGTATTTAAGGCATAAACCGAAAACTGACTCCAGAAGGTGATCATCACAATATTGTTGGTTTGCAGCTGGCGGGTATCCCACACGGGTAATTGCTTTCTCAGGGCTTCTAAAAACACAGCGACTCCTTGTCTTGGCTATTGCGTCCGTTATTTTTTTGCAAGTATTACATCAATGATGTGGGTGTCGTGGTAGGGAAAGGTAAATATTCTATCGAATAATCGCTTAAGCCTTGCCACTAAAAAATTCTTAGGCAGCATCCTTAAGGAAAGGGTATTTAAAAACCAGGTTCCTTCAATGCCGAACAGCGCTAATTCATCAATATCATTGAGCGTAACTGGAATATGAAGGCGTTGATGCTGCACCACTTTAAACTGGTGCTGGGCAAAAACGTGTAATAATTCATCCAACCCGCTGGCGACTGTCGTATTTTTTACCATGGTTTTGTAATAATGACCGACTACACTGCTTAGCATCGTGCCCTGGGCAATAAACTCGGCTAACTGCTGTTGGGCGACGGGAAATGATTCATACGTTGTGGTAATCAAGGAAAAATACCCGTTCGCCCGGGTCAGCAAATCAGCTTCCGCGAACAGGGTATGAATGGGGATGTAGGCGTTGATAAAATGCGCTAACACCAGATCCTGGCTGTGTTGCGGGAGATAATGGCTTGCCTCGGTGGCGCTGGCTTCGATAGTGGTCAGGGGCAGTCTTTTGCGGGCCTCTGTCAGCATTTCTGAGGAAATATCAATACCCGTATAATGGGCATGGGGAATATGTTCTCTGAGTTTTTCAAGAAATGCGCCATTGCCGACACCAAAATCAAGAATTTTATAATTGGGTTTAAAGCCTATATGCTCTTTTTTAATCTGGTTGATGGCCGCTTGATGACTCTCACTTATCGACCCGAAGCGATCGGCCGTCGCGTAGTGACCCGCAATTTCGTTATACATGGCCTTTAAGGACATGTAACCACCCAGTTATTAAACGTTCAGCCAGTATATAGCCAATTACCTGACTTTGGCGAATTTTTTCTTTTTTAAATCATTTTGTTTCGATGGTTGAAACACAAAATCGGTAAATTTTTTTCATGATTGAACTGTTTTTGTTTAATTAAGAGATTTTTCTAATTTTGGGTGCTATGATTCCCGGCCATGTTTATCGATGATAAACATCCAAAAGTACGGATGCTGTATTAACAAGAAAAAAAATGTACCTGTAACTGTAAAGTTCAATTTAGATGGGATGAAGAAGATGTTAGCAACGTTATTGCCAAGAATAAAAAACAAAGAAGCAATGATTAGCATTGTAGGACTGGGGTATGTCGGATTGCCCTTAATGCTGCGGTTTGCCGAGGTGGGTTATCGTGTTATCGGCATTGATGTCGATGAGCGTAAAAATCAGGCAATTAACCAGGGCCGCTCCTACATTCAACATATCCCCTCCGAGCAGATTGCAGGTGTAAAAAATTACATCACAGCCACGGCTGATTTTTCTCAGGCAGCTGAAGCGGATGCGATTGTTCTTTGCGTACCAACGCCTTTGGACAAATACCGTGAGCCGGATTTAAGTTTCGTGCTGCAGACGATGGATTCGCTGCTTCCCCACCTCCGTGCGGGACAGGTGATTTCACTGGAAAGCACAACTTACCCCGGCACCACCGAAGAAGAATTAAAAACGCGCATTGAAAGCCGTGGTTTTGTGGTCGGTCAGGATATCTTCCTGGTTTATTCCCCTGAGCGCGAAGACCCGGGTAATCAACATTTCACCACGGCCACCATTCCCAAGGTTTGTGGCGGCGATACAGCGGCTTGCCTTGAAGCAGGGCTGGCTTTGTATTCAGGCGTTATCGACAAGGTCGTGCCTGTTTCCTCTACCAAAGTCGCAGAAATGACCAAGTTGCTCGAAAATATTCATCGTTCCGTGAATATTGGCTTAGTCAATGAAATGAAGATACTGGCCGACAAGATGGGCATCGATATTCATGAAGTCATTGATGCCGCCGCAACCAAACCCTTTGGTTTCGTGCCTTATCATCCAGGGCCCGGTATTGGCGGCCATTGCATTCCCATCGATCCCTTCTACCTCACCTGGAAGGCACGCGAGTATGGATTGCATACCCGTTTTATTGAGTTAGCGGGAGAAATTAACAGTGGCATGCCCCTGTGGGTGGTCAATAAAATTGCCGATGCGTTAAACGAGCGCACCAAGGCGATTAAAAACAGCAACATTCTGGTCTTGGGTGCAGCCTATAAGCGCAACGTCGATGACATGCGTGAATCACCTTCATTAGAAATCATTGAATTATTGCAAGAGAAAGGCGCTAAGGTCAGCTATTCGGATCCGCATGTGCCGGCCTTGCCGCCCATGCGCCACCATCATCTGGAGATGAAAAGCGTGGAGATTACTCCGCAATCCATCAGCCAATACGATTGTGTGGTGTTAGCGACAGCCCATCATGCTTTTGACTATGCCCTGATTGCTGAGCACGCTCAACTGATTGTCGATACGCGCGCTGCATTTAAAACGTTTAAACGCAATAACATAGTGAGTGCCTGATTATGAAAAAAGCACCCTGGAATATCACGGATCGTAAAATTAATATCGCGCTGGTCGGGTGTGGGCGTATTTCACGCAATCACCTGCAATCGATTGCCGAACATCGCGATCGATTGAACCTGACGGCGGTCTGCGATATCGATTCGGAGGCGTTGCAGAAAGCCACGAATGAATATGGCGTCGAAGGGTATCGAAGCCTTGAGGAGTTACTGCAACACACCAATGCCGACATCGTTTCCCTGTGTACGCCAAGCGGCCTGCACCCTTCCCAGGCAATCCAGATAGCTCGTAGCGGCCGTCATGTGCTCACAGAAAAACCGATGGCCACCCGCTGGCAGGATGGTTTACGCATGGTAAATGCCTGCGATGAGGCAGGTGTTCGATTGTTTGTCGTCAAACAAAACCGCCGCAATGCCACCTTGCAATTATTAAAAAAAGCAATCGAACAAGGGCGCTTTGGCAAAATTTATCTCGCCAATATCAATGTCTTCTGGACGCGTCCGCAGGATTATTATGATCAGGCTTCCTGGCGCGGTACCTGGGAGTTTGATGGCGGCGCCTTTATGAATCAGGCAAGCCATTACATCGATTTAATCCATTGGCTGCTTGGCCCGGTGCAATCCGTACAAGCCATGATGGGAACCCTGGCCCGAGACATTGAAACCGAAGACACTGGCGTGATGAATATCCGTTGGCGCAGCGGCGCCATGGGCTCTGTCAGTGTCACGATGCTGACCTATCCGAGAAACCTGGAAGGGTCTATCACGGTATTGGGCGAAAAAGGCACGGTCAGAATAGGCGGTGTGGCAGTCAATGAAATCCAGCAATGGGAATTCGCCGACCGGCAACCGGAAGATGAACAAATCATGGCCGCCAGCTATCAGACGACCTCGGTGTATGGCTTCGGGCATCCGCTTTATTACGATAACGTCATTAATACCTTGCAGGGCAAGGAAGAGCCTGAGACGGATGGTCGTGAAGGCTTGACGTCGCTGGAGTTATTGATTGCTGCTTACCGTTCCGCACGTGATGGCTCAACGGTGAATTTACCCCTGGAGTTATAATATGTCGTATCAGGCGCATGGCACAGCCATCATTGACGAGGGTGCACAACTGGGTGAGGGCACGCGTGTTTGGCATTGGGTTCATGTTTGCGGCGGCGCCCGGATTGGCGAACGTTGCAGCCTTGGCCAGAATGTCTTTGTCGGCAACCAGGTAACCATTGGCAATAATGTCAAAATTCAGAACAACGTGTCTATTTATGATAATGTTACCCTGGAAGATGATGTCTTCTGTGGTCCGAGCATGGTGTTTACCAATGTTTACAATCCTCGCTCTGCGGTCTCTCGCAAGGATGAGTACCGTGACACGGTGGTTAAACGCGGTGCCACCTTAGGCGCGAACTGCACCATTGTTTGCGGTGTGACTATTGGCGAGTACGCATTTGTTGGTGCGGGTGCTGTGGTCAATCAGGATGTCCCGGCTTATGCCTTGATGGTGGGGGTTCCCGCCCGACAAATTGGCTGGATGAGCCGTTTTGGTGAGCGGCTTTCATTTAAAAAAGAGAATGACGGTCTTTCTTACGCCAGATGCCCACAGACAGGTGATATTTATAGGCTCAACGAAAACCATTCCGTGACCTTGATGGACCAGTAAACGGGGACTGATTATGATTAAAATATGTACGATTGTGGGGGCGAGGCCGCAATTCATCAAGGCTGCCGCTGTCTCAAGAATCATTGCAAAACGAGCTGACGTGAATGAAATCATCATTCATACCGGGCAACATTACGATGCCAACATGTCGTCGCAGTTTTTTGATGAGTTATCCATTCCACAACCAGGTTATCATTTAAACATTGGCTCAGGCAGTCATGGCCATCAAACCGGTCAGATGCTGGGTGCCATTGAAGACGTATTAATCAAGGAAAAACCGGATTGGGTTTTGGTTTATGGTGATACCAATTCCACGTTAGCCGGCGCTTTAGCCGCAGCCAAATTGCATATCCCTGTGGCCCATGTGGAAGCGGGGCTTCGTTCGTTTAACCGCAAAATGCCGGAAGAGATTAACCGCATCACGGCTGATCACTTGAGCCATCTGCTGTTTGCACCCACTGAGAACGGCAAGCAGCAATTGCTTAAAGAAGGCATTAATCCCGCACAGATTTTTAATGTCGGTGATGTGATGCTCGATGCCACGCTTTTTTATAATGAGCTCAATGCGTCGAGACTAACCAAAGTCGATGAGTGGCAACTTCAGGCTACACCCTATGTGCTGGCCACGATTCACCGTGCCGAAAACACCGATGATGAATCGCGCCTGCAAAACATCTGCAATGCCCTGATTGACCTGGCTAAAACGTATAAGGTCATTTTGCCCCTGCACCCGCGTACACGGGCTGCCTTGAGTCAGAAAAGCTACTTTTCCTCTCTTAAAAAACATGTTTTCCTAACCGAACCCGTTGGCTACCTCGATATGCTGGCCTTGGAAAAGCATGCGGCCTTGATTGTGACCGATTCGGGCGGGGTGCAGAAGGAAGCCTATTTCAATCAGGTACCCTGCATTACGCTGCGCGATGAAACGGAATGGGTGGAGCTGGTTGACGCGGGATGGAACCAGTTGTGTTCGCCGGATAAGGCGTTTTCATTGCAGGATTATGTTGCCGCGGCTAAAACGCTTGCTTCAAAGCAAAAAACTGAAAACCTCTATGGCCAGGGGCATGCGGCTGAACGAATCGTTGAGATTTTAATTGAACACGCTACCCCCTAACTTAGCCGCCTGTGCCGATTACCTCATCATTGGGGCCGGCATCATGGGTTTAAGCGTTGCATGGGAACTGCTTAAGGCAGAGCCTCGGGCAAAAATCGTGGTACTTGAAAAGGAAGCGGCAGTGGGCTTGCATGCCAGCGGCCGAAACAGCGGTGTTTTGCATTCGGGTATTTATTATCCGGAAGGTAGTCTGAAATCGCAGGTTTGCCTGCATGGCGCCCGTTTGATGGCGACCTACTGCGAAGAGCATCAATTACCATTAAACCGCATGGGTAAAGTGATTGTTCCGGTAAAACAGGAGGATGAAGCTGCCTTAAACACGCTGTATACTCGTGCTAAAGCGAATGGGGCCAGGGTGCACCTCCTTGACGAACAGGAACTGCGCGCCATGGAGCCTGAGGCCAGAACGGCTACAGGACAGGCGCTTTATTCGCCGGACACAGCGGTTGTTGACCCCCTGGCGATTGTACAGCACCTATATTTTAGTTTGGAAAGTCAAGGAGTGGTATTTCATTTGAATTGCGGTGAACTAACCATTGATACCACGCGCAAGTGCATACGGACTCCGCAAGGCAGTTGGCATTATGGCTATTTATTTAACACAGCTGGCTTGTTTGCTGATCAGATTGCAGAACGTTGCGGGCTGGGTAAACGTTATGTACTCTTGCCATTCAAGGGTTTTTATTATGAAGTGGCAAAAGCGGCCAATTTAACCATCAATCACCTGATTTATCCTGTTCCGGATATGAATGTGCCCTTTTTGGGTGTTCATTTCACCAAAAGCATTTCAGGTAAAATATACATTGGGCCCACAGCCATTCCGGCTTTGGGGCGAGAAAATTACCGCGGGTGGCAGGGCGCCAATCTGTCGGAGTTAATGAAGACAGTGGCATTGTTAAGCCGGCATTATTATGCTAACCGACAGGGTTTTCGCACCTACACTCATCAGGAAGTGCCCCGTCTTTTGAAGTCAAAATTTTTAAGTGCAGCCCGCAGCCTGGTGCCTCGACTTAGGGCAAAAGACGTGCTGCGCAGCGATAAAGTGGGCATACGGGCACAATTATATGATCAACAGAAAAAAGAATTGGTGATGGATTTTTTAATGTCTACCACTAAAAATGAAACCCATGTGCTAAATGCTGTTTCCCCCGCATTTACCAGCGCATTCAGTTTTGCCAAAATGGTTGTCGCTGAAAAAGAACACCATCAGGCTGAGATAACAAAGGAGTCAAGGTGAATATTCATGGTGCAAAAGTCCTGGTGATTGGCGGAGCCGGGTTTATCGGTGGATTCGTTGTCAGGGAATTACTCAAAACCGATGTGTCCGAAGTGATTATTTATGATAACTTCTCCCGCGGTAAACTAGCTAACATTAAAGATTGCCTTGAGGATCCCCGTTGTTATGTGTTTCCTTATGGCGGCGACATACGGGAAACGGATGTATTGGATAAGGCATTTGAAGGGGTCGATTATGTCTTTCATCTGGCGGCGATGTGGCTTTTACACTGCAAGGATTTTCCGCGTACGGCCTTTGAAGTGAATGTGGCCGGTACATTCAATGTTCTTGAAGCCTGTGTCAAACACAAGGTAAAAAAACTGATTTATTCGTCCAGTGCCTCTGTTTACGGCGATGCGGTGGCGGTGCCGATGACGGAAGAGCACCCGTTTAATAATAAAAATTTTTATGGGTCCACCAAAATATCTGGCGAAGCCATGTGCACGGCGTTTTATGACCGTTATGGTTTGCAGGTGATTGGTTTGCGCTACATGAATGTCTATGGTCCGGGGCAGGATCAACATGCCGTCTATTCCGGCGTTATTCCCATTATGCTCAATAAAATCGATGCCAATGAAGCCCCCACCATTAACGGCGATGGCAGTCAGGCTTATGATTTTATCTATGTCGAGGATGTTGCGCGATCCAATCTCTGTGCGCTGTTATCGGATACACCGTATGGCTTTTATAATGTCGGCACAGAAGTACAGACCACTATCAAACAACTCTGTGAATTAATTCTATCACTGAAACAATCAAGCCTGACGGTTAATTACAAACCGTATAGCGCAGATGATGCCAGGCAGTTGGTTAAAAATCGGATTGGTTCTGTGCAAAAGGCCAGTCAGGACATTGATTTCCAATACCGTTACGATTTAAAAACCGGTTTGGAAAAATTGATACATTGGCGAAAGACTGGGAAATTTGAGTTTGAAAGATTGATTCAGGAACCCGCTTAACTCTTTTAGTGAGAAAACAATGGAATTAAAAAAGGATGAGAGGACAATATCCCCTGAGGAATTAAAACAGCGACCACATGCCTGTCGACTGAAACTGGATGAGGTGTTGCATTTGTTCGTTTCGCCTGACACAGGTATGCCTTTGCGGTTAAGTGACGATGGTTTAACGCTTACCGATGATGAGCATGTTTATGACATTCGTGATGGCTTACCCATTCTAATGCCGACAAAGCTTGTTCCTTTTTTTACTACCCGGCTTCAGGTACCGTTGGAGCATTACGCAGATAGCTTTTTGCAATATTTTCTATTGGCAACCATTAAGCAATCCGGTGAAGTCAATGCCGCACCAACGGAAGGTGCAGCCCAGAAGCACTTTTTCCGCATGACCAATTTTTTAAACGATTGTCACGGCCTGACCCTGGATGTAGGATGCGATGATCCCTCCTTGGGCGCCAGTCTTTTACCAGACACGGCGAATTACGTGGGTTTGGATCCTTTCTGTAGCCGCAATGAGCCTTTCCGGATCATTGGAACGGGAGAGTTTCTTCCTTTTAGAAAAGAGTCATTCGATCATGTTCTATTCAATACCAGTCTGGATCACATTTTTGATTGGCGCCGTGCCTTAAGCCAAGCCAGAGAGGTTCTAAAAAAAGGCGGAAATATTTATATTTCTACCTATATCTGGACGGAGCGAGCGGATTTGCTGCCTGATTCCGTTCATTTTCATCATTTTAGATATTATGAACTCGTGGGCGCGCTTGATGAATTGGGCTTCAACAACGTGCAGGCTGAAGTTTATGAGTCTCCCAAGGGAGATACTCACCGTCATGGCCTTTATCTGAAAGCCTGTAAGCAATAACAGGTGTGACTACTGGCAATAAAGAGAAACTCGATGTGTGGAATTGCAGGTTATATTGATCTGAAGGGTGGCGCAGCCACCCGCGATATACTCCAGAAAATGACAGATGCCATCAGCCATCGAGGACCTGACGGAGAAGGCTATTGGCTTGAGGATAATGTCGCTCTGGGGCATCGTCGTTTGGCCATTATTGATTTATCGGCTGCTGGCAGTCAGCCCATGGTTTCCATCAATCAGCGCTATGTTCTGAGTTACAATGGAGAAGTGTATAATTTCCGCGAATTGCGGCGTGAACTTGAACAGCAGGGTTTCTATTTTCGTTCAAATACCGACAGTGAGGTGGTGCTTAATGCCTTGATTCATTGGGGCGCTAAAGCCATTGAACGCTTTAATGGCATGTTTGCTTTTGCCCTCTGGGACCGGCAATGCCAGACGCTGTTGTTGGCTCGTGATCGTTATGGCATCAAACCGGTTTACTACACAGAACAGGTCGGTTTTTTTGCATTCGGATCAGAACAGAAGGCGATCACGGCGCATCCTGCCTTTCAACCCAACATCGATAAAGCCGCTTTGTTAGAGTATTTTACCTTTCAGAACATTTTCACGAACAGAACTTTTCTTGATGATATCAAGATTTTTCCGGCAGGGCATGTCGGGGTACTGGATTTGCGCGCCGAAAATAAAACGTTGAAATTGAGAGAGTATTGGGATTTTGATTTCTCAGAGCCTGCTGAAAAAATAAGCGACGAAGAATATCGCGAAGAATTGCATCGGTTGTTTCATCAGGCGGTCAATCGCCAATTGATGACCGATGTCGAGTTAGGCAGCTATTTAAGCGGGGGTCTGGATAGCGGATCCATCACTGCCATTGCTGCTCAATCGTATCCCTACATGAAAACATTTACCTGCGGTTTTGATCTGCATTCTGCTTCGGGTCTTGAGTTGGCGTTCGATGAGCGCAGCCAGGCAGAGTATATGTCTTACTGTTTCAAAACAGAACATTACGAAATGGTTTTGAAAGCAGGCGATATGGAAAGAGTACTGACTAAATTGGTCACCCATTTGGAAGAGCCTCGTGTCGGTCAAAGCTACCCTAATTTTTATGCGGCAAAGTTAGCGAGCAAATTTGTCAAAGTCGTTTTGAGCGGTGCGGGTGGCGATGAACTTTTCGGTGGTTACCCCTGGCGGTATTATCGCGCCGTGGTCAATGATGATTTTGAGCATTACATCGATAAGTATTATCAGTTCTGGCAACGTCTGATTCCAAATAATGTTATTAAGCAGGCTTTTGCGCCCATTTGGGATGAGGTTAGCCATGTGAATACGCGGGATATTTTCCGAGATGTTTTCCAGCATCATCCTGAAAACCTGTATACGCCTGAAGATTATATCAATCATTCACTTTATTTCGAGGCGAAGACATTTTTACATGGTTTGCTTGTAGTTGAGGATAAACTGAGCATGGCACATGGCCTGGAAAGCCGGGTTCCATTTCTGGATAATGATTTGGTGGATTTTGCCATGCGCTGCCCAGTGCGCCTTAAACTAAATAATCTTCATGAAATTGTGCGCATTAATGAAAATGAAATTACCGACAAAGCGAATAAATATTTAAATAAAACCAATGATGGCAAACAGATACTTCGTGATGTCATGACTCATTATATTCCCGAAAAAATCACCAAAGCTGAAAAGCAAGGATTTTCAGCACCCGATGCCAGTTGGTTCAAGGGAGAGAGTATCGAGTTTGTAAAAAAAGTTTTGCTCAACAAAAATGCAAAAATTTATACTTTTATGGACAGCGTACCGGTTGAGCGTTTGATTCGTGAACACTTAAATGGCTCAACCAACCATCGCCTGCTGATTTGGGCATTATTAAGCGTTGAGACATGGCTAGGTCAGTATTATTAGGAAATAGAATGCAAAAGCGAATAGTCATTACCGGTAGTACTGGTTTGGTAGGCAGGCACTTCATCGAACACTATGCCCATGATTATGAAATCCATGCTCTGGTACAAAAGAAACCTGATACAGAGCAAAAGAATGTCCGATATTATGAATGCGATCTGGCTGCGGGGTTGGACGTGACGCTGCTTCCCAGGACGGTTGATGCTGTTATTCATCTGGCGCAGTCTGAAAAATTTCGTGACTTTCCAGCGAGCGCACTTTCTGTTTTTAATGTGAGTGTAGCCGCTACTGCGACGTTACTGGATTATGCCCATAAGGCGCAAGCCAGCCATTTTGTTTTTGCGTCCACTGGCGGTATTTATGGGGCTAGTGCTGAACCTGTGACTGAGTTGACACCGGTACAATTGCCTGCCGGGCCATTAAATTATTATTTCAGTACAAAATATGCTGCAGAAAAACTGGTGCAGGCTTATGCTCAACACTTGTCAGTTTTTATCCTCCGCCCTTTTTTTATCTATGGTCATGGCCAAAAGAAAAGCATGTTATTGCCGCGGTTGGTTGAAAGTATACGCCAGCATATTCCTGTTTCCCTGCAAGGAGAGGATGGCATTGCAATTAACCCTGTGCACGTAAATGATGTCAGGGACTTAATTGATCAGTGTCTGCAGACCAGAGAAAGCCATATCCTTAATGTGTCGGGACCGGATATTTTGAGTATCCGTCAAATTGCTGAAATAATAGGTAGTCAAACCGGTATCTTGCCGTGTTTCGAGTACCTGGATGGCGACGCAGCTAATATTATTGCTGATAATGAACCAATGCGCACCCTGCTTGCTCGACCGCTGACATCCTTTCATAAGGGCGTAGTTGATCTTCTATGAAATTGCATGCGGATTTAATATAATTCAATGCCGTGTGTCCGATACAGCTTAAGAGTAATGCGCCCAATGAATGTGGATTTAAACAGCGATAAAGGTCTGCAATATCATATAGATGACTTTACTATCAATGAGTACAAAAATTTACTAAGATTGGCTAAATCGAATTATAAGTTCATTACTTATAATCAATTGGATTCGGCTGAAAACTATGTTTTATGGCGGCATGATTGCGATTTCTCTCTAAATCGGGCTTTGCGTGTGGCTCAAATCGAACAGGAAGAATCGATTACTGCAACCTATTTTATAAATCCTCACTGCGAATTTTATAATCTGCTTGAAAAAAGCCAATCAAATATTATCAGGCAAATCATTCAGATGGGGCATCAGATAGGTTTACATTTTGATGCTGATTATTATGATGTGACCTCGGAAGATCAACTGGATGAATTGATAGTTCATGAAAAAAAATGGTTGGAAGACTGGTTTGACGTAGGTATTGAGGTATTCAGTTTTCATAACCCCCTCAAAGCCATTTTGCACTGTGAAAAGGCAAGTTATGGGGGACTGATAAATTGTTATTCCAGTTTTTTTAAAAATGAGATCTCGTATTGTTCCGATTCTAATGGCTACTGGCGCTTCAGACGCTTAAAAAACATATTGGAGGAGGCGAGTGATTCTCGCTTGCACGTGTTAACGCATCCTGGGTGGTGGCAGGAAACGCCCATGCTGCCCCGTGCCAGGGTGTTACGGGCTGTTGAAGGAAGGGCTGCGGCGGTTATGGCGGCCTATGATGCACTGCTGGCGGAAAACGGCCGTAAGAATATAGGTTAATCCTTGATTAAACGACAACAAGAGGAATGACAGCTTGCTTTCCAGTAAAATTCTAAAAAAATACGATAAATCCTTAATCAAAATGGCGCTTGCTTTTATCAGCTCGTATGTAAAAGTTCGAGGGTGGCTGTTTGGTCGACGAAAGTCTGTCCTCTTTGCCGGTCAATGCTATTACAACGGTTGGTATTTATCACGTGCCCTGCGGCAATTGGGATGGAGAGCGGATGTCTTGAATTGGGATTCTAATCCTCATTCGCAAATTTATTATCATGGCGAAGATTTCAGAATCAATTGCACGGGTTCCCTGTATACCGATTTAAAGTTTTATTTAAAATCGCTCCTGCAGTATGAGGTATTTCATTTCAGCAATACCAATGGAATACAATTCGGTACCTCCATAAGCAGCTGGTTTAAATCCAACTTTGGTGAAGCGTATGAGATTCATGTTTTAAAAAAGCTGAATAAAAAAATTGTCTATACCAATAATGGTTGCCTGGATGGTGTTTCACAATCATCCTTTTCGAAATGGGATAAGACCCCGGTTTGTAATATTTGTATTTGGAAGCACCAAAAGGATGTGTGCAGTGATTCAAAAAATCTGGCATGGGGGATATTTCGTAATCAGATAGCCGATTATCAATGTTTATTCGGCGGCAATCGGACAGATTATAATGCTGCACCTACAGTCCATGAAGTACCTGAAGTCTATTGTTTAAACGCGGAGATTTGGCATCCCGACATTGAGGTGCCTGAAAATTTCAAAATAAGGAACGATGAAGAGAAAACGTATGTTTACCACGCGGTAGGTAATAAACGAGACCGAACGAAGGAAAGTGGCGTCAATATCAAGTCGACTCATGTTTACCTTCCCCTGATTAAAAAATTTCAGGATGAAGGCTTAAAAATTGAACTTATTTCTCCCGAAGGCATAGCAAACAGGGATATTCGTTACTATCAGGTTCAAGCCGATATCTTCCTGGATATGCTTTCTTACGGCTGGTACGGTGCGACGGCGCGGGAGGCCATGATGCTGGCGAAACCGGTCATTTGCTATATCCGCCCTGAGTGGCTTGAATCCCTGCGAGCGGAATTGCCGGAGTGCGCAGACGAATTGCCCATTATCAGTGCTCTGCCGGATACGGTGGAGGACATCCTAAGGGATTTAATCCTGAACCCACAAAAAAGGATTGAAATAGGTCAGAAAAGCAGGGAATTTTGCCTAAAATGGCATTCCGATACAGTAGCAGCGAAACGGTTTGATCAAATCTACAGCCGGTTGTTAGCCGGGGATTTACAACTTCTGAATTAAATCGCGATTGACTGACATACGAAACATATCAATGTATTGGTTATCAATAAATGCAGCCTTCTCCAGTTTACTATCAATCTTGAAGTGGCATTTTTCATAGGCCTTGATAGCGCGGACATTACGGCAGAATACATGAAGATAAATGCATTCAAGCTTAAGCTTTGAGAATCCATGAGCAACCAATAAACGAACCGCCGCTGTCCCGTACCCTTTCCCGTGAAAGTGGGGTTCGCCGATGCGAATCTGTAACTCTGCCTGTTGAGTATCTATGTTCCTTAATGAGCAGGAGCCGATAAGTAATTGAGTGGCATTTTCAACGATTGAAAAAAAAAGGCTGGTCGGCAATTCATTTAAATGATTAAACCAGCGCTCATGTTCTTGCCAGGAAACCGGTTTAAAATCTGCGTTGTGAAGTACCAGTTCGCGGTCATTAATCCAGTTAAAATAGCTTTTGCTGTCTTCGGGAAGCGGAGGTCTTAATGTGACAAGTTGGTTAGGCATTGGATCAGGGAGTCGGCGTGTTATTTACAATCATTTAATACTCTCATATCATTAGCCCCATTATAAGAATAAGTCATGAAATTACAACCTGTAATTCATTTTTTCGTGTATGGACATTCTGATTTACCGTCAATAATTATTAAAGGAGCGTACGATGAGCGAGGTGTGTGAGAAACCAATAAGCTTGAAAAATATTGGGCTAGACACCCTGTCTCTACCGGATTGGTTTTCTGAAATTCTCGATCTTGATGCGGAGAGTAAAAAAGAAAGATTAACCTATTCCAATGGTGTTGTTCGCTTTCAGGACTCCATCTCTAATGCTCAACAGCAAACTCAGGAAGCCTTTGGTTTTAAATGGTCGCAGCGAGATAGCTTTGAATCAGAGGAAATGGTAACTCGTACTCGCCGGTGGTTAATTGAACGCTATGCTGAGCCGACGCCTTATGTTAATTCTTTTGCATCGAAACCAATTGTGCTGGATGCGGGTTGCGGGGCTGGATTGTCTGCTCTGGAATATTGGAAAGATAATTTTTCAAACATTCATTATTTGGGTATTGATATTTCAACTGCAGTCGATGTTTGTCGTCAGCGTTTTGAAAGCCGTCAAGTTAGAGATGCAGCGTTTATGCAGGCCAATATAGAAAAATTACCCTTGAAGCCCAGTACAGTGGATATGATTTTTTCCGAAGGTGTTATGCATCATACGGATTCGACGCGCAATACCTTTTTGTCCCTGGCTAAGTTATTAAAGAAGAAAGGGATGTTTTTGTTTTATGTTTATAATAAAAAAGGACCTATTCGCGAGTTTGTCGATGACTACATCCGTGAACAACTACAGCCTATGAATCCTGAGGAAGGATGGGATGCGTTACGGCCCTTGACCAAACTTGGAAAATTATTGGGCGATTTGGATATTACCATTGATATTCCTGAAGAGATTAAACTTCTGGATATTCCTGCCGGTAAAATTAATCTGCAGCGTTTCTTTTATTGGCATGTATTTAAGGCCTACTATGATTCCAAACTAAATCTGGAAGAAATGAATCATATTAATTACGATTGGTATGCGCCTAAAAATGCCCATCGTCATACACCTGAGGAGGTCAGGGGCTGGTGTGATGAAGCCTCGATGCGCATAGTCCGGGAGATAGTTGAACCTTCCGGTATCACTATTGTTGCCATTAAAGATTAATTGATCGTGCCGGAATAATACCGGCACAAGGTATTTGGATAATCAAATGGTCGTTTGCGCAATCCACCAGCCTAATTTTTTTCCCTGGAATGGTTATTTCGACAAAATAAGGCAAGCCGACGTATTTATCTTTTTGGATGAAGTGGCCTATCCTAAAAGCGGCAGCGGGTCAGGTTCCTGGTGTAATCGGGTTAAATTGCTGAATAATAAGGAGCCATCCTGGTATGGGCTGCCGATTAAAAAAGAATCGGGGACTCAATTAATTAAGGATGTCTTTTTTTCAGATAAAGATTTCCATATTAAAAAAATTAAAAAGTCTTTGTTTTTTAATTATAAAAAAGCGCCTTTTTATGATGAAGTTATGGCGAAAATAGAGCCTTTGCTTGATTTCAATACCACTTCGCTTGCGCAATATAATATGCATGCGGTGACAGTCATTGCTGCTTTATTGGGATTAAAAACACGGTTTGTCAGGCAATCAGAGCTGAGCCATAGTCAGCATGCTACTGAGCTGCTCATTGAACTACTCAAACAGGTCGACGCAGAAGCTTACCTTTGTGGTCATGGAGCAGGCGGTTATCAGAATGATGAATTGTTTGCCGAGCAAGGCATCCAGTTAATTTATCAGAATTACAGTCCACTTGATGATCGATGGCTTCCTGTCCACCATGAAAGCGAAGCAGGTCTATCCATACTGCACAGCCTGTTTTACAAGGGATGGCAGTAACAGTCCTTTTAGTATGAGTTAACCATGAAATTAAACATCTTGTTATTATGCAACAAACCCCCCGTTGGGAATGATGCCAATACGATCATTGATCACATTGATGCATTTACCGATTATTCAAAACATCGCATTTGGCTGTTATCGAATCTGGGCGACTTGAGTCCCAAACTGGATTTGCAGAAATTTGATGCTATTATTATTCATTACTCCTTATGTATATTGAATAATAGTTACCTGTCCCAGCATGCGAAAGAAAGGCTGCGTCATTATCAGGGATTAAAAATTATTTTTGTCCAGGATGAATACCGACAGATCAATCATATGGTCAGCCAATTGCAGTATCTGGATGTAGATGTTCTGTTTACTTGCTTCCCTGAAGGTGAAATGGAGCGTATCTACAGGACAAGCGATTTACCCAAGGTATCGAAATACAATAACCTGACGGGTTATATTCCTGAGCGTCTTTTACAGTTTAAAGAGCAGCCGCCCATAAAAAACAGGCCTATCCATGCAGGATATCGAGCCAGACGTTTGTCTGCCTGGTTTGGCGAGTTAGCCTATGAGAAGTGGAATATTGTTGAAAAATGGCAAGAGCATACTGAAGGGAAAAACCTGATTTGTGATGTATCTTACCATGAACGCGATCGCCTCTATGGGCAGAAATGGATTGAATTTTTAAGCCGTTGCAAGGCCACTTTAGGGGTTGAAAGCGGCGCAAGCGTCATGGATTTTACTGGGGAGTTGGAAAAGGAGGTTGAGGCTTACGAGTTAACTCATCCTCATGCTTCATTTCAGGACGTGCAACAATTGTATTTGCGTGAACACGAAGGGCAATACAAGCTCAACCAGATTTCCCCACGCTGTTTTGAAGCGATTGCCTTAAAGACGGCTTTGATTTTATATGAAGGAGAATATTCCGGCGTATTAATTCCTGACAGGCATTACATCAGTCTTAAAAAAGACTTTAGTAACATTGGCGATGTTTTGCGCAAATTAAAAGATGACGATTATCTTCAGAATATGGTGAATAGAACCTATGACGAAATCGCTCTGGGTGGACAATACAGCTATCAATCCTTTATACGTCTCGTTGATGAGGTCATTGATAAAGAATTCAACCAACGCGATTACGTTCTCTCAGGCAGCTATTACCAACCCGATGAGTTTAGAAAAATTATACGGCATGTTCCTTTGAAGACCCGGCTGTTTAGGTTAGGTATGAAAACCTATCAACGACTGCCCTTGAGTATGCGTAAGGTAATTAAGGGCATTTTAAAACCACAAACGACCATTAAAATGCTTAAGAAAAAATATTATCAGTTTAAATGAATGGATTGCGGTCATGAATCAACCCCAGGTTTTATTTCTCGCTGACACCACGCACCCAGCGGGCGCTGTGCAGGATCATATTGCCGCTGTCACGTCCAGTAAGAAATTGCATTGGCATATCCTAAATCCACTGGTCTGTAAAACCATTGATAAGCTGGACTTATCGGTTTTTGATGCGATTGGCATCCATTACTCGATAAAGCCCTACACGCATTATTATCTCTCTGCCAGTTTAAAGAAAAGACTGATGGATTATCAGGGTACAAAATTTCTTTTTCTGCAGGATGAATACCAGAAGGTCAACGAAGTACAGGAGTACCTGTACCGTTTGCAATTTAATCTGCTTTTTACCCTGGTGAATCAATCCGTTATCGATATCGCTTACCCGGATCCCCGCTTAAAAAGCTTGAAAAAAACCACGGTGCTGACTGGCTATGTTCAAGAAGCGATGAAAACCTATCAATCACCCGATATTGCCGAACGGCCGCTCGATGTGTCCTACCGCGCAAGACGCTGTGATTATTGGTTGGGAAGTCTGGCTTATGAGAAACAATGGATAGCCGAACAATTTTGCCAGCGGGTAGCGGGTAGCCGCCTGCGGTTGGACATAAGCCTTGAAGAGTCCAATCGCGTTTATGGAGAGGCCTGGTTAACACTTCTTAAAAATTCCAAAGCGGTTCTGGGTACCGAAAGTGGTGCCAGCATATGGGATTTTGATGGGCGTGTTATAAAAAAAACCAATCATTATCTGCAAAAAAACAAACAGGCGAGTTTTTCTGAACTGTATGAGCAAGTATTAAAACCTTACGACGGCAAGATTCTTTATAATGCCATTTCACCCCGAGTATTTGAGGCTGCTGCCACCAGAACTGCGATGATTATGTTTCCAGGGTACTACAGCGGGGTTTGTGAAGCCGACAAGCACTATATTGTGCTCGAAAAGGATTTTTCCAATCTGGATGAGGTGTTGGCCCGCCTGCGGGATACTGCTTTTCTGCAGGGCATGGTCGATAAAACGTTTGATGATTTAATTTTATCAGACAAATACAGTCAGCATGTTTTTTCCAATTTAATTGCTGATGAATTGCTGATGCAGATAGAGCATCCACGACAGGGGCGGTTGGATGTTGTTCAGCAACAGTTTGAGAAATTGTCAAAACACCATTGGCTTAACGCCGTGAGACGAAGTACGACGGAATTAACATTCATTCTCATGAATTTCTTTAAACTTCTTGCTGATAACAAACACAGTCTTCCCGAACGTTTTAAGCTGCTTTTTAAAGGGGCTCATCGCTACCTGACTTATTTAAAGTCCAGACTCATCAAACAGTCCGGCTAAAATCTGACTTTTCTGTCAATTTTCCTGCCCGCCGGTTGCGGGCAACGAATTTGCTTCCCAACCGACAATGCGGAAATTTAAGCCGGAACAGCTAAACAGCTTCTCCTAAATAAGTTGTAACAGGCGCCGTTTAATGACTCGTAAGAGCGGGTTGAATATAACAACCCGTTGCGTGAGGAAAAATTTAAATTTTCGTAAAGTGGCACTTTGTGCGAACCGATTAATGAGCAAATGCAACGCCCGGCTGAGGATGGGTCGGATAGCTACCTTCCTTTTCACCTCCTCGAATGGATGTTCCGCAACAGGGAAGTCAAAAGCAGATAGCGACGTTTGTAAGTCATCGGGCTGGTAAGGTTGAGCGGCTTTTCTTTTATCTCGCTGTTTGAATTCGTTCGTGATGATGTCATCGAAACGCTGAATGAAGCTTGAATAATGGTATTGGCTATTGAGTGCAATGTCTTCATACGCCTTATTGGCCATCGCTTGCAGGTAAGCCGTATTTTTAATTTTGGCAATGACTTCCTGAATGTTGCTAAAATCTTTTTTAAGGGGGATATAATGCTGTCCGGCCGTTAAAATACCTGAATAGTCGCCTTCATATAAAACCAAGACTGTTTTTAAGGCAATCGCCTCAAAACAACGGGGTGAAATCTGATTGAGCTTGTACAGGCCCTCATGCTCCCGGAGATAGATTTTTTGAATTTTTTCAAATGAATCGTCAGGGTAAGTCGCTTGATGAAAGTCAACCAGTGTTTGCAACTGCCCCGTGAAATCCATGATGCTGGCACCACTTTCAACCCCTAACGTCGTTTTACAGGTAAGGAGGAATCTGACCCAGTTATCTCCATAAATTCTATCCTGCTCATAGTAAGAAATGTCCGTTTTAAGGCCGCTATTTTTTTCAGCCAACTGCTGCCATTGTTCCACAATATGCCATTTTTCATAACCTAATTGACCTAACCAATACGGTACTTTACGACTGCGGTAACCGACATCAATTTCACGTTGTGCTGTCAACGGGATACGGGCGGGTGGAAAATCAAGCAGTCTTTCAGGAATATAACCGGTTAAATTGCTGTATAGGGATAAAAAAGGTAGTTTGGATGGACAGTAAATTTTACTCATTTCCTCTGGAGGGAAACAGGTGAAAAGCACATCAATCTTTAAATAATCAATCTCAGAAACAATTTTATTGATTTGTCTGTACTCATCCTGGATGAACATGATTTTTAAACCGGTAAAATCACGCAGAAGAGCCTTTGACTGGGGAGAAATGTAATAATCATTCACCAGTGAAATGGAATAATGAATCATTATTGCATCAAATTGTTCCAATTGGATGCGGGGGGAAATATCACCAACATTCGAATAGGTAAAGACATGATGTTGGGAGTAATCTTCAAAAGCTGAAATGTGATCGATAATAGTATTTGCGTCAGTAGCTGACTTTGGTTTATTACACAAAAATAATATGTTTAGCTTCATAGTCTTATCCATCAAATTATCAAGCCAGGATTGAGGTTATTTTATCGCTTCGACATAAAGATCCAAGCCCAGATGTCGACACCATCGGGTGTTTAAATAATCAGCACGTGAACCCATTTTAATAATAGGAATATTCTTCCATCGGACTACATCATAATCGTCAAAATTTTCCCGAGTGACTTGCACGCTTGTGTAATCAGAAAAAATGGATTTTAATTCCTTCACTGAAAAAAATTCGGTTTCAGGCGCCGCCTTTTGACCGTCCACGGAGGCATCGTAGGCGTGACGCTGCGCGACGGTTACTTTTCTGGAGAGGTTTTTAAAGCCAGTCCATTGCTGTAAAAGATTACGTACAGTGGCTATAGGCCAACGCGTCCACTGCCGGAAGGAAAATTTATTATATACCATAATCACGGCTTTGCCGCCTGGCTTTAGTATGCGATGGGCCTGATCGACGCATTTCTGGACGCTGCCCGTATGGTGAAAGCAACCAATTGATACAACCAGGTCGAAATAATTATCCGGGAAAGGGCATTCCAACATGCTGCCTACTCGCACATCGCCCGCCAGCCCCACTTGTTGTAACCGGTGTCGTGCCATACCCGCTGCATTATTGGCGATATCAAGGCCATGATAGTCAGCCCCTGCTTCGGCCAAATACTGGGCCATCGTGCCATAACCCAGACCAACTTCCAACACTTTTTTACCTTTTATGCATACGGCAGGAAGGTATTTTTTGAGGTAGGGGTAAACTGTCAGATAATAATCATCAAAAATAGCCAGACTGGATGGGCTGGAGTCAACAACACCCAGGTATTGAGCCAGAGGGCTGCCACATAATTCATTCCAGTAGTTTTGATTTTGCCTGTCAATTTCGTCCTGAGTCATATTCGCTGACATGTTATTCCCTTACTGATTATTTATTGTATTTATATAACAGAGGTAAAGTAGCCTTTGATTTTCCTAAACCGTGACAAACCAAAAAAATACAATAAGGCTGCTATTCCTGAAACGTAAATTAAGCCATAAATTAAATGGTTGGGTATTGTATGATAGACCAGTGGCTGACGAAAGCCTTCTGTAAGAATATAAAATGGATTAAATTCAGAGGCGATTTGAATGGGTCTCGGCATGGATTCGACTGTGTAAAAAATAGGGGAAACGAATAAAATCATCATCAAAATATTAGGCAGAACAATGGCTAAATCCCTCAAAAAAACAGTCACGGCAGAAAGGAAAAAACCCAGTCCAAACATGAAAAAGTACATGATGGCGATGACCGGGATAACCATTAAGGCTTCCCAGGAAGGCCTATTATGATCCGCTATCATGATAAGGGTTAAGAAAACCAGACTCACCAGCAGGGGGATAATGGAAATCAGAACAGACGATATCGGTAAAATTTCGGTTTTAAACGCCATGTTTTTTACGATGCCAGTATTGGATACGATGGAATTGGCGGAATTAAGAAGCCCTTCGCTGATGGCAAGCCAGGGTCCATAGCCGCTGATTAACCAGACTACATAAGAAAGCGTCGTCGTTGCACCGGGTAACCGGGCGCGATAAACAAAGCCAAAAATAAAGGTAAAAATACTGAGCATGATGATGGGGTTAAGGATAGCCCAAATGCCACCCAGCGCGGAGGCCAGATACCGATCTTTAAGATTAATCCTAAAAAAATTATAAATCATTGAGTAATCAGTTCTATCGAATCCGAACATACCGGCGTTTCCTTATTAACTAAACTAATTTCTGCGGGGTAATGAAGCAGGGGACTACCACCGCTTGGCATGCAATTATTTTTAATTTCAAATAATCGAGTAAAATGATTACTGCAAACCGTGCCTTCATTGACCTGCAATTTCAATTGGTAATAACCCTTATTCAGTACCAGGGGATTTAATGACAATTCCAGTTGAAATTCGAGCTTTTTATCCGGTTCAATGCCGGTTAAATCAATGGTTTCCTGATAAACAATAATCCCGTCGATGCGCTCAATCACCATCGTAAGCGAGCCTTTACCAAAACGAAGCCGTTCAACCGTAATTTCCGTAAGAAAATGATCCTGGGTGTGAAAGATGGTTTGCGGATAATCGCTGCCGGCTAATCGGAAAATAACGTTTTTGATCTGATAGGTAGCCTCATGATTAACCTCGGATTGCTCAAAACGCGCATGATGCGTATCGGTATGCTCGTCCTCTTCCCGGATTTTTTTTAAGTAAGCCTGGGTCACGGCAGCCGGCACGTCATCCATAATAATGCGCCCTTTTTCCATCCACAGGCAGCGATTACACATGGATTCGATAGTTCCCATTGAATGGGAAACCAGGATGACGATTTTGCCCTTTGCGCAAATGTCCCTGATTTTGCGGGAGGCTTTTTGGGCAAAGAAAATATCACCAGCCGACAGGGCTTCATCGATGATTAAAATCTCGGGTTCGATTTCAACTAGCATGGAAAAGGCCAGCCTGGATTTCATGCCGGTGGAGTAAGTTTTTACTGGCTTGTCGATGAAGTGGCCCAACTCGGAAAATTCAATGATGTTATCCATAAGGGCATTCATCGACTCCCGTGATTTACCCTGGATTTCGCCATCAAGATAAATATTTTCTCTGCCGGTTAAATCTTCGCGTAAGCCAACCCCCAGGGTCATGACGGCGGTCACGTGACCTTCAATGATCAGATCGCCCATGGTTGGGCTTGCAATTCCGGCAATTAGTGAAAGCAGGGTCGATTTGCCAGCGCCATTGCGGCCGATGATGCCGATGGTTTCACCGGAACACAGACTTAAATTAATGTTATCCAGGGCAATTTTGTCATCTTTTCCTTCATGGGGTAATCCCGAGCCCACCTTGTGCAGATTATCACTCAGGCGTGAATAAAATATTTTGGACAGGTTTTTGATTTCAATGTGAGGCGTTGTCATGCTGCTTAATCCTTACCTGCGTACGCCAGGGTAAATGAACAGAGGCGTTGGCATTTTTGCCCTTAACCTGTAATGGAATACCGTTTCCATAAGTCCAGCTGCGGCTGTCCAGTTTGAGGTTATCAACAGCTGGATTGAGTGACTTTAAGAAAAGATTGAAATAATAGTCGCCTGCGGCAAGCGGGAGGTTGGGAATACGGATGGATACCGGATTGACCCCTTTACGGCAGGGAATTTCCACATACTCGTCATTCAGTAAAATAATTTCCCAGCCATGGCCGCCGCGAAACCGCTCAATGGAATAATTCACCGCAAGAGGGACAGGCTGTTTGAGTAAAATATCGAATGCCAGATGACAATCCTTGCCGCTTTGAGCAACATAGGGTGTTGACGACGGGATGATTTCGGCAAGCTCCCGGTTCGGTAAAGGCAGATCAAGGTATTTTTGCACGATGACATCGGCACGCCCACCGGTGACTATCCGACCCTGGTCCAGAATGTAGGCGTATTCGCACAGCTTAATGACGGCAGACCAGTCATGGGTAACTAAAATCCCTGATGCGCCATTGGAAAAGCGTTCCCGCAGGCGCTTCCAGCATTTTGCCTGAAAATGTTCATCACCGACGGATAAAAGTTCATCAACCAGGTAGATTTGATGCTGCAATTCGGTGGCCGTGGCAAAGTAAAGTCTTGCGGCCATACCGGACGAGTAGGAATAAATGGGTTTATGAAAATCCTTGCCTAACTCTGAAAAATCCTGAATATTTCTGACTAGTTGCTGGCGTTGGAATTTATTGATGCCATAAATGTCAAGAAAGCGATCCGCATAGGCATGGCCGGTAAGCCGGTTATTGCCCAGTCCTCCCATTTCAAACAGGCAGCTGGCTTCCCCTTTGATATGGATAACGCCGCTCGTCGGCGCATAGACGCCGCCTAAAATGCGTAATAAGGTGCTTTTACCTGCGCCATTACGTCCCAGAATGCCAACAAATTTTCCTTTGGGCACGTTGAGGCTTACATCAGAGAGAGCTTGAAATGCGGAGAAAGGAGTATTTTTATCGCGAAAAACGATACGCCAGTTCAAATGCTCATCGATAATATAAAATTCTTTGGATAAGTTTTCACAAGAGATAGCATATCCTTGGCCAGTGTTCATGCAGCGATACTCTCTTTGAAGAAAATTAACCTGGGTAGGTTGCAATAAGTTCCGTGATTGACACGGAATGATAATGTCTCATCGGGATGTTGTCCAGTTGTGTGTGGGAAATAACAACAGAGAATTGCCAATCTTATCTCAGGCATTTATTATCCGTGTTTTGATAAACATCAATGAGATACAGTATGGATTTGACTCTCAGGCTCAACCGGCAAGTACGATTGAGAATTTTCTTGGGACTTCTCATCAGTCTAATCAGCCCGGTTCTGGCGGGCAAGCCTGAGACGAAGCTTTATTGTCAATATAAAGACGCATTTAAACAGAATGCCTGCATGACGGAACATGCTGTGCAGGGCATTAATCATTCGTTAAGCGATAATCTGTCTAAAGATGACCTGGACATTTATCGTGCTTTGGAAGCGATGAATCTTGTTCAGACCCTCGCTGGATCAGGACGCTATAACTATCTGGCTTCAACCAGTCAGGGGGCTTTGGCTTTATCAATGAACGAGCAATCACAGATGCTAAAAAGAGGTTATGGCATTTGCGGCAACCACCAGGCGATGTTTTTAGAAATTATGAAGTTACTGAAAGTCGATGCGCGTCCTGTGGATTTTTACTACATTGACGATCAGGAACGCCCATGCAGTCATGCGGCAGCTGAGGTTAAAATAGCCAACAAGTGGCGTTATGTTGATATTACCTGGGGGAGTATCTGGGTAAAAGAGAAAAATAATTTATCCAGCCTTTTATCTCTCGAAGAAGTGCTTAACCACGAGGGACAGGTGATGTCCGGCATTAATAGCTGGTATCTGCATTTTAAATATACCCGCTTTGTCTATGATCCCCTGGAGTATTTACAGAGCAAGCATCTGCAGATCTTAAGAAACAAGGGCGGACTCCTCATGGTTCCCCTCATTAACAACCAGGTCAAACTGGATGGTCTACCAAGGTACATTGGCGCCAATTCCCTCGTAACCCCACCTTTGCGAATGAAATTTGAAAACCTGCCTTACCCAATGGAAGCGATAGTGGATATTCAGAGGCAGGGTGGGTTATGTAAAACATCTTTTTTAAAGACATCTTCCGGTGTCTATCCCGTCCAGATTGGCAAAACATTAATAAAAATAAGACCAGAAAGCGAGCTGGCTATTACAAAAGCTAATGAAATTTGTTATGGGGTGATACGCAACATTGAATTGATTCCTGACAGGGACACTAAAATAGCAGAGGCTCCGGTAGAATATGCGACGCTCAAATTCATCGCTTACTTAAACCAGCGTATTTACGGGAAAACCATGGGTTAATAAAGGCTAGCATGGTTTGACCAATGGAGAGGGGATTGCTATTATCCTTAGCCACTGATGCCTGCCTAAGTATTTAACAGCGATGTATCAGATTGTAAAAAAATAAATAAAGGAATAGGTACCTATGTGTGGTATAGCGGGAATATTTAATCTTAAGGCCGCTGCTGTAGAACAGCTTGAGAAAAAACTGCAGGTGATGAACAAGCTGATTGCCCATCGCGGGCCGGATGATGAAGGGATTTGGACGAATAAGCATAAAACCCTGGGATTGGCGCACCGTCGCCTAAGCATTATCGATTTGTCGCAACATGCTCACCAGCCCATGGTGGCCCCTACCGGTGACGTCATTGTATATAATGGCGAGATTTATAATCATGTCGAGTTAAGGCAGGCGCTTGCCGCCCACTGGACCTTTACTACCCGTTCCGATACGGAAGTGATTCTGGCGGCTTACAAGGTTTATGGCGTTGATTGCGTCAAGCATTTCAAAGGCATGTTTGCCTTTGCCATTTGGGATGGTGAAAAATTATTCTGCGCCCGCGATCATTTCGGCATCAAACCCTTTTATTACACCGAACAGGACCATGCATTTTACTTTGCTTCCGAAAGCAAAGCCTTATTGCCTTTCCTGCCGTCGATTAAAACGGAGCGGCAGTCTTTTGCGGAATATATTACTTTCCAATACCCCATGGGTAACCGCACGCTGTTCAAAGGGGTTCATCAGTTAGAGCCCGCTCATGCCATGGTGATCAGTGCTGAAGGGAAGAAGGTATGGCGTTTTTGGGATGTGCATTACCACATTGATTACGATCATACGCCCAAGTATTTTTACAATAAACTCGAAGAGATTCTCCATGAATCAGTCAAATTGCATACCCGGGCAGATGTCAACATCGGCGCTTATGTCAGTGGTGGGGTTGACTCAAGTTTAATTGGTATTTTAGCGACCCAACAAAAGGGCGAGGCCCTGCCTTTCTTCCATGGCCGTTTTCTTGAAGACAAGGCCTATGATGAAAGCGAATATGCGCAATACGCAGCGCAGCTCTGCGGCACCAAATTGCAGGTTCGCGACATCACCTCCCAGGATTTTGCCGACATGTTCCGTAAAATCATTTACCACCTTGATTTCCCGGTCGCAGGACCTGGCGTGTTCCCCCAATACATGGTCTCGGAAATGGCGTCCAGGCAGGTTAAAGTCGTGCTTGGCGGTCAGGGTGGGGACGAAATTTTTGGCGGTTATGCCCGTTACCTGATTGCCTATTTCGAGCAATGCATGAAGGCGGCCATTGAGGGCAATTACAAAAAAGGCAATTTCGTGGTGACGGCGGAATCCATTATTCCCAATCTCGAAGTGCTGAATGCTTATAAACCCCTGCTTAAGCGTTTTTGGAGCCATGGGCTGTTTGAGCCTCTGGAAAAGCGTTACTTTACCCTGGTGGACCGTGGCATGGACCTTGATGGCGAGGTGACGTTGACTGCGGCCGAAAGAGGACACGTTTACAATAAATTCATTGAAGTATTCAATGCGGCAAAATTCGAAAAGGCAGAATCCTATTTCGACAGCATGACGCATTTTGATTTCAAATGCCTGCTGCCAAGCCTGCTGCATGTTGAAGATCGGGTCAGCATGGCTCATGGTCTCGAGGCACGCGTGCCTTTCCTGTATTATCCCTTGATTGAGTTTGCAGCGACTGTTCCCGCGAATGTAAAATTTGCCGATGGCCGCATGAAACATATGTTAAAGCAGACTTTTGCCAATGTTCTGCCCAAGCAAATATTAAATCGTAAAGACAAAATGGGCTTTCCGGTTCCCTTAAACGAATGGATTCGCGGCGATTTGAAAGAGTTTGTTTTTGATATCCTGCACACCGGGTTGTCAAGGAAAGACAATTTTATTGATTACCAGCGAATTATTAATACCATTGACGATTCCGGCAAATTCAGCCGTAAAGTCTGGGGCTTTTTATGCTACGAAATGTGGCATCAGGTCTTCCATGATCAAGCCCATACTTATCGTGCCATGCTGAATCACAATAATGAATACGCAACCATAGGAGAAAAGTGAATGAGAGTGTTAATTACAGGAGGATCCGGTTTTGTCGGATCGCATTTGGCAGACAGATTATTAGCCAGAAATGACGAAGTATTGGTTATCGATAACTTTTCTACCGGTCGCCGCGACAATTTAAAACCTCACCGCAACCTGCAGACGATTGAGCAAACCATTGCTGACACCGCAGCCATGGAACGGATTTTTACCGAATTCAAACCGGATGTTGTTGTGCATGCAGCGGCTTCCTACAAAGATCCAGACAACTGGGTTGAAGATTGTAAAACCAACGTGTTGGGTACGATTAACGTTATCAATGCCACCAAGAAAGCGGGCTGTAAGCGTATTGTTTATTTCCAGACTGCACTTTGCTATGGCTTAAATCCCAAAGAGCAACCGGTTTCACTGGATCATCATTTCGATGCGCGCGGCAGCAGTTACGCCATCAGCAAGACAGCCGCTGAACATTATGTTGAATTGTCTGGCTTAAGCTTTGTTTCCTTCCGCTTAGCCAATGCGTACGGCCCCAGAAACATCAGTGGTCCGCTACCAACTTTCTACCATCGCCTGACATCCGGCAAGGCGTGCTTTGTGATGGATACCCGCCGTGACTTCGTGTTTATCAACGATTTAGTGGATTGCGTAGAACGTGCAGTGGATGGCCAAGGTCAGGGTTACTACCACATTTCTTCTGGCAGCGATTACTCCATCAAAGAATTGTTCGATGCGACATTAGCTGCGCTCAACATCAAACTGGATAAAGAAGTGGAAGTGCGTCCCCGTCACCCAGACGATGCCTTCACCATCCTGCTTGACCCATCCCGAACCAACAAGGATTTCTCCTGGAAAACATCGACCCCGTTGGTCAATGGTGTTAAAGCCGCAATTGATTATTATAAAGAATACGGCATTGAACAAACCTTTACCCATCTGCGTTCTGAAGAAACAGAGCCAGCGTAAAGGCTTAGGGATGAGAAAGAGCAGGCTTAGCCTGCTCTTTTTTTGAGAAAAAGCATTGAGGATGAACATCATGACCAGTTTTTCTGGAAAAAAAATACTTGTTGTCGGCGGGGCAGGCTTCGTAGGCAGTAACTTAACCAATAAATTGCTTGCTTCTGATGCCAGCAAAGTCATTGTGGTTGATAATCTTTTATCGGCTGATATTACCCGAGTCGCCACCCACCCTAATCTGGAATTTATTCACGCATCCATTACTGACGATGCGGTTTTGTATCGTTTGCCTGAGGATTTGGACTACGTTTTCCATTTAGCCACTTATCATGGTAACCAGAGTTCCATTGAAGATCCTTTGAAAGATCATGAAAACAATACGCTGACCACATTAAAACTGTTTGATCGCATCAGCAAATTCAAGTCACTTAAAAAGGTGGTTTATTCCTCTGCCGGTTGCGTTGTGGCCAAGAAAACATTTGACTACGCAGAGGCTACTGTGGAGCAGGAAGATGTTTCTCTGTACCTCGATAGCCCCTACCAAATGTCAAAAATATTTGGCGAATTTTACGGCAACTATTATTTCATGCGTTATAACATGCCGTTTGTCAAAGCCCGTTTTCAAAACGTGTATGGGCCGGGTGAAATTTTAGGTGCTGGCCAATGGCGGGGCAATGCCAATACTATTTGGCGTAATGTAACGCCTACTTTCATTTTCAAAGCCCTGCACAATCAGGCTTTGCCATTGGACAACGGCGGTATTGCTACCCGTGACTTTATTTACGTGGATGACATTGTTGATGGCTTGATTGCCTGTGCGTTAAAAGGCAAGGAGGGCGGTGTTTACAATATTGCTTCGGGTGTGGAAACGTCGATCCTTGAATTGGCAACCATGATAAATGAAATCACGGGCAATCAAGCAGCCCTTGATAAACTCCCGCCAAGGAACTGGGATCGCTCCGGCAAGCGTCATGGGGATACCAGCAAATCAGAGCGTGAACTTGGCTTTAAAGCCCAGGTCTCACTGCCGGAAGGATTGCAGCGAACCATTGACTGGACTAAAGAGCACTTAAAGACCATTAAACAATGCATGGGCAAACATGTTCGCTATGTGCCTGATGTAAAGCCGTTTCTGGAATGAATGCCCAGATCATGGTTTGAGGTCAACCAAAGCGACTTCGCGATATGAATAGTTGCCCGCCTGCGCGGGCACGACAAATTATTTTTTTCTTAAAGACTGCGAAATAATTGACCATTAATTTGTCATTATGATAATATTATTTTCATTTGTTCGTTAGAATCATTATGCAAACCAAATCAGAATTTCCAGGCATTGCGGACACTGCATTGTATACAGCGCGGTTAATAATCCATGGTACTCAGATTGCCAGGCACACCCTTTTTCCTTCTCAGGAGGAGGCTCAGGTTACGACGCTCATGCAGCGTGCGCAAGTGCAAATAGAAAAACGCGCTGTCGATATGGCTAATGATTTGGCATCGATTGTGCTAAATAGATAAGGTTATAGCGTTTATTACTCCGCGAAACAATACTGCTTGGCACTTTCAACCCCGGGCTGATCAAAGGGATTAATATCCCAAATCACACTCTGAGTGTAAATTTTATGTTCATACAGAGCAATAAGCTCACCAATGGCAAAGGGAGAACAAGCCTCCAACGTTATTCTGGTGAGCGGCACATTGCCTGGAATGGCTGCATGGGGGCTGGTGTCTGATTCGACCCCTTGCGTCAGAACGGTCACTTTCATGTCGCAGCTTTGATTAATTAATTCCCCGTCATTCTCTTTTATAGTCAGGGCATCAATCGCCACGCGATGGGTTCCCTGGCAGAGCAACTGAAAATAGCTGTGTTGCGCCTGATTACCCAAGCCGCCCCAAACAATCGGGCCGGTGTGATAGTTCACTCGTTCCCCGGCGTGATTGATGGATTTGCCGTTGCTTTCCATGTCCAGTTGTTGGATGTAATGGGGGAAATAGGCAAGGCGTTGAGAATAAGTCAGCAGCAACAAATTATTGATGTCTAGAAAATTAATGTTCCAAATCCCGGCCAAGGCGAGAAGGACGGGCATGTTTTGACTAAAATCTGTATGTAAGAAGTGCTGGTCCATGCTGAATGCGCCAGCAAGAATGTCAATAAAATGTTCATATCCAATGGCGATCATGGTTATAAGATTAATGGCTGAGCACAGAGAGTAGCGTCCCCCCACCCAGTTCCAGATAGGCAGGGTGTGATTGAAGCCTAAGGTTTTGGTCTTGGGAATATTGGCCGTTACAGCGATAAAATGCTTATCCATGCGCGAACGATCGCCAATCCAGGCGATGGCTTTATTGGTATTGTAAAGGGTTTCGCGGGTCGTAAAGGATTTTGATGAAATGATGAATAGGGTGGTTTCTGGATCGAGCTGGGCGACGACTGAATCAAACGACAGGGGATCCACGTCGGAAATAAAATGGTAACGCAAATGCCGTGCAGTATAAGGTTTTAACGCATCGATACAAAATTGCGGACCTAAATCCGAACCGCCAATCCCGATATTGACAATGTCTTTAATCGCTTTACCGCTAAACCCCAGCCACTTGCCTTGACGAATGGTTTCTGCATACTGCCGGGATTGTTCTCTGGCTTCATGAATGTCGTTGAGGATATTACGGCCATCGACAATAACCGGGTCATCCTGCAATTGCCGCAGCGCCGTATGCAGGGCAGGTTTGTTTTCACTTCGATTGACTTTGTCGCCCTGCACCAGTTGCTGAATGTGTTCGCGTAGTTTTCGCGCTTCTGCCAATTCAAGCAAACCTTGTAAAATAGGCTGATTAATCCGTTGATTGGTTAAATCCAGGGTAATCAAGCGATTGGAGACGATCAATTCCTGGTGGCGGTTGGGATGAATTTTTTTCAGCTCAGGTATTGACGTCTGGTGGATGGATTTCACCTGATTTTGTAAATTAATCCATGCATTTAATTTTGTTAGTTGCATCATGCTGTTATAATTATTTTTTTATAAAAATACCATTGTTGGCAATGGAATGAAAATGAAATTTTTTAATCAGGACACGCAATGATTCCAATGGCTTCTTATGGTTTTCTTCTTATTCTTTCCTGCGCGTCAACCGGCCTTGTTCGGCGCTATGCTTTAACCACCAATCTCCTGGATATTCCTAATGCACGAAGTTCGCATACCATACCAACTCCGCGTGGCGGCGGTATTGCTTTTGTGATTTGCTTTCTCGCGGCCATCGGATTCGTTCTGATTAAGCAGCGGATCACCCCGTCAATGGGTTTTATTTTCATGGGGCCGGGACTTCTGGTTGCTGTGTTGGGTTTTCTTGATGATAGATACCAGCTGCCGGCAGTGTATCGTCTTATTGGTCATTTTGCCCTGGCAGTTGGTGCGGTTTTATTATTAGATAATTTTACAAATCTTCCTCTTTTTTCATCGCATCGGGAGTGGCTTTGGACAGGGCAGATCCTCGCTGTTTTTTATTTGGTATGGGGATTGAATTTATTTAATTTCATGGATGGCATTGACGGTTTGGCTGCGGCCGAAACGGTTTGTATTTGTATAGGCGGCAGCCTGTTGTATTTTTTACAGGGAAATAGAGAGTTATTAGCGCTTCCCTTGTTACTGGCGGCGGCGGTAGGGGGATTTTTAATCTGGAATTTCCCCCCAGCCCGTATCTTTATGGGCGATGCCGGCAGCGGCTTTCTTGGTTTTTCCGTGAGTATTCTTTCCCTTCAGGCGGCTATGGTTCAGGAGCGGCTATTCTGGTGCTGGTTTATTCTGGCTGGAGTTTTTTTCACCGATGCGACGTTAACGCTTATCCGGCGTGGGTTGCGGGGGGCTCGTTTATTGGAGGCGCATCGTACTCACGCGTATCAACACGCCGTGCAATATTATGGTAAGCATTGGCCGATTACCGTGGGTGTTATCCTCATTAACCTGTTTTGGTTGCTCCCTATTGCCGTTATGCTTGAGAAAGGATTCATGGGCATTATACCCAGTTTGGCCCTGGCTTACTTGCCTCTTGCGGCCTTGGCATTCAAATTTAATGCGGGAAAAGAGGCGGTTGATGCTGCATGCTGAATAAAAAGGAAAAGCTTAGTGCATAATGTTGACATGCCTTGACCTGCGGTTTTTACCAGGGCTAACGCACCTGATTTTTAAAACGCTGTAAGAAAAAGATCAAGTGGGTGCAAGAAAAAGATCAGGG
>NZ_LNYA01000031.1 GCF_001467615.1 Legionella erythra | reverse complement strand
AGCAATTACAACGATTATGGCAAACCTGCATGGCGGGACGGCAAAAGCATACGACCAGATCGATGCTGCACCGGAAGAAAGAGAGCGTGGTATTACCATTTCTACAGCACACGTAGAATATGAATCTGCAAACAGACACTATGCCCACGTTGATTGCCCAGGCCACGCGGATTATGTGAAGAACATGATCACGGGTGCGGCTCAGATGGATGGCGCCATT
>NZ_LNYA01000030.1:100895-153932 GCF_001467615.1 Legionella erythra | reverse complement strand
TCGGTGGATGGGACAATTCCTTTTTAGAAAATTTGCTCAGTTTGATTGAAAATTGAAGTGCGTAGGCCGTGATAATGAGCCACGAAAGGTAGTAGCACTTAATATTTTCTTAACTCTTATAATGTACACTCTGCCTACTACTTATTATTCGATATGATAACGATCTATGTTTACTGTATCCCCTGATGAATGGCGCATTGCGGAATATTATTTATTGGAAAAACCCAATGGCACCGTCTTACCCTACTCAGCCTTGCTTTCCCCCGATACAGGCAAAGCTATCCCACGACCCAGCCGCCCGAAATTGTTCGATAATTATCAAGCTGGCGAAAAGAGTAAGCCCGCCAATACCTTCCATTCCTTCATCAAAATTGATGGTGAAATTTTTGCCATCGCTCAAGGAAAAGCATCAGATGCCCTGATTGGTAAGGGACAGTATGGGAAAGTCAAGTTGATACAAAATAAAAAAGGTGAGCTTGCAGTTGTTAAAATAGAAACAACGAATACCCCGTTGCAGCAGGAAGAAAGCAGAATTTTAAAAGACCGAGCCTTACCAGACGGCTCCCCGCTTTCCCGTGGGAAAGTGGAACGTTGCGACAAAAGCAAATATTACACTCACTTGGCTTATCTTGGGGTTGGAATCGACAAATTATTAATGAATTATCAATTGCAGGTGGCTCTCACCGAACCCTCCACTTTCACTATGCAAGCCCAAACTCTTTACGTTTATGCCAAGAATAAGCAGTTGTATTGTAAATTCATAGACGATGAGATATCGATCAAGGAACGCCCTCTCCCCCATACAGAAGATCATGTCAGGATTCAGGAAAAGCTCCATGGGTTAAGCAGTGATTATGAGCTATTTATAAAAACTGAAATAACCACAGCTGCCGCGTCCTACACGCCCCGTTTTTACACTAAGATGCCCTCGGAAATGGACATAAATAACAACACTCTCTATCTATATCCGATCAACGACGGTTTAGGATATGCGTTTAGAGACAATGATGGTCAATTAACACGGGGCCTTTCTACCCAAAAATACCCTTACCTCAGTCAGACTTTGAGTCATACGCTGCTGGATGGCTCATTAACTAAATCGATTTATGCTTCCTTGGGATTTTATCCGCGAGGCGGCCTGTTCCCGTTGGAGCTGGATGAGAGCAGCCGCTTACAGATGGCCATTGATATCGCCCTTCAGGTGGATGCTTTGCACAGGGGCCTGCCTTCAAGTTCACGTTCAGGCACGCCGGCTGCCCATCAGGATATCAAAATTGAAAATATTGTCATCAATGCCAAGGAGCAATGCCACCTCATAGATTTTGGATTTGCGACCACAACGCCTGACAAACTCAAAACCCAAGCCACCGGCACCCCCATGTATCTGCCACCCCTGAGCGCGTGCTTTTTTTTAACTCAGGCAGAGTTTGATGTCGTGGCTTTAAAGCGCATTCTGACGATGCCTGCTGATTTAAACTGCGCTTTGGGAAAACATACCATTTCGCAAGAAGAAAGAAAAAGAAGGAGTGTTTTAACCGATGACATGGTCAAAAAATTCAATTTAACCGAGCTCCTTCAAACGTCTTCGTTTAAATCGAAAGACATGACTGCCATGGCTCTCGCAGCCATTCTGATTACAGTACAACTGGACTTGGGTATTGATTATGACATCCTGAAAAAAGATCCAACCCAAGCCGCGATGATTGTCGCGTATTACAGGCATAGAAAAAATAGCCCAACGCTAAAGCAGGATATCCTCAAATCATTGCAAGAAACCGACCTGGCCACAAGGGTTCCCTTGGCTGAAGCCGGTGTTTTTGAAGAGGTAACGCAAGAGCAACCGCTTGCCTACTTGGCCCAGTATTTAAAGAAAAATAACATACCGGGAAAAATAACCAGTATTGAAAAATCCCGTGTCTTGATTGAAGCAATCAATATGGGCTTCCTGCCTGGCGAAATAGAAACCCTGCTTAATAAAGAAACCCTTCAGATTAGAGGGATAATCCGCGCCAAGCAATTTGAATTAACCACAGAATTAGCCGCGCATCTTCAAGGGGACAAATCATCGCAGGTCAGTATTTTATTAACTTTTGCAGAGAATAAATCCCAGGCTCAACACTATCTCAAACTGTATAACATTTACTCGCAACTGGAATTGCAACTACCGACACTGGATCTTAAATACCAAAGGGCGACGGAGAATCTCGTTGCCTGTCTGAATAAAGCCATCCTGGAACTGGATAATCAAGACCACCCCGTTGAGCGATTTAAGCGCTTTCACGACAGCATTGACACCGCCGTCAAGAATAATCGCGCGGTTTTAGAAACGAATACCGGTCTTACCAAATTTCTGGATGATTTATGCACCGTGCTGGCATCTCTTGTTGTGTTCTACCCCCTTGTTTACGTCTACCAGAAAAAGAATGATATTCATTATTCCTTTTTTAAACCGCAGACAGCCATCATCCTGGATGAGATACAGGAGGCGCAACAGACGCTGCTGGCTAAACATGCGCCCATTCAGGATGAGAAAAACTCGCCTTTATCTGACAATCCAGCCGATGAAGGGATTATTGCCTGCATGCAAGCAAGTGGAGGCTTCTCATTTTTTTGATTGCAAGCCTTTGTCTACCTCCATGAGTACATCATTGGCCTGCCTGGCAATTCCTCTGGCAACCATTGCGTCACGCTTCCTCAGCCCCTGATTAGGAGCAAATTTACCAACCACTGGCGTGCGTGGATCTTAAAAACTCATGGTCATTATTAATAATTTCCACGCACACAATCTAAAAAATGCTCATCATGGTGAGCGCAGCACTTCATCTGCAGCTCTTTGCTTGGTCTTCTCATAATAACCATCAGATTACTCATTTATTGTACTAGGCCACACTTCCATGGCACGTGATTGGAGAGCATCCAATTAATTTTACTCTAATATTTTTTATATCCTGGCCAGATAAATTGCTCAAATTAATCGGTTTATCTTTCCAAGAAGAACCAAAGTCATGGCACAAAATGAACACATTGAAAACAAAAACAACTAAGATTAATTTATATACAATTAGACTTAAATATATATGTTATAATTAAAATTAATCCAACTGGTTTAATTTTATACCCATGAAATCAAAAACCGATAATAGTGTAGGATTTGTAACCAGCGGCGGAGACACTTATACTTGTGTCACCTTAAGCCATTACGAGGAAAACAGAAAAAACATAGAGTTTTGTCAACAATTTGTTCCAACCCGAGGAGCGGAATTTGATTCAATTTATCAATATACTTTAGATTCGAAAGAGATGAGCAAAACTGTTGCTGAATTTATGAGTAACCCACCAGTTAAAAAAGCAACTGAGCCTTTAAAGAACGCCGAAGATCTAAAAAAAACGTCCTTTATCATTGGAGAAGCACATCAACATACAAGCTCTAAACGATTTTTAATTCAAAATATGAAGATGCTAAAACAAGAAGGCTTTGAAATATTATTCATGGAACATTTTTTTTATGATACAGATCAAAATGATTTAGATAAATTTTTTCAAACACTAGATGCTCCTTTATCAACCACACTCCAAGCAAGATTAAAGGAGATGGAAAGACATCAGTTTATGAGCACAAATGAAGAATTGAAGAAATATAGTTTCACCGATATTTTATATGCAGCACGTGAGGCAGGTATAAGAGTTGTTGGAATTGATGTAAGCACGACTTATAAAGCACAAAAAATTGGCCTTGAGAATGAGCAACTAGATGATAAAAGACAGAAATACATGAACTATACTGCTCATGAAATTATAAAAAGAGAAGCGGGCTCAGACAAAAAATGGTGTGCATTGATGGGAAACACACATGTTCACTCTTTTAACAATGTCCCTGGTGTCGCAGAATTGACAGGTGCTAGAAGCATACAAATATTTGACACAGGAAAGCTTTGTAAAACAAGTGGAATGAATTTAAATTCAAGTTATTTAGTAGGCGATGTTGAATTAAAGGGTGATTTAGTGATTACACAAAACCCCAAAGAGAGCACACATAAAATTTTATTTCAAAAAGAACATGAAGAATCTATTAAAATTCAAACCTATTTAAGTGGTTTGAAAAATAGCTTCAAAAAACAACATTGGAAAGATTTTTTTAATGAAAATCCAGAAGACCTCAAACATAAAAGAATGGATAGCCCTAAATATAAAGCAATCAGAGATTTAAAAGAAAAGATAGAAGTGGCCAAGGATATGAAAACACTAGATGAGGTTCAAGAATACCTAAGAGAACCGATTGCTAATGTGATAAAAGCATCCAAGGAGCAACAAGTTCATGATTTTATTTTATTTAAGAAGGCCTTTAGAAGTAGTCAAGTAGCTGACAATTTGGAGGAATTTTTAAAAAAAACGCCGAAGCCCTAGTTTCTTATAAATCAAGTCCTATCTAAATCATAGAATTGCAGATGATAGGACACATGAACTATACATTTTATTTTCCAATTGCTTCATTTTTATGTGTAAAGGTCAGATAGGTCAACGACATGTCAAGCGATGATGAGGTCATAAAATCATTTGTTAAACAGGACGCCAGTCAACTCACAGAAGCAACCAGGGCTAAGCATTCGATTGCACTGGAGTTCGGACCCCTGATAAAGAATGAGGCCACTGTTCAATTCGAACAATTGGTTAAAGCCTTTCTGGCCACGCAGGTGAACCCCAATGCGCCACCTGTCAGCTTTAAAGTCGAAAATGATAAATTACTGGCCACGTTTCAAGGCCAGGAAGTCAATGTCAGCGACTTGATAAAACACGCGAATATGAATCATTTGCTTTTTGATGAGGAGGATGCAGCCAATTACATGGTTCTTCTGCAATCACCGCAGTGCCATTACACACCCTCGCTGAAACATTCAACCAATCCTATTCCGAGCATGACTGATTATGAAACCCAGGAAAAACAAGGCAAGCACCCCGATGCACTCAAGGAATTAAATTGGGCAGAAAAATCAGCCATTAATATTTACAGCGGCGGATTTTATGTGGTTTGCAACAAGGTTCTCCGCGGTGATTTATCACGCATTGAAGACAATGACTCGCAACAGATCGGTGAAATCTTAGCCACAGCAGCAATGGGCTGTGCCGGTTTAAATAAAATTTCGGAAACCTCACCAAGCCATACTTTTCGTGTAGAGGAAAATTTCAGCGAAGAATTCACTAAAAAAAGAATAGAGGCGGTGGAACGGGGCGGGGATGTCACCCTGGAAATGGGTTTTTTCAGCACAGCATTCGACCCGTCTGAAGACGAGATGTTCAATGCCATGAATACGGAACTATTTAATGCCGGCGGTGGAACCGGTATTGTGCTTTCCGATTTGCGGGGCAAATACATTGCCGGTATCGCCTCTAAACCTGAGGAATTTGAGTATTTGATTCCCCCAACCCAAATGCAATAGGTGGGGCATTACCATACTGAAAATGGCAGCCATTTTTTCCACGCCAAACCCGTTCAAACCCTGACCGGCCTCACCGAAGAACAACAAAAGCGGACGGCGCCGCCAAGCGATTCAAACACTGCCGTGAGCACAGATTTTAAAGCCCGACTTAAGGATGTAAAAAGCGCGGAAGGGGAAGAGGTCAAACAACCTTACAAACCCTCCTAATAGAATAAACAAGGCTCTAAGCGTTTATTTTTTATCATCAAGGGCCACCCATTGAAAAACGGCCACAGCACCTGTGACTGCAAACAACAGGGGCATTAACAGATCAAATCGGGCCTGCGTCAGTTCAAACAACAGAACAACAGCCGTGATTGGCATTTTTTGTCCCGCCGCTAAAAAAGCAGCCGCACCGACCATGGCATAAGCATTTAAACTGTTGTCCTGCCCCATTAAATTAAATACCCCGCCCAAAACCACACCCAATAAAGCGCCATTGGCAAGGCATGGGGTTAACAAACCACCCTTCGCCCCCGCACGCAGGGACGACGCGACAATGACAACCCGCAACAGGAGCAGCAACAGACTTAAACCAACCCCGATCTCATTCGTAAATTCAAGCCGTGCGGGACTTTTGCCATTACCCAGCAAAGCCGGGAAATAAACAGCCAATAAACCAATCAGTAGAAAATTAATAAAACAGGTCAACCATAAGGACCGATCGCGTGGGGCCTGTTGTTTGGCCATTACCGTCAGACGAATAAACCAATGAGCCGCCAGGCCAAAAATCGGACCGCATAGCACGGCCCAGAGCATGAACGGTGCCTTGAATTCATAGGCTGCGATCAGGTATTGCGGCTCATTGCCAAGCCCTATCCAGGATACCGCGGTTGCAATAATCGCAGTCGCTAAAGCCGGCAATAACACAGACCAGCTCCAGGTGCAAAGCAATACCTCAAGGGTGAATAAGGCACCGCTTAACGGTACATTGTACACCGCTGCAAAGCCGGCACCCGCTCCACAAGCCAGTAGAATACCCAATTGTTCCGGATTTAACCCCGCCTTGACTGAAAGCTGTTGCGCAAACACCGCGCTGATTTCGCGCGGCGCCGTTTCTCGTCCCAGCGGCGAACCCAAACCGATGGTCACCAGTTGCAACAGGGCATGAACAAGGGTTGAGAAAACCGGCATCGGTTTTTTATTTTTTAACGCATCGGCAATGCTGACCAACCGCTGCCCATAAGCCGATAAAGCCCACCAGCCAAAACCGGCAATGAATCCGCAAAGGCATAAAACCAACACGCGCCGCAGAGGGGAGGACGCACGAACTCCCTGCAGAAATGTTTCATTGCTCACCAGTTGCAGCGGGCTGTAGCCATAAGCCAGGTGCTGTGCCGACTTGAGCAAAAGCGCTGCAAACAAGCCGGCTACCCCTGACAGCACCCCGACGCCCAACACCAGTAACAGCCATTGAAACCGACGGGTATCGGTTTTTTTTGCAGCGATACGTCCCTTAGTCGTTGCCATGCCAAACCAGAATAAAATAATAAATAGATTCCTCATGTTACTTCATGTTGTCGCCAACAAAAATAGCTGATATAAGTAGCAGAGCTTGTGGCGACTCAGACCTTAAGCGCTCAAAGGACATGACAAGGATCGTTGCGCGTATGATTTCAACACCCATACTTAGCCATGTTTTGCCGGCCCATCTTAAACAGCTTGAAGCCGAAAGCATTTATATCATCCGTGAAGCCATTGCGGAATCAGACAACCCGGTCATGCTTTATTCAATCGGCAAAGACAGTGCCGTGATGCTGCATCTCGCCCGTAAGGCCTTCTACCCCTCTCCCCCTCCATTTCCCCTGCTGCATATCGATACGCGGTGGAAATTTAAAGACATGTATGCGTTTCGCGACGAACTCGCTAAAGATAAGCAAATCAACCTGCTGGTTTATACCAACCCCTTAGCTATCGCCAGAGACATTAACCCGTTTGACCATGGATCTGCGCTGCATACCCAACTAACCAAAACCGATGGGCTTAAGCAAGCCCTGGATCATTATCAATTCGATATGATTTTGTGCGGCGCACGGCGCGATGAAGAAAAATCCCGTGCCAAGGAACGCGTTTTTTCCTTTCGCAGCAAGACCCATCATTGGGATCCAAAAAATCAGCGCCCGGAACTCTGGAATCTTTACAATACTAAAAAAAACAAGGGGGAGACGTTTCGGGTTTTTCTGCTGTCTAACTGGACAGAAAGGGATATCTGGCACTATATCCATCAGGAAGGCATTGCCGTTGTCCCCTTGTATTTCGCCAAAGACAGACCTGTCGTTTCCCGCGACGGCCAGCTTATCATGGTGGATGACGAACGCTTTCGTCTGCTGCCCGACGAAACCCCAGCCATTAAAAAAATACGTTTCCGCACCCTGGGGTGTTACCCATTAACGGGCGCCATTGAGTCAAAAGCAACCACGGTTTTAGACATTCTGGATGAATTAGCCACAAGCCGCTACTCCGAACGCCAGAATCGCATCATCGACAAGGATGCCCTGGGCAGTATGGAGCTTAAAAAACAGGACGGTTACTTTTGATGGACTGCGAACTGACGGTTGTTCCTGAACAAACGGTATACGTAGACTCCGCTCAAAAGGACGATGGCCTTCTGCGCCTAATGACCTGCGGCAGTGTCGATGACGGCAAAAGCACGCTGATTGGCCGTCTGCTTTGGGAGTCGCAACAGCTCTCAGACGATCAACGTCATATGCTGGCTTTCGACTCAAAAAAATTCGGTACACAGGGAGATAATCTCGATTTCGCCCTGCTGGTTGATGGCTTGATGGCTGAACGCGAACAAGGCATCACCATCGACGTGGCCTATCGTTACTTTTCCACCGGTAAACGAAGGATTGTTCTCGCTGACACCCCGGGGCACGAACAGTATACCCGTAACATGATCACCGGCGCGTCGACAGCGGATGCCGCTATCCTCATGATTGACGCCCGCCATGGCCTCCTGCCCCAGACTCGCCGCCATGCCTACTTAGCTCACTTACTGGGAGTACAGCACCTCCTCTTGGCCATTAATAAAATGGATTTGATGGATTTCAACGCGACGCGCTACCACCAGATTCAACATGAATTTCGTCAATTTGCCGCCCCTCTTCTGTTTCACTCGCTAACCGCCATTCCTCTCTCGGCATTAAAGGGAGATAATGTGACCCAACTGTCGGCTAATACCCCCTGGTATAATGGGCCACCACTCATGACCTGGCTTAAACGCCTTAATCTAAAGCCGCAAAATGGCGGCACATTTGCCTTTCCTGTCCAATTCGTCAATCACCCTCATGCTGGTTTCAGGGGGTATAGCGGTACGATCACAGGCGGTTCTCTGGCGGTAGGCGATGAAATCCGGGTAACCAAATCAGGTCAGCGGGCTCTCGTGACCGATATCATCGGCATGAATCAAGACGTCCGTTGTGCTAACCCGGGAGATGCCGTCACCCTGGTACTCGATAAAGCCCTGGATATTTCCCGCGGGGATGTGTTGTCCTTAAGCCAGGAGCCGCTTCAAACCACGGAGCAGTTCGCCGCAACCCTCATCTGGCTCAATGAAGAGGAAGGATTAATAGGCCGAAGCTATGAATTGAAGCTGGCCACGCAATGGGCGGGGGCATCAATCAGTGTCATTAAACACTTAATCGATATGACCACCCTGACGCCAAAACCCGGCAAGTCGCTCAACATGAATGACATTGCGTTCTGCCACATCACTGTCAGCAAGCCCCTGGTTTTTAACCCGTATAACCAATGCAAAACCTTGGGCAGCTTTATTTTAGTCGATCGGTTTTCGCATGCCACGGTGGCTGCCGGAATGATAGCCTACAGCCTGTATCGCGATAAAAGCATTCACAGACAGCCATTGACAATCAGCAGGGCACATCGGGAGCACCTCAATGGCCACAAGGCGAAAGTCATCTGGTTAACCGGCCTGTCCGGCGCCGGCAAATCCACCCTGGCCAATGCCCTCGAAGTGGCGCTTCATCAGCAGGGAAAACGGACCTATCTTCTCGATGGCGATAATATTCGTCATGGGTTGAACAGGGACCTGGGCTTTAGCAAAGCCTGCCGCGTGGAAAATATCCGCCGTGTCGCGGAAGTGGCTCGATTGATGATGGATGCCGGATTAATCGTCATCGCCGCGTTTGTTTCTCCCTTTCGGCATGAACGGCAAATGGCCCGGGAATTAATTGGCAAAGACCACTTTTTCGAGGTCCATGTCAGTACGCCGCTTGCGGTTTGCGAACAACGGGATCCCAAAGGCCTTTATCGGCAGGCAAGGCAAGGAGGGCTGCCCAACATGACGGGCATCCATAGTCCCTACGAAGCACCATCCCACCCGGATTATACTGCGGATTGCCATGGGAAATGCACAACGGAACTGGTGACTGAATTAATGGCTCTATTGGATAAGCATGACTAAAGCACCTCATTACCGACAATTGCTCATTTCCTTAGGCATTAAGCCCCACTTTATTCCCAAATACCTTTCTGAAGAACAATGCCAGTTCGTGTACTTTATACTCAAACCATTCACAGCCGGCTTTATTAAAGAACAGTGGCAGTTAGGCGCCCTGCTCTGGGATAAATTTTATCACCCCAAATTGGATAGCCTCGATCAATTTGACAATCATCTGGGGCATTATGCTGCTTTAACCGGAAACACGACAGCGCTTGAATTAATCAAAAAAACGCGGCCCGACAAGCATAAAAAAGCAAACCGGGCTGGTAACACCATCGCGCATTACGCGGCGCTGGGCGGTCATCTTGACGTGCTTGAATGGATAAGAAAGAATTATCCCGTCCTGATGACACAGACCAGTCATCAAGGGTATACCCTGGCCCATTTTGCCGCTAAAGCCGGCCATGTCCATGTTCTGCAATGGATTAAAACCCATTATTCTCATTTATTAGACTGGAAAAACAAGACAGGCAGTCTCTTTGTGCATTCTGCAGCACTGTCCGGGGATATACCCACCCTGGAATGGATTAAGCTCAATAGACCACGGCATTTAAAAACCAGGAATAATCAAGACGAGACGCTGGCGCATGGTGTCGCCGCCTCCCCTAACCCAGAGGCCCTGGTGTGGATAAAAAAAAATTGCCCCGAACTCATCCCTGTCCTGAATAACAAGGGGCAAAGCATCGTCCATTTTTCTATCCTATCCACGGAGGCGAAACAATTTAATCTGGCTCTGCGGCTTGCAGGCTACCCTGCAACACTGGACTTAAGAGCGTTCAGCACGAAACTGCTAAAAAGCCAACCGCTTCACACGATGCTTGAGCAGGCCCTTCAAAGCAATTACACACTTACCGAATTGCGACTTCCCCAAGGAATAAGGCTTACTCAGAAATCAGAATGCCTCTTGGCTGAGAATAAAAAAATTAAAGACGTCATACATATCTACACCGCTTTTTGCCATGAAAAAAATAAGGGAATAAGCCGCTTACCCAAGGACATCCTGTTTCGCCTGTTTACCGATTCCATCCGCGGGGTTTCAGAACGCCTGTCTCCCCTTCTTATCACACGTTTGTTCAATAAAATTTATAATGGCAGCAAACCCAACCGTTTTAAGGGCGCCTGGCTGGTTGAAAAGCAAATTGCCGATTTAAGGCAACAGTTAATACAGCCTTCCAGTCAAATCCAGGCGGTAGTTATCGACAGCAAAATCGATGCCCTGATGGCCCTTAAGCAACTTATATTATGCGCTGATCACCTGACAGAAAGAGAATTAAAAAACTGGTATCAGGCTCATGGGGAATTCGTTAATCAACAGGCATCGGGTTTATTCCGGTTTTTTAAAAAGACGTTGATTCAATCCCTGTGCACCCTCTTTGCTTTGAATGAATCCACCGTCACAAACATGACCAACCATCCGGACGAAGCAGCCCTTGAGCCTGAAGGGACTGCTCTTCTTAAACCGGGTTAAACCTTCACATCCGCAGCACATCTTCAACGGTTTTATTTGGGCGTGTAATGGTTGCGTTTTTAATTTCTTCCAGCACATTCCTGTCAAGAACAGCCGCTTTCAGCAGCTTGTCACAATAACTCAAAGCCGCCTCACTGGTGCATCGCTTATCAAAATCAGAACGCATCATGGCGGCAATCAGGAATAAAACCGCCTGTTCAATCACCGTGGGCCTGACTTTATTAGCCTTAAAACGGGTGGTCAATGCATCGACGCTGACCGTATATAACTCAGGAAATAATTGCATGGCGACAATACCCATCGCATACATGTCGCGACCATAATGATCCCCTGATATTCGCGGATCGGCATAGGCAGGCGTATACGCAAACGGTTTCTCAGAAGCCTGGCGGTGGCTACCACCGAAATCAATGAGTTTCATCGAGGAGGCATTGAAATCAAGGATAAAATTCTGTTCCTTGATGTCGCCATGCACCCGTGCATGCTCATGCAGGGTATTGAGTTGAGCCAAGCCGTCGCGAAGACAGGCAAGCCGGTTTTTCATATGAATTTTTTTCAGTTCATCCACGCTGTAGCAATGCAGGCCTTTCCCCTTTTGCCACTCAGCTACAATGTAAGTGATGCCCTTTAAGGTGTAATAAAAAGCCTGCCGGCCCAACAAATGATGATGTTTCACTTCACGAATGCCTTCCCGTTGGGCCGTTCCCTTGTCTTTTTCGTATAATTTTTTAATGCTGTAAACCGGTTCGGGGGCATCGGCTGAGGGAAAGCCCTTTTTGACTTTGCCAAACCCGCCTTCGTCATAGTGTTTGTCGTGGCTTGTAAAAAAGGAGTGACCATTATTGACGCAGACCTGCGACCGGGCAGCGCCAGACACTTTCCGGCTTTTTTTGTCGGCGACAACCTCCTTAACAGGCGGTAATTTCTCGCTTGTCCGTTGCAAAGCTTCCGCAAAGGAGTGCGGATTAAGCTGCTTATTATGAATGAGGTTAACAACGCGGTTATGTAAACGCCTGATATTGGCAGAGGAGAGGGAAAACAGCAAAGTCAACTGCGGCTCAGTAATCATGAAACCCGCTTCGTCCAGTTGATGGAACACATGAAGCAAGTCTTTTTTAGGACTGACGGCCGGACTTTTAGGCAGCAATTGCAGGCAGGACTCCAGCGATTGCTGATTTAATACCCCAGCCTTTTGCAAATAACCAAGGCTTTGAACCAGGTCATACCCATCAATGGTTTTACTCATTATACGGTTTAACAAGGCTTCACTGCCCTTCGCCAAAGAGGCTGCAGCCAGAATATCCAGAATCTGCTTCACTAAAAAGACATCATGTTTCAACACATAATGCCAGGTCTGATTATTCAGTAAATCATACTGGCCAAGACGCATTAACACGGAGCGCCTCACAAAGAAAAATTTGAAATCCTTGTTCAACAAACCGATAAGCATGCTCTGGGTCAGGGTAACTTTTCCTGAAGCAAGAACCACAGGTAAAATTTCGACTAAGTAATTTAAGGATGAACTCGCGGCTATCGCATCAACCAATTCCCGCGTGGCCGGGATGTTTAATTGACGGATTAAATCCAGCATCTCATCAACCTGATACAACGAATCGCGGGCGGTTAACGACTCAAAGGCGGCTTCGTTTAAACAGTTTAGGCTATCCAGGGCGTTAAGTGTCTTAAGCAAGCAATGCGCTTCATGCGCCTTGCTTGCAAGTAATGCCAAGGCGGCAAAGGCCAGTTGCTTCCGCTCCTGAAAGAAGCGCAAACATGATTCAATCTTTTCGCTCAAATTGGTTTTTTTTGCAGCAAACGTCAGAATACCAAGCAACAAATCACTTTGAGGCGGAAACTCGCAAAGAAAATACACCAGTTGCTGTCGGCCTTCCGGCGGCAGGTTATAAATTTCAGTGAAAGCCGCTTCATCAATCAACCCCGCGTCATTTAAAACGGAATAAATCCAAAATAAAAAATGGGTATCCAGGCTCTGCTTTAACTTGTCTATCGGCGGCAAATCCTTATTGTCGCCCACCAACTTGGGAATGGCCTTCATTAAATCCAAAACATCCTTCGCGGTTAATTCATACTCATCGGCCTCTCCTGCGAATTGATGCAGGTAATGTCTTAATTGCTCAATGCGATGGTAGCTCTGAAAGTGAATTTTTTTATGGTAGTCGTTTAATAATTGCCTGATCTCATAAAGCGTCATTGGATAGTCCAATTCGAAAAATGATTACAACTCAGTGCATCACTTTAAAAGAAAAAAATCATTAATACAATTATTTGCCCACAATGATCCTGATAAAGGCAGCAAAACCACGAACCAGCCATTGGCTGCCCATCTTTACGTGCCAACTGCACGATCGGAAATGCTGTATCCCCCATCAATCGGTATCGCTGTGCCAGTGATAAAGTCAGATCCGCGGGAACATAAAAACACGGCCAAGGGACCAATGTCCTGAGCCTGCCCCCAACGTCCCAGCGGGGTACGTCGCCTGATTTCTTCTCCTCGTTCAGACTGGGGCAGAGACCCATTAATTGCCGTTTCAAACCAGCCTAGCAAAATGGCATTGACCTGGATGTTCCATGGCCCTAATTCCGCCGCCAATGCCCTGGTTAAGCCGATGATCGCTGTTTTGGTGGTTGTGTAACCGATGGAGTGAGGATGTCCAAACAGAGAATACATAGAGCCTAAATTAATGATTTTTCCTTTTTTTTTGACTTTCATGAGGCGTGCAGCCTGTTGCGAGCATAAAAAGACCGAGGTTAAATTATTGCTTAGAAAACTATCCCAGGCCTCACGGGATAACTCCGTGAGCTGCTGATCCTCGTAGATGCCGGCATTGTTAATCAGGATATCCAGGCCTGAAAATTCTTCGGCGATTTGTTTAAAACCCTGATGGATGGCCTGTTCGCAATTCAAATCGACTCGGGCGGTTATAAACCCTTCATCATGCGCCACACCCAGCTTGGCCGCATCGCGCCCCCAGACAATCACGGTTGCCCCCTCGTCCTTTAAGGCGCGCTCCATGCCCAATCCCAGGCCGCCGTTGCCGCCGGTTATTAAGGCGATGCTATGTTGTAAGTGTTTTTCGTTGTTCATAATGATGATGGACCTTCCTTAGAGCCTTGCAGAAATCGTCGATGTCCTCTTCGTTTAAGGTTGGAGAAAGCGCAATATCGATATAGGAACTGATGTGTTTGGCGCTGGCGGCATGCCGGCTTTTGATGGTTTCGCGGCAACTCGTATCAAACAGATAAGCCCAATCCCAAAAACGCCTGACATTGACTTTTTTACAATCACCCAAAGCCTTGGTGTCGATTCCTTCTGCGCCGTCTCATCCCAACCGGATCGGGGCGTCACAAAAGCCAAATCCTGGATGCGTTCAAGAATATGACAATAATTTTTTGACAAGCGGTCAAGGCGGGCAGTTAATTTTTTTAACTGACTAAGCCCCAATGCACCGCGTAATTCATCAAGACGAAAATTAAAGACTGGCAAACAGGTAAAATCAATAGCTGCCGACTCATGAGCACAATGTTTTTCATAAAGGCACTCATAAGCCCCTGACATTGATGACACAGTGCAGATAAAGGGCCTTATCATTGGTTAGTATAAACCCTCCCTCACCCGTATTAAGCGATTTGTCCGATTGGGTACTGAACGCGCCGGCAAGCCCATAAGTGCCCCAAAATTTATCCTTTAATTTACACCCGAGGCTGGGTACAGCGTCCTCAATAATCGGTACCCCATAACTATCCGCCATGCGCTTAATTTCAGGCAAAGGGGCTGGAAAACCGCGCATGTGCACAACGACCAGGGCGCTTAATTGTGGCAGTTTTTTTTCAAGATCGGCCAAATCCATATGGAGATTAGCATCGACTTCAATCAACAAGGGTTTTAATTTCGGCTGAATAATGGCACTGGGCGTTGCGGTAAACGAGTAAGCCGGGCAGCCAACCAGGGCATTATCAGGCAACTGCAAGGCCATCAAGGGCAAAGACAGGGCAGCTGTTCCCGAACTGACGGCCAAAGCATAATCAACGTGGAAATACTGCTTTAACTCATTCTCAAACTGCCCGACCTGCGTATCATTCAGGCAGCGATTATCATATCGAAACAAGCGTTTGCTCTGCATCACCTCAATTAAGCATTGCACGTCCTCCTCGTCCAGCACCACATGCCCCTTATCATAGGTGGGCCATGATTTTTGCCGGACAGGCTCACCGCCGTCAATCGCCAATTTCTCCATCACAATCACGTTGTTTTTCATAAAAAAACTCCCGAATGCTAGGAATTGGAGTTGTCTTTTTCTTGTCGTAATCGAAATTTTGCCAAGGCCCGGTATCCGCCCAGCAGGCGAATAGTCGCTAATACCACAAATCCTTTAAGAATTTGCCATTTAGTGCCTTTACGAATCCAGAAATCGCACACCTTGCCTTTAGTCGCCACAAATAACTGATCATAAAAAATCACATCGGGCAGCGGGTAGGCAAAATAATTATTGACGTTTTTCCCATGGGTACCAAAAATTAAAGGTGCAGGTCTCAACTTCAGCATGTCAACCATCATCAGGAAGAAATAAACCATCCAACTGGCATGGCGGGAAGCCGGTTCTACCCAAAGGCAACTGATTTCATGTGGAGGCTGTTTGTCAAAATGATGGTTTTGATTGAGCACCTGCAGTTGTTCAGTATCCAAGGGGAGGAAGGTTCGATAAACGGCTTGAGAGTTGATGCAAAACCCCGCGAGCATATGCTCTTCAGTTCCTCGATAAAAAACGCGAACCTGAGCCTGCTTGAAACAATCCAATCCAACCTGGTTTTTTTGGCTAATTCAACATAATTTTTCTGAAACAATTCAAGCAAATTATCAGCAGTGATAATTTTCGTCTTTATCATATTGAAATACACTTAATGATAACCGCAATACTATTAACTATAGTTAATATTTTTTGGATGTGTTGGTATTGGCTATTTTATTCAATATAAAACACATCTAAAGCACTCGCCTTGTGCCTGGGTGGGTCGGGCCTTGGCCCGACTGTGATTGCTGTTGTGAAAACGTGGATACCGCGGACAAGCCGCGGTACGTAGGGGGGGGGTATGTTGCTGCACGTGAGAAAAAGCTGTGTACGTGGATAGAGAGGCTTCCGGACGTAGAGGAGAGGCTGGAGCCTATGTCCCTCTATGCGTAAAGTCCCAGTGCCTACGTTCCGCGCCTTGGGCGCGGAATCCAGCACTTATCTCCAATACACGACAATACCGTACATAAAGCGTTATTTACAGGCCTGGTTTAATTTTTGAGGTCTGATCGTTTTGATCCGCTTCTTTCAAACTTTTTAATTTTGATTTCAGCTCATTTAAATAATTTTTATCATGAAAAATCGCGTGAGTAGCTAGGGATTCTTTCACCTTATTGCCGTGCTCACCGTGAAAATCAACATGATATAATTCCCTGAAAAAATCCCGGGCTTTTTTAAGGTTTCCCCCTTGTTTAGCCAAGGTATTTTCCATGATGTTTTTCCGTGTGGAACCAATCGAACGAAGCTGTACGTTGAGCAGTTTTTCCGTGTCGAATTGATAAGCCGATTTAATATGGGAATAGTTTCCTTTTTTCAGCGAATCACGCAATAACCCCATGGTTTGTGTTTCGTCACTGTTGTAAAACTTAAGGGGGGTGTGGTGTTGGCAGGCGGCATTGCATAATTCAACGAAATTTTTTGCTTTTTCGACCCCTTCCCGTACAGGGCCGGTTATTTCCTTGGCATGCATTTTATCCAAAAGCGCCTGCTGCAACCGTTCAAAATCCTTTTCAAGGCCTGTTTTTTGGGGAATAGGCTCCATGGAAGAACCAGCATGAATGTGCGCGAATCGCTGGTATTCTTCGCGTAACTCGGCCTTGTATTGCCGTTCTTGTTCCGGAAATTCATCCTGAAGTAATTGCGAAGTAACCTTCATGCTGTTTCTTCGCCCCAGAAGATCGACATCACGAATCAACAAATAACTTCGCCCTTCTACCGAATCGGTCACTTCAACTACATTGCCTGGGACACGGTAGTCGGTGATGAAATAGCCGCTTTGTTCAAATTGTTCAAACAATTTCTTTTGCGGGCCATCACCAATCGGATTATAACCCTCGTCAAAAGGCACGTTATTGCCTCGGATATAGGGCATATCCATGATGTTTTCTGCCCCCTCAAAAGACCTTGCTGTCGCTAAATCAGAGAATCCGCCGTGATAAATACGCTTGTACATACCGTTAAATGTTTCAATTTTACGGGCCACACCGCCATAGGCCTTAGCTTGTTCTGGGTGTACTTTTTTAAGCACCCGGTACTCCCCTTGCTCGTTTTGGTAAAGGTAGACCGCTTCGGCGAAGCCGCCGCCCTGTTTTTTTCCGCCTTGCTCCATTAATGGTACCGCCTTGACGGGTTTGCCATGAATGGTGATGGTTTCTGCCTTTTCCAATTGACTAAGTAATGCGGAATCGGGGGTTTGGATGTCCTTGATAAATGCCTTTCTAACCATGATGACCTCTCTGCGGCGTCATTTTGTTATATTCTAAAGCAATTTGATTATTTTTATTTCAATCATCAACCATCTTTAAACTCTCTTTACAATTGTCTTTCTGGTTTCATGGATTGACGCCTGCCGCTTAATTTTTAATAATTTACCAAGACCTTTTTGCCAAGGATGCAGAAATGCCCCAACTGAAGCTGTTTTTTACCGCCTTGATCACCTTTATTCTTCTGGATATGGTCTGGCTTGGTCTTATCGCCAAACCGCTTTATTTCCATCATTATCGTGAATGGCTTCGCCTGTCGGATGGTCAATTGCAACCGGTGTGGTGGGCGGCCATTATTGTCTACCTGCTCCTGGCTGCAGGCATTGTCTTTTTTGTGGTGCCGCTGTCGGCCGACCAGCTCCTTCACGCCGCCGGCTTCGGGGCCTTGCTTGGCTTAATCACCTATGGCGTTTACGATCTGACCTGCATTGCTATCCTTAAAAACTGGCCGGTAAGCATCTCGTTGATGGACTGGCTATGGGGTATCTTTTTGTGCGCAGCCAGTGCCTTGGTCACCGTTTTTGTCCATGCAAAATGACCCCTGCACTCTTATTTTGGCTGGTTATTGTAGTTATTTTCTTGCATATGACCTTAGTCTGGTTATGGTATCGCATAACCAATAATCCCTCTGTGGTCGATGTAGGCTGGGCTTTAGGCCTGACCATCAGCGGTCTTGTCTTTTTAAATGTGCCGCCTTTTTCGCTGCGAAAAGGCTTTTTCAGCATCCTTCTTTGCCTCTGGGGGGTGCGGTTGGGCTTTTTTCTCTGGTCTACGCGCATCCGTAAAGGGATAGTGGATAAACGCTATCTGACATTAAGCCAGGACTGGACAATTGCCAAACCGCTCGGGTTTTTCCTAAACTTTCAACTGCAGGGATTTTTCATCCTGTTGCTGTCTTTACCCTGGTTTTTTGTTGCCCTCTCAAGTGACACGCTTCCTAACGGTCTCGATTATGCCGCGGCATTGCTTGCTCTCATCAGTTTGGGGGCAGAAACCCTGGCTGATTATCAATTACAGGTTTTTAAACGAAACTATCCGGGAGAGGTGTGCAACCAGGGCTTGTGGTTTTACTCAAGACACCCGAATTATTTCTTTGAATGGCTTATCTGGCTTTCTTTTTCCCTGTTTTCTTTTTCCCATGCTTTAGGCTGGCTGGGCCTGATTTCACCGTTAACCCTTTATCTGCTCATGACCCGCATTACCGGGCCCATGACAGAAGCCGGTTCACTTAAGGCGCGAGGGCAGGCTTATCTCGATTACCAACAAAACACCCCGTTTTTCTTTCCATCCTGGCTTAATCCACATTGGTTGCTTCAAAAGAAAAAATCATCCCGCTGACCAGGCCTTCAAATGAAGCAAGCAAAGGTTACACCTGTTTCAGGATTCTATCTGGCCTTTAGCGAATTCAAACAGGCTGCTTTGGGGAAAATGTTTGCAAAACAATACATACAATCCCTTTGCTGACTCAGAAGCCCCGGATTGACGTACCTGATCACAGATTCGCAGATAATTTTTCTGCATGAGCAGTTGCGCTTCACCTTGAAGCCGTTTCGCTGCAGTCAAATAACACCAGGCAGCTTCATGATAATGATTTTGCAGGGCCAGATATGATCCCAGCTTATCCAAATCCTGCTCATTTAAATGAAGTTTGCTTTTGTCTTTACTAAAGAATCGGAATAGTTGGACCGCGTCAATCCCCCTGTCATCGGTCAAGCACTGTGTCAGAGCGCGTTTAGCCTGCTCAATAGCCTCCTCAGGATGGCCTGCCTGGGCATACAGGTAACTCAATACCACGGCTTGATCCGTTGTAGCCTCTTCGGCTTTGATTTGGCTGATTTGCGATTCAGCCTCTGCAGGACTCATGTGCGGCACTTCACGCATAAGGTCTTCATAAACAGACCGCCCTTTCACAGCGACCCCCGGTTTGCCTGTCCCATTCAGGGTAGAAGCTATGGCTGTTTCTGCCAACTCGTCCTTCGCCACTAATGCACCACTTAACCTGCCCACAAGAATGGGGGCCAGTATGAATGGCAGGTAAGACAGTGCGGCGTTAAAATACAGTCCCGCACGAATCGAAAGCGTGGAAACCAGAATCTGCAGCGTCACAAAGACTAAAAAAAATGTTAACAGGAATAGAACAATGCCGCCGACAGTCTGCGAACAATAGCAAATGAGCTCGGCCCGCCGTTCCTGAAATAACCATTGCCAGGGTTCGCGGCTAAACACCTCGCTCAATGATTCCGTATAAACGGCCAGGGCTGCCGCCAGTAATGGACCAAAAAAACTTAATACGACTAGCAAGGCATAGCCAATAGCCACCCAGCCGAAGCCAATGCCGAGCTTCAGGAAGAAAAATAATCTTAACGCATTGCCAGCCTGCTTTAAGTAAAGGCCCAAGGCCAGGGCCGGCAAAAACCAGCAAAGATTATATAAAATCGCACGGCCAGTGTAGGACAGGAGCTCACCCGCGGAATAATGATGATGACTGAAAAAGCCGGCATGAACATCACCACGGCTCGCAGCCAGGGCAAAGCGACCGGTAATCCATAGTGACATCACTGTAGCCAGAATCCATTGCATTAAGTCCAGGTGACGTGACTCGATTTGATTACGTAAAAGATAAATAACCAATGCCAATAAACACCAGATAAGGATAATGGGTAATGCACTCAACAATGTAGACGCTTTTACATACCTTCGTACAACTTCTCCGGCCAACCCATTGTAAAGTTCTGATTGCCTCATGCTTCCTTTCATCCGTTAATTTAACCAGTCCATCTGTGACTGTAGCATGAATAATTTTTTTAATCTTCATTGCATCGAATGCAAGATGTATTATTTTTTAATACTAAAAGTATTATTTATCGCGCAAATACAAATAAAAGTAGAGTTTTTTAATTATTCGCTCTACCTTGTCTCCAGAAACAACAATTAATGGAGACAACCCATGATAAAAAAAACCATTCCACTCGTCCTTTTCACTGCAAGCGCGTTTGCCAACGGCGGTAGCGAAGCCTCCATGGCCAGCACCGATTTATCCAGAGAGGGCGTCAGCCAAATAGTCAAGGGCAGCGCCAACCTCTTCGCCGCAGGCAGCCAACTGGTCATCGTGGCGGTAAAGACTGTTGGCGATATCACCTGTATCAGCCTGAAAGTCGCTGGTCAATCCGCCGTGACGACCATTCAGGTTTCAAGCCATGTTGCCGGTCATAGCCTGCTGGCTGCAGGGCAATTGGTCAGGGTAGTGACCACAGGCACTGGCGTCATCCTCACCGCGGCCGGACGCCTGATTGCATTCATCCCCAACGAAGTGGGGAAATCACTGATTTACAGCACCCCCATTTAAGGAGCTTCAACATGATTAAGTTATCAACATGGGCCGCCTGCCTCATGCTTGCCAGTACCGCCACAACAGCCGCTTATGCAGGGACAGCCTGCAAAAGCCATACGGCCAGTGCGGATGAGTTTTACAAAGCCAGCCGGACAGCGCTGTCCGTTGCAAAGAAACTCGACCAAAGCGGGGCGAATGTCGCCCTGCTGGCGCGGGTTGGATCGGATTTAAGCCGCTACGGTCTCCATTACAGCCATGTCGCCTTCGTGGTAAAAAATTACCCTGGCAGACTGGGCAAATGGACGGTTATTCATCTGTTAAATGAATGCAACAAACCCACGTCCTCACTCTATGCTCAAGGATTGATGAATTTCTTCATGGACAATTTATACAGTCAGGCGTATCAAATCACCATACCGGATGAACCACTCCAGGTTCGACTTGCCCAATCGCTTAAACCAGCAGTTGTCGAGCGTCTGCATGGTAATCAATACAGCATGATAGCCTATCCTTATTCAAGCCTGTATCAAAACTCCAATCAATGGGTTCTGGAAATGTTAGCCGATGCCGATAAGCCGACGCCGCGGCATACCCGGCAATCCGCTCAGGATTTCCTGCGCAGGACCGGCTATCGGCCTTCGATTATCGCCATTGATCCCCTGGCCCGATTCGGTGCATCGTTGACCAATGCCGCCATCCGCTTTAATGATCACCCGGACACGGAAAACCGTTCGCGCCATTACGCCATTGTCAGCGTTGACTCCGTGGTCGCCTACCTTCAAAGGCGAGGCCATGTGCAAGTCTTACAGACAGACACCCAAAGGCGCAAAAATTAATACTTTATTTGCCGCGATAGCATTAACCAAGGCATTAGATATAATTTGTTAATCCTTGCCGGAGAAAAAACCATGAAATTAAGCAAAATACAGGGATTTTATCCTTACCTGATGCTCGTGTTTTTCAATACGTTCATTGACTTGGGCCATAAAATTCTATTGCAGGACACCCTCTACCAAACGGCCGACGGCTCCGCCTACACCGTACTTTCCGCCATTATCAACGCGCTGATCCTGCTGCCCTATCTCCTCCTGTTTACCCCATCAGGATTTATTGCCGACAAATATTCAAAGGCCCGGGTGTTGCAGATCACCGCCGCAGCCGCCATCCCGCTGACTATCCTCGCTACCTGGTGTTACTTTACGGGTTTTTTCTGGGGGGCTTTTGCACTGACGTTATTGCTCGCTGTGCAAAGTGCGTTAAATTCGCCGGCTAAATATGGCTATATCAAGGAAGTTTTTGGTAAAGAACAGCTTTCTCAGGTCAATGCAATTGTTCAGACATTGACGATTATTGCTATCCTGGGTGCCACATTTGCCTTTACATCGATTTTCAGCCATTACGTCAATAGAGCCGGTTTGCAACAGAGCACCGACAAAAGCCTGCTGCTTAAGGCATTTGCCCCCGCTGGTTTCCTCATTATCCTATGTTCAGTCTTTGAAACCCTGATGAGCTTTCGATTAATGCGCAAAGCGGCGGTGGATCCCCAGTCCACTTATGAGCCCGCCCGTTATATCACCGGTTATTATTTAAAATCCTATTTAAATAAAACCTTGCACCCGCCAGTCATTTTGACCTGCATCCTTGGCTTGTCGGTATTCTGGGCTGTCAATCAGGTGCTTTTGGCCAGCTATGGGGCATTCCTGAAAGAACACATCGGCAACGTTAGCGTGATGTTTGCTCAGGGCTCCTTAGCCTTAGGGGGTATCGGCATTTTATTGGGTGCTTTATATGCGGGCCGGGTATCCAAGGGGTTTGTCGAAACCGGGTTAATTCCAGTGGCGACGGTAGGCATTGCGGCCGGGCTTTTTATCCTGCCTCAGTTAACCAGTCAGCTGGGCATTGTTATCCTGTTTCTCGGGTATGGCTTTTTTGGGGGCATGTTGATTGTACCGCTTAATGCCTTAATCCAGTTCAACGCACCCCGTCAGGAAAACGGCAAGGTGTTGTCTGCCAACAATTTCCTGCAAAATGTGTTTATGTTGTCCTTTTTAGGCCTAACGGTCGCTGTGGGCCTTACTGGCATGGACAGCCAGGTGTTGCTCTATTCCCTGTTTATTATCGCCTCAGCCGGAGCCGTCTACACCCTGGTCACCATGCCGCAATCGCTGGTACGCTACGTGCTGTACTTCATTACCTCGCAGTTTTACCGGTTAAGTGTTTACGATCTGGATAATTTACCCTCTGCCGGCGGTGTGCTGCTGCTCGGTAATCATGTCAGTTTCATCGACTGGGCGATTTTACAGATTGCCTGCCCGCGCCCTATTCGCTTTGTCATGGAGCGCTCCATCTATGAAACCTGGTATTTAAACTGGATTCTTAAGCAATTCAAGGTGATTCCCATTGCCCGCGGTGCAAGCCAGGATGCGTTAGTGGAAATTAATCAGGCGCTGAATGCAGGCGAAGTTGTGGCTCTCTTTCCGGAAGGGCGGCTGACTAAAAATGGCCAGATGGGCATTTTTCGCAGCGGTTTTGAGCGCAGTGCCGTGAACGCCAATGCTGTCATTGTTCCCTTTTATATTCATGGCCTGTGGGGCTCAAAAGTATCTTACGGTCACCGCTACAGCAAAAAAATGAAAAGCGGCAATCATCGCCGTATCAATCTCGTTTACGGTAAAGCCCTATCCATTGCAAGCAGCGCCAGGGAAGTCAAGCAGAAAGTCACTGAATTATCCATCAAAGCATGGAAATACCACATCGAGGAAATGCGCAATCTACAAAGTGAATGGCTGTATCAGGTTAAAAAATACCCTTCTCAACCCGCGATTATTGAGGAAAATGGCCGGGAAATCTCAACACGGCAATTGTTAGGGGGGGTATTATGCGTCAATCAGCAACTGAAGAAAAAGCTTAAACAGCAGGCGAATGTGGGGATTCTTTTACCTACCAGTCCCGCCGGCGTCATTGCCAACTTAAGCCTGCTGACGCTAGGCAAGGTACTGGTTAATCTAAATTTTACAAGTGGTGAGCCTGCGCTCTCGTCGGCGATTGGCCAAGCCGCTCTGGAAACAGTGATTACGTCCAGGCTGTTTTTAAGCAAACTTAAAGACCGGGGTCTTGATATGGAGAAGGCCCTTGCCCCCTGTCGATTAATCTATCTTGAGGATCTTGTATCAAACCGCAAGGCCTTGGCGGGCTATGTCCTGCTCGCAAAAGGGTTACCGATGATACTGATTAAATGTTGGTTTATTCACCAGACGACCAGCCAGAGTACGGCCGCTATTCTCTTTAGCAGCGGCAGCGAAGGGGAACCCAAAGGCGTTAAACTGACCCATGCCAACCTGTTAAGCAACATTAATCAGGTTGCTACCGTGTTTAGCCTCCAGGATGACGATGTCTTGCTCAACTCACTGCCTCTGTTCCATGCGTTTGGATTAACGATAACGACCTTAATGCCTCTGCTCAAGGGCATTCCCATGGTTTGTTATCCTGATCCGACCAAGTCCTTAGTCATTGCCAAATTAATCTGTAAATACCGTGTGACGCTGTTCTGTTCAACTTCGAGCCTGCTCGGCCTGTACGTGCGCAATACCTCGGTGCATCCGCAAATGCTTCGCTCCTTACGCATGGTGGTGGCAGGGGCCGAGAAACTGTCGCCGGCAGTTTACAACGCGTTTAAGGAAAAATTTAATTTAGACGTTTACGAAGGATACGGCGCAACCGAAGTGGCTCCAGTGGCCAGTTGCAATCTACCGGATGTGATTTCAACCCAGGACTGGCATATCCATCAGGCGCAGAAACCCGGCACGGTTGGTCTTCCTCTGCCCGGTTGCGCCTTTCGAGTGGTTGATCCAGTAACCCTGACGGATTTACCCCCCGGTGAAGACGGTCTGGTTTTGATTGGGGGTACCCAGGTTATGGATAGCTATTTGAATTTGCCCGAAAAAACAAAAGAGGTCCTGATTCAGGATGACCATTACACCTGGTATAAAACTGGCGATAAAGGGCATTTAGACCATGACGGTTTTCTCACCCTTGTCGATCGCTACTCCCGCTTTGCCAAAATTGGCGGTGAAATGATTAGTTTGAGCCAGGTTGAACAGGCTTGGCAGGAAGCAATCAAAGCAGACGACATGGACTTGATGGCCATAGCCTTACCTCATGATAAAAAAGGGGAAGAATTGGCGTTACTCTATTGCGCCACCTTACCTGAAAGCGAGTTAAGGCAGCGTTTGCTTGCAGCGAAGCTGCCTAATATCATGCTGCCGGGCCTCATTCGGCAAATGATGGAATTGCCCAAACTTGGGAATGGCAAACGGGACTATGTGACCGCCAAAAAACTGCTGCAAACGCTGCGTGCCGCCTGAGGCGGCGTGCGGCCTGCCCGCTGCAACCTGGATATTTAATCCGCAGGCTGCTCCCTCTTTAAGCGATCGAAAATACGGGGAACCCAGGGGCGCATGGCAATGATTAATGCGGTACCCTGGCGTTTATCGATAGGTACATCCACCGTATCGCGGCAACGCTTGACGAATTCATTGGCAGCGTTATGCAGGGATTGCTGGATTATCTGATTATCCTGCTCGCTCAACATGCCGCTTCGTACCAGATAGAGTTCAGTAGGCCTCTCAAAATGACAATCGAAAAAATCATCCTGAATCGTCTCTTGGAAAAATCGCTGAATGGGGCCGTCTGCAATCCAGTGAAAATCATGTGCAATCAAACGCTTGAAGCGATTCCTCGTCTGCAGCTCAATGATTTTCATTTTATCGAGTCTCGCTACATAACGGATTAAATCATGCTCGGAAATAGTATAAAAACGAAGAATATCGGCAAAAGTCCAATGGTTCAGTACGCAAATGGCCACCAATAATAATTCCAGCTCACTGACCAGTTCCTTTTCCTGATTTTCAGTCAGATGCACGATTAATTTTTTGTCCTTCTCCAGCTGTTCAAACACCTCGGATAACGACAGGTTTAGGCAGTCGCAAATCGACTGCAAGCGGCTTAAATTAGCGTCCTGCTGGCTAAACAGGCGCTTAACGCTGGCTTCAGACAGATTTAATTTCTGAGCCAGCGTTTTATACGTGTACCCCTGGGCTTTCAGCTGCTTTTTCAACAATAAAAATAAATCCGCAATTTGATCGGGCATCATACTCCTGGGTCAAATAAAAACACAGTCAGTCTATCTGTTTTTGACAAAAAAATCGCTCAGCCGATAAAATCCCATGCTATAGTGAATGCTCAGGATCGTGATGATTAAGGAGAATAAATGAACAGACCGGGTTATTCAATCCTGTTGACCGCGCTCACGTTGCTCATGGCCAGTTCGGTTTACGCTGTCGACCCTGCCTCATTGAAAACCTGCTATGACCAGGCGGCTACCACATTGGCGATTCACGAATGCGCCAATCAGGAGTATGCATATTATGACAAAATTCTAAATAACACCTACCGCTCGCTTGCCGCCATGTTGTCTAAAGAGAACAAATCCGCCCTCATCAGCGCACAAAAAGCCTGGCTGGATTTCCGCGCCAAGGAATGCAAATTTACCGGTCTTCAGCATGAGGGCGGCTCCATGCAGGCCATTGACGAGGTAGACTGCTACAACACCTTAAACAAACGCCGCATTGACGACTTAAACGGCTACATCAAAGCCTTCGGTGAACAATAGCCGATTTTAGCTTGATCATGGGGAGGGGGTGTTTGCCTCGATAACCTCCCTCCTTATTTCCTGCAACCCTTCATTATTCATCAGGATACAACTTTCAATCGCTTCCGGTTCAAAGGCTAGATCGCCGCGATAAATGGAGGCCGACAAACGCGTAGTCAACAACTCAAGCCTGGATTGTTGTTCGCTGGTCAATCGCACCTTAAAGCAAATCGCCACACCATTTTTATCTTTGGGTATGCTGTCGGGTGCGGTATACAAATGCCGATAAATATTGCTTGCCGTCAGATAAGTCCATAAATGCCCGTTATCCCCCAACTCAGCAAGATTTTTTGGGCGCTCAACCCAGGGAATATAAAAACAGCCATCGCTTTTACCGTTTATCGGTGTGAATTTTTTAAATAACATGGCAACGCTCCTTGTGCAGTTAATACGCAGTTAATCTTTATATCATATGATTACCCGCAATGAATAACTTTTTTTCTTTGTGACCCATGAAAAACCAAAACGATTTGAACAATCTCTTAAGTGGCGATTTTGAACACCTTAAAAGCCAGGTGCGAAGCCGCATTGGCTTTTACGATCGGGGCGGCTTCCTTGCTTTCATCGACTCCCTGCAAACTCATCTGCATTTGCATCGTTTTATGAGTCCGGATGATTTAATAAAGGCTCTATCCATTATCGAAGGGATTGAAATCAACACCTCGACATACCGCTCTATGCATGAATTGCTGACCAATCAGCGGTATCGGTTATTAGAGGATATTGTTCCGAATGCACCAACGGCTTCAGTACGCATGAAATGCCATTACGGCGACAATTTTTCATCGCTGCTCAGACGCCTTCATTGTTCTTTATTAAGCCAGTTGGAGCTATCGCTGGTTCATATTGACCGGCAATTACCGGTCAGCAAGCTCCATTATGAACAAAACATGCTCGACGAATCCCAGGCTTTTCGTGATTTGGAAAATACCAGCAAAGCCCCGCATTTACCGGATAAATCAACCGCCGTGAAAGATTTCTTTCGCCGGGGTGTTACCCTGTATGGCACAATCATTTATCCATCAAGCAGCGACATTAATCACGATCCAGCGATTATTGATGCTATCGAAGGGTTTGGCCAAAGCAGCATTGGCAGTGAAGGGACGCCAGCCAATAAAATTTATCAGTTTGGCGGCCAGTTTCTCGAAGCGATTATGCTTAATGAATTCAGTCATACAACTGAATTTAAATCGAAGCAGCGTGGCATCCAACCCGGCATAGTCAAAGGCCATATTAACTGGACTAAAGAAAAAGGCACGATAGTCGCTGTAGTGACGCTGGATGTGTATACCATCAATCAATGTGATCTTCGCAGTAAATACGCCATGCAAAAATATTATGCAATAGGCAGCGATGGGATTTCCTTGCTTGAGGTCAGTGACAAGGAGCTTGAGCTTGTCAATAAACGCTGTCGCGATGAGCGACTGGGAGTAACCGAGAATCAGGTCGTCCCCATTTGTACCCTGTCAGCCAAATTGGCTATACCGGTGGATATCAGCACAGGCCGGCATTATTTAAAAGTGACGGACTTTACTGTTTGCTTTAATACCGACGAATTGCACTCAACCCGCGAATATGATCTAAACCAAGCCTTTGAGAATAGAGGGGCTTACTGCTAAAGCCTTTATTTGGGCCGGGAACCGGGAGGGTTTAGTTCACTGTCCGCCTCAGATTGGTCTGCATTGCCTGAATGTTTAAAGAGGCCTGACCCCGATAAATGCCGGGCAGAAACCTCATCACTGGCTTGTGGCCTTACCGATTCATTCAGGGCATTGATTTCATCAGCCGGGCTTAAGGTTTCATCCTCTCGATTGCGATACCGTCTTTCTCTTTCCTTGCCTTTAATGGTTGGCGGCCCTTCAAACTCCCCATCGTCCGAATCATGGCTTTGTTGGGAAGTAGAGCCAAATTGACTGAAAGCGCCCCCCTCGGACAAATCAAGCTCATCCTCCGAATCAAGGCCTTGTTGGGAAGTAGAACCAAATTCGCTCACAACGCCCCCCTCGGACAAATCGAACTCATCGTCGGACTCATTGATCTGTTCCAACTCAGAAAGGGCTTCCGAAAAGAAAAAACTCTCCGTTCTTACACTGGCATCGATGGTTTCAGGGAAATACTTCGCCAGGGTTTGGCTACCCACGGCAACTGGAAAATCAATCTCTACCAGGTACTTACCATCCTGCCCTTTCACCAGCGTGCCCGTTTCTTCCTCATAGACACGAGACAAGGCAAAATTCTGAGGGCTTAATTTGGGCCTGACTAAAATCTCGGAGCGAAGGCTGTTTTCCCGAGCCTTTAAATAATGCAGGAGTTCTTTTTTAAAAAGCGGCAAATCACTGTCATTAATTCGCAGGGTGACAAATTCCTTTTGATGATAAAACTTGGAGGATAAATACGCATCGAGGTTGGTATACATGGCTTTAAACCGCATCGCTTCGGTTTGACTATGAAACAAAACCCCTTTACGCATGATTGTTTTTTTGGCCTCGTCATCATCCGTAACCAGCCACAATTTAACCAAAGGTCCGGCAAAATTACCCTGGGCATTCTTTTTCATCTGCGGTTGTTTTGTTCTATCTATGCCTTCATAAAAGCGACCATTGTTTTTACCCACATTGGTCACCCCATTATGGATTTCCTTGACGGTATGAGTGCTTATATTCATTAAAGTCAAACTGGGATTAACCATCCCTTTGCTGAATCCCGCACCGGCGAGCGCCACCATAGGCGCCGCTTTGAGGAGTTTGTGCGACGCTGAAACCAGGTCCTCCACCTGCCTGTCTCTGAAGCGCTGTCGTTGTGTATTTTCATATAACCATGACGTACTTAAGTACACTTCCACTATTTTCATGAGGATAACCTTAAAGGAACTGTATAAATTTAAGTATACATGGATAATTTTAAAACTTTTTCCATCCCCAGAGATTTGAAGGAAAATTTACAATTGCGATAGATCAACCTGCAGCAAAGACCCGGCAAAGCGCTTTAATCGGTAAACGGCATTAAAGCCTGCCGGGTCTTGGTTATCGAGTGTTACGAATAGGGAACCCTCCTTCTCACTCAAGGGAGAAGGGTGCAGAAGTGCTAACTGATTCGCTTCAAATCAAAATTTGATGGGGAAGCCCTGAACATGGTTGTAATAAACCTCCCCCAGGCGCTCTACAAATTCAAACGACAATTCAAAGTTATGGCGGCTGACGTGTTCAATGTTTAAACCTAAAGGCACCTGGATTTTTTCCTTGTTCATGAATTGCAGGATTTCAAGCAGGTTATTGGTAGCAATTTTTAAGGAACGCCAGCCAATACCAATCTCGGCTTTAAACAATTCATCTTCGACGGTTTTTGGAATAAACACCCCAAGCCAGCGTAAAAAACGGAGATCTTTTTGACTGGAAACCGGGGCAAAGCTTAAGAAAATACGTTTGGGCTCAATCCCTTCCTCGCGACAGGCATAAGCATAATCCCGCAATAAAAATTTAATACTGATGGGATCATAAATAATCTGGCTGGTGAAAAACTCCATGCCATTCAAGCTCTTGGTCAACAGGCGATGGGGTTCGTCCCTGATGGCATCATGGGCTCGTCGGGTTTGAATGGTGATGCCGCCGCAAAAAAGCTCGCGGGCGTGATGACTTCGGATATATTGCAGCATTTCGATCACTGACGGGCCGACGTATTGAATCTTGCTGCTGCTGCCGCCCACCAGGATAACCCCACCGAGATTCTGATGAGCCGATGATTTAAGAAGCCAGGCCTTCTGCTCTTCCCAGTCCTCATAAACCGTACAATGATTGAGAACCACATTGATATTCCGATAAGCCTGCTCCAGCCGCTCGGCAAAATGTCGCGGATCCATTTTCGGAACAAACTCGTCTGTACGTTGCTCATCCTTACTCTCATCCCTGATTTCAGGAATATTAACCCCATCGATATTCACCGGCGTACTGGTTAACAAATCAATGGCACAATCAATATAGGCATCGGTGTTCGCAGCCTTTTCCCCTGGCGGCGGCAATAATTCATAAAAAATCACCGGCATTGAGGCATCCATAATTTTGTCGCGCAGTGTTTTCATAACACCACCCCGCTATCGGCTGTTAAGGAATTTTTCCCGCATGTGTCTCGCCGCCTCCACCATATTGGCTAATGCCGCCTCTACTTCAGGCCAGTTACGGGTTTTCAAACCACAATCCGGATTGACCCACAAACGCTCAACTGGAATCAGTGCCGCCGCCCGATCAATCAGCTGAACCATTTCCTCAACCGTCGGAATGCGGGGTGAATGGATATCGTAAACCCCGGGGCCAATGGCATTGGGGTAGGAAAAATGTTTAAACGCATCCAGGAGCTCCATGTTGGAACGCGATGTTTCAATGGAAATCACATCGGCATCCAGAGCAGCAATGGCTTCGATCACATCATTAAATTCGGAATAGCACATGTGCGTATGAATCTGGGTGGTATCCTGCACTCCGCTTGCGGTTAATTTAAAGCAACGCACCGCTTCCATCAGGTACTCATCCCAGTGACGGCGACGAAGCGGCAACCCTTCCCGAAAAGCCGGTTCATCAATCTGAATCACCCCAATGCCAGCCTCTTCCAAATCCATCACCTCATCGCGTAAAGCCAACCCCAACTGGCGCGCGGTGTGATGAATTGGTTGATCGTCTCGTACAAAAGACCACATCAGAATGGTAATCGGTCCGGTGAGCATGCCCTTGACCGGTTTACTGGTCAATGACTGGGCGTAACGGCTCCAGGACACAGTCATGCTCTCTGCACGGGAAACATCCCCATAAATAACAGGCGGCTTCACGCAACGCGATCCATAACTTTGTACCCAGCCCTGCTCGGTTGAGACAAAACCTTTAAGCTTTTCGCCAAAATACGCCACCATATCTGCCCGCTCCGCCTCGCCATGGACCAGCACATCCAGGCCCAGCGCTTCCTGACGCTGAATCACCTCGGCAATCACTTCCTTAAGGCCCTTATCGTAGTCAGACTGACTAATCCTGTCATTTTTAAAATCGTGACGCAGCTTACGAATAGCCGCGGTCTGGGGAAAGGAACCAATGGTGGTCGTCGGCAATAACGGCAAGGGCATGGCCCGTTGCTGTGCCGCCTGCCGTTGAGCATAGGGGGAACGTTCTGTGTTGAGACCATCCAACGTGCCAAGGCGCGCCTGAACGTCTGGATTATGAATCAGCGGCGACGACTGTTTTTGCTGCATGGCGCGCTGATTCTCAGCCATCACCGCGTCGACCTCATCCCACCCGTTGTTAAAGCCGCGTGCCAGACTGGCAAGCTCCAGGCATTTTTGTTTGGTAAAGGCAAGCCAGGCCTTTATTTGTGGATCAAGTGCAGTTTCCAGATCCAAATCCATGGGTGAATGCAGGAAAGAACAGGAGCCCCCAATCCATAACCGCGATTGCAATTGCTCATGGAGCGGCTCTAAAAAAAGCCTGGCCTTCATCAAGTCGGTTTTCCAAATATTGCGACCGTTAACAATGCCGACAGACAGGCAGCTATCCGAGGGCAGTTGCCGTGCCAGCAATTGGACCCCATCCGGTGCAGCGACGGCATCCACATGCAAGCCGCTGACCGGTAAACGGCTGACCCAATCGCTGTTTTCCTCCAAACCGCCAAAATATGTGGTCAGCAGGATTTTAAGCCCACAGGATTGCAGGCTGTCATAAGCCTGCATAAAGGCATTTTGCCAGGCGAGAGGCAGATCCAGCGTCAAAATGGGTTCATCCAGTTGGACCCAGGTGATATTTTGTGTACTCAATTCAGACAGAAGTTGTTGATAAGCATCAACCAAAGCGGGCAACAGCGTCAGTTTATCAAAAACAGGGTAGGGTTTTCCCAGCCATAAATAACTCAAAGGACCAGGAAGAACGACCTTGACCGGATGATGCTCTCCCCTGGCTTCGTCAATTTCATCCAAAAGCCGCCTGCTGTTGACGACAAAGGCTTGATTCGGTGAAAACTCAGGGACAATGTAGTGGTAATTGGTATTGAACCATTTGGTCATTTCACAGGCCGTCAGCGATTGATGTGTTGTTGAGCGGCCTCTGGCCATGGAAAAATAGGTCGCTAATTCCGTCCCAACCCCAGCAAAACGCTGAGGGATAACCCCCAGGGTCATGGACATATCCAGCATATGGTCATACCAGGAAAAATCACCGACGCTCACCCAGTGAAGCCCCGCTTGAGATTGTATCTGCCAGTTTTCCTGACGTATCCGCTGCCCCGCGGCTATAAGTTCCGCTTCCGAAAGACTCCCTTTCCAATACGATTCAACAGCCAGCTTCATTTGACGGTGGCATCCAATGCGTGGAAACCCAAGGCAGTGCGCTGTGATCATTAACTTCTCCCTGTAATAACCTGATAGTCTTAAACGCCTTCATTTAACTTTAGACGATTAAATGCGAGATGAAATGGAAGCGGTGTTTTTTTGTAAAAAAAGACGCCTCCCACAGAACGGGAGACGAGGATTATTTCAATAACAGCCAGCATTCGGTTAATAATTCGGTCTCAGCCACTTCGTGGTCAAAATTGTAATAGCAAAAGACACAAGGCAAATCGCCCAATTGTTCACCACTTTCAGGTAACCAGTCCCGATAAAGCGCATACACGGTATCGCCAAGGTTATCGCGTGATCCATAGTGCATGGCCGATGCATAACGTCCTGCCGGCAGGTATTTTTCGACCACCCCTTCAAGTGTTAACGACTCCGGGACTTTAATGCCCAAATCCAGACGAAACTGCAGAGGCGGGGTGATTTTCGGATCATCGTAGCCAAAAGCGAAGGCTTCACCGGGTTTTGGTTTGATATTGATGGGTTGCGCCTTGGCCCAGGTCACCAGGTGATTGACGCTTTCCCCGACCAGCCTGGGATCGCCGCGGTGTTCCACAACCGCCAAACGGGTGCGGGGAATGGTTTTAATGGTTACTTGCATGTCAGTTATACCTCGTTTAGGCAAACAATACGGTGGCTCATCCCAATGGGACCACCCTATTCCCTGGCGATATTGGCTCGGACTGTACCCGCAGGCTTTTTTAAAGGCCCGGGTAAACGCCTCGTGGGATTCATACCCCGCATTGATTGCAATGGTCATGATGGATTGCTTTTTATCCACAATCAGCTGATGGGCTGCCCGTTTCAGGCGCAGCCATTTGATGTATTGGGATAATGACAAGCCGGTGAAGACAGTAAATAAACGATGAAAATGGTATTTCGAAATACTGGACACCTCGCTTAATTGCTGAAGTGACAACTCATCATCCAGATGTTTTCCAATGTAGGTTATGGCTTTCTTAAGCCGGGTTTCATATTTCATGTTTCATTTTCAGTTTGTTACCATCAAAGGCTAGACTAACGCGAGACATCCTGTTTTATTTGACCATTTTTGCTTAAATTTGCAATTCCCGTTGACAGGTCGGAAATAAAATAATTTATTGTATAATGATTTTTTTTCAGGGAACGAGGTAAGTATGAATTCTTCAGCCAGTGTAATGAAAACGTTAAAGCAGGATGAAAAAAACTATTATTCGAATGCAATCCTGGAATGGCAGAAAGAGCTTGAGGCTAGCCGGGAGAGTCTGGAATCTGCTTTACGAAGCAACATGAATACACTGACTAGTCCGGCATTGAGCAGCGAGGAAGTCGAAGACCGGATAAAAAAAATAATGGCTATTCTCTCCGCGCCAACTGCCGGCCTGCCTGCCATGATTGCGGATAACGTCGATAATTTATGCAAACGTTTAAACGAATTGGTTGATCTTTACGGTCAGCTACAACCCACCTATATTTCGAAACTAGGAATTCTTTCAAGCCCCAGGGAAACCATCAAAAGCTATTTAAATACGGTGGGCATTCGAGAAACCATCGATCCTGGCATCAATGCCTACCTCCATGTCCAATCCCGGCTCTTGGCTGAACATATTGCTTACTTTCGCGCGCTTAAACAGTCCGAATGGGTTTCTCAAACCCAAAAAAGCAACCCTGAGGCTTCGGTAGACATATTGATGCTCCATCGACATGAAGTCTGCTCTTCCCTGAATAAAGGCCTGGGATTAAAAGAGGATGCAGGCCTTGATGCCTTTACTCTCGGTGCATCCCAATCCAACTTTTCCTTAAACTTAGCCCAGCATTTCAAAACGCAAGCCCTGCTCTATTTCCAACTTCTTCAACCCATCGAAAAAGTTGAACTGAAAGTCTCTCCTGTCGCCAGAGCCTATCAAACGGCCCTGTATGCCAGCTTTGGACCCCGTGTTATCGATGAGGTTACTGTTGATCCGCATTACGCGGAAGTGCAATACAATACGACCGTCATAGCCAGTGGACGAGCATCGCGTCCTTGTTCTGAAATTGCAGTCGATTTTGAAAAAGAAGGCTACTCTGCCCGCTCCACAGAAGACTTTTTTATTCTCGGCGAAAATGCCCTTTCCTTTATGAAGCGTCTCAATATCGCCTATAACCGAATAGCTGGGAGTACGCATTCCTCCAAGAATTCATCAAATATGCGTATTGTCATGGGTCATGGCACCATGAACATGCACCTGCTTAAGCATCTTCGCTACCACACCACCAGCAACAACATTCCGGCTGAACCGCCGACACTGGATTTCGGTGGTTATTGTTTTCTGCTGATTACCCGGCAGGATAATCGCATTATAGCCGTGGATTATAAAGGCAGTTTTGATCGCTATGGCCAACAGGCGCAGGAAAAAAAGCCGTTGACCTCAATTAAAACCCTTTCAAGCTCCGATTACATCCAGCGTCTTGACAAGGAATACATCCCTCAGGCGATGCCCCCGGAACTCAAGGCCTGCCTGTTATTTCATCGCTGCCTCATCGATACCAATGAGGAAGCAGTCAAAGCCATATTTAAAAGTACCGATTTTGTTGATGTCATGCTGGACAACATCAGTCTGCTGGACTTCCATCAATTGCAGAGGTCTTTTCTTATCCTTAAAGCCCTCGCTGAAACGCAGCTGCAACGCCTTGAGACTCGTATAGAAAACGAGAGTGGGTATAGCTTCTCGTCCTTTTTTGCTTCGGTTAAAAATGCAACCACCGGTAAGCCCCCTTCGCCTCAATTCCTGATTCTTAAACAATTGATTAAGATTATGGGGGCTATTACAGGCAGCGACCAATTATCGGCATTGGACGAATTGGTAAAAAATTCAGAGACGACCTGCTTTGAGGGCAAAGTAACCAACCTTTGCCGGGCCGTGCGAGAGTGGGAGACAGGGCGCAGACAAAACGAGCAACCGCTTAAACTAAAAGACGAAAAAATAGAAAAGAAGGAAGAAAAAAAAGAAAACGAAGAAGAGGATGACAGCCATTCCGATGCGGCCTATCAGGCATTGGATACGCTTTATAAAGGGTAATCCTGACCATGTTAAACCATGTGGTATCGGCTATTATTGATAAAAAACCTGATAAGGATTATCAATGGCCGTCACCACAGGGTTATCCGGTAATGAAATTTTCTGCTTGGCTACCAAAGGCTATGCCCCAGGCAATATCGTTGTAGGGAACAGCACCCATTCTTTAGGCATATTGGGCAGTATTGGCTCCGGGTTTAAATCCATGCTGGGTGGCGAACTCACTCAGATTACCCAATTGATTGAGGAAGGCCGAAAAACAGCATACCAACGACTGTTGCAGGAAGCCAATAATCATGGGGCGACCGGCATTACCGGCGTCAACAGCCATTTGATTTTTCATGGTTCCAATATTGAATTTTTAGCCATAGGCTCAGGCATTCATGCCACCAGTGCCGCTCCCAATAAATTTTCAACGTCAGCCGATGGTCAGGAATTATATGCCCAGCTTGATGCCGGTTATCGACCCATTTGTTTCGCTTTCGGCAACGTCGCCTATTCCATGGGTATAGGCCGCGGTCTTATGGGTGGTTTGAAAACCTTAGGCCGTGGAGAAATCAAAGAGTATTCCCATATATTTAACCACACCCGCCATCTGGCCCTGTCACGCATTGTCGGCCATGCCGTAGAACATAATGCCAATGCCGTGCTTGGCATCCGTACCACCATTTTACCCTTTGGCGGTGTGAATGAAATGTTAATGATCGGTACGGCTTCATACAGCACCCAATTGCCTGGTGATAAAATGCAGGACCCTGTCACCAGCGACATGACGAACATTGAAATGTGGAACATGGCGAATAGGGGTTATGCCCCCCTGCGCCTGCTCCTTGGCACATCGGTTTACTCCTTGGGATTTATTGGCGGCATCACGTCCGCATTAAAATCCTTCGTTCGCGGCGAAATCACTGAATTAACCACTCTGCTGTATGATGCCCGCGAAAACGCCTTAAACATCATTAACGAAGAGGCTAAAGCCATCGGTGCCGATGATGTGGTTGGCGTCAAAACCTACGTTTATCAACTGGGCAATGGCTTGATAGAGTTTCTAGCTATCGGAACGGCAGTTAAAAAATTAAGCACAGTTAAAACCGAGTCCGAGCAACTCATTCCTCAGGCTATTGTTGTGGATCAGGATACGTTTTACAGTTCCAATGAAGGCGTTGGCAGCATCAATATCAACCGTGGTGAAAAACCCATTAACGCCGGCAGTAAAATCAATTTCATGATCATTTTCGCTATTTTGATTTTTACCATCCTTTTTCCACATATTATAAAAGCATTATTTCAATGAACAGGTGAGAAAACCGCGACCAAGCCGCGGTTTTCTCACACCATTACCGCCCATCCACCGCACCAGCCGGCAACGACGATTGCCCCCCGGGGCAGAAAACAATCTGATAGCTGGTTCGTGTCGTTGCACCCGGGTTACAGGTAAACGAACTGGAGGGGTCGTCAAACTGATAAGAATAGGCGGTTGGACAGGCTTTCTTCAGCCACAGAATAGCATTTTGGCCCGTAACCTCGGTGCCCGCTGTATTGGTCCAGTCAGCATTGGTGCCAGCACAACTGGCATTGACCGCCGTAGGAACACTGCTGTTCGGCCAATCGACACAGCCGCAGCAATTGGCCAGATTAGGCAAGCCACTGTTGTAGCAGGTATTGGCTGAATCATTGCTGGTAACCTGGCAAGCCAGCAGATTACCGAAAATAGCTGGATTACCGCCAAAGGTTCCGTAATTTTTGGCCGAGATAGTCGTCATCGGGGTGCCAATATCGTATTTGGTATAAAGATTCTGGCTGCCCCACTGGCCATTTAAAGGGTAGCCTACGAAATTGGTAATGGCCGTGTAACCGATGAAATCGCCGCAGCGTCGGTTTATAGGCGCATTGGCAGGCACGCTGTTAAACGCCATACCGCAAACCTGACCGTTCGAACAATCACTGTCGCTTAAGCAAGCGTCATCAGCACCCGCACTGACCCAAACCACATCCACCGCCAATACCCCCGAAAAGGATGGATCAAATGCCCAGGGACACGACCCCAAGCTGTTGCCCGGCGGCTGAATCAGTGCCCCAGCACCGGTGCATTGGAATGGCGCACCGCTGCAACAGGCCCAAGACCCTTAATTTCAACCGGCACATTCATGCCGTTGATCACAGACACATCATATACACCATCCGTGGCCGGTGTTGAATTAATGGTAAATTCAAACTTGGTGTACGGAGGCGATGGCTGATCCAGCGCCCCGCCCCTTACCACGCAGGTACCGGACGTGGCTGACAAGGTGTTGCACATGCCCGTCTCACAGGCAAAATTGATCCCGTCAGACGCACACCCGGTTCTAGGCCAAATAGCACCATTGATGTAAGCGCTCACGGTCAAATCGATGGTACTGGGCAATTGACCGGTTACCTGTTTGGGCAGGAGGTAAGCACTCGCTGGCGCGCCGCCGCTGTTCTGGCTTCCCGGGGTGGGATCGGGTGAAAAATTACCCCCGGAGCCATTGGCAATGCCATACCAGACATTAAAGGGGCACTGGTTGACAAAGTGGACGGTATGGCTGCTGCTGTTGTTGGCACGCACAGGCGCTGAAGTCGACGCGCTGGCCGTAACGCCGCCAGCCAGGACTTGAGCTTCTATTTTCATGTCCTGCGCCGTGTCGTTCGGAATCACGGAAGCAATAACATAACACTGCCCCTGTGCAGGCAAGGTTTGCCCTGAACAGGTATCATAAAGCGGCAAAACCGTGGTTGTGGCACTCTGGCCGCTGTTCGGAGTAAAGCTTGTCGCCACCTGCACCTGGCCCAACGTGGCGGCCGTGGCGCTGCACTCGTTCTCAAAAATAAATTTAACCGTGTTGTCGCTGTACTGGTAAGTCACGGCTGGCAAAGGCAGTGCTGTTTGCCCATGCACGGTGCAACTGCCGCTACCCTGCTCGACCAGCGCCGAGGCGAGCACCTGCGCTGATTTCGTGCCGTAGGTAAACAAACCGCGCAAAGCCAGTTGCCCCGCATGGGTTGGAGTAATTTGCCCTGTAACCGTACAGGAAGCCTGCGGCTGTAAAACCACAGGCACACCGGGCGTGCCACAATTATTTTCCAGCACGGCCACATTCGCAACGCCAGGTGTCACGCTGACAATGTCTGCCCCCATGGCATTACCGGCAAAACCTGTAACCGCTGCATTGCCGGCATTGGTGTAAGTCAGGGTAAAATCAGGCGTTTGCAAAGGATTGAGCGTCATGACAGCAGGCAAACCGGCGATACTGCCCTGTACGGCGCCTGCCGGCGCAGCCGTACCCTGTGCCCTGAGCGTGGGCAGGGGAATGCGATTATTGTGATAGCCGTATGTTAATTGCAGTGTTGACACGTCCGCTTCTGAAGGGGAAAAGCCAATGGTGATATGACAGCGGCCGTTTGGTGCAAGGTTTTTGCCGGCACAGCCATTTACCACCGAAAAGTTACCCCCTGTGGACGTGATGGACGTCACAATTGTAGCCGCCAGAGGCAAATGATTAGTTAGCGTATAGGTAACATGCGATTGATGCCCGACCTGGGTTGGGCTGAAACCGCCTGCGGGCGTCAATGTCCATGAAACCGGATCCGACGCAAACGCGGCATTAAAAAAAGCCAACAATGCCAGGCTTAAAAAATGATTGGTTTTATGCATAACGATCTCTTATTTTGATAAATAGACTGGGGGTTGGCCAAACAGATAAGTCAGACTGAGCAGGCCTGAATGCGTGCGGTAATGTCCGGCATTTAACTGCTCCTGTGACCAGGTCAATTCCCCTGATTTTGAAGTTACCGTACCCCAATCCCTGAACTCATAGCCAAGCGACACCGTTATTTTTTCTGTCAGTGTAAAATCAAGGCCCGCACCCAGGCTGTAGGTGAAATGGGTGGACGTGTGGTTTCGAAACCAGGGACTAGTTCTTGGTGTAACCCCGGAAAAAGGCGTTTCCCGGTAATGGGATGCCGTATTCCATGCCGATCCGATACTTCCCTCGAAGTAAGGCAGCAAACGCTGGTACTGGATAAGATTCGTGCGTGCGAAGAGGGCCAGAACCTCGCTTTCAACAGCCCAGGTATATCGGTAATTGGTAAATTGCGGTAAGGAATATTGCGTAATGGTGCCATTTATGTCATTGCTGAATAAATGCTGATAATTTAATCCAACGCTTACAGCCGGCAGGCCGATTTGGCGGCGATGCCAATTGTACCCGGCCGCCAGATTGACGCTCGTTGCCGTCTTTTTGCTGGTGGAATACAAATCGACATGGAGAGGCGACGGAAAGCCGGAGCCATTGTCAATGGCCATTGTCCGATTAAAATCAGGCTCACCCAGGCCAAGGCCCGCACGAACAAACCAGCCCCGCCCCTCAAACCCCGCATCCGGCGTTGCCAGCAAGGGCGAGGTTAAGAACAGGCAACCGGCGCCCAAACAACATGTTATATACTTCATATCTCATCCCTGTCCTGTCTTTACTTCACACGCATAAAGACTTTTTCCTGAAAAGACTATCTTACCCTACTCTACGGGCGATTGCAGCCATGCCGGCTTTGTAGTAGTTTGTTTTATTGCGGCCCTCACCGGAGATAACCATGCGCGCCCGATCAATACCTGCCTTGATGATTGCCTTAGTCTTTTATTCCACCGCCTGCTTGTCTAACCCTATGCTTAAAACAGAATCGGATGCTGCCCGTATTCATATGCTGGAAAGAGCACTCGCCCCTGAAACAGCAGAAGGTGCGGCCAATCTGTTTGCCCTGGCTAATAAAAATCGCAATGGTGCTGTGCAGTTTATGTTGTTCTCCCAGGCTTTGAAGGAAAAATACAAAGAGGCATGGCCTTCCTGGGTTTCCGGAACATCCAGTCCCTGGATTACCTCGTATACCATTAAAAAAACCGTAGAGAAAAGCAACGTATGGCAATTTGAAATCACCTATCAATGGGCCACATCTTCTGGACCGTTCAATCCCCCATTGGTGCAAACGGTCCAGATTGAACCTGTACCTGAAAACAGTGATTCCTCACAACAATTTCTGATTACGTCTCTTGAGGAAAAACCTTGGATACGCAGGTAGCCCCGGTCCCTTTATAAGGTTAAGTCACCGCCAGCTGAAAATTTTTGGTCCAATTCGTGAATGAATTTTTCAAATGGCGTATTGCTTTCTTTAAACAACCGTAATGACGATGCCTCTGGGGCAGGAGACAGGCTGACAAGCCATTGCCCCAGTCCATTTTTTTTCGTTTTAATCCCCTGGATAAAATGCTCCCTTTCCGCATCCGGCAAAGACTGAAGGTAGGTCAGCGCCGCCGCCTGCAGGGCCTTCGCCTCCAGGTTTTTAGGGGTTGCCGTGCCCTCGGGCTGATGAAGCAGCATAATCGCCACCCAATCCCATTTTTTTCTATGGGCTGCAAGCGATAGCGGTGTCGTCCCCTGAGCAGAGGACTTCATGAAATCAGCGCCATGGTGGGCTAGCGCTTCAATTACTTGCCCATCGATATCGCCTCTGACTAAAGCATGAACGGGCGTTTCGCCAAAGTCATCAGCTTGATTTAACCCGTTGGCATCCTGATTAACCAGGGCAAACAATACGCCCAGCTTTACCTGCCTTGCCGCCTTGAAAAGCGGTGATTCGACCTTCGGTAAATTAGCCCAAATCTCTTTATAGGAAACCAGTGTTCTGACAAGATGTGCATGATCATTGAGGATGATTAAATCAAGGGGAGAAAAACCCAGGGCCGTTGCCTTTATCAAGTCATGCGCATTTTGTGAGGCAAGGAAGGCTAGAGCCTCTTCATGCCCGTATTGGGCAGCATAAAGCAATGGCGTGTAACCGTCATTATCCTCCACCCGAAGGTATTTCCTGTTCAACGCGGATACCTGCTTTAAGGTTTTAACATCCCCATGCATGGCCGCCACATGTATAAGCCGGGTACCTCCAGTTTGTACCGACGTCTTTTTTGTTGCCTTTTCTGCCTCTTTTGCAGTGATTACCCGGGTTTGCTTAAACGCATCAAACTGCGCGCGAACCGATTTAAGCAAAGGGTTGCTGCCCACTGAAAAAATCTGCACGTCAAAGGCGCTGGTCGATTGGTCATGAAACGCTTTGATTATCTCAGACGCTATCTGTTTAAAAGGGACTTTTTTAGTGGGTAATTGATTGGGATCCGTCAAAAGCCAGGCCTTTTCATCCGGAAGGTATTTGATGCGCAGGCGATGAAGCGGGCTGTAGAGGCTGATGGACAACCGGGTATTTGTTTTATCACCGGCTTCTTTCTCATAATCAGTTAAAATCTGGCTTAATTTTTTTAAATAATCCTTTAATTTTTTTTCATTGCCTATAAACGGATCAGAGTACACTTTTTCGACGCCGCCCAATTGAGTGATTTTTTGGGAGCCGATAATCCGGGATAATTTTTCAACATCGGCTTTTGCAATAAATACGTCAAAAAACTCACGGTACCGATCAGTATGGTGGGCGAGTTCTATATCGGCAAAGAAGGCATCGATAGCCAGGATATTTTTTTCAAATGCCGTTAATTTTTTATGCTTTTTCACTTTATCACGAATCAGACGGAGCATTTCCCTGACATCGGTTGTGTTTTCATAGGTTATTTTTCCGGCATGGAGTTCATTGATTAATGCTATGCGTTTATCAAACCGCTCCTCGTCATCGGCAAGTTCCGCAAACGCCACCATACAAATGAGTCCCGCACAGATTCCCTGATTGTTTGCGGTGTAACCGAATTTTTTCATTACTGAAATTAACGGCGCTTGGGTTGACGGCATCATCTTGACCAAAAAAAACAACATATCTCATCAGTATAATACAAACCAGACCACGTCAGGCTTCAGTCATCACCATAAACCGTCGATTGTTCTGCCAATCCCCCTCATCTGTGGTTCCTAATGGATGCCCACTTCTTTTTCTATTCCGAATTCTTGTTAAACAGATGATATTATCTTATGATCACGCCGCCTAACGCCTTGATTCGTCATAAAAAATGGAAACCGCCCGCTTACAGGAAGTAACCAAAAGCAAGCTCCCTTTTCTGGTGCTTTTTCGTCTTGCCTTGCCAATCAGTTTAAGCCGTTTGCTTCATGTGTTTGGCCATTTTATCGTGATGATGATGGTGGCCCGCCAGGGCGACGATCAACTCGCGGCAGGTTCCCTCGCTATTTCAAGTTACATGACGGTTTTAACCCTGACCTCGTCCATTTTTTACGCCATTGGCATCCTTATCCGCTCGCAACCACAACCATCCGCCCAAACCGGCAAACTCATCAGTAATGCCCTGTTCCTGGCAACAGCTCTAGCCCTTCCTGGGGCGCTAAGCCTGATTTACATGGACAAGCTATTGCTCTTATTGCATCAGGATACAGCCCTTGTCGCTTTAACACGGGAATACTTTTTCTTCTCAGCCTTAGGCCTGTTTCCCATGCTCTGGCTCACCGTCATCCTGCAATTTTATTTAGGCACTGGCAAGGCACAGGTTGCTCTATGGCTTGAAATGCTTGGCCTGCCCTTAACCCTCCTCATCGCCTACATGCTGGTGCCCGGGCATTTTGGTTTGCCGCAATGGGGACTCGCAGGCGTCTCATTAGCCAGTTTGATGGTACAGATGATTCTACTGTGCGGAGTACTTTACTTTCTCCTGCGGAAAAATCCCTTGCTGCGGCGTTTTTCCCTGACAATCGATTGGCCTCTTTGCACCAAAATCCTCAAACTAGGCCTGCCGATTGGTATTCAATTTGGTGGAGAATTGGCAGTAATGGCCTGCGCCACTTACCTGATGGGTTATTTTGGCACCAATGCCCTCGCCGCCCTGCAAATAACCAATCAGTACGCGTTGGTGGTTTTTATGCTTAATTTTGGCCTATCCCAGGCTCTGGCATTAACGATTAGCGAAGCACAGCGAACGCAGTACGCCCCTGTTTCAGCCATTATCCTGGCCGCGTTATGTCTTTTTGCAGCGTATATCGTGCCAGTAATTGTGGTCTTTGCGGTTTTCTCCAGGCAATTAACCTGTTTTTATATCGGTACGGATTCCTTTCCTCCTGCTTTTTATGCGCTGTCAACGGCATTCTTTTTATTGAGTGCTGGTTTTCTTGTGGTCGATGGGTTACGTAACCTGCTCACCTGTGCCTTGCGCGGCTTCCACGATTCACGAAACCCAGGCCGGATTAATTTACTGTCCCTTTGGGGGGTGTCATTGCCCTTAAGTGCTGTCGCAGCATTTGGTTTGCATGGCGGCCCCATTGGTTTACGTCTTGGGTTTTTAAGCGGTTTTATTGTTGCTGTCATGCTGTTAAGCCACAACCTCCTGCAAAAACTTAAACGCGGCGATTACCTTAAATCATTCATACAAAAGGAAGGTGACTATGCCTAAAACACAAGGTATTTTCTGGTTAGCGTCTTATCCGAAATCCGGAAATACCTGGTTTCGTATTGTTTTATCCAAATTACTTCAACCCGCGTCCGAATTGAGCCTCATCAATGACATGGACAACATTCTTGGCTCCCCGATGGTGGCTAACCGCGGGTGGATGAACAAAGCCTTAGGCTTTGACAGCGCCACCTTAAGCGATGACGAGGTGGATAAGCTACGCCCCAAAGCCTATGCCTCATTTGCAGCAAGGCTTGAGCACCCGGTGTATATAAAAGTACATGATGCTTATACGTTTATCAATGATGATCAGCCACTCTTTCCCAGTGAGGGTTGTCTGGGTGCAATTTATTTTATCCGTAACCCGCTTGATGCGGCGATTTCAATGGCACATCACGTGCAATGCCCCCTGGACTGGAGTATCCATATGATGGGGCAAGCCGGCTTTGAAGTACCCCTGCCCGGGCAACGGGATAAGCAATTACGCCAGAAATTATTATCCTGGTCCTTGCACGTTGAAAGCTGGACGCTGTTACCGGATTTTCCGGTGTTGGTTCTTCGTTATGAAGACATGTTAACGGATCCGCTGGCCACCTTTGGTAAAGCCTTGCAATTTTTAGGTCTTGACTTCACCCAGGCAGCGGTTCTTAATGCCATTGAGAATTCGTCATTTGATAAACTTCAGGCGTTCGAGCGCCAGTTTGGTTTTAAGGAAAAGCAAAACGGTCCCTTTTTCCGTAAAGGCATTGCCGGCGATTGGCGTAATACTCTAACAGAAACACAAGTGCGCCAAGTGGTGACGCAGCATGCCCCCATCATGCAACAGTATGGTTACCTGGATGGACAGGGCCGCCTGGTTGAAAACTCAGCGCCAGGTGTAAAAAATCCCGCTCCCGTTTAGGGGAACGGGATTTTTGCAAGGTAAGCGTTGTCACGCGTAATGCCCAACGTTTTGGCATAAGCATTGTCAATATTAAGGCCATTGCGGAGTGACATATGGGCAAAGAAATCGGGACTCATCACTTTGGTCAGATGAAGCCCCAAGGCTTCATCGTAAGCATGATAATAGAAAATATCCATACTCAAGGCGCTTAAAGCGGACAGTACTTCGTCATAACGGTATTCTTTCAGTTGCTGCAAATCAGCCACGGTCGCTATTTTGCAGGGTATGGGTGTTTTAAAAAATGGAATCGTTTCCTTCACCCCCGCGTGGTTGCATTGCTGAAACTGCAGGTGGTAGCCAGAACCAGCTTTGTTGGCCAACCCCTCAGAGCACTCCATGTTATACAAAAAGGTATAGCATTGGTACAGTTCCTCCAGAGAGGAGGTTAGGGCCTCGGTAAGCGTCAAACCACTGCTTGAACCTATGGAGTATTGCACCATGTCCTTAGGTGAGTGGGCGAAATAAAACATGATCACCGTATGCCCAGGCAGATGATTGCCATTGGCAAAAATAAACAGGCTGCCATTGTCGAGCAACCGCTCGGTCAATTCCCTATAAGGGGTGACTTCTTTTAGAATGAGTGGATCTATGGCATATTGGCAGCGTTGTGAAAGCCAACTGCCCAATAGCGCCTGCCGTTCAATAAATTCCATCAGCGAATTATACAGGGCCTTTTCACGCACGGGATGAGACGCACAGGCGCAGCTGTCACTGAAGTAAAGGTAAGGTACATCCTCTTTCTGGCCATTTAAGGAAATGGCATTATAGAAATAATCAACCGGCGCATGATCAAACAGATTAAAGACCGTGGTAAAAGCAAAGTGATGCGATAGGCAGGCCGCAGTTTCCTTGCCTTCCTGACAAAGTGAAAGTAATTTTTTTTGCCAGGCAAGCGGCCTCACATCAGTCAGTTTCTTCACATCATCCACAGGCACTTTGGTAAACAAATGGTTGCGTTCGTGAAACTCCCCATAGGCTTTTCTTGGTAAATTAAGACCAATCCCCGTGCTGCCCCCGTAGCTGATGATACCGTCTATAACCGCTGAACGTGGTGTAGACAGGTTATTTTCCATGCACAACTTGAATTTAGTGGCATGATGAATGGAGGCATGGGATACAGAGGCATAGGGTAAATGCTTTTGCCGGCTTGAATTTAACTCAGTCATGGGGCGCACCGTATCCAAATAATTGCATGGTTAAAGGCAGGTATACAGCTGGATCCAAATCCAGCGCATACAGTAGTTCGTGATCACTGAACGATGACCAGACGGTGCTTCGCAACCCCAGATTCTGGGCTGTCATCAAGGCCTGCTGATACATCGAACCGGCCTCCATGACGGCATGGCGATAACCGCGGTAACGGTATTTAAAAATGGCTTTACCCACATGGGCAATATAAACCACAGCGAATGCGGGGAAACAGTCTGGCTCAATTAATCCGTGCAGTAATGGCTTAAACAAGTCGCTTGGCATTTTCTTGATTAATTGCAAGGTTTGGCTAATCGGCCTGAAATGATAGGCGCCTGAACAAAACGCCGCTGTTTGATTGATGCGCTCCTCAAATAAGAACACCAGGGGTTCAACCGGGTATAAGCCCCCTGCCGAGGGATAAGGACGATGATTGGCTTCGTTGGGTGAAAATGAATGAATCAGGAGTGTTTCAATCAATGAAAAATCCACAGGGCGTTGTGCAAAGCGTGTGGTCGAGCCATCACGGGAAAAAAAGGCGTCTTCTTCTGTCTGACAATCTTTATCGTGATGATGGAATGGAGACATCTCACACTCGGTGAACTGGACCCGGCTAATGGCACGTTGATCCACATTGGTTATGGCTAAATGACCAAAATCGAGTAAGGTGATGCTTTCTTTCGCATGTGTTCTGAGAATATCCTGATAGACCTGCGCATCCAGATGCCCTTCCACCAGTCCATTGATAAAGGGTTTTTTAACTGCGGCGCTCATTCAGCCCGCTCCTCTTGGCGATTGGACAAATCAAGCCGCATGTCTTCTTCGGCAAATGGTGAATGCACTGCAATCTCCTGATGCACGGTAAAACTGCTTAAATCCACATGCCAGAACCAATTGATTTTATCGAGCGGGGTTGGCGCTCCCCACATGGAAGTAAACTGCGCAGCAAATTGATGCAGGCAGTAAGCAATATAGCCTTGTTGGCAGGGATTGACGGGTGAATCAGGAAATTGCTCACTCCCCTGCTTTAAAAGTTCACGGTAAAACAACAACCAATTATTTTTGGTCGCTGGAATATCGCCCTTAAGGTAGCCGATTAACTGATGAAGATTAGAGAAATGACTGGGTAAACCACTGCCTTTGTAATAAAGATTATCAATGATGAGCAGCTTGTGCAGCACGCCAGCGGTAATTAAATAAACCTGTGGCGGCAGATGGCGGTACAAGGTTTTAAAATCGGCATGCGAGTAGTTTTTTCGATAAAAGATAACCAGGCTTGACGGGGAATAATGGCGCTGTGGCAGGGGCACACACTGGCAATTATACTCCTTCGCCAGGGTCTCCTGAAGTAATTGTGCCACCAGAGGATCATCGCTATTAATATAAATTACCGGGAATTTTCTTGCCTGCATGGGTTTTAAGACATTAAGCTGGCTGATTAACACTTTTTTAAGCGCCTCCATCTCAACCCCATGTGTCATTGCAAGGGCTGTCAATTGCTCCTGACTGATTTCAAGCAGCGGTTGATTTTTTAAGGCATACAATACCGACTTCAGGGTTTGGCTCGGAATTTTGATGCCCTTGCCGTAACTACTCAAATACAATTGCAGATCCGTTTCAATCAATTGATAATCATTAATGATGTACACCGCATTTATCCTTATACAAACGTCACGATACTGCCTAAAGCGAGGCTTCAACGCAGGCTTTTTTTGCCACGAGCCTAGACCGTGGATCCCTCTGAAAAACGACCACTTTTTTTTCAATCAAGCGGTCAAAGGCGGCACGCTCATTGGCATTGAGTTGTTGATAATAGAGTCTTTTTTCAGCCTTTAGCCGTTCAACCAAGGTACACTCCTCTGCATCGGAAAGACGCTTATTGAGAAAACTGCGATGGTATTTTAAATCATAGGTATTGCCCTTGGTTTCCAATGACTGAATGGCTGGCGTTAAAAATACCTGGACCTCATTGAGCAACGCCTCTTTCTTTTCCTGGCTGAAAGACAGCAGTCTGCCCTCAAAATAACAGGTATGACACCCCTTGAGCGCGGCCATGACAAACGCCTGTTCCGCTGAAAAAACATCAAAGCCTTCCTGCACAATATCGACACAGAGAAGCGTGTGGTGTTCCTGAATGGCCAGGGTTTGTTTAAGGACATTGGACACCAGAGCCTGCACACGTTGCCGGGCGGACGATAAGCGAGATGGGGACATCGCGGAGGCGGAAGCATAAATCATGCGGTTGCGATCAATGTAACAGGCTTCGGTTGCCACTTTCTCGGTCGTAAACATATACGGGACCGCACAGTCAGTGCTTATGACCATGCCGCATTGATAAAGCAGCTGTTCGATTTTCGCATATAGAAAATCATCCGCCTTGCCGACTGGCAATGGCTTTAGAATGTCTGTGATTTTTTCCTGAGCCAGGATCAAACGCGGCCGCCAGGACAAAGCATAGGGATTCTCACAGGCCAGCCAGTACATGGTGGCATTTATCCAAAAATACAATGCATTGTCATAGTCGCCTTTCGCTTCATACACAGCGCCTAAGTTCATGTGGTAATAGATTTGATCGTAAACGGTATAACCCCCACCGCCGATTTCATGATAGGCGAGTTCATAATAAGCCAATGCCTGCTCAAATTGTTTGGCTTTTTTATACAGGCGCGCAATGTTGATATAATTCACGTATTTAAGGCCAGCAACGGTGATTTGATGATCCTCGATGTATTTCTTAATGCGCATTTCCAATGTTAAAGCGGTTTCTTCCTGGCCTTTAAGGACTAGAAACAACGCATAAAGATTGAGGCGATAAAGTGAATTTTCATCGCTAAGCGGCATGTCCTCATGAACCTGGCACGCTTTAAAGTGATGTTCGGCCACAACCAGATTGCGCGTCAGCGTGGCCGAATAGGCTTTTATGAAGTGCAGGCTCGTCACATCCTCTTTGCTTAAGGATAAAAATTCCTGCGGTAATGTAAAGGCCGTGACGTCTTCATACTGATGGGCAAGGAAACGGGTCAATAACAGGTGCATTAACAGGCTTTCCTGCTGCAGCGTTGATAAATTATCCCGCGCCAGCACGTCTGTCAGCGCACGGCTTCCTGCTTCAGGCGCGCCAGCCTTAAGGCACACCCAGGCATAACCGATGAGTCTTTGCACGTCGGCTTCCGTGAGCGCCGCGTCATACTCAAAACTAAAATCAAAGCCCATCGCCTTAAGCACCGCCTGATTATCTTCCGGTTCCATTGAGCCGGCCGGTTCGGTTTGATAGCGGATATCCCAATCCAGCGCATCCTGAGCAACAGTCAATACCTGCTTAAGGTCCTCAAGGTGTTTAGCGTCCACATAAAAAATAAAACGCAGGGAGACTAAACGGTTTAAGAATAGAAACAAATAGAGATTATCTTTACTTAACAGACCTTTTGCTGTTTGCACATGCAATTCCAGCGTTTCCACCCCGTTTTCTCGAAGCAAAGCCTGTAGTTTTAGACTTAATGCCTGGGCCCGAATGGCGGTTGGCTGGCCTAGGGATTCGAGATTAATCCAATCGTTGATTGTGCTCAGTTCAGAGACGGGGGTAAAAACCATCTTTGGCAGAGCGGGCGAAGAAGACAAGGCTTTGGCCATATCCACAAAGGCTTGAAAAGGGCAAAGGAAAGGAGCATTAAGGCTTACAGTTAACTTCATTTTACACCGTCTAGACGTGAATAAAGCGACAGGCCCGTCGCAGGTAGAATTTGCAACGGGCTATCAGGCGTTTGTTACATCAAACCCTAAGCCTGACGAGACGTCAGACTTTAGCGGGATAACATCCGGGATTTACTTCGCAGCATCCGTTGTATCAGTCATTTCTGACGTGGCGGCGGTGCAACAGCAGCAGCAAGAAGACAGCGATGGCTCGAAGAACTCACTGTCATCAAACAATACTTCCGCTTCAAGATTATCCTGACGGTTTAAATTGTCCATAATGTTAGCTTCCTTAGGTTAATTAAACGGGTAATGCGTAGTTAATACCGAGACTTAAATTCAAATCACCGTCACCAAAGGTTCTGCTGACAGGGATTTGGTATTCCAGGTTGAACTTCGCACCAAAATTATTGGCGAAGCGGTACATGACAAAGCCTTCAACCAAGGGATTAATCTGGGTGCGACCCTGGAATGTTTCAGAGACCGGGTTATCAGCTGCAATATGAATGCGTGCTTCCCCTTTGTTCAACGTCTCAACGATTGCACCGGCGCCCAGCCCATAAGAAAGCTGATTAATATTTCCCCATACTTTATCAGCAGTAAAGGCCAGCTTTGCAGGCTGCAGCTCAATAACAGTACCCGCCGTGTAGTTGGTTTCTTCCTTGCTTTCATAGAGACTGTATCGGGCATTTAACAGCCAGCTTGGGAAATAGAAAGACAAACCCATGTAACCGCCCCAGAAATTTTTGGGGTAAAAATTGTTGGGGTTAATGGCAAATCCAGCCGGGGTTACGGGGGTAAAGGATTCAGCGAAAACGGCGCTATCTTTATAGAATGCGTGGGTATAAGCCAAGCCGCCTTCTATTAAAAAAAACTTTTCTGATGTAACCACAGGGCCCATCGTTCCTGCAAACGCTGATGTTGATGCTATAGCCAGAGCTAAACCGATTTTACTTTTCATTCAGAGTCCTTCTGTGATGATAATTTTAAAGATACTTCGGAGAGTTTCAGAGGCCGCCTATTGTCCGAATAGAGCCGCATCCAGTGTGATCTGTTTAAAGATCATGAGCTCATTGTAAAGAGCAAAAAAATCTTTGTAAACAGTTACCTGCATTTCATCGCCGTGGTTCAGGGAATTTTAAGCCAAGCCACTAAAAATCAAATCAGGCTGACTAACAAAAAGGCCGAGACTGACTTACAATAATATTATTCCTGGTCACTTGGATTTTCTATGTCAGATTATAATGTAAGGCTTCAATGGCAACGGGTAACACCTGATTTTCAATACCATTCCTATGACCGCAAGCACACCATCTATTTTTATGGCGGCCCTAAAATCGATATCAGTTCATCGGCCAATCTGGTTCGCAACCCCCAATTTCAGACCCCGGAAGAATTATTAACCGCCGCCGTGGCCAGTTGTTTTTTACTGACTTTTCTGTCCCTGTGCTGTAAGCAGGGTTATGTGGTTAATCACTATAACGACAAGGCCACCTGCATTCTTGATGAAACCATCCGGGCTGTTTCCGAAGTTATTCTTCGACCTGAAATCTGCTTCCAAAATGATAAAAAACCGGATGAGGGGTCTTTACAAAAGTTGTTGAAGGACGCGCATGCGGCGTGTTTCATCGCCAATACGTTAAAAGCCGACATTTCGGTGAACCCGGTCATTTTGTCCGAATAATGGGATAAACCATGCTCCGTATCGCTATTATTGGTTGCGGTATTGCAGGGCCTGCAGCGGCGCTTTTCCTCAAAAAAACAGGGGCTCACGTGACTGTTTTTGATAAAGTCAGCCAGTTAACCCCCGTGGGTGCCGGTTTTCTCCTGCAACCAGCAGGCCTTCATATCCTGTCAGAGCTCGGCATCGTCAAACCCCTGCTTGATAAGGGAGTTCCTATTCACGGACTGTACGGTAGAAACCATAAAAACAAGGTTGTACTGGATTTAAAATACCGGGATTTAGTCCCGCATCACATGGGTCTGGGTATGCATCGCGCCGTGCTTTATGACGAATTATTCACGGCCATGCAATCACGCGGCATCATCATTAAAAACCCCTGTGAAATCAGCTGCATCGAAAACGAGCCGCATCAGGTGCAGTTGTTTGACCGGGAAGGAAATCACTACGGCCCTTATGATTGTGTCGTTATCGCCGATGGCTCACGCTCGACGCTTCGCCATGGCCTGAACATCCCTATCCGGGTAAAGCCCTATGCATGGGGCGCTTTATGGGCCATTGGGGAAGATCGAGAAGACCGGTTTAACCACACGCTGGAGCAGGTTTACCATCAAACGGAGATCATGGCCGGGATGCTGCCGATGGGATATAAAGACGGCAGGCGATTAATGAGTTTTTTCTGGAGCCTTAAGCGCGACCAATTCAGCCAATGGCAAAAC
>NZ_LNYA01000030.1:100162-100764 GCF_001467615.1 Legionella erythra | reverse complement strand
CCCGCCATGATCAGTTTTCACTGGCTTCTTATCTGGATGTGAGTATGTACCCCTGGCATGAAAACCGGGTGGTGGTGATAGGCGATGCCGCCCATGGCATGAGTCCGCAACTGGGTCAGGGCGCCAATCTGGGGTTAATTGATGCCAGTGTCTTGGCCCAATGCCTGGCTCAGGGGGACGTGCCACAAGCCTTAGCCCACTATTCCAGCGCGCGTCGGCCGCAACTGCGGTTCTATCAAAGCGCAAGCCGGTTTGTGACGCCCTGGTTTCAATCGTCCCATCCACTCATGGGACGGTTAAGGGATGCCTTTCACGGCCCCTTTTGCAAAACCCCGCTTTTAAAGCGGCAAATGCTTCTAACCTTGGCGTGCATGAAAACGGGTTATTTTTCATCAACCCCGCTCCATACGTTTCCACCATTGGATTAAGCCCTCCCCTAACCCTCTCCCGGAGGGAGAGGGAATATTGGGCAAGGAAGCAATACCTACTGCCAACTCCCCCTCCCTAACCCTCTCCCAGGGAGAGGGAATATTGGGCAAAGAAACGATACGTACTACCCACTCCTCTCCCTAACCCTCTCCCGGAGGGAGAGGGAATATTGT
>NZ_LNYA01000030.1:0-99955 GCF_001467615.1 Legionella erythra | reverse complement strand
AACTCCCCCTCCCTAACCCTCTCCCAGGGAGAGGGAATATTGGGCAAAGAAACGATACGTACTACCCACTCCCTCTCCCTAACCCTCTCCCGGAGGGAGAGGGAATATTGGGCAAGGAAGCGATACGTACTGCCAGCTCCCCCTCCCTAACCCTCTCCCAGGGAGAGGGAATATTGGGCAAGGAAGCAATACCTACTGCCAGCTCCCTCTCCCTCTGGGAGAGGGTTGGGGAGAGGGTAACACGTCGCCCATTATTGATCTTTCTTAAGCGAACTCAAGGAGTGCGTCTGATCTGAAAGCATTCGATCGAAGGCTTTCTCTGAGGAGGTTTTAACCCAGGGCAACCAGCTAAAAAAGTAAGTTAATGGATCCTGAGCTCTCGATAACACTGAAAACTCGGATGTCTTGCGTAATCTTGCCCCACATGCCTTAAGGCTTCTGTCCGTATCGCAAGCTTCGATTTGTTGTTTAAAATCAGTCAGGATGGCCTGCTTTAATGCATCACCACGAAGCGTTGCAAATTGGCCTTTTTCGATCGCAGCCGGCCAAAAATGATGACGATTGGCATACTGGTAATAATGACCGAGGGCGGGTAAGGGCTGCATAGGCTTTGGAATAAGCAGATCGTCTTCCCAGTCTGAAGGCGACTGGGCTTTAACCACATAGGTTTTTTTACTCTCCTCCTCTCTTTTTTCGCCCTTTTCGATTTTTTTCTTTATCAATGCCGGAGATATTTTTCCCTGTTCCTTCTTTTCTAAGGAAAACTCGATCAAGAAGACTTTCTCCCCCACTCGCGAAACCAGAGTAACGTCCAGGGCATCTTTATTTTTATTGAAAATAACCTGCTCGATGGCCAAATCAGGAACAGCTTTTTTAATCGAGTCCTCAAGGGAGGAGTCAATGTCCGTACGCTTGAGACGATAGGCCCTCACCAGGTGGAGCATCAAATCATAAAATGTGGAGGTTGAGCGCTTTGTTGTCAATTTCTCTAAAACTGACAACGTGTGGTAGGCATCCATTTTTTCAAAGAGAGCTTGCTGCCAATGTTGTTGTTTGTCTTTCATCAACGCGACAAGCGAGTCAATATTTTTTAAGTATTTCGCATCGTTTCGGTATCGGCGCTGCAATTCGGATAATTCCGCTAAAACAGCCAACAAAAGTTTGTCTTTGCGGGCTTGCTCAATCAGAGGACCATAAATCTCATCATGCATTTTTTGAGAGACTAAGGGTTTAATCTGGCGATTAATTTTTTGTTGTTTAACAGACCCCCGCTCCAGCTCTAACTGCTTGGGTTTAGCCTCAATGGCCTTAAGCGATGGTTGAGCACGGAAAGTGTTTTCAGGGCGATCCAGTTCTGTCTTTAAATCGGCTACATCCATAATTAAATGTTTGCGCGATTCCGAGTGAAGCTGACCGTTTGCGTTTAAAATCTGGCGGTTTAACTCGGAGCGGCGTTTTATTGCCTCAAGCGTATGCCCCTGGATGCCGCGAAGCTCTAATTCCATCGCACTGACTTGCTCGGATATTTTTTCGTAATCCGGTGTTGTTATAAAAGCCCGGGCGTGCCCGAGTTGTATGCCGTCTAATTGCCCTTCAATGCCGAGTTGGGTTACCAACTCCACCCGCATACCGGCATAATGGGGCGTATCCTTTAAAGGAGGACTGGTCACCGTATGCACAGCAACCCCGGTAAACCCTTTTTTGTATAATTTATAAGCGAGCTCCCGCGCATAGCACGGCTTTTCAGGGGAGTCATTTAAGCCGGCCTCACAGGCAACAAGATACAAATCATGCAGTTGCCGACGCTTTTCTTTGGGGATCATGGCCGCAAAACGCTCAGCCATCTCCTCTGCCGTCAAGCCACCCAAAGTCTGCTTCTTACTTTGCCACAGGGCATAATCGTAAATCACTTCCTCTGTATGGCCAAGAATAACGAACGGTGGATTGGCAGAACTTAAGCACGGCAATGAATCGTCATCAAGAACAATGGCATCCTCGGTAATGCCAAATTGTTGTTTGGCTGCATCACAACTTTTTTCTTCAATATCCTTAAATAAAAAGAGAGGCATTTTTCACCGGCTTGGAAAGGGTTTAAGCCACTATATAATTTCATGACAGAAAATCCAATAAATAACCGCTAAATTGTGGCATGGGGCCTGGGCAGTGAAACGCATGGACATCCCTTTTTAAGGTAGGGATAAAGGAAACGGCCCTTTCGGCTAATTAGTGGTTTGCAGTTTAAACGCATTAATCCACTGCTGAACCTGCGGTTTCTTTTCTTTCCAGTTTAAAATAAGCGCTTTATTTATTGCCTGACAGTGTTCAGCAAACCAGGGAGCCCAGAACAGGATGAAGGCGGGTAATTGCGCGGAGACACAGGCTTGCACTTCGTGTTGAACGTGGTTTAAACAAAGGTTCGTGTGATCCTTCAGGCAGGATTGCTGTACTTCATTCACCATCATCTGCCAATTATCAGGCGGGGCAGCCCCCAAAAAGGCTTTATTCATCACCTGGGGTAAAATGGTGTTTATCCCTTGGCGTACACGCTCAGCCGAAAGAGGCTGTGCGCACAGGGTATCTTCAACCATGACTTCCAATTCTTTGAGAATTGCTTTCCCTTTTTTTAAATCAAAACAACGGTCTTCGCCAAAAGCAGCCGCACTCAGAATAAAAAGCAATACCGCATAAAGTAGCTTTTGCATGCATCCCCCCTTTTCTCCCCATTATAACCCTTTTTCAGGTCTTACAAAATCGATATAGTGTATACTTTAAACAGTCTCACATCCCAAGTTTTATCATTCATGAAACAGGCACACAGTCTCGACTGGGCCCATCCTCTGGTTAGCAAATGGTTTATCCATCAGGTTGGCGAGCCGACCGAACCACAGCGTCAGGGTTGGCCTTCCATTCTCGCCGGCAATGCAACGTTGATTTCAGCGCCAACCGGCTCGGGGAAAACCTTTGCTGCGTTTTTAGCCTGCCTGGATCAATTAATTCGAAAAGCCCTGGACGGGACATTAAGCGATGAAACCGAGGTGCTGTATGTCTCGCCGCTAAAAGCCTTAGGTAATGACATTCAAAAAAACCTCATGACCCCCTTAAATGGTATTCTGGCCTTAGCCGAAAGCGGCAACCAGCCGATGGCTGAAATAAGCGTGTCTGTTCGCAGCGGTGATACACCAGCAAAAGAACGTGCCGCCATGGCAAAAAAACCGCCTCACATCCTGGTAACGACGCCGGAATCGCTCTATATCCTGCTCACCACGGAGAAAAGCCGCGAAATCCTGCGCACGGTAAAAACCGTAATTATTGATGAAATTCATGCTTTAGCCGACGACAAACGCGGTAGCCATTTAAGCCTGTCGCTCGAACGCCTGGAGGCAATCACCCATCAACCGCCGCAACGCATTGGCTTGTCCGCTACCCAAAAACCGCTCCGGCGGGTCGCTGATTTTTTAATGGGTAACCGCGCCAACAAGGCTAAAATTATCAACATTGGCCACGCGAAACACCTGGAATTGACCGTGGAAGTCCCCTCTTCTGAGCTGGGTGCTGTGGCGTCCAATGAGATGTGGGATGAGATTTATGACCGTCTGGCAGAGTTGTCCAGGCAAAACCGTTCAACCTTGATCTTTGCCAATACCCGGCGGGTCGCTGAGCGAGTTGCCCATCATCTGGCCGAACGATTAGGCCCTGAGCAGGTGGCGGCTCACCACGGCAGTTTATCCCGAAAACTACGCCTGCAAGCAGAAAATCAATTAAAAAATGGCGAATTAAAGGCCCTGGTCGCAACGGCCTCCCTTGAACTTGGTATTGACATTGGCAGTGTGGATTTGGTTTGCCAATTGGGTTCCCCACGTGCCATTGCTGTTATGCTCCAACGGGTAGGACGGGCAGGACACTGGCATGGCGCAGTATCCAAAGGGCGCCTTTTTGTCACGACCCGCGATGAATTGCAGGAGTGCGCCGCCCTGGTTCACGCAATCCGCGACGGGGATCTGGATGAACTCATCATTCCTGAAGCACCGCTTGATATTCTGGCGCAGCAACTGGTCGCAAGCTGTGCCACGGATGAATGGCAGGAAGACGCCCTGTTTGCCATGGTCAGGCGCGCTTACCCTTATCGGGCATTGCCGCGGCAAACATTTGATGAGGTCCTTGACATGCTGGCCGAAGGCATAGCCGGCTCACGCGGACGCTATAGTGCCTATTTATTTCGCGATCGGGTGAATGGCCGGGTCAAAGGCCGCCGCGGCAGCCGCTTAACGGCCATCACCAATGGCGGTGCAATCCCTGAAAATGGCCTGTTTACGGTCATCACCGAACCCACCGGCGCCATGGTCGGGACACTGGATGAGGATTTTGCCGTGGAAAGCAATCGCGGCGACATTATTCTGCTTGGCAGTACCTCCTGGCAGATTCGCCGTATTGAAAGCGCATCCGGGCGTGTACTGGTTGAAGATGCGCATGGCGCCCCGCCTACCGTGCCGTTCTGGCGTGGCGAAGCGCCCGGGCGAACCAGGGAGTTGTCGCTGCGCGTATCGGCATTACGCCAGCGCTTAAGCGACCTGTTGCCGGCGGAATGCATGCCGGCTGCCCCAGTCCGTGAGCAATCAGCACTGACGCAGAACGCGCTTCACTGGCTTATGGAAAATTGTCAGGTTAACCGGGCAGGCGCTGAGCAATTGATAGAATATATTCTGCAGGGACGAGCCCTTTTAGGCGCCGTACCCACACAAGAGACGGTCATCGCCGAACGCTTTTTTGATGAAGCGGGCGGCATGCAGTTAATTATTCACGCCCCCTTTGGCGCCCGTATCAATAAGGCCTGGGGTTTGGCGTTGCGCAAATGCTTTTGCCGCTCCTTCAATTTCGAATTGCAGGCCTCTGCCACCGATGACGGCATCAATATCGCTCTGGCTGAACAGCACAGTTTCCCCCTGGCCGATGTTTTTGCCTTCTTAAATCCTAAAAGCATTACCAAAGTACTTACCCAGGCCGTTTTGCAATCCCCCCTCTTCGCTACCCGCTGGCGCTGGGACGCTGGCCGCGCCTTGGCTCTGGTTCGCTTCCGCAATGGCAAAAAAGTACCGCCTAACATCCAACGCATGCTGGCTGACGACTTGCTGGCCGCGGTGTTCCCGGATGCCGCCGCCTGTCAGGATAACCTGGGCGGACGCGATATTGCCTTACCCGATCACCCCTTAATTCATGAAACCATCAAGGATGCGTTGACCGAAGCGCTGGATTTGCAGGGATTGATTGAGGTGCTTGAACGCCTTAAGAAGGGCGAGATTCAAAGCCTGGCAGTGGATACCCCAACCCCGTCGGCGTTTGCCCATGAAATTCTAAATGCCAATCCCTATGCCTTCCTGGATGACGCCCCGCTGGAGGAAAGGCGTGCTCGCGCGGTGACCTTAAGGCGTATTCTGCCTGATTCGCTGCTTGAAGAGATAGGGCAACTGGACAGCGACATCATCGCTGAAGTCAGACAACAGGTCTGGCCCGATGTTCGTGATAAAGATGAACTGCAGGATGCGTTACAAACCTTGATTGTTCTGCCGGTTACTTATTTGCAATCGCTTCAACCTGACAACCCCTGGCTCTGTTTTTTTAAGGAATTGCAACAGGAAAAACGCGCTGGCATAGCCACCATTGAAGGCGAATCATTCTGGTTCGCCGCTGAAAAAACCCAAACTGTTGTCAATCTTTACCCACAAGCCCTTATTCAGGATGTCTTGCCGGTCATCGAAGAGAAACCCTTACTGCGCGAGGACGCGCTGATTGAATTAATCCGTGGCTGGATGTTTTCAAGCGGCCCCGTCAGCGCACAGCAATTGGCCAGGGTTCTTTCCCTGGCGCTTAACGAAACGGAGCAGGCGCTTTTGCGTCTTGAAGCCAGCGGCGCCATTTTACGGGGATCATTCACAGGCCCTGAACAGGAATGGTGCGAACGCCGCATTTTAGCCCGTATCCACCGGTTAACCTTAGGCAAGCTGCGCCGCGAAATAGAGCCAGTGACCGCCATTAAATTCATGCAGTGGCTACTCGCCTGGCAGCATGTCACCCCGGGTACGCAATTGCGGGATGAACAGGGCCTCATCGAAGTAATAAGCCAGCTTCAGGGCGTTGAGATACCGGCTAAATCCTGGGAAAAGGATATCTTTGCCAAGCGCGTCAATGCTTACGATCCCGGCCTGCTGGACAGGCTTTGCCTGATGGGCATTATCGGTTGGGGCCGCCTGTCAAAAGCCAACGACACGGTGTCTGAAAATAAACGGGTTATTCCAACCAGTGTAGCGCCAATTACGTTTTTTGTACGTGATAAAGCAGACTGGATGCCAGTCATTAAGCCTGTCGAACAAGAGGAAAAATTAGGCCATTTAAGCCACGTTGCCCGCTGTGTTTACGCCTTTCTTAAAAGCCATGGCGCCTCTTTCTTTAATGACATTGCCGAAGGCGTTCAGGCGTTGAAATCAGAAATTGAAATGGCCTTATGGGAATTGGTAACTGCGGGGCTAACCACGGCCGATGGTTTTGATAATCTGCGCTCGCTGATTGACCCCAGGCGGCGCTTAAACAAAAAACGCCGTCACCCCTTGCGTCATCAGTACAGTACCGGGCGCTGGTCTTTACTTAAAACACCACCAATTAACACCGATAGGCAAACAGAAGCCCTGTGCTGGCTGTTATTAAAGCGTTACGGGGTGGTCTTTCGCGATTTGATAGCCAGGGAAAAATTAATGCCTGCCTGGCGTGAGTTATTACTTGTTTTTAGGCGTCTGGAAGCCCGGGGTGAAATTCGCGGCGGGCGCTTTGTCAGTGGGTTTTTGGGCGAGCAATTTGCGCTTCCCTATGCCGTTGATTCGCTAAGAGCCATTAAAAATAAAGCCCCGCATCGCGAAGCGATTAGCCTTGCGGCAGTTGATCCGCTCAATGTGGTGGGCTTTATCCTGCCCGGACAACGCATTGCAGCCCTGTCCGGGAAAAAAGTGATTTTCAAAGGGGATGAGTATTATGAAGAAGGCTTACCCGCGACTCTTAATGATTCTTTCTCTAATGAACCTTAAGACGCTGCCCGCGATAAGGCGGCTATTATTCGCCCGCCTGAAGGCACTCATTTTTTGCGTTTTCCTGACAACGTGAAATGCAATCCGGATCGTTTACCGCTTTACAATCCTCCTGGCAGCGATTCATGAGATCCTTAACGCAACGTTCCTGATCATATTTCTGATCGACAATGGCAGACTCCGGGGGATCGTTAGCGGCGACAGGAAATGTCAATGCCCAAAACGCCATCAGTAAAAATTTCTTCATCAAGGCATTCCAATACCGTTGCTTTACCATTAGCATAGCAGAACTTGACGCCAAGGGCGCATCTATTCCGCCATGAGATGTTAAGGCCCCCATCCTGTTTATTAATCGACGTAACGAGTTTTTTATGCCATCCAAACGCCTTTTTTTATTTTTTTTAGCCATGGCTTCCCTGACTTTAACTGCCCATGCCCGGGATGAATTGCTTTCTCTGCAGCAGAAACTGGCTGCCCTGGAAGCGTCTAACGGAGGCCGTTTGGGCATTGCCGCCATCAATCAGGCCAATGGGATGGTCATTCAATACCATGCCAGGCAGCGTTTTCCCCTGTGCAGTACCAGCAAAGCCATTAGTGTTGCTGCTCTTTTAAGAAAAAGCATGAACGACAAGACCCTGCTCCATGAAAAAATTCATTATAACAAGCAGGACTTGGTGGTTCATTCGCCGGAGACTGAAAAACACTTAGCCGATGGCATGACCCTGGCTGAACTCAGTGAAGCCACGATCACGTTAAGTGATAACACGGCCCTTAATCTTATCTTAAAAAAACTGGGGGGACCTCAGGCCATCACAGCCTTTGCGCGCTCAATCGGCGATAACGAGTTCAGATTGGACCGATTTGAACCAGAATTGAACACAGCCATCCCGGGTGATGCGAGGGATACCACCACACCCAAAGCCATGGCGCTCAGTTTGCAGAAACTCATCACCACCGACACACTCGCCTCACCCGAGCGTCAATTATTGATAACCTGGCTTCGAAACAATACCACCGGTGGTGCGCGCATTCGCGCTGGATTGCCCGAAGGATGGGTCGTGGGTGATAAAACAGGCACCGGCGATTACGGCACCAGTAATGACATTGGCGTCATTTGGCCGCCTCATTGTCAACCGGTAACGTTGGTTGTGTATTTTACGCAACCGAAAGTGGATGCCCGCCCCAATAATGAAGTCATTGCGGCAGCCACCCGCATCGTCATCAGCGCCTTTGCCGAACAGGATCCCTGTCTGCAAAAGGCACTGTCTTCCTTCCCTTAAACCCGACTAAAGCAGCAGGATTATCAGAGCCCCCTGCAGACACCGCAGTATGCTATTCATTGCGGTGTCTGTTAACCCCTGTTCACGATACTCCAAGTCATCTTCACGAAGCATTAAGCTTAAAAATGTCTTCTACACTTTCTTTTGCCACGTGCTCTTCAACCGCTTTTTCCAGAAAACCGCTACCCAGAAAGGAGGCGATGTGAAGGACTGATTTTTTTTCCAATGCCTGCCTTTCTTCAAGCGTATAGGGTTTTTTGTTACCGTTTACCTCAGGCATCAGGTAAGGCCCAAACAGTAATCCCTGATGCTGCATTAAGGCAAGATAACGTGCTCCCTGGCGGATTCTGACAAAGTCACAGGCTCCTTCGTCTTTCATGGCTGAAATACCCAGGCGAGTCAGCCTGCCACCGGAAGATTCCGCCAGTTTCAACGCATTGAGCGGATCATCGATAATCGCATCAAAAAGGGTCTGATTTAAGCGCGAACAGGAGCCATTAGGCTTTAACTCTTTCACTAAGGCATTGGCGTTATGCAAAGTAGCGCAGGCACTGGCAATGGTTCTTATATATGCAGCCTTTAAACAGAGTTTAATGACATTGGTTGAGGTTAAAATATTTGCTTCATCCAATGCCGCAATGGCTTTATAAAAGTCGCGGTTTATTACCTTGGTTTGATAAAGAAAATCCACCATTTTCTTGTCACTCAATTCCCTGGACCGTAACAGATGGAAAATATCTCTTGCAGCTTCCGCACTTTCGGGTTTACTCATAACCAGGGTACAGACTTGTTCGGTTAATTCGATAACCTTGCTTAACTCAAGCAAGGCAGAGACAACTTTGTCCGCAAAGGAGGGACACTTTAATAACTCCGTATAGGCCACCGCAATTTTCTTTTCTTTTAAATCGGGCCATTGGGTCACAGCTGCCGCCAGCGTATTAGCATGCTGACAGGAGTTTAAAATGAAACAAAGATTCTCTTCCGTGAGTGCATTCTTTTCTTTGAGGAGGGTAATTCCTTTGACAATTGTACGATAATGGGCACCCTCCACCTTCAACGCATCGAGAACTCGGGTTAAATACCCGGTCTCAAGCGGCAATTTGGCCATGTGAGTCACAGTAAATTGCAGGCCCACCTCGTTGATTGCGAACAGGTAATCCAGATAATCCGCAATTTTCCATTCCCTCATTTGGAATACCGCCAGCACTTTTTCCATGACATCTGGCTTTTGATTTTCAAGCACTTCACGATGGGCCAGGAGTTTGTTACCGGTTTCAGGGCTCGCCGTGGTCTTACTGCTTTGGCATTGCTGGGCAATAGCCTGAAGGTAAAAGTTGAAATTTTTAGCGGCTACGACATTGAAGCTGAATATTTTTGTGACATCGCAAAATTTGGCAGGAAACACCTCTTTTTTGCCAAGAGTCGTCAGGATTTGGAAAATAGGCTCCAGAGCCTCAGGATGTTCCGATAAGGACTGAAGATTTACATCGTTGAAACTGTTTTGGGCATTCATTAATCGAATCAGTTGCTCCGCCATTTCAACGTCCATGCCCTTGGCAATCAACAATAACGCATTCTTGCTTAATAGCCCGTCTTTTTTGAGACGACTCATGCAATCCACCCTATTATTCATGCTGCCTAAATCAACCCGGGTAACTTCGTCTGACAAAACACTTAATGACAAGGGCGGTACACTTTGCGATGAATAATCGACGAGGACAGCAAGCCCTGCAATCTCACGGCTACTGTAAAGAGCGGCATTTTTTTCCAGAAATGCCACATTTGAAGCAGTTAAAGCATTTTTGTCAAGGAGATACTGATACGCTTCTATGCCGCCGAACTGCTTGAAAATTTCACTAAACGTATCTGCGCTTTGGGAGGCATTCCAATTCTTTTTTTTTAGCGCTATGGCAACCAGTTCGTGGAGTTCCTCGGGCGTCAGATCACGATCCACTGCTTTGTCACCACCCAAATCCTGGTTAAAAAATGTCCTTAGATCCCCGATATGGGATTCGTCCCTCAATACGCGCAGAAACCCCTTCTTAGTATCATAATTAGCTAAACAACTTTTAATAAATGAAATTTTCATTTTGGCATCCTGTCAATTCAACGCTTGGAAATGATACATTTATTCTTACAGTTTTTACTACTCTCCGGTTCATTTTTATTTGCACTGACCATAAAAAATAAATTTGCTGTAATAAAAAACATCATTGCTTGATAAAGAACCAGATCCAGGCATGGCAGAGAAACTGACAGTTTCTAAACGCTCTTACCGTTAAACAGGCAAGGCGGTTTTTTCTTTTTTGGCTTTTCGCTTATCCTGCCAGGTTTGTAATAACACATAAAAAACAGGGACAAACACGACGGCTAAGCAGGTTGAAGCCAACATCCCACTGCAAACAGCAACCCCAATTGACCGTCTGGCATTGGCTCCAGCCCCTGTGGCAAAGACCAGCGGCATAACGCCCATGATGAAGGCAAAAGATGTCATCAGAATAGGCCTGAATCGGGTTTTCGCTCCGATAACCGCTGCCTCCATCACTGATTTTTTATGGATATGATGTTGCTCATGCGCTACTTCAACAATAAGAATGGCATTTTTTGTCGCCAGGGCAATCAGCAGCAACAAGCCGATCTGGGTGTACATATTATTATCCAGTCCCAAAAGACCCAGAGCCAATACTGTCCCGATTAAGGTGAGCGGTACGCTGAAAAGAATGGCTGACGGAATCAGCCAGTTTTCATACTGTCCCGCCAAAATCAGGTAAACAAGCACCAGCGACATGGCAAAAATATAATAACTCATATTGCCAGCCACTTTTTCCTGATAGGCGGTACTCGTCCATTCATAGGAAAAACCGGGCGGCAATTTTTTTGCCAGTTCTTCCATGGTTTCAATCCCTTCACCGGAGCTGTAACCCTTGGCAGCCATGCCGTTGACATTACCCGATGGATAAAGGTTGTAAAGTGAGATGATTGCAGGCCCGACATCCGGTTTGATGTCAGTCAAGGTCCCTAAAGAAACCATAGAGCCCTGCTGGTTTTTGACGTAGTAATTACGTAAATCCTCCACCTGTCCGCGTGACGAGGCATCAGCCTGCACATAAACCGGAAACACCTGCCCGAATTTGGTAAACAAATTGACATAGGAAGAACCCAGGTATGTTTGCAGGGTGCCGAACGCATCGCCTATGCGAACACCCAGACTCTCTGCTTTGGTGCGGTTAATGGGCGCTGCAACCTGGGGTACACTGGCCCGAAACGAGGTCATTAAGTTTTGCAGATCCGGCTCGCGGTTCCCCTCACTGATTAGCCCATCTGTGACGCGTTGCAATTTTTGATAATCAAAGGTGCCATCCTGCAATTCCACTTGCATCTGGAAACCGCCGGATAACCCTAAACCCTGGATGGGTGGGGGAACGACAGTCAACACTTTGGCATCCAGCGTGTTTTTGGCAATGTCATTGATTTTGGTATACAGGGCCAACAGATTTTCAGACTTCCCGCGAACACTCCAGTCTTTAAACATAATGTATAAAACACCCGCATTAGCCAGACTGGCATTGTTATCGAGCAGCGAGATGCCATCAATGGCAATGACGTTAGCAATGCCGTCAATTTGTGAAACCTTTTTACTTAACTCGCTCATGACCTTGTCTGTGCGCCCCAGGGTCGCTGCGTCAGGCAATTGCACGCTTAAAATGAGGTACCCCTGATCCTCAATCGGAATAAAACCGGTGGGGATACGGGTTAAACCAAAAATAGCCAGGGCCACCAAAGCCGCACCCAGAAGACAAACCATCCCGCTGTGATGCACTAATTTATCCATAAACCGGATATAGCGCGCCTCGATAGGATTATAGATTTTGTCGAAGGTTCTGAAAAAGATATTTTTGGGCTTGTCTTTATCAATGGGCTTAAGCCACAGTGCACACTGGGTGGGTTTTAAGGTCATTGCATTGATGGCGCTGATTAAGGCTGTTGCCGCAATAACCAGGGCAAATTGCGCATACATAGCCCCCGTCAAACCCGGCATAAACCCGGCAGGAACAAACACGGCCATCAACACCAGCGTAATACCCAGGATAGGCCCGAACAATTCTCTCATGGCCTCAATAGACGCTTCTTTGGGCGATAAGCCTCTTTCAATGTGCTGAGTCACACCCTCCACGATCACGATCGCGTCATCAACGACAATACCAATGGCCAGCACCAGCGCAAACAGCGTCAATAAATTAATGGTATAGCCAAGCAGCATCAGGGCGAAAAATGTGCCGATAATCGTCACCGGGACGGTGGTGGCCGGAACCAGTGAGGCACGGAAATTCTGCAGAAAAACAACAATGACCAGCAAAACCAGAATACCCGCCTCATAGAGGGTTTTATACACCTCCGAAATGGAGGCTTTAACAAACACAGTGGTATCAAACGGAATGGAATACGTCAGGCCTGGAGGAAATTTTTTCGCCATTTTAGCAACGGTTTTTCTCACTTCTTCCGCTACTTGCAGCGCATTGGCTCCCGGTAGCTGGAATATACCAATGGCTGCGGTTGGTTTACCGTTTAAATTAGCCAACTGGCTATAGCTTGAAGAACCCAACTCTACACGCCCCACGTCTTTAATGCGCACCACCTGCGCTGAACTGCTGGCATTGGCATTCTCATCCGGTTGGGTGTCGACGGTTTTGATAATAATATTGCCAAACTCATCGGGATCAGCCAATTGCCCCGGGACATTTACGGTTAATTGGTAGGAATGGGAACCCAGAACTGGTGGGGATGCAATCTGACCGGCTGATACGTCCTTATTCTGGTAACTGATGGCATTTAAAACATCGCTGGGGTTTAACGAATAAGCCAGCATTTTTTTCGGATCAAGCCATACCCGCATGGCATAGCTCCCGGAGCCAAAAACCAGAACGTTACCCACCCCGGGTAGACGCGCCAGTTCATCCTGCATGTTAATCGTGGCATAACTGTTAAGAAACACGCCATCGTATTCGCCATTTTCAGAAGTTAGGGTAATGAATTGCAGAATGGCAGTGGATTTCTGCTGGACGACAACCCCTTGCTTCTGCACATCCATCGGCAATTGCGCCATCGCCGCCTGCACCCGGTTTTGCACCAGTACCTGGGCGAAATTCAGATCGGTGCCGATGGCAAAGGTTACAATCAACGTGTAAGCCCCATTATTGGAGCTGGTGGATTGCATGTAAAGCATATTTTCCACCCCGTTGACCTGTTGCTCAATGGGTAAGGCCACGGTATTAATGAGGGTTTTGGCATCCGCTCCCGGGTAAGTCGTCGTCACCTGAATAGTGGGCGGTACAATAGCCGGGTATTGTGATACTGGCAAAACCAGGATAGCGATTAAACCAATAAATACCAGTAATAACGCAATGACGTTGGCCAGAACCGGCCTTTCAATGAAGAATTTGGAAATCATTTCGCGTTCTTCTCAACTTGCAACAATTTCATTCAGTGGCATCCCTTCAATTGACTTTTACTCATTTTCTTTTTTAGGCGTAACCTTGTGCGACGGAACGGCATTCTGAATACCATTAACCACGACTCGGTCATCAATATCAAGCCCTTTGCTGATAGCCCTCATGCCATCATCCAGCGTACCCGTAGTCACCCGTTTTAAGACGACGGTATCGTCCTTATCAACGGTTAAGACATAGGCGCCAATCTGATCGTATTGAATAGCAGTATCCGGAATTGCGAGCCGCGGCGAGGGTTTGCTGACAGGAATACGAACCTGAACAAACAATCCAGGTAACAGGGGGTAATCCTTGTTATCCAGCAAGGCTCGAAACTCCATGCTTCCTGTTGAGGCATTCAAGCCGGTATTGACGAAATCCAGTTTGCCCTGATGCGGGAAATCACGTTCATTCTGCATGCCTACGTATACCGGGATTTTATGCAATTCATTGGGTTTAAACCCGCGTGCCCGCGCTGCTTCACGCAATTTGATTAAATCCAGTTCATTTAAATTAAAATAGACATAAATGGGATTAATCTGTTCGATATTGGCCAATTCCGTAGCCTGTCCATGGCCAACCAGATTACCGACATCCACCAGATGCCGCCCGATACGGCCGTCAAACGGGGCTTGAACACGGGTATAGCTGTAATTGATTTGTGCAATTTTTACATTGGCTTCGGCTTTGGCCACTTCAGCCTTGGATTCATCGCGTTTTGCTGACCATTTCTCCACATTTTTTAAGGAGGTGGCATTCTCCTTGTACATTTGTTGCTGGCGGGCGTATTCTGCCTGGTTATAGGCATAAGCCGCTTTTTGGGCGGCCAGGGAATCCTCTGCCTCATGTAATTTTTGCAGGTAAGGTTCAGGCTCGATAATAAAGAGTTCCTGGCCTTTTCTAACAAAGGAACCATCCACAAATTGAATGGCGTCCAGATACCCTTCCACCCTGGCGACTAAATTGACAGAATTATAGGCAATAGTATTTCCGGTCTGGGTAATATAATCCGTCATCTCCAGCCGTTTGGGGTGGCTGACGATGACAACGGGGGCAGGCGGGGCAGGTGGTGTGCTTTGCGAGTATCGATGAATAAACCAGTAAAGGAATAAAATGACCACACCCGCGGCTGCTATTTTTAAAATGAATGATTTATTTTCGGCTGTCATCATAACCCATCACCAGTTTGGTAGATAAAGCTGTTTAATGCGCTGCTCGGTCGTGGTGGGACGCTCATGGTTTGGTTGTTTGAGCAGGCTCCCCCAATTGGTTCGTGCAGCCATTTCCTGTTTAATCGTTTCCGGGACGATATCATTGCCCTGTCGTATTTGCCAACCGCCGCCTAGGGAACGGTAAAGGGCGACCAGCGATTTGGCAATATCGCCCTGTGCATTGATTAATGATTTTTGTATCCGTAGTTGTTGCTGTTCTGCATTCAATACAGCCGTGTAATTTGCCTCTCCCTCGCGATAGCGGATGAGGGCAAGACGGGTAGTTTTCATGGCCGAGGTATTCGCTGTGCCCAGCAAAGCAGTTGTTTTTCGTGATTCAATGTACTGGGTAATATTATCCTGCACTTCCTGTTGCGCCTTAAGCACTAAATGAAGGTAATTCAGCAGGCTCTGCTGAAACACAGCATCCTGCTCGCGCACCGCGTTGGTAATTTGTCCATAATTTAATAATGGCCAAACCACCGAAGGGCCAGCAATCACCGAACGGTTGGCTGGATCAAACAGGTTGCTGATGGAGGCTTGGCCAATACTGTTCGCCGTATAAGAAAACGAGCCGCTTAACGTCAATGCGGGGTAAAGGTTGGCTTTAACCGCCCCAATGGATTCCGATTGCGCTACCGCCTCCATCCTGGCCTGGTAAATATCAGGACGTCGCGCCAGTGCTTCCTTGGGAATGCCGATTGCCACAGAAGCCGGTGCGCGGGGAATACCGCTTCGCTTCTTAAGCAGATCATCAACCTGAGTCGGAACCAGACCCAGCAAGACAGCGAGCGCGTCTTTCTGCCGTTGCAGCTGCGATACCAGATCCGGCAGTGACGATTGGGTTTCAGCCAGTTCGGTTTCGGCCTGTTGCACATCGAGCAAGCTGGTCTGGCCGCCGCGATAACGTGACTGGGCAATATCAAGGCTTATTTTTTGCAGATGGATGTTAGTCTGCGTCGTCTTAATTTGCTGTTGAAGCGTACGGATATTGATATACGCATTGGCTATGTCCGCGGTTAAAGAAACCAGTGCACTGTCATAAGCTGCCAGAGACGCCAAAAACGCGGCATCATTCGCACGGATAGCGCGGCGGTATTTGCCCCAGAAATCAATTTCCCAACTGGCAGAAACACCCAAAGAAGCCGTGTCAAACTTGTCCGGCAAAATACCCTGCAACTCCCCTCCTCCCGTGCGGATATGGGTGTAGCTGCCATTTAAAACCTGTTGCTGCGGGTAAAGCTCGCCCACCGACTGCGCCAGTTTGGCACGGGCCTGCAGCACGCGCACACCGGCACTCTGAAGTGAAAGATTGTTATGGTAGCCGCAGTGAATTAATTCTGTCAGAGTCGGATCGTGAAATACCTTCCACCAGGCGGCATTATTGATTGGCGCGACTTTTACCGCCGGATTTTTCTGCAGCCAGTACGGGGCGACATTTTTGGCAGGCTCCTTGTAATCGGGTCCAACCATACAGGCACTCAGAAGCAAGCAAAGAGTAAGTAAAAGAATCTTTAACATTGTGCCAGTATTTCCCTATACCTAATATGGTTCGCTGCGGAGCGAGCCATGCCGAAGCTTCCATATTAGCCATGAAAAGCCAATTGAACAAGAGTAACGTGCAGGACGGGCAGTTTATGGCAAGCCCCTGAACAATCAGCACTTTTTTTGAAAGAAGGCCGCTTCGTCGTTAAGGCTTTAGCAGATTTCGCGTGTCTCGTTCAATCACAGTATAAACATCCAGCGTGGATTGATACCTTTCACGAAAACGCTCAAAAAGCCTGGATTTAGGTTCCAGTGCCTTGGCGGCAATGTCATGAATATCCTGCGTCAATTGAGCCGGATTGCCTCCATTTTCGGCTTCAAGGCATTTTTTATAAATGGCATGGAGGTGGTTAGGAACAGGTTTCATCTTACCATTGACTTCTATTTTCGAGCGGCTGCCCCATCGCCCCACTTGCCAGTCGGATGTTTCGATTAATTGTTTGATGTCATTCAGGGCTTCTTTCGCCAAGTTATGGCTTTTTGAATAAAAATCCGACTGTTCCTGGTGCAGTGACTCTTTTTTAAATTCGTCAACCCGGATGGCATACCCACGATTGCCTTGAGCGACTCTCAAGGAGTAATCAACAACATCCTCCCCTTTGGTGTAAGGGACATTGTAGATGCTCATGAAATGGATTAACGGCTGTGTGTAGTCAGGAATGTAACCGTTATGATTATGCCTATCCATGTGGGCATAGCGCGCCAATTCATGTTTCACAAATTTGTCATGCCATTCCCGTTCCGTGCGTTCGGGAATTTTATTTTTTATCGTATCCTCCATGCGATGCAATATCGCATGCATTTGCGCTGGCGTGTCATCTGAAACCACCATGTGAAAATCTCCCCTTAGCTCCCGCTTTCCCAGATTATTGCTGGTATTATACATATTCGGCAGATAAGAGGCTTCATCCGTGATCTGGTCATCGTTCCAACCGGCGCATGCGTATAAAGAGTTAACCGGGGCGGCTCAACGCGCTTGTCGATACTGTAACTGACCGCTTTTAATGACGGTAAGTAATTTTCTTTTACAATACCTGTCACCTCTTGGGAGGAAACAAGCCCTCGCTCAATCAGCTTCCCTAAATTGTCCATCGACTGGCCATTGCTCTTGCCAAGCAAATCCTCTGGATGCTCCAATGAGCCTTTATGATGATTATCCAGAAATTTCGCGCTGTGATTGGAAAGCAGTATTTCATTTCCCACACAGGCATTGCCAAAGATTTTAAAATCTTCAAAGATTAATTTTTAAGGCATTACCCTGTAAATCGCCAACCGCCAGCGAAATATCCAGCTTAATGCCTTCTTTTTCATCCGCTTCACTGATTCCTCCAGATTCACATCTCTTGCTTTAACAATCGTATGCACCAGGGATTTACCCCTCGAAGGCACTGATATAATTAGTGACTTTTAGACACAATCCTGATCGGTTGCATTGGCAGAAGCTATTATTAAAGTAAGGGATGTGCACTGGCAGGAATTATCGTGAGTGAATTAACGAAACGCATTAATGAATGGGCAGCCGCAAACAAATCCATTTGGCTTGTAGAAAATGATGGCACTACTCATCATTTGAATGCAGCAGGCAATACCGTCGGCATTATTGATGGCAAAGGCAGCGAATACATTGAAATCACGGACGGGAAAAGCACCGTGCTTTACAATTTGAATCAGATCAAATTAATTAAAATCAGCTAATTTGATCTGATTAATTGATTAAACAAAACCTTAAGAATGCTTATAGGTGCCTCTGGGTTCCATGTGCGCAGCATTATACCACTTCAGCGACAGGGGTTCAGTCGGCTGCTTCCTGAGTAGCTCAAGGCGCGAACGAATTACTTCTTCGACGTAACGGATTGCCGATTGTACAGATTTCTGGTCAGCGGCAAGGGTGTTAACCTGATTCAGCGCGGTATCCAGATTGTTAAATAAGGCATCGGCACTGGCTCGGTCATTGTCATTAAGGCTTACCTTGCCTGGGTCAGTTAGTGCTAAAAAATCGACAAGATGAAGCAGCAATTGATCCACGGCGTCATGCTTACTACCCTCGAGATCCTGCAGTCTCACAAGCCTCTTAACGCTAAAATCCTTATCGTTTAAAGCCGCTTCAAAATGATCGGCATCCAGCATACTGTCCCAATTTTTCGCCATAAAAAACCCCTTTTCTGAGCCCTGTTTTCCTTTAGCCATTATCGTTCCTGTTTGTTACTTTCATTAAGTATAAGCCTATGATAACCGGAATAATGAAAAAATTAAAAATATATTGTTCATATAATAGTCAGTTGCGTTATACTATACGAAAGATTGAAGGAGTAATTGATCATGCCACCGCTGGAAACCTTAAATAATGACCACTCCAAAGGGGAAATTGAGTTACCGGGACAATCCGGGGAAACCATCGATCTCTCATCTAAAGGATTTCATAAAGTCAGGCAGCTTGGCGCGGGTGAATTTGGTGAGGTAGCACTTTATTATTACAATGGCTCTAATCCAGCTTATCAGCACATGTGCAACAGCCAGGGACTGGTTGCTATAAAACTCCTCAGTGAACCCGACGTGCATGAAGAGGCCACCGCAAGAATAATCGCCAAACACAGTGAATCGGGTCAACTGGACTTAAGCGTAATCAATAAAACCTACCCTCTGGAAGAAAACGGCAAACTGATAGGGATACTCTCCGAGTATGAATCCTACCTCGATATCAAGAATGAGCGCGGCGAAGTTACCGAGTTCTCCTCCGATTTATATTCCATTATTGCCAAAACCTTTTATCCCCACTATTCGCATGAGTTTCCTGGCGCAGGCATCGTCTCGGCCCTAAAGGGCAATCCTGCCGTATGTTTATCCCAGATTGCCTGCGGTATGGTCAAGGGGCAGGATACACTGCATCAGATGTCCATTTTGCATCAGGACAGCGCTGCAAGAAATTTTTTAATCAGAACCGAACGGGATAATGCGGGAAACGTGCTCAGGATTTTACCCAAAATCAGCGACTATGGCTTAACATCGATCCTCGCGGAAGGCGAAACGAACGGGGTTTATACTAACCGGGAAAAAGTCCCCCTTCGTATTATTGACGCACAGGTGGTAAAAACCGGAGGAAATACCAGCCTGCTCACGGATTATTATGCCAGAAAGACAGCCATGATGAGCATTTTAGCCCAAATGCTCACCCCGCTTAACGGCGAAAACGAATCACTGTCGATGAAACCAGGCAAATCACAACCTATCAAGGACTTTCTCGCTGACAGGATGGGCATGTTTTTAGATGACAGCGCGGCATTGAAACAACATTTAAATAATGTAAAGGCTTATCTCGAGAAATGCCCGGATAAACAGCTTAAACAAGAAGTCGAGCTTTTTATCGCCTGTTATGAACCCTGGCTCACTTTTTATCCCGACGGAAGCGACTTAAAAAAAGCACGCGAGCAGGAGATGGCGCTTTTTGAACAATGCACTACCCGATTCGTGGAAGTTTATTACGCCCATTTACGTTCAAACAGAACAAGCAGCCCGCCAGAAAATTTCCTGCTCGGATTGCAACGCCTCAATCGAATTCCAGTCAACACGCCTATTCAAAACGTGATTCAGGGAAATATTAATCAGTGCGAACGGGAAATAGCCCAAAAAGCAAAGCCCTTGCCTACTGCTGAACACCGGAGTATGAGCCATGGGGCGAGGACCATGGAGCAGGTGGTTGGAATGGATCATTATGGCAGGATTCAGACCGTGCATACAGTCTCCCCCCCTGCAATCCATAATGACGGAGAAACACATTATAATAATCTGTTGTCCAGAGAAGTCTACGCCAACCAGCTCAATCAGGGAAACCAGACGCCGCAAAATCCGACGGAGAGTCCAAATCCGACGTCTCACTATGCAAGAACTTCCCTCCCCATCAATGCCCCGGCGAATGAAGAAAATGATGGGGAAACGCCTTACAGCCGCATGTTACCTCAGGACCATTTAACCGGTTCACCTACTGGGCAAAATCACCACCCAAGTCAAACCTCAAACCCGTCAAATCAGGTTCAGAATAGCCACTACACCAGCTTAAGTCGCACCCAACCCCAATCGGCGCGCGAAACTCATCCAGTTTCACCCCACTATGCTCCTCTTTCGAGTCACGGTAACACCAACACCCAGACCCGAGGGGATTATCCGCGAGTCATCGGTGTCCACCCTGTCAATTCCCTGCCCAAAGAACCTGACATCACCCGCAAGTTCAAACAAACCCTCCCAGAAACGCATGAGGCGCACGCGTCGCATAAAAAGACAGCGATTAAAGCCATTTGGTCTGACTTCGTCCATGAAGTCGAACACCAATTGGACAAACTGTCGCCCAAAGACAATGTGGAGGAAATAAGGCAAAAATTTAAAGAACTGTTGAAAGACGCTCAAAAAGAGATTAAAACCCTCCTTCACATCAAATCAAGTCCAGCCAAAGCGCCCTCACCGGATAAGGACGAGGACGATAACGACTCGTATCATCCTTAATCATTAACATGCCTTCCCGTGCGAGTGACAAGTCACCGCATGGGGCTATCGATTCGCTCTAAAGCAAGACTCCTGAACAAATATCTTCCTTTTACCCATTATTGATTAATATTTGCTCTATTTGTTCTATAATTAAATTCCATGTACCTGGAGGATAACCGATGCAATCCATGGAATTACTTATCCTTAAGGAGCTAAACAGCAATGGAATGGGTATTTGTTTAAGACCAACCGCTCAACCCGTGATAACCGTATCCTTAACAAAAGAAATACGGCAGCTTCAAGATTCTATTGTGGAAAAATATTATCAATCCCCTTGGGAAGGTTATTTTTATTTAGTCTGGTATCTGGATAACAGCTTGAAAAGCCTCTGGTCAGGATTTGATTTTAAATTCATTGACGACGCATTCAGGAATCACCGTGAAACCGAAGCTGAAGCCTACATCGATCGTATATTTGATATTATTTTTTTAAATTACATCGGCATGGGCCTGCCGCTTATCAATTGTTCTATTTTAAACAAGGAAGTCACCAGCCTTTCCAGAGAGTTTTTTCTTCTAAACGCCATTTCCTTCATTCATTGCAAACATAAAACACAGACCCCCTTCATTCCGGTTTCCATTGACCAGGAATTTAAACACCTCACGTTTAAAGAAGCCATTTATCAGAATAACCATTGTTTTTATTTTGACTCCTTGCGCTTTGGCATCATGAGGCGAATTATACAGTCTATCGACAGAAAAGCCCTTTCTGACGATGAAATCAAAGCCATCAAAAAAGAATTTGACGCCGTGAAAACGAGCACGCTCATGAGGATTTATAGCATCGCCAGCCATCGCCGCGCCCTTTTTGCCTGGCTGGCTAACCGCCAGGCTATAGCAGGCAAGATTCTTTCCCAAGAGCTAACGTTGGAGTAAAAATGCCTGAACTCAGTCAATTGGCCCTCATCGCCGGTGAAGGGTATTTACCGGTTGAAATTTTCAACGCCTGCCTAAAAAAACATATCGAAGTGCTTATAGTTAAAATCTCGGGGGAAGAAGATTTCAAACTACCCCTGGCACACCATACGGTTACTCTGGCGAATCTTCATGAAACAATCCAGCAGGTGAAGGCGGCGGGTTTCGTAAACCTTGTTTTTGCCGGGAAAATTAACCATACCCTGCTTTTTGAAAATTATGGCGGTATGCGAATACAGAATGATTTAACCGCTCTGGGTGAAAACACCAGTTTGGGCGACAACAGCTATTTTGCCGGTCTTGTTCGTTTTATCGAATCACAGGGGTTTCATGTCATCGGCGTTCAGAACATTATTTCGGAAGCGATAACACCGGCAGGTATTCTAACCACAACCCAGCCCTCAATTAAAAACCTTAAAGACTGCCGGCTCGGCTTTACTCTCGCAAAAAAAATAGGTGATTTGGACATTGGTCAAGCCATCATCATTGAAAACGGCTATGTGCTGGGCGTTGAAGCCGTAGAAGGGACGGATAATCTGATTAAGCGTTGCCAGCCATTTAAATCACCGCACAAAGAAGGGGTTTTGGTTAAAATTAGAAAAGGCATGCAGGATACCCGCATTGATTTGCCGGTGATAGGGGAAACCACCATACGGCATGTGGCCGCTGCCAATTTGGCGGGCATTGCATTAGAAGCCGGTTGGTCCATACTGATTAATAAGGAGGAAACCCTTAAACTGGCCAATCAGGCAGGGATTTTTATTATGGGTTTATAATTCACTGGATGAGCGGGCAATGCCGAAAACAGCATACAGGACGTTTTATCTGGCTTATACCATGCTTTTTCTCATCAGCTTAAGTGCGAGTATTGTTCCTCCCCTGGTGGGTCCGCTTTTTCTTAAACAGCCGGGGCTTTTGCCCGGCGAAAGCCTTTATGCGCGTTTGAATGCCTACAGCTTCGCCGTGGGTATTTACGGGATTGGCGCGATTCTTGGCGGGATGCTGTGGGGGGGTATTTCTGATCGATCCGGCGAAAAGAAAACCCTGGGTTATTGTCTTTTCGGTTCCCTGGTAGCCTGCCTATTATCCATTATCAGCTTGATTTACGTTAATTACTGGCTTTTTTTTATAGGCCGCGCCCTCGATGGATTAATGTCGGGCCGGCGGGCTGTGATTCTTTCCTTGCTGATGCATTCGGATTTTGCGAAACACCAGGTGTTTCGTGTAGCCGAAATGATGAATGCGCTGGGTCTTTGCCTGGGTCCCTTACTGTGTGGCATTCTGGTCAATTTTAAAGTGCAGGTTCCCCTTTATTATTATGCCTCCCCTTTTTTGTTGATTTTGATCATAACCGTGATTAATTTATCCTTCGTGCCTGCCATCGCGGTTCAAACCCTTAAAACACCCCTTGAAGAAACCAAAACCAAATGGAAAGACTACTTAAACGCCCTTTACATGGAATTCTTTTTAATGCAGGTGGTGTGGGGTCTTTATTATATTGCCGTGCTGCCTTTTGCCATCCTTGAATTTCATTTCTCAAATTATACCATCGGACTATTATTTGCCGGTATGGTTTTAATGTACCTGCTTTTTTTAGCCGGCACCCAGAAAATTCTCTACCCGCGCATCAGCCTTAATCGGGCTAAAACCATGGCGATGCTGTTTTTATTCTCAGGCTTTGCAAGCTTAGGTTTTTGTCAGGGCAATCTTACTGTGTTTATGATCGCCAATCTCTGCATCGTTTTTGCTTTTGCGATCTTAAACCCCGCCTATTTCGGTGCTATATCACATGCCCATACAACCACGCATCAGGGGGAGGCCATGGGCATTGTAACCAGTATCAATGGCATGGCTTCGGCAATTACCGCTGTTACCCTGGGCTCTCTCCTTGCCGTTTCCCTGCACCTGCCTTTCCTGCTTGGCACAGTCTTCATTGCAATCATCCATTTCAGCAGTCTTATCCGTCAGAAGAGAGGCAATACCTGATTTTATCGCGAACGGCGATGGCGTGCGCTTCATCATCATAATGGGTACGGGGCCAGAAAAAACCTTTGAGACCATCCTGTTTGTTGCGCGGCACGATGTGCACATGCAGATGAGGCAGGCTCTGACTGATGGTATTATTCATGGCAATGAAGCTGCCGGCCGCTTTCATGGCTTTTTCAACCGCAGTTCCCAGCCGTTGCGTCAATAAAAACAGGGGCCCGACAAGCACAGGCGGCACATCATACAGGGTGCGGTAGTGTTGCTTTGGGGCCAGCAGCGTGTGGCCAGGAAATAAAGGGCGGTGATCAAGGAAAGCAATAAAGTCCTTGTCTTCAAAAACGATGTGTGCCTTTTCCTTATCCGCGGCAATCAAATCAATGAGACAAGCTTCTTTCAATTCAGGCATCCCTGTTCTCCTTGCAGGTTATAAGAGCTTGCAGGCGCATGTCGTTTCTTCCGAAGACGACTTAAGGCTATTGGACCATTCGGTTTTACTCTCGGACTTCCCTTTTGTAGCGGATGCATGAAGACCCAATGCACTTAAACTGGCGATGGATTGTTTATCCTGCTCGCTTAAGACCGTCCGCGCCAGAAGCATATTTTTTGCAAGGGCTGTCTCTTGCTGCTCAAGGCGGTATTTGGCAACCCGTTGCTCGATGTATTGTGCATTAAAATGCAAGCCCTGATTCATTAATTGTTCAGATGCGGCCTCGGTAAACACAATGCCCTGATGAAAATCACCTTCCTCAGCCTCACAGAGCAATAGCTCTTTAAGCAGGAAACTGACTTCCGGGGTTAAGAGCGCCGCGTTTTCAGCCGTCTTGTACACGAGGTAATAGGGATTGGCGCCATGGTTGACCACCCGCATACGCCCCTCACTTAAGCTGAAGGTAGAGCCCGACAGGAAGCGGACTTCGGTACTGTTTGCCACCTCAGAATCCCATTCAATGACAGCACCGTCCAATGCTTTTTTGAGGTGGGTCCGCTCTTTAAGGAATTGGGTAACCGCCACACCGTTTAGACCTTCCACAAATGAGATGAGCTCACGGAGAAGCCCCGCCTGCTCGTAAGCCATGATCATTTGGTCGAATCGGGATTGCCTGACATCAAGCGGCAGGTTTTCATCGTATAAAAACGAGGGGCTTTTGAAATCTAAAACCAAACGAATAGCTTCCTCATTAAACACCCGCTCGCTTAATAAATCCCTTGTCCTCAGTTCGTCTTCATTCTCACACAGTAAAGCCCAATCATTGGCATAGCGATACACAGTCTGCAAATGCTTAAAAAGGGTTGCGTAATGCGGTAAGGGTTGCATGATTTCAAGCACCGCCTCAATGAAGGCATGTATGGGTTGTATCGGGGGTTGTGCCGCCTGGGCTTTGGCATCACCAAAAATCTGGTTTGGCGCCAAAGCACCGAACTTTTTGTCTTTCAGGCGCTCAGCCACCGAGTACTGCCTGACTACATGCACCCGTGTTTTGACGTAAACCTGGAAAAAAGCAATCAAACGCAGTGCCGCTTCCGGGTTCTCGGTGGGGATGTCATAAATGACGGTGGACCAGGTGTAGGGTTGTTCTTTCGCCTTGTTTTTTCGATCATAAGAAAGCGGGCGCGCCAGAAATTCCTGGGCGGGTACGGACCTCATGCTGATAGCCTCCCCAGTCAGGCGGGGCAAGGCCTTGAAAAAATAAAAACCACCCAGATGCTTTAACGCCATGTAATTCATTAGCCGGGAAAAATGCGGTTGCAGGGGCGAGAGATCATTGCCGTTCGGCAACAGAGAATTGCAGTCTGCATGAAGCATGGACTTTAACTCATCCTTGGCGATTGAGCCATCCACACGGTCCCCTGCCTCATTAAGCAAGCTGTAGAAAAGCGTGCCCTCAACCATTTTTAACTGGATTTGGTTCTTAACCAATGCCTGCCCGGCCATGGGGCAAAAAGTCCAGGCCGATGGGCTAGTGAGCTCTTCAATCAATTGGCTTAGACTGCTTGTTTTAGCGTTTATCGTATCCAGATTGAACGTATCAGGATTTTCTTCAAAAAAAATACCCTGGGTGCGAAGGTAGTCAATCCGTATCTCTATTTTATTCTCATTTTTTTTAACCGATAGATTAATCATCATTGTCCTTTTTTATGCACACAGTCCGAACCATAAAACCAGAGACTAAAAAATGATATGGAATCCGGGGGTTGTCAATAACGAAATAACATGGACTCGAAGAATTTGATTCACACGAAAAACCACACCTGTAAAATTCGGCATGCCAGTTTAATTGATTTATAGTCTGATTCCTAAACGCACTAAAACGTGCTATTTTGCATGCCATTTCATCCTTAAGGACAAGGTCAATGACAGCCTTAACGCTTTCCTCACAGGAAAAAAAAATCATTCTGCTCGCCTCTTTAGGCGGCGCGCTTGAATTTTACGACTTTATCATTTACGTCATTTTTGCCCCCATCATCAGCCGAACTTTTTTCCCTGAAACCGATCAACTCGCTTCACTCATGAGCGTTTACGCCATTTTTGCCATTGGCTATGTGGTTCGCCCCCTGGGCGGCATTGCGTTTAGTCATTTTGGCGATAAATACGGGCGCAAAAAGACCTTTATTTTTTCAGTGATGCTGATGGCTGTCCCCACGTTTTTCATTGGACTCCTACCGACCTATCAGCAGATAGGCCTTTTAGCCAGCCTGTTGCTGATTGCCATGCGTCTGTTGCAGGGATTATCCATCGGCGGCGAAATTCCGGGGGCATTGACCTTTACCTGTGAGCATGTCAATGCCAGGCACCAGGCTCTGGCTTGTGGCATTATTTTTTCTTTTTTAAATTTCGGCATTTTTTTAGGCGCCTGCATCAGTTTATTTTTAAATCACGTCCTGAATGATTCACAACTTCTGGCTTTTGGGTGGCGTATTCCCTTTCTCATTGGAGGGTTACTCGGTGTTTTTAGTTTTTATATTCGCCGGCAAATGACCGAAAGCCCGCTGTTTATCGCTTTTCAAAATCAGGAGAAAAAGACTCGCATCCCCCTGGTGGAAGCCATCACTCACTATTGGCCGCAAATTCTACAGGGCCTGGCTTTAACGGCCTTGGGCGCGGTGATGATTAATCTAATCTTTCTTTACATGCCCACGTATTTATCAAGCATATTGGCTTACCCTAAACAACAGGCCAATGCACTCAACACCCTTAATTTAATGTTTTATTCGCTGCTGTTGATTGTTACCTGTTGGTTAGCTGATCATGTTGGGCGAAAGCGGGTTCTTTTAATAGGCAGCGTCGGGTTTATGCTGGGCAGTTATTTTTTGTTTACCCTCCTCGCTTATCAAACCACCGCGGCACTCATTGCCGCCCTGTTTATCCTCGCCCTGTTAAGCAGTTGCATTATGGTTTATCCGAGCTTTCTGGTTGAATTATTCCCCACCTCAGTGCGTTATACCGGCATTGCCATCGCTTATAACCTGGCTTTCGCCTGTTTTGGTGGCGTAACGCCGCTTATTGCAACATATTTAGTCAAGAGCATGGGCCATGTCATTGCCCCGAGTTATTATTTAATCCTGAGTGCTGCTCTCTGTACCCTTGCGCTGTTGACTATCCGAAAGCGATATGCCATTGAATCAAAAACCAGCCCGGCATCCTTACTTAAAACCAATGACACTATTTAATAAAGCACCTGTAAAATCCATGGGCATTGGCACCAACACGGGCTAATCAATGGCTTTTACAGCGTATGCACAGACTTATCCACAGAATTTGTGGATAAGACAAGTGCACTTGACCGTAACCTATACTTACAAACACCCCCTTTCAGAAACAACGCATGAACCATTCAACGCCCTGGCTGGTTGTTAAAGACGCCGGTCTTTATTGCGAACCAGGACAATTCTATATCGATCCGGCGGTTCCCGTACCCTCTGCGGTCATCACCCATGCACATGGCGATCACGCCTGTGCCGGCCATGGCGACGTCTTTGGCCACACGGCCACGCTGGGATTGATGCAGAGTCGTTTTGGTAACCAGAGTGCCAACCATTGGCATTGTCTTGCGTATCAACAACCGGTTGCGGTGAATGACATTGACCTTTACTTATTGCCCGCAGGCCATATTCTCGGCAGCGCGCAACTGGTGATGCGTTATCAGGGACGCAAGATCATTGTTTCCGGGGATTATAAACGCTGCCTCGATCCAACCTGCGAGCCCTTTTTGGTCGAACCCTGTGATGTCTTTATTACGGAGGCCACGTTTGCTTTGCCCGTGTTTAAACACCCCCCCATTGAAGACGAACTTCATAAACTGTTGCATTCATTGCACCTGTTTCCACACCGCTGCCATCTGGTGGGTGTTTATATTCTGGGAAAGTGCCAGCGTTTAATCAGAACCTTACGGTTAATGGGGTATCTTGAGCCAATTTATATCCATGGCAGCCTGAAAAAGACCTGTGATTTTTATCAACAATGCGGCATCGATCTCGGTGAATTGCGATCCGCTTTTGAACTGACCAAGGCTGAGTCAGCCGGTAAAATCGTACTTTGCCCGCCGAGCGCGTTGCGTGACCGCTGGAGCCGACGCTTCGCCAATGTCATAACTTGCATGGCCTCAGGCTGGATGCAAATCAGAGCCCGGGCTAAACAACAAGGGGTGGAGCTGCCCTTGATCATTTCCGATCATGCTGACTGGCCGGAACTGATTCAAACATTAGCAGAGGTAAACCCCCGTGAAATCCTGGTTACGCATGGCCGCGAGGAAGCGCTGGTTTATTATGCCAGGCAACAAGGCTATGCAGCGCAAGCTCTGCATTTACTCGGCTATGAAGACCATGAGGATTAGGTCATGAAAAAATTCGCCGCATTACTGAACACCTTGTATTTTACCTACAGTCATCTCGATAAAATGGCCTTGCTTCATCACTACTTTACGACAACCCCTGATCCGGAACGAGGGTATGCGCTGGCCATTATGGCCGATACGCTCGACTTTCCAACTTTTGGCCGTACCCTGATTAAGGAATTAATACAGGAAAAAATTGACCCCGTACTCTTTGCCTACTCCTACGATTACGTCGGCGATTTGTCCGATACCATTGCCTTACTCTGGCCTGCCCATGACCCCGCCACCCCACTCCCCCTGCTTTCTGATCTGATTAACTCATTTAACCAGCTACCCAGGCAGGCAATCCGGGAGCACCTGGCAAACCTGCTCAATCAAGCAAACACCATCGAGCGCTGGGCCATTTTAAAATTAGGCACAGGCAGTCTGCGTATAGGTATTTCTGCCCGCTTTTTAAAAAAGACGCTGGCCCATTACGGGCAAGTTTCTGTTCAGGATATTGAAAAAATCTGGCATGGTTTAAAACCCCCTTATGAAGCCTTGTTCGCCTGGCTTGAAAAGAAAGCGGCTTTGCCCGCTGTAGAGGATGAATTGTTTTTCCATCCGGTGATGTTATCCCATCCGTTGAATGAGAAAGACATCGACCAGATTGACTGGCAGCAATTTGCTTTTGAACGTAAATACGATGGCATTCGTGTCCAGGCTGTCGTTAGCAAAAACGGCAAAGCCTTGTTCAGCCGGACGGGCGATAACATCAGCCACTCTTTTCCTGATTTGCTGACGTCCTTCAAAACCCGGGTGATTCTGGATGGCGAGCTGGTTATTAAAACAGAAGCCGGCATCGGCAGTTTTAATGATTTACAGCAGCGCTTAAACCGTAAATCCCTGACCAAAAAAATGCTTGCCGAATCCCCGGCCGCGATGATTCTTTATGACATTTTGTCCATGGATGGCCACGATTTGCGCGCATGCTCCTTTATTGAACGGCGTCAACACCTTGAACAATGGTACATGCTTCACTTAGCCGATAACCTGGTGCTGTCTGATTTACTCTCGTTAAACGAAGATGAAACCTTGCATCACTTGAAAGAGCAGGTTCTGAATGAAGCGCACCCTGCTGTCGAAGGGTTGATGCTCAAGCATAAACAAAGCCCCTACCTTGCAGGCCGCCCCAAAGGCCATTGGTATAAGTGGAAGCGCGAGCCATTAACGGTGGACGCTGTCTTGATGTACGCACAACGGGGTCAGGGAAAACGGTCGTCTTATTATTCTGATTATACCTTCGGGCTATGGCAGGATAGTCGCCTGTTGCCTGTTGGCAAAGCTTATTTTGGTTTTACCGATGCTGAATTGCTTAAACTTGATCAATGGGTACGCAGCCACACATTGCAACGCTTTGGCCCAGTGCGCGAGGTGGCAAAAGAATTGGTCCTGGAAGTAGCCTTTGATGCCGTTCAACGTTCCTCCCGTCACAAATCCGGTGTGGCCATGCGCTTTCCACGCATTAACCGCATCCGCTGGGATAAGCCAGCGGCAGAGGCGGATGCCTTAGCCACGCTCCTTCAATGGGTTCATTAATCAATAATGGTTAAATATTGAACTATACTATGGGTATTCAGTCTTAGCCGTTAACTTGATGTCCTACGATAAGGCCATGGCTCACCTCAGAAAAGGCCCCCGATTAAAGAGTGATGCCACGAAGGATTTGGAGAAAATCATTCAGTTGTTCCTGACTCCGCAACAGGATGCGCAATGTCGTTTTAATTCGTTCGGCGAACTTGAAATCGCCTTCAACGATCACGTGTTTAATATGACCCAGATTCTACTGCATCAGCCTGATTTTGAACATTTTTCCTTTTCATCCCCTGTTTTTTCACACTATGAACACTTCATCAGGACGGCAACCCATACCCCTTCACTGGGTGGTAATCCACGCCTTCCCAAACCAGAAGATTACCTGGCCGCGGATACTAACAATCTTTACACCCAGTTGTCTTATGGTGAAAAACTGGCAATTACGCTTTATACCTCCAATTTCTATGAAGAAATTAACGGATTTTTACGAAGTCAGGGCCGTGAATCCCGATTAAAAACCCTGCCTCAGGAAACATTAACCCAGGAGGTCAAGGAAATTGTCCTGGCTACCTGTTTAGCGGCTCATGGCCTCACCCGTTTGCAAATGCCTGAAAAACCCGACAATAATAACCTGCAGGAACTTTACCGCGCTGAAAGCAGCCGAAAAATTCCCGAAAGCATATGGCTTAAGCGTCATAAAACCATGGCAGCTCATTTACCCCTGCGGCAGGAAGGATTCATCAGTACCTCTGAAGAAATGGCCGCCATGAAACTAAGCGGGACCGATACCCTGCTTAAAATCACGCAGCCCCCTAACTCCATCGGCAAAAAAGTACAGGATTTGTCGTATAAACGCGATGAACAGGAAATTTTACTGCCCCCAGGGACGCAACTGGCGTTCAGCTCTTTTATGGAAGAAAATGGCCGAAAAGTATTTGAAGCCTTTCCAGTCAGAAGCCTGGATGGCATTGATCCCTACGCCTACTCCGCTGTGGATGCTGAAATCAGAACGAAGCTTATCGCGCTTTTAGAAGGCATGCGGCATGTGTCAACGCAGGCACCGCCGCGTTTAAAAACCTCCTTCTGGCATTCTCTGCCCCAGAGAATTAAAAAAAGCGAAGCCTCTGAACTTCTTGAACTGACTGTTCAGTTGGAGAAACTGGTCGCCTTTTTTGATGACAGCCGCCATCCATTCAGTGAAAAACAGAAAATGCTCTACGGCCTGTACAAGCAAATGAGCAAACTGGCTGAACAATTTAAAGACTCCAATCGATTATATCCCCCGCTGCAACAGGGCCTCTCCCTTATGAATCATCTGCTCATCCAGCTTGAAATGGGGAATCTATCTTCGCTGGTCGAACAGGCCGACTATGTCTATAGCTATCATTTAAGCAAAGCCTACACAGAAACACACCTGGACACCACCGATGCCGAATTAAAACAGGACGGTCAGGTTATTCAGCGCCCCAATCATGGCCTGGCGCATTCGTTAAGAGTCACTACCTATATCCCGCTGGTGGTGGAATATTTTCAGCAATTTGCGCAACCGGAGTTAAAAAAGCAGTGCCTTACTCTGCATGGCGACGAGATTAAGAAATTATCGCTCTGTATGCTTTTTAGTGTTTCTGGGCGTGAATCGGATATCGCATTCAAACATGATCCGCAAAAATACCGCGAATACCGCGAACAGTGTGCTCAGCAATTTGCCGCCTATGCCCATAAAAAAATGCCGTCGGAAGAAATAAAAAAGTACATGGAGCTGATTCGCAACATGGGCAATCCGGACTATTTAAAATCAAAAAATATGACGCCTCAAAAAGCAGCGCTTTTTCATGTGATGAATCTGGCGCATATACTCGATCTGATGCGCTGTTACCAATTACCGCAGTACCAATCAGCCGTTATGAAAGGTCACGATCCACTCATTATCCCTTCATCATCCCAGCAACATCATTTCAACCGTTTATTAAGCACCGTAAGCGAGCGCATTGAAGCCACGGGGGACAGGCAATTTTGCCGTATGGAACAAGGGCGCCTGGTGGCTTGCAGCAGGAATTATGATTTTCCTGTTTTTGCTGAGGCAAGCGCTAATCCCCGTGAATGCCTGAAACGGATTATGGAATCAGATATTCCTGCTCTCACCGAGATTTCATCGGAGGCAATTCCGGACCTCTCGCCAGCCGATGAGCAGACGAACCTGTTGACTGAACCGGTTTTATATCTCGCCGAGTTGGAAAGTTATACCGATCTGTTACTCGATTATTTGAATTCATCAACCATGACAGGCCTGCCAGACATTGATGAAATCAAAGAAGACAGCCGTTACCTGATGCAAAAATTAACCGCTGGGGAAAATGGGTTTGTGCTTTTGGCCGAATCGGCTTACATAGATGCCCTACCCGTGTCCATTCCGTTAACCCCGCCGGATCTGTATTATTTATTAGCCCAAATGCCCCTGGATCGCGTCAATGAGGCCTATAAAGCATCGGATATTTTGGCGCAACTGAGCGAAGCGGCTGGCCGCCTAAATATCCCTGAATTGGATAAAATGCATGATTCCTACCAACTGTCTTCCATTGAACAGGATCCTGAAACGGGTGCAATAAAAATTACGGCTACCTGTGCAGAAAGCCAATTGCCGCCAGTTCAGGCCATTTTATCCCTGACTGAGTTTGTCCACTGTTTACAGGACTTGCGGCAACCCTCACTCACATTGAATAATTAACCATTTGTATCACCGCCAGAATGCCCATGATGACGAAACTGCATGCAGCAATTATCCTTATCCAGGTGAAAGACAGTTGATTACCCAGGGTTTTCCCCAGAAGGACTGCCGGAATATCCGCGAGAAGCATACCTAAGGTGGTTCCTAAAATCACCCACAGAGGCTGCCTGTAATGTGCGGCTAAAGTTATTGTCGCCACCTGGGTCTTATCGCCCATTTCGGCCAGAAAAAAAGCAATCAAGGTGGTGGTGAAAACACCAAAGCGCCGCAACGAATCGTCACCCCGGATGTCCAGCCGGTCTGGAATAAGCACCCAAACCGCCATGAGAACAAAGGAGCAGGCAATAATTCCTTGCAGTAAATGCGGGCCGAGGATGGATACAAGCCAGGCCCCCAAAGCCCCGGCTAAGCCATGGTTAATCAACGTGGCCGTTAACATTCCGGCAATGATAGGCAATGGCCGTTTAAAACGCGCAGCCAGCATCAGCGCTAATAATTGGGTTTTGTCGCCAAATTCAGCCAATGCGACAATCCCGGTAGACACAAGCAAGGGTTCAATCATGGTAATCGGCTGGATAAAAACCAACAACTATACCATATTCCTTGACGTTCAGGTGGATTGCCGGCCCGCTTGATTATTTTAGGATGGTTGAGCCAGGATAGAAATGTTTATTGGTCAACTGCAGATTTTTGACGAAATGCCTGAAGGCTTCCAGGGTATTTTCGGCCTGCTAGTTAAGACAGGCAATTGTATGCTGAGCTTCTATTTCTTCCTTATCTTCGGTTTCTTTTTGTTCTTCATGCCGCTGCATGAGATTATGGCCCTGTAGCGTCGCATGGAGGCTGCCGTCAATATCGCCGCTTAGAATAAATCCTTCACAATTGTTGGTTTCATCGGTTTCGTCGGTATTGGCTCCGGCCGTTTTTGGGCCGCTGTCATCCACTGAGGCTCTAACCACCTGCTGGATTGAACCAGCACCGGCTACATCAAGAATTCGTTGTATCAAGGTGTACGCCGAGCCTTCAGGCGGAGTATCATTGTTATCCGGGCGGTATCCTTCTTTTATTTCAACAGGCATGACAGGTTCTCCATAAAAGATGGATTCCATTATACCATAATGATTAATTTTTAATCAACACGAGCGTTTATTTCTTTTTGCCTTGTTTAATGGCCACTGACTTCTTTGGCAACACGAGGTAATCCGCTCCCACGATCTGTTTAAGCCACTGGTAAGCCGGGTGCTTTGCGGAGGTAACCAGCGACAGGCTCATTAACGCACTGCGATTTTCCATGTAGGTCGGTTGATAAGCCACTTTGTCTATGACTGTAACCCCGGCTGCCTTCTTTAAATACAGAGACAACAGGCCGCTGGCACGGTTTTTTAAACTGCCCTGGTTAGAAATGAAATTGCCCAGCGAATAAGCAATGAATACTTTTTTCCCCGTGGATGTGGTTATCCAGTCAAACGGTTGCACACAATGGGGATGAGAGCCTAACACCGCCAACGCCCCCGCCTGGGCAAACTCGCGTGCAAGCATTTGTTGGGCTTTATTGGGCCTGGTTTGGTACTCAATCCCCCAATGCGGAGTAACAATCACCGCGTCATGGGTCTTTGCAAGCTCGGTAATCAGTTCAAGCACTTGCGGCTTGTCACGGTAACAGAGCAAGACCTGACGATGCCGGTCCGCAATGCCGTTCGTGTCTTGAGAACAGGCTACCCAGGCGATTGAAATGGTGTTTTTAATGGTGACGGTATACCAGGTTCCCTCGCGGTCTCGAGGCCGGGTACCTGCGTAAGCCATTTGATGCTCATCCAGGGTTGCAATGGTGCGATCAATACCGAGACTGAGGCGGTCCAGCGTATGATTATTGGCGGTTGACAAGACATCAAATCCAGATAACTTTAAGGCTTTTACCAAATCAGGCGAGTAATTGAACATGGGAAAAGACGTATAGGCGCGGCGTTCATCCTTCGTCTCCTTACCCTGCATATCAATCATTCCGGCTGTTGGTCCTTCCAGATTGCCATAGGTGATATCGGCTTTTTTTAATTGCGGAATGGCTGCGGTCCAGAGTGACTCAAACCCCTGAGACAATCCCTTTTTCTGTAAAGGGGGGTGCAAAAGCACGTCACCTACGGCAATGATGTGAACCTCATCGGCACAAGCTACGGCACACAATAACAGCCCTACTACCACAGGAAGGATGGCCGGCATGATTGTCTCAATGGGAAAGGGTATTACCCATAAACAAAAACCATGCCAACACGTATACAGCCTATTTTCAAATTTTCCTCTCTCCCGGTACAATGACCCTGTTCCTCTTGGGAGTATCCGCTATGCATGCTATTTTTCATCTCGCCTTTCCTATTCATGACGTCCATGAAGCGAAACGTTTTTACCAGCAACAGCTCGGGTTTGAATTGGGAAGGGAATCAGCGCACGCGTTGATTTTCAAATTCGGCGATCATCAAATAGTCGGCCATAAGATTGACGAGCCCCTGCCTGTGCAATCCGGCATCTATCCGCGTCATTTTGGTTTGATTTTTCTGGATAAAATGGAATTTGATCTGTTTGTCCTGCGTCTTAATCAGCAGGCTGTCCCTTATGAGATTCCGCTAAAAACCCGCTTTCCGGGCTCAAGGATTGAGCATCAATCGTTTTTCCTGAAAGATCCCAGCAACAATTTGCTGGAATTTAAATATTATACCCACCCATCCGCCATTTTTGCCGAGAAGGATCACCATGAGGTGGGAGAAAACCAATCGTGAGATATTTTCTATAATCCAGAACAATCAAATTGCTGGGCGTTTAAGGCTGGCTCCGTACGATAAAATTGGCATAAAGCCTGGCGAAAACGCGCGGCCCGCAACGGCAGGCCATCCCGGCAATACCTTAAAACCTGCTGGTACACCGCCTCTTTAAAACCGTTATCATCTGTCGGCACGCCATTCAAGTTATCAAGGCTTAAGCGGAAACGGCAACCGGCAGCCATCGATAAAATCCACTCCATAGCCTGCGGCTTGACTTCTACCTGTTGAAATAATTGTTGCTGCGCTTCGTTACGTCCATCAGGGACATACCAGTAGCCAAAATCGACCCGTAGGCGCCGTTCAGGTCCCGCAATCAGCCAGTGAGCACATTCATGCAACGCGCTGCTGAAGAAGCCATGCGCAAAAACAATGGCATGCCACGGCCGCTGCTCATCGGCAGGCAAATAAATGGGTTCATCCTCGCCTTTAACCAGGCGTGTATTGTGAGATGCAGCGAAGCATTGATTAAATAAAGTAATTAAGTCCTGATAATGATGCACAATCTTAAACCGGGGAAAAAAAAGTATTTTATCGTGAAAACGACTCGGCCTGTAGTCTTAAAGCAGGCTTCCTATAAAAAGGCATTAAATTTGAACAGCGAGAAAACAGGTGGATATTCCGCCGGTTTTACAGCGTATGCACAGACTTATCCACAGATTTTGTGGATAAGCAGATTGTGCATAACGTACAAAAAACCACAAAAAACCTTATAAATACTGAGCGATTTGACAAAGATAAACGGAAGTTAACAGATAAAACAGGGGACAGCTTGAAAATTATCCACAGGAATAAAAATAGTAAAAATCCTGTAGGGTTGACCATATTAGCAAATAATTTTAAAAAATACAGTGATTATTCTAAAAATAATTTAAAAAAATTGCCATGGTCAGAAAAATGCACAAAAGCGCAAAATTCACTACACTCATAAAAAGGATTTCCAATCGGACTATCGAGTGGATATTTATACCAGCCTTCATGAATTAAAACAGCATGAACTGGCTTCGGCATGGCATCAGGAAAGCATTTCTCGTAACAGCTGGCTGCTTATTGTAGCTCCCCATGGCGGAACCATTGAACCGTTTACGCAGGTGATTGCAAGGCAGCTGGCTTACCCCAACAACTACAGTTTATTTATTTTTGAAGGTCTTAAACGGCCGGGGCAGGCTTTGCATGTAACATCCACACGCTTTCGCGCTCCCGAACTCGCCGGCCTGCAACAAGGGGCGCGCGTTACTCTGGCTATTCATGGAGTAAAAGGACGCGATAATCGCCTGACTTTAACGGGGGGACTTAATCAACAGCTGCAGGTTTATTTAAGCGAGGCCCTGCAATCGGGCGGGTTTGAAACCGGATTATGCGGTGGTTCAGTATCGGGGACCAACCCCCGCAATTTTATTAATTTAACGCCTGAACAGGGAGCACAACTTGAAATTTCACGCGGTGAACGGGAAGCCCTGCGGGAAGACCCCGTACGCTTTCACCGCTACCTTGAGCGCTTGCACACAGGCATTGAAAACTACCGGGCCGCCTGCATAAATAACGAGAGGGCGGCCAATGGCATTAAACCCGCTTAAATACATCGTGACCAATAAACCGTGCGCCTGGGCCCTGCGTGGCAATATGGGTTGATTGATGAGCCAGAATGGCAGTGACATCAATTGTCGCTTTATCTTGTTCAATGTTGCCGATAAAAGCCAGCACCGATCCGCAGGCAGGGTAATCCACGCTGATGGTAATGGCATTCTTAACAATATAACCAATAACCGGCCGTTGATTGCCAATGGCTTGTTGACATTCTTTGGAAGCAACCGCGGTCGTGAATGTGCCGCTTAATGTGTCTTTCGAAGTAAAATGCAATGTTAAAACCGAACCCCGCTCATTTTTGTAAGTGATGGTTTCACGGTCTGCCGTTGCAGCTTGGGTGCCAGCAGACAGGGTCACCAAGGCAGCGCAGGTTATGGCTTTTAAATTCATGCTATTCTCCGTAATTAATGCGTTGTCAATCAATTATTGACGGCGCACTATAACCAAATCACCCGGGCTTGTACAGGCTCAATCAGGGCGAAAGCAACTGATGAATCCAGCCGTCCTCACGACAGGTATAACGGCTTGCATCGGAGAGTTCGTCGGTGCGGTAACTGTAGCAGTAAACCGTTGTGGGTTTGAAGCGAAAACCACAATAAAACGGGCTCGGGGCAATGGCTTTACCCTCGAATTCCGCATGCAGACATGCCCTCTTTTGCTCGAGTATGTCCTTGCTCGGGATAACCTGTCCTGAGGTAGGAGCATAACTTGAAAACCTGATCTGCGCCTCGCGCGGGTTGTTTTGCCAATACCAGGCATTTTCTTGAGCGGACAGCTTATTTGCCTGACCTTCGAGGCTTATTTGGCGTTGGTGCAATTCAAACCAGAAAGTCAGCACAGCCGCCGGGTTAGCCATCAGTTCATCGACTTTTCGACTGCCTGTCTGCGTAAAAAATAACAGGCCCTCTTCCGTGATCTCGCGAACAGCAACGACCCGTGCATGCGGCACGGGCTTAGGGGCTGAGGCAACAGTCGACAACACAGCCTGCTGTGGATTAACCGCTCCGGCATCCTGTTCTGCCGTAAGCCATTGCTTAAGGCAGGTAATCGGAGAAAGCACCTGACTCATGATGGATACCCCGCTTTATTGATAAAAAGAAATGTACGGCGCCACTATAATCCACTGGCCAGGGCTTGTATAGGTTTAAACAACAGGAACAAACACAACCGATGGCATGCGGGCACACACCCCGCCGCCTCATGATAAAAACTGAAAACACATTTTCATCCCACTGTTTTTGGCATAATCTAAGCACTCCAACTCATCCACCTGGAGGGATATAATGAAAGATGATCAAAAGGCTATTACCCATAGCAAGGATAAACCCACCCTCTCCTATACTCAAACCTATAGCCAGTTCCCCATCTATGGAAATAAACAGGCGGCTTCGCCAGCCAAAGCCGGAAAAATCAAGAAATATGACACCAAATACGACACCAAACCCGATTCCCCCGCTACTCCGGGAAAGGATGGCAAACGTGAAACAACATCGTTAAAAGAGAGTATGCCCATAAAGTCAAAGTCAACCGTACCCGGTAAAGAAAGCAATGAGAACGCCCCGCTCAATGAAATCAGGGTACTGACATTACAAGACATCGATGACCTGCCTGCCAGCCCCTCATTACTTGGCAAAATACAAGATAGCGCCCTGCTCGAAATCGATTTGCACTGGGCAGGAAATTCCGACTATTTTCGCAAGCAAATCATCGCCTGGGACCAAAGCCAATTCAAAACTCGACTTTTTGAAATGATAGGGCTTCTGGATGAGATGCTTAAAAATCCGGGTCAATACCTTTATTTAGTCGATCCATTCAGCAGGCAACATTATGTTCTGAACGATGAACCCTCGGAAAAAACGGTCAAGCGGCATTATTCGTATGTTGGTATTCTAAACCACCTGCATTCTCTTTTGCGAGATTGCCGTGAACCGTGTGCAACAAATGCCTTGTTTGAACACCCGTTTGATTCCGAGGTAAACGGTGCAACTATGGAAAAAGCATTTAAAAGCCGTCCTGTATTGAGCTTATTTGCTTATAAAGATGAGCAAAACAAGGCATTACAGGCTTTTTTGCATATGCTCTCTGGCGAAAAATCGCTGCAAGACGACATCGCAAAGGCAAAAATTGCCTTTTTCAATGCCTTGTCTGAAAAACAAAAGCAGGATTTGGCCATCACCGCCAAAGCCGATATGGAAGCGGCCAAAGTCGCCGTGTTGCTTCAAGCCTCGCGCGATCTGCTGGAAATCTGCAAGCGTTTTGACATTTGCCCCGACTCAGGGTCACTGGCCAAAATCCGACATTTAACCGTGGTCAAGCAACCCACGACAACCGCTGCGACTGAAGACAAGCATGGTTTTATGGATTTGCTGGGTTTACTCAATGCTTCAAGCATGCCGCAACTGGAAAGCCTTATTGTTGAACACTACGAGCCCCGGCACCAGCTCGAACTGAGTAATCTTATCGCTGTTCTAGTTAAGAAAAACCCTACGCTCAACGTGATGATTAGTCATCATTTCCCTGAAAAAGACCAACAGTCTATCTTTTCTCCCTATCAGGATAAATACCCTGGACTTACGGTTAAACGCATTCATATGCAAGCGGCCATGGAAAGTGACAATACCTGTGCATTTTTTTCTGCCCCGCCCGCCAATAAACGAAGCAGTGGATCGGAACAAACATCCCCCGTACAGGTAGACTATTCCCCTAAATAATTTATAGCCGGAAAGATCGCTTTCCGGTAAGATTGGCGATTCTTAAACACGATCAACAGGTTAAGACATGAGAAGGATTTTCGCTTTTTTACTTTATTTTGTGGTTGCCCAAGCAGTTGCCGCTGCTATTTTCTCAGCGGATGAAATCAAAACCCTCAAGAAAAATTTCCTCGCCAATATCACCTCTGAAGGTTCCATCATGGCTTCTCCGTCAAAAGCCAATCCGGATTACTATTACGACTGGACCCGTGATTCGGCCATTGCCATGGATTTGATCGAGAGTTTTTATGAGAAAAACCTTCATGCCAAAGACAAAACCCGTCTGTTGAACTATGTCAATTGGGTCGAGCGGGTTCAACACCAGACTGAAACCTTGCCCGGCTTTGATATTCTAGGCGAACCCAAATTTTACATGGACAGCCGCCCTTACCAAGGCCCCTGGGGCAGACCACAAAATGACGCTCCGGCATTAAGGGCATTAACCCTCATCCGTTTTGCCGAAGTATTGCTTAAGAATAATGAATCAGACTATGTGAAAACCCATCTGTACAATCAAAGCCTGGATACCGCCAACATGGGCGCCATCAAGATTGACCTGGAATACACAGCCCACCATTGGCAGGATATGAATTACGATCTCTGGGAAGAAGTCTATGGTCATCATTTTTTCACAGCCATGTGCCAGCGAAAAGCCTTGATTGAAGGCGCCAAACTGGCCAGAGCGCTGCATGATAACGACGCTGCAATCTATTATGAAGCACAGGCCCGTTTTATTGAACTACGCCTTGGCGAACACATGGATTCCAAAAACATCATCATTCAGGCCACCCAACCCCCGCATTCTGGCCCGCAAAAAACGCTGGAACTCGATTCTGCCGTCATGTTGGGCGTGCTGCTAGCCAATACCCATGATGGCGTTTATGCCCCGGACAATATATATGTAAAAAATACAGCAGCCGCCTTAAAAAGACAGTTCAGAGCCCTCTTTCCCATTAATGACAGCCATTACAACAACGCCGTGCTGTTTGGCCGCTATCCAGGTGATACCTACGACGGTTACCGCAATGACGGCGAAGGCAATCCCTGGTATATTCTGACAGCAACCATGGCGGAATATTACTACACACTGGCTGATATGTTGCCGCTGACACAAGCGAATATACCTCAGATTAAACAATACTTCGAAGAGGGCAACGCTTACCTCAATCTGGTTAAAGAATATGCTTCGGATTTAAGTTTAAGTGAACAAATCAACTTGTATACCGGTAACCCGCAGGGCGCCAATTCCCTCACCTGGAGCTACGTGGCAACACTCCGTGCAATAGCTATGCAACAGAAGCTGGAAGCTAAATTGGGTCTTTAACATCATGATCCCCGCCTGCGCGGGGGATGACAGAAAAGGCCCGTATCACCCATACCCGTATCACCCATAAAAAGCTAGCCAAACCCATGTCTTACCCGCGAAGGCGGGTAACCATGGCTATGTACCATCGAAAGGATGGGTCCCCCACCTACGCGGGGGATGACAGAAAAGGCCTGTATCACACATACCCGTATCACCCATAAAAAGCTAGCCAAACCCATGTCTTGCCCGCGAAGGCGGTAACTATGGCTACGTACCGCCGAAGGGAGGGATCCCCCGCCTGCGCGGGGGATGACAGAAAAGGCCTGTATCACACATACCCGTATCACCCATAAAAAGCTAGCCAAACCCATGTCTTGCCCGCGAAGGCGGGTAACCATGGCTATGTACCGCCGAAAGGATGGGTCCCCCGCCTGCGCGGGGAATGACAGAAAAGGCCTGTATCACACATACCCGTATCCCCCATAAAAAGCTAGCCAAACCCATGTCTTGCCCGCGAAGGCGGGTAACCATGGCTATGTACCACCGAAAGGATGGGTCCCCCGCCTACGCGGGGGATGACAGAAAAGGCCTGTATCACCCATACCCGTATCCCCCATAAAAAGCTAGCCAAACCCATGTCTTACCCGCGAAGGCGGGTAACCATGGCTACGTACCACCGAAAGGATGGGTCCCCCACCTGCGTGGGGGGATGACAGAGAAAAGACGGCGATGACAGAGAAAAGGTGGGGATAAAAGCAAAGGAAAATGAATGGATGAGCAAAGTAAAAATGACAGTGAAAACTGGTCAGCAGCCACTGCCTTTCTTTTTAAGGCAGTGACTGCTTATTACTAATTGAATACAGCCTCACCGGTATTATCCAGCGCCAAGGATGTCGTGGATTGCGATGTGGGTTTTCTCCCTAATTCACGCAAGGGTTTACCGCTTAACAGATAATCCTCAATGGTTTCCAGGCTTATATTTTTTGTTTCCGGCATGAAGTAAACCGTATAAATCAAGCCGAGAAAACAAATCACGGCGTAAATGATAAAGGTATATTCAATACCAATGGCTTTATGCAAAAGAGGAAACGTGAAAACAGTCAATGTATTAAACGACCAGTTACTCATCGACGACATGCCCATACCCGCGCCGCGAACGTACAATGGAAAAATTTCAGCCATGGCGATGTGCGGTACCGGCCCAATGCTGATGGCAAATGAAAAAATGTAGACTGTCAGGCAAAGCACCGACAAATAGCCGAGTAAAGACACCTGGTACAAGGAAAATACGCTGAGTGCCGCGAGGCTTATGCAAGCACCGCTGAAGCCAATCAATAATAATTTACGGCGCCCAATCCAGTCGACGCAAAAAATAGCCAGGATGGTGACCAATAAATTGACAATACCAATCCCCATGGTGGCGAGAATCTGGCCAGTGGCATTAGTAAAGCCAAGATTTTTAAAAATTTCCGGTGCGAAATAAATGATGACGTTAATGCCGCTTAACTGCTGCAGGCAGAATAAAATCATCCCCAATGACAAGACCGGCAGCAAGGGTTTACGAAACAGGTTTTTCCAGTTTTTTTCATGCGGCTCGCGTTTCAGCGTCGCTTCAATGTGGGTTAACTCGTCAGTAATGGACGCTTGCCTGCGCAACAAACGCAAGGCTTTAGCTGCCGCTTCGCGCCGGGCAACACTTAATAACCAACGGGGGGATTCAGGCAGGAAAAGGATGCCAGCAAACAAAATGAAAGCCGGTATGGCACTGGAGGCAAACATCGTCCGCCAGGCCTGATGTTCAATCAGCAGGTAATTGGCACAATAGGCACAGACAATGCCGATTGTAATCGCCAATTGATAAATGGCCACCATTGCTCCCCGTAAATTCACCGGCGCCGTTTCAGCCAGGTAAAGCGGGGTTGTGACTGACGCAATACCAATGGCCAATCCAAGAACAAATCGCGACAAAATAAGCATCCAGATTGCCGGGGCAAGGGCTGCACCCAGGGCGCCAACAAAAAAAAGCGCACCGGCAAAGGACAACAATGCGCGGCGGCCATAGCGCTTCACGTAACGCGTTCCCAACAGAGCACCGATCAACATGGAACCAAACAGCGCACCAAAAGGAAGCGCGGCGGCCATAGTCCCGATATGGGTGTGGGTAAGCGTAAAATGATTTTTCAAGAGATCAAGCGATCCGGCTATAATGCCTTCATCATAACCAAAAAGAAATCCAGCGAGCGAGCCAATAATTGCGACTAACCATGCCATATTATATCCTTAAAAGTCCATGTTGTTTTTTTAATTTACTGCTGCAGGATGCAATGCTTTTTCCAAAGCGGTCGCACACAAATGGGTAATCAATGACCAGTTTTTTTGCTTAATCGCCTCATCGGGTACAATCCAGGAACCACCTACACACTCTACATTAGGCAGCGCAAGATAGTCCAGGTAATTCTTATCATGGATACCGCCTGTAGGACAAAACTTAAGTGTAGGAAATGGGGCGGAGAGCGCTTTCAACAGTTTAATACCCCCAATCGCTTCGGCCGGGAAAAATTTAAACTCATGATAGCCATGGTCTAAACCTTCCATGATTTCAGACACACTTGAAACCCCGGGTATTAACGGTATGTCACTGGCCAATCCAGCTTTAAGCAAGGCAGGCGTTGCGCCGGGGCTGATGGCAAACTGCGCCCCTGCTTCCCGGCACTGCTGCAATTGCTGGCCGTTAATCACGGTGCCGGCACCGACACAGGCTTTAGCGAATTGCCGACTGATCAAACGGATGGCGTCCAGGGCCACTGGCGTCCTCAGGGTTATTTCGAGTACGTGGATTCCACCCGTTAATACGGCATCTGCCAGCGGTTCGGCATCCGCCAGATCATGAAGCACGATCACTGGAACCACTGGCCCCATAGCCAATAAAGACGAAGCAGACAAGTTATTAGCAACGTGCATTGTTTTTTTCCATGGTTTGTTTAAGATACACGGCCGCGCCGAGCAGGCCCGGCTGATGGGCCGCCACCACAAACGTCGCAATGCTGCGGTTAAACGCGGAAAAGCGGCCTTTTGCTTCAAAGCGCGTTCTAAATTCGCTGCCGGCTATCAAGGGCAGGAGTTTCGGCACAATGCCGCCGGCAATGTACACACCGCCAAAGGTGCTGAGCGACAGCGCCAAATCACCCGCAAAGCTGCCTAAACTGGCAAAAAACTGCGAAACCGCAGCACAAGCCAGCGGCGACTGTCCGTTGAGGGCTTGGTGAGCAATCTCAGCCGCGCTTAAAGGCTCAACCCGTTGTTGACTGAACGCCGCAAGAGCGAGGTATAAATTCTCAAGACCGGGGCCTGAGATAACCCGTTCAACAGAAACATGGCCATAACGCTCGTGCAAAAAGCGCTGGATAAACCACTCCTGTTCGGTTTGAGCCGCCCACCCCCCATGCCCCGCCTCACCCGGCAACGGTATGAAACCGCCGACCGCAGGGACCAGATGCGCGACGCCCAAGCCCGTACCAGCACCCAGCACAACCAGTGGTTTGCTCTCATCCACCGTGCCGCCGCCAATGGACAGTCGATCATCAGCCGGCAAAAGAGGCAAACTCATCGCCGTCGCCGTGAAGTCATTCACTACCTGGAGTTGTTCCAATTGAAGCGCTTGTTTTAAATCCTGAATCGAAAATTGCCAATCCAGATTGGTCATGCTCACCTCATCACTGGTTACCGGGCAGGCAATGGCAATTGCCGCATGGCGGATGTCATGCAAATCATGGCTATGTTGATAATGTTTAAGGGCTGCATCCAGATTGGAAAATTGCGCGCAGGGAAACACAGCGAGCCTATCCACCTGCAAATTATATAAATCCACACGACTAAATCGGGCATTGGTTCCGCCGATGTCAGCCACAATGGCATAGGTACTCTGGTTAGGCATGCACATCGTCCTCCGTTACAAACAAACTACAGGCCCCTTCTTCAGCTCCCGACAACTGATTTCTCAAGCTTCCAAACAGTTCCCGCCCCATCCCGGCATAACAGGATGATAAATCGACTGCCTGCGGCCGACGTCGGGCCAACTCGTCTGCACTGACCAGCAACTGCAAAACCCCTTCCCGACCATCCACGCGTATCCTGTCACCGTTTTCAATCCGGGCTATCAAGCCGCCGTCAACGGCTTCCGGGGTCACATGAATAGCGGCCGGTATTTTTCCAGACGCACCCGACATGCGCCCATCCGTCACCAGGGCAACCTGGTAGCCCTTATCCTGCAGCACCCCAAGAATGGGCGTGAGTTTGTGCAATTCCGGCATCCCGCAGGCTTTGGGTCCTTGAAAACGGACAACCACCACACAGTCCTTGTTGAGCTCACCCGCCTTAAACGCCTCCTCCAATGCCTGCTGACTGGCAAAAACAGCCGCCGGTGCTTCAATAACATCCTGATGTTCAGCCAGCGAGGATGTTTTCATCACTGCCCGACCCAGGTTACCGTCTAAAACCTGCAAACCGCCCTGCGGTTTAAAAGGTTTCTCCACTGATGTTAATACCTGCTCATCAAGAGAATAGGCCGGGCCATTGACCCACTCAAGGGTATCGCCAGTCAACCGGGGCTCGTCGGTATATCGGCGCAAGCCAAAACCGGCCACGGTTTCTACCTCTTCATGCAGTAAGCCGGCATCAAGCAGGGTACGAATGAAATACGCCATGCCGCCCGCCTGTTGAAAGTGATTGATGTCAGCTTGACCATTTGGATAAATTCTGGCAAGAAGCGGGGTCACGGTCGATAAATCCGCAAAATCATCCCAATTCAACACAAAGCCCGCTGCCCGCGCAATCGCAATGAGATGGATGGTATGGTTAGTGGAGCCGCCTGAGGCCAGTAAACCCACCATGCCATTGACCAGTACAGCAGCCGTCACCAGTTTTCCTAAAGGCAGGTACTCCTGATCTAAATCGGTTAATTGCACAATGCGCCGTGCGGCGGCTCGTGTTAATTCCTGACGCAAAGGGGTATTCGGATTTACGAAAGACGATCCCGGCAACTGCAGGCCCATGATCTCCATGACCAGTTGGTTGGAGTTAGCCGTACCATAAAACGTGCAGGTCCCGGGGCTATGGTAAGAAGCCGCTTCGACATCGAGTAAGGCATCCTCACTGACCAACCCTTCAGCATACAATTGCCGAACCTTCGCCTTTTCCTTATTGGCAATGCCGCTCGGCATGGGGCCTGCCGGCACAAAGAGGAACGGCAGATGGCCGAAAGTCAGCGCCGCCATGAGCAAGCCAGGCACGATTTTGTCGCAAATGCCAAGCAATAATCCGCCGTCGAACAAATTATGGGCAAGACTCACTGCGGTGGCCATAGCAATGACATCACGGCTTAGAAGACTTAACTCCATGCCAGGCTGCCCCTGCGTGACACCGTCACACATGGCCGGCACCCCACCGGCAAATTGGGCCACGCCTCCCGCTTCACGTACCGCGAGCTTGATTAGCGATGGATACGCCGCATAAGGCTGATGCGCTGAAAGCAGATCATTATAAGACGACACGATAGCAATATTAGGCTTCACCATGGCGCGTATGTCGTGCTTGTCCGAGGCGCTGCAGGCGGCAAACCCATGGGCTAAATTACCGCAATGCAGGGCCTTGCGATGCGGTCCTTTAAGACGAGCCGCTTCAAGGCGCGATAAATAATGTTCACGGCTTTTAAGGCTCCGCTCGTTGATTCTGTCAGTGACTTGCTGAATAACCGGATGCATGATTTACCTCATTGTGCTGCAAACATCACCTGCACGTCCGTGCCGGGATGTTGCAGAAAAGCCCGGATCGGCATGGCGGTGGCTTCGTCTGACGCCAGCGCCAGATTTAATACCGCCAGTTTTTTTTCACCCACTAAATGCAGGTAAACATGCCGGCTTTTCAATAACCTGTTTTTACTGAGCGAAATCCGCGGATAGGGTGCCGTTTTAGGGACTATGTTTAACACGATAAGCCGTTCATCATGAAGACCGGCATCGATTTGTTCGCTGCAGGGAAACAGGGACGCGGTGTGTCCATCCTCCCCCATGCCCAGAATGACAATATCAAAAACCGGTAAGGCCTTGAGCCGTTCTTCGATGTCTAATAGACGTTCAGCCTCTGTCGTTTTGTTGCTATGGAGGCTGATAAAGCGAGCATTGGCCGCCTGATGCTTCAGGAGATAATGCCTAACCAGGGTTTCATTACTGTCGGGATCGGTGGGCGCAACACAGCGTTCATCAGCCAGAGTAATGGTCACCTTTTGCCAGTCCAAATCGGCTTTAGCCAGACGCTGAAACAAGGTTTTTGGCGTGCTGCCCCCCGAAACCACCAGGTAAGCCTGTCCACGCTCCGCGATGGCCTCGCCAAGAATGGTGGTCATGTCCTTGACAAACTGTTCGTTTAATAAGTCTGAATCATTAAAATGATTTAATTGCATCTGTTAATCCCATTGATGATGATGCCGGGCTAATAGCGTTTCTGCCGCGTCAGGTCCAAACGAGCCCGCGGGGTAGCTATGTAGAGGCACGTCGACGTCTTCCCAGGCCTTGAGAATCCCGTCCACCCATTGCCAAGCCTGCTCAACCTCGTCGCGGCGGACAAACAGGTACTGATGACCCAGCATGGCCTCCAGTAGCAGGCGCTCGTATGCGTCGGCGATTCGTAAGGTTTCGAAGGTTTTATTAAAACTTAAATCGAGTTGGCTTTCTTTAAGCTGCATGGTTTCGCCAAGGCCTGGGATTTTATTCATGATTTGAATTTCCACCCCCTCATCCGGCTGTAATCGGATAATCAGCTTGTTGGCATTTAACTGCGGGCAGGTAGCGGCAAAAATATTATGCGGCTGCGATTTAAAATAAATAACCACTTCGCTTTGTTTTTTCGCCATGCGTTTGCCTGTTCGCAGATAAAAAGGAACCCCGGACCAACGCCAGTTATCAATAGCGACTTTGAGTGCGACAAAGGTTTCCGTGGTGCTCGCGGCACGCGCTCCCTCTTCCTCTAAATAGCCGGGAACCGGCGTGCCACCCAGATGGCCGCCGACATATTGCCCTCTTACCGTGTTATCTATCGCATTGTCCGAATCAATGGGACGCAAGGCTTTAAGCACTTTTAATTTTTCATCGCGAATACTGTCGGCATTGAGACTGACCGGCGGCTCCATGGCAATCAATGACAGGATTTGCAACAAATGGTTCTGCACCATGTCCCGCATTTGGCCAGCGTCATCATAATAGCCCCAACGCCCTTCTACCCCAACGGCTTCGGCGACAGTAATCTGAACATGATCGATGGCCGTACGATCCCAGTTCGATGAAAAAATGAAATTGGCAAAACGCAACACCAATAAATTCAATACGGTTTCTTTACCGAGATAATGATCAATACGATAAATCTGATTTTCATTAAAATAATCGGCCACCTGATTATTAGTGGCAATAGAACTGGCCAGATTATGACCGATGGGTTTTTCAAGAACAATACGCGCAGCCCCCTCAGCCAGACCCACACTGGCTAAACCCTGGCTGATGGCTCCAAATAATGAGGGGGGCACGGCCAGATAGCTGACCGGCGTGCGTTGTTTGGACGATGCGGCATCGAGAAGTCTACGATAATCCGCGGCCTGGCTTAAATCCATTTGCACATAAATACTGCGTTGCTGTAGACGATTTAACACAGCCTCATCGAGCGGCTCAGTCACAAACCGTTCAAGGTTGGTTTTTAAAAACTGGCGATACTGGTCACGGTTCAGGGGATCGCGTGCACAACCTATCAGTTGAGTCTCTTCCGCCAATAGATTGGCCTTCTCCAGTTGATACAGGGCAGGAAGGAGCTTACGCCGGGCAAGATCACCCAAGGTGCCAAACAGGATTAAATCACAGGCTTTATGGTCAGTCGTTGTTGGCATCATGAACCCTGATTACACTCCTGATAATGCAAGTTCGAGGATAATAACCGCTTGATCCTCCGCGGAATTCGGGATTGTACAATACTGGTGGTCCGCGTCAACAGCTAAAACCGGATTAAGGATTGAATTTTTGCAGTATTTGCTATCGTTCCGTGTGTGTATGCAATGCGGCATGTGTAAAAAATATTTACTGATTCATTGAAACAGGTAATATGGATTGTCTTAATTTAGGAGAAGGTGATGATAGAAAAACATGGTCTATTTAAAACTGAATCGAAAGAGAAAGGCTCTACTTATATTTATGCCAAACTTGATGCGGAAACAGCGCAAGGTATCGTTGAGGAAAACTGTGGTAAATTTTCAGCCCCCTGGTTAATTCGTGACAGCAGTGTCGACGGGCTTCTCTCTATCACTTTTTTAAGTCTTGAATCAAAGAACATCCATCACCTACGCCTCTGTTTTAACGGAAAGCAATGGGACTATGCCCCTTCTAATCTAAATGCGGCTAAAGCGGTAGCCTTGCAATGCCAAAACGTGTCTAAAGACAAGTTAGATGAATCGGGCGCAGTGCTTTTGGCCTCTTTTTTATCAGAAAAGGGCTATGATACGGTCAATTTAATTCATCCGCCCGAGGCGCAGGCTACAAAAAATAAATTTTATGCCGGTTACGATGTGAGTACTATAAACACATTAAAGCCCTATAGCGCCTAAAAGCCAAGGCATCAGCGTATCGGCTTGTGGGTATATTTCACAAGCCAAACCGTGGCTTCGCCACAGTCGTGATCTCTTACCTTGTGTGTCAGCACCGTAAAATGATGCAGTGCCAGCAAATATTGATATTCTGCCAGGCTTAAAGAAGCATGATAAAGATTCTGTCCGCCATTGTCGCTCCAAATCTCCCCTTCGGCAAAGTCGGTGGTAAAGAGCAAGACACCCCCAACGTTGAGGTGTTGTTCAAACACCTTGAACATGGCGCGCTGATCATCCGGCGGTAAATGAAAAAAACTATGCCAGGCGAGAATCGCATCAAAGGTTTCGCCGAGCGCCAGATTGCGCATATCATCAACGATGAAACGCTGCTCGGGAAAGCGCTGACGCGCCAACTCAATCATGTTCACCGACGCATCTACCCCCGTGATAGCAAATCCCTGTTCAATGAAATAGCGCGCCATCGGTTCGCCCGTTCCGCAGCCTAAATCCAATATCTTTTTACTGCTGCGGCGTATTTCATCACAAACCGCCTCAAGATAAGGCTTTTCGAAGAGTTCACGGCTACGATGCGCGTCATACCAATCGACTATTTTGTTATAAGACTCATACACCCTGTCTTTATTGCTTTGTTCGTTCATAAAAACCCATTGCCTGCGCGCAGAAGCGGAAGTATTTCGATTAATGGCCTTTCCGGCAAATCCACCAGTGTTTTATTGTTATTACCAATACTTGAAAGCAGCATAATCAAGCTGTTTACACCGTGACAAACCGCATCGGTTCGTACCGTACGCGTGGTGAAATTGGTTATAAAGCCGCCAATCGCCCGCTCAGGATTTTTGACGTTATAGGTATTCTCTGCGGTGTAGGCATTCTGCAATAACCACCGGCTGGTAAGCATCATGGCATCTTGATACCGTTGACATTGACTGCCCCCCTGCTGGGTGCAGAATTGATAGAGCACCCCCATGACTTCATTGATCCAGCCATTGCCGCTGGTCGTCATTGCATCGAGGTAGCGGCCATTGCTGTAAATGTCGTTTTTATCCGTGATCTGCCGCGCGAGAATGGCCTTGGCAATGTCATCGATGGTTTTGCGATAGACCGGGTTGTTATGTACTTTTGCCAAATCAATCAGCGACATCATCACCCAGCTTGAAGAAATGGAATTCGCCGGTCGATAATCATCACCGACGATGAAGCCCTGCGTTTGTAATTGCTTTAAAAACTGCCCGGCAATTATTGCAGCTCCCTGATGGTAGCGCTGATCATGCGTCACGCCATAGAGTCGCGAAAGCGCTGAAAGGACCTGCCCGGAATAAAGAAAGGATTGTTTCTTATAGTCTTTCCATTGGCCGCTGGTGCAGCTCGCCACAGGGTTGACCGTGCCGTCCTGATTCACCCGGGTCAATAACCAATCGCCTGCCTTTTTAGCGGCGGCGAGGTATTTGGGTTCATTGGGGTAGAATTGATTGAGTTCAAGCAGGGTAAAAATGGTTTTGGATGTGGTGCCGACCACGACCCGGCAGGATTTTTCTTTGTTTTTGGGGTTGTAGCCGTAATAAAATCCTCCGGCATGAGGTCCGTCTTTCACCTGATTGGAAAGAATAAATTCGGCAATGGGTTTAAACTGTGCCGCCAACTGGTCATCGGGATGCATTCGATAAAGCATCAGCAAGGTGTATAAACTGGAAGATGAGTAAATGGTACGCAGTAAGGCCTGCTGTTTGTCTTTGCCCGCGTTGTAAAATTTGAAAAACCCATGCAATTGCGGATGCATGGTTTTCAGTAAATAGGCTTCGCTGCTTTTTATCTGCGTTTTCAGGGAATCTGCATTCATCGTGCGAACAGCCACTCGACTGCCCGTTAATTCAAGGCCCTTTTCGCCATATTCAATGAAGGAATACCGTCTCGCCGGATAATAATCAAACGCGACTTTGAAGCGGTAATGATTTAATTCCTTTTCATTCAAACGATCAGTCGGCTGCGGTTTCAGGGCAATTTCCGTGGCTTTTTTTAGGACAGCCGCGAGGCTTGGCCCATGGCTTGCTCCCTCGCCGACCTTATTGCCCAGGTGATAAAGGCTGACATGCACACCCCAGTCTGATTTTTGGTAGGCATTATTCCAGGTAGCATCCAGCGTCTGCAGATTCTCTAGTGGAACCTGTTTGATTTGGTTAATGGCAATACCGCGCACGTAGTTGATGATTTCATCTCGAAAAGCTTGATTATCAACCATAGGAACAAAGGGTTTGCTGGCATGACGCATGCTGTAAGACAGGGCGAACTGCGGCGACAGTAAGGCAGGCAATAGCAGGGTAGCAATGAATTTGCGCATGGTTTAAGACGGTCCTACGCCATTTAATAATATCTTTTAAATTACAGCAGTTTACTGGCCTAAACAAGCGTAGCATTTACGATTGTGCACGACAGTGTTAGCATTGGCAGCGAAAATAAAAGGACTTATGCCATCGCTATGAACCGTGGGATTAATCGTTTTGTTGTACTTGTTGCAGCCATTGCAGGATTATCCGGCTTTCTTTTCGGTTTTGATTCGAGTGTCATTGCCGATATTCACCATCAGGTTTCAGCGCAATTATCCTTAAGCACCTGGCAATGGTCACAGGTTGTCAGTGCCAGCTTACTCGGCTCAGTCTGCGGCATTCCTTTAAGCGGCCTCATCGCTGACCGCATAAGTCGACGTTCCCTGCTGAAAGCCGTGGCGTTGCTCTTTATAGTCGGAACCCTGATTTGTGCAGAGGCCAATAGCCTGACGGCCTTGCTCACCGGCCGGCTGTTAATCGGGCTTTGCATTGGCGTGGCCTCCTACACAGCGCCGCTTTATATCGCCGAAATGGCGCCCAAGGACAAACGCGGGGCTCTGGTGCTGATTAATGGCCTTGCCATTACCTCCGGTCAGGCCGCTGCTTATCTTCTGGGGTACTCCCTTCATGATGTATCGTCTTCCAGCTGGCGACTGCTGCTAGCCATGGGTATTCTTCCAGCGCTGGTATTATACCTCGGCCTGTTTTGTGTACCCCACTCACCGCGCTGGTTAATGAAACACCAGGGGGAGGACAAAGCATGCGACGCCTTAAAACGGCTTCGTTGCAGTCACGTGGAGGTAATGACTGAGTTACAGGAAATAAAAAGACACCAGAGCCCATCGCGGACAAGCCGCTTAATCCTCCTGAAACCGCCGCTTGCGGCACTTTTACTGCTTGGCGTCAGTCTCGGCATTTTTCAACAATTATCAGGCATCAATGCCATTTTGTTTTATGGGCCAATGATCTTTCATGACGCCGGATTCACACCGATTAAACAGGCCATCCTGGCCACGTTCTGGCTCAGCCTGGTTAATTTCATTTTTACCGCCATAACAGCCTGCCTTATTGATCGCCATGGCCGCCGCTTTTTATTGCTTGTTGGAACTTTTTTGGCCTGCCTGAGCCTTTTAACGGTAAGTCTTTCCTTTGCATGCGCGCCCGCCCCATCGCCGTTTTTCCTGTTGTCGGCCATGACACTCTATGTCATCGGCTATTGCATCAGTTTAGGCTCACTGTTCTGGGTCATCATTGCCGAAATTTATCCATCCAGCGTGCGCGGGTTTGCCATGAGCTTCGCCACTCTGATGCAATGGGCCGCTAATTTTGCCGTCTCTATTTCATTTCTTCAGGCATATGAACGATTCGGCGAAAGCACGGTTTTTCTTGGTTTTGCCCTCATTTGTTTACTGGCCTTCGCCATTACCTATTATTTTGTCCCCGAAACCTCAGGCATAAGCCTTGAAAAAATTGAAGAAAACCTGTCGAATGGATTGCCACTGAGAGACATTGGCCAACCGCGTCGACACCGGATCATACGATTGACTTCACTTTGGAAAAAACACCATGACTTATTTAACTTATAAACGCTGCCGTCTCGGCATCCTTGGCGCTGGACGCATTGGCAAACTGCACGCGGAAAACATTCAATTCCATCTGCCGCAATTTCAATTGATGGCCATTGCCGATCCGGCTCTGGACAAATCCTGGGCCGAAAGATTGCAAATCCCCTTCATCAGCGGCGATAGCCGCGACATCATAGAGCGTGAGGATATCGACGCAATTCTGATTGCCTCGCCCTCGTCCCTGCACATCGAGCAGATTAAGGCCGCAAGCGCTGCCGGCAAGGCCATTTTTTGTGAAAAACCCATCGGTCTTACCGAAGAATCGATTCAGGAGGCCTTAACCCGCGTCGAGGCAAATCATACTTTGCTGCAATTGGGTTTCAACCGCCGCTTTGATCACAGTTTTGCTACCTTGCAGGCCCAAATTAGAGCAGGTGATATTGGTTCCCTGCAGATTCTGCGTATTTCTTCCCGTGATCCGGTCTGCCCTCCCAAGGGTTATGCCGCGACCTCCGGCGATCTGTTTATGGACATGACCATCCACGATTTTGACATGGCGCGTTTTTTAACGTCCTGCGAAGTGGTTGAGGTATACGCCAGCGGCGCCGTCTTGATCGATCCGGATTTTGAAGCCTGCCAGGATGTGGACACCGCCATTATACAGCTTCGTTTTGCCAATGGCGCTTTAGGGGTTATCGACAACAGCCGCCAGGCCGTCTACGGTTATGATCAACGCATTGAAGCTTTCGGGTCCCAAGGCATGCTGCTCGCGGATAATCAACCCAATCACACGGTGAAGCATTACCGTCAAAACAGCACCACCACCGCTAACCCCAAATTCTTTTTTCTGGAACGTTATCAACAGGCTTTCATTGCGGAATTGCTGGCATTTCATGACGCCTGGCAACAGTCGAAACCCAGCCCGGTGTCAGGGTGGGATGGCCTTCAGGCCCTGCGCATAGCCCGTGCGGCCAAGCAATCACTGGCCACGGGCCTTCCTGTTCATCTGGATTGAGGTGGTTATGACGCAGACCGAGTTTGCCGTTGATAACGATCGCCCTGTTGATGTCATTGTCATGGGGCGTGTCGCCGTAGACCTCTATGCCGAACAGGTAGGTTGCAGCCTGGTGGATGCGCAGACTTTTAGAAAATATTTAGGCGGCTGTGCCGGCAATATTGCCGTGGGTGCGGCACGGCTTGGGTTAAAGGCCATGATGTTTTCCTGCGTCGGCAAGGATGACATGGGTACCTTCCTCAAACAAACATTGATGCAGGAAGGGGTGGACATCAGCCTGCTCCAGGAATCGAGCCAGCATTTAACGGGCCTGGTATTATTGGGGATTAAACCGCCGCATGATTTTCCCCTGATGTTTTACCGCAACGACTGTGCCGACATACAACTAAAACCGGAGCATGTCCAGGAAGACAGGATGGCTGAAGCCAAAGCCTTGCTCATCACCGGCACGGGTTTGTCGACGTCCGCTATGTTTGCCACCAGCCGCCATGCGGTGAACGTGGCTAAAAAAACCCGCACCGCCGTCATTCTGGATCTGGATTACCGCCCAGTCTTATGGGGATTAACCGATCGGGGCAATGGCGAACTGCGCTATTTAACCAGCCGCCGCGTCACTAAGACCTATCAACAGATTTTGCCTCAGTGTGCCTTGGTCGTCGGCACAGAGGAAGAAATCTGCATCGCGGGCGGCAGCGAGGATACTCACAAGGCTTTGCAAACGATTCGAGACTTTACAGCTGCGCCCATCGTCATGAAACAGGGCGAAAAAGGCTGTGCGGTTTACTTCGCTCATGACAACTCCCCTTTATCCGCCAAACCATTCCCGGTACCGGTACTCAATGTGCTTGGCGCTGGCGATGGTTTCATGGCTGGTTTGCTTTGCGGTTTGCTGAAAGGCGAATCCTTCGACACGGCAACAACCTATGCCAATGCCTGCGGCGCATTGGTGGTAACCCGCCATGGCTGCGCACCCGCCATCCCCTTCTGGCCTGAATTAAATTATTTTATCAGCCATTACGGCCGGGACCCGGCCATCTGGTCCAGTGACGAATTGTCCAGGCTTCATCAACAATTACTCCCCCCGTCGCAGTCGGAAACACTGCTTAAACAACCCCAGGGGTTCAAAGACGGTTTAAACCGCATTGTCGACATGCAAAAAACCACGTTGCCTATTGGCATGAACTTCAGTTCCCTGCGTTTAAAAAGCGGTCAAACATTTCACTTCGATACCCATTATGAATTTGCAGCGCTGCTAATGACTGGCCGGGTTATTTTTCACTATCAATCATTGAAAAAAGAAGCCGAACGAACGGATTATTTTTCACAGCTGCCCCGCATCCTTCACTGCCCTGCCAGTACACCGGCTTATGTTGAAGCCTTAAGTGATTGTGAGATCATGCTGATTGAAACAGAAAACAATCAAGCATTTACGCCTCTCTTTTTTGATGAGAGCAATCTGCTTGAATGCGACCATCGCGGCAAGGATTTGCTCGACGATACCTCTTATCGTATTGTCCGAACAGCCTTCGATAAACGGAATCGTCCCGAATCGAATCTCGTTGTCGGTGAAATCATCACCTTTCAGGGTCGCTGGTCCAGCTACCCACCGCATGCCCACCCGCAACCGGAAATTTATCATTACCGCTTTTCTGAACCGCAGGGCTTTGCCTTTGGTGAAAATGGCCGGGACGTATTGCGCATTGAGCACAATGACACCTTCCAAATTGCTAAGGGACAAACGCATGCCCATTGCACCGCACCGGGTTACACCATGTACACACTGTGGTTTATTCGCCATCAACCGGATAATCCCTATTTAACCCCCACCTTCCAGGATGAACACGCCTGGACACGTGATCCGAAGTCGCAATGGCGTACATGGCAAGGATAAGAAGTTAAGGAACAGCATGAACAAAATTCGTTTAACCATGGCTCAGGCGCTTTTGCGCTTTTTAGCCAATCAATACGTGGTCATGGATGGCGTGGAGCAACGTTTCGTCGAGGGCGTCTTCGGCATTTTCGGGCATGGCAACGTCACAGGCCTTGGTGAAGCCCTGGAATATGACGCCGAGGGACTAACCTATTACCAGGGCCACAATGAGCAGGGCATGGCCCATACTGCCATTGCCTTTGCCAAGCAGCATAATCGCCTCAGAATTTTTGCCTGCACATCATCTATTGGCCCCGGTGCGACCAATATGGTCACCGCCGCCGCAACAGCCACCACCAACCGCATTCCCTTGCTGCTTTTACCCGGGGACGTGTTCAGTTGCCGCCAGCCCGATCCGGTGTTGCAGCAGCTTGAAGTGCCGCATGATTACACCTTGTCTGTCAATGATTGTTTTAAACCAGTCAGCCGGTATTGGGACAGGATTTCCCGTCCGGAACAGCTCATGACCGCCTGCCTCAACGCGTTTCGCGTGCTCACCGATCCGGCAGACACAGGTGCTGTGACCCTCTGCCTGCCGCAGGATGTGCAATCCGAATGCTACGATTACCCGGAATCGTTTTTCAGTAAACGCCTGTGGTTTATTGACAGACCCGCGCTGCCACAGGATACCCTGCAGCGGGCCGTGGGTTTACTCAAGCGGGCAAAACGCCCCCTCATCATCGCCGGAGGCGGCGTGCATTATTCGCTGGCTGCAGCGACCCTGGCTGACTTCGCCGCCCGACATGGGATTGCGGTGGCTGAAACACAGGCGGGGAAAAGCGCCCTGTTGGCCCAGCATCCTTTTTATGTCGGCGGAATCGGTGTCACGGGCTCAGCAGCGGCTAACCGCCTCGCTGCCGAAGCAGACCTTATTCTGGTAGCCGGCTCGCGGCTTTCTGATTTTACAACAGCCTCCAAATCGGGATTCAATCACGCCGATTGCCAGTTCATCAATCTCAACATCAGCCGTTTTGACAGCGTGAAAATGGATAGCTTAAGCCTAAAAGCTGATGTGCGCACTGGACTTGAACAATTATCGCAGGCCTTGAATGATTACCAGACCGACCTGCCCTATCAACAACAGATTAGAGAATACCGTCTCGGCTGGGAACAAGAGTTGAAACGACTGAGCCAGCCCACCCGCGCCAAGGGTCTTGAGCAAACGGCCGTCCTTGCCCAACTCAATCAATTTGTCACCGCCGAGGATGTCATTGTCAGTGCCGCCGGCAGTCTCCCCGGGGATTTGCATCGCTTATGGCAATGCAAACAGCCTAAAGACTACCACCTCGAATACGCCTACTCCTGCATGGGTTATGAAGTCGCCGGGGGACTGGGCGTGCGCCTCGCCAAGGGGGATACGGGTGAGGTTTATGTGCTGGTAGGGGATGGCAGTTACCTGATGATGCATTCTGAATTAGTCACGTGTATTCAGGAGCATAAAAAAATCACCATCATTCTTTTTGATAACCACGGTTATCAATGCATCCGCAACCTGCAGGAAGCCCATGGCAGCCAGGGATTTGGCAATGAATTCCGCTACCGTGATGCCCAATCCGGTCAGTTACGGGGAGCATACCTGGCCATTGATTTTTGTCAGTATGCCGCAGCGCTTGGAGCAACAAGTTTTTATGCAGAAGACCATGCAAAACTGGATGAAGCCTTACAGGCGGCTAAAAGGGAAACACAGAGTTGCGTCATTGTTTTACCGGTTCTACCCAAAACCATGAGTCAGGGTTACCACACCTGGTGGCGGGTAGGGATTGCAGCTCAATCCAAATCACCGCAGGTGAAACAGGCCTATGAACACGCGACCCGTCGTCTTGAAACAATTAAAGATTATTAAAGGAGCAATACGATGACCATCAAACTGGGTATCGCCCCCATCAACTGGTGCAATGATGATGATCCCTCTTTAGGCAACGACATCACATTTGAGCAATGCATCCGTGAAATGGCCGAGGCAGGCTTTGTGGGCACGGAAATGGGCAATAAATATCCCCGCAATCTAACCGAACTTAAACAATCCCTGGCTGCACATGGTCTTGAAATGGCAAGCGCCTGGTTCAGTACCTTTTTCACGGAAACCGAGCAATATGACGCCACGCTGTCACGCTTTCTCAATCACTTAAGTTTCATGCGTGCTTTAGGCGCTCAATTCGTTAATGTTTGTGAATGTGGCGGCGCCATTCAGAATACGCCGCAAGCTATTTTAGGCAACACTAAACCCGAATTCACCAGCACACAATGGCAACACTTAATTCAGGGACTCCATACCTTAGGCCGCATGGCCCACGATTTCAATATGCAGGTCGTCTACCATTATCATGCCGGCACCGGCGTATTCACTGAGCAGGAAATTGATTACCTGATGCAACACACCAGCCCACAGCTTGTCTCTCTGCTGCTGGATACCGGTCATGCGGCTTTTGCGGGCATTGATCCCGTGCAGTTGATAAAAAAATACGGCCGTCGCATTCGTTATGTGCACTTAAAAGACATCCGTGAAGACATTTTTTATCAGGTACAGCACCAAAAACTGAGCTTTATGGACGCTGTTCGCCAAGGTGTATTCACTGTACCCGGGGATGGCAAACTCGATTTCGCCACAGTGCTGTGCGAATTACGGCAATTGGATTACCAGGGCTGGCTGATTGTCGAAGCAGAACAGGATCCTGCCAAAGCGCCACCCTTAGAGTATGCACGCAAAGCGTATGCCCATCTGGCGGAGGTCATGTAGAGGGAAAGGATGGGTCCCCCGCCTGCGCGGGGGATGACAGAGAAAAGGTGGAATAACACATAAAAGCGGGAATGACAGAGAAAAGCGGAGTTACAGAGAAAAGCGGGGTACAGAGAAAGGGCTGAACTCATAGAGAAAGGCTGGCCAAACCCGTGTCTTGCCCGCGCTGTCTATGTACCGCCGTCTTATTTATTTCGATAGCTTGTGAAAAGAGGCCATTCAAACAGGACGTCCTGACGCCTTCACCTGGAGAAATAAAATCATTGCCCCAAAAAACTACCTTTTCTTGTAATTATCTGTAAAATCAACGCCATAAAATGACTTTATTGATTTTTAACTCAAGGAGCACGTTATGCCTAATACCCCCCATCCAGCCCACAAACGACTAAAAAGAGTGAAGTATCCCCAGCCACTCCCCAGGTGACATTTTATGCCGGCGGTTTATTTGGCAAAACGACAATCCCGAAAGATGCCCAAAACATCCGTCATCACGACAATCACCTGCATATCACTCGGCCTTGTGGGGATCATGCACATAACTGGCTGGTTTATGATAACGATACGATCTTAAGCGAAGACCAGGTGCAGGCAAAGATACAAGAGAAGCTGGAAGAAAAACTGGAACAATTGATGAAAATGGCATCACTCCTGAGCTTGTTACAGGGAACGAATATAAGTTTTTTAAGCACAGTGGCTAATAAATTCGCCTCCACAGGTGCACCCAAAGACGAAGAGTTTTCAAAAGAACCCGAGAATAACCAGTCTCATAAAATGTAACGAAGCGCAGGTCAACGCGCGTAACCATTCAATGCCCTGCTTTTCGCGCTTTATGCGTGGAATTCAATGGCGACCCTCATCAAGCTCAAGCCGCTGTAAATAATAAACCGCCGCCTTTCTGCGGCGGCTTTAATCCAGTTAATGCTATAATTTTAAAATAGAACTTAATCCTTCATCTGCCATGATTGATATCATTACCCATGAAACTTGCCAGCTGCATGACATGGGCCAATTTCACCCCGAGTCACCGGCGAGGATTGAAGCCATCATGGAGGTATTACAAACCTCTGCTCTGCCCCTGCAATGGCATAGCGCAAGACCCATTGACAGCCAATGGCTTTACGCCGCCCATGCCAAAGCGCATGTTGATCACGTTTTGGCCGCCTCGCCCAGACAGGGGTATAAAGCCGTCGGTCCTGATGCCCTGATGAATCCCTTTTCTCTAAACGCTGCCTTGCATGCCGCCGGCAGCGCTATTCAAGCCGTGGATAAAATATATCAGCAGCAGGCAACGCACGTATTTTGCCTGGTCAGGCCGCCTGGGCATCATGCGGAATACAATCAGGCCATGGGGTTTTGTTTTTTTAATACCATTGCCAGCGGGGTCATTTACGCCATCAAGCATTACGGCGTAAAACGAGCAGCCATCGTGGATTTTGACGTCCACCACGGCAATGGCACCCAGCACATTTTAAAAGACAAGAATGAGGTCCTTTTCTGCTCTTCTTTTCAACACCCTTTTTATCCTTTTACGCCCTTGGTCTATAATCACCCGAACCTTATCCACCTGCCCCTTGCGGCAGGGACCTCGGGCGAGGAATACCGGCTACGCTTCGAAGAAGCTATTCTCGGGCCCCTACAGGCTTTCAAACCGGATATTGTCTTTGTTTCCGCAGGCTTTGACGCCCACAAGCGCGACCCCATCGGCGGTTTAAATCTGGATGAAGACGATTTTTATTGGCTTGGGCATACGCTCGCCAACCTTGCCGCGAACTATTGTGAGGATCATATTATTTCCGTACTCGAGGGCGGCTACCATCTCGAGGCCCTGGCCGACTCCACCCACAGTTACCTGTGCGGCCTGTATGATGGCAGCCGTCATTGATTAAGGCCCTGGCGCATCCCATGGTGTAAACGCCGTCATGTCGTTGAAGGAATACAAAGCGGCGGGCTTAAGAGGCCACGTGTAGCTGTGGCGTTGCAATAGGCTTTCAAGCCTGCCGCTGACCTCATGGGTGATGGTTTGCAGGCACTCATCGGCTGGCTTTTGATAGCGGTACGCCAGGGTCATATGAAAAACCCGCGGTATTTTGTGTTCAAGATCATATTGACGCGCCAGCGTTACAATATCCTCACGCGTTTGTGCCGGCAGATGACCATAAAGCTGAATGACATCGCTGACCACAATCTTCTCAATGGTCAGCACAGGCAACAGGTGCAGCCGGTCAAGACTGGTTTTTAAACGGTGTAAACAAGAACGGTGTTGAGACAGAAACCCACCCCAATCGTTTCCTCCCTCCAAAGCTTCGGTAAACAGGTTGATGGCCGTCATGTGGTAACTGTCCAATGGCAGGGGCGAAAAATAGCGTAATAGCCATTTTTCCTCGGCGAGTATTTGATAAATCAGCGACCAAAAAGGCTTGTCTTCATCCCTGATGGGACAAATGACTGTCACACCAGGAAACAGGGTGTAATGCCCTTCGGCATCAATCTTTACACGCGAGGGTGGGGCTGAGTGCGGCAAATGAAGCATCCTTTAAAAAAAGATCCTTTCATTTTAAAAAGTCAGGCGCGTTTGTCAAATTCACGTTGTTTAATGAGCAGGAATATACCTATAATCAAGAGCATGATTTCAAGGAGAGAGAACACGATGCGACGCCAATGGTATATCGGTTTTGGAGTGGTTTTATTAGGCATCCTGCTGTTTCTGGTGATGCTGCATGATACCATTTGGTTTTTGGCGGTATTAACACCCATCATCATTCTCTGGATTTACGACATCACCCAAAAAGAACACACCATTTTACGCAATTTCCCGGTGCTTGGTCATTCACGCTACCTCCTTGAGTTTTTCCGCCCGGAAATCCAGCAGTATTTTATTGCTGATAATGAAGCGGAAAGGCCATTCAACCGCGAAGCACGCTCCCTTATTTATCAGCGCGCCAAAAATGTGCGCGACACTGTTCCTTTCGGCACCGAACGGGAAATTACCCGAGTTGGGTATACCTGGGTATTGCATTCCCTGGCACCCAAGCATGTCTCCGAAGTCGAACCGCGCATCATTGTCGGCGGACCAGATTGTAAAAAACCCTACAGTGCCTCGCGTTTAAACATTTCAGCCATGAGTTATGGTTCGTTATCGCCCAATGCCATCATGGCCCTAAATAAGGGAGCGCAGCTCGGCAGCTTTGCCCATAATACCGGCGAAGGCGGTTTAAGCCCCTATCATCTACAAGGCGGCGATATTATTTTTCAGCTAGGGACAGCTTACTTTGGCTGCCGCGATGATCAGGGCCGTTTCAGCGAAGAGGAGTTTAAAATTGAGGCCAACCGCGAACAGGTCAAAATGATTGAAATTAAATTGTCCCAAGGTGCGAAACCCTCGCATGGCGGTATCCTTCCAGCGGCCAAATTAACACCGGAGATAGCACGGGTCAGGAAAGTGAAAATGGAGGAAGACGTCCTGTCTCCTCCTGCACATACTGCGTTTAATTCACCGATTGGCCTTTTGGAATTTGTGAAAAAATTACGCGATTTATCGGGGGGTAAACCCGTTGGCTTTAAGCTGTGCCTGGGTCGAAAAGAAGAATTTTTAAGCATTTGCAAAGCTATGCTGGCGACTCATATTCTGCCGGATTTTATCACAGTTGACGGCGCCGAAGGCGGTACTGGAGCCGCTCCGCTTGAATACACCAACCGGGTTGGCGAGCCTCTGGAGGCGGCGTTGGTGTTTGTGCACAATGCCTTGGTCGGCATCAATGTACGTGACAAAATCAGGGTGATTTGCAGCGGCAAGGTCTACAGCGGCTATGATCTGGTGGCGAAAATTGCCATGGGAGCTGACATGTGCAATGCTGCACGAGCCATGATGATGGCCATCGGCTGCATTCAATCCAAACAATGCAATGCCAACACCTGCCCTACCGGGGTTGCGACTCAAAATGAACGCCTGCAACGCGGTCTGGTGGTGGATGTCAAAAAGCAACGTGTGGTCAATTATCATCGCAATACCATGAAGAGTTTTCTGGAGATGGTGGGCGCCATGGGTCTGTCCAACCCCAGCGATTTAAAACCCGATTTCCTGATGCGCCGTGTCAGTGAGGAATCCGTGAAATCGTTTTGTGAAATTTATGACTACTTAAAGCCCGGTCAGCTTTTAGGTTCGGATATCCCGCCCAGTTATAAAAAATACTGGGATTTAGCCACGGCGGACAAATTCTAACTCTGCCCTGATACTAGTCGGGGCAGTTATTTTTCACCGGTGACGACAAACACTGAAAATTTAAACAGGCAATTACCCTGATAATGCTCCTTCACTTTTTCGGCATAGGCTTGTACCATGGCTTCATTGATTCGTTTAATTTCTTCAAGCTCAAGTTGCCCATGAAAAAACGCGATGCCGTTCACAAATTTGCGGAAGGTGTCTAAAGAAGGCAGGGTCAAGGCTTCATCTACTCGTTGTATATCGACTGTTTTAAGCGGCAACACGTTAAGCGTCTCAATACCCTGGTGCAATCGGGAATAATCGACCGGCGGTTTAAATGCCCGCAGGGAAGCAAACTGCCCCGAATCCCTGACGTGGTTAAACGTCCACATGAACGGATCATCCCCCGTGGGGAATAGCGTAAAGAATCGCCCCCCTTGTTTAAGCGCCCGCGTGATATTTACAAACGCCTGTTTAATATCGACTGCCCATTGCAGGCACCAAAAAGAAACGATGTAATCAAACGCCCCCTCAAAAGGCAGCGTCAGTACATCCGCCTGTTGCCAATCAGCGTTCTGGCAAGCTTTGGCGGTTTCTCTCGCCAGGGTCAACATATTCTCCGAGGCATCAACACCCAGAAATGAACCCTGCGGTACTTTTTCAATGATTTTTAAGCTAAAACTGCCGTTGCCACAACCAATATCCAACACCGCATCATCCGGTTTAATATCTAGCAACGGTAAAAACGTATCGGCGACGGTGGCCTGAATAAACGAACCTATAGCATAGTCTGATGCCGGCCATTCTTTGTTTGACATGTTTTCCTCACGGGATAAAACCCGGGCCACACAATGGCCCGGAAAAGGTTATAAACAATGTTTATTCTCGTATTTGGCACAGTGATGAGCAAAATACATTCTCAAAGGCGACGTATAGACCTTCGGCTCCTTATCCATCAAAAACAAGCGTTCCGGCTGCAGCTCCACGTAATTGACGCGGCTTAAAATGCTATCATAGGTCCTATCTGCATACGAATAAAACCAGCGATTGAGAAAAGGCAGGATAAGATCGGGGTCATTTGAATAAAAACGCTCATAAATATCCTGAATTAACTCTTTCATCAAATCATAGTTGCTGGCAAAAAAATGGCTCTGATTGTCATGCAGATAACGAATCAAGGTACTGTCATTGCGGTGATTCAAAACCCCGGCATCAATATTTAAGGATACCGCCACACCGATTGCCGACTCCACCTCAAAAGGCACACCCAGTAAATCCTGGCCATTGTGTGAACCCAGGTAATTTTCAAGATAATAAATGGCACCATCATTTAAAGGATCAAAATAACTGTTGATGGCAAAATGGACCGCATACTCTGTTTTTGGATCATAGCCGCAAAACACCAGCGTATTGTAGAAAAATTTTTCATGCGTGATTCTGGAAACAAAAAAATCATCAATTTCCTTCAGGACTGCCTCGCAATGACGCTCCCCACCAAGATCCCCCTGCACCCGGACGACCTGAGTGGGGTAAGGTTGATGGCGGGCGAACCATTGTTTATGATCTGCAACGTCCTGAAAATTGGTGTATTGTCTGACAACGGTATGCTCGCTTAACCCGGCAGCAACCATTTCTTCTTTAGGCAGCTCCGCTATGTTGGCAAAACCTGAAAAGGATAAAAAAATCAGTGACGCTACAAGTGGCATTTTCATAGTTAATTCCTTTTAAAATGAAAAAGACTTCGCGACAGCTTACGAAGGCGTTGAGACTCACCAATCCATTCTACTCCCACTTTGCTCACAGTACCAACAAGCAAGGCAATTTTAGTCATCATTGCACTGTCAAGGCGTCTCGGGTATGGTAACTTAAGTGAATGCTTTATGAATCAACAGGGTTATGGACAAAAACATCCGTATTTATGCAGAAACAGCACACGCGTTGGGATTACCCGCCTTTTTTCAACCTGAGTTGAATGTCTTGACCATTAAACTCGGCAGACGCTCCTATTTTTTCCATGCGGCAATCACACCCTTTAATCAGGGCGCGAGTATCTACCTCGCCAAACACAAATACCTTGCTAATCATCTGCTCGATGCAGCAGGTTTTCCTGTCCCCAAGGCCGCTCTGTTTCTCGCAACCACCTTTAATCGAGAACGCCTCTTGCAAAAATTAGAGCATTTTAATTTTCCACTCGTCGCCAAACCGGCTCAGGATACTGTACGTGGACGTGACGTGCTCTGTAACATCAAGGACATGGAAACCCTTTACCATTATCTGCAGGAACAGCTAAAAACCCATAAATCCATGCAGGTAGAAGAATTCCATCAGGGTCTTAAAGAATATCGCGTTCTCGTGTTTAAAAACCGGGTTATTGGCGTCGTTGAGCGCTTTGCCGCCCGCGTGGTTGGCGATGGCCAACACACCATTGCCCAATTAATCGAGCACGCGAATGTGGCGCGTGACAAGCTAAGCGAGAAATTAACCATTTCTCCCCTGGTTGTTGATCAGGAATATCAACAATGCCTTAAGGAGCAAAACCTAAGCCTTGAGAGTATTCCGAAAGCGGGGCAAATCATCCAATTGTGCCATACGGTCAATACCGGCCGTGGGGGTGATATTTGGTCACATGGCAAAACCATTCTGCCCAACAATGCGCGCTTGCTGGTCAAGGCGGCTAAAACCCTGGGCCTTGAGTTTGTAGGATTTGATGTCTTGTGTGAAGACATCAACCGTTCTTTTGAAAACTCAACCTGGTTTATACTCGAAGGAAATTTTAATCCCAATATCACCATTCATGAAATCCCTCATCGCGGCACACCAAGCCATGTGACCCGTATCGTATTAAAAGCCCTCATTAAACGCCACCCCTTTGCTTACCTGGCAGCCCTTTCTAAAACACACCCGGTGGCTATGGGTTTAAAATTTATTCTGATCGTCAGTCTGATTATTCTTTTTGAACATTTTGCTAAAAATGCCTGATTTTTAGTGATTTTTTATACCATTTTCGCTTGTAAATAACGGCTTGCCGTGAAATGATTTTGTAAGTTTTTTTATTGACAGGATTGATATGAAAGAATCCCTTGGCGACGGATTGAAGGCATTAAAAACGAAAGTCAATGCGGTTGCAAAACTCAAAACCATCAACCGCGTTACCCACTGGGGTTTACAGGAACTGATTTACCCGCCCACTATTCATGAAGTCTCACTGAGTCAGATAGATAGCCTGAATAAAGCAAGAGAAATTGAAGGATTGCACCATCGTGAACTGGATTTGTTTATCAAACAATTTGAAGAAGCCCTGTCTATCCCGGACTTAACTCGGGCCATGGAGAAAGCAAACCGCCTCCTTGCCAAATTATCGACTAATCTAAAATTCGAAGAGACTAACCTAAACACCATTTTTGACAATAATGCCGAATGGGTCGGCGAGAATTTAAAAACGATTTCCAATGGCCAGGAACTTAAGGGATTTATCCTGGGCGTAACGCGGTTTGATTATGATCTGCGCTTAGCCCAAAGCGCTGCCCATGCGCTAGCCAGTGCGATGACACGGTGTCTGGAAAAGTATTATTCTACTCTCAGTGCATCGCAACTCAGCTACCCTGCTTTCCTACGCAGATTGCAACACCTGGATAGGATTTGTGAGTTAATCAAGGCAACCGATGCCCACTATATGCAATGCAAACAGCAGGTAAAAATGCATATTCAATCCGCAAAAACCAACCCTGAGATTAGAAAGCAGTACCAGCAAATCCTCAAAGAAAGCCAGGAAGCCCAGAAGAAAAAAACTGAAGCTAAAAAATACTCAAAGAAAAAACTCATTCAGGCGTTTCGGGATAATATCATTGGTGAGAATAAAGAATGGTTAGCTGCCGTTACGTTTGATTGGGCTGTGGAAAAAATGCGCGTCAAACAAGAACAGCTTGAAGCCAAAGCAAAAAGCAATCCGCGTTACTCAGAAGCCAACACCGTGGCTGATAATTTATGCAAGACCTTGCAACAGTTACGCCGCGACTATTTTGATGAGTCCAAAATTGCAGATGCGGCCACTTTAAGAACAAAATATGCCCAGCTTATCCTGGATGCACACACAGAATTAGATAAACATCGCGGCGTAAAAAAATACATAGCTGACGCGGTGATCCGCGTCCACGGCACCGTGGGCACTTGCTTGCCTTTTTTTAAAGCGCCTCGCACTGATTCGCACAAAAAACTGGATGATTTATTAAGGGATTTAGACGCAATTGATATTCCCCAGACCGCACCTTCTTGAGGACGGTGATCATTTAGGCAACCACAGGAAATTGTTGAACCATACGCACGGCTAACTGACAAAAATACTGGTCGCGCTCAGGAATAAAGGTATCCGTTGCAAACGGGGTGAATTGGACCGTGCCGCTGCATAGTTCGCGAATGGGACAATTCTCGCAGTATTTTTGGCGGTTTTTTTGGTAATTGCTTTTCAGTTTATCCACTTTATCCTGATCTAAAATAATCGCTTCCTCTTCCTCACTGTATCGCCCGATGATGATTTTTTCAGCGCCTTTTATTGCGGATGAAGCATACGTAATGGTCATTGCCACCTGCCCATCCGGAAGCCATACCAGCGGAATTTTCATTTTGTGCCTTGTCATCGCCTGCAAGTGAGCCGCGCCTTTGACCTCCATGTCAATACCATACTCAGAGGCTAAATGGATTGCCTCCTCAAACGAAGCCATATAAGCATGCAGTTCCGGTTGCCGAACTAAATTCGCTTTGGCATCACCAAAATCACAAATGGGAGCACACTGCAAACGCGATACACCATAGGCAGCGCAGAATCGAACCAAATCTGACATATTGTTTACATTATCAGCATGAATCGTGGCACGCACGGTGACATACTCATGATGGTCCGTGAGTTTTTTTATGGTAGTAATGGTCTCGTTAGCGATGCGTTTCGTTAAATTTTTATTGAAGCGCAAATTGTTGGACACGCCGTCAAAGGATACCTGGAAGTCAATGTTTTTATTGATTAATTGATCAAGGAGTTTCTGGTTAAATACGCCATTGGTCATCAGGCATTGGCGGCAAAGCACATCATTTTCCAGTAAAAAATCAATCGACCCAAGCAATGCATCCTGATTCAGGGTGGGTTCACCCCCGAAATAAATGACAGAATACGTTTCATTTGTGTCCTTATTTAAGGCCAATAGTTGTGCCTTTAAAATACCAACAGCCAGTTTGGACGGCATATGCTCATTGCAATGGGAAATGTAATTAAAGCAATATTTGCAATGAATATTGCATAAATTCGTTAGCGTAAGCCAAGTGGAATAACTGGTTTCCAAATCACCAAACAGAATGGGCAATGCCTCATGCTGTGGATTGATTGACATGACTGACACTCCGCAAATAAGGGCCTTGATAATTGAATAAGGGATAGAGCCGAATAAATTTAAGATTAAACTGCTCAAGGTATTGTTTCTGCTGACGGATGTTGTAGGTATAAGGCAAACATTTTTCCGTTTCAATCCCGGTATTGGCTATGACATGCTGCAATTGCCGTAAACAATGCAAAGCATCCTGCTGGCCCAGCAATTGGCCGTAATTCTTTGCCGCATCGAAAGCGTAGCTGGTGCCATGGCCGCAGTATGCCAGGGTTGTTGCGTTTGTATTGAACAGATAGGATTCCGACTCTTTCTGCCCAGCGATCAAATACGGCAAATGCGGATGGGATAACAATTGCACGCCTCGGGATTGCAATAAATAATCCCCATTGTTTTCTTTAACCTCAAAGAGCCCAGCGTGGCAATGATCGCTCATAATCGTACTCATGATATTGAATCGTTCAGCTAAAAAATCACGTAACTGATGAAACAACCAATACCGCTTGAATAAACAATAATTCATCACGGCTTTAAGGGCCTGCTGGTATTGATACCCCTTTTCATCGTCGGCAGGAATACCGAAAAGTCCTTGGGCAATCTGCTCATCAGAAGCCAGTTGATGCATATAGCAAAACGTGGCAGCAAAACTCGCCCATTCTTCATGAAGTACAGCAGGAAAATACTCACTGCCGGTATGGATAAAACCCAACAACTCTTCAGCCTCTTGTGATTTTTCTGATGCAGGCGCATAGGTTTTAAGCTCAATGGTATTGCTGACTCGCCTCAAATCCCGATTCAGTTCATCTTTATCCAGCTCAAGATACAAGGCGTCAGGATCCAGATCAAAACGGGTATTGGAAAAGGGCTCTTTTCCTGCGGAGTATTGGTCAACCCCCTGGCATAAGACGTCACGCCAGTGTGACAGGGAAAAATAGGCTTCATCCATCTCTAAATGCTGGCAAAATTGCAGCAGTGTTTTAGCAATGGCCTGTGTGGGCTCTCCTCGGAGATTGTGAAGGCGAAAAATCAAAAAGCCGCAACCCGGGTCGCGTAATATTGCAGGCATCAACAAAGTCTGTAGTTTCTTACTCCTGACTAACAAGCCATTCGGGATTTTATTCATTTTAAGCGTGGCCTCGGGAAACAAATGCACGTCATGAGCATCGCTAAGAAAAGTCATTATGTGACGGCCAGTATCCCACAACTCAGGTCGATAAAAATAAGACTGCTGTTCAGGAAGAGCATAAATCCTGATGGGGTCATTTTTCATTTGGGTTTCATGCCGCTTTCTATATCCTGTTGCATCGTGATAGCCCGGTTTACCAACGACTCGGTAGTGCTCCTGAAAGTAGCTTCATTATAACGAGGATTTTCTGTTATCGTGTTGCGTAGGTCATCAAGAGAGCCATTTCCATTTAACATATCTATAGCCGCTCGAATCACATTAGCCTTCTGCTCATGCATCCCCCCGGGTTTGCCTTTACTTTCCACATGCTTAAGCTGTCTTTCCAACTCAATAATCAGCTTATCTGTATCTGTCAGGGGTTTTACCTCTTGATATCGCTCTTTAAACGATGAGCGTGGCTCACTGGGTGTATCATCAATGTGCGAAGTCATTTTTTTCTCCAGTTTTTCTTGGCTTCTTCCTAAGCGTAGACAAGTTCATGATTCTTTGCCAAACAGAGCAACTCTCCTTTAATCCCCTACCAAACCATGCTTTTTACTGTGCTGCTGCACGGTCTCATCCAGGCTTGCGGCTTCTGTTAAAGCCGCGACATTTTCACGGGTAAAAAACCCGTCAAACTGATGGCAGCGTTCGACGTATTCCGTTATAAGAATCGAGTAAGGGGAGTGTTTGGAAAAAATTTGTTTTAAATCCGGCTCCGTGCCGCAGGATCCGAAAACCTGGGCCAAAAAAGGAATGGACAGCTCGTTTTGCAGGGTATTGACCACGTAATCTATGTTTTTAAGGCCGCTCGGGTGATCGCCATCAACCACTTCAATGGCAATATGGTGCATACGCCGGCCATAATTTCTAACAAAGTTCTCCGTGGGCATTGGCAAGCCCTCGAACGAATTAACCATAAAAGGGGTATTATTGGCCGTAAACACCTTGGCGGGCGATTTAATATCATGACCATGCGCGGTGCGATTGACATTGGTGGAAGAATTCATGTCGCTGATATTATAAGCGCCCCAGAAATAATAATTGGACAGGCATAATAATTCTAAAATTGCATCTTCCCGCTCCCCTGCGAGAATGCGGGTGGCCATGTGATCAATGCCTTTTAACAAGGGTTTAATGCCCTTGTCCAGACTTAATTGATCCATGTTATCAAGCACTTTCTGCTGGGCTTTGGTCAGGCTAAAAGGCTGCCCCAGATTCAAGCTTTCAAAGTCAAGCAGGTCTTTATCGGTATAGCCTAAGGCATTAAATGAATAATCCGACAGTTTGGTAAATGCAAAATTGCCGTTGCAGTAAAATTTATTTTCAGTGGTTTCAGGCTCACAGAAATGAAACCCCTGCGCGGTAAGAATTTCTCGCGTTTCCTGCTTATCCTTGGTTTTAAACAGTTCACCAACATAACGCGCATTAAATTTTTCCCGGGAATTGGGGTACATTTTATTGATGCGGGTAATGTCATCACGAAAATTGGGATCCAAGGGCTCAAGGATAATCAAAACAGGCGACTCCGTGGTATTGACCAGGCAATATATTTTATGGGTATCGCTGATATAACTGGCTTTGTAGCGATATGGCGTCATGATATAGAGCTCTTTCAAGTAATTAAGGGCATCGCCGGTTTGAACCTGAATGATGACCGCACACATATCGCCATATAAATCCTGCAAACCCACCGTTTGACGCCGCTCATAAATTTTCATGCGGTATTCATTGAAATAGTCGGAATTTTGCTTGTCGCCTTTTGGGGTGTAGGTTAACGGGTTAATCATTCTGACTCCTGCTCGTCATCGCCTCCGGTTCTAATAAAGTATATACACAAAATCAGAGCCGAAGTGGTGCGCGTGCAGGTTGGCATTGGCCAGATCAAATCAATGTTTCTCCAAACGGTGATGTATCGAAGAAATTCCAATCACTCGTGTAATCTCCTTTTGACTATGAATCAAGGAATTGCCGGGCCAAGACCGACCTACTGATTTAATAATGCAACAGCCACGGCGAAGCATAAATTACACCCTGCCGTGATTTGGTTATGGAGCGAGCGGATTAAATCTGCGGCGAATAGACCTGAGACTCCTGCATGGCAGCGCCGTCCACTTGCCCGGCTTGCATATTAAAAAAGAGAACAAACCCTTGACGTTGTTGCAGAACCCGTTTGATCTTATAGTTCTCCGTATTATCAACTATTTTTTTAAACTGTGCGGCAATATCCTGTTTTGACATGCGGTCAGTCACCGACTCCACCGCCTGCATAAACAGAGTGAGTAAAATATCCTTGGGTAAACACCGGTCGCCTTGTGAGTTTCTCTCATAAATCAACAAAGTGAACGTGTTGATTATTTCCTTTAATTCATTTTGGATTCTAAGTTTATTGGCATCCAGCATCGGCTTTAACTCTGCCCATGCGCTTGAGTCTATGCCACGGATGTCGGTCAACGTCGTATTCGTTTTAAGCGCTTCGTTTAAGGTGGGCATAGCCAATAGTTTAAATTGAGTTATCCCCAAGCCAGCAAAATTTACTTCATGCCGATTATCGCTCAGCGCTAAAGCCAAGTTAAACAGGTCTGCATTACCGCAAAGCGCTGCATCACGGACAATTGACTGCCCATCCCTGTCATTTAAAGTCAGTAATTGAGGACAATTCCGTGCAATCCATTTCAGAACCTCCTGGCTAAGTGAGCGCACGCCATAATGCGCCAATGTCCGACCCCATTTGTCCACTGAGTCCAAGAGCCTGGGACAATGCTGATTTATCCAGTTTAAAACATCAAAATTACCTGATTCTGCTGCATAATGCGCCAGCGTCGAACCCCATTGGTCTGCAGCTGTTAATTGATCGGGGCAGTGCTGCTTTATCAGGTTTAAGACATCAAGATTACCCGCGAGCGCAGCATGATGACCTAGTGTTTGACCCAATGAATCGGCTGAGTCTGACAAGTTAGGACAGTATTGCTTCATCCAATTTAAGGCCTCTGGATTATCGGAATAATAAACGGCATAATGCCAAGCCGATTGACCGTAATTGTCTTTTTGCTCAAAAAGAGCAGGATTACGCTCGTATACCGCATGAAGCCTCTTCACATGACCGGAAAGCGCGGCATAATGCGCCATATTCACACCGTTATGGTCTTTTTTGTGTAAATCGTTATACGTTGCCTCATCACCGAGAAGGGCCTGCAGTTGCCAGTTTTCCCTAATCCAGAACGGACTGAATAATTTTAATTTCTTATGGAGCAATTGATAGACTTCATTGCTGAGAGCCGATGGAATCGAATCCGATTCGATTCTGAGCTCCAGGAGCTCTTCTATAAAATTATTAGTCTCCAATGACATGGCGGTTTCCTTGTTTGTTTGTGGCGTTGTAATAATAAAAAATAGCGAGCAGATCACTAAGAAAAACAAGTGCAGGTCGGGCCCAGGCCAACCTGCATGGATAAGGCTTCAATGCCGAAGGGACTAAGTAAAGACTACCTGATAAACAAGGCATCCCTTTAATTCACTATTAAAATATGATGAAATACGCAAATAGTATGCGTTCAAGCTTAATTTGTTAAATGTACAGCCATTTTATTTGATTAAATTTTAATCATATGGTAAAATTTTTTGAATTTTAAATTCACCTCTCCTTTAGTAGAAGAATGTGTTATGCCTAACAATAATTCCACAGCAATACCTGCGTCACTGCAAGCGTTTCTAGCGCATTCCGATTCAATGTATCGCGCTTCTTTGGACACGATCCCGTTATTTGATGCCGACCAAACACAACATTGGACCAGGCAACAAAAGCAATATTTTGCTGCCACTTTTTATCACTTACGCGGGCACTTTATTAATTTCATGTGGTACATGGCCAATTTTTCTTCTAATGAACACATTAAATTGGCTATATTGAATAATATTCATGAAGAAATCGGCACAGGTACCCGCTTTTCACATGAAATGCTCTATGATCGTTTTGCGACTGAATGCCAGGTCAATATTCATGAGGAAATGTTGTCTGAGACGTTTTATTTGCCCTTTGCACGCGAGTTTAATAAAAAGCATTTACAATGGCTCACTTCCCATAGCGAGGAAGAACGCATTGCCGCTTTTGCTGCTTATGAACGCCTTGATAACCTCGATTATCCCCTCCTGGTCAATCTGGCTAAATCACTGCAAATTTCTCAACAAGGCATGGCGTTTTTTAACGTCCATGTCCATGTGACCCATTTCGATTCGGTACTTGATTTATTATTGCCTCTATGGGAAGCCGAGCAACATAAAGTAAAAGCCGCATTTGAATTTATTTATACTCATCAACGGCAGATGTGGTCAAACCTGTCGCACACCATATTCTCACTGGCGCATTCGGAAGCAATTGGGGTTTAATCAATTTTAGGGAATTTGACAATAAAATGAGCAAACTCATTCATTTTCCCTTTACATTGAATATCGCCTCCTGCAGCTTGCATCAGTAACTTACAATAAGCCAACCCCACTCCGCTTCCGTCTTTGCGATCGGAGTAAAAGAAATCAAAAATTTTTTCCGTATTTTTGGTGTATAACCCTTTAGCGGTATCTTTCACATGAAGATAGTTGAAATCGTCCTTCCCCCTTCCCATCTCCAACCAGATAAAAATCTGCCCTTTACCTGTTTCCTCGATGTATTCAAAGCTATTTTTTAACAGATTCCAGATGAGGTTTTTAAAAGCCATCTCCTCTATCCAAACCTGGAAATCATGATCATAATCACAGTGAATCAAACTTTTTTGTTCGTCCTTGGCAGGATAATCATCCAGGGTTTTTTTAAGTAAGTCCTCCACGGAATGAATCGTGAAAGCACTTGTATCAAACTTCTCACGTTTAATGTTATTTAACTGCATACTGATTAGCTGATTACCCATCTCAATACCTCGAGTAATCTTGTTAAGATTTTCTTTAAGGTCTTTTTGAATCTCAGGGTTATTTAGTTTGGCAAGCAGTAACTCCTGCAGCTCTGCCTGCAAATGAATACTGGCTAATGGCGTTCGCAAGTCATGGGCAATACTCCCTGCCAGCAACCGGAGGCCCGACAAACGTCCCGCCTGGATTATTTCTCTGTCGCGTGCAAACAGGGCGCCAATAAGAATGGCGGCGGCGTATGTTATGGTAAGACCAAATACGGATAAATTACCCGGGATGTATTCAAAAACGTTGGTGGATAGATGAAAAAAACAAAAAAAAGCCAGCCCAACACCCAGAAGCAGCAGAATTAATGCGCCAAGGGCACTGGTTACCAGTAACAGAAAGAAAATAGCCGACACACAATTCATCAGCCAAAGGGTTGTACCGTGATTTAACAAGGTCAAGTAGCAGAAGAAAAAGGGAAGACAGAAAAGCAAGGTCATATACCAGAATAGTGGTAGCGCTTTTAACAGGCGCGTCGGCCAGAATTTATTAAATGCCAATAAAGCACAGAGCGTCGTGGCAATCAGGCGCAAGAAAAATTCCTCGGTTAACTGGAAACTTTCAAGCTTCCAAAACACGCCAAAAAGCGGGTAATTAATCATCATCACAATGCCAAACAACGTGATCTGATGACTGGCTTCTTCGGTTTGCCTAACCAGATAGGAGTATATGAGAATAAGGTTATTTTTTAACCACAGCATTAATAGGTATAAAAAAAGATGAATTGATAGAGAATACCATATTATCTTTCAATAGTGTTGGCTTAAGTCATTAACCACGTCGTTTACTATATACTATTGACATTACCCCCAAATTGGACATAAGATGTCTTCATTGTAAATTATTTTTACTCACATTGGTGTTGTGATGGATTATTTTACCAAACCTGCCCTTTCAAATCGTCTTACTCTCCTCCGCTAAGGCGGACAATACTTACACACCATTGTTATATTTTTTCACTGATGCACCTGAATCAAGGTCATTTTTTTCTAATTCAACAAGAGTAATGATGATGTCTACTACACGATTTGCTGCCTGGATTATGTGGGCCACCGCCTCGATTTTTTATGCTTACCAATACATTCTGCGCGTCATGCCCAACATTATGCTCGAGGATTTTACTCGCCAATTTCATATTGACAGTGCCGTGTTTGGTCAATTCTCAGGCGTTTACTACATTGGTTATTCATTGATGCATTTACCCTTGGGTATCCTGCTTGACCGATTCGGGCCCCGTAAAGTGATGACCGGCTGTATCCTGCTCACCGTTGCAGGCCTTCTGCCCATTATTTTTTCAGATCACTGGATTTATCCGGTTATCGGCCGTGCCTTAATCGGCATGGGTTCTTCAGCAGCCATCCTTGGGATTTTCAAAATAATTCGCATGGCCTTTGATGAGCAACGCTTTACCCGTTTGTTGAGCCTGTCAGTAACCATTGGTTTGATTGGCGCCATTTATGGCGGCGGCCCGGTCAGCGCCCTTTGCGATAAATGGGGTTATCAGGCCGTCATCAAACTGTTTTGCCTGTTTGGTTTTGCCCTGGCGCTCATCACCTATTTCATCATACCCGATTTGCAAAAACCGAATAAAAATAAAATTTTGTCGGATATCAAAGCCGTAATTACCAACAGAAAAGTGATTATTTTATGCCTGCTCGCCGGCTTGATGGTAGGGCCTCTGGAAGGGTTTGCCGATGTCTGGGGAGCTGCTTTCCTGCAACAGATTTATGGCTTAAGCCATGAAAGTTCCAGTTACATCACCTCCATGATTTTTTTAGGCATGTGTTTCGGCGCTCCCTTTTTAAGTTTAATGGGTGAAAAAACAGGTAATTATTTAGGGGTCATTATCGGTGCGGGCCTTGTCATGTTCTTTAGCTTTACCCTGATGCTGGCCGGATACCTCACGTCTGTCAGCCTGGTGGGAAGCTTTATCGCCGTCGGCGTGTGCTGCGCTTATCAGATTCTGGCCATTTATAAGGCATCCACCTATGTCCCTGAACAGATTGCTGGCTTAACGACGGCGGTAGCCAATATGATTATCATGAGTTTTGGTTACGCGTTTCACTCCACCATCGGCATCATCATTCAGACTTTTGGCGGCGCCAAGTCAACGCATGCACTGATTTACGGCGTGGGCATTATACCGGTGAGTCTCGGGGTTGCCAGTCTGGGCTTTTTGATGCTTTTATATAGTGAACGCCGGGCATCATCCGCTCTGCAACGAAAGGAATTATTATCTGCCTAGTCAACAGGAATGATATTGATACCACCCAAGCTCACTGTGGCTAAGGATAGCCACTTTTTTATTGCCTTATGCCAATACAAAACGCACAGTTTTGTTAATGCCGGTATTATCCTCAATAAAGAGGTGCGATTATTAGCTTCTTTCGGTAAGGTTTCGGCCATTGAACCGACCTGCGCATACTTCATAAAAACCCTGTTTAGTCAAACCAAGGCACATATACGCAGTGAACCCCTGATCGGTAACGGCAACATTGATGCAACCCCAGTCACCTACAAGGCTTATGAAATCAGCTACCGACAATACGTCGAATTTCTGCTGTATATGAAGCAGATTGCAAAAAATCAGCAGAGTCCGTCTTTAACGGCCTATTGCCCCTCACCCGATAAAGCAGCCATCACGCTCGTCTGGCAATCGCTGGATTGTCTTGAGGACGCAGAGAATTTAAACAACAATGACCAGCACCAGCACTTGAATTTGATCACCAATAGCTGCCGCCACAGTGCCTTAACGCTTCTTAGGCAAGGCACAGGCCTTAAGCATCCTGGCAGTGGTGTGTCGTCCTTCTTTTTTAAACAGTTGCCGCTGACCACTACCCTGGAAACTGATGCGATGGGCCTGGATGATAGCCTTTATTTATTGCCTCTGCCCCCTGAAGCCTATGCTGTGCCTGATTCCCCTTTGCATAACATTCTACAACCCCTGTACTTACGTCTGGATAACTTGACGGTCTCGCACCAAGCCAATCCACTGACCAGGCAGAAATTTTCGGCCATTAAGGCACTGTATCTATCCTTAACTCAAAGCCAACCCACCAGCATGGCCCTGCTTTTAGAGCGGCTGACCGCCTGGGTAAAAAACAATCAAACGTTGATTGGCAGCCATCGCCAGAGCCATTGGATTTCATTCCCTACGGCGACAGAAAAGGTGTTTGATGCGTTATTGAAGGACGTGGCAGCTCAGACTAAAATTGCTTTTTAAGCAGCAAGGCATCTTCTTCCTCACCGTTCTCATCACGGTAATAAGCTTTTTTAATCGTCTCCACTTTAAAGCCCAGGCTTTCATAGAGTGCGATAGCGGCTTTGTTGCTGGGTCTCACCTCCAGCATCACTGTGGTCGTCAAGGATGGATTCAGTGAATTCAACAGATTTTCCAGGAGAAACCGCCCATAGCCCTTTCCCTGTTGATTGTTATCGACACAAAGATTAAGGATGTGACAAACGCCATAACTATGCCGGCAAATGATATACGCTACCACCTGTGCCGAGGATTCATGCAATTCCAGTACTCGGCAGTTGTACCCCACCAGTACACAATCACGCAAAATGTCACGGCTCCATGGGGCGCGATGTGCTGCGAGTTCGATGGCATACACCCTGTCAATATCACTGACCTGCATGGGACGTACTTTAAGCATTGGTCACCCTGGCATTGGCATTTGTTGGAAATAAAAAAGCTTTCTTTGAGTATACTCTGTTTGGCTGTTTTTGTAACCGAAGACGGCGCCGCTTGCCAGACACAACGTCATTAGCAAGCGGTCTGCACCGAATTTATTTCTTCTTTTTCTTGGGCAGGTACAAATCCGTAATTGTGCCTTCGAACGCTTCGGACGATAGCATGATGGTTTCAGAGAGCGTTGGGTGGGGATGAATCGTTAAGGCAATGTCTTCCACATCACATTCCATCTCAATGGCCAAAGACGCCTCGGTAATTAAATCGCCTGCATTCACACCCACAATGCCAGCCCCCAAAATGCGGTTGGTTTCAGGGCAAAATAACAGCTTGGTCATGCCTTCTCCGCGTCCCATACTTAAGGCACGTCCGCTGGCCATCCAGGGAAATGTGGCTTTCTCATAGGCAATGCCTTTTTCCTTGGCTTCCTTTTCGGTCAAGCCAGTCCAGGCAACCTCTGGATCGGTGTAGGCTACGCTGGGGATGCACTTGGGGTCAAAATAGTGTTTCATACCCGCAATAACTTCTGCAGCCACTCGACCTTCAGGAATAGCTTTGTGAGCCAGCATGGGTTGACCCACCACATCACCAATGGCAAAAATATGAGGAACATTGGTGCGCATTTGTTTGTCGACCTTAATAAAGCCGCGCTCATCCACAGAGACACCCGCTTTTTCAGCGCTGATATTCTTGCCATTTGGCCTGCGGCCGACAGATAACAGGACTTGCTGAAAGCGCAGCGGTTTGTCTGTTCCATGCTCACCTTCCATGCTGACATAGATACCGTCTTTTTTGGCCTCGACAGCGGTAACCTTGGTTTTTAACAGGAAGGTCACGCCCTTTTTAGTCATGCGCTTTTGCAGAACGCTGACTAAATCAGCGTCGGCACCGGGCATCAATTGATCCATAAATTCAACGACCGTGACTTTAACACCCAGGGATGAATAAACAGTCGCCATTTCAAGACCAATAATACCGCCGCCCAACACCAGGAGATCGCCCTTGATGTCTGCCAGCTCCAAAGCCCCTGTCGAGCTGAAAATACGCGGGTCATCGGGAACAAAAGGCAATTTAATCGATTCACTGCCCACGGCAATAATGGCCTGCTCAAATTCAATCGTGGTGTTCGCTTCTTTACCAGCCACAGTGACTTCATGCGTGCCTGAGAATTGCCCTACGCCGGTGATAACCTCCACCTTGCGTTGCTTGGCCAGGGCTTTAAGGCCACCGGTTAATTGGCCGACTACTGAATTTTTCCAGGCGACCATTTTTTTATTGTCGAGCTTGGGCGCTCCAAAACTAATCCCTTGATCGGCCAGCTCATGCGACTCATCCACCACTTTGGCAATGTGAAGCAGGGCTTTGGAAGGGATGCATCCCACGTTCAGGCACACCCCGCCCAAACTGTCAAAACGCTCGACAAGAACCACTTTTTTACCCAGATCCGCAGCACGAAAAGCCGCTGTATAACCGCCAGGGCCGCTGCCCAGCACCACCACATCAGTTTTAATCGAACTCATTACAAAGCCTCTTTCTTTAAAATTACAGTAAAATCCGGCGAATATCGCCCAGCAAATCAGCCAGATATCGGGTAAACCGCGCCGCCTCCGCACCATCAATGACGCGATGATCATAGGATAAGGATAAAGGAAGCATCAATCGCGGTTTAAACTCCCCACCCTGATAGACTGGCTTGATGCTGGAACGCGACAACCCCAGGATAGCCACTTCCGGGCTATTGACGATGGGTGTGAACGCGGTGCCGCCGATGCCGCCTAAACTTGAAATGGTAAAGCAGCCGCCGCTCATGTCCGCAGGCATTAATCCTTTGTCGCGGGCTTTTTTACTGATTTCAGCCATGACGCGGGCAATATCACTGACCTGCAACTGGTCCACCTGACGGATAACCGGAACCACCAGGCCGTTCGGGGTTTCAACCGCGATACCGATATTGAAATATTTTTTGTAAATCAGATTTTCGCCGCTGGCATCCAGTGAGGCGTTAAACTGGGGAAAAGCCATTAATGCTTTGGTCACCGCTTTGGCGACAAAAGCGAGAATGGTTAGTTTGTAGCCGTTTTGGGCGGCGCGCTCCGACTCGTCCTTGCGAAAGGCTTCAAGATCAGTAATATCCGCTTCATCAAATTGCGTCACATGGGGAATGGTTATCCAGGAGCGATGGACGTTTTGACCGGTTAAGCGCTTGATTTTATTCAACGGTCTGGTTTCGACCGCGCCAAATTTACTGAAATCGATAACCGGCGCCTGGGGCAGGGAAAAACCACCCGCCGTGGGTTTCTCACTTAAGCGCGATTTGATGTACTGCTGCACATCGTCTTTGGTGATCCGGTTTTTACGCCCACTACCCGCTACTTCGCTTAAATTGACGCCAAATTCCCTGGCCATCCGCCGCACAGCAGGTCCAGCGGCAAGTGCTGCATTGCTGGTGGTCGAAGGCATCGGGATTGGAGCCGTTGGCATCGCTTTGACCGTCTCCGTGGCTGGAGTCGAAGCAGGCGCTGTCGATTCTGGTTTTTCTGAAGGTGCAGAAGCGGCGGCTGCCTGTGCCGTTTTCATCGTCAGAATTAAGCTGCCTTGCGATACTTTATCCCCGACCTTAATAGCCAGGTTTTCAACCTCGCCGTCAAAAGGCGAGGGAATATCCATTGTTGCTTTATCGCCTTCAAGGGTAATCAGGGCCTCATCTTTTTTGACGCGATCACCGGCACTGACCATCACCTCAATCACATCCACATCCGTGGCACCGCCAATATCAGGAATCCTGACTTCCATGGACTGGGAAATGGGTTGCGCATGGAGTTCATTCGATTTTAGGGTTTCTGCCTCGGCAGGTGATTCAGCCGGTTTAGCCGGTGCCTCCTGCTTTGCTTCAGATAGATTGTCTGTCGCTACCGCAACAATCGAATCCCCTTCAGAAACCTTATCTCCGACCTTCACCAGCAATGCCACAACCTTTCCTGCTGTGGGAGAAGGAATTTCCATGCTGGCCTTATCCGATTCCAGGGTGATTAAAGGGGTGTCCACATCAATGTCGTCACCGGGTTTTACTAATACTTCAATGACATCGACACCGCTCGCGCCGCCGATATCAGGAACTTTCACTTTCATCTCATCTGCCATGTTTATCCTCAGCAAAAAGGGGAAGCCATCATGCACGCATGGCATCATGGCCCTTATTATTCATCGATTAAACGGTTACAGGATCAGGTTTATCAGACTGAATACCGTAACGTTTGATGGCCTCTGCCATGCTGGCGGGTTTCATTTGCCCTTCGGCCACCAGGGCTTCAAGCGCCGCGAGTACAATAAATTTGGCATCGACTTCAAAGAAATGACGCAAACGTTCACGGGTATCGCTTCGACCATAACCATCGGTCCCCAGTACCACGTAGCGGCCTGGAACATAAGGTCTTATCTGATCGGCATACAGGCGCATGTAATCGGTTGCCGCAATAACCGGTCCCTGACGTCCGCTTAACTGCTCGTAAACGTAGGATTGCTGAGGTTTGGCGTCTGGATTCATGCGGTTGCGCCGTTCAACAGCCAGCCCATCGCGTCGTAGTTCATTAAAGCTGGTCACGCTCCAGATGTCGGCGGTGACGCCAAAGTCTGCTTGAAGCATCTCAGCCGCCTTAATCACTTCCCTTAAGATGGTGCCGCTTCCCATTAGCTGGACATGCTGCTTGCTTTTTTTCTTGCTTTCCTGCAGCACATACATGCCTTTGAGAATGCCCTCTTCCACATTTGCCGGCATATCCGGGTGGGTGTAGTTTTCATTCATCACCGTAATATAATAAAAGACGTTTTCCTGCTTTTGATACATACGCTGAAGACCATCATGGATAATCACGGCCAATTCATAGGCATAGGTGGGATCGTAGGCAATGCAGTTGGGGATGGTTCCTGCCATCAAATGGCTGTGTCCATCCTGATGCTGTAAGCCCTCACCAGCCAATGTCGTGCGGCCCGCCGTACCACCAAGCAAAAACCCTCTTGCCTGCATGTCGCCGGCAGCCCAGGCCAAATCACCAATGCGCTGAAAACCAAACATGGAATAGTAAATGTAAAACGGAATCATGGGCAGTTTATTGGAACTATAGGACGTGGCCGCCGCAATCCAGGAACAAAAGGCTCCCGCTTCATTAATCCCTTCCTCCAGAATCTGACCGTCCCGGGCTTCGCGGTAATACATTACCTGCTCATGATCAACGGGCGTGTACAGCTGCCCAACGGGCGAATAAATACCAATCTGACGGAATAAACCTTCCATACCAAAGGTTCTGCACTCGTCAGGAACAATGGGTACAATGCGACTGCCCAGAACTTTATCTTTCAACAAAACAGACAGAATACGGACAAAAGCCATGGTGGTCGAAATTTCACGATCACCCGTGCTCTGCGTCACCGATGAAAAAGCAGACAATTCGGGGATGGGCAACGGTTCGAATGCATGGCTTCTGGCCGGCAGGTAGCCCCCCAGCATCTCACGCTGTTTTTGCAGATACTTCACTTCAGGGCTGTCAGGGGCTGGACGATAGAAAGGAATCTCGGTGATTTTGTCATCACTGATAGGAATACTGAAGCGATCACGGAAAGCCCGTAATTGTTCAATGGTCATTTTTTTCTGCTGGTGAGTAATATTCTGCCCTTCACCAGCCGCGCCCATACCATATCCTTTAATGGTTTTAGCCAGAATCACCGTCGGAGACCCCTGGTGCTCTACTGCCTGGGCATAAGCGGCATAGACTTTTTGCGGATCATGACCGCCCCGGTTAAGACGCCAGATTTCTTCATCCGACAGGTTCTCAACCATTTTTTTCAATTCAGGGTATTGGCCAAAAAAATGTTCGCGGACGTAAGCGCCGTTATTGGCCTTATAAGCCTGGTAATCACCGTCAACGCATTCTTCCATACGCTTTTGCATAATGCCGGTTTTATCACGGGCAAATAAAGGATCCCAGCGGCCGCCCCAAATGACTTTAATGACATTCCAGCCAGCACCGCGGAACACCCCTTCGAGTTCCTGAATAATTTTGCCATTTCCACGGACAGGCCCATCCAGACGCTGCAGGTTGCAATTCACCACGAAAATCAGATTATCCAGCTTTTCACGGGCGGCAATCGACAATGCGCCGACGGATTCAGGCTCATCCATTTCACCATCGCCGAGGAATGCCCAGACTTTGCGCCCTTCCGCTTTAATCAGGCCGCGGTTTTCCAGGTATTTTAAGAAACGCGCCTGATAAATGGCTTGCAAGGGCCCTAATCCCATGGACACCGTAGGGAATTGCCAGAAATCGCTCATCAACCAGGGGTGAGGATAGGACGACAGGCCATCTGCTTCCACTTCCTGACGGAAATGAGCCAGTTGGCTTTCATTTAAGCGGCCTTCAAGAAAGGCCCGCGCATAAATTCCGGGTGAAGAATGACCCTGAATATAAAGCAGGTCGCCGCCATGAGGCGTGGCATTAGGGCCTTTAAAAAAATAGTTGAACCCTGTTTCATAGAGGGTGGATGACGAAGCATAGGATGCAATATGGCCGCCCAGTTCGGGCGCGTATTTACCCGCACGCAACACCATGGCCACGGCATTCCAGCGAATCAGCGCATTAATGCGCTTGCCCACCCCTTCATCGGGTGGCATTTGCTTTTCCTCATCGGGTCTGATGGTGTTGCGGTAAGGGGTATGCACCGCATCGCGCAATCTCACACCCTCCGTGCTGGCCTTGCTCACCAACTCCTGGAGAATATAGGCGGCACGTTCATTTCCATCATTTAATAATACCGCTTGCAAGGCATCCAGCCATTCACGTGTTTCAATTGGATCTATATCGTTTATCTTTTCTTGGGACATGGATGTCTTCCTCGTCAATCTATAAAACGTTTAACAAACAGCCGCAGCCTGCAGGCGTTTCTTCACTACGCCCCCACAGGATTGCACGCAAGCCACATAATCGCCGCGGCAATTGCACGTTGTTTTGCGGCATTGTAGTGGATCAAAATAGGAATTCAAATCCCGTTTAATAATTTGCCCGTTTACAGCACTTTCGTGAAAATAATGATTAAAGTTTTTTGCTGCCGTTTGGAAATTATAGGCGGTGCATTGGGCGCAATTATTACGGCATACTTTATTGCAGGCGCGGGCTCGCTGCTCACAAGACAACGTACAGGCCTTGTAATGGGGTTTGCTTTGCGGGGTTATCACGGGGTGTGAGCAGGCAGCGAGCAGAGCCAGGGTCAGGATTGCCAGTACAACACGAGCCATCGAATTGATCATAGTAAACGCTTCCTCGTTATTATTTAACCCGTTTACAGCCAGGCGACCAAAGTAAAAAAGGCCAAGAACACCAGATAAACAATCAGGGCATGTTCCACCAGTGTCTGCGCCTGCGGCAGGGTAACCACGTCATGCTCCGAAGTCCGCGCCGCAAGTATCCCGCCCTGCCCAAGAAGCAATTCATTCTGATCGGGCCGTGACAGGACGTGCTGGGTAAAGAAACTGAAACCTCTCTGGAAATTACCGACCAGCAAATAAAGCAGAACGGTGACACGGGCAGTAATCCAGTCGAGGTAACGGGTTATTGTCCCGGCGGCTTCGGCTGTTTGCGCCTGAGCCTGGCTTAGGGAAAGCAAGCGGTACACCAGCACCGCTAAAGGACCCAGTAAAATATACCAGAAAATCACCGCGAATAATTGCCCATTAACTGCGGCAAAATAATACCTCGCCGCTGAATCGTCTTCTTCATCGGATTTATCCGTGGCCACAGGATAAAACGGGTTGTTGGGGCCTAAGCAATAGTAAAAAATAACGATATTAAGCAGTAAATAAATAAAACCAAACAGTATGTGGCAGAATAAAAACAAAACCAGAAAGGTCACCAGGACTAAGGGTAGCAGAACCGCCAAAAGCCTCATGTAGGGATTGGCCAGGGCAGAGCCCTCAGGCAGACGCTGGTTAATGGCGTTAAAATACCGGGCAAACCACGTAAACCGGTTTAGAGAAGCAGCATGAATCAGGTAACGTTCGCTAAATAGACACAGTACAATGACCAATAATTTCATGATTAATCCTTCTGCATTTTTTCCGAGAGAGCGATCGGCGTTGGGTATTTCAACACCACGAGGTATGACGACACAATAAACGTTAAAATGGTTGTAGCCTGAATGAGGTTAGAGGCCACTTCTGAAATGAGTTTTGTACTCAGCGCGATACTGGCCACCAACAGCGAGAACTCACTCGCCTGCCCAAGGCGCACGCCGACTTCCTTGGCAATGGTTTTCTTTTCTCCGGCTCGCTGCAGCAGGAACCAGAAAAACAACGGTTTCAGTACCAGCATCAAGACCGATAGAATAATCGCCGGAATAAAAACCTGAGCGCCAAAACCGAAATTAAATGTCGCCCCAATGGAGAAAAAGAACATTACCAGAAAGAAATCGCGCAGCGGTTTTAAGCTTTCGGCAATGAACAGCGAAATAGGGCTTGAGGCTAAGGCCACGCCGGCGACAAAAGCACCGATATCTTCAGACAGCCCTAATTGCTTGGCCAGGAAAGACAGCCCAAGACACCAGCCGATGGAAAGCAGAAACACATACTCCTGGGTTCGGTCAAAACGGGCAAGCAGCTTAACCAGAATGTAGCGCTCAACCGCAAAGGCAAATAAGGTCAGCGACGGCAGCGCCACCAGCACCAGAATGAAATCATCGAGCGCAAGGCCATTGCCCTGGGCACCATTAATCATAATAAGAATGATAATGGCAATCACGTCCTGCATCAGCAGCACGCTAATCATCACTTCACCGGTATGTTGATGATGCAAAATAGTTGTGGGCAACAGCTTGAGTCCAATGATGGTACTGGAGAACATCATCGCTGCGCCAAGAACCCAGGATTCTGTTTCGCCAAGACCAAACCAGCGCCCAATAAGGTAGGCAATGATGGCGAAGACAACGGAACTGACTATCGCAATCCAGGTAATTTTGCGCAACATATGGACCAGATTCTGCGGTTGCAGGTGCAGCCCCAGCAGAAAAAGCAGAAAAACAATGCCGATATCACCGACCTGTTGCACGACGGTGACGTCAGAAACCAGACGCAGGCCCCAGGGACCCAGGGCCGCACCCAGTAATATGTAGGCCACCAGCAGGGACTGTTTTGTATACAATACCAGAGTCGAAAAAATGGCCGCTCCGGCAAATATTAAAAAAATTGTATAAAAAACCGACTCATTATGCATAACGTGAATGCCCTACTGTTCGTGTTATCTGAAATGAATAGCAAATACCCAAAGGAGGCATTATAAAAAACACCTGCATGGGAATCTACCTCAACATTATCAGAATCAAGATCTTGGCTGTCCCTAGGATAACACAGAATAGCGAAGACCCAATCCTTTTATCCGCCGAGAACCTGACAAGGCTTCGGTTATTCTTGCCGACTACCGCCGCCAGCAATCCTCCAAAAAAGCAGAATAGACAATTAATTATCAAGATGATAAAATTTTTTGTTGGTCTATGCCAAAGTAAACTTATTCAGTACAATACAGACCTTTTTGCCCAAAGCCGAAAGCGATTGCATCGTTGGCGAGCCAACCCATGCGTGTTTTATTAAAAATCAGGGAGTATTGCAGTAGATGTCAAACAGTAAAAATCATGGCGTTACGGATGTTATCTTAAGCGGCACAGCCAAGGCCTGGATTGTTTGGGGATTAGGTTGCGTATTCTACTTTTATGAATGCCTCCTGCAGGTTTCCCCAAGCGTCATGAGTAACGAATTGATGCGTGATTTTGCCGTAACCAGCCAAACCCTGGGTATTTTATCCGGCATCTATTTTTATTCCTATGCGGCCATGCAATTGCCGGGCGGCGTGATGATGGATTATTTTGGCCCGCAAAAGTTGCTAACCCTGGCCACCACCATCTGTGCCGTCAGCACAATTGCCTTTGGCCTGACCGACAATTTTTTTGCCGCGTGCCTTGCGCGTCTGATGATTGGTTTCGGCTCCGCATTCGCCGCAGTAGGCGCCATGAAACTGGCTGCCAACTGGTTTCCCGCCAACCGCTTCGCCCTGCTGACCGGGCTGATGGTGACCATTGGCATGCTCGGCGCTATCGGCGGTGAAGCGCCTCTGGCTTTGCTGATTGACCATTATGGCTGGCGCAAAAGCATGGTGATCATGGGCAGTATTGGTTTAATCATCGCTATACTCATTCTTGTCATTGCCAAAGACGCACCAGCCAACAAGAAACCAGTCGTTACCTCATCTCACGATGAACCGTTATGGAGCAGCCTGGTTACCCTGGTTAAAAATAAGCAATTGTGGCTGGTCGCCATCTACGGTGGATTAATGTACATGTCCACACCGGTTTTCTGTGGTCTTTGGGGGGTTCCCTTTCTCATGTATAAAATGGGCCTGGCCAAAGCCACGGCTGCGAATTACATTTCCCTGGTATTCATTGGCTGGGCGATTGCCAGCCCTCTGTGGGGAGTTTATTCCAACCGCATTGGCCGCCGCAAGCCGCCGCTGTACATCGGTGCTGTAGGCGCTCTGATAACCAGCACCCTGTTTATTTTTGCTCCCATTACCTCAGGCTGGCAGATGCAGGGACTGCTGTTCATTTTTGGCGTGTTCTCGTCTGCTTTCCTGCCGGCCTTTGCGGTGGCCAAAGAGCTTTGCAGCCGTCGGTATGTCGCGACCGGTTTAAGCTTTATGAATATGATGAACATGGTGGGTATCGCCCTGGCCCAGCCCATCATCGGCTTTATTCTCGATAGAATGTGGCAGGGTGAAATTGTCAATAAAGTCCGGGTTTATCCTCTCGAAGCCTATCATGTTGCGCTGGCGATTTTACCGGTTGGCATTTTAATTTCATTACTGATTTTACCGAAGATAAAAGAAACCTTTTGTCAAAGTGTTCACGACTAATTAACAGAAAACGACTATGACTAAAAAACTTTTTATTAAAACCAATGGCTGCCAGATGAATGAATACGATTCATCCAAAATGGCGGATGTACTGCTAAACACACACGGCCTGGAAAAAACAGACCGGCTTGAAGAGGCCGATGTGATCCTTTTAAATACCTGTTCAATCCGTGAAAAGGCACAGGAAAAAGTCTTCTCGCAACTGGGTCAATGGCGGGAATACAAAGAAAAAAACCCGCATGTCATTATTGGCGTGGGCGGCTGCGTCGCCAGTCAGGAAGGCGGTGATATTATCAGGCGCGCGCCGTATGTGGACATTGTTTTTGGCCCTCAGACCCTGCATCGTCTTCCTGCCCTGCTCGAAGAACGCGCCCGAACAAAAAAACCGGTCGTCGATATCAGTTTTCCTGAAATTGAAAAATTTGATCACCTGCCCGCCCCCCGTGCCGAAGGCCCTGTCGCCTTTGTTTCCATTATGGAGGGCTGCAGCAAATACTGCAGTTACTGCGTGGTTCCTTACACCCGCGGCGAGGAAATCAGCCGCCCCTTTGACGATGTGCTGGCGGAATGCTATCAACTGGCTTCCCAGGGGGTGCGGGAAATTAATCTACTCGGCCAGAACGTCAATGATTACCGTGGCGCGATGAATTCGGGCGAAACCGCTGACCTGGCCTTACTCATTCACTACCTCGCGGCCATTGACGGGATTGGACGCATCCGTTTCACGACGTCTCATCCGCTGGCCTTTTCAGACAATCTCATCAATGCCTTTGCCGAAGTGCCTGAACTGGCTAACCACCTTCACCTGCCTGTGCAAAGCGGCTCAGACCGTGTTCTTGCCATGATGAAGCGCGGTTATACCGCTCTGGAGTACAAATCAAAAATCAGAAAATTACGCAAGGTGAGGCCTGACATTCGCTTGTCAACCGACATCATTGTCGGCTTCCCCGGCGAAACCGACAAGGACTTCCAGGATACGATGGATTTAGTCCATGATATCGGTTTCGACACTTCGTTCAGTTTTATTTACAGCGCCCGCCCCGGGACACCGGCAGCTAACCTGCCGGATGATACGCCCATGGACGTCAAGAAACAGCGCCTGCAGATTCTGCAAAACCGGCTTTTAATCAATGCGGCCCAATACAGCCAATCCATGGTGGGCAGCACACAGCGCATTCTGGTGACTGGCCAATCCAAAAAGAATGCTCAGCAATTAGCCGGACGTACAGAATGCAATCGCGTAGTCAATTTTGATGGCCCAGAGACGCTTATTGGCCAATTTGTCCATGTGGACATTTCGGAAGCCTTGCCTAACTCTTTGCGTGGCCGTATCAGCGTATCCGAGAGTACTGTTTCGGCATGAATGCACTGGACAATGACTTACACGTCCCCCGCGATCTGCATGGGCAACGCATTGACGTGGCCTTGGCGAAATTGCTTCCTGACTACTCGCGTTCTCAATTGAGCCAATGGTTAAAGCAAGGCCTCATTCAGGTCAATCAGCGGCAATTAAAGCCCAAAGACAAGGTCATGGAAGGCGATATTATCTCGCTGACCGTGGATGAATCAGCCCATCAGCAGGCCAATCAACCCTGTGAACCGGAGCCTATCCCGCTTGATGTCGTGTATGAAGACGACATGCTGCTGGTGATCAATAAGCAGGCCGGTCTTGTCGTGCACCCCGGTGCAGGAAACCCCAAACACACGCTGGTCAACGCGCTGCTTCACCATGCTCCCCAACTGGCTGCACTTTCCAGGGCAGGCATCGTGCACCGTCTGGATAAAGACACCACCGGCTTGCTGGTTGTGGCTAAAACCCTGCCAGCTCACACCTCGCTGGTACGGCAGATGCAGGATCGCGAAATCCAGCGCCGTTACGTCACGTTAGTCCAGGGGCATGTGATAAGCGGTGGGGAAATTGACACGTTTTTTGGCCGGCATCCCCGCAATCGCCTGAAAATGGCGGTTCTTAATCAGGGTCGACAAGCCATAACCCTCTATACCGTCAAACGGCAGTATGATGATTTCACCCTGCTTGATGTGCAACTGTTAACCGGCCGCACCCACCAGATCCGCGTGCATATGGCCCACATAAACCACCCAGTGGTTGGCGATCCCCTTTATGGCGGGCGCACCAGGATACCAGCTGACATTGCTCCTGAATTACGCGAGGCCTTGCAATCCTTCAAACGCCAGGCCCTTCATGCCGCTTCCCTGTCATTTCACCATCCCGAACACGATAAATTATTGACTTTCACTGCGCCTTTGCCGGATGATTTTCAAACCTTGATAAATAGTCTGGATGAGTACCTTGTCTGATTTAATTGCCGATTGGCCGGCTCCTGCGTCAATTCGCGCCATCACCACGCGAAGGTATTCAGGCGGCTTTAGTGAGGCCCCTTATGATCGAAATAATCTTGGCCTGCATGTGGGCGACAATCCCGATCATGTGCTGCGTAACCGCCGTGAATTGGTAACCAGGTTGCAATTACCCGGCGATCCGGCCTGGCTCGACCAGACGCACAGCACCACCTGTGTGGTCATCGAAGAAACACCTAATCGCCGCGCAGATGCCGCCATCACCCGCGATAAACGCCAGGTTTTAGCCATTATGACTGCCGATTGCCTCCCTATTCTGCTTTGCAACCGCGAAGGAACGGAAATTGCCGCCATCCATGCGGGCTGGCGTGGTCTGGTTAATGGCATCGTTGAACAGACGGTGGAAACCATGCATAGTCAGCCCAAGGATCTCATGGCCTGGATAGGGCCTGGCATCTGCGCATCCTGTTATGAAGTTGGTGATGACATGCGTGACCAATTTCAAAACAAATATGACTTTTCATTACCCGCTTTTCAAAAAAAGGACAGCAAATGGCTAGCTGATTTGCCGAGCCTGGCTGCCCTTGTTTTGGAAAATGTGTCCATTCCTACTGTGTCGAAGTCTAATCTTTGCACTTTTGAGCAAAAAAATGACTTCTATTCCTATCGCCGCGAGGCACAAACAGGTAGAATGGCCACTTTAATTTGGTTCACTTAAACGTTCGGAAAAACTATGTCTCGTAAATTACTTTCATTTCTGACTGGTTTGCTCTTCATTGGACTCACTGCGTCTGCCGCAGCCGATGATAATAAAACCATCACTACCTTAGCCCCCGTTCTTAAGAACGTGATGCCAGCTATCGTTAACGTCGCCGTCCAGGGTGTTATCCCCGCAGCCCCCCCTGCCGCAGACAATGATGATGAGGACAATGATCGTTCCCAGCTTACTCCCGAAAAACCACGTAAATTTCAAAGCATTGGTTCCGGCGTTATTGTTGATCCCAAACACGGTGTCATCATTACCAATGATCATGTCATCCGTAACGCCACCCTCATTACCGTCACCTTAAATGACGGCCGTCGCCTCAAAGCCAAACTGATTGGCAGCGACAGTGAAACCGATCTGGCGGTGTTAAAAATCGATGCCAAGAATTTAAAAAGTCTGCCGATTGGTGACTCCGATAAAGCGGAAGTCGGCGATTTTGTAGTTGCTATCGGAAACCCTTTCGGTTTAAACAGCTTTGGCAACAGCCAATCGGCTACGTTTGGCATCATCAGCGCCATGAAACGCAGCGATTTAAACATCGAAGGCATTGAGAACTTCATCCAGACGGATGCCGCCATCAACCCTGGAAACTCCGGCGGTGCGCTGGTGAATGCCCGTGGCGAATTAATCGGCATCAATACCGCCATCCTTTCTCCCTATGGCGGAAATGTCGGTATCGGTTTTGCCATTCCCATTAACATGGCGAAAGATGTGGTGCAGCAATTAATCAAATTTGGCTCCATCCACCGTGGCTTAATGGGCATTTTTGTCCAGCATTTAACCCCCGAGTTAGCGCAGGCTATGGGCTATCCTGAAGATTTCCAGGGCGCACTGGTTTCGCAGGTGAATGAAAAATCCCCGGCTGAACGAGCTGGATTGAAACCGGGCGATATCATTACCCAGATCAACAACACGAAAATCACTCAGGCGACTCAGGTAAAAACCACCATCAGCCTTCTGCGTGTCGGCAGCGACGCCAAGATCACAGTCAAACGGGATGGCAAGGAACTGACCTTAAACGCCGTGGTAACGGATATCAAAAAGCACGAACAGGAATTGCAGGCGACCAATCCGTTCCTTTATGGCCTTGCTTTAAGGAATTTTGAGCAGGATTCTCCGCTGCATGGCCATGTGGTGGGTATTCAAGTTGTGGGCGCATCCGAAAGCAGTGCCGGCTGGCGCGCCGGTTTAAGACCTGGCGACATCATTATCAGCGCCAACAAGGAACGCACGCCTAACGTGAAAACCCTGCAAACGATTGCAGCTCAAAAAAAACAACAATTGCTGATTCAGGTTTTACGTGACGCCGGCGCTCTGTATATTCTGATCATCTAGTCTTTCAGGCGAACAAGTCTTAAGGCTTGTTCGCCCCTCCAAAAAATTAAAAATTTAAGCATTTAACTCTTGACAGAATTCTTCATAAACGACAAAATCACGGCCTCTTGTGGCTATGTAGCTCAGCCGGTTAGAGCGCGGCACTCATAATGCTGAGGTCGGTGGTTCGAGTCCACCCATAGCCACCATTTATGCCTTCATTGATTCCTTCTATTCAATTCACTTTTTTGCACCAACTCTGATTCATACCTGTACGCGGCATTAACCCAGTACCCTGTTTCAATTAATACTCTGATTATTCAAAAACGCTATTGAAACCGTGTAAATTTGGTTATGATGTCATAATTGCTTATTTCAGTGTTGCTTGATGCGTAAGATTTTATCATTAATCCTGATTTCACTTGGTTTGGCCTGTGCTTATGCGACCACCGTTGCTATCAAAAACATAGCGATTGATGGGCGACCCGCCTACGAGCTTATTGCCGGGCATTTTGCCAATGAAAACAGCGCCCTTCAGTTAAAGCTCAAGCTGTCCTCCACCCTGAAACAACCGGTAACCATTGAGCATGACAAAAGTCAGAATGCCTATGTGGTCAAAATTGGCCCGATTGAGGATTATACCGTTGCTCAAAACATCAAACAGCTGTTAAATCATGAACCCTCCACGGGCAGCAATAAGCCGCCAGCGGCCCAAGCTCCACAATTAACACCGACTGAATTAACGGGTTCTGAGAAAAAATTATGGAATCTTCGCAATGCCGACATCCGTGCGGTGATTGCCGAAGTTTCCCGCGTCACGGGTAAAAATTTCATTATTGATCCACGCGTCCAGGGAAAAATTTCCATTGTTTCCTCAACGCCCATGTCCAATAACGAACTTTATCAGGTTTTTCTTTCTGTATTGCAGGTTTCAGGCTACGCGGCCATTCCCAGCGGCGACGTCATCAAGATCATTCCCAATATTGATGCAAAAACCGTCTCTTCTGATTTATTAAGCCAGATGCGCAACCCGCCGCGCGGCGATGACATGATGGTGGAAGTCATGCCCGTGCGTTACGTACCCGCTGAACAACTGGTTCCCGTGTTGCGTCCACTGATGCCGCAATGGAGCAGCATTTCCGCCTATGCGCCTTCCAATATGCTGATACTTTCCGGCCGGGCAAGTAATATTAAAAGTCTGGCGAACATTATCAAACAGGTCGACAGCTCGTCTGCCAATGACATTGACATGGTTAGATTGCGGCACGCCCTGGCCATGGATGTCGCAACTACCCTAAAGGACTTAATTAAATCACAACCAGGCAGCGGCCATGCGCAAACTATGATTGCAGCTGATGATCGCAGCAATGCCATTTTAATCAGCGGCAGCCGCACCGAGCGTATTAAACTGCGTCTGCTGATTGCCGGCCTCGACCGCCAAAGCCCCAATGGCACCAACAGCAATACCCAGGTTGTTTATTTGAATTATTTACGAGCAGAAGATTTAGTCCCAATTCTTGCGGGTATTGCCCAGGCTAATTTCAGCGGCAACGTCGGTACAACCATCGGCACCATTACCCGGCCTGAACTCGACAGCACCAACCCGGCTTCAAACCTCGTTAATAATTCGTCCTCCGGCGGTTACGGCGGCAATAGCACCGGCACAACCCAACCGGCTCAAACAGGCGCAGCCAACCCCACGGCCACCCCTAATACTACTGGCGCAAGCACCCAGAGTGAAGGCTCAACCAAGCCTACAGTCCAGATTATTGCCGAACCCAATACCAATTCCATTATTCTCAATGCGCCGGCGAGCTTAATCCGTATTTTAAAAGGCGTCATTCATCAATTGGATATCCGCCCGGCGCAATTATTGATTGAGGCGCTGGTAGCGGAAGTGGATGCCAGTGACGTCAACAGTCTGGGTATTGAGTGGGGAACCAACCAGCAAACCGGTGATCCAGGTGATTTTCGCCCCGGGTTTGCCATCATTAACAACCAGACTACCATTGATGATTTCCAGGCCCAAATTTATGCGCTGGCCCGTAAGCGCAAGGCTAATATCCTGTCGACGCCGTCCGTCGTCGTATTAGATAACCGTCAGGCTAAAATTTTAGTCGGTAGACAGGTATCTGTGGCATCCACCACCTACCCCAACAATGCCGGCGGCACGACCACCGCCAGCCCTTATGTGACGTTTGATCGGGTTAATGTCGCCCTGCACCTTTATGTACGGCCGCAAATTACCCGCGGTGAAGGCATCCAGTTACAGATTGACCAGGGCAATGACACGGTTGATCCAGCCAGTACACTGGATACAACCAATCCAGTCTTTAAAATCAGCAGCATTGTTACCTCGGTTCATGTGGAAAGCGGTGATATTGTGGTCCTTGGCGGTTTGACACAGGATAGCCTCGGCAATGATGATAACCGGCTACCGATATTGGGCGATATTCCAGGCATTGGCCGTCTTTTCCAACACAATATCCGCAACCGTGAAAAGCGCGTGCTCATGGTCTTTATCCGTCCTATAATTTTAAGAACAGAAGCGGATGCAGTGCATTTAAGCGGCGGCAAGTACAATGATTTGCGCCAGTCGCAGCTGGACTTCCTCCGTTCGCAGGAAACGTATCACAAACACGATGATGAAACTGTGTTGCCCCCGTTGAAATCCGCGGATTTACCGCGCCCATTCCAGAATCAACTGGTTCAACGCAGCACCACCATAGTCACGACGAAATAGCAATGAACGAGTCCGACAACATCAAGCGATTACCCTACGGTTTTGCCAAAACCCATGGGCTGGTTGCTGTTTTAAACGATGAAGAAACCCTGCTCTATCATCTTCCCCATTTGTCCTTGACGGCCCTGGCTGAAGCCAAACGCCTGCTTAAGCACACCTTAACGCTAAAAGAAGTCAACGAACATGAATTCCAGCAGCACCTGGCCCAATGCTATCAATCGCAATCCTCCGTTCTTGATGCAGCCATCGACATGGAAGGTGATTTTGATCTCTCACAATTTGCGGATCAACTGTCCAACAGCGAGGATTTGCTGGATAACAAGGATGATGCGCCCATTATTCGCCTGATTAATGCCTTGTTTACCCAAGCCATTAAACAGAAAGCCTCAGACATTCATATCGAAACCTACGAAAACCGGGTGATTGCCCGCAACCGCATAGACGGCGTGCTTCATGAAGTACTCGAAATCCAACGGGCTATTGCGCCGCTGTTGATTTCCCGCGTCAAGGTCATGGCTAAACTCGACATTGCGGAAAAGCGTATTCCTCAGGATGGCCGCATTGCCCTTCGCATCGGCGGTCATAATATTGATGTCCGCGTATCCACCCTACCCTCCAATTATGGTGAGCGCATCGTGCTCAGGATTCTGGATAAGCAGGCGGCCCAGCTCGATTTAAACCTGCTCGGCATGCCGGAAAGCACCCTGAGCATTATTCGCCGTATGATTGCCGAACCCCATGGCATCATTTTATTGACAGGTCCCACGGGCTCCGGTAAAACCACCTCGCTTTACGCCATGCTAACAGAATTAAACGAAGTCAGCCGTAATATTCTCACCATTGAAGATCCCATCGAATACGATCTGCCTGGTATTGGTCAGACCCAGGTCAACACCAAAGTGGAGATGACGTTTGCCAAAGGGCTGCGCGCTATTTTGCGTCAGGATCCGGATGTCGTGATGATTGGCGAAATCCGCGATTTGGAAACCGCTGAAATTGCAGTGCAGGCAAGCCTAACCGGCCATTTGGTGCTATCGACCCTGCACACCAACAGTGCGCTTGGCGCCATTACCCGATTGCGTGACATGGGTGTTGAATCATTTTTGCTCTCCTCCAGCCTGGTTGGCCTTATCGCCCAGCGACTGGTGAGGAAATTGTGCTCCTTTTGCAAAGTGCCCCACGTACTCAGGGATGATGAACTGGAATTGATGAGTCTTCCCAAACATTCCGAAAAAATCACCGTCTATGAACCAAAGGGCTGCACGGAGTGCAATAATCTGGGTTATCGAGGCCGAACCGGGATTTATGAATTGATTGAAATGGATGAAACCTTACGGCGCATGATTCACCGCGATGAGAATCTGCAAGTGCTGGAAGACTACCTGCGTCCCAATAATCCAAGTATTCGCCAGGATGGGTTTAAACGCGTGCTGATGGGCGATACGTCTTTAGCTGAAATCCTGCGCGTGACCAGCCAGCATTAATCTTTTTCTTCAAAAAGCCGAATCGCATTGGGTTGCGTTTCTATGACATATATTTTTTCAGCCTGAGGCGGAACTGCAACAGCTGCCGGCGGTGTTGATTGCGCTACCGGGGTAAGCTGTGAAACAAATAAATCGCTGCTTAAATCCAGATTCTCCTCCACCATTTGCGCCGTATCCGGGTGCAATGCCGACGCTTTTAACAGGCGCTTGGTTTTTGATTCAATGAAATACATGACGTCATCCACAATATCAAGGCCCTGGGGTTCTGCAAGGTTACTGACAAGGACTTCTTTAATACGCGGATTAGCCAATGAAATGCGGCTAATCTTGCCATTGTTAGCCAAACCCTTGGAGGTCTGTCCCAATTCTACGATGTAGACATACCCCTGATGAATTTTAAGCTTTGTTGGGGCATCCAGTCCGGAAGCAAACGATTCTACGACAATATTACGGGATTCAATGCCGCCATTATGAGAGATTTTAACAATCGTGCCATCCAACAAACTCGCCGCGAGATAATACTCCCCGTCATTGTTTTCCACCCGCACGGTGGATGAGGGTTGCTTATACCATAATCCCGTGTAATCACCGGTTAATGTTTGATCATGGATAGAATAATCCGCACGGTTAAGAACCAGAATATTGCCGAGAAACATGTCCGTTAATATGATTTTACCTTCCTGACTGGTATCGAGGGTTAAGCTGGTTGCATGAAAATTAAGATTGGTCAGGCCGGAGTCAAGGTCTGCAAAAACAAAGTGGCTTTCAAGGGTTGCCTCGTCCGCATTGAATTCCTTGATGGATGCCAAATCAGTGACGTGCAGGGAACGTCTATCGGAATCGTAAGCAAAATCCCACATTTGCGCTACCGGTGAATCAAAAAGAATCTCTGTTTCCCGTGTGGCGATATCAATTTCAAACAGTTGATTCTGATTATTGGTCACATAAAGCTTGTCACCGGAACGATCAAGCGTCAGGTTATCCAGTCCGGGCGGCAGGGTCGCTAACAACAGGCTTTCACCCGTAAACGGATTATGGCGATAAACATCCCCTGTGCGTCGCCCGATAAAATAAACGATACCATCCCTATCGACTTTGACCGCGGCAGGTTTATCAATATTTTGCACCAAGGGTGTTACGATGCCGGTTGTAACATCGATAACAACAATTTGGCCATGCACGACATCGGGTGCATAAAGCAATCCATCCGGCCCAAAATCAAATGAATTTAACCAACGTCCTTCCGGTAAAAAAGGCAATAAGGGGATAGGACGCGGGAACGATCCCTGCCAATCCAATTGATAAAGATTATAAGGATCAAATCCGGCTACATACAGGCGATCATCCTGACATCGATAGGCGATGCCGTCAACCCCCAGCAGACTGGGGCCGAAGGTTGCTTTGTAGAGTCCCGTTTCTGGCAATACCTGAAATGCTTCCATATTGGATTGGTAGATACTGCCATCATTAAGCACCGTAATGACGCGACCGTCCAGAAAACTGCTGATGGCAATTCCCCCTGGGACATCACGTGCCGGATTACGTGGGATAACCGTTAAATCCAGAGGAAAACTGCTCACCTCGGTCAGGGTATAAAAAACGCTCTCGAATTGCTTTTCGACCACATTAAAAAGCCGTATCACTTTGGGCACTGACGCGGTCAGCAATTGATTATTATTGCGGGTCACAAGGCCATAAGAACCCTTGGTTTCTTCAGTTGATTGCAGAAAAAGAGAGGAACTTCGGGTTTGCGCCAGAACGGGGTATGCAGACAATACAGCCAGGATACTGATGAAGGCCAAAAAACAGGCTCTGACACACAACCTCGTGTCAGCAAGTCGACCCTCAAAAGGATATACGTCACGACAGGGCTTATCAGCAATAATCATGACTTTGAGCTCCCGAACCAGGAATTATCTCTGTTTATTACCCGTTTACAGAAGATAAGCTAGCTATAGTTCAAGGGGCTGTGAATGCAACTTTTAGGAGGAATTGCCAATCCGGTATCCAGCCAATCCCTCTCCCAACCCTCTCCCAGAGGGAGAGGGAGTATTTTGTCTGTACCTCTCCCCCCGGGAAGAGCGTTTACCCCTCCTCTCCCAGAGGGAGAGGGAGTATTTGGGGTCCGACCCGGTCACATCGGTAACAAAAATGACCGGACACATAGGTAACAGTTAATCTGCATCCAGACAA
>NZ_LNYA01000029.1 GCF_001467615.1 Legionella erythra | reverse complement strand
TATTTGTCAGCACTATCCAGTGCCGACAGATTATATGCTATGACTAATTACACAAAATTATTTACAGATCCAAGTAAATCTAAGACACACCAGCTAAGTCACTTTCTTTAAACCCCGTCCTGGACACTCCATTTCAAATTACTTGACAACGTCACGGTATTATCGATCATGAGGGTTTTCCTCTTGGTTTGATTAAAGTTCGCACTCCTATCAAAACGGGAAACTATAACCTTATCAATAGGTTATGTCAGATTAAGTCAAAAATAATTCATTTTCTGATGTGTTGGAATTAAACTAATATTTCAGCTAAGGTGAGTTGCCAGAATGGGGTTTAGGGATTTCACCTCCATCTAAATAGCAAATGTCACATTTACCCAGCTTTTGGATAGTCATTATATCTGGATTATACCCTGCTTTATCCTTGTCTAGTTTAGCAAGAACCACATTCTCATCTAGATTAACATTAGCAAGATAGGGTCTGGAATAAAGCATCATATTTTTACCATAGGAAGTTTGACTGTTGACCTTTGCTTTTGCTGTTTTTTCAGATTTGAACAGAGTTACTCTTGATGAGAATGATTTACTAATGTGACTGGGTGTTACATCGATATCTAGCATGCCATCATTGAAGATAGCGTCCCATATGCTGTCGGATGCTACTTTATGTGCGACATTTTCACCAACCGCATAAAACTGACTTCCTTTGTATAATGCAAATATGCCAAGCTCTTTTGCATTGGCTTCGATTTTTAAGAATAAATTAACTGAATCACGAAATTCTTTGGATACAGATCTTAGCCTTAAGAGTGTCTTTAAATCAAGGAATGGAAAGAGGTCATCAACAAGAACCTCTTTGGGGATCAAATATAAAGATTCATCTTTATCCCAAGTAATATTCTTCTTGCCATTATTAACCATTTTCTTCATACCAAATATTTTCTTGAACATAAATTTCCTAATGCAGTCTCATGCTTGAGAATAAAGTGTCGACAATTACAACTCCGGAGAAATGCCACTGAGAAGCACTTGGCCTCAATTATAAATTGATCCAATATTAATCTATTTGTTTATATTATGTCAATCGCTTATGCTTAAGATTGCCATAAAAAGCTAAAGATTAATGTCTACTTGGCCTTCTTGACAGCAAAACAACCAGCACTCACGTCTCGTATAGACACCAAATGAAGATAAAAGACCTTCACACCGATTGCTACTCATAAGTGACGTGGTCAAGTAATTTGAGACACACCAGTTAAGCTACTTCCGTTAAAACCCTATCTTCATAGTCCTTTTCAAATTGGTTGGGATTTTTGTACCCCAGTGTTGAATGGGAGCGGAATCTGTTACACAACATCGTAATCCATTTCAAGACATCCTGTTGTTCCTCAAAACGGCTTTGATAATGGTTCCATTGAACACATTCCTGTTTCAAGCTGCCAAAAAGCTTTCGGCGACAGCATTATCCCAGCAATTACCTTTTCTACTCATGCTGCCTGTGCAGTGCCAATCCGTTAACAGGTTGCCATACTCATGGCTGGCATGTTGGGCACCCCGATCGCAGTGAACGATGAGGCCTGGCTTTGGTTTTCGTTGCCAGAGCGCCATTTTAAGCGCATGACATACCAATGACGCTTTCATTCTTGAACCCATACTCCAACCAACTACTTTCCGGGAAAACAAGTCAATCACAACAGTCAGATACAACCAACCTCCCTGTGTCCATAGGGACGTTATATCAGAAACCGATGCGAGATCAGGGGCTTTTGGCGAGAACTCGCGATTGAGGACATTCTCAAACACTGGCTTTTTGTGATTGCTGTTTGTCGTCACTTTGTATTTTTTCCTGTAACGCACTATCACATTGGCTTCTTGCATCAGGCTTCGTGTTTTGCGCCTGCTCGCTGGATATCCCAGTGTATTTAACGCTCTCTGCATCCGTCGGCTGCCATAGGTATAATAACTTTTATCAGCAATTTGTTTCACAAAATCCAGCATATCCTGATGCTCTGGATATGCTGGTTTATTGTGATGATTTTTCCGGTAATGGCAATACTCTGAACGTAACACACCCATTATTAAACACATCGCGCCTACCGGCCACACCTTCTCATGTTGGACTATAAACGAATACTTCATTTCGTTTCTTGAGCAATTGAATTTACCGCCTTTTTTAATATTTCTTTCTCCATCTTCAGTCGTTTGTTTTCTTCCCGCAAACGGCGTATTTCAAGCTGCTCTGCTGTTAGTTTTCCATTGCCTCTGAAAGCCTGACCATCACCCGATTCATTTTCTTTATCCAGCGATTAAGCATTTTCGGGTTAATCGATGAGCTGCGGGCTGCTTCTGCTCGGCCATAACCTTGTTCGGTAACCAAGCTAATTGCATCTAGCTTGAACTCTTTTGAATATTTTTTGTCGTAGACATGTTTCTCTCCAATTAAGTTATTATCTTTTAACTGGTGTGTCCAAATCTATTAGACCACGTCACTCTGCATAGGATTGACACTATTAGACCTCTGCGATAAGTCATTCGGAATCATTCTGCCCTCGACAGAGAAAAGAGAGGGGCACCGCAAATTAATGTTTGCTTAATATATTTAATTGATATAATTATACTCGATTTTTAACTGGAGTTTATTATGAAAAGCTTTATGAAATTATTTAAAAAAAATGATGGGATTAAAAGGATTGATGGTAATGGTGATTTGTCAAAATTTCCTCAAGAAATATTCGAGGAGATATTGGGTCATCTCGATTCAAAATCGGCTCGCAATCTCCGTGTCAGTTCAAAGGAAAATTTAGAAAAGGTTGATTCGGCGATTAGCAATATTAATGTTGCTAAAAAAGTAGGATTAATTAATTTGTCCAAAAGAGATTTAATTGCTGTTGGTGAGAATGTGGCATATCGATTGTTTGGTATTTCTGATTTTTACGGAAAAAACAGACAGCCCAATGAAAAAGAAATCCAAAAGTCATTTAAAAAAGAAGTGATATTGTTTTTCAATGAAAATGATGCTGATGAATACATAAAAAGAAAAACAGTACGCAACGAATTTAATGCCGATGAAATTGATAGCAAGCCACATAAAGTAAATGTAACATCAACTGATAAAAATAATATGTTTAGAATTAAAAAAATAACGGGTAAAGAAAAAGATATTGCTTTAATTGCTTATGGCAATGAAATAGATAATAAAATTACTTTTAATAAATAGAAAAATATGTTCTCACTCTCTTAATTTTCATTAAAAATTAAGAGAGTGAGAACTTTATCTAATTAATTATGAAGAAAAAAATTAAGAACATTCTTTATCTTTGGCTTCAATTTGAAGATAATGACGAAATTAAAGTCTCATCTGGAAAAATAAGCACCGATTTCCTGTTTGTAAAAAAACAAATACCTTACGCATTGGCTTGGTATGAAAAATACTCAAAGAGTATTGAAGAAGATTGTGAAGATGAAGAGGAGCTCACAATGACTCAGGGCTGTTGCAATATGTTGAGTTTAATACCAAAAATGACACAAGATCAATATGAGAAACTGCTAAATGATGCTGAAGATGATGATTTTTTATGTAATGACATTGATATAGCAATAAAATTGATGAATGAGAGAAAACAGAAAAAAGATAAGCAGAAAAATATGGAATTTGACCTTTGGAAGAAGGGATTGACTAAAACAACTCATGAAATCCTAAAACCAATTATTCATTCTCAGAATGAACTAGCAATATTTGGAAGCGATCTCTTGGGGTACAGACAAGTTCAAAAATATTTCGAATCAAAGGAAGGTGGGAATAAAATAACCTATCATTTCGAACAAACAAAGCAGATTTTAGGGTGTGATGACGTGGGGGTGCGTGTATGGAATAGCGACTTTGAAAAACCCAGCGAAATCAATGCCAATCAGAACAAAAAACCAAGCAAAGGATGCGTTGTTGATGTACTTCAAGAAAACATAAGAAGATATTACCATGATGAACCTTTAATACCCCTGTATTTTGTTATGCAAAGAGTAACGGATGAAGGCTCATTCAATCAACAGGATGGCGAAATAGGTGAGAATTTACAGAATAGTGGCTTCAAAACCAGCAGCTTATGCAAAAAGAATAGTATTACAGGGGCGGAGATGCGTACTGTTTGGAGGCTAAAAAATGAGTTGCACGACGAGGTTATAGCTCACATTTTATCGCATGTAACACGAGGGCTAGTGATAGAGAGTACTTGTGATGAGAGTGATTTCCAGGTCCTTTCAGTAAAAGAATGTGGTTCCCACTTACTTCCATGGGAAGTAAACAAATTGAGATGGGTCAATAGGGACCGAAAGCATGGATTAGATGATTCTAAGCTGAGTGGAATTAAATCCAATGATTGGCTTTGGCGTTTGCTATGGTTTAAAAATGAAATGTCAGAAAAGCCCTGCCAACACGGCAAGTTACCTCAGATACCAGTTTTATGGAATGCACCTCTCTCAAAAACAGAAGATTTAAAATGCATTCAAGCAAATCAAATTGAATTGCCAAAGTCATTATTTTGGAGTTAGTTTGCAGATTGAATAACGTGTGCTAATCAAGCTAAAGCAGCATAACCAGAGATAATACATGTGTCAAATAGGTCTATAATAACATTTGACAGCGATACTCTAGTGCAAAATACAATGTTATGAATACGTTCATTCGGAGGATAATCGTATGACCTTGTCAGTAAAGTCATTTAATGGGCCAATTAAACGTTTAACTGGTCCTTCGGATCATCCAAAGCTGAAAGGTAGCAATAAGACAGATAGTATAAGTATTGTCGCATTTGATAGAGAAAGTGACGCATGGGGTATTTTTTCTAATTACGCTGAAACGCCTATCCGTATGATGACGCCATATGGTGAAAGAACATTTCCTACTGTCGAACACTATTTTCAATATCAGAAAGATCCGAATGATAAGGCATACTTGAATGAAATCCTAAGTGGAGATGCTCAGAATGCACGAAATTTAGGCCAAAAAAAGAAGTGGAATCATTACTCGGACGCCGACAGAGCAATGGAGAGAGCAATTGATGCAAAGCTAAAAATCCCCGGGGTACAGAACGCCCTCCTTGCTACAGGTGATGCCTGCTTGATTGAGGATACAGGAAGCCGAAGTGATAAAAATCAAGATGGAAATTGGGGTTGGAAAAAAGGAGGGCAAGTTGCTCCACATAACGGTGCTGGAAATAAACTCGGTATCCTGTTGATGGAAAAGCGTAACCTTTTAAATTCTTCAAGTAACGTTGAAGATCCCAGAGATTTATCTGAACGTGCTAGGGGCATTATGACGCATAATTACGCTCACACAGACCTTATCAGCCTCAGCAAAAGTCTGCCTGATAGCACTCGAGCCTATTCGACCTACAATCATCAAAATAATAACTTACCTCACTCAAATCAGGAACTAAGTAAGGTAATTTATCGAATGGGAAAAATGAATAAAGAATACTCTGGCATTCCTTTAGTAGAACGGGGCGCAATGAATGGAACACTTAAAATAGCTTTCGACAGTCCTGAGGATGCCAATGAGTTCCAAACTATACTTGCCAAAGAGGGATTTAAAACAACTTATTTTGGGGGAAATGATAAATACCCGATAGATTGTGGAAACGGAAAAAACCTTGAGCATATTGTCCGATTTGAAAATGATGGTCTAGCGGAAGAAATTCCTGCTGCAGCTTTAGAATTTCTTAAAAGAAAATTTAGTGACGACGATGAAAAAATTGCTGACATCGTGCAGCAATTAGGTTTTGAGAGTGCCGAATTACGAAGTGAAATGCAGAAAAAACCTTAATTTCAAACAACCTACGGCAAATTTAAGCTACAGCCAGCCTTTAAACTACCTCATCCATAATGGCCTTATATTTCAGCAGGAATAGCACTATTAACAAAGAACGGGGTTGTTGTGATTAAATGGTTATTCAGTGTGCAATTTTCATGGTGCGTCGATCCCGTCATAAATGCATGCAGATAAAACAAATTCATTGTTTAGAAAGCGTCACAACATTTCGTTAAAGATGTTGGCATAAACCTGCCTTTGCCATCTTCCCCCAGAAAAAGCACAGTAAACTCAGCGGAGGTAATTTGTCAGCCTCTTTTTTTGAATATTTCAGGCCTCCCGTAAGTCTGTAAGATTTCTATTAAGTGCCTATGCAAAAGAGGGCACCAATGGTGCTGTCGCGGGCTATAAAACCATTCTTAAGAGCCATTCCATAATACAAAAGACTTAGCGTATATAGTTTAGCGGGATAATCTACAGAAGCACAATCTGATTGAAATTAGGTCTAAATGGTCTAATATAATACTAGGTCATTTTGTTTAAGTTTTTATCAATGTCTTACAGTAAAGTGCTTGGGCATCTCAAAAAAGGACCAAGACTAAAGAGTGACGCCACAAAAGATTTAGAAGCAATTGTAAAATTATTTCTAAATCCGACCCAGAAAGCTCAATGCCGCTTTAATGCATTGGGTGAGTTGGAGGTAGTATTTAATGATCAGATCTTCAATCTAACTCAAATTTTAATGCATCAGCCTGATTTCGAGCATTTTTCCTTTTCAGACGAGGTTTCCGAGCATTATGAAATGTTTATTGAAACCGCTAGCCATAAACCCTCTCTAGAGGGGGGTGTATTTATTCCTCGACAAGAAGATTATGAAAAAGCTGATAAAAACAAACGTTATACACAGTTGACGTATGGCGAAAAACTGGCAATAACGCTGTATACCTCAAATTTCTATGAAGAAATTAATTCATTTTTACGAACTCAGGGGCGTGATATAAGCTTTAAAGAACTGTCATCGGATAGATTAACTGAGATAGTGAAGGAAATTGTTCTGGCCAGTTGCCTTGCCGCTCATGGTCTAACCCGATTAGAACTACCTAATGACTCCGATGACAGCAGCCTCCAGGAAGTCTATCGCGCTGAGAGTAGTCATCGAATTCCTGAAAGCGTATGGAAACAACGCCATAAAGCAATCGACACTCATATCCCCATACGCCAGGATGGATTTATCAGTTCTTCTGAAGACATGAATGCCATGAAATTATCAGGCACCGACACAACGCTGAAGATTTCTCAACCTCACCATGGAATTGGTAAGCGCGTACAGGATTTGTCTTATAAAGGCGATGAGCAGGAGGTTCTTCTTGTTCCAGGCACACAATTAGCATTCGGTTCGTTCAGCCAAGACAAGGGCAGAAAGGTATTTGAAGCTTTTGTCGTGAGAAGCCTTGATGGTATTGATCCTTCCTCTTACTCGACTGTCAATGCTGAGATCAGGACACAGCTTATTTCCCTTCGTGAACAAGTCGATTATTTAAGAGGGCAGGTTCCCCCTCCACAGAAAACGCCATTCTCATTATGGAAATCGCTTAGTAATTCCATTAAAAAAACGGAGATTGTGGCGCTTCAGGACCAGATAAAACAATTGGATAAGCTCATTCTTTGGTTTGAAGACAACAAGCATAAAACCAGTGAGAAAATAGCAAAGCTTGAGGCTCTTAACAAGAAAATGGGAAAGCTTGTTGAAAAAGTAAGGGGCTCCAATTTGTTACATGAGCCGTTGAAGGATGCCTCAACTAAAATCAGTCATCTTATTATGCAACTTAAGATAGGTAATTCATCTGGGTTAATCAGGGAAGCGGGGTATGTCTATACCCATCACTTAAGTAAGGCTTATAAAGAAACTGAGCTGGAAAGCACTGATGCTGTATTGGCGCGTGATAATCAGGTAATCCATCGCCCTAATCATGGCTTGGCTCACTCTCTCAGAGTAGCCACTTATATCCCACTTGTGGTCGAGTATTTCCAGCAATTTGCGAAACCAAAATTAAGCCAGCTCTGCCAGAATCTCAATAGTGAAGAACTGAAGAAACTGCAACTTTGCATGCTTTTTAGTGTTTCTGGACGCGAATCGGATCTTGCTTTTAAAAGCAACCCGGAAAAATACCGAGAATATCGCCAGCGATGTGCTGAACAGTTCACTCTGTATGCACGCGGCAAAATGTCAAAGGACGATGTCAATAAATACGCAGAACTGATCCTCAACATGGGTAATCCAGATTACTTAAAATCAAAAAACATTACCCCTAAAAAGCAAGCTCTTTTCCACATCATGAATCTGGCGCACAAATTGGATCTGATGCGGTGCTACCATTTGGCACAATATAATATTGCCATAGCCAATGGTCATGACTCACTTATTGTTCCATCTGACAGCCAACAACGCCACTTTAATGCGTTATTAAAAACCGTTACTCAACGTATCCACGCCACCGGAGATAGAGTTTATTGTCAAGTGAAGGATAATCAACTAATGTCCTCGACCGAGGATTATAATTTCCCGGTTTTTGCCAGGGCCAGTACGGATGCGAGGGAGTGTTTACAATTCATTGCAGAGGCTGACACTCCTAATCTCACTAGTGCCTCCTCCCACTCAGTCGAATCAACGATACTGCCATCGACTGCTGATAATCAGGCTGATAATTTACAAAAAACCTTTATTTTTCTTGATAGCATTGAAAATTATACTCTAGCTCTGCTTAAATTTTTAACTGCTGTAAAATCAACAGGGATTGCTGAAATTGATGAAGTGAAGAAGGATGGCCGTTATTTATTGCAAAAATTAATTCCGAAAGAAGAGCACTATATACTACTGGCAGAAACAGCTTATATGGATACTAAACCTATTTCCATTACTTTAACTAATGAGGATTTATATTTGTTACTTTTGAGAATGCCACAGGAAATGTTGGAGGACTGCTACTCAGCAGAAGAGCTCGTACCACTTTTAAATAAATCATTAGGTCAATTGCGCATATCAGCGCTGGATAAAGTCGACTCTTCTTATCAAATAACTGCCGTTGTGCAGGATGAACCAAGCGGGCCAGTGCGGATCAAACTTGTAAGTTCACAGATGGGATTAGATCCTATAGAAGTTTCGCTATCTCGATCGGAGCTCTTCGATTGTTTACAATCACTTAGTCAAGAGGAGATATTTACTCTGAAATTCTCTAATTGAACGATTTTTAAGTGGTGAGTCTGAAAATAGCGCAATTGACTTGGCGAAGTATTTATGAAAGCAGTAAATTTTTCTGGAAGTTGCCTTTTTATTGTGCGTATCTTTCTGGTCTGTTTCAACTTATAACTGTTTCAATCAAGACCAGCAGTTACAATTTGCCTAGAAGCTTTTGCTTAGCACATGTTGCTTTGATTGTCGTATTTATTATAAGCCCATTCGCCCAGATATTTTTCAAGTTAACACTTATTAGAAATACAATTCGCTAATTGTAGTGCTAAAATAAAACTATTGGGCTATCTTTACGGCAAATAACATGGGCGGACAACTTTATCTTAACAATGGCCAGGCACCGAATCGAAGCAACGTCTGTGTTTCCGGTTATCAACGAAGCAAAGAGAATTTTGCTTTGAGTAACTTTGATGATAATGAAGGCAAAGGTTATAAATTTCTCGACCCACATCTCGGAGAACTTTGGTTTCCAACGTCAGAGCACTACTTGCATTTCCAAAAATTAACACCTCAAGCTAAAACAGATAAACTGAAAGTCTGGCAAGATCAAAAAAGCCCTGGGGAAATCCTTAGGGGTATTAGGAATCCACAAAGTCAATATTACATTCCACCTGAACAATCCGCATACTACGTAGATAAAAATAACCCATTTGATACTGAAAAATGGGATGTTGAAAAAAAATCAGTTCAGATGCAAATTAATGCGGCCAAATATCAACAATCTGAAAAGTTCCGCGAAAGTATTCATAAAGCAATAGAGTTAGGATGGGCTTTTGGAGATCAAAATGGGCCTGCGACCATCATTGAGGATACAAGTAGTCTTGCGAGTGGTCAAAAAACAGAGGAAGAGTGGGGAACTGGCCCAGCAGGAAATGGTAAAAACATTCTAGGAAACTCACAGACAGCCTTCGCAATGATAGTAGAAAAGGGTCTAATAAGCGCCAAATCTCCCTTGCAATCTCTAGATACATTTAAGACGACTACGATAAGAGACTTCTATATGACTGCTGACAATCAATATAAAAATGGCGTTCAGAGATCATTACAGGCGGTTAGAAAACAAGCAGGAAGGGATATGGGCCTTAATCAGCCCGATACAAGCGATTTGGATGGCTCGCTAGTGCAAAAGGTCTCGTTAAAAAATATGAGGATTGAGGCAAGTAGTTTTCTAATTCATCCTAAACCATCCCAGATGCCACTTAGTGAGCAAAAACCATATCAGCAAATAATAAATGCCAATCAACAGAAAAGCTATGATTCATCGCCAGCAGAATTAAATATTTTTGTTAATAAATATGGTAATACAGTGATTGAGCGATATAAAAATGCGAATCTTCAATTATATTACAAACCAGGTCAAACCCTAGGAAAGGATACGCCCCATGTCCTTTATCGAGATAACCAAAATTCCAGTTGGAAACCTGGAGATATACGACATACAAGCGCCCAAAATTTACTTCAGGAATACCAAAAAACAATAACTATACAATCGCAAAATAATATCCAGAAACAATCTAGCCAACAGCAGGTACGAGAAACTGGATTGGAATATGTGACCAAAAGCTTAAAAAATATTACTTTCGGATATGCTCTTCAATCTGTTCAGTTAGACAGAGATAAGAATGTACCACATAAGCATGTAGTTAAGATAAATTTTAATACGCGAAAAGAAGCGGAAGCTTTTAGAGATAAGCATTTTAGTCAACCAACACCATCACCAATTGATGGTAATACTGTAATTATTGGAGAAGATAAAGCGAGGTATTTCTTTAAGATCATCCAGATTGAAAATTATGGTAGGCATAATCCACGAGACACTATGAGTGTATTGATTGATGAGTTCAAAATGCACCAATCAGCTCAATCAATTCCGTCGATGAGATCGCCAACATCATCCCAAGTCGTAAGTAACAATAATAGTATTTCCCAAAATAATGGCGTATGGTCAGCACTAAAAATAAATCCATTTGAAGTCAATTTCAAAGAAAAAAACGGTACAGCTATTTCGGCTGAAGCCCAAGCAAAAACGATACTCAATGAAGTAAGTAGAATACACAAAGAAAAAGGGGCCAAAGTTGTTGGCATAACTTATTCTGCTAATCAGGCTCAAACAGAAGAAATTTTAAAAACTTATGCAAACGGCGGTTGGAAAACCAATACACAGGGCTCGAATCAAGCGGCGGTAATTCAGAAAATCGAAGAATTATTGGCAACAGATGAATACAAACATTTACAGAATGTCTATCGAACTGTTCCTATCACCACAATGAAATACCAAAATGGTCAAGCAGCCCCTGCGGACAATTCTTCAGTGGAGGAAAGTCTTAGGAAAGCTTCAGAATTTATGTCAAATGGGGGCGTATTATTAGGCTGGAAAAATCAAACTACTCCACAAGGATTAGCCATCGGCGGAGGTATCTCTGACCAAGTGCAAACCCCAGTGCAAAAAAAGATGATTAATGATTGGATACAAAACCCCTCATCAATGCTATTCTCAGCAACTTGCGCCACTAAGCAATACAAAGATAAGTTACACAGCCATCAATCTACAAGAGATTATCTAATAAGATCTTACTTTCCTGATAATTTTATTGGTGGTTTTATAGAACATAATATCCCAACGGATATAGATAAGTATTTAGACAGTAAGATGAGAGATATTATAAAAAAATACTATCCAGGAGTCGACTATTCTGGACACGTGCTACATACTTTGGCCTATCATTTTACACAAGTGTCGCTAGAAAAAAGAGAGGAGAATGCCGCCTCCTTAGAAAAAGACAAAATACAACAGGGCCTATGTGATTTTTCTGAAGCTAATGGTTTGAATCTTGACCAGAAGCTCGTAAAGGAGTTGAGTGAAGAGCTTTGCCTGATCCACAGTATGGTATACGATGAGGAAAACTCAATACGAATGAAAAAATAATTTAAAGAAATGCTGATAATCTAGCGAAATGCACTTTAATAGTTCGATCTTTGCCTAAATGAAAAATCAGAAGGTCGGATTGAGTCTGTCCGGAATTCTGTGTAACTAGCCGTCCTGTTATGTGGTAACTCTATCGCCGAATTCGATCATGAAGCGATTCATAGCTGGTTTCCAGTTATGAATCGGCATGGTCCACTTTTGAGAAATTCGTTCAATTGCC
>NZ_LNYA01000028.1 GCF_001467615.1 Legionella erythra | reverse complement strand
CCTGATCTTTTTCTTGCACCCACTTGATCTTTTTCTTACAGCGTTTTAAAAATCAGGTGCGTTAGCCCTGCTAACGACACCCAAATCCAGCTTTGCTGTTGCTTATGGGTTAAAAATCAATCCATACCCGTGCTATCCTACCGCATCCCCTACGTACCGCAGCACACCCCCTACGTACCGCGGCTTGTCCGCGGTACCCATGTCCACCATTTTCAAAAGCTCTGGATTCCGCGCACAAGGCGCGGAACGTAGGGATGGGAAATTATTCCTCGCACAAGGCGTGGAGCGTAGGGATGGGAAATTATTCCTCGCACAAGGCGTGGAGCTTAGGGACGGGATATCCGGGTTTATACCTAAGTGAGAAACGCAGGGCTCCAGCACATTCCCACGTACGCCATCTCCTACATACCGTATTCCTCTACCTCCTGCAGTATATTCCTCTACATACCGCGGCTTGTCCGCGGTATCCATCTGAAATCAGTGTCGGTAGTGCATAACCAGTCAAGCGGAGATTAAAATACGTTTACAGGGGTAGAAAAATGCATCTTTAGTAATTGCATGATTTTATAATTGGCTTCTGGAAACGAATAATGAGAGAGCTGATCAAATGTTACCCAGCAGAGGTCCATTTGATTTTCGCGACGAGTTGCAAGGCCCATAAATTGGTTGACTAGAAAAACAACCAGAGTCACTTCTTTATGCGGATACCGGTGGTAAATCTCGCCGAGAAACTCGCATTGGTGAATTTTAAGGCCAACCTCCTCATCAATTTCCCGATACAAGGCGTGCTCTGCTGCCTCGCCTTCTTCACATTTACCACCAGGAAATTCCCACAGCCCCCCATGACTGGCATGGGAAGGACGGCGGGTAATTAAAATGCGCTGGTCGTTGTCTACAATAACGGCAACAGCGACTTTCACACCAAACTTCCGTGGCAACTCTTGTATTTTTTACCGGAACCACAAGGGCATGGATCATTGCGCCCTACTTTTTGTCCGGCACGGCGATAAGGAGTATGCCCTTCGTCGCTTTCCATGGTATCTTCGCCCTCATCCTCGCTTTGGCGTAATAACTGCACGTTCTGAACCTGCTCAGCACGACGCTGCTCTTCTATGGCCTGGACGTCTTCTTCCGTTTGAACCTGAACTGAAGTCAATAAGCGGATGATTTCGTATTTGAGGGTATCCAGCATCATGGTAAACAGGGCAAAGGCTTCACGCTTGTATTCCTGTTTAGGATCTTTCTGAGCATAACCTCGCAAGTGAATACCCTGACGCAAATGATCCATGGCCGCTAAATGCTCGCGCCAATGATTGTCCATAGTCTGGAGAATAACTGATTTTTCAAACTGCGCCAGAACTTCACGGCCAGCCTGTTGCTCTTTCTGCTGGTAGCGTTCATAGCACAGGTTAAATACACGTTCCTTGATCTGTTCCGGCTGCAAGGCATGGTCTTTTTCAACCCAGTCGGCAATATCAGCTTTGACTTGAAAATCTTCAAACAGGGTTTTGGAAAGGCCATCCAGATTCCATTGATCTTCAAGGCTTTGCGGAGGAATAAAGTTATCGACCAGCGTTGTAATCACTTCTTCACGCATGGCATCAACCACGTCCCGGGGATCGGTCATGCCCATGATGGCCGCACGCTGGGTGTAAATCACACGGCGCTGATTATTGGCGACGTTGTCATAATCCAGCAACTGCTTGCGGACATCAAAATGATGGCCTTCCAGTTTACGCTGGGCGTTTTCAATGGCTTTGGTTACCAGGTTATGTTCAATGGGCTCGCCCGGCTTCATGCCCAAACGACGCATCATGTTAATGACCCGTTCGGACGCGAAAATGCGCATTAAATTATCATCGAGTGACAAATAGAATCGGCTGCTGCCGGGGTCACCTTGACGGCCGGCACGGCCTCGTAACTGATTGTCGATACGACGGGATTCGTGGCGTTCAGAACCAATAATGCGAAGCCCCCCAGCCTTGATCACCTCATCATGGCGTGTCTGCCAATCGTTTTTAATGGCTTGACGCTCGATTTCAGAAGCCCCTTCAGGCAACATCGCCAACTCAGCCGAGAGGCTGCCGCCAAGCACGATGTCCGTTCCTCGTCCCGCCATGTTGGTCGCAATGGTGACTGCACCAGGCCGCCCGGCTTCTGCGATAATCTGGGCTTCCTTCTCATGGAATTTGGCATTCAAAACCTGATGTTTAATGCCAGCCTTTTTCATGAGCTGGCTTAATAATTCAGAGGCTTCGATCGAGGCCGTTCCTACCAGGACCGGTTGTTTACGGGCCATGCATTCTTTAACGTCTTCGATAATCGCCTGATACTTGTCTTCAAGTCCCAGATAGATTAAATCGGCCTGATCCTGACGGCGCATGGGTTTGTTGGTCGGAATAACCACCACTTCAAGATTATAAATCTGCTGAAATTCATAAGCCTCGGTATCTGCCGTACCGGTCATACCCGCCAGTTTGTCATACAATCTAAAATAGTTCTGGAAAGTAATGGATGCCAGGGTTTGGTTTTCATGTTGAATGGGCACCAGTTCTTTCGCTTCAATCGCCTGATGCAATCCTTCGGACCAACGTCTGCCCGACATGGTTCGGCCGGTGTGTTCATCGACAATAACCACCTGCCCATCTTTGACAATATAATCCACATCACGATGGAACATGGCATGGGCTTTCAGTGCGGCATTGACATGATGCATGAGGATGATATTGCTGGCATGGTATAAACTTTCACCCTCATCCAGCAACCCCTCTTTCATTAAGAGATCTTCGATATGCTGATGCCCGGCTTCGGTGAGGTGGGCCTGCTTCTGTTTTTCGTCAACCGTGTAATCGCCGCCATCGCCCTCTTCTTCCTGTTTTCTCAATTGAGGGATCAGTTTGTTGACCTTCATGTACAACTCAGAGCTCCCTTCAGCCGCACCGGAAATGATAAGCGGTGTTCTTGCTTCATCAATGAGAATGGAGTCTACCTCGTCGACGACGGCAAAATTCAATTCGCGCTGAACCTTGTCGCTTAAGCTGAAGGCCATGTTGTCGCGCAGGTAATCAAAACCGAACTCGTTGTTGGTCCCAAAGACAATGTCAGCCCGATAAGCCTGTTGCTTTGCGGCATGCGTCATGTCCGGCGCAATGACACCGACAGTTAAGCCTAAGAATTCATAAATAGGCCCCATCCACTGGCTGTCGCGTTTAGCCAGGTAATCATTCACCGTAACGATATGGACGCCACGGCCGCTGATGGCATTTAAATAAGCCGGCAAGGTACCTACCAGGGTTTTACCTTCCCCGGTGCGCATTTCGGCAATGTTGCCTTCGTGCAGAACCATACCGCCAATCAGCTGCACGTCGAAATGACGAAGCCCCATGGTTCGGACAGACACTTCACGCACAACAGCAAAGGCTTCTGGCAGCAATTGGTCAAGTGACTCGCCTTGGGAAAAACGTTGTTTGAACTCCGCTGTTTTTGCAGCAAGCTGTTCATTGGACAAAGCCTGCATTGCAGGTTCAAGGGCATTGATGCTGAGGACGGTTTTTTCCATGCGCCGCAGAGTCCGCTCGTTACGACTCCCAAACATTTTCTTTATCAACGTATTCAGCATGACCTTGCAAATCCTCTTAATAATCGTGGCAATCAAAATCGCTTAATTTACTAGAAATTGAGAAAAATTACTATGAATATAGTGATGCATCCGCTTTTAGAAGCCGGACATTTGGCTTATTGGTTATTCTCTCAGCATCTAGGAGGCCACGGGTTTAAAAATAAAATAGACAGCCCCAAGCAAACAGAGTGAGGCCCATAAAAAATTCCAGTGTACCCGCTGCCCCATATAATACGCAGCAAAGGGGAAAAACACAGACAGGGTAATGACTTCCTGCATGATTTTAAGCTGAGGCAAACTCAAGTGCGCCTGAGTAAAGCCAATGCGGTTAGCCGGAATCATCAAGGTGTATTCAAAAAAAGCAATAAGCCAGCTCAAAAGAATAATTAAAAACAGCGGTTTGCTACCCTGGTGTTTTAAATGCCCATACCAGGCCATCGTCATAAATGTATTCGAACCCACCAGCAATACAATGGTGGTCAGCAAAGCATTCATTCAACCCCCTCACCCTGTTTCATTTTTTCCATGTCTTGTAACAACATTGCGGCTTCCTCAATCAAGCCAGGATTTTTTTCCTGCTGCGCGCAAACCAGCAACTCTTTAAAATGCCTTGCCCCCGCTAAACCGTGCGCCAGATTCAGGACCGGTTTAAGTAAAATGCTTAACGGCACGCCCTCAGCAAACTGCCTCTGGGCATGGCAATAATAATTCGCCATCACGGCACTACGGCTTTGAATCACTTCCTCAGGATAAAAGAAACGGTGGAAAGCCGTTAAGGCATAGGGGTTATTGCAGGCAAGACGTCCCAGCATGACACCATCGACCGCCTTGAGGTGTGTTCGAGCCTCCGCTACGCTATTGATGTTGCCATTAATGACAACCGGTAATTGGGGTAATGTTTCCTTGATGCGATAGACATAATCATAGTGCAGGGGAGGAATCGTTCGGTTTTGTTTTGGGCTTAACCCTTTAAGCCAGGCCTTACGGGCATGAACGACCAACTTGTCGCATCCAGCGTCAACCAAGCAATGCGCGAAAGCTGAAAAAAACTCATAACTATCCTTCTCATCAATGCCGATACGGGTCTTGGCTGTAACCGGAATCCGAACCGCCGCTTTCATGGCGGCTATGCATTGAGCCACATGATGAGGTTCTGCCATGAGGCAGGCCCCAAAACGGCCGGCCTGTACCCGATCACTGGGGCAGCCTAAATTCAGATTCACTTCGCTGTAACCCTTGGCTTCTGCCAGAATGGCGCATTGGACTAAAGATGCTTTATCGGAGCCGCCCAATTGTAAGGCCAGCGGCAATTCACAGTCATCAAAACCCAGAGCTTTCTGGGGGTTATTAAGGACTGCGCCCGTGGTTTGCATGTCGGTGTAGAGCAGCGCCCGTGGCGCAATAAGCCGCATGAACACGCGAAAATGGGTGTAACTCCAATCAATCATCGGAGCCACTGCCAGGGGAGAAATTAAAGCATCAGTCAACAATTTGGCATCACACAAAAAAGAATGTGGAAATTATACAACAAAACGTGCGGCAGGGCTAAAATTATGCGGTTTCACGAAAGGGTACGGGAGCAACAGCCCTGCCCGTAAAGCAGGCGAGATAACAAGGAGCCAGGCCCGCTACCCTGTCGTAGCCCGCAGGCGGGCATCTATCAGGATCCTGGATGGGGGATACTTGGGATAGCCGGCAATCGCTGCCATTTGTCGGTCATTATTCTTAAATTCGTCTTCGCGCAAGCAGATGGATTCCCGCCTGCGCGGGCAGGACAACAAGGGGGCAGGCTGTATTCCCGTCTTTCTCATGCCGCAAAGGCAGGACAAGGGATAAGCCATAATCCGTTACCCTGTCGTACCCGCGCAGGCGGGTACCTATTGAAGTCCCGGATGGCGGATACCCGGGGCTAAGCAGGCAAGGGCCAAGGATTAGCTTCGTGCCCTTCAATGTATAACCCCGTATTGATCAACTCAGTGGATTTAAAGCTTCAATCATCAGTTGCAGGCGTGAGCGTCCCTGATAGACATTGATATCCAACCGATAAGCGGCATGCACTTCCCGGACACGGTAATTAGGCCATTGGCTGCGATCGACATTAAAAGCAATGGCATCTACCGTGCCGCCGGTTTCCGGCAGTGCGAACGTGAGCTTCAGGTGATTTTGTCCCACAACGCGCTGATCCAGGATTTCAAAGACATTATCAAAGCAGGGCTCGGGAAATTGTTGCCCCCAGGGGCCTGCCTGTTGCAACAGATGCGCTGTTTCGAGATTAAATTCCGTGTCTTTCAGAGGACCATCCGTCAGCAACTGCCCTTCGCACTGACTAATGTCCAAATGCCGCTCCACTTCGGCAAGGAAAGCCGCTTGAAAGGCCTTGAAGGACTGCACCGGTAAACTCAAACCGGCCGCCATGGCATGACCGCCGAATTTGGTGATTAAACCGGGGTAATCTTTATCAACAGCGGCCAGTACATCGCGGATATTCAAATCAGCGACTGAACGGGCGGACCCTTTCAGTTCGGTTTCACTGACCATGGCAAACGCAATCACCGGGCGATGGTAACGCTCCTTTAATCGCCCGGCCAAGATACCAATAACCCCTTGATGCCATAATTTATCCATTAAACACAACGCCACAGGCAAACGTTGACCGTCAATTTTTTTAATGAGGTCATCAACTGAAGCCAAGGCCTGCTCTTTCATTTCCGCTTCGATAAGACGTCGCTCCTGATTGAGTTCATCGAGGCGTTCTGCGAGTACCCTGGCCTGCTTTTCATCCTCACATAACAAACAGGAAATACCGAGCGACATATCATCCAATCGGCCGGCGGCGTTAAGCCTTGGCGCCACGGCAAACCCCAAATCGCTTTCACGCAGACGTGAATAGTCACGTCCGGCCACAGCAATCATGGCTTTAATGCCAGGACGGCACAGGCCCTGTCGAATACGGGTCAAGCCCTGATTAACCATGATGCGGTTATTCTGATCCAGGGCGACAACATCGGCTACAGTGCCTAAAGCCACCAGGTCAAGAAATTGCGCCATGTTGGGCTCGGGCAGTTGCTGAGATGAGAACCAGCCCTTATTCACCAGATGACGCCTTAAAGCCAGCATGACATAAAAAATCACCCCAACCCCGGCAATGGATTTGCTTGCAAATATATCCTCCGCCTGATTAGGATTGACTATGGCGCAGGCATGGGGTAACTGCTCACCTGGCAAATGGTGATCAGTAATCAGCACATCAATGTTTGCACGATTGGCGGCCTCTACCCCTTCGATACTGGCAATGCCGTTATCCACGGTAATAATCAAATCGGGCTGCCATTTTTTTGCTACCTCGACAATCGCAGGCGTCAAGCCATAGCCAAATTCAAAGCGATTAGGGACTAAAAAATCAACATATTGGGCGCCAAAGGCTTTGAGTGCGGAAACAGCGAGCGCTGTAGATGTGGCACCATCGGCATCAAAATCGCCAATAATTAAAATGCATTGCTGTTCGCAAAGCGCCTGCTCCAACCGTATACAGGCTTTATCGATGTCCTTAAGGTCACTAAAGGGCAGGAGCGTTTGCAGGCGCCTGTCCAACTGCGCTTCATCAGTAACACCGCGTGTTGCATAAATGCGCTGCAGGATGGGTGGCAAGGAATCCAGCCTGGGCATGGCTTCAGGTATTTGACGTTGTTTAATGCGCATCACTCATTTCTTCCATAATCGTGACCACCAGGGAAGACGTTTGCATTGATAGGCAGCATTATTCCAATACCATTGCGTCCGCTTTGTCTTCGCTGTGATCTTTAGTAGTTTCGTCACCGCATCAGGGTGGCCATCCCCTATCACAATGACGCTGTCCGCAGGGAATGTTGCTTCATGAAGAACACGGCAAGCCGGGAAAACCGTAAGGAGAAGGTCATCATTGCTGAGCAGCGGCCTGTGATGATCCGTATGCAGTTCTCCTCCGCCCCAGAACCACAGGCCATTGACCGGCATGGACCTGTTTTTGGCAGAATTCAGTGGGTGGGTGCTCATGAACATTTGCAGTTCAGTCATTAATTTTTGCCAGAACATGGATTCACCCATGTTTTGCAGCACCGGCATCATGGATTGATGGAGCATGCTGTGGATTGCTGGAAACTGGCCAGCCCCCTTACCGCCAGTATTCACCAGCCAAAGGTCCGGGCTATGATAAACCAGTTCGAACCCGTCTTCTTTTAACAACTGGGATACTTCGGCAAACCAGATTTTTGCCAGCGGCTCATTCAGCGCCAATTCATCGCCGGCCGCAATAATCATTGCATCGTTATGTGTAGCCTGCCAATGTATGGGAGTGGCAATCAGCCAGTCGCCTTCCAATTTATGGTAGCGCCGCAATAGATCAGCCAGCGGCGGGTTCACAGGATCATAGCCCAAGGCCGCCAGGGTATTGGTCAGGTAGTGCCCCTGAGTGACTAATGGGATGCTGCGGGCGGGGATGTCATCACAAGCGCTGTTGATTATTACATCCATGCCTACACCGCCTGCTGATAACCGTCCCGTCTGAACAGCGCTTTGATATTGCGCAAAGCCTGGCGTGTACGCTGGTTGTTTTCAATGAGGCCAAAACGGACAAAATTGTCGCCCTGTGCACCGAAACCGATACCGGGGGAAACAGCGACATGCGCTTCCTGCAACAGGTATTTGGCAAATTCAAGAGAACCCATGTGACGATAGAATTCGGGGATCTCGGCCCAGACAAACATGGTGGCTTTCGGACGGGTAACAGGCCAGCCCAAATCCTCAAGGCCGTCGCACAAGACATTGCGGCGCTGCTCATAAAGGCTGCGGATTTCTTCCACGCAATCATCTGAGCCCTCAAGTGCGGTAATGGCGGCCACCTGGATAGGCGTGAATGTACCATAATCCAGATACGATTTAATCCGGGTCAGCGCTGCAACCAGCTCTTCGTTACCACAGGCAAAGCCAACCCGCCATCCGGGCATGTTGTAGGATTTCGACATGGAATACGTTTCAATGGCGATGTCCATCGCGCCGGGAACTTGCAGAATTGAGGGCGCTTTATAACCGTCAAATACGATATCGGCATAGGCCAGATCATGGATAATCCAGATATTGTGGCGCTTACCCAAAGCCACCACTTCTTCAAAAAACCCAAATTCTACACAATGGGTGCTGGGATTAGCCGGAAAATTAATCACCAATGCCTTGGGACGAGGCCAGGTCTGCTCAATGGCCACCTGTACCGCGTCCAGAAATTGTTGCTCATCGATGAGGGGAATCTGTTTGACATTCGCGCCCGCAATAATAAATCCATAGGTGTGGATGGGATAAGCGGGATCAGGAACCAGGACCGTATCGCCGGGACCACTGATGGCCAACGCCAGGTGTGCAAGCCCTTCTTTGGAGCCAATTGTCGTTAAAACCTGCTTTTCGCTGTCTAAGGTCACCCCATAATGACGCTCATACCAGCCAGCCATGGCACGCCTGAGGCGCGGGATGCCTTTGGACATGGAATAACGATGGGTATCGGGACGTTGCGCGGTTTCAATGAGCTTGTCAACGATGTGTGGCGGCGTAGGCTGATCCGGGTTGCCCATGCCAAAATCAATCACGTCTTCCCCGCGCGCCCGCGCCTCCGACTTTAACTGGGTCATCGTGTTAAAGACATACGGCGGTAAGCGTTTTATACGCGGAAATTGGCTCATGTTTGCAACCCCTGTGTTATACTGGCCAATAGTATAAATTATTGATTCGTCAAACACCATGCAAATTAATTTAGAAGCCAATGATCCCTATACGGTGGAAGCCTACAGCGACACAGCCATTCAAATCAATTCGACTCATTATACGCAAAGCCTCGTTGTTTCAACGCATGAACTCATCAGCGATTGGCCTGTTCAACGCATCGGGGAATTAAATGACGCTACCTTGTCCCCCCTGCTTAAACACCAGCCGGACATCGTGCTCATCGGCCATACCCACACGGGCCAATTTGCCCCAGCAGGCATTCTTCAACAATTGGCCGCCGAACGAATTGCTCTGGAGTGCATGTCCATAGGCGCTGCCTGCCGCACCTTTAATGTGCTTTTGAGTGAAGGCCGGCGTGTGGTGCTGGGGATCATTTTATAATGCTTTGCAGTGGGTTTTGTTGCTGAATGAAGCCGCTTTCTCATTGACCCGTCTCCTTCACCAATGGCAGTATTGAAGATACTCCCTATTCTCACAGGATGTGAACATGTCATTTGCAAAAGGTTCCCGCCAGGCGCTTATCAATCGGCTGACTCAAAATAAAATCAATTGCCGTCTGGGCACATGGACCAATTACATGGAAACAGTGAGTCAACGTCAGGCCGTTATTATTCAGGTGGATAACGAAGACCAGGTAAGAGAAGTCATGCTGGCCGTGAAAGAGCAGAACGCATTGCATACTCACCATCAGATTACTGTTCGGGCGGCAGGCGGATGGAATGATAAAACCAGCAATAATTGGTGTTGCTTTCCCTGGAAACAAGCCCAGGTGGAACGCTACAATGGCTCCTTTTCTTTTTCACCAATCGCGCTAAGCGATGACGTGGTCATTTTGTTCAGCGAAAAATATCAATCCGTCCACGTCGAGGGGAAAGCCTCCCCCCTGCCGCCTAGTGCAACCAATCCCATTAAAAACCTGCCGGCCTGGGTTGTTAAAGTCAGTGCTGGAGTGCAAATCGCCAAATTAGCCGATGTCCTGCGAGCCAAAAAATTATCACTGTCCACAGCCAGCATGATAGCCTGGGTCACTGCAGTGGGCCTTGCGGGTACAGGCGGTCACGGCACGGGGCAGGATGAAACCGCGTTCAGTGGCCTAATCCTCAGTGCAACCGTCTGTGACATGGATGGCAATATCCGCGAAATCGATTCGAGCCATGAGGATTTTCCCCTGCTGTTTGGCGCACATGCCGGCATGCTGGGTGTGGTATTAAATATCCGGTTACGCACGGTAGAGGCCTTTAATCTTGAAGAGACGGTGCATAATTTTAAAGACGTTGATGAGCTCAATACCCATCTTGCGGACTACTTAAATAACAATCACTATTTTACACTCATGCGCATCCCCACTTACAGTAAACTCCCGGTGGATAAATGGCATGTGCGTCTCTGGAACCACACCACCAAAGCGCGAACCACCAACGACAATGCACCTTATGCGGCGGATGCCAGTTCCCTGGCACAGGAACTGAGCGTACGGGTCGGTGATTCGATTCAGGATCGGCTGAATGAGCCCGGATTACAGCATTTGTTGCCGGCCTTTATGCAATTAACCGCAGCCATTGTAACCAGCACGCGCGGCACCAAACCCGTCGTCGATTATGAAAATCATATCAGCCATTACCAGGTCGGTTTTCCGAAAGCCATGCGCGATGTCAGTTACCTCATTCCTGTGGATAAGGATAAAGCCGCCCCGTTATTGGCTGATGTATGTAAAAAACTGGATGAGATGCTGAATGAAGCCGCCGAACGCGGTGAATACCCGTTAACCTATGCCTATTACGTTCGGTATTTTAAAGGCACCAACGGTGGCTTATCGACCTCCAGCACGGCCAATGAGAATCAGCGTGTGTTTGCAATCGACATGGTCACGCACCCTGAGGCCTCAGGCATCGCACGTTTTGAAAGCGAGTTTCTTGCTTACCTTAAGGAAAAAGGCATACAACCCCGTCATCATCTGGGTAAAAATTTCCCGCATGGGGTAGTCAACTATGCTGATTTTCTGGACAAGGATGCTTTGGCCGCCTATCGTCAGGCTCTCGTTCGTTGGTACGGGAACGAGAACAAACTGAAACAAAGCCCTTTCCTCACCCCATACATGAAGGACATGCTCTTTTCCGAACCGCAATACCAACCCGGTCTTCACCCGGCATTCGCTGAGTCAAAAACGATTGCGCCGCGTTACTCCAGGACAGAAAACAAGGAATTTTTAAACAAATTGGTAACTGAAATCAGCAAATTTCCGCTGCCACACGAATGGGATACTCTTCGTGATGAATTCATTCGTCAGTGCAAAGAAGACATCGAAGCGCCGGAAATGGTTCTTCTTGTTTAATGCAGCATGCCAGCAGGAGAAGGCCGGTTAAACCTGCCTTCTCGCCTCCAGCACATTGGGAATCTGCTCAAGACGGGTTAACAGCCGCGACAGGCTGTTTAAACCGTCAATTTCAACAGTCAAGGTAATATAGGCACTGTTATCATGCTTGTTGATGTTCGTTTGCAAGGCATAAACATGGGCTTTTTCGTTGGATAACAACGAGGTGACATCGCGCAGCAAGCCCGGCCGATCAAACGCCTTGATGAGAATATCCACCACATAATGATCGCGGGTGGCGCTTCCCCAACTCACCTGTAAAAACCGCTGTTTCTGCTTGTCAGTGGCATGCAGGATGTTGGGACAATCCTGACGATGCACCGACACGCCGCGCCCGATGGTGATGTAGCCGACAACCGTATCCCCCGGCACTGGCTGACAGCACCGCGCCATATGGGTCATTAAATTGCCGACGCCCTCGATGCGCAAATCACTGCCGGTTACTTCCGGCACACTCTGCGGCTTGACAATGTTTTGGATGCTGGGCTCAACAACCTCAGCGGGTGACAGGCGATTTAAAATCTGGCTGAGTTTGATATCTCCCCGCCCAAGCGCAGCCAGCAAATCATCCAGACGTTTGTAGTTAAAGGTCTTCACCACGTCCTGTAATTTTTCCGCTTTAATACCCAGCGTTTTCAATTCCTTGTCAAGAATTTCATGGCCTTCAGCGCGATTTTTATCATAATCCTGCATCTTAAACCAATGCAGCACTTTTGCCTTGGCGCGCGACGTTTTTAAATAATTCAAATGGGGATTAATCCAGTCACGGGAGGGGCGTTCGTCCTTACCCGTTAAAATCTCCACCCGATCGCCGGTTTTTAACGCATAGGTCAAGGGCACTATCGAGCCATTGACTTTAGCGCCGCGGCAACGATGACCGACTTTACTGTGGACATGATAGGCAAAGTCCAGAGGTGTGACACCCGCTGGCAAATCAAGCACATCGCCATCGGGTGTAAATACGTAAACCCGATCTTCAAGAAATTCGGTTTCAATGGCTTCCGAAACACCGCTTGAAGTAGCCATTTCTCTATGCCAGGCCAATACATCCCGCAGCCATTCAATTTTACGTTCATGGCTTTGTTTATGGTGAATACCGCTCTCTTTATATTTCCAATGCGCTGCCACACCCATCTCAGCCAGATCATGCATTTGAAAAGTACGAATTTGCACTTCAAAAACCCGATCTTCAGGACCAACGACCGCCGTGTGCAACGATTGATAGCCGTTGGGTTTGGGATTGGCAATGTAATCATCAAATTCTGCAGGCACCTGTTTCCATAAATCATGAACCATGCTCAACACTTCATAACATTGCTCTTTGGTTTCAAGCAAAACCCGGACGGCCGTGGCATCGTAAATTTCATCCAGCGATACATTCTTGCGGGTCATCTTTTTATAGATGCTGTGAATGTGTTTGGAGCGCCCATAGACAGCGAAATGATGCACACCCAACCCCTGAATGTACTTGTTGAGTTCTTCGACAATCAGATTAACATAATGGTCCCGCTCCAGCCGTTTGGCCTTTAGCCCTTTGGCAATGGCCTTGTAATCGTCCGGATGCAGCAGACGGAAGGCTAAATCCTCCATCTCCCATTTGATGGCTCCAATTCCCAGTCGATTGGCCAGTGGAGCATAAATTTCCATGGCTTCGGTAGCAATTTGGGTGCGCAAGGCTTCCGGAAGCTGGCTTGAGGCACGCAGCACACTCAGGCGTTCAGCCAATTTGATGAGTACCACCCGCACATCATCGACCATGGCCAGCAGCATTTTACGGATATTATCGATTTGGTGTTTGTTTTGCGGATTATTCAAGGCCTGCAGATTATGCATGGCACTCATACGCTCAACCCCTCTGACCAGTTTGGCAATGGCGGGATTGAGCTGTTCTTCCACATCATCCAGTGATAGTTCAGCATAATGGACACTGACGAAAATAATGGCTGCCGTCAATGTTTCCTGATCGACTTCCAAATCCGCCAGGATATCCGCCATGATTAAACCCTGTTGCAGACAGGGGACGCCGGTTTCAGTCGCGTGATCATGGCCGCTTAACTGGCTGAGCGTACAGGCGTTACGGATCATCCCCAGATCTTGAAAATACCCTTTGCTGCCGAGTTGATGGAGCCATTGCTCCACATCAATACCGCCATCTGACAACCAGGGCGTACTTTCTTTCACCTTAACCATCACTGTTTATCCTTTTCAAATAAGGCAATGGACTCCACGTGCGACGTGTGCGGAAACATATCCATTACCCCAACCGCTCGTAAACGATACCCATGATGATTGACCAGAACGTCAGTGTCTCGTGCAAGTGTCGCTGGATTACAGGATACATAAACAAGCCTTATAGGATTAAGTTTATCGATTTGGCGGACAATTTCCAGTGCCCCGGAACGCGGTGGGTCAATCAGCATTTTATCAATGGGTTGCTTGACTATCGCCGCCAAAGCATCCACCTGATCCAAATCAGCACAATAAAAATGTGCATTGCCAAGGCCATTATAGTCCGCATTCATCGCCGCGCGTTGAACCATGGTTTCACTCCCTTCAACGCCAATCACCTTCGCACAGCGTCGAGCCAGCGGCAGGGAAAAATTGCCGAGACCACAGAACAGATCGAGTACGGTATCCTTCGTATTCACCGCCATTAACTCCAGCGCCTTACTGACCATCAAGCGGTTTAAACCCGCGTTAACCTGAGTAAAATCAGTCGGATAAAAGCGGAAGCGGACCTGTTCCTCCGGCAATTGATAATGCAGGTACTCATCACTGCCATCCGGTGAATAAAACAGGGTGACGCTGTCAGGTCCCTGGGGTTGCAAATACAATTTAAAACCGGATGTCTCACCAAAGCGGCAAAGCGCTTCCTTATCCCTTTCACTGAGTGCTGCCATGTTTCTGAAAATCAGCGCCACCTCTTCATCACCGGCTGCCACTTCTACCTGGGCAATACTCTGCGGGGAATCAAAAGAATCAATCAGAGCACGCAGAGGCAGGATATGATCATCGACGCGGGCATTTAGCACCGGGCAATGCTCAATCTCGGCGATATAGCGGGGGTTGCTTTTTTCACGAAAACCCACCAGTGTGCCCTGCTTCTTTTCAACGTAACGCACGCTTAGACGGGCTTTGTTACGATAATGCCAACTGCCTGCGCTTAAAGGAGGTAATATCGATTCCGGTTCGACTTTACCGATGCGGCGAAGCAAGTCCAGCAACAAGGTTTGTTTCTCATGAATCTGCGCTTTTTCATCCAGATGCTGCAATGAACAGCCGCCACAGGCACTGTAATGCGGGCAACGTGGCGTCACGCGATTGGCTGCTGGTGACACAATCTCAAGCGCACGCCCCTCATCAAAGTCGCTTTTCGTGCGGGTATACTGAAATAATACGGTTTCCCCCGGCAGGGCATTCTCGATAAACGTTGTCTTGCCATTGATGCGGGCAATGCCGCGACCATCATGGCTAAAGTTAACGATTTCCGCGGTTTGAGGTGTCTTCGGGGGTCGTTGCGTTCGTCTGCTCATCCAACTACTCTACTCTAAATTAACGTCAAATTCGTCAAGGACTTATGATACCATACTGGCTTGAATACGCTTTAGATCATGCGCTTAAATAGATCAAACATTCAAGGAAAAATACAATGATAAAGGATATCATAGCCAAATTGCTGCTGTCATGGTTCATCGTTGGCATAACCAAAGCTGGCCCGCTCAATCATCACCAGATCGAAGATCAACTGAAGCAGCATAATGCCGGCTTTGCCAATCTTGAACATCGCGATTATGGCAACCGGGTTGTGCTTCACTGGGCGCCTCTTCCCCCCCCGCAAAACAATCGCCTGACATTGCCTAACGGATTGCAACTAAGCTACGGGGAACTGGTCATGTATGCCGGCGATTTGTTCGGCGACCCCTACAAACCCATTTCAAATTGTAAAACCCAGCAGCAGGAAGCCTGTTTCATACGCCAGTTTAACACCTTGGGCGGCACGACCAGCGATTACTCCTGTAAAACCCCACTCACGTTGCTGAGCGAATACAGTCAGTTTTTTGAGACTCTGGAGACGCAACTTAAAGCCGCTGAAGCGCAGGGACAAAAGCCCTGGGAATTTTACCAGCATCATTTCAGCGAACTGTCCCAGACGCTTAACCGCATTGGCTGCGGCGGTACGGCTGTTAATGGTTACCTGCCCCTGGGTCTTTATTTGAAGCTGGCGCAAGTGAACTTCGATCATTTTGTCCCCGATTCCCTGACCGCATACCGCGCCGGTCATGCGGTTGCTTTGCGTTCAGCGCTGGAAGCGCATCATTACCTTGACGAAGGCAAACTGGCAGAGGCAAACAAAGCCCTGCAGCGGGCGTATGCGCAAAATGCATTTGCCAATCACTTTCTCACGGATTCCATGTCTTCCGGCCACATGAGAACGCCAAGACGCGCCATCCATAACAACATTGCCCTGCCGGCTATACTTAACCTCCTGATTGCCAACCTCATGCACGATGAAGACTCAAAATACGGACTTGAAGTCAGCAACGCCCAGGGTTTAAGCTGGAGAGCCTATGGTGATGATTACCTGAGCCATCCCGATGCGGCAAGGCATGTTGAGATATTAACCCACATCATGCAGCTTTCTGCCGATGCGGTTTATACAACTTTCCGCGATGGGAAGCTGCCTGCTTCTTACGACGAATTAGGCTGGTTGCCCGACTTTGATAAAATTGAACAATTACCCAATCATTCTCCTTTATTTAAGGTAGAAAATGGTGTGTTACTGAAACGGTTGAGCAATCATGATCGAAACGATTATCATTGGACGGCGTTGTGGAGTGGGTTAATCACGTTGATCGATTTTCAAATTAATAAAGATTAGGTTGACAAGGTCTGTTTAATCATGACCGCCTGAATTTAGCGCATATAGCACGCGGTTGTGGGGACGTGGATACCGCGGTCAAGCCGCGGTACGTGGGGATACGGTACCGGAGCTGGCTTAAGTTGAACATTGCGAGGTTTAAGACCGAGGCAAAATCCAGACTACCACCTGCCTTCGTTTACCTCTGTGCGCGAAATCCAGCACGCGGTTGTGGGACGTGGATACCGCGGTCAAGCCGCGGTACGTGGGGATATGGTACCGGAGCTGGCTTAAGTTGAACATTGCGAGGTTTAAGACCGAGGCAAAATCCAGACTATGCCACCACGATACGTTGCAAATCCGCCCCTTGAACGTGGGAGGAAGGAGCGGAACGTCAAATGTAGTGGCGATGATGCGAGCGCAGAAGTCTACCTACCGCGGCTTGTCCGCGGTATCTAGAGTAGGATATCTATCCAATAAACTGTAAAGCCCATTATCACGGCGCGCTCAAACTGTTCATAAACGTTTCCACTTCTTTAGGTGTCAACTCGACATGATCCCCTCGCGATAACGAGCGCGGCATGGTGAGTTTGCCATAGCGGATGCGGATTAAGCGACTGACTTCAACCCCTTGTGATTGCCAAAGGCGGCGTACTTCGCGATTACGGCCTTCTGTGAGCGTCACATGGTACCAGGCATTGGTGCCCTCACCGCCGCTAAAATCAATGCGCTTGAATTTAGCCAGGCCGTCGTCCAGCTCAACGCCCTTCAACAAGGCTTTGATTGCTTCATCGGAAACCTGACCGTGAACACGAACGGCATATTCCCGTTCAATCTCAAATTTAGGATGCATGAGTCGATTGGCCAAATCGCCATTATTGGTAAAAATCAATAAACCTGAGGTATTAATATCAAGACGTCCCACCTGCACCCACCGCCCCTGGCGAAGCGGCGGCAACTTATCAAACACCGTCCGGCTATGATTGGGATCGCTGCGGCTTGAAATTTCGCCGACCGGCTTATGGTAAAGCAGGATACGTGTCTTAAGCTCTGCTTTCAAGGGATTGGCAATCACCTTGCCCTTGACAATAATTTTATCATCAGGCCCGGCGCTGTCGCCCAGTTTGGCTACAGTTCCATTGACGCAGACCATGCCCATTTCTATCCAGCGTTCCATTTCGCGTCGAGATCCAAAGCCTGCCTGGCTCAGTATTTTCTGTAATCGTTCGGTTGTCATTTATTCTACACACTCTTCTACTGATTCGTTGCGGGTGGGGAGGGGCATATCCTCCGTTATACTCAGGGAAGGCAATTCGTCAAGGCTTCTTAAATTAAAATAATCCAGAAACGCTTTGGTTGTGACATACACGGCAGGTTTGCCTGGCACATCACGATGCCCGGCTACGCGAACCCACTCCCGCTCCAATAAAGTTCTTAACATGGAACTGCTGACGGCAACCCCTCGAATATCCTCGATATCGGCCCGTGTTACGGGTTGTTTGTAAGCAATAATGGCTAAGGTTTCCAACAAGGCGCGCGAATATTTAGCCGGCTTTTCCGCCTTGAGGCGGCTTATCCAGTGAGCATATTTTGCTTTGGTTTGAAAACAGTAGCCGCTTGCTACCTGTGTCAGCTCTATTCCCCTCTCGCTGTAATCCTGTTTCAGACTCAAAAGCGCCTGCTCCATACGTTCAAGGCCAGGATTTTCCCACTCATTGAATACAGAAAGCAACTGTTGCATGCTCAATGCATCCGGGGAACTCATCAATAAGGCTTCAAGGATAGCTTTTAATTGCTGATTATCCATGGTCTACCGCCATAATATGAATCGGGCCATAAAGGATGCCCTGATTAATGATTATCAAGGACTGCCTTGCCAGTTCAAGGACGGCCAACAGGCTGACGGTCAATCCCATACGCCCTTCTGTCGCTGAAAAGAGACGGGAAAACAGCAGGGTTTTTTCCTGGCTTAAGCGGTCAAGAACCATCGTCATCCGCTCACGTACCGATAATTGTTCACGGCTGATGTGATGGTTGAGTTGATGGCCTTGTTTTTCAGCCAATTGCCGCATGATTTCCGGTAATGAAGCCAGTTCAACATCAGGATGGATGGTCATCACCGTAAGGCCTGTTGCCGAAATCTGGACACGAAAATAATCCCGTTCGCAACGCGGCAGTTCATCGAGACTTTCTGACGCCATTTTCATTTCTTCATAGGCTTTCAGTTTACGCACCAGCACCATGCGCGGATCCTCTTCTGCCTCATCCTCCGCATGAGGCGTTGGCGGCAACAGGCAGCGGGATTTGATTTCAGCGAGCATGGCCGCCATGACCAGGTAGTCAGCGGCCAGTTCAAGGCGGGTCGTTTCAATGAGTTGAATATACTGTATGTATTGCCGGGTAATATGGGCAATGGGGATATCAAGGATGTCGATGTTCTGCCGGCGGATAAGGTAAAGCAACAAATCCAATGGGCCTGAAAAGCTGTCCAGCAGGATTTCCAACGCATCGGGCGGAATAAACAGATCCGCCGGCATCTCGGTAAACGGCTTACCGCTGATAAAAGCCAGAGCCGGTGCAGGGGTATCCGCCAGCATCGCATCCATCAATAATCCAGCCCTATCACTTCCCGGACATCATTTAACGTTTTATTAGCCTCTTCCCTTGCCGCTTCACTGCCGTCGGCGACGATGCGTTTTACAGAGCCTAAATCCTCTTCAAATTCCTTAATTGCCGTCTGAATAGGTTTTAACTCCTGGTGAATAGCATCAACCACCGGGCGCTTGCATTCGATGCAGCCAATACCGGCCGTGCGGCAGCCCGTTTGTACCCAGGCCTTCACCTCATCGGAGGAATAAATTTTGTGTAATTGCCAGACGGGGCATTTTTCAGGTTCGCCCGGATCCGTACGCTTCACCCGCGCAGGATCGGTTGGCATGGTCAGTATTTTTTTCTCAACCTGCTCAGGCTCTTCCCGAAGACTAATGGTGTTATTATAAGATTTGGACATTTTTTGTCCATCTATGCCTGGCATTTTGGATGTTTCGGTTAACAGGGGTTGCGGTTCAGGCAAGATGATTTTCCCTGACCCATCCAGATAGCCCAGTAAACGCTCTTTATCACCCAGGGACAGGTTATGCTGATTGGCAAGCAGAGCTTTGGCGGTGTTTAAGGATTCATGATCGCCATCCTGTTGAAACTGACGGCGTAATTCCGTATAAAGGCTACCGTTTTTCTTGCCCATTTTCTTGATGCCTTCCATGGCCAGGGCTTCGAAATTCGGTTCACGGCCGTAAATATGATTAAAACGGCGTGCCACTTCACGGGTTAATTCAATGTGAGCCACCTGATCTTCACCGACCGGTACATAATCCGCTTTGTACAGTAACACATCGGCGCTCTGCAGCAGTGGGTAGCCGAGAAACCCATAAGTCGCCAAATCCTTATCATGCAGCTTTTCCTGTTGATCTTTAAATGTGGGCACCCGCTCAAGCCAACCCAGCGGCGTAATCATCGATAAAAGCAGGTGAAGCTCAGCATGCTCAGGCACCCAGGACTGGATAAAAATTTTAGACAGGCTGGGGTTAATGCCACAGGCTAACCAGTCAATGACCATATCCCAAAGAATGGTTTCAATAAACCCGGGCTCATCGTAACGGGTTGTTAACCCATGCCAATCGGCCACAAAAAAATAACAATCATACTGGTGCTGCAACTTCAACCAGTTTTTAATCACACCATGGTAGTGTCCAAGATGAAGACGACCACTGGCACGCATGCCAGAGACTACACGTTTACTCGCACTAAACAAGGCTGACATCGAGTTCCTCAATTGTTGATTATCATTTAAAAGGTTCAGGGTCCCCTTTCCCTTCACGTAGAATGACTGGGTAATCGCCGGTTAAATCAACAACGGTGGTGGGTTCATAACCGCAATTTCCGCCATCAATAATCAAATCGACCTGATTGCCCAATAAATCCTGAATGGCTTCCGGTTGACCCAAAGGGGCATTGGCTCCGGGCAGAATCAGGGTGGTGCTCATAATCGGCGTTTCCAGATGTTCAAGCAAGGCCAGAGTAATCGTGTTGTCGGGCACCCGCAGACCCAGGGTTTTTCGTTTGGGGTGCAGCATCAAACGCGGCACTTCATGGGTTGCATTCAGGATAAAAGTATAAGAGCCCGGCGTAAATGCCTTCAGCAGCCTGAAAATGGGGTTCGTCACACGCGCATACGTGCCCAGTTGCGACAGGTCACGGCACACCAGCGTCATGTTATGATTTTTATCGAGTTGCCTTAACTTGCGTATACGTTCCAGGGCGGCTTTATTACCCAGTCTGCAGCCTAAGGCATACCCTGAATCCGTGGGATAAACCAGAATACCGCCTTCTTCAATCAGATTAGCCGCTTTTCTCAATAGCCGGGCCTGTGGATTATCAGGATGTATAGCAAAAAACTGACTCATTCATATCCCCTGTCAAATTGTCCATTGTTGCCATATAGGCGTACAGTTTAGCGGGAGTTGACGCTGGCGTCCAAGGGAAATACGCGATACCTGGGCGCCGTGGTAATCCGAGCCGGAAGAGGCCAGCAATTCGTAGCGAAGCGCCAATCCTGCCATTTCCTGAACCTGAGTCACCGTCATTTCACCGGATACGACTTCAATACCTGTACCGCCCGCTGACTTGAATTCATTGATCAGTTCATGCAGACGGGTACGGGTTAAATTGTATTTTAAGGGATGAGCCAGAACCGCTTCCCCGCCGGCGTTCATAATACCGGCAACCGCCTCGGGAATCGACAACCAGGGGGTTGGAATATAGGCCATGCGTCCCCGGCCAAGAAAGCGTTTAAACGCCGCCTGCCGGTCCACAGCCAAGCCTTCATCGACGAGCACCTGAGCAAAATGAGGTCGCCCTACCCGTTCATGTCCGGCTAAATCACAGGCTTTTTGGTAAGCCTTGTCAATGCCGGCCAACGCCAGACGCTGGCCAATTTCATGGGCGCGGCTGATTCGGCTTTCGTTTTGTTTTTCATTGAGTTTGATTAACTCGGGATGCTGCGGATCAATCCTTAAGCCCACAATATGGATATCGTATTTTTTCCAGCGCGTGCTAAGCTCGATGCCATTAATCACGGTAAGCGAAGCGTGCTGACTAGCCGCCTCATGCAAGGCCGGCAACCCGGCTACCGTGTCATGATCAGTCAACGCTAAAAGACGTACGCCCACCGCGACTGATTGATTGATTAATTCGTCCGGGCTATGCAGTCCATCCGAATAATGGCTGTGGCAATGCAGATCAATAATTAAAGAATTGGGACCTAACGACACGGATTCACCTTGAGTCTCTTTTTTACAGAAAGAATGGAGTAAAATGGTTTATTATATCACAGTTACATGTTATTCACATTCTGACTTGCAGATAAACACCGTTATGAACTATCCTTTAATCAGAGTCACTTATTTTCAATTAACTAACATTGAGCAGTACACTACAGATTAAAAAGGTTTCCCTGCCACGTTTAACTATGAAACGCCTTGCTAATATATGTGGTACCCTGCATGAAAACATTACCCTTCTCGAACGCCATTTCAATCTGTCTGTACGCGTTGCCCATGACCAGATCTTTCTTTCAGGCCCCTCCCTTGGGAATCTGTCGAAAGCGGAACAGGTCCTTCAGCAATTGTACCGGGTATCAGATAAACCTATTGCCAGTGAAATGGTATTACCACTAATTCAAGATGAGGAACCGCAAACGGTTATGAATCACCCAGTTAAATTAAGCCGAAAATCCATTCTTGCCAAAAACAGCAAACAGGTTGAGTATTTGGAAAGCATCAACCGTCATGACATCACCTTTGCCATAGGCCCTGCCGGTACCGGCAAAACCTACCTTGCTGTATCCAAGGCTATTGAAGCCTTTGAAAAAGGTGAGGTACAAAAACTTGTCTTTGTAAGACCCGCCGTCGAAGCCGGTGAGAAACTCGGGTTTTTGCCCGGTGACTTAGTTGAGAAAGTCTTGCCCTACCTGCGGCCCATTTATGATTCTCTCTATGAAATGATCGGTTTTAAAGAGGCGCAAAAACTCATCCAGAGCGATGTGATTGAAATTCTGCCTTTAGCCTTCATGCGTGGCCGCACACTGAACGAAGCGTTTATTATTCTTGATGAAGCGCAAAATACCACCGTGGCGCAGATGAAAATGTTTTTAACCCGTATGGGCTTTGGCTCCAAGGCCGTTATCACCGGTGACATGACCCAAACGGATTTGCCCAAAGGCATCCAATCCGGCCTTATTCATGCCGTAAAAATCCTTAAAGACATTGACAGCATTGGCATTCATACCTTCACTAGCCGTGAAGTGGTGCGCCATCCGCTCGTTTCCCGCATCGTTGATTGCTATGAAGCGTCGTCAAAGGAAAGCAAATCATGAATTATGTCATCGATCTTCAAATAGCCTGCGAAGACCCGTTACCCATCAACGAAGCCTGTTTAATTTCCTATGCCGAACTACCACTTAAGGCACACCGGGAAAAGGCTGAATTAACCCTGCGTCTGGTCAGCCCTGAGGAAATGATGGACTTGAACTCAACCTACAGGAAACAGCATAAAACCACCAATGTGCTGGCCTTTCCATCCAATATACCCGCCGCTATTGCCATGGATTACCCTTTGCTTGGGGATGTCATTGTCTGCCCTGCCGTTTTATTGGTTGAAAGTCAGGAATTAAACAAAGCCCTGGATTTTCACTGGGCTCATATTGTCATCCATGGAGTATTGCATTTATTGGGTTTTGATCACATTGAAGAGGACGATGCCCGCATCATGCAGGCTCAGGAAATCAGCCTGTTGGCAGCAATAGGATTTACCAACCCTTATCTTGATGAGGATAATCACCTTGAGTAAAGAGGACGAAAACAGCTCCTGGTTTATACGCTTAAAACAATTTTTACAACTGGAGCCGAGAAATAAAGAGGAGTTAATCAGCCTGTTGCGTGATGCGCAGATCCGTGCGTTGATTGACTCAGAAACACTGGGCATGATCGAAGGCGTCATCCAGTTTTCACAAATGCGTGTCCGGGATATCATGTTGCCCAAAAAACAAATGACCAGCATTTCCCAGAATGACAGCTTGAAACAAGTCATAGAAACCGTAACCAGCTCAGGCCATTCACGCTTTCCAGTGACAGGGGATCACCCCGATGAAATCATCGGAATTTTGCATGCTAAGGATTTGTTAAGGTATCAGGCGCAAAATAATAGTGAGTTTGATTTAAACGACATTGTTCGCACAGCTACCTTCGTTCCAGAAAGCAAGCGTCTGGATTTGTTGCTTAGCGAATTTCGTACAAATCGAAACCATATGGCTCTTGTTGTCGATGAGTACGGCGGCGTTAGCGGTTTTGTGACGATTGAAGATATTATCGAGCAGATTATCGGTGATATTGAAGATGAATTTGATATTGATGAAGAAGCTTATATTAAAGAGCATGGGGATGCGCAATACATTGTTAAAGCCCATACACCCATTGAAGAATTTAATGAGCAACTTCATGCCAGTTTCAGCGACGAATCGTACGATACCATTGGCGGCATCGTCATGGCCAGTTTTGGTTATTTACCCAAGCGTGGCGAAGTGACGACCATCGACGATTTTGAGTTTAAGGTGATAAATGCTGACGCGCGCCGCATTAAACTGCTGGCTTGCTATGACAAACGCGCTGCATTTGAACACGAACCATTACCAGGACAACGAGTGAAATGAACAATAATATCTTAATTGTTGATGATGATACCGAACTGACCGACCTGCTTGTTCAGTACCTGGAGCCTGAAGGGTTTCATGTCGTCTGCGTTCATGATGGCGAAAACGCCGTGAAACGGGCAGTAAATCAAAGCTTTGATGCCATTATTCTGGATGTCATGCTTCCCAAATTAAACGGTTTTGAAGTTCTCAAAGCCATTCGCGAACACGTGCAAACCCCGGTTCTGATGTTAACCGCCCGCGGCGATGACATCGATCGCATCGTCGGGCTTGAAATCGGCGCCGATGATTATTTGCCGAAACCCTGTAATCCGCGCGAACTGGTCGCCCGCTTGAGGGCCATTTTGCGCCGCACGCAAAAAATGCCCACTCACAGGCCGGTTATCGAACACCATGACATCGTTGTGGATTGTTCAAAGCGCATCGTCACTTATCAAGGCGCGCCGATGGAGCTGACCAATGCCGAATTCAACATTCTTGAAATGCTGATTAAATCACCGGGTCAGGCATTCTCCAAAGAAGAACTGACGGAATATGCCTTAGGCAGAAAATACACGGCCTACGATCGCAGCATCGATGTCCACATCAGCAATCTTCGCAACAAACTGGGCGATAACCCGCAGGGTGAACCGCTGGTCAAAACCGTTCGCGGATTTGGATACATGTTTAATGCGTAGCCTGTATTGGAAAATTTTCTTAACCTTCTGGTTAGCCTCGAGCCTGATTATTCTGACTACCGCGTGGGTAACCAGTGAAATTGCGCAGAAATCCTCCATACCGGCCCGGGAACAGGTTTTTATGGACAGTTATGCCAATGCCGCGGTGGCAACGTTTGAATCAGGACAGCACGCCGCATTAACGCAATGGATGCAGCAAACCGGTATGTCAAAAAAGATGACGCTTTTCCTTTTGGTCAGCACCGGTGAAATCATCAGCACACAGACACCGCCGCCCGTTGTTAAAACCATTGCCGATGAACTCGTTAATCAACGCCTCGATGACGGTTTGCTTAAATTTGGCGACATCGTTGTCAGCCATGAAATCCTGTCCACCACCGGCAAATCTTACCGCTTGGTCGCTGTCAGTGAAAAACCTCTGGCTCATTTTGTCCAAATTCCCTGGGCCGGGTTGACCCTGCGCCTCCTGATCGCTATTTTCATCAGCGGTTTAATCTGCTATTTGCTGTCGATTTATTTAACCAAGCCACTTAGGTCATTGCGCATGGCCGCTAAATCAATCGCGACAGGTAAATTAAATACCCGGGTTGGCCGCTTTAAAGGTCATCACCGCGATGAAATTGCCGAATTAAGTGGTGAATTTGATCGCATGGCAGAGCAATTGGAAAACATCATGAACTCCAAAGAAAGGCTTTTGCAGGACATCTCCCATGAGTTGCGCTCGCCTTTAGCCAGATTGCAGATAGCGATTGCGATTGGACGAAAAAAATCAAGCCCTGAGGCAGAAGGAGCCTTCTCGCGCATGGAAGAGGAGTGCCTGCGTTTAAATACGCTCATAGGCGAAATACTTGAATTCGCAAGACTCGATAAATCAGTCAATGAAGTGCATCCCTCAGCGGTTGACATGCCCGTCTTGCTTCAGCAAATTGCGAAAGACGCCAATTTTGAATCGGGCAGCCAGCGCGTGCACGTCATTACCCGTGTCGATCATTTTATGTTAAGCGTCGATGAACGTCTGGTTCACCGCGCTATTGAAAACATTGTTCGTAATGCCTTACGGTATTCACCCGCAGATGAAGAAGTGTTTATCATTTTGTCATTTAACGATGAACGCTCATTACTCTTCATCACCATTGAAGACCGCGGGCCGGGAGTACCCCAGGATCAGCTGGATAAAATCTTTAATCCTTTTTATCGGGTCGACACGTCCCGTGAGAAAAAAACGGGCGGTTATGGCCTGGGATTGTCCATTGCTCAACAGGCGATCGCCCTCCATAACGGCAGCGTTATCGCCAAAAATCGCACAGAAGGCGGCTTACAGGTTATCATTACCCTGCCTGCAGTTGGCCTTACACCAGAATAATCACCACACGCACAGACACGGCAATAATTTGCCCCTTCGTTAGCAAATTTTTAGCATCTAAAACATTAAATTAACACTTTCTATACTAATGTCACTGTGCTAACTTAATTCATTTATGCCCATCAATAAAACCAATGACAACAACAACCAAAAAGCTCCGCCATGCTAAACGCCTGGATAAAGCCAGTGGTCTATTTTTTCTCATGGGTTTTGTTTTTTCCAAGCTGCAAAGTATCCCTCTGGTTTTCGTATCGGCGATTTTCAATCTGTTGTCGCTGCTTTGTTACCTCACCGCGTATTCACTCTGGCTCGCCGCCTGTGAACGTTATCCCGACCAGCCCTCCCACATTAACTCATGGTATGGCACTGTTCAGTTTAAAAGCCAGCACAAGGTTGCTGCGGTCCTGGGCACCTTAGCCATCCTGACGTGTCTCGCAGCGATTGCCTTTCCGCCTGCTCTCATCCCGGCAGCATGGCTCTTTCTGGTCAGCAACATTTTATGGTGCGTTGCAGAATACCATAAAATGTGCCACCCACCCGTCTATGATGAGGAGTACTCCTCCAAACGCCAGGCAGTGTACATACGCTACGCGCTGTTAATGACCTCAGCCAGCCTGGTAACTGCTCTGGCGACTACCCTGGTTTTTTGTTTTCCTCCCGCAGCGTTTGCGACGTTAATTACCGCCACCATTCTCTGCCTTCTGATTAATTTAGCCGCTCTTCACGACTGGGTGGAATTTACCTGGGTTGAGCACCCTCCCGATACCTGGAATGAAAGTCACACGGTCATTATCAATGAGTTAGGTTGTGAACCGGGCTATGCCCAGGCTTTAAACCAGGATGAGACAAACACCTTGTCTTTGTCGAATAGTCAGCAGTCAGAAAATCAACTCGAACCGCTATACGTGCAGTTACACCCCCAAACGGCAAGGGGTGTTTCGCCTGAAACTGCAACATTCGGCAATGAATCGCTTGGTCGCTTACAATGTACTTAAAATTCTTAACAGAAGAGACTTGGATTGCTGGAAGACTTTCAGTTAAAATGGGCTTTTGTTTATCTTGTCGTGAAAAATAGAATCAACACAGGATGTGAATAAGGATGTTAAATGGGTAAACTCGCTGAAATTTTTGCCGGTAAAATCAAGCAGGTAAGTAATAAGGCGCTTGAATCCTTTCTTCTCAAACACGTCAACGACAAGGCCGAAACCCAGGCTGAGTTGTTCTGTAAAATCTACCCGCAGTCGCGCAAACTGGGCCTTCAGGGGCGTGCCGCTCTTCTCGATAAGGAATTAAGCTATCAAAATGCCTTGAGCATGATTTTTGCGTATGCACCAGAAGAAGTCTGTAACCAGGCTGCTGACATGCTTCTTGGCATGGAAAGCAAGGACATGGTGGACTTGTTGTCTGCTTTTTGCACTCACCCCGCCAATGACTCCCTGAATGAACGGGTCATGCACACGCTCATGCATTATGCCCCGCCCGTCACACGAAAAAAAATACTGGCAGCCATTAAATCCCTGCCCATGGATGCCGTGGTTGCCCTCTTGTTTGGCAAAGCCTATTTCAGCCGTTATTTCAGCGTCTTTATGGAGTTAATAAATCCTGACGACATGGAGAGCCTGGATGATTTGTTATTCATCCTGCACCGTTACTCGCAGGAGGACGATAAAAAAAGTAAATTGTTTGATTTATTTCAAACCGACCCCTTTCCTTCCCGTGCCTATACGGCCTTGATTGACTTGTTTAAACTGCCGTTGACTGAAAGCCAGGCTTTGCTGGTTTTATCCATGCTTGAAGTCTATGACAAAGACGGGATCATGAAATTAACCACCGGAATCAGCGGCCAATTCAATCTGCTGCACCGGGTGTTCGCAACCCAATCCGGGCTAATCGTCGCCAGACTCCTAAGCATTCTCGAAAAATTGCCGGATAACGAGTTGATATCACTATTAACCGCCCAGGCTTCTTTCGAGCAGCATGAAACGCCGTTATCCATTGCCTTTTCGCGAAAAGATTATCCCGACATTGCCTGTCAGCTGATTGATTTCATTCAAAAAAGACAAGCCTTAAAGCCCTTATTGAATGCAACCTCCCTTCAGCAAACCCATTCGCCGCTGCATCATGCAGTGCTTCAGCGTAATACCGCCGCTGTCGCTTATTACCTCAAGCAGGATACCGCATGGGACCATAAAACCTACCTGGGCTCCCAAACACTGCTCGATTTAGCCAAAGAAAAGCAACATCAGGACTTAGTCTACCTGTTACAGATTCATCAGGCACGGGAGAAAGACGACAGGGAGACACTGGCCAACTTTGTAATCAACCCAGATGCCAATATAGCCAAAGCCTGGGCATTCGAACTGGCTGATATAAAACACCCTACCCTAACCTACGCAACCCTGCAGGCGGCTTTTGAACAGATTAAACCAACCTCTCTCCAGGATGCCCTTACCGACTATTGCTTTAAGGCCAAAGATACTTTTCTTTACTTCCTTTTATTGACCGGCAAGCTTTTTTCATCCACAAACGGGGAGACACTGACACTGGCAGTCAGGCGATTTATTGAAAATGCCTTGCGACAGCTCGATGCACAACCCAATCATGTCATCGCCAATAGCCTGCAGCTTCAACTGATTGCCCTGTTCTTTACCCTGCCTCCTGCGGCGCAAAGGCGGTGCATGGAACAGCTTCACCTTGATGAGCGACAAAAAAGACAATGGGCTGCCGTTTTATTTCGCGGCCTGATTCAGCCAGCTGTTTTCTCCACCTTGCCGCTTAAAGAACACGCATTTTTCCTGGAAACACTTAAGCAGCTAAGCGGCGAGCAAAATCTGCATGTCAATTTAGCAGGCTACTATTTGCTGCATGCCCCGATGGTACACTTGCCGCCTCAATGGCTGCTAACCTTAAGTGAGCTGGTATCGGCGCCCCAATTACATGATTGCATCAAAAAAAAGCGCAACCCCGTAGTCCTCTTACTCGCCCTGCAAAAACACCTGAACAGGCCGGCGGCCAACGAGCAACAGGTCGCTGAGCTCTATAAGCAATTAGGGGAAGAGCTGGCTTTAATCAGGCAAAACAAATCGCCAATGAACCCGAGGGAAATTGTGTTGTTGCTTAATCTTACAGCGCATCCCAAGCTTAAACCATTCATTCGGGAGCAGGCAGGCGACAGCTTAATTCCGATTGTTAAAAGCGCCTTCAAACAGCTCAAACCCGATACGGTCCTTCTGCCACAAAGCCTGTTCAGAGAAATGATCCTTGAGCAGGCTCAAGCGCCGCAAAATGTTTTACAGGCTGAAAATCAGGCGATTTATGCCGTGCTGTTTTCCATCGCAACACCCAAAGAAACATCAGCCCTGCTTTTGAATTTACAACCCACGCTCGAACAAGCCGCCACCCTGCGTGATGAGGCTTTTGTCCAGACGAACTACGCTGGATTTTATGAGACCCTCATTCGGGTGCATAATCAAAAGCAGCGCTTGGGCCTTATCCCTTTTACAGAGCAACTGAATGCATTGCAGCAATCCCTGCCGCCTGAGTCCGCGCCTGGTGAGTTTAAGCATCAATTAAATGCGTTGTGCAACACCTTGTCCGCTAAAGGGCTATCCATGGGCCCAGCCCCAGTTTTTGACTCTGAGCTTAAATCCCTGTTAAAAACAACCAGCGACAGGTTTTCTGCACTGGGTACCCAAGGTCCTGAATTATTAAAGCATTCACCTTGGCCAATCGCTGATTTTAGCGAAGTCATCACCCACATCCGCACCCTGGCGAAGCACATTGATGCCGAGGAACGTTTACTTGTGACCAAGACCCAGACTCCGCCGGAGCAAGCGGCGTTCCTCTCTCCGTTTCGCGAAGCAGTCATTACCGGATTATTGAATAACGCCCATATTGAACAACAGCTCCCCTCGCTGTTTTACTGGTACTTCATGCGCCGCGATATGAGCAATAAGGACACAATGCATGGGCAAATTCAGACCTTGTGTGAACGGATAACACCAAAAGCCTGGGAACCCATCCAGCACCAGCTAAACCATTTCCTGTCGTTGCATCAGGGCGCCCTGCCGGTTTTTCAGGTCTTAAACACCTTGCTTAACAATACCCTGCTTTTTGGTATGGAAGCCTTGCTGAAATGCCTTGAAAAAATCCCCGCGTCCTCCCTGGAGCAGTTTAAAGATTATTGCGCCTTATGCCACCAGCGCGACCTGGTGTTGATTTTGGATTATGTTATTGAAACCAAGCTCCTTGAGTTACCGCTTAAACATGAAGACGCCCCTGGAACAAGCAATCCTTTAGTCTCGATTGATCTCTGGCTTAAAGACGCGCTGGACTTCCTTGAAAAGCAGGCCGCCAAGGCCTTGTCCTGCAAGGCATTAATCAGTGGTTTTGATTTTAAAGCACGACCGGTTTCAGAATTAAACCGTTTAAATCAACTCATAACCGAACAAGGTGTATCGCTTGATGCTGAAACCTTAGCCATTTTTATCTCCGCAGCTGCCAGTTCACTGGATAAATCATCGCCCGAAGAGGACATGAAGGACTTTATCTCCGCCCTGAATGCACTACTTAACCAACATCCCATGCTGGTTATTACCGACATGATAAATCAACTGCCGTCGCCCGTTATCACGACGCTGACCAGGCATTGTCTTGAACGCCTAAACAGCGACAATACGGCAGTAAAACAGGCGAGCCGCAGTGTGATGACCTTGCTCTGCGAATGTGCATCACAATCGGAAGCTCATCTGGAAATCATTAAAAAAAATCTGGGGTCTCAGGACCTGGGTTTATTGGGCGATGAGCAGCTTATCCAAATGGCCAGGCACGTTTTAAAGGAAGAAGGAACAACCCTTGGCGAATGCACATTCAACGGCATTTGGATCCAACGCCTGCTCACCTCACCACGGTTTGTGGCCGCGAGCACGCCAGAGGCACTCCGTTCCCTGCTGGAACGCTATCGTTTTTTATCGCTAACCTTAAAGCAGGCCGAGTTTGAACAACTGAATGCCCATATCAAGGACAAGATGTCATTTTTTAAGCACCACGCCACCAAGCTTGTCGAAGTGGACGAGCAAATGGCGACCAACGCCGGCCTTCGTGCCCGATTATTGGAAAAACGTCAACGTCTTCTGCAATTTCGTGCGGATGACAGCATTCGCGCCCTGCTTATGCAATTGGAGGACTCCTGTTTTATCTTGCGCGAAAAAAACCCTTCCACGGCGAATGCGGCACTCAACGTGCTTTATTCTCATTACAATACCAGTTTAAGCAGCCTGCGATCTGACTGGCTATTTAAAGTAGCTGACTTTGTTTTTGAACAAAGCACAGCCAGCAAGGGTGATCTGGCGGTGGCCCAGAATACGTTTCTTGGCTGGCTTCAAAAATATTTACCCCATAAAAATTTTGAGCAAAGCGAGTTAGCCCGCAAGCAATCCGTTCTACTTTATGATGTAGCCGGGAAAGAAATCGGCTTCATTAATGAAGCCAATCAGGCCATGACCTTTGTAGACGATATACCCAAACCTTTAATTGGGCTACGCGGCTACAGCCCCGGTACGCAATTTTATGACCACAACCGCTACACGCTTGGCTTCCTCCTGCCCTCGGGTGAAGTCAAACGGATTAATCTGTTTCAGAAAGAAACCAGCGCGCTGCTCTTGGCCAAAGTCCCTGTGGACCAATTATCGGCCGGGGCAGCCACCATGACCTTGTTACTGGCCGATGCCATTAATGAAGAGTCACTGGCCCGTCTTTATCAGGAAAGCGACCCGGAAAAACTGATCTGGATAAAACAGCAGGTAGAGACTTATGCCACTAAAACCAATAAACCCCTGCCACTCGCTTTTTTTGAGTTATTGGTCCTTGAACATCGCCCCAGAGCCTCGTTTAAACTGCTTGCAGACATGCCTTTAAGCCAAAACAGCCATACCCTGTTTCAGACTATCCTTGAGCAGGAAGGCATACGCGAGCAGCTATTCAGCAAGGATTCAAAAGCCTTTACAGCCTACCTGGACAAGCACAATCCGGTCGATATTATGGCTGATTTTCTGGAAAAACATTATTCCAAGCCTTATTTTGCACAAGGTTTGCAGGCTTTCGCGGACTATGCGAAAACGCACAATCAACACGACATGCTTGTGCGCGCGCTAACGCACCTTCAGGACAAAAGGCAGAAAAACCTAGCGCTCGATAAGCAATGGGATGCCATGATGGCGACCTTGTTGGCAAAAGAAAATGTCGCCAAAATCATTTGGCAGGCTTTCCTCAATGCCGACATGAACTCACCCCTCGATACCATTGACAACACCCTCTCGGCATTAACAGCTTTCTTCCAGCGAGCGCATTGCACAGCCAGTGTATCGGCGGTGAATCAATTAAAAATCAGTGAGCTTTCAACCAGCTATCAATACCGTTTACTGCTTCTCATCCTTCATCGTCAGCGCGCGGCCTTTTTTCAACGGGTTGAATTGCGCTATAGCCCGAATCATTGGACAAACGATGAATTAAGTGCCTACAGCCTCTTTGTTAAACGGCATTTCGGTATCGACAGTGCGCAGGATAAAGATAAAAAAGCGGGAAAAAAATTATTAAGCGAACTGCTATTCCGTACCGCAAATTGCGGCAATACGGCGCTGTTTTATCATCAGAATCAATTTGACAGTAAATTGGCCGGCCTGCATTTTGAACGGAGCACCTTAAACGCCATCGCAGCCCGCAATTTTTTACCGTCCTCGCTCAAAGAGAAGCTGCAGGACGTGACCGATACGCTGGCCAGTTGGTTTAACGGTGACGCCCCGCAAACAAAAAAAACAATTCGTGAATTAAAAGCCAATAAAGCCATTATTGATTGGAAAGAAATCAATAAACAAAGCTGGGCGATGACCGATGCCTTGAAAATGCCTTTAATCAGTGCTTACCTTGCCAACTATTCAGGCGACGTATTGCCTTTAAAGACGTTGCTTAACGATTATTGCAAAACGGCCCATGCTGATTTACTACCGCTTTCCGAAGTGATGCTGAAGCTGCCGGCCCGTAACGTCAGTCCCTGTATTTTTCAAGCACTTGAAACCAGTTTCACCACCAAACCCGCAAGAATGGATTATACCCTGTTTAGTCAGATGGCCGTCTACCATGCCCAAAACCATCTCAAGCGTAAATCCTATACGCCTGAACAAAGCCAGTTGGCTTTGATTGAACATTTCGGCCAACAAAAAAAATATGATCTGGTCAGGCATGCGTGTCAATTGTATAAAGCCAACTGCAAAGACAAGAAACCAAACCCCAAAATAGAAAAAATCCATCTCGAAGCTGTGGTGGAGGCGGAGTTAAGCCCGCATGTGGGAACCTGGTATTTTAAATTCTGGCAACTGATTAAACGCTGGTGGCACTACGGCATTACCGGTAGTAAAACCCCGTCAGCGGCCGTGGTGTTTTGCGACAAAGAAAGCCGGTATGACACACCCGTCAGCATACCCAAAACGATTACGACACCTGAATTAAATGGCAGCTTCATCGAAGCACAGTTAGACATGCATCAAAAATTAAAAAACTTAAAGCAACGCTACGAGGTTTTTGTCGCAAAACAACCCCAACCCAAATCGGTTGAATTACCGCCGGTGATGGATCTGGGGAAATTACTTTTCTATCCCGCCGCGGATTTCAAAGTGGAACCGTTTCAACCCGCATTACGCGAAGAAATGGTTTACTAGGTTAAGGATTCACCAAGGCCAGAAGGCGCACCCACGCCCCCGTCGCACCCTGAATGTTTGTGGGAAGAATAAGCGCGAAACTGCCTGTGGCAGGAAGCCTGTCCGCATGGGCAACGTTTTCAACCAGGTATCGCTGAGCGCCAAGGACCAGTTGATGGACCGGGTAGCCGCCATCCGGCCTGTCCGGCGACAGGGTATCGATGCCAAGGCCTGCAATATCCCTTTTAATCAATAATTCCGCTGTTTCTTTTGCCACACAGGGAAAAACCAGGTTATTACGGTATTTTTCCGGCTCTGACCAAAATCGGGCCCAGCCGGTATAAAAGACCACGAAACTGCGGGGAGGGATAGCCCCATGCTGTCGTTCAAAATCGTCGAGATCCTCCGGACTGATGCGATAACGTTCATGGGCTTTGGCAGACACATCAATCATCACGCAGGGCACAAGCAAATCACTCAAGGGCAACTTATCCACCGTAAGACCCTTAGGAACACAATGAGCCGGCGCATCGATGTGGGTACCTACACCCGCCGCAAGGGTAAATTGTTGTACACAAAACGGGGTTTCTGTAGTACATTGCCCATAATCGAGCAGAACGTCCTGTTTAACCCCCGCAGCCCCCTCCCAGGTTGGACTGGTTGGGGTGATGGTGTGGGTTAAATCAATCACACGGTAGGGAAACGTCATTTTTATCAGCCCTTGCTTTTATCAGGTCTTGTTTTGCTTATATATCAACCCATTCTAAATGGAAACAAACGCGGTGGCCATGCAAAATAAAACATTGCAATCCTATCTCTTTCCCTTTTTGCTGCTCGTATCGATTATGGGCGGCGGCCTGGCAGGCTATTTATTCCCGCAACAGGTCAAGCTCTTTAAGCCCCTGGGTGCTATCTTTTTAAATTTAATATTTACAGTCATTGTGCCCCTTATTTTTTTCAGTGTGTCTTCTGCTATCGCCAAAGCCGGCTCGTTAAACAAATTGGGTAAAATCATGGGTAGCATGACCGTGGTTTTTCTGTTTACCGGCGTCATTGCAGCCCTTTATGCTCTGCTGGTGGTCAAGATTTTTCCCCCTGCATCCGGGGTTTATTTACCTTTGCCAACAAAAGCGGGTAGCGAAACCATTCCTGTTGGCGAACAGTTGGTGGGGATGTTTACGGTGCCTGATTTCAGTCAGTTGCTGTCCCATCATCACATGCTGGCATTGATTGTCTTTTCCATTCTGGTGGGTCTTGCCTTGACGCATCGTTCAAATCAGGCTTTCACCACGGTCCTTAAAGCCGGCGAAGACGTGTTCATGCGTGTTTTTGCCTTGATCATGGTATTCGCACCGGTTGGCTTTTTTGCCTATTTTGCTGGGCTTGTGAGCGAATTGGGACCGCAATTGCTGAGCAATTATCTTCGCATTGCTGTCATTTATTATGCCTGTGCCCTGATTTATTTTGTTTTTTTATTAAGCGGCTATGCTTTTTTCGCCGCGAAAAAAGCAGGGCTTAGTCTCTTCTGGAAACATATTCTGTTACCAGCTACCACAGCTCTAGCCACCTGTTCCAGCGCAGCCAGTATACCGGCCAACCTGTATGCCGCCAAATCCATGCGTGTACCGTCGGAAATTGCGGAAACAGTCATTCCCTTAGGCACCATCATCCACAAAGACGGCTCTGTCATCGGTGGGCTTTTCAAAATTGCTTTTTTGTTCGGCCTGTTCCATATGGATTTTAACAGCGTTGCCGTGCTGATGCTGGCTGTCGGCGTTTCCGTCCTGGTCGGCACGGTGATGGGCGCCATACCCAGCGGCGGCATGCTCGGCGAATTACTGATTTTAACGGTTTATGGATTTCCACCCTCCGTGCTGATTGCTGTCGCCGCCATCAGCATTATTATTGACCCCATTGCCACCCTGCTTAATGTCACCGCCAATACCGCAAGCAGCCTCATGATCACGCGGCTGGTTGAAGGAAAAGGCTGGCTCCAATCGCAGGCACCGGACAACCTGCCGGCTGTCTCCGATGCCTCTGCTGACGAACAGGCCCTGCAATCATTCCGGTAGGTAAATTATCCCTTCAAGGTAAAGCTGGCATGTTCCGCTTAGAAAAACACGATCGCCTTTGACCTCGCAGCGTAACTCGCCCAGGCGACGGCCACCCTGGCTCGCAGTGATTGTGTTTTTAGCCAATTGCTCACACCAGTAAGGGGCAATCACACAATGGGCAGAACCCGTGACCGGATCCTCCGGCACATCGCAACCGGGATAGAAACACCGCGAATACACATCGGTTTTGCTTGCCGGCGCCGTTAAAATCAAACCCCGGTAATCCAGTTGCGCCACGGCGTCAAGATTAGGTTTTGCGAGAGCCACATCCGCTTCGTTCCCATAGACAAACATTAAATCAAAACGGCTTTTTAGTATCTTTTCCGGTTTTGGCAGACCGGTTATTCCATAATCAGGCTGCCAGGATATCTCTTCATAAGGCAGCGCAGGAAAATCCATCACCAGCCCCTCCTGCTGCCGCTCAACCCGCAGCTCACCGCTTAAACAGGTAAACGGAATTGTTTGCCGCTTATAATTCATTTTCTCAAAAAGGACATGCGCACTGGCTAAGGTGGCATGGCCGCAAAGCTCAATTTCTTCATTCGGCGTAAACCAGCGCAAGTGAAAACCCTCACCCGCGGGCACAAAAAAAGCCGTTTCCGATAGATTATTTTCACTGGCAATGGCCTGCAGAATGTCATCCGGCAACCACGCCTGTAAAGGACAAACAGCCGCGGGATTTCCACGAAACAACGATGAGGCAAACGCATCGACTTGATAAATTTTTAACGTTTTCATTGCTTACTCCTGAACAACCACGGTAATATTAACATAGCCTATTATTATATAGCAAGCTATACAAATAACGAGAATAGTATGTACCTGTCCACCCTGTTAAAAAAAACCAATCGCCTGCTGCTAAAGCGTGCCAATGAATTACTAAAGCCGTATGACATTAATCATGCCTACACCTTTATTCTGATGGAGCTGTTCAATCAGGACGGGCTCACTCAAACCGAACTGGTACAACGCATTGACGTGGAACAGCCAACAGCGGTAAGAACGCTGGATCGCATGGAACGCGACGGGTTTATCCATCGCCAACCGAGCCCCTTAGACAGGCGTGCGGTATTGATTTATCTCAGTGAAAAAGGCAAACAGACAGAACCCATGCTGGCTGAAAACGCCAGACGTCTCAATGATCTTGCTCTCCAGGGTTTCAGTGAGGCGGAAAAAAACCAGTTTCAGGCCTTGATTAAGCGCGTTTTGGATAACCTGAAAAAGGAGTGGCGTTGACCGTGTTCTTTCCCCACTGCGTTGGGTAACATTCTAATTTTTATAATTGAAACAGTAGCTTATACCGCCTACAATGTATCGGCTACCAATTCAAGGATGAATTCAATGCGTCTTTTAAATATCGTTGTAAAGCAACATGATAATGCGATTAAAATGATTTTTGAAACGCTTTCTTTTTGCGAAAACGAGCAGGAAGCTGTCTGGCATAGCAGAAACAACACGGCAGGACACATCCTGCAGATGCTGCTTTCATTATACCAGGCTGAACCCTTTCACGTGAAGAACCTGAAGCGATTGGACACCCAGGAACTAATCAGTGAGGAATCCAACGCCTTTATTGAGTTACATTATCAGAATAAACCCTACCTGGGCAAAATCACAGCCGTGCAATATCAATTGCCGTATCATCGTTCCACCGCCCTGGATTTCTTTGCGGTCATTGATGATTACCTTGAATACCAGGAATTTGATCACACCCTGATGGGTCATTCAATTATTCATGATAAAACCATAGAAGGCCAATTAACCCAACCGCTGGAAGACCTGCTTCAAGGCTCATTAAAGCGTGAGCTGGTGACCGGGCAACTGGCTGCTACACTCCTCTCCATGAATAGTTCCGTTGCCCTTTACCAATCGACCCTTGCTGCCCTGAGTAAAATTTATCAGTTTGCCAGACAACAGAATATATCGTTTAGAGAATGCCTGGATATGAAAAGGCGTTATCTCATCCTTTACACGCCGACCGATAAGCTTCTTGCTGCCCCGCTAGATCACCACAGTCAAATCAGGATGCTCATTGAGATGACGCAATTGCTTTTAACTTACAGGGAGAATGAACTAACCCATCTGGTGAAAAATTTAGGCCTGGAAGCAAAAAAGCGATTTTTTCGCCCCGCCATTGGTCAGGTAGCACACGACCAAGGGCATTATAGCTGGACATACACCGAATGGGCTCTGTTGAGTGAGGCAGAATTTACCATTCAACCGGACGGTTGCCTGGCTTTTGATGTGCCGCGTAATGAAGCTTATCAGGAATATTATGCCAAAGGGAAACGCAATCATGAGATATTTGAGCAGGAGTTGTTATTTTTGCAAAAATACCTGCCTCTGGCCTTTCATCCCAAAACCGATTTCCACAAGACCATCATTCTTACCCCTGAGTGCTCAGCCCTATTAATTCAACAAGGGGCTCATTTTAATGAACATTATATTAAAAAATTACTGGCCATGAAAAATGCCATGCGCTTTTTTGGTAAAGTCAAGGAGCACACCGCCTCCTCAACGGATCGTCAGCTTTATGACCATCTGCTTGCATTGCCTCTTGAATTGACAGCCCTTATCATGGGCCACACATTTCCAGAATTGGCAGAGACGCTGCATAAAAATGATCTCATCGAATTGATGAAATACACAAACACTCAGGCCGATTTAAGGCTGGCTCGTCATGCAAACGCGATGACCTCCAACGTATGTCAACTCCTTTAGCCTTTAGCGAATCTGCGATTTAAATACCCCCTGATTGGTACCGATATAAGCGGTACCCTTTTTTAAAACCTGAATGCTGTTTACGGAATCGGTCTTTAATCCTTTTCGCGCTGAAAACCAGTGAATCCCACCGTCTACGGTATAATAAACCGCACCGCTTCGCGCCGTGTCAGTTCTTGCTCCGACATAGACCACCCGGTCATTTTCAACATACAACCCTGACAGGGAATAGGTTGTGGCATTAAACGAAATGGGCAAGCCGGCATTAACAGCCATCCAGTATTGGCCGCCGTCGGTGCTTTTTAGCATGCCTTCCGAGGTGGCGGCATACACCGTATTGGCATCATAGGCCGCGAGATTGGTGATCTGCAAATGACGGGAGCCGACATAAAGCGTCGACCAATGCGCCCCGCCATCGGTAGTCTTCATAAGCGTTCCATTCGTGGCCCAGCCTGGACTAATCCCCGCATAAACCGTGTTGGCATCAACCGCATCGAGGCTTAACACGCGATTAGGCCAGGTTTTGTAAACGCTTTGCCAATGAGCACCGCCATCAACTGTTTTAAATATACCGCCGCGCGAAGTCAGGCTGCCGGAAACACTGACATACACTACGTTCTCATCTACAACCGAAAGAGCTAAAATATCTTTACCCGGCAACCCCTGACTAATACTAAGCCAGGTATTGCCGCCATCATCCGTCTTAAATAGGCCTGCTCCCCAGGTAGCGGCATAGACTTTTTTTTCGTCAAGGGCCGCCACGGCATTCACCAGCGCGTTTTCAGGAAAACCCTGGCTTGCCGCAGTCCAGGTTTTTCCGCCATCCAGCGACTTGTACACTGGCCCATTGTCATCATTCAAGGCATCGAAACCACCGGCATAAATCACATGGCTACCGACAACGGCCTGCACCGTTTCCATCACCCCTTTACTTAACAACTGCCAGGGGGCAACATCCTTTTTACTGGTCTTCACCAAATCCGCTGCCGGTGTGGACAACAGGTTGTTGGTGATTTTTCGGTTGGCCCAATAGTGCATCATCCGCAAGCTTAAGTTAATGAGGATAAGGAGGATAACAACGGTCAATAAAGCAATTTTTCTTCTTTGAACAGTGGGCATGAATGAATACAATCAGCAAAATACGCTATGTTAACCCGATAAGACACTGACAAACAACCCCGCAAGGGCGGCCAGTAGTGTTTAAATCAATGTCATAATAAAACGCAGGTTTAATTTACTTAATCCCCTCATTAATAAGCATTTTAATTGCAAAAAAATGCTTGCGTAATTTTAACGTCTTGTAAGCCCACTCGATAATGAGTATAGTCAGCAGCGATTTTGTAACCCAAGAGAATATTGGAAGAAAAATGACGCAAACGAATTTAAGCCCGGCCCATCTGGCAGCAGCGGAAATTAAGAAAATTGTTCCTGACTTCAGCCCTGTTATTGGGATCGTTTTAGGCTCCGGCTTAGGCAGTTTTGCTGAGCAGTTGGACAATGCCGTATCCATTGAATATACCCAATTACCCGGGTTTCCCAAAACCTCCGTGCATGGTCATGGCAGTAAACTGGTTCTGGGCTATCTGAACGGTGTTGGCGTTGTGTGTTTGCAAGGTCGTGCCCACACGTATGAAGGTGTCGATTATAGCGTGGTGAAAACCTACGTCCGCACCTTAAAATTACTGGGTTGCGAATACTTTTTTGCCACAAACGCGTCAGGTTCCTTACGGGAGGATGTAGGCCCTGGGGAATTAATGCTCATTACTGATCACATCAACCTGCAGCCTGGCAATCCATTGGTTGGCCCTAATGATGACGAATTCGGTCCGCGTTTTTTCCCACTGGACAATGCTTACGATAAAGCCACCCGCCAGACACTTTTACAGATCGCTTTAAAAGAACAGATTAATCTCCATCAGGGTGTGTATTTATCGATACTGGGGCCTAACTATGAAACGGCTGCCGAAATCCGTGCTTTTCGCATTTGGGGAGCGGATGCCGTCGGCATGTCGACAGTGCCCGAAGTACTGGTGGCTAACCATTGCGGCATGAAAGTAGCAGTTATCGCAACCATTACCAATTATGCCACTGGTTTAGCCAGCAGCAGCCACAGCCATGAGGCGGTAGTCATGATGGCGTCTCAGGCGGCAGAAAAATTAAACCGCCTGATTAAAGGTTTCATTGCAGGTCTTGCATGAACATCGAAAACGAGTACAGTCAGACACTTCAACAGCTGGAGCAAGGCAAAAAGCAACGCATTCCAGATTCTGAAGAAATAATCGCCCTGCTTGATCTGACACTGCTCGATACCGAGGCTGACGCACAGGCCCTGTCGCAATTTGTGGAAAAACTAACAAGCTACCCTGTTGCTGCCGCCTGTGTATACCCAAAACATCTTCCTTGCCTTCCTAAACATTTTTCGTTTAAGAGGGCAACGGTCGTCAATTTTCCGAGTGGATTGCAGCCTCTTGCTGAAGTAGAACAGGAAGTTCGTCTGGCCATTGACGAGGGCAAAGCGGATGAAATTGATTATGTTTTCCCTTATACAGCGTATCTAAAAGGAGAAACCCTCCAAGCCCTGGCGCATTGCCGCTCCCTGTACGCCCTCTGCCGCGATAAGCAGACAGGCTTTAAAGTGATCCTCGAAACGGGTGCCTTCCCTTCCGCTATAACCCTCTACCATGCCTGTCGTGAAATCCTGGATCAAGGTTGTGATTTTCTAAAAACGTCAACAGGTAAACTACCTGTCGGCGCCACGCCGCTTGCCGTTTTTACCCTGCTGAAAGCCATCCAGGACAGCGGCTCCGCCTGCGGCATCAAGGTGTCAGGCGGGGTAAAACAGAAAGCGCAGGCCTTGTCCTACATGCAACTGGCAGAATATTGTTTAGCAAAACAAGTCCATTCAAGCTGGTTTAGAATCGGCGCCAGCAGCTTATTGGACGAACTCGTTCAATAATTAATCAGGCAACGCAAACCCGCTCTCTCTCGAATTACTTAAACCACCCGTCCAGAATAAGCCCTGCCCACAAGCTTAAACCGTACCAGCTGTTCATATTGAATGCCTTAAAACAGGCTGTTTCTTCGCGCTCCAGTATAAGCCATTGCTGATAACCTAACATCGCTCCACCCACAGCCCAGCCCAAGAAAAAAGGCAGTGAAAAGGAGGAAATCCAGGCTAAAGGCAACCACAGGCTGTGTAAAAGCATCTGCAGCAGACCAATGATCAATTTATCCCATTGCGCAAAAAATATAGCCGTGGATTTTACGCCGATGCGTAAATCATCTTTCCTGTCGACCATGGCATACTCCGTATCGTAAGCTACAATCCAGGCAAAATTAATGATAAATAACAAGGTCATCGCTAAGTCGACCGGGCGATGCAAGGCAGCAAAAGCCATGGGAATACCCATTGAAAACGCTAATCCCAATACCAGTTGAGGACACGCAATAAAGCGTTTACAGAAGGGGTAGATAAAGGTTAAAAACAATGCAATCACAGCATAATAAAAGCAGGCATGGGGGAGTTGCAACAAGATGAGTAGCGCCAGGCTCAATAACACGCACAAGGTGCCGGCTGCCTGCCAAAGCGTCAGTTGGCCGCTGGTTAAGGGCCTTTCCCGTGTGCGCTGCACATGGCAGTCAATGTGGCGATCCGCTATATCATTCATTACGCAACCGGCAGCGCGCATCATGACGGTGCCTAAGAAAAAATAAATCAACAGCGCCAAAGGCGGCGTTCCCTCTGAACCTATCCATAGAGCCCAAGCGGTGGGTGCCCATAATAACAGGGTTCCAGCCGGTTTATGGAAACGCATCAGGCGGAGATAAGACCAAACATCCATCAGATTACTCGCAAAAGTCCAGGCAATAAAATTTCAATTAAGCTAAACGGGTATTTCTCGAAAATAACAAATTTTGACAGGCGAATCCAAAGCAGGGATTCTTTCTCAATCAATGCACTGTCAGGCCAATAATATTCCATGCAGGTGGAATTCACCGCATAATAATGGGTACCTGTGCGCCTCACCTCATCGCTATAAAACACAAGACGTCCTAAAGACTCCTGACGTAAACGCCCAAAAAAAGATTGATTTTTTAACCAGGTAGGTGCGGGTATGATAGTTCGTCCGTACCAACATGGTGTCTTTGCCGCTGAAACAATCACCTCACGATGAATCACGGTGGCGATGGTCAAATCCAATACTGATTTTTCCCACCAGCCAGTTGGTACCCAAGCCTGCTTTAGCACGCAAAGTGCAACCCCACCCGTCTTCTCACGCAATTTCAGGGACAGCTCGTCGGCATGAGTCAGCCAGGGCAGCAAGGCTTTAGGCGGCGTCAAGGAGCGGGTCAGCGCTGGTAAAATTTCAAATGACATCACGGTTAACAGGTGGCAAAAACGCCAGACAGTATAACATTGGCGGCTGGAAGAAAACAGAATGAGAAGCGGCCTGAATTAAGGACAAGTCATTTTAGCGATGGTTAAGCGGCCACTGGACGTAATGGCTAAGGCGCGGGCATTGGTCCCGCTGCAGCCTGAAGCAGAGATAGTCATATTCAATGCGCCGCTGGTTACGAAGCCCGAACTGTCGTAACTGACGATACCCTGGTTGGCATTGACTGCCGTGCCGGTTGGCAGGGCTTCCTGAATTTTGACGATATCAGCGGCTGAATCAATGGTGTTATTGTTATTGGCATCCAGAAATACAATCCAGCCCTGCGCCCACTGCGCTGCAGTACCACAGGCATTTAAACCGGCATTTGCTGCCGGGCAGACAGAAACACGAATACCTCGTTTGATGGCTTCCATACGGGCATAACTGAAACTTGCGGATAATTTATTGGCCATGCCTACTGCTTTGTTATTTTGAATTAAGGAGTAATAGGCAGGCACACCCACGGCCATAAAAATACCTGCCACGGCCAAGGTGACCATAAACTCTGTCAGGGTAAACCCCGCCCGGCACTTCCCTATCAAAATAACCACCATTTTCCGGAAATTCTGTATAAATTATAGGCTATTTTGCTGTAAAATTGGCGAAACGGAGTCGACCAAGCCGATTAATAACAACCCGGCCGATTTCAACACCTTGATAAGCAATGGAAAAATGGCCATTCACCGCCCCATGTCCTGGTGTTTGGCTAAAAATCAAATAATCCGATGATTGGAAACCCACCCAGGTAATGGTTAGCGGCGAGCGAAAACCGTGCCATGCGTAAACCAGCTCATCCCGATGGCTAAGCCGGTGATTGGCATTGTCTTTAAAAAGCATCATGCCTCTTGCCCAGTTCTCCAGTTGTACCGGCTGTAAAACCAGCGCCGAATGCTGGACCAGGGCTTGGTTACGGGCATATTGTATAGCCTGAGATAACCGATGCTGCGCCACCGTCAGTTGCGCTTGTAGCTCGTTTTTTGCATTCGTTGCGAGATATAACCCTGCCAGTACGCTAGCCAACGCAAGGCAGACTAATAGCTCAACCAGACTAAACGCCCGTTGCCGGTTGCTGCTTGTCGTTGAATAATTGTTGTTTAACCAAAAGTAAATCACTGAACGCCTGTTTTTTATCTTTTGGATTGCGTAAAAGATAAGCTGGATGATACGTAACTAAAAAAGGAATCTGTTGATAATAGTGTAATTTAGCCCGCAATTGATTCAAAGGCGTAGTTTTACCCATAAGAAATTGTCCGGCAAAACGCCCAAGGGCCAGAAGCAATGCCGGTGCTACCAGTTCAATTTGCCGTACAAGGTAGTCGCGGCAATGATTAATTTCCTCAGGCAAGGGATCACGATTATCAGGCGGCCGACATTTTAAAACATTGGCAATATACACCTGTTGTTCATCCAAGCCGATGCTTTGTAACATCCGATCCAGCAACATACCGGCTTTACCCACAAACGGCTTGCCCTGTTTATCCTCATAAAATCCGGGAGCCTCGCCAATAATCATGAGTTTCGCAGCCGGGTTACCGCGAGAAAAAACCGTGTTCGTGCGGGTATTAGCCAACGCGCATCGCCTGCAGGAAGCCACGGCCGTCATTAATTGCGATAACTGTTTTGTACAGCCGGTATTGTCATCGCGTACAATCCAGGGCTCTATCCCCATTTGTTGCAGATAATAATGATTTAAATGATTTGACATGCCAGCCTTAAACCTGTTTTCGATGAAAAAAAGCGACAATTCTCGTGGACATAAATGACGGAGAAAGCTTCGCAGCGAAAACCAGAATTTTATTCATTATACCGGGAATAATAAATAATTTATTGCTATTTAATCCGTTGTAAGCCTTACGCGCAACTTTTTCGGCACTCATGAGTCCAATGATGCCACGGGCAAGCCAGGATCCCTGCATGTGGGCCCTTTCCATAAACGCCGTTTCAGTTGGGCCTGGGCACAAAATAGAGACAGTAACCCCATGCGGCTTTAACTCATACGCCAAGGCTTGCGAAAGGGAGATTACATAGGCTTTGGTCGCATAGTAAGTCGCCATGCGCGGTCCAGGCTGGAAGCCTGCTGTCGATGCCACCTGTAAAATTTTTCCTCGACCCAGTTTGCTGAAGCGCTCGGCATAATAGTGGGTGAGTTCGGTTAGACAAACCATGTTTAATTGCATCATGGCATTGACCGTTTCGTTATTCGTTTCCACAAAATCAGCCATGCAGCCGATACCGGCATTATTAATCACGCATTCAATATCCCATTGCTTGTTTTCCAGCGTTTCTACCAGGGTACGCGCACTGCCGGGGCGGCTTAAATCCATGGTGATGCTGTCAGCCTGGATACCGAATTTTAAGCGAAGCGTTGCCGCAAATTCGCTGAGACGCGATTCTTCACGAGCCACCAGAACCACATCATGTCCCTGCCTTGCAAACTCAAACGCTATAGCCTGCCCGATTCCCCTTGATGCGCCAGTAATCAGTGTCCTCATGATAGTCATCCGTATAAATGAGTTCGTCTCCCTGCCCCTTAACCACGGTCTGCAGGGGCTCCTCTTTGTTTTTCAGGCTATGGCAAATCAGGCGTGCCGCATTTAGATTGCCGGTTTGAAAGGCTTTAAACAATCGTGTGGCCTGTTCCGGGGTTAACTCCCAGTTTGCATAGAACACCGGTTCTTCGGTAATCCCTTTATTATTAAGAATAGATTCAAACCATTTCAATTGCTGGCATTGTTCCTTTAGCGATTCAACATTCAACCTCGACGTGATCTGTTTCAGAATAGCGAACAAGACATGCACCTCGCCATTGATTTTAAGCAGCATATCGAGGCTATGATGAGGGTTGCTCAAAGCAAATGAATGCCGTGCTACTTTATAGATTTTCAAGTCTGCTGGCTTTTTAAAGACAGCAGCAGGCAATTTTAAAAAAATCGGAAACATGCTTTCAAAAATCTGCATATTGCACAGGGTATTGACTCGACGCAGCCAGGTGGACAGGCCTGAATTAAAAAAATCACCCTCATTGGGATACGGCGATCTGGCAGACTCTGATTTGGGTTGCGGAAAATGACGCTCGCGTATCTCATTAATTTTATCAGCAGTCATCCCTCGTTCAAGAGCAATGTCAGCCAGACGCTCAAACCAGTCCTTGCGATTACGAAAGCAGGTAAAATAGAGCGCTTCTTCAATGCTTGCAAAATTCGCATACATGTATTCTTCATTACGTGCCTTACCGGACTGACTTGTGTCATAGCGTGGCGCAATGTAATTTTTTACCGCTTCCTCACCATACTGCACCAGCATGGCCTGTTCTTCTGGCGTGATATTAAATTGAGTAGCCGACACATTGCCTGTGGGCAGCAAGACCACCTGATTACTGTGCTGCATTAATCGTAAACGATCCTGTTCCCAGCCGCTGACTGGATCTTTAACACCCGTTAAAAAACCATAAATCCAGTTCCAGATGAAATTTTCCCGGTAGATACGATCCACCAGCTTATCCAGCAAGCCCCGCTCGCAACCATTATCAAACTGAAAAGCAAGCAAACTTAAACAATTGCCGTATTCCGACGTCAGCAGCGTTGAATGGTTGTCATGAAATACATTGGTGGGGAGATTGTTTAATACGCCGCCATCGTTGTGCGGCTCTCCTTCAAAAATAGTGGGTTTAAAAACTACCGGTAAACTGGCTGACATCGTGACCACGGCACTGACTTCAAGATCCGGCGTGGTCGTGCTTGAGAAATAGCGGGTTTTGCGCCGCTTTATATTGGTCGCTGTCACAATTAACTCATTACCGAGCCCGCAATCAGGGTAGCGCGCCTTAAGCGCTTTAAGTGATGCAAAGGTGATTTTATTATTGTAGAGTACTTCGTCCGACAGAAACTTTCGCCCCTTGGCCGTCGTATCAATTTCATAGCGCCGAATGATTTGATTGACTTTCTGCGTCACCATAAAATCCAGTGCGCCTTTCACGGCCTGGGTATCTGACATGCCTGAACTGTCAATGTCAAAGTGAATCAGATTTTCCTGCCGAAATTCTTTAAAAAAATTCAATATCTCTTCCGAGGTGTAGCCTAAATAACACAGCACGGCCATAATGGCTCCAGCCGAACTGCCTGCAAAACGGGTTGGATTGATGCCGGCTGCCTCACAGGCTTTATACGCACCAACATGGGCAAATATTTTGCCGCCACCACCGCAAAACACCATATTGTCAAGCTCTGGCCGTTTTTCGGTAATCAGTATTTCGCCGGTGGATGGCCGCTCGGACACCATGACGTCATCCTCTTCGATAAGCGGTTGGTAATTTTTTTCTCTGAATTTAAATTCTTCCAGTTCATATTCGTTATTTGGTTTTTCATACCAGGACTTAATCCAGCGCCATAATCGTTGATACCAGGTTTGCGTGGTAATAAACCGCTGCGTCTGGCGGTATTCGTACATCTCCTCCATGCGCTGATTTTGCAAAGGCACACGGATAGCATAGAGATGCGGTTTAAAAATCATGTCATCATAATTGAGCGCATCAAGATCCTCATGGATTAAACTTTCAACCAATCGATCGGTTAATATCAAGCGTTTAGCATTACGCAGGGGCGTCAACTGATTATCATCCGGATCGCGGTATTTACTGCCATTGCTTTCCGTCGCAAATTGTTTAAGGCCAATCAAAAGCCCATACTTGTCCGGACAGATTTCAACACCGGTCAACTGGTAATTTAATGTGAGCTCCAACGGCGTAAGCGGCCAATGATAGGCTTTGCGGCGATAATAAAGGAGGTTCGTGATACGGCCCCACCAACTTAAACCGACTTCCGCCGTGTAACCCCGGTAATCATTGGTCGCTACCCCGCTTAAAAAAGCCATTTGCGCATTATGGCAATGCGGCGTTAAAAACCAGTGGATAAATTTTTCTTTCGCCTCATCACTAAGCCTCGTGTAATCGAAAATGATGCGTTCATCGTCCAGCAGGTAATTACCCAGTGTGTAATGACTATCCGGCGCCAGGCCGTTGATACGAAACCAGCCGCGATGAATGCAAAGAAGAATTTTTTGAAGAAGGCGTGTGTTGGGATGTTCGGCAGTATTCCTATGTAACAAATCACTTAACACATTTTCTCGAGCCATAATAAATCCCTTTGTTATGTGATCGTTATCAACCACGTTTCGTCCAAAGTGGTCTGACTGATAAATTATTTATCCAATTTAATAACTAACATAAATCATTGCAGAATTGAATAAGGCAGATGGAGTTTATTAAACGATACACGTGTCTGTTAATAAGACACGTGTCATTTATTCGGACAAGGAGGCCAGGATATTGGCGATTACCTGTTCTGGATTGGGTGATCGGGTGATGGAGCGTCCCATGACCAGGTAATCGCTGCCCATCATGAACGCATCCTTAGGCGTTACGATTCGGGATTGATCATCAGCATCATCACCTGGGAGACGGATTCCGGGCGTTATGGTTAAAAAGTCAGTGCCGCATAACTGCTTGACTATAGGCGCTTCCAGAGCTGAGCACACCACACCATCCAACTCGGCCTGATGCGCGAGGTGAGCCAAGCGGTTCACCTGATTGGCTATGGACGTGTCAATGCCTATTTCTGGCAATTGCAGGGAATTCATGCTGGTTAACACGGTGACTGCAATCAGCAGGGGTTTATCCTTGCTGAGGCCATCCAGTGTATTTTTGGCAGCACGCATCATCGCCAAACCGCCAGAGGCATGAAGGTTCATCATCCAGACTCCCATTTCGGCAGCGGCCATGCAGGCACGCGCGACCGTGTTGGGAATATCGTGAAATTTCAGATCCAGAAAAACCTTAAACTGTTGATTAACCAGCTTTCTGACAAATGAAGGGCCAAGCAGGGTAAACAGTTCACTGCCGACTTTAAGGGCGCAGTGAGCTGGATTAATTTTTTCAATCAGCTTTAATGCATCAGCCTCATGATGAAAATCAAGAGCGACAATCAGCTCAGTGGTCATCAGGCGACTTCAACGGCTGAAGCTATACATTTTTTAACTGCATCAACGACCCTGTTTTGCTCTTCGAGCGTCAAATAAGGGTGCATCGGCAGGCTTACAACCCGCTTACTGGCGGCCTCCGCACACGGGAAATCACCAGTTTTGTAGCCTAAATACTGAAGCGCTTCCTGCTCATGCATGGCAACCGGGTAATGCACTGCCGTTGGGATGCCCAAAATTTGCATTTCTTTCTGGAACTGTTCACGGTGTGGTACTTCAATGGTGAACTGGGCATAAACACTGGTATTGCCTGCTTTAATGACTGGCGTTTGTGCAATTCCGTTCAATAGATGGATATAACGTTCAGCCACTTGTTGACGCTGTTCGATTTCTTTTGGAAACAGCTTCATTTTTTCAATCAGGATAGCCGCCTGTATGGTATCCATACGGCCATTGATCCCAATGCGGCGATGACAGTAACGGGCATTCTGGCCATGGATGCGAATTTCAATCAGGCGCTCGGCGAGAATATCATCATCGGTAAAACAGGCCCCGGAATCACCATACCCGCCCAAGGGCTTGGATGGGAAGAAACTTGTGCATCCGATGGTGGATAACGCACAGGAATAATGCCCGTTTTGAGTGGCGCCAAAACTTTGTGCGGCGTCTTCAATAACCGGTAAACCATATTTTTTGGCAATCAGATTGATTGCTGCCATATCTGCCGTTTGGCCATAGAGGCTGACTGGCATAATCGCTTTGGTGTTTGGCGTAATCGCCGCTTCCAGCTTTTTAACATCAAGATTATAAGTCGCAGGATCAATATCAACAAAAACAGGTTTGGCCTGGCATAAAGCAATGACTTCTGCTGTTGCAAAAAAACTGAATGGGCTGGTAATCACTTCATCGCCAGGTCCGATTTCAAGCGCTAAAAGCGCCATGAGCAGGGCGTCTGTGCCGCTGGCATTGACAATGGCATGGCGGGTACCGACAAAATCAGCCAGTTGACGCTCCAGGAGACCAATCTCCGGTCCCATGATGTATTGGCCATGATCCAGTACCTTTTTAATACTGTTTAACACGTCGGTTTCGATTAATTGATACTGCTTTTTCAGGTCGATAAATTGCATAATGTTCTCGTTAAAAGCGATTTAAACCAGAAATCAGGATAAACCTAATCTCCCTCTAATCCATGAACAGGCTTCATTCTACCCCACTGCTTACAACTTGGGCAATGCCAATGTAAGTGTTTACCGCCAAATCCACACTGAGTACAGCGATAAATGGGTTTATTATCAAGAAACTTGCTGGTAATGTCGTAAAGCATTTGCAGTTTGTCCCGCACTTTGCCATGGGCTGTTTCAAGATGCCAGCAAATCAGGCGGTTGAGCCCCTTAATTGATGGGTAAGTGCTCAATTGCTCTGAAACAAAATCAATGGCGGCATCCATGTTTTTTTCCTTGCGCAGATAATCCCCAATCACAAAAATAGTGGATGCGCGAGGATGGTCTTTGAGGGTATCTGCCAAATAATCTACGCATTCATTCATGCAATCCAAATGGCGGTGGCAAACAACCAGCGGTTCAATGATTTCACTCAAAAATTCAGGGTCTTGCTGCGGAACTCGTTTTAATGAACGGATTGCCTGTTTGAAACGACCCTGCTCCATGTCGAACAATGCCTGCATCAAACTGCCGCGAACGGACAGTTTATCAATCAATAACGCTTGCTTGATGGCATTCTGTGCCTTTTCCAAAGCATTCGCCTTTAAAGCCTGGGTGGCAATCTCACAATAATAATGAGCAGCCTGCATGTGCATGCTCTGTCCAGTTGATAGTTCCAGTTTTTTAATGACATCCAGCGCGTTTTCCCAGGATTTCTCCTGTTGATAAATAGCGAGCAGCCCTTGCAGACTGGAGGTTTCACGCGCCCCACCCAGCTCAACCACCTCAAGAAAAATACGCTCTGCGCGATCAAACACGCCAGCGCTCATGTAATCCTGGCCTAACGCCATGAGGGCTTCTTTTCGTTCCACCATGCTCAACTGCGGTCGGGCAATCAAATTTTGATGAATGCGGATGGCACGATCGACTTCGCCTCGGCGTCGAAATAAGCTGCCAAGCGCCAGATGGGTTTCAACCGTTTCGCTGTCTACTTCAAGCAGTTTGATGAACACGTCAACCGCTTTATCGGGTTGTTCATCCAACAAATAATTAAGACCAACAACATATTCTCGTGATAAGCGGTTTCCCGCTTTCGACTCTTTGCCGGCAAAGCTTCGATTAGCAACCCACCAGCCTGACCAAGCCGCGGCCGGCAATAACAATGGCCATAAATTAATCATCAACGGTCTCCATGACGAATAATCAATTGATTGAAATCATCACAACGGGGCGGTTTTATCTTAATTTCTGAAACGCTGTCAAATCGTCGCTTCAATGTTGATCTTTTAATGGTATATCCCTTAAATTTTTAATTTCTTTTTCCGTCAGACGTAACTGGTTTCTTACTCTGGCTAACTCGCGCTTAAGTCGCCAGTAGCGCAATAGAAAGATGAGGAAGCCAATCAGAATACCTATTCCGAGCATGATTGTCATTAAAATGGAAATGGGCATGGTCATCGTGGTCACATAAAAATTCACTTCGACGGAACTGGCATTTAGCGCCGCAAAGCTCACACCAACCAAAATTAATAACAAATAAAACAATATCATCAAAAGACGCATTGCATTTATCCTTATACGCTTTTACATACGCTTTGACGCTGAAACACGTCAATAAAGACCCCGTGTTTAGCCGTCTTCCCATGGTATTTCAAATGAAGTGCTCTAAGTCAATCACAAAAAAAAGCGTAGTAAACTACGCTTTTTTTTCTTACCGATGTCTATTCAACATCTTTACTGGCCATCTTTTCTTTCAAGAGATCACCCAGAGTCGTGGAGGCCATTTCGCCGCTACGTGAGTATTTCTTGATTGCTTCAGCCTGGTCTTGTGCGTCTTTTGCTTTAATAGACAGGGAGATGGTACGGTTTTTCTTGTCAACATTGACAATTTTCGCCTCAACATCATCGCCTTCTTTAAAGAAAGTGGTCGCATCATCAACTTTGTCTTCGGATAATTCGTTGGCACGAATGGTTCCAATCACATCCTGCATTAATTCAACAGTAACTGTTTTTGAATCAACGGCAATGACTTTACCCTTGACAATGGCGCCCTTGGCATTTTCTTCAACGTAGCTGGTGAAGTTATCACCTTCCAGTTGTTTAAGACCTAAGGAAATGCGCTCACGCTCAGCATCAATAGCGAGAATAACGGCTTCGAGTTCCTGACCTTTCTTGAACTGCTTGACCGCTTCTTCGCCTGGGGTATTCCAGGAAATGTCAGACAAGTGAACCAGACCATCGATTTCGCCATCCAGACCGATGAAAATACCAAAATCAGTGATTGAGCGGATTTTACCGGTAACTTTTTGACCCTTGCTATGGGTTTGAGCGAACTGGTGCCAGGGGTTGCCAACACACTGCTTCATACCCAGAGAAATACGGCGTCGTTCTTCATCAATTTCAAGAACCATGACATCAACCATATCACCCATAGAGACCACTTTGCTGGGATGAACGTTTTTGTTGGTCCAATCCATTTCAGACATATGAACCAGTCCTTCAACGCCCTCTTCGATTTCAACGAAGCAGCCGTAATCTGTGATGTTGGTTACCTTACCCTGTAACTTTTTACCGACAGGATAACGTTCAACCAGATCAACCCAGGGATCATTGCCCAATTGCTTCATGCCCAAGGAGACACGGTTACGCTCGCTGTCAAAGCTCAATACTTTCACTTTAACGTCCTGGCCGACAGACAACACTTCGCTAGGATGCTTGACGCGCTTCCAGGAGATATCGGTGATATGGAGCAGACCGTCAATACCGCCCAGGTCAATGAAGGCACCGTAGTCAGTCAGATTTTTCACAATACCATTCAATACTTGGCCGTCATGCAGCGATTCCAGCAGGGCTTGACGATCAGCACTGCTTTCTTCTTCGACAACAGCTCGTCGGGAAACAACAATGTTGTTTCGCTTCAGATCCATTTTGATTACTTTAAACTCAAGCTCTTTGCCTTCGAGGTAGGATGGATCACGGACAGGTCTGACATCAACCAAAGAACCTGGCAGGAATGCACGGATTGTACCGATTTCAACAGTGAAACCACCTTTAACCTTGCCAGAAATCAAGCCGGTTACTGTATCGTTGTTTTCATGGCACTTGGACAATTTACGCCAGGCTTCCTGACGTTTGGCCTTTTCGCGGGACAGCAGGGTTTCGCCGTAGCCGTCTTCCACAGAATCCAAAGCCACTTCGACCATATCACCGACATGGACTTCCAATTCACCGTTCTTGTCCTGGAATTCTTCAACAGCGACTATCCCTTCGGATTTTAAGCCAGCATTGAGTGTGACGAAATCATCATCGATATCGATTACTTTTGCGGTGATTATTGCGCCAGGATAAAATTGAGCACCAACGATACTTTGCTCAAATAATTCTTTGAAACTTTCAGACATGTTTAATTAACTCTTTAGTAAAATAATGGAAGCATGAAATCCACTCAACTTCCCCCCTTGTTCGCATTTTCAGCGAAAAAACGAATGGTGTCCGATTAATTTTAAAACATTATCGAACACTTGTACAATCGTTAATCCAGTTGTATCAATCCTCACTGCATCCGGTGCAGGTTTGAGGGGCGCATGCGAGCGCTGTGTATCCCGCGCATCGCGTTTAGCCAATTCATCAACAACCTGCGCGAGGCTAACATCAATTCCCTTTTCTTTCAACTGAAAATATCGTCTGGCGGCTCGTTCTTCCGCTGAAGCATCCAGATAAATCTTCAAAACCGCATCCGGGAAAATCACAGTGCCCATATCTCGACCATCTGTAACCAGACCCGGCGGTTGGGCAAAAGCACGCTGACGCTGCAGAAGCGCTTCCCTGACTTGAGGGATAGCGGCAATGACGGAAGCATCCTGACCGCACTGTTCGGAGCGCAATTGATTATAGACATCCTCACCATCAAGAATAACCCGGCTCTGCTGATGAGGGTCCGTTTCAAATCGCACATCCAGCGAATGAGCTAACTTTACTATATCCTGAATCTGATTAAAATCAATTCGATTTTTTCTTAAGGCATAAGCAAGAACCCGATAAATAGCGCCGCTATCGAGCACATGCCAATTCAAATGATTAGCCAGCATATGACAAATCGTGCCTTTCCCCGTACCGCTCGGTCCATCAATCGTAATAACTGGAACCATTTTATTGCATTTCATCAACATATTCCTCAATCGACATGCGGATGGCGCGGGATGTTTTAACAAAATCCGGAAACGAAGTTGCCACATTCGCACAATGCCTTACCGTCACTGGCCCTTCGGCGACAGCGCCAGCAATGGCGAACGCCATGGCAATACGATGATCATTAAAACTGTTCACTTCACCACCTGATATTTTTCCACCTTTTATGAAGACCCCGTCTTCAAAACCCTGGGCATCTACACCCAGGCGCTGCAATCCTTCCACCATGGCGCCAATGCGGTCACTTTCTTTCACCCGCAATTCTTTAGCGCCATGAAGCCTGGTTTGGCCATTGGCACAGGCTGCTGCAATAAAAATAACGGGAAATTCATCAATAGCCAGAGGCACAAGGGCCGTGGGGATATCAATTCCTTCCAGCGGTGCATATTTTACATGCAAATCAGCCACGGGTTCTTCACCGCATAAACGTTTATTTGTCATAGTAATATTAGCACCCATCATGTCCAATATTTGGATAATACCCGTGCGCGTGGGATTAATCCCGACATTACGGATGATGAGGTCGGAGCCCGGGATAATTGAAGCCGCCACAATAAAAAAGGCGGCGGAAGAAATATCACCGGGAACAATAATGTCGCAACCAATGCACTCGCTTTCGGAGTTGACGGTGATGCCGCTTTCAAGCTTTTGTATCGGGTAGGAAAAGGTCGTCAGCATGCGCTCGGTATGATCGCGGGTATGTCCCGTCTCGACCACCGTGGTTTCTCCCTCGGCATACAATCCAGCCAGCAACAGGCAGGATTTTACCTGGGCGCTGGCTTCAGGCATTTCATAATGAATGCCGCGCAGTTGTTGACCGCCGCGGATATAAACCGGCGGTTTTCCTTCCGTGGTCACTAAATCAGCACCCATTTGCATCAAGGGCCGGCTGACGCGCTCCATGGGTCGTTTTCTTAAACTGTCGTCCCCATCCAGTTCAGAATCAAACGCTTGGGCTGCAAGAATACCAGCCAGCAGGCGCATGCTAGTGCCTGAATTACCGCAATCGATGGGTTTTTCCGGCTTTTTTAAGCCGTATTTGCCTACGCCATGAATGACCACTCGACGCGAAACAGGTCCTTCAATACGAACCCCCATAGCCTGAAATGCCTTGAGGGTGGCCATGCAGTCATGGCCTTCCAGAAAACCGCTGACGGTGGTCGTACCCTGAGCAATGGCGCCGAGGATAATGGCACGGTGGGAAATGGATTTATCGCCAGGAACGGTAATATCCCCTGTCAGGGCAGTAACCGGCTTACTCATAAAATGTAAAGCACTCATATCGGATGTTCCTCAGCAAAATCACGCATGAATTGAATCAGGGCATCGACTCCGGCCATGGGCATGGAATTATACATGCTGGCGCGCAAGCCACCGACAAAGCGATGCCCTTTTAAAGCCAGGAGGCCGCGGGTTTTTGCCTCAGTCAAAAACAATTCTTCTAACGCGCTGTGAGTTAAAGAAAAGCAGACATTGACAATAGACCGGTAAGCGGGGTCAATTTTGCACTGATAAAAGTCGGACGAATCAATGTAGCTGTAGAGCCGTTTCGCTTTTTCCAAATTGCGCTGATACAACACCTCAACCCCACCCTCATTCAGGATCCACTGGAACATTTTATCCGCCATGTAGCAGTTAAACGTTGGGGGGGTTGCATAAAGAGAATGACTTGCTGAGTACGTACGATAGTCCAGCATGGTCGGTATTGCCGAGTCATGAATAGATTCAAGCAGGCGATGACTGATGATAACCAGAGTCAAACCGGAGTTGGCAATGTTTTTTTGGGCACCAGCAAAAATTAAATCATAATCAGCCACATTAATCGGTTCACTCAGCAGACAGGAAGTCATGTCGGCGATAAGGGGGATGCCGTTGGTTTTGGGTGGCGCAGGCAGGCGAATACCGTTAACCGTCTCATTCGGTGTATAGTAAATGTAAGTACTGTCTTTTTTAATATCCCATTGATCGGGTGAAGGGATACAGGTAAATCCTTCGGCTTTACCTGAAGTGACACAGTAAGCTGCCTTGAGCTTTTTGGCCTCGTCAAAGGCAAATTCAGACCAGATTCCTGTCACCAGGTAGCCACCAAATTGCTTTTTACCTAAAAAATTCATGGGAATGACTGCAAATTGCGTCCGGGCAGCCCCGCCCATAAAAAGGACATGGTAATTATCGGGGATCCTGATGAGCTCGCGCAAATTACTTTCCGCTCGCTTCATTAGGGTATCAAACTCCTGGGTGCGATGACCGACCTCCATCACCGACATCCCGGTACCCTGCCAATCGAGCAATTCATTTTGCGCTTCAATCAATAGGGACTCGGGCAACATCGCAGGCCCGGCGCCAAAATTATAACCTCTAGTCATTGCTGTTTTCTTCTACCTCTTCACCCGGCTCTGCGACATCTTCGTCCTGTTCGACATCGCCATTGATTTCTTCAATGCGCTGCATGCCAACAACATGCTCACCCGCACTGACGTTAATCAAACGAACGCCCTGGGTGTTACGGCCAATAATTGACAATTCCTTGACTCGGAAGCGGACCAGAGTACCTTGATCAGTAATCAGCATGACTTCATCCCCTTCATCCACTTGCAGGGCACGAACCACTTTGCCATTGCGTTCATTGACCTGAATAGAAATAACGCCCTGACCGCCACGGCCTGAAACCCGATATTCACCAACATCCGTCCGTTTGCCATAGCCTTTTTCGGTTGCTGTCAGAATAGTCCCTTCAGGCTTGGCGACGACCAGGGAGATAACAGATTGATCTTCCGCAAGGCGGATGCCGCGCACGCCGCGGGCAGTGCGCCCCATGGGTCTTACCAGCTTTTCATCAAAACGGATGACTTTACCCGCATCGGTAAACAACATGATGTCTTTGCTGCCATCGGTGATATCAACACCAACCAAACGATCGTCGCTATCCAGATCAACCGCAATGATGCCAGTGGAGCGCGGCCGGCTGAACGCTTCAAGCGGTACTTTTTTGACCGTACCGTGCCGGGTAGCCATGAAGACGAAATACCCTTCCTGGTATTCCCGCACCGGCAACATGGCATTAATGGCTTCATCTTCGGCCAGAGGCAGAATGTTAACAATGGGTTTGCCTCGGGAAATACGACTTGCCAGCGGCAATTGATAGGCTTTCAGCCAGTATAATTTACCGTGGTTGGAAAAACACAGCAGGGTATCATGGGTACTGGCGATAATTAAGCGTTCAATGAAATCTTCATCTTTAACATTAGTCGCCGACTTGCCTTTGCCGCCGCGACGCTGGGCCTGATAGGCCGAGATAGGCTGGTATTTGACATACCCCTGGTGAGACAAGGTCACTACCACGTCCTCTTCCGTGATTAAATCTTCAAGCGTAATGTCTTCCTGAGAAGCAGTAATTTCTGTACGTCGCTCGTCGCCAAACTGGCTTTTTATCTCAACGAACTCGTCGCGAATGACTTCCATTAACCGCTCAGGCGAAGCGAGAATATTAAGCAGCGCTTTAATTTCCTGAAGTAATTGCTTGAATTCATCAATAATTTTGTCTTGCTCAAGCGCAGTTAAGCGATGCAATCGTAATTCAAGAATTGCCTGCGCCTGATTGGCAGACAGACGGTAGCCGTCAGGCAAAAGACCAAAGCCAGGATCGAGATCATCGGGCCGGCACGCATCGCTGCCGGCGCTATCCAGCATGGCTTTCACAAGTCCTGGACTCCAGGTCCGCTCCATCAGCCGCTCTTTAGCGTCCTGCGGAGTTGGTGACTTTTTGATTAAATCAATCATTTCATCAATATTAGCCAGAGCAATGCCCAAACCCTCAAGGATATGCGCACGGTTTCGAGCTTTCTTCAATTCAAAAATTGTTCGGCGGGTTACGACTTCACGGCGATGCCTGATAAAATATTCGAGAACCTGCTTAAGGTTTAACGTGCGGGGCTGGCCATCGACCAGGGCCACCATGTTAATACCAAAAACATTCTGCATCTGGGTATGAGCATACAGGTTATTGAGGATGACTTCAGGTACCTCGCCACGTTTAAGCTCAATAACGACGCGCATCCCCGATTTATCGGATTCGTCCCTTAAGCCAGAAATGCCTTCCAATTTCTTTTCACGGACCAATTCGGCTATTTTTTCAACAAGCCGCGCCTTATTTACCTGATAAGGCAACTCATTAATAATAATGGCCTGACGCCCGGACTGGGATTCAGTTTCAATGTCGGTGCGGGCACGGATGAGGATTCGCCCGCGGCCGGTGCGGTAAGCCTGGACAATTCCCGCCTTGCCATTGATGATGGCTGCCGTTGGAAAATCAGGGCCGGGGATATAATTCATCAGATCATCAACGCTTAACTCCGGATCTTCAATCAGCGCGATACAGGCATTGATGACTTCAGTGAGGTTATGAGGCGGAATATTCGTGGCCATACCTACCGCAATTCCTGAGGAGCCATTAACCAGAAGGTTGGGCACGCGGGAAGGTAAAACCACTGGCGCAAACTCGGATTCATCGTAGTTAGGGCTAAAATCCACCGTTTCTTTATCGAGGTCTGCCAACAGAGCATGGGCTACTTTTGACATCCTGACCTCGGTATATCGCATGGCGGCGGCAGAATCGCCATCGACGGAACCGAAGTTACCCTGCCCGTCTATAAGCAGGTAGCGCATGGAGAAAGGCTGGGCCATGCGGACGATGGTATCATACACCGCTGTGTCGCCGTGAGGATGGTATTTACCGATAACATCCCCCACCACACGGGCAGATTTTTTGTAAGGCTTGTTCCAATCATTACCCAATTCGCTCATGGCATACAATACACGGCGGTGAACCGGCTTCAGGCCATCGCGAACATCCGGCAGCGCTCGCCCGACTATGACGCTCATGGCGTAATCCAGGTAGGATTGTTTCAGTTCATCTTCAATATTGACTGGTATGACTTCTTTGGCTAAATAAACCATGGCTTGGAGGCGTCCTTATGCAATCATCGAATAAATGACCATAGGAAGATAAACTTTCCTTCTGGCCGGTCTGCTACGTCACTCAATTTAACGTGTAAGAATACCATAAGTCAGTCTTTATTTGAATCCGGCAGGTGGCCAGGACCATGATGAAGGTCCGATTTTTTACTATTTTTATCCGTTAACAGGCAAAAATAGCCCTTGATGTTATGATTAAAGGAGAACGACTTGTGAAAAAAGTCGGGCCGCTTCATACTCAATCATTTTTGTAAAGATTTAATGCAATGATAAATTGACTGTGAAGATACGTTTTAATATAGTTTCGCAACTGATGTAAGCGTGAGGCTTAAGAAGCCAAGCACCAAGGAGACATAATGACAACAAAAACCGCACAACTGATTCTTGACGGACATCCCCCCGTTGAGTTACCGGTCTATACGCCAACTCTGGGAAAGGATGTAATCGATATTCAAAAATTGGGATCAGTGGGGGCGTTCACCTATGACCCTGGCTTTGTTTCTACAGCATCCTGCGAGTCAAAAATAACCTACATTGACGGCGACGAAGGTGTCCTTCTCTATCGCGGCTACCCCATTGAACAACTGGCTGAGAAAAAAGACTTCCTGGATGTCAGCTATTTATTAATGAACGGTGAATTACCCACAGCGGATGAAAAAAAGAGCTTTGTCAGCCTGATTAATAACCACACCATGGTTCATCAGCAAATGTACCGCTTTTTAGACGGCTTCCGCCGCGACGCACATCCCATGGCGATTATGGTGGGTATAGTCGGAGCCTTGTCGGCTTTTTACCATGAATCCATGGATTTAACCAATCAGCATGATCGTTACATTTCCGCTATCCGTCTGATAGCCAAAATGCCGACTTTAGCCGCGATGAGCTACAAATATTCTGTGGGGCAGCCTTACATGTACCCCCAAAATAAAATGTCCTACGCTGAGAATTTTCTGCACATGATGTTTGGCGTCCCTTCGGAAAACTACGTGCCGAATCCCACCATTGTCGATGCCATGGACAAAATTTTTATCCTGCATGCCGATCATGAGCAGAATGCATCGACCTCCACCGTCCGATTGGCTGGTTCTACCGGAGCCAATCCCTTTGCCTGTATTTCAGCGGGTATTGGCGCTCTTTGGGGGCCTGCGCATGGCGGCGCCAATGAAGCATGCCTCAATATGCTCAAGGAAATCGGCGATATTAAAAACATTAATCATTACATTAAACGGGCCAAAGACAAGGATGATCCATTCCGTCTGATGGGATTTGGTCATCGCGTTTATAGAAGCTATGACCCTCGCGCCAAAGTGATGCGGGAAACCTGCCATAAGGTTCTTGAGGCCGTTGGCGCCCACGATGCTCCCATTTTCAAGCTGGCTATGGAACTTGAGCGCATCGCACTGGAAGATGAATACTTTGTCGAGAAGAAACTCTACCCGAACGTGGACTTCTACTCTGGCATCACCTTAAGCGCGATTGGCATTCCAACCAACATGTACACCGTGATTTTCGCCCTGGCAAGAACAGTCGGCTGGATGTCACACTGGATGGAAATGGTCGCCAGCAAATCCAAAATCGGCAGACCCCGCCAGCTCTACACCGGCGAAAAACTGCGGCAAGTTCCCTAAAGTCACAAATGCAATGGCTCCCCCGCCTGCGCGGGGGATGACAAATAAAGATGCAAAAATAACATCAACGCAGAAATAATAGCTGCGCAGGAATGGCATTAGCGCAGGAATGGCATTAGCGCAGGAATGGCATTAGCGCAGGAATGGTTTAGCGCAGGATGGGAATCCGCTTATGTGTCTGCCCGCGCAGACGGGCATCCATTGCCCGTCATGCCGTCCTCATCATGCGCATGACACGCTGCCATCCCTGAAAATCATGCTCAATCTTCTCCCGTTCATTGTTAGGTGAGAATTCCAACTCGGCATGCCAACTGGCTTCAAGCGTCGACAGGGATCCCACCTGGCCCACGCCTATTGCGGCCAATAATGCAGCACCCTGGGCCGTGGTTTCAATGTCATGAGGCCGCTGCACAGTTGTCTGGCATTGGGACGCTAAAAACTGCAGAAACCATTGATTGACTGTCATTCCCCCATCCACTCGCAGGAGTGAGATACGCAGATTACTGTCTTCCTCCATGCAGGCAAGTACTTCCCGGGTTTGATAACATACTCCCTCAAGTGCTGCACGTGCAAAATGGGCGCGCGTGGTGTTTCGAGATAAACCAAAAATAGCCGCCCCGGGTGTGGACAACCAATAAGGCGCTCCCATCCCGTTGAATGCGGAAACCAAATAAACCCCCTCATTGCTGGTAAGGCTTCTTGCCAACTCCTCCGTCTCAGCCGCATTAGCCAGGAGCTTCATCTCATCGCGTAACCATTTCACCGTAGTGCCAGCCTGATAAATACTGCCTTCAAGACCATACATGGTCTGACCTTGAATGGTATAGGCAATGGTAGTCAGCAAATGATGATGAGAAAGAACCGCTTGCGGGCCCGTGTTCATCAACAAAAAGCCGCCGGTGCCAAACGTCGCCTTGGTCATGCCTTCAGCGAAACAGCGTTGGCCAATCAATGCCGCCTGCTGATCGCCTGCCACACCATGGATGGGTACAGAAAACCCCAGATGCGACACATCAATATCACCATAATAGGCATCACAAGCCCTCACGTCTGGCAGTACCGCCTCGGGAATGGAAAACAATTGAAGCAGTTCGGTATCCCATTGCTTTTCATGAATATTAAAAAGCATGGTGCGGGATGCGTTGGTGACATCGGTTAAATGGGATTTACCCTTCGTCAGGCGCCAGATTAAAAACGAATCGATGGTACCAAAAGCCAATTGTTCCTTAGCCAGCAGGGATTCTGCATCCTTTGTGTGTTGAAGCAGCCAATGCAACTTGGTCGCGGAAAAATACGCATCCACTAACAGACCCGTCTTTTCACGAATCATGCCCTGATAGTCCGATAAGGATTCACAAAAAGCCTGGGTTCGTCTATCCTGCCAGACAATAGCCGGCGACAGGCATTTTCCGGTTTCTTTATCCCAAAGCAACGTCGTTTCGCGTTGATTGGTAATGCCGCAGGCAATAATTTTCCCCCCGTCCGCCTGCGCTGCGACATCACGAAGAGCGGTTAAAGTCTTTTGCCAGATTTCCTCCGGATCATGTTCAACCCAACCGGGCTTAGGGTAGTGCTGGGTGATGGTATATTGGCTGGTAGCAACCAGTTCAAACCGGTCATTATAAAGCATGGCGCGTGTGCTGCTCGTTCCCTGATCAATAGCCAGAATATAATTCATTGCTTTCTACTTCCCTATCGTGATAATTAGAAGAGTGATTTTATACGCTTTTTGCGGAGACCTGAACATGGATGATTTCTTTGATGTGGCCATCATTGGCGGCGGCATTAACGGTTGCGGGATTGCAGCCGATGCCGCCCTGCGGGGACTGTCGGTACTTTTAATTGAAAAAGATGATTTGGCATCCAAAACATCGTCCAGCAGCAGTAAATTAATTCATGGCGGCTTGCGCTATCTTGAGCAATACGATTTCTCGCTGGTCAAAAAAGCCCTTGATGAACGGCAAACCCTGCTTAAAATTGCTCCCCATCTGGTCTACCCGCTCCCTTTTGTTTTGCCTTATGAACAAAGCATGCGCCCAACCTGGTTATTGCGTACCGGCTTGTTCCTTTACGATCATTTGAGCCGCAAAAACCGTTTGCCAAGAAGCCGCTTAATCCGCCGCTCTCAAGCTTGGAGTGAGCCTTATTTTTTACCATTATCCACGGCATACCACAAAGGATTTGCTTTTTACGACTGCGCAACCGATGATGCGCGTTTAACCATCAGCAATGCCTTGCAGGCACGCGCGCATGGCGCCATTATTTTGCCCCGTACAGAATTGCTAAATGCCACGGTTGAAAACCAGTCATGGCGTTTGCAGGTGAAACTGCAAAATGATCGGGAAGTGATGTTTAAGGCCAGGACAGTCATCAATGCCACAGGCCCTTGGGTCGAACAAGTCAATCAACGCTTAAACATCCCCAGTCGCTACAAAATGTCGCTGGTCAAGGGCAGTCATCTGGTGGTCCACAAGCTTTATGAAGGCAATCACGCCTACCTGTTGCAGAATAAAGACAAACGCATTGTGTTTGTCATCCCCTACCACGGCAACACCATGATTGGCACAACGGATATTGCCTTTAAGAATAATCTTGACCATGTCAGTATTTCACCCGAAGAAATCACCTATCTTCTGGATCTGACCAAACTGTATTTCCGACACACCATAAAGAAAGAAGACATACTGACAACCTGGAGCGGTGTTCGTCCCCTATTGTCGTCTGATGATGAAAAGCCACAGGCTTTAAGCCGGGATTACGCGTATCATTACTCGTCTCATCCTGCCCCGGCAATCGCCATTTACGGCGGCAAGATAACAACTTATCGGCAACTGGCCAATGAAACCATGGATACGTTAGCTGCCGTTTTCCCCGCTCTACCCCCAAGCCTGTCTGATAAAATGGTATTGCCTGGCGGCCAAAGCGATCATTCGGATTATAAAACTTATGTGGCTCATGCGAGAGAAAAATATTACTGGCTTGACGAGAATATCCGCGAACGTCTTTTTCGAGCTTATGGTACACGAACAGAGTTAATTCTTGGTAAATTGAACGAGACTGCTGATTTAGGGGAGCATTTTGGTCACGGCCTTTATCAGGTCGAAGTGGATTATCTGGTGGAACAGGAGTGGGCACAAACCTGCGATGATATTTTATGGCGTCGCAGCAAATTAGGATTACAGTTTTCCGCAAGAGAAAGGGATGCTTTAATGCATTACCTGAACAATAAAATTATTCTCGCCTAGTGTCGCTGGGCTAACAGCCCAGCCTGTACATTATAAATGAAAGGTTTTCTTCAACCAGCTTTGCGCCTCAGTGCTTAAGGACTCTTCCTTAAGAACCAAAGCCGGGATAACCGCTTTCCGTTCAGTTTCATCGCCGTACATTTCGTCCATCAACTCATTCCAGTATTTCAATACAGCCGCTGCAGGGAGTTGATCCACCTGGCCAAGTACCTGATGAAGTCGTTGACGCCAATAAGCATCCACCGCTTTTTCCATCCAGGAAATAAGTTTTGGAGTTAAACCATGTTCATCGAGGCCCTTGCCCTCACCAAATCCTTTTTCAAATTTTTTGGTTCGAAGGTGAGCATACTTTTTGCCGTAGAGCTTGTTAACCCAGTCCATCCATTTCTTGCCTAAATAAATTCCTGTTTCAGAATCAGGGGCATGGTGGAGATTGTTATTTATCTCCTCAACCAGTGCAAACCAACTGTTCTCAAATACCTGTCGTTGCTCAGGCGTCGAGTCAGCCTTCATTTTTGCCTCAAATTCCGCGTACTGCTTTAGCTCATCGGCTGTGAAGATTTCTTTGACCCAGGCGTCTTCCAATTGTTGTGTCATTTGATATACCTCAATAAGTTGCATAATTTGTTGCCATGGAATGGATTTCTTATCGCTGCAAGCCATCGTGATACGTTTTATAATTGCATTCGCTTCTAACAAGGTTTCTGCCTTCCGCTGTAAAAATTTGGCTTGCATAATCAGATTGTCAAAAACATTCTCCTGCTTAGCCAGTAACTGTTTTATTTGGGATAGCTCAAAACCAAAGAATTTCAGTGCAATAATCTGTTGCAGCTTTAATAAATCCTTTTCGGAGTACAAACGATAATTATTGTTCTGCCGTAAGCTCGGTTTTAACAAACCAATTTGGTCGTAATGATGCAGTGTACGAACTGAGACATTAGCCAGTTTGCCAAATGCCTTGGCATGCCATTGATTCATCGTTTTTTCCTCCTTGAGACCAAGGTTAGGGGATGACGCAACGTCAGGGTCAAGCCTTTTGTGAAAATTAACCCCGTCAGCCGCGTCAACTTCGGGAAATAAGCTATATATATATAATAATGATAAAGGTTACTCATGCGAACCAAACCTTATTTGATGACGGCCTGTAGTGAGGAATGATGATTAATTCGTTTGCCCGGGAAGAAGAGCGACTCGCTGCTCTATACGAATTGCAAATTCTTGATACCCCTCCTGAAGAGCGATTTGACCGCATTGTTAATCTGGCCGTTGGGTTTCTCAGTGTGCCCATCGGCTATATTGCCCTGCTTGATGCCCATCGGCAGTGGTTTAAAGCACGATGCGGCATCCTTATTAGTCAGTCTGATCGCAATGAATCCATTTGCCATTATACCATTCAGCACAATGAGCCGCTGGTTATACCTGATATTCTTCAGGATGAGCGATTTGCTGACAAATACGCGGTTTTTGGCGAAGACAATCCTATCCGATTCTATGCTGGTGTTCCTTTAAGCAACGCAGACGGATTGAAAATTGGCACCCTGTGCGTTGCTGATAAAGATCCTCGACATCTTACAGAGAGTGAGTTAAAGCTGCTTTGTGAATTAGCACGGCAAGCGGAAGATGAATTGGCGCTGCTGACAGTGACTAAATTAAAAAAATCATTGCGTGAAACCAATACCGCCTTAAATGAGGCTAAAGAGCAGCTTGAGTTGCGTAATGAACTGCTGCTCAAAATGTTCAGTTCTTATATGTCGGATGAGGTGGTGAAGCAACTGCTGGCTTCACCAAAGCCCCTGCAACTCGGGGGTGAAAAGCGAAAAATAAGCATCCTTTTCAGCGACTTGCGGGATTTTACCTCCATCTCGCGCACCTTATCGCCTGAAAAACTCGTGGATATGCTCAATCATTATTTTTGTCGGATGGCTTCTGTCATTGAAAAATACCAGGGTACCATCAATGCTTTTATCGGGGATGCAATCATGGTCATTTTTGGCGCCCCGCAGGACATCGAAAACCACGCCTTGTCCGCAGCCGCCTGCGCCATCGAAATGCAACAGGCGCTTCATGATGTCAATGAATATACCCGAGAGAATAATTTACCTGAGCTCGCCATGGGAGTCGGTATTAACACCGGGATTGCCGTCATTGGCAATATTGGTTCAGACAGGCGTCAGCAATACACTGCCATTGGTTGTGCGGTGAATCTGTCCTCCCGAATCCAGTCGCTGACTTCAGGCGGTCAGATTTTGATTTCCGAACATACGCTTAAAGACACAGGGAATTGCCTCATGATTAAAAGCCACTCCAGCGTAGAGGTGAAGGGTTTTGACGATCCAGTGAAAATTTATGAAGTGGAAGGTATCGATGAAGCCGCCACTCATTCACTTATTAAGCAGAAATAGTTTATTTGGATTGACGTTCTTCGTCCATTTTTGCGCGGATTTCCGTCATATCGACTTTTAATGCCTGTTCAGCCAATTCTTTTAAGGCAGATTCAGGCATACTCCCCGACTCTGAGTAAATGATAATGCCCTGCTTAAAAACAATCAGGTGGGGAATTGAACGAATCTGGAATGTTTCAGCCAGCGCTGGAACCGATTCCACATTCACTTTAGTGAAGTGTATGGCCGGGTACTGTTCAGCGACCCGGGCATAGACTTTACCAAACTCCTTACAGGGCGCACACCACTCGGCCCAAAAATCAATAAAGACGAGGTCTTCAGTCGTCACCAAGGTTTCGAGTTGTTCCCCACTGACTAAGTCTTTGAGCATGATAATTCCCTGGCATTGATGGCAGAAAGAATATTGGTAAAAATACTGTCGACACTACCAAGGCCGCTGACCCGATGAAATTGCGGAGCCAAGCAGTCTTGGGTATTAGCCCAACGCTGATAATAGTCAATCAGCGGCTCGGTTTGCTGGTGGTAAACATCCAAACGGTTTCGAATCGTCGCTTCGGAATCATCCGCGCGCTGAATTAAAGGCTCACCGGTTGCATCATCCAGGCCATCCTTAAGCGGTGGATTGAATGTCACATGATAAACCCGGCCGGAAGCCACATGAACCCGCCTGCCGCTGATACGGTTAATGATTTCGCTGTCGGGTACGGCGATTTCAATGACATGGTCGAGTTTAATGCCAGCGGTTTTCAACGCGTCAGCCTGAGGAATCGTGCGGGGAAAGCCATCAAAAAGAAACCCTTTGCGGCAATCGTTTTGTTGCAGGCGCTCTTTCACCAATGCAATAATGATGTCATCTGAAACCAGCTTGCCGGCATCCATAATCGCCTTGGCATTTTTACCCAGTTCAGTACCTGCAGCAATGGCAGAACGCAACATGTCCCCAGTCGATATTTGAGGAATGTCGAAATAATTGGTTAATTTGAGGGCCTGAGTACCTTTCCCGGCGCCTGGACCGCCCAGCAGCATTAAACGCATTCATTGACTCCTAATCGAATTAACCTTCTATCCTACCTTGAGATGGCAGCAAAGTCATTAGTTTTGCTCATTATTTATACCGAAAATGCGACGCTGGAACTGAACAGCGGCTCAGTTGCGCCTGATAAATCTGGGCTCGGGTTTTTACTTTCCGCGCCACCTGAATCAACCAGGGTTTTCTAAGGTAGGTTTTACGCTGATACCCTCCCACCCCTTCATGGTATGCCAGGTAAAGATTATAGGCGTCATAGCGCGGAATATGGGCGCGGCGATTGGCCTGATTCGCATACCAGCCGATGAAATCCACCCCATCGCTAAAACTGTCTCTGGACGCCCAGAAATTACCGCCGTCCTGCGATTTTTTATATAAGGCCCAGGTTGAACGCAAAGCCTGGGTATATCCGTAAGCGCTGGACGGCCGTTTCCACGGAATTATCCATAACAATTTGGATCGTGGCGGCGTCGCTTTGGCATCAAATTTGGATTCCTGATGGATAATGGCCATTTGTACCGGCACAGGAACACGCCAACGCCGTTCAACGTCCTTGCTGGCACGGTACCAACCGGGGTATTGTTTAAAAATATTGCAGACGTTATTCACATCAGCGGGTTGGCGGGATGCGCATCCGGACAATACAAGCACAAGCGAGATGATTAACAGCTTTAATTTCATTATTCTTATTTAGGTAACATTTAAACGGCTATTAGTAACAAAAAGTAGGCGAGATTTAAATATTTATTATAAAAATTTCCTGAGATCAGGCAGTTGCAATTTCCCTTTTGTTAAAGAATACTAGCAGGTTACGATTGCTTCATTATCCCACGCTTTCTATTAGTAATGGCAGGTTCTGCATGAGTATTCTGGTATTTGATATTGAAACCATTCCGGACCTTGAAGCCGGCCGTAAATTATATGATTTACAGGGTCTTTCCGACGAAGACACAGCCAAAGCCATGTTTGCTTTACGGCGAGCGAAAGTCGGTCATGATTTTTTACCCCATTATTTGCAAAAAATTATCGCAATCTCCCTGGTTATCAGCCAAGGGAATCACATCAAAACCTGGTCTTTGGGTGATGAACAGTCAGACGAAAAAGAGCTCATCACCCGCTTTTTTTCTGGCATCGATAAATATTCCCCAACGCTGGTCAGTTGGAATGGCTGCGGTTTTGATTTGCCGGTTCTTCATTATCGCGCGCTATTGCATGGCATCAGTGCGCCGACTTATTGGGAAACCGGCGATAATCAGCAGCAGTTTCGCTGGAATAATTATTTAAACCGCTTTCATTATCGACACCTTGATTTGATGGACATTTTAGCGGCTTATCAGAATAAAGCCTTTGCGCCTTTGGACGAGATAGCATCGATGTTGAATTTTCCGGGCAAAATGGGCATGAGCGGTGCGCGGGTTTTTGACGAGTATTTAGCCGGCAATTTAAAAGCCATTCGTGACTATTGCGAAACCGATGTGCTTAACACCTATTGCGTTTACCTCCGCTTTGAGCTCATGCGCGGTGTTTTTACTCAGCAAGATTACGACCAGGCATTCATGCGATTAAAGGATTATTTAGCCGGTGAAGCAGAACGCCCACACCTTCAGGAATTTTTAAGCCGGATGGCCTGAATCAAGGTCAGATAATCGCTATCTGGCTTTTGCTGAAACAAAGTACAGTCTATAGTTATGAAAAGACTCTTGGATGGACAGGTATGCTGAACTATTTAAAAAAAGGCTGGAATGGGCAGTTGACGTTTGGGCAAATTTTTTTTAGCCAGGGAGGAGATTACCTTCTGGAGGGTGGTCTAGCCTATATCGTCTTTTATATTTTTATACTCACTGCTTTGTTCACCGGAGGATTCAATCTTGAGAATCTGTGGCTGCTTCCGTTGATGCTTTATGCCGTTGGTTTTTATATCTGGTTATTAAAAGCTTTTTGGGGTTCAGCTAACCAGAGCAGCAATGCATTCACCGCCACGATGATTCGTATTTTTACTATCCTGTTGCCTCTTATTTCTATCGCCTTGTTCGTGTTTATTTTACTCTATTACCTTGCTACGGCTATTTTGGAGTTACTGAATTAACCGGCTGATTATGAACTTTACCATTATTCCTATTCGTGAAGAATACATTGACAGTTACTGGCAAGCCCTTGACAGCGTGGCACGCGAGCAAAAATATTTGGCTTTTCTTAAAGGGCCGCCGCTTGAAATGACCCGGGATTTTGTCAAACAGAACCTCAAGGGGAATTGGCCTCATCTCATCGCTTTGCATGAGGAGGAAGTCATTGGCTGGTGTGACATTTCATCACTTGACCGTCCTGTCTTTGCTCACATCGGTTCGTTGGGTATTGGCGTTAGAGCCGCTTTTCGCGGCTTGGGCGTGGGAAAAGCCTTGCTGGCTGAAGCCCTCAAACAAGCACGTGAAAAAGGATTGACCCGCATTGAATTAACCGTGCGGGAACACAACAAAACCGCCAGGGCACTTTATCAACAGTTTGGTTTTGTCGTTGAGGGAATACATAAAAATGCCGTGTGCATTGACGGGCGGTATGAAAACCATTTGTCTATGGCTTTGCTTTATGCTTAAACGTCGGTTTTTTAAGACATGTAACGGCGACCCCAATCTCGCAAAGCCAACAGCATAGGTTCTAATTCAGCCCCGTATTCCGTCAACGAATATTCAACTTTTGGGGGGACCTGAGCATAAACCTGCCGATGAACAACGCCATCTTTTTCCAGTTCACGCAATTGCAGGGTGAGCATGCGTTGCGTAATGCTTGGCATCAGACGTCTAAGCTCGTTAAATCGTTTGGTGCCGGAAAGCAGATGGAAGAGAATTAACCCTTTCCATTTATTACCAATAACATCAAGGGCAGCTTCTACAGCACAGCCATAATGGCAATTGTTCTGTCGTCGACTGGGTTTCGTCATAAACAAATCTCGGTATATTTTTTGTAACTATATTACAAAACTGTGCATTCTTGCACAAATTAATGGCATGGTTACACTGTTGCAAACCCAGTAACGAGCAATAATCATGACAAAATCAATGCGTATTTTCATAGGACTTTCATTATTTTGCAGGATGCTTTCAGCGGCTGAATACACCTCTGTTTCTTTCTTTGCCTCCAATAACACCGGTATAATCCAACCGGAACAAGCCTACCAGCGCCTGCTCAGTGACGCACAGAATCAATTGAAAAACACCATCATCGATATCTTTCAATCCCATCACCTGGAGCAGAGCCAGTGCGAAGACGGCATCGGCGTGTATCAAATGGCAGACAGCGGCCATTTGACTGCAGATAATGGCAAGATTTTTACAACCTCGCCTTATCAAACGCTCACCGATGACACAATATTTTCTCTCTCTCAAGAGATGGCAAACGCTTTGCAGCAGGAAAGCGTGGCTGTTTTTGTTCCGGATGACAAGGCCGAAGCCGCCGAGACCACCGTCTATCTTAATTCCCGGCATTACAGCCTGACGCAAACCATCAAACTGATTAATGAACGACTCCCAGCCGATTATTCCCAGGCATTCACCCTTCATTTTGACAGTAAATACGGGGGTTTTGACGAAGCAACCATTGGCAGCATTGAGTGGTTGGGCAATCAAATTGATCCGGTTGTTATTCAAAACGCCTTTCCTGAAGAAAAAATGACAAGGAAGCATGGCAAAGCGTTTTTAATCTATCACGATGGGCGCATTGTTAATTTTTAAGCATTGGTTCTTTCCTGCATAAAATCCAGGCTGGCTCGGCGACAAGTCAGCCTTTTTCATCGACTGAAATTATTTTACCCAACCCTGTCATCGATAGGTCATTGTATTTAAGAATCATCCTGTTACAATTGCGTGCAGTATTAATGCTCTGAATGAAGATATGATCAAATTAACCAGCCTGTTTATTGGACTCACCTTACTAAGCCATCCCCTTGCTGCCTCCGATGTCTCGTCTGTCACTTTTTATGCAGCGAATAATGTTGGCGAAGTTGCCCCAACTGAGGCCTACAAAAACCTGTTAAGTGAAAAGCAGCGTCAATTAGAAACCACCATGGTTGATATCATGCAATCCCATCATCTTGAACAAAGTCAAGGTGAAAACATTTTGTGCATGTACAAAACCGAATCTGACGGACATTTGGCCGCGGAAAACAGCAAACTGTTTACCAGCTCCCCTTACCAATCCATTGCCGAAGATGAAATATTCACTATCTCAAAAGAACTGGTCAGTACCTTACAACAAGAAGCCGTTGCCGTCTTTATTCCCAACGAACAGGCTGGCAGTGGCGATACCATTATTTACCTTAATTCACACCATTACACAGTTGACGACGTCTTAAAACGCATCAGCGAAAAATTGCCCCCGGAATACACGCAGATCTATACCTTGCATTTTGATAGCACCTACGGTGATTTTCATAAGGCTCGAGTAGGTCGTGTTGAATGGTTAGGTCATCAGATTGATTCGTCTGTCATTCAGGCTGCATTCCCTGACGATACGATTGAAGTAAAAAATGGGCAGGCTTACCTTGTGCTCAAAGATGGGCAAATAGTTAATTTTTAACACATCACGAAACATGGGCTATACAGGGTATAGCCCCGTCAGCATATGATCATCACATGAGATCGTTTAGCAAGGCTGCCAAACGACAACCTGCCAGAGCGATGCGTTGCTCAGCCGTTACCTTCACCATATCCTGGTATTCATTGCTCGGTTTTTCACCATTTTTGATTTGATACGCCTTGGCAATGGCCAATTGATAAGACTCCTGGCTCCAGGCCTTGGCATCAAGCGTCATGTTATTCACGTGACAAGGCCAACGCTGTTCAATTTTCCAGGCTTTAGCGTTCAGTTGTTTGGTGTTTAATCGGGCTGTTTTAAGAAAGCCGCCGCCATTATCCCAATAGGAATGCAGGTTGGGGCCAACGGGATTGTCACCCAGCATGACCAGATTACCTCCCATGTCGCCTTTGGGGTGTTGAACGCTGAATTGACTGATGGCGTGTAGCGGCTGATGGATGTCCCCTACCACGTGTAAAAGAATTCTTAAACTGAATCCTTTATTAAAGAGACTGGCCTTGGGGTCCTTCAACACTTTCTTCGCCTTCTCGATGGCGTAAACAGCATTCACTTCATCCGGTTGAATCAGCTCAGTCCCATCGACAGAATAGGGAATATCGATGTAATGCATGGGTTGCAGCCACAGGTCATTCATGTAACGCAGGCCATCCATCCAGGGTGCTGCATTCACCAGGGATTGCGATTTAAAAACGCTATCCAGACCATGGTTGTAACGGACATATTGCGAACGGGCCTCCTTGTTTAAATGATGGTAGGCAATCTGCGCTACCAGACGGTGTCCGGTAGCATTCCAACTGTAAGCAGTGCCTGCGGCTGCCAACGCAGCCATGGTCATAACACCGACAATTCCTTTTTTCACTGCAACTCCTTGATTGTTTGATTAGCCCAAAAACGGTGACCAGGCAGGTTCCTGCACATCCCCTTCTCTCGCCGGTAAACGCATGTGAATGCGGCCATCCAGAGAAACAATGCCCAACACCCCTTTGTCATTGTGACGAGTAGCATAGAGAATCAACCGGCCATTAGGGGAAATAGAGGGCGATTCGTCCAGGGTTGCGAATGTCACCTGGGTAACATGCCCAGTATCATCCTGCACGGCAATATTAAAGCGGCTGTCCTGCTCTTTATGCAGCATGACAATGTGCCGCTGATCAGGGGTGTAGGAAGCACGCGCATTGTAACTGCCATCATATGTCACGCGCGAAACACTGCCGTCGGCTAAGGACAAACGGTAAACCTGAGGAGAGCCACCGCGTCCGGAAGTAAACAGCAGGCTTTTGCCATCCGGGGCAAAACGTGGCTCTGTATCAATGGCGTCTCCAAAAGTCAACTGTTTTAACTGGCCGGAAGACAGATTGACCGTATAAATTTTAGCGCTGCCGCTCTTTGAGAGCACAACGGCCAATTGATTACCATCTGGCGACCAGGCAGGCGCACCGTTAATGCCAGTAAAATCGGTGACCAGACGTCGCTTACCCGTTTCAACCGACACAATAAAAATCTGCGCTTTTTTCTTTTCAAAAGAAACGTAGGCAATTTGTCGCCCGTCTGGTGACCAGGAAGGCGACATAATGGGCTCGGACGAAACCAGCAGGCTCTGGGGATTAAATCCATCGGCATCAGCAACCTCCAGCGAATAGCGGGAACGTCCTGCACCGCGCTGCACCAGCACATAGGCAATCCGGGTGGAGAACACACCGCGCTCACCAGTCAGTTTCTCATAGACCAAATCACTGATATGATGCGCTAAAGCCCGAATATCATTGCTGCCCACCTGGAAACTTTTTGATAGCAGACGCCCATTGGCTACCGCGTCAATGAGATCAAAACTGACGTCATAGCGGTTAAAACCCAATTTGCTGACCCGGCCAGTTAATACGCTATCAGCACCCGCGCCACGAAGAATACCGACCCCTTGCGCACCTTCAGGCAAGCCTGGCGGTGTCGGAATGATTTTGAATTGGCCTGATAACTGCAAATCATGATTAATGATCGTCGTCAATTCAGAGCCGGCACTGTCGTAACCAAAAGAATTAATGGCAATGGGCAAAGCCGAGTTAATCCCCTGGGTTAATTCGAGATCGAGGGCATAAGACCCACTCGACAATGCAGCGAAAAATAATATCACAAGTCGTTTTAACACGGTTATCCCCTCACGTTTTCTGGTCGTACGGTTAAACTGATATCACGAAATATATCAAAGGTCGCGGGATCAGTCGGTACTGGCAGCGGCGACGCTTTATAAATCGCAGTTTGTGCGGAGCGATCGAGAATGGGATCACCGCTGCTGCGGATTAAACTCACCTCAAGCACTGCGCCATCAGGCGCCAAGCGAATCCTGAATTGACTGGATAAGCCGCGATCGACATTATCCGGCAAAATCCATTGGCGTCCGATTGCATTGATAATCAGCGCTTTGTATTTATCCACTTCGCCGGCAAGACGGGCTCGATTGGCCGCAGCCTGGGCTGCTTCAGCCGCCGCCCTCTCAGCGGCCGCTTTTTCTGCCGCAGCTTTTTCGGCTGCGGCTTTCTGAGCGGCCAATTTCACCGCTTCGTCCTTTTTACGGGCTTCTGCTGCCGCCTGTTCAGCCTTCAATTTGTCAGCTTTGGCTTTTTCCTCGTCTTTTTTCTTCTTCAATTCAGCCAGCTTCGCCGCTTCCTGTTGCTGCTTTTTTTCCAATTCCTGCTGTTGCTTTTTAAGCTCCTGGAGTCGCTTGGCTTCCTGCTCTTTTTGCAAAGCCAGTTGTTTCAGGCGCTTTTGCTCTTCTTCCATTTGTTTCTTTCTGGCAATGGCGAGCTTATCCGCTTCTTCTTTTAATTTCGCTAAACGTTGCTGTTCTTGCAAACGCGCCCGTTTCGCCTGCAAAACCTGTTGCGCCAGGGCTTTCTGACGCGCCTGTTCCGCTTTGATTTGTTGCGCCCGCTGCTGTTTTAAACGATTGACGGTCTCCATGACTTCCTGATTGTTAACGCTCACCGCCTTAACAATTTCTTTTTGCATAGCATTGGCTTCTATCGGCGTCATCTCACCGGGGGTATTTTTGGCTTCATTCACCAAAACGGGTCGTTTGCTGGATGACTCCGTCAGTAATAACAAGGCTAACAACAAATGCAGCGTCAGAGCCGCATAAAACGCTTTGCGGTAGCTCTGTTCAATCCTCATGCTTGGTTCTCCGAAATGGCCTCAGACGAATCGGTTAATAAGCCGACCTGTTCAGCCCCAGCCTGTTTCAACAACGCCATGGCACCCACTACTTTGCCATAGGGCACACCCTGATCGCCTTTCACCAGGACATTAATGGGCTGGTTATTCTGTTTGGCCAACTCCAATTCTGCGGCCACCCTCACCATCAGAGCCTTGGGCTCCATGGGTAAATCCGGCGCCGTGTTGATGTTTAGGAAATAGTCGCCGCGTAAATTCACCGACACGATGATGGGTTCTCGCTCAGTGGGTTTTAGGGACTGGCTTGCGGCCTTCGGTAAATCGACCGTGACCCCCTGTGTCAGCATAGGTGCCGTAATCATAAAAATAACCAGCAAAACCAGCATGACGTCAATGTAGGGAACCACATTGATTTCTGCAATCGGTTGAGACGATTTGGTTTTTTTTCTTAACATCGTTTATCCTCTCACGGGCACAGCGCTTTGTTGCTCTATCAACGAAACCAGTTCATCCTGAAAAAGATCATATTGTTCCAGCAGGTTGCCGGCACGGGTACTGTAACGGTTATAGGCAATGACCGCCGGAATGGCCGTAAACAAGCCCAATGCGGTGGCCACCAGCGCTTCTGAAATACCAGGCGCCACCATGGCAATGGTAGCCTGCTGTGCCTGGCCTAAGGCCTGGAATGACGTCATGATGCCCCACACAGTCCCAAACAAACCAATGTAGGGAGAAATGGAGCCGACAGAAGCAAAGAAAGGCAGGTGTTTTTCGAGACGCATGGCTTCCTTGGCATGGCTGATTTGCATGACGCGCTGGATGGGTTCAAGCACGACGGCCCCCTGTTTTCTAGCCCGCACGTATTCTTTAAACCCCGCATGGAAAATGGCGGCGATGCCTTGCCGTTCATCCGCGTGACTATCGATATCGGCATACAATTTACTCAAATCGCCGCTATCCCAAAAACGGCGGGTAAATTGGTCGCATTGCTGCTTTTTGCGGTTAAAAAACCATGCTCGCTGGATAATCAATGTCCAGGAAACGATAGAGGCAGAAAGTAAAATCAGCATCACGGTTTTAACCACCAAACCGGCTTGTAAAAAATAACCTAAGACACTGGCATGGCTACCCACGTTGATTCCTCCTACTTGTCATTTCTTATTTAATTGTAATCGGGCGGTATACGCTGTATTTTCATTGCACTATCGACACAGACAATTTTAACCTGCGCCTCGCAAAGAAGCATATTATGCTGATTTCGCAGGTTTTGTTCAAATAAAATACTGCAGGATCCCCGCTTCATGATGTCCGTACTGACCAAAAGCAAATCATCCAGCCTGGCTGGATGCAAAAACTGCATCTTGACGTCGCTAATGATAAAGTGCCGGTCATACTCCGAAGCCATTTGTGTCAGGGACCAGTTTTTCTCACGCAACATTTCCGTTCGCGCCCGTTCAAAAAAGCAAAGGAAATTGGCATGATAAACAATGCCCATCATGTCAGTGTCTTCAGCATACACGCGAAAGTGGCTTTGATAACTCATTTACAACTCATGCTCGACCGGTTGCAGGCCAAAATGGTGATAGGCCAGATTGGTTGCTATTCTACCGCGAGGCGTCCGCATGAGATAGCCTTGTTGAATAAGAAAAGGCTCAAGAACATCTTCAATGGTCCCCTTTTCTTCCCCAATCGCCGCGGCAATGCTGTCCAAGCCCACGGGGCCGCCGCCAAAACGTTCGATGACAGTCAGCAATAATTTCCTATCCATCAAATCAAAGCCCAGTTTATCGACATCGAGCATTTGCAAAGCCTGATTAGCGATGTCGCGATTAATTCTGCCATTGCCTTTAACCTCGGCATAATCCCGCACCCGCCGTAAAAGCCGGTTGGCAATCCGCGGTGTACCGCGCGAACGCATAGCAATCTCACGCGCGCCATCCTCATCCGTTTCAACCTTAAGCAACCGCGCGGAACGGGAAACAATCTGGGTTAAGGCATCGACAGGATAAAACTCAAGGCGTTGCACAATTCCAAAACGATCCCGCAAGGGTGAAGTTAGAAGTCCAGCACGGGTTGTTGCTCCAACCAGTGTAAATGGAGGCAATTCAAGTTTGATGGAGCGTGCGGCCGGTCCTTCACCAATCATGATATCCAGTTTGTAATCTTCCATTGCAGGGTAAAGAATTTCTTCAATCAGCGGACTTAAGCGATGAATTTCATCAATAAACAGAACATCATTTTCTTCAAGGTTAGTCAGGATGGCAGCCAGATCGCCGGCTTTATCAAGTACTGGACCAGAGGTTTGGCGCAGATTGACACCCAACTCATGCGAAATAATGTTGGCCAGCGTTGTTTTACCCAAACCCGGAGGCCCGAAGATCAGAACATGATCCAAGGCGTCCCGTCGGTTTTTAGCCGCATCAATAAAAATTTGCATTTGCGAGCGCACAGCCTCCTGGCCAATGTATTCCTTAAGGCTTGGGGGACGGATGGCGCGATCAATCGCTTCTTCGGAGTCAGCGGGTGTTGCGCTGATGAGTCGATCACTTTCGAGCATGTAGGATTTAAGGATTAATCACGGATGTAGCCATTCTAACACAGCTTTTTAATGCTTTCTCTTGTCATTTGGTTTATTAATACCTGTCCAAAGCATTTCACGGGTACGGCAAATACGGGAACGGACGGTGCCTAACGGACAATTGAGGTAAGCGGCTACTTCTTCATAACTTAAACCACCAAACACATGCAGCAGAAAGCATTGCTGCATGCCTTGCGGCAACTCGCCAAACAGGGTATCCAGACGTCTCCCCAGTTGAAATTCAATCAGCAGGGCCTCAGGATTCGTCACGGCATCCGGCAGTATGCAATCAGCAGCGGCCTCGTGTTCAGCCATTAACTGCCGACTGCGGTAATAGTTTTTAACGGTATTTTGAATAATGCGATAAAGCCAGGTGGTGAAGCTTGAACGGCAATCAAACTGCTGGATATGTCGGAATAATTTAATGCAAACTTCCTGCACCAGGTCATGAACTGCCGAGGCATCGTGCACCTGTTGCCCTATTTGCCGGGTAATTTTTTGGTAATAGCGTGATATCAGTTGATTAATGGCTTTCTCATTGCCATTAAGCGCACTATGAATTAATTGATAATCCGTTTCCCCTGACGATAGGCCCATTATATCAATATCCAACCATATTGATTAATATATCGACAACGCGGACGTCTTCTTTAACCCTATTTCACTTTTTCAATGATTTTCAACTGCCTGTCATCATCCTTGCCCAGTTGATCACAAAAAATAACCAGGACCTTTTGCTTGTCCTCAGAAAAGAATTTAACAAGAATAAATAAGCCGGTATGCAGTAACAGCCGATGCTTCGTAAACGTTTCAATCGCATCATGGCCAACCAATTGCCAGGTATTGCCCTGATGAATGAATTCGCGGCACCCACCCGCCGGATAAGGATGCCTAATCCCGCAGAGAAAGATGCCCAGAAGGACACCCAATAACGGAATAATTAAAGCCCATGGCAATCCGGAATAAACCAACAGCAGGGATGCGGTTGTATTGAGCAGGGCCAAGGTATAAAGATAATGGCGGGAGCTACTTAAGGTAATCCTGTAATTGAATCCGTTTGACAATTTCTTCCACGTCCCTGTCGGCCGGCTCACTGCCCATTAGCCAGCTATAAAGCACCGGATCGGGCTGCTGCAGCAAGGCTTCAAATTGGCTAATCTGCTCTTCGCTTAGCTCATCAAGCTGCCGATTAAGAAACTGGTTCAACAACAGATCCAGCTCTAACATTCCCCGTCGGCATTGCCATGTCAGTTTTGCTTTTCTAGCGGCGCCTATCATGCTTATCCAGTTGTAAAAGCCGTCAATGTTACACTAAACTTGCAAACTACCGCAATCTTGAGGCAATGTCAGGTCACCCTATGAACCATAGCACATACACAATAGCAAACCGTATTTACCAAACACAGCATCCTCTAAAGGAAGAAGTTCATTTCGACACGGCTGAAAACTATATTTTTCACCTGCCGAATTTAGCCGTCCTTGCTGTTGACGGTGCGAAGGCTGCTGATTTTCTGCAAGGGCAAGTAACCTGTGATTTGCGCAAGATTACTCCGTCCACCATGCAACGCGGGGCCTTATGCAACCTGAAAGGTCGTATCATGGCCTTACTCGATGTCATCGATTGGCAGGGTTATCATCTGGTGCTGCAACGGGATTTGCTTGAAGAAACGAAAAACAATCTGTCGAAAACAGCCATGCTGTCACGCGTCACTTTGCAGGTGAATGATGAGTATCACGCATTTGGTTTTTTAATTAACACCAGCAATCGAACCCTACCGCATTTCCCCTTGCCCGCCGAAACAGGACAGGTGACCCAGTCCTCTGACTACTGCTGCTATTTTCTGGGTCATAATTTATTTTTAGCACTCATCCACCAGGACAGAGTCAGCCATTACCTTGACCATTTTTCCGCTTCGCAACAGCGGGGTTCGCTGGGCTGGCATTATTTGCAGCTTTTAAACCGCCATGTCAGCATCTATCCTGAAACCCGCGGCCTCTTTCTCGCCCACCGCATTGATTTGCACAAGCAGGGCTATATCAGTTTTGACAAAGGATGCTATAAGGGACAGGAAATCATTGCCCGCACGCATTATAAAGCCAAATTAAAACACGAACTGCAGATTTTCACCGTCTTAAGCGACAACCCGCCCGTGGTCGGCAGCCGCCTTTTTGCTGAGGGCACGCAACAGGAAATCGGCGAACTCATTGATTTTTGTCCCAAAGGAACCGATTGTTATCTGATCGCGGTGAGTATTCATTTTGAGCATGCGCAGGTGGTTACACTCGAAAATCATGACCAGGCCCTGATGCTGCTTGATCCGCTGGAAAATACCAAAGGAAGCTGATCGGATTTGGCCATTAAACCTGAGGTCAATGGCATGTAAATTTTATGCGTTATAGCTATCTTTTGCCTACATGCCGTGCTTTATGCACAGCATTTGAATCGAGGGTAATCACTGGATTCCGCGCACAAGGCGCGGAAAGTAGACATCTTATTGAGGAAGGGCCACAAAGGCAAAAGTGAGGGAAGGGCATTGAAGCAAAGTGGCCATTTGAATTCGTAAAGTACGTATAATGCCTTTGCCGGTTGAGGCCTCACCCGGATTAAACCTTAAAGATGAGAAACCTCATCAATACCCCGACGTCCCGGCAACATGCGTTGTACGACATTGTCTTTATCAATAAAGTAATGTTTAAACGCACCCGCTACATGCAAAACCAACAGGGCTATAATAATCCAGGCGATTACTTCATGGCTCTCGGCCAAAAAATGGGCCAGCGATTTATCTTCAGGGATACCAGGCAAGGTCAAGGTAACCAGGCCAAACAATTGCGGCGGCCTGCCAGCTGCCACCGACATCACCCAACCCACAACCGGCATGAGAATGACAAACACATAGAGGGCATACTGCACAAAACGGGCCGCAAAGACCTGCCAGGCCGGAACAGTCATAGGCAAAGGCGGTTTACCGGTGCGGATAATCCAGATAACGCGTAAAATCATCAAAGCCAAAATAGTAAGCCCAAATGATTTATGCATCATGTAGGCCATGCCTTGCCATTGCTTCGGTACATCATCGAGAAAAAAACTTCCAGCGAGCATAAGAATTAAAATCAACGCCACAGTCCAATGAAAAAATTTGGACCCGGACGAGTAAGCCGTTATTGATTTGCCATTATTCAATTTAAACTCCTTGTAATAAGCAGCGGCTATCGGTGTAGCCGCATCATTTTAGGTAGTGACTTCCTTTTCTGACATCTGCAAGGTCGTCTGGGTTAAATCAAGCAATTCTCTGATGGCCACAAAAAACATGGTGTAATTCAGAGATTGACTTGAACGCAGGTCGGCCAGAATGTGACGCCAACGCTCAATCAACGTGCTATGATTTTCAGCCCAATGAGCAAATGATTTCATCGAATCTTTTTTCTTTTCATCAAGGCTGATAATACCAACTGTCAATTGCCGCTGCTGCCAATCCAAATCATCCCGCAAGGCTTCGCGAGACAGGGACTCCCAGTTATTTTCAGTGGGGTGAACAATAACCTGCGAGCGAATCCAGCCCAAATCGAGGAATTCGCCAATAGCAAAGTAAGCCTGCGCCACCTGAGTAACACTCAGTTCCAGTTTTTGCGCCACTTCAATAATATCCATGGCTGAAAACAAGGCGCGGGTGATTGTCAGTTCATGAGCAAACTCCTCATCCACACCCAAATCAATATAATGTTGATACTGTTCCTTGTATTGGGCAAGGTTCCCTTCACTATAGATAGTGGGGATAGCCTTTTTCAACTCCTCAACCCCGGGGCCATAAAGTTTAACGGCCTTGCTGATATTTAAGCGCATGCGCTGGCTTCTTAAGAACCAACGGGTTACCCGGCGCATTAATCGTACATAGAGCATGACAATATCAATCTGTTTGGACGCACTGACAAAGGACTCCAACGCACTGATTTTCTTCAACACGCCATCAATATTAAGCACCGTGCGCGCAATCATGTAGGCACGGACAATGGCTGAAACAGGCGCACCGGTTTCATCCTGCATGCGGTAAATGAAAGTAAAGCCCATCTCATTTACGATGATATTGCTTAAACGGGTAGCGATAATTTCCCGGCGCAATGGGTGTTCCTGCATCTGGGTGCTGAAACGCTCCTGAAGCGGCCTTGGAAAATAGCTGACCAGGAAGGTTTTCAAATACGCGTCCTCAGGAACATTGGTTGCCAATATCTGCTCTTTAAGAATGGTTTTACTGTAGCATAGTAAAACCGCGATGGACGGCGGCACCAAGCCTTTACCCAGGAGTTTACGCTCGGCAAACATTTTGTCATCCGGCAGGAACTCAAGATTTCTGTCGATTTTGCCCGTACGCTCCAATTCATTGATATAGCGCATGTGCAATTCAACTGATTTTAACGCCTGAGCCGCTGTATAACTGATGGCGCGTGGTTGGGCAAAATTATCCCTCAATACCAGTGCGGCAACTTCATCCGTCATTTCTGCCAGCAGTTCATTACGTTGTTTTGGCGTTAAATCGCCCGCAGCGACAATGCTGTTTAACAGAATTTTAATGTTAACTTCTTTGTCAGAGCAGTTTACACCACCTGAATTGTCAATGAAGTCGGTGTAAATTAATCCACCTTCCATCGCATATTCAACACGCGCCAATTGGGTTAATCCGAGATTACCGCCCTCGCCCACCATTTTACATCGCAGCTGTTTCGCGTTGATGCGCGTCGCATCATTGCTTCGATCGCCGACGTCAGCATGGGTTTCGCTTTGCGCTTTGACGAATGTTCCTATTCCGGCACTCCACAACAGATCCACTTTGGCACGCAGGATAATCCGAATCAATTCATTGGGTTCAATCTGAGCCTGCTTGATCCCGAAGACCTGCTTCATCTCCTTACTGACCGGTATCGATTTGGCATTGCGGTTAAACACGCCGCCGCCTTTGGAAATTAATTTCTTGTCATAATCGCTCCAGTTTGAACGCGGCAGATTAAACAGACGCTCACGCTCCTTGAAGCTGACCTCCGGATCAGGATTGGGATCGATGAAAATATGAAGATGATTAAACGCACCCAGCAATTTGATATGCCGGGATAACAACATGCCGTTACCAAACACATCCCCTGCCATGTCACCGATACCAACAACCGTAAAGTCTTTATCGATATCCATGCCGGATTCGTAGAAGTGACGCTTGACCGATTCCCAGGCGCCCCGGGCGGTAATACCCATTTTCTTATGGTCATAACCGACAGAGCCCCCAGACGCAAACGCGTCTCCGAGCCAGAAGCCATACTCTAAAGAAATGGCGTTAGCGATATCAGAGAACGAGGCTGTTCCTTTATCGGCGGCCACCACAAGGTAAGGATCATCCTCATCATAGCTGAGGACGTTGGCTGGTTTTTCAACCACTGATCCCTTGTAATTATCGGTGATATCGAGCAGGCCGCGGATAAATTCCTGATAACAGGCAATCCCTTCGGCCTGAATGTCTTCACGGCTGCCATTTAAAGGCAGGTGCTTGGGTACAAATCCACCTTTCGCACCACTTGGCACGATAACCGCGTTTTTGACTTGCTGCGCTTTCATAAGGCCCAAGATCTCGGTTCTAAAATCCTCTTTGCGATCAGACCAGCGCAATCCTCCGCGAGCGACTTTACCGCCGCGCAGATGCACACCTTCAAAACGCGGCGAATAAATGAAAATCTCAAACATCGGATAGGGTTTGGGAACGCCCGGAATAGCCTTGCTGTTCAGTTTGATAGAAATGTTTTTCTTGGGATTCCCCTTGGCATCCACCTGGTAATAATTGGTTCTTAACGTGGCAGAAATAGCATGCACGTATTGGCGGATTATTTTATCTTCATCCAGATTGCTGACATTATCCAAGGCAGTAAAAATTTGATCGATCTGACTGGTGAATTGATCTTCGCGTTGATTATTGGGCTGTGGATTAAAGCGGGTTTCAAACAATTCGACCAGTTTTTTAGCGATTGCCGCATTGTTATGCAACGCCAACTCAATGTATTCCTGGCTGAAGGTCAGTCCGATTTGCTTAAAGTATTTCGCGTAGGTACGCAAGACTGCCACCTGACGCCAATTAAGGCCGGCAGCCAATACCAACTGGTTAAAACCATCATTTTCGGCATGACCAAACCAGACACTCGCAAAGGCATTCTGGAACAGATCCTTGATTTCATCAATATCAAAGCAGACGCCACGGGTGTATTGCAGAGCAAAATCATTAATCCAGGTCACACTGCCGTCCTCAAACTTCAACACGTAAGGACGTTCACTGATAGCCCGCATGCCGAGGCGTTCCACAATAGGCAGGACATCAGACAAGGGGATGGTGGTGTTATGTTGATAAATTTTAAGGCGGAAGCTGTCAGCAACCTCATCCATGGGACGATAGAAATTCATTACCAGTGGGTTGTCATCTGACAGGGCTTCAACATGCTTGATGTCATAAACAGCCGTGCGCGGCGAGAAAGTATCGCAATAGGAGACAGGGAATGCGCCGCGGTATCGGGCAAACAGGTGATTAGCCTGTTCCTCGCCGAAGGTTTCAACCAGAAAATGCTGCAATTCGTCATTCCATGAACGGCCAACCTCAATCAGTTTTTGTTCGATTTCCTTAAAGTCCCATTGCGTTTCATCCTGAGGGTTCGTGCGGATAATGAAATGAATACGCGCCAGTACGGATTCAGAGAACCAGGTGGAAAACGTGATTTCCTCTGCATTAAAGCTTTTTTCAAGAATATGCTGCATGGCCTGGCGCAACTCGGTATTGAAGCGCTCTTTGGGAACATAGACTAAACAGGAAATAAAGCGTCGATACACATCGACACGCGCAAACATACGGATTCGTCGGCGTTCCTGCATGTAATAAATACCCATGGCAATTTCCAGCAGCTCATCTTCGGATGCCTGGATTAAATCGTCACGCGGCAAGGTTTCAAGAATATTTAACAAAACCTTTCCGGCGTGGCTTCGTGGCACCAGCGTGGAATTGTTCATCACTTTAGCGACTTTATGGCGCAGGAAAGGAATGTGTTTGGGGTTGGTATTGTAAGCGGCAGACGTATACAGACCAATGATCCGCATCTCACCTATCACCTGCCCTTTTTTATTGAAGCGTTTAACGCCAATGTAGTCGGTATAAGCCTGACGATGAACCGTCGCTTCAGTATTGGTTTTAAACATCACCAGAGCCCGTGAGGACAGGGTAAGCTCGCGCGCCTCGGGGGTCATGGCTGAAATGCTGCGGGCTGTGGATTTGCTAAGGCTTGGCCGCAATACCCCAAGGCCTGTTTCCGGTAGCGGCTGCAGAATGGTTTCATGGCCTTTTTCAACCAGTTCATAATCACGAATGCCCAGGAATGTAAAATGATGATCTTCAATCCATTCCAGGAAAGCTTTCGTTTCCTCCGCTTCGGCTGGATCAAGAATATCCGGGGCGTCATCCAGCTCAGCAATGGCTCGGCGCACACGCTCACGCATCGCCGGCCAATCTTCAACCACGGCTCGATTGTCCTCGAGAACGCGGTCGAAATTACGGTGCAACTCTTCCAGGATAGCCGGATCCGTTTGTCGGTCAATTTCCATGAAAATCGGGGCTTCGACAAAAACGTCTTTCTTGTGATCCATAGCGGGATTGGAGCTGCGGGGCAATACCTGAACGACCTGATTTTTTTCATTCCGTTTCACGGTCAGACCACCCATGTGAATGACGAGGTGGGCTTCAAAGCCCATGCGGTTGACAACCATTCTCAACGAGTCAACCAGAAAAGGCATGTCGGTCGTTAACACTTCAACCACGGTATGGGTGGTCTGCCAGCCGTGCCTTTCAAAATCGGGGTTGTAAATACGGATCTTGGTTTCATTGGGTGCGCGGGTCTGGATAAGAGACCAAAAATTAATCGCTGCCCCATAAAGATCTTCAATATCCCATTCGCACAGGTCTTCCATGGCAACTGTGCTGTAAAACTGTCGCACGAACTCAGAGCACAATTGGGCTTGTTCGGGTTCCATTTTGCGCTTCAGTTTATCAACGATGGCATAAATGATTAAATCTTTACCTTCTTCGAATTTGTAAGACATTCAATCACCTCAATTAGGCACAAAAAATTAGCTGCCGCGCATTATATACTGGTGTTTCGCAACTTACACGGCAATATTGCAAATTTATTAAACTATTATTCAATAAAGACGAGGGTATCAATAGCAACCCAATCGGCTAGTTCCATCATATCCTTATTGCGCATGCGAATACATCCCCGCGATCCGGGCATGCCAAGGGGAGTTGAATCGGGTGTACCATGGATATAAATGTAGCGTTTAAGACTGTCGACCTCACCGCCCTGATTGCGCCCGGGTTCTAAACCATCCAACTGGAGAATGCGGGTTAAAATCCAGTCCCGTTCCGGATAACGTGCAGCCAGCGATGCATCATAGATTTCACCTGTCCACTCGCGCCCTACAAAAACGCTGTTTTCGGCAGCATCCAATCCTATCCGCGAATGGATGCGATGCCAGCCGCGGGGCGTGCATTCACTGCCCATGCGTTCACCCAAGCCGTTTTTCCCGGTAGAAACCGGGTAGGTTTTCCACAAAGCATCCTGCTCATAGCACTCCATGATTTGGCTTGCCGCCGAAATATAAATGTATTGCTTCATCTTGCATCACTTGATTGCTACGGTTTTAATATTAACAAACTCCAGGATTCCTTCCCGTGAAAGTTCACGTCCATAACCTGACTGCTTGATGCCGCCAAAGGGCAATCTCGGATCGGAAGCGACAAAGGCATTCACAAAACAACTGCCGGCTTCAATGCGGTTTTTGGCCATCTCTTCGCCACGCACAGTGTCGCGGGTAAAAACCGCGGCTGCTAACCCGTAAGGGCTTTGGTTCGCCAGGCGAATGCCTTCCTCTTCACTGTCAGCATGAATAACAGCAATAACAGGCCCGAATAATTCTTCATCAAAGGCCGTCATGCCAGGTTTGACATGCACAAGCAAGGTGGGCGGATAATAAAATCCGGAGCCCGCCGGCAACACCCCGCCGTCCACCAGGCGCGCGCCTTGCGCCACACTGTCAAGCACCTGTTGATGCAGGATATCACGCAAATCCTCTCGAGCCATGGGGCCCAGGGTGGTTTTACAATCGAGCGGTTCCCCCATTGTGTAATTTTTTAGGCGTTGCTGAAGCTTTATCACCAGCTCATCATGAACCGCGGCTACGGCGATAATGCGTTTGGCCGCGATGCAAACCTGTCCACAATTATTTAGACGGGATTTAACGATGCAATCCGCCGCCAGATCAAGATCTGCATCGGCAAGCACAAGATAAGGATCGCTTCCGCCCAATTCAAGCACTGATTTTTTTAAATGCGATGCGGCATTAGCGGCGACTATACGACCCGCCTTCTCGCTTCCGGTAAAGCTTAATGAGGTTATTTTCTCGTGGGCGATGATGGCCGCCGCTCCCTCATTATCCACCACTGCATGCTGGAAAAGGTGGGGAGGGAATCCGGCCTCAACGAACAATTTTTCGATAGCAAAACCACAGCCCGTGGTGATAGGCGCATGTTTTAAAATGACCGCGTTACCGGCCATGATAGCGGGTATGGCGCAACGATAAACCTGCCAGAAGGGAAAATTCCACGGCATGATTGCAAAGACAATACCAGCCGGCTGATAGTACACTGTTGATTTTTGCAATTCAGTCTGTATGATTTGCGGCTTTAAGTATTCTTCTGCTTTTTCGGCATAATGCTCACCAAGCCAGGCGCATTTTTCTATTTCCGCCTCGCCCTGAGCAATGGGTTTACCCATCTCACAGGCAATTAAAACAGCCAGTTCATTTTTTTTTCGGCGAAGCAACGCGCTTAAAACAAGCATTTGCCGGCGCCGCGAGGCAAATGACGTGCCGCGCCAGGCCAGGAAGGCTTGATTGCCTTGCTCAATGAGGGCGTCAATGCCTTTACCGGCAAGCAGAGGGTATTCAGTCAGTTTTTTCCCGGTAGCAGGATTGATGGTTTGAATGCTCATGGCGATGTCATTATTGTTAATTTAAACGAGTTTAGACTATCTCTGGATGAGTGCAACTATTTAAACGCTCCGACATGGCTGTTTTTCCCCTGCAATGGATAATATTTAATTCAGTTTTTATATTTTTATTCATAATGGGCCCGTTCTGGCAAAATATTCAATTCCTGTATTACTCTCAGTGGTTGCCTAGAGGATTTGATTGTTGTTACTATTTTCAGAACGACAGGCGGATACGTACAATTGTACATATTGTCTCCATTAATGAACTTTACTCCACATTGGGATAATTTTAATGACAAAAAGAATGCTAGGCTACCACCCCGCTCACTACCTGGTTGCCTGGGCCGTCCATGCTTTTACCGCCAGCGCAGCGTGCTTTGGCCTTTTAACGTTAGCCAAAATTTACCAGCATGATTATGTACAGGCTTTATGGTTCATGGCGGTGACCGTTGTCATTGATGCTGTCGATGGAACGTTGGCGCGACTGGTCAGGGTGAAAACCGTATTACCGAATATTGACGGTGCCTTGCTCGACAATATTGTCGATTACCTCAACTACGTCATCACACCCTGCTTTTTCCTTTTCGTTAAACCGGATATGCTGGCTGCTGATATCAAATTGTTAATCATTGTGGCCATCACCATTGCCTCGTCCTATCAATTTTGCCAGTCGGATGCCAAAACACCCGACCATTTTTTTAAAGGCTTTCCCTGTTATTGGAATATCGCTGTGTTTTATATGTTTATCTTTAATACCGCCATGTCTACCAATGCCATTATTCTCACCCTCCTGTGTATTCTGATCTTTGTCCCCGTTAAATACGTTTACCCGTCGCGGCTTGACTACTTAACCCAATCCAAAACACTTAAAACCATGATGCACAGTTTTTCGTTGATTTATGGCATCAGCTCCGCCCTGATATTATGGAACTACCCTGAGATTAATCCGGTGAATCTGGCTGTTTCGCTGGGTTATGTCATTATGTATCTGGCCTTAAGCGTCTACAGGACCTATTCCCCGATGATCATTTCCCGCATGTCTGCGCATAAAGAACGATAGAATCATTCACATTTGCCTAAAGACTGATTAATATAATGCGTTTTCAATGTGAGGATTGAGGTGAGTATGTCTGTTTACCGTTGTATGTTTACCCTGTTGGCTACCTGTTTGTCGATAAGCACCCTGACGCATGCCGAGGCGTTTCCCCATGGTTGCGAAGTCAGCGGTTTTGGTTACAGTAATTACCATTTGATTGTTAACGAAACCGGTGATCAGGCCTTTTATCTCATTCAAAACCGCAGCGACAGAACCATTGAATTGCAACGCATTGAAACACGGGAAGTGTTCATGAGCCCCCCCCTGACGGCTAAACTGGAACCCGCCAATTGGGCCGCCTTTGCTTCCGACATTCGGGAGATGCATTTCCAATGTTTCTATACCGAAAATGAAAATACGGCGAAAGTAAATTGCCGCGATGTACTGGATGTATGCCAATATCCTCGAGTTAAATTTGCTCTGAGTAATATGGGAAATTACTGGGTATCTACTAATAAATCACAACGACAGGTCATTAACGATGCCGCCGCAAAAGGAATTTACTTACGATGGTAAGGTACCTATCAGTACCCATACTAAATTATTCGTGCTACTCGGCATTCTAGGTAGCATTGTTTCGCTTCTTGGACTGATTAAAATACCGGCGCAATTGTATTTTGTCGCCGGCTCCACTCTCCTGCTATTTACCGCCCTTCATTTCAAGCTGGTTTACTTTATCGCGTTGGAATTGATCTTAATTGCTGGACACGGTGCTATTCTCTTAGGCATTGGCCCTGCCCTGCAATTCGCCATCCCTATCCTGCTTTGTGTGCAATTATTATTTTTTTATTATTTAAGTGGCCAGTTAACCAATTTATTTATTTTGATAGGCATAGCCGGCATAGCGCTGCTGTCTATAGGTCTGGCCTATGAAAATCAGTGGGTTTTTTTTTGCGGCGGTAGTGCAGTAGCCTGCTATGCGTTTTACAATGCATCCAGCAAAAGGGCCTCTTTAATCTGGGCCATATTGAACTGCTTCTTTGCTCTGATTGCAATCCTGAAAATTGCTTTTTAATTCTGGAGATTTTATGGCTAAAACACCTTCCACCATGTCCCCACTGGGTACTCAGGCCCCCTTTTTTTCTCTAACCGACGTGGTAACCGGTAACACGATCAATCTTGCACAGGATCCCAATGCCAAAGCCACTGTGATTATGTTTATCTGCAATCATTGCCCTTATGTAAAACACATAAATAAGGAATTAACCCAACTGGCCAATGATTATCTGTCCAGACAAATCCGTTTTTATGCCATTAATTCCAATGACGTGGCTAATTATCCCGATGACTCACCAGATAACATGAAACGAACTGCGAAAACAGAGCAATACCCCTTCCCCTATCTTTTCGATGAAACCCAGGAAGTAGCCAGAGCTTATCAGGCCGCCTGCACGCCTGATTTTTTTGTCTATGACAATAAACTGTTATTGATTTACCGAGGCCAGTTTGATGACTCACGGCCAGGAAACGCAATCCCGGTTACAGGCGATTCTATCCGTACCGCTCTCGATTGTGTGCTTAGCAATCAAGCAGTGAGTGAGACACAAAAGCCGAGTTTAGGATGTAACATCAAATGGAAAGCCTGATGCCTGAATTTAAATTGTGTTTTTATGTACCTGAAAGCCATCTGCAACAAGTCAAGCACGCCTTGTTTGACGCTGGCGCGGGCAAGCTGGGTCAGTATGATCAAACCTGTTGGCAAACCGTGGGCCAGGGTCAATTTCGCCCCTTGCCAGGCGCAAACCCGACTCTGGGTGAAAAACTGACTCTGACGTATGTCACCGAAGTCAAAGTGGAAATGCTGTGCGAGGAGCACTGTTTGCGTGAAGCCATCGCGGCGTTAAAAAAGGCCCATCCTTATGAGGAGCCAGCGTACGATATCGTAAAGCTTGAGCAATTAAAATAAAAAAGCCTGCATCAGCAGGCTTTTTCTATTCATGTATCACCTTATTTTGCGGCGACCACCTGAATTTGCAGCGTAGCAATCACATCGCTGTGAACATGCACTTCAACCGTGAAATCACCCACGGAGTGGATAGGACCTTCTGGCATAACGATTTCACGTCGGCTGATTTCGATTGAGCGCTCGACCAAAGCATCCCGGATTTCATTGACACCGACAGAACCATACAGCTTGCCTTCATCACTGGCCATTGCAGAAATAACCAGCGTGATATCATTCAGCTTGGCTGCCCGTTGTTCAGCAACAGCCTGTGCCTGTTGCGCTTTCTTTTCGAGCTCGGCACGACGTTGTTCAAACATCTGAATGTTTTCCTCTGTAGCAAATACTGCTTTGCTTTGTGGAATCAGAAAGTTTCTGCCAAAGCCGTTTGCAACATTCACTTTATCGCCCAGCTTGCCTAAATTTCTAACATTTTCTAATAAAATAACTTGCATCTCTTACCCCTTGTTCTGATTTTCGCCCGCTAAAAACAAGCGGCGCGCTCTCAAATTAAATAAACTATCGATTGATCCAAACAAAACATACACTGGCAGCATGATGTACGGCACCACAACAATGGGGATCAGTAATAATACCCATAACGCGAGCCGACGCTTTTGAGCCAGTAGGCTGAGACTTAAACTAATCCCAGCCGCCATCAGGTAGACAAAAAATAATGGTAAACAACTTAATAACACGGGACTGTGCTGGTAAACACCATAAAGGCATACCAGAAGCAAAACTACCGCGGCACTGCTGGCACGAAAGGCCATGATTTCCCTTTTGAAACCACCAGGGTAAAAAAGCATGGACTGTACAGCGCGTGCGACTAACAGCGAAAAAACCGCTGATAACATGACGCTGATGGCCTTAATGCCTAACAAATAATTCGCAAGACTGACCTGATTTTCAGGCGGCTGATGTTCAAGCAGACTGGCAATAACATTTCCTTGATCAAGCGCTTTGAGCATATCCTGGACCATTTTATATTGGGCAAGCATAAACTCGGGAGCCAAGCTATGGACAAGAAGAATCATCACAGTCGCGAGACCAATCATAAAAACAGCAACTTTTTGCCAACTGGCTGTTGCTCGCAACAAGCAGGCACCCAGGTAGCAGGTCAGGCAGGTCAAGGCAATGGTGGCCAACAGGTACGGGCTTGAACTGGTCATCTCAGCCATGCAGAGAGAAACCGTCAAGCCAATGATTAAACATTGGCAACCAGAAGCCCAACCCTTGCGCAGGGTGACCAATGCCATGACAGACAAGGACACCCAGGCGGTAAACGGTATGACGGCCAATACAGCAGTCAAAAACCAGGCATATTTCTCATTTTGCAATAAGAAATGGCCCTGCTTTTGTAAAAATCCGCCCGTGAGTTTCATTGTTATCGATGACTATCGCAGTAAGGCAGTAAACCCAGGAAACGAGCGCGTTTAATGGCAATAGCCAGTTGACGCTGAAAACGGGTTTGAGTACCAGTAATGCGGCTTGGAACAATTTTACCGGTTTCGGTAATGTAGTTCTTTAACATGTTCAGATCTTTGTAATCGATTTCAAACGAATCTTCACCGCTGAAACGACACATTTTTTTGCGACGAGAATAAGCTGTCATAAATAGTTCCCCTTAAGCTGCTCGGTTATCTTTTTCTTTTTTCATTAACATGGATTCGGTTGTAATCGCATGTTTCTGGCTGATAATTAATTCACGCAGAATCGCATCGTTGAATTTGAATGCGTTTTTTAATTCATCAAGAGCAGTTTGATTACACTCGACGTTCATCAGAATGTAATGGGCTTTATGAACTTCTTTGATGGGGTATGCCAATTGTCTGCGGCCCCAGTCTTCCTTACGATGAATAGCGCCGCCATGCTTGGTGATGATCCCTTCATAGCGCTCGACCATCGCCGGAACTTGCTCACTCTGATCAGGGTGAACAAGGAATACAATTTCATAATGTCTCATGTATTTTCCTTATGGATAAAAGCCTTCTTTATCTGTAATAAAGTAAGGCAAGGTTTAAAAAAACGCTCGATTGTAACTGATTTGGGGAGTTATAGCAATCGAAAGGGCTGCAGCCGTCAAGGATTAACCATTAGCCACTTATTCTTCAATGGTTGCCAGCTGTGGGCAAGTCAAAAAGCACATACCCTACCCCGTTACCTCAGCCAATACAATCAGGAACAGGCGATAACCGTGATTTTGGTAAAAACTATTCACTTAAGCTTTAGTTAATATTCAGATGGTAGTTTGTGGCCTTTAAATAAACAAGAGTCTTTAAATTATGCCAACCCCATCTCCTCAATTAGAACAACTTCGTCAACAAATTTATGCAAGACATGACTACCTGAGAAATCATTTACTTTATCTTCAAGACATTGAAAATAATAAAATTTCAGAAGAAGATGTTAAGTCCTACCTGGGAGAAGTCTTTGAAATCCCTTTTGTGCAAAATAACGAACACACGATTAATCAGCTCATTCTGGTCATTCATGAAAAACTACAGTTTTATAGTAAATTATGGGAAGTTTCCGCAAGTGAAAATGAAGAACAGGCTTTTTCATTAATCAGTCTTTTAATTGAGCGGAATATATCGCACTGTGCAAAATTCAAAGCCATTTTAGCCTTAAAAAATATCCCGACTGAAATTAAAATCCAAGCTGCCTTTCATGACTTTGATCTTCTCACAGAATTTCAAAAACTGATTAAACCGCATCTTCCATCCTCTCATGCCACACTGAAGAGCCTCATTAAAATATCCACAAGCGAGAGCACCCACGCCATGCAAAAGGGGGATCGAAAAGAATTTAATAGCGCGGTCACAATAAATTGGGAACCCGCGATTAAAAAATTAAAGGCGTTTACCCAGCGCACAAACGTCGATTTGAAATCAGGTAAAACGAAAGGTCCTCGCCTGTCAAAACAGCAACTTGACTCCAAAACTGACGAACACATGTCGGAAATTGAAGGGGTGGATGCGAAGACCATGGCGGAATTACCAAAAGCGCTGCGTGCTTTAGCAAGCATCGTTGAGCGGGTAAAAGAGAACGGCAAGCCTAACCAGGATCCCGATGCTGTCATAGAAGAGAACGTTACATTATTTTTCAATGTGCAACCCTCGCTTCGTTTTTTACAGCAGCTTATTGATTCATGGGAAGGCACGGAAAAAGCCGCTTTGAAAACCAAAGCTGAGTCTGATGCTAAAGAAAAGGCAGTAAAATACTACCCTAAAATTTGGAGCAAAACCTCTACCGCTATCATTCAATTGCACAAACAGGCCGAAGCCTTGCTCGCTCAAATCGACGGCATCGATGTTGAGATAACGGATGAAGAACAGGACATGTTGACTGCATTCAAATACGAATTAGAAACCATTCAAAGTCAACTTGATTCACTAAAAAAAGAATGGCCTGAAGCCTGTCCGCAAAAAATCAAAAAAATTGATGATATCGATGAACTTGAATCCGATACTTACCACCAGCAAAAATCGTTGAAAAAACAATTAACCGGTCTCAAACAACAGATCACTGAAGCCGAAAAGCAAATTCGGACCAATTATGATCAACGCTTGGAGGCGATGATTAAAAAGAACAAGGAAGAATCTGAAGAAGTGGATAAAAAATCCCAAGCTTATTTACATGAAAAATCGGAAAATAACAAAGCGCGGCGAGATGAGATTAATCGCAAACGGGAAGAGAAGCAGCAAAAAAAGATAGTCGTCCACAAAGAAAATTTGCCATTTTTTAGCCCGGAATTTCAAGTAGACACCCATATGGAGCAGCTGTTAAAAAATTTAAACCCCAAACGCATAACATTATTAGAGGCTATTCTAAACAAAGATTCAAACATTAAAGCAAAAAAAGTGTATAAATTAATTGAACATTTAGGAGGCCAAATAGAAGAAATTGGCCATGGCAGCTCCCATAAACGTATTCGTCTCGGAAAATACTATGTGGAATTAATCAAACACAATGACGGCACGCAAACGACATCCTCATCGATGGCCACAGGCGGATTTTTCAAACAACATGGCAAGCAGCATACGTCCAGTACTTTATGCCCGTTTAATGTCAAACTCATCGCGGCAACGTTCGAACGCGCCAATATCACCCTGGCAACCATCCAAAAACTTAAAAGCACAGCACCAGCCATCGAAATCAGTCAATCAGCCACGATGATGACCATGGCATAAATAGTCAGTTACAGGCCACTCAATGGGTGGCCTGGCATTTATAAAAGCCAGAGAGGCTCAAAAACAAATAGACCTGAAAAATAAATTAACTCTTTGCCTAATTAACGCATTTAATAATATTTTTTTAAGATGTACATGAGTTATTATTTAAATGAAGGAAAATCATGACTAAAAGCATTGGGTAAGAACATGGTCAGAAAGAAAAGGAGGCTCTACCCCAGCCGCAAAGCTCACCTCTTGAAGGGGTATAGCAGATAGCCGGCGCGCGCCATTCAAGAGCGCCTCTTTTTAGTAGAACCTGGTAGAGCATCCTTGAAGAACCACGATTGCATTTAGCCCATTCATGCGATATAACAAACGAAAAAGCAAAGAAATTCGATATGGACATTATTAACGTCTCATTTGAAAAACCATTTACCGTCATGATTAACGGCGAAGCGATTGAAGTGGTTGTTTTTAAAACAATCGAAGATGGCAATATTAAATTTGGCATCAAGGCACCACGATCCGTGAAGGTGCATCGCGAGGAAATTTACCAGGCCATTAAACAAAAAGAGCAATTGCTTGAGAGCGAATAATCTGATTGCCGATGATGAGCGCTGCCTCTTTCCCCTGCTTGCGCTGGCACTGTTTCTTTCCTTCACCTCGCTTTTAGTTAATCATTTTTTCTTCCATTTTCATGGAAATAATTACTTCCCAAACGGCAGTTTTGGCATGGGCATATCCTTATTGCTCATGATGCTGGGCTGTCGATTACTGTTTTCAAATGAACACGTCAGCTATGTCCTTGCCCGTAAAGTTGTTTTGTTTTTTATTATTATGGCAACCTTGGCAACGATGACCAATGCTGCTCAATACACGCCTTTTTCGCCCATCGATAAATACTTGATTGCATTGGAGTCCCTGTTTGGTATCGATATGGCCAGCATTGTCGCCTGGACAGCGCAGCACCCCACCTTTAAACACCTGTTAATCTATATTTATGCCAGCATCGATTACCAATTGAGCTGCCTGCCGCTGATTATTATTTTTCTTCGTCAGTTTGATGTCGTCAACGAGCATTTTTTTCTGCTCGTATGCAGTTTTATCTTAGGATTTGGTTTTTACTATTTTTTTCCGACGGTGGCTCCGGCCAGCATGATATCCAGCCCCTATTTCTTTGCAGAGCAGCATGATACCGGCATTAAATTTATGGAAATACAAAGCCACAAAATCCCCTCCACCCTGTATGGCGGCATGGTTGCTTTTCCATCTTTTCATGCTTTGTGGGCCTGGTTCAGTGTGTATTTATGCCGACGGGTAAGGTTTTTATGCTTTCTGCTTTTACCGATTAATCTGTTGCTTGTGGCCTCCTGCGTCCTTCTGGGTTGGCATTATCCTGTTGATATTCTGGGCAGCGTTGTTTTAGCCGTGCTTTGTCACACGGCCTATTATTATTGTCAACGTCATCTGCTTAAGCGGAAATCTTAACAGGCATGCCGCTTGGTGATTGCAATTCCGTGCTGACGGCCGGCTTGTTGAGTGTTTTTTTAAGGGCATAGCCATTTAGTTTTTCCTGTAACAACGCCTGGAGATTGATTTTCTTCTCGTCAGTTAATCCAGGATGCACCTGGACATACAACTGGCCATTCATCAAACCCAATTTCAAGGGCTCATTCATTACCGTCACGCGCGTGCCCACAGCCACCATCTCAAATAATTGTTCAATGTCTTCCGGCATCATGCGAATACACCCTGCACTGACGCGTGAGCCAACCCCGTCGCGGCGATTGGTCCCATGGATTAAGTAAGTAGGCCAGCCTAATCTTAAAACATGGCGTCCGAGCGGATTGCCTTCGCCGGCAGGAAACTCATCCGGGATGGGGGTACCATTTTTTGCCGCTTCAGCCCTGACATTAGCGGTCGGATGCCACACGGGATCGCGCTCTTTGACCGTAACGCTGGTTTTTCCCGTCGGCGTATGCCACCCTTCCCGGCCAATACCGACTGGCATGGTCACGACCACATTGTCGCCTGGCGGATAGTAATAAAGGCGGTATTCTGCCAGATTAATCACAATCCCTTCACGAGGTCCTGGCGGCAGCAGGTATTGCGAAGGAATAATCAGACGTGTGCGCAAAGGCAGTGGCCGCAGCGGATCAACCTGAGGATTAACTCTAATCATTTCGAAATAACCCACATCATAACGAATGCCAACATCGCTTAAGGTTTCACCCGGTTCAGGAGAGGTGTATTGGATTTCTCCCACCATATCGCCTGACGCAGGAATAACAAAGGTCGTCGAAAACGCGGGATTGAAAAAGAATAAAAAACCAACACTCAGGAATAGTCGCAACATAGTAATAACCCGAATAATGAATAATGGCAGATAAAATCTGCCATTATTGAAAAACATGCTGTGGAATGAATTTTACAAATCGCTATTGGCTTTGAAACGCGACCCGTATTTGGACTCCAGTCGGGCAAACAGTTCATTGAGTTTGTCATGACCGAACTGTTTGGCATAATTCATAGGGCCACCACGGAAAGGTGCAAAGCCAGTTGCGAAGATCATACCGCCATCCAGCAGGTCGCTGTCAGCCACTACCCCTTCACGTAAGCAAGACGCGGCTTCATTGACCATGCGCAGAATCAAACGATTAGCAATGTCTTTGCCCGATTTATCTGATTTAACCGCGGGTTTAATGGGTTTACCGTTTTTATAGCGGTAGAAGCCCTCACCGGTCTTGCGACCAAGTTTGCCTTCTTTGACCATATCGCGCAAACGCTGCGGCACCGTACCCCCAAAATGGGCAGTGAGATTTTCAGCTACAGCCAGACAAACATCCATGCCCACCGTGTCGGCCAATTCAACCGGCCCCATGAACATGCCAAATTCTTCAGCCGCATTATCAATGGCTGCACCACTATACCCCTCCTCAATCAATTGCACGCACTCCATCAAGTACGGCATCAACACGCGGTTAATCAGAAAGCCGGGACTGGATTTGACTGGCAGGGGCAAGCGGTCAATCTGACCCACAAATGCACAGGCGTCCTGGACCACTGTTTTAGAACTTTTGGTGCTGCTCACGACTTCCACCAGCGCCATTTGAGCTACCGGGTTGAAGAAGTGAATACCAATCAAACGCTCAGGATGCTTCATTACCTGACTGATTTCATCCAGTGGGATACTGGACGTGTTGGTGGCGATAATGGCCGTTTTTTTGGCCTTTTCTTCTACCTGTTTGAAAATTGCCTGTTTCACCTCCAGGTTTTCAAACACCGCCTCGATAATGACATCAGCGCGGGCAATGCCGTGACCATCCGGATCAGGGATTAAACGATCAAGCGCTGCCTGAATCAGACGGGGTTGCTTGAGCTTTTTCTTATACAAGGCGTGTGCCCGGCCAATGGCTGGTGCAATCTGCTGATAGGATTTATCCTGCAATGTCACTTTTAAACCACGCAATGCACACCAGGCAGCAATGTCACCGCCCATCACGCCAGCACCAATCACATGCACATGCTCCGCTTTAAACTGGGAATCTTTCGCAAAGGCTTTCATGCGCTCGCGCAGCGAAAACACGCGAATCAAGTTTTTTGCGGTGTCGCTTTTGCTTACCAGTTGTTCGACCGAATCGACTTCCTTAAGGTAAGCGCGCTCGCCATGACCACCTTCTTTTTCCCATAAATCAATAATGGCATAAGGAGCGGGATAATGTTGTTTTTTCACCTTTTTCGCTAATTGATAACGCATCAGCGGCGACAACAACATACGAACCCAGGCCCAGTTGGACAGCGTCTGGAAGAATCGGGGTTTATGTTTGGCTGGCTTGTTTTTGATATAGAAAGTGGCCGCGCGCTTCAATTGACGCACAGGGACTACTTCGTCGACCATGCCCAGTTTTTTTGCCTTTTGTGCTGTAAGCGGTGCACCCGTTAAAATCACTTTGGAAATGGCATCAAACCCACCAATTAGGCGTGGTAGACGGACAGTGCCACCCCAACCCGGATGAATACCCAGCATCACTTCCGGCAGTCCCAAACGTGTACCCTGATCATCTGTTGCAATGCGGTAATCACAGGCCAAAGCCAGCTCCATGCCGCCGCCCATGCAAAATCCGTCAATCATGGCAACCGTAGGAATCGTCAAGGCTTCAAGGCGCGCAAAAACCGATTGCCCCTTCCTTAAAAAATCCACAGCTTCTTCTGCCGTATTGAATTTGGAAAAGGCATTGACATCAGCACCAGCTATAAAGCCCTTCTTTTTGCTGGAATAAATGACCAGTCCTTTCGCTTCATGATCGTTGGCCACTTCCTGCAACAGACTGTTTAATTCATTTAACACATCATCGTTTATGGTATTAACCGAGGTATCGTTGCGATTGATTGCCAACCAGATAATATGGTCGGCATCCTTTTTCATGTCCCAATGGTTGTAGTTATTCATTATTCGCTCACCTCAGTCACACGTTCGAGATACATTGCCCCACCCTGGCCGCCGCCGATGCAAATTGCGGCCATACCCCGGGTTCCCTTTGTCTGTTCAAGAGACTTTAAAACATGCAATACAATACGGGCCCCACTCGCGCCAATGGGATGTCCGGCAGCGATAGCGCCACCGTCTTTATTTAATTGATCCAGTGAGGGCGCTCCCAGAGCATGCTGCAAGCCCAGTTGGGTTTTGCAATAATCGTCATCATTCCAGGCAGCAAGACAACCCAATACCTGCGCTGCAAACGCTTCGTTAATTTCCCAACAATCGAGTTCTGCCGGCTTAAGATTATGCCGCTGTAAAATCGGTGTGGCAGCATGAACAGGCCCCAATCCCATCTGGGACGGATCCAGCGCAGACCATTGTGAATCGACAATGCGGCCAATCACGGGCAGTTTGTATTTTTTCACAGCCTCGGCACTGGCCAGTAACAACAAGCAGGCGCCATCCGTAATCTGGGAGCTGTTGCCCGCGGTGACCATGCCAAACTTTTTATCAAAAAAAGGCTTGAGTTTGGCAAGTTTTTCAACGGTTGAATCCGTTCGCATGCCATCATCCTGAGGATACACATGCCCTTTTTTATCAATGATGGGCATGACTTCGGTCATCCGGCCTTGTTCATAGGCCCTGGCCAGACGTAGATGGCTTTGTACCGCGAATTCATCCATTTGTTCGCGGGTAATACCGAAACGGTAAGCCACTTTTTCTGCCGTTTGTCCCATATTTAACCCAACGATAGGATCCGTCAGGCCGCGCAGCAAGGCGATAACCGGCGCCAGAAAAGAGGGGCGAAACTGAGTCACCAGGCCCAGACGCTGGCCTGTGCTTTTCGCAGAGAACCAGCGGCCTAGCCAGGAGGCCATTTTCTCATTGAATAATAGAGGCGCATGACTCATGGCATCTGTGCCTCCGGCTAACACCAAATTACTGCGGCCAGACGCGATTTGCATCGCGGCATTGTCCAGGGCCTGCATACCGGAAGCGCAATTACGCATGACTGTAAAGGCAGGCACTTTATCGCCACAACCTAAACGCAAGGCCACAACGCGGGCTATATTGGCTTCATCCGGCCCAGGCATCGCGGAACCAATGATGACTTCGTCCAGTTCGCTGGGGGAAAAAGGTTGGCGATTGAGCAAGGGAACACCCGCTGCCACCGCCAAATCCGAACCGGTAAAGGGTCCTACGTCCTTTGCTTTCAAGAAAGGCGTTCGATTGCCATCAACAACATAGACGGCCCTGCCCTGCAAATTTGATCGTTGCTCCATCATGCCTCCTGATACATGTCGTGCTGGTAACTGTCAGCAATTTTTTTAATTGATAAAAGATAGCAGTAATCCTAACTATTTGGAAATTTTGTTAAAAATTATTTTTATTTAAAATCAGTGTTGACGATAAACAAATACCTGCTATACTGCCGCTTCATTGGACGGAGAGATGGCCGAGTGGTCGAAGGCGCTCCCCTGCTAAGGGAGTATGGGAGAAATCCCATCGAGGGTTCGAATCCCTCTCTCTCCGCCAGACAGAACGACGCGCCCGTAGCTCAGTTGGATAGAGTATCTGGCTACGAACCAGGGGGTCGGAGGTTCGAATCCTTCCGGGCGCGCCATATAAATCAAAGAGTTACGTGAATTTTCGAGTGGTGTAAAAAAGGTGATGTAGCAAATTTGTAACACTTTTTTTACCCTGTCACGTTTCAAATCACCCATTTACTAATCCTAACGTGTTAATCCTACTCGCAGCCGCTTTCAGATGATCGCTTGATAAATGCGCATAACGCAACACCATTTCAAAACTTGACCATCCACCTAATAACTGAAGCTCTTGCAAGCTTGTTCCATTTTGCACATGCGGTAATCCCCCCATATTTAACTGACATCAAAAATAGAGGTTTAAGCAGCTACTAAAGCCAGCTTCTGCCTTG
>NZ_LNYA01000027.1 GCF_001467615.1 Legionella erythra | reverse complement strand
CATATTGTCAACACTATCCAGCGCCGACAGATTATATACTATGACTAATTACACAAAATTATTTACAGACCCCTAAATCAGCAATGTCATACTCTGTCATGATTCGGCCTGATAATACCGCCGTCTCCCCCGGCAATAAAACTCATCCCAAGGCATCCATTTTTGAGTATTACAGTTAGTATAGAATATTTTTCTTGTGTGATCTGAGCGCCATTTCAAATTTAAATCCATATCATGATAGGCGTCATAACCCTTGAAAACAGCGAAACAAGCATCTTTCGTTGCACGCTCAAATTCAAATGCACGGTGTGATTTTACAAATAATTTAGACTCTTTATCCTAGTGCGCTTCTAATATTCTTTGTTGGAGTAATGCCAGCCCAAAGAATTTGAGCCTGTCCCCGATTTAAGTGTGACCTTCAGTATGGAAATCCGAGATTATAGAAGGCGCTTAGCCAATGCAACGGCCGCCATACCGTGGAAAGCGGCTCTCCCCCAAATGTAGGGGCACTTTAATCGGATTATAGTAATCTAACTCATTGATTCCCCAATCAAAAGAGGATTAAAGTGCCGAGAAAAGATATTTCATCGAAAGATGAAATTGATTCAACGTAGGGCTTATGGATTTAGAAATTTTGAAAATTATAGATTAAGAGTTAGAGTGCTTTGCGGATGAGTGAAGTGCCCCCGTAAATAGGAAAGACCCATACAACGTAGAGCTTATGGCTTTAAAAACTTTGAAAATTATAGAACAAGGGTTAGAGTACTATGCTGTTAGTTTGAAGTGCCCCCGTAAGTGGGAAAGACCCAAGATTAAATGGCGCGCTCGGAGGGACTCGAACCCCCGACACCTTGGTTCGAAGCCAAGTACTCTATCCAGCTGAGCTACGAGCGCAGAGGGGAAACTGGTGGGCCGTATAGGATTCGAACCTATGACACAAAGGTTAAAAGCCTTCTGCTCTACCGACTGAGCTAACGGCCCGATACGGGTGTATAACAACGTTTACTTTAGGACTTATGTCCACCAAAACTGGTGGGCCGTATAGGATTCGAACCTATGACACAAAGGTTAAAAGCCTTCTGCTCTACCGACTGAGCTAACGGCCCAAAGAGGCTGGAATAATACCTTATCAGGGTAAAATTTCAAGTGTTTTAGGCGGATTATTTTTTAATAAAACTTTACCGGTGTGCAAATTATGGTTACTGGCCAACACAGTCCACCCGTCTTCCGCCAATTTCTTCTGCTGATCAATCAAGGATTCACTCGGCACAATGAGCAATAACACATCCGCCCCCATGGCACCGCAACCTTTGGCCGCCAGAATCTGGTTATTGGCTTTCAAAGCCTGCAGATAATTCAGCGTATGGGGCGCCATTAAACGCAGGTCAGTCAACTGTTGCTGGTAGTCATTTACGGCATTAACCAGCCTGTCGTCATCGGCCTCGATAAAGGCCTGGCGAGCCTCTTCCGCAATACTGGATAACTTGGCCGTCGAATGCGGCAGCGCCACGCGCTGCAAATGGTAATGCGTTGCCAATTTTTGACCACTGTGCAGCAATAGAAAAGACAACTGTTTAAACGGCCAATCGTAATGTTCAAGCAGATCTTTCTGGCGATGGATGTAAACACAACGATGCTGGGTTTGCGCCATCACATCATAACCGCTGGGCCGGATACCTTCGCCTCGCCAACTGGCTTGATAATACGCTTCAAGTAAAACCTGACGGCTGGCTTTGACGTGCAGTAAACCACAACTGGCCAAGTAGGCTCCGATAAATTGGGCGCTTGAGGCGCCAAGACCGCCTTTACCAGCATAAGGATCGTGCCAGAGAAGGCTTTTGGCCGGGATACGATGCGTAGCCCACCAATGACCCGCGGGAGAGTCCGGATGGATGCCCTCATGATGATCGCCCTCCACCAGGGTCATTTCAAAGCAAGGCGATGTGGTTAAGAGAATGGCGGGTCCGCCGGCAACCGCTGCGTACTCACCGACTAAAAATGTTTTTGCAGGAATTGCCCACTTCATGTCAACCCGCCGCCTGTCGAATTTCGGCCAACAACTCACAGGCATTATTAACACTGATGCGCTTGTTGATACGAAGCCAGCTTTTTAATTTTTCCTTCAAAACCGGCATTTCCTTATCGGTGGCCCCGGCAACCAACACCAGGTTGTCAATGTGCAATTTCATATGGCCCTGAATAATCCCTTCCGTACAGAGCGCTCGTAAGGCGCCCAGGTTTTGCGTCAAGCCCACGGCGGCGATAATACGGGACAGATGATTGGCTGATTCAATACCCATCATGCGCAGGCACATCTTGGCCGTTGGATGCAATGCGGTTACACCGCCCACCGTTCCCACGACAATCGGTGCGGTAAGCTGTCCAATCAGCTGCCCCTCTTGGTAACGCCACTCTGAAATCGCTTGATAACGGCCAGAGCGCGTCGCATAAGCATGAACCCCCGCTTCCACAGCCCGCCAATCGTTGCCCGTGGCAATCAATACGGGATCAATGCCATTCATGACGCCTTTATTATGGGTGGCGGCGCGATAGGGATCCGATTCCGCGAATAACGAGGCTTCCTGCAGACGCTCGCCCAACTCCGGATCAATGCCATTAATCGTGACCCTGGCTGTCGTTAATTTCTGATCATTTAAATTGGACAGAATGCACATCGTGACCTGTTCGCCGGTTAAGCGTTCAAGCGGCGTTTTTAAATACTCAAGCACTTGATTAATGATATTGGCACCCATGGCATCGCAGCTGTTCATGGTCAAATGGATAATGGCCATGTCGCCGCCGTCTTCGCGGGTTAAATGACGCAGCACCAGGTCAACCACCCCACCGCCGCGTTTGACCATGGTCATCGCCACGTCTTCATTGGCTTTTTCAATGAGAAATTGCTTATTTTCCTCGAAGATGGCAGCAAGATGAGCAAAATTTTTAACTTTAGCAAATTGAATTTGACCCAAAATGCATTCGCCGTCCACCCAGGTTTCAATATGACCGTGTTGCCTTATCCACTTGGCTGTTTTGGACAGCGCCGCGATAATAGACGTTTCTTCCACTGCGAGGGGGATCACGTAATCACAGCCATCGATACGGAAATTGGTCGCCACCCCCAATGGCAATTGAAAATAGCCAATAACATTTTCAATCAATTTGTCAGCAAGCAGGGTATTCTGCACCCCGCCTTCACGGAGAAAATGAATATCTTCCCTGGTCAAAGCCCCCAGTTGAAGCAAGCGTTGAAATCGCTCCTCACGGTTTAACTTGGAGAAGCCCTGAAATAATTGATCAGCTGAATGGTTCATGGACATGCCTTCCCCTTTAACTCCGACAAATTTAAGCTACCTGTACAAAACATAGCGACTTTTAACTCGTACTCTATCGTGGCCATACGTTCCACTACCTGCTCAAAACCCATTAACGCCACCTCAAGCATAGGCTTGGCAAAACCCACCGTTGAAGCGCCTAAAGCAATCAAACGTGCGGCGTCTAAACCATGGCGGACTCCCCCTGAACCCCATATTTCATAATGAGGATGGATGGCTGCCGCCTCTCTGACGCTGGCGACGGTCGTCACGCCCCAATTGGCAAACGTTTTTGCCGCCTGTTGCCGTTCAGACGATTGAGCGGCGCGATGACCTTCGATCCGCCCCCAATGCGTACCGCCCAAACCGCTGACATCCACTGCCGCGATGCCTGTATTATTCAGGCGGTTTAAGGTAGATGCGGAAAAGCCGCAACCGGTTTCCTTAATGACCACCGGGATAGGTAAGGCTGTCACCACACGCTCAATGGCCTGCCAGGAGCCTTTAAATTGCGGTGTACCCTCTGGTTGAATCACTTCCTGCAGGGGGTTGCAATGCACAATCAGGGCTCGGGCCTGCAAGGTATCAGTCAGTTGCTGAATGCGCTTAAGCGGCGTTTCAATCAACTGAGCGATGCCAATATTACTCATTAACACGACCTTAGGGTAATCGCGTCTTAAGGGCAACCATTCAAAGGCGGCCTCATCATCCATCAATTCCCGGCGCTGCGAACCCACCCCCATTGCCCAGCCTTTTTCCGCGCAGGCCGCAATCAGATGGCGGTTGATACGGGCCGCTTCCTGATGCCCTGCGGTCATGGAGCTAACCAGAAACGGTGTATTGACCGATTCGCCAAAACGCGTGCCTTGCAGGGAGATGTCAGCAAAATCAAGATCAGGAAGCGCTTCATGCACCAGATGAACGGTATCCAGCTCATTCATGGCTTCAGTCTGATTACACGGCATCAGAGCTAATTCAATATGGTCCTGCTTGCGTTTTTCAAATTGGCTGTAAGGATTTTGCATGCTGGTTCACAACGCCCACAGAAAATGGTAGCGATTTTATCATAATCGGTGGAGAGCAACCATAAAACCACAAAACTAATCCTTGCTTTTGTTCAGCAGCGTGTAAATGTCATTTAAGCGGGTATTTAACCGGGTAAAAAAATGCATCAAATTAAAGTAGCCGAGCCCCTGGTTATCCAGGTGGGAAAAACGCGCAGGATCCTCTTCAATGGCCCTGGTTACGAGTGCAATCATATCACAAGGCGGCTTCATGGCTTCATGCGGTTCATGCTTTAACCGTTTGATTAGGGTTTCAATATTGTGCTGGGTCGTCTCCACCACCTGACGGATACGTTGTTTATCGTCCCTGCTTAAATAATTCATCAACCATTGATACGCATCGAGCACCCCGACAACATATTGAGTACAAATGGCCGTTTGGGTTAACAGCACACCAAAATCATGACGATTGATGTAATGAAACAGGACCTCATACCGAATGGCGATGGCCTTTTTCCGAATCGCCTGAAAATCAGCGGCCAACGGAAAACTGATGACCGGTAAACTGAGTGACGACTGATTGAGAAAGCCCAGACTTAAAGACGCCTTCATTTTTTCAAAGTGACCGATAAACAAACCGGGAACATCGGTTTTAACCGGTAAAAAAAAGCAGCCCACCAACACGGCAATCAAGGCACCCAAGGCTGTATCGAGGATACGCTCCTCCAGTAAAACCAGATTCCAGGCGCCAATCATGGCAAACAAAAAGACAATAAATCCGGTCAGGGCAAATACCGCAAGCAAATGGTAAATCGGGAAAAAGAAAACCGTAAAAAACACAAAAATTAAAAGAATAACCGGGATCAATGCACTTTCTGGCGGCAGTAAAAAATAAAGCACGGTTCCTGACAGACCGCCTAAAATGGTCATGCTGACTCGTTCAAGCGAGCGCTTAACGCTCTCTCCGAAGGTTTGGGTCGTCAGCACCATGGCCGTCAGGGTCGTCCAATAGCCTCGTTCAAGATTGAAGGCAAGGCTTATGCATTCAGCAATGCTGATGGCAATGGCAGCCTGCCAGGCCATGCGTGTGGTCCCTCTAAGCTGCATGGTCGTCACCCCGGATCAGTTCGCAAACATGTCTGTTTATAAGGGTAAAACTTAATTTGAGATGCAAAAGCGCAATCACCAGCGCCGGGTCGCGCAAATCCAGTTCATTGAATTTTTCAGCCAGCATGCTGAGGTCAACTTTCACTGAACGCCCTGTCACTGCAAAATTACCCCGCATACGCACACAGGCAAGTAAATGGGCAAACTGCTTGCTGATTTGACTCAGACAACAACGGCCGGCCCGTGACAGCGGATACGCTTTGGCATGCAGGGCCCTATAAGCTTCGAGCATCATCAGGTAGGCGTTAACCAACACGTAAAGATGAATCAGCACATCATCCACTTTTTTTTGGTCATCCAGTTCGCAATTTTCTTCAATCGTCTGATTGCTGTCGAGCAGATGATTTAAATTGGTTTTAATTTTAGCAAAAGGCAGGGTTTCAAAGTCTGCCGCCTGAGCCCCAAGCAGCAAATAACGGCGAACATCGAGCATGCCCTGGCTTATGGCTTTAAAAATATGATTGCTGTTATTAACGAATAAATACCGGTAATTTTGCGGAAATACCAGCATCATGACCGCCGCAGCAATCAACAAGCCCGCCAACAAGCCATATATATGCAACAAGGCCTGTGTCGTTGATTGAAACGGCAGGATAGTGGCCACAAAGCAAAGCATCCAGGCGATCATTGGCGCCATGCTGGTCTGCAAACCAAAACGCCTGGCATAATTCACGGCAAACCCCAAAAGCACCAGGACAATGGCAGTCCATTCCTGTGAATCGCGAATCAGCAATCCCACAATGAACAAACCAAAATAAATACTGTCAAACAACAGCACCTGATAGAAGCGGGACAGCCAGGTCGTCGCTACAATTCCCTGCATGGACATGCCGGCGGCAAAGGCGGCCATGACCTGAGTGAGCTGGGTTTCATGACGCATAAACCATAGCGCGATGAGGATAGCCACCAGGGTTTTAACGGCTTGCTTTAATTGAAAATAGCCAGGATCGATATTCCACAGCACAGTTTGCCAGCGTTTAAAATAAATCACGGAGTTTTTGCGAAGGCAAGGGGTTTCGTATTATCCTAGGCTATTTCTCGTGTAAATGACAATGTATGGCTAAACGAACGGCTAAGGCTGAGTTTGTTTTCAACAAGAAAAAAAAGACCTTCCTGTGCAAAGGCCCCTGGTCCGTTCTGAAACTGGGCGGGCTGGTTGACTCCTTTCACACCATTGAATTACCCGATGAGCCTCAGGTGACGGTCAGCGGCGCCGAGTTATCCCAATTTGATAGCGCAGGCGCCCTGACATTGGTCCATTGTATAGCCATCTTTAAATCACGCGGCAAAGAAACGAAACTGGTTGATTTTAATCCTGAACAGCAATCCCTGCTGGAGCTCATCCAATCCAAGCACGACGCCATTGAATATAAAATTCCGCCGGTCAAACAGGAAAACATCCTTCACCGCATCGGCAAGGAAACCGTGCACAAACTGAATCAGGCCGATGGATTTATCATCCTTTTGGGCGATCTGACCACCAAATTTTTTGAAGCCTGCGCGCAGTGGCGGCGTTTTCAACTACCCAGTGTCGCATCCATTATCGATTCCGCTGGCATCCAGTCCCTGCCCATTGTTGGCCTGCTGTCTTTTTTAATAGGCGTGGTACTAGCCTATCAGATGGGGTTACAGCTTCAGACCTATGGCGCCAATATTTTTATTGCCTACCTCTCCGGTATGGCTATTTTTCGTGAGTTTTCCCCCTTGATTACCGCCATTATTGTCGCCGGCCGCACCAGTTCCGCCTTTACCGCACAAATCGGCAGCATGAAAATCAACGAGGAAGTCGACGCCTTGCTGACCATGGGCTTATCGCCGGTAGAGCTTTTAGTCATGCCCAAAGTCATGGGACTGCTGCTCATTTTTCCTTTATTGATCTTCTGGTCAGATATTTTCAGCATTATCGGCGCGATGATGATGTCAAAATCGATGTTAAATGTCGGCTACATTGATTTTTTAGCCCGTCTTAAAGATTCCGTCGGCCTCGATCAATTACTACTCGGCCTCTATAAAGCGCCGGCGTTCGCCTTAATCGTTTCGCTGGTCGGTTGTTTTCAGGGCTTTCTGGTTGAAGCCAATGCCGACAGCGTTGGCAGCCAGACGACCCGAAGCGTGGTCCAGGCCTTGTTTCTCATCATCATTGCCGATGCCATTTTCTCTGTCGTTTACAGCTGGATGGGTATTTAAATGGCCGAACCCGTCATTGAAATTGCAGGATTAAAAAACTGCCTTTCCGGTCAGTGGGTCCATAGCGATGTCAATTTAACCGTGGAAAAGGGAGAAATTCTGGCCATTATCGGCGGAAGCGGCAGCGGCAAGACCACTATACTGCGCAGCTTACTCATGCTGCTTAAGCCCACAGCCGGAACACTGAAAATTTTTGGTGAAGATTTATCGACCCTGGACAGCCGTCAAGCAGATGCCATCCGCAGGCGTTGGGGCATGCTTTTTCAGCACAGCGCTCTTTTTTCGGCCATGACGGTACTGGAAAACATTACCTTTCCAATGCGGGAATTTACGGATCTTGAAAAAAATTTCATGGATGAACTGGCCATGCTTAAAATCGCTATGGTCGGTCTTCCCAAAGAAGCAGCCAGCAAATTTCCAGCCCAGTTAAGCGGCGGAATGCAGCGGCGGGCGGCCGCCGCGCGGGCCATTGCCATGGATCCTGAATTGTTGTTTCTCGATGAGCCGACAACGGGTCTCGATCCGCGAAGCGCCAGGCAATTTGATGAGCTCATCCGCTTTTTGCGTGATGCCTTGAATCTCACCGTGGTGATGGTCAGTCATGATATACAGTCACTAAAAAACATCACGGATCGCGTCGCTTTTGTCGGAGAGGGCAAAATTTTATGCGTCGCACCAATTGAAGAATTGCAGAAAAATCCTCATCCGCTGATTGCTGATTACTTCAGTAAACTCTAAACTGGTGAGATAGAACTACAGGAGCATCCTTTTGGAAGCGAAAACCAACTACACCATGGTCGGCCTGACCGTGCTGATCTTAACCGCGGCGCTGCTGGCAGCTGCTCTGTGGTTATCGGTTGGGTTTGATCAGAAAAAATACACTGTTTATGCCGTTTACATCCATGAAGCGGTGTCCGGTTTAAGTGAAGAATCACCGGTTAAATACAATGGGGTGCAAGTGGGATATGTCAGAAAAATTGAATTAAACCGCTTGGACCCGCAACAGGTCAAAATTCTGTTGGACATTGAAGACGGTACCCCTATTACTACCAGCACGACGGCTACCTTAATTTCCCAGGGCATTACCGGCACAACCTACGTAGGCTTATCAGCGACCTCGTCTGATCTGACGCCCTTAAAAAAGATTCCGAAGGAGCCTTACCCGATTATTCCCGCCCGTCCGTCTTTGTTTAATCAACTCGACAGCGTGCTTAAAGAAGTCTCTGAAAATATAAACAGTGTGAGTGTCGAGATTAAGCGGATTTTCGATAAAAAAAATGCCGAGAGCCTGCACAATACCCTGGTCAATCTTGAAAAATTTACCGGCGTGCTGGCTGATAACAAGCAACACATCGACCGAACCCTGGAAAACACCGATATCATGGTAGGTCATATCGCTCAGGTCAGCAAAGAACTGCCGCGCCTGAGTCAGGACCTGAAAATCAGCATCGCCCACATTACCCGCATGGCTGACAGCATTTCCAATGCGGGAGACCGGGTCTCTTCAGCCATGGATTCGGGCAAATCCACCATCGATAAAATATCGCAGCAAACCATTCCGCCGGCCATTATCCTGTTAAGACGGCTAAATACCATTGCCGCCAATCTCGAACAGGTGAGCAACCAGATGCGGCAAAATCCGTCAGTACTCATACGGGGTACCAAACCCTTGAAACCAGGTCCGGGAGAATAGACGTGAAAAAAGTAACGCTTGTTTCACTCGCCCTCCTCCTGCTTGGCGGCTGCTCCGTCAAGCAGGCGGTCACGAATCAGTACAAGCTTGATGCCTATAGCCAGAAACACTATGGGCATCCTGCCGGTCGTGTATCCATTCTGGTGACCGCGCCAGAAGCCGTATCAGGGTATGATACTTCACAAATGGTGTATGTAAAAAAACCCTTCGAAGTATTGCCTTTTGCCCACAATGCCTGGATAGAGCCGCCAGCGGACATGCTGTTCCCGCTCATTTCGCAAAGCCTGCAGCGCAGCGGTTATTTTTATGCCGTCGCCACCAGTCCCATTTCGGACAAAACCGACTACCGTCTTGATACCCAGTTGATTGAACTTGAACAAAATTTTCTCACGCACCCCAGTACCATGGCTTTCACAGCCAAGGCAGTGCTTACCCGCATCAGCGATAACCAGGTCTTAGCCTCCCGCGATTTTCGTTTTAAAATCCCCTGTCCTGCCGATACGCCCTATGGCGGGGTGCTGGCGGCCAACCAGATTACCATACGCTTTACGGCGGAGCTGACGGAATTTATCGTGGGGCATATCCGGCATGATCGGCACAAATAACAAAAACCTGCCCTGATTGGCGTTTCCTAATGGCGAAATGATTAAAACAATTGTACAATGACCCGCCATTGTGGCGCTTTAACTTATCTGTATATTACGAATAACAAGGAGAAAAGGATGAAAGGCAAATCGTTTCTAAAACTGGGTCTTGTTGCTGCTAGCATCGTCCTGCTCGCTGCCTGTGCGAAAAAAACACCAGGCAGTGCAGACATGATGAGTGATAGTGAAGCATCAGCTCACGGTTTGGGGCAATTTAGTCGATTTGCAGGTCAAGAACCTGGTGAATCCTACACGACCCAGGCACCTCATAACCAACTGTACCTGTTTGCTTACGATGACAGTACTTTCAATCCCAAATACATGGCTTCTCTTGATGCCCAATCCGACTACTTAAAGTCCCATCCAGGCGCACGTATTCTGTTAGCCGGCCACACCGACGAGCGCGGCAGCCGTGAGTACAACATTGCCCTGGGCGAGCGACGCGCCAACACCGTGGCTGAACTGATGCGTATGGCCGGTGTAAGCCGCAGCCAAATCCGTGTGGTAAGCTATGGTAAAGAGCGTCCAGCCAACTATGGTCATGACGAAGCCTCTCACCGTCAAAACCGACGTGTTGAGTTAACTTATGAGGCCACCCGATGATGAGCGCACATCAACGCTTACTTGCCTTGTTTTTCTGTTGCCTGCTGCCCCTGCATAGCCATGCAGAGGCCCCCGTGGTGGACGATAGCGAAAACTTTGCAATTCTTGATGAACAACAGGCTGCCATGGAGCAGTCTGTTGCCAAAGCACAATTAGACATGGATGAAGAAATCCCATTGGCCAGGGATGACAACCAGAGTGGCGGCGATAATGCCGAGCTACTGGACAAAATTCAGGGCATGCAACAGGAAATTCAAGAGTTGCGCGGTCAACTTGAAGTGCAATCCCATGATTTAAAATTATTACAGCAACAACAATTAGCTTTTTATAAAGATTTGGATGCCCGATTAAGAAACAACCCTGCTCCAGCCAAATCGGCCCAGGCACCGGCACCAACCGCCCCTACCGAATTATCCGTGGGCAGCCCGACACCGTCGTCGGTTAAAACACCCGAACCTGCACCAGTAGCGACACCGGCTCCGCAGCCAACACCCACACCTGTTGCAACCGCCCTTCCTGGCAAAAGCAACCCGGCTGATGAACAAATCAGTTACCTTGCCGCTTATGAACTGGTTAAAAACAAGCGTTTTGATGACGCCTTAACGGCCATGAAAAATTTTGTGACTAACTATCCTCAGGGAGGTTACACCGCCAATGCGCATTATTGGTTGGGTGAACTATACATGGTCAAAAAGAATTACCCAGAAGCAATCGAGCATTTTGACGTGGTACTGAAACAGTTCCCAACGTCCAGCAAGGCCGCTGCCTGCAGCTTGAAAATAGGCTATGCGCTGGCTGCATCCGGTAAACCGGCTGAAGCAAAAAAGCACCTGCAGCAGGTGATCAGCAATTACCCTGACACCCCCACAGCCCAATTGGCTGCGGCAAAATTAAAATCGCTTAATGCCTCATGACCCGTGTAGCTAATCAATTACGAATTACGGAGATATTTCATTCATTGCAGGGGGAATCCACCACGGTAGGCCTACCTACCGTGTTTATTCGCTTAACCGGTTGCCCGCTGCGCTGTCAATATTGCGATACCGCTTATGCGTTTTCTGGCGGGGAATTAAAAACACTTGAAGACATTCTTGGGGAAGTCAGCCGATATCGCTGCCGCCATGTCTGTGTCACAGGCGGCGAACCCTTGGCGCAACCGGGCTGTATCGCCCTGTTAACCCATCTCTGCGATGCGGGATATCAGGTTTCGCTTGAAACCAGCGGAGCCCGGGATATTGCAGAAGTGGACCCACGGGTCATGGTGGTTATGGATCTTAAAACCCCGGACTCCCGCGAGTGCAGCAAAAATCGCTTTGAGAACATTCCTTACCTTAAAGTCACTGATCAAATCAAATTTGTCATCTGCAGCAGGAAAGATTACCTTTGGGCATGTGAAATCATCGAAAAATATCAGCTGACAGAGAAAGTACACGTTCTTTTTTCACCCAGTTGGAAAGAAATGGACCCAACCACTCTGGCCGATTGGATAATACAGGATCAATTGCCCGTCCGCTTCCAGATTCAATTGCATAAAATTTTATGGAATGACGCCCCAGGCCATTAAGCAAAGGAGAATACCAATGTCATGGTTTGCCCAGGCACCAGCAAACATTGCGCTGATTAAGTACATGGGAAAACAGGATGAGGGAAAAAACATTCCCGATAATCCATCCCTGTCCTATACGCTGAATACCTTGTTGACCAGTGTCCAACTGGAACGACATCCTGGCAAAGAAGATCGTTGGGAGCCGTTGCAACTCCCCGGTACAATGTCCCTAAGCCTCTCCCCTTCGGCGCAGCAGCGTTACTTAAAACACCTCGCCTTCTTAAAAAACCACTTTCAATATGAAGGCGCCTTTTTAGTCCGCTCATCCAATAATTTTCCCCATGGCAGCGGCCTTGCGAGTTCGGCATCCAGTTTTGCGGCCCTGACCTTATGCGCGGTGAAGGCCTTAAGCGAATTAAGCGGCACTCCCCTGCCCACCATAGAAGAGCAGGCCCGGTTAAGCCGTGTAGGATCCGGGTCGTCCTGCCGCTCGTTCTTTTCACCCTGGGCCATTTGGGAAGGGGAGACCGTCAAAGGCATCGATTTACCCTACCGCGAACTGATTCATCAGGTGGTGATTGTCAGTCATGCAGAAAAGCAGGTGCCGTCAAGTCAGGCTCACCGCCTGATTAAAAGCAGTCCGTTTTACCCCAACCGCAGTCAACGGGCGCAAGACAACCTGAACGCTTTGCTGAATGCACTGCATGCAAAAGACTGGACAAGTGCGTATGAAATCTGTTGGCGGGAATTTCATGACATGCACCGTTTGTTTTCAACCTGCGCACAACCCTTTACCTACATGACCGACGAGGGTAATGCCCTTCTTCAAAAATTGCAGGATTTATGGCAACACAAGGGTGACGGCCCACTGGTCACCATGGATGCCGGCCCCAATATTCATTTACTTTACCGTGTTGATCAGACGGACTTGGCCAGACAATTTGAACAGGATCATTTAGCAGGTCAGTACGATGTATTATGATTTTGAGACTGTTACTCATGGCAAATGGATTTTAGCCGGTGAGCATGCCGTATTGCGCGGCAAAGGCGCCCTGGTTTTTCCAATCAAAGAAAAAAGGCTATCCTTACGGTATACCCCTACCCCCTCAACCCTGAGTGCCGATAGCGAAGGCAGCAGCGGCACCGACATGCGGCTGTTATTCTGGAGCGTTTTGGAACATGGGCATCAACTGCTTGGCACATCGCTCCATCAGTTAACCGGCCATTTTCACCTGGACAGCAATATCCCTATTGGTGTAGGGATGGGTGCCTCTGCGGTCCTCTGTGTCGCCATGGCCCGCTGGTTTGCCGCTCAACAGCTTATTCCTGCAAGCAATATTGCTCCCTTTGCCCGGCAATTGGAACATTTGTTTCATGGCCAAAGCAGCGGCCTGGACATTGCCGGCGTGGCAGCCAGTCACCCTGTTTTTTTTCAAAATGGTCAGGTTGAGCCCGTACAGCTATGCTGGCAGCCCTACTGGTATTTGTCTTCCTGCGGACAAATTGGCATTACCTCGCACTGCATCCAGCAAGTGAATTCACTCTGGGCCAAGGATGTGACGCAAGCCCAACGGATTGATGACTTGATGGACGAGGCTGTGCATAAAGCCAGAAACGCACTTGGCCGATCAGATAACAAAGCCCTGCCCTTGCTGGCCGAAGCCATCCGTCTGGGCGGGGACTGCTTTAAACAATGGGGATTAGTCAGCGAAAATCTGCATCAGCACATGAACATGCTCTACGATCATGGGGCACTCGCAGTGAAACCAACCGGATCCGGCAGCGGCGGCTATGTGCTAAGTTTATGGGAGACACCCCCTGTGGCTGTGCCCGTTGACCTGATAAATGTTTAAAATTTTATCAAAAAACTTGAATATCAACCAGGTACAGGTTACCATCGCCATCAACAACCAGGCCCAGTCGTCGCTGAGCCTGCTCAATAAGGACTGATCATGTTTGAATGGCTTACCCGTTATTTTTATACCCATAAGCAAAGATACACCACGCCTGTTCGTCTCACTGAACAGCCCATTGCTGTGCCATTGGATAAAAAAATCACAACAGAACAAGACAATATCCCAAGCAGTGGGGCTGCATCAACCCCTGATTCATCCGCAATGCCACAATCGAACAAAAATCAGAGTTCTTATGTCTATATATGGCTTAAAACCTTGAATGGGCCTGGGCATGCCGCTATTCAGATTGGCGGCTCAAAACCAAAATTAAATCCCGATGACGAGGGGGATTACGGCAGCATTCATCCCAGTAATTTCCCTTCCATGGGCCCCATGGCCGTATTGCCTCTAGAGGCCGATATGGCACAAAATCTGATGCAGGATATGCAATTGGAAGCCAACGCCGGCCAAAACCCGCTTTTCACCGACATGGATACACCGTCTCCTTTACCCACATCAGAAAGACCACCGAAAAAACCCGATTTAACGTTTGCACTTGATCATCTGGATACCAATGCCATGCAACAACGGCTATTACAGGTAAAAAAACAAATTGATGAGGGAGACATGCATTACCAGTTGCTGCCAAAGGTTGATGTAGTCAAACTACTGCAAGACGCAACCCATTTTATTGCGTACGATCCCCTTGATATCCATTCATATATGAACAAACAAAGGCAATCCCCGCTTAGGCTGACGCAGGTAACCAATTGCAGCACTTTAGTGGCAGACGTTTTAAATGCCGGGGGGGCAAGCATTGAAACCAGCAAGCCCTGGGGAATAACGCCTGATGGTCTTGCGGATGAACTCCGGCATGCAGGTATTAAATTAAATTAAGCCAAGGTCCAGGCACCTGTCTCTGGGTTTGGGCGATGAAAAATGTCTTTTTGCCAAGTACTGTGCTTTTTGCACAGCTCCCATAGAGTCCTGAAGCGGGAGTTGTGCGCCTACAGCTCACTTGCCAGGGTATACACCCATCGACCAAGCCGGGTGAATACCATAGCATCATAAGCTGGATGAAGGACTTACCGAACCTTTGATGTTTGAAGAGGTTTCCGCCGTTGACGAGGCGCTATCGAAGAACCGGCTGGTAAACTCTTTTTTGTCCACGCGGACAAAGCCGGTATTTTCAAGTCTCGGTGGGAAAAACGACGGTACCAGCGTTTCAGGGACATCAACACCTGCAACACGCAACACTTCACCCACGGTAGATGTACAATTATGAACTTCAACCGGCTCAACCACATGGGAATTGTTTGGATAAACAACGATACCGCACATGTCTTCAGGTGGTTGGACGCCTAAATGATCCTGATAATTTTTGATCGTTTGTTGGGCGCTTTTGTGCGCGCTGAAAAACCGGGACGTCATGGCCGCGACCGGGTTAAATTTACCAAATACGCTATACATGGTATGCCCTTTAGACGTGCTGCGCTCGATCAGCCGTTGAGTCGCCTGGGCTTCTTTATAGGCGGTTTCATCCACGGGTTTCAACAAGACGTGATCAGACTCATCCAAATCCTGTTCATGCGTTGACGCCAACAGGGCTCGCACCGGAACAGAACCAAAAAGCATCCCGTTAATCAAAGAACCCAAAGGACCGGGATAAATACTGGTGTGGGTTACCTCGGTTTCCTCACCCGCTTTCTTTTTTACAGTACAAACCGAAGCATGGCCAGGCCCCTCTTTCGTATCTTTAACGAAAACACCGATAAAATGTTGTTGACCATCCAAGTCTTTATCTTCCAATTTGGTCTGCATAATGCCTCTTTTGTATCGTCAGTCAGGTTTTGATTCAAATCAAACCTGTTTTATCAATCCCGTTATTTTATTGCCCGAATATTATGTAAACCTTAAGAAATAAGAACTGAATGAATATTAAATTAACAATTGTTATTTTGTTCGGTTTTAATCCCTGGAGGCAACCCGCCTGATTTAGGTTTTATCTCGCCATAAATTTAGGTAAAATCAACCTACTCTTTGCGACCAGACATTCACATGAACAGGGATAATCGAAAAAAAAACAGACACGCGATTTTTTCTGTTGGAATACTGTTAATAAGCCTGACATTAGGCGGTTGCCTTGATTTGGCTACGACTCGAAGCACGATTGCAGGCAAAGCCAGCGGCGATAACCTGGCAGCGAGTGTCTATGTCATGCGCGGCGGCCTTGGCGGTATCTTTAGTACCGGCATGAACCAGTTGCAGGCCACCCTTGAAAAAAATTACCAGATTAAAACGGAAAGCACGGTTTGGTTTCGCTCCAGTGAATTAGGCAGAAGCATCGTGCGCCAATACCGCGCCGGCAACTTACACAGGCCCATTATTTTGGTTGGCCACTCGTTAGGCGCCAATGATCAGATCAAAGTGGCTCGCATTCTCTATGCCGCTAATATTCCAGTTGATTTATTAATCACGGTCGATGCGGTATCACCTTTAGCCGTCCCACCGAATGTCAAACATGTTATTAATCTCTACAAACCGTCATTTGTACCCCTGTTTAGCGGTCTTCGCGTTAAAGTCCTTGATCCCAAGCACACTCAGGTCGATAACATCAACGTCACCACATTAAACAATGTGGGCGTAAACCATTTCACTATTGAGAAAAACAAAGAAATCCAGCAGCTGATGCTGAATAATATTTTGGCTGTCATGCACAAGCCGCAAACGGCGCGACAGCACTAAAACTTAACTGAAGTAAGTATTTTTATGAAACAAAGCAATGATTTACCCAGTATCTGTGTTGTGGGTGCAGGCCCAAGCGGCCTCACAGCCGCTAAAAATTTGCTTGAACAGGGTCTAAGCAATTTTCAGGTTTTTGAAAAAAGCAACCGCCTTGGCGGCAATTGGGTTTTTGATGAAGGCAACCAGCATTCCAGCGTCTATGAAACCACGCACATCATCAGTTCAAAATACCTGTCGCAGTTTGAAGATTTCCCGATGCTGCCCGGCTACCCCGAATACCCTTCTCATCAGCAGATTCTGACTTACTTCGAAAAATATGCCGAACATTTTGGTATTGAACCCTACATTGCCTTCAATACGACAGTTGAAAGAATACATTTGCAGGCCGATAAAACTTGGCAAGTCATTTATCGCAATGAGGACGGATTGCACGAACGCGTGTTTGATTACCTGCTGATTGCCAACGGCCATCACTGGGATCCAAGAATGCCTGACTACCCGGGACACTTTAACGGCGAGATCCTCCATGCCCATCATTATAAAAAAGCGGCTCCTTTTAAAGACAAGCGGGTTTTAGTTGTCGGCGGCGGCAACTCCGCCTGCGATATCGCGGTGGAAATCTCCCGCCTGTCACCAAAAACCTGCATCAGCATGCGGCGGGGTCAGCACATTTTCCCCAAATTTATTTTTGGCAAGCCCACTGACATCGCTTTTAACAAAATCCGCTGGATACCTCACTGGCCCAAACAACTTCTGGCAGCGAGTATTATCCGCATCCTGCAAGGCCGTTATTCGAAATACAAATTACAAAAGCCGCATTGCAAACCACTGGCCATTCACCCGACCATCAACTCAGAATTGCTTTATTTTATTCGCCACGGCAAAATTTTTCCGAAGCCGGGCATTGCCCGCTTGGAAGGTAACACGGTGCATTTTATGGATGGCAAACAGGACGAGTTTGATGTGATCATTTTTGCCACCGGCTATCAAATCAGTTTCCCTTTTTTCGACAAGGATTTTCTTGATTACAGCCAACTGACCCATATTCCGCTTTACCGCAAAATGATGCATGCTACATTGGATAATCTTTATTTTATTGGTTTGTTTCAACCACAGGGATGCATATGGCCGCTGGCCGATTACCAGGCTAAAATCGCGGCTAAAATTATCGCCGGCTCATTACGCCGTCCCAGTAACATCAGTGCAAAAATCAACCGCGAAATCAAAGCGTCACGCTCACGTTTCAAGACCAGTGTACGTCATGCGTTGGAAGTGGATTATCAAACATTCCGCCGGCAATTAAGGCGTGAATTAAAAAAGGGAACATAGCCAAAAAATGAGGGCAAGAGACTATTCTACAAACTGATAATAGACTTCATCATGTTTAATCATGCCAAGCTCATACCGCGCCTGCTCTTCCAGAGCCTGCTCGCCGCTTTTCAGTTCGAGAATGTCGGCTTCAATCGCTCGATTACGGGCGGCCAGCTTTTTATTTTCTTTTTGCTGATCGACTATCTTTTGCTCAAGTTGTTGCCATTGTAAAACACTGCCATCGCCCAACCACAATTTATATTGCAGGCCGATAAGTGCAAGTATCAAAATGACCACAATGGATCGCATGGATTAGCCAGAAAGAATTATTTTCTTCATTATACACGCGGAAGTGACCATTTGGCGAGAATTTGTACCTTTTTGATGGGCATACCCCAGACATCCGCTAAGCGATTGATTATTCATTCTAAATACTTATCGACTCCAGGAAAGCACTTCCAGGTCCCCTCTCCCCAACCCTCTCCCAGAGGGAGAGGGAGTTATCTCATAACCACCGCCTTCCTATTCCCTCTCCCAGAGGGAGAGGGA
>NZ_LNYA01000026.1:443-4309 GCF_001467615.1 Legionella erythra | reverse complement strand
CGAAAAACATCTTGATAATATTACAGAGCTTTCTTTTATAAAAGAAAATAGGGATTTAAACATCCATGATATGCTGAAAGATAAAAATTCAATCGATGAAAAAATAGAAGCTATAAGAAAAGTTTTTTTTGCGATACTTGACATTTATAAAATTGGACATTCTACGGATTTAAATCGGGCATCTGTACCAGATCATGTTGCAAGAGCCATGTTAAACTTGAGAAACGAATTTTTGACTCAAGTTTGTAATTCAGATGAAGATATTAAATCCAAGCACCTATTTACCATAGATACAAAATCTATTTTATATTTTAACCTTGACACGGGTTTTAACAAGGCTGAAATTAAAGGAGAAAATATTCCAAGCGCCATGGATATTTTTTTAAAAAACATGCCAAATAAAAAAGAGAGAAGGAAGTTTTTCAGTAAGTTCTCGACAGGTGATTTGCGAACCTCATCAGTGAACTTTAGTCCAACTGTTAAAGAGTCTGATATTCGACGCCAGATAGACCAAATAGAACTTGAATTCGGGTATGAAAAAAATTCAATAAACGATGCCTTCGAGCAGGCTGAGTTTATGATGAGAAAGATGCCTGGTTATTTAGATAAAATCGAATTTTATAATCTTTACAAAAACCCAGATGGTAGCATACCAATTCTTGTACGGAAAGAGGCAGAGATTGAAGCCAATTCGAATAACAGGAAGATAACAGATGAACTTGCAAAAAAAAATGATCTTCCCGCCTATGTGTACACGGAAGAGGGTAACTTATATTATTTTGATAGATGGGGGAGTCGGGATTTATTATCAGAAGTACCCTTAACCCCAAAGCAGAGAGAAAAGGTTGTTGAGTTCTTAGGGTTATCTGGCAATAACAATAAACGCAAGCAAAACTACATTACAAGCGCTCAGGCTGTAGAGCTATTTAATCATAACTCATGGACTGCAGATGGCTCAAGAAAAGAATCACTTAAAATATTGGCTTTTATGCTTGACTTCGAGCTAGATTATTTGACCGTAATGTATCAAAGAGACAAGGATAAAGCGATAGATTTTTTTAATAATAGCTACTATATGATTTTTAAGGTGGTTCCCATTGAAATCTTGGAAGAAACTTCATTGAGTAAGTTGAGTAATACCAAAAAACAACTTTTTTTTACCCTAATTAAAGAGCGTTCGAAGCTTTGGAAAAGATATGAAAAAAACAGTAGCTCATCGCCAACACCTTCTTTTATAAGTACGGTTTTTTCAATTTTCTCATTATCACGAAAAGAAACCAATCAAGGTGATGAAAATGGGATTTTAGACTACTATAAAAAAGTTCAAAGCCAACCAAATACTTTACCGCCATCATTCGTCAATTTTTCTTTGTCAATATTTAACGACACGTGGGTCGTATATAAAAAATCTAATCTTGATAGGATAAATGAAAAAAAATCTGACTGGAAGATAAATTTATCAATTCATCATGAAGATATAGTTAAAGCACTAGCTATTATTGCAAAAATTGCTTTGGATAATAATTTAGGTTCCTTCAAAGTAATGAATGAACGATATGCGGTCAAATCTCAAAGCAGTAAAACAATGAAAGGCCGAGAGTTTGTAATTTTCTGTAGTGATAGCCCTAATTTTGACGGAGATAAATTTATTCAAATTCTATCAAAAATAGAAGAAGCCCTGAAAGATGCGCGCATAAGAAACTCCACTGATACCCCACCACGTTCAAACAGAAAATTGGGGTATTATTCGAGCTACACGCATGATGCATGGACAAATGATGTTTCGGGTGGCGGTATCAATGCTGATATACCCTTCGAAGAAGGAGCGGAGGAAACAGGTCTCATTGACGAAGATCCTTTTGTTAGATATGGTTACGATGACTTCAATAAATCGATTAGACATATACAACCTGATGAGAATAATGCGCACGGATTATGAATTTATTTAAATAAATAGAAAAGTATGATGGCATAATTGCAAGATTAAAAGAGTAACACAATGTTGCGTTCTACAGCAGGTATACTCACTTGCTAAACTGACCTGTATTGATGATAGTTAAATAGGATTATTTATGTTTAAAAAGATGGCGTCTTTGATAACCGGTACCTATGGTGGTAAACAGGAAACTCCTCAAGCTGAAAATATCCCTTTATCTACAGTGCCAAAAGAGGTTCTTATCGACGATCTATTTCCCTTTCTCGATTTAAATACACTTATAAATTTACGGGCCACCTCCAAAGAATTATATCACTTTGTTAATATATTCTTGAAAATAGAGCGTAATGCAAAAATAATTGGATTAACCGTCCTATATAAAGACAGCCATTTCTATGCGGTTGGCAAAAATGTAGCATACAAAGTTTTTTCAGATAGCATATGGGATGCTATTTTAAACGATTCCTTTAAAAACATTGATGTTACACCTGATGATATAAGGAATTCATTTTCATCTGGAGTAACTCTGTTTAAATCCGAAAAAGCAGCAAAAGAAAAAATTAAAAGAGAAACTTCTACTTTCAATCAAGTACTTTACGAGAAACCTTGTCTTGCTAGTGTCAATTTACAAGAAGATGTCATATTGGCTAAACTAGAAAGAGATAAAATAGGGTACAATCCAAATATAATCTTTGTCCAGCGGCTAGGCAAATGTCAAATCCAATATCTAGATGATATCGTTAGCATCGAATCGGTACCTGTGAGTGAGGTGATTTAATGATTTGGGCACACATCAGAGGGATTTGACCAATCCCGTAGAAAACCTAACCACAAAAACCGAGTGGAAGTGACCTATGTTTTATAACAATCAAAGATTGCATTCGTTTTTGGATTATCAAAGTCCGAATCAATTTGAAAAAAATTACTGGGAATTAATGATGAACGCGGCTTAACTGGGGTGTACAAATTTGCTTGACCACATCATCCTCCGGCTGCCATAGGAAAATCCACTTTTCTCAGCAATTTGCTTCACAAAATCCAGCATGTTCTGATGGTCAGGATCCACGGGTTTATGGTGATGATTTTTCCGATAATTTGCTTGACCACATCAGTCAAAACTAGTTCATTTAAGTAAAATGTTTCAGAGTAAATTTCTCCTCTTGACTAAGTGATTTTAAACAATCGAAGAGCTCCGATCGAGATAGTGAAACCTCTATAGGATTCAATCCCGTCTGTGAACTTACAAGTTTGATCCGCACTGGCCCACTTGGTTCATTCTGCGCAACAGCAGTTATTTGATAAGAAGAGTCGACTTTATCCAGCGCTGATATATGCAATTGACCTAGTGATTTATTTAAAAGTGTTACGACATCTTCTGCCGAGTAGCCGTCCTCCAACATTTCCTGTGGCATTTTCAAAAGTAACAAATATAAATCGTCATTAGTTAAAGTAATGGAAATAGGTTTAGTATCCATATAAGCTGTTTCTGCCAGTAGGATATAGTGCTCTTCTTTTGGAATTAATTTTTGCAATAAATAGCGGCCATCCTTTTTCACTTCATCAATTTCAGTAATCCCTGTTGATTTTACAGCAGTTAAAAATTTAAGCAGAGCTAGAGTATAATTTTCAATGCTGTCAAGAAAAATAAAGGTTTTTTGTAAATTATCAGCCTGATTATCAGCAGTCGATGGCAGTATCGTTGATTCGACTGAGTAGGAGGAGGCCCTGGTGAGATTAGGAGTGTCAGCCTCTGCAATAAGTTGTAAACACTCACTCGCATCCGAACTGGCTCTGGCAAAAACCGGGAAATTATAATCCTCGGTCAAGGACATTAGTTGATTATCCTTCACTTGACAATAAAGTCTATCCCCGGTTGCGTGGATACGTTGAGTAACGGTTTTTAATAACGCATTAAAGTGGCGTTTTTGGG
>NZ_LNYA01000026.1:0-321 GCF_001467615.1 Legionella erythra | reverse complement strand
ATGGTAGCACCGCATCAGATCCAATTTGTGCGCCAGATTCATGATGTGGAAAAGAGCTTGCTTTTTAGGGGTGATGTTTTTTGATTTTAAGTAATCTGGATTACCCATGTTGAGGATCAGTTCTGCGTATTTCTTGACATCGTCCTTTGACATTTTGCCCCGTGCATACAGAGTGAACTGTTCAGCACATCGCTGACGATATTCTCGGTACTTATCTGGGTTGCTTTTAAAAGCAAGATCCGATTCGCGTCCAGAAACACTAAAAAGCATGCAAAGTTGCAGTTTCTTCAGTTCTTCACTATTGAGATTCTGGCAGAGCTG
>NZ_LNYA01000025.1 GCF_001467615.1 Legionella erythra | reverse complement strand
TATAAACTAAATTTGACCTGACAGACACTTCTGAAAAACCGGCAACTGTCAGATCAAGTTTGAACTACTACATACTAGTGGCCATAGGAATAGTTTTGTCACCGATAAGGATTGTCAATTCCCTCTTGACTACATATCCACAAATATTTTCATCAGGTACATGGGAAGCTCTGACAACAAAAGGAAGTGATGCATATAACCCACTTTGGGGACCAGTCATAATCGGAGAATTATTGATCAATTGTATTTTGATCATGCTCTTGCTATATCTTGCATACATGTTCTTCTCTAAGAGCAGAAACTTTCCAAAATGGTTTATTGGAATAGCTATTTTTAGCATGGTATTTATTGTTGCAGACGCGTTTGCAGTAAAGATGGTTTTACCGAACGAGCCTGTATTTGACTCTGATACAATTAGGGAGCTTATGCGTTCAGTGATTGTAGCTGTTATATGGGGGTAATCCCCCCATATTTAACTGACATCAAAAATAGAGGTTTAAGCAGCTACTAAAGCCAGCGAGTCTGTCCGAAATTCTGTGTAACTAGCCATTCTATTACTCGGTGACTCTATCACCGAATTCGATCATAAA
>NZ_LNYA01000024.1:384556-386665 GCF_001467615.1 Legionella erythra | reverse complement strand
CCAGTCAGCAATTTGGGCATTTTCATCGCTCAACCTGGCGATATAGCGATAACAGGTTTCACTGATGCTAAAAATCAGGCACGCCGTTCGAACAGAAATGGCATAGTCCATCACCGCCTTTTGCGCCAATTCCCTGCGGCGCGACGGTGTTACCACTTTTTTTCAATGGCCTCTTTCAGTATTTCGGCTTTTAGACGCTCTTCCGCGTACATCTTCTTTAATCGGCTGTTTTCTGCCTCAAGCTCTTTCATGCGCGACATCATCGATACATCCATTCCTCCATATCTCGCACGCCATTTATAGAAAGTCGCTGAACTGATTCCGTGCTCACGGCATAAATCAGGCACCGTCTGACCTGCCTCCGCTTGTTTTAGAATCGATAATATTTGACTGTTACTAAATTTTGATATTTTCATGAAGAATTTCCTCCAACATAGATTATGAGAAATTCTACTTTTGACATCTGTTATTTTTCGGGGGGATTACCATATACAAAAGACTTAGCGTACATAGTTTAGCGGGATAATGTACAAAAGCACCGTGTGCTTGAAATTAAGTCTAACTGGACTAGAATAATAATAGGTCATTTTGTTTGAGCTTTTGTCAATGTCTTACAGTAAAGTGCTTGGGCATCTCAAAAAAGGACCCAGACTAAAGAGCGACGCCACAAAAGATTTGGAAAAAATTGTAAGATTATTTCTAAATCCGACCCAGAAAGCTCAATGCCGCTTTAATCCATTGGGTGAGTTGGAGGTAGGATTTAACGATCAGATCTTCAATCTAACTCAAATTTTACTGCATCAGCCTGATTTCGAGCATTTTTCCTTTTCAGACGAGGTTTCCGAGCATTATGAAATGTTTATTGAAACCGCTAGCCATAAACCCTCGCTAGAGGGTGGTGTATTTATTCCCCGACGAGAAGATTATGAAAAAGCTGATAAAAATAAACGTTATACACAGTTGAAGTATGGCGAAAAACTGGCAATAACGCTGTACACTTCAAATTTCTATGAAGAAATTAATGCCTTTTTACGAAGTCAGGGGCGTGATATAAGCTTTAAAGAACTGTCATGGGAAAAATTAACTGTGATAGTGAAAGAAATTGTTCTGGCCAGTTGCCTTGCCGCTCATGGTTTAACCCGATTAGAACTACCTAATGATTCCGATGACAGCAACCTCCAGGAAGTTTATCGCGCTGAGAGTAGCTATCGAATCCCTGAAAGCGTATGGAAACAACGCCATAAAGCAATCGACACTCATATCCCCGTACGCCAGGATGGATTTATCAGCTCTTCTGAAGACATGAATGCCATGAAATTATCAGGCACCGACACAACGCTGAAGATTTCTCAACCTCACCATGCGATTGGTAAGCGAGTCCAGGATTTGTCTTATAAAGGCGATGAGCAGGAGGTTCTTCTTGTTCCAGGCACACAATTAGCATTCGGTTCCTTCAGTGAGGACAAGGGCAGAAAGGTATTTGAAGCTTTTGTCGTGAGAAGCCTTGATGGTATTGATCCTTCCTCTTACTCGACTGTCAATGCTGGGATCAGGACACAGCTTATTTCTCTTCGTGAACAAGTTGATTATTTAATACGGCAGGTTCCCCCTCCACAGAAAACGTCATTCTCATTATGGAGATCGCTTAGTAATTCTATTAAAAAAACGGAGATTGTGGAGCTTCAGGACCAGATAAAACAGTTCGACAAGCTCATTTTCTGGTTTGAAGACAACAAGCATAAAACCAGTGATAAAATAGCAAAGCTTGAGGCTCTTAACAAGAAAATGAGAAAGCTTGTTGAAAAAGTAAGGGACTCCAATTTGTTATATGAGCCGTTGAAGGATGCCTCAACTAAAATCAGTCATCTTATTATGCAACTTAAGATAGATAATTCATCTGGGTTAATCAGGGAAGCAGGCTATGTCTATACCCATCACTTAAGTAAGGCTTATCAAGAAACTGAGCTGGAAAGCACTGATGCTGTATTGGCACGTGATAATCAGGTAATCCATCGCCCTAATCATGGCTTGGCTCACTCTCTCAGGGTAGCCACTTATATCCCACTTGTGGTCGAGTATTTCCAGCAATTTGCGAAACCAAAATTAAGT
>NZ_LNYA01000024.1:380908-384546 GCF_001467615.1 Legionella erythra | reverse complement strand
AGAATCTCCTCCCGCATAGATTATGAGAAAATTCTACTTTTGGCATCAGTTATTTTTCGGGGGGATTACCCCTATTGTTCCATACCTAGTTTATGTACTAATGTTATTAGTTTAGACTAAGCTTTGTTATGAAGGAGTCTGCAACAAAAATCTTCCTTTTTAAGAGGATTAAAAAATAAAACAACGCTTAAGAAAATAGCCCAGCAACATTCAAACAGGGGGTATATTTGGGGGTATATTTTTATTGCGCAAGAAAATAATCATTTAAATACAACATATTGATTAACAAATTAAATAGCCGCCACCATATAACTCCTTGATTTATAGGTAAAATTTAAGATATATCCCCTACTGCGGCACCATAGAGGCACTATTCACCCTCAATCAGCACCAAACTTTGGGTCTTTCCCATTTACGGGGGCACTCAATCAGCAGCATAGTACTCTAACCCTTGTTCTATAATTTTCAAAGTTTTTATGTCAATCCATATGAGTGCTATGATTGGTTTTTGCACTTTATATGTTAATTAAGCAAGCCAAGCAATCGATGTATCTGCCCCACAAGATAAAAGGGAATGGATATAAAAGTATAGTTTACGGAGTTCCCTAAACTATCTTTTACATCTACATTAGTTTTACTTGGATAATCAGAATTAATTCGCATGGCGAGAGATAATTTCTTTAATCCCATGAAAACATGTAATGACTTTAGGCTTCCTGTGGCACCAGCTTTTACTTCAATAGGTATTATTCTATTACCATGTTGGATTACATAATCAATTTCCGCACTGGAATTGGCCTCTTCTCTATGCCAATAATACAAAGCGGGTTCAATATAGGGTGGCTCAATTGTTCTTAGTAATTGGCCAACTACCTGTTCAGCGATTCCACCATTATTAATCAAAAGAATTTCATTTGTGGAATTAATTTGGTTTAAACTCAGACCTAGTGCGGTACTACATAAGCCTATATCAAGGAAAATTTCTTTAAAAAATTTTTCTTTAATTTCAGATGCGAGGGGAACACCATTTGCGGAGCTACTTTGTACTCGGTGACTAACTCGGGCTTTTTCTAATAGATCTAATACATGCTTTATTGTTGATGCTTGAATCGATTTATTAACTCTACTAAATACAAATTTTTGTCCAAGCATTTTTGGAATAGAATTCAGTGCTTCTTCTAATCTTTCTGTCGCTAAACGACCTTTATATTTTGAAAAGTCATCGCGATAGGTGGCCAATAAGTCATTTTGTATTTGGCTAACTCTATTCAGAGAGCGCTCAACAGACCAATTAGAGACTACAGCGGGCATACCGCCGATTATCAGATATTCTTTAAATAAAGAAGTTAATTGCTCATGAATCGCAGAGGGGATCTCGACACTTAAATCATATTGACTTAAATAGTCGTAAAGTAATTTTTTGTCATTTGCTAGTAAAAATTCATCAAATGACAATGGTTCCAAATGCATATAGCTAACTCGCCCAACGGGCATGCTAAATGAGTGCTCCGCTAGAATAAATTCTAATAGAGAGCCGGCAGATATTACTGCTAACTGGGGTAAATCTTCTGCAAACCAACGGAGTTTGCTAAGCAGTTGAGGTGCTGCCTGTATTTCATCCAGGAATAATAAGCACTTTTGGGGTTCTATTTTCTGATTTAATATCGTGCTTAAATTTAATAAGATTTGATTTATATCATTAGAATCAAAAAGGCTGGCAAAAGAGGGTCGTTTCTCGAAGTTGAGTTCAATTAATTGCATTCCTGTCTTTTCAGCCAAGTGTCTTACCAGCCATGTTTTACCAACTTGTCTTGCCCCACGAATGACTAATGGTTTCCGGTCAGGTGAAGCCAGCCAGTTGTCCATATAATTTAATAGAGTTCGTTTCATTTAATAGGCTTATCATTAGTAATATACTAAATTATAAGTAATAATATGTTTAAGTCAACAAAACATGGTGTTGTTTTTCATATCTGCAAAGCAAAATACGGCGATGTTTTGTTATTCAGCCATGAAAAACATGGGGATGTTATTTGAACTATCATTTAACGTTAACGTGATTCTAGGTGGGAAAATGGTTCAGCATTTCAATAATGCCATATGCTGAATGGGCAGATTTTATCTGTCAAGTGAAATAGCAGGACGTGGAACAATCGATTTCCAATAATTGTGGATAAATAGCTTTGAGGTGTTTAAACCGCGTACATCTATTTTCGCCAATTTCCACTCTTTACCAAATAATCCTTCATTTATTATAGATAAATTATTAAGATGCCTAACTCATTCTGGTTATCGTTATCGAGATAAATGAATAATTTTACCCGGGAATTAATTTCCTTTGTTGAGGGATCAGATGATTCTCTGTTTTCTATACATAATTTACCGTATGGCGTGTTTTATACAGCGGATTCCTCGCCAAGAGTAGGCACAGCCATAGGTGATTACGTTCTTGATCTTGCGTTACTCGAAAAAGAAAAGCTTATCAACATGAGCAGCGAAGAACCTGTTTTTAGTCAAAGCAGTCTAAATTATTTTGCTTCCTTAGGGGCTAAGCATTGGTCCAGTGTCCGGCAAAGAATTCAAACATTATTATCCGTTGATAATGATGAGCTTAAGGATAACCAATCATTATTGCAACGGGCTCTTATTCCCCTCAGTGAAATCCAAATGGCTTTACCTTTCAAAATAGAAGGGTTTACTGATTTCTATGCCGCCGAGCATCATGCAACCAATGTGGGTAAATTGTTTCGAAGTAATGAAAATGCGCTTTTACCCAATTGGAAATACTTGCCTGTCGCATACAATGGCAGGGCTAGTACAGTTTTTCCTTCCGGTACCGATGTGATACGACCCAGAGGACAAATTAAGCTTTCTCCGGATGAGCCACCCGTCTATGAACCGTGTCGTAAATTGGATTTTGAGCTCGAATTGGGGTTATTTATAGGGCAGGGTAATCCTGACCGTAAGCCAATTACCATCCATGAGGCCCGATCTCATTTATTTGGCTGTGTGTTATTAAACGATTGGAGTGCAAGAGATATTCAGGCATTTGAGTACCAGCCTTTAGGCCCTTTCCTGGCAAAAAGCTTTGCCACGTCGATATCAACCTGGGTTATCCCGTTTGAAGCATTAATCCCTGCCATGAAAAATTGTCCCGAGCAGGATCCAAGGCCAGTGGAATACCTTTACAGCAACACACGCCAGTTACCGGATATTAAATTGCTTGTCGAGATACAGCCTGCTGGTTCCAAAATAAGAACTAAAATCTGCGAAACCAACAGCACGGAGCTGTATTGGAGTATGGAGCAAATGATTGCTCATCATACGGTGAATAACTGTATTTTAAAGACTGGTGATTTATTGGGTACAGGAACAATCAGCGGTCCTGCTAGAGAGAGCTGGGGAAGCCTGCTGGAAATCACATTTAACGGTAAGCAGCCTATCAAGCTCGATGACGGCAGTGAGCGAGCCTTTTTTTTGGATGGGGATACCATAATCATTACTGGGTATTGTGAGGTAGGTTCTCATAAAATAGGCTTTGGTTCTTTAGAGGGAACTGTTCTACCTGCGGGTTAACAGTTTTTACGACAAAATGTCTAAGTCTGCGGCGTATGAGGAATATTGCAAATAATCGAGAT
>NZ_LNYA01000024.1:380828-380898 GCF_001467615.1 Legionella erythra | reverse complement strand
AAGAATCTCCTCCCGCATAGATTATGAGAAAATTCTACTTTTGGCATCAGTTATTTTTCGGGGGGATTAC
>NZ_LNYA01000024.1:368426-380818 GCF_001467615.1 Legionella erythra | reverse complement strand
GAATCTCCTCCCGCATAGATTATGAGAAAATTCTACTTTTGGCATCAGTTATTTTTCGGGGGGATTACCGAATTGGTATTTCTTCATTATTGTTAGCACTTAACTTTATTCAGCTGAAAGCAATAAATTACAAACAATTGATTGCAGCCGCTTTAAGCCTAACAAATACGAAGTGACTAACTAGGATGCTAGTCAACCAGTACAACATTAATTTATATTGCCATTACTTATAATTGGAAATATAAGCCTATCCTTATTATGGAATAAAAGGAATCTACCTAAGTTAACGTCGTGCTAATGGAATTTAACTTTTCAATATAAATATTATCATTGCACCGTCCTACTAAATTTTTTACAAACAAGGGAATTTTTTCTTGAAGCTGCTTGCGAAGGCTCTCATTAGACATAATACTATGAACATTTTTCTGAAGTAGAGCATCCGTCTGTTCTGCCTTATAACCCTTAATTTGTTTAAGAGTTTGAGTGAGCCTCTCATACTCCTTCAAAACCGGATAGTCTCGCTTAAGCTCATCAAAAACCACTTTCTCCCTCTCAGCCTGCCTGGCCTGAATGGCTTTATACAGCTGCTGTGGATTTAGCCCATACTCCTTCGCCACCTGCGAAAGATGAATAGCATCCGCTTTCCAGCTTATGCTGGCCAACTGTGGCATGGCACGCTCTTTCAGAGTCTTTTTCTGAGCAATCGCAAGGATGGTCTGATAGCGCTCGTAACGCAGACTGGCCTTCTCAATAGAGGCTGCGGCTTCTTTTAAATGGGGGTTATCCGCCAATTGCTGATGATGGTTTTTCCAAAGCTGATGGGCTTTTTCATCTCTGGCTAGTGATTGCTGGTAGAGGCTTTGAAACCGTGGGTGCTGGCCGATGTCGATGTTTTGTTGTTTGGCTTCCTTGGTGATTTGCGCACGGATTTTAAAATACTCCGCCTGCTCATCCATGTAATCGGCGGCCTGTTTAGAAATCAGGCGCCTTTCCTGCTTTGACAGCGCTTTTTCTTTGTCGTGTTGCTGCTTTAGGTATTCCTCGTAATTGGCGATGTAGTTGTATTTTTCCTTGATTTTATGGCCAACCTCGGCGATATGGTTAAGCGCTTTGCCAATGAGCTTATCAGGATTAAAGCCGGCTCGCATGGCGAAATCCAGCGGCCAGTCGATGACGTTGTCTTTGGTGACTGTTCGTGACAAGCCTTTGCATAGGGTGTCCATGTCTTTATGCTGGTGTATGTTGGCATAGACGGCCACCGAATCGCGATGTCGGGTTAAGGCGACAAAGCTTAGATTGCGATTCCAGTACTGGCTGTCAATAAGCACTTTGACATTATCCACGGTCATGCCCTGCGCTTTGTGTACGGTCAGCGCGTAGCCGTGGATTCCAGTACTGGCTGTCAATAAGCACTTTGACATTATCCACGGTCATGCCCTGCGCTTTGTATACGGTCAGCGCGTAGCCGTATTGAATGTGGTTGTAGCTCTTGGGGATGACTACCTGTTCGCCACTGTCCAATCGCGCAGTAAGACTTTTATCATCAATGGCAAGAATCGTGGCTAAATCGCCATTGCGAACGCCAAGGGTTTTATCGTTTTGGCGCAGTAAAATGCGCTCACCTTGTGCCAGAGGGATAACCTGATTTTCATCGGCATTAAAATAATGAAATTCTTCTCTGCCAATCACCTCTTTATTTTTTAAATGTTCGCGCGCCTGTTCGTTCAGCGAATAGACAGCGGCTCTGGAGAACGCGAGCATCGTGTTATTCTGGCAGTCATCCACGTTATGAATTGCAGCAGCCCAAGATTTAACCATGGCGTCCTGCGACTCCGAGACATAATCAGCAAAACGAATCGCTCCCTTTTGGGCATAGTGATTTAATGCGTTTGCGATTTCACCTTTGGCTAAATCCATGCTGGCCATGCGGTCGCCTTCATCGCGCTGACGCCTGATTTGTTCTAATTCAATATAACCGGTATGTGCGGCAATGCCTCTGAAAATTTCCCCCTTGTGAATGGGCTTTAACTGGTCGGGGTCGCCGACTAAAATGACCTTGGCTTTGGCCTTGCTGGCGGCTTCGATTAAATAGGCAAGGCTTGAAAAATCGACCATGCCGGCTTCATCAATAATCAGTACATCATTGCGCCTTAATTTCATTCGGTTTGTACTCAGTCGATAAGCTAATGAGGTGATGGTGGATGACTCAATACCGGTTTCTGATTGCAGGGCTTTAGCGACTTTACCGGAGAGGGATACGCCCAGGACCCGGCAATCATTGGCTTCAAAATATTCTTTTATGGGTTTTAGCAGATAGCTTTTACCCACACCCGGGCGACCAATCAGCACGCTGATGTCATTACCCTGAGTGATGTAAGAAAACGCATCCCGTTGTTCGTCATTGAGTTGATAGTTTCGCAGGAAAATGTCAGGCGGTGTTGTGTAAACATGCCCCTGCCGTGCCTTCATTTTTTCAACATGGCTTAATAGTCTGCCTTCGGCGATGTATTGATGGCGGGTGGTGTAGGACTCGATGCCGCTGTCATTCACCCCTAAACTAATGACGTCTTTGTGATTAAGCAATTGAGCGACCTGATTTAAATAAACTGCGCTGTCGGCATCAGGTTGAATGCTTTTAAACAGCAGCGTTTCAATATCACGGCGAGTGAACACGCTATGAGTGAGCGACAGTTGATTGAGTACATTATCCAAATCATGCAGGGCTAATTCTTTTCGCGCCTCACGAATGAGTTGGTTTTCTTCGCGCAGATAATGATTCGCCTCATCCCGGTTTCGCCCTTCGTGCTTTTCACTGATGAGATGATTTAAATCCACGGAGAGGTCGATTTGCTGTTCCTGAAAATAATCGGTTTGAAACGAGCGCCATTGCTCATTCCAATAATCCCCTTCAACAATCATGCCCTTGGCAAAGGCGGGATTTAAATCGCGTGCCTTGTATTTCGCGAAATGCTCACCTTCCAATCGGCGTAAGGTCGTTAAGATATGGACGTGCGGATTGCCATCCTTGTCATCGTGAATGGCGATATCACAGGGCAATCCCTTATCAACAAAATGGGTTTGCGCAAAGCGGCGAGCCAATTCAATGTGTTCAATGGTGCTTACTTCTTTAGGGAGGGCAAGAACGACATCTTTGCATAATTGGGAATTGATTCGCGTCTCGGCGCGCTCGACGTCATTCCACAACAATTCACGATTCTGGTATTTGTCGGAAGCCCCTTCGGGCAGCATGATTTCAGAAAAAACGACTTCCCTACGATTAGAAAAATCATAGTCAGTTCCTGTTCTTTCGTCTAATAGCTTGGTCGCCGTGCGGTAAGCACTGGCAGCTACTGCGCTGTGTCCTTTCGAGCGAGTGTGTATTGATACGCGAGCGAAAGCGATAGCCATGCGGCTATCTTAGCAACACAAACAACGTTTGTATATTGCGCCCTTAGGTGCGACTCGAGAAGTCGTCTATGTGATTGTACGGGTAGTCAAATTACGGAATGCATTTATTGGTTTCGTTACGGGACTATTAGAGTACCTATGATTCCGTTCATAGTAGCCTAATTCGACGTGCGTCATTGGTAACGATAGCGTGCGGAGCTCGAATGACAATGCACTGAAGTTTATTAATTTAAACGTCGTGGATTTGCTGACAAGTAAGACACGAATCTGGAAGCTTCATCCGGAATAAGGCTAGGCTAATGGGTATGGTTAATGTAAGTGAACTGCTGATAAACATCGAAAGCAATGATGAGCTAAAGAAGCTGATAAGCTCAAGCCAAAATGGCATGCATGGGACAATTCAAGTCTGAGGTTGAATTGCACGGACAAATAACATGCGCGGTGAATAGGCGGAACCTAACCCCATTTTGTCATGTAGGCGAAACGAGGTAAACCCGATTTTGCGCCTTAAAAAATTTTTTTTAAGGCAGGTTAACCGCAAGGAAAACTGATGCGGAAGCGGGCAGAAGATAGGCCAAAAAGCAAACGCTTTTCTGTAATGGAAAAGATAGGAACGATTGTTCTATGGTGAAAGCCAGCCCACTTGGTCTTGGTCAACATTGCGAGAGACTAGCAGAATTTTTTTTTAAGGAGACAAGCAAATGACTACATCACAAATTACCGATGCGGATGCGGCTCCTACTTCTATTGATTGGCAAACCATAAACTGGTTAGCCTGTCATGAAGAAGTTAAGAAACTGCAACGACGTATCGCAAAGGCAACACGAGAGAAACGCTGGCGTAAGGTGAACTCATTACAATGGCTGCTCACTCACTCCTTCTCGGCCAAAGCAATTGCCGTAAAGCGAGTTACAGAAAATAAAGGCAAAAGAACGGCTGGTGTTGATGGAAAAATATGGTCAACATCCGAAGCAAAATCAAAAGCCATCACTCAACTAAAGCGACGTGGATACAAACCATGTCCTTTAAAGCGAGTATATATCCCAAAATCTAATAACACTAAAAGACCACTTGGCATCCCAGTTATGCTAGACAGAGCGATGCAAGCATTATACTTACTTGCATTAGAACCTGTCTCAGAGACCACTGCTGATTGGAATTCTTATGGATTTCGCCCTCGACGATCTACTCATGATGCCATCAGTCATCTCTTTGTGATGCTTGCTCGTAAAGGCGCAGCGCAATGGGTACTGGAAGGCGATATCAAAGGGTGTTTTGATACGATTAGCCACGAGTGGATTCTTAATAACGTAATGTTAGATAAGAAGATGCTTCGACACTGGCTAAAAGCTGGATATATTGATAAAGGTCATTTGTTTCCTACCCAAGAAGGCACGCCACAAGGAGGTATAATCTCTCCAACGTTGGCCAATTTGGTATTGGATGGTCTAGAAGCGTTGCTGGCAACGAAATTTGGATCACTGAAACACGACGGACACACCAGTCGTACCAGTAAATACCAAGTGCACTTCGTGAGATATGCCGATGATTTTGTCATCACAGGAAAGTCAAAGTCACTGCTTGAAGACGAAGTCAAACCGCTAGTAAAGGATTTTCTAGCATACCGTGGTCTAACGCTTTCTGAGCAAAAGACTAAGGTGACACATATTTCACAAGGGTTCGATTTTCTCGGTCAAAATATACGGAAATATAGGTTGGGGAAACCCAACGAAAAACTATTGATTAAACCCTCAGCAAAAAATGTTAAGGCAATTAAGCTGAAGGTAAAAACGATGATAACAAAACTCCGAACTGCCAAACAAGAGGAAGTAATAGGCGTACTTAATCCTATAATCCAAGGTTGGGCAAATTATCATCATCATATAGTGGCTAAAGAAACATTTACAAAAGTGGACCATTTTATCTGGCGATCATTATGGCGCTGGGCATGCAGGCGACATCCTAATAAAAACTTAAGATGGGTTAAGCAACGGTATTATCTAGCAATAGAAAATCGTCGCAATATGACTTTCGCTTGTAGGACAGGGAGAAAAGCAAAGCTGTTAACTCTTTGCCATGCAGCTGATACTAAAATTATTCGTCATAATAAAATAATTGGAGCTGCGAATCCCTACCATCCCCAATATAATGATTACTTTAAGAAACGTTCTTGCGAAAGATACCTATAGTGTTACCGGCTGATCCTTGAGATTGGCTTAGAAAAGAAACAGACACAATCTGTTTCCTTGATTGAAGCCGTATGCGATGAAAGTCGCACGTACGGTTTTTATGGGGGAATATCGCAGTAATGTGATGTTCCTACCTACTCTTTTCGCTTTCGGGATGGATTGAGACGCTTCGCTTGTTTTGTTTTAACGGGTGTTGATTTCACCGATCGGAGCCAGTATGCTTTTCAGCGACAACATCACTTTTGCGGAGCAACCATGTCAAAGATGACACGATCGCAAATGGAAGATGCTCTCATGGATAAAATTGAACAAGCCAAAAAAAAGCTTGAGCAATTACAGCATAAAAACAAACTCGAAATCGGCACCCTTGCCTACAAGCACGGCCTCCACCATTTTGACTTAAAGCAACTGGATTTGGTTTTCGCCAAAATCGCCAGGGAGCTTAAGCATGAGCACTAAAACCAAAATTCAGAAACAACAGCAGCTGATTGCTCGTTGTGAAAAATCCCTCGCCCTTGAAAAATTGAAGAAGCGCCGGGCCGATACTCGGCGGAAAATTGAGCTTGGGGGATTGGTGATTAAGTCGGGGATGGATGGGTTTAGTAAGGCGGTGATTTTGGGGGGGCTTGAATATCTACAAAAACTCCTCTCTATTGATCCAGATACTAAAAAATTATTTGAAACAAACGGGAATTATTTATTTTATCAGAGATATAAGATTAACCCCTCTAAAAACTTATGAATGTGATTAAAATTTTGAAGATTCCAATTGGAAAAACCACCACTGGAATTAATCATTACATTCTCTTGCCTTGCAGTAATAATTATTAAAGGAATATATATGCTTATCCATCGCCTTTTTTACTTTTTTTTTTATCAACTTGATAGTATCTAATTATGGTTTTGCTTACATTTCAGAAACTATACCCTCCATTGAGATATTTAATTATCAATCAGAGTTAGCCTATATAATCACTACCGGACCTGAAGTTGTAGTAGGAAAAGACTACAAATCTGCCTGTCAGCATCTCACTGCGTGGGGTTACACATGGAAAATTGTACCCCATAAAAACGCCGATCCAGCTTGCTATTCAGCAACAGATAATGTCCTAATGGGCGCAGACACATGGTTTTGTGCCGATGGCTCTTTAGCCTATTACAACATTCCTTGGTGGTCGTGTAATGCGTTTAAAGCTTGCCCTAATACTACTTGGATGTTATCTGGTGATGGGCTAACCGTATTCGTTCGGCTAAATACGGGTTGCATTGAAGGGAAAAATTAATTAATTCGGTTTAGGTTAAAAGGCAAGAGAGCCTTATAATCTTCGGCTGTCTTGCAAGAGCGGATGTTTTCAAAAAGGGTTTTTAAATAATTGAAGAGATTGAGTTCATTGGCTTTGGCGGTTGCAATGAGGCTATAGAATAATGCACTGGCATGTGCGCCGCGTGGACTACCCGACATCATCCAGTTTTTCCTGCCCAAAGCAAAAGGCCTGATGAGATTTTCTACGAGATTATTATCGATTTCAAGGCAGCCATCTAAAAGATAAGCGGTGAGCTCATCCCATCGAACATGCATATAATCCAGAGCCTTGCCTAATTCCGATTGAGGTGCGGTTGTCTTTATCGTTTTGTCCAACCAGCTTTTAAGCTCATCAAGGATGGGTTTTGCCTGTTGCAGGCGAAGCTCATATCGTTGCTGATGGGAATAGTGGTTATTACGAGCCTGTTGTTCAATCAGGTAGAGCTTTTTAATATAAGCTACAGCCTGATGCGACTTTCCTGTGGTTTTGGCAATTTTTACAAGCTTTGCAAAAGGCCTCCTGGCGTGAGCGAAGCAGCCTAAATGAATAATATCCGGGTGGTCATCCACCCAATCATACCCCTTATATCCATCCGTTTGCAGATAGCCCTTAAAATCCTTAAGTATTTTTTTGGGCCACTGAGCCTGTCGAGTTTGTTGATAATCAAAAAGCACCACTTTTTTATCGGGTTGATGGTTTGTATAGACCCACATATAACTGGTGCTGGTATTCTTTCGATTCGGCTCATCCATCACTTGCACTGTGGTTTCATCGGCCTGTAGGTAATTCGAAGCAATTAGTTCTTGCATAAGCGCATCTCTCATTGGCATGCAGACTTCAGCCGCCGCCATTATCCAGCCACACACGGTATTTCGGGGTAATTCGATACCTAATCGAGCCCACATCTGCTCTTGGCGATATAAAGGCAAATGGTCTTCATATTTACTGACAATGGCATGGGCCACAAGACTTGGAGTGGCCATACTTTTAGGAAGAAATAATGAAGGCATGGGAGCGATAGAGACGGCCTCATCGCAACGGTTGCAGGCATATTTGGGGCGAACATGGGCAATGACAGAAAGCTTGTCTTTCGCTGGGATATCATGCTCTATCACTTCACGAGGTAGATGTTCTGGCAATGGGCGTCGGACTGGCTTTTTTTGGGTGTAGGTTACAGTAACTGTACTTTCTTCTTGAGGTAGCTCTGTTGTCTCAACTGAATCCGCTTCATCAAAGTGCAATTCGCCTTGCCCTATATGGGCTTCTGAGGAGCGACCAAAGCGTTGTTGTTTGGCCAGGCGCAATTGCTCCAGAAGATGATGGTATTTCTCTTTCCATTCCTGAGCTTCTTGCTTTAAGACTTGATTTTCATCTTGAAGTGGGGCGAGAATCGCTTGGAATTCAGAAGAAAAAATGGAGTGGTCATGGGTATTTTGCATGACCACATTATACCATAACCACCCTGATTGTCTGAGCTTTTTTCAGTGAAAATCGCGATAAATTACAGGCTATTCTCCTTGATGAAACGTGTATTTATTAGAAGCGATTAGCCAATTTAAATGGTCTTTTGTTAACTCAATATGGCCTTGAGTATTACGCGGAAAAATGAATTTCCCTTTTTCTAACCTTCGGTACCATAAAGTAAAACTACACTCCTCATAGTACAGGGCTTTGAGTTTGGAGCCACAGCGACTACGGAATAAAAATAGACGTCCTGATTCAAGCTCCATACCAAATACTTCTTTGACTAAAATAGCCAAGGTATTAATCGATTTCCTCATGTCCGTAATGCCGCAATATAAATAAACCTGTACTTCTTCTGGAATCAGCATAGCAGCCTCAATTGACTCAGTAAGGAGGAAAAGTCTCGGCTCTTGATATCTGCTTTTACTTCACAGCAAATCTGATTAGGAAAGCGGATAATAATCGACTGACTCGTTACAGCTTCCTGACGAATAGAGTCCTTGGCACTAATCATTATCGGCTCAAAATGACTCGGTTTATCCGACTTATTTGGTGCATCAGTCTTTTGACTTGCGGACTCTATCTTTTTACGCCATTGATACTTAAATTTTGCAATAGGAATCTCTTGCTCACTGCAGAACTCTTCTTGCGATAACCCACTTCGCTCATACCCTTTAAATAGGCGATCCCAATATTCTTCTTTTGATTTCATTCTTAGCTCCTCTTTTTGAGAAGCTCAGTTTATGCAATTTTTAGCTTAGGGGTAGGTGTATTTGCCCGAACGAATACGGCTAACCTGCATAAAACCAACATCAAACTGCGCAGAAACTCCAGCCACAGTTTCTGAGGTGAAATTAATTGCAGCTATTGTTTATGGAGAAGCATCAGTAAATAGTACCTATGAAGAAAAAGCAGCAATCGCAAATGCCCTTGTTAGAAAAAGTAAAGCCTATGGTTATAGTACCGTTAATAACTTCATAGCCAGTAGGAAAAAACAAATCTCATCTACAAACCCACCCAATTTACGGGTAAGGGAGGTTTTGTGCTCTAATCTTGAGATGGATTTCCCTGTTTTAAACGAAATTGCCCTAAATGCACTCGATCCCAATGGAGTCGATTATTCTAATGGGGGATGCTTTTGGGATGGAAATGATCTAAAAACTGCAGGGACAAAGCATCTACATTATCCCTGGGGGTACAAATTCACAAATCCTTCTCACGACGTTCTAAATATTGGTGATACACCACCAATGAATCTGGAAGGAGACTTGGGAAATTATGATTATACTCTAGAATCTACTGCGGGATATGGTCATACTGTATTCTGGAAATACACTCAAGAATTCATGACTGCCACGAGGACAAAACCATGCCACTGAAATTCATATTTATACTAATTGGATCATTCTTATTACAGTCAGCTTATGCTACGCCACCAGTTGAAGTCATTGATTCTTGTAAAAATAGCAAACCGGCTAAAGGCACGGTCGTAATGACTTCTTTACCCATGCCAGCCGCCCATGAGGATCAACCTGGATGTATGGATCACAGGGAGTCGACTATAAACAATTTTAACTATGGGCAGATCACATGCAATGATAAAACCAGCTTAATCGTTAAAGGAAATAGATACGATTTAGATACAGCAGTAAATCATTCTGTTAATCCCTCAATTTCGCCTGACGGAGATATATTACCTTTGTCCTACTGGTGGAAAATCGAATTTAATAATAATGAATATCTTTGCATTAACACCCCTCTATCGCCTTCTGGCCATGGAGCTAATGTAATGCAACATTACATAGTAGAAAATCCATCCAATACGACAACACCTGTCATCTATTTTTATTTCTTTGATAAAGAGGTTATGCCAATTACAACAACGAATTAAATCGAAATCGGAAGCAGCCCTGAGTGAATATAGGGCTGCACCTAAATATATTGCTATTTATGACTCTCAATAAAATTCAACGCCGCATCCGCCAAAAAAGAGGAGCGATTTTTTATTGCATGGCTTTTTGTATACAAATCAATCAAGTTTAAAACCCGTTCCGGCATGGTAATATTAATACGTTTTGCCTTACCGGATATTTGACTTAAATCCACATCAACAAATGCCCAAACGCCGCCAGAAAATTCTTCTTCATTAATCCAGTGATCTAACGGTGAGCCGACAGGGATAGACTCATTATCAACTAACAATCCTTCAAGATGGCATTCAATCGCCTCAATGACGTTATTCAGTGCTTCATCATAACTACTGCCAGCGGAATAACACCCCGGAATATCTGGAACCATCACACCAAAATCACTGCCTTCGTCTTTATGAATAACAACCGGATATCTCATTTTATATCCTCCTTATTAATACCAGCCTGCTTCAAAATGCTGGCTAGTGTTTTAACAGGTAAATCTTTTTTGGGATGGGGTATCGTGACCCTGCCCTTCTTGGTTGGATGTTTAAATTGACAATGACTGCCCTTTTGATGACATTTAATCCAACCATCACGCTCAATTATTTTTATTATGTCTGCGCTTTTCATAAATAAATTATACACACCATACACATTAATTCAAGAAATCGGTTATCGACTCAAACCATCGCAACCGAAACCAGTGTAGTGAATTTGTCACAAACTCACATAGATCCACGCTTGTTTACGCCGTTTTAGGCAGGAATTCGTAAAACCGTTACATCGCAAGGCATTGATTTCAAATGAATTTAATAGTGATCCATACAGCTACGAACCAGGGGGTCGGAGGTTCGAATCCTTCCGGGCGCGCCATTTCTCGCTGTAAATCAATAAGTTAAAAATATCTTGGGAAGGCAAAGAAATCGAGTGTAGGGAATTGGTCACGTAAACTCTTCACCTTCTTAAGTTATGCACTCATCAATCCAATTGAATAATCCTGCTAGCCCAACTTGACACTCAATCGTTTCTTAAACACTCCCCCAATCCCAACGTTCACGAATACCTTTACTACGCACCAGGTGAATTTAATATCTTGTCTTGGCACTTTAATCTTTTTTTGATTGGGGAATCAATGAGTTAGATTACTATAATCCGATTAAAGTGCCCCTACATTTGGGGGAGAGCCAATCAATTTTGCAGAACCACCCTGCATTCGCTAAACTAATTTAGGAAAAGCTAGACTTGGTGGTGTTTTCCTGTTCAGGTTCGGGCTTAGGTTCCAGTTTAGGTTCAGATTCCTTCATTGCGTTAATGGCTTGTCCACAGCGTTCAATTGATTTTTCATACCCTTTCAGAACACTTTCTCTGTTTCCAGTTTTAACATATCGATAAGTGAATACGGTGCGCAAAGCAATGTGCTCATCAAAGTCGTCAGCCTTGCATTGTTCAATGAATTTGTTGAATTCCTCTGTAATTTTGTCCGAGGAGAACTCTGGAAATTTTTCTACCAAGGCTTTAAACCAAGCATTAAAACCTTCGATAACCTGTTCTTTCGTGAGGGTCAATAAATTCTCCTTCAACGGAGTGGTGGCACTGGTATAGGTTTCAATGTGTTGCATAAAAAATTTGCCTTGTCCCTTTTGGTAAGCCTGTTTACCCTCGTTACTAGCCCAGGCATATAAAAGAGTTAATTTTTGCGACCTTTGCGATTTATCTGATTCTTTTGATCCCGTCTCAGCGATGGTCTGGAGAAATTGGTCTACCATATCGGTCCAGGCCGTATAATAAGCGGTGGTGATCGCGGAAATGTCGGAATGAGCTGATTTAGGTTGTGTAAATAATCGAAGCATCTGATCTTCCTTTTCATGGTTATTCATTACCTATGCAGGCACAGGTTTTCCTTGCTGGCTTAACGATCGACATTGGGCGAAATCATAGGATATTTTTTTCCTTCAGGCAATGTCCATGCTTCCACAACTATAAGCAGACTATGCCGCATTTTCCACTTCAACAGTTAAGGTAAGGCCCTGGCGATCAAGCAAGTCCTGCAAGCAAAGCCGAACGAACTGTTTTTTGGAATATCCGAGCTTATCGGCATAGTCAACTGCCATCTT
>NZ_LNYA01000024.1:334882-368416 GCF_001467615.1 Legionella erythra | reverse complement strand
AAGAATCTCCTCCCGCATAGATTATGAGAAAATTCTACTTTTGGCATCAGTTATTTTTCGGGGGGATTACCATGGAACCTTAGCAAACAGAACCCCCGGTCCTAAATACATTAAAATTGGGCGTTCCGTTCGCTATTTAAAAGATGATCTTGATTCTTGGTTGGACTTGCATAGAAAATAATAAAGCTGTGACTGGATCACGGCTTTTCAAAACTAATATGTTTGAATTGTTCTGATACAGTATTTTTTAGTAAAGTATCTATCTGTGCAGCAAAGGGTTCATAAGTGGATGGGCGACGGGGAAAAATTCTATCGTTTATCCAATAAACTGGCCATTGATCAGTAGTTTCAATGCAATCTTTAGCAAAATTGGTAATTTTAAATTTGTCTTCAACTTGAATACAGCCTCGTAAAAAGACATCAACATAGGATTGTACAATTGGGAAATCTTTAGTGGGAAGTTGATGTTCCGTTGAGGCTATGGTGTATATCCAGACTTGTTTTTGATCTGAAAAATTGGAGAGTTGAGAAAGAGGTAATAAGTTCTCTGGATTAATTTGTTCTCTGCAATAAAAACTTTCCCTTTTATCATAACTTTTGATGTTTGTCGGCTCGCTCAATTTGTAGCTTACACCAATAAAAGATGAACTACTATTTGCGATTACAGATAAAAATGTAGCATTGAGTCCGGGTAAATTGCCGTGACCTGCCCATATTCGTTTATACCCTTTTATCAAAACGGGAATGCTCTCTTCGGCAGAGGGATCTGTTCTTTTTTTAGAGGTTTCATCAATTAAACTTCCATAGCCTATAACATATTGGGGAAGATTAGGGTTAATTTCTGGGTGACAGTCCGAAGCAGCAAAAGAGATGGAAGGAAGCAGTATTAAAAAAAATAATGGGGTGGATTTCCTTATAAGTCCTACAACGCTTCTGGAAAATATTAATTCTTTACTACAATCTCTCATTCAATATGCACCCTATATGCACCCTGTAATGATATTTTGGCTTTTAAAAAACTCTAAAAACCCTTTGCTGATATGGTCGGAGTGACAGGAATTGAACCTGCGACCCCTGCCTCCCGAAGGCAGTGCTCTACCAGTCTGAGCTACACTCCGATTAATGTTGACGTTGAATGGCAAAAAGCGCCAAATCCGTTAAAGCCTCTTTATAAATGGAATTTGGCAGAATATGCAGCGCGCTGAGTGCCTGATCAATTTCCTGCGCGGCATATTGCTGGGTATATTCAATGGCTTTGGTGGTCTTTATCGCCGCCAGGATGCCATCAAGGTTTTTAAGACTGCCTTCACGCAGGCTGTCTTCAATCAATTGTTTTTGTTCTGGCGTGCCGTGTTTTAACGCATGAATCAAAGGCATGGTGGCTTTGCCGTCCGCCAAATCGTCGCCAATATTTTTGCCGATTGTATGGGCGTCTGAGCAATAATCCAGCGCGTCGTCGATGAGCTGAAAGGCATTGCCAAGATGCAGGCCATAAGCATAAAGGCTTTTTTCAATGGCCTCACCGGCACCGCTTAACAGAGCGCCAATGGCAGCGGCAGCAGCAAACAATAAAGCGGTTTTGCCGCGGATCACATCCAGGTAATCATCAATTGACAGGGCTGCATTGTGACGATTAACCAATTGCTTGACTTCACCGCAGCTAATTTTGTGCGACGTATCGGCCAGAAGCCGGATAACGGGCCAACTGTTTACATTCACCATGAGTTGCACGGATTGGGTAAAAAGGTAATCTCCCACTAAAATACTGGCTTTGCTGCCCCAGATCGCATGGGCTGTTTCCCGTCCTCGGCGCAGTGTGGATTCGTCCACGACATCATCATGCAAAAGGGTTGCCGTATGGAAAAATTCAATCATGGCCGCCAGGGTAATGTGCTCACGGCCCTGATAGCCGCAGGCATGGCTGGCTAATAAGACCAGCAGGGGACGTAAACGCTTGCCACCGCTTTGAACGATATGAGTCGACAAATCATCGATTAATCCAATTTGGGATTGGATTTTATCAATAATCAGATCATTGACTGCATTAAAATCGTCATTAACCAGGGCTCTTAAACGGTTTACCGTCATTCTGTGTCCTCAAGCATGTGCTGCGAGAATGCTAAGGCCGGTCCGAATCATTGTCAAGGTAAATGGGTATTTAATGGCTATAAAAAATCGTGAGGCTTAACAAAAGCACACTAAATGTCTTTACAGGCTGATTTTTTTAAAACGTTGGTGATGCGAAATGCGTTGCCGCCCGCTTTTTTTGCCTCATACATCGCCGAGTCGGCTCTGGCAACCAATTGGTCGGAATTGCGCGAATCCATCGGGAAGGTCGCAAGCCCGATACTGATGGTGCATCGAATATCCTGGGCATTGATCTGAAAGGGCATGCTGAATTCCTGTAAAATCCTCTGGGCAATGGCTTTGGGTGTTTTATCTTCCATGTGATGGATGATGATGGCGATGAATTCATCACCACCCAGACGGGCAATAAAATCGTTTTCGCGGAAACAGGTCTGCAGGCGTTTGGCGGTTTGCAGGAGCAGCGCATCGCCTGTCTCATGGCCGTAACGGTCATTGACCCCTTTAAAACCATCCAAATCCATGAAAAAAACCGTTAAATAGTGTTGTTGCGGCATGGTTTCGAGGTAATTTTGCAGGGTTGATTGAAAATAGGAGCGGTTGGGGAGGTTGGTTAAGGTGTCGTAACGGGCAAGGTAATGAAATTTCTCTTTATCAGCCTGCAGCATAAAGTTTTTTTCATACAACAGCTGTTCGTAATAGGCGTTTTCCTTCAGCATGTTAAATAACACGGTAATGACAATCAACAGGGAAAAAAGGTAATTAATTGAATTTAAAACAAAAACCTCGTTAGCCGGCACAATATACAAGGGGACTGGCTCGACAAAGAAAAAGAAAATCACCACGCCCAGTGTCAGCGTTGAATAAATAACCAGCCCTGACCAGCTTAGGGTGATTGCAGCAAGAATAGGGACGATATTAAGCCAGATGAGATAAGAACTGCCTGCGCCGCCAATTAGATAGTTAGCCACCGCCGAGGCGACCAACACATTGGCAGTGAGGATGTGTCCGCAAAGCAGGATATTTTGGGTGCGGTACAAAAGCCAAAGGTTAAGAAAGCCAACAATATCAATGATGCTGATTAAAATAACAATCATCCAGAGCTTACAGATAGCGTAAACGTAGATAATCAATGAACCGAGAATAATCAGTTCTATCTCGACGGTGCGGATAAGGCGGAATTGTCTGCGATGATTGATAAGTCCATCAACATCCTTCTTCAACCAGGTATGCAATAGATCAAGTAACCTCATGCCTTTCCTTTTCCCGTACACATGATTGTGGCATTTTATGATCTAGTATAGATTATAAATTACACAACCTGATTAATTGGTCTACAATTGATGTAACGGCACACCTTGCGATGTTGGAGTATTTCGTTAATGAAACCACAAAAAACCATTTGGGTCATTGGCCATAATATCCCTGATTTCTCCCTCCCCATTGACTTTAAGCGCGTTGATTCCATTCACGAACTACCCAAGCAGGATATCTATGCTCTCGTGATTTCCAAATCTGCAGGACAAAGCTTTTTACCAGAACTGGCCCAGCTGCGGGCCATGCGGCAATATCGCTTTTTGCCAGTTTTTTATCATGGCATCCCAGGGCAGGAAGTCAGCGAACTCTTCGACGGGCCATTCGATGAGCAGGCCCTTCTAAAGGCGGAAGGCATATACCAGCGTCTGGCCCTGATTACCGAAGCCAATCTCGACACCGAAAGCGACGAAATTGTTCTATTGGTGTACCTGTTTTCGCGTCCTGATTTCAAACTTAAGGGTTATGTTAATCATCAATCGACCCATATTTTTGACTATCCCCTGTTGACGCTTTTGTTTAATAAAGGCACGGATTTCGATGCCTGGCGTTTTTTGCAGGATCTGGTGATGCCTGATTTGCTGGCACCGGGTATGTTGCTCGATGAAATTCAGACGTGCAATGCCTGCGATTCAGGATTACTCAATATCAAGCATACCTGCCCGAGTTGCCATTCGATTAATATCAAGCCGCAGAAATTTGTTCATTGTTATACCTGCGGCAAAATTGGGCCTGTGCCTGAATTTTTAAGGCAGGAGCGTTTGGTCTGCAGCCGTTGCAATACCCGCCTGCGCACGCTTGGCGTCGATTACGACAAGCCGCTTGAGGACAAATTGTGCAATGAATGCGGCCATTACTTTGCAGAACCTGAAGTCAATCTGGTGTGCCTGGTTTGCCATCGCACATCATCAAGTCGTGAACTGGCTTCTCGCCGCCTCTATGAGTACACCTTAACCCGCCGCGGCGAGTATTTGATACGTGGCATTGAGAAGGGCATTTACCGTAATTTTAATCATTTCTTCAAAGTCATCGATTATGCCGCCTTCATGGCCATTGTCGCCTGGCAGGCCAAACTGGCTGAACGATACCCGTCCTTGTATTTCAGCGTCATGACCATGCAGATTACCAATGCGGAACAGGTTCTTGAGGAACAGGGTGTGGTTAATACCGAAAAATTGCTGGGTGAATTGTTTACCAACTTAAGAAAAATATTTCGCGAGAGTGACCTTTCCTCCCGCATCGAAGGTACGATGCTGTTCTTTTTGCCCATGGCAGACGACGAGGGCTGTGCGATACTGGTCGATCGCATTAAATTGTTTGTGAATCAAATGGCAAAAAATAACAACAATCGCGGCCTGGCTGTGGGCTTAAGCTATATCACATCCACTGAGATGATTAATGCCCAATTGGAAGGCGAACTGGTCATCAGCGAGTTGCATGCCCGAATTATTGAAAGCAACGTGTGTTTGATTGGTTGTAAAACCGATTAAAAACCTTTTATACTCAAAGATTGTTTAATATCGGAGCAAATAATGCCCCATATCCGGGAAATACAAAGCTCGGTAAACAATCCTGTTGGCGAATTGGGCTGCTTCGCCATCACGCATACTCCCTATGAAGGGGCCCTTTTCCCTGATACCTTAAAGCTTTCCGACATAGAGCAGGGTGGTCGCACCGGCGATTGCTATTTTCTCTCGGTTCTCTGCGCTATTCTGGCGCTACCTGATGGCGAGAAATTGATACGCCAGCAAATGATTGAGAAAGATGGCCAGATCCATGTGCTTTTTTTTCGCCACGAGCAACCGGAATGGGTCGTTATTGAAAAATCCTTACCCAAATCCACTGGCCTGTTAAGCAGCGGCCCGGTTTGGGTGAGATTTTTAGAAAAGGCTTACGTTGTGCTTAACGGTGGGAATTACAATGTGTTAAGCAGTGGCGACTGCCGGAAAGTGCTTCGGGCGTTTCTAGGCGATACGGCGATGGCGATCGCGACATCACTCCAGTCCAGAAAACCGCTTGCGGAACTTTATCAGTCTGCGATAGAGGGATGCTCAGGCAAGGATGTGTATGCCCTGATTTTCCTGTTGCGGCCTTATGATGCGAAAACCAGCATTGACAATATCAACGAGCATGTATTCAACGGCAATAAAACACAGCTTAAGGCCTGGTTGGATTGGATTGCCCGCAATCGTGATAAATGGCAACAGTTGCTGAATAAACAGCCCATCCTGTATGAGGAAACACTGATTGATTTTCTGGAGAAAGAAAAGAGAACATCAGACAACCCGCCTGTCGAGGCGATCAATGCGGTAAAAACCTGGTTAGTCAACCGCCGCATTTTGCCGTGTAAAGCGCATTACAGTCAGGATGAATTGGGCTTGTACGATGAATTGAAACAGGCGCTTGAAAACCAGAATCCAGTGGTGGCGAGCCCTGGAAGCAATCCTCCGTCCGGCATCATCATGGAGCATACCTATGCCGTTCTCAGCGTACGTGAAAGTCAGTTAAGCCATCGGAAGTTTGTTACCTTAAGGAATCCCTATGCTGAAAACCGTTCCTGGTTGTTTAAATTATTTTTAGCCGGGGGGCGGCAAGCTCGGGAGTGGCAGGATCCAAAAACCGGTACTATCGAGTTGAGGATTGACAAAACCCAGCAATCCACGTTTGAAATGGAGTTGCATGATTTTGCCCATGCCTTTCTACATATTGACAAAGGGCAATCGCTTAAGACGGCATACGAGTTGCAAGCGACAAACGCGTTGATGGCCTATGGCATTTAACCCCCAGGCCAGGGGGTTAAATGGATTTAAACATTGAAACGGAAATGCATGACATCGCCGTCAGCCACAACATAATCCTTGCCCTCCAAGCGCAGCTTACCCGCTTCTTTGGCACCTTGCTCGCCGCGGTGGGCGATGAATGCATCATAGGCAATCACTTCCGCGCGGATAAAGCCTTTTTCAAAATCCGTATGAATCACACCCGCGGCCTCTGGCGCGGTTGCGCCTTTACGAATGGTCCAGGCGCGGACTTCTTTCACGCCGGCAGTAAAGTAGGTTTGCAGGCCCAGTAAATCATATCCCGCACGGATGACGCGATGAAGGCCCGGCTCATTTAAGCCCAAATCCGCCATGAATTCCTCACGGTCAGCGTCTTCCAGTTCCACCAGTTCCGCTTCTGTGGCCGCACACAAGGCGACAACACTGGCTTTTTCTTCAGCAGCCAGTTGTTTCACTTTATCGAGCAGGGGGTTGTTTTCATAGCCGTCGTCATTGACGTTGGCAATGTAGAGAACCGGTTTGGCGGTGAGCAGGAAAAAACGGCGCAGAATTGACCACTCGTCTTCCCTCAGGGACAGGGTTCTTACCGGCAAGCCTGCATCCAACTGCGCTTTGGCTTTTTCAAGAACCTGCTTTTCAAACAAAGCTTCTTTATTGCCGCTTTTACTGTTTTTCACGACTTTAATTAAGGCCTTATCCACCGTGTCCATGTCAGCCAAGGCCAACTCGGTATTAATGACTTCGATATCGCTTAATGGATCAACCCGGCCTTCTACATGAACGACATCCGTATTTTCAAAGCAGCGTACGACATGGGCAATGGCATCGGTTTCACGGATATTGGCCAGGAATTGGTTGCCCAAGCCCTCACCGCTGGATGCGCCTTTGACCAACCCGGCAATATCAACAAATTGCATGGTGGCAGGGACTGTCTGCTGCGGTTTGATGATATCGCTCAAGGCGTCAAGACGAGGATCAGGAACGGTGACAATACCCACATTGGGTTCGATGGTGCAGAAAGGGTAATTGGCCGCTTCAATACCAGCTTTGGTCAGTGCATTAAACAGCGTTGATTTGCCAACGTTTGGTAAACCAACAATTCCACATTTAAATCCCATGGGACACCTCCTAACCTGTCAATTCAAAAAATGCCGACACCGCTAGCGGTGTAATAAATTCATGGCCGCACCAAGCTCGCCATTGATGATGGGGGGCATGACGGCAATCGCCTGCTCAATCGCATCAAAAATCAATTGCCTGTCCTTAGGGCTTGGTTTACCCAACACGTAGCTAAGGACCATGTCCTTATGCCCGGGATGCCCGATGCCGATGCGCAAGCGATGAAAGTCGCCGCTGCCAAGCTGGGCAATCATATCGCGCAAGCCATTGTGACCGCCTGGCCCGCCGCCGGTTTTTAATTTGCTGCGTCCTGCGGGCAAGTCCAATTCATCATGCACCACCAGGATTTCCTGAGGTGCAATACGGTAAAATTGGCTGATTTCACGTGCGGGTAAACCGCTGTGATTCATAAATGTCAACGGTAAGGCCAACTTGCAAGCGTGTGCACCAATGACTGCCTGGGCCAGTTCGCAATGAAGCTTTTTTTCTGCTTTAAACGAGGCATTAAGGCGGTGGGCCAACGCGTCGACAAACCAGGCACCGGCATTGTGCCGGGTATGTTCATAGGCAGAGCCTGGATTGCGCAAACCAATAATTAATTTTATGGTCATGGAAGTCTTTGAGAGTTGATAAACGGTTATGTCTGCAAGTGTATCAACGGCCAATACGTTGAGATTTCAAAAAACGTATCATAACGTTATTTAAAAGCCTCCGGGGACAAGGGTCCCCGGAAAAGGCTGCATACCGATTATTCGGCGCTTTCTTCGCCTTCAGCGGCAGCTGAGGTTTCTTCAGCCGCGCCGCCTTTCGGTGCGTGAACGCTGACGACAGGCAGGTTATGGCTGCCGTCTTTTAAGTCGACCGTGAGCTGAACCCCTTTAGGAAGCTTTAAGTCAGCCAAATGAACGACATCGTCCAAACCAACGCTGGTCATATCCACTTCGATGAACTCAGGCAAATCTTTCACTTTGCAGCGGATTTCGAGCTGGGTCATGGTGTGGTTAATGATGCCGCCGGCTTTCACGCCTTTGCAGGTTTCTTCGTTGATGAAATGAATGGGCACGCTTTTAACCAGCACGTCTTTGGCCGACACGCGTTGCAGATCCATGTGTAAAATAACAGGCTTGTAAGGGTGGCGTTGCAGGTCTTTTAAAATGACATGTTCCACTTTGCCATCGACAACGAGATCAAACACGCTGGAATAAATGCTTTCGCTTTCCAGGGCCTTAACGACTTTGTTGTGCAATAAATGAATGGCTTGAGGCTTTTTATCGCCGCCGTATAAAATACCGGGCACTTTATTTTCCAGTCGACGGAGGCGGCGGCTCGCACCTTTCCCCATATCGACCCGTGCTTGTGCTTCGAGAACAATAGATGACATAGTAAAACTCCAAATTTAAGTAAATTCCCCGTTTAACCCGCGACCAGGGTAAATCCTGAAATACAGGATGGGGCGGCGTAGTATACAATAATTTAAAATCAACTTGAAGTCGTCGCGTTAATTTCATAGAATATGCAACTTTGTTGAACTTGTGAAAGCCAAAAAGGCCAGTGGAGATATAGTTATGTATGCGGTAATCAAGACCGGCGGTAAGCAATACCGCGTCAAAGAGGGTGACATTCTTAAGCTGGAAATGCTGCCTGGCGATGTCGGTAGTGAAATCAGTTTCGCTGACGTGTTGATGCTCGCTGACGGCGATAAGTTTACTTATGGCGCGCCACTGGTAAAAAAAGCAGTTGTTAAAGCGGAAGTGCTTGATCACGGTCGCCACAAGAAAGTCAAAATTATCAAGTTTCGTCGTCGTAAGCACCACATGAAGCAAATGGGTCATCGACAATATTATACGCAGGTCAAAATTACTGCGATTAGCAAGTAAGAGGGGAAACTAATGGCTCATAAAAAAGCAGGCGGTAGTACACGTAACGGCCGCGACTCGAATCCTAAGTATCTTGGCGTCAAGCGTTATGGCGGACAACTGGTCAATGCAGGTGAAATCCTCGTTCGTCAACGCGGAACTCGTTTCCATGCGGGTGAGGGCGTAGGCTGTGGCCGTGACCATACGCTGTATGCTTTAGTCGGTGGACGCGTGGAATTCATCATTCGCGGCGCTAAAAACCGCAAATTTGTCAAAATCGTTGCGGTAGAAAATTAATCAGCACTGCTTTTATTGAAAATCAGCCTGTCTGGTTTGACAATTGAAGCCGTGATCCAGCCCCGTTCATCGGGGCTTTTTTCGTTCAAGAGATGATGTCCCATGAAATTTGTCGACGAAGCAATCATTAAAGTAGAAGCAGGAAATGGCGGCCATGGCTGCTTAAGTTTCCGGCGTGAAAAATTCGTCCCCAAAGGTGGTCCCGATGGCGGTGATGGCGGCGATGGCGGCAGCGTGTTTCTTGAGGCGACATCAGATTTGAATACCCTGGTGGATTTTCGCTATCAACGCCACTACAAGGCGCAGAATGGTCAGCCGGGAATGGGGGGTAACTGTACGGGTAAAAAGGGGGATGATTTAATCATTAAAGTCCCTGTGGGCACCATGGTTTTTGACATCGATACCCACGAATTAATCGGCGATATCAAACACGCAGGCGATCGCCTGCTCATCGCCCAAGGCGGTTTTCATGGCTTGGGTAATACCCGGTTTAAAAGCAGCGTGAATCGCGCACCCAGACAGACAACACAGGGTACTCCGGGTGAAGCGCGCCACTTACGTCTGGAATTACGTGTTCTGGCTGATGTTGGCCTCCTGGGTCTTCCCAATGCGGGCAAATCCACCTTGATTCGCGCGGTTTCCAGCGCTAAGCCTAAGGTCGCCGATTATCCGTTTACCACACTGCATCCAGGTCTGGGTGTGGTGGATGTTTCTTCCCACAAGAGTTTTGTCATGGCGGATATCCCTGGCCTGATAGAAGGCGCCGCGGAGGGCGCGGGGCTTGGCCATCGTTTTTTAAAGCATTTGTCACGGACCTGCATTTTGCTCCATGTGGTGGATATTGCGCCGCTGGATGGCAGTGATCCAGTTGTCTCAGCCAAAGCGATCATTAATGAATTGGCGGAATATGATCCCGAGCTGGTTCATAAACCCCGTTGGTTGGTTCTCAATAAAATCGACATGCTCCCCGATGAAGAAGCAAGGCAGCAGGCTGTCGACAACCTCGTAAAAGGTCTGGATTGGCAAGGTAAAGTGTACACCATCTCAGCCATTAAAGCGGAGGGCACGCAGCAACTATGTTACGACCTCATGCAACTCATTGATGAGATGAAAGAGGCGGAAACTCAGCCACTCCGCGGCGATGTGGACGACTAACGGGCTGCGATAAGGTAACTCGCGGCATTCTTCGCCTTGTTTTTTGAGCGATGTGTAGGTAATTCTGACTTCGGTTGTGGCGCCTGTACTCTGCTGTTGCCAGTATTCCTCCAAACCGGTTAATCGAAAATGCAGCGGCTGTGGTGTCTGGCTGTTGAATGTCAGTAAATGGTAATTCTCAGGCTGCTGTAAAAGACGCTGCAGTACACCACCCGTTGCCTCATCCTGAATGGAAAGGTGTACTCCCTGTGCAATGATGAGCTCTCGCAGGGCTTCGGATGCTTTTTTCTCGGTTGTTGCAATGATATGCGGCGCGACGATGGGATCGACAATACCCCTTACCTTGTCAATGAGGGATGCATGGCATCGCACTTTGCATTCCACATACGGGGTTTCAAGGCGATAACCGGTTTCACAATCAAGCGCTAGCAGGGCATCATCAATTTGCTGGGCAATTTGGCTTTCGGCCACACCAAAGACACGCCATTTTAACAGCGTTTTATCCGTATGCCTTGAAGCCTGCAATAGAGGCAACACATGCTGGTTGAACATGGGTAAACATTCTCGCGGCGGGCCAGGCAGAAGAACCAGCAATTTGTTTTGCCAATAACAATAGCAGCCCATGGCTGTGCCATTGGGATTGGGCAGCAGTGTCGCACCGGGTGGGAAAAGAGCCTGTTGCTGGTTGCCGGAAGTAAGGCTCAAGGCGGTGTGACGTAAGCGGGCCTCAATGTGCTGAAGAGCCTGGGGAAATTTTTCCAGGTTGACGCTGAGGAGGCGGGCTAGCGCGTAACGGGTGCGGTCGTCAGAGGTTGGGCCTAAGCCTCCGGTAATCAGAATAATATCATGGTGACTGGCAAGGTAAGTTAAGGATTGATAAATTGCCATTTCATCATCACCGCAAGTCATGTGCAGACCCAATTCCAAACCTTCGGCATGCAGGGCATGAGCAATTTGCTGGCTGTTGGTATTCAGGGTATCGCCGATCACGATTTCGTCGCCAGTGGCAAGCAGTGCTGCGGTCATAACTTATTCCTTTTCGACTTCTACCTGGTGGATGGTAACCTGTTGAACAGGCATTTCAATGCCATTTGCATCAAATGCCGATTTAATTTTTTCCTGCAGGCTGTTTTTTATGGTTTGCAAATCGCCATTTTTAGCCCAGACCATCAATTTTAATTGCACCGCGTAATCGGCAAAATTGTCAATGATAACGACCGGTTCCGGTTCTCTAAGAACGGTGTCGCAGGTTTCAGCCACTGATTTAAGCAGTGATTTGACCTGTTCAATGTTGCATTGGTAACTGACGCCTAAAAGCACATCGATCCGACGGGTCAGAAAATAACTTAAGTTGAAAATTTCTGATTTCATCATGGATTCGTTGGGGATGCGGACTAAGGTATTGTCAGCTGTGCGTATTTTGGACGAAAGGAGATCAATGGACTCCACGGTTCCGCGAATTGTTTTGACTTCAATGCTGTCGCCGACCTTAAAGGGGCGTTCAAACAGCAGAAAAATGCCGCTGATTAAATTGGAGGCGGCCGTTTGCGACGCAAAACTCACAGCCACCGTGAAAACCCCGGCAGCACCTAATAATACACTTAAATTAAAACCAAGATGCTGCAGGCCGGTCACAAAGAACATAATAAAAATTAAGTAAAATGTAGCACGGCTAACCAATTGCGCATGATGACGTGAAAAACGTTGAGCAATGGGTATGGCAACAAAGTGACTGATTTTTTTGGCCAGAAAATAACCAAAAATAAAAAGCCCCAACGAATAAGCCAGACTAATGAGCTTGGCAGAACTGATAAACGTCATCATAATCTCTCTAAACAGGCATTGCTGCCGTTGAGGCAGGCAATGATGGAACAAAACGGGAATCCTTGCCGATACCGGGATGATGAATCAGGAAGTGCTGTAAATCTTCCGGAGTACCCAATCCCCACATGGCGTCCACTGCATAGGCTTTAAATTTCATGCCTTGAGCGATGCCTTCGTTATACACCGGTGCCACATAAAACTCCTGATTGACACGGATATTCTTGGCAATCATCTGCCTGGCATGACGGACATAATCCTTGCCGCGGGTCCAATAATAAATGCCGACGGTGGCCTGATTGGAAATGACTTCCTTTTCCCGGAGCTGAGTGACATTGCCCAATTCATCCACGCGGATATAGCTCCATTTGGGGTGAGTACTTTCGAATGTGAGTATACCACCATCGACATGCGGTGCGTTCATCGCATGGAAAAAGGCGCCGCTTTCCCATTCCACGTATTGATCCGAATTGGCAATCAACAGCGGCGCGTCATTGTCAATGTGGTCAGCAGCCAGCAGGGTGCTGCAGCAGGCGCCTTCAGTAATGCCTTCAGTGATGATGATTTTGCAGCCGGGGGCAATAATTTTAAGCAAGGACTCCAAATGATATGCTTCATAATGGTCACGCCTGACGATAAAGATGAAGTTGGCCTGAACATTAAGATTTTCCACAGCCAGCTGAATCATCGGTTTATCGCCGATACTGATAAGCGGTTTTGGAAAAGTAAAACCGGCATTGACAAAACGGCTGCCGGCGCCCGACATGGGAATAACCACATTCAGACTGTCATCATGCCACTTGGCTGATTGCACGCGGCGCTGCATGTCCTGATAAATTTTACTGATAGACACTTCCGCCGGGCTTTTTACCGCGCAGAGGTTCGCTCCCGATGACAACGCCGCTGTGCGCCCGACATAGGAATCTTCGACAATCAAGGTTTCCTTGGGCAGTACTTTTTCCTTCATCATCGCAAGCCAATACATTTCCGGATGGGGTTTGGCCGACAAGACGTCCTGATTGGAAATAAAATAATCGACGTATTGCATAAGGCCCATTTTCAGCAGAACCAGTTTAATGGTTTCACGAATGGAGTTGGAGCAGACATAAATCTTTAAACCATCCGCTTTAAGCCGCTGAAATAAGGCAGTAATCTGTGGATCAGGTTCAAGCATGTCGTCAATGACCTGAAACGTGAGAGCTTGTTTTTTTTGCCAGATGGATTCATGGAGATTGACATCCAGCCCGCGTTCCGCGCTCAATAATTCAAGCTTGCGTTGCGTACTTAAGCCGTCAAACAATTGCAGGTGATCTTTTTTACTGATGACATAACGCTCATCCACTTCTGCCAGGGCGCGATTTAAAGCGACAAAGTGATGCTCGCGGGAGTCAACCAGCACGCCATCCAAGTCAAAAATCACCAGTTTGATATTCATTTGTTTACTCCATTACGTCTTTTGGGCGATCAAGGTGGGGAATCAATTCCCGACAATGCTTCATGATTTGTTCATGTATCGGTGGCGGCGTCAGGTAGTCGCCATAGAGTTGTGTCAATATCGCTTCGGCCTGATTAATAATATTAAATTCTGCCGATTCAAAACGGGCACGCTTTAAAGGGTAGATGGCAGTTAATGGTAAAAGATTACTGTTCACGCAGTCAAAGCCATACCCTAAATAGGGGCTTTTATCGGCATTGGCTCTCTGAATAATCCCCTGAAGCAGGGCGTCAAGCATCCGTTTGGGGAAAAACTGTCCCAGCACTTCATAAAGGCGTGCATGGCCCCCGAGAGGGACATGGCAATATTTATGACGGCTTAGGCGCACGGTTTTTTTGGCAAGCCATTTGTAGAGTTTTCTTTTAACCGGGTTGGCTGGCATGTGATCGTAAACAAACACATCGATGAATATACCCTGTTGATAGGGTTCATCGCCCCGTTCATGCCATTCTATAAAACGGCTGTCTTTGTCGCGAATCTTTAAAGGGACAGCCAGATTATAATAGCCTTTGTCGGTCTCAGCTGTTTGCAGCCACACGTGTTTTGGAAGCAGCGAAGGGGCAATGCGCAGGAATTTTTCATAGCTTTGGCGGGTCATGGAAATATCCATGTCATCATCCCAGGGGATAAAACCCTGATGGCGAACGGCGCCCAGCAGTGTTCCTCCTTCCAGCCAGTAATCGAGTTCATGCTGCTGACAAATGGCATCGACAATTTTGAGCATGTCGAGCATTTTTAATTGCGCCTGCCGCAATCGGCCATCCTGCTGAGCATTATCAGCAGCGGCGGAGAAGGCGGTTCCTGATTGATGCGGCATGAAGATTCCTTATTCAAAATGAAGAAAAGAGTATACCTGTTATCATGATTTCTGGGTATAGAATGGCTTCGCTATCGACGCTGCAGAAGGGATTCAGTCAACTGCCTCAATTCATCTGCTTCCCCGCCGAAAGGGTTAAGGGACGAAATGGCTAAGGAATAATGGTGTTTAACTAACGCCTCTAACTTAGGCTTACTGTGAAGAGCGGCGTAGGTCACTTTCTGGTTTTCCAAATCCGAAGCCCGGCCTTTCCCGTGGGTTTCCTCCGCGTACTGATCAAGGTAATCATCCTGCATCTGAAAAACCAGACCGAGATGGCTTGCGAAATCACGAAGGGCATTAGCCGCGTCAGGTTTAACATTTGCCGCAGCCGCCAGAGGCATGTTCGCACAGGCCAGGATGAGTTGCCCGGTTTTGAGTGAATGAATGAAGCGCAGGCGTGCTTCATCAACCTGGCCCTGGCTTAATTCACTGAGATCAAGGCATTGACCGCTGACCATGCCGGCTACCCCGCTGGCTTTGGTCAGGGTGTCGGCCACTGCAATCACCTGGGGGGCCGGCAGATACGCCGGCAGTTTAGTCAATAGAATTTCAACTGCCATCCCCTGCAGGCCATCGCCCGCCAATATGGCAGTTGCCTCGTCAAAGGCTTTATGGCAGCTTGGCTTTCCGCGGCGCATGTCATCATCGTCCATGGCTGGTAAATCATCATGAATCAACGAGTAGGCATGGGTGAGTTCGATCGCGGCAGCCAGGACATCAAGGCATGCCGGGTTGATGTTGACCAATTGACCAATCAGATACACCAGTACCGGTCGTAACCGTTTTCCGCCGGGAAACAGGGCATAGGTAATGGCTTCTTTCAGACGGGGGGCGGCGATGTCATAGTCCGCCAGCAATTGCTTAAGGTATGCGTCATGCCGGTGGGCATAGTGTTCTATGATTTCATTGTTCATCGGTGGCATCATCGACTGAAATTAAATGATGGCTGGTCAGCATTTCAATTTTTTGTTCAGCCTGCGTCAGCACGTCCTGGCATTGACGGGCCAATGCAATGCCTTTTTCAAACTGTTTAAGCGACTCTTCCAGGGATAGTTCCCCTTTTTCAAGCTGTTGGACAATGGCTTCCAGCTCGCTGATTGATTGTTCAAACTGCACCGGTTGTGTCATGAGCAAACCTTTGGGGCAAAAGAAGGAGTATAGCTTGTTAGCTTAAAGTTTCAACGGGTTGGCTTGGAAATCGCGGCGGCAAGTCCACATCACAACAGCACAACAGCACAGGCAGCGTTTTAAGCCGGGTATTTAAACCAGGCGGGCAGCACCTTGTTTAAATACACCATGAATTTCCATAATCCAACCTGTGATTCGACACTGCCGTAAGGATCAGCCTTGTGCTCAGGGAAGGCGATACCTAACCCAAACAGGCCAGGGCCAATAATACCAACATGGGGGTTGTAGGGTGCCTGCTCATAATCGCCAATGACTAAATTTTTTCGCCGTGAGAATCCAACGGCATAAACCACCTGATCGCATTCGGGCAGGTAGCGGGCAATGTTGGGTTCGCTGGTATTGTAGCGCACCAGATTGGCAGGCAGTGTGCCATCAATGTGCTCCCGGGCCCAGGCTGCTGTTTCACCTTTGAGTCCCGTATTATCGAAAAGGATCCAGTCACCCATTTCCACGGCATAGCGGCAGGGGGAGCGATAAAAATTAATGATTTTTCGTACCTTAAGTTCCACCAGGTGGCGCACGACAATGATGGCGGAATGAGAGGAGCCAAAGACGCCGTAAACATGATTCTTGTTGACCACGGCGGCGAGTTTTTGTTTATCGATGGCGATCTCAAAGGGCATGACAGCGACGCCGGCATGATTGAGGCTTGACGGCACAGCGCCGGTGGCGAGAATCACATTTTTTGCTTTAAACGATTCGCTGTCGCTTTTTAGAAACCAGGTTCGCTGGGTCAGGGCCATGGTATGGATGGTAGCCTGCACAGCATGCACATCGCGGCGCAGGTGATCGCTAATCCATTGCAGGGGTTCAACAATGCAATTTAAGGTACAGGTCGACTCTGGAGGCAACTGATTCAAGCGAAAGTCAGGGGCGTCATTGTAACGGAAAGAGGCGGCATCCTTTAAGAAATCGATAAACCGTTTGACGCTGGTATTGCTGGACACATTGGACCACAACTGCCCAAGATCGCCCACACTAAACCGGGGGTCTAACCATAAAATACTCGCCGGCTTTATGCCATGGTCTAGCAATTTACCTACAGCAGCAATGCCGGCAGGTCCGGCGCCAACGACAGCCCATTCAAAACTTGTCTTGCTCATGGTTACTTTTTCCGATGACCTGATTTGCTAATTTACACCACTTGAGAAAGAATACAAAAAATTTACCACCTTTTAGGTTTTTTCACGCCATGAAAACAAAAACCCGATTTGTATGCAATCACTGTGGGGCGGTGTTCTCACAATGGGCTGGGCAATGCGCCCAGTGCGGTGTCTGGAATGGAGTGACGGAAGAAAGCCTCTCGTCCGGTGCGCGTACCGGCAGGCTGGGTCATTATGCCAATCAGCGTTCGGCTGTCACGGCCGTGGACGAGGTGGTTCTGCATACCGAAATCCGCATGGATTGTGGTTTATCGGAATTGAATCGGGTATTGGGCGGGGGATTGGTGGATGGGTCGGTGGTACTAATCGGCGGCGATCCGGGCATTGGCAAATCCACCCTGCTTATCCAGACGCTGGCTAATTTGTCGCAAGAGCACAAGGTGCTTTATGTCACGGGTGAGGAATCCCTGCAGCAGGTTGCCATGCGGGCACGGCGTCTGCAATTGCCTCTGGCCGGTTTACGCCTTTTGGCCGAAACGCAGGTTGAAACCATCATTGACCACGCCAAAAAGGAAATACCCCGCATTCTGGTGGTGGATTCTGTGCAGACTATTTTTACTGATGCTATCAGTTCTGCACCGGGTGGTGTGAGTCAGGTTCGTGAATCGGCCGCGCAATTGGTACGCTTTGCCAAAATGACCAATACCGCTGTGTTTTTAGTCGGGCATGTCACCAAAGAAGGCGCATTAGCGGGACCCCGGGTATTGGAGCATATGGTCGATACGGTTCTTTATTTTGAAGGACAGAGCGATAGCCGTTTCCGCGTTATACGCGCTATTAAAAACCGTTTTGGCGCGGTCAACGAGCTTGGTATTTTTGCCATGACCGATCGCGGGTTAAAAGAAGTGGCCAATCCCTCGGCTATTTTTTTATCGCGGCAACCGGAAACAACCCCGGGCAGTGCGGTCATGGTGACCTGGGAAGGGTCGCGTCCCATGCTGGTTGAAGTTCAGGCACTGGTGGATGAGGCCCATGGCCAACAGGCCAAGCGTATCACGGCTGGTCTTGAGCACAATCGCCTGGCCATTTTGCTGGCGGTACTGCATCGTCATGGCGGCGTGGCGACCTTTGATCAGGATGTCTTTATCAATGTGGTTGGCGGCGTCAAGGTAACTGAAACCGGTAGTGATCTGGCCCTGTTGTCGGCCGTGGTTTCGAGTCTACGCAACCGGCCAGTCGATCGCGAAACCATTGTCTTTGGCGAAGTCGGGTTAGCGGGTGAGATACGGCCGGTGCAAAGCGGCCAGGAACGTTTGCGTGAAGCCGCCAAGCATGGATTTAAGCGCGCCATCATCCCGTTTGCCAACGCGCCAAAACAAGCCCTGCCAATGGACGTCATTGCCGTGAAGCATCTTCAGGAAGTCCTGGCGCAGCTGTAGCCCATGGACTTGCCTGAATCAATGCTGATCGAAATAATCCGGTGTAACCCCATAAATCGAACAGGCTAAGGTTTTGTTCGATTTATTCTCCCATTCTGGATTATTCAGCACGTCGATGGCGTTGTGATACCCCGTCCTTAAACGAAAATCGATGGCTGCCCGTGAAAAATTATAATCTTTAAATGAATGTGAATAAGGGGTGCCGCTGTATATAATATGAACAACACTGAATCGTTTGCTATGCCCCAGGTTTAAAATTTTCTGCACTTCAGGATCCTGTTTAACGGATTCAGGCAGTTTACGGCCCAGGTATTCAATCGCCGCCTGTAAATTCTGCCGGCTGGTGTATACGTTGGTCAGGCGGCGTGAGTGACTGGCGTAGCGGATATCTTTTTGCCGTTCTTCCAGTTGATCCATGGTTTGCGGCAGACGCCCCTTGAGACTGAAACAATCCACGACAAAACAGAGGGTATCCTGTTCGGGCAGGGCATCGAGAACAGTCACCAGCGGGGTATTGGCATAGATACCGCCGTCCCAAAAATAATCCTCGCCAATTTTAATGGCGGGAAACCCTGGCGGCAGGGCGCCGCTCGCCATGACATGTGCGGGGGTGATGTCCATCTTCTGGTTATTGAAAAATTCCATTTCGCCGGAGGTAATATTGACCGCACCAAGACAGAGGGTCACTTTTTTATCATTAATGCGATCAAAATCAATGACTTTTTCCAGGGTGGTTTGCAAAGGCGTCGTATCGTAATAACTGAGGTAGTCCGGCGTGTCTTTGGACAAGATGTGCGGGGGGAATAAACGGGGTGTAAAAAAACCTTCCAGTCCGTTAAAAACAGAATGCCAGGCCCCCATTTGATTGTACATGTGGTGGATGTATTCCACGTCCTGAAAATTAACCAGCCCGTCAAACCATAATTTAGGCACGATGGTTTCCCAAAATTCCATTAGTTTATCCACCTGTTGCTCTCTGGCATTCCCGGCAATGATGGCGCTGTTGATCGCACCAATGGATACACCGGCTAGGAAATTGGGGTTGTAACCCCGCTCATGAATGGCCTTGAAAGCACCGACCTGATAAGCGCCTAAGGCGCCGCCGCCTTGGAAAACGCAGGCAATGCGTTCATAGGTTTGCTTGCTGCCTGTGGTTTTTTCAGGTTGGTTAATCAGGCAAAGGGCACTTTTATGATGGGGTGAGTGATTTTTTTTACTAGGCTTTTGCACCATTGAGCGGCTCCCAAACGTCCATGTTTGTAAAAGTATAGCTTGACCCTGCAAGAAGTGTACCGATTAGATTGGTCTAAAACGTGACGATGCGGTGCTGCAGCAGAGCGTTAATCAAGGGTTGTACAGGTAAACCCAGAATAGTACTGTCGCTGCCCTTGACCTCACTGAATAACCATTTACCCCGGCCTTCGTAATGATAAGCCCCGCAGCTTTGATAAGGTTTATCGGTCAGCAGATAGGCTTCAATGGCTCGATCGCTTAGGTTTCGCATGGTTAAAAAAGCAACATCCTGGGTCGCCCAGAGAATTTCACCTTCTTTGGCAATGCAGCAGGCAGCGATTTGTTGATGCGTTTTACCCCTTAATTTGCGCAATTGCGAGACAGCACCGTCATGATGCTCCGGTTTGTCAAACAGGGTATTTCCGAGGACGCAAAGCTGATCGGCGGCAATGACAAAATGCTCGGGATTATCCTCGCTGACAATCAGGGCCTTGCTGGCTGCAAGCGTCGCTGCCAGTTCGGTGTGGGTTGTTGGGGAAGCCATCTGTTTGAGTTGTGCTTCGTTGCAATGCGAGGGGATGGTGGTAAATTGTAATCCCAATGACAGCAGCAATTGCTGCCGAGGCATAGAAGACGACGCCAGGATCAAAGGTTGTTGCGTGAGCAATTCAGACATAGGCAGCCACCGACGCCATGAGTAAAAATCCAATAATCACGAAGCTGAAATCACCTAAATTGCAGCATCGCTCCACCATGACGCATTTTTCAAGGCCATGCAGGGTACCCAGATAAAGAAACGTACCTGCCGAGGCGGCAATCAGGATGGGATCAATCAGCGAGTTGGTCTCAACCCCATGACCGAAATACCAGCCAAAGAAAATCCCTACCGGCGTCATTAAACTGAAGCTTAGAAAAAATAACAGGCTTTTGTTAAACGTCAACGAGCTTTTATTCAATTGCACGGCAATGGCGAAACTCTCGGCCCATTTATGGGTTATAATGGCCAAAAACAGCATAATCACGAACGAATTGTTGTGATTCAATCCTAAAGCAGCACCCAGCATGAGTGAGTGAATGGATAACATGGCCCAGGCTAAAATCGCAAACGCCGGATGATTGCTGTGATGGTGTTGATACAATTCTTTCCCCAGATGTTCAAACCAGAGAAAAAACAGGAATACAAGGCCGGCAATGATGTAGGCAAAGGGATAATGATATCCCATGGCCTGAAACAATGAATTCGCTTCCGGCAGCATGTGCATTAATGCCGCCCCCAGGAAAATCCCGGTGGCTAAGGTTTCGCCGATGGGAAAATCAATGTGATCGTCCTTGCTTTTTCGTTTGAAAGGAAGCCAGCCGGCCAGAAGAATAACCACAAAGATTATCAGAGCAAAGAGCAGTTTTAACGTAGTGCCTGCATCCATTGTAATACCATTCCTCTACTGGGCTTAAACCGCATTGATGGGTTTTTGATTAAGGAAATGAATAATATTTTCACAGACCGTATTTAGCAAGCGTTTTCTTGCAGCAAGGCTTGCCCAGGCTATATGAGGTGTAATCATGCAGTTGGGAAGCCTGGTCAGGGGATTATCGGCCTGGGGCGGCTCCTGATTGAGTACATCAAGGCAGGCGGCAGCGAGGTGATTCTCTTGCAGGGCAAAGGCTAAGGCCGGCTCATCCACCAGACCGCCACGGCCGGTATTGATGAGAATACTGCCTGGTTTCATCTTAACGAGCGTGTCCTGATTGATGATGTGCCGCGTCGCGGGAGTTAAAGGGCAATGCAGGCTTAATACATCGCTTTCCTGAAGTAATGCGTCAAAACTGACCCAGTTGACCGCGCTGTCGTCAAAAGGGGTGGGTTTGTGGGCTATGACCCGCATGCCGAAAGCCCGCGCCATTTGCGCTAAACGTTGTGCAACTTTGCCAAATCCCAGCGTTCCAAGCGTCATACCGGCTAATTCCGTGACAGGTCGCAGCCAATAAGCAAAATATGGCTGCTGTTGCCATGCCCCGCCAGCTACCGATTGAGCGTGGATTTCCACGTGGTTAGTGCAGGCAAGCAGTAGGGCCATGACATGCTGGGCGACACTGTCGGTGCTGTAATCGGGTACATTGGTAACCACAATGCCGCGTTTTTTAGCAGCGGCCACCTCGATATTGTCGACGCCGGTGGCTGTTTCACCGATATAACGCAGATGAGGCAGGCGTTCGAAATGCCAGTCATTCAATTTGACTTTATTGGTGATGATAATCGTTGCATGCCGTGCGCGTTCAATGATGTCATGATCGGCTGTTTTGTCATACACGGTCAGATTACCGAGGGGAAGCAGGCGATCAAAATTTAATCCATCATTCATTAACGGTTTGGCGTCAAGAATGACGATTTCAGGTCGATTCATAAGCAATTACCTCATGATAGAGTAATACTCTGATTTCTTTTATTTCAGGATGGCTTACCAATGCCGTTCGCAGGGTGTCTGAAAGCGCGGGTTGCTCGGCAGCTGTGTTATCCATCATCAAGTCAATAATCAGGCGTCCATCCAAATAATGAAGCCTCCATTCTTTAATGTCCGGATAAGCCATTTGCCAGGGTTTAAGCAGCTCTCTTTCTAATTGCCAGCGATTACGCAAGTGGACGGAGGGGCAAGAGATTTCATCGTCTTCCGGGTCAATGTGTACAGTAACATCCTTCACGCGAGGCAATTGTTTCATTAAAGCATGATGCACGTGTTGAGCAATGTAGTGGCCTTCAGATACTGATATAAATGGATCAACCAGCACATGCACGTCAATGAATATGTCGCCGCCCATCAGGCGGCTGCGAAGCTGATGAATTTTTTTTACCCCATGCACCTGCTGAATATTTTTTTCAATTTTAGCCAGCATGTCCGCATCGACCGCCGTGTCAACCAGTTCTTTGACGCTGTTTAAGCCATAGGCAATGCCCATTTTAATGATCATAAAACCGACGATAATTGCGGCTACCGCATCAAGGTAAGTCCATCCCCACAGGCTACCGAGCAGACCGAGCGTGACCACCACTGAAGACGCGGCATCGGAACGATGATGCCAGGCATTGGCGATAATCAACGGTGATTCAATTAATTCGCCGATATGACGGGTATAGTGGAAAAGCAATTCATTCGCCAGGATTGAAAACAGGGCTATGAACAAGGCAATACTGCCCGGGATGGCGTTATCAGGATGCATCAGTTCATTGACGGCGTCCCAGGCAATGCCGGCTCCGGCGAGAACCAGCAGCAGGGCTAACAATAAGGTGGCTGCCGTCTCGATGCGCTGATGGCCGTAAGGGTGGGTGGTATCGGCGCCAAGGCTTCCGTATTTGGAAGCAAAAAGCACCATGATATCAGTGATTAAATCGGACAAGGAGTGAATCCCGTCGGCAACCAGGGCATGCGAATGAAAAATCGCCCCGCCAATCAGTTTGATGACCCCAAGCAGGGCATTAACCAATGCACCGATTAGGGTGACGCGTTTAGCCTGCCAGTACCGATCATAGTTGAGCATGATTCATCCTTTTACTGGGAACGGACAAGCGGATTGATAATATCCTAAGCATGCGGTTAACTCATTTAATTATCAAGGTCTTCGACACCCTATACACAGGATTATCCACAGATTTTGTGGATAAAAAGAAAAAGGGTTTGACGGTAAAAAGCTGCCATAAGCCTTGCCCAATCTGCATCATTGCATGAATAGTCAACGAACAAACAAAAGCGACATAAAGAAAGGCAGTAGAGTTATCCACAGAGCATTTGCATTGGGTGGGGGTATAGCATCAGCTATCTTAAACAAAGAAAAAATGAAAAAACAGTCTTGACTCCTGTTTTTTTAACTATTTTTACGAGCATAGTGATTGATGTATAATTTTATGGCTCAAAGATTAAAAAAATTTACCCAGTCAAATAAGGAGAGACATGAAATCTGAAATGGACAGGATCCATCAATTAAATGGTGAGGTACTCAAAAACGCCATCAATACACTGGAATCAGTAACCTACACGACGGTTTCTGAATTAATACCCGTGTTATTGCTGCAGGGGGAACTGGTAATAGACTATTCAATTTATACGCCGGCTAATGCCGATGTGTTAACGGGGCAAGGCATCGGCCGCTATATGCTCTACGATAACCCTGATAGCGAAAATCCTTTCTCAATCTGGCTTTTTGTTCTGGCTCCCCGTCAGAAAACCAGCATTCATGATCACCTTTATCAGGGTACGGTGACGGTTCTTAGTGATGCCGTGTCTGAAAAATATTATGAACCTGGCGATGAAGAAAAGGCTAAACTCACAGCCCGCAGCGATCGCTACCGCTTTCATACCAATCGCGATACGTTAAAAGATACGTTTGTCCATCAACTGAAACGCCGGAAAGGCTTGGGTACAGGCTTCAGTTGTACGTTGCATATTTATGAGATGCCCGCGTATCAGGTAAGCCTGGATGGTGAGAAAAACGATAGCCGCAACTTAAATCGCATCTATTGCAAGGAAAAAACACCCAAGGCGATGCGCCCATGTTATAACCAGGATTACGCCATAGAGTCCAATGCCATGGTACCCTAGAAAAGCCTACCCTTGCAAAAATTGTTCAAACTCCCCCAACCAGCGACGGGCCACGGTCCGTGCCATTTGAGGGGAGCGAGCAACCAGCTCGTTTGCTGCTTTTGCAATCAAAGGCAGTAAGTCCTTATCCCGATTAAGATCAGCCAGTTTAAACGCCTGATAACCCGCTTGACGGGCACCCAGAATCTCCCCGCCGCCGCGTAATTCCAGATCTTTTTCGGCAATAAGGAAGCCATCGGTGGTCGCCCGCATAATACGCAAACGTTCTGATCCAGTTGCAGAAAGAGGGGCTTGATAGAGCAACAGGCAATGGGATTGCGTACTGCCACGCCCGACGCGGCCGCGTAATTGATGCAATTGCGAAAGCCCCAGGCGTTCTGCATTTTCAATAACCATTAAGCTGGCATTGGGGACGTCAACACCCACTTCAATCACTGTTGTGGCGACCAGTAAATCGAGTTCGCCTTGTTTAAAGGCCGCCATGGTGGCTTCTTTTTCAACCGGTTTCATGCGGCCATGAACCAGACCGACGCGTACGCCGGGCAATTGGTCCTGCAGAATTTTTGCTGTTTCTGTAGCTGCCATGCATTGCAATGTTTCCGATTCTTCAATCAGCGTAAAAACCCAGTAAGCCTGCCGGCCTTCAGCTATGGCTGACTGAAGCCTGGCAATGACGGTTTCGCGTTTTTCCTGATTAATGACCGCAGTCGTAACCGGTGTTCGCCCAGGAGGCAATTCATCGATGACGGATAGGTCAAGATGAGCGAATCGGGTCATGGCCAGGGTTCTTGGAATGGGGGTGGCCGTCATCAATAATTGATGAGGCATCAGGTTTTGCTGTTGCCCTTTCTGCTGCAGCAATAAGCGTTGCTCGACACCGAATCGATGTTGCTCATCAATAATAACCAGGCCCAGGCGGGCAAACATGACCCCCTCTTGAAAAAGCGCGTGCGTGCCAATGGCAATTCCGCATTCGTTCTGTGCCAATTGGGCAAGTGCCTCACGTCGCTGACTGCTTTTCATACTACCGGTTAACTGCACGCAGGAAATACCGAGCGGTGTAAACCAGGCGCGAAGGTTCTTGGCATGCTGTTCACTTAACAATTCAGTTGGCGCCATAAAAGCCACCTGATAACCGGCATCAATGGCTTGCAGTGCGGCTAAAGCCGCCACCACCGTTTTACCGGAGCCGACATCGCCCTGGATTAAACGCAGCATCGGGCGCGGCTGGTTTAAATCGCTATGGATTTCTGCCATAACCCGCTTCTGCGCGTCGGTCAGGGCAAAAGGCAGCGCTTTTAAAAACAGCGCAACACGGGATGACTCACCGGAAATGGATGGAGCAATCAGTCTGCCGCGATGCAGTCTCGCAAATTGCATACTGACCCGTTGGGCCAGAAGTTCATCAAAGATCAGACGTTTTAAAGCGGGATGCGAGCCATTCTCCAGGGTTTCAAGTGAAATATCGGGGGGCGGGCGATGCAGCAGCGGCATGGCCTTATCATAGGGGACTAGCTGATAGCGAGCCAGGTCGTCATCAGACATCCACTCCAGCGCGTTTAACTCGTCCCCACAGGAAGCAAGGGCGGTTTCAGCCAACTGACGCAGACGCGATTGGCTTAGGCCCTGTGTAGCGGGATAAATGGGTGTTAAGTGCTCTTCAACGGTGCAATCATGCTCACTTTTAAGCAGTTGGTATTCCGGATGAATCATTTCATACTGATTGCCGAACACCCGGATTTCACCAAATGCGCGAAGCCAGGCACTGTCATTCATAGCTTTCAACTGCGGTTTGTTGAAATGAAAAAAACGCAGACGCAACACGCCGGTTTTGTCTTCAATATAACAATACAGCATCATTTTTTTGCCGTATTTGATTTCTGTTTTACAAACGCGTCCGGCTATGACACAGTAATCATTGACGCGCACATCCTGGATTGGCGTAATTCGGGTCCTGTCCTGATAGCGAAAAGGCAAATGAAAAAGTAAATCGGCGACGGTGTGAATACCGCAGCGCGCCAGTTTGGCTGCCAAGGCAGGCCCTATGCCGGCTAAGGTTTGACAGGATTGTGAAAGCAAGCTTTGATTCGTCATAATAAGACAAATCATAACAGGAATATACCCAGGGAGTGTAGCGCTTTTGGTGGAGGAGCCCAAGCAATGAACCGCGCAATTACCTTTGCTGCCATACTTGTTTCAGTCTGGATTGTCGGCTACCTGCTGATTGTCGGGCGCAGTCTGATTATTCCCCTGGTGATTGCCATTTTTATCTGGCATTTGTTGAATACAGTGAATAATTATATTCAGAATGTCCCTCTCTGGCGTGGTCGCTGCCCCAGCTGGCTAAGCCGGATTTTATCAATTCTCGTGGTGGTGTTGCTTGGCAAAATATTAATCGACATTATTACAAACAATGTCAATGACGTCATTGAGGCATCTTCGCGCTATCAGGAAAACCTGCAGAATATCTTTAAAAAACTCGATCGCCAGTTCAATGTTAAAATTCTGGCGAATCTGGATGCATTCATTAAAGGAATCAGTGTCCAGGGTTTTTTAGTTAATGTTTACGGTGTATTCAGTACACTGATGGGCTCTGCCGTGCTGATTGCGCTCTATGTGGCCTTTTTATTTGTTGAGCAGCATTATTTTAACCAGAAACTGGCCGCCATCCTCTCGCAGAATAACCATCGCGAGTTGGTGAATAACATTATTTCCCATATTGTCAAAGACACCCAAACGTACCTCGGTTTAAAAACCTTACTGAGCATTATTACAGCCGTTGCCAGTTGGATCATTATGAAGCTGGTTGGGCTTGATTTTGCGGAATTCTGGGCCCTGCTGATTTTCTTCCTGAATTTCATTCCCAATATCGGCGCCATCATTGCGACCGCCTTCCCGGCGCTTTTAGCCCTCATTCAATTCGATAGCTGGCTGCCCTTTGCGATCATTACGTCAGGGATAGTCACCATTCAATTCATCATCGGCAATCTGGTCGAGCCGCGCTTTTTAAGCAAATCCCTAAATCTAAGCCCTCTGGTGATTCTGTTTGCCCTGGCGCTTTGGGGTGCAATCTGGGGCGTGCTTGGCATGTTTCTATCCGTCCCCATAACCGTGATGATGATGATTATTTTTGCCCATTTTGAAACCACAAGACCGCTGGCGGTCATGCTCTCCCAGGATGGGTATATCCAAAAAGCCTACGCCAAACTCGCCTGAGCGGGCATCTTTGGGGCATCTTGAGAGAAGTTGAGTTTTAAAAAATGCTCATGGACTGTTAAGTCCACTCCGCTTTTTTAAAACTCAACTTCTCCCAACCTGCCCGCAAATCTGCACCGCTCAGTGGAATGGAAGCTGTACCATCAATAACAGGCTCATGGGCTGTTAAGTCCACTCCGCTTTTTTAAAACTCAACGTCTCCCAACCTGCCCGCAAATCTGCACCGCTCAGTGGGATGGAAGCTGTACCATCAATAACAGGCTCATGGACTGTTAAGTCCACTCCACTTTTTTAAAACTCAACGTCTCCCAACCTGCCCGCAAATCTGCACCGCTCAGTGGGATGGAAGCTGTACCATCAATAACAGGCTCATGGACTGTTAAGTAAAAGGCAAGGTCTGACCCTGACCTGTCTTTTGGTGCCTTTACTCATGATTATTCAATTTGATTATATCGATAATTGTGGGGCGGAAACATTCCAAACTACCCCCTCATGCGTAATTGTTCGGATGAATCATGATTCAGTTCGGACGCAATTAGTTGCATCAAAGTAAACGGGTTTTCATTGATTACAAACCGTCTTTTTCCGTGACCAGCAACCACTTCGAAGCCTTGTAAAGTATTTTCCAATGCTTGAGAAAGTTGTGTCGAATCAGGAAGTGAAAGAGTGATTTGGCCGAATTTTTTTTCTGGCACTTTATACCGATGGGCACCCAGTTGTGTAGTATATTCCGTGTTGATTTTAAATTCTAAACGGCCCTTGCTTTCTGGAAATTCGTTAGAGATAAATTCTTCTAATTGATGCAAATAATAAGAACACAATTTTTCCAGAGGCATAACATCATAAATGAGTTTTCCGCGCATTTCGATGAGACTTAGAGCAACCTCGGAACCTGCAATAAATTCTTCAGGGTCGGCACGAAATGTGTCTGTGAGTAAGGCGCTGCCGTGGATTATGTATAGACCTGTTTTAGGTTTTTCAACTGCAAGCAAGAGCACATCATTCGCAACCTTCTCAGGGGTTTTAAATACCAGGTTAAACTCCGATTTTAACCCATAGGCTATGCTCAGACGACTATACTTATCGCCATGGTGGCCACCTGCAGAAGCAAGTCCCTTATTATGGCGATGAGCCATGAGTAATCTACCTTTCTCGTCAATCACATTCAGACCTTCGTAACACACTGCAGCTTGGCGAAGTTTTGCGATAAGGGTTGTTGGTTGCATTATAAGCATTAGCTGATTCGCACCCATTTGAATCTGGGTTTGCGGGATATTGAGGGTATCACGTATCCTCTTGGCTATGATTGGTAGCGCGTGAGGCAGGCTGCAAGATATAACCAAAGTTGTTTTATCAATATAGGCGGCATCAATTGTAGCGGGCTGATTATCAAAAAATAATCGATGCGTTAATAAACCATTCTTCCCATTGGTAGCCCCCTTACCGGTTTTGGGATGAAAACTGCCATTATTTTCCAGGTAAAATTCCCAGTTTTGCTGAGAAACAAGAAGGGTAGTTAACTCATAACAAATCAGCGCATCCCTGATCGCCTCCAGTGAGGCAAACTGATCGTTCTCACCGCCAAAGGGCAGCCTAACCGTCTCTCCTAATCGAATGTCCAACGCGCTTTTGTCATTAAAATTGGCTAACTTCAATGCGGTATGTAATTTAGACATTTCGGCATGATGAACGCCATTCTTATTACTATTGTCAATTAAAGTACAATGAAGAATAACAGTATTGCCCTCTAGATGCAGATAGACTTGGCCGCTAAATTCTTCGAGAATTAATTCAGCAACTGCTTCGATTTGATACAGTTCAGGCGGATAATAAACAATGGAATCGGATTTTTTTGGAGGCTGTATTGCTGCTGTCACTTGTTTAAAACCGCGTGCTTTAGCAATGAATAAAAGTTCCTCAAGAACAAAAGGGAAAGGTTGCAGATGGTTAATGGCCTTGATTGCTGCCAAACTGTCTGCTTCCGTTTGGTTGTTAATTACTTCTCTTAATTCAGCCAATGGATACGTATTCCCTTCGTATTCAATCAGGTCAACATAAGCTAAATGAAGCGGTATATCCCCCGGGACAAGCCATTCCAAGTGCAATAAATTGATTAAATCAATTGCGAGTTTATAATCCTGAACTGTTTTGGGATTTATTAATCTATCGATAACAGCTTGCTTTAATGCGTCTGGAGGAGCGGTCAGAAACTGATCAATCACACGCTCAAACAGGGCCGTGTAGATACAAAGTGAAGCGTTTCCTGGCGAGTCGAGTGTGATTTTTCGCATATTCGTTGATTCTAAATAGCGGTCAGGATGGGACTCAATCGTATAATCATCATTCAGTTTAAGTGTTTTTGTTTGATCAAAATCATTATAGGGGCCAATCACTACTGATTTGATTTGAGGGTTTAACTTTAATAACTCGCCTAGATTAAATACCAGGCGGGTTGGCGGAATGCCGGGTCTGAACGTTGTAATGCGAGTTTGTTTATCTTCCAAATCAGGTAGACGGACAAAAAAGGAAAAACCCATATCTTTGGGCGATAATTGGGGTTTGCCAATTCGCTCTATTCCCCTTGTCGCTTTCCCAAATAGAGCATGGCCCAGAACATGCAGCGGCAATTTCAGTGTGCCATCCTTAAATATTGCCCTGGCGCTTTCAGGAGAAGTTTGATGTTGTAGAAGTAAGGGCAATGTTTGGTAATTCATGGCCATCTTTGGTGCCAGTTTGCGAGCTTCTTCACTGATTACGGCAAATGGTAGTCTCTCAGCCTGCTTTTCTGAAAATTGATGGGTCAAGTGGCGTTGGTATTGTTTTAATACGGCTAATACGCCTGGTTTTTTCCAATGTTGCGGTGCTGTAACCTCAGGAACCGATGAAAATCCAAACCGAATGAATCGACTGTTGAACGTGTCTTTTGCCAAAAAATCCCAATAGCCCCTCTGAAATGCATAAGCGCTTAATCGAGGTTGACTATCCTCAATAAATTGGGGGATAAAACTCAGGCTGCGCACCTTGTCTTGTTGCTCTGGTGTAAGACTAAAAAACAACTCTCTGCACTGGTTAATATTTTTAGCCATATACCAGGCCACAACACGCGGCATGAGTGTATCTCTTTCTTCAACGCTAAAATAATTATCGCCAGATAATTTGTAATAGCTTTTTAACAAATTGAGTATAGCGGGGTGACTGAGTACTACTTCAATACTGTCTTCATGGTTACCTTTAAACAAAAGAAGCAGGGGGTAAAATACATCATCAGCCTGAAATTGATAATCCGTTCTTCTTAATACCAATCCGATAATTCCCGCCAGATCATGGAAGCTGTTTCTGAATTCTACAATATAGTCCAGCATTTTGGTCATTAATGGCAAATGCTTAGCTTTCAGGTAATCAGTGAGTAGCGTTTCATCTCCAGGTTTATCGTAAGAAAACAGGTATTGCATGATTGATATAAAAAAGGGAAATTCATGGGTGATGCATTTCGCAAAGAGTTCCTTTCTTTGCTCTAAACTCAAAGATCCCATTGCATACATTTGATAACCTTCTGGTATATCCGAATTATCGATATTCAGAAGAGGGGGATTTTTTAATATAAAATCAAAGCGTTTTTCCAGAGGGGTATTAAGGAATTCGAGCATTAATTGATAATGGGGATTTCCGGGTACTTCTTTAGTCAATTGTACCAAAAGCTGTCGGCACAAATTGGCTGACGATGCACCGATAATGTTCACGATTGAAATAATTTGCTCAGGAGTAAGGGAATACCTTTTTAAAAATTCTTCGCTCACTTTCGATTTATCGGATTCTGATAAGTCTTGGGACGACGATATGTCACTGAGTATTTTAACCGCATTGTCTTCGTTAATGCTTAAATGATTAAAAAAAGCGCTTGCCATTCTCTCTTTATGAACAGCTGCCCCATAACAAGCACTAAATGCATGAATCCAGTCTCTAAGGAAGTGGAATCGGGTATATTCCAGGCGAGGATCGTGTAATGCGGCAACTGTAGCAGATGAGGGCTTTGGGATGTCTTCGTCATCATTGGTCATAAGCGCTTTAAAATAACGCTTTATTCCAGTCCTGATAATATCTATAAATGGATGTTCCCGAGCCCCGGATGCAATTGCAACCACAATGAATTCGGTACGAAAAAGGGGGGGCTGGGTAATGAGCCAATCTGTAAGTTCATGATAGTTTAGATGACCCATCACCTCACTGTATTTCAGGGCGGCCTGGATAAATGGGTGTGCCGATTGTCCGATCGCATACCGTATAGTCAGTTGATAAGCAAGGTAATTCCCTGTTTTCGCCACATAAGAAATAATCCCTTCCCATGATGTTTGAGCGACACTGGTTTGTATTAGCGAGGGCAGATCGGCTGGCATTGAATCGAGATCATCGTCTGAATCGTCACTGTTGGTTAACATGTATTCAAAAAACCTGAATTTTAAAGAAGCGATACTATACCATAAATGTTCAGTATTTAATCTTTCTGAAGCAATATTGGAACTTGGTTGTGGATTGGCTTTTTATCGGCAATCAATACCGAAGAGTTAACCTGATTCTTGAATAGTTCATGGATCGGTTCATTCGCCGGCAATTGCTGGTCAAATACAAATCAGTGAAACCAGGTAGTGCCCTAACTGGCTATCCAGAGTTGCATGCCTAAAAAACCCAGTGTTAGCACAATAGCGAATATTGGAATAACAAGCGGTACAGTAAAAAAAGCAGGTTTTTGCCGCTCGGTGAGCTTAATTTTAATCAGCGACGCATGAACCACCATAAAAATGCACAGAATAACGGTGCTGGTTAATTTAGCCAGCGTTGCGATTGGCAAGGCATAGGAAAACAACAGAATAATCGCCACCACCAAAACTGTGGCGTAAACCGGTGTGTGCGTTTTTTCATATACGCGCGCGAAAATAGTTGGCGCGTTATTCTGTTTTGCCATGCCATAGATAAGCCGTGAGGCCATGATAATCTGCACGAGGATCCCGTTCATAATCGCAATGAGGGCAATGAAGGTAAAAAGTAATGGCGAGTGCCCCTGGTAGGTGATGATATCGATAAGCGGCATGCTGCTTTGGGTCAAGAGATGGTTGGGTAAGGTCATAATGACAACGGTCGCTACCAGCAGGTATAAAATCATCGCCCCACCCAGGGCAATAAAAATACCCGTGGGCAAATTTTTTTCAGGGTTAATGGTTTCCTCAGATGTATTGACCATGTCTTCAAAACCAATGTAGGCATAAAAAGCAATGAAAGCGCCGACAAGAACACCCTGCATGGAGGCAGGCCATGTCCAATGGCTGCTTTCGATGGCGGTAAACGCATGACGGCCATAAAAAATAATCAGCAGCAGGCCGCTGATTTCAATTAGAGTCATGATCATGATTACCGTGGCTGATTCACGGATACCCCAGAGTGTCAGAGCTCCCAGCACCAGCACCAGCACGCTGACGCTGATGATGGAAGGAATCGGAACTAACAAAGTGAAATAACTGGCAAACCCTAGCGCAATTGTCGCGGCAGATGTAACCCCGGTGAACACCACCAGCCAGCCGATTAATCCCGATAACCACGCTTTTTTAAAGGCTTGCCGTACATAAAGCGCCGAGCCTGCGCTTTGCGGAAAGCGGGCGCTTAATTCAGCATACGAAAAGGCGGTGAACAAGGCGAGAATCGATGCAATAATAAAGGAAAAGGGCGTGAAATGACCGGCCTCTTTGGCGACTTCACCAATTAAGGCATAAATCCCGGCACCAAGAATAGTTCCCAAACCATAAAAAGAGACCAGGGTAAGCGATAACGTTCGTTTCAATGCCATGAGCATTCCTTACTTCAATCAGCATCACAGAGGTATTGAATAATGGGATAATTTTCAGGGCTGAATGTCAACCGCTGCTGATTTTATTTTTTAAAAATAATCGGGTTTAACCTCCAAAAAACCCTTGTTCTCAAAAGATTTTTTCTCGA
>NZ_LNYA01000024.1:268653-334872 GCF_001467615.1 Legionella erythra | reverse complement strand
AAGAATCTCCTCCCGCATAGATTATGAGAAAATTCTACTTTTGGCATCAGTTATTTTTCGGGGGGATTACCGTTGATTTATATGGGTTTTTCATGGTCTTTGATGGTCAGGAATGGTTTGAATAATTGGTGGAGGTGCGGGAATCGAACCTGCGTCAGCGAATAGAGGTCGAGTCATTCCTGTAGAATTGAGATGGATTCCGCGGAATCTCGTGTATTAATAAAGTTAGTCACTTTATTATCAGAACATAAATTGAACGATTATTCTTTGTTGTGTTATCTCGACATGACATAATCTTAAGTTACTTGTTTAAATAAGTGATTCGACTTATCATGCCGGATACCGCCGGATACCGCCGGATACCGCCGGATACCGCCGGATACCGCCGGATACCGCCGGATATTGATTGCACGTTACTTGTTGATCAATTGCCATTTTGTTGTTCTAGCTTTGCCAATGGAAGCGACTATCCCTTTGATTTTTAGATCATTTAAATTTTCACGAATGGTTCTTTCGGCAAGCAATGCAGGTAGTTGTAATCTAATTTCTTTTAATGAAAGAGTGTCAGCGGTCTTTAATACTTCAATAATTTCCAGTTGGCGCAATGATAAATTAGATGTTGCTTGTAAAGAAATCCCCGTATTCATTACTTCCTTAAAGCTGAAAATAACCGAAAAACCATTAGAACTGTCAGTGAATTCGGGTTCAGGGGTATTGTTTGCTCTACAGTATTCTATCATTCGCGTGGTGCCTGTTCCCCATTTTTCTATCCAGCCTCTTTTATAGAATACGTTGGCAATCAATTCATTTCGTGGGTATGAGTTATGTGGGCCTTTGAGGTGATCCAGTTTGATAGTAGGGAGTAAACCGCCTGGATTCCATAGCTCTAATCGATCATCATAAATTGCAAAACTTGTTGTGGATGATCGAACGTTATAGTCTCTATGGCAAAAGGCGTTGATTAATGCTTCTCTTAAAGCCAGTTGTGGTACGGCTGGTTCATCTACTCTCTGTAGTTTTCCGGGTACAAAATAGCTCGCAATGGGTAAGTGGCGGTTGGCGAAATGGTGGGCAAGAGTGATGAGTTGAAAAGCATTGCCTCTTTCCATTTGGTTATCAATAAATCCTTCCAGTTTTGTACGTCCTCTAAAACGAGCCATTTTAATTTCACATCGTGAAAAGATCTTTTCCGGGTTTTTGGCAAATAAAACTACTGCTGCATTGGTGAGTCGGCTATCTTTGATTAATTTAAAATTATCTAAGATTTGCTCAATGTTATGTTCAATTGCCTCTGGGCTAATACGATTCTTGTTAATACCTTCTTTAACGGTGTTCATAATTTCTTGGTGATCAAGATCATCTATTGCAAATTCATCCGTTAAATGTTCTTCCCAGTCATGATTGAGATAATTTCGTTTAATAATCAATTGCTCATACTGATGTTGAGTCATTCTTGATGTGGTTGAGGCAACACGTTCAAAAGGGCGGCCATCATAAATATAGGGAACATGTTTTCCTTCAGGAATATCTAGAAGGATTATCTGCTTTTCATCATTCAAGGGGAGGTAATGAATTCCAATAGATACATGTGGTTCGATTTTTCTGATTTCTTTGGCAATTTCTTGTTTCGTACTGTCTGATACATTTTGGCCAATGAATTCACCATTGTTTTTGACTCCAAATATGATAAAACCACCCTTTAAATTTAAAAACGCGCATGCCGTTTCAAGAGCAGGTTTAAGCTGGCTGGTAGAGTTCTTAAATTCCAGATGATCTGATTCGCCCTGGTTTACAAGTTCCCTTAGTTGATCGATGTTCACTAAATCGTATCCTTTGATAGGTTGGTTGTATGGTAACTTTTGTCCTCGGAAGAAGCCAGATTTTCGATGAATTTTGCCCATTTATCCAATGCTTCTTGTCGCTCGGGCAGCATTTCATTTTTATTGTAGGTTGCCATGATCTTGGGCATTTTATGCCCCCAACATTTTTCAATCACAACAGGATCAATTCTTAGCGTTTCACCCAGCTGGGTGGCAAAGGTGCGCCGAAGATCATGTGGGGGTCCATTTATCAATGCCAATTCTTTCTTGTAAGCGAATAACAGCTTTGGGTAGTGCACGGTCAGAGAGGGGGCTTTCACCATCTGCGCCACTTATGACGTATTCACCCATGCTGCAATTGTATAATTCCCTAAAAAATGACTTAACCATTTTTGTTAAATGGACGCGCATAGTAATGCCGGTTTTAGTATTCGTAGCGGGAATAGTCCATAGAGAATTCTCAAAGTCGAACTCATTCAGTTTGGTGATTCTTAGTTCGCCAGTTAACAGTAATATTTTGATGGCATTGGTAATTTGTAATGAAACGTTATGCTTTCCATTACTTAAGAATTGCCAGAGTTGTTTGATTTTATCTAGGGTTAGAACGCGTTCTATGGGTTTTTCGATACCCCCTATGTCTCTGGCACGTATATAGATTGCTGGATTTATCTTAAGCTCACTCCTGCTGACGGCATAGTTAAAGGACTGTTTAATGGCGCTTAGCACTTTATTCGCATGGACATTTGAGCCGCGTGCAACAATTGTATCTAATGCTTTTGTGATATCTTTGGCTTCTATTTCATCTATATATTTCTCAGGAATAATATCGGCATTAATAAGCCGGATCTGAAGCGGTTGTTTTCTATGTTTGGAGATATAATTGTTATACCAACGATTAACCAGTTCTGTAACCGTTGGGTAAACCCTGGTTGCAAGCAATCAGGCTACGATAGCTGTCTTGAATTAAAATCAAGGCCATTGCTACGCGTACATTGATTAAAGTACCCCATCATTGGGGTAGAGCCAAAAATGATTTCTTGATGATCAAAGTGTGTTTATGTCTTTCTTTTTGTATTACAATGCTACGCAAAAGTGAATTGAGACAGCCATGCCATCAACAGTTATTGATTACCGAGATAAACTTATACAAAGCGGTATTAGACGAGATTTAATTCCCCCCGCTCTTACAAATGAACAATGCCAGGTGCTTTTTAGAAAATTAAACTCGTTTAGCATGTCCTGGATCAGGGGAACATGGCAGTTATTGGCGATTCTTGGTGATGAAGAGCCGTATAGACATCTGGATCAAAAAGATAATTTTAATGTCAATATGGCGCATTATGCCGCTTTTTCTGGCGATATCCAACGGTTGAATCAGGTATTGGCACAAAACCCCCATCTTTTCTCTCAATTTGATAAAGGCATAAAAGGCGCTGCGCATTATGCTGCATTATCAGGCAACCCGGCGGCGTTGCAATGGATTAAAGACAATAAACCTGACTTATTGAACAATCTTGACAAGGAGGACCGGACTATTGCGCATCGCGCCGCACAGGGAGGCAATGTGGCGGCGTTGCAATGGATTAAAGACAATAAGCCTGATTTATTGAACAGAATGGATATGAATGGCTGGACCATTGCGCATTATGCCGCACGGTTTGGCAACCCGGAGGTATTACAATGGATTAAGAATAATAAGCCTGATTTATTGAACAAAATGGACAAAGATGGGTGCTCTATTGCGCATCATGCCTCACGTTCGGGCACCCTTGAGGCATTGAATTGGATTAAAAAAAATCACCTTGAGGGATTATTGATGGATCATAATGCTCGGGATACCTTTTTAATGTGTGCCGCCTTGTCTGGCAACGGCGAGCAACTCAATCTAGCCTTGGCCCTTTGCGGTAACCCCAGTACAGTCAATTTCAAACGAATACCCGCTGATGACTCCTCCACCGTTATTGATGCTTTACGTGAGGCGCTTCAAAGCAATTACATATTAAGGAGTGTGGTCTATCCCCATCTCCTTGAGCCCTGTGACGAAGTAGAGATGTTACTGGATAAGAATGGCTTGATAGCGATTAAATTGAATAAACTGAGTGATGATTTTACTGTTTTATGTCAGCAGGATACAACAGGGGCGCGTACTGGCCCATTATCAAAAGATGCGTTATTAACTCTGTTCACAACGGCTGCCCGGGCCATATCGCCTCGTATTCCAGAGAAAGACATCAAAGCGCAGTTTTATAAAATCTATAACAACAGCAATGCCTTAAAACATGATGCTGCCTTGGCAGCGAAAGGAAAAGTCCTGGATTTTAAAATGAAATCGGAAACATTAACCGGGTTTCGCGCCTTTTTTATTAATAAAAAAGTAGCTCATCTTAAACGGCATGCGATGGCTGAACTGAACGCATTAATCCTTAACGCAGATACCTTTACTGAAAACGATTTACGGCAGTGGTATCTGGCTCACAACGATTCGATTAACCGACAAACCCATACCTTGACGGGGCTTTTTTTCAAAACACGCGAAACTGCTTCCCGCGCCCTGGTGAGTAAAATATGTCAGGAGTTTAAATTTAATGAGCAGCTAGTCACGGCTAAGCCTGAGAATGATCATGCAGGTAAAGAGCCGATTGCCGTGTTCAGTTAATTGGCGATGGTGGAGGTAAATTCCATAATGATAGCCTCCTACCGCACTTATTCTGGGCCAGGCTTATGGCTAGTCGTTAAATCGTGCGAATAGCAATCGCAGGTCGGGCCAAGGTCCGACCTGTACTGACTAAATGAGCATGCTCGGTTTCTCCGCGGGCTCCTTGTAATCCAGGGCTGTTTTTCCCGCACTGTCTTTAATATCTTGCCTGGCACCCGCCGCGATGAGCAAGTCGTAAGCCGTTTGATTATTGCGGGAGGCGGCTATATGTAAGGCGGATTGTTGTTTGTCTCCAGCTTGCTCATCAAGAGAAATGGATAATTTATCCTTGAATTTGAGAATAATTTTCAACATGCTTAGGCTTTTTTCATGATTGACCGTGCACATACGGCGAATGGCTTGAGCATAATGTTTGTTGTTGATGGAATCAAAAGCAGCTTGAGTCGCAGGGTCTGAAACAAATGACGCTAATTCGTTTAACAGGCTTGAATGGGGATCGGATTTAAACACTCCGAATGCACTGCGTGCAGCACTGGAGTCAGTCTGGTTTTGCGCTTTGCCGGTCTCTTCTTCCCTTGGTTTGCTAAACGGTTTTGGGTAACAAGGAGTCGCTTTGCGCCATTCGATGCTTACTGCTTCGGCATTCTTATAAATTTCCTCCGCTTTTTCTTTGCAATTGGATAGAAAATTTGTGCTGCTTATGTTGTTAAGTGAAAAAACACGCATATAAGCCATTTGATCTTTTATGGTGTGTATTTTATTGGCTTGCCCTACAATACCAAGCAATGGGTCGATAAAAACACAATCATCACTCAGCCCTTTAAAAGCTGGAACAAGTTCAGGCGTGCTAAAGCGACAGTCTCCTATAACCACGAGCATGTGGCCAAAGCGATCGCCAGTCGGTTTCTTTCCCTTGATAGAGACTAAATGAATCGGGGCCTTGCAATCCATTCTGGCAAGCCATAGGGCTGCAAGGTGACTTACGTCCGCGCACTCACCAACGCCCATCATGGTAATCGCGGTATACAATATCGACATAGGAGACGCTTTGTTATCCTGTTTAAGTTTAATGAGTGCCTGGTTCCCGAGGTATGAACTTATGAATCCAATATAATTAATATAATTCAGCATCTCTTGCATGCGATGAAAACCAAACCTGGACTCATATTCTTGAAGACGTTTGACATCCAGGGTTGGTAATTCAATAGCAGTAATAATATCATTGGATGTGGTGACGGTTTTTTTTATTTTCTCTAATGCGAGCGTTGCTAATTGCAAATTTTCTTCATAGGTCATGCTGGCTAACTGTTTAAACTCTTAATAGTTGCGCAATATTATCAAATAGATCATACTTTGGTCAATGTGTGCGATCTTTATGTCCTCATTTGGCCTGTTGTGGTTATCAATCTGGATAACGGGGTTGCTTGCTTCGTGTTCCCCTCTCTTCTATCCGTGAGATGATGATCCCGTCAATTAAAAAATGAATAAAGTGAATGGAATAGCGGATATGCGATAGATTGTTTTTGAATTTTTTAGGATGGGTCAGTAGCTTATTTAGACAAAAAGCAAGCCAAAAATACCATTTGATTAAGACAATGTTGAGGCTTTCAGATAAGGGCTGGTGCGAAGGAAGTGGGTAAGTTTCCATAAACATCTGTAATTTATGGTCATCCATTGACACACCCTGTTTGTCATACACGGTACACCAGGCCAGCAGTGTATCCAGGTAATCGGCTGTCTGGTCAAATAAGCCGGCCGTTTCCCAGTCAACGACCCAAAAATGATCCTTTTCCCAAAGGACATTTTTAGGTTTTAAATCATTATGACACAGCATGGTACCCTTAAGCGCGTTCAGTGAGTCCAGCAAATGATCGCGATTAACAGTGAGGTAAGTGGATATGGCATTGATTTTGGGAAAAAAATAAGATGGGTGTGTCCAGGAGGCCAGCTTATTCCAGACCGAAAGCGCGATAATTTTTTCACCAATCTGCTTGTAAGTGTCAAATTTTTCGCGCGCCAGCGTGTCATCAAACTCCAATGTCGAGCGGTGTAGTTGGGCCAGAAAACCGGCGATTTCCTGCACATGGCGAGTGGATATGTCGCGATTTTCGTGCATGACGGCATCAAGACCAGGGTAAAGTAAAATCAGATCATTGGCTGTTTGGATAATGCAGTTTTCTTCGCAAAAATAAGCCGACATCACATGCCCTGTCTCTGATAGTTGCGAGGCTATTTTTTCGCTAAACAGCAAAGACTGTATCAATTTTTCAAGTGGAACCGCATAATCCTGAACGTATTTCGCTTTATTAATAGTCTTTACGACATAGCGTTTAGAACCGCAGGCGACCTGATAGGCCGAGTTAACATCGCCGCTATTGAGCCGTTTAATGACGTTAAGGGGGCCTGGCAATCCAAACGTGCGGGCAATGCAGGTCAGCTCCTCGGGCTTCAGCATAGAAAAGAAGCACTCCAATTTATTTATTTAAAATACTTATAGTAAGGATGGGTGGCATAATCAAGAATGGCCTTATCCCCGGCACTGTCGCCATAAGCGTAAACCGTTCTTGGCGTATCCCCGATGAGCGTGAGAACCCGTTGCAATTTCTCTTCCCCATAGCAGCTTTTCCCTTGCAATGCACCGGTTGCGCGCCCGAGCTCATCAAAAGCGATTCGTGTCGAGGCCACGCCATCAAAAGCATGATGCATAGACCAATGCGTCATGTACAGATCATAGGCCGCTGTCGCCAAAATGCAGTAATGCCCCTGGCTTTTATGCCATGTGATGCGCTGGTGCGCGCTGTCTCGAATTAATGAAGGCAGAACCTGGTCAGAGAAACGGGCTCCTTGCTCAAAAAGAAAATCGCGCGTCAAGTGCTTGAAAAATGATTGGGCGATGATTTGATTCAATGCATCAAGATCCATTCTGTTTAAGGAATATAACAGCAAGGAATGCAACTGGCAGGTCAACTTGGTAAAAAGTGACGCCCCAAAGACAAAACGCAGAAAGGGAAGTGTGGTGCTTTTGCGGGTGATGGTTCCATCAAAATCAAAAATGGCCACCGGTCGTCCGTCGTCTAACTGGTCAGACATGTCTATCTCTTGGTTTGCTGATACGATTTCATTTTCGCCGATACTGAATTGATTATAGCGTAGATCCCTGATGAGTTGCTTGCGTTGAATAGGATGCCTTTTTGATGCTTAATGCCCCGCTGTGTTCATAAAATGCTCTATATTTAAGTGATATGGATTTTTTTGGGTTTTAATGATGGTGGCTTCGTTAGAAAACATGTTACTTGATCAAATCATGCATTATGCTCAAATCCAACCCGATAAAATAGCCTTCAAATTCCTTGAGGAGAATTATAAAACCAGCCAGACACTAACCTATGGACAACTCGCCAAACACGTAGCGTCTTTAACCGATGTTATATTAAATGCCCAGCAGCACAGAAACCTGCCGTTAACCCAACAACCGATCCTGTTAATTTTTGATTCAAGCCTTGAATACATTCTTGCTTTTTTAGCGGTGCTTAACTCTGGGAATATTGCCATAACCGCGTATCCACCCCGTCAGGTCAGGCATTTGAACCGGCTGTTAAAAATCATTGAAAATTCCCATACTTCTCTGGTTTTGACCACAGAGCAGATTAAAAATTATTGCCAGCTCAATCAATTTGCCTTTCCTTCCAGCAGTGAGGTGATGGCCATTGAGCAACTACAGGAAAAACGCATTCTTTTTGGGGGAGTGAAGCCTGTTGTCACCCCCGATTTTACCGCGTTTTTACAGTACACCTCAGGATCTACCGGAGCGCCCAAGGGTGTTATCGTCACCCACAAAAATATGAGTGCCAATCTGAACTTAATGCGTGATTTAGTCGGTGAGGCAACGCTTGAAAAATGCATCTCCTGGCTTCCCATTTTTCATGACATGGGATTAATGGGAAATACCTTATTGCCTTTGTACCTGGGGGGCACCAGTGTTTTTATGGCACCGCTGACGTTTATTAAAAATCCGCTGTTCTGGCTTACCACCATGAGCCAGGAAAAAGGAACGTATAGCATGGCGCCTAATTTTGCCTATGATTTAGCGGCAGATGCTCTGGAAAATACGGATGTGTCTTCCCTTAATCTTGATTTTTCTAATGTTCGTTGCCTGGTCAATGGCGCTGAGCCGGTTAAACCAAAAACAGTCAGACGCTTTGAGCAATTACTTGCCCCGTTTGGACTGGCAAAAAACACCATGAAAACCGGCTATGGTATGGCTGAAACAACCCTCTGTATCTCGTTTGAATCCAGGCGAAAACGCTTTATCAAAGTTGACAGACGATCCTTGGAACAAGGGGTGATTGCCGGGGGTGAAAAATCGACTCGGCAAACCGAACTCGTCTGTTGTGGGGTGATAACCAATTCATATCAATTAAGGATAGTCGATCCCCTGACACAGCAGACTCTTCCCTCAAATCAGGTGGGGGAAATCTGGGTTCAGGGGCATTCCGTAGCCAGTGGCTATTACAACAATCCGGAACAAACCCGCGAAACGTTTCACGCCTTCACCCGCGATAGGCAGGAAGGCCCTTTCTTAAGAACAGGTGATTTGGGATTTGTAACCCCGGATGGCGTGCTCATTGTATGCGGCCGAGTCAAAGACCTGATGATTATTAATGGCCGTAATATCTATCCCCAGGACATTGAAATGGCCTGTTACGAAAGTGATCCCGCATTAATAATGGACAGTGCGGCCGCCTTTTCTCTGGACAATGAACGATCTGAAGTTTGCGTGCTGATTGGAGAAGTCACCCCGGGTCTTCAGGAGGCAGACTACCAACGCATTCTTCAGCAAATCAAGCGAGCCGTGTTCGACAGTGCCGATATTGTGCCCCACGATATTGTCCTCATTCCGCCAAGAAAAATATTTAAAACCAGCAGTGGAAAAATACAACGCAGGGCCTGCAAAAACGCTTATCTTCATGATGAATTTGAGGTCATCGCCCGTTTAAATCCACCGCTTGAGAGCATGGAAGGCAATAACATTGCTCAGCCGAAACAAGTGGATAATGCTGTGATTCACTGGTTGAAGCAATGGATTAGTGAGCAAACCAAAATTCCCATAACTCAAATCGACAGCTATAAGGCCTTTGCTGATTATGGCCTGAGTTCCGTGGCACTGGTTACCATGGTAGGCGAGCTTGAGAAATTTCTGCAAAAACCCTTAGATCCCTGGCTGGTCTGGGAATTTCCAACCATTAGCCGTTTAAGCGAGCAGCTTGTCGCTAAAAACAGGCAAGTGATACCGGATGAGGAAACGGCTGTTTATGAACCCATTGCCATCATCGGCATGCATGGTCTTTTTCCTGGAAAAGAGGACACAATCGAGGGCGTGGATGCGCTGTGGGAAAATCTCAAGGCGAATAAGGACAACATCACCCCCATTCCTTTGGACCGTTGGGATAACCGCCTGTATTTCGATTCTGATCCTGAGAAAAAGGGGCATATGTATTGTTCTGCTGGCGGTTTTTTAAGCCGAATTGATCACTTCGATGCCAAATTTTTTAATATTTCACCTCGGGAAGCGGCCTATCTGGATCCACAACAGCGATTGCTGCTTCAGGCGACCTGGCATGCCCTGGAAGACGCGGGCATGACCGCAGACAGCCTAAAAAATTCAAAAACGGGCATTTATATCGGCATCAGCACACATGATTATGATCAGTTAATTCATCAACAGGTCCCGCTTGAAGAGTTAAACCTTTATCAGGCAACAGGAACCAGCTTCTCAACCGCGGCTGGCCGACTGGCTTATTTTTTAGGGGCGCAAGGTCCGTGCATGGCCATTGATACGGCCTGCTCTTCTTCCTTAGTCAGCATTCATCAGGCAAGCCGCAGTTTACAGAATGGGGATTGCAGTTTGGCCATCGCCGGCGGCGTCAACCTGATGTTATCTCCCAAGGGGAGCATTATTTTTTGTAAAAGCCATATGTTGTCTCCGAGAAATCGTTGTTCTACATTTGATGTAAGCGCCGACGGCTATGTTCGCGGTGAAGGCGTGGGGATAGTCATTTTAAAGAAACTGGCGGATGCCATTCACGATGGCAATTCAATTTATGCGGTCATCCATGGCAGTGCGGTCAATCAGGACGGCGCAAGCAATGGGTTGACGGCCCCCAATTTGCAGGCGCAAATTGATGTCATTCAAACAGCCCTTCGCCGCGCTAATCTCAACGCTGCGCAGATTACGCATGTGGAAGCCCATGGCACCGGCACGGAATTGGGTGACCCCATTGAATGGGAAGGCATTCGCCGCACTTACGGCATGGAGCGAAATGCCCCGCTTTATATTACGTCCTTAAAAACACGAATTGGCCATCTTGAAGCCGCAGCCGGGGTTGCCGGGTTGATTAAAACCGCTCTGGCCATCAGGCATGGCCAGATCCCGGCTCATCTTCATCTGCACCAATTTAATCCCAAACTGCATCAACAAGACACCATGCAGGTCCCGGCTGAATTGACAGACTGGGCTGTGGAAAGCCGTTATGCCGGCGTGAGTTCATTTGGATTCAGCGGTACGAATGCCCACCTTATTTTAGGGGAAGCGCCGAAGGGAACATCAACGGGTGAAAAAGTTATCCGACCTAATCATTTATGGGTGGTGAGTGCACAGGAAAAACCCACCCTGCAGGCTTATCTACAACGTTACCTAGCCTATGGCCAACACCGGGGCGATAGCATTCATTTCGCGTCTTTATGCCACCACTTGTTAACGAAGCGAACTCACCTGCCGTATCGTGCCTTTATCGTGGCGCAGCATACCCCACAATGGGTCGAGAAATTGCAGGGTCAACATTGGGAGGAAGGCGTGATGACGGATGCCAACGCCATGGCCTGGCTTTTTACAGGACAAGGGTGCTTGCAGCCGAACGTGGCCGCTGAATTGTATACGACGCTTCCCCCATTTGCCGCTGTTATTGACCATTGTTGCGCCCGTTGCCAAAAGTGGCTGCCCTACGATTTGAAGGAAATCCTTCTGAATACACCGTCATCGGTGGATATCAATCATACCCAATACGCGCAACCCGCACTTTTTGTGTATGAATATGCCTTGGCTCAATGGCTATTGAAGTTAGGTTTACGGCCCCGATTGTTGTTAGGTCATAGCCTGGGAGAATATGTGGCTGCCTGTATTGCCGAAATCATGTCGCTTGATGAGGCGCTGAGTCTGGTCTGTCAGCGGGCGATGCTGTTCTCAAAATGGCCGGGTGATGGGGCAATGCTTGCCATTGCAGCCGAACAAAACGTGGTGGAATCCCTGCTTAAAGAGGTTGGTAATCTGGTGATTGCATTAAAAAATGGCCCGGGTCAAATGGTTGTTTCGGGAACAAACAAAGCCATAGCCGCCTGTGAGCGTGCCTGCCAGGACAAGAATCTGCGCTGTAAAAAACTGGCGACATCCCATGCCTTTCATTCGCCGCTCATAGAGCCTGTCGCGCAAGAATTTAGAGCGATAGCTGAGGCTATCCATTACCGTCCTGCCAAAATCCCGGTGATCTCAAATGTCACCGGCGTTGAAATAAAAGACGGTCAAATCAATGGCGACTATTGGTGTCGGCACATGCTGCAGACGGTCGAATTTCATCAGGGGCTTAACACCATCCAGGAAAAAGGCACGAATCTCATGCTTGAAATTAGCCCTAAACCGGTGCTGGTTTCTCAACTTCAGGACATGGATAATATCCTTGCACTGGGGACTGTCTCAGATGCTAGAAGGCCGTGGCCGGGTTTGCTGACGACACTGGGCCGTTTATTCTTGAGAGGGGTTGATATCCACTGGCAGGAACTGGATAAGCATCAGATTTTTGTTGACGAGCCCCTGCTTAAATACCCATTCAACGAGAAACAGTACTGGTTACCCCGGTTTGATAAGCATCCGGAAGGTACAACAGCAGAAAACAACTGGAAATCCTGTCTTTATCAGCCGCAATGGGAGAGGCTTAACGGGCAACCTCATCCAGTCCATGCCGTACAAGGCACAGTCTTATTAATAAGCAGGGACCAAAATCCCCCAATCGATGGCTACGTGACCCGGTTAAAAGAAACAGTCTCAGCTGTTAAGGTATTGCTTTATCGCTCTTCCGAGACCGAGTCATTAACGCCTTACCTGGAGCAGGCTGACCACCTTGTCTATCTCTGCCTGACGGAAGAAGGGAAAGTCGAAGAAGAAACGGCTTTTATGATGCAGTTTTCGCAGGAATTGCTGCGCCATTGGCCAGAAAAGCCCCTCTTTTTCTTAACCACGACCGACTCGCTAACCGGTGCGGCCTTACTGGCCTTGCTGCAATCGGTAAAGCAGGAATATCCCGCCTGGCCGCTGCACTGTTTACAGATTGATAAGGGAACCGATGAGCATGATTTTGACTTTATTTTTTCCAAAAAGGATAATCATGGGTCTTTGCGTTACCGTGCAACAGGGGACTATGAGCAGAAAAAAATTATCCCGCTGAATACGTTTAAACTGGCCGATTTTAAAATAACCCCTGACGATGTGTGTTTAATGACCGGTGCTTCAGGCGATATTGGCCAGGCCCTTCTTGAGACACTGTCTGCACTGGGGCTTCAGTATGTGGTTGCAGTGGGGCGCAGGGAAAATGAACCACGCTGGTCAGCCTTAATTCAGGAGAGAAAAGCCAATGGCCTGCAATTGCATTATTGTGCCTGTGACGTATCCAACGCGGAGGAAGTGAAGAAACTACTGAAAAATCTGCCGACGCATTTTCCCCCATTAACCATGATTATTCATGCTGCAGGGACAACTGTCGATAAGCCCTGGCTTAAAACCACGGAACAGGAGATAAGCACTATCCTGAAGGCCAAGGCATTGGGGGCCTGGTCGCTCCATCAGGCCACCGTGGGTTATCCACTGAAAGCCTTCATCTGTATCTCGTCCATAAGCGCACTATTCGGCAATGAGGGCCAGGCCCTCTATGCGGCCGCCAATGCCTATTTAAACGCCCTGGTTTCTTTACGGCGCAGCCAGAATCTTGCGGCGCAATCGTTGATTCTGGGCCCGGTAAAAAACACCGGTTTATTTAAAAAGAATGAAAAATCACTCACTGCGTATCTGGCTGAGCGGGGGGTTACGCCCTTAACCCTGGATGAGCTTCAAACGGTCTTTAAACAGCAACTGGATTGTCCGCAATTAATCGTCGGGCATTTTTCAAAACCCCTTGAGGGTAAGGTATTATCTGCTGAACCCAGCGCCCGGGATGGGCGAGATGAAACAGTGGTCAGGCCAGAGGATATCCTGACAGTCGCTCAGGACATTCTTTGCGTGGCTGCTGGTGATTTGTCCGTTCATGACAATTGGTTTGAAGCCGGTATGGATTCGATTATGGCTGCGCAATTAGCGCATCAGCTTAATCGAAAATACAACAGGAAATGCCTGACGGCGAAAGATATCTTCACTGATTCATCAGCGGCGCAGTTGGCTAAAAAAATTCATCAGGCCTTGCAGGACAGTCAGCGAGCATTGACGGAGCCAGTCGGCAGCAGCCGTTTCCCAAAAACAACCCCTCTGTCCTTGCAGCAACAGGAAATATGGAATTTTCTTAAACAATCAACTGAAAAAGAGGCTTATCAACTACCCATTGTTATCCGCATCGATACTGCTGTATCCAGTGAGAGGCTGCAAAAGGCCTTGTCACAGGTTTTGGCACGCCATGATGTGTTACGTTGTAGTTTTCATGAGGTGTTAGGGCAGGTTAGTCAGCATATTCATGACGAATGCGAGCTCTCTCTCGACTTATCCCGCACGGACCAGGAGGCCGAGGTGGCCGCATTTTTCAGCCTGCCTTTTGATCTCACGCAAGCGCCATTAATCAGAACCAAACTCATTAAACAGGACGAGGGGCGCTATTTATGGCTGCTTAATTTTCATCACCTTATCGGTGATGGTTATACCGTGACTGCCTTTATCCATGAGACGTTACGAGCATATGAAGGGGAGTTTCTCGATGGAAAAACACCACAGTACAGGGAGTTCATTGCCTGGCAATGGGATCATGTTTATCCTGCGCTGCAGGATAGTTTGAAATCGTATTGGTATCAAAAACTTAAGGATATACCAGTCACTGTTCCGTTTGCTAAAGACACGCAAACCCCCATGGAAGCCCATATCGTTTCTGAATCATTCGCCCTTCAAAAAATAAAACACAGCCTGGCATTTCTTGAAAAGCACAATTTATCCATCAGTAATTTTTTATTGGCTAACCTGTTTGATGTGTTGCTTGCCGCCTTTCAACTGGAACAGCTGGGCATTGTTGTCTTTTTCTCCGGGCGGCAAAACAGTGAATTGACGACGGTTTTTGGCGATACGTCGAATGATGTAGTGATCACATCCAGACACGAATCCGATATCTTCACCCACAGTCAATTACTGCAGGAGCAGATTTTATCTTTGGAAGACAAGCAGTATTTCCGTCTTTCTCTGTTAAAGGAACTTGGATTAAACAAGCCCATGATATCATTTGATTTTCAGCGTGGTATTGAGCTCAATCTTAAAACCAGCTTGCCGATAACCATTATAAAAACAAGCAATGTGCAAAACTATTTATGGGGGGATGAGCCGAGGCTGTTATCGTTTAAAGTATCCCTGGCTGAAGACCACTTTAAATTCGCGTTGAAATATCGAGCCGATAAAATTACCAAGAAAACCGCCCAGACCTTGCTGCAGCAATGGCTGACTTACCTGCTTAGCCATGAAGACAGGCTTAAGCAGGATGGCGTAGCCAACAGACTCAGTCAGCCAGCATCCGCGTTACAGACCAACTTGTGGCAATTATTAAAGAATCACCCAAATGGCTTGCCTTATTCAATCCCTCTGTTCAACGTCTTGAATCCCTCAGTGGACATCGAGAAATTAAACCGGGCCTTACAAAAAACCATTCAGGACAACCCCGCTTTACGTCTGTCTTTTAGCGAAAAGGATAACAATCTGCAATGGCAAATCCATCCAGAGGCGTGCCTGCCCATCCAAATTATAACCCCTAAAAATCTCTATGAGGCATTGAATAGCCTGTTGGTAGAACCCATTGATGCAAAGCAGCCGCCTCTTCTTAAAGCCTATCTGCTGGTGCCGGGTCAGGACAACGAAAACAGGATTTTATTCTTTAAGCTGCATCATCTGGTCTGCGACGGTATAGGGGCTGAGTTATTTCTTAAAGCGCTTGAATGGTGGTACGATCATGCCGATGAGGCTGTGGATACAGCGCAAAAAGACGTGGATTATTTAAGGCGGCATCAACCCGATCAATCATCCTATCGCCAATACCTTAAGAACTATGGCGATTATATGGCTAAAACCAACACCCTTCTTTCAGAAAATGACTGGTTGCCATGGGGTAGCCAGGAACCTGAGTTTATAAGTGGCGTCGTTTATAAACAAATCCCCCAGGCACTCACCGAAAAAATACTCACTTTCTGCCAGAAAAATCAGTTCTCGAGTTATGCTTTTTATTTCCATATGTTCTGCAGGGCCTTAAGTGCCCTTATTCAGCAAGAAACGGTTTATATCAGCCTGGTTAAATCAAACCGGCTCACGCAATCAAAGCAGGCGATGATCGATTATTATGCCGATAATATCCCGGTTGTTATGCGAATGCATTCCTCTGACAAGTTAGTGAGGCAAATAAAACAAACCCAGATGACGATTATTGAGTTGATTGAGCAACACCAGTATGCATTATTAACGGAAGACATGAAAAAAATGGATTACCGGCAACCGCCGTTTATTTTCAATCAATACAAAGCGGAGCATGAAAGCCGCCTGTTCCAATCAGCGGATTACCTGGTTCCTATTCTCCTTGAACAAGGGGGAAATCAAGTGACCGTTTGGAATTATCCTAATCCTGAAAAATTGAATCTATTGGTGCGAAGTAGCCAAGCGGGTGACAGGATGGGCCTTGCCTTTAACCCACGCTTCTTCAATGAGGAAGAAGCCGGTTTATTCTTACAACGCCTGTTGCAAGCCATCGAATCGAGCCTGGATTGATTTAATCAGAACAAAAGCCGAGCTAACGATGATATGGCTAGATTGACTTATTACCTTAAAAAGCACTATTATAAAGTCAGCTAGAAATGTCTATTTTATATTCTCCAAATCGTCGTTTTATTCATTTAATCCCTCGTTCGGTAGTTTTTAATTTTGACCGGTTTCCGGCTAATTCGCCTATACAGGCATTAATAAACACTTAAGGATACTTATGTCTAAAACGGTAAACGGGGTTGTGAAATGGTTTAACGAATCCAAAGGATTTGGTTTTATTGAGCAAGAAGACGGGCCGGATGTATTTGCTCACTTTAAAGAAATTTTAAGTTCCGGCTTTAAAACCCTTACAGAAGGTCAGCGAGTACAATTCATTGTGACGCAAGGAGTAAAGGGCCTTCAAGCACAAAATATAGTCGCTCTTTAATTACGGTAGTATGTAAAAAACTTCAGGGATCTTACCGGAAGTTTTTTACGTTGTTATTGATCCGTATCCTATTCTCTATCCGTGAAACAAGCTCCCCATCGATTAAAAAATGAATAGAGTTCCGGCTGTGTTAACAGCTGCTTATGATTTTTGATTAGTCTAATTTTTCTTTTAGACAAAAGCAGCATAGGGCCAAGCCCTGGCCCTGTCCTTACGGCACCTGTTCCAAGCCCTCGAATCGGTCTGGATTGATTTAATCCAGAGTTGCCTGCCTGCTCTGGTTCTGTTAATAGGGTCTTTTCGGCTTGTCTTTATCAAACAAGGAGGACGATGTGGTTCCTGATGGGCTGCCTATGGAAAATAGCCTGACGAATAAACAGAGGTTTGTGTCGAGGGTCCTGCCTCCTCGCTATGGCCTGAACGGACGGCCAAGTGACCACGGTATTCGTCAATCAAACCCTCTTGCCTTGAGGGTGAAGCAAGGATTTCTTCAACCTCTTTATCATCGAGTAGTTCGCCGCTGGCGCGATACCGTTTATAGGCTTGAAAATTCTGGTTTTTTTCTTCGATCTGGTGGTCATTGAAGCATTGGATTAATTGCCTGTGGATAAAAATAAACAGAGCGGCCATTTTTTTTGTTTCGTCATGGGTTTCTTTTTCCGGGTTTTCATCAAAGATCACATTGTTTTTGCGAATCAGATTAAACAGTGCTTCCGGGAGTGTTGCCATGAATTGTCGGGTAAAGAGTCCACCCCCAGTATGCTCATTCACCAAAATTCTTTTCAGCGCGGCATTATCACAGCCTATGTGCCCAAGCTTTTGCATGCGTGATGGCAGGATATTATCGTGTTTGGTGTGATAAATGCTAATTTCCCGCGGTGTCCCTGGCCAAAAACCGGGGGTACCGATGGTCCAGAGCTGATTATATACCCGTCTGCTTTCGGCATTTAATACCATGCCCTCTGTTAAGAACCCCTCAACGGATTTAAGCTCGCCCTTGTCATCCAATGCTTCGGCCAGGCCAAAATCGATAAGGTGAACGAGTCCATGTTCATCGATGACGATATTATCGGGTTTGATATCGCGATGTACAAAATGTTGATGCATATCATAGAGTTGGAGGCAGGCTTGTATTGCCAAATCCAAACGCCTGGCCGGAGCCAAGTTAGGATTTTGACTGAGATAGGACGTTAAATTGACGCCCAAATCCAGCATGACGGTATAATATTTCTCTTTATCGTCTTGCTTTTGCTTGTCACCTTTCACTAGTCCCAAGGCCTGTCCAACGCGAGTCTCCATTTGTTGGAACGGATCATTGGTCGTCTCGATTTTGACCACATAAATCTGACTTTCCTCATCCATGATGTATTTGACCTTGCCGTAGTTGCCGCGGCCAAGATAATGGGGTTTGCCGGGTTCATTGCTGCGGGATAACGCGTACACCTTACCCTGTAACTTGATAAAGGATAAGTTGTATGGGTTGTTCGGTGTTTTTCTTGAAAACTTGGTGCCGTCGGCTGCTTCGGCTAAGGCTAATTTGGCCTGTGTCATGGCGTCCTGGAATGTAGATCCGGGAGCAACTTGAAAAAACTCATGCTTACTACGGGTCATATTATCTTAAATGAAGACATAATGAATAATTATAATACATTCCGCAGCCTCTATGACCGCTCACCATGGGCAGGGTTGCGCAGTAGGCAGCGCACCCTGCTTTCGCTGTTAGTAATAGTCATAATCGATGGAAGTAGCGGATATATCCGTGTAGGTATCCATCGGTTCCTGTTCGATGTAGGTGACTGAATTATAAACAGGTGTACTGCGTACCACGGTAGAACCGCAGCAACTATTGGTTACAACCGGTGTCGTCACAACCGACGTGCAGCATCGCTTAACGACTGGCTTCACCACCGTGGTTGGGCAACAGGCGCTGGATACATAGTTTGTGCCGCAACAGGGCCTGGTGACAACATAATCGTTAACGGAGGTATTGACATAACCACAGGCCGTTAAGCCCATGATAATCGGTGCTAAAATGATCCCTTTCATGATGAATTCTCCCAGCCATATTCACTAGCATAAGTGTATAATATTTGTTCATTAGTTGCCAGTTGGATACGATTTATTTTTGTTTCAAGTGTAATATTTTTAATCCAAATGAGATCAATAAAATCAATTATTTGAATATAAAATAGGCAATTTGCTTTTATTTGATAAAAATAATGGCCATTATGATCTATAATTATTCATAGTGGACAAATGGAGTTGGCCATGACTGAGAAACTGGAATTGGAAGAGTATCTGACGACCTTACTGTCTGGTGAATATCGCACATCCAGACCCTTCGATTAAAAATCCGATATTACCGCAGTAATGGGACCAGAAGCCAAAGCACTGAAAATTCCTGACATCCCCATGGAACAAATAATCCCACCTCGAGAGATGATCGTAAAAGGTATCTATCTTTTGCTTGAACCCGTGTTGAATGAACTGGTAGAAAATAGCGCCTTTGATTGGCAATTATCATATGGCTCTTTATCAGCAAAGGATGTCGCTAAAGGATATCTCTTCAATGCGATCACCAGTTCCATGCTCAAAGACAGACCCTTCACCCCTCAGGAATTGGGTTTACAAATCTTTCTGCGTCACGTCAGTGATGCCTATGTTGACGGCATCAGCGCAGAAAAAGCCATCTCAACATTTGCTGGTAAACCCCATGTGCAAAGCCAATTCGGCACCATGGTCACCTCCATGTCCCTTACTAGACCGACCAAGCAGGATTTAATTAACAGTTATCTGGCTGATAATCGTTTTGTTATCGCTTATCAAGCCAGCCTGTTTGATGAAAGCGAGTTTGAAAAAGGTGTCTCCGATGATTTAAAACAGTCCTTGCTGATGGTCATGAATATCGTCACAAAACACTATAAACCGCATTTCTGGAATAAACCTAAAGAAGTATTCAGTCCTTTAAACCTCAAGATCATTAATGAAACAATGGGTTTGCCCGCGTTGCTGTACTATTTTCTACCGTACTGAAAGAAATCCGTAAAATCAATTCACGGGTGTTTATGGATGAAACCTTAACGGAGATTAAAAAATCCTCATTTTTTTTGCGGAATAGCGTGGATTTAACCGATGACAGCCGTCAGGAATTAAAATTGGCTATGGATAAACTCATTAAAGAAATAGACAGGGTCAGTGAGAAATTAATAAGCAGCAGAATCAAGGAAACGCTCACGTCCTGGACACCTGCCTACCCAGGGAAAACAACCAATATCAGAGGGAGTGTTTAACTTTTAATGACCTTATTAAATGCCAATAACCTCGGGTATTTCAGAGGGCATTTATACGGGTAAATGCCTGTTCTAACTGTTCGCAAATTGCCAATTCCTCGACTATTCTTAAAGAGGGTTGTAAGTCGGAATTGGATATGGATAAACGTTTTGGATTACCTGTTTCTACCACTTCAATGGAGTTTGCCACCGCGCGCGACCACTTTCACCACCAAATGCTTGCTTCTGGCTCTCAGGCGAAGAACGAAGCCAGGCAATTTTTTCTGAAGTATCTGTCTCATTACCGCAACTCAGCCCTGAAGTCTTATTGGTTTCAGAATGAAACGTCATGACCACATGACCTGGAGACAGGGTAACAAGAAAGGAAATGCGTATGGCAAATGATTGGGTAGAAAAAACAAAAACCTGCTTTCTGGATTTACAAAGCAGGGTATGCTCGGAACTTAACAAGTATGAACCTTTGCAGCGCTTTGAAAAGGATGCCTGGACTAGCCCGGTCGGTGATGGGCTGACTTGCGTGCTGGAGGGTGGCGACGTCATTGAAAAGGGGGGAGTGAACGTTTCGTATGTTCATGCAGCCTCCCTGCCGCCGGCGTCGTTAGTGCATAGAAAAGAACTGGCGGGGTTGCCCTTTTACAGCACCGGCATCTCCATAGTCATCCACCCCAGGAATCCGTATGTACCGACATCTCATGCTAATTTGAGGCTATTTTACATGGAAAGAGAAAAGGAGGAGCCTCTATGGTGGTTTGGGGGCGGTTTTGATTTAACGCCATATTATGGTTTTGTTGAAGATTGTCAGTTATGGCATCAAAAGGCGTTAGAAGCATGCCAACCCTTTGGCAAGGACTGTTATAGGGAATTTAAAGAAAGAGCCGATCACTATTTCTACATTAACCATCGTAGAGAGCCGAGAGGCATTGGCGGGCTGTTTTTTGATGATTTAAATCGTTGGGATTTCGACACAACGTTTAATTTTGCCAAGCATGTGGGCGATAAATACCTCGAAGCCTATCTACCCATCGTTGAAAAACGATATACCATGGACTATGGTGAACGGGAGCGCCATTTTCAATTGTACCGTCGCGGGCGTTATGTGGAATTCAATTTGGTCTACGACCGTGGTACCTTGTTTGGATTGCAGTTTGGCGGTAGGACTGAATCCATTCTAATGTCCTTACCGCCGCTGGTGACCTGGTGTTACGAGTATCATGTTCAGGAAAAGAGTGCTGAGGCGGAATTAGTGGATTATTATTTAAAGGCCAGGGATTGGATTAATCTTTAACCTTCTATAACGCAGGCATTTAACAAGTTTTACCCGACAATAACCTAGAGGGTTTATGATGACAAAGACGATTCGTTTAGCCACAAGGGCATCAAAACTGGCCCTGGTTCAGGCCGAAATTGTAAAAAGCAAGTTAGAGGCGTTTCTTTTGGATCGTGCGACAGTAACGATCGTGCCTTTAACAACGCAAGGCGACAGGGATTTGACTAAACCCTTGCACGAAATCGGCGGTAAAGGGATATTTATTAAGGAAATAGAGCAGGCCTTACTGGATGATTTGGCTGATATCGCAGTACACAGCCTTAAAGATATCACGACCAATCTGGCTAAGGGATTGCATTTGTCGGGATTTTTAAAACCGGAAGGGCAAAGAGATGTTCTTGTTTTTAATAAAAAAGATAGTCAATTCAGTGCCTTGCCTGAAAATGCAACGATTGCTACGGGGAGTTTAAGACGTAAAGCCCTGCTGAAATACCTGCGGCCTGATATTCAAACCCTTCCTATCCGCGGCAATGTTTTAACCCGATTGGATAAAATAAAAAGTTTACCCGTCGAGGGGATTTTATTGTCAGAGGCCGGATTAATCCGTCTCAAACTGACGGATCTCAATCAGGAGGCATTAGATCCCAATCTTTTTATTCCGGCACCGGGGCAGGGGGTTATCGCCCTGCAGACGCGCGATGGGGATGATTTTGCTATTGAATGCGCCAAGGCCATCAATGATAGTCACCAGGAGTTGATCTCCACCTCGGATCTTCATTTTTTAAGCCATGTCGGCCTGGATTGCAAGGCGCCTCTGGGTTTATACACCACCGAGCAGCAGGACAGGTTACGAATGAAACTGTTTTTATCCAATGAGCCCCTGACACAGTTTTATCTTAAAGAAGTGGACTTCGCCACGAAAGAGCGTATTAAAGCGATCGATGAATTGGCTCACATGACTATAGAATGGCTTAAAGCCCATGAACACTAGCGATTTACCCTTACGTGATAAGCGTATTGTCTTATTACGCAGTAAGGAAAAAAGCAAGAAAATAGTGGAGAGAATTGAGGCACTTGGCGGAGTGGTTCTATTTCAACCGGTGTTGGATTTAGTGCCTACGGCCACTCTTAAAACCCTTACCCCCGAATGGCTAAGCGCCTATGATACGATTATTTTCGCCAGTGCCAATGCAGTGGATTTTTTTCTTAAACAGCTTAAACAATACGTTATATCACCGGTGAGCTTGTTAAATGGTAAATGCATTATTCCAGTAGGCCAGGAAACAGCTAATTATCTGCTTTCTTTGCAAATTAAGCCTTCATTAGTGCCAAAATCCTATAGTCAGGAAGGGATAATCGAGGCTTTACCACTGGATTTGCGGTCCAAAAAAATACTTCTTCCTAATAACCTCGATTCAAGAAAATACTTGGAAGAGGAATTAATTAAACGCCAGGCTCAGGTCACGGCTTTGCCTATCTATCAAAGTGTACCCGTTATTAAGAAAACAACCTTGAATTTAAAGAATGATGACTTTGTTGTATTCAGCAGCAGCTTAATAGCAAAATTTTTCTTTGAAAATCAAGATAATATTCCTAAGATCAGACCCGTTGCAATAGGGCCATCCACCTATAATACCATTCATGAATATTTTCAAGGCGAGATTTTGCTCGCCGAAGAAAGTTCTCTAATGGGTACTATTGAAATCATTCTTGCGTCTTGTTCCCAATCCATGCGGTGATTAGCGATATTGTTCGTGTTCAAAAAATATTCAATTGAGGAATTGCCTCTGGTGCTCTATAGTTAAGATGTTGCTTGCTGGTTAACAACTATTCAATTGATATTAACTTTTTTTATAACGATAAACAATGGGGTTATGAGGATGGCAAATGTTGTCATAATTTCATTAGTCCAACAAAGCGATACCCTCATCTGGAGAGAGGCAGCAGCAAGCCTTAATGAAGTGACTGGCGCACTCCCGGTACAATTGTTTTCTGGCTCAGATTGCTCAAGACAAGCGACTTGCCCGGGTCTTTGTGGTAATTCTTACTGCAAATGTCCTGACATTGAATCATCCATAAACCAAGAGTCGTTTGTCATCATTAATCTGGTGAATGATCGGTATGTGGCTGAATGGCTAATCGAAATAATTAATCAAAAAAAGCCTAAGGGCATATTTTGCTTTGCCTGTATGCCAGAGTTAATGCAATTGACCAGGATAGGCAATTACAGCATGAAAAATTCCTCAGGAGGGATGCCTGGTCCTTTAAAAAAAATTTTAACGTTTTTTTCGGGGGGACGAGAGGAAGATGTGATTTATGTCTACAGCAAACTCAGTAAAATTACAGCCAGATTGCTGCCTTTTATTCCTAAAAAATACAAGGATGTCACCAATTGGATAAACATTGTTCTATATTGGGGGCAACCTGATGTTTATAATCGCGAGCAATTATTACGCTTTCTTGCGCGTGAAATCTTTGATTTGGATGTGACTTACAAGCCGGTCAAAATTATTCCATCCATCGGCTGTTTTGATCCATTCACCGGGGAAATCTTTTCTTCACCAGACGATTATTTAAGCGCGAAGCGAAACGAGCAGTCATTTTCCTCTGCCAAACCCATGATTGCTTTACTGGTGTTTCGCCAATATGCCATAGAGCGTCAACCCTTTATTCAGGATGTGACGGAGCGCTTATCGGCAAAAAATTTGCTAGTCATACCCATTTTTGCTTCTGGCGTCGAAACGCAAGTGGCGGTAAGGAAATGGTTATTACAAAAGAAAATCGATTGTATCGTCAATACCATGGGATTTTCCTTAGTGGGAGGTCCTGCCATTGCCAATACCCCAGGTCTTTATAAAACCCAATCGGGCGAATTACTAACAGCGCTTAATATTCCCTATCTCGTTGTGCCGCCTTTAGTTGCGCAAAATCGCGATTGCCTGGAGTGTGCTTTTGAGAAAAAGAAAACATGTTGTGGTGTCGGCGTTGATTCTTTTCAAAAAGTGTTGATGTATGACATCCCTGAAATGGATGGTGCCATTGTGCCATTAATATCGGGCGCCATGCGGCAAAATTTAATTCAGGGCATCCCCGATAGGATTAATCAAATCGCCAACCAGGTCTCAGGTTGGGTTAATTTAAGAAAGAAAAACAAGTCGCAGGTTAAAATCGCGATGGTGATTTATAATTTTCCACCTGGGCAAGGCAAAGTAGGCACCGCGGCCTTATTAAACGTTCCTCTCTCGTTGATTTCTATTGTTAAGCGATTAATTGAAGAGGGTTACAACATAGAGAATTTTCCCCAAGAGGAAGAAACTTGCAAAGCCATGATCAGTCGCTTTGACGAACGTGAGGCGCCTAACCAGGCTTCCGTCCAGGATTACCGCAAACTGCTCAATCACGCTAATCAGGCTCGAATTGATGCTAAATGGGGGAATCCGCCTGGCAATATTGACCCGATTGATCGACAGACTATTCGTTTAAATATTCAAGAATTTGGTAATTTGTGCGTGGGCGTCCAGCCTGTTCTGGGTGTTCCCGGGGATCCTATGCAATTTTGTTTTGATAAAAATTTCACCCCTCATCATCAGTATGTTTTATTTTATCGTTGGCTTAAAGAATTATGGCAGGCTGATGTCTTAATTCATGTGGGCATGCACGGTACGGTAGAATGGATGCCTGGATTGCAATTAGGTCTTGGTTCCCTCTGTTGGCCTGACATTTTACTCGGTGATTTACCCAATATTTACCTCTATCCTCTCAATAATCCATCCGAAGCGATTATCGCTAAACGTCGGGCAAATTCGGTAATCGTAAGCCATATGTTACCCCCCTATGTGAGGGTAGGAGATTATTCTCGAATCAAAGAGATGAGAGCGGCGCTCTCTCATACGGATAGCTCTCTGGAACAACAATTTTTTGATCTTACGCGGCAACCCCATGAAACAGATTCTGACTTCAAAAAGCGGGCGGAGACTTACATCAACGATATAGAAGAACATTTAGTCAGTATCGGGTTGCATGTCTTTGGTAAGAATTATGGAACGGAAGAAATAAAAGCCTATTGTTATTCCATTCTTAATGTCAATGGCAGCGAAAAGCCTGGCCTGGCCGAATTAATCCAGCGACAAGTGGCTTGTGATAAAGAAAAGGCTTGGCAATTATCCTGTCAATTGATTGATGCAAGCGTCATTGAGCAATTAAATTGTAAGAAAGCCTGGCAAAAAATCATTGGCAGTGACTTTCCTTGTCCGGTTGACGAATTAACCCCCATCGTAGAGGAAGGGCTTCGCATTGCTCATCATTGTGCAAATAATCAGCATGAGGCGGATGTGCTGGTCAACGTACTCGCTGGCGGTTATGTAGCGCCAGCCCCGGGTCGAGATCCCTTGCGAAGCGGATCCATCGCCTTGCCCAGCGGTCGCAATATTTATGGTACCGATCCCTGGCGCTTGCCTGGCACGATAGCACTGCCGCGTGGCAAGGAGTTAAGCGAGCAGTTGGTTCAACGTTTTCAGCAAAATCACAATCAACAATACCCGGAAACCATTGCGATTACCCTCTGGGCTTTAGATACGATTAAAACAGAAGGCGAGTCCTTAGCCACGATTTTAAGCTTAACCGGTGCAGAGCCACTCTATGATGGTCAGGGTAAAATTTATAAATACCAGCCTGTATCTTTAGCAAAATTAGGGCGTCCCCGCATTGATGTTTGTGTGGATATGAGCGCAATATTTAGAGATTCGTTTTCTCAATTGGTAAATCTTTTGGATAAATTGTTTATTGATTTGTCGAATCTGGAGGAGCCGGTTACCCAAAATTATATTCGCAAGCATTATTTAGAGGCTTTGCAGTCGGGTATTTCCGAAGAAGAGGCTTCTTCTCGTATTTTCTCACGACCTCCGGGACGTTATGGCAATGGGATTGACCAATTAATTCAGGAGTCGGCCTGGGAAGAGGAAGACGAATTGGAAAAGGCACTGCTTCAAACCAGTTCGTTTAGTTATGGGGGAGTAAAGCAAGGCAAACCCTGTCCGGAAATATTTAAAAAAATGCTATCCACAGTAGACAATACCTTTCAAATCATGGATAGCACCGAATATGGTTTAACCGACATCCCCTTTTATTTTTCCAGCAGCGGTGCATTGCGTATGGTGGCTGAACGGATTTCATCCAAAAAAGTTGACTTGATCTACGCAGAAACCTATGCCGGCAAGACCAAAATTAATGAAGCCAAAGAATTAATCGCCAGAGAAGTCCGGGCAAAATTATTAAACCCAAAATGGCATGAGGCATTAATGAACAATGGCTATGCCGGAGCCGCGGAGCTCGGGAATCAATTTACCAATTTATTAGGACTTGCCGCCATTGAAAAAAATATCGATAAATGGGTTTTTGATGAAATGGCAGAAAATTTTATTCTCAACGAAGAAAAAAGACAGTGGCTTGAAAAAGCCAATATCAAAGCCTTAGGCAATATGATTACTCGCCTGCTCGAAGCCCATAATCGCGGTGCCTGGGATGCGGATGAAGACATGCTGAAAACATTGGAAAGTTTCTATGATGACATCGAAGACAAAATAGAAGGTATTAATAATGCAAACAATACATAGTCCAAATAGGGTCTATCCTTTTTCTGGTATTGTGGGACAACAAGGATTAAAAACCGCTTTGATTTTAAATGTGATTGATCCCAACCTGGGCGGTGTACTTATTATGGGGCATCGAGGAACAGGAAAGAGCACCATTGTCCGCTCTCTGCACGCCTTGTTACCACCTCAAAAAGCGATAAAAACATGCACTTATGGCTGTGATCCTCAAAACATTTCACCGCATTGCCCGGCATGTCAGATTTTTCTTCAACAACCCATTAAACCCGCGGCTGTAAAGCGTAGCGTACCTATTGTCGATTTGCCTCTTGGCGCAACAGAAGACCGAGTGGTTGGATCTTTAAACATAGAAACGGCATTAACGCAAGGGAAGCAGACTTTTTCACCAGGGCTGATTGCCAAAGCCAATCGCGGAATTCTTTATATCGACGAAGTGAATCTTTTGGAGGATCACTTGGTGGATTTGTTATTGGATGTGGCTGCCAGTGGCGTCAATGTGGTCGAAAGAGAGGGGATTTCAATTCGCCATCCCGCCAAATTTATTTTGATTGGTAGTGGTAACCCTGAGGAGGGGGATTTAAGACCGCAATTACTCGACCGATTTGGCCTCAGTGCGCACATAGAAACCTTGACCGGTGTCGAAGACAGGATCAGTGTGGTTCAGAAAAGACGTTTATTCGACCAGGATCCAGACGCTTTCAATCTCTCTTTGGAGAAGGAGCAAGAAAAGCTGCAAAACAAAATTAAAAAAGCACAAAAAAATTTGCATCAAGTCGCTCTGCCCGAAACGGTGGTTTATAAAATTGCGGAAATTTGTTCAAAGTTAAATGTTGATGGGCATCGTGGCGAATTGACATTATGCCGGGCCTGCGTCGCGTTGGCGGCTTTCGAGCAGAAAAAAGAAGTCAGTATGAAGCATTTGGCCGTGTTAGCGCCGCTGGCACTAAGTCATCGATTGAGAAAAGATCCTCTGGAAACCGTTGACGATTTAACCAAAATTGATAATGTGATTCACGAAACCTTGGGGATTGTCTCATGAACAGCATGAATCCCCTGCCCATCCCGGCCATGGTCGGTCTAAAGTTGGCTAAAAAAGCCCTGTTTCTTTTAGCGATTAATCCACGTTTAAAAGGGCTGATGTTGTCAGCCAAATCCGGAAGTGGAAAATCCTTAATCAGCAGCGCAGCCAGGCAGTTGTTTGTCGGGAAAAATCTGTTAAACCTGCCTGTACACACGGATGAAGCCAACCTTTTAGGGGGAGTTAATCTGGAGGAAACATTAAGATGTGGCCATAAAGTCGTGACGGCTGGCTTACTAAGCAAGGTTAATAATGGCATTTTAATTTGTGAAAGCATTAATCTATTATCGGCCAGTGTCAGCAATATTGTCTTGAATGCTTTGGATGCGGGTTATCTACAGATTGAAACCACCGGCATCAGCGAATCAATCCAGACCAATTTTCTGCTGATTGGCGCTTACAACCCCGAAGAAGGGATACCTCGTAAACATTTAATGGAACGGGTGGGCCTGCATGTTCATCTCCCTGCCAATGACAGCCGCGATTTAAGAAAAAAAATAATTACTCATAACCTTCTAAGTGACGATGCTCTAAAAGAAGAGTGGCAGGATGAAGAGGCCATTTTAATGGGTATTATTCAAAGCGCGCGTGAATTACTACCCAAAATCGAGTTGACGACAGAACAGATTAGAAAAATTGTCGAAGTGGCTGTTTATTGTAAAGTAGAGGGGAGTCGCGCGGATATTTTTGCTGTCGAAGCCGCGCGGGCAGCTGCTGCGCTGAGTCTTAGAGAGGAGGTTCTCGATGAAGACATTCAATTGGCTCTTAAATGCGTTATCTTCCCGCGAGCACAAATAAGCGAGCAGGAGCTCGCCAATTTGCTGCAAGAAGAAAAGCGTGTTGAACAAGCAAACTCAAGCCAAGAAAATACCAAGGCTTTGTCTACAGAAGAGCCAATAACCAACACAACCCTGGAAAATCTTGATGCGGATTGGGTTACTCAGGATCAACCGACCTCAGAGAGTCATAACGAGCAAAATCAGGATTTAGAGCGTTTAGATACCCTCTCTGCCGAGATTGAAAAAATGGCGGATGTCGTTTTTGAGGCGGAAGATGTCATGTTGCCCTCCGATATTATCAATTTATCGCCCTTTCGTGCGAAGGAATCATCAAGTAAAACCGGATCTCAGGGTAAAACGCTGGCTAGTCATGGCCATCATATTCGCAGCATGCCGGGTGATCTCAACAAGGGGCCGATTGATATTATCGCCACACTCCGCTCCGCGGCGCCCTGGCAGAGGGCTAGAAAAAAAGAAAGCCAAACCTTAGTCATTGAAAAGGAAGATATTCATATTAAACAATACTCCGCTAAAGCCGGTACTTTATTTATTTTTGTCGTTGATGCAAGCGGTAGTATGGGTATCAACCGCATGCGGCAGGCGAAAGGAACCGTCATCAGCCTATTGGAGCATGCTTACATTCACCGTGATCAGGTCGCTTTAATTTCCTGTCGAGGTCAATCCGGCAAAATTATTTTGCAGCCGACTGCCAGTGTTGAACTGGCCAAGAAGCATCTGGATATTTTACCCACAGGCGATGCCACACCGTTGGCCTCTTCTTTAATGCAGGTGTTTGATGTCATCCAGTATGCCAAACACATTGGCATACACCAGTATATTTTAGTGTTAATGACCGATGGCAATTCCAATGTGGGCATTCATGCCAACCAAAAAGAAGCGATTCTTAATGAATTACAAACGCTTTGCGGTGCTATAGTAAAAGTTGGAGTGAAATCCATAGTCGTCAATACCAGAAAAATTGTTTTAAAGCAGAATTCGGCCAAAAAAATTGGCGAATGGCTGCACGCAAAGTATTTTGATTTAGGCAGTAAATTGGATGTGAAATTGGCTGAAAAGATCAAAGCGTCTTTTCAATAAGCGGCAGGACAGTAGCCTATTTGGAGGAATACGCCATGACCTTATCGTCTCAGTTATTTGAACAAGCGCAGGCTCTTTTTCCTGGCGGAGTCAATTCACCGGTCAGGGCGTTTAAATCGGTGGGCGGAATACCAGTCTTTTTCAAAGAAGGGCAAGGCGCTTATTTGATTGATGTAGACGGCAAAAAATACATCGATTATGTCGGGTCCTGGGGCCCCATGATTTTAGGGCATTGCAATAAAGACGTGGTCGAAGCGGCTCGTGAAGCCCTGGGTCATTTTTTAAGTTTTGGCGCACCCAGTGTTCAGGAAATACAATTAGGCGAGCGAATAAGGGCATTGATGCCGGCACTTGAAAAAATCCGTATGATGAATTCAGGCACAGAAGCGGCAATGACGGCCATCCGTCTGGCTCGCGGATATACTGGACGCAATAAAATCATAAAATTCAAAGGCTGTTACCATGGTCATAGCGATTGCTTATTGGCAAAAGCGGGTTCGGGTGTGTTGACTTTAGGCATTCCCTCAACGCCTGGCGTTCCCGCGAGTGTAACGGAGCATACCTTAATTGCTGATTATAACAACCTCGATGAAGTGGCGTTGCTGTTTAAAAATTATGGCGAGGATATCGCGGCGATTATTATAGAACCGGTCTGTGGCAATATGGGATTTGTATTACCGCAGGAAGGATTTTTACAAGGACTTAGAGCGTTGTGTGATCAATATGAGGCCTTGTTAATCTTTGATGAAGTAATGACTGGATTTCGTGTGGCCCTTGGAGGGGCACAATCGCTTTTCAATATTAAACCGGATCTAACCACGCTTGGAAAAGTCATCGGCGGTGGCATGCCTGTCGGTGCCTTAGGCGGACGAGCAGACATTATGGATTACTTAGCTCCCGTCGGCGGCGTTTACCAGGCGGGAACCTTGTCAGGTAATCCTTTGGTCATGACCGTGGGCTTAGCGACAATTGATCAATTGGCTGCCCCAGGCTTTTTTTACCGCCTATCTAAAACAACCGACTCCTTAGTGCGTGGCTTTAATGACCTAGGAGAGCGTTTGGGGATCCCTCTGCATGCTCTTTCCAGAGGCGGGATGTTTGGTTTCTTTTTTAATCCTAAAAAAGAAATTGCCAATTTTTCCGATGTAGCAGAAGGCAATGAAGCCTTATTCAATTTTTTCTTCCACGGCATGCTCGATAAAGGGATATACCTTGCTCCATCGATGTTTGAGGCAGGATTTGTCTCCATTTGTCATGGTCAGGACGACATTGATAAAACCTTGTCCGCCGCTGAAGAAACGCTGAACGAGGCATTAAGAAAAAAGTTTAATGCCTCCGGTGAGGTTTTAAGTTCTCACCAGGAGGCATTAACTCAAACAGCGGACTATTTCAATCACATCGGCTTTGAGCGTTGGAAATTAATCTACAGCGCGAGCGATAAAGCCAATTTCATTCAAAAAAAGATTAGACAGGGCCATCAACAGGTTGTGGAAAATTTGATTGGTTATCTGGGGAAGACTGACAATATCAGGAATAAAAGCTTTTGTGACGCCGGTTGTGGGGTGGGTATAGTCGCTATTGAACTCAGCAAGCAATCACCCTCTGCCATTGTTGCATCGGATATTTCAAAAGCTATGGTGACTGAAGCAAAAAACCGCTATTCACAACAAGGCAATCGAAAGATCAACGCCCAATTTATTGTTTCCAATTTAGAAGACTTGCAAGGGAAATATGATAATGTCATCTGTCTCGACGTGATCTTTCATTACCCGCAGCCTGTAGCGGAACAAATGGTCGATAAACTATTTCAGTTGGCTGATAAGATGGTCATTATTAGTTTTGCTCCTTACAGCGTATTGTTGGCGACTTGGAAAAAAATAGGGGAGTTATTACCGGGTGCAAAGAAAGCAACTCGTGCCCATCTGTTAAAAATGAAACCATTCATTAATCTGGCAAAAAAATACAATTTCAAGCCTGTTTTTATTAAAAAAACCAACGAGTTTTTTTATTACTCCACACTGGTTGTTTTTGAAAAAAACGAGTAGCTTAACGGTTTAAATGCTACGGAGACGCAACAATGACCCCATCACTAATTCGGATGTTTCTATCAGCACGCTCTGCATATTCAGTGTTATGAGTGACAATCAATACCGCTTTCTGTTCTTCATGCGCTAACTTCATCATGAGTTCAATAACTATTTCGGCATTGACAGAATCCAAATTTCCTGTCGGTTCATCGGCAATGATAATCGCCGGATTATTGGCTAAGGCTCTGGCTATCGCAACCCGTTGACGCTCCCCTCCTGACAGTTCATTGGGTCGATTGTTGATTTTTTTTTCAAGGCCAAAATGGCAAAGTAAGGCTTTCGCCCGTTCAAAAGCGGCGTGTTCTTTCACACGATTCAGTTTACGCATCGGCAGTAAAACGTTTTCAATCGCTGTAAATTCCTGGATTAAAAAATGAAATTGAAAAACAAAACCTATTTTTTCCAGACGTATTTGCGCTAATTGCTCGGTGCTTAGTTGATTGGTGGCCTGGTTTTCAATGAGGAGATTACCTGCAGTGGGTTTATCAAGCAAACCCAATAAAAAAAGCAAGGATGATTTTCCCGAACCGGATGGGCCGGTGATGGTGACAAATTCACCCGGATAAATCGCTAAATCTATATTTTTAACCAATTGAACAGGTATTAATTCAGAGCCTAAGACTTTGCTTAAAGAGACGGTTTCTAAAACGGGAGTGGCTTGATTCATTAGGTATCTCCCCGAATAATGTCAACCGGCAGTAAGGCTGAGGCCCTCCGAGCGGGTATAATGGCGGCGAGGATGGATATGGTGAGTGCAAACAAGGCAGAAATTAAATAATTGGTGAAGCCCTTATTCAGCACAAAGCCTTGGGTTTTGGTGAAACTGGAGTTTTCAAAACGAATAGCCGATAACATTTCAACCAATGAAAAACCAATTAACCAACCAATCAGACAACCCGTAATACCAATAGTAATGCCCTGCAGCAGAAAAATGGTGCGAATGTCTTTTACCTGAAAACCCATGGATTTTAATATGGCAATGTCTTTCTTTTTTTCATTCACAATGGTTGAAATAATGTTGTACATGCTGAACAGTGCAATAGCTAGGAGAGCCACAGTACAGGTGTATAACACGCCATTTTGAATGGTGAAGACCCTAAAAATATTTTGATTAAGTTCTTGCCAACTTTGGGTTTTATATAAGTAGGTATTTTCGATGTCCTGAGCGATTGTTATGGCGTTTTGTACATTACCTGTCACCCGCATTTTGATTTGGTTTAAGGTATTTTTTTTCTTGACCAAAACTTGAACTTTATTGAGCAGCATATAGCATTGTTGATCATCCTGGGAGGCAATGCCGCTGCGGAATAAGCCGATGACTTTGGTGTTTAATTTATTCCCTTGATTGGATGTTGCAAACAGGCTGTCGCCGGGTTTAACCCCAAGCTTTTTGGCCAGGCCTTCACCCAGAATAATCCCATTTGGCGTGGTATAAAAATCGGATAACTTCGCGCCGTTGAGCAGTTGTTCATTCAAGTGGGTGATTTTTTCTTCTTTTTTGGGAATGATGCCATACAACAATGCGGTTACTGTTCGGCTGCCCACTTGTAAAAAGACTTCTTCGCTTAATACAGGCGATACGTCGATGTCGGTGCGCTGCGTCAATCCGCTGATGATCCGTTGAGAGCCGCGTATGCCGCGGTTATCATTTTTAGGTTTTAAACCAATCATCTGCACATTATCCGGATGGTTAAAGTAGAGTTCTGACGGCTGTTTGGACACAGTGCGGAATTCATCCTTAAGGACGATATGCGGTGAATTATTAATCACCTGTTCGGTAAAATACAGTTGCAGCCCCTGCAACAGGGCGGCGAGCGCAATGTAAAAGCCCACGCCAATCGCAACCCCGAGTACGGCAACCGTGGTTGCCCGGCGATGGTAGTTTAAATACTTGTTCGCAATCGACAACAGAAAGAACATAATCAGTGCCTCAAGGATTGGGCAGGATTTAATAACAAACGGTCGGTTGCTTTGATATTATCGCTGATAAGTTGTACCTTTTGTAAGGTGGTAATTCCGGTTTTTACAGCCACCGGTTCAAAACCCTGAGCCGTTTTGCGGTAAACTTTGCCTTCATAAACTGTAGTCAAGGGCACCATCAAGGCATGATCAACGACTTCGGCCACGATATTGATTTCCACCGTCATGCCTATCAATAATGGGGTATTGTCAGGCAGGCTAATCCGTACTCGGAATTGCCGCGTTTCAGGATCCCCCTTCGGGGTAATTTTCTTGACTTTTCCTGTCATGACCTGATTCGGGTATGCATCGGATTTGATGAGTACCAATTGACCGACGTGCACCAAAGGAATGTCTTCCTCATCCACCAGGGCGGTAATCTGTAAAGGTCTCGGCTTGCCCACCCAAAAAATGGTGGTGCCGCTTTTTGCTAACTCCCCGAGCTCAATGTCCTTTCGTAACAGGATGCCGTCAATGGGTGAAACCAGGGTGATGCGGTCAAGCAATTTCTTTTGACCCTCATAATTGGCGAGGGCCTGTTCATAATTGCTCAGCGCTTCCTCTGCCGCGGTGACGCTGACTAAATTTTTTTTCAATAGCGCCTGATAGCGTTCATTTTCTTTTTTTAGATAATCAAGTCGTGAAAGAAAACTCGTCAGTGCGGCTTTTTCAACGCGGTTATTCTGGTAAGCCAAGACCTGTCCTGCTTTGATTTCCTGCCCCTCGGTCACATTGATTTGCTCGACCGTGGCCGTTTTGCTGGCCGCAATCTTGGCCCACTTGACTGGCTCCACTTCGCCGGTGGCATAGACAATTTTTTCGGCTTTTTCTAACGTGGGATGAATGGTTTCCGCTTCCTTGGCATGGAGAAAAAAATAGAGCGAGAAACCAACCAGTAGAAATAAGGCCATGAAGACTAATTTTTTCATGTCGCATTCTCTTTTAATGGCAAGGTTTGTCTTTAAAAAGGCCTGACTTCCACCATAACGACGATTAATATCAATAGCAAGGTTGGAAATTCATTAAATAGCCGGAAATAAAGGGTCGATTTAGTGTTTTTATCTTCCGCAAATAAACGGCGGTAGTGGCCAGAGAGCAGGTGATAAGCCCATAGCACCACCACGGCCATGAATTTGACATGCATCCAGGGTTGCGATAGATAATAAGGCCAATTGGCGTATAGCAAGATTAAACCCAATATAGTGGCTATAATGCCTGCGGGCCAGATGATGCCGTAATATAAGCGCCGTTCCATGATTTTAAAGCGTTCGATGCTGATTTGATCGCTGCTTTGCGTGTGATAAACAAATAACCTGGGTAAGTAAAGCAAGCCCCCAAACCAGGCGACAATGGCCACAATATGAAAAGATTTAACCCATAAAAACCACATACCTGTTCCCTTGTTATTATATAGACGGTTAAACAGACTCATTTTAAATGATATAACATCTTCACCGTATGAATTCAAATCAGGTCATGTTGAGCTTACTGGCCGACAATTGAATCAGCATGCGCCTTAAGGATTCGTATTTCATCCGTTCGGGTTCAAATTCCTCATCCGCGGAGTATTTGAGGATAATGGATTTATTAACCATGATTTCCGCGATGTATCCCATGGACCAAAAGGGAAAATCCCTTTCCACGATATCCTGACACCCAATGATTAATAATTTGTGATGTCGTTCATCCCGGGAAATGAGATGATATAAATTCGATATGGCGACAGCGTCACCTTCCAGTATCTGCACAAATTTAAACTTGTTAAACAGTAAGACGCCGGTAATATTATATTTTTTATTGTTGGCGGAAGCATGTTCCCAGATGGCCTCAATATCCTCCGTTTTTACCTGCGGTAAAGCGCTGCTCGTATAAATCAACTGTTTCAAATCCATGACGTTCCCTTTGTTAGCCAGTTGTTTTACCTGTCATTGACTTTTTTGGTCAACAGGTAATTGTTGTTGTGTCTTTCAATCAAGGCACGTAAATCACTAATGGTTTTCATGTCATTGTCTTTACAACAATGCCGTAACAGTATAGTACACAAATGCATCATGGTGCCGGATAATTCTTTCGTTAATTTTTTGACATGTTTCTCGGGATTAGCTTTGAAATCAACGTCATTAAGTGTTTGAGAGATAACATTATCCAGGTAATTTTTAAGGACTTCCCGTTGCGGCTCAATGATTTTACTCATGTAGGATTTGTCGAGTATCTGCTGTAACGAAATGACCTCTCTATTAATGAGACCGTCAAGATACTGGTCAAGGTCGCCATATTTGCTTCTATTCTCCTCTTCCGAGACGGAAGCCAGGTCATCGACATCAAAGTAGTTGACATTGGGGTATTGCCGGATTGACGAGTCGAAACTCCGGGGCAAAGAGGCATCCGCAATATAAACCTTCCTGTTCGGGTTAAATTCGCAATAATCCCTGTCTTTTAAGATGGGTTGATTGGTATTGGTTGCCGAAAAAATGACATCAACATTGAAAAGATGGGGGGTAATGTCATCAATATGAATCACCGTGGCTATTTGCTTTAACTCATCACAGACCCTTTCCGGATTATGCGAGGCGACAACGATTTGATTGGGTTGATAAGGGATGAGGTTAGTCAGGACTTCCTTGACCAGTTTACCGGTGCCGATAAAAAGGTAATTTTTGTTATAGTGATCGGTATATTGCGCCTCAAGTTCATGGAAAAAGCATTGCGTAATCGATGACATGGGTAAAGCAATATGGTTTTGAATGGCTTTTGACACCTGAAAACTGTAGGCGTAAATTGTTTCCAGGGTATGGCCGATGAGGTTATTCTTTTTGGCTTCCAAAAACGCTTGTTTAACCTGGCCATTGATATTTTTTTCACCATAAATTTTGGCCTCCAACCCGGCCACTACTCGCATGATGTGTTTTAAGGCATCAATACCTGACAGATCAACAAAATAATTCAATAACTCTTCAAGACTGGTTTTAGTCCGTAATGAAAGCCAGGAATAGACAATGCCGGGATCGGAGACAATGCAGACGATTTCAAACCGGTTACAGGTATTGAGGATGCAGGCTTCATTTACAGTTCCCAACTCGCACAACTCATGCAATGCGAGTGAATATTGTTCCGGGGACATGCTAAATCGACTACGCACTTGAATATCATAATTTTTATGAGATAAACTGATACAATGCAATCTCTTCATACAACGCCACCTTAAACATTAAAGAAAAATTTGCAATTAGGTTAAAGTGTTAAGGGACATACACAGGTTATAGTAAAATATTGCACACATAGCAAGAAATTTAATCAGCTATCGTCTATAATTACTTCGCGCCTTTCGTTGTGGATATCCTATGACTTTTTCCCCGGGTCCATACCAGAGAAGACTGCGTTATAATCCGGGTATAAAAGACCTGGTACGAGAAAACCACATCCATTTAGACTGCCTCATTTACCCTCTTTTTGTTAGCCATGGCAAAAAAATCAAAAAAGAAGTATCGACTATGCCGGGATGTTATCCATTGTCTAAAGACCTGTTGCATGAACTGAAGGAGAGCATCGCTTTAGGCATCAAAACAATTCTGTTGTTTGGCTTACCTGCACACAAAGACAATCGGGGTTCTGATACCTGGAGAATGAAGTCTAACGCTGTCAACCGAGGAGCGATATGGATACAAACCATCGATTCATTCGGGCATTAAAACGACAACCTGTGGATAAAACCCCGGTTTGGATTATGAGACAAGCAGGACGTTATTTGCCTGAATACCTAAAGACTCGTGACAAAGCCGGTGATTTTATGACCCTTTGCAAAACACCTGAGCTAGCCTGCGAAGTGACGTTGCAACCCATTACCCGCTATGCGCTGGATGCGGCCATCTTGTTTTCTGATATTTTAACCATTCCGGATGCCATGGGCATGGGGGTGAGTATCGTTGAACAGCGCGGGCCGGTCTTTGCGAAAACCATCAAATCATGGGCTGACGTAGAGGACTTGCCTGCAATCGATCCCGGTACAGAGTTAAACTACGTCATGGATGCCGTTCAGTTGATTAAATCCTCCCTGGCGGGCCGCCTGCCGCTTATTGGTTTCTCCGGCAGTCCGTTTACTCTGGCAACCTACATGGTTGAAGGGCAGGGCACCCATACTTTTTACGAAATTAAAAAAATGCTCTATAGCGCTCCGGAATTATTGCATCGGTTACTTGCCAAACTCACCTCGTCCATTCAATCCTATCTGCATGCACAAATCACGCATGGGGTGGATGCCGTCATGGTTTTTGATACCTGGGGTGGGGTGTTATCGACTCGGGATTACCACCAGTTTTCTTTGGTATATATGCAGGAAATTGTCAATTACCTTAAAACGCAAGCCCCGGATATTCCCATTATTCTGTTTACCAAAGGTGGGGGGCAATGGCTGGAGACTATCGCGGAAACGGGATGCCAGTGCGTGGGGTTGGATTGGACCTGCGACATGAATGAGGCAAAACGTCGGGTAGGAAAGCAGGTGGCCCTGCAGGGCAATCTCGATCCTGTGGTGTTATTGGCGCCTCCCGCTGTGATTATTGAAAAGACCAAACAATTACTCGACGATTACGGTGAGGGTCCCGGCCATGTTCTCAATTTGGGCCACGGTATCCTGCCTCATATACCGCCTGAACACCTGGCGGCATTGATAGAAACTGTCAACGACTATAGCCTAAAATTTCATAAAAACGGCGTGGTAACCTGAACGCAGGTGGCGTGAGCCTTTCCTGTACGCGAAAGACTCACCAGACGCGCCTTAGGCCTTTACGCCCAAAGGCAGGATAATATTAATGGAATTGCCGGATTGCCATTGCACCGCACCGCCTTTACCATTGGTCAGGTAGTAGGAGACCGTGAAGCGGGGCTCTGTCGGCAGATTGCTGACATAACCGCAGGTAACGCGCCCGTTGGTGCTATTGTAGCTGACGACTTCATTAAAATAATTGTTCAATTGCGTCGGTAAATCAGTGGGCACGGAATCCGATTTGAAATAAATCAGGTTATTCTGCGACAATAAATTCTCATAACCGTAGCCAGCAATGTAATCACCGAAATTGGTCAACGCATTGCTTCCTATTGACATGGGACAGAAAATATCCACCGTCACGCCAATGGGGCTGGCATGGACTAAGGAAGTTAAGGCTAAACCAGAAATTAACGACACCAACGCTTTCTTTTTCATCATCCGTCCTTCTGTTATTAAATACCGCTTCCATAAAATGAAAATTAATAATGGGGTAGGGAGGCGATGTTGTCAATCCGCCTAAAAAAATATTTATTTTCAGGTAGATGGATAAAATTGGCAGGGTCTTGAAACAGGCTTCATTGCAAGGGATAACGATGCGGATTGCAGGTGTAATACTCGTCAGTGTAGTGCTCGACAATGTAATTGACCATCGCAATAAAGTGCAGATCATGGCTGTACAGCGGGCTGCTCTTCAGTGAGAAAATAATGTCGCGGATGAGCTGACTTTCCTCCTCATCTTCCGAGGGGCTTCTGACGATTGACTCGGCAAGATCCTTTAAGTGATGAATAGCCTCAGGCCTGGTTTTAAAAAACGGGGTGAGGTGCGTGTCGGGTGGAATATAGTCTTTCAGCAGGTAAAAAATAGCGGTCAACGCCCGTGGGATCCGGCAGGCAATGAAGTGTACCCTAAGATAGCAGGCTATGGCCGGTTGATTTGTGTTTTTCGCAATCAGCATGGCGTCCAGGATGGTCTCTGGATCAATGGCATTACTCATGTTGAGTTGGCAGAGTTGGAAGACAACCGAATGTTGCCGGGCACGAACAGCCATTCTCAAAAACTCACCTGCAGCAGGCCAGCCTGGTTCCTGCAAAGCGCCTATTTGTTCAAAAATATTCCATTGTGAATGCTTTGCCGCTTGATGGAGTATGAAATTAACACCGATTTGGTGAGGCCTCAACCCAGCGGCATACAGACGGTCAATGGCTTGCCATTGACTGGCTTTTGCAAGGGCCGTGAAAACCCGGGTACGCATATCTTCGTTGACTCCCATGCGACATAAGGAAACCATGAGGTCCCACTGATGGCTGGACGATGAATGAAAGACGTTCTGCAAGGCGGCATGAATGGCGCCGGTACTGGGAAAATGATGCGGTGGTCCAAGATGCGAGAGGCTCTTTATCAACTCGAGGCGTTCTGAAACAACAGCGGCAAGCAGTACCGTATCAAGGCATTGTTCACTCACCTGGTCATTGCACTGGATATGGCACAACCTGTCAATGATCTGCCAGCAATGCTCGACTTTGTCGGGCTTCCTGTCTTTGAAAAGAGCAATACCTTGGAGGGCGCTGAGAATGGCTTGATCCAATAACCCTTCTGGCATGTGAATCAGTTTAAGGCGGTCGCAAAGGGATTGAACGGTATTGATCAAGCCATTTCCTGATGCGCGAATCAACCGTTCTGAGTCAATGTTTACTGCCATGGATGTGTAGAACAATTCGATCAGGGACTGTTTCTAATTTTAGACTATACGGTATTTTTTTAAATGATGTGCGTGTTTAATAATCTATTCGCGCTTATTATAAGCAGATTATCAAGAGGATTGTTAGCCTTTAATGTCGCTTAAACAAAATGCTATGCTATCGCTCCCGGATCGGATTGTGAATGCCTATGCTGGTATCTAAACACATTGCTATGCTCATTGAAGATTGCATCAAACAGAGCCACATCCATGTCACGCGGTTATACCCTGCTCAGGCTGTTTTGGAAATAGCCGGCGGAGCCGCCTGTTTTTCAGGGACAGATTCTTTTCTGACGCAGGTGATTGGCTGGGGATTTGCCACTGAAAGGGATCGGTTTGGCGACGAGATTACAAGCATAGAGCAATTTTATCGGCATCAGGGGAATCCCCAGGTGGATATCGAACTCTGCCCACTGGTTTCGCACTGGCTTCCTTTGCAGCTGGGTAAACGCGGTTACCGGTTGACGGAAATGAATACCATTTCTATTTTTGATTTAAGGCAGCAGGCGATACAGCGTCCGGACAACACCCCTTGCCTTATACGGCCGGTGCAACGCAGTGACTTGGGTGCCTGGGCCAGGGTTGTCGCGCATGGCTTTAACTGCCTGGATGCAGAAGAGCATTTCTATCATTATGCCTGCGCACCGAATGTGACCGCATTTGCCGCCTGGGTGGACAATAACCTCGTGGCGGGAGGGACTATCGCCATTCATAATGGCATCGCCGATTTGGGTGTTACCAGTACGCTGCCTCTTTATCGCGGTAAAGGCGTGCAAAAAGCTTTGCTCACGAGCAGGCTGCACTTCGCAAAAGAGCAGGGAGTCTGGCTTGCCGCCGTGACGACCGCGCCCGGATCGGTCTCTGAATTGAATTGCCAAAAGGTGGGATTTCATTGTGCGTATACGCGGGTGAAACTGACCTTAAGCCTTGAATAATCACTTCTTTTTTATTTTTTAATTGCCCAGGCCTGGTTGATTTTGATATCATTTGTAAAATTTTTAAACCATAAGGTATCTATGAAATATCTAGCCAGTGCATTGGCGGTGCTGAGTCTACTCCTTGCCAACACCACGGCGGCTTCAGACAGCCACTTGCGTGAAAAGATTGGGCAAATGCTCATCCTGGGTTTTGAAGGGAAAACGGTGGATGCGCATTCTCCTATTCTTCAGGCTGTCGCTGAGGAAAACATTGGTGGGGTGATTCTATTTGACTACAATGAGCAAACCACGACCTTTGATAAAAATATTGAAAGCCCCAACCAGGTTCAGCGTTTAAATCAAACCCTGCAAATCGCCGCAATCAAGGCCAACCGCGCACATCACCGCAAGCCGCTGCCCCTGTTGATTTCAGTCGATTATGAGGGCGGTGAAGTAAATCGTCTGAATGCCAGATATGGCTTCCCCGCTATCCCGTCGGCTGAGGCTTTTGCGCAATTAAACGATGCCAGAGCCCATGAACTGGCTGAAACCATGGCCGTGACTTTAACGAAAAACGGTTTTAACCTGGATTTTGCCCCGCTGATTGACCTGAAGGTGAACCCGGACAATCCCGTTATTGGCCTAAAACACCGCAGTTTTTCTGCTGATCCCACGGTAGTGGCTCATTATGCTGGAATCGTTACCAGCCATTTACGGGCACATGGCCTGCAATGCGCCTATAAGCATTTTCCCGGGCATGGCAGTTCAACGGCCGACTCTCATGTCGAGTTTGTCGACGTGTCGCAAACCTGGACAAACAGGGAGTTAAATCCTTACCAACACTTACTGCGCAAGCCCTTGTCTTGCGGTATGATCATGACTGCGCATATCGTTAACCGCCAACTCGACGACTCCGGTTTACCTGCCACCCTGTCTCATAAGGTATTAACCGGCCTTTTACGCCACAGGTTAAAATTTGATGGGGTGATTGTAACGGATGATATGCAAATGAAAGCCATCAGCAATCATTATGGTCTTGGGAAGGCGTTGACGCTCGCCATTAATGCCGGGGCTGACATGGTCATTTTTGGTAATCAGTTAAGTGCTAAACCGCAAGAGGCTAAGGCTCTGGTTGACTTGATTGAGGCGAAAGTCAAAGCCGGTGAAATCAGCGAAAAGCGCATTAACGAAGCGTATCGGCATATTGTTGCGTTTAAGGGTTCACTTAGAAGGGATTAATTAATTGCAGAAAACTATGACGCGCTGCCTGGCGCTCGATGCATTTCGTGGCTTGACGGTAGCTTTGATGGTGATCGTCAACAGCCCCGGTAATCAAACGGCTTATTCCTGGCTTGAGCATTCACCCTGGCATGGGTGTACGCTGGCGGATCTGGTTTTTCCGTTTTTTATTCTGGTGATGGGGACTTCTTCCGTATTCAGTCTGTCTAACGCATTGTCCCGGGGCCTGACCTTAAGGCAATTGCTGCCCAAAATTGCCAAACGCACCGCCATGCTTTTCTTCATCGGTCTGTTACTAAATGCGTTTCCACATTTTGATTGGCTAAATCTTCGTGTTTATGGTGTATTGCAGCGAATCGCCTTATGCTATTTTGCCGCGTCCCTGTTTTATTTAACCTGTACGGCAAGAACCCAGATTATGCTCATTGCCGCCCTGTTGATTGGCTACTGGCTCCTTCTTGGTTTTATTCCCGTCCCTGATACGGGTTTGATTACATTGAGCCTTGAAGGAAACTGGGTAGGGTATCTGGATCGGGCGTTATGGGCTCCGGGGCATCTGTATACTGGCCTGTTCGATCCTGAAGGATTACTGAGCACCGTCCCGTCAATTGCTACGGCCCTGATAGGAAATGTATTAGGAATTTGGCTGCTTGGCGGATCACGCCCCGAATACAAAGCAGGCATCATTCTGATGATGGGATTGATTTTGGTGGCTATTGGCGGTTTCTGGGGGCAGTTTTTTGCCATCAACAAGGCATTATGGACCAGTTCCTATGTGATATGGACGGGCGGTGTGGCCTTACTCCTGTTCAGCGGTTGTTATTGGCTGATTGACATCAGGAATCGCAGACTGTGGTGTACACCATTCCTTGTTTTCGGTACACAGGCGCTTGCAGTTTATATCCTTCATGTTCTGTTTTTAAAAATCCAGGCGATGATTAAATTCACACTGGCTGATGGCAGCGTGGTAAGTACAAAACTCCTGATTACCCAGACCTTGTTTGGCTGGGCGAAAGCAGAGAATGCTTCCCTGCTCTATGCCCTGCTTTACTGCGGATTATGGTGGACTTTAGCCCTTTTGAGGCAGAAAGCGCGCTTGCCAAATGGGCTTGTGCGTGCCGCTTCAAACGGGTAATAGCCTATTTTTTATGATCAATAACCAGCGTTAGGCCTTGACGGTAAGCTCGGCAGGCGCCTGCCGAATCGTTCAATTCCTGCAACAGATTACCCAGCTCCTGGTAGGCTTCTGGCGTGGGTTCAAGTTCTATGCTTTTTTCAAAATAGGTGCGCGCTTTCCCCCACAGGTGGTTGTGGGTGCTTAATCGTCCCAGGCAAAGCAATAACTCTGTGGAGTCCGGGTGTTTTTTTAGCAGCGATTCTGCAAAGGTCAGTTGTGATTCGCTCACGTTTAATTGGCCATACAGAGTAATCACGAGTGGACTGTATTGTTTACGCAGGGTCTGCCTTAAAATGGATTCTGCCTGGGTTTCCTGTGTGTGTTTGGCTAAGTATCGGCAATATTCGGCCATCAGTTCGGGGTCATAAGTCAGGGCTTTGGGTAAACGGTTTATCAGCTGGGTCAGGGCTTCGCTCTGATCGGCCTTGGCCAAATCAGACAAGGCTTGCAGATAGGTCTGATGCTGTAAGCTGTCATAGTCAGCACCCGTTACCACATGGTATTTTTTCAACTCGGGCAGAAGCTCAATCAATTGCGGCCAGTCCCTGACTTCCTGATAAAGATGGATTAACAGCTTTAAAACATAGGGATGCTTGGGGGCTAAATCCTGCAGGTGCCGTAATGTGGCTAAGGCTTGTTCCCATTGTTTGTTGGCTAATTGCAATTGGGCCTGGGTTAATTCCACTGCAATTTTAGCGTCCGGCATGGATTGCTGGGCTTCGCGCAAATAATGATCGCGCAATTGGTTATCCCCCATTTCCTGCGCGGCACGGGCAGCCGTTAAGTAGTTAAGCAGGGGCGTTTCTGCATTGGGAAGAGCTTTAATCAGGTTATTGCGGGCAGCGGACCAATAGCCTTCACTGAATTCAATCAATCCTCGCCGTGTCTGGGCCTGAGCATGTTGCGTGCGGCGCTTATGCCGCCAGGCTTTATAGGCTCGGGGGGTGCGGCTTAGACGGGCCCCTAAAAGAAACAGGTAATGCAGCAGGAAAAAGCTGAGCAGCACCAGGATAATCGCCACCCACAGGGTGGTTTCCACTGTCCAATGGTTAATGGCAATGAGCAGATAGCCTGGGTCATGGCTTAGCTGGATTCCCAGCCAGACGGAGGTTAACAGAACAATGAAAATGAAGAAGAGCCGTATCATCATCAGTTACCCTCTTCCGTTGAAGCAGGTGGAGCGGCAGGCGGTGAAGCGGCCGCGTTGTCTTCAATCAATTGATTTAAAAGCGGCAGGGATTGACCAATGACTGGGCGGGCAGGATTCAATGCCGTTTGTTTTAACGTGTGTAATTCCCGCACCAGCGATTGGGTGGCCGCTGCCTTTTTTTCAAAGGTGCGATTAATGTCTTTCAAAGCCTGGGTGAGTGATTGTTGATAAACCTGGGCGTTATTCTGCAATAGTGCCCACTGCGCTTCCTGCAGGTTCATACGGATGCTTTCCCGAAGCAAGGCCTGATGCAACGGTGAAAGTATGGGTTTGATATCGTCTGTTTGATGGCGGACCACCACCAGTTTCTCCAACAGATTGAGACTCTCCTTAAGCCTTTCCCGCCAGGCAGAGGGTGTGCTTTTTTGAGCAGCAGGGAGGGTATTGCCTGAAGGGCTGCTGATGCTTTGCTTAATCGGCAACTTGGAAACGATGCTTTGCGCCGCGTCAAGCTGGCTCATCAATCCAGCAATATCGAGCGTGGGGGAGGCTTTCACGTCGGCAATTTCTTTGGCAATGGCCTGGCGGACCTCATAGAGCCGTTGGTCAGACAAGGTTTTTAGGAGATCATCTGCCTGTTGTAAAAGGGCTGTTGTCGTTTCCTGATTGTCTGTCCAATGCGCATTGATTTGTGCCAATTCAAGGTAATAGCGTGCCTTCAGCAAGACCCAATCCTGCTTTTGGTAGAGCCGCTGCGCCATGGCGGTGTCAATGTGTTTATTCAGCTCGGTCATGCGTGCTTGCAGTCTGCTTTGCGTGGATTTAACCTGCGCCTGTAATTCAGTCAGCTTTTGCTCATGGCTTTGCTGCTCCTGGCTGATGCTTTCAAGCGTCGCTTCAAGACGCTGTTTCTCCTCATTGATTTGGCGCGATTCTGAAAGGGCATACCAGGCTAAACCAAGTGACAGGGCTGCGGCTCCCAGCGCAGCAAAAGGCAGCAGCGGCCAGTGTAACCGACGTGACTCGCCTTTTGCTTTAGGACGCTCAGGCGAGGCTTCGGACGGCACAGGGTGAGGAGCGTCATCACGGTGTTTTGTCATGGGCAAGTCCTTGTTGAATGAGTTGAATATCCATTATCGCGTTGAGTGATGAACGATAATTGTTCCTATAAGAAACATGGCTTTATAACTTGTCATTAGTATAATAGCCAAGGTGCCATTGTGCCACGCCGTTTATGCAAATTTTTACTTGCAATGCAGGCATTGATCGCGTGGCTGCCCAAGCTTGACATTGAACGGGCGGTAGTCAATTCTTGCTGTAACAGTCAGTCTGAAGGGATGCAATGGGCAATTTCAAAAAGGCCGTGACCTATCTTGATCATTCAATGCAGCGCAGTCTGTCGCATGCCGCGCATCAGCTCGTTGCCGTTGGAATTCTTGCCTTTGCGGGTTTCCCTCTGTTTTACTGGATTTGGACAGACTGGTTTCCCCAACCCTATGAAAATCTGGGTTTAAGGCTTATTGCAAGTTTATTGGGATTAGGCCTGGCCTTAACACCCTATTGGCCTTTGCGGTTAAAGCCTTATCTGCCCTGGTACTGGTTCATCACCATCCTCTATGCCTTGCCTTTCTTTTATTCCTATTTTTTTTTAATGAGCCACGCCAGCGTGATTTCAGCCATGTCGCTTTTATGCAGCGTATTCCTTCTGGTATTGCTTGTTGATGTCCCCACGATGATTATTCTTCTGGTGCTGGGTTGGGGGTTGGCGCTGCTTTGCCATTATCTGACCGCCCCGGTGGTTTATTTTGGCGAGGAACACGTCGAGATGCTGCTGGTGGTCAGCTTTGTTATTATTGTCGGTTCGACGGTGAACTATAAAACGGCCATGCTGCAACAGCAGCGTTTGGACGGAATGGCTGCGGCTGCCGGTATGATCGCGCATGAATTGCGAACGCCCCTTCTTGGCATTAAAAGCGGAGCCGTGGCGATGGCGCGCTACTCACCGCAACTTTTTCAGGCGTATCATTTAGCCAGTGAAAAAGGCCTGCTTAACCATGCTATCCGCGCCAATCGTCTCCAACAGTTAGCCGGCATCCATGAGCGCATCGTCAGTGAGATTGATTATGCCAATACCATTATCGATATGCTCCTGGTCAAAGCCGGGCGTGAAAATTCCCTGCAAAATTGTACGCTCGAGGCTTGTTCCATCGCAGATTGCCTGGTGCAGGCGCTGGAGCGTTATCCGTTCAAAAGCCGTGAAGAACGCCAACTCATCAGCTGGCATGGCGATTTTAACTTTTACGGTTCGAGATTATTAATGCAGCATGTGCTGTTTAATCTCATTAAAAATGCATTGTATGCCATAGCGACCGTGCAAAAAGGAGACGTGGTTATCTGGGCGGAAGAAGGCGAAAAATGCAATTTCCTTTATTTCAGGGATTCTGCAAAAGGCATGTCTGAACAGCAATTGGCGCGTTTGTTTAATCCTTTTTATACGACTACGTTTATGGGGACTGGCCTCGGTCTGGCTTTTTGCAAGTTAGTGATGCAGCGTTTTGGCGGAGATATCCACTGCGAATCGGCAGAAGGGGTCTATACTCAATTCCTATTGACATTCCCCAAGTACAACTGATATTTATTTGGCAAAAAGATTAGCCTATGTTATTTTTATAAACACGTTGTAAGGCCTGATCATTCAGGTGACATGGATATCGCCTGTTCCGCAGTAAATACCATTTTGTCAGCGCTTATAACTGGTATTGTTATTGGAACGCTTGCTCAGGAGGAGCTATGCAACATTATTCAATTCCCACCTGTTATTTTCCAAGTACTGCCTTGTTTATCGATGACAGCCGCGATTTTTTGCTGAATTTTGTCCTGCAGTTGGATGAGGGATTGGCTTACCGCATGTTCGATTCACCGTTTGATGCACTGGATTGCATTCACAGAAAACGTGGCGAATCAGAAATGCTCAGTCAGCGTTGCCTAAGCGAATACACCGAGACTAAAAATTGCCCGCTGACCAATCAAACCATCAACCTGAACTTGGCAGCGATTCATGCTGAAATTTATAATCCACGCCGTTTCGCGGAAATTTCAGTCGTGGTCGTGGATTACGCCATGCCTGGCATGGATGGCATTGAGTTCTGCCGCCGCATCGCCGACACCAATATCAAAAAAATACTGCTGACAGGCAAGGCGGATGAAAAAGTAGCGATCGAGGCGTTTAATCAAGGTTTAATTCATCGGTACATACAGAAAAGTGATCCACTTGCCGCTGAGTTGATCACCAGGAGCATTTATGAATTGCAATGGCAATATTTTCAGGCCATGTCGGATATGATCGTGCGCATGCTGTCAGTGACGTCGCCAAGTTGTCTATACGATAAACAATTCGCTGAATTTTTTAAGCAATTACGTGAAGAAAAAGGCATTGTTGAATATTACCTGGCGGATAATTCAGGCAGTTTCCTTCTGCTGGATGACGATGCCCGTGTGAGTTTCCTGATTGTAAAAAACCAGTCGGATTTACGTCTGCATTATGATTTGGCCCGCGACAACGGTGTGGATGGCCCGGTGCTTGAGCAATTATTGAATGGCGATAAAATTCCCTGCCTGTGGCAAGCCAACAGTTTAAATTCGAATTGGGAAAATAATCTCGTAGCGGCCCATCCGCTCAAGGGAGAGGATACCTATTATTATGCCTATGTTCAGGGCCCGGCATTATTTGAGGTCAAGGAAGACAGAATTCTTTCATACCATCGCCATCTCGAAGAGGTGGATGCTGAAGAATTATTACTGCTTTAATATCGGCCTGACCGGGCATCTTGATGCTGGAAATGCGCCCGGCTTGCCGGTATCATGTTGATTATTCTATTTTAAAAGGACACGCCTATGCGTTTTGGCTTTTTAATTCTGCTCACAGCCTTATCTTCAGGCGGTTATGCTTTGGACGATTTCGACAAACAACAGATCATTAACCGCATTAAACCGGTCGGGAGTGTACGCGTCCAGAAAGACGATCAGGCACAAACGCCATCCACGCAGCCTGTGCAGACCGCCGCAGTCGAAAAAAAAGAGCCGGGTCAGGCGGTATATGATCAGTATTGCAGTGTCTGCCATCGAGACGGGGTGGCTGGCGCGCCTAAATTTCGTGTCGAAGCCGAATGGAAAGCGCGGCTTGCCGCTCGAAAAGACATCAATGGTCTGACGGCCTCTGCCATCAAGGGCATGAATGCCATGCCGCCGAAAGGAACCTGTGTGGATTGCAGTGATGAGGATATTAAAAACGCGATTCAATACATGTTGCCTCAATCATGAACCATTCGCTTTACCGTTTTTGGCAACTGGTGCTGGTATTTGTGACCCTGTTTGTTTTGGCGGCATCCTTTTATTTTCAACTTGTCAAGGACTTAACGCCCTGTCCCCTTTGTCTGATGCAGCGTTTTAGTGTGATGGCGTTACTGGCTTTCACCATGATGTCCTGGTTTTGGGGGATGAGTCGCGGGGGAAAATACATTGCTGGATTGATTATTACCTTTGCGATTGCGGGTTTTTATTTTGCAGCCCGTCAGATTTGGCTGCAATCGCTGCCGCCGGAACAAACCCCCGCCTGTTTGCCTGGCCTTGATGTTCTAATGCGGTATTTTCCCTGGCAGGATGTGGTACATGCTCTGTTTTGGGGCGCTGGGGATTGCGCGGAAATCACCTGGTCCTGGTTGGGATTATCCATGCCGGCCTGGGCGGCGCTTTATTTTCTTGCCATGGCCATTGCCGGAGTAATCAACTGGATGTTGTTGAGCAAACGCTAGAGTTTCTGGTCAAATGCCGTGCAGTTGGCTATCATGGTCGTTTTTAACAGGCATTAACACATCATGAGTTCATTTCATTGCGAAGTCCTGCGCGCCTATCCCCACAATAAAGCCCGGGTAACCCGCGTTAAAACGGCCCATGGCGAATTGATCACCCCGGTATTTATGCCGGTAGGAACCCGTGCTGGTGTGAATAATATGATGCCTGAGGAATTAATTGAGGCAGGCAGCCAAATCATATTGGGCGGCAATACCTACCACATGCTGTGTGCACCGGGCATGGATGTGATTGAAAAAGCAGGCGGCATGCACCCGTTTATGAATTGGCATGGACCGATGTTGACGGATAGCGGCGGTTTTCAGGTGTTTAGTCTTTCACGAAACAAAGAAATCTGTACCATTGATGAGGAGGGGGCGCATTTTAAACTGCCCATGGGCGATCGCATCATCCACATGACCCCGGAAATGTCGCTTGAAACCCAGAAAATCATCGGTGCCGATATCATCATGGCCTTTGATCAATGCACGCCTGATGCCTTAAGTTTTGAAGAAGCCGAGCAGATCATGACGCGCACCCACCGCTGGCTGAAACAATCCATTGCCTACCATCAGCAGCATCCCGCTTCGCGCTATGGGTATTCCCAGGCTTTGTTCGGCATTATCCAGGGCGGCATTTACGAGGATTTACGCCGCGAAAGTGCTGCGTTTGTTAGCGCTGTCAATACCGATGGCGTAGCCATTGGCGGGGAGACGGTGGGGTTTGATATGGAAAAAACGGTGGAGATAGTCCGCTGGGTCCATGCGTTTCTCCCGGAAAATAAGCCGCGGTATACCATGGGTGTGGGTATGTCGCCCCAGGATTTGCTCGATGTCGTCAAAGAGGGTATCGACATGTTTGATTGTGTGGCGCCTACCCGCAATGCTCGCCATGGCGCGTTGTATTGCGGCGAAGTCATTAAAGAAGGGCATTGGCTTAAATTTGACAGCCCTCACGAAAATCAACGGATCCAGATTAAAAAAGCACAGTATGCTCATGACGACAACCCGATCATGCCAGATTGCCAATGCTACACCTGCCGGCATTATTCACGGGCTTTTCTGCACCATCTGTTCAAGCAGAAAGCCGTCTTATTTACTGCCCTGGCGAGTATTCATAATATTCATGTCATGCACGATGTTTGTGCTAAAATGCGCGACTTGATTTTATCGTCGTCCAATGACGAGCGTCACGTTTAACTGAAGAGGAGTAACAATGGTCATTATTTCAACGTCAATGGGCGATATCCATGTCGAACTGGATAAAGAAAATACCCCGGTCACTGCCGAGAATTTTCTAGACTACGTCCGCAGCGGATTTTATAACGATACCCTGTTTCATCGTGTGATTGACAAATTCATGATTCAAGGGGGTGGATTAACCGCGGACATGGAGCAGAAAAAAGGCAATGCACCGATTAAAAATGAAGCAAAGAGCGCCAAACCAAACAAGCGCGGTACGATTGCTATGGCCAGAACCATGGATCCGCATTCCGCTACCTCGCAATTTTTCATCAATGTGGTCGATAATGCATTCTTGAATTTTACCGGTGAGCACCCACAAGGGTATGGTTACTGTGTATTCGGCGAAGTGGTCGAGGGCATGGACGTGGTTGATGCGATTGTCAAAGTCAAAACAGGCCAGCGCATGGGGCATGGCGATGTGCCGCTTGAAGACGTGGTCATCCGTGAAGTCCGCGAGGTCTAATGAGTTGACGGCAATAAACAGCCAGCCTGTTTATTGCCGATGCCGTTTGCGTAAACTGGCCGAGTAATCAAATTTTGGCATTTCAATGTGAAAGAAGATGGCCAATAATCGTGTCGCAAAAATGGCAGTCATGGTGATGAGTATGGTCAGGTGATTGCTGAATTGGAAATGCTCAAGGGTGATGTACAGTACGGCACCCGCCAGGGCGATGACGGCATAGAGTTCCTTGCGAAGCACCAGGGGAATGTCATTGCACAGGATGTCGCGTAACATGCCGCCGCAAATACCGGTCAACATCCCGCTGATGACGGCAATGCTTGGAGCCAACCCATTGACCAATGCCTTTTGAGTGCCAATAATCACAAAGGTTGAAAGACCCAAGGCATCAAGAATTAAAAAGACTTTCATGATGCGGGCTAAGGAACTGGCAATAAAAATGGTCAGGAAAGCAAAAAGACAGGTATAGAGCAGGTATTCGGGATGAGCAACCCAGGTGATAGGATGAGTATTAAACAACATGTCTCGAACAGTGCCGCCACCCAGCGCAGTAATGCAGGCAATCACCAAAACACCAAAAAAGTCCATTTTTTTGCGTCCGGCGGCAATAGCGCCGGTCATGGCCTCAACACAAATCCCAAGAATGAATAAAAAATGCAGTAACATGATGCGCGCTGTTCGTGAAAGAGACAATGATAGCATTTATTGTCAGACTGACAAAATAGATTGCATACGCTAATCTAAATACATAACCCTGTGTGGATGGAGATAAAGAATGAATGATAATCCGGCTGTTCAAATTCAGAATGTGGATAAAGAGACTCACGATAATATCATGCGCCTTAATCAAAAATTAAAGGGTCTTCAGGTTGAAATTGAAGCCAAAATGGACGCCATGGCTTTGGAGCCTGCCACGCCAGAAGCCGAAGAAAAACGAAAACGCATGCAAACCCTCGCTGACGAAGTTAAAAAAGCCATTGACGCCATTAAGACCTTGGTTAGCATGACCACAGGCCCTGAGCAATACGGATTCAAGGACGATGATCTGCATTCCTTCAGTGAAATGCTCAAAGACAGCGTCGACCAACTGTCCAGGATTAGAGAAAACTTCTAACCAGTTGGTCTAAAGGTTAAAACAGGCTGTCAGGGTTTTCATCAATGGCTTGCATTTCAGCCAGGCACTCCAAACCGAGTTCAATGGCAGCCGTTACGGCGCGGCCGGTTTCCTCCTTGTTGTCTGAGAAGCATGCTCTGTCATCGCCAATGATAGCAAGAATAGCACCTGCCAAAATGGAATTAATCCGGTTTTTTGGGCTTGATTGCTGTGCACGTGCAGAGAATAAAGCCGATAAAGTAAACAGTTGGGCGCATTCCATTTCAGTGGCCAATACACCGGCTTGACGTATCCCTTGCATGTAATGGCGGTTTTCTTCGGTTATGCTTAAGTTAAATTCCCTTGCAAACAGCGAACTTTTGGAATGGACCAGTCCGAAATGGGCTTTGATGGATGAGCCGTTCTTTTTAAGCGCTCTGCCGGCAGCCACTACAAATTCCAGCGAGGCTACAGCCGGGTATTCCCGGTAAATGTAATCCCAGGAGGCTTTATCGTCACGAACAGCGCCAGTGGCGATGACCAGATCGCCGACGTTTACCCACTCTGATTGCAGGGAAGCGGCCGTGCCGATACGCAATAAACGCCGGGCGCCCAGTCCTATCAGTTCGTTAATGATGATATCGGCACTCGGCCCCCCCATACCGGTGGATATGGCGCCTACATCGACCATGCCATGTCGGCCTGCGATTGTGCCTAAATACAGATTATGCTGCCGGGGGTGACGCTTAATGACCGGATCGGTAAACCGTTCACTGATTTGTTGAGCCCGCTCATCAGAACCGGTGAGGAAAAGATATCGCCCTTTGCCGTTGTTGCCAAGAAGATCATTGGCGGCAGCATTCATATGTTGGGGTTTAAATTCGCTCATGTTCGCCTCGTGATAAACGTCAATCCTTGCATGGAGGCAAGTTTTATACCATTCAGGCACTCGGGTGTTATATAATGATCATTCCGATAATATTGTATTCAAACAAGGCGGGAAGGCGGCAATGGGATTCTCCAAAAATGAAAAACAAACCCTGAGTTTTGAGGTTATTCACAAACAAACTGTGGAATGGATGGCTGAAAAAACGGAACTTACCCCCATTGCATTAGAAAAATATAGAAAGAAAATAGGCGATTTGTTTGGGTTACCTGTTAATGAACAGTTGGAATTGATCAGTGATTTATCATCAATTAAAAATTTACCCCAGGAAATAAAAGACTTAACGACTCATTACCCCTATTTACAGACCATGCCGAATGATGCGATTAAGGTCATTGGCTCTTACCTTGACAACAGCAAGGATGTCAGTGCCTTGGTTCTTACCCACAAAAGACCCTATAGCTTATTCCAGACAGCCAGGCTTGAAGAGCAATTATTATTGCATGTGGTCAAGGGAAACCAGAAAAAAGCGGAAGCCATCGTGGCCAAGCATCCTGAACTGCAATTAGTTTCCGGCACAGTGACTGATTATTCGCTTCGAACCTTCAAACAGATTACTGCTTATGAATACGCCTATTGGGCCAAAGATACTTACATGCGTCTCATGCTTGAAAAGTACATGGACGCGGATACAAGCGCTGACATGTTGAAGCGCTGTGAAGCCATGGATAAGGATGGTCTGACCTACACACAAAACGGGATAGAGGTGAAAGGCTCTACCCATTTTGATTTCACCCCACTTAAAACAAGAATGCAGAAGTATATCGACAAAGGCGGTACTTATTTGGATTCCGATCCCGATGCACCCAACGAAGACTGGTTAAAGGTGGGTATGGCCCAGTATGATGTGCCTGTCCATGTGGCCAGTGAATATTGCCGACATGATCGCATCTTTGCTTACTCTCGTTTTGATGGCGCTGAACTGCCAAGAAAATCCTTGCTCTATAAATATGGGCCGGATAAGGATAATGTCTGTTTTTATAACAAGGGGTTGGGTCGTCAGTTTGCTTACCTGCGTGCAACGTCGCATCAGGTCGAAAACCTACCGCATCCTCATCCTGATTGGGTCATCATGGATCTTGGGGCTATCACTCGTTTGGATACGAGAAGAACCCTCGAGCTTACCAAGTCGCTGGACACTCTCCGCTCATTAGCGCAAAAAAAACCGAAAATTGCCTGACATAGAGCCTGCTGCTAATTTATGCCATACTGCAAAGTAAAGATTATTATGCTTGCACGATAAGGAATTCGTATGAAAAATAAAATTTTTGGACTTGCCTTGTTGACTGTTGCGGCAGGGTATGTCATCCCCACGTTGGCTAGTCATGACAGTGAACAATTGTCGAAACAGGCGTTGCAAAAAGTTATCGATAATTACCTCGTCAATAAAGGTAAAATGGAAGATGTGACCGGTATTGCCGCCGCTGTTTTTTTGCCTGAACAGAAAGGGGCTGACAAGGGTTCTATTTACAGCTTTTATGCAGGCGTCAGCGGCAGATCACCCTTCAATACGCCGGTCAATTCAAGCAGCCTGTTTGAGATTGGCAGCATCACCAAGTCGTTTGTGGCGGCGATTATTTTACAACTTGAAGGCGAGGGGCGATTATCCATCAAGGATCCTGTGGGTAAATGGCTGCCGCAATACCCTCACTGGAAAGACGTCACCATCGAGCAACTCTTGAATATGACCAGCGGTATCCCTAATTACACCGCAAGCGAAGCGTTTGGAAAAAAAGAAGACGAGTCGAATTTTAAAATACAATGGACGGACACGGAACTTTTAAATTTTGCCTCACCGGATAAACCCTTGCCGCCTCCGCCAGGCAACCGCTTTGATTATTCCAACTCCAATTATATTCTCGCTGCCTTAATCATTGAAACAGTGACAGGGAATTCATTCGCCGAGGAATTGCAGAAACGAATCATCAAGCCGTATCACTTGCAAAACACCTTTTACCCTGCCGGTGCAGAAGGCCAAAAGGTGCATGAGCAAATCATGCCTCGTATGGCTCATGGTTATGTTTATGATACCGATAAAAAAGCCCTGGTTGACATCACCGATAACAACCTGTCCTGGGCAGGTGGTGCCGGCGCCATCATTGCGGACATGCCGGATGTCATTCACTGGGTGCAGCACTTGTATCATGGCCAATTGTTTCGCCCTGAGTATCGTCAAAAAGCCCTTAAGGAATTAAAATCGGTTGTCTCCATGGAAACAGGCAAGCCGATAGACAACGTCAGCCAAAAGGATCCGCGCGGTTTTGGCCTGGGCGTGGGCTACTATTTTGATAAAGCCACCAAAAACCGTTTTTGGGTTTATGAAGGGAGTACCTTAGGTTACCGTGTGATGTATGTTTGGAGTGAATGCAATAACGTCACGGTGGCTGTAGCGCTTAACAGCAAAGCGGGGGAAGGCAATCCCGATTCGAAACAAGGCGATGGCATTCCGGATTTAACGCTTAATCTTTATAAACAGGTCATTGCGACTCATCCCTCCTACGCCTGCACCAATTAGTACCATCGTCAGCCGCCGCAAGGCGGTTGACTTGCCGGACATCCGTTGTATTAAAACCCGAATGGCGCAATCTGCGGGTACAATAATCGTGTGCAGTAAAGGCCCATTTTGCAGAGATCGCGGTTCAGATTCTCCCCTTCGATGTTTTTCTGGCTGGCGTAGGAAAATACAAGGGGTTGGCCGTTTATGGCAACAGCCAGAGAATAGCCCTGCCGGTAATGGGTTTTTAACTGTTTATAGTAAAGCAATTCATGATAACAGGCCGGGTGATAAAGACTTTGCCAGCTGGCAAAACCTTCTTTGTTCATCCACTCGAGTGCGTAACTTCGGTCAAAGAGCCATAGATTCTGACTAAAGAGATTAAATTCCAGCGCTGGTGTTGAGGACAGGATGAGCAATTGCCGTTGCTGACTCACGAAGCCTATAGCCAGATGGTCGATGTTATGCAGGCCCAACACATCGTCAAACACGCGTGCACTGCGTTGCTTGCCTGCAAACAGCAAATCCAGCAGGTTTGGATGAGGGGTGATCGGGTTACAGCGCGTAGTCATGAGGATTTTTGCGACGTCCCTGTTAATGGTTAAAGTAATTTACAGAGGACAGGGCGAGGTCGATGATTTTCTTCGATTGTTCTTCTGAGGCGCTAATCAGGCTGACATCATTGGCCAGATTAGTCAGAAACGCTGCCGTGTCTTCTGTTTCAGCGGCATTATATAAAGCGCCTGCCTGTAAGAAAATATAGTGAAGTAGTTTCTTGTCAATTGTCAGTTTTTGCGCATTTTGCGCGTGGCTCGACTCACCAAAAAGCAGCCATCCGGGTGAGGTATTCAATTTTTCAGCCATTTCCACCAGCTTGATTGGTTCAGGAATGGCTTCACCCCGAAGATAGCGCCGGCAAATTTGCAGGGAATAATGGGTGATTTCGGCCAACTGATGAATGCAAACACCCGATGTTGAACGGGAAGAGGTTAAACCGGCGCTCATCATGGCTTCCTTTAGCCGGCAGGCAAATTGTTTGGCAAAACCCACTTTGTCCATGCGTTCACTTAAGTTAAATAAAAAAGGAAGTGTAGCAAAGCCTGGCTTTGGCTGTAAATCATAACGAATAGAAACCAATGGTTTCCTTTGGAAATCAATAGTTGACAAATGGCTGTTGTTTGCTACCATTGCCGCGAAACCTTGAGTTTCGAGTCCAGCAGAGGGGTGACGCAGGGAATGCCTCAACTTTCTGACGAAGTGGTTTAACCATAGCGGTTAACCTCGCCAGGTCGGGCCTTGGGCCCGACCTGTTTTACATCGCAACGGCAGGCAGGGGATACGAAAATAATGTTTGCTTTGTGAAGATAGCTTTTATATAATCCTCGCCATTCGCAAATAGTGACGAATTATAGGCACGTAGCTCAGTGGTAGAGCACCACCTTGACATGGTGGTGGTCGGTGGTTCGATCCCACTCGTGCCTACCATCTTAACCCTGCTTTGCAGGGTTTTTTTTTGGACTATCGTTTGACGGAAAACCGGATGGGAGATGGCCCAACAGCCGGTTGTAAAACCTGATTGCTATCGATCCCTAAATTCAGTATAAATGAAAGCCTGGTAGGGGAAGGAGAACAACATGCCAAACATTAAACTGCCTGATGGTCAAATTAAGCACTTTGAACAGGCTGTTTCTGTCGTTGATGTGGCGAACAGCATTAGCCCGGGGCTGGCCAAAGCCACGCTCGCAGGCAAGGTCAACAATCAATTGGTCGATACCAGTTTTATCATCGAAAACGACAGTGACCTCTTGTTAATTACCGACAAGCAGGAAGAAAGTTTGGAGGTTATCCGCCATTCCACCGCCCACCTGCTGGCTCAGGCAGTGAAAAGTCTGTTTCCCAGCGCGCAGGTTACCATAGGTCCGGTCATTGAAGACGGCTTTTATTATGATTTCGCCTTTGGGCGTCCGTTTACGCCGGATGATCTCGAACGCATTGAAGCTAAAATGACTGAGTTGGTCAAGGCGGATTACCCGGTGACGCGACGGGAAATGCCGCGAGATGAAGCCATTGCCTACTTTCGCGGTTTAGGCGAAGAGTACAAAGCAAAAATTATTGCTGATATACCGGCTGGCGAAGTCATTTCTCTTTATAAGCAAGGTGATTTCGAAGATTTATGCCGTGGCCCCCATGTCCCTTCGACGGGACGCTTGAAAGCGTTTAAATTAACCAAAGTTGCGGGTGCTTACTGGCGCGGTGATGCCAATAATGAAATGCTGCAGCGCATATACGGCACAGCCTGGGCTGATAAAAAAGCACTGGAAAGTTACCTGCACCGTATTGAAGAAGCGGAAAAACGCGACCATCGCAAACTGGGTAAAGCACTTGATTTGTTCCATTTTCAGGACATTGCCCCGGGGATGGTGTTCTGGCATCCAAAAGGCTGGACGATTTATCAAATGCTTGAGCAATATATGCGCGAGCGCTTGCGCCATTTTGGTTACCAGGAAATCAGAACCCCGCAACTGGTCGACAGAACGTTGTGGGAGAAATCCGGTCACTGGGATAATTTTCGTGAAGAGATGTTTGTTACCGAAACTGAAAATCGCCATTACGCGGTCAAACCCATGAACTGCCCCTGCCATGTTCAGGTTTATAATAATGGCTTAAAGAGTTATCGGGATTTGCCTTTGCGTTTTTCCGAGTTTGGTAACTGTCACCGCTGCGAACCATCCGGATCCCTGCATGGTTTGATGCGGGTACGTAACATGGTGCAGGATGATGCCCATATTTTCTGTACGGAAGAGCAGATTCAGTCAGAAGTGACGATGATTCTGGAACTGGTGCAGTCGGTTTATGCTGATTTTGGATTTAATGAAATCAAATACCGTCTGGCGCTGCGCCCTGAAAAACGGGTCGGCAGTAACGCGGTATGGGATAAAGCAGAGCGTGCTTTACAGGAAGCGATGCGCAGTCGGGGTATTACCTGGGTTGACGCACCGGGCGAAGGGGCTTTCTATGGACCTAAAATCGAATGCTCCCTCGCCGATTCATTAGGCCGAATCTGGCAGTGCGGCACCATCCAGGTGGATTTCTCCATGCCGGATCGCCTGGAAGCTAGTTATGTCGCTGAAGATGGCAGTAAAAAAACACCGGTTATGCTGCATCGTGCCATTTTGGGTTCGTTTGAACGCTTCATGGGAATTCTCATTGAGCACTACGCTGGGAAATTCCCCTTATGGCTGGCTCCGGTGCAGGCTATTGTGTTAACCATCAGTGAAAAGCAGGATGATTTTGCCACGAAAGTAACGGAAATTTTGCAAAAACAAGGCATTCGTGCAAATTTTGACTTGAGAAATGAGAAAATAGGCTTTAAAATTCGCGAGCATACTCTGCAAAAAGTTCCCTATTTGCTGGTAATAGGCGACAAAGAAGTCGAAAGCGGCTCTGTTGCTGTCCGCACTCGTGAGGGAACTGATTTGGGCGTGATGAGTATTGATAAAATTAGCGAAATTCTGCGGCAGGAAATCGCCGCAAAAAGCCGCATGTAAATCAAAGTTTGGAGGATAAGACCATTAGTGTAACAAACAAGCGTGACAATGATCGCGCACGAGTTAATGAACAGATCAATGTACCCGAAGTACGTTTAATTGATGCTGATGGCAACCAAGCAGGTATTATTTCAACGCGTGAAGCGTTGCGCGCAGCAGAAGAAAGTGGCTTGGATTTGGTGGAAATTTCGCCCACAGCCAAACCGCCTGTTTGCCGCATTATGGATTATGGTAAGTTTCTCTTTGAGTTGAGTAAAAAGCAGGCTGAAGCACGTAAAAAGCAGAAGCAGATTCAAGTTAAAGAGCTGAAATTCCGTCCCACGACGGAAGATGGGGATTATCAGGTCAAGCTACGCAACCTGATACGTTTCCTAAATCATGGGGACAAAGTCAAAGTCACGCTGCGATTCCGCGGCCGTGAAATGGCTCACCAGGATATTGGTATGAAAATCATGGAGCGTCTGCAACAGGATACTGCCGAATATGGGGTGGTTGAACAGCAGGCAAAACGTGAAGGACGCCAATTATTGATGGTATTGTCACCTAAGAAAAAGTAGAGTGGTTTTCTGACGTCCGGGATGTAATTGCCCCAGTTGTCCAGTAGTCACTTCATTGTGTATGTAGCAAGATAAAAATGCGGAGTATATTTTTATGCCTAAATTAAAGTCACATCGTGGAGCGAGCAAACGCTTCCGTAAGACAGCGAGTGGTTCTATTAAGCGTCGCGGCGCTTACAGAAACCATATCCTCACTAAAAAATCCACCAAGCAGAAGCGCCATTTGCGTGTTGCGTCCGGTCGTTTGAAAGATTGTGATGCAAAGTTGGCGGCTCGTATGTTGCATGGTAGTTAAGGGGAGGATAGAAAATGCCAAGAGTTAAACGTGGTGTGACTGCGAAAGCCCGTCACAAGAAAATATTAGATCAAGCCAAAGGGTATTATGGTGCCCGGAGCAGGACTTATCGCGTAGCCAAGCAAGCGGTTATTAAAGCCGGTCAATACGCATACCGCGATAGACGTCAGAAAAAGCGTCAATTCCGTGCCCTGTGGATTACCCGTATCAATGCTCAGGCGCGTGAGTGCGGTATTTCTTACAGCCAATTGATCAATGGCTTGAAAAAAGCTGCAATCGAACTGGATCGCAAAATCCTGGCCGATATGGCTGTCTATGATAAACCTGCATTTGCAGCTGTTGCTGAGCAAGCGAAAGCCGCCCTTGCAAAATAAACAGAGTGTTTGTTGAATAACGAGGAGGCTTTGGCCTCCTTTTTTACATGTAGGCAAAATCATGCAAGATATTATCAAATTGCAACAACACGCGTCGGAAGCAATTCGTCAGGCACAGGATATCAACGCGCTGGAAGGGATACGTGTTGACTATTTGGGGAAAAAAGGCCGTCTGACAGAACTTTTGAAAGGATTAGCCGCTTTGCCGCCCGAAGAAAAACCGCGCGTAGGCCAATTGGTTAATCAGGCCAAACAAGCCATCAGCACGCTCATTGAAGAAAAAATGCTGGCATTGAAAGAAGACCTGCTTCAAAAAAAACTCGAGTCAGAACGCATTGATATTACCTTGACGGGTCGACAGCCTAAGTATGGCTCCCAGCATCCGGTGACCCAGGTTAAGCAATTCATCAATGATTATTTCAGCCGTTTAGGCTTTGATATTGTCAGCGGCCCGGAAATAGAAACCGAATTTTATAATTTCGAGGCATTGAATATTCCCGGACATCATCCCGCACGCGCCATGCATGACACCTTTTATTTTGGCGATGGCCATTTGTTGCGTACGCATACATCACCCGTACAGATTCGCACCATGGAAGGCCGTAAACCGCCGCTGCGTCTCATTGCGCCCGGACGTGTTTACCGCTGCGATTCTGATTTAACGCACACGCCGATGTTTCATCAGGTCGAAGGCTTGCTGGTGGATAAAGAGGCGACCTTAACCGGTCTTCGCGGCTTGCTGCATGATTTCTTCGCCGCCTTTTTTGGTCGTGAATTGGCGTTACGCTTCAGACCATCCTATTTTCCTTTTACCGAACCGTCAGCGGAAGTGGATATCGAGTGCACGCAATGTTCCGGCGCCGGTTGCCGCTCCTGCAAATTCACCGGGTGGCTTGAGGTTTTAGGCTGCGGTATGGTGCATCCTAATGTCCTGGCTGCGGTGAATATCTCACCTGACGACTATCAGGGCTGGGCTTTTGGAATGGGCATAGATCGGTTGGCCATGTTGTATTTTGGTATCGACGATTTGCGAATGATGTTTGAAAACGATTTAACATTTTTAAAGCAATTCTAATGGTTGCCGAGCTGAGGCAGCGTATTAAAAGTCTCCAAACAGTGGACAGGTATTGACGATGAAAGTTAGTGAAATATGGTTACGTGAATGGGTGAATCCTGCAAAAAATGCCCAGGAATTAGCAGCGCTTTTAACAATGGCCGGTTTGGAAGTCGATGCGGTCAATCCGGTTGCCGGTGCGTTTGACAAGGTCATTGTGGCGCAGGTCAAGCAGACCATGCCCCATCCTCAGGCCGATAAACTGACTTTGTGTGAAGTAGAAACGGGCAGCGGCAAACCGCTTAAAGTGGTTTGCGGCGCGTCCAACGTCTGTGCCGGTTTGAAGGTGGCTTTGGCGCAAGTGGGTGCGACTCTTCCGGGAGGATTAACCATCAAGGAATCAACCCTGCGCGGTGAACTGTCACAGGGAATGCTGTGTTCGGCTTCCGAGTTAGGGTTGGCGGATACGTCGGAAGGCATCATTGAGCTGGATGAAGATGCTCCTGTGGGCCAGGATTTACGTGATTATCTGATGCTCAATGATCAGGTTTTGGATATTGACTTAACGCCTAATCGTGCCGATTGCTTAAGTGTTTTAGGGATAGCCCGTGAAGTGGCGGCCATCAGCCAATTACCGTTTAAAAGGCCGGCATCAGCTCATTGTCCGCCGGCTATTGATGAAGAAATTAGCCTCGAATTGCATGACAAAGAAGGCTGTCCGCAATATTACGGCCGGGTTATCCGTGGGATTAACCCGCAGGCAAAGACTCCCTTGTGGATGCGTGAGAGACTTCGCCGTTCAGGTATCCGTGCCATTCATCCGGTGGTCGATATCACCAATTATGTGATGCTGGAATTGGGGCAACCCATGCATGCATTTGATTTAAAGCAGGTCGTGAACGGCATTCGGGTGCGTAAGAGCCATCCAGGCGAAATGCTTGAGTTACTCGATGGTCAGCAGGCAAAGTTGACAGGCAATGAACTGGTCATTGCCAATGCCAGTCAACCGCTTGCTATTGCCGGGGTAATGGGCGGTTCACACAGCGGTGTGACGGATACAACAGTGGATATTTTCCTGGAGAGCGCCTTTTTCAATCCTGTCACGATAGCCGGTGTCGCTCGGCGCTACGGCTTAAGCACCGATTCCTCGCAGCGGTTTGAACGCGGGGTTGATCCCGCTTTACAAGGCGAAGCCATTGAGAGAGCCACCGAATTGTTACTGGCTATTGCCGGCGGCAAGCCCGGTCCAGTATCGCGTATCAGTCATGCAGAGCACTTGCCGCAAAACAACGCCATCGCATTGAAGCCTGGCAAAGTCAAACAATTGACCGGGATTGATGTAACGCCAGAAGACATGTTGAAGATGTTGACAGGATTGGGCATGCAGGTTGATAGCCAGGGCGCGGTGTGGAAGGTCATGCCGCCTTCCCATCGTTTTGATATGCGGCTGGATGTCGACCTGATTGAAGAGATCGTGCGGTTATATGGGTATGATCGAATTCCAGGCGATAAAATGATTACTACCGTTCAGGCCGGGGTGATCAATCCGCTGGAAACCCTAGCCCGCCAGTTGTCGCAGTTCTTTATGGCGCGCGGTTATCACGAAACCATCAGCTACAGCTTTGTTGACCCGGAATTGCAGGCGGCTCTTTACCCTGAAAAAGAGACCATGACCCTGCTCAATCCCATTTCCTCGGAGTTGTCGCAGATGCGCACAGGCATGTGGCCGGGGCTTATTGCGTCGATGGTATATAACATGCATCGTCAACAGCCGACGCTGAAATTGTTTGAAAACGGCGTTATTTTTGAAGTAACAAATGGCCAATTGACCGAACAGGCCTGTTTTGCCGGTTTGTTAACCGGTCAATGCGGTGCCCTTAGCTGGCTTGAGCCGACCCGTCCTTTTGATTTTTATGATGCCAAGGGGGATTTGGAGGCCTTGTTTGCTGCATTGCATCTACAGGGTATTGCCTTCCAGAAGGCGGAGCACGACGCCCTTCACCCCGGTAAATCTACCCGTATCCTATGCCATGGGCAACCCATCGGCTGGTGCGGTGTGCTCCATCCTCGTCTGGCGCAGGCCCTGGATGTCACTGACGAAGTCATTTTGTTTGAACTGACATTGCAATCCCTTGGTCAGGTCGAGCCAGTGCGCTATCAGACCATTTCGAAATTTCCGCAAATTCGCCGCGATTTGTCTTTGCTGGTGGATGACAAAGTCGCGGTGTCCGACATTGAATCCCTTATTCAGCGCACGGTTGCCAATGGTTGGCTTAAATCATTTGATGTTTTTGACGTCTACACCGGCGGTTCGATTCCTGCGGGCAAGAAGAGCATTGCTATAGCCCTGACGCTTCAGGATGATAAGCGCACTCTGATTGATCATGAGATCAATGAGATAATCAGTGCTATAATCAAAAAACTGGATGAGGAATTTGCTATAACATTGAGGGAGTAATCGTGAACGCTCTAAGTAAAGCAATGATCGCAGAAACGTTATGCAATGAATTGGGGCTGGCCAAACCGGATGCCAAAATCATGGTGGAACAGTTTTTTGAAACCATTCGCCATGCCCTGGAGAACGGCAGGCACGTGAAACTCTCTGGTTTTGGCAATTTTACTCTGCGCGACAAACCACAACGCCCGGGCAGAAACCCCAAGACCGGGGAGGAAATTCCGGTGGTTGCCCGACGGGTAGTGACCTTTAAACCCGGGTTAAAACTAAAAACCAAAATTGAAGAACGGGGCAAATAACTTTTGAATCACTACACCAGACATGTCTTCCTGTGCACCAATCAGAAGCCGGCAGGTAAAACCTGCTGTGCTAACCAGGGTGGAGAAGCCTATTTTACTTATCTGAAAGAAAAACTGCTGGAACTCGAAGTGCATGGTCCCGGTAAGATTCGCGTCAGCAAATCCGGTTGTCTCGGCCGTTGCAGCCTGGGGCCCTGTGTCGTGATTTACCCCGAAGGTGTGTGGTATAGCTATTCTTCGTTTGAAGATATCGATGAAATCATTGACACCCATTTGCTTAAAAATGGCACGGTGGAGCGCCTGTTAATTCAGGGATAAAGGAATTGCCAGGTGATTCAGGCACCTGATGTGCACGAATAAAAAAACAGGGCTTGAAAAAAATTTCATATTTCAGTATCCTGCGAGGGTTTATAAGTATTGTTTTCTTCCAACTTGTATTCAAATCCAGCTGCTCCAGCAGGAGCGGCTGCAGCGATGGTGTACCGGAGTTAAACAAGAACTTTTATTATTGATAACCAATAATTACAAGTTTTATTTGTAATTGACTTGTAGGTTATTGCAGTTTTGGTTAAAATCGCCCGTCCAAGATTGAAAGATTACCAATGAAGGCGGTACGGAGTTAATTAATGAAGACATTTAGCGCCAAGTCTCACGAAGTCAAACGTGACTGGTACGTCGTCGATGCTAGTGATAAAACATTAGGTCGCCTGGCTACTGAAATTGCTCGTCGTTTGAGAGGCAAGCATAAGGCTGAGTATACCCCACATGTTGATACCGGCGATTATATCGTGGTAACCAATGCTGAAAAGGTGACAGTCACAGGCCGAAAATTCAAAAACAAGATGTATTACCATCACACCGGTTTCCCCGGCGGTATTAAGTCAGAATCTTTCGATAAAATGCAGGCTCGCAAACCCGAGCGTATTATCGAACTGGCTGTGAAGGGCATGCTGCCTAAGAATCCTTTAGGTAGAGAAATGTATCGAAAATTAAAGGTTTATGCAGGTAATGAGCATCCCCATGCTGCACAACAACCTAAGCAACTAGAGATTGAGGAATAAGTATTATGGCTGAAATGCAGCAATACTATGGCACTGGTCGTAGAAAAAGTTCAACGGCTCGTGTGTTTTTGCGCCAGGGCAAGGGTGAAATCAAGGTTAACAACCGCAAGCTGGAAGAATATTTCGGCCGTGAAACCTCCTGCATGGTCGTTCGTCAACCTCTTGAGACGGTTGATCAATTAGACAATTTTGATTTGTATATCACTGTCACAGGCGGTGGTATTTCTGGTCAGGCTGGTGCCATTCGTCTTGGTATAGCCCGTGCGTTAGTGGCTTACGATGAGTGTGATCTGGCGGAAGACGCAGAAGCTAATCCAGATTCTTACCGCAGCAAGTTGCGTGCACGCGGATTGCTGACCCGTGATTCACGTCGCGTGGAACGTAAAAAAGTTGGTTTGCA
>NZ_LNYA01000024.1:183888-268643 GCF_001467615.1 Legionella erythra | reverse complement strand
CGATAATATTTGGCTATCACTGAATTTTGATCTTTTCATGAAGAATCTCCTCCCGCATAGATTATGAGAAAACTCTACTTTTGGCATCAGTTATTTTTCGGGGGGATTACCCCTGGACCCGTTGTATATATAACGCTCTCTTTTAGCAATTGTGAACGGATTTCATCAGGCATATCATCGTCCGAAGTCATATAAACAGACAATTGCTGCAGGGTTAATGACAGGATGGCCTGACGTGTTTCCACTATGGTTTTACCCGCACTTAATTCAGCCAATTTTCTTACCAGGTTATAATTGGCAACTGTTAATGCCTCTGGGTTTAACTTGTACTGTTTATACTGGGCGGCTATCTCGGCAAGCCGTTGACTTATCGTTGTGTCAGCTGGGGTCTGGGGTTGTCTTTTGCATGCTTTGATAAGATCTTCCTGGATCGTATTAATTTGCTCACTGGCTGCCTGGCTATCGATAACGGCGATAGTGTCTGTATTCAGGGCGATGCATTCTAATCCATCAGGATGAATAATACTGCCTATATGAAATAACAATGGTTTTTCAACGGGGATGAATTGAGGCAACGAGCTGGTGTTAAGATAGGTATCAAAATCCGTATACGTTCCGCGTTCATAAACAGGAGAAAGCCAACGTAAAATGTCACTGGCTGCTGCCAGGTTCCCCCCTTCGTGAATATGAAGAATCTCGTTTTCATACAGTTCAATTAATTTTTTTTCATTTTCCGTTTTACAAACGGGGAAAACATCGCTTCGCACATCAACCGGATGCAGATTGCATTTCTTACAGAAATAAGCCAGCTCACGTTGTGCCTGCTCTGACAAAAGCAAACTATCATAAACAAAATGGATGGTGTCATTAGGATTGTTATCTCTTACTGTAAGCAGCCGAAGAATATTTTCGAGATTTAGAAATGAATCCTTATCTTTGCTAAGCCATATTTTAACATGAGCATGGGGGTTGAATTGATAGGTCATTTTGGTTAAAGCAAGTCATGATTTTTAGTATTATACCTTATTTTGGTCAATATTAGGTCATACATACTGACAGCAAGCGCCCAATTTGCTCCCAAATGGGTTTACGGCCCCCCTGTAACATCCTGTTTGCAAGCCAACACACTACACTCGTTTACCCCGGTTAGAAACTAAACCCATGATAATTTGCGTAATGGCCTGGAATCACTATGATTAATAAGAGGCCTGATTTATCGCTTGAATAAGACCATGTCGGGGAATGCCACAAAATGGCAATGGAATAGTATTGGCCTATAAACGTCATTGAAATGGATTGGAGAGCCCATGGATAAAATAGGCAGGGCACCTTACCTGGAAAATACCCCTTGGTTACCCCTTGCATTAAAAGCCTTCCTGCCGCCTGGCTTTTTGGCATTAATATGTATTTTTATTGGCCGTTACGCAGGCTTTCTGGCATTTCACTTACTAGCCGAACTCATCACGGTCTTTATTAGCCTGATTGCCATGACGGTGGCCGTCACATCGCAGCAATTTACAAAAAATCACTTTGTCGTGGTTATTTCACTCACAGCCGGCTGGTGCAGCACCCTCGATATTGCGCATATTTTAGTCTACAAAGGCATGTCTATCCTACCATTTACAGGTGGAAATGAAAGTACACAACTTTGGATTTCTGCCCGTTTTATCCAGGCGATGTCATTTGTTATCGCCACTTACTTTTTTCGCCACGTTTTGCGGGTTTGGATACTTCACTTCCTCCTTTTTGTGGTTATATCGACCATTTTTATAGCGGTTTTTTCAGGGTATTTCCCTCAGACATTCATTGATAATTATGGATTAACACCTTTTAAGACTTATAGTGAGTTGGTCATTATTGTGATTTTATTTGCAGCGTTGATATTGCTTTGGCGAAACAGGCGCTTTTTAACTACCACGTCTCTGTTTTATCTGTCTATGAGCATTATCACCATGATGCTCACAGAAACCCTGCTCTCCTACTACACGAGTTTATTTGGTATTGAAAATGAGATCGCTCATGTTTTAAGGATATTTTCCTATTGGTTTATTTATATCGCCCTGGTTATCCAAACATTAACCAACCCCTTCAGCATGCTGGCACGCGCGGCAAATACCTATGATCATGTCCCTGATCCGACCTTAATCGTTCAGATGGATGGTTATATCAGTCAGGCAAATCATGCAGCTGGATCCATGGCGAAAACACCCCCTGAAAATCTGGTTGGCCTGTCATCCCATACGCTATTTCATAACCGCTCAACCGATCGCAGCCACTGCCCCGTCTGCGCTCACTTGCCAGAAGCTACACAACCCTTTGAGGCTGAAGTCGAGATTGAAGACGGTTCCTGGATGGAGTGTATTCTGTCCCCCATCCATTCTGACTTTTTCCCAAATGCCTGGGTACAGGTCATAAGAAACATTACACCGCGTAAACGGCTTGAACTGGAACGAAATAAATTAATGCATACTCTCGGAGAGCGGATTAAGGAATTGAAATGCCTCTACCATATCTCAGAGTACAGTGGCCGCAAAAACATTAACATTGAAGAGTTATTCGCTGAAACTGCAAGGCGATTGCCGCAAGCGTTCCAGTATCCTGAACTGATGGTTGCCAAAATCGAGTCCATTTGGGGTAAATTCAGTTCAAACCCAGACGTTCATCCACTATCTCCCCCCTTGATCAAGACCTTTTGTATTGACACCACTTCGCAAGTCTGTATTGAGGTAGGATATCATCACCTTCCGACTGGTAAATCCCCCCTTTTCTTAAGCGAAGAAGTGGCCTTACTTGATTCAGTAGCGACCATCCTGGCCAGTACAATTGAGAGAATAATCTCCAATCAACAAATAGCCATGTCACGCGAGAGTGAAAAATATTTTCAAGCCTTCATTGAAAAAGCAGGAATTGGTATCTATGTGCGAAATAAAGAAAAGTTTCTTTATGTCAATCCAAGGTTTTGCGAAATAGTGGGCTGGAGTAAGGAGTCGCTCTTAAGCATCGGCCTATTGGACTTAGTTAACGATCAGCCCTCACGAGAATTCATCCTTAAACATTGGGCATTACTTGATCAAGGACAGCCCAATGCTTCCTATACCTTTCCTTTCCTGAAAGAAGATGGCGTTACCATCACACTCCGGGTCGATGTGACCGCCCTCTCCTGGCAAGGTAATTTTCAGTATTTGTCCCTGGTTCAGGATATTACAGAGATTCAAATCGCACGTGAAAAAATAGAAGACTATGTAGTCCAGTTAGAGAAGGCTATCAAAGGGACATTCCGGGCAGTATCCAACATGGTTGAATTCCGTGATCCCTATACAGCCGGTCACGAGTACCGTGTTGGATTAATTGCCAAAGCCATTGGCGAAGAATTGGGTTGGCCGCCAGCACGTTGTGACTCGTTGGAATTAATGGGATTAGTCCATGATATCGGCAAGATTGCGATACCGGCTGAAATTCTGGTGAAACCAAGCAAATTAACAGCCATTGAGATGGAATTAATAAAAAGCCATCCTCAAACAGGTTATGACATTTTAAAGGATGTTCACTTCGATGCCCCTGTCGCTGAGGTTATCTTACAACATCACGAGCGCCTCGATGGCAGCGGCTACCCTCGCGGTTTAAAAAGAGACGACATTCTTCCAGAGGCACGGGTAATCGCCGTTGCCGACGTCCTGGAAGCCATGTCATCTCATCGCCCCTACAGACCGGCTTTAGGCATTGAAGCCGCGGTCGCGGAAATTCAACGCGGTAGAGGACTGCAATATGATGCCGATGCAGTGGATGCCGCTTTAAAATTAATCGAGGACAAGAGGCTGCGCCTGAATGAAAAACGCCCAACAATGGATCATGATAATACAGAATAATCACAAGCTTTTTTATTCAATCACCTGGCTAGTGGGGTCAAAGCGCCCATACTCACACGGACAATGTCTATCTGAATCCGCCTCCAAGGGATATTTACAGTTCATCCTGCTCCAATATGTTTTTCAGGTTTGCCGCAATTAAGTCCACTATATTGATTTGGTTGGTGGAATCTGAAATGGTATTACAGGTAATAATGGCAGCTGCCCCGGAAGCAAATAAATTAGCCTTCGTTTTTTGATTCAGGAGTGGATGGATAGCCAGGCAAATGCCCTGATGCCCCTGTAATGACAGCTGGTTAAGAATGGCTGCCATGCTTGAACCAGTCGATATTATATCATCCAGAATAATCAGTGTTTCATCCGTATGCGAGAATGGAGGAATTTCAATGGTTACTTCATGAGCCGATAACCGATTTTTCCTGCATACGATGTAAGGCGCTTTTAATTGCTCAGCAACCTCAGAGACCCATTGTTCACTTTCCCTGTCAGGGCCAATTAAAAAAGGCGACTTGATATTGGCTTTTATCCATTGGGCAATGACCTGTGTCGCGTGCAAAGTCAAAACAGGAATAGAATAGATACTTGAGAGTTGGTGGACACGGTGTAAATGGGGGTCTATCGTTATCAGGTAATCCACCCAATTTGAAAGGCATTTCGCAAACAGGTGGGCGGAAATCGCTTCGCCTGGTTTAAACCGTTTATCTTGACGCATATAGGGGAGGTAAGGAGAAATCAAACTAATTTTTTTGGCACCCAATTCCTTCAATGTCTGGGCGGCAAACATCAAAGGCAGCATCTTTTTATCTGGATTGTTTAAGGTGCAAACGAGAATAACCCGTTTCGCTTTAACCCTGGAATGGATACGCACATAGGACTCCCCATCAGGAAATTTCTTGATAGTGAGCTCCCCTTCCTCAAGGTGCAGTTTATTGGCTAAATCACGAGTCAATCGTTTATTTCCAGGCAATGCAAAAATAATGGTTTTGTCCATAGGCACCTATCCAATTAACATCCATTTAACTACTCGGTAAATCAATTTTAATTTTAGAGCCAAACGCCAGGCGCAATGCATTAACAATTGCAAGAACATCAATGCATTCTTGCAAAATTGCCCCCATAACCGGACTTATAAAACCCGTTGCTGCAAACCCCATGCCGATGAGACTCAACAGCATGCCGCCAATAGCACTCTGCGCTGCAATCGTCCTCGTGCGGATACTTAGATGCAGTAATTCATCCACTTTAATTAAGGTGTTTTCCATGATAACAGCTCCTGCGGCTTCAGCCGTTACCTGGCTGTGTTGTCCAAAGGCAATGCCTACGGTCGCTGCCGTTAAAGCCGGGGCATCATTGATCCCGTCTCCCATAAACACTGTCGGTGCTTTTTTTCTTTCTCTGCGCACGATGGCTAATTTTTGTTCCGGACTCTGCGCAGCATAAACCGCTGTGAACGGCACTAATTCAGCGAGATAATGAACCTCTGATTCACGATCCCCGGAAACCAGCATAACTCGGTTAAATTGATGAGCAGGCATTAAATGGCTAATAAATGATTTGCTTTCGGTTCGGGGCGCATCATGAAAATGTAAGGTAGCCGCATAGTGGTTATCTAACAAAATCACACACTCTAAACCAGGCGCAACAGGGGGAAGCAAGGCATTGCATTCCGGCATCATTTCTAATAATTTTTTTCGGCTGGTAACCATAACGGTTCGATGATTAACGATGCCGTTTAAACCCTGTCCCGGTTTTTCGGATACGTTTGTCGATTCCAATAAATCAATAGGCCATTCTTGGGCTGCTTTAATGACGGCACTGGCAAGGGGATGCCTGGAATAACGTTCGAGACTGGCCACATATTGTAATACCTGCTCTTTGGTATAATCGGGTGCGGTATAAATTCCGGTTAATGTTGGTTTGCCGTAGGTCAGCGTTCCTGTTTTGTCAAAAATAGCTGTTTTACAGGTCGGTAATTGTTCGAGGACAACCGGATCTTTTATAATGATAGCTTGCTTTGCAGCGCGCGAAATCGCACTGATGATGGTAATGGGAATCGCGATTAATAGGGGACATGGTGTTGCAATAACCAGCACGGCAAGAAAACGAATGGCATCTTGGGTAAAATACCAGGTGACCGCCGCTAATAGAAACGCTATCGGTGCAAAAATAGCCCCAATTTGATCACCCAAGCGGCGAATGGAAGGCCGTTTTTGTTCTGCTTCTTCCAATACCTTCACAATAATGGCGTATCTTGAATCCACGGGTAACCTCGTGGCTTGAATAATGAGGACCGAATCACCGTTAATAGCCCCTGATAAAACGGATGCACCGGGTGCCTTGGAAATTTGATAAGGCTCGCCTGTCAGATAAGATTCATCCATAGAGCCATTGCCATCAATCACAATGCCATCAACAGGGCAGGTTTCATGCGGATAAACGACCATGTCATCATTAATCTGAATGCCATCCAATGAAATATCTTCAATGCCGTCTTTAATCTTCCGGTGAGCAATGGTGGGCATTCGTTTCACCAATGCCAATAAAACAGAAGACGCTTTATGCCGCGCATAACGCTCTAATGTCTGACCGCTGGCTAACATCAGAATAATCAACGATGCCGCTAAATATTGTTGTAAGACAACCCCGGTTATTAACGCCATGGCCGCCAGCGAATCAGCCCCCCAATTCCCCTTTAGCAGTTTCAAAAAAATTTGCAAAAATAAGGGTATGCCGCCAATGAGAATTAAAAAAATCAACGGCAGGTTGCTAAACACTGGATTGATAGAACTCAGAGTCAGGGAGATACCGATACCCACAAGGGAAAGGATCACGATTAATGATTGCCATCTGGATTCCAGTGAGAAAAAACGGATTAATTTTTCTTTCTTCATGGGGTAACCACTGTCTTTTAATTAATCATGATTACTGCCGAGCCCGTGAAACGCCCATGGCGCAGATCATCGAGGGCTTCATTGACTTCTCTTAGAGAATACGTATGAATTTCAGTTTTAACCGGGATGGTCGGTGCCAATGATAAAAATTCTTCGCCATCCTTTCGGGTTAAATTAGCCACGGAACAGAGCGTGCGCTCGCCCCAAAGGAGCTCATAAGGAAAACGGGGGATATCACTCATGTGTATCCCTGCACAGACAACAATCCCCCCTTTAACGGTATGTTGCAAGGCAAGTGGAACCAGGGCGCCAACCGGTGCAAAAATAATGGCCGCATCAAGGGGTTGAGGCGGTGATTGATGCGAATCCCCCGCCCAGACAGCGCCTAATTGATATGCAAATTTTTGGGCCATGGCATCACCAGGGCTTGTGAAGGCATACACTTGACGCCCTTGTTTACAGGCAACCTGGGTCAAGATGTGGGCCGCTGATCCAAAACCATATAAGCCTAAATGGTTTGCTTCCCGTGTTTTCAATAAAGCCCGATAACCAATCAGCCCGGCACAAAATAAAGGTGCAGCCTGTACATCTGAATAGCCATCCGGTATAGGAAAACAGAATCGATGATTGGCGACGCAATACTCTGCAAAGCCGCCGTCAATGTGATAGCCGGTAAATTGTGCTTTATCACACAGGTTTTCTCGGCCGGTCAAACAAAATCGGCAAACCCCGCAGCTGCCGCCTAACCAGGGGATGCCAATGCGCTGACCGACACGAAAAGCATGAACTTCCTCGCCCAATGCCTCAATCACACCAACAATTTGATGGCCTGGCACCAGAGGAAGTTTGGGGTACTTCAATTCGCCATCCACAACATGCAAATCCGTTCTGCATATACCGCAGGCGGTGACTTTAATCAGCATTTGGTGAGCAGCCGGTACGGGTTTTTCAATGTTGGTGTAGATTAACTTTTCATGGCTGTTGTTCATCAGCATGGCATGCATTTTCATTTATGCTTCATCCTCGCCAAGCGTTGCAGTTTTAAGATATGAAGGGATTTCACATGGCCAGTGAAACCGTTGTTTTATTTGAGCTTTCAGCGCTTCAGCCGCCTCAGTTTCACCATGGGTAATGAATACTTTACGCGGGGCTTTTCGTAGATGAGCCAACCAATGAAGCATTTCCGCCGCATCGGCATGGGCAGATATAGTGTCTATCTTCACTATTTCAGCCCGTATGGGAATCATTTGCCCAAACATCTTTATTTCTTTCTCGCCTCGAATCATCCGGTCGCCGCGTGTTCCACCGACCTGAAAACCACTGAATAAAATAGTATGTTTCGGATTAGGGGCAAAATGACGGATGTGATGCAGGATGCGGCCGCCAGTTGCCATGCCACTGGCGGAAATAATAATGACTGGTTTTGTCGTGTGATCCAGGGTCATGGATTCCTCGACGGAGTTAACATAATGAGCAACCGCACAGACCGCTTGATTTTGTTCTTTTGTTAATCGATTTTGCGCCGCATAACGGGCAAAAATTTTGGTCGCGTTGGTGGCCATTGGACTGTCAACGAATACGGGGATATCGGGAATGTCCTTTTTTAATTTCAATTGATGAAGATAATACAGCAAGGACTGGGTCCGCCCCACGGCAAATGAGGGAATAATAATGGAACCACCGCGTTTTACTGTGCGATTAATGACTTCTTTCATCTGAATCAATGGATCAGTCTTATCATGTACGCGATTACCATAAGTTGATTCAATAACAAGATAATCCGCGTCGGGAGGGGCTTTCGGTGCAAACATCAAGGGATCCTCTGGCCTCCCAAGATCACCTGAAAATAATACAGACGTATCGCCCTGCTCCAAACGAATGAAGGATGCGCCTAAAATGTGGCCACCGTAGTAAAAGGTTGCATAGAGATTTTTAGCTATCTGAATGCGGTCATCAAACGAAACCACCTGAAAATAACGGAGTGAATCTTCGGCCTCCTGTTGTGTATAGAGCGGCAAGGCCGGGTGATGTTTCGAGTAGCCTTTCCTATTGGCATAATTTGCATCTTCCTCATGCAGGTGACCACTGTCGGGTAATAAAATACCGCATAACTCTTTTGTAGCAGCCGTGCATAAAATTTTTCCATTAAAACCATTTTTTACCAATAACGGGATATAGCCACTGTGATCAATATGCGCATGGGTGAGCAATACGTAGTCGATTTTTTCAGGGTCAATCGGAAGAGCAGCCCAGTTGCGCAACCTCAACTCTTTATACCCCTGAAAAAGGCCGCAATCCACCAATAGATTCATTTGATTGGCTTGAATAAGATATTTCGAGCCCGTGACTGTTTGAACTGCACCTAAAAATTGAATTCTCATACAGGCTCTGGTTAACGATAATATTTTGATTATAGATTTGTTTTTTGGTTTTTAATAAAAATTATTCTAAGATTTATTCATCAGGCAAATGACTGGTTTGGATAAAAATTGACGGTAAAAAACAAGCTTTCCCTAAAATATTTAGGCATTAACACCTATAAAGAGCCGATTGTTTATATGCGTGCAGATTGCTTTATTTGCAAATCAGAGGGATTTAATGCTCAGGCAAGAGTCATGGTTACGCTCGGAAAACGCGCTATTATCGCCACACTCAATATCGTTGAAACGGACCTGTTAAAACACAATGAAGCCAGTTTGTCTAATTATGCCTGGAAGCTATTGTCGGCTAATCCAGGCGATGAAATTACAGTCGCGCATCCCAAAACACTTGAATCAGTCAATTACATCCGTTCCAAAATTTATGGAAACGAATTAAGCAAGCTCGAAACAGAATCCATTATCCAGGATGTCGTATCAGGACAATTATCCGATATTCATATCGCGATGTTTATCGCGGCCAGCGGTGGAGACCGATTATCCAATCAAGAAATTCTTCATTTAACGCACGCGATGGTTGATACCGGCCAGAAAATCGATTGGCCATCCCCTGTGATAGTCGATAAACATTGTGTGGGTGGATTATCGGGAAATAGAACCACCCCTATTGTGGTAGCCATCGTCGCAGCCTATGGGCTTTGGATTCCTAAAACATCCTCTCGAGCGATTACATCACCTGCAGGGACCGCCGATACCATGGAAGTGTTTACCAATGTAACCCATGATATTGCAGCCATGAAAAAGATCATGGAAAAAGAACAGGGTTGTATTACCTGGGGCGGCGCTATCGGCTTAAGCCCCGCCGATGATTTACTCATCAGGCTTGCACGCACGATAAACTTGGATAGCATGGGGCAAATGGTCGCCTCTATTTTGTCAAAAAAAATTGCTGCAGGTTCAACGCATGTGGTGATTGATGTCCCTATTGGGACCACTGCCAAAATAAGAACATTGGGGCAAGCAGAACAGCTTCGGTCATTATTGCACTTTATAGCCAGTCAGTTTGATATCAAAATAAACGTCATATTTTCAGATGGTTCACAACCTGTCGGGCGAGGCATTGGACCCGCTCTTGAAGCCCGCGACATCTTGGCCGTTCTTCAAAATGAAAAACAAGCGCCCCAGGACCTGCGTGAACATGCTCTCGTTTTGGCAGGCCATTTGATTGATTTTTCGCCTGGCAAGACGGCATCAAATGGTTTTGAAATAGCCAAATCTATTCTTGAAAGCGGCGAAGCGCTTAGAAAATTTAAAGCCATTTGTAATGCACAGGGTGGTATGAAAGACATTCCGGTTGCGCCGTTTACTTATACCGTGGAATCAAAATATTCTGGTTTAATTCGAAATATAGATAACCGGCATATTGCAACCATTGCCAAATTAGCCGGAGCCCCGGATGCAAAAGCAGCAGGCATTGAACTGTTAGCGAGATTGAACTCGAATGTAGAGAAATCGCAAGCGCTGTTTAAAATACATGCAGAAACGAAGGGCCAACTTCATTATGCCGTAAATTTTTTTAATGAGGGGCACGATATTTTTCAAATTGAGGAAAATATATGATTGGCATCATGCCTCGCCTGATACAATCTGGGATGCATGTAACCCAGGAAGTTATTCTCCTGCCATTAGGGTATTGAATCCGCATTGTCCGTAAGCCTTGTTATACCGTCTTAAACCGTTAACTCACGAAAGAGCTTATGGAGCGTGGGGCCTCATGCTCATAATATTTACTCATCATTTTATGACCGGCCAGGCACCCGCTAAGAATAGAGTTCCCCGATAATTTTTGGTCCAAATCCAGTAAATAGTCGAAAAACTGCTCCTGCTCTTCCGGAGAAAGCATCTCACATACCAGGATTTTATCCAGATTTTTATGGTAGATTGTTGCAATCTGTTGCGCTAAATCAGCCATTATTATGTAAGTGGGTTGAGTATCATCACCTATAAAAGTACTCCATTTTAAATGGCCTTTAATGTATTTAACTAGCCGACAGTTCCCATCCTTTACCCCTTGCAAAACATGCCCAACAATACTTTTCTTTTGTACTAATTGCACACCTTGTAAAGTCAATGGGCGGCCTCTGTGATCTTTTATGACATTATTTTTAGCCTCAATATCCCGGGTAGGTTCAATGTCTATTTGCTTTAAAACAGAATTAATGCATGATTCGGCACAAAAAAGATAATCAAACGCCCTTTTCTTATATTTGTCATCGATGGACGATGATGCACCGGCCTGGATGAGCGCATCCGCGATATCATAACGCCCAAGAATTACCGCATAATGAAGCGCGGTCCTGCCTGAGCTATCCTGATAATTAAAATCAATTTTTTCTTTATATTGCTTTATAAATTTAAGTGGCAACATACCATTGGATACCATCATGGTTAACAGGATTAAAAGGGATTTTTTACCATAGAATGGTCCATCGCATAAATTGGGGTTTATGTATTGGGGTATTAAATCTAGAAATCGCTCAAAATCATTAAACCTTTCATTGGCTAAAAGAAGATGAAGAACAGGGTTATCATGCGCCCATTTCTTATTGACATTAAATCCTTCTTTTACCATAAACGAAACCAGTTTTTTATCATCCAAACTCAGAAAGCCCAACGAGGAAAACGTTGGATTATTGCAATAGTAATTAAATGGCATAAAAAACAACTTCAAGCGCAAGATTGTGCCTAATTTTAACTCAAAATAGATTAAGTGGAAATTAATTGATCTGAACAGGCTCATTTGAAAGAAGACGTTATTACCGCAAATTCCATCAAATCCAATAATTAACCGCTAATGAGATGGTATTGTTGGTTAAATTAACACGCGCATTCCCATTGGTATCGACCAGCCCATAGACACTGGGTAATTTCAGTTTGATAACATTTCCATAATCCATGTGAACATATTCAGCAAGCAATAACCAGTTTTTCCCAAAGGCCCACTCCAATCCTGCGCCCAATAACCAGCCCGCTCGCGTTGTATGTTGTGAGTAAAAGTCGCCGCCCTCATTGGCGTATGCCAATTCGGCATGAGCAAAACTTACCCCAGTTGTTAAATACGGAAACAAAGACCCTTTATCCGAATTCAGGGAGAGACCTCCTCGACCCTTAATAGAAAATTGCCCCTGATTCTTAAATGAGAAACGATCTGAAACCTCGGGATTAATGGAGCAGGGACAACTTAAGCTGTCCTTTTGACGCGTGTTAACGGTCAGGTTCGTTTCTATTCCTGATACAAAGTCATTGGCAAATTGATGAACATAGCCCCATTGTATACCAGGAAAAAATGTTGAAAAATCAGCGCTGGTATTGCAACGTTCACTCAGGTTAGTAAAACCTAGCTGCTGTGATCTTAATTGGACATGGTTAAACACAAACCCGGCATTCATACCCGTATAAAATCCCGTCCAACGGCTTAATGAGGAATCCTGTGAGGCGGCATTATCAGCATAAACGACCCCAATAAGGCTTATTGCCGCCAGTATACGCATCGCTGTTATGGAACGCTTATTCATGGTGCTATTACCTTTAAGGGATTCGACTTAATGCCATTTTTTGTACCGATAATAGTACAGGAGCCATTTTTACCATGCATCTTCAGATAAGTTTGCGACGAGGTTTGCCCAATTTGACACTGAACGTTGCCGGTGCGATTGATGATGGTATAAATGGTAGGGCCCGAACCGGGTACAGGTAAAGGACCAAGAAGAACGGGTCTGCCGCAACAGACAACAGCGGGATTTAAGACTGGAGAGCCATTGACTGTCGCAGGTATATCAACGGCCGACGAGGGGTAACCTAAAAAATTTAATTGCACATAGGTAGGCGCTCCGGCTGGTAAATAGGAGAGCGTGTAATTTGGCGTTGCTCCTGCCAGTGTGGCGGAATTGGTAAATGTGACCGAATTAAAGGTCCCTGTAATACCGGCTGAAGTGAGCAGAATATAGGATCCAGGCGTAGCGCTTGGCTCCAGATTAATTTCCAGCGTACCGGCTAGCGAGGCAGCCCCGGTAACAGCAACGAACGATGTACCGCTGGAGTTGATGTTAATATGAACCAGGCTTCCAAGACTTCCACCCATTGCGGGATTAAGAGACAAGCTGCCGAGAGTCATTTCCGGTTAAAACCCCTCTCCCGCTCAGCGTCCCTCGTTGGGAACTGATGCCCGTATTCCTGCAGACGAAAACAGAAGCCTGATCAATTTGCCCGTTCACTTTGAAATTGGCATTGTCGATTTTGACTATGCCAAGATAATCGGTTGTGCCATTGTAAATAACCGATCCATTGCCATTAACAAAGACACTGGTATTTCCGGCGCCAAAAACAGTATCATCGGCAAATGCGACTTGATTGCCCAACGTCAAAATATCATTCGCATTTTGTGCCCTTAAGGTGAGAGAAGACCCTGCCCGAAGGAAAATACTGTTTCCCATGGCGGAACCATCCAGGCCGTCTGTCCCGCCTGGACCACCCGCGCCATGTGTTCCTGCCTGGGTTGTGTTATTGGATGTATTGAAGACCGTAGGAATACCCGGCAATGCCTGTACCGTCAAATTCAAATTGCTATCCACAAAGATAGCCCCTCCAAGCCCACTTCCGCCACCGCCGCCGCCATAGCCACCGCTCCCGGCCTGCCCATCGATGCCATTGGAAGGGCCGACAATAACAACGCCTCCCCCACCGCCTCCCGCACCATCGCCGCCATTCCCGCCGGACGGTGTGGCATTGACGCGAAATTTTCCTTGAAGCGGTGGTATATTCCCTTGAGCCGACATGCCATTTGCCCCGAGACTTCCGCCCCCGCCTCCTCCAAAAGCTATAGCGGCTCCGCCACCGCCGCCTCCCGCATTGTTTCCTCCACTATTACCGCCCCCACCAGAACCCGCGGTAATCGTAAGACCATAACCGTTCCCATCGAGTCCGGCGTTTTGATCCGAGCCTCCATGACCAAGATTCGTGGTCACTCCTACCGTGGCACGGGATCCGAGGCCACCGCCTCCCCCGCCACCGAGCATGTCGGTGGTTGAAAGGGTGACATCCCCTCCATCACCACCATAACCGCCACCTCCGGCACCGCCAGTAATCCCAGTCGTTGTAATCGAGCCGCCATTTCCGCTAAAGCCACCGCCGCCACCTTCATGGCCTGTAGCAGCGGGGCCTAAATAATTCCCTCCATTTCCCCCGACGGCAGAACAATTGTTTATCGAGACATTCATCAAGGTAATGGAGGGGTTAGAGCCATTTAAGAAGGATTGGGGGGCATAAATGGCTCCCCCGGCCCCGAGGCCGCCACCGCCGCCCGAAATGCCATCGCCACCATTGCCACCTTTTGCAGTGAGGTTTTGGAAAATCATGTTTTGGATGGTCACATTCCCTGTAGGGATGAAAAAGCCGCTGTATGCACCACTGTTGCCATCAATGATCACGGTAGGAACAGGACCGGGATTGCCGATGGTAATATTCATCGGGTTTGGGGAGTTGTTAATCACCGGCAGAATGCCATTGAGTTGAATCGTCATCGGCGAAGCAAAAACAATGGCATAGTCATCGGGTATGGTGTTTAAATCCTGATTCATAAGATTTAACATATATCGCAGATCGCCGACGTCTCCCATGCCGCCTGGATTATTATCTGAACTGAGTGTAACCGTCAGGGTGGTTAAGGCATATAAAGAATGCGAGACGAGAAGAAGACTCCAATATCTGAATTTGAACATGGAATAATTTTTCTTATAAATTATGGAGTTAAAAAATAATTATAGGTTTCCTGCCGTTCAAATTCAATATAACCTATTGTCTCCACAACCCGCCAGTTACTATCCAATCAACGGCATTTCAGACCAATAATTGACCACATTGACCATGAGATGGTAAAATGATGCCCATTTAATTTTCTTGGTCATGGGCAGAGTTCAGCAGAAGACGTGTGCCGCAGACCACTGTCTAATTTAGTCAGGGAATACCATGCGCCTTAAATTATCTAATCTATCCATGGCCGAAATCATGGCCCGGTTACACGCTATGAATGGCCGGGGTATCACTCATCTTGATTTATCAAAGTGCAATTTCGGGCAGAGTGCCTATGCTGAGTTGGAAGCCTTGTTCAACCGGATCAAAGCGATGGGGATAACGCACCTTGATTTGCGCTTAAATCATCTGGGGCAAAAGCCAGGGCCTGAATTAATCGCTTTGTTCAATATCCTTAAAGAGGCTGGGATCACTTACCTTGATTTAAGCTTTAACGCCCTTGATCAACGACCCATGGCTGAACTGTCAGGCCTGTTCGCTGTTCTTAAAGACTTGGGGATTATCCATCTGAAACTGGATGCCAATGGCCTTGGAGAAAGGACAAACCCTGAATTAATCACTCTATTTCAGGCGCTTAAAGGCGCTCCCACCACTCATCTTGGTTTAAGCACGAATGAGTTTTACCGAAAGACGGGAGCCGAATTGGCTGACCTGTTAGCCATTTTAAACGATTTGGGCATCCGCCATCTTGATTTTAGCTTCAATGACTTGGGCAAAAAACCAGTTTCCGACCTGATAACCCTGTTTAAAGCCGTGAGTGTAACGTTAATCACTGAACTCAATTTGAGCTTTAATGACCTGGGTCAAAAGAAACGATTTGAATTGGCACTCTTGTCCGATACCTTAAAAAAATCCGCCATCACCCGCCTCCATCTACGGTCCAATGGTTTGGGAGAAAGGCCAGGTGACGTATTGGCGTCTATGTTCCGTTCATTTAAGGATTCTTTGGTGACGGATCTTGATTTACGCTCGAATGAGCTTGGTCATAAAAATGGCGGTGAATTGTCGCTGATGTTCAGTGCGTTCAAAGACTCACCCATGGCCCGTTTTAATTTAGCGGATAATGCCTTTTGGATGCGTCCAGGCGACCAATTAGCCGCCCTGCTGAATGCCATGAAAGACTCCCAAATCATCGAGCTTGATTTAAGCAATAACGGATTGCACCGAAAAACAGTGGCTGAGTGGGTGACGATGTTCGCGGCTTTAAAAGGCTCCCCCATCACCCATCTTAAGCTGCGCTTCAATAAACTTGGAGAAAAGACAGGGGCTGAATTAGCTACGATACTAGCCGCGCTTACCGACACCAGCCTGACCCATTTGGATTTAAGCTGTAATGAACTTAACCAAAAGACAGCGGTCGAGTTGGCTACCCTGTTCAGTGCCCTTCAAGGCACTGAACTCATTCATCTTGATTTAAATTTTAATGGTTTTGATACGAAAACAGCACAGGAGCTGCGTCTTATATTTAATGCATTACCAGCCCATATTGCGACGATTGCCTTATCACTTCAGGAATTCACTCAAATGAATAACGAGCAACGGCAGGCGATTCAAAGCCGTTTTCCCAGGGCCGAGCAACTTATTCTCGTCGATAACGAGGATGGCAGGGCTTTAAACCCTGCGCTATCCCTGAGCGATGCCAATGTCTATCAAGCGCTTGGCTTTGTTGGCCTGGCACCGCCATCGCTGGTGAACCAGGCGTCTTTTTTTGTGGCCAGAAACAGTACCCGGTTCAACCGTGAAGAAGGTGAACTTCCAGACGAAATTAAAGCGAGCATCCTTAAGTTTAAGTTGCGCGGATAACATGGGTTTATTCGCGTGGAAAGGCCGCTTATAATTTTTTTCCCACAGCGATATCCTGGGCACAACCATCATAGCCATGCGGATCATCAAACGGCATATCAAGATAATCATGCTGTCTATAAAACCTCAATGCCTCTGGCGACGATTCAAGATGCAAAGACTGATAACCCTGTTGTTTGAGCCACTTTTCACACAAAGCCAATAATTGACTGCCGCACCGCTGATTTCGTTTGGCTTCGTCAATGACAATGATACGCAAAGCCGCGCGCGCTTCGGGCCATAATTGCAAATGGGCATAGCCAATGATGTCACTGCCTTGAAATAATACAAAATGCACATGATCCAGATGTTCAAACGTCCAGGTGTAGGGATCAATAAGGCCTGCTTTGCAAAAAAAATAAAATTGCCTGAAATGGCGAACTGCCTCCCATTCCCGAGGCGTCAAGGCTTTCACCACCCGTAATCCATTAAACCCGGCTTTCTTGTCAATGGCGGCAATAAAGCGTTCTTTACCCAAACAATACGCCATGATGTCCTTTGGGTATTGGCGCGCCAAATCCTGCTTTAAACGAGCATAGGTCTCTCTATCTTCAGCATGAATCCTCATCCAATCCCTGAATTTTAAATGGCGCTCAATGTCCACATGACCGGCCTCAAACGCATGAATATGATGCGTGCGTTGACTCCCCCCTTTGTGGAAATAACGGCGAAAAGGGATGCCGTATTCGCCGTTTATGGCGTAGCCCAAAGCCTGCATCCTGGCATTGGCCTCATCGACCTGACCAATATCCGCCACAACAGGCATCATATCAATCACGGGTTTTGCGGCTAAATCAGGTACGGAGGTCGACCCGATATGATGAACCTCAAGGCAATTGTCTCCCATTGCCTTTTTAATCCGCTCGGCTTCAAGGGCAAATGCCTGAGGCCAGCTGGGGTCATAGGAAACGACTTGAACGAGCTGTTGCCCGGATTGCATTGCCATTATTGCTACTCCTCTTTTTTATCGGGTAAAAATCCACCCACCTGTGCATCCCACAAGGTTTTATACAAACCCTCGCGGCCCAGTAATTCAGTATGCGACCCATCATCGACAATATGGCCTTTATCAAAGACTAAAATGCGGTCCATATGCAAAAGCGTGGATAAGCGATGCGCAATGACTAAGGTTGTTTTCCCCTGCATTAACGCCCAGAGGCTTTCCTGGATATGGGATTCGGTAATCGAGTCCAATTGGGACGTCGCTTCATCGAGTATAAGGATGGGTGCATTTTTTAAAATGGCCCTGGCAATGGCAATGCGTTGACGCTGCCCGCCGGACAGCTTGACGCCACGTTCGCCAACCAGGGTCTGATATCCCTCTGGCAAGAGGCAGATGAATTCATCCGCATGCGCCTTTTTAGACGCCGCAATCACCTCATTCTCCGGCGCCTCCAACCAGCCATAACGAATGTTGTCCATTAAGCTTCGATGAAAAAGGCTGGGGTCTTGGGGAATCATGGCAATGGCTTGCCGCAAGCTGTCCTGGGTAACCTGCGCGATATCCTGGCCATCAATTAAAATTTGGCCGTCAACCAGATCATAAAGCCGTAAAATCAGGTTCACAAAGGTTGATTTGCCACTGCCGGAGTACCCGACCAATCCGACTTTTTGGCCTGATTCGATGGTGACGGATTTATTTTTAAAAAGGGAATAGCCGCCTTGATAATGGAATCTAACCTTGGCGAATTCAATCCGCCCCCGGGTTACAGTCAATGAAGAAGCCTGGTGGCTGTCCCTGATTTCATGAGCAACACTCAGCGCATTCAGGCTTTGCTTAGCCTTGCCTAAAGCCTGATTAAATTCATCCACCTGATACATGGTGTACCACATCATGTGCCCCAACTCCATGGAAATCCCAAGAATTAAGGCAAAATCCCCGATGCTGACAAGACCCTGGCCATGCAAATGGATTAAGGTCATCGCAGCTAACCCCATCATCACCGCAATCATGCCGCCCTGCGCGCAGCATAAGAGCACAATAAAAAGTTCTTTTCTCTGGAAGGCCTGCTCGACCCTGGCAAAGAAATGGTTCATTCGTTTTATTTCATAGGCTTTCTGCGAAAAGATACGAATGTTGGCCTGGTTGGCGAGGCCATCCACCAATTGCCCGGAAAGCTGCGATTCCGCACTCGCATGATCATCCGATAAAGAAACCAATCGCGCCGAGAGATAAATACTGACAACCGCAAAAGCGATGAACCAGACTAACAGGATATAAAAGAATAAAGCATTCACCGCATAGGCGGTGATAAATGAAATCACCAGAAGCGAGGTGCCGCGAAGAAAATCCACGGACACCCGATGCAGGATGATTTCAATATTGTCAGCCAGGGTGGTTATCTGATCGGCAATACGTCCAGATAGATTATCCTGAAAAAACTGGGTACTGGCCCCAAACACATAGGCTAAGGTCTGACTGATGACCTGGTTTTTGATACGGGCTTGGTGTTTATAATTTAAAAAGCCAATGGTGCGCCAGGTGACATTATCAAAAACAATGAAGTTGACCACCAGTAATGCCGCTATCCAATACAAGGACGAAGGATCCGGACCCCTTTTTGCCGCCAGGGTATTAATAAACGACTTCACCAATAAGCTATTGAATGGCCCCCAAAATCCAGCCAATAAGGCAAGCATAACGAATAGCGTGACAACCGTTCGATAGGGCTTTAAGACATGCCATATAAAAGAGCCCAACTGCTGGGGGATAACCGGGCTATTGTTCGATGAGACAGGTTTATGGTTCATGATTTACTCTTAAGTCTGTCGATTAGGACAATAAAAAAAAATCAAAGCCAAAAATGACTTTGTTTTGTTTTTGCCCTGACAAGGGCTTCTTAAGATGTAGTTTTCATGACTGCGTGAGACCGGGTTAGATAGATAAAATTAATAACCGACCATCATAATTAAAACATCTATGTCTGTCAATACGTTTTGCCTGATTGTGCCAAGGCCAGCTTCACAATCCCCTCACCCAATTGACACCCGTTGAAATTTTGGCTAGATTTTCGCCCCTCCTGATGGACAAGGTGCGCTGTGAAACAGGTTATCATTGATATTACTAGCTTATCCAATCTGCTACGCAAAAAGCGATTGCCTCATGGTGTGCCTCGCGTGGCGCTGGCTTATTTACGCCATTATCTCGACGACATGCACATCCTTTTCAGAATCCGCGGCAGAAGCATTATTTTATCGAAACAGGATTCAAAAAAAGTAGCCCGCCTGTTACTTGCCTGGGAACCGGGTTCTTTCTTTCAGTTAATTCGTCTCATTTCAGGCGCGGCATTTCGACCGTCTGGCCTTAGACCTGATTGCCGCTATTTTGTCATTAAACTCGATTACAAAGGGTTTAAATATGAACGCTTTCTTACCACCATTACCCAAAATAATTTGACCATGCTGGCGGTTGTGCATGATTTAATTCCTCTTCTAAACTCGGAATTCTGCACACTGGCGGAGACCACGCAATTCAAAAAGCATTTATCCAAAATTCTGACTCACGCGCAAGGGATAGTAACCATTTCGGAAGCCACAAAACAGCAGTTGCAGCACTACGTGCTGAAAGAAGGTCTCTCCTGCCCGCCAGTCTTAAGCGTCCCCTTGGCTCCAGGCCTTACGAATGACATAACCATCGGTAAACCGCTTGTAGCAAGCCCCTATTTCATCGTCTTAAGTACCATTGGAGCACGTAAAAATCATTTATTATTATTGCGTGTCTTTCAAAAATTACTTGCACGTTATGGCCCAAATACCCCCAAACTGGTCATTGTCGGCAAGCGCAGTACCTCTTGCCCCTCAACCCTGGCCTTACTCGATAAGAACGGACCCTTGGCAGAAATTATTCTGGAAGCACAAGCCAGCGACACTGATTTAGCCAATTACCTTCATCATGCCAGGGCTTTGTTATTCCCTACCTTTGCCGAAGGGTATGGTTTACCGCTCGTTGAAGCCTTAAGTTTCGGCGTACCGGTGATAGCGAGCGATTTGCCGGTTTTTCGTGAAATTGCTGGCGATATTCCCGACTACTTCGATCCACTTGACGGCTTAGGGTGGATGCACGCCATTGAAAATTATGCTCAGGAAAACAGTGTCTGCCGTCAGGCTCAACTGAAACGGCTGGCCTCTTTCCGTGTACCTGCCTGGCAGGTACACTTTACGCAAGTGGATGCCTTTATGGATGACTTATTAGTGAGGAATACCCCAAAAACCATCTGCTAAACGGCATCAATTGATTAAACTTTGACCAAAAGCTAAAAATAAAATATACTGTTAAGTGCAGCGATTTAGCCTGCGCTAACCCATCGCTCGATGGGTTAGCTGTTTTAACCGCGTGCCGGTCTGTTTACGACACCTCGATTAACATCTTTAAAAGGAATTTAAAAATGCCTAAAACTATCCATGCAGATCCAAAAGGAACCCTGGGAATGGCTTATGGCATGGTCGGCAATACCCTGGTTATTTCCGCTTCCCATAGCCGCCGTGAAATGATGCCATTGCAGTTCATTAAACCGAATGGCGAATGGAGCAAACTCCAAGCCTCCGATATGGACACGTTACCATTCTCAACAGCCATCAATACCTTTGTTAATCGCAAGGAGGGTATTCAAAATGTATTATTCACGGGTGATGTGAATCTCGGGTATTCCAATCAAAGCGTGGTTTCACCGCTGGTTGATGATTTGTTAAAAGGTTTTGAATCAACCCCTATCCCCGTCACGAAAGTGCTCTTTTCTGGAGAACCCAAGATTGTTCGGGATTGCAATATGCAGATTAAGAAAGATCCCGAACTTATCGCCAATGCAGGGCATACCCATGTGGTGGATATGGCATCTCTAGCCGTCGCCAATATCATCAATGGCAAACCCGTCAAGAAAACGCCAGTCTATGGTACGGGGCCATCGCATGGTCAGCCGCCAGGCACAATGACCAAGGAAAATCAGGCCGAAGAACAGGACATGTGGGCCAGAACAATGCCAACGGAAGAAGACGAAGGCATGAATGCCCGGAACGATTTTTACAATAAAACACATCCGCAGCAATTAACCCAGGCGGAGCTAACCCACAATCAGACGTTAAAGCAAAAATTGGGTGATGAGCTTGGAAAAAACGCGCCGGATAATAGCAATCATTATAATCCATCATGAGGCATTGCCTGATGAGGAGAGTAGAGTCTGGTTATCTCTCCTCATCACTGTTTTAATCGCTGATGAGAAAAAAAAGTGAGTCAGGTGGTCGTTTTTTGCTATAGTCTCTGCCTGTTTTTCTAAAATCTGAGTAGCCATGAAAAAAGTCATCCTAACCGGCGATCGTCCCACCGGCCCCTTGCATCTTGGACATTACATCGGCTCGTTAGCCAATCGGGTAAAGCTGCAGGAATCGTATGAGCAATTCGTTATGATAGCCGACGTGCAGGCCTTAACGGACAATTTCGAAAACCCAGCCCGAATTATTGAAAACCTCTACGAGGTCGCATTGGATTATCTGGCTGTTGGCATAGAGCCGCAAAAAAGCACTATTTTTATTCAGTCGCAAATTCCTGAACTGACCGAACTCACCCTGTATTTTTTAAATTTAGTGACACTCGGGCGTCTGGAGAGAAACCCAACGGTTAAAGCCGAAATTCAGCAAAAAGGTTTTGATTCATCCATACCCGCCGGTTTTTTCTGCTATCCGGTCAGTCAGGCGGCAGACATTGCCGCATTCAAGGCAGAGGCTGTACCCGTCGGTGATGATCAGGTTCCGATGATTGAGCAAACCAATGAAATCATTCGCAAATTTAATCGCATTTACCATACGGATTGCCTGAAAGAAACCCAGGCGGTTTTAAGCAAAACCTCACGTCTCATCGGTATCGATGGACAGGCCAAGGCCAGTAAATCCTTAGGCAACACCATTTTCCTGTCCGACTCGCCAGAGGAAATCAAACGCAAGGTCTTTTTAATGTTTACGGATCCAAATCATTTAAAAATCAGTGATCCGGGTCAGGTTGAAGGCAATGTGGTCTTCGCCTACCTGGATGCATTTCACCCTGATACCGAGGAAGTGGCGGCTCTTAAAGCGCATTATCAAAAAGGCGGGCTCGGCGACTCGACCATTAAAGCCCTGTTAAATACCACCTTACAAACCCTGCTTGAGCCTATTCGCGAAAAACGAAACCGTTTCAATAAAGAGGAGGTGATGGATATGTTAATCACCGGCACGGCGGTTGCGAGAAAAGTGGCTCAACAAACCCTGGAGGAGGTACGTCACGCCATTGGCTTGAATTATTTTGGGAAATAGCCTTGGTGGGGTTTAAGCCTAGCCTGCATTTCATCGTGAGTCTTTATCCAGTATACTGATTAAAAAAATAAAGCGTGAGGACAGTCGAATGAAAGCACTCGTTTACCAGGGCCCGGGTAAAAAAGAGTTGGTTGAGCGCCCGAAACCGACCATCATGCATCCGAATGATGCCATTGTTAAAATGACTAAAACCACCATTTGCGGCACGGATCTCCACATTCTGAAGGGCGACGTTCCCACCTGTACCCCGGGCCGTATCATTGGCCATGAGGGCGTAGGGATTGTTGAGGAGGTGGGAGCTGCTGTAACCACTGTGCAGCCGGGTCATCCTGTACTTATTTCCTGCATTTCATCCTGCGGCACCTGCCGTAATTGCCGCAAAGGCATGTACTCGCACTGCCTCACCGGCGGTTGGGTGCTCGGTCATACCATTGACGGTACGCAAGCGGAATATGTACGCATTCCCCATGCCGACACCAGCCTGTATAAAATTCCTGCCAATCTGGCAGAAGAGGCCCTGGTGATGTTAAGCGATATTTTCCCAACGGGCTTCGAATGCGGGGTTCTTAATGGCAAAATACAGCCCGGGCAAACAGTAGCCATTGTCGGTGCCGGCCCCATTGGTCTTGCCACCCTGTTGACGGCCCAGCTTTACTCCCCGGCCGAAATCATCCTAATCGACATGGATGAGCATCGCCTCAACGTGGCTAAACAATTAGGCGCCACCCGGATTCTTAACATCCAGCACGACAATGTCATTGCCAACGTAATGGAATTGACGGAAGGGATTGGCGTTGATACGGCAATTGAAGCGGTGGGGATTCCTCAAACCTTTGAACTGTGTGAAGAGTTGGTCGCTCCCGGTGGAATCATCGCCAACATCGGCGTGCATGGCGTCAAGGCAGATTTGCACCTTGAGAAACTCTGGTCGCATAATATCACGATCACGACCCGCCTGGTGGATACGGTTTCCACCCCCATGTTATTAAAGGCGGTACAGACACACAAACTGGATCCCTCCGCCCTTATCAGCCACCGGTTTAAATTGACTGACATCATGCAGGCTTACGAGGTATTTGGACAGGCGGCAGCGACCGGCGCCCTTAAAGTCATTATTGACATGGAATGAATTCCTGGCTCGGAATTCTATGCTATAACTGAACGAGGTTATCTTTAAATGTGGACTCATGAGAAAACCCACACAGGATGAGTTTCTGGAAATGTCAGACGCCGAGGTGTTTGATCGCGTATACCCCTGTAAATTAAATTTGTCTGTTCTTTTAAACGGCACCAGGCGATGGTATCTGACTCAGCAGTTTGAAAAGCCGCCTGAAAAAGAATTGAACCATGCCGAATTACTGGATTTAATTTATGTCAACATAGCCAAGCTGTTTAAACAAACGGCCAATTTGGGGGTATACCGTATTTTTGGCCCCGCTTATTCCAGAGTACAACGCTTAAGGGACGGGCCTGCTCATGAATAGTAAATCAATGGCTTGATGAACCTGCATCGTCATCAAGCCCTGGTGTCGCTCTATCAGCAAAACGGTTTTAAAGTCTATTTTCCTAGTGATTTAAGCTTTCTACCCGCAGAAAGTCCAGGAAATGAAAGAATTCTCACAATCTACGCTCAAAAGTAACCGCTATTGCGTTTATTATGATATGAATAATCAGAATAGCTATAATTACCTTTTTAAATTAGCTTATGATTTTATTCAAATTTATCATAAACCCCCTACGTGGGAAGATATAGTTGAAATGTATTATGACTATCGAGACCTGGGTGAGTTAAATATCCTTATCTGCAATGGCAGATTTTACGGCAGAACAGGCATACCCCCTCTGCTCGGAAATTTAAATTCAGACGGCATTTATGCCACGGCTGTTACTCCCCCTGTTAATGACCCCTACCCTTTGAAGACGCATTTTGTATGATTATCTATATGTAAATCCACCTCAGGGGGTTCATTATCGGAACATAAGCCAGGATGATTTACTGCGGCTTAAAGTCTATTATCAGGCGAATAAAGACAAGTTACTAGCCTTACTCAACAATATGGGCAATTTGTATACCCTTTTGAAGAGCAGGTCTGGCCCGATGCCTTTTTTAATCCACCTAAGCCTAGTGAATGATCAACTCCAGAGCTCTGAGGTTGGCAATGACTTGTTTATCCAGCTCATGCGTGTCCTGCTGACGATTAACCCAATAAGCCGTCATCCCTATGGCGCTTGCACCGGCCACACAGACTTGTTCATCATCAAAAAACACACACTCTTCCGGCTCGACGCATAATTTTTTGCACAATGCCAGGTAAGCTTCAGGAGCCGGCTTTCTGACGCCGATGGTGGGCGCACTGATTGCTTCATCAATGTAGGCATCCAGGTTAAACCATTCCAGCGATTCCTGCAGGCTGGCCAAAGGAAAATTCGATAACACCCCACCTTCATGTTTTTCTGTTTACAAAACCTTAAAGCAGGAAGCGTATCGGGAAAAACATCAATAAATTCCATGTAGTTAAATTGTTGAATCGCGGCTTGCCGTTTGGGGCTTATGGTGTAATGATCAGCTAAGGCCTGCCAGAATTTATCAAAAAAGAGAATTTCTTCTTCTGAATTTTTTGGGAACCCATGCACTTTTCCAAGCGACTCCCAAATGCTCATGCCTTCCTGCAAAGTAAATTCAGGTATAAATTTTGAAAACGCTTCGATAACTTTCTTAAACAAAAAGAATGTCAAAACACCATCCCGATCAAAAATAACTGTGTTAATTTTTTTCATAATTGCGTTGTATCCTTTGATGAATATTAACATTTCAACTCAACGTCAATGGCCTTCTTTCTGCTGTCCCCCTTTACCATACCGGTTTAGGGCATATTGTCCCATGTTGTCGGCAATTTCACCCTCGGCAAAAAAAACTTTTCCCGGGACTTCATTCTGCAGGAGCAGGGCTTCCTCTTCATCATGGCTGCGTACCACGATTTCTATATCCGGATTGAGTGCACGCGCACAGGCAATCATTTTTCGCACATGCACCGTATCAGACACCACAATCATCAACATGCTGGCTCTGGCAATATGGCCCTGAATAAGGACTGAAGGCTCCGACGCGTCCCCATAAACAGCTGCCATATCAGCCTCCCGCAGTTGCGTAATAATTTCACGGTTTTCATCCACCACCACAAAAGGAATGGCATGTTCAGCCAATAAATTGGCAATCCGTTTGCCAACCCGTCCATATCCGACCAAGACCACTTGCCCGGCCAGGTATTCTTCCCGCGTTGTCTGCGGCAATTCCGCCAGGGGATCGTTACCGCGCTCAAACAGCGCAAGTAGAGTTGGATGCGATTTAACCCAATTGTGCACCGGATTAATGAGCTTAAAGATGAGTGGATTCAGGGCGATTGAGATGATTGCACCGGCGAGAATAAAATGGCGGCCTTCTTCCGGCAACAGGCCAAACCGGATCCCCAACTCAGCCAGAATAAACGAGAATTCGCCGATTTGTGCGAGGCTCGCTGAAACAATCAAGGCCGACCGCAGGGGATAGTGAAAGGCGAGAACCAATATAAATGCCGCAATGGATTTACCAATAATAATGATAGCCACCACCGACAAGACCTGCAGCGGCTGCTCAACCAGCACCATGGGATTAAACAGCATGCCCACCGACACAAAAAACAACACCGCAAAGGCATCGCGCAGCGGCAGCGATTCTTCAGCCGCCCGATGACTGTAGGACGATTCCCTAAGAATCATACCGGCAAAAAAAGCGCCCAATGCGAAGGAAACGCCAAATAATTGCGCCGCAGCATAGGCAATGCTTATCGCTGCCGTAATGACGCACAGCGTAAACAGTTCCCGTGACCCAGTGCGGGCCACATGCCAGAGCAATTTCGGCAAAAGCCTGCGCCCAACCACAAACATCAGGATAATAAAACTCAATACTTTCAGCAGCGTCAGGCTTAAAACCAGCCATAAGGGCTGCTGCTGAACGTCCACTGGTACATTATCACCCAATCCATGCGAGAGAGAGGGCAATAACACCAGCACAATCACCATGGCCAAGTCTTCAACCAAAAGCCAGCCCACGGCAATGTGACCGTTAATCGAATCCAGAGCGCCTCGCTCTTCCAGGGCGCGTAACAAAACCACCGTACTGGCAACCGAAAGCGATAAGCCAAAAATCAGGGCGCTGCCGTAATCCCAACCCCACCAGACAGCTAGCCCACCGCCAAGCAGGGTGGCGGCAATCATCTGCACAACCGCTCCGGGAATGGCAATGGTGCGCACCCGCTTTAAATCGTCTAAGGAAAAATGCAATCCAACACCGAACATCAGGAGCATAATACCGATTTCAGCGAGTTCCTGAGCGATTTTCACGTCAGCGAACAAGCCGGGAGTAAAGGGACCGATGACGACGCCGGCTAACAAATATCCCACGAGAGCGGGAATTTTAAACCGCACGGCAATAAATCCCAGAATGAGCGCCAAGGCAAATCCCAGAGCAACGGTGGTAATCAAGGGGAGCGAATGGTGCATTTAATCCGTCCTTGCTGTGATGTTTTTATCATAAGCTGACATCTCTTGATTAAATGGTAGCCAACAGAACGATGAAGGGAAAGTAAAGTGCCTAAATAGTTATTTTTAAATCGATTTGATTTATTTTTTCCTATTGGCTATAACACTAATAATTTGGACTGAGAGTAATCTATCTTGCCGATTACAAGTTACTTAATGGACTGCCAAAACAGAGTTAATCTGGCGCTTGAACGTCATTTGCCCTGCCAAAACACTTACCCGACCATACTTCATGAAGCAATGGCTTATTCGGTATTAAATGGGGGTAAACGCATCCGTGCGGCATTTGTTTATTCAGTCGGGGAGCTTTTTCAAGGGGATGAACTCGTTTTGGATGGATTGGCTGCTGCCATTGAAATGATCCATGCGTTTTCCCTCATTCATGATGATCTGCCTGCCCTGGACAATGATGATTTGCGCCGTGGTAAACCCACCTGCCATAAAGTCTATGGAGAAGCAGTCGCCATTTTGGCCGGTGACGCCCTGCATACCTTAGCCTTTAATAGGCTCGCCAATCTGGCGTTTGAATACAACCAGTTGACAGCCGAAAACGGGTTGAAAATGATTGCTACTCTCACCCAGGCTATCGGCTCAGCCGGCATGGTCGGGGGAGAAGTGCTGGATCTGCTGGCTTTACAGACACCGACAACCGTCCGTGATCTTGAAACCATCTACCGCATGAAAACAGGTGATTTAATCAGTGCGGCTGTGGTTTTGGGTGCATTGTCCTCCACAGAGGATGCGGAAATTTTAAATTTGCTGCGGGAGTTTGGTCTCCTGATAGGGATTGCCTTCCAAATTCATGATGACATCATCGGCATAGAATCGAGTACAGAAACGCTTGGAAAATGCCAGGGAAAGGATTTGGAGCGGCATAAACCCATCTATCCCGTGATAACCAGCCTTGATGACGCCAAAAAAGCCGAAAGACATTTTTATGACCAGGCCCTGGCTTGTTTAGCCAAAATACCTGTTAATACCGGTAAAGTGAAAGGCATTGCTGACTTCATTCTGCGGCGCCATCACTAATCGAACCTGAATAACGAGGGTAATTTTGGCCAACCAACGGTCTGCTCGTGTGAAATAATGCTATCTTAAACAACTCTCCTCGTGATTGAAAATTTAAATGGGACATCAACCCCTGCAGCGGGTAATCGGATTGACTGGCGCGACACTGATAGGCCTTGGTTCCATGCTTGGCACCGGTATCTTCGTCAGTATTGGCATCGCCGCAGGGGTTACCGGGCCCTGGGTCATTTTTGCCATCCTGCTTGCCGCACTCGTTGCATGTTGCAATGCGTTGTCCAGTGCCCAGCTCGCAGCCAGCCATCCGGTCAGCGGCGGAACCTATGCTTACGGTTACCGCTATCTTCATCCGGCGCTGGGTTTTACCGCCGGATGGATGTTTTTATGCGCTAAAACCGCTTCCGCTGCGACCGCAGCTTTAGGATTTGCCGCTTATTTACTGCATCTGTTCCACCTCCCTTTCGCCTCGATAACCCCGGTAGCCGCCATCACCGTCGCCCTGCTGACTCTGCTCGCGGCCAGTGGTATGCGGCGCACCAACCTGACCAATACCGTAATTGTTGCAATTACCCTCTGTTCTTTAGGGCTTTTTTCGCTTTCTGGCAGTGTTTATTTGCTTCAGCAAGATGGAAAATATTTAAATTCTTTTTTCACACCTGACACCCTCAATCCCGGTGATTTTCTTTATGCAACGGCCTTAATATTTGTGGCTTACACGGGTTATGGCCGTCTAGCGACCTTGGGTGAAGAAGTGAAACAACCGCGCACGACCATCCCCAAAGCCATTATGCTCTCCTTGCTGTTTAGCGCCTTGCTTTATGTGTGGGTAACCTTAGTCGCCCTTGGCTTAACCGGGTGGGAACAATTGGCCAGTGCAACCCGGCATTGGCCTACCCCGCTTGAGATGGCAGCCAACACCATGACAATTCCGGGCTTACCCATCGTGGTCATCGTCGGTGCCTGCACAGCCATGCTCGGTGTTTTGTTGAACCTTATCCTTGGCCTGTCGAGAACTGTCCTGGCCATGGGGCGGCAGCAGGATCTGCCGAAACGGTTTGCTGTGATTTCCGGCAAACATCAGACCCCAGTCGCCGCCATCATTGGCATTGGCATCAGTATTCTGGGTTTAGTCGCCATTGGCAATGTTAAAACCACCTGGTCATTCAGTGCGTTCACCGTTCTGATTTATTATGCGATAACCAACCTGGCCGCCTTACGCTTACCCAAAACTGAGCGCCGTTACCCTGCCATTATCGCCTGGATTGGGCTTTTTGCCTGTTTGTTCCTGACCTTTTGGGTGCCGCTTGCGATAGGAATATCCGGATTGGGTTTAATTGCTCTTGGTCTCTTGTGGCACTGCCTCTATCGCTCGTTTGTGTTAAAAAGATAATCAATTAGTTTTTTGTCTATACTTAATTCAGGTTTTAGCAAATGAGGTTAGGTATGAAACAGCACAAAACGACTAAGAAAAAATCCAAAACACTGTCTAAAGAAGATTTGAATAAAGTTTCTGGCGGTAACCAGGATAACAGTTTCGGCACGCGCGTTAGAGAAGGCTTTGAAAGGATGACGCCCCCTAACATCGATCGAATCATTGAACATTTCAACAATAAACGCAACAGATAACCCATGAGTTTTTGTTAAGCCGCAAGGAAACAACGTTTTGTTGCGGCCCCTCCTTTTGAGGATTGACAAGGCTTCCCTGTTTTCGTTAGCATCAACTCTCCCGCAGAGGCTGGTGTTTACAACTATTCTCGATCCTTCCCGAGTTGTAACGACAATCCGTCCTTAGGGCGAGGGATACTTTAAATGGATTTCATTAAGGTATCTCTATGTTCAAAGCGGCTCAACCCAACACCCTGTCAATCAACCTCGACGATTTTCCCGGCGGCGTGGCAGCCTGGGGGGCATTGCCGGCTGTCTTTGACAGTTATGCCCATGGTTTCGACCGCGGCGTTCATTTGCATGCCCGCCTCACCGATCCCGGCAAAAAACAAATCGATCAGTCATTTGCCGAAGTGGAAATCTGCTGGAAGAACCGCCGTCTGCTGCTAACCGAAGAAAGCGCGGTCCATTATACCTTAAGCTCGATATTTAATTTCCCCATTCTGAGTATGGATTGCTGCCACTGCGGCCATGAATTACTGGATATCGGCCTCGCCGCCGTCATGCCTTCCTTTGACCACTACTGCGGTTTCTGCGGCCAGGTCACCCTAAGCGAACTACGGTGCACTGCCAATCCAATTATGCGATTTAAGCGCTATCTGGGTGATGAGCAAATCAAACGGCCGGTGATTATCCCTGCGCGCAAAATCAGCCTCGATGCTGAACGCTACCCCGGCGGATTTCAGATTTGGGGCTCCAATCCGTCCATCCTTTGGACAGCGACGCGTCAGGAAGAAAGCGCCATCCATGTGCATGCTTACGACAGTCAGGGCAAGCGCGTCGTCGACAATACCTATGGTGAAGTCCGGGTGATGGGTCGGTTGCTGGATATTGAGATGGTGCGGGTCCTGCAAATTCAGCAAGCCCTGCCTTCTTTACAAGACTATTTGAACAGTTACCATTGCCCTTATTGTGACCATCCCCATTTTGATCAGGCGCTCTTAGCTGTCATACCCCATCAGAAGCATGCGTGCGAACAATGCCACAGAGTCTTTATCACACCCAGAGCAGTCAGCAATCCTGCACTGGCACTTTTAAAACAACTTGCTTCAGCGACGGAGGAAATAAACGATGAATCCTGTTCTTAAACCCACCATTATTAAAGCCGGCGCCTTGATTTTTGATGAGCATGATCGTGTACTGGCCGTGCATAAACGCGGAAAACCGCCAATGGATTTAATTGTCCCGGGCGGAAAAGTCGAGGCAGGGGAAACGGATGAAGAGGCGTTGCGGCGCGAATTGCAGGAAGAATTACAGGTTGAATTGCGCTCTGCCACTCCCTTTGGCCGTTTTCAGGCCCAGGCGATTTATGAAGAGGCCCTGCTGGTGATGCACGTTTATCGGGTTACTATTGACGGTGTTCCTGTACCCGGGCAGGAAATCGATCAATTAGTCTGGCTTGATGACAATTATGTAAACAGCGGTTATCAGTTCGCCTCTATTTTAGGACAACAGATTTTACCCAAACTATTCACGCAAGCCATGCCCCTGAACCCCCATATTGCCCTATAATTAAAACATGTGATTTTTTAATATGCAAAAATGACCCTTATTCTAGAGCAATTCCTGAGAGGTGGTATTCATGAGCGCGTATTGATCACAGACGATGCGCCCAAGGGCCGGAAGCCGCAAAATTTTGAAGAATATTTACAAGTCCTGGACGCTATTTCTGCCATCCGTGAAGAAGGCAGTCAGGCGTCAGAATCCGATCTGATTAAAAGACTGGCTGTAAAAATTCTAATCGAATACAAAAAAGAGCTTGAGCGTACCAGCGCCCAATGGAACCATCCACGCAACCCGCAATTATTTGTTATCGCCACAAAACTGTAAGCCATCGCCTATCTCGTGGGTGACAAATTGGTCGATGATATTTTTTTTGGGGATAAGGACAAGCCAAACCCGGGGTTCTCTTTTGAACTGCTGAGGCGAATCCATCGGGAAAAAACTTCCTATCAGACGGATAATTTTCTGGCCCGGGAAAATGAAGGCCTGATGTTTGCTCATTTCTCGCGACCCAAGCTGGCTGTGCAATTAATGCTGCGTGTTTTATCGCCTCGCTACATCAATCAAAGCAATGATCAGGTCTGCGGCGTGAACAGTTTTGTTCATAATATTGCTCTTATGAACCCCGTGGTGTATGTCAAAATGGTCGACCAATTGGCCACTCACGGTGAATTTGATTTCAGTACCCTGTTTAAACAACACGGTGACTTTAAGTTCAAATTACTGAAACCGCCATTTTTGAAAAACCCGAGGAAACCGGTCATGACGGTATTCACGATGCTGACCATATTATCTTAAATGGCATCCGTTCTTCACAAAATATTCTACATACCTATCGCCCCGAAGGCCCGCAATTCATCAAACAGATTTTTGGCGTCAGCATGCCCAAGGAATTAAAGCGCTGGATGAAAGCCTCAGGTTATAGCAATGTGCATAGGCTGACTTTATCCACGGAAGAATCTTTCCAGCAATTATAATTGTTGATGGCAGATGGCTGCAGCGTGGCTTTTCTTGGTACGGGCACATTGGCCCAGATTATCCTTGAGCAATCAAGCCCCGAGGAGCTCGGCAAGCCCAATGCACTGGCGCAAAAACTCGATGGTCACTTTTTTGTAATTAACCAAATCCAATACGACAAAGCAAACCAAAATGTGCAACTGAACATCATGACCTGGGGTGAAGAAAAAACCGTTACCTTACCCTTTGAAGTTTGGCAGCAATACCGCGGACAGGCTACGGCATTTGTGGGCAAAAACCCTTACATGACCTCCCTTTTTCGTAATAAAATACGCCAATCGGTGAGTGAAGGAAGTGAACCTTATTTTGCCGCCGAGGCTTACTGCCTGTTCATTCACCAGTTGCTATCCAATCCACAGGCCACGTCGGTATCGACTGCCCAGCGTCAACAGATCATTGCAAAACTGCATGAAGCCTATCGCCATGAGAAGGGACAAACCTGGCTTCAAGCCGCTATTGATCTAAGGAATTACATTCAGGCCCTCCCCCCCGAAGAACAAAAAAGCATGCCGTTGAATGCAGCCATTCTTGACATGGACCTCTTTACCCATGTCAGCGCCCTGGATGAAGCCTTGAAGGCCAACGCCTATTGTCATTTTGTTAAACAACACCTTGACCAGTTTCCGGACGTATTAAAAACCCGGTTGTCCGCAAGGCTAAACCAGGTGAATGATGAGTCGCCAACCGATTGGGTCGATGCAACACTGTCCATTAAAAATTTAATCATCGAAGAACAGGCACGTGCCTTCTGCAAAGAAGCCGAGACTATTGACGTTTTACAGGGACGCATTAAAGCCATTTTAGCCTCCAGTAAAAACTGGGTGGAAGCAGAACACCAGATCAGGGGCTTGTTTTTTCATGTAGATAAAGAACTCCAATCCAAACTTCCTGCCAGGGTAAAATACCTGGAAATCCCCCCCACGGAAACATTACTGGCTGAGGCGTCTCTTTCTGCCAATGAAGAAAAAATCGGTTGGCTTGAATACCTTCGCGCCCAGCAAGATCATATCGAGATCCGGCGTCAACTCCTGGCGCTGTAGATTGCCGAGAAGAAATGGTCAAAAGCGTTAATTATGTTTGATCATCTAGAAGATCCTGTGGATAAAGCGATGCTCTGTCACGCCTTAAAAAAAGCATTACCCGCTGAGCAATCGCAAAAATCCCTTAATCCCATCCAGCCCACACCCTCTCCGCCAAGCGTCTTGCCCCTGATCGGATTCGCAGTGGCCGGCGCGATTGGCGCCGGCCTGACTGCCCTGCTGGGGATTGGTTCGCTTATTTTTGGTTTGGTCACTTTAAAAACTGACTCATCTGGCAATAACCCCACCCCGCAATCTGATCCCAGTCTGGATAAACTGGAAGATTTGGCGATGAATGGCACCCCCTGCCAGTTAGTCAGCCAATTAAACGTTAAACCGGAAACAATTGGCCAATCGCCGCAAGAGGATGACGACTTATCAGCCGAAGAGGAAGAAAAAGAGAGCCTGGATTTCGCACAACCGCAGTTTGAGGATTTGTCCGATCAGGAAAACACCCCGGAAGCAATCTATAAATAGCATGCATTTAAGCAATAAAACTTTACTTTAAGTCGAAAAAAATCCAGGTATAATGCGTGACTGATTCGCTTAAATTTTGCATGAAATTAAGCAAATAACATCTTGAAGAGGAGGTTCAAACCATGTTACCCGGCTGTCTTTTACGATATCTATCCGTATAAACAAATTCCTCGCCATGACCTTACCAGAAATAATCAAGCATCTCCTCATCCACGATGAAACCCACGAGGCGATTAAACACATTAGGCAGCTCAGCCAGCAGGAACTCGAAGCTCAGGACCAGACAACACAGGGTTATTTGTTTGATTTTGCCGTTCGCCACAGCCGACATCCCGATGTATTCCATGCGTTCATCACTCAATATGCCAAGCTTACCGGCGACACCACCTTACGCGCATTGACCCTCGATTGCCACCCCACAGCATTTAATCACCTGGATGTGGCATTCATTATGGGAAAACTTCCCATCATGCGGCATGAGGCATTAAACCAATACAAAAACCTGATGAATCTGCAAAAAATAATCTATTGTCATCGCATCATGAATGAGGTTAAAAAGCTCTCGCTTTATGGGGCTAAATTACTCCTTGAAGTGCTGAACCCACCGCAAAAAGGGATGATTGAAAAGGCCATTATTCATTACGAAAAAAGGCTTATTGATAGTAACGATTTCAACACCACATTCCATGCCAATGAACCCGCAGACACCACCACAGTCACATTCAGGAAAGCACGCATTATCCAGAAAATCGCCTTTGAATTGATGAACATGACTTTTCAGTTTTTAAACAACGATCAACAGCCTTTGAGCAGTTATCAAAACGCGGCAAGGGACATGCTGCATTCGCAACAAGCCATTATGCAAACCTGCCGTGGGCTTGGGAAAATAGTAAGGGATATCGGCAACGCCATTGCCCATTACACAGGCTTAAGTCTCCTTGTCTCGCTTTCTCAGGGAAAAATCAATGAATTTCAAGCCGGACGCTGGACATTGTTTTCAAACCGCTCCAAAACCCAGCAGCACCAGGAAACCATCCTGAACGTCATTGACGTCTTACCCCCTCTCGGCTAATCATCCGTTTTAAACATTTTGTCAATTTATTTGCTTTTATGATAATTTAGAAAAAAATACCTCAGGGAGGGCCAGAATGAAATGCTATGCCATCATTACGCGTTTTGAAGGTGAACGCGCCACGCTCCATATTCCATTGAACCCAATCATGCTTTCCCTGATGGGAGACCAAATAAAAAAGCATGTAGCGAAGCTTGAAGAAATCGGTGAGGCCTTGGAACCAGGAAAATACTTCTTCGACACCATTGGCGAGATGAGAGTTTACGGACTCAAGTTAGGCGGAAATTATTGGGCTGTTGCCTGTGACAGTGACATGAGTCTTGAACAGCAACGCAACCTGACTCTTAATTTACTGTTTCATAAGTACCCTCTTCCGGAAGTGGCTCAACACTTAAGCCAATTCATGGACAAGGCGTTGGATCCCAAGATACAGAAATTTCAACAGGAAATCGATGAAACCCGCGATGCCGCACTCAAAGCATTGGATTCTCTGGATATGCGCGGTGAAAAAATAAGCGATTTATTGCAAAAAACCCAGAGTTTAAGTGAAGCCTCCTTTGCTTTTAAAGAAAAGAGTGAGGATTTAAACCGCTGCTGGCCCTGTGTGATTCTCTAAATGTTACCGATGAACGAAATTATTCTTGCGACCAGCAACCCCGGCAAGATTGCAGAGTTGTCAGCTCTCCTTGCCCCCATCACCTGTATTCCGCAGGCCTCATTAGCTATCACCGATGCGGCCGAAACCGGGCTCAGTTTTGTCGAAAATGCGCTGATTAAAGCCCGGCATGCCAGCCGCGAAGCCCAAAAAGCAGCGCTTGCGGATGACTCCGGGCTTGTGGTCCCGGCACTTGGGGGGCGCCCCGGTATTTACTCCTCGCGTTTTGCCGGACCATTGGCGACTGATAAAGACAACATCACGCTGTTGCTGCAACAGTTAACCGGCATGCCCGACGTTAAACGGCAAGCCTTTTTTTACTGCGCCATCGTGCTGGTACGCCATGCCGATGATCCCATGCCTCTCATTGCCTGCGGTCAGATTGAAGGGCAAATCAGCGAGACATTAAGCGGCGATCAGGGGTTTGGCTATGATCCCGTGTTTTATGTTCCTGCAAAACAATGCACAATGGCCCAATTGCCTGCTAAAATAAAAAATACCATCAGCCATCGCGCCCAGGCGCTTCAACGGCTGCAACAACAACTTAGCGCCTCATGATTAAAACAAGCATTCAACCGTTTTCGGCACTAACTCCCGAAGATATTTACGATATCCTCGCACTGCGTAATCAGGTCTTCATTGTTGAACAGCAAAGCATCTACCTCGATGTGGATTATCAGGATCAATCCGCCCTGCATCTTAAGATGCGGGATAATAAAACCTTGGCTGCCTATGCCCGCCTGCTGAATTACGATAAAAAAACCATGAGTTTTGGCCGTGTGATTGTGGCGCCGGCTTATCGTGGGCAAGGTCTTGCCAGGCATATGATGACGTTGATTTTAAACTACCTCAGGGACCATTACCCTGACCATGACATCGCCATCACGGCCCAATATTACCTCAAGGCCTTTTATGAACAATATGGGTTTGCCGCCAAGGAAACGCCCTTTGATCTGGATGGCATCCCGCATGTTCTCATGGTAAAAAGCCGTGACCCGCATTGACGAATTATTTGCAGAAGCCCAGATGCTGCAGGCACAGGAGAAGCTGCCGCAGGCCATGACGCTTTACGAGCAAATCCTGGCCGAGAATCCAAATCATGAACCGAGTCTGAAGAGCCTGGTTGTCGCCTGCATCCAGCTTGGCGACAACACCAGCGCCGTGGACTACCTCAAACGTGCCTTAGCCCTTAATGCCCAGGATCCAGCCCTGCACAATAATCTGGCCAATGCTTACCGTAAAACCCATCAACTGGACTTAGCCATTCATCATTATCAGCAAGCCATTGCTTTAAAACCGGACTATGCTCAGGCCTATGGCAACTTAGCCGCTGTTTTTGCCATGAACAATGACTACAGGAACGCGTTGGAATATTACCGCCGCGCCATTCATGCTCAACCCGATTTTACAGCAGCGCACTATAACCTCGGCCTGCTCCTCCTGAAAAATAATCAACTGGAGGCAGCACGCATTCAATTCAATAACGTGCTCGCACTCCATCCCGAGCATGTAGAGGCGCACTTTTACCTCGGCGTATTAAGCCTTGAAGCCAATCAACTCGATGACGCAGAAAAAGCGTTCCAGCATGTGGTCATGCACAACAACGCGCATGTACAAGCCTTAACCAATCTGGGTGTCATTGCCTTAAAACGGGAGCGCGGTCAACTGGCGGTTGATTTCTTTACCAAAGCCCTGGCTCTGGACAATAATCACCTGGATGCGCGCAATAATCTCGCTGCGACATTCATGCATCATGACCGGTTTGAAAACGCCCTCATGCATTATGATGTCCTGCTTAAGCAAATGCCTGATAACATTGAATACCTCTATAATTCCGGCGTGGCACAAATGGCGCTGGGGCATTTAAATGAGGCCATTAACCAGTTCGAACAATTGCTGTCCTTAGACCCGCAGCATTTTGCGGCACTTAATAATCTTGCGGCTATTTTTATCCGCCTTGAGGATAAGCCCAAAGCCATTGAGCTCCTGCAGCGCGCACTGGCTGCCAACCCCAAAGACTTAGCCAGCCGGCACATGCTGAGCGCCCTGCAGGGTGACAAGTCAACGGCCGACACCTGTGCTCCCTATGCGGCTAATCTTTTTAATAATTACGCGCTTTATTATGACAAGCACATGCGTGAGCAATTAAAATACACACTCCCCCTGCACATCGAAGCCCTGTGCAGGGAATATGATCTTGGCCATTTCACCAAAGCCCTTGATTTAGGCTGCGGCACCGGCCTGACCGGCGATATTTTGCGGCCACTTAGCCGCCACTTAACCGGGGTGGATATCGCGGCCAAAATGCTCGCCATTGCCCGGGAAAAGGCGATTTATGATGACCTTGTCGAAGCCGATATCATGGCGTTTCTAAGCAGCGACAGACAACAATATGATCTCATTACTGCTGCTGATGTGTTGCCTTATTTTGGTGAGTTAAAACCTCTTTTTGCCGCTGTACACGAGCATTTAAAGCCAGCTGGATATTTTATCTTCAGTATCGAAATCAGCGATACCCTACCCTGGCAATTGCAGGAAAGCGCCCGTTTCTGTCATCATATTGATTATGTTGAACGCCTTTGCCAGACGTTTGGGCTTAAACGCCTTGAGTGCCAACGCGTCATTGCCCGTCAGCAAAACAACGACGGCTTGCCTGTGTTTTTATTTCTGACCCAGGCCGCTTAAGCTAAAACGAGGGGAGCTTTTTTTGCACACATCCGTTGATTTAAATTACAATAAAAATACTCTGGCTTATTATCAATCCGCTAAAGAGTTGCTGCTGCCAGCCGAACTGGTGGAAGATATTGAAGGGGTGGCTGTTCAGTTAGGCAAACGCACCTATTATTTTCGCGGCGGTGAAACCCCTTTTAACAACAGTTGCAGCGCCAATATCGCCAGCAACAAGTATTGTGCCAATAAAATGCTTGAGCGCGCCGGCATCCCGGTACCTAAAGCCACCGCTATTCATGTCGATGATTTTCATAACGGCCTTCTTGAAGAAGTGATTGCCGATTTAAGCTTTCCGCTGGTGGTTAAACCCTCGAAAGAAGGACGTCTTGGACGTGATGTGGTTTGCAATATTCAGACGATGGACCAATTAAAGGCATTCATGGAGGATATTTTTCCTGCCTATGAATTTTTAAGCATTGAGGAATTCCACGGTAATTTAAATTCCTACCGTGTTTTAATGTTTAGGCAACGCATCCTCGGTGTGGTACGCCGCTACCCCGCTCACGTCATCGGTGACGGGCAACATACGATTAGCGAGTTAGTCGAACTTGCTAATGCCGAACGCGCCCGCCTAAGCGACACCTTAAAACCTATCCAGATCGACGGTGAATGCCAAATCAGGCTGAGCGAGTTGGGCATGAGTATCAATGACATCCCCAAACTGAACGAACGCGTGGACTTGTGTTATACCTGCAATGCCACCCGTGGCGGGACCTATGAAACCATTAAAACCCGCGTGTGCCGGGAAAACCGCCGTTTATTAAAAAAAGCGGCGGCCACCTTAAACCTGGCTGTCGCAGGACTTGACATTGAATGCGTGGATTTAACCATCCCCATTGAAGAGTCGGGCGGTGTCATCATTGAAGCCAATCCGGCCCCCAGCGTGCGCATCCACGAAACACCGCAAAAAGGCAAAGCCCGGCAGGTGACTAAAATTATTGTCCGCTCATTGATCTATCGCCACCCCCTTTCTTACCTGCATGTGCTATATAAACATAATCGAACCGCGTTTTATGTAAGAAGTTTAATATTACTCCCCATTTTATATTTCTTTTACAGGAAACTGATTTAAACAGCGGAAGCAGGATGGCGTACCATGAACCCATTACACGTTTTAGATGTCTCGCTACGGGACGGGGGCCACAGGACCAACTTTCATTTTTCATCGGATGATTTAAAGGCCATACTCACCCCGCTTGATCATTCTGGCATTGAATACATCGAGGTGGGTTATCGCAATGGGTCCTTGCACCCTATTCCCGGCATTGGCGATGCCGGGTTATGCCCCAGATCCTACCTGCAGTTATGTCAAAACCTCATTCAACGCGCCCGCATAGCCGTGATGGTGCATCCTGAGAATGTCGCTCGCAGTGATTTTGTCGAAATGAAAGCCTGCGGCGTCAAACTGATTCGCATCTGCGTTATCCGGGGCGGTATCCAGGCTGCCTGTGAAACCCTGGATCGCGTCAAAGACACAGGTCTTGATGTCTCGGTTAATTTCATCCATACCTCCCAGTACCAGGAGAGCGAACTGGATAACGTCGTAGCCCAGGCCGCAAGCCACCACCCTGATATGATTTATTTCGCCGATTCCAATGGCAGCCTCATGCCTGCCCGCGTCAGCGGGATTTATAAGCGCTACATTCCCCGTTATCCAATCGCTTTTGGCTATCATGCCCACGATAATCTCGGTCTGGCGCAAGCGAACACGCTGGCCGCCATCGATGCGGGCGTACAGTATGTGGATGCATCCCTGGCGGGAATGGGAAAAGGGATAGGGAACCTCAAAACCGAATTTTTTGCCGCCTATCTTCACGCCAATCAACTGACCAAATACAATCTGGATGATTTGCTCACGGCATCCAATTATACCCGGCATGCACTGGGCATTGGTCAGGAAGCCATTGAAATGGATGAATTTATTCGCGGCATCGCCGATCTTTCGACCGCACAAGTGAAGCAACATTCCGTTAAGTAGGCATATCTTATATACTGCGCAAAACAGTTACCCGGGGTTGACCAATGACTCAAAAACGCCTTTTAATCCTGGCACCCGTCATGCCGCAATCCACCGACCTTACCGGCATCGCCGATTCGCTTGGTTTTTTATCATCCCATTACCAGTTAGATGTGTTTGACCCTCTGGCGGAAGTGGACATCACGCTGCCCAATGATGCCTATTATCAGCATTGGCGAGAAAAACTGATTGCCACCATGCCGGGCTACCACGGATTTATGGGCTTTTCTTTTGGCGGCGTCATCCTGCAGCAATGCCTTTCCCTGTTCGTCAACAAGCCTCTGATTCTCTTCTCAACCCCCGCTTTCGCGGATAAGCCCCTGACTGAAAAATTGATGCGGGTTGTCCACCTGTGCCAACAGCACCAACTGAAAACAGCCCTTGAATGCTTGTACAGCGACGTTTATTTTCCAAATCCGCCCCCTGTCCACGCGTGGTCTATTGCCGACACGGCAGCAGCAGAGCATCGCCTCATCACGGGCTTAACGAAAGTATTGGCTACAGATTCATCTAAACTAATAACAACGAGTGAGGCAAATTACCTGCATTTTATTGGTGAGAAATCCAATCTGGTCAATCGCCAGAATGTGCTGGCTCCGCCCCAGGGTCAATTGATCATTGTTCCGGGCGCGAGCATGCGCGTATTGCAGGATAATCTACCTTTTTGCAAAAAAATAATCCTGGAGAAACTGGATTATGACGCTGAATGATGTGATAAAAATTGCCGTATTGCCGGGTGACGGCATCGGTAAGGAGGTCACCGAGGCCGCCTTGCCGGTTTTTAAGGCCTTGAATCTACCTGTCGAGCTTCATCGCGGCGACATTGGCTGGACCTGCTGGCAGGAGCATGGGCAGCCCCTTCCGGAAAAAACCTGGCAATTAATCCGTCATTGCGATGCCACATTAATCGGTGCCATTACCAGCAAACCCATGCGCGAAGCCTTACGTGAACTATCACCCAAACTGCAAAAGCATCATGCGGAATACGTCTCCCCTCTTATTCAACTCAGGCAAAACCTTAATTTATTCGCTAATGTCAGGCCCTGTTTTAATTTGGTTGACGGTAAAAAGCCATTCCGTTTCTGCATCATTCGGGAAAATACTGAAGGCCTGTATGCAGGTTTTGATTTTCACCCGGCTCCAGAGTCCATCAGCAACTTGATTCATCAACAAAAGCGCTGGCAGCATACCGCAAGTCAGGATTTGAGCGTCACGCTGCGCCTGCAAAGTCGGGATGGGTTGCAACGGCTGTTTGAATTTGCCTTTCAATACGCCAAGGATAATCATTTCACCCGCGTCACGTTTGCCGATAAACCCAATGTTTTACGGCAAAGCAGCGCGTTTGCGCGTGATATTTTTGAAGCAGTGGCCGCACGCTATCCTGCTATTCACGCAGATATAACCAACGTCGATGCCACCGCGCTTTGGCTGGTCAGGCGGCCTGAAGAATTTGGCGTCATTGTCGCTGAAAACATGTTTGGCGATATCCTTTCTGATGTCGGGGCGGCTGTTATGGGCGGCCTGGGCTTTGCCCCCAGCGCCAACATTGGTCATAAGGGCTGCTATTTTGAACCGGTACACGGCAGCGGCCCGCGCATAAGCGCCCACCGTGCCAATCCCAGCGCCATGTTCCTGACCATTGGCTTGTTATTAAATCATTTTGGCTACTGCGAGGAGGCCGAGCGCATCACGCGTGCCATCGCCGCGGTTATTCAGGATGGTCGTTACCTTACTTATGATTTAGGCGGCAACAGCACCACAGACGAGATGGCTCAGGTGATCATCGAGCAGATTATTCACCCTGACTTGCCGACCCCGTTTTTTTTAAAACAGAGGGGCGAGGGAGAAAAATTAACCCTGGATTTACAGCTTCAACAACTCAAACAGTTCAGCACGGCTGAAATTTCCGATGCCCTGGATGCCTGCGGCGTGGACGGTGCGCTCCTGCACATTAAACCCATTGCCCCTGGCCAAAAACTGGCAGGGCCTGCCTATACGGTCCAATACAGTCCCTCTCAACGAACCGCCGGGCAACCGTTTAAGCAAGCGGCGAATTACATGGATAACGTGCCGGCCAATGCCGTCATTGTTATTGATAATCAGGGGCGGATTGATTGCACCGTCTGGGGTGATATCCTCACCCAGACGGCTTTGGTCAGAGGCATAGCCGGTACCATCGTCCATGGCGCTGTGCGCGATGTTCCCGAGATTCTGCAAAGCAACTACCCGGTATTCTCGGTTGAGCGCTTTATGCGCTCCGGCAAAAACCGCGTGCAAAAATCGGGTGAACAATGCCCCATTACCATCAATGGGGTTGTCATCCACCCCGGTGACATTCTGTTTGCTGATGACAATGGGGTGCTGGTGATCCCGGTTAAGGTATTGGCCGACGTTCTGGTGAAGGCACAGGCCATTTGCCAGACTGAACATAAAATCATGGATGCCGTCAGAAAAGGGCAGCGTCTTGACGAGGCCCGGGAAAGGTATCGTTACGATCAACCCTGGCTAAACCCTGAGACAAAGGATATGAAATGATTTCTGCTGAACTGGACTTCATTGATATTCATTACCATGCCAATCCTGATCTTTATGAGCGTAAAGTGGATGCTTTAACGGCAGGCCGCATTTATCAATCCTTGCGGGGTGCTGTCGTTTTAACCAGTCATCTCGGTGCAACCAGCATTGAGGCGACGCTCGCCCAAAAACAGGGGTTGCCGGTTTGGCCATCCCTTATCCTCAATCACATCAGTGGCGGCATTCATTACCGTGCGGTGTTGCAGGCCTTGGCCCAGTATCAGCCAAGCCTTCCTGGAAAAATGATTGTCCACTTCCCCACCATTACCGGGCGGCATTACCGTTCTCGCCTGGCCAGGGAGTTAACTCACCCACGCCTTAATGCGGCGACCCAACAAGGGGAAACCCTCTTTAATGACCAATCGCACTTGCGCCCGGAAGTAATCGATGTGATCAAAATGGCTACGGATTACCCCATTGTTTTATCCACAGGACATGCGTCAAAAGAAGAGGTCTATGCGCTGATTGATGCCTGTATCCAGCACCATGTGCCGGCGCTTTTGCTGAATCAGCCGGCCAACCCCCTGACGCACCTGCAGGCACCGGAACTTGCAAATTTATCCCATCTGACCTGGCTCTGGATAGAACAAACCCTGTTAACCTACCTGTTGTATTATCAGGATAAAGAGGATTTTGCCGATGTCGTCCAAACCCTGCCGCGGGTCATTTATAGCTCCGATTTAGGTCAAAGCAGTCAAATCGATATTCACACCTGGCACGAATATACGAATACCCTGTTTCATGAATTAGCCCTTCCGGCGTCCCGCCAAACGGCATTACGGAAAACAAATCCCTTGCATTTACTGGGTATCATTTAATTTCCCCTTAACATTTAATCACTATAATTCGGCTTTTTGAGTAACGGTGTACTTCATGCCCATCCGACCGATGACCAAAGAGGACTGCAAAGCGTTTCTGGCCCTTGATCGCATCGTATTTCCGAATGAGAAAGCCTGGACCGAATATACCTTTAATTATTATTTTCAGCCCGGTCTTGCTTTTGTCTCTTATGATGAAAAAACCGGGCAGATGAAGGGGTATGTGTTTGCCAAACCCGAGGGGAATAATATCCACATTTCCAATCTGGGTGTCGATCCCGAGGCCGCTGGTAATAAAATTGGCATGCGATTAATGGAGACCGTGATTGAGGCCGCACAAGCCCATTATACTCAGCCCTCTATCAGTCTGCAGGTACGGAAAGGAAATGACATAGCCAAGAGGCTCTACACCAAATTTGGTTTTGTTATCACGAATGATGCTGCCGATGAGGGATTTGATGCCATGAAACGGCCCTTACACCTTGTGCCGGCTAAACAGCAAACCGATATCCTTATTCTGCAACCTGCTCTAAAAAATACCCCCAAAGGGATCCAGGCAGTCGAGCAAGAAATTAAACGCCTCAGAAAAAACGCACTGTCTTTTTTCAGTATTGGCAATAATCGTAAAGCCGACGCTATTGAAGCCGCACTCAACCAGGCCGTTTTAGACAAAGACAGCGACGTCAGGCAAAACGCCGCCGTGAAAACCGCTTTAGCCAGGCACCGCCTGTGCAGCTTCTTTGGAACCAAAACGGCCGATGCCTTATTGAATGTCAATAAAAGCTATCCGATGACGTCTTTCTCTGGCTAAGAGCCGACATAAAAAAGCGGCCTGTCATAAGACGGCCGCTAATCCTTGAAAATTTCGTCCAGAAATAACGCCGTGGTCTGCCACGAACGATGGTCAGCCGCCGCGTTATACACCAATCCCGTTTCTTTTTCATGGGCTTCAGGATTGCTGAAAGAATGCGCGGTTAAACCGTACATATGCACTTGCCAATCGACCTGCTTGCGCGTCATTTCATCAGCAAACTGCCTGACTTGTTCTGGAGGCACCAGCGGATCATCGTAGCCATGCAAAACCAGTACCTTAGCCTGGATGTCAGCATGGCTGCCTGCGGGTTCAGAAAGCAAGCCATGAAAGCTGACCACCCCTCGAAGCGCAACACCGGTCCTTGCCAAATCCAGTACACATAATCCACCAAAGCAGTAGCCAATGGCCGCTATTCGCCGGGCATCCACCTGGGGTAAATGGCACACGGTATTATAAGCCGCAAGAAGACGCTCGGCCAAATGCTCACGATTTTGGACCAGCGGCGTCATAAGTGCGCGCCGTTGTTCATTATCAAGGCCTACGCGAGCCTCCCCATACATGTCCATGGCAAAACCCACATAACCCATGCTCGCGAGTTGCCGTGCCTTTTCACACGCAGCCTCCCCGCGTCCGCGCCAGTCAGGCGCAATCATGACCACGGGGCGAATCGCGCTCGCCTGATCATCATAAGCAAGGTACCCTTGACATACGGTATCGCCATGCTGGTAGTTGACTTCATTGCATTGAATCATTGAATCCCTGGATTAATCACACGGTTAACTACCATAAAGCACATTAAAAGAACATTCAAGGTTGTTTTACTCATTAAATCTTGCTATTGTTTTTGGTTTTTCTATATAATTATAACGATGACTCTATCCAAATCGCTCTTCGCCGGTCTTGGGACGGGTGCTGGAGTAGCCTGGCCTTTGTTTGGAATTGTCAGTTCTGCTTTAAGTCTTGCTCTAGGCGGCCTGACTGTTGTCGGTTTTGGGGCGGCTTGTTCGTTGTTGTTTTTGCTCATTTGTTTACCTGTCTTTTATTTTTCCTATCGGCAGGAAAAACAGCAAAAAGAACAGTCAGAAGCCAAATTTGTGAAGGCAAGTCAAGAACTGGTCGACAATCTTTATGCTGTCTTTATGCTAAGAGGCGATTGCAATTATGTTAAATTTGTGCGGGAATGGCTGCGAAAAAAAGACGATTTTCCAAAACAATTAGTGCCTTTTCTATCCATACTGTTATTAAAAATGAATGATGCCGGTGCGAAGATACCGGATGAGCAAATGATTCAGCTCGCCGCCAAACACTATTTGGCCGCAATACAGGCCAGACTACCTGCTCCCCCCGCAAAAAAGCTGGCACAAACCGCTTTTTTAAGCTTCGTCGGTACATTTGGTTCCATAGCCGGATGCAGTGCCGGTATGATGGGAGTTGTTTCTTCTTTAGGCATTATGACAGGATTTGGCGCTATTCCCCTGCTGGCAGCTGTCATTCTGGGCACCGCCATCATCTGTGGGATTTATGCAGCAACGCAGGCCATGGCAAGCGAAACCGCAGAGTGGAAAAAAACACAAATAAGACAACAATTAAAATCCTTTAATCGTACCTTTGCCATGGACATAATTGTTGAAAGTCGGCTAAAGAAAGAGCAAAAAAAAGAGGGGTTCCGTCATCTTTCTGACCCGACTGAAAACCTGAAGTCAGAAAATCTGCAAGAGGCCCTTTTAATATCTGACCAGGACGAGGCCATGACAGGAAATTTTTTACACAATTGATCGTTATTTTACCTTTTTGAAAAATCAGCACGAGTGCCTTGCTGCTATATTTAAAATATAAGCATAATCTTGGTTTATTCAGGCAAGGAAAAGGCCATGTTAGCGAATTACTCCGTGAGCCGCATGACCAGGGACGAGATCGAATTGGCCATTCAATGGGCAACCAATGAGGGCTGGAATCCCGGTTTACACGATGCCGAGTGTTTTTATGAGGCCGATCCTGAAGGGTTTTTCATCGGCAAGCTGGATGGAAAAATCATTGCCATGGGATCAGCGGTTGTTTATGACGATCAGTTTGCCTTCTGTGGTTTTTACATGGTCGCTCCCGAATACCGCGGCAAAGGCTATGGTCTTGAATTAACCCGAAAACGCCTCGATTACGTGGGAAACCGCAACGCCGGCATTGACGGTGTACTCAACATGCTCAACAAGTATGAACGCCTGGGATATCAAATTGCCCATCAGAATGCCCGTTACAAAGGGCAGGGGTTACCCATACTCAAGGAATTTAACAATGCCATTGTCCCGCTTGGACCAGAGCAGGAGAACGAATTATTTGCCTACGATAAACGGCACTTTCCAGCCCCTCGGGAGCAATTTTTGCGGCACTGGATAAGGCAGCCTGAAGGGGCGGCCTTAGGCTGGGTTATCAATGGTCAATTAAAAGGCTATGGCGTTCTGCGCGCTTGCCAACAAGGCTTTAAAATCGGTCCCCTGTTTGCCGATAATTCCCACATTGCCTTTGGCTTATTCGATAGTTTAGCCAGTTATGCCAAGGGGGAGACCGTATACATTGATATACCCGAAAATAATCCGCATGCCTTCGCATTGGTCAATCGGCACGCCATGCAAAAATGCTTCGCCACGGCCAGAATGTACTTAAAAGGTGAGCCTAAGCTGCCCATTGAGCACATTTATGGCATTACTACCTTTGAATTGGGTTAATGATGGGCAGAAACTTAACCGGTTACGCGGGTCACACCCCCATTTCCTGCTGGCCAGGGGGGGCTCGCATCGCCATTAATTTTGTCATTAATTACGAAGAAGGTGCCGAATTAACGCCGCTTAACGGCGATACACAGGCTGAGACCTATGGCGGTGAATTTCCCATGCCGCCGCGTCCTCAAGGCCTGCGCCATTTAGGCATGGAATCCCTGTTTGAATACGGAAGCCGCACCGGGATCTGGCGGCTTCTTAGGCTGTTTGAGCAGAAAGCCATTCCTTTAACTTTTTTTGCCACCGGATTCGCGCTGCAACTCAATCCAGAACTCTGCCAGTATTTACGGTTCAGCGGTTATGATATCGCCGGCCACGGCTGGCGATGGATTGATTATGCGTTTATGCCAAAAGAGGAAGAAAAAAAACACATCCAACAATGCGTTAACACCATTGAGCAATTAACCGGCCAACGGCCAGAAGGGTGGTATACCGGTCGACGCAGTGAACATACTCGGCCATTGCTGCGGGAAATCGGCGGGTTTCTCTATGATTCTGACAGTTATGCTGATGATCTCCCTTATATTGAAGAAGAGCATCTGATTATCCCCTACACGCTGGTCTGCAATGATTTTCGTTATACCACCAATCCTGGCTTCCCAAACGCGGATGCCTTTTACCTTGCGCTTAAAAACACGCTCGATTATCTCCATGAAGACAATCGCCCCGCCCTGATGACCATCGGCTTGCACGCGAGAATCAGCGGCCATCCGGGACGATGCCTCGCCGTCAGGCGATTCATTGATTACTTACGTCGGTTTCCCGATGTATGGATTGCGCGGCGCGTGGATATTGCCCGGTACTGGTTAAGTGAGATCAGGACTCCGTCAAAAAATGACCACCCAGCACGCCGTCAAAAAAAGCAATGAGTTAAAAATCGATGGCTAAACCATGATCTATTTTTTTAAGTTGTGATTTAAATAAATTCTTAATGGCTTCCAACCGTTCTTCATTTACCGCCTCAAACCGTGCCACCAGACAAGGGGTCGTATTGGAGGCGCGTAACAAACCCCAGCCATCTGGAAATTCTACACGCATGCCGTCAATATCAATGATCTCGGCCGCAGGAAAATGGGCTTCGCGGATGAAGCGCTCCATGAAGGGGAATTTTTCTTCTTCCGGAATAGGGATTTTAATTTCCGGCGTATTGATGCTATTGGGGATTGCAGCAAACTGCTCGCCCACAGTAAGCGGCGACGCACTGATAATTTCCAGCAAACGGCAAGCGCTGTAGAGCGCATCATCAAATCCATACCAGCGATGTTTGAAGAACAGGTGGCCGCTCATTTCACCTGCGAGTGCCGCCTGCTCCTGCTTCATCACCGACTTCACGATGGAGTGGCCTGTAGGGCACATTTTTGGCGTACCGCCTCCCGCTTTAATCACTCGGGCGAGATGATTGGAGCATTTGACATCAAATACAATGGTCGCACCCTCCACCTGCTTTAACAGATCGCGGGCATAAAACATCATTAAACGGTCAGGCCAGATGATTTCGCCGGTGTTGGTGACCACGCCCAGGCGATCAGCATCACCGTCGAAAGCAAGCCCGATATCAGCCTGATGCAAGGCCACGACCTGCTGTAAATCGCGTAAATTGTCTTCAATGGTTGGATCAGGGTGATGGTTGGGAAAACGCCCATCCACGTCGCAATACAACGGTATAACCTCACACCCCAGTTTTTCAAGCACCATCGGGATTACCGGGCCGGCAATGCCGTTGCCGCAATCCACAACGACTTTTAATGGTTTCGCTAAAACCACGTCGGAGACAATGCGGGCGATGTAGTCTAAAAGCACATCCTGGTTAATCAATGTCCCCATGCCGGATTGAAACTGACCCTGGCAAACCCGCTGGTATAACGCATCGATGTCTGTCTGCACCAGCGTTTTACCGGCAAGAATGATTTTGATGCCATTGTAATCAGCCGGGTTATGGCTGCCGGTGACCATCAACCCGCAGTCCAAATCATAGGCACAGGTGGCGTAATACATGACCGGTGTCGCCACCGCGCCCAAATCAACGACATCAATGCCGCTGTCTAATAGCCCCTGTTTTAACGCCGTGCATAAACTGTCGCTGGTTAAACGCCCATCGCGGGCTACAAAAATTTTACGGCGTTTCAGGGTCTGTAATTCGAGGCTAATGGCCTTGCCAATCGTATAAAAGGCATCCTCATCCAAATGGGTGCCGATAACGCCGCGAATGTCATAAGCGCGAAAAACCGCACGGTCAATTGGCCGTGGTTGATAATGCATCATTGTCTCCCGGAACTGCCAAAGCCGCCTTCACCTCGGCTCGTTTCGGTAAAGGCGTCAACCACGGTAAAACTGGCTCGGGCCACGGGCAGGAAAACCAATTGAGCGATACGATCACCGGGTTGAACGGTGAAATGATCCTGGCTGCGGTTCCAGCAGGAAATTTTTAACTCCCCCTGGTAATCCGAATCGATCAACCCCACCAGATTGCCCAGTACGATACCATGTTTATGACCCAAACCTGAACGGGGAAGAATCACCGCGGCCAGGTTGGGATCAGCGATGTAAATTGCAAGACCTGTGGGTAACAAGACCGTTTCATTCGGCGCAATTTGCAACGGCTCATCCATGCAGACCCGCAAATCAAGACCTGCCGAACCGGGCGTTGCGTAGGAGGGCAATTCAATGGTTTTACCCAGGCGGGGATCAAGAATTTTAAGTTGAATCGCTTGAAGCATATTAATTCCTTGCTTTAGTAAGGGAGCCATTTTGAAGAGTTGCCGCAAGAATTGCAATAATTTCTCCCGCCACGCGTGTCTTGTGTTGGAAGGCCAACGTCCTTTCCCCCTCTTTCGTAATCACGGTGACTTCATTACCATCCTGATCAAAGCCTTTATTTCCCCCGACCTGATTGGCAATGATCATATCGAGTTTTTTAGCTTTAAGTTTTTGTTTGGCATGGTGAACCACCTGGGTGGTTTCCGCGGCAAAGCCAACCACAAAAGCGGCTTTGCCGCTTAAAGCAACCTCAGATAGAATATCCGGGTTTTTAGTCAGATTAAGCGACAGGTCGTCCATCGCCTGTTTTTTAATTTTTTCTAATGCGGGTTGTTCAACCCTGTAATCCGCCACCGCGGCACAACCGATAAAAATCATACCCGGCTTAAGGGCTTCCATTACGGCCGATCGCATCTCGCTCGCTGATTCAACCGGGTAACAGGTCACGCCTGAGGGGACGGGCAAAGCCGATGGTCCACTGATTAAAATCACATGAGCGCCAGCCCGTTGTGCCGCGGCGGCCAGAGCATAGCCCATTTTACCCGAGCTGCGGTTGGTGATCATCCTGACCGGATCAATCGCCTCCCAGGTAGGACCCGCTGTAATCATCACTGTTCTGCCGGTTAAAAGGCCGCTGATGGTATGAAGCCTTAAACCGGTCAGGATGGCATCCACCTCGCTCAAACGGCCAGGCCCTTCTTCCCCGCAGGCCTGAAGGCCTTCTTCTGGTCCGACAAACACAACCCCCCGGTTGCGCAGACGCTCGCAATTGTCGCGTGTGGCCGGATGCTGCCACATGCTGCGGTTCATAGCCGGACAAACGATCACGGGATTGTCCGTGACAAGGTAGAGCGTGGATAACAAATCATCTGCCAGGCCATTGGCCATTTTTGCCAGAAAATTGGCTGAAGCCGGTGCAATCAACAGGTAATCAGCCCAACGTGCCAATTCGATATGGCCCATGGCGCGCTCAGCCTGTGAATCAAACAAGGTCGTGCGTACATCATGGCCGCTTAAAGCCTGTAAGGTCAGCGGCGTTATGAATTGCTGCGCAGATTGCGTCATGACCACCCGCACATCAGCACCCAGGCGCGTCAATTCCCGAATCAGGTAGGCTGATTTGTAAGCGGCAATACCGCCGCAAATTCCTAATACAATGTTCTTGCCAGCAAAATCTTGCATGCGTTTCTCATTTCAATAAGACTCTATGTGATCAAAGCACAATTCCTGACCTGAAGGAAAGCTTTGTCCAGGGGTAAACAGACCGCTACGGAGACGATGGTTCTGTACAATGCGCGCGCAGGCTCTCAACCCACTCACGGTTCTTGCCAAAATCGTAATAGCCCATGGTCGCGCTGGATGTCACCTGCCCATCCCTGGTGATGATTAACCAATCAGTAAAATTAAACACAGGACTCTGGCGATAGGCAATTAAGGATGCCTCGTCCAGTTTGACCAGCGTGGTTTTCGGCGACTGCTTCACGACACACGCTTTTAATGCGGCCAGGGAAGAAATCGTCAAAGGAGCAATGTAGTGGGCATCGTTTTTCGGCACCCGACTGCTCACCCAATTGGGTTTGCCTGCGTCCAGCGCCCCCTCAGCCAACCCCGCTGGCATGTCTCGAAAATTAATCGTTGGTATAAAATACATAAGCAGGAGGGTGATGATTAAAATCATCAACAATATCATGAATGCTGTGCCCAAAATTCCCATGTTTTTTTCTTTCATCAATGTAAAATTCAAACTGTTTAGGTATTGTTACCCTGACAAGGAGGGCGACGTCAGCTCCTCACCCACTGTGTCCGTGTCCTCTGCGAGCTCCGTGGTGGGAGCAGGCATTAAACGCGCCTGTTTTAGTTCTTTAATTACTAATTCGGTTTGATTCAGCCTGTCAATGTAAAACGCCGTAAAGCTGAATTGTCTCGGCAGTTCGTAAGCCTTACGGTAATTATTCTCATCATCGTCATAAAATTCAACTTCAATGGCCTCCGCCAAAGAAATGGTCCTCGCCGTTTCAAGATACTGAAGCACGTGATTTATCTGGACGTTTTTGCCGGTTTCTTTCAGGCGTCCAACACGGGTATTGAACTGATCGCTTTTTACGGTCGAAATGATGAGGGGGGTGGATACTGATTCAAGTGCATAAACAGACAGGACATTATCCTCGAAGGCGTCCATTCTTTCCTTTAATGTGAGAGGAGTGCCCAAAATAAATTCGATATAGCGTTTGATGTAATCCGGGTCATTGTGATAACTGGCAATGGCGGCAAGATTGTTCTCATCATGGATGAAAAGCCTGCTAATGCCCCCTTTAATATTCGTTTCAGGCGCGTGCAAATGGGTTCTGTTGAACGTGTGTTCGCGGGTAATTGTCCAATCGAAATCAAAGATCCGTATTTTCATGGCAGACAAGAAATAAGAAGTGTTACCAAAGTATAAATGATTCGTCCTGAAAATAATGCTTTTTTAGCTGTTTGTCAGCCTATGATCGATTTTAGCTTATTTTTTGACCAATAAGCTATACTTTATAAGTAGTGTCGATGGGAGTCTATCCAATGGCGAATATATCTCGTAAAGAAATCATGGATTTATCTCATGAAAGTACGGTCGGTTTGATTTATTCACGCAGTGATTTGCATCAATATTTAGTCGAACTCATTCATAATGACAGGACAGACTATATTCATGAAGGGATAGGTGTAGCCGTATTTCCCACCATGGAGGATGCGTTAAGAAGCGCTCGACGGCGCGGGGCCACCTGCTTTTTTCTATGCCTTGACAATACCTATGACGAATGTGGTGCCGAGCCGGCCGCCTCTCATTACAATTATCTCCCTATCCGTCCCAGTCGAAAACATTAACCCTTTTCTCCAATTCACACTAGAATGAAAACATATCGGCATGAAGCCGCCATTCTGCAATGGACGCTGGAGTGAATGTATGGAAAGGACAAAAACGGACGTTTTAGTGGTCGGTGCGGGGCCCGTGGGTTTGTTTTGCGCCAACGAATTGCTTCGTCACGGCCTGAAAGTCCGGATTATCGACAAAAAAGAGGGGTTAAGCGACAAATCCAAAGCCTTGGGCCTGCACATCCGTACGTTGGATGTCATGGACGATTGTGATTTTCTGAAAGAAATACTGAGTCAGGGGCAGCGGGTCGAAGGCGCGATTTTTAATTCCAAAGGCAAACCGCTTTTTGAAGTCAATTTTAACGGCATCGGGTCCAACCGCAACTATTTAATCGATTTACCCCAAAATCAAACCGAGGCCATTTTTTACCAGCGACTCATGAGTCAACAGATGCCAGTAGCGTGGCAAACGGAGCTGGTCTCCTTTTCTCAATCCAGTCTGGGCGTTAAAGCCACCCTTAAAGACAAAGATGGCAATACACAAGAGGTTGAAGCCGATTGGCTGATGGCATGCGACGGCTCACACAGTACCCTGCGTCACCTGGTCAACGAATCCTTTCAGGGGGCAGCCTATGAGCAAACCTGGTGGCTGGCCGATGTCCATATTGACTGGGCAAAGCCTCAGAATAAAATGCTTATCTACGTCAACGATCGGGGGCCTTTAGCCTGTTTCCCCATGGGTGAAACCCGCTACCGCGTAGTGATGACCGCCCCGCCTGCATTCAGCGGCGAGTTGACACTGGATGACATTGTCAGCGAATTTAAAATCCGAAGCCTTGAGGCATTTACCCTGTCCAATCCTCTCTGGCTTAGTCAATTCACCATTCATCATCGCCAGATTCAAAATTATCGCCACGGTCGGGTCTTTTTTGCCGGCGACGCCGCGCATATTCACAGCCCCATGGGTGGTCAGGGTTTAAATACCGGCATCCAGGATATTTATAACCTCGTGTGGAAGCTGGCCATGGTACAACGAGGATTGGCCAAAGACGAATTGCTGGACAGTTATCAGGCCGAACGCCATCCCATTGGTGAACAGGTGTTGAAAAAAACCGATCTCATGACCCGAATGATTCTTTTGCGTAATCCTGTGTTAATCAGTTTGCGCAATGCTTTTGCCCGGCTAATGGTTTCCCTTAAACCGGTGCGTAAAGCGATAGCCAGAGACTTGGCGGAACTCACCATTTCTTACGCCAAAAGCCCGATTGTTTACGTGCAGGGCACAGCGGGTCAATTGAAAATCGGCGAGTACATTGGGGATTTCAGCCTGATGGATAAGCAGCGTGGCAGCCAGGAAACGGCGTCACTCCTCACCCGTGGCACACGCCATCATCTGTTTGTTTTTTGCGGGCAAAATCCAGGTGATTTAACCGCGTTTTCAGCGCTATTGCCGCGATTGGCTGAACGGGTGCAATCCTTTGCTGCCGTTCACGCAGTGGTGAGCGACACCATAACCTTGCCAGGTGATTTTCCTTCAATCTATATTGATCCCGCTTTTTCACTGCACAAACGCTTTGCACTTGAGCATGAAACGGCCGTTCTGGTGAGGCCGGATAAATACATAGGCCTCATTCAGTCGCCCATTCATGAAGCGGATTTACTGACAGCGATACGGAGTATGGGGATTATTTGTTGAACAACAACAGTTGCAAATACCCTGTGGTCAATTATCATTAAGGGCATGTACGCATTTAGATCATTGAGAACAACCATGCGCTCTTTCCTTTTTTGTACTGCCGCAGCCTTCGCAGCAGGCCTTCATGCCGACACCATTGACCATTACATGAACATCGCCAACAACATTCCGCAAATGGAGATGAAAGCGGATCCGCAGGCGCAGGCCTGGGCGCGCTCAGCCCGCAATGTGTTGACCATTACCAGTGAAACAGTGGCTGAAACCTTGATGCAAGCCAATGAACTGGCTAAAACCCAGGGACGCCCCCTCTTTTGCCTGCCCAATGGCGTTTCACTCAATGCGGTCACCCTCAATGGCATTATTATGCAGACCTACAATGAAATTTCCAGTCAGCAAAGCGACAAAGACAAGATGACGGTCTCGCAGGTTGCCTGGCTTGGGGTGGCTAAAGCATACCCCTGCAAAGGTCAATCGAATTTGCCGCAGGCCATTCAACACGTCGGAGGCTTATCCGGCCAATAAGAGCAGAAGGCCGGCTCTAACCGGCCTCAAGTCCAGTTTACTGGCTTGCCTCTTCAAAGGCTTCCAGTGCTTCAGCCGCATACATGAGAGAAGGTCCACCCCCCATATAAACAGCCATGCCCAAGGTTTCAATCAATTCTTCGCGGGACGTGCCCAGTTTGACCAAGGCCTGCGAATGAAAACCGATGCAGCCAGGGCAATGATTGGCCACAGCCAGCGCCATGGCAATGAGCTCTTTGGTTTTTTTATTGAGTACCCCGTCTTTGGTCGCGGCTTGCGACAGGGCCGAAAAACCAGCCATCACGTCAGGCATCTCTTTGCGTAATTTTGCTAATTGAGTACTGATTCCTTTGGTAATGTCACCAAACTTCTGAGTCATTGGCATCTCCTGTGTTAGCTAAAGCGTTATTTAACAGCCGTTTATATCACGGCGTCCCCTGGCGCCACAAGTTTGCTTATTAAGCAATCAAAGCGAACACCCGGCACCCTGTTTCAGGGTGTGCAGATCAGCCCATAACCGTTCAACAATCGGCGTGTGAGCCGGCTTTTGCAGGCGAATAGCCCCCATGGTTAACAGGCGTTCATCAATATGCGGCCCAATAAGCCGTTGCAGACTGCCATGAGCCAGCTCTTTCGCCACCAGGTGTAAAGGCAGACGGCCCCAGCCCAAACCGGCAAGGATAATGTCTTTTTTGGCATGAACATCACTGACTGTCCAGCGGCGACCGTGTTCCAGAACGCCAAACGTAAAATCCGACTGCGATGAATCACGCAAAATGACTTGCATGCAATCGGATAAATCATCCAAATCATGCAGTTTCTCGGCAAATTGTTCGACAAAGCGCGGGGATGCAACAGCCACCATGGGTTCTGAACGCAACACAATCATTTCCACCGCCCGATCAGAAATCAGGTTTTCACTGATCACCAAATCCGCCTGCTGCCGCAATAAACGTTCACAGGCACCGCCTAAGGATTCCGATAGAAAATGAAACTGGGTCAAGGGGTAGGTATTAATCCAGTGGCGCAATAATTCTTTTAATGCATTTAAGGGATAAAACACATCGATGGCAATGGTAATGTCGCTTTCCATGCCTGCTCCCAATTGCTGGGAAAACTCGTTTAAATGCCGCCAATGGCTCACCAGCGACTTGGCCCGTTTATACAATTTTTCACCTTGGGGTGTCAGTTGCGGCCGATAATGACTGCGATCAAACAAACAGAGGTTTAAGCGGTTCTCGAGTTTCTTCACGGCGAGGGTGATGGCTGGCTGTGTTTTAAACAGAGCCTCTGCCGCAGCATTGAAGCCGCCTTTTTCCACGACTGTGACAAACGTATGCAAGGCATCAAAATCAATTTCCATTAATTTTATTAATTAAATTCATAAAAACTTAATATTATCAAATTATACAGATTTCTTCTAACCTGCTTTTGAACCCAATCACAGCAGGATCAATATGAATGACATGAATCATGATGAGGTAGTCAATGAGTTAACGTTTCTCCTGATGAATCGTCTCCGTTCCAGTGAACCGGGGCACAGCGCCTGCCGCAAAGCGCTCTGCCCCCATTGCCAGCATCATCCCAGACAATACCTGACATTTGCCATTCAAAGGCAACTGCCGCTGGTGATGATCCTGCCTGCTTTCCCTGCCAAATCGGCTAACCGCAAAAAAACCCTGTCCCCCCATCCTGATCGCGGTGAAGTGATGGGATTAAGCCATTTAAATGCCCTCTGCGCGTCCATGCAACAAACCTACAGCCACGGCGTTAAACTTATCATTTGTTCCGATGGGCGGGTGTTTAACGATCTGGTGTTAGTCAGCGATGAGGACGTGGACATTTATCAGCGCGGCATCAAGCAAATCATCAAGGATAACCAATTAAACCATCTTTCAACGTTTTCACTGGATGATATCTATGACTCGCTGACATACACTCGTATGCGCGAGCGGTTAATGATGGAGTATGCTGAATCCTTGCCAGCCCTTTTAACCCGTATCGAGGACGATCCCGCCTTGCTGTATCAGTTTAACGGCATCCATCGTTTCATCGTTGAAGATCAATTGGCACTGCACCCGGGCCTGTCGAAAAATCAGATTCGAAAGCAGGCTAAATCTGTGGCCTATGAGGTGATACGGCGCTCCAATGCCTGGTCGCGGCTGTTGGCCAAATCTTTTCCAAACAGCCTGCGCTTATCCATTCATCCCCAACCCTGCGGTTCTGACAAACTGGGCATTCAGTTTCTACCCGCCAGTAACCAATGGGCCACCCCCTGGCATAACGTCATGCTAAAAAGACCCAATGGTTGGCAACTGGTCAAACGACAGGAAGCTGAACAGCTTGGCGCCCGTTTAAATCATGATCATTATGTTCTGGAGGCTTGCTGATGCGAACGCCAATGCCCCCCTTTACCCCCCACGTGATAACAGCCAGACAGGATGATCTCACCCGGGTACCGCTCAACACGATCCTTAATCAGGTAACAGAACACCAGTTAGTTTTGATGCGGGGGTTTAAACCGCTCAGTAAAGACGAGCTGGTCGATTATTTGCAAAGCCAGGCACCGCTTCTTTATTGGGACACAGGTCCGGTGATGGACATGCGGGTCGATAAACGTAAACCCAACTACCTGTTTACTGAAGGCGATGTACCGCTGCACTGGGATGGCGCCTTTCATCAGGAGCCGCGTTTTCTTTTCTTCCACTGTTTAAAAGCGCCTCTGCCGCATTGCGGCGGTGAGACTGTTTTTGTGAATACCCAACGGGTGTGGAAAACAGCCAGGGCAAGGCAACAAGCTGCGTGGCGTGATTACACGTTCACGTTTAAAACTGAAAAACGGGTTCACTATGGCGGTTCCATCGTTCGGCCTATGGTCATGCTGCATCCGGATACCGGCGAAACCATTCTCCGCTTTGCCGAACCCGTGGGCGAGGATTACTTAAATCCCGTCGACGTGGCAGTCCTTGGCAAAAGCGCGTTGGAGTCAGATGCCATACTGAACACGTTAAGCCGTGTCATGCGCGCACCGCAGCACTGCTACGAACACCGCTGGCAGGAAGGCGATTACCTTCTTGCTGATAACTTTGCGCTCTTGCATGGCCGCAATGCCTTTAGTAAACACAGCCCCCGTCATTTAAGAAGGATACAACTCTTATGAAACCTTATACCCTGATGCAGTTAAAACAAAGCACAACCCCTGGCGAATTCAGCCGCCACTTGCGTGAGATGGGTGAGCTTTTCTGGTGGGACCCAGGCCAGTTTTTTGTGATTACCGCTTATGATTTAGCCAAACAGGTCTTGACCAGTGAAGATTACACCTGTGATCGCACCCCCTTCTTTATTTCACGTATGCCGGACATGAATCTGTCCCTGATTAGTGATTTTTTCAAGGTTGTCAGCCGCATGATGGTGATGAGCGATGCCCCAGAGCACACCGACAGGCGACGCATTTGTTATCATGGCTTTGGTCACCAGACCATTGACCAGTTAAAGCCGCTGATTGATGCCACCATCGACCGCTGTCTGGCGGACTTTAAACCCGGCGAACCGTTTGACTTTGTGCATCAGGTAGCGCAAATCATCCCGTCCACTGCCCTGGCTGAATTGTTTGCCATCCCTGAAAGCGAACGGCATGATTTTTATGAGTGGTCAAATAACATGACGCAATTTTTTGGCGGTTCCACCACGTATCAGGATGCCGACGGCATTCAGGTTAACCACAGCGCCAAACGGTTATATGACTATTTCGCCAACCTCATCGAGTCTCGCCGCCGGATGCCCGGCCCGGATTTTTTAAGCACCCTGCTTTTGCATCAGGCGCATTTCGGCCTGAATGATGAGGACATTATTTCCCAGGCAATTATGATGCTGGTTGCCGGTCAGGTCACGACCACCGATCAACTCTGCAATAATCTGTATACCCTGCTGACCGAACCCGGGCTTTGGTCAACGCTACAGCAGGATAGAAACCGGCTTGATGCGATCCTTGAGGAATGTAACCGTCTGGATCCCGCCGTCACCTTTATTTTTCGTGTGGCTAAACAGGATACGGTATTAGGAGGCCGGCTTATTGAACGCGGCAAAGTGATTTTTATTTCAACGCATGCGGTAAATCGTGATCCAGCCTGTTTCGACGCCCCCCATGCGGTGACGCTTCAGGACAAGGCCATCCCCCATTTCAGTTATGGCTATGGCAGCCATTTCTGCCTCGGCACGAAATTGGCCCGAATTGAAATGAGCCGCCTTATCCGCGTGCTGCTTGAACGCTACCCGGAATTACAGCTCGATCCCGCCTATGTACCGCAGCGAAAACATCACAGCCTGTCCTTTTCCGGGTTTGAGCATCTTTTCCTGTGTGCTTGACGACGATTAAGCAAAAATTTCCTGCAGGAAATTATCCATCGCCTTCAGGGCGCGTCGCTCAGCAACTGGATTGTAAATGGTCCCCAGTTGCATATCATGCGCCTCTGGGTTGGTAAACGCATGCTCGGTATGACCATACATGTACACCTGCCAATCGACCTGGGCATCGGTCATTTCCTGACAGAACTCAGTCACCTGATCAGGGCGAACCATGGGATCGTCGTAGCCATGCAAGGCCAGGATTTTGGCACTGATAGGATGGGTGTGCAGTTCTTTGGGTTTATTGAGAAGACCGTGAAAACTAACTACCCCTTTTAAAGGCACGCCGCTTCGGGCTAAATCCAGGACACAAAGGCCGCCGAAACAAAAACCAATGGCCGCCACCCGGTTGTTATCCACTTCCGGCATGGCAATGACGGCGTCAAAGGCCGCGTTAATGCGGTCGCGCAATAAAAGCCTGTCATTGGCCAACGGCTGCATAAGTCCCATTTTTTCATCCGTCGTCTCACCCAGACGCCCATGGCCATACATATCCAGGGCAAAACCCAGATAACCCATTTTGGCGAGCATTTCCGCTTTTTTACAGGCGAAATCATTACGCCCGGTCCAATCGTGGGCTACGAGTACCGCAGGCCGCTGCCTGTCGTGTGAATCGTCATAGGCTAAAAAACCGTGCAATTCCTGCTCGCCGTGATGATAAATGTAATTCGATGTATGCATGAACGATCCCTTTGTTTTTGCCACTGGTCAACACTATTGGGTAAATATCCAACCAAAATGCTCCTAGATCAATCCCTTACGTGGATTATTTTTCCCATTCCGTAATTTTCTTCATTAAAAAGCCGGCCCCGTATAGCACCCCACCCGTGAGCAACAGGCAAAAAATTCTGACCATGGTGGGGGTCGACGCCGCATCGTAGAGCAGGGCTTTACCTGCCGCAAAACCTAAAACCACCAGGGCCGATTTCGCCATGGTTTTATCCCGGCGTTGATAGGCAAAGGCCATGACGGCCATGGCATAAAACAACCAGCAGGCGGAAACAGCCAATGAGCCGTAAGGATCCGCCAAACGATAAAAACCGGCAAGAGCCAGTAAATGGGCAGCGCCCAGCAAACTGGAGCCGTATTCTTCATGTTGAGCCAGATCATCGCGGCGATAAATAAGGGCTAACCATGTACTGATGAGGGCGGCAAAAGCGACCATAAGCCAGGATGAAGGATCGTCACCCGCGGCCATGCTTGAATTAAGGTGCAGCAAGTGATTAAGAATATTGATGTATTCAATGGCGAGAATAACAAAGCCAATCAGTGCCGGAACATAATAAGTGCCTCTGTCTTTCATCGTGGCCGGCTTAAGCGGTAAAAAGGCTAAGGCCAGCATGATCAACACATACAGCCAGGGTTTCACGGAGGCAGGCAGCAGTTCAATATAAAATGAATGAAATAACACAATCGCCACAAAAGCAAAAATCATGGATTGGCTTTTAATGCGACCGTCTGGAAACAGGTGTTTGGCCGAGACATACAACACCAACACCAACCCGGCAAACAGCAGCGACAGCCAGGGGGCCAACCCTGGATAACTCCTATCGATATAAAAGTACTCCATCGCATAAAACAGCATGAGGACAGGAAAGAAACCCCAGGCTTCTTTTTCAGTTAATTCCTGTTGATGCACATGGGTAAACAGATAGGTCCCCAGGGTAAAAATCAGAAAATGTAAGGCCAGAACAACCGCGATGGTGACATCATCGTTTAATTGAAGCCCAATGAGAGAAGTAATCAATATAGCTAAATAAGCGGCCAGAATGGTCATTATCCGCGAACGGAGCCAGATAGAAATGGTGGCAAAGGTCAGGGAGCAACAAACAAAATAATACATTGAAAACATCGAGGCGGCCTGCAAACCCAGAATAATCGGGCCAAGGTAAGCGCCTGCTGCTGCGCATATCGCATAGGCATCGTGTTTTATTTTCAGATACAGGCCGATGCATAACAGCGATACCATGACGATGAGGGCCATGGCCGTATTAAACGGCACGAGGTTATAAACGCGATGCGCCGCAAAAACAGAAAGATAAAGAATAATCACCCCAGCCGCTGGCAACAGACTGGCATAGGCGCGGTCAGCATGCAACAAGGCAAACCCGGTTCCAATTAATGACAATCCAAAGACCGCTGCAATGACAATTTGCCGCCCGGGTGTTAACCACCCACTGTCAACGGACAGTTTGATAATGAATCCAGCCGCCAGCACAAAACACACCACGGCGATTGTCCCCAACCAATTACCTGATTTTGGCGTGTTCAGAGGCCTGCTCACATCCGCTTTTCCGGCATTGGAAACAGGTACAACAGGATCATGCCAGCCTAAGGACGGTGCAGGAATGGCAAGATGCTGTTCAATCACAGCAAGGCGCTCTTCGATAGCATGTAAACGCTGTTCAAGCCTGGTCAAATCCATTGACTGTCTCCAGGAATTATTGACCGATACCCCTAATGGTAATCCTATCCCAAGCAAATGGGTATGTTACTTCGCAAATTCGACAGCGAATTTTTCCTGCGGAATAAACTGCCCCTTATCAAAGACATACCGATCAACTTCGCAAGTCAGACGCTCATTATTTATAACATAGAAGCTGTTGAACTTATCGCGAGTGCGCACACAGGACAAAGAGCCAGCATGCAGGATCATGGCATTATCGCCGTTGTTTTTTTCAATGAGGGTAATGTTGGCATAATGCAAATGGCCGGTACAAACGATGTGGATGGGGCTTTGCTTTAAATAATCAATAAATTCTTCGGCATTGGTTAATGGATTATGCATGCCCTCAAAATAATGAAAATTATGATGGAAGAATAAAATATTTAATTGCTGCCCTTCGGACTGAAAAAAAGCCTTCATTTTTGTCAATGACGCCTCTGACAACCGCCCGTCCTTGATTTCATAAGGGTTCACTGAATTTAACCCCAGGATTCGGCAATCGGCGTTCCTGAAACTGACTTCAAGCGTCGAAGACACATGGCGCTTATACTGTTTAAAAGGCCACAAGAGCCTGGCTATGGCATTAAAGAAAGGGATATCATGATTGCCGGGGGTGACGAGATACGGAGCAGGTAATCGCGCTAAAAATTCGGCTAAGGCTTTAAATTGCCAGCTTTTGGCGCGTTGCGTTAAATCCCCGGAAATGAGGAATAAATCCGGCTTGATTAGCGCACAGGCCTCGTGAAATGCCTCGGGGATTGCCTCAAGGTGGTGGCCAACATGCAAATCGGAAATATGGATTATTTTTATCATGCAGTCCTTGCTCTTTTGCGATCAATCGATTTTTCTTCGAAAAAGTTGAGTTAATTCAGTACTTGAATTATCACCAGAGTATAGCTTGGCATTCATCAACCTGCCTTCCATTTTCATAAAGACCATTTTTTGATCATAGTTAGTAGAAATTGTCCTGAAAACTGCCATGATTTAAGGGAATCCAATCATTTTAGAGACACGCCATGAAATCGGATGAATTCGATAACTTAGTCAGTTCGCCAGAGGAACTCAAAGCCGCCCTAGACGCTAACCCTAATCTGATTAAAGAGCAAGATGAAGAGGGGATGACGCTTTTACATCATACCGCTCGAATCGGAAATGTTATGGGTTCTACCAGTGCCAGTAGAATTTTAGACGTCCTGTTTGCCAGTGAAGATCTTGACTTCACGATTAAAGACAATGACGGTAACACGCCTTTACACACGGCGGCCTGGGGTTGTAATGATAGAGTAACATGCCAATTTGTCTTTCCCTTATTTGTTACGGAAGCTTCAAAACGGGGATTTGATTTTGCCACGCTGGGTCAACATGGACAAACTGTTCTACACATTGCCACAAAGATCTCGTATACCGGTAATTTTGGCAGACACAACAATGTTGAAAATGTTATTGGTAACGCAGAAAATCCAGGAATTAATACGCTTTCCTCTTCAGGATCCAGCGCACTCTATTATGCAATCAATCATCTTCATTTTGATGAAGCCTATTCATTATTGACGGCCGGAGCAAATCCACTGGTGTATGAAGCTGATCGCGATCCATTTGCAATGCTTGAAGCTCATCTTGCAACCTTGACCGATATGCTATCGCAGCATGAATATGCCGACCGGCACGACGTAATCAACGAAAAGATTAGTCAATTAAACGACTTAAAAACGGCGATGATCGCAAGTGAGCCCGTAAAAAGTTTTGCCGAAGTCAGAAAAAATGCCCGAATACTGGCGCAAGGAAAACGGCAGGGTTCTCTTTTTGCCACGTTACCTGATGAGTTACTAAACAAAATCGCGGCTCATACTAAAGAACCAGGGACGCCAACCCAGGAAGAAGCCGAAGCCATAGCCAAAGAGCATTTGAAAAGACCCGGATGATGGAAGGCTTTGCACCGTCATGATTTATTCATCGTGACTAAACGCAGGCATTGCGGAATAATTTTATAACGCAAGGGGGATTCCATGCGTTTGACATCGCCATCCAGCGATACATTGAGTTGAGCTGTTTCCTGACAGTGGATTTCAATGGGCGTCTGAGAGTCCCTGAATTCAAAATTGCTTCGGCGGTTAAGCATGGCTCGAATGATTTTGAGTAACCGCAGCCGGCCGTGCCTGAAAAAATAAAGCCCCAGCCGGCCCTTATTAAAATGCTCGCGCTTAATGGTTGCAGGAAATTCATAGGTGTAGACATTATTACTCACCATCAAAAACGATGTGCGCAAGGAAAGTACGAAATCCTCGTTTTTTACACACAAAGACAAGGTGGGGTGCTTGCGCAGGCTGTCGATGAGGCTTGGGATGTAGCTCAGTAATTTATAATATTTTCGGCTGTAAAAATCGCGCCGGCGGGCAAATTTGGGATAAAAGCCGATGGATGAATTATTGACAAAAACATGGCCATTGACTTCGGCCAGATCAATCAGAGTGGTGGTCTGCCGGGTTAAAGCATCAACCATGTCATCAACCGTTGATGGCAATAATAATTCCTTAGCGAAGTGATTCAGAGTCCCTAACGGCAAAACCCCAAGCAAGGTATTCGTATTCGCGCAATAATGAGCAGCCGATCGCACCGTGCCATCGCCGCCGCCCACTAAAAGGGTCTCATACGTTGGCTGGCAGTTTTTGATGGTGGCCTCGAGCTCGCTGGCATCGACCTCATAGAGGTCATAGGCAATGCCCGCCGCCTTCAACCCATGAAGATACGCTGCCGCCGATTGGGCATTGTTGGCTTGTTGGTTGATAATAACCGCCAGTGCGGTCATGGGCTCCCCTCTTTTTTATCGTATACAACAAGCGTAGTTGGCTAATAGCTGCTTCTCAAGCCCTTTGCCGGGGTAAAAGCAAATCAAAAAGATTGTTTTTTAGCTCTTTTTGCCAAAAAACAGTAAAAATTGCCAAAAAATGATTGTTTTTAAACTATGCTCTAAATAGAACAAAAAAAAGGGAAAAGATGATGTTCGTCAATACCTTAAAAGAGATGAGGGATTTTTTACATGCCCAGCTCTGTTATCAACTGATCATTACCCCGCTCCCCATGCCCGTGGAAAAGCAATACCGGGCCTTTGCCGAGCGAGCTTGTGAATACATCGTCAGCAAACGTTCGACCTTGATTGAGCGCCATTCACCGCGCCATCATGTGTTGCATCATTTTGCCCAGCCCGATAACCCAGCCGCCAAAAAAGTGTTAATTACCCATGGCTGGATGTCGCGGGCCGCTTACATGGTAAACCTCATCCGCCACCTTCATCAGCAGGGCTATGATGTCTATGCCCTGGATTTTCCAGCGCATGGCGAAGCGAAAGGCCTGCAATTGACCTGGACCGAGGCGGTCAGCATTCTTCGTGAAACCATGAATCACTTTGGCCCTTTTCATGCCGCAATTGGCCATTCCTTTGGCGGCTCGATGTTGCTGAACACACTGAATCTGGCCAATCAGTTCGACGAATGGCAATTGGCCGTTGAGCCTGAGCGCATGGTCCTCATCGCCTCCCCCACCCGCATGCGCACCCCCGTAGGCCGCTTGGCCAGACAATTGCGCTTAACCGGTCAGGGTTACCGTGAATTACGCAATATTTTCAGACAAAATGCCTCCACCCAGATTGAGCGCTTGCATTTCAGGCATTTAGTCCACCGCGGCAAAGTCCCTATTCTCTGCATCCATGGCAGCGAAGACAAAACCATCCGCCCCGTGGAATCCATTCACTTTTGCCAGCGATACCCTCATGCCGCGCTAAAAATTATTCCAGGCATCGACCACATTGAGGTGCTGATTGATTCCCGTGTAGAGGAAGAAGTCGGTCGCTTCCTGACTTAGTCCAGTGTACGGCGGTAGCGTTTATAACCAATGGCCATCATCACCAGGGCAAATAGCATGATGGGAATGGTTTCCTGCCAGACATCCCAAAACCCATTGCCCTTAAGCAAAATTCCCCGCACGATAATGAGAAAATGAGTCAATGGCAGGATAGATCCCACCCATTGCGCCCATTCCGGCATGCCCTGAAAGGGAAACATAAAGCCCGAGAGCAGGATGGAGGGCAAAAAGAAAAACATCGCACTTTGAGCTGCCTGCAACTGCGTGGAGGCCATCGTGGAAAAGGTCAATCCCATCACCAGATTGGCGAAGATAAACGGCAGACAACACACCATCAACAGCAGGATGCTGCCTTCCATAGGCACACCAAAGAGAATTTTAGCTAAAATCAGAATAATCAGGGCCTGCAGATAACCAACAATAATATACGGCATCAACTTACCAATCATCACTTCCAGAGGCCTCACCGGCGTTGCCAGCAAATTTTCCATGGTTCCCAATTCATATTCCCGGGTAATAACCAGGGCCGTGACCACCACCAGCGTCATGGTCATCACCACCCCGAGCAACCCGGGAACTATGTTGTAGGAAGTAATCGCCAGAGGATTATAAATGGTATGAACCTGGGGCTGGTAAGGCGGCATTTTTGCACTTAAACCAGCGAGCGGTCCCGTTAACTCTTTCTTTAACACCAGGGAAGCAAGCTCAACAAAGACATTCACAGCCCGGCTGGTTGCCGCCGGATCCGTGGCATCGGCCTCGAGTAACAACACAGGCCTTAAGCCTTTTGCCAGATCATGAGAGAAGTTGGGCGGGAAGCTCACAACAAATTGCACCTTTCCCTGTTTGAGCAGACGATGTGCTTCATCTTCACTCAAAAAGGGCGACACAAATTTAAAATAGGTCGAATTTTCCATGCCGCTTAAAATTCGGCGGGTCAGCGGGCTGGGATCATTATTCACAATGGCGGTGGGTAAGTGGCGGGGATTGTTGTTAATGGCAAAGCCAAACAGGATGAGTTGCAGCAGGGGTATAAAAAGAATCATGCCCAATGTGGCCTTGTCCCGCCGCATTTCAATGAATTCTTTGACCATAATGCCAATAAGTCCGGAAGCAAAGGGGGCTCTCATCCCATTTTTCCTCCTGTTTGGTTAACCAGGCTGATAAAGGCATCTTCCAATGTCGGTTCGATTGCCTCCCAGCGTATGGGGTATAGTGCCGCCAGTTTATTCAGTTCATTTTCCACGAGGGTCTTGTCATACCCACACACATGGATACGGCTACCGAACAAAGCGGATTGCACAATGCCTGGCAATTGTTTGGTTTCCTGCAACAGTCCGGTAGTCACTTCACCTGAAATCTCCCAGGTGCCGAGTTTGGTGGTGGCAATGACTTCAGCGACTGTGCCGGTAACCAGTAAATCGCCATAGGCAAGATAGGCAAGCCGGGTGCAGCGCTCGGCCTCATCCATGTAATGGGTTGAAACCAGAGTGGTAATACCTTGTTCACTTAGACTATGGATTTTGTCCCAGAACTCGCGTCTGGCGATGGGATCGACCCCAGCGGTTGGCTCATCCAGCAACAACAAATCGGGATCATGTAACAGGCAGGCCGCAAGCGCCACCCGTTGTTTCCAACCGCCGGATAATTGCCGGGTCAACTGATTGCGGCGAGCCGTTAATTCCAAATCCGCCATCGTCTGTTCAACCCGCTCCTTGCGCCTATCCACGCCATAGACACGGGCGACAAAATTTAAATTCTCTTCCACCGTCAAATCCAGGTAATAACTGAACTTCTGAGTCATATAGCCGACGTGTTGTTTTATTTTTTTTGATTCCGTGAGGATGTCATAGCCCAGGCATTGACCCTCCCCTTTATCCGGGGTTAACAAGCCACAGAGCATCCGGATGGTGGTTGTTTTGCCGCTGCCATTCGGACCTAAAAAACCGAACACCTCTCCGCGCTTAACCAGCATGTCAATGCCGTTAACCGCGGTTTTGCCGGCGAACGATTTTGTTAAATGATGGACATCAATAATGGCGTCGTCGGTCATCGTACCAACACCGTTACCGGCTGGCCGGGTTTGAAGGCATGGAAATGGTCAAATCTCGCCTGAATGCGAAAGACCAGTTTATCGTCGTTTTCCCGGCTATAGACGAGGGGCGGCGCATATTCCGCTTCTGGCGCGATGTAACTGATGACGGCGGTATTGTCCGGTTGACAACCACTGCAGGTAAAACTTACTGCCTTGCCAACGCTTAAATGAGCCAATTCCTGAACCGGCACATAAAATTCAATATGAACATTCTCCGGTGTCAGCAATGACGCCACGGCCTGTTGCGCACCGACAAATTCACCGGGGCGGTAGTAGGTGTCAAAGATCACGCCAGCAGCAGGAGAATACACGGTTTTTTGCGCCAATTGCCACTTGGCTTCATTGAGTTTGGCGGTAATGGCCTGAATCTGTGCTTCCTGCGCTTTAATCTGTTCGCTGCGGCTGCCCATTTTAGCCAGCGTTAAATTAGCCTGGTACTGATCTTTTAATTTTTTCTGCTGATCATAGGTGGCTAAAATTTCATCCAGGCGATCTTTCTCAATGGCATTTTTCTCATACAGGCTTTGGTAACGCTTCACGCGGATTTCCGTTAATTTTATTTGGGCATCCACCTGCTCAATCTGTGCCTCAATGGCTTCGACCTCCGGAGCACGGCGCGGATTTTTTAAATCGAGGAGCAGGCTTTTGGCCTGCTCCAAATCACTGGCATACTGCTTGATGACTTGCGCCTGAGGCTCTGAATCCAATTGAAAAATCAGTTGCCCCTTAGTTACCGTCTGGCCTCGTTTGACCAGTAGTTTTTCCAAAATGCCTGAATTGGGGGACGCGAGATAAATGTTTTCACCCTCCACATACCCCTGATAACTCCGCTCGCCGGAGTGGCCGCAGCTTTGCAGAAGAAGGATTAACAACAGAGCAATGTGATGTTTGATTGTCATGGCGGCTACGGTTTAAAGCATGATTTGAGTATAATGAATTGCAATTGAACTTGCAGCTATTCTATGAAAAATCATGTTCTTGCAAGTATGAGACGAAGGTTGCTCTTCATGGCATTTCTGCCTACCATTCAATTTTGTATAGCGCTTATGGCCTGGCTTTGCGGCCTGTTAAAAGGATAATGACATGACATTCGATTTAATCGTTCTTGGCGGCGGCAGCGGCGGCATAGCCAGCGCGGTAAGAGCCGCAAAACACGGCGCCAAAGTGGCCGTGGTCGAACAGCAGTATTTAGGCGGAACCTGCGTCAATTTAGGCTGCGTTCCTAAAAAGATGATGTATAACAGCGCCAATATTGCCGAAACCCTGCGCAAGTCCATCGATTACGGTTTTGCGCCGACCAATATCCGCTTGAATTGGCAAACCCTGGTGCAAAAGCGCAATGCCTATGTCGCGGGCCTTAGGGAAATTTATGGCAAGCGTTTCAGTCAATATAAAATGACGCTCTTAAACGGCAAAGGCACTTTTGTTGATGCCCATACCATCGATGTAGGCGGTGAACACTATACGGCCCCTCACATCATTATCGCCACAGGCGGTGAACCCAGCATGCCGACTGATTTGCCCGGCATTGAACATGCCATCAATTCCGATGGCTTTTTTGATTTGACCGACAAACCCCGGAAAGCCGCAATCATCGGCAGTGGCTATATTGGGGTGGAATTGGCCGGGATCCTGCATGGCTTGGGCACGGAAACCCATTTGTTAATCCGCGGTGAAACCCCTTTGAGCCGTTTTGATGCCATGCTCGGCGATACCCTGATGGAGATTATGCGGCAACAGGGCCTGCATGTGCATGTCAATCACCATGCCAAAGAAATTAAAACCGATAAACAGGGTAAAAAAATCATTGTCTGCCGCAGCGGTTCGGTCATAGACAACCTGGATACGGTCATCGCAGCCATTGGGCGTTCGCCTCGCACGGCCCATTTGAATTTAGACCGAATCGGCGTGAACAGGGATGCCCGCGGTTTAATTACAGTCGATAAATACCAGAATACCTCGGTTGAGGGAATTTATGCCATCGGGGACGTGATTAATGCCCCCGCCTTAACGCCAGTGGCGATTGCCGCCGGCCGCCGCCTCTCTGATCGGCTGTTCGGCGGTGAGGCTAAAGCCCATTTGAACTATCATGATATCCCTTCTGTCGTTTTCACCCACCCACCCATCGGCAGTGTGGGACTCAGCGAAGCAGAGGCTATCCGTCAATACGGTCACGATTCCATTAAAATTTACCAGACCCGCTTTAATCCCATGTTTGACGCCTTTAGCAGCGAAAAAACACCGACGGCGATGAAACTGGTCACTTACGGTAAAGAAGAACGAATCGTCGGCCTGCACGTCATTGGTTATGGTGCAGATGAAATGCTGCAAGGATTCGCAGTTGCTGTTAAAATGGGCGCCTGCAAACGCGATTTTGACAACACGGTCGCTATCCATCCGACCAGTGCCGAAGAATTGGTAACCATGGTGTAAACATGAACCCAGCCGTTCGACCTTATCTTGATTATGTCCCCGTGCTTGGCCAGGAGGTTTATGTCGATCCCACCGCCGCTGTCATTGGCCGGGTGCATCTCGGCAACCATGTATCCGTCTGGCCCATGGCGGTTATTCGCGGCGATGTAAATACCATTACGGTCGGTGATGAGTGCAATATTCAGGATGCCGCCATTCTGCATGTCACACACGACGGCCCGTTCACCCCTGGCGGTAAACCGCTCATTCTTGGGAAAGGCGTCACGGTAGGGCATCAAGCCGTCCTGCATGCTTGTCAAATTGACGATTACTGCCTCATTGGCATGGGTGTACTCATTCTCGATGGGGCTTACATCGAGCATCATGTACTCATTGGGGCCGGCAGTGTTGTGCCGCCGGGCAAACGGTTAGCGAGCGGCTATCTTTATCTCGGTAACCCAGCGAAGGCCATTCGCCCGCTTTCAGACGAGGAGTTGCGCCATTTAGACTACTCAGCCGCGCATTATGTCCGCTTAAAAAACAACTACCTGAACGGCTAACTCATCAACAAATAGGGAAACTCCTGATGCAGCAATGCACAAACTTGCTGTTGATGCGCTTTGCTTTTCACAATCAGCAAGACGGTATCATCCCCGGCGATGGTACCAAGAATACCCGACTCGGCAGGCTCATTTGCGCTGAAGGAAACGTATTTGCGATCGAGATAATAGGCCAGACTGCTGGCGTTGCCAGGATGGGTTTGCAAAACAATGAGGCCAAAATCAGAAACCTGAATGTTTAACACCAACGGCAACCCCGGCTGATGGTAATCAATGACTTTGTACAGCCCGGCTACCTTGGCAATTTTCATTTTTTTAAGCCGCCGCGACAACGTCGCCTGAGGGATGTCGTACCCCCTTTTTTTCAAACTCTGTTGTAAATCACTTTGCTCGGCAATCACTTCGGTTTGCACGATATTAACGATTAAATCATCAATGATCTGATCATGAGACAAGCGCCCCTCCTTGAATATATATCAAAACAAATGAAATTATATTCATTTTTGATTGACAATTCAAATGCCTCCCTGTTATATTCACAAAATGATTAAAAATTGGATACGCATTCATGAGATATTATTTTTATTGGGCTCTTATTCTAGGAATTGCCTTAATTTCTGGTTGCAAACCACAAAAAAGCAGCGATGAACTGCATTTTTCCACCTCCGCTGAATATCCACCATTTGAATATGATGATCACGGCGAACTCAAAGGATTTGATATCGATTTAGCCAGGCTTGTCGCCAAGGAAATGGGTAAGAAGGCAGTTTTTGACAACATGCAATTCAGTACCGTGCTGCCCGCCGTGACCTCAGGCCAGGATGACGCGGCCATTGCCACCCTTACCATCACGCCTGAACGTCAAAAAAACGTTGATTTCTCCATGCCTTATTATTTTGAGGGAATGGCAGCGGTTTATCCTGACAATCAGCCAGTCACCCAATCGTCGCAGTTGGCAGATAAAAAAATCGCCGTGCAGCTTGGCTCCGTCATGGAAATCTGGGTAAGGCAGCAATTCCCTGGAGCACAAATAACAGCCCTGGATAATAACAATCAGGCGGTTGAGGCCCTGATAGCCGGCCATGTCGATGTGGTGCTTATGGACGGTGCGCAAGGCCGTGTCTTCAGTCAAAAGCATAAAAACCTCTCTTTCAGCATCATCGCACAGGCAAAAGATGGTTACGGCATTGCGGTGAAGAAAGGATCGCCCCTGACTCTGCAAATCAATCAGGCCCTTCAACGCCTGACAGACAAAGGCGAAATAAAGCAACTGAAAGCGCAGTGGTTTAAGGAGTCCTTATGAACGAGTGGAGCCAGAATTTATGGTTTATCGGCCAAGGGATTGCTTTGACGCTGCAACTGCTGGCCGGTGGTATTACCCTCGGTCTGGTACTCGGCAGTTTATGGTCTATCGGACGTTATTATGGTATCGCAACATGGTGCATCAACCGATTGATTTCTATTTTGAGAGGCACACCGTTAATTTTACAATTGAGCCTGATTTATTTCTCAGCGCCGGCTTTAACCGGGGCACGCCCAAGCATTCTTATCGCCGGTATTATTGCCTTTGGACTTAACAGCTCCGCTTATTTTGCGGAAATCCTGCGTGCCGGCATTGAAGGTTTACCGAAGGGACAATTTGAAGCCGCAGCCACGCTTCAGATTCCGACGTTCTACCTGTGGAAAGACATCATTCTCCCGCAGGTGGTAAAAGCCATTTTCCCGGCCATTATCAATGAAATCATCGCCCTGCTGAAAGAGACGGCCTTGATTTCAACCATAGGCGGTATGGATTTAATGCGTCAGGCGCAGTCTTTAGCCGCCCAGCAATTTACCTACTTCATACCCTTGTGCATAGCTGGATGTTACTACTACAGCCTGGTTTTATTCATTGAATGGCTTGGCAAAACGATTGAAAAACGAGGTGACTATGTTACAAATCACTAAAGCCTGCAAACAGTTTGGCGACACCGTTGTCCTGAATCAACTGAGCTTAAGCATCGCGGCCCACAGCGTGGTCGGTCTTGCCGGCCCGTCGGGCAGCGGTAAATCAACCTTGCTACGTTGCATCCAGCAACTTGAGACCTTAGACAGCGGCAGAATTGAATTAGGCGGCAAAAGCGGATTCATGTTTCAGGATTTTCAACTGTTCCCGCACATGACCGTTCTTGATAATCTGGTATATGCACCAAGCCTTCATGAAAAAGACATCAATCACGAAGAACGGGCGCTTCAGTTACTTGATTTTTTGGGGCTTACGTCAAAAGTAGACGCGTTTCCGCAACAATTATCTGGCGGACAAAAACAGCGTGTCGCTTTAGCCAGAAGCCTGATGATGAAACCTGATTGGCTGCTCTGCGATGAACCGACTTCGGGTTTGGACAGAAGCAGCACGAATGATGTCGTTGCCTTGTTAAACCAGGTAAAGGACATGAACGTATCCATGGTGATTGCTTCCCATGACCTGCCTTTCTTAACCGGCATTGCCGAACGGCTGGTGGTCATTAACCAGGGCAATCTCATTGCGGATTTAAACACCGCTGACCTAGACGATCCAATCGCCGCCTTGCAAACGTATTATTAAGGGGATGAACATGAAAAAAACAATCAGAAAAATTGCCTTGGCTTATTCAGGCGGACTGGATACGTCCGTCATGATTCCCTGGCTTAAGGAGCATGTGCCGGGTGCCGAGGTGATCGCGGTGATTTGCGATCTCGGGCAGCAGGAAGACCTCAAGGCCATTCAAAAAAAGGCATTAACAAGCGGTGCGGCCGAAGCCTTTGTCGTTGATGTGCAGACTGAATTTGTGACCGATTATCTCTGGCCCTTGGTCAAATCCGGCGCTCTCTATGAAGAGCAATATGTGCTGGGCACCATTTCGCGGCCGTTAATCGCCAAAAAACTGGTGGAAATTGCCCTGGCTCAAAAGGCCGACGCCATTGCCCACGGTGCCACCGGCAAGGGCAATGATCAGGTACGTTTTGAATACACCGTTAAAGCCTTGGCGCCACAATTACAGATTATCGCTCCCTGGCGAATATGGGAAATCAAATCACGGCAACAAGCCATTGATTACGCCAAAGCCCATGGCATCGACGTGCCGGTCACACCCAAAGCACCCTATTCCCGTGATCACAATATCTGGTATATCTCACACGAGGGTGGCGCCATTGAAGATCCGGCCACCCCCATGCCGGATGATGTATTACTGATGACAACGCCGCTTGAAAAAACACCGGATGAAGGGGAGATTGTTACCCTCGACTTTGAGCAAGGCGTGCCGCGGGCGATAAATGGAGCGAAATTAACGCCTGTTCACCTCCTGCAACAATTGAATGAGCTCGCGGGCAAACACGGTATCGGCGTGGCCGATATTGTTGAAAATCGCCTGGTGGGCATGAAAATACGTGGCATTTATGAAGCGCCCGGGGCGGCCGTGCTCTATAAAGCACACCAAATGCTTGAAAGCCTGTGCCTGGATAGGCACACCCTGCACCTCAAACAATCCCTGCAGCCGCATTATGCCAATCTGGTGTATGAAGGACGCTGGTTTTCACCCAGTAAAAAAGCCCTGGACGCTTTTATCGCCGTCACGCAACAGCACGTCAGCGGCAGTGTCAGGTTAAAACTCTTCAAAGGCAATATCATCCCCTGCGGCATGCAGTCGCCTTTCAGCCTGCATAATCCCGCCTTGGCAACCTTTGAGGAGGACAGTGTTTATAATCAGAAAGACGCAGAAGGCTTTATTAATCTTTTTTCTCTGTCAGCCAAAGTGTACGGGCTGGTGCATCATCAAGGGGTGCAGGATGACCAATAAAACCTGGGGTGGACGATTTAAACAGGCACTGGATGCCCGCGTGAATGAATTTAATGCTTCCCTGTCGTTTGATCAAAAACTTTTCAAACATGACATCGACGGTAGTCGCGCCCATGCGGCAATGCTGACCCGGCAAGGCCTGCTGACAGCCGACGAGGGGGCAGCCATTGACGCCGCCCTGGTGAAAATCAAGGCGGAGCTAGAGCAGGGCTTGCATGATATTGACCAGGGCAGCGAAGACATTCACATGTTCATTGAACAACTCCTCATTACACAACTCGGAGATACCGGTAAAAAATTACACACCGGACGCAGCCGCAATGATCAGGTAGCGCTGGACCTGCGCTTATACTGCCGCGATGCCGGGCAGCAATTTAAGCAGAAGCTTGACGCCCTGATTTCTTGCCTAAGCGAAATGGCCAATCAGTATCAGGAAAACTGGATGCCTGGGTACACGCATCTGCAGCAAGCCCAACCCATTCGTCTGGGTACTTATTTTGGCGCCTATCAATGTATGTTTCAACGCGATAAGAGCCGGCTTGATGATTGGTACAAGCGGATGAATTATTCACCCTTGGGTGCTGGGGCCCTGGCAGGCAGCAGCCTGCCCCTTGACAGGGCCTGGGTGGCCTCAACGCTTGGTTTTGATGGCATTGTCGACAATACACTCGATGCCGTCAGTGATCGTGATTTTGTTATTGAACTGGTCCATGTCGCCTCGCTCATCATGATGCATCTGTCGAGACTTTGCGAGGATTTGATTCTCTGGGCAACCCGTGAGTTTCATTTCATCACCTTAAGCGATGCCTTTGCTACCGGTTCGTCCTTAATGCCGAATAAAAAAAACCCGGATGTGCTTGAACTCATTCGCGGTAAAAGCGGGCGAGTCTATGGGCACTTAATGGCCCTACTAACGGTGATGAAAGGATTACCTCTCGCTTATAACAAGGACATGCAGGAAGATAAGGAAGCGCTCTTCGATACCGTCGCGACGGTCAACGCCTGCTTATCCATCATGACCCCTTTCTTGCAAAGCCTGACGTTTAATACCGACTGGATGAACGAGCAGGCCAAAAGCGGTTACCTGGATGCCACCCGTCTTCTGGAATCCCTTGTGATCAACGGCATGCCGTTTCGTGACGCGCACCATCAGGTGGGGCTCTGGGTTGCCGAGGCAGAATCCAGGCATTGTTCTCTCACTGAATTATTAAAGGAGGATCCAGATGTCTCTTCCAAAACCCAATCCTGATGCCCTGCTGCATGAGCAGACAGACACCTCGCCCATCACCGAGGTCACCCCGAATACCTTTGTCATTAATTTGCAACAAGCCATATTTGGTCTGGATACCGGCATTACAGAAGTGAATAATCTGAGGCAGCCGTATGAAAAAAATACAGCACGCTTATCGCCTCTCAGGCATTTGCTTACCGGTATGGAATTAAACCGTCAGGACATGCAGCTGATTCTTAATCAGGCGAAAGCCATTAAAAAAACACCGGCCTTTTATCGTCAGGCCTTAGTCAATAAAACGCTGGCCATGATTTTTGAGAAGCCCTCATTCCGAACCCGCCTAAGCTTTGCCCTGGCGATACAAAGCATGGGCGGGATAGCTATTGAAAGCGTCAGCGCGACACGCAAACAGGAAACACCTGCGGACATGGCCCGGGTGTTAAATGGCTATGCTGATTTCATTATGGTTCGTACTCATGATGATGAAACCCTGATTGAAATGGCTAAGCATGCCGCTGTGCCGGTTATTAACGGCCTCTCAGCCTTGCATCACCCCTGCCAGATTCTTGCTGATTTACTGACGCTTAATGAGCATTTTAATTCGCTTGACGGGTTGACGCTCACTTATGTGGGGGATGGTAATAATATCCTGCATAGCCTGTTGCTGCTGGCACCGCAACTGGGCATGACCATCCATTATTGCTGCCCGGATGAGCGTCAACCCAATCGCGCGCTGGTCGCCCTTGCTCAAAGCCATTATCCTGAGCACATTAAAGCCTTCACTCATCCCCAAGAGGCCGTGCGTGATGTTCAGGCTGTTTACACCGATGTCTGGACAAGCATGGGTTTTACGGTAGGTGATGAGGAAGAATTTACCGGCTTTCAGGTGAATGAAGCGTTGATGACGTTGGCAGACCCTGAAGCGGTATTCATGCATTGCATGCCCATGACACGAGGAAAAGAAGTATCCTCGACCTTACCGGATAGTCCCTCTTCCCTTATTTTTAAGCAAAGCGAAAACCGCCTGCATGTTCAAAAGGCCTTGCTCCTCCATTTAGCCTCCCCGGCCTAAATGGGTTGCTGAATGAGCTATAGTTAAATAAGTTTATCAAACGAGAGTGAATAGCATGATCATACGGATAGTGTTTCTGGCTGTATTAACCGGTTTGGCAATACCGGGCTATGCTTCATCGCAATCCCTGCAACTGGCTGACTTAAGCGAAGGGACTCGAACAATCGAAGTCATACGCGGCAAAACCATTTCAGCGGATGATTTATCTCAAATTGCAGATGTCGCTTCGGCACGCAACCAGAAAGGGGGCTCTGTATCCCTGGAGGCCGACGAGTATGAAATTGGTTCATTCACCAATACAACCATTACGGTCGTGCCTCCAGGGGGTGGACCGGATGATGTGATTACGCTCGATTTGAAACCCAAACAAAGCTATTAATGGCTTTGTTTTATTTCTTTCTGCACTTTACGGGTCTGTTCGGGATGATCCTTTAACTGTGGATTGCACATTTGATTTAAATAATGGTTATCGATGAGCCGTGCTTTGGTATGGCCGTTGACCATGTCGTCAATGCAGGCTTTTTGGAAAGCGTCGTTATTCAAGGCTGTTTCCCCTCCCCTAAGGGAGGGAGTAGGTGACATTAAATTGAGGGATTATTTTTACCAAAATGATTGTTCAATCGTTCGTCGTCATCATCAACATCCATGTCGGCTTCATTTTCCAATGGATAGCGATAATTCTTAACGTCTTCCTGTCGAGGAGATTTTCATTCATCATTGATGTCATCGGGGTCATTGGTTTGACCTGAATTTTCCCGACCATATTTACCATGGTTAATTCTATTTTCCATAACAAACTCCTATAGAAATAAATTCCATTTTTCAATGCAAATAAATATAAAAATAAATTATTATCTAATTATTAATTAATGCAACTTATTTTAACAATAATGTTTTATTAAAAATTTGTCAAATTCAATGGCTGTATATAATAAAAACTTTAGGTAAATATATTACATAATCATGCAACTTAAATGACTTATTCCTGTTGTCAAAATAGAAAAAATGACTTATTATTCGACCACATGCCCTTGGACCTTATATACAACCTTGATTATAAGAAAAGACCTGTGCTCACGCAGACACAGATAAGTCACAAGCGGAAGGCAGTTATGATGAACCGCTTTTTCGACACAAAATCAGATTCATTTATCCAGACTTTACCACCCATTTTCATACCGATACGACTCCTATTGGCGGTCACAAACCGGGCTGATAACGCGGCATGAGCAATAGCATTAGTGAAATTCGCCGGCCGGTGACCGCGATGACAAAAAACAGGATTTTAACCTATTATTCATGATCAGCCCCCCCGATAAAAGAAGTAATATTATTTGCGCATCCCCAGCGTAACAGGCGTTATAACTGTCAAATACACCTTAAAAATAAGCTCATAATATCTCGTTTTTCGAATCATTTTTACACATGGTTAACCGTCAATTTTTTCTTGATTTTTATTAAATGAACTATAATAAATAATAGATTTTAATTGAGTAATGATGCTCAGTTTAATAAAAAGGAAGCGAAATCATGAGTATTTTAGGATTAATCATTTTAATACTATTGCTGGCCGCGGTATTGCCTGCATGGCCTTACAGCGCCGGTTGGGGCTATCGTCCTTCAGGTATTGTTGGGCTTTTATTAGTGATTTTTATTGTCGTACTCCTCGTCAGAGGAACACCCTTATAGAGCAATGAAAATAATAGCAATTAAGCCTGCTCGCGCAGGCTTAATTGTCTGAGGATTGGCCAGCTTTTTTTAGTTGCTTTAAGTGTTGTTTCCAATCCCTGTCTTTTGAAAAAACAAATTGCGCTGCCTCTTCAACAAAATAACCGATGTCATCAATTTTGGCCCACTGGCAATAACATTCTATTGCCCTCAATGTATCCAATTTGAGCTCAATTTTTACTTTCTCTTTTTTCCCCGCTAAATTACCCTTTAGAATGGCCATATCGCCCTCACATTACACAAACTCAAGCAAGCTTTATGCATTAATTGATAAAACCAGCATGCATGTCATTTTATTTAAGGTAATAATCAGGATTTTGTCAATATTATGAAGAGGTTCGGGTAAGAGGACTGCTGCAGAAAATTCTAAAGGCAGGCGTATTGATGCTGAAGTGGCGGTGCCGCAACGTGTCTGTAGCACCCGTCAGAAGGCATTCATGTTGTTACAGACTGTTTTTATTGACTATCGAATGCACGCGCCATGAAGCGCCATGACAGAGTCTAAGTATTGGTGGACTCCACCTAACCAGGGCGGTCAAAATTGAGCATCACTTGATTACTATACCTGTTCAATGGTTTCTCTAAAGCGTGAGATATCTCATCACCAACTTACTCATTCCCCATATGCGTGGCATTCAACTGATTGAAGAAATTCGAAAAATACCATTGCAAACTCCCCATCATTATCATGAGTGGTCATGCAGATGAAGACACGGCTCAGGTACTAATTAACGGGCATATGTTTTTACATAAATGTATTATTAGACATAATTGACGATATTTTTAATGATTTTATTAAGAAATATGAGAAGATAAATGTCATGCTTTTTTAAAAAAATCATAGCCTGTATATTTACGATTTAACTTCGCAATTACTTCAGTGCAATCACCGCCGTTTTTATCAGCAAAGCAAACGCTCAAGACAAATCTAATTAATCGAATAATAAATTTCAAAAATTTATAACAGAAAATACTGATAATTTTGCTTTATAACTTCTTGTTACCTAGACTTAATATGTATAGGAGATAAGTTATGATTAAACCAAAAGCTCATACTCATGAAGCCGAACGATTAAAAGCATTGCATGCCACAGGATTGATTAATACCCCGATGGAACAAGGATTTGAACAAATAACCAGCCTAACCAAAAAAATATTTGATGTACCCATTGTGGCGATTAGCTTGATCGATAAGGACAAACAGTGGTTTAAATCCATTATTGGCTCCAACTTAACCGAAACACCACGGGAAATCTCGTTTTGTGGCCACACCATTCTAAAAGAAGAGGCATTGATCGTACCGGACGCTCAATCCGATATTCGCTTTAAAAATAACCCTCTGGTTACTGGCGAGAAGGCTTCGATACGCTTTTATGCAGGTTACCCCATTCATGCGAGTCAAGACCATCATCCCATCGGTGCGCTTTGCATAATTGATAACAAGCCGCGTCACATTTCCCCCACTGAAAAATCAATTTTGCATGATCTGGCTGCCCTGGTTGATTCAGAAATTAATAATTTTCACTCCCTGGAGGCTTTTAAAAGACGCACTATTGAACTTGAATGCCCGGAACGGATGACATTGCTTGATGGGGTTACCAAAACCTGGAATGCAAATGGCATTATGCAATTATTGCAACAACAAATGACGCTCAGTAAGCAGGACAAGGAAACTTTTGGATTATTTAATGTATCAATTGATAGCTTTAAATCATTCGCAGATGAATATGGTGCAGAAGTAGGCAATGACCTATTGTATGCCATTGCGCGCAATCTGGTAATTCATTGCCACAGTGACGCATCCGTAGGGTATTTAGGTGGTAAAGAATTCATGATTATCTTACCGCTTAATGATAAACACGAGATATTAAAGTCAGCGGAACGGCTTCGACAAAACATTGAACATGAGCCCATGGCGACTCAAGCCGGAGAAATTAAAGCCACTATAACCATTGGGGTCGCGTTTTATGATCGGGATGTACATCAAGAAAGCTCCAGTCTTATTAACGACGCTCATAGCGCCTTGGAAGAAGGCCGGCATGCGGGTGGGAACCGGATTGTCCTCCATTGATCCTGTCAGAGCAGCCAAGAGAACATGACGCTCTTTACAGCCTACCTCGATAATCAATTTTTAAGTCTTGGAGTCGTGCATTAACCAAAAATGAAGTACAGGCCTGGATGCCGGATTTAGACAAAAAAAAGCGGCGCAGATATTATCTGAGCCGCTTCGGAATAAAACCCTGGCGATGACCTACTTTCACATGAGGAAGCCTCACACTATCATCGGCGCGAGTCTGTTTCACTTCTGAGTTCGAGATGGATTCAGGTGGTTCCAAACTGCTATGGTCGCCAGGAAAACGGTTTAAGCATCATGGTTTTTCCGGTCTTACCCGGGTTGGCCACGAGGCCGGTAAAAAATAGAGTCACATTCATGTTATCCATATAACCTGAAGCGCATCAGGTTATATGGTCAAGACAATCAGCCAATTAGTACGAGTTAGCTTCACGCATTACTACGCTTCCACACCTCGCCTATCAACGTCGTAGTCTTCAACGGGCTTCATGGGAAAACTCATCTTGAGGGAGGCTTCCCGCTTAGATGCTTTCAGCGGTTATCCCGTCCGAACTTAGCTACCCGGCAATGCCACTGGCGTGACAACCGGTACACCAGAGGTTCGTCCACTCCGGTCCTCTCGTACTAGGAGCAGCTCCTCTCAATTTTCCTACGCCCACGGCAGATAGGGACCGAACTGTCTCACGACGTTCTAAACCCAGCTCGCGTACCACTTTAAATGGCGAACAGCCATACCCTTGGGACCTGCTTCAGCCCCAGGATGTGATGAGCCGACATCGAGGTGCCAAACACCGCCGTCGATATGAACTCTTGGGCGGTATCAGCCTGTTATCCCCGGAGTACCTTTTATCCGTTGAGCGATGGCCCTTCCATACAGAACCACCGGATCACTAAGACCAACTTTCGTTCCTGCTCGAGCCGTCACTCTCGCAGTCAAGCACCCTTTTGCCTTTACACTCTTGGTACGATGTCCGACCGTACCGAGGGTACCTTTGTGCTCCTCCGTTACTCTTTGGGAGGAGACCGCCCCAGTCAAACTACCCATCATACACTGTCCTTATCCAGGATTACTGGACCAAGTTAGAACCTCAATAATAACAGGGTGGTATTTCAAGGTCGGCTCCATGCGAACTGGCGTCCGCACTTCTTAGCCTCCCACCTATCCTACACAGTTATCATCAAAGTCCAGTGCAAAACTATAGTAAAGGTTCACGGGGTCTTTCCGTCTAGCCGCGGGTACACTGCATCTTCACAGCGATTTCAATTTCACTGAGTCTCGGGTGGAGACAGTGTGGCCATCGTTACGCCATTCGTGCAGGTCGGAACTTACCCGACAAGGAATTTCGCTACCTTAGGACCGTTATAGTTACGGCCGCCGTTTACCGGGGCTTCGATCAAGAGCTTCTCCGAAGATAACCCCATCAATTAACCTTCCGGCACCGGGCAGGCGTCACACCCTATACGTCTTCTTACGAATTTGCAGAGTGCTGTGTTTTTAATAAACAGTCGCAGCCACCTGGTCTCTGCGGCCCTCAACAGCTTTGTTGCGCAGGCAACTAACCATCAAGGGCGTACCTTCTCCCGAAGTTACGGTACCATTTTGCCTAGTTCCTTCACCCGAGTTCTCTCAAGCGCCTTAGTATTCTCTACCTGTCCACCTGTGTCGGTTTGCGGTACGGTTCTCTATAAGTTATGGCTAGCAGCTTTTCCTGGAAGCCTGGCATTAATGACTTCTCTGCACCCCGAAGGGTCAGAACCACTTCGCACCTCCGTGTTAACAAGAGACCGGATTTGCCAAGTCTCTCCACCTACGTGCAAGTACCGGGACAACCAACGCCCGGCTCATCTAGCCTTCTTCGTCCCCACATCACCACTTATAGAAAGTCCAGGAATATTAACCTGGTTCCCATCGACTACGCCTCTCAGCCTCGCCTTAGGGGCCGACTCACCCTGCTCCGATTAACGTCGTGCAGGAAACCTGGGACTTCCGGCGTGAGGGTTTTTCACCCTCATTATCGTTACTCATGTCAGCATTCGCACTTCTGATACCTCCAGCCCACTTCTCAATGAACCTTCATCAGCTTACAGAACGCTCCCCTACCACGTGCCTTTAAGGCACATCCGCAGCTTCGGTGTATGATTTTAGCCCCGTTACATCTTCCGCGCAGGCCGACTCGACCAGTGAGCTATTACGCTTTCTTTAAAGGGTGGCTGCTTCTAAGCCAACCTCCTGGCTGTCTATGCCTTCCCACATCGTTTCCCACTTAATCATAACTTGGGGACCTTAGCTGGCGGTCTGGGTTGTTTCCCTCTTCACGACGGACGTTAGCACCCGCCGTGTGTCTCCCGTGATTCAATTAGCCGGTATTCGGAGTTTGCATCGGTTTGGTAAGCCATGACAGCCCCCTAGCCGAAACAGTGCTCTACCCCCAGTAATCATTCACGAGGCGCTACCTAAATAGCTTTCGGGGAGAACCAGCTATCTCCGGGCTTGATTAGCCTTTCACTCCTAGCCACACGTCATCCGATAATTTTTCAACATTACCCGGTTCGGACCTCCAGTTGGTGTTACCCAACCTTCATCCTGCACATGGCTAGATCGCCCGGTTTCGGGTCTACTCCCAGCGACTCTCGCCCTATTCAGACTCGATTTCTCTACGGCTTCCTTATTCAGTTAACCTCGCCACTGAAAGTAACTCGCTGACCCATTATACAAAAGGTACGCAGTCACACAGCCTAAGCCATGCTCCCACTGCTTGTACGCAAACGGTTTCAGGGTCTATTTCACTCCGCTCTCCGCGGTTCTTTTCGCCTTTCCCTCACGGTACTGGTTCACTATCGGTCAGTAAGGAGTATTTAGCCTTGGATGATGGTCCACCCATCTTCAACCAGGATTTCACGTGTCCCGGCCTACTTCTTCGCGTGCTTAGTTCCTTAATCAATCTGCGTATACGGGACTATCACCCCCTACGGTCAGATTTCCCAATCTGTTCTACTCCATTGATTAATAAATCACACCAGGCTCTTCCCCGTTCGCTCGCCGCTACTGAGAGAATCTCAATTGATTTCTTTTCCTTCGGGTACTTAGATGTTTCAGTTCCCCGAGTTCGCTTCTTTAACCTATGTATTCAGTTAAAGATGACTGTATTTCTACAGCCGGGTTCCCCCATTCGGACATCTCTGGATCAACGCACGTTTCCAACTCCCCAGAGCTTTTCGCAGGATTCCACGTCCTTCATCGCCTCTTACTGCCAAGGCATCCACCGTTTGCGCTTCTCTTCTTGACCATATAACCTGAGTCTCCTCAAG
>NZ_LNYA01000024.1:131388-181388 GCF_001467615.1 Legionella erythra | reverse complement strand
CAGCTGTTTTAATAATTGGGCAATGCTGATGGGCTCACTGATGGCCAGTTCCTGCTCCACCAAGTCTTCCGGTATCTCGCCTTTTTGAAACCGCTCAACAAAAGCCTGATGCGCCCGCTCAGCCGCCGCCAGATCATGGAAGCGGGCAATGATTTCTTTTGCCAGTTCAATTTTTACATCGCGGGGGTTGTAGCCTTCTGCAACCGACTTTTTAAGTATCTCTATATCTGAGATGGGTCTGAAACTTAATAAATCAAGGTATCGCCACATTAATTCATCACTGATGGACATGATTTTGCCAAACATGCTGTCCGCACTTTCTGCTATTCCAATGTAATTGTTCAATGATTTAGACATCTTCTTGACGCCATCCAATCCCTCAATCAGTGGCAGCATCATAATAACCTGCGGTTCATGGACGTAATGCTTTTGTAACTCCCGCCCCATGAGTAAGTTAAATTTCTGATCCGTTCCTCCTAATTCCACGTCCGCTTTTAATTCCACCGAGTCATAGCCCTGGATGAGCGGGTAGAGGAATTCATGAATGGCAATAGGCTGTCCGGATGTATAACGTTTATTGAAGTCATCACGCTCCAGCATTCTTGCAACGGTATGGGTCGCGGCCAGACGAATTAGATCCGCTGCGTTTAATTGACCCAGCCACTGCGAATTAAAGGCAATAGTGGTTTTTGCAGGATCGAGAATTTTAAAAACCTGATGCTGATAGGTTTCTGCATTAGCCAATACCTCTTCGCGGGTCAATGGCATACGGGTCACATTTTTACCGGTTGGATCGCCAATCATGGCGGTGAAATCACCAATAAGAAAAATGACTTCATGCCCCAGCTGCTGAAATTGACGCAGCTTATTCAGTAATACCGTATGGCCTAAATGCAAATCGGGTGCGGTCGGGTCAAAGCCCGCTTTAATACGCAAGGGGCGATTTTTGAGTAATTTTTTTTCAAGTTCCTGTTCCGGAAGAATTTCCTCACACCCTCTTTTTAACTCATTGTAGGCGGAATCTGCGATTATCATGCGTGTAAAACCTTTTTTAATGATTGACCTAACTTCTTGCAGCGAGTATCTTAGCCCGGTTATTCTGTTCTCGCTAGAGGACAGTACAAAGAATAAGCAAAAAAGCATGAACGCTTTAGGATGGTAATGACTAGTAACGGCTGATTCGTCAATCACTGGACACGATTGGGATACCTTATTACTTAAGCGGTCAGAGCCAAAGAAGACTGTAACAACGTTTATTTTAATTAACAGATTCTCCTGGGATGACAGTAGTAAAGGCGAAACATGGATCACAGACCCAATGTCTCATTAAATAGTCCGGAAAAACCATCTAAATTGCTGGCGCTGATTGCTTTGGTTATCGCGTTTGCCTTGCCGTTTATTCTGGTCAAGTCATTCCCTCATAAGCAGAAAACACGCTTTACGAATCGCAGTGTCGCACTTCCCCATGCCAAACAGGAAGCCCCTCATCAAACCGCTGTGATCAAGGCCGCTGGCCCCACGTCGGTTGGTACTGTTGCCGTCGCTGCTGCAAAGAAAGCACCTCAACCGGTAAAAACGGCAGCCCCGGTGGTGGCCAAAAAGAAAATAATCCATGGCAAGGAATGGAAAATCATCAAAGCGCGCCCCGGCGACTCGTTAGCCAGTGTGTTTAATCGGGTTGGATTAAGTGCCAAGACGCTAGGCATTATTATTAAAGACAATCCGCATGCCAAAGCATTGTCCAAACTTAAACCCAATGAGGAAATTCAATTTCTGGTCAACGAGCAAGTGCTGGAAAAGATGATCCTGCCGTTTACCAGTACCCAATACATGGTGGTCTACCGTGACGGGGCCCACTATAAAAGTAAAATCAATTCACGGAAAATGAACAGCCACAGCCATTTTCTGACTGCAACCGTCAAGGGGTCACTGTACAGTACGGCCAAACGCAACAACATCCCCTACAAGCTCATTCAACAAATGACAGATATTTTTACCTGGGATATCGATTTTGCTCGCGATGTGAGAGCGGGTGATCGCTTTACCATTATTTACAAAGCCTATTACATTGAAGATAAATTAGTCGGAACGGGTGATATTCTTGCCGTTTCTTACAAAAATGGCGGCCGCACCTTCCAGGCCATACGCCATACCAGCCGCGATGGGCGCACCGACTATTACACTCCCCAGGGCACCAGCCTTAAAAAGGCATTTAATCGCTACCCCATTCGCTTCAGCCATATCAGTTCAACCTTCAGTCTGTCGCGCTATCATCCCATCCTGCATTATCGTCGGGCTCATAAAGGGGTGGATCTGGCGGCACGTATTGGCACACCTATTCAAGCCACGGGTGATGGCCGTATTGAACTTATTGGTCGACAAAGCGGTTATGGGAACATGATTAAAATTAATCATAACAAGCTTTACAGTACCATTTACGGTCACATGCTCAAATTCCAGAAAGGCTTATCCCGCGGTGATTTTGTACGCCGGGGACAGGTTATTGGCTACGTGGGTCAAACCGGTTTAGCATCCGGCCCGCATTGTCATTATGAGTTTCATATCAACGGCCAGCCTAAAAACCCGACTACGGTCACACTCCCCAGAGGAGCGCCCATCTCAGGCCGTGAATTAGCGACATTTAAAGCCAATACCAACACGCTGCTTGCGCAATTGAAACTGTATGAGGAAGGCAATCTGGCCAGCAAGGCAAGAAAGCAGGGTAAAAAAGGCTAACCAACCCAAATGAAAATCAGGATAAAAACCGGACGCGCAGACGCTCGCCCGGTTTTTTTGTCATTAGGAATTAGCTAATTGGTTTTGAACGGCTTGTGCCTGTTTTAAATGCTGAGCCACATTGGCACGGGTCGCTTCCAGGTATTGACGTAATTGCGGATTAGTCGCTTGCGGAATCAAACGTTGATCCAGCAATTGCAGAGCAGCCGCGTGATCTTTTACCATGGCATTGATGTAGGCACGATCAAATGCATGATTTTGCAGACGGTTTAAAGCAGCCAATTCTTGTCGGCCTTTTCGTTGCAGCTGAGCTGCCGTTTGACCTTGTTTGGGAGCAACATCCAGTTTCTGGCTTAAGCGCTCTGCTTCCTGCAGGTTTCTGCTGTGAGCCTTGTTCATGATTTCAGCATAATTTCTAACCGCATGATTGGCTGATTTTTGTTGCGCAGTATTGGCGGCAGCAATTTCGTTTTTATTCAACACAATCAAGCTGCTTAAAATCTTGGCATCTGTTTGCTTTTGTTCAACTGAAACATGCGTCACAGGCTGATTGGTATCATTATAAAAATGAGGGTTGGTATTGCAACCGGAAGCGAACAACACGGCGCTGCAAACCAAAGAAAATAGAAGCTTTGAATTCATGACATTTCCTTATATTTTTGTTCATTAGTGACTTGATTACAGCATGAATAACAACCATGAACGGTCGATTTCCATTTAACATTACCATAGGTTTCGATAAAATGAATACCTGATAATTAAGGATTTTTAATTTTTAACCGCAGAAAACGCCACCGGATACTGATAATCGTCTGGTGAAAATTAACACCGACAGGTATAGGGCCAAAGAAAGGAATCTCATGCATGAATGGATAAACAGCCTACTCGCGATCAGTCTTGTAGCAGTTCTTTCGGGCTGCCAGTTCCCTGATGATCCCAATCAAACCTTAAATAAAATTCGCAAGACTCACCGCTTAAAAGCCGGGGTTTGTTTAAACCATACCGCATCATCAGACGAAATGGCCTTATTGAAGACATTAGCGAAACATTTGAACGCAGAAGTAATCTGGTTTTCAGACCCTCAGGATGTATTATACCGTCGGTTGCAGGACTATAAAATAGATATCGTTGCCTGTGCGATTCATCAGGATTCCCCTTGGTCTGAAATCCTCGCGTTTACTGTGCCTTATGATAAAAACGATCATGCTGCTTATGTGCTGGCGGTACCGCCCGGTGAGAATGCCTGGCTTAAACAGGTGAATGAATTCATTGAAAAGCAGAGGACAATTCAGCATGCTGCACGTGACTAAAACCCTGGAATTTCCAGCAAAATTACAACCCGTTTACGCGCAGGCAATCCGCTATGAATGGATTTCATTTTTTTACATGATTTCCACCAGTTTTTTTTCGTTTTTAGTCATGTCCAATTCGCAAACCATGAAAACAATCTGGCTTGAAGACATGCTCGGTATTATCCCGCCGCTTTCTTTTTTGATAGCCAGCCGCATTGTTAAATGGAAAGCCAATCGCAATTTCCCCTATGGTTTTCATCGCGTCACCACCATGTCTTTTTTTACCAGTTCCCTGGCCTTACTGATTTTAGGCATTTATCTATTGGTCGACGGGGTCATTGTGCTGCTGAAACACGAGCACCCCACCATCCCCAATGTGTTTTTCTTTGGGCATTCCATTTGGTTAGGATTCATCATGATTCCTGCTCTCTTATGGTCAGGCATCCCCTCAACCATTTTAGGCCATGTCAAACTCCCTCTTTCCCGAAAACTCTACGACAAAATACTATTTACTGATTCAAAAATGAACAAAGCCAGCTGGATGAGTGCCTTTGCCAGTATCATCGGCATTCTGGGCATTGGGTTGGGTTACTGGTGGGCGGATGCAGGGGTTGGCCTGTTGATTTCAATCAGTATCATCCACGATGGCTACAAGAATTTTAAACAATCTGTCTTCGATTTGGTGGATGAGATCCCTAAAATGATAGGCAATGAAAAAACCGATCCCCTGATTGCCGACGTCAAGGCCCTGATTAAAAAAGAAGATTGGGTTCAGTCGGTGACGACTCGTTTTCGTGACGAAGGCCATGTCTTTTTCGGCGACATCCTGATTGAACCCAAGGCAGATGATGTCTCTTTGATCAAACTTCATGCCTTGCGCCACAAGCTTGAACAATACAACTGGCGACTGCACGACATTGTCATCATGCCGGTATTACCCGCATCCCGGTTAAATGGGTCATCCACACCAGCGGCTGCGTCTACCACTACAAAAAAAGATAGCGGCAAACCATCACGCTCGCGATGATGCCGGCCAAATCCGCAAGCAGCCCAGCCGGGATGGCATGACGGGTTCGTTTAATCCCCACAGCGCCAAAATAAACCGCAATGACATAAAAGGTAGTCTCGGTACTGCCCATCATGGTGGCTGCTGTTTTTGAAATGAACGAATCCCCGCCGTTTTCATGGATCAATTCAGCCATCACACCCGTAGCAGCACTGCCTGAAAATGGCCTGATTAAAGCCAGGGGTAATAATTCCGGCGGCATGCCGAACCACGCCAGAACAGGAGCCAGGGCTGCATTTAATAATTCAAAAAACCCAGACGCTCTGAGCATACCAATCGCCACCATCATGGCTATCAGGTAAGGAACGATGCTGATACTGGTTTCAAACCCCTGTTTCGCTCCGGTGACGAAGGCGTCAAACACATTGATTTTTTTAAAGGATCCATAAAGCGGAATACCAACAACAAAAAGAAGCAGCACCCAATTGGAAATATAATTGGCAATTTCAATCATTTATCCCAACCTCTCTTAAGCGATAAGCGGGTAATTTGGCTAATTGTTTTACCGCCACGATCGCAACCAAAGTGGATACGCTGGTCGCTATCAGGGAGGTGAAAATCACTGAGCTGGGTTGATGAGCACCGTTTGCTGCCAGAAACGCGATGGCCGTCGCTGGAATTAATTGCACACTCGATGTATTAATAGCTAAAAAAGTACACATGGCATCGCTTGCCTGTTCAGCTTTGCCATTTAACCGTTGCAGCTCATTCATCGCCTTAAGGCCAAAGGGTGTTGCAGCATTAGCCAGACCAAGCATATTGGCGGCAATGTTCATGACCATCGCCCCCATGGCCGGATCATCCACCGGTACATCAGGAAACAATGGCCGCAAAACCGGCTTAAGCCAGCGCGCAAAACGGTTGACCAGGCCTGATTCCGATGCGATGGCCATAATACCCAACCACAAGGCCATGATGCCGCTTAAACCCAAAGCGATTTCAAAACCTAACTTGGCCGAGTCGGTCACGGCATGCACGACATTGTCGAGACGCCCTTCAATGGCCCCGACGACCACTGACAAAACAATCATCCCTAACCATATTGCATTCAGCATTCTTGTACCTCTGTTGCATCAAGGTTAAAATTCACCATCGAATTTGCCGAGAACACCATGAAAAAAAACTGCCAGCCCCTCTTATCCTGCATGCTGACGCTTTCTCTCGGCTTATCCGCTTTTTCAGCGGGCGCGGCGGTTACTGAAGAAAAGCAGGCAACCGCGACGTTAAAGGGACTATATCACAGCATGAATCACATACCGAATTTTGATATGACAGAGCGCCTTGATAAAATCAGCGGCTATTTCCTCGGAAGGCCTTATGTGCTCGGCGCACTGGGTGAAGGCAGTCGCGCACGCTTTGATCAATACCCGCGTTACCGCACGGATGCGTTTGACTGTGAAACCTATGTCACCACGATATTAGCCATTGCGCTGGCCAATAATGAACAAACCTTTAAACACTGCCTGAGAAACCTTCGCTACAGCCAGGGCAAATTGGGCTTTATCCATCGCAATCATTTTACCGGTTTAGACTGGAACCAAAATAATCAGCGTCAAGGTTATGTTAAAGACATCACCACCACCATTGTGGATAAAAACAAACAGCCCGTGTTTAAAACAGCCTCAGCCTTCATTGATAAGCCGTCCTGGTATGCGCATTTTGGCGACGATCATATCCGCTTACTCCATCAGGACCCACACCTGCGCCAGCAACGGCTTCAAGAGTTGCAAGTCCTGGGCAGCAAACTGCCGCGAACGGTATCTAATCTGCCATACCTGCCTTTTACGGCTTTGTTTGATACCAGGGGTAAGGCTAATCAATACCTGTTCAAGCAGATCCCTGAGGCCGCCATTGTTGAAATTGTCAGGCCCAACTGGAATTTACGTAAAGAAATTGGCACCAATCTTAATGTATCGCACTTGGGCTTTGTCTTCTGGAAAAATGGAACGCCTGTTTTCCGCCAGGCCTCTTCACAATACGGCAAAGTGGTTGATGTACCACTGATTGACTACTTGTCAGAAGCGCGTAGCAGCCCGACAATTAAAGGCATTAACATCCAAATTGTTCTTCCGTCCCAACCCTTGTCCAATGGTTGTCATGTCAGGAACCACTAAATCTGGAAATAAGTACCGATAGCCATGGTCCGGTTGTAGGGCAACTTATAGAATTCAATGTTGAGATTGACCGAGTAGTTACGCATCAGGAAGGCGAATAATTTTTCCTGCCAGTAAAAATTAAGCGAGCGCTTCTCTCGCGAGGCCATGATATTAGGGATTTCCACCAGGTAGGTTGCATTATCGACATTGAGTTTAAACGGCAAATCCCCTTTCTCATTTAACAGCATCAGGGCATCAGGGATGGAAATATCATCCATGAACCCATAGTTCAGGGTTAATTCGTAAATGGTGTCATCGAGTTTATTCACCTCAAAACGATGATTGATATAAATGTGCGGGCGATTGCGTACCACATAATTGACAATCAGAATGTTTTGTGGGACCGACAGGCTCAATTTTAAAAAGTGTAGAAAACTGCCGCCACTTCGATCATAGGTATCGGTAATAAATATAGCCGTTAACCCGGGAAGCTTGTTTAAGGTTTTGTAATGCAATTGTTTCACTATCTTGGAGATGTCTTCTTTAGCCATGTAGTAATTGGTTTTTAAGAACTGCAAACCGTTATTCCAGGTAAACATGACGGTGGCGACCAGCAAAGCAAAGCCAATCGGCACCCATCCGCCGGTAATAAATTTGTGCGAATTGGACGCCAGGAACAGTAAATCGACTGAGACAAATAACGAGAAAACCAAAAGCATTTTGACAATTGACCAATGCCAAACCTTCACGGACGCATAAGCCACCATCAGGGTGACCATCAGCATGGTCAAGTTAACAGCGATACCATAGGCATGAGCAAGATTGGCTGAGCTTTGGAAAATAATAATCAGCAACAACGTACCAATCATTAAGAAAAAATTAACCTGAGGGATGTAAATTTGCCCCGCATGCTCTTTGGATGTTTGAATAATCTGCAGCTTAGGATAAAACCCGAGCAAGACGGCTTGCCGCGTCAATGAAAACGTGGCAGTAATCAACGCCTGGGAAGCAATAATGGTGGCGATGGTTGAAATGATGAGCAAGGGAATAAAAAAGCCGTCTGGCGCCAGATTATAAAAGGGGTTGTCAATGTCTTCCGGGTGAGCCAACAGGTTGGCACATTGACCAAAATAATTCAATAACAGACAAGGCAAGGCAATCATAAACCAGCTGGCGCGAATAGGGTTTTTACCAAAATGGCCAATGTCAGCATACATGGCTTCACCACCAGTCACAACCAGGAATACGCCCCCCAGAAGGAAAAACCCTTTCATACCATTTTCGCGAAAAAATTCAAAGGCATAATAAGGATTCACCGCGATAAGCACCTCCGGATTATCCATGATCTTATTCACCCCGAGGACGGCAATGGTCACAAACCAAATCAACAGCAGAGGGCCAAAAGCAAAGCCTATTTTGGCCGTTCCTTTGTGTTGCATGGAAAACAGGGCAACTAAAATGAGGCAGGATAACGGCACGACCCATTTTTCCAGTTGCGGCGATACCGTTTTTAAACCCTCAATGGAACTGGTCACGGAAATCGCCGGTGTCAGCATGCCGTCGCCGATTAATAAACCCGCTCCGAAAATGGCGACTAAATAAAACAGGTGCTCATGCCGGGCACGCTTGCGTTTCAAAAGCGCGAGCAAGGCGAGAATCCCGCCCTCACCATCGTTGTCGGCACGCAGAACCACCGCCAGGTATTTTAAAGAGATGACAATGACAAGCGACCAGAAAACCAGCGACAAAACGCCCATCACGTCGAGCTCATTGATAGGCAGTCCCCACAGTGTCTCACGAATAGCATACAACGGGCTGGTTCCAATATCCCCAAATACTACCCCCAGTGCTGCCAGGGTTAATTTGAATGAAAATTTTTTCTCGGCCATGTGAAACATCCATTAAGACGGTCTTTCACTATAACGAATGATCATGGGCTTGCGTAGTCTGTTTAGCAGGTTTTTTTATCTAAGGCTTTAATTTACAATGAATTAGTCATTCAAACCTGAGCATCTCAGCCTTGTCAGCAGAAAATGAGGGCTTTGATTGCGAAATAGGCAGGGATGCTTAATAATGAGGGATTAGATCTGTAACAGGAGTAGGAATGTCACCCAAACACGCCGCCCGATACCTGGCTTTATCCAGCCTGCTGCTGCCCTTGTCTTTGAGCGGCTGCTATAAACCACCCTACAATAATTTCAAGCCCTATAACTCCATGCCCAAATACACAGCAAAAGGAGCAACGTATGGCCTTATCGCCGGGACCGTGGCCAGTGCAGCCAGTTCAGCCGCCATTCCCGGGGGCATTGTCGTGGGCGGTATTGCGGGAGCGGCCACCAGCCTTTATAAGGAAACCAAACAATCCATCGTTCATGATCTCAACGAACAGGACATTCAATTTGTCGAGTACGGCGATACAATGACCTTAATTGTCCCAACTGACCGGTATTATGTGTTCGATACGCCGGAATTAAATGATATTTGCTACCCCGCATTGGTCAATATTGTGCGGTTGCTTCGTTTATATCCAAATAGTACTATCTATGTAGCCGGATTTACCGATAACATTGGTTCAAGACGGCATAAACAAAAGCTGTCGCAAGCCCGAGCCGAGGCCATGTTGACCTTTTTATGGGCCAATGGCATTCAGGCTCAACGCCTCACGGCAGAAGGGTATGGCGATAAGCATGATGTCTCAGACAATAAAATCATTCACGGCAGCGCTCAGAATCGGCGGGGGGAAATACAATGGTTTAATGCGCCCATCGCGCATCCTGCGCCCATGCCAGCCGTGGCCATGACGAAATAACGGTTCACCGAAAACCCAAAGCCTCAGGGATGCGAAGCTTGTAAGTATTAAGGACAGGATTCTTCATTGGAGGTCATTATGAAATCCCGATTCATTGGCGGCATTCTTCTTGTGGTAGGCACATCCATTGGCGGCGGCATGCTGGCCCTGCCTGTCGCTAATGCCGCAACCGGTTTCTGGCAATCGACCTTTTTTCTTTTTATATGCTGGGCCATCATGACTCTGGGCGCTCTGTTTATTCTCGAAGCCAATCTCTATTTACCACGCGGCAAACACATGGTATCCATGGCAGAAGCCACCTTAGGAAAGGCCGGGTTATTGACCGCCTGGCTGAGTTATATTTTTCTCTTGTACACTCTGCTGTCCGCCTACATCTCAGGCGGTGCAGATATTTTTGCCAGTCTCTTTTCGCGTGTCGGACTCCACCTCAATGAATGGCAGGCCAGCTTACTGTTCACTTTAGCCTTTGGCGCGGTGGTTTATGCCGGTATCCGCAGCGTCGACTTGCTGAACCGCGGGTTGATGTTTGGCAAACTGGGCGTTTATCTTATCCTGGTTGTGCTTATTGCCCCCCATATCCAGTTAAATTATCTTGATGGTGGTGATTACCGCAACATCGCCAGCAGCATCATGCTGCTACTGACTTCATTTGGTTTCGCCATCATTGTACCCAATCTTCGCGAATACTTTAATGACGACATCAAAACCTTGCGGCGGGTAATTTTGATTGGCTCCTTTATTCCCCTGCTCTGCTACCTGGCGTGGGATGCGGTCATCATTGGCACCTTGCCATCAGAGGGCAACGACGGTTTAGCGGCTTTAATGCATAGCGATCGCACCAACAGTGAATTAGCCGCCATGCTGGCAAAGACCGTGCATAGTCCACTCATTACGTCATTGTTTAACTTTTTCACTTCCATTTGCATGCTCACGGCATTTCTGGGGGTTTCTCTCTGCCTCATCAGTTTTTTAGCTGATGGGCTTAAAGTGGAACAAAGAGGCAAGGAAGGCCTGGGTTTATTTCTGTTAACTTTTTTCCCGCCCCTGCTTCTGGTGCTTTATTACCCCGGCGCCTACATTTCTGCACTCAGCTATGCCGGTCTATTTTGTGTGATTTTATTGTTGCTTTTACCGGCGTTGATGGTCATGCTGGGGCGTAAGAAATTTAAAAGCGAATACCAGGTCCCAGGCGGCAGATTAACCCCTGTTTTTGTGATTATGTGTTCATTTTTATTGTTAATTCATGCAGTATTACAACTACTGCATGTGATTTAGCTTGCTTCTTCGTGAGGAGGCTATTGACTATGGGGAATATATTCTTTAATATATTGTATTAAATTTATACATAATGGACTTTAAATTGGCAAACTCTAAATTCATCGGCGGCATTCTTCTTATCGTAGGTACGTCCATTGGTGGCGGGATGCTGGCCTTACCCGTTTCGACAGCGGAAGTTGGTTTTACCAATTCCATTTTTTTCCTGATTTTATGCTGGTTCATCATGACCGTTGGCGCTTTATTGATACTGGAAGTGAATTTGCGCTTACCAGCAGGCAGCAACATGGTTTCGATGGCCAAGTCGACGCTGGGTTTACCCGGACAAATCATTGCCTGGATAACCTACCTTTTCTTGCTCTATACCCTCCTCGCGGCCTACATTTCAGGCGGCAGTGATGTGCTTGGCGGCATTTTGGGACGCGTCAATTTAAGTATGCCAACCTGGATTACCGCCCTGATTTTTACCGGCTTGTTCAGCTTGGTCGTTTATGCCGGCATCCGGGCAGTTGATTATGTCAACCGCGGCCTGATGTTTGGAAAACTCGGTATTTATTTATTACTGGTCGTCATTATCAGTCCCCATATCAATTTCAGCACCTTAAGCGGCGGTTCGATTAAGGCCATCACCGGCAGTTTGATGATATTAGTCACCTCCTTTGGTTTCGCATCCATTGTGCCAAGCCTGCGTGATTATTTTAATGATGATGTGGCTGCATTGCGCAAGGTTATTCTTTTTGGCTCGTTGATTCCCCTGACCTGTTATATAATCTGGGATGCGGTCATCATGGGTGTTATTTCACGTGATGGTGCGGAAGGGTTAATTGCCTTGGCGAGTAACGAACATACCACCAGCGGTTTGACCGATTCATTAAGCAATGCCGTTCATAGCCAATGGATCACCGGCTTTTTTGGCTTTTTCACATCCATCTGCATGGTCACTGCCTTTTTAGGTGTGTCCATTGGTTTATTTGATTTTCTGGCAGATGGTTTATCCCTTAAGAAATCAGGTTTACAGGGTAAATGGACATTGGCCCTGACATTCATCCCGCCTTTGGTGGTCGTTCTGGTTAATCCGGGTATCTACCTGCATGCGTTGGCTTACGCAGGCGTTTGTTGCATCATCCTTTTGCTGCTGCTCCCGGCCATCATGACCTGGCGCGCCCGCAGCGCCAATCCTAATGGGGGTATCGTCCTGGTGCCTGGTGGCAATCTATTATTGGGCACGGTTGCACTGACCGCCATTTTCCTTCTGACGCTGGCGATATAAGCCGATAGTAATACCATAAAGACTGCCAAGGGCAGTCTTTATGGTTTCCGAGTTATTGATAAAATGCTTCAGGCGGGTTATTTTCCAATTCTTGACGTAATTCCTCGCTGAGTAGCGTTTCAACGCGTAGGGGATCGACCCAATAGGTTTGCAAGACCAGCAGGGTTTTATAGGCCAGGTCGACATTTCGGGCAATCAATTCTTCCATCACTTTAAAGAGTTGCGCTTCCTGTGTATCAGGCACGAGGGTTGGCGGGTTAGCCAAGTCTTCAAGAAACTTGGCGAACATCTGGTTAAAATAACCCTGCACCATTTTCGGCACCGGAATGTTGCCATCAAAAATGCGATGATCGGCGCTGATGGACACCGGTAAAATATCCTGAGGCTCAAACGCCTGCGTTTCTTTATTCCACACGGGCTTACGATCGACTTCCAGTAGCGTAAATTTCATGGCTTCATTGCAGCGCAACGGCGATTTGGTTCGCACATAACCACAAAATCCGATATTGCTTAAGGATACCACGGCGTTCCCTGGCAAGGGGTAATCATAGCCATCCGTTGCCAGTTCATACAGCATTTTTTCCAGTTTAACGCTAAGATGCGGGTAGGTTTTTTCCAGGTATTCGCGCTTTTTAAAGCAATAAACCATCATTTTCATGATGTTGCGTACTCGCACAGCAATTTCCTGAAACGGCATGCGATGGCAATTTTCAAACACAATAGTGCCAATGTGATCGCCACAGTCAGGCAATTTAACAATTAACCCCATATAGGCTTCTTTGCTTTGAAACAATTGCCGGTAATTCAAGAACGAACGGAACGAGTCGGTTTCACTTAAGCCCTGACTCACTGCCTGCAGCATCAGGATTGTGACGGTCTCCGGCGGGAATTTTTTATTAAAAAAATCGATGCAACTGATATTGAGATTAAATTCACCGACCATGGTGGGATCAGACGGGTCGCTCCACTGCGTCATAAAGACCTTGCGAATCGGCGTCATCTCCACCGCGTAATGCAATTCAGACATCTGGCGAATTCTTGGGAAAAGTTCTTCACCCACTTTCATGAAAAATTGCCAGTTATCGCTGGGCTTGAGATTAATTTTCTCAAGCTGCTGGACATGCTTTTGATTGAGGGATTGCAGAAAATCAATGGTGCCATCCACACCCAGCAAGGAGCAGACGGAAAACATGTATTTATACTGCAGAAAAATATTGGTCAGCAACTGTTCTTCCAGAAAAGCCATTTTTTGGCGGACCTCATCCATATCCGGTAAGCCAATGTCTTTATACAGATCAGCTTCACACACATGGCGGTGTTCATCTTCAATGATAGTATCAAACACGCGGGGAGCCACACCCTGCTTCTTAAGGCTATAAAAAATTTCCTCAATCCAGCCTTCACCAATGAGATTCAGGAGCATCACCGCTACTTTAGGGCAATCTTCGTTGCGGATAAAATTGCACAATACCTCAATGTGTTCATTGTAGGCCGGCGGTAAAGCATGAGGGGCTGACAGCATGTACACAATTTTAGTAAACACCAGGCCATGGAAAATTTCATCCAGGAATTGAACCCGCATGCGGTGCCTGTGCTCCTCCGTAGACATCTTATCCTGAAATTTTAAAGGCACTTGAATGGCAAGGACTTCGAGTTGAGCGAGCAATGAAAAAGTAAAAACATACAATAACTTATGATTTTTTAATTCAAAAGGCAGCCCGTCTTTGAACAAATCATCCATCCGCTGGCGAATAAGATTTTTTTCCTCTTCTGTTATCTTGTTCCAGCCCTCTAAAATCCATTGTTCAGAACCCCAGGCTGTGCGGAGAAATTCATTAAGCTCACTCACTGTTTAAACCCTCTTTCATTGATGCAGAAGCATCATACCCACAGCGGAGTAATAGCGTCAACCTTAAAGCCCGGCCAGTTTTTTAAAGAAAAAGAAAATTTGCATTCAAGGAAAAACAGGATCACAATCCTGATTGGGCACACTGGGTCACATCCAGTGTTTACATGAAGCGGTTTACATCCTGTTAATCCAGTTATGAACAAAACCAAACCCTTTTTAAAATGGGCAGGCAACAAATTCCACTGCCTGGAATTCATTTTGAAATCCCTCCCTCCTGGCAAGCGCTTGATTGAGCCTTTCGCTGGTTCCGGAGCAGTATTTATCAATTCGGGTTATGCTTCCTACCTTTTGGCAGAGCGCAATCTTGACTTAATCACGCTTTATAATCACCTGCAACAGGAAGGAAGTGCGTTTATCGACTACTGTGAGCAATATTTTATTTCTTTAAACAACTCACCGGAACAATATTACCGCTTGCGTGATCAATTTAATCAAACACAACCCTCGCGTGAACGGGCCGCCCTGTTTCTTTATCTGAATCGCCATGGCTACAATGGCCTTTGCCGCTATAATCTCAAGGGATTTTATAATGTGCCTTTTGGCCGCTACCGCCGCCCTTACTTTCCCCGACGGGAAATGATGCTTTTTCATCACCGCAGTCAACCGGTGCAATTTATCCACGCCGATTTCCGTGAAACCTTCGCGCTGGCTGAAAAAGGAGACATTATCTACTGCGACCCGCCCTATGTTCCTCTGTCAGCCAGTGCCAGCTTCTCGTCCTACATTGACAAACGCTTCAGTGAGGAAGATCAAATTGAATTGGCCAAGCTAGCGATAGCTTCAGCAAATCAAGGAGTCACGGTGGTCATTTCTAACCATGATACGGCGTTTACGCGTCATCACTACCGTGATAGCGACATCATGTCCTTTCCAGTCAAACGCATGATCAGTTGTAAAGCGCATCAGCGGCTACCGGTTCAGGAACTGGTAGCCGTGTTTCGATGAGGAGGCTAGTGTTGAGTGGACGTGGCATCTTTCATGAAAAAAGCAAAGACAGCCACTAACAGTAACGAAATCGGCAACACAGAGAGCGCAACTTGATAATCCACCACTGTGTAAACGTGTTCGCCGTTGACCAGATGACTGTCGCCGAAGGTATCCAGTAATTTACCCACTAACGGTTGGAATATCACCCCGCCCAGCGTCACAATCATGTTTACAGCTGCAAAGACGGTTCCTGACAATTTGGCGCCGCTGTTTTCTTTACCCATGATAAACACAATAATTTCGGTAGCGCTGAACACCCCATAAAAGAATAACAGCACATTGAGCCAGAAATAGGACAAGCCGGGATAATAAAGCACCATACTGATGCAACCTAATCCCAGGATCGCACCCATCACCAGGAATAACACCCGCCGACCGGTTAAATCAGAAAAATAGCCGGCTAAAGGCGCACCGACTGCCCAGCCAAGAAACATGGCTGAAATCGAATGGGCTGCTTCAATTTTACTCAAATGATGCGCCTGCTCCAGGTAAGTCTTACCCCACAATTCGCCAAAAACCGAAAGCGAGGTGTACAGACAGGCCCCTACAAAACCAACGAGCCAGACCTGTGGCGACAACAGCACAAAACGGACATTTTGCCAGAACTCAGGTAAGGGAATCTGGCTGGCCGGCTTTCCTTCCGGGCCATCGCGCACAATCAGAAAAATGATTAACGTCAATACGCCGCCAATGGTCACCATTAAATTCAATACATGCAACCAGCCCATGGTTTCAGCAATATCCGTAATCTTGACTTCGCCATAGACCAAACCCAGCATCCCGAGTGTGGTAATCAAGCCTGCAACGAGAGAAAAATAGCGTCGCGGCAACCATTGCAGAGCCAGCGACAACACGCCGACAAATGCGAACGAGGAGCCGAATCCAACCAAGAACCGGCCGCTGCCGGCAATGATCATGGATGATGTGATGGTAAACATCCACGAGCCCAAAGTACAGCACAGGCAGGCAAAGGTAAGCAGGCGCCGGGGACCAAAACGATCCATCAACATGCCCACCGGCAACTGCATGGGTGAATAGGCAAAATAATAAAATGCCGATAATTCACCAAACGTTGTGGCCGATATATGACCAAATGCAGCACTCAATTCGCTTTGCAAGGCTCCCGGAAGAATGCGTAAGACGAATTCGTAGCAGTAGAAAAAAGCGCCTACTGCACAAATCAGGCTACCCAGGATAGCCTGTCTTTTACTAATTGACTTAATGGTTAGCGTCTGCATGAGTCTCATCTAAAAAGAAGGTTAATATAGCGGCAAGCACAATCCCCAAAGGAATAATGGATAGTGCGAATTGATAATCGCTGGCCGTGTAAAGCTGCGCCAGCTTATCGGTAGACAGGTTCTCCAGACCGGCGGCGTGCGTATGAACCGACAAACTGAAATCCAGTAACCGGCCAACCAGGGGCTGCAGGAACATAGCCCCCAGCATCACAATCATATTGGTCATGGCAATAGCGGTTCCTGCTGCTTCATTCGGGCTCAACTCACGGCCGACGGCAAAGACAATGCACTGCGCGCTGTAAAGCAAGCCTAAGACAAACATCAACACATCAAGCCCGACTTCCGTCAATCCCGGCATGTAAAGCACCATCATCATGACAATAGCCGCCCCCACCGCACCGATGATCATGGGCAGTTTACGCCGTTTTAATTTATCCGAGAGCAGCCCAAATAAAGGTGCACCAATTGTAAAACCTAAGAAAAGTAAGGAATTGGCTAAGTCAGCGGCTTCAAGAGACAATCCATGTGCATTTTTTAAATAGGGAATGCCCCATAGCTCAGCAAATACCGTGGCTGGTAGATAAACCAGGCAACCGTACATGCCATTGATCCAGATTTGTCTGTTACGGGCGATAATGCCTAAGTCAATCATGCTTTGACGAAAATTCTCCACCGTACCGCTTTGACGCTGGTAACGGTGCCGATCACGAATACCATACCACAGGACAAAAATTAAGCCGATACCAAAAATAGCCGTGTAGTTCACCGTTTCACGCCAGCCCAGCTTCATAACCATATATCCTAACAAATTATCGCCGACCATAGCACCAATGGTGCCTAAGGCGGAAGCCATACCGGATACCATCGCCAGTTTGTCTTCCGGTAACCAAATAGTGGCCAGTTTTAACACCCCAACGAATGCGAAAGCCGAGCCGAAACCAACCAGAAAACGACCAACTGCCGCTACCCAGAATACCTGGGTGCCGCAGAAAATGAATGTGCCAATCACACAGACGATACAGGCGAGTGTTAACAGCAAGCGGGGACCGTACCGATCCAGGAGGACGCCCACCGGGATTTGTAAGGGAACGTAAGCGTAATAATAAAAGGCGGATAATAAACCAAAACCCGTAGCAGACAGGTTGAAATGTTCCCTTAGTGCAGGCTCCATCACACTGGGGGATATTCGTAATAAATACTCATAGCTGTAATACAGAGCACCAAGACCACAGATTAACCAGGCCATGACCATGTATTTTTTTTCATTCATAGTACGCAAAACTGACTCCTTAACTTACTCACTGGTTAAGCACAAGAATGGATAAATGCTTCATTAATTCGGTGTGCGCTCAATCCGACTGACACCGCTTGCTATCGCAGCTTTGGCCACCGCCTGAGCGACTTTGTCTTTCAGGCGGGGATCAATCGGCTTGGGAATGATGTAGTGAGGTCCAAAATCCCAGTTATCTACACCGGGATAATTGTCCTTAACGACTTGAGGTACTGGTTCGAGAACCAATTGACGGATGGCTTCAACAGCAGCAATCTGCATTGACTGATTGATGCACGTAGCACGTACATCCAGCGCCCCCCTGAAGATGTATGGAAAACACAAAACATTGTTTACCTGATTGGGATAATCGCTACGCCCCGTGGCAATGATTAAATCATCGCGGTAACGGTGGGCTATCTCGGGCCTGATTTCCGGATCAGGATTGGACAGCGCGAAAATGACAGGATCAGGCGCCATTAATTTCAATAAATCCGCATTTAATAAATCCGGTTTGGCTACACCGATAAACACATCCGCATCAACAAGCGCATCCGCCAAGGTGCGGCGATCGGTTTTACGTGCGAAGGCAAATTTGTAAGAATTAAGATCCTCCCGGCCGGTATGGATGACGCCCTTACTGTCCAGTAACAGCATATTTTCCTTATCAGCGCCCAAGGCGACTAACAGACGCATGGATGCAATACCCGCCGCACCGGCACCAATGCAGACAATGCGGACATCTGACAGTTTTTTCTTTTTCAAATCCAGGGCATTCAGCAAACCGGCAGCAACCACGATCGCTGTACCATGCTGGTCATCATGAAAAACGGGGATATCGAGTTGTTCAATCAGTGCCTGCTCTATTTCAAAGCATTCGGGCGCTTTAATGTCTTCGAGATTAATGCCGCCGAATGTTGGGGCAATGCGTTTGGCCGTAGAAATAAACGCCTGGGGGTTATCGGCATCGATTTCAATGTCAAAGACATCGATGTCAGCGAACCGTTTAAAAAGAACAGCTTTTCCTTCCATAACCGGCTTACTGGCTAAAGGCCCTACGTTTCCAAGCCCGAGCACAGCGGTGCCATTGGTCATCACGGCAACTAAATTTCCTTTACCGGTGTAACGAAACGCATCATTGGGGTTCTCAGCAATAGCAAGCACGGGTTCAGCAACACCCGGAGTATAAGCCAGGGATAAATCATCCTGGGAATTCGTTGGCTTGGTTACATTGACGGCGAGTTTTCCTGCTTTAGGAAACTCATGGTAATGCAGGGCGCGTTGCTTTAACTCATCTTTATCCAAGGTGCTCACTCTCTTCTCACAAAATCCAGCGAAAAATCATATAGAAAAAAAATTAACATGAACAGTCATTTTGCAAAAAAAAGGCGCATTTTTACTGCGCCTCGAATTTTTTATCAATATTATCATGCCATTATAGCGTGGCTAAACAGCGAATTAATCTTTCTTTTTATAACGATCACGGAATTTCTGTACGCGTCCACCCGTATCAACCAGCTTTTGTTTACCCGTATAAAAAGGATGGCATTCAGCACAAACCTCGATAGCCAGATCATGAGCTAACGTTGAACCGGTTTCAAAGCTATGGCCGCAACTGCAGCTCACTTTAATTGTTTTATATTCTGGATGAATTGAAGGTTGCATAATACCACTCTCACTGTTTGTAGATGAATATCGCCATCTGGTCACCTGCCAGACACCATACTCTTTGTAAATGACGGGCAAGGTTACCAGAAATCGGCATTTAAATCAATTTTTTCTATCGGGTAATAACCGTCCTTCCTCAAAGAAGGTGACCTGACCGGTTTTAATATCATGGATACCAGCGACAACACCGACTTGCCCCTGATCAATCAACTCCTTAATAATAGGACTACGTTGGACAATTTGCTGAACAACCTTTAAGGCATTGTTTTTGGCAATGGCATCAATTAATGCAGGATCTGTGCAGCTGTCCAAATGGGTTTCTTTTTTAGTCGGCGAAACAAGCGGACTGATTTTATCCAGAACGCTGTCCAAATGGCCCAGGTGAACACCTTTACAAGCACCAACGACCGCCCCGCAGGAGGTATGGCCAAGCACGACGATCAAGCGAGAACCCACCGCCTTGGTCGCGAATTCCATGCTGCCCAGGATATCATCATTGAGAACATTACCAGCCACCCGCAGAATAAATAAATCAGCCAATCCCTGATCAAAGAACAATTCAGGAACACTGCGTGAATCCATGCAGTTCAATACAACCGCCCAGGGGTATTGACCATAGGAAGCCATCTTGGCTTGTGCCAGGTAATCCCTTTTTTGCAGGTTGCCGCTTAGGAAACGCTGATTTCCCTCTTTCAGTCGCAGCAAAGCTTGCCGAGGCGTAATGCGCATGAGTTTTGACGCGGTAGTCACCTTGGCGATAGGCAGTGAATCATCCACAGTAGCGGCTGTGTCATTGGCTGCGTAAGCAGACGTTGAAAGCAGCAGGGCCAGACTAATTCCTTTTATTATTTTCATTCTCTTTCCTTATGAATCTGGATCAGATATCAAGTTCAACCATTACCGGCGCGTGATCAGAAGGTCGTTCATGTTTACGCGGCTCCTTATCAATGGTAGAGCGAAGACAGCAAGCGGTCAATTCATTGCTTAAAAGCAAGTGGTCAATGCGTAACCCGCGGTTGCGCCGAAACCCCGCTGCGCGATAATCCCACCAGCTAAACAATTTTTCTTCCTGTTCAAATAAACGAAAGCTATCGGTCAGGCCCAGATTAATCATCTCAAAAAAGGCCTGCCGCTCCAGCGGACTGACCAGTACCGAGCCTACCCATTCGGCGGGATCATGCACATCCCTATCGTCCGGTGCAATATTAAAATCCCCTACTACAGCCAATTTGGGATGCAGGGCCAACTGTTGCTCAATATAGAGTTTAACCTTGGCCAACCAGGATAATTTATAATGGTATTTTTCAGAATCCACCATTGAACCATTGGGAATATAGAGATTGATTAAACGCATGCCGGCGACAGTCACCGCCAGAATGCGGCGCTGTGGGTCATCAAGTCCCGGGATATCCCGAGCTATCTCAGTCATGGTGTAACGGCTGATAATGGCCACGCCATTGTAACTTTTTTGACCGGAATACACGACTTCAAAGCCTCGCTCGGAAAAGCATTGGGCAGGAAACTGCTCATCAATGAGTTTGGTTTCCTGCAAAGCTAAAATATCGGTTTGTGTCGCATCAAGCCAGGCCAACACCTGATCCAGCCGAATTTTTAAGGAATTGACATTCCAACTCGCTAACTTAAGCACCAATCCCCCTTGTAATCGATAATTAACGGCGCATGATCGGACCAACGGCCTTCACGATGAATATACACAGTATCCACGCTCTCGGTTAATCCTGGAGTAATGACCTGATAATCGATTCTCCACCCTACATTCTTTTCCCAGGCACGGCTACGATAAGACCACCAGGTGTACTGCTCTTCCTCCTGATTGCGAACACGGAAGGCATCAACAAACCCCATGGCGCCAAATAATTGATCCATCCAGGCACGCTCATCCGGTAAGAAACCGGAGTTCTTCTGGTTGCTACGCCAGTTTTTTAAGTCGACTTTTTTATGAGCAATATTGTAATCGCCGCAAATAATTAATTCCCGCCCTTCCTCTTTGAGATGAAGCAGGTGTTCGGCGAACCGTTTCAGGAAATCGTATTTTACCTCCTGACGCCCGTCGCCACTGGTCCCCGAGGGCATATAGAGTGAAATGACACTTAATTTGGGGTAATCGAATTGAATATAACGCCCTTCCTTGTCGCAATAATCAAAACCCAATCCTTTCACTACGCGTTCTGGTTTGTGTTTGGAAAAAATGGCCACGCCGCTATAACCCTTTTTCTCTGCATCATAAAAATCACAATAATAATCCCGCGGGTAATAAAGTTCTTCCGGCAGTAATTGGTGCACCTGTGATTTGGTTTCCTGAAGACAGACAAAATCGGCATTCTGGGTCAGCAGCCACTCATAAAAACCATTCCTGGCGGCAGCACGAATACCATTAGCATTAAAACTGATAACTTTCACGGCATTTCCAATACTTAAAACAACTGACCTTACTGAGACTGAACACTAATTGCAAGATGTTCTGCTCTTATCAGGTAAATATTAGTACATACTAACCATCGCACTCTACCCATGGATACCGCGGTCAAGCCGTGGTACGTCGAGGGATGTTGGTAGAGGAGATGTTGTGGCACGTAGTCAAGGCTGGTCGGGCCTTGGCCGGCTTGCGATTGCTGTTGTGAAAACCTGGATACCGCGGTACGTCGAGGGGATATTACTCTACGCAGAGGAGATGCCGTTGCATGTCATTGAACTGCGCCTACGTTCCGCACCTTGTGCGCAAAATCCATGCGGTCGCATTCATTACAAAATGACTCACATCGCAGTGCGGTATGGGCCTGTTATCACACTGGCTTAGCATGGGTTCAGAGCGGCTTTGTCCCCACACTGATTTTCAAGGCAAGGCTTGCCAGCCGTTTGCCCAGGCGTTTCGCTAAAACCATTTCATCATCGCTAATGGGTTTATCATTTGCCACACCGGCCACATGGGTCACACCATAAGGGGTTCCCCCGGATTGAGTCGTGTTTAATTGCGGTTCGGTATAAGGAAGACCCACCATGATCATGCCATGGTGGATAAGCGGAATCATCATGCTGGTCAGGGTAGTTTCCTGGCCGCCGTGCATGGAGGCGGAAGAAGAGAACACGCAGGCCGGTTTATCCACCAGATCGCCAGTTAACCACAAGGGCGTGGTATTATCGATAAAATGTTTCAGGGGAGCTGCCATGTTGCCAAAACGGGTGGGACTTCCCAAGGCTAAACCGCTGCATCCCTTTAAATCATCCAGTGTCGCATAAGGAGCCCCTTTATCCGGTACTGGGTTGTCAATCGCCTCGCAAGTGGCCGAGACGGGCGGCACCGTGCGGAGGCGGGCCTCGATACCCTCGACGCTTTCAATGCCGCGGGCAATGTACTGTGCCAATTGCGCCGTTGCGCCACTGCGCGAATAATAAACCACCAATATATACGGTTTAATCATAACTTCATTTCCTTTGGATGGGCTTACAGGTGGACGGTGGACTTGTCTGCTTTTTTCATCGCCGGATGCGGCTGCCTGAAAAACCATAGCAGGGCCGCACTGACACTTAACCCACCAAAAGCCAGCATCATTGGCAACCCGGCTCCCACTTGCGCTATCAAGCCCGTGAATAAAGACGTTAAACCAAAGCAAAGCGCCATAATCGACCCGGTGACACCCATCACCCACCCTTGTTCATTGTCAGTGACCTGATTTGAAAAGATAGTCAGCAGGATAGAATAAGCGACCGATAAACTGATGCCGATGAAAAAGGTAGCGACCCAGGCGACCCATTGTTGCTGGCTGAACAGGACAAAAAGCACATTGACGGCCGTGATTAATAGTCCCGCTACCACGGTCTTGCCATAATCAAAACGGAGCGTACACCAATCAACAATGTAACCACAGCCAATGCTGAAGCCCAAGCCCATGACCGCCAGAAAAAAGGAATTCTGCATGGCCGTGTAATGGTACGTTTGCAGCAGGTAAAGAGGAATAAAGGAAAAATAATTACTCCAGCCAAAAATCATGACCAGCAGCACCAGCGAATAGCGGTTAATGGCCGGATGCTTGAACGCTGAGATAAAAATATGAATGGCATGATGCCAGCGGATGCGGATTTTATCATGTGCCCGGGTAAACGTTTCTTTAAACGTGAATTGCAGCAGGATAGCATTCAACAGGGAAATCAACGAGGCAAAATAAAGCGGGGTCGCAAAATTAAACCAACTGACCAGCCGCGTGTCAGACAGAATACCGCCAAAAACGGGGCCAAAGACAAAGCCCAAGGAAACTGACAGCAGGATAAGACCGATATTGCGGGCCTTGTGCTCTTCCGAACTGACATCGACAATGGCCGCCTGGGCAATCGGCTGGCTGCCAGCTGTAAAGCCGGCAATAATACGTCCGGCGAGCAAGGCCCAGTAGCTCTGAAAAACCACCGCAACAGCCGACAAAAGATAACCCAGAAACGCCCCAATCAGGCAAATCATCAATGATTTCTTGCGACCTACACTGTCCGATAAATCACCCAGGACTGCCGCACCAAAAAACCAGCAGATCATAAAAATGCCGATGGTTAAGCCATAATAAAAATCGCGCATGGCCTCACTGGTTCCCGCCGGTAAAAAACCAGCCGCGGGATCAATCAGTATGGAATTGAGAATAGGGAACAACAGCCCCAACCCCATCCCGTCAATAAAAAGCACCAGAAAAAGGGGCAACATGGAAACCAACGATTTTTCCTGATTCATTACTGCCTAAACTCCGTCAATTATACAGATTACCGCCCGCGCTACTGGCGAGGAAGCCTGAAATTCAGTCCCTGGCGGACCGGCTGCTTCGTACTGCGGTAAGGATTAATGTCCAAACCACCCCGCCGTGTGTAACGGCCATACACCGTCAGCTCGTCCGGCTGACACTGCCGCATAATATCAATGAAAATCCGCTCAATGCATTGTTCATGAAATTCATTGTGGTTGCGAAAAGAAACCAGGTATTTTAACAACCCTTCACGGTTTATTTTTTGCCCTTTGTAACTAATCTGCACGCTGCCCCAATCAGGCTGGTTAGTCACCAGGCAATTGGACTTTAACAAATCGGAGTAAAGGGTTTCTTCAACCGGTTCGCCTGTCGCCGTTAAAAACGACGGTTCGACCGTGTAGGTTGAGCACGCCACGTCGAGATGATCAATGCATTCACCATTAAACCGTTCATAAAGAGGTAGAATGACACCCGAGCCCAAGGGGTGGACAGCCACCCTCACGTCGCCCTGAACACGCTGTTCAAGATCGCTTTTTATGATATTGACTACGTCGGTGAGGGATTTAAACCGGGTATTGTTGAACGAATTAAAGTAAAGTTTCAGTGACTTGGATTCAATCAGCATCGGCGTGCGGCAATCATAATCGATTTCCGCCACAGCGACAATGGGCTTCCCTTTCTCATTCAGCCAGGACACTTCGTAATGATTCCACCCGTCGAAGCCGTAAAAAGGCAACTCGTGAGCAGGATTGATACCAATTTCCCGGCGCTTGCCGGCGCGTGGAATCGGGTAAAGCCTTTGCGGATTGTATGAGGCATCATACTCCGACTTTCTGCCTAACTCGGAATCATCCGCCTGATTATTATATTTATCTACTCCATTATTCATATTGCTTAACTCCAAAATTGCAATGATTTCTGCCGTACTTCGCCAGTTCACAGCCTGCTGCGCTTCCCGTTGTGATGCGATATAAGTCAGCAAAGCCGACGCCTCTTTCAGCTGCCGTGCTTTTTCGGCAAGCAGCCTGGCCTGAACGACCAGGGATTTCTGAATATCAAACTGCGGATCATTCAGCGTTTTCTTAATCTCATTGAGAGAAAAGCCTAAGTATTTCAGTGTGACGATTTGCTGCAATCGCAGTAAATCGGCATCCGAATACAGACGATAACCAGCATCCGAACGCTTGCTGGGCTTAAGCAAGCCCCTCTCATCGTAGTATTGCAAAGAACGCACTGACAATGAGGTAAGGCGGCTGATTTCTTTAATCTGATAATACCGCATGTTTGACTCCTCACGACGCATTGTAATGGATCACGTTACGTGAGGGTCAAGACGGATCATAACGGCATCAGTGACATTTGCTCCCGGTCGTCCTTTTTTGTAATCCGCGGGGAACCTGAGAATAATGAGTCATCATACAACGCTCTTGCGCTGTGCTTTCTTTCTGGCTCAATGCAGGCCTTTGCCGCGGTTTTCCGGGCACGAATGGTACGGACATCATCATCCATGGACGAGTAAATAAACGGTTTTGATGCCTCTTTAAAAAAGATAGGATCCTTGCTTGAGCCATTATTGCATCGAAAATAGTCTGGATTTTTTTTAATAAAGACACCAACGTCCATATCCAGCACGACATTATCACAATAATTATTCATAATCAGCAGTTGTTCTTCCGGCTTAAGATCCGAGAAACCCGGTACACTCTGAAAATAAGTTTTTGTACCCTTTGCATAAACGAAATACATAATGCTTGACAGGCAGGGGAAACGGTACGGGCTCAACAGGAGATACTGGGTGATAAACTCAGAAGCGGTAAACGCAAACGCCTGATTAGGAACGACACGAAACCGGCGTAACTTCTCGGGCAAGCGCTCACGCATCAGGTCAAACAGACAAGTGGCAAATTCTCCTTTTTTTACATCCTTAAGCGACCAGGCCTCCGCTTTCAATAAGTCAAGCGCGGTGATTTTGCCCACGCCCGCCTCGGCGGGCATGTCCAAATGGCCTCCCTCAAGCAATTTTGAATTTAAATATTCCTGCAGGGCATGACCAAAGGGGCCGTGCAGACGGCTAACCGTATGCGGAAATTCCGGCGGCTCTATAAAAATCTGGCCTCTTGACAAGACGGCGCTTGAGGACGCATCGGACACGATGCCAAAAAAGCGTAACCAGCCATCGCTTTCGAGAAAACGCTTCCGGCCCGGCACTCTGGAATGAAAATTAATGCGGTTTTTTTGCAGTTGCTCCAACAACGGAGTGGTTAAAATCGTTTGCGGGTAGTCAACGTCTAAAATTTCCTGTGAAATGACGGGATAGTAAAGGTGCTCCTCCAGCTCCTGCGTCCCCTGCGCATAGGGAAAGCGCTTGGTCTGATAATACCCAGGGCATAATTTCTTTTCCAGGAGGTGATCGACACTTAAGGAGCAGGCATGAAAATTGTCAGCACACGCCTGTTCCAGCTTATCCAGCAGGGAATCAATTAGGACCTTGTCACTGATTAAAAGCGTATAAATCTGAGCCTTAACATAGAGAATGGCTTCAAACCGTTTTTGGGATAGCCCGTTCGGCTTTTGTACCGCGTTGAGCAAGTCTTCAAAAATCACCTGTACGCAATCCAGTTTCTCCGCACGCATCAGGAAGGTGTCCGCTTTTAAGCGCTGGTACCGTTTTTTAAGCTCATCCAACGAGATCAAAGGGAAAATTTTTTCTAGCATGGTTATCAAGTCTTCGTTGCAGGGCCATTATTATATCACAGGATGTATTTTTTTTGAACAGTTACGATGAATTTGATTTCCATGCCCTTATAAATCGAATTGAGCCGTGCTTTTCCCCCCCATTTTGTGTAAACTGGCCTGCGATTTTTAACCCCTACTGGGTACACCATGTCCAAACCTTTGATTAATATTACCCGCAGGCAAGCACTCTGGTTTGCTGCCTTTCTGGTTCTTTACCAATTTCTAACTTACATTGCCAACGACATGATCATGCCCGGCATGATTCATGTGGTGTCCTCGTTCCATGCACCGGAGTCAGCGATTGCCACCTCATTGACGGCCTATATCCTTGGCGGTGCCAGCCTGCAATTGTTTCTCGGCCCTATTTCAGACAGCTACGGCCGCCGCTCCGTTATGCTGGTTGGCGTCGTCATCTTTACGGTGTTTACTTTTTTTATCGCCCACTCCGGCAGTATTGGCCAATTTTTACTGGCTCGTTATTTTGAAGGCCTGGGGCTTTGCTTTACGACGGTGATTGGTTACGCCACCCTGCAAGAAATTTTTGCGGAGATGGACGCTATCCGCATTACCTCGGTATTGACCAATATCGCCTCTTTGGCACCTTTACTCGGTCCTCTTGCAGGCGCGACGTTTATTCTTTATTTCAGTTGGCGAGCCATCTTCGTATTAATCGGTGCGCTGGCGCTGATTTCACTCTGGGGCATGTGGCGGTTTATGCCGGAGCCCATTGGGGCGGTGAAACGCGATGGACAAACCATTCCGCGTATTCCTTTCACCCCCAAAACCGTGTTTAAAAATTATGGCCAGCTCTTAAGCAACCCAACGTTCATGATGGGCGCGTTTGCTTCCGGCTTATTGGGCATTCCCTGCATTGCCTGGATTGCCATTTCACCCATTATTATCGTCACTGACGCGCATTTGACTGTCATTCATTATGCCTTGTGGCAATTGCCGATTTTCACAGCCGGCCTGTTTGGTAACTGGTATTTGCGTAAACTGACCAAACAACGCACTGTCAAGCAGATGATTCTACGCGGCTCCGCCATTACGGTGGCCGGCATGTTTCTGACCTGGCTGCTGCCGATGATGATTAACCCGCATTTTATTTATCTGATGCCCGGATTAACGCTGTATGGGTTCGGTATAGGCGTTGCCTGTGCCCCGCTTAGCCGTTTCATTCTTTTCTCAACGCCGGTTAGTAAAGGAACGGCTTATGCGGTGATCAGCATGATGTGCATGTGTGAGCAGGCCATTGGGGTCGAGGCGGCCAGTGCGGTTTATGCCAAACACAACAATAGCCATTTCGGTTTATATTGTGCGATAGTAGGGGTTATCTATCTCGTTGGTCTGGCTTGGACCTTCTCGCTCGCCCGTAAAAATCTGGCCATTGGGGAGTTGGACGCCGAGCCGGCTTGATACCAGGAATGGGTTCATTCATGGATTGGCTAAAAAATTTAACCCGACAACTTGTTTCCTTCATCCGCTTCGTCATCCTCAATTTTATTCATGACGATTGCACCTACCGCGCCTCGGCGCTGGCCTTTACCAGTCTTCTGGCCGTTGTCCCGCTGATGACCGTGGGACTGGCCATTTTTTCATCTTTTCCGGTTTTTCAGGGGCTTATCCAACCCACCCAGGACTTTATTTTTCAAAATTTTGTCCCAGCTACGGGTAAAATGATTCAAAATTACCTGCAGTTATTTACCGCTCAGGTGACGCGTTTACCCACCTGGGGCATTGTGTTTCTTATCGTCTCGGCTTTATTGGTGATGTTCACCATTGAACGGGCCATGAATAAAATCTGGCATGTCACCACCTCTCGCCATGGGGCGACAGCCTTTTTACTTTATTGGGCGATTTTATCCTTAGCCCCCATATTTTTAGGCTTAAGTCTCGCCGCGAGTTCCTACCTTATTTCCGTACCCTTTATCCGCGACAATTCAGCCCCTTCTTTATTGCTTAATTCAGCACCCTACCTGTTGTCATTAATAGGCTTTACTTTCCTTTACGTGGTTGTCCCTAACCATCCCGTTAAATTAAGTCATGGCTTAATTGGTGGCATGGTTGCCACCGTGCTTTTTGAATCAGCCAAATTAGCCTTCGCCTATTACCTGACCCAATTCAATACTTACCAGCTTCTGTACGGCGCCTTCGCCACCGTACCCATTTTTTTTATCTGGGTCTATTGGGTCTGGTTTATTACGCTTTTGGGCGCTGAAATCTGCTACGCGCTATCAGTGACCTATCGTCGGCGAGAAGGAGAAGCCTTGCGGGGATTTGTTCATGTTTTGCTCTGGCTTAAGCAATTATGGTTAGCGCAGCAACAGGGACAGGGGTTGTGTTTGCAGCACTTGATTGAAAGCAGCGCTCAACCCTATGCGGTGGATGCCGATGAAATCATCGAAGGCTTGATTGCCGCCCATTTAATCCATTGCACCGCCGATGATCAGTTCATGCTCAGCCGGGATCTGGGCAAGCTGTCTGTGTATGAGCTGTCCCAACTGATTCCTTACCCCCTGCCTACCGCCGATGACCTGCAAACCTTGGCCAAACCCTGGCGAGCAGTCTTTAAACAAGCTGATGACTCGCTTAAAGACCGTTTATCCCTTAACCTCGAGGAACTGTTTAGCTTTAAGGAGTAGCCCCCGTGCATTGGTGTAGTGCCTCGGCATAGCTTGCCTTGTTATTTTGCTCGCCAATTAATTGAATGATGCCCGCCTTTTTCAATTTCCCGTAAACGCGTTCATTGGCGCCTGCCAGCATGACACGCACACCGCGCTGATGAAGTTCAATGATCGCTTCTTCCAGGGTCCTGAGCGCCGTCATATCGACGAAAGGAACCCACCCCAGTCGAATAATGAGGACACGCGGATCCGTATGGGTATTAGCCAGCGCCAGCTGGAAATTTTCAACAGCTGCAAAAAAGAATGGTCCTTCCACCGCATAGACCAGCACATCATCCGGCAAATGAGCGACGCCATTTTCTTCGCAGTCATTGCGTAATTGGTCATGGGGGATTTGCTCAACTTCCACACTGGCAGCCATCCGCCTTAGGAAATGCAAGACGGCCAGGATAACGCCGATATTGACAGCGGCAACCAAGTCAACAAATACCGTTAACGAAAAGGTAACCAGCAGGATAACCACATCCGCACGCGGTGCTTTGCGAAGAATGGTTACAAAATGCTTCACCTCACTCATATTCCAGGCCACAATAAATAAAATAGCCGCCAATACAGCCAAAGGAATATGAACAGCCAGCGGCGCCAAGAAAATGAGGATGAGCATCAGGGTTATGACATGGATAATACCTGCTAACGGGCTGTTAGCGCCGTTACGGATATTGGTCGCCGTGCGGGCGATGGCGCCGGTGGCTGCAAACCCGCCAAACAAGGGGGCTGCGATATTGGCTAACCCCTGACCTATTAATTCCTGATTGGAATCATGGCAAGTCCCCGCCATGCCATCGGCCACCACGGCGGAGAGCAGGGATTCAATGGCTCCAAGCATGGCGATGGCGAAAGCTGGCCCTATCAACTCCAAAACCCGATCCAGACTGATATCGGGCCAATGAAATGCCGGCAAGCCTCGGGGGATCCCGCCAAATTGTGAACCAATCGTTGCCACCCCTTTAAAATGAAAAATCGCCTGCAGCAGGGTAATGATCAACAAAGCGACTAAAGGCCCCGGTACCCGCTTCAAACCTGGCAATTTATAGGAAAACATCACCAGCAGAAGGGCCAAGACTGAAAGGCCTGTGGTCGCCCCTTGCATCTGGGGCAAGACTTGAATCAAATGCCAGAATTTTTCATGGAAATGCCCACCGTTGACAGCCGGGAAGCCAAAAAAATCTTTCCACTGCCCTACCCAGATCACCACGGCAATCCCTGAGGTAAAACCGACGATGACTGGATCCGGAATAAACTTAATCACCGTGCCCAGGCGGCTAAAACCCATCAGCAACAGCATGCAACCGGCAATCATGGTGGCAATCTGCAACCCCTCAATACCGTATTTCGCCGTAATACCGACTAAAATGGCAATGAACGCCCCCGTAGGTCCTGCAATCTGCACACGGCTGCCGCCCAAAAGGGTTACAATCAAACCGGCCACAATGGCTGTGTAAAGACCTTGCTCAGGCTTCGCGCCTGAAGCAATGGCAAAGGCCATCGATAAAGGCAGGGCTACGACACCCACAACAATCCCTGCGATTATATTGGACAACCAATGCTTCCTATTTAACAATCCGGCATTGAAAGATTCAAGGATAGCAATCATAATGCACCCACGAGTCGATAAAAATTGTCTCATTATGTTCTTCGCTAACGCAAATGTAAACTTGCTTTACGCAGGATGCCGATTCCGTTCAATGACTTACCAAGAGGGTCTCAATGAAATTAACCACGATTTACCATAAACACACAGGAGCACGTGCCATTATTGACTTTTCAGAAGGCTCCTTTTTAGAGAAAGTGGAGTTTGTTTACGACGCGAAAACCCTGACGTTTACACTCTTCCATCAACGCGGTAAAACAGAAAAAGAGCAATCCATCAATAGCTTTTTTATGGAAGGGCTCATTAGTGTATTGCTCAAATGCGGCGGTCATTCCGATGGCAGTCAGTGCCCCCAATTTTCCTTTGCTCAGAAGTTGCCTCACGCGGAGGTGCTCGATGGCCATGTTTCGCTGTTTGGCGAAGATACTATCCATGCGCATGATCCCAATTTTTATCACAATATGAATGCGCATAATGAGTACCCCCATTTTCATATCGAATATGCTGGCATGGATGACCCCTACCCTGTGATCGAGAAGATTTTGCAACTGCTGGTCCATTTTGACTATCAGTTAAAAAATGCCCCTTCCGAAGCCGCTCTTTTTTGTCGATTTGGTTTTTATCTAGCCTTTGAAAAAATTATCGACCCGTCCTGCTCCCCTCTGGACATTGCCCAGCCACTGCCCACCTGTATAGCGAATTTTACCGCCAATGACACCGGCGCCTCCCAGAAAATGATTGAGAACGCTAAAAAGCAGGCCCCGGAGGTTTTCGCAACCATGACAAAAATTGCGAATCAACCGATGCTCGATATGGATAATATTCCGACCCTGGTCAACACCATGAAAAAGGACATATCAGAACTCATGATCCAGGAAAAAAACAAAGAGGAACACGAACGGAAACAGCAGTTGGAACAACAGAGACGAAACAGGAATTGTTCCCTTTTATTCTTTGGCACCGCCGCACTGACGGCAGCGGCGATTGCCGTGAAGTACATGGCCGACTCAAGCGATCCCTCGTCGACCTGTCAATTATAATTGAAAACGCTTCCGCATCACGCGGAAGCATTTATAAAATATAACGCGCCAAGTCATCATCGGCGACCAGTTTGCCGAGATGCTCATTGACATAAGCCAAATCGACATGTACCGATTCACCCGCTTTATCCGTCGCTTCGAAGGATACAACTTCCAGCAAACGTTCCATGACCGTGTAAAGACGGCGCGCACCAATGTTTTCCGTACGCTCGTTCACTTGCCAGGCCACTTCAGCAATGCGTTTAATGCCTGAGGTATCAAACGTTAAAGTCAGACCCTCCGTTGCCATAAGCGATGTGTATTGCTGCGTTAATGAACAACTGGGCTCCGTCAGAATGCGGACAAAATCATCAACACTGAGTGCAGCCAGTTCGACACGGATAGGCAAACGACCCTGTAACTCGGCAATTAAATCAGAGGGCTTGGCAACATGAAACGCACCGGAGGCAATAAACAGGATATGATCCGATTTAATCATGCCGTATTTTGTCGATACGGTTGTTCCTTCCACCAGCGGCAGTAAATCGCGCTGCACACCTTCGCGCGACACATCCCCGCCGCCACCATGTTCCGCGCGCCGGGCGACTTTATCCAGCTCATCGATGAACACAATACCGTGTTGTTCAACCTTTTCGATTGCACGTGTTTTAATGTCTTCTTCATTGATGAGTTTTGCCGCTTCTTCCTCACGAATGAGTTTCATCGCTTTGGCAATGGTCATTTTACGTGTTTTGGTGCGGCCGCTACCCACTTGCTGAAACATGGCTTGTAATTGGCTGGTCATTTCTTCCATGCCTGGAGGCGCCATAATTTCTACACCCACCGGCGAAGCAGCCACTTCAATTTCAATTTCATTGTCATTTAAAGTGCCTTCGCGCAATTGCTTGCGGAATATCTGGCGGGTTGAGCTTTCTTTTTCACTTGGCACCAAACTACCGCGGGCTGGCGGCAGCAGCGCATCGAGGACCCGCTCTTCCGCGGCCTCTTCGGCTAAATTTTCGACCTTTTTCATGGCCAATTCACGTTCTTGCTTGATGGCAATATCCGCCAAATCCCGAATGATGGAGTCCACATCGCGGCCAACGTACCCGACTTCAGTAAATTTGGTGGCTTCAACCTTGATAAAAGGCGCTTGCGCTAATTTGGCCAGACGGCGGGCAATTTCGGTTTTACCCACACCTGTCGGTCCTATCATTAAAATATTTTTCGGCATGATCTCATTGCGTAAGGCATCGTCTACAATTTGCATGCGCCGCCAGCGATTACGCAGGGCAATGGCCACCGCCCGTTTCGCCTGATCCTGCCCAATAATGTGCTTATCCAACTCTTGCACAATCTCCCGAGGAGTCATCATTGCATTATTCACTGTCGCTATCCAATTCTTCGATGGTTAAATTATGGTTGGTGTAGATACAAATATCACCGGCAATTGCCAGGGCTTTGCGCACAATGTCCACTGCCGGCAATTTGGTGTTTTCTATCAGTGCCCGTGCCGCTGATTGGGCAAAGGGGCCGCCGGAACCAATGGCAATCAAACCGCCTTCGGGTTCAATGACATCGCCATTACCGGTAATAATGAGCGAAGCCTTGCTGTCAGCCACCGCGAGCAGGGCTTCGAGACGCCGCAGGATTTTATCGGTACGCCAATCTTTAGCCAATTCCACAGCTGCACGCACCAAATGCCCCTGGTGCATTTCCAGTTTGCGTTCAAACCGCTCAAACAGGGTGAACGCATCCGCGGTACCGCCGGCAAAACCGGCAATGACTTTGTCTTTATAAAGGCGTCTGACCTTTTTGGCATTGCCTTTCATGACAGTATTGCCCATCGTGACCTGACCGTCTCCGCCAATCACGACCTGATTACCCCGCCTCACCGACAGGATGGTTGTTCCACGGTATTGTTCCAAAATAATTCCTCATGCATACTGAAAAAGCTTATGTGGGGGCATTAAGCTGGAAATTCAATAGGCGTGGGTGATTTTTTATACCTTTTTTGAACGCTGGGTTCGATGCTGTGCCTGGCATGATTCACACAGGCCCTTGATTTCAATGCTGCTTTCCTGCAAGGCAAACCGCTGCGTTTGGCCTAATTGTTTTATCAAGGCATGCAAATTCGAATCATACACCTCAACCACCGCATGGCAGTGATGGCATACCATGAGTAGCTCACAATGGTATTTTTTTTCATGCTCCTGGCACAAGGAGTAGGATTGAATGGATTCAATCTTGTGGACTAGCCCTAAAGCGACAAAATAATCCAGCACCCGGTACACGGCAGGCGGCTTGGCATTGGCGTTAAATTGCAACAATTGCTCCAGGATGTCATAGGCTTTAAGCGGTTTGTCGCTGCGCCATAAAATGTAGAGAACATTTTTACGTAACGACGTAGGCTTGTGTGCTACCGTCGCGCAGAAATCGAGAAAAGCAACCGGGTAGGCCATCAGAGAAAGGAAACGCCGTGAAGTAAGGGCTCGATGTCAAGGTATTGGGCAAGGCTCTGCCCTACATCCGCAAAACTGTCACGCCGTCCGATAAAACGGCTTGGCGTTTTAGGGCCAAACACGAGAACCGGGATATGTTCCCGGGTATGATCAGACCCTGGGAAAGTTGGATCACAGCCATGATCAGCGGCAATGACAATGACGTCGTCATCTTTAAGCAGGGCCTTTAATTCGGGCAGCCGGGCATCAAATTGCTCCAGCGCATGCGCATAACCCGCGGTGTCGCGGCGATGACCATAGGAGGAATCGAAATCGACAAAATTGGTAAACACCAAACTACCAGGCGATGCCGTTTGCATGGCCTCAAGGGTGGCGTCAAACAGAGCCATGTTACCATCCGCCTTAATGGTGTGCGTTATGCCCTGATGGGCAAATATATCAGCCGTTTTGCCGATGGCAATGACGTCCCGTCCCCGTTTTTTCAATTCATCAAGCAACGTGGGCGCGGGAGGTAAGGTAGCATAATCGCGGCGGTTGCCCGTACGGGAAAAATGCCCTGGTTGACCAATAAAAGGACGCGCAATCACCCGTCCGATTTGATAATCATCGACCAGACTTCGGGCAATTTCGCATAGCTCATACAAACGCTCAAGGCCAAAATGAGCTTCGTGGGCGGCAATCTGAAACACACTGTCTGCTGACGTGTAAACAATGGGCTTTCCTGTTTTGATGTGTTCTTCACCCAATTCATCAATAATGACCGTACCGGAAGCATGCTTCTGTCCTAACACACCCGGCAGTTTGGCTTCGCGGATAAAATCAGCAATAAGCTTTTCAGGAAAGCAAGGGAAGGTGTCGGGGAAATACCCCCATTCAAACGTGACCGGAACACCCGCCAGTTCCCAGTGACCACTGGGGGTGTCTTTGCCTAAACTTTGTTCCACCGCATAGCCGTAATAGCCTATGGGCTCGGCAAGGTTTTCAAGTGAGAAGCTCGTAGGGGCGGAACTGGCCATGGCGGCATGGTAAAGCCCCGCCGCGGTTAGATTAGGAAGCGTCAGCGGTCCCTGACGCATCCCGGGCTTGTCCGCCTGCCCCTGTTCACAGGCTTCGTGGATATGCGCAAAGGTATTGGCTCCCTCATCGCCGTAACGGTGAGCATCCAGGCTTGCGCCAATGCCTAAGGAATCCAATAAAAGTATACATACACGTCCTGGCATTCGGCTTATCCCTCCATGTGGCGGCCATGTGTTTCACGCAAACCGGTTAAAGCCAATAAGGCAATAATTAATCCGACTGGCAACATCAGGGCAGCGTATTGGTAATCACCCAACGAATATACAGGCACGCCCTGCACCATGTGCATTTCACCGTGATGGATGAGCAGTTGGCTAAAGACATTTTGATACACGATGTAGCCGCCCTGAGTCAGGATGGAAATAACACTCACCGCCGTCGCAGTCATGAGCGGCGAGCTGCTTTCTGCCACTAGGGCATAACTAATCACTTGAGCCGCAGTAAAAAAGCCAAGCAGGAAAAACAGCACCTTCATTAAGGGTAAAGACACCGGAGCAAACAAAATGGCTAATACCGTAACCAATGAGGCGAGGACGCCGATTTTCATTGGCATGATGCGAAGACCCAGTTTATCCGAGATCCAGCCTATCACCGGGCCACCGAAAATGGCCCCCAGAAACAGCATGGTGTTGACCAGCGAGGCATCTTCCTTACTGATATCGAGACGCTGCATCAGATACAACGAGCCCATCATGGCGCCAAAAACAGCAATGGCCATGTTCATGAGGCTGGTGTATAAGGCGGCACGCAGATTCTGGGCGTTAAGGTATGCTTTGCGGATGATGGTTTTAATCTCGATTTTTTTAGACTCGCCAGCCACCAACTGCTTTTTATCGACAATACCGAAACACATGACAATCAGCATCGCGGTACCAAGCCAACCCACCTGGGTTAAGGCGTCGCGCCAGCCGACTTGTGCAACCAGTTTGGTGAGCGGGTATTGCGCCAGCATGCCGCCCGTCATGGCCATAGTCACTACCGCACCAGTAATCATCGCCATGCGACGTGGAGGAAACCAGCGTGAGGCAATGCGGATGGGACCGAGAAAGCAGAACGCGCTGCCAATGCCGGTAATAAAACGGCAAAGCAGGGCTAAATAAAACGACTGGGCATGGGCCAAGATAAAGGTGCTGACCACACACAGAAACATGGCAAACAGGATGGTTTTTTTATTGGAGTATTTATCAAGGACCATTCCTGCAACAAAGAGAAACAGAACATTGGAAAGATAATAGATGCTGGAAAGATAAGCCATTTTATCAGCCTGAATCTGAAAATCGTGCATGATGTTGTCGGCAATGGAAGCAAACATATTGCCTTGAATAAATTCATAAAAGAAAAAAAGCGATGCGCTAAAACAAACCACCCAGGGCAACATGCCCAGCGACGCCCTGGTTTCTTCCCTATACTCACCGACCATCTGCATAAAAAGCTCCTCTGTCCTAACGTTTGCAGTAAGTTTCACGGATTAACAATACCGCTACCAGCGCGGCGACCACCGTCAAGGGGAACATCCACATTGCGAATTGAAAATCAGCCACTGTATACTGTTGTGCCGTGGTGCCGGCGTGGTGCTGCATTAACCAGCCAAACAATACCTGGCCTACACCGCCTCCCCCCATAATCAGGGTAGACGCGACACCCGTTGCCGACCCGGTATTGTCCGGGTCATTGCTTTCCGCAATCAGAGGATAGGTAATGACCTGCGTACTGGTGAACAAACCCAGGGCAAAAAACAGAAGGCCTAACTGGGTTTGCGAAAGCGTGACATCAAGGAACAAAGGAACGACTGTAATTAAGGTCGTTAATGCCCCAAAAATCATCAAGGGCTTACGGCGGCCCTGGCTGTCTGACAACCAGCCCACCAGAGGACAACCAATAATGCTGCCGATAAAAATCAGACTGACCACGTTACTCGCGGCCATTTCCGGCAGGTGATGGACAACCTGCAGGTAGCTTGCACCCCATAAGGCACACAACACCATGATAGGGAGATTTAAAAGGGAGGTGTATAAACCGGAAAGCCAGTTTTGGCGATTACGGAGGGCCTTAAGAAAGCCCGGAAGCACGGCCTGGGTTTGAATATTGCGCACAAGCCGCCTGGAATCAGGGCTGTCTTTCACAATCGCGTAAATCCAAACCAGCAACAAGGCGCCAGCCGCCCCATCAATGAGCAGTGAATTACGCCAGCCGTAAGTTTCATTGAGATGGGCAAATGGCGTATGGGCCATCATGCCACCAATAAAAGCCATGGTGACCAGACTACCGATAACCAGAGCCTGACGACGAGGCGGAAACCATTGCGACACCAGAACGACACAGGAAAGGAAACAGAACGCGTTGCCGATGCCCGATAAAAAATGAAAAAACGAGGCCAGTAAGAAAGAATCGGTCATGGCAAAACCAACCGTGCCAATCACACAAATGAACATGGCGGTCAGGATAACGCGGCGGATAGAATAACGATCAAGGATAATACCGGCTGGCAGCAGGAAAAGAATATCGGCCCAAAGGTAGGAGCTTGACATCCAGCTAAGCTCTGTCGCATCGAGATGAAAATCATCGCGCAACGGCTGATTAATGACATCAAAAATGTTGAGTTGAAAAAACTCATAAAAGAAAAACAAACCGGCTGACAGGCACACAAGCCAGGCCATCAGGCCACCACGAGGCAAAACGACCCCCGAATTCACCGTCGCTGAATCAGACAATGTTACTCCTTAATACGGCGCGCGAAAGTTGCGCGCTATTGTATCAAAAAATAAAGGGGAAAGGTATCTTTATTGAACAATTTTATGGCACAGATTGAATATCAGGGACCGTTTGCCGGCTTTTAAAGTGACGTCGACAGGTGGACACATAGCTTTCGTTGCCGCCGATAAACAACTGCTCGCCTTCCGCAACCACGTCACCCGCTGCATTAATGCGTCGATTCATTGTCGCTTTACGCCCGCAATGGCAGATGGTTTTTATTTCCACCAATTCATCGGCCCAGGCAAGCAGGTATTGGCTGCCTGTAAATAACTCGCCGCGAAAATCCGTACGTAAACCATAGGTCAGAACAGGAATAGCCAGGCCATCAGCAATCTCGGTCAGCTGATAGACCTGTTCCCGCGTTAAAAATTGCGCCTCGTCAATCAGCACGCAGGCATACGGCTTGTCTGCCAGGCTTTTAAGCACATGCTCATACAAATTGTCATCGGAATGAAACGCATAGGCCGGTTCGCTTAGGCCGATACGCGAGGTAATTGTCCCGTACTGGAACCGGTTATCAAGAGCTGGCATCATCAACAGGGTCTGCATACCCCGCTCCTGATAATTATGGCTTGACTGCAGTAGCACGGTGCTCTTGCCGGCGTTCATTGCCGAATAATAGAAATACAATTTTGCCATGAAATGCCCCTTCACTTACGTGGCGATATTAAACGTCTAAAGCCGGTATTAATCAATCGCCACGAACTTTCTCGAAAGGAATGCGACCCAATAAAAAATAACTGATTGATTAATCTATTTTTTTTAGGATTTGTCTATAATTAAAACATAGGAACTAATGGAGAATAACATGGAGAATCTCAATGGCCTTAAAGTGGCTATTCTGGTCGCCAATGGCTTTGAACAGGTTGAAATGGTTAAACCACGTCAGGCCCTTCGGGATGCCGGTGCGGAAACGTTTTTAATCTCGCCTGAAAAGGATGGCCTGCAAGGATTCAATCACCTGGAAAAAGGGGACACGTTTTCAGTCGATATTCCCTTAAATGAAGCCAGGGCAGACGAATTTGATGCCTTGTTGTTGCCAGGCGGCGTAGTTAATCCTGACAGGCTGCGTCTTTATCCTGAAGCGGCTTCTTTTGTCAGTGCCATGCACAAACAACATAAACCCATTGCCGCCATTTGCCACGGCCCCTGGTTATTGATTAATGCGGACGTAGTCAAAGGCCATCAAGTGACATCCTGGCCATCCATTAAAGCCGACTTGATCAATGCCGGAGCCCATTGGGTCGATAAGGCGGTGGTTTGTGACGACCAGATCCTGACCAGCAGGAAGCCAGATGATATTCCTCAATTTAATGAAGCCATGATTAAATTGTTCAATCATCGATAAGCCATCAAGAGGGGTTTTCTTCAAGGCAACGCTGATGAAAGGGCGGAATCTGTGCCAGGGCATACTCCGCCCCCCGAGTTTGTACGCCACTGCGGTTGCCTTCGAACTGTCGGGTTTGGGTATAGATAATCCTCGTCTTATTCACAATAAACCCCCAGGCAAAGCAAATGGTGCCTTCGGGAATGCCATCCATAGTGCCGGGACCCGCCACTCCGGTCGTGGCGACCACCACGTTTGCCGTACTTTTCTTTAATGCGCCCAAGGCCATCTCATGAGCGACCTCTTCGCTGGTTAAGCCGTAGCTGTCAATCGTCTTTTGTTTAACTGCCAATAACCGCTTTTTGGCTGCCACAGAATAAACCACATAGCCCACATCGAGGCATTCGCCGCTACCTGAAATGTTGGAAAGCAAATGAATGATTCTTCCCGCTGTACAGGATTCCGCTGTGGTTAAAACCAGGTCATGCTGTTTAAGATAGGCCAGGACATCCTTAATCAGGTTCATAACGACCTATCCCTGTAAAATAATGGCTGAATGATTAAGATCATTTTAGCTTCGTTACGATGAAAAGCCAGTCAATGAAAAATCTGGTGGTTTTTATAAATGTTTGACAAGGAAAAAATTTCAGAAATGTATCCTTCAAGGTGTTTTTCTGATCTAATTAACGCGAATATTAAGGAATTGCCAGGGATCGCTTTGATCTATTTTTTCAGCATACAGCTGTTGTCGGTCTTTCAGCGGATTCCAGTTGGTGTAATAGCCGGATACTATGCCAAGATAAGGCAGCGCGATTTTTAAAATGTATTGGTAGTCGAGATCATCTGGCTCGACAATGCCGCAGACCGGGTTCTCCATCGCCCACAACATGGCCGAGAGCACGCCGGCGGCCACTTGCAGACTGGTGGCATTATTAAAGGGAACCTGTTTTCTGGCATCGTGGATGGATAATTGCGATCCAAACCAGTAAGCCCCTTTTTTATTTCCCATCAACAATACACCTAATTCATCCATCCCATCAATGATGTCGTCGACTATCAAACGACTATTATCCTCGTCGTTCATGCCATTCTGCCACTCCATACCATTGTATTCATGCAATGACAAGGTGGCATCAGGGCAGGGGAAATAGGCATAATGAACCGTAGGACGGTAAATGACATGACCATTGCACCGGATACTCAGGTAATCCGCAATGGAAATCGATTCGGCATGTGTTATTAAAAAACCATGAAAAGGCCCAAGTGCAGGCGTCCAGGTGCGTACCTGCGTCGTAGCGCCTGGTCTATCAAGATAAATGGAGCAATTCGATCCAAAATCATAATGATGAGCGTCTTTTGGCCAATGGCGCTCATGCGTTCCCCAACTTAATTCTGCCGGCTGCCGGGCTTCGGCAATAAAGCCTGGCACCGACCAGGTATTGACAAATTCGCCCGGCATTTTAGGCTTAGAGGTAATCTGGGGTATCCCGCTCGGCAATATGAATGGCCTTAATCGTTAATTGCTGCGCCAAATGAGCCCAATCCTGCGCGGAATGAAGGGGGCTGATGGGTAAATTATTGTCACGAGCCATATTCCATAACGCCTGTTTGACAAAATGAGAAACCAGACCTGGGTTAGCGCCGTGGGTTATGACAGCAGTAGGCCCTGCTATTCCTTTCATGGCGAGCATTTCCTCCCGCAGGGCATAATTAGTGCGGTGCGAGGGAGATAATGATTCATCGGTATAATACCCCTCCCAGGGTTCCGTGCTGGCATCCAGGTACAGTACTTTCTTTTCCTGACAAAAGCGGATTAAATCAGCGCTGGAAATCCCAGTCGATAGATTAACCAAAAAATCACCAGAAGCGAGCTCTTCATTCATCATGCGCTGATAATTCTCACGCGTAACCTCAAGCAATCTAAAATTTACCCCCAGTTCCCGGGCAATTTTTTCTTCCTCGGCTAATTTGGAGATCACCCGTACCTGTTGCGGCTCAAGAATCAGATGCCTGGTAAGCAGCGGGCATATCGCCTGACCAATGCTGCCAAAGCCAAGGATAACAATTTTGCCTGCAAATTTTCGGTATTTTTTATAGCGATTCATAGCCATTTTATTTCTTTCTCCTGCTCCGAAACGCTGCGGCTGATAATCGATTGTCAGAACGACCCCGGTTTTAAGAATAAATCGCGTGGGCATACCTAATTATATCAGGGTTATGATTTGAAATTATAAATTTTGATAAAATTTCACACTAATGGTGCTCAGCGCGCTTTTCTGAGTACCAGGCTTAAGGTAATGGCCCCAGCCAAGATAAGAATGATAAAACCCAGGGTCATGAGCACCGGAATGTCGATGTAGGCATGGATGAGCATTTTAATGCCGATAAAAATCAAAATGACGGCCAGACCATGACTTAAGTAAGCAAACTGTTCTTTCATGTTGCTGATGAGGAAATACAAAGTCCTCAAGCCCAAAATGGCAAACACATTGGAGGTAAAAACAATAAAGGGATCACGAGTAATTGCAAAAACCGCAGGAATACTGTCAATAGCAAAAATCAAGTCGCTGAATTCAATGAATAATAAGGCAATAAACATCGGCGTCACATACCATTTGTTATGATGAAGGATAAAAAATCGGCCATCAATTTTTTCATGAGACAGGGGAAAAATTTTAGAAAAAAATCGGATTAACAGGTTGGTCTCAAGGCTTTGTTCCTCCTGACTCAAAAACAGAATACGGCAGGCAGAAATCAGCAACAAAACACCAAAAACATAAAATATCCAGTCAAAACGGTTTATCAACCAGATACCGAATAAAATAATAATTAATCGCATGAAGATAGCGCTGATAACACCATACTGCAGCAGCCTTCTCTGGTGATGGGCGGGAATGGAAAAATATTGAAAAATCAAAATAAAAACAAACAGATTATCGACTGACAGCGATTTTTCAACCAGATAACTGGCTAAAAATTCAAGTGATTTTTCATACGCAATCGCAGCGCCAAATGCATGATAAAGATAAACCCAAAGCACCAGGTTAAAACTTAAAGCCAAACTCACCCACACCGCAGTCCATAACAAGGCCTCGCGCGTTGAAACACGATGACTTTTTTGCCCTCTGAGTAACCACAGATCAATACTTAACACAATCGTGATTAAGAAGAAAAAGAGACACCATAACCATGTTTCATTGATTGCTGGCATGGGAATTTTTATTTTTTATCCTTTGCTTAACTTAAATAGTAGCGCGTATCGATGCAATTGCCAGGCATTGCCCACATATGAACAATTAATGTACAATTATGCACCCCATTTAACCAGAGCGGTTTTTGTATGTTCATCAATTGTTAAAACGATGCGGCTGGGTAGCCTGTTTGTATTTTTTCCAAAGCCTGCCTTATATGGTGGTCGCCACCATGGCGGCACTGTGTTACCAGCAATACGGCGTAGGTAATGCAGCGGTTACCCTGTTGACCAGCCTGTTCATGCTGCCCTGGTGTATTAAGCCAGTATTCACACCGATTCTGGAAAAGCAAAACAACAAAAAAGCTTGCCTGCTCGCCATCCAAGGCAGCCTGCTATGCGTGGTTTTTCTGCTTGCCGTAACGGCCGACTCATCCGTTTTCCTGCCGATAACCATCCCTGCTTTCTTAGCCATTGCCCTGCTTTCGTCCATGAATGATATCCTGTCTGACGGGCTTTACCTGCTGCATTTATCCGAAATTGAGCAAAAACGGTATGTTGGCCTTCGCAGTTGCTGCTACCAACTCGGCCGCCTGACTGTGAAAGGCGGGTTGCTGGCTTTAGCTTTCCTTCTCGCCTCCCGCACTCAGCTCGCGGTCTGGCCCTTGTTTTTCAGCCTGCTCACCCTGCTTCTCCTGGTGTTAATCCTGTTTCACGCCCTCTTTATCCCCAAATCCCATCATCCCACGCCGGCGACAAATGAGAAATACCTGTGCATCATCAAGACGCTGTTTGTGGAGAAGCAATGGCATGCCCCGCTGCTTTTTATTTTTATTTACAATCTGACCGATGCCCAGATTCAAAAAATACTGCCGCTTTATTTGGTCGATCCTCAGGGTTTGGCTTTGTCTTTGCCGCAATTTGGCGCGCTCTATGGGGTGGGTGGCAGTCTGGCGCTGATATCCGGGATTTCTTTAGCCGGCTACCTGTCGAGCCGGTGGGGTACTGCTTCCTGTCTTAAAAAATGCACCGGACTGATGATCCCAAGCCATTTATTTTTTTTCTTAATGACTCAATTCCACGTCCTCTCATTCGTCTGGTTGTCCGTCCTGCCAGGTCAATTCATCGCGGGACTCCTGAATGGTGCCTACATGGCCTACCTGCTTCGGATCGCCAACCAAAGCCCTTACCCCATGTCCATGTACACGCTGTGCACGTCGATTATGGCGCTAAGCGTCATTGTTTTTGGCGCAGGAAGCGGCCTGATTCAACATGTTCTTGGTTACTCCGGGTTTTTCCTGGTCATGCTCCTGGCGAGCGGTCTTATCCTGTTGATAACCTGTAAAATGCTTAATCAATCTGACCCGGTACGTCTCGATAAAACTGAAGAGAACCTGCGACAAAATCCCCCATTTTTGCTAGACTGACTGTTTATGTTCTACAGCTAACGTCATTCAAGGAGATCAACATGATCCCGGTCAAAGGATATGCGGCCCAGACGGCCAAGGCCCCCCTCGCCCCCTATGCGTTTGAGCGTCGCGATGTGGGTGAACAGGATGTACTGATTGATATTCAATTTTGTGGCATTTGCCATTCCGATATCCACCAGGCCCGCGAAGAATGGGGCGGCGGCCTGTTCCCCATGGTGCCGGGTCATGAAATCATTGGGGTAGTCAGCCAAACAGGAATGAAAGTCACCCGGTTTAAGGTTGGCGACCGGGTGGGGGTCGGCTGTTTTGTTGACTCCTGCCGGCGATGCGTCAACTGCCAGGATGGGTTGGAGCAATTTTGCAGCGAAGGCATGACCACCACCTACAATAACATGGAACGCGACGGCAGCCGCTTGACGCAGGGCGGTTATTCGTCACGCATTGTTGTGGATGAACATTATGTCCTGCGGATACCGGACAACCTGGCCCCAGACGCAGCAGCTCCCCTGCTTTGCGCCGGCATTACGCTTTATTCGCCACTAAAACACTGGGCAGCCGGCCCTGGCAAAAAAGTCGCTATTCTTGGCCTGGGCGGCTTAGGCCATATTGGCGTTAAAATTGCGCACGCGCTTGGCGCCGAGGTCAGTGTTTTAAGCCATTCCCTGAGTAAGGCGAACGATGCCAAACGCTTGGGTGCCGATGCGTTTTATGCCACGGCCGATGCCAACACCTTCAGTAAACTGGCCGGCACCTTTGATTTAATGATCAATACCGTCTCGGCCAAAATAAACTGGAATGATTATTTAAAACTGCTCAAACGTGACGGCATTATGGTTATTGTCGGCATTCCGAAACACGATATCCCGGTCAAAGCTCTGTCCCTTATTGGCGGTAGAAAACGGTTGGCCGGCTCCCTCATTGGCGGCATTCAGGAAACACAAGAAATGCTTGATTTTTGTGGCCAGCACAACATTGTCTGCGACATCGAGCGCATCCCTATCCAGCAAGTCAACGAAGCCTATGAACGAGTCATTAAAAGCGATGTACGCTATCGTTTCGTGATTGACATGGCGAGTTTGTAATCCTCTAATTGCATTGTTTTTCAACAACTCGGTGGTTATACTAGGCCGTTTCCACTGATTAGGGGTATATGCATGAAACCTGATATTCTGGTCGTCGGGGCCGGGCCGATTGGATTGTTAAGTGCTATTGAAGCCAAACTACACAATCCGAAGGCTAACATCGTTCTTTTTGAACGCAACAAAGAATACACCCGTCATCATACCCTGCTGGTCGACCCCACCGCCTTTAAAGGATCTCATCCCGATGAGCGGCTACAGGCTATTTTAAGTGATTTCCATGGCCCGGTGCCGACCTCCACCATCGAAGCAAAACTCAAACAGTTTGCGGATGAGTTAGGCATTAAGATTGAATACGAAAAAATCGAGGATCCTCAGGTTCTCCTCGATCGTTACCCTTCTGCCCATACTCTAATCGGGGCAGATGGCGCGCACAGCACCGTCAGGAAAAAATTCTTCAATGATGAAAAATCAGTGGATAAGAATCTGCAATACATTGTCGAAGTCAAATACCATGTCCGCGGCAAAACCACACCCACCCCTCTCACCACCTATGCCCCCGCCTTAAGCCAGACTGAACATTTTGTTTCTGAGCAGATAGGGCGTAAGAAAAACGGCAAAACACCCGTTTCGCTGTTCTTTTTTGTCGATAAGGAGACGTATCAGGAAGTATACGCCAGGAAGAAGTTAAAATTGACGGATTTGGTTAAGCCAGAAACCCGCAACATGACCCAGTTGGCTAACAGCATTCGTCCCTGGCTGGCGCTGCGGCGTGCACAACTCAAGGACCAGTTGGTAGCAGACAGCGAAACCATTGCCGGGGTGGAACTGTCGACCTATTGCACCGCCACCTTTGCCAAGACCCTACCCGGCAACCGGCGAGTCATTCTTTTAGGGGACGCAGGCTCCGGTGTGCCATTTAACCGTGCGTTTAATGCCGGCGTGGAACGCACGATTCTGGCTGCGAAACAAGTGGCCTTTCCGCCTGGACAAGACGAAGCAGAACGCCTCAAAGCCATCAATACCGAACTGCATGAACAGGTACGCAAAGAAATTGCACGCGCCAAAAGAACCAATCACAAGGTGCAATTTGGCCGGTTCATAGGCGAGGTAAAACGTGGCCCATCCTATTCTGTCGCAGCCCCCTTGCTGGATGAGCAATTACTTGAAGCCATGCAGGATGCACGGGTTGAACAACTGTCCTTCACCAGCCGCCATCCACGTGCCATGACGACTTTTGCCGCCTGGCTTGTTCTCACCGTGGTAGCATTGGTGGTATTCCCGTTTCTTTTTGCATCGATTTATACGGCAATCGCTGCAGCTATTCTATTGCCCCTGGCTGTCATTGCAATTGGTGTAGCACTGTACAAAGGCATCGCTTACTGCCTTAAACCCAATGAGATGGACGAAGCTCAACCCGAGCCCGTGCCTTTCCCCTGGGAAGAAACCCTGTCAGACGAACAGGCAGAACTCCTTCAGGAAGAGCGCCTGCAAGACAAGGCCAAGTCAGAATTAATGCAAGAACCGGCTTATTTGGACATTAAGAAAAAAATTCATGACGAAAAGGAAGCCTTAAGCCGCTTAAGGGATCATCGTGAACACGTGGCAATTAAGGAAAGGCCTCATGGGCCTTTGGTCGCGACGTCGCTTCCCCTGTTATTTCCAGACGCTCACGTGCATTTTCCGTCCACGATCATGGAAGAGCAACCGCCGTCATCAGAACAATTGCAAGTACATGCTAAACGATTGGAGCGAATTGATGATGAGATTGAAAAGCATCAGCGTGCATTAGCTTCTTATAAATTAAAAAAATTTGGTCTTTTAAAAGAGAAGCTGAATCCTTCAAACAACAAACAGGAAGAATCACTGGGTATGGAATTGAAGTCCTGATTTCCCTTTGGCTTAAAGCCTAAATACCTTCTTAACTGTTGTTTTTCCTGGGTGCTGTGCGTGATGCACAGCACAGATTTCATCTGAGTTAAGAGCCCCTTGAATGGTGCGCATAAGCCCCGGAGCGGGTTCATTTGATGACGTAACGAACGGCTAGAGGCATTCGCCGTGTACCTGCAACACACCCCCACATAAGTGACAAATTAATCAACACACAGTCAAAATACAAAACTTTTTGCAAAGCAATTGCAAATTTTGTGTTAATCCTGTTTCACTTAAGACTCTGTTAAGACAGCAAGGCTTACGATGAGCTTACTGATTCATTTTTTACTTAACGAGAGTAGTACCATGAACACAAAGCACGGCAAAAGCAAACAATTTGATACAGAACCTCAGCAATCCACTGCGGATAGCAAAGCAAGCTTTTTAAGAGAAGTGAGCCAAGCCGTCATCTCAAATTTTACTCAAGCCTTTGAAGTAAGGAATTTGAAGAAAGAAACCGGAGCCGATTACCCCGGTTACCATTGCCCACAACGCAACGATTTAAATAGCAAACTAAAAGAATTTGGTCCCGATCATCATCAATCCATTGCCGACGTCAATGATGGTCATGACCTGGCTAAAACACCCCTGGATCCTTTAGCTAAAGAATCCTTGTTAAATCAGGTTAAACAAAACCATAAAGAAGGTTTATCGCCTTTTCAATCGCATGTCTACAGCCAAAAGCAGGAAAGCCATAATGCCTTTGCTTTCTTCCAAGCCAGTAAGAAATCGCATCGCGCAGAAAATTTGGCGGGCGCCATTATTCATTTTGGCAAAGGCTTATCAGATGGCATCAGCCAGGAACTTCTGCCTTCTGACGAATTTAAAATTAAATTCGGCAATAAATAACGACCATAGAGCCCCTCTCATTTAAGAGCGGCTTTTTTTATAGCTGATAATGCATTTTTACCACGGCGCCAGGTTGAGAAACCTTGGATTCATTGACTGCCGGGAAAAAATTTAAGCTTCGCGCGACAATAATCTGTTTTGGCGGGCGGGATGGATCAGGCTGACTGGCCACGCTTTTTTTGAATGCATCAAACAATACCTGGCAATCTCCCTTTTTTTCCCCGTATTTTTCTTCCGCATCAAATTTAACGCAGCCCTGTGGTTGACGTCTGAAATAAATTTGATGGTAAGGATCCTCCCCTTTGACTTGACCTTCAACGGGAAAGGTAATCAGATTATGTTCACCCAGCTCAGGAAGCGTTAATTTATCGAGATCCTTCGCGGGGATCTTATCCACTTCAAATGGCGTTTTGGTATCTACAAAGGCAGAATGCTTGCCATTGCTTCGATCCGTTTGCCGAATGATATCCTGATGATGTTCTACGTCAACCGCTTGATAGTAAACGACTTCATTCGTTTTCGAAAACAAAGTCGTTTGTTCTGCACCCTGAAGATGCTCTTCGGCCACCATGTTGGTCAGAGGACCGCATAACCCGCTTTCGTCGTCTTTCTTCAATGCCTGCAGCATATCACCCTGAGAGACAAAGAGCTGTTGCGCAGGTCCGGGATTATTTATTTTCTTTTTTCGCTTAAACCAGGGAAACATGTACTTCCTTACCCAATTAAATTATAGAACCGCAGCATTTTAACCTGATTGCTGTTTTTGGTCTAATCGTATGCAAAATAATCATAACTCATCGCAAATGAGTATAGAATTCAGCGAAACGTATTGCATCCTTTTTAGACATGCGCTGAATGGCATAACGGGCTTTCCAGATTTGCCGAATAGCCTCATCAACGCGACGGTGTGTGGCTTTCATGGCAATAGCCCACAAATGAGCAATAAAGGCAGAACCGCGTGTCCTTGTGTCTACATCCAGCCAATCAAGCGCCTGCTTGAATCGTTTCAATTCGTCTTTTGTCAGTAGAAACGCCATGCGCGAATCCCGGGTCAGTAAGCCTCGGCGCTTTAACAAGCCTCTGATTAAATAATGAAAGCGTCCTGAATCCCGCCGATGACCACCATAATGCACGTTAATGGATTTAAAATGCACTTGTAAGGGGTGTTGCTCTGAAGAAAACGTCCTCATGTCATCGAGGATACCCACGAGGGTTTGCTGGATATTAACCACAGGGATTTGCCGCGGAGAAATTAAATACTCCAGTTTTTCATCGAGCAGCATGTATTGTATCAGCGGCGGCTTTTCCCTGCCTTGGGGCAGCCAGCGAATGGCCCCCCGATAATTGCTTTTTTTATCCATAGGGTCAAAATAACAACAGCTCTACCTATAGTATAGCGCTGCAAAAAGGGTGTCTCTTCTTCACTGCGTTCATGGGGAAAGGTTAGGCAACGTCCCTGAAGTTTTTTTAAACAAGATTTAATTATGAATTGAGCACAGATTTTTCAATTTC
>NZ_LNYA01000024.1:115722-131378 GCF_001467615.1 Legionella erythra | reverse complement strand
AAGGTTTACGTTTCGCGATTCGTGAAGGTGGCCGTACCGTTGGTGCGGGTGTTGTTGCAAAAATCATCGAGTAATTGATGGTTTGGGTGCAAACTGGGTTTGCACCCAACATGTTAAGTTAGGCCAGTAGCTCAATTGGCAGAGTGGCGGTCTCCAAAACCGCAGGTTGGGGGTTCGATTCCCTCCTGGCCTGCCAACTAACAGAATACATATGACTAATTCATCAAATTCAAGATTTACATTCAAAGAAGCAATCTTGTGGTTAGGAATACTATTGCTAACTGCGGGTGCTTTTTTTGTTACCTATTATTATTCTTATTCCGCGCCGGTTAAAATTATTATATGGATCGGTTGGCTGGTTGGATGTGCTATACTTGCATTTTTTACCAACAAAGGGCGGCAGGTTTTTGAATTTGCAAACGAAGCCAAAGTAGAACTACAAAAAGTGGTTTGGCCCTCCCGACAAGAAACAGTACAGACAACGTCAATCGTTATGATTATGGTTGCTGTGACTGGTTTTATTTTGTGGGGCGTTGATTCTGCAATGATGTGGGTCATTGCTAAAATAACACATTTAGGTTGAGATCAAGGTGGAAGAACAGAATAAGGTTGAAGAACAAAAGTCAAAGCAGTGGTATGTTGTTCATGCCTACTCAGGCTATGAAAATTTTGTCATGCGAGAAATAAAATCACGTGCGGAGCACCATCAACTGCAAGATAAGATAGGTGAGGTTGTTGTCCCTTCTGAAGAAGTGGTTGAAATGAGAGCGGGGCAAAAACGTAAAAGCACCCGCAAATTCTTCCCTGGCTATGTTCTTGTCAATATGGTGATGGATGATGCCACCTGGCATATGATCAGAGCCATCCCGCGAGTGCTTGGTTTTATTGGTGGTACAAGCCAAACCCCTACGCCAATCAGCGATAAAGAAGCCCGTGCGATTTTACAGCGTGTTGAAGATGGTGTAACCAAGCCTAAGCCAAAAATTTTGTTTGAACCAGGCGAAGTCGTTAGAGTGAAGGAAGGTCCTTTCGTTGACTTTAACGGCGTCGTCGAAGAGGTCAATTATGAGAAAAGCCGTTTACGTGTTGCCGTTCTCATTTTTGGTCGCTCCACTCCTGTCGAGCTGGAGTTTAGTCAGGTTGAAAAGACCTGATCTTTGTTAGTAACGGGAAGCCAAACACTGATTACCAATCAGACATTGGCGCTATACCCATAAGGAGTCATCATGGCTAAAAAAGTTGAAGGTTATGTCAAGTTACAGATCCCCGCAGGAAAGGCTAATCCAAGCCCTCCAGTAGGTCCTGCTCTGGGTCAGCGCGGCGTAAACATTATGGAATTCTGTAAAGCCTTTAATGCGGCTACCCAGAATTTGGAAGCAGGTTTGCCCATCCCTGTTGTTATTACTGTATATAGTGATCGCAGCTTTACCTTTATTACTAAAACACCCCCGGCATCGGTCTTATTGAAAAAGAAGGCGGGTTTGCAAAGCGGTAGTAGTAACCCCAATACGAAGAAGGTGGCAACGTTGAAGCGAGCTGATCTCGAAGAAATTGCCAAAACAAAAGAACCCGATTTAACTGCCGGAAGTTTAGATGCAGCGGTACGCACCATTGCTGGAACTGCCCGTAGCATGGGTATCGAAGTTGAAGGTTGATAATAAGGGGCACTACCATGGCAAGTTTAAGTAAAAAGCAACAGAAAATTCGTGAAAAAGTAAAAACCAATTATTTGTACAATCCAGCTGAAGCCATTGAAATTCTGAAAGAGTTTGCAAGCAGCAAATTCAGAGAGAGCGTCGATATTAGCGTTAATCTGGGCGTCGATCCGAGAAAATCGGATCAGGTCGTTAGAACATCAACCAATCTGCCAAAAGGTACAGGTAAGACTGTCCGTGTAGCAGTATTCGCACAAGGCGATAATGCCACCAAGGCTAAGAATGCTGGTGCGGATCTGGTTGGATTTGAAGATTTAGCGGATAAAATTAAAGCTGGCGAATTGGATTTTGACGTCGTCATCGCTACACCTGATGCCATGCGCATCGTCGGTCAATTGGGTCAAATTCTTGGTCCACGCGGTCTGATGCCTAATCCAAAAGTAGGTACAGTCACGACTAACGTCGAAGCAGCAGTCACTGATGCCAAGTCAGGTCAGGTTCGTTATCGCACGGATAAAAACGGTATCATTCATTGTACTGTGGGTAAAATTGATTTCACCGCAGACGATCTGATTGAAAACATTACTGCGTTAATGGTTGACTTGAAAAAAGCAAAACCAGCTTCATCTAAAGGGGTATATTTGAAAAAAATTACCTTATCAACCACAATGGGTCCTGGATTGCCTATTGATATTGCATCATTACCTGTGTAATATATCTGACCTGAATTTCGAATTCACGGCATAGACTCGTTCCATGCCGTCGAAGACCGCAGGTGCAGAAATGCTTAATTATCCTGCGCAGACGGTGAACCGGAACAGAAGTTATTCTGAGACGGCCACCATAACTGTCAAATCATTAGGATTTGCACAACTTAGGAGGTCACTAACGTGACGATAACATTAGCTGCAAAGAAAGCTGTTGTCGAAGAAGTAAATGCAGTTGCTTCTAAGGCTATTTCGGCTGTGGTTGCTGATTATCGCGGTTTGACTGTAAACCAAATGACCCAATTGCGTACCCAGGCACGCAAATCCGGTGTTTATCTGAGGGTGGTTAGAAACACGCTAACCCGTAGAGCCTTTGAAAACACCGATTTTTCCTGCTTGAGTGATAAATTGGTTGGTCCTTTATTTATTGCGTTATCGCTTGAAGCACCAAGTGATGCCGCACGATTATTAAAGGATTTCGTAAAAACATTTGACAAGCTTGAAATCAAAGCATTATCTGTGGGCGGTAAAGTCTATGGTGCTGATCAATTGGATGCAGTGGCCAGCTTACCGACTAAAGATGAGGCATTAGCCAAACTGATGTTTGTGATGAAAGCGCCTATTGAGAAATTTGTCCGTACACTTGCCGAGCCGCATGCCAAACTGGTTAGAACGGTTGCTGCAATTAAAGACAAAAAAGAACAGTAAAATTCCGATAATCGATTATATTTAATTAGGAGCTAGTAATGGCTGTATCAAAAAATGAGATCCTTGAAACAATCTCTAACATGACCGTAATGGAAGTTGTTGAGTTGATCGAGGCAATGGAAGAAAAATTCGGCGTTTCTGCTGCCGCTGCTGCTGTAGCTGTCGCTGCCCCCGCTGCTGCTGGTGCATCTGCTGCTGCTGAAGAAAAAACAGAATTTGACGTGGTTATGACAAGCTTTGGATCTAACAAAGTTGGCGTCATCAAAGTCATTCGTAACATTACCGGTTTAGGCTTAAAAGAAGCCAAAGACCTGGTTGAAGGTGCACCGGCTACTGTTAAAGAAGGTGTATCAAAAGACGAAGCAGCTAGCATCAAGAAAGATCTGGAAGAAGCTGGCGCGACTGTTGACGTTAAGTAATAATTATACGTCTCTATTTCAGAACCCGGCCATGGTTACATGGCTGGGTTTGTGTGTTTGATGATCAATAATTTACAGAGGAACTACCATGGCAACTGCAGAAGCTAAACCTCAACACTATTCTCACGCCGAGAAGAAGCGATTTCGTAAGAGCTTTGGCAGGCAAGCTGACAAGATGGCGATTCCCAATCTCCTGGACATTCAATTAAAGTCCTATCGAGATTTCCTGGAAGCTGACTCAAAAGCCAACTCAGAACAGAAAACAGGTTTGCATGCAGCATTTTCATCCGTATTTCCTATTGAAAGTTTTTCCGGTAACGCCCGTTTAGAATATGTGGGTTACAAATTGGGCGAACCCGCCTTTGACGTAAGAGAGTGTAAATTACGCGGTTTAACTTATTCCGCCCCTCTGCGTGTTAAAATCAGACTCGTTGTACTTGATAAAGATGCGGCTGGTGAACCAAAGCCCATTAAAGATATCCGTGAACAAGACGTATTCATGGGTGAAATCCCATTAATGACGGATGTGGGTACGTTTGTCGTTAATGGTACCGAGCGTGTGGTCGTTTCGCAGCTCCATCGCTCCCCAGGTGTTATCTTTGAACATGATCGCGGCAAGACTCATTCTTCCGGTAAATTGCTTTATTCCGCCCGTATTATCCCATACCGTGGTTCATGGCTTGATTTTGAATTTGACCCCAAAGATTGTGTTTTCGTGCGCATTGACCGCCGTAGGAAATTACCGGTCAGCATTTTACTGCGCGCACTGGGTTATGAAGTTGAAAATATCCTTGCCGAGTTTTTTGAATCGACCGTTTGCCAGTTACGCAATGGTGAATTCCATATTAATTTGATCCCTGCCCGCTTACGGGGTGAGATTGCTTCATTTGATATTGCTGTGCCTGAAACGGGCGAGTTGATTGTTGAGCAAGGCCGCCGTATTACTGCCCGTCATATTAAAATGATGGAAAAGAGCAATATGCAGGATCTCGTGGTCCCGCAGGATTATTTAGTCGGTAAGATATTGGCTAAAAACATTGTCAATACCGAAACAGGCGAAGTATTGGCTAATGCCAATGATGAAGTGACGTCTGAATTACTGGATCAATTGGCTGAGCATGGCATTTTGTCGTTCGAAATGATCTACACCAATGATTTGGATCATGGTTCTTATATTTCGGATACTTTAAAAATTGATCCCACCAATAGTCAGCTTGAAGCACTGGTAGAAATTTACCGTATGATGCGTCCTGGTGAACCGCCAACCAAAGAAGCGGCGGAAGCTTTATTTAAGAACCTCTTCTTTGCTGAAGATCGTTACGATTTATCCGCTGTCGGCCGTATGAAATTTAACCGCCGCGTTGGCCGTAAAGAAGATCAGGGTCCAGGCACGTTAACAAAAGAAGATATCCTCGCAGTTATCAAAACATTAATTGATATTCGTAACGGCATTGGCATGGTTGATGATATCGATCATCTGGGTAACCGTCGGGTGCGCAGTGTCGGCGAGATGACAGAAAACCAGTTTCGTGTCGGCTTGGTCCGTGTTGAGCGAGCGGTCAAAGAGCGTTTAAGCCTGGTTGAATCTGAAAATCTGATGCCCCAGGATTTGATTAACGCCAAACCTGTTTCTGCAGCAATCAAAGAGTTTTTTGGTTCTAGCCAGTTATCTCAGTTTATGGATCAGGTTAATCCGCTTTCTGGTGTTACACACAAGCGCCGTGTTTCGGCACTTGGCCCAGGCGGTTTGACTCGTGAACGTGCAGGATTTGAGGTCCGCGACGTTCATACCACCCATTATGGCCGTGTTTGCCCGATTGAAACCCCTGAAGGTCCAAACATCGGTTTGATTAATTCACTCTCTGTTTATGCACGCACTAACGATTACGGCTTTATTGAAACACCTTGCCGTAAAGTAGTCGACGGTCACGTGACGGATGAAATTGAATACCTGTCAGCTATTGAGGAAGTTGATCAATACATTGCTCAGTCCAGTGTTGCAGTTGATGAGAAGGGCAAGATTCTTGCTGATCTGGTTCCCTGCCGTCATCAAAATGAATTTTCATTAACGACACCTGATAAAATTAATTACATGGATGTCTCACCCAAACAGATCGTATCGGTAGCAGCCTCCTTGATTCCGTTCCTTGAACATGATGACGCGAACCGTGCGTTAATGGGTTCAAACATGCAACGGCAGGCGGTTCCAACGCTGCGTTCTGAAAAACCGCTGGTTGGTACGGGAATGGAGCGTACAGTTGCTTCTGATTCCGGGGTTTCGGTTGTCGCTAAACGAGGTGGTGTCATTGATTTGGTCGATGCCTCTCGTATTGTTGTTCGTGTAAACGATGACGAAACCACCGCAGGCGAAACCGGGGTAGACATTTATAACCTGACGAAATATTTCCGTTCGAACCAGGATACCTGCATTAATCAGCGGCCTATTGTTAATACGGGCGATCGCATTCAAAAGGGTGATGTCCTGGCCGATGGTCCCTGCACTGATATGGGTGAGTTGGCGTTGGGTCAAAACCTGCTTGTCGCGTTTATGCCCTGGAACGGTTATAACTTCGAAGACTCGATTTTGATTTCTGAGCGCATTGTTCAGGAAGACCGCTTCACCACGATTCATATTGAAGAATTAACCTGTATCGCACGGGATACCAAACTGGGAACAGAAGAGATCACCGCTGATATTCCCAATGTCGGAGAATCCGCGCTGGCTAATCTTGATCAGTCCGGTGTGGTTTATATTGGTGCTGAGGTATCCGCAGGCGATATTCTTGTTGGTAAAGTAACGCCAAAAGGCGAAACTCAATTAACGCCAGAAGAAAAATTGTTAAGAGCGATTTTCGGTGAGAAGGCCTCGGATGTAAAAGACTCTTCATTACGCGTTCCTTCCGGTATGAACGGAACGGTTATTGACGTTCAGGTTTTTACACGTGATGGTTTGGAAAAAGATGAGCGTGCCAAGAGCATCGAGGAAGAGCATCTGGCTCGTGTCCGCAAAGACCTTATTGACGAACGACGTATTCGTGAAGAAGACATCTATCATCGTGTTTACAATTTGTTGCTTAACAAAACAGCAGCAGGCGGACCAGCCAGCATGAAACCAGGCTCTAAAATCACGGAAGCTTATTTGCAGAAAGTTGATAGAAGCAAATGGTTTGATGTGCGTGTGGATGATGAAGTCATTAGTCAGCAATTGGAACAATTGTCCAAGCAGCTTGAGTTGCTCGGTAAAGAGATGGAAAAGCGCTTTAATGACAGCCGCAAGAAGATTATTCAGGGCGATGATTTGGCACCTGGTGTGTTAAAGATTGTTAAAGTTTATCTGGCCGTTAAGCGACGCATCCAGCCAGGCGATAAAATGGCCGGTCGTCACGGAAACAAAGGGGTTATTTCCATTGTGGTTCCGGTGGAAGATATGCCTTATATGGCTGATGGTACCGCGGTGGATATCGTATTGAACCCATTAGGCGTACCATCTCGTATGAACATTGGTCAGGTTCTTGAAACTCACCTTGGTCTTGCTGCCAAAGGTTTGGGGCAACGCATTGCCGATTTAGTTCACAGCAACAAGCCGGTGAAGCAGATTCGTGAATTTTTAGGCAAGATCTATAATCATGATGGCGTCCAACGCGTTGATCTGCAAAAGCTTGACGACAATGAGGTGGCTATCCTTGCTGATAACCTGCGTGCTGGTGTTCCCATGGCGACACCGGTATTTGACGGTGCCAGCGAAGCAGAAATTAAATCCATGCTGGAACTGGCTGGTTTGCCAGCTGATGGAAAAACCACATTGATCGACGGGCGCACAGGTAAAACATTTGATAACCCTGTGACTGTCGGTTACATGTACATGCTCAAACTGAATCACCTTGTGGACGACAAGATGCACGCCCGTTCCACCGGCTCGTATAGTCTGGTTACCCAGCAACCGCTTGGCGGTAAGGCTCAGTTCGGAGGCCAGCGTTTCGGGGAAATGGAGGTCTGGGCATTGGAAGCTTATGGTGCGGCTTATACGTTGCAAGAAATGTTAACGGTTAAATCAGACGATGTCGGAGGACGAACTAAGATATATAAAAATATAGTTGATGGTGATCATCGTATGGATCCTGGAATGCCTGAATCCTTCAATGTATTACTGAAGGAAATTAGAGCATTGGGTATTGATATCGAACTGAACCACGACTAATACGTTCAGCGATCAATTCTGATAAACACATTTTTGGAGGCATAGACTTGGCTAATCTAAGCAGCGACCCAATGAGAAAAGCACCTGTAATGAGTGATTTGCTTGGCATCCTCAAACAACAAGGGCAAAGTGAAGAATTCGATGCAATTAAAATTGCACTGGCTTCACCTGAATTAATTCGATCCTGGTCTTATGGCGAAGTAAAAAAACCCGAGACCATTAATTACCGTACCTTTAAGCCGGAGCGTGATGGCTTATTTTGCGCAAAAACCTTTGGTCCAGTGAAGGATTACGAATGTTTATGCGGTAAGTACAAGCGACTCAAGCACCGCGGCGTGATTTGTGAAAAGTGTGGGGTTGAACTGGCATTGGCTAAAGTTCGCCGTGAACGAATGGGACACATTGAACTGGCCAGTCCGGTGGCTCATATATGGTTCCTGAAATCACTGCCTTCCAGAATCGGCTTGTTGCTGGATATGACGCTGCGTGATATCGAGCGCGTTCTTTATTTTGAAGCATTTGTCGTAGTTGACCCCGGTATGACCGAGTTAGAGCGCGGGCAATTGCTGAATGATGAAGTGTATCTGGAAGCAATGGAACAATACGGTGATGAATTCGATGCTCGCATGGGTGCAGAAGCCATCCGTGATTTATTGCGCCAGATCGATCTTGAAGAAGAAATTCGAACATTGCGTGAAGAATTGCCTACAACCAATTCTGAAACCAAAATTAAGAAGATCACGAAACGTTTAAAATTGATCGAAGCATTTTACGAGTCGGGTAACAAACCGGAATGGATGATTATGGATGTCCTGCCCGTATTGCCGCCTGATCTTCGGCCTTTAGTGCCGCTTGATGGCGGACGTTTTGCCACATCCGACTTGAACGATTTATACCGTCGCGTGATTAACCGCAATAACCGCCTAAAGCGATTACTGGATCTGAACGCCCCTGACATCATTGTCCGTAATGAGAAACGGATGCTGCAGGAATCGGTTGACGCGCTGCTCGATAACGGCCGCCGTGGTCGAGCGATTACAGGAACTAACAAGCGTCCATTAAAATCCCTGGCAGACATGATTAAAGGGAAGCAAGGCCGTTTCCGTCAAAACCTCTTGGGTAAGCGGGTAGATTACTCCGGTCGTTCGGTTATCGTGGTCGGTCCTACTTTACGCTTGCACCAATGTGGTCTGCCGAAAAAAATGGCTCTGGAGCTGTTCAAACCGTTTATTTTCAGCAAGCTGGAATTTAGAGGTCTTGCGACTACAATTAAAGCCGCCAAGAAAATGGTAGAGCGCGAAGAACCCATTGTATGGGATATCCTTGATGATGTTATTCGCGAACATCCTATTCTTTTAAACCGAGCGCCTACACTTCACCGCTTAGGTATTCAGGCGTTTGAGCCGGTGTTAATCGAAGGCAAGGCTATTCAGCTCCATCCGCTTGTTTGTACTGCCTATAACGCCGACTTCGACGGTGACCAGATGGCTGTGCATGTTCCATTAACCCTGGAAGCGCAGTTGGAAGCCCGTTCCCTGATGATGTCTACTAATAATATTCTGTCCCCCGCGAGCGGGGAGCCGATTATTGTTCCCAGTCAGGACGTGGTACTCGGTCTTTATTACCTGACCCGTGAACGTATTAATGCCAAAGGTGAGGGCAAAATTTTTGTCAGCGCTCAGGAAGCCCAGAATTTTTACGAAGCGGGATACATTGATATTCACGCCAAGATTAAAGTTCGTATGCCCAAAGATAATGAAGATGCCACAAACGGTGAAAACGATGGCGTACACCTGGTTGATACGACAGTGGGACGCGCTATCTTGGCTGACATTTTGCCTAAAGGCATGGCATTTTCTCAAATCAACCGCACCATGACCAAGAAAGTCATTTCACGTGTTGTTGACCATTGCTACCGTAGATTTGGCTTGAAAGAGACGGTCATTTTTGCTGACCAGCTTATGTATACCGGCTTTAAATACGCCACACGTGCCGGTGCGTCGATTGGAATCGAGGACATGGAGATTCCAGACGACAAGGCCACTATTATTGAACAGGCCGATAATGAAGTGCGAGAAATTGAATCGCAATTCCGTTCTGGTCTGGTCACCAATGGCGAACGTTATAACAAGGTCATCGATATCTGGTCGCGTACCAACGAAATGGTGGCCAAATCGATGATGAGCAAAATCGCGACGGAAGAAGTGATTGACCGTGAAGGGAATACAACTCGACAGGAATCATTCAACCCCATCTTTATGATGGCTGACTCCGGAGCGAGGGGATCGGCAGCCCAGATCCGTCAGCTCGCTGGTATGCGGGGATTGATGGCGGCACCAGACGGTTCTATTATTGAAACGCCAATTACAGCTAACTTCCGCGAAGGATTGAACGTATTCCAGTACTTTATTTCCACTCACGGTGCGCGTAAGGGTTTGGCCGATACCGCCTTAAAAACAGCGAACTCCGGTTATCTGACAAGACGTCTGGTGGATGTTGCTCAGGATGTTGTGATTACCCAGGATGATTGCGGAACCGAAAACGGTATTCTCATGCAGCCTCTGATTGAGGGCGGGGACATTGTTGAACCCTTGCATGAAAGGGTATTGGGGCGTGTCGTCGCAACGGATGTTTATATCCCTAATCAGGAAGACGCGGTTGTAACTGCCGGTACGCTGTTGGATGAAGACTGGGTCGAGAAGCTTGAAAAGCTTGGTGTCGATCAGATTCTGGTTCGTTCACCGATTACTTGTGAAACCCGTTTTGGTTTATGCGCCAAGTGCTATGGGCGTGATCTGGCTCGTGGCCACCTGGTCAATACCGGGGAAGCAGTCGGTATTATTGCGGCCCAATCAATCGGTGAGCCAGGTACCCAGTTAACGATGCGTACTTTCCATATCGGGGGTGCGGCATCAAGGGCAACAGCGGCTAATAATATCCAGATTAAGAATAAAGGGGTTATCCGTCTGCACAATATCAAGACGGTTACTCACGAAAATGGCAACCTGGTTGCTGTATCCCGTTCAGGTGAAGTGTCAATTGTTGATGACTTTGGCCGTGAGCGTGAACGCTACAAACTGCCTTATGGTTCTGTGTTGACCGTTCATGACAACATGGCTGTAGAAGCAGGGCAAGTGATTGCCAGCTGGGATCCGCATACGCACCCGGTTATTTCCGAGGTAAGCGGTAAACTGAAGTTTATTGACTTAATCGAAGGCATTACGATGAATCGCCAGACCGATGAAATAACAGGTCTGAGTAACATTGTGGTCATCGATGCCAAGCAACGCAGTTCGGCTGGTCGTGATATGCGCCCTATGGTTAAGCTGGTATCCGATGACGGAGAAGAGATTTATCTGGCCGGTACGAATGTTCCAGCTCAATATTATCTTCCTGTGGATGCAATCATTAACTTCGAAGACGGTAATATAGTGGGTGTGGGTGATGTTATCGCCCGTATTCCTCAAGAGCGCTCTAAAACGCGTGATATTACGGGGGGTCTGCCGCGTGTTGCTGACTTGTTTGAAGCGAGAAAACCCAAGGATGCAGCTGTTATGGCTGAAATATCAGGCCTGGTGAACTTTGGTAAAGAAACCAAAGGAAAACGGCGTTTGATTATTACGGCATCAGAAAATCAGTTCCATGAGGAATTAATACCCAAATGGCGTCATATATCAGTATTTGAGGGCGAGCATGTTGAGCGAGGTGAGGTAATCGCTGAAGGCCCGCTCAATCCGCACGATATATTGCGTTTGCTTGGTGTCGGTGCGCTGGCCAATTACATCGTTAACGAAGTACAGGATGTTTATCGCCTTCAGGGGGTAAAAATCAACGACAAGCATATCGAAACCATTGTTCGGCAAATGCTGCGTAAACGGGTTATTACGTTTGCCGGTGACTCGAAGTTCCTGGTGGGCGAGCATGTTGAAGAAAGCCTGATGCTGCAAGAGAATGACAAACTGGTCGCTGAAGGTAAACAACCCGCGCATGGTACGCCGATATTGCTGGGTATTACCAAGGCTTCTTTAGCCACTGAATCGTTTATTTCAGCGGCGTCATTCCAGGAAACCACAAGGGTACTGACCGAAGCGGCTGTTAGCGGTAAGGTTGATGATCTGCGGGGCTTGAAAGAGAACGTGATGGTCGGTCGTCTGATCCCGGCAGGAACAGGTTATGCCTATCACCAGAGCCGTAAGGCAAAACGAGCCAGAGCTGCAAGTACTGAGCATACTGGACATACCGTCACTGCAAGTGATGTTGAGCATGCATTGAGTGAAGCGCTGAACGCAGACAATCATGATGATTAAATTGGATTGAGTAGTCCCTGCAGGTTTGACTTGACAAATCTGCCGGAGCTATATAGAATCCGGCCTCCTTATGCATTCAAAATATAGACAAGAGATAAAGTTCGGAGTTAACAATAAATGGCTACTATTAATCAGTTAGTAAGAAAGCCTCGCAGAGACATTGAAGAGAAAAGTAAGGTCCCTGCTTTGCAATCCTGTCCACAACGACGAGGTGTATGCACGCGTGTATATACTACCACCCCTAAAAAGCCAAACTCTGCTATGCGTAAGGTAGCACGTGTGCGCTTGACCAATGGTTATGAAGTGTCTTCCTATATCGGTGGAGAAGGCCATAATCTGCAGGAACACTCTGTTGTATTAATTCGTGGCGGTAGGGTAAAAGATCTCCCTGGTGTTCGCTATCATACCGTTCGAGGAAGTCTGGATACGTCTGGTGTCAACGATCGTAAACAAGGTCGTTCTAAATACGGTACCAAGAAGCCGAAAGACAAGAAATAATCTGATTGTAGGAAATTGAAATGCCAAGAAGAAGAGAAGTACCCAAACGCGAAATTTTGCCTGATCCAAAGCATCACAGCGAACTGTTAGCGAAATTCATTAACGTCCTGATGGTAAGTGGCAAAAAATCAATTGCCGAAAAAATTACCTATGGCGCTCTGGATCTCTTAAATGAACGCATTAAGAAAAGCAAAAAGAACGATGAAGAAGGTGGAGAAGCTGGATCATCCAGTGCGGGCTCTGCTAATGTCCTTCATTACTTCGAGCAGGCTCTTGATAATGTAAGACCCAGCGTGGAAGTGCGCTCACGACGAGTGGGTGGTGCGACTTACCAGGTTCCTGTTGAAGTCCGCATGGATAGAAGCATTGCGCTTGGCATGCGTTGGATTGTTCAAGCTGCGCGTTCACGTGGTGAAAAAGGAATGATGCTGCGATTGGCAGGCGAATTAATCGATGCATTCGAAAGCAAAGGTTCGGCCGTGAAGAAGCGTGAGGATACCCATAAAATGGCCAAAGCTAACCAGGCTTTTGCACATTTTAGATGGAATTAACAGAGAGGTTACGCCGTGTCTACTCCGTTAGAACTATACAGAAATATTGGTATCGCTGCCCACGTTGATGCTGGTAAAACAACCACCACCGAGCGTGTTCTGTATTATACCGGTATGTCACATAAAATTGGCGAAGTGCATGATGGCGCTGCGACCATGGACTGGATGGTTCAGGAGCAGGAACGCGGAATCACGATTACCTCTGCAGCAACGACTTGCTACTGGGCTGGCATGGACAAGCAATATGCTCGTCATCGTATCAATATTATCGATACGCCCGGTCACGTCGACTTCATGATTGAAGTGGAACGCTCTTTACGCGTTCTCGATGGGGCTGTGGTTGTATTCGATGCTGTATCAGGAGTTGAGCCGCAATCGGAAACCGTATGGCGTCAGGCTGACAAGTACGGTGTTCCTCGCGTTGTGTTTGTGAATAAAATGGACCGTATGGGCGCAAACTTCTTGCGTGTAGTCAGTCAAATCAAACAGCGGCTCGGTTCAAATCCTGTGGTTGTTCAATTGCCAATTGGTGCCGAAGAGGCATTTGTTGGTGTGGTTGATTTAATAAAAATGAAGGCGATTCACTGGGATGAAGAGAATAAGGGCATGTCGTTTGAATACAAGCCAATCCCGGATAATATGCGCGCTCAGTGTGAAGAATATCGCGGACTGATCATTGAAGCAGCTGCTGAAGCGTCTGAAGAGTTAATGGAAAAATACCTGGAAGGTGGCGAATTCACTGAAGAGGAAATCAAAAAGGCATTAAGACAACGGACTATTGCCAACCAAATGGTTCCGGTTTTCTGTGGTTCAGCCTTCAAGAATAAAGGGGTGCAGGCTGTGCTTGATGGTGTTGTTGACTATCTGCCTTCGCCGATTGATATTCCAGCTATTAAAGGTCATGACGAGCACGGGGATGATATTCAACGCAAAACGTCGTATGACGAGCCGTTCTCTGCTCTGGCATTTAAAATTGCAACGGATCCTTTCGTAGGAACATTAACCTATTTCCGAGCTTATTCGGGTGTGCTCAAAAGTGGCGACACCGTTTATAACTCGGTAAAAGGTAAAAAAGAACGTATAGGCCGTCTTCTTCAAATGCATGCAAATTCGCGTGAAGAAATTAAAGAAGTTCGTGCAGGTGATATTGCTGCCGCTGTCGGCTTAAAAACTGTGACGACCGGTGATACCCTCTGTGATCCTGATTCAGTGGTTATTCTTGAGCGAATGGATTTCCCTGATCCGGTTATCGCGGTTGCGGTAGAGCCAAAAACCAAGGCCGACCAGGAAAAAATGTCGATTGCCTTAGGCAAGCTTGCTCAGGAGGACCCCTCATTCCGTGTTCATACTGATGAAGAGTCAGGACAAACGATTATTCAGGGCATGGGTGAGTTGCATCTTGAGATCATTGTAGATCGCATGAAGCGTGAATTTAACGTGGAAGCGAATGTTGGAAAACCACAGGTTGCTTATCGCGAAACAATTAAATCCTCTGTTGAACAAGAGGGTAAATTTGTTCGTCAATCAGGTGGCCGTGGTCAGTATGGACATGTATGGCTTAAAATTGAGCCAAACGATGCGGGTGCTGGGTATGAGTTTGTCAATGCCATTGTCGGTGGTGTAATTCCCAAAGAATACATCCCGGCAGTTGACAAGGGTATTCAAGAACAGATGCAAAATGGTGTTATTGCCGGGTATCCAGTAGTCGATGTAAAAGTGACTCTGTTTGATGGATCTTTCCACGAAGTGGACTCGAGTGAGATGGCGTTTAAAATTGCCGGTTCTCAATGTTTCAAACAAGGGGCCGCAAAAGCGAAACCTGTTTTGCTTGAACCGATCATGAGTGTAGAGGTGGTTACTCCTGAAGATTACATGGGTGATGTGATGGGTGATCTCAACAGACGTCGTGGTTTGGTTCAGGGTATGGAAGATTCTCCTGCTGGAAAAGTTATCCGAGCGGAAGTGCCTTTGGCTGAAATGTTTGGATATGCAACCGATGTTCGTTCGGCAACACAGGGTAGAGCAACCTACTCTATGGAGTTCTCCAGGTATGCAGAGGCTCCAAATAACATTGCTGAAGCAATCATCAAGAAACAATAAAAGTTAAGTTAACGAGGTATAGAGAAAATGGCGAAGGAAAAGTTTGAGCGTAAGAAGCCACACGTAAACGTTGGAACGATTGGTCACGTAGACCATGGAAAGACAACGCTGACGGCAGCAATTACAACGATTATGGCAAACCTGCATGGCGGGACGGCAAAAGCATACGACCAGATCGATGCTGCACCAGAAGAAAGAGAGCGTGGTATTACCATTTCTACAGCACACGTAGAATACGAATCTGCAAACAGACACTATGCCCATGTTGATTGCCCAGGCCACGCGGATTATGTGAAGAACATGATCACGGGTGCGGCTCAGATGGATGGCGCCATTCTGGTGGTTTCTGCTGCAGATGGTCCGATGCCACAAACGCGTGAACACATTCTGCTGTCCCGTCAGGTTGGTGTACCTTACATTGTTGTGTTTATGAACAAAGCGGATATGGTTGATGATCCAGAATTATTAGAGCTGGTTGAGATGGAAGTGCGCGACCTTCTTAGCAGCTACGAG
>NZ_LNYA01000024.1:46862-115712 GCF_001467615.1 Legionella erythra | reverse complement strand
TCCCGTCAGGTTGGTGTACCTTACATTGTTGTGTTTATGAACAAAGCGGATATGGTTGATGATCCAGAATTACTAGAGCTGGTTGAGATGGAAGTGCGCGACCTTCTGAGCAGTTACGAATTCCCTGGGGATGATATTCCAATTGTTGTTGGTTCTGCCTTAAAAGCATTGGAAGGGGATACCAGCGAGATTGGTGTACCTGCGATTGTTAAGCTGGTTGAGACCATGGACTCATACATTCCTGAGCCTGTCCGTAACATTGACAAGAGCTTCCTGTTGCCGATTGAAGACGTATTCTCTATTTCTGGCCGTGGAACAGTAGTCACAGGTCGTGTTGAGAGCGGTATTGTCAAAGTGGGTGAAGAAGTTGAGATTGTGGGTATCCGTGATACGCAGAAGACGACTTGCACCGGCGTTGAGATGTTCCGTAAATTGCTTGACGAAGGCCGTGCGGGTGATAACGTGGGTGTATTGTTACGTGGTACGAAGCGTGATGAAGTGGAGCGTGGTCAGGTATTGGCCAAGCCTGGCACCATCAAGCCGCACACCAAGTTTGAAGCGGAAGTATATGTTCTGTCAAAAGATGAGGGTGGTCGTCATACGCCATTTTTCAATGGTTACCGTCCCCAGTTCTATTTCAGAACGACAGACGTAACCGGTTCTTGCGACCTGCCGCAAGGTGTTGAAATGGTTATGCCTGGAGACAACGTCCAGATGACTGTAAATCTTCATTCACCCATCGCAATGGACGAAGGTTTACGTTTCGCGATTCGTGAAGGTGGCCGTACCGTTGGTGCGGGTGTTGTTGCAAAAATCATCGAGTGAGTAAAATGAGTAACCAACAAAACATTAAGATTCGTCTGAAATCATTTGATCATCGCTTGATTGATTCGTCAACTCGCGAAATCGTAGAGACAGCAAAACGTACTGGCGCACAAATCCGTGGGCCAATACCTTTGCCAATTAAAAAAGAGAAATTTACTGTATTGATTTCACCGCATGTTAACAAAGATGCTCGTGATCAATATGAATTACGTACCCATAAACGCCTGGTTGTCATTGTACATCCCACTGAGAAGACAGTTGATGCGCTAATGAAGCTTGATTTGGCTGCCGGGGTTGACGTTCAGATTAGCCTGGATGATGAATAATCCGGGCCAGGGATATTAACGAGGTGTTACAATGACTAATGGGTTAGTAGGCCGAAAAGTAGGCATGACACGAATTTTTACAGATGATGGTGTATCTGTACCTGTTTCTGTAGTAGAAGTATTGCCTAATCGTATCTCTCAACTGAAAACAGTTGAGGCAGATGGTTATATTGCAATTCAAATTACTGCTGGAACTAAAAAGGCAAGCCACGTGAGCAAACCTTTAGCCGGCCATTTTGCCAAGGCGCAAATTGAAGCGGGTGATATGATGTGTGAATTTCCAGTGGACACGTTAGATGGCTATAGTGTGGGTCAAACCCTGTCTGTCGCTGATGTTTTCACGGCCGGACAATATGTTGATGTTTCCGGGATTACCAAAGGTAAAGGATTCGCTGGTGGTGTAAAGCGCCATAACTTCCGTACTCAGGATGCCACGCACGGTAACTCTCGGTCGCATCGCGTTTTAGGTTCTATTGGTCAAAATCAGACCCCTGGACGCGTATTTAAAGGTAAAAAGATGGCAGGCCAATTGGGTAATGTGCGTTGCACAACTCAAAGCCTGGAATTGGTTCGTGTTGATAGTGACCGTAATCTTCTTTTGATTAAGGGTGCCATTCCCGGATGCCCTGGTGCACGAATTGAAGTAAGGCCCGCGGTTAAGAAGCAAGTAAGGGGCGAATAATGGAACTGATGACAAAAGATACTAATACTGCTGTAAGCGTAAGTGATCAGATTTTTGACTATCGTTACAATGAAGGTTTGATTCATCAGGCTGTCGTTACATTCATGAACAATGCACGCAGTGGCAACAGCGCTCAGAAAACCCGTTCTGAAGTTAGAGGCGGTGGTAAAAAGCCATGGCGCCAAAAAGGTACAGGCCGCGCAAGAGCGGGTACTATCCGAAGCCCTATCTGGCGCTCTGGTGGAGTGACCTTTGCATCAAAGAAAAGAGATTATTCGCAAAAACTTAACAAAAAAATGTACAAACGTGCTTTGCGTAGTATAATCTCCGAACTTCATCGTACAGACAGTCTTGTTGTGGTAAGCGATTTTGAATGTAAAACGCACAAAACCAAAGACTTTCTGACTAAAATGCAGGATTTAAACTTATCCAATGCATTAATTGTGATGAATGAAGTAGGTGAGCACGAATATTTGGCTTCTCGCAATTTGCATCAATATGATATTTGCGACGTTAACACGGTTGATCCAGTTAGCTTGCTGCGATTCGAGAAAGTATTAATGACTGGCGATGCAGTGAAGAGTTTAGAGGAGTTGTTACAATGAATGCAGAGCGATTATTAATGGTTCTAAAAGAGCCACATACCTCTGAAAAAGCAACTGTAATGGCTGACAAGTTCAAGCAATTCACGTTTAAAGTTTTAAAAACTGCGACCAAACAGGAAATTAAACACGCTGTTGAGCAAATGTTTAAAGTCAAAGTTAAAAGCGTGACAGTAATGAACGTTAAAGGCAAAAGCAAACGCTTCAAACAATTAAGTGGTAAACGAAGCGATTGGAAAAAAGCATTTGTAGCATTACATGAAGGTCATGATATTGACTTTACAGTGACAGAATAAGGCAGATTAAGATGGCATTATTAAAATCGAAACCAACATCACCAGGTAAACGTGGTGAACTAAGGGTTGTCCACCATCATATCCATAAAGGTCAACCTCACTCTGCTCTTGTTGAAAAATTAAACAAGACTGGTGGTCGGAATAACCAGGGTCGCATTACTGTCCGTCATATCGGTGGAGGCGTTCGTGCCAAATACCGTATTATTGATTTTAAGCGCAATAAAGACGGTATCGAGGCGCGCGTTGAGCGGATTGAATATGATCCAAACCGCTCTGCATTAATTGCTCTGGTTGTATACAAAGATGGTGAGCGCCGTTACATCATTGCTCCAGCAGGTTTGGAAGCAGGTCAGGCCATTATTAGTGGCGAAGACTCACCTATCAGTACTGGCAACTGTTTGCCGCTGCGAAATATTCCGGTCGGTACCACTATTCATTGTGTGGAAATGAAACCTGGCAAAGGTGCGCAGTTGTTAAGAAGTGCTGGATGCAGCGGACAAATCGTTGCGAAAGAAGGTGCTTATGCCACTTTAAAGCTTCGTTCAGGTGAAATGCGCAAAGTGCTGACTACCTGTAGAGCTGTTATTGGCGAGGTCAGCAACAGTGAGCATAGCTTAAGGGCCTTAGGTAAAGCGGGTGCAAAACGCTGGCGTGGTATTCGACCCACTGTGCGTGGTGTGGCCATGAACCCGGTTGACCACCCACATGGTGGTGGTGAAGGTAGAACTTCAGGCGGTAGACATCCAGTTACTCCATGGGGTGTACCTACCAAAGGCTATAAAACCCGTAGTAACAAGCGCACTGACCGTTTCATCGTCAGAGGTCGCAAGAAGAAATAATTAGTTAAGAGGATATCACAGTGCCACGTTCTATTAGAAAAGGTCCCTTCGTTGATGGTCATCTGTTAGCAAAAGTTGAAGCGGCTATTGCGTCAAAATCAAAAAAACCAATTAAGACCTGGTCAAGACGTTCAACGATAACACCTGAGATGATTGATCTGACTTTGGCTGTTCATAATGGTAAAGATCACGTACCGGTGTTCATTACAGACAATATGGTTGGTCATAAATTAGGTGAGTTTGCTATGACTCGTACATTCAAAGGCCACTCTGGCGACAGAAAAGCCAAGGGTAAGTAAGAGGCAATGATGGAAGTTACAGCTAAATTAAGAAATGCACCTTTGTCTGCCCAAAAAGGGAGATTGGTTGCAAATATGATTCGCAAAATGGATGTCTCAGGAGCTTTAGACGTTCTACGTTTTACTCCCAAAAAAGGCGCCCAGTTAATGCTGAAATTGTTGGAATCTGCTATTGCCAATGCAGAAAACAACAATGGAGCGGACATTGACGAATTAAAAGTTGGTATGGTTTGTGTTGATGAGGCAATGACATTGAAGCGCATCAGCCCCAGAGCAAAGGGACGTGCGAATCGCATATGCAAACGTACATGCCATATCACGATAAAAGTGTCAGACGAGGAATAGCAATGGGACAGAAAGTAAACCCTATAGGTATCCGTTTAGGTATTATTAGAGACTGGAATTCCAAGTGGTATGCCAGTAAAGACTATGGCCGATTGCTTAATCAGGATATTAACTTAAGAAAAGATCTTAAGAAAAAATTAATGGCTGCTGCCGTTAGCCGTATTCAGATTGAACGGCCGGCTAATAATGCAGTTGTTACCATTCATACTGCCCGCCCCGGAGTCATTATTGGTAAAAAGGGTGGCGGTATTGAGTCTCTGCGTGGCGATATCGCTAAACAGCTTGGTGTTCCTGTTCACTTGAACATTGAAGAAGTCCGTAAGCCTGAGCTGGATTCTACGCTGGTTGCAGAAGGCATTGCGCAACAGCTGGAACAACGCGTTATGTTCAGAAGAGCCATGAAGCGCGCCGTAACTTCAGCAATGAAAGCAGGCGCTAAAGGCATCAAGATTTGCGTGAGTGGACGTCTTGGTGGCGCTGAGATTGCACGAAGCGAATGGTATCGTGAAGGCCGTGTGCCCTTACATACTTTCCGTGCAGATGTTGATTACGGAACTGCAGAAGCCAAGACTACTTATGGCATCATTGGTGTGAAAGTCTGGATTTTCAAAGGCGAAATTCTGCCCCAAAAGAATCGTAATGCTGAAAGCAATAAATGAGTGAGGATTTTTAATCATGCTACAGCCTAAACGTACAAAATATCGTAAACAAATGAAAGGCCGCAATCGCGGACTGGCCCAACGCGGCAGTAAAGTAAGCTTTGGGGAGTTTGGATTGAAAGCACTTGAGCGCGGCCGTTTGACTGCGCGTCAGATTGAAGCAGCTCGTCGAGCCATGACTCGTCATATTAAGCGTGGCGGTAAAATCTGGATTCGTGTATTCCCGGACAAGCCAATCACTCAGAAGCCTCTTGAAGTCCGACAAGGTAAGGGTAAAGGTAACGTTGAGTATTGGGTTGCCCAAATTCAGCCTGGTAAAGTTTTGTTTGAAATGGAAGGCGTTACCAAAGAATTGGCTATGGAAGCGTTTAATCTTGCCAAAGCTAAATTACCTTTCAAGGTTATATTTGAAGAAAGAACGGTGATGTAATGAAAAAGATTAATGAACTTAGAAATTTATCATCTGACGAACTGAACGCCGAATTATTAACTCTGCGCAAAAAGCAGTTTGAACTGCGTATGAAAAAGGCAAATGGTTCTTTAGATAAGACCCATCTTGTTTCTCAAGTCAGAAGAGCGGTGGCGAGAGTTAAAACCATTATGACAGAAAAGGTTGGAAAGAGTGATGTCAAATAGTGAATCAAATGCAAGAACAATAGTTGGTAAAGTTGTTAGCAATAAAATGCAAAAAACTATTGTTGTGATGGTCGAAAGGACTGTAAAGCATCCGAAGTATGGAAAAATCATGAAGCGCAGAACAAAACTGCATGCTCATGATGAGCAACAAGTCGGACAAATTGGTAATACCGTAAGAATACGCGAATCTAGACCCCTCTCTAAAACAAAAAGTTGGGTTTTAGTCGAAGTTATTTCTTAATTTGACTTGATCACTTTTAAAATTCCAGAAGGGCTGATATAATCAGCAACCTTTTTCTGGTCGAATTTAGAGCTGGAGATAAGAATGATACAAATGCAGACTGTGCTTGATGTTGCAGACAACAGCGGCGCACGCAAAGTGATGTGTATCAAAGTGCTTGGTGGTTCACACAGACGCTATGCTCGCGTTGGTGATGTCATTAAAGTAAGCATTAAAGATGCAATTCCACGTAGCAAAGTAAAAAAGGGTGCGGTAATGAAGGCCGTCGTTGTGAGAACCAGTCAAGGTGTTCGCCGTGACGATGGTTCACTCATTCGTTTTGATGGTAATGCAGCAGTATTGCTGAATAACCAGGATGAGCCTATTGGTACACGTATATTTGGCCCGGTTACCCGTGAGCTTAGAGAAAGATTTATGAAAATCATTTCTTTAGCTGCAGAAGTTTTGTAAGAAGGATTAGATATGAAGCGTATTAGATCAGGTGATACTGTTATTGTTATCGCCGGAAAAAGTAAAGGCCATGTCGGTAAAGTCAAACGTGTTAGTGATAAAGGTGTCGTTGTTGAAGGTGCGAACCTGATCAAAAAACATGTTAAGCCTAATCCTCAAATTAACCAAAAGGGCGGTATTGTTACGCTGGAAGCTGCTTTAGATGTTTCTAATGTGGCAATGTACAACCCAGTATCCAAAAAAGCTGACAAGGTTGGTTTTAAGTTTATTGAAAAAGATGGCAACAACATCAAAGTAAGATACTTTAAATCCAATGACGAAGTTATTGATTTGGTCTAATTAGGTGGCTGAAATGGCAAGACTTGAAGAGTTATATAAAGATAAAATAGTCGAAGTAATGATGAAAAAATTCGGCTATAAGAGTGTAATGGAAGTCCCGAGGATTACCAAAATTACATTAAATATGGGTGTCGGCGAAGCGGTTGGTGATAAAAAAGTCATGGAACATGCTGTGAAAGACATGACCCTTATTTCAGGCCAAAAACCAGTTGTGACCAAAGCAAGAAAATCCATTGCTGGATTTAAAATTCGTGAAGGTTGGCCAATTGGCTGTAAAGTGACTCTGCGTCGTAAGCGCATGTATGAGTTCCTTGACAGATTGATTACTATTACATTACCTCGTGTAAGAGATTTTCGCGGTTTAAATCCCAAGTCCTTCGATGGTACTGGTAATTACAGTATGGGTATTCATGAGCAAATCGTTTTTCCTGAAATTGACTACGATAAGACTGATGGTATTCGCGGGTTAGACATTTGTATCACAACAAGTGCAAAAACCAATGAAGAAGCAAAGGCTTTACTAGAAGCATTCAATTTGCCTTTGAAAGACAGAGACAAACACTAAGAAGGGTATTATTGTGGCTAGAAAATCGAAGCTCGAAAAATCTAAAAACTGTGAAGCATTAATAGAAAAATACGCAGAGCGCAGAAAAGAATTAAAAATTTTAATTAAGTCTTCTCAGGATTTTGATGCAATTATGGATGCCCAGGCAAAATTAGCCAAGCTGCCATTAAATTCAAATCCTGTCAGACACACGACACGTTGCCAGCAATGTGGTCGACCTCATGCCGTTTATCGTAAGTTTGGTTTATGCAGAATTTGCTTAAGACAGGAACTCATGACTGGCAATGTCACAGGCGGCCGCAAGTCCAGCTGGTAATTTTTATTCTATGGAGAACAACGGTGAGTATGCATGATCCAGTAGCTGATATGTTGACAAGAATTCGCAATGGTCAACAAGCTAAACATCAGAGTGTCTCTTTAATTTCATCTAAATTGAAAGAAGAGATTGCTCGGGTATTAAAAGAAGAAGGTTATATTCTTGATTATTCTGTTGAGCCTTTGGCAAATAACCTGAAGTCCATGACCATTAATCTGAAGTATTATCATGGACGACCGGTTATCGAGCGTATTTTACGCATTAGCAGACCTGGTTTAAGAGTATATAAATCATCTAAAGATTTACGATCAGTCTCTGGATTCGGTGTGGCTATCCTGTCTACCTCTAAAGGTGTCATGACTCATAAGACGGCCAAATCTAATGGGGTTGGCGGTGAAGTGCTCTGTGAAGTAGCCTAATAGTTGCGAGGAAAATTATGTCTAGAGTAGCAAAAGCCCCAGTCCGACTGCCTGCCAATGTTCAGCTTCAGGTAGCCAAGGACCACTTGATTGTTAAGGGTCCTAAAGGGGAACTTACACAACATTTAAATAAGCATGTCAGTGTGACTCCCAGTGCTGAAGATGCCAATTTGATAATCTTTAAACCAGCCTCCAATGATCCAAATGGATGGGCGCAAGCCGGTACAACCAGAGCATTGGTTAATAACATGGTGAAAGGTGTAACAACTGGTTTTGATTTGACTCTTGAGCTTGTTGGTGTTGGATACCGTGCTCAGGCGGCTGGAAAATCGTTAACCCTGTCTTTAGGTTTTTCCCATCCAGTAGAATATGCATTACCTGCTGGTGTCACAGCCGAAACGCCAAACAATACTACTGTTATTTTACGCGGTATTGATAAGCAATTGTTAGGTCAGGCTGCTTCTGAGATCAGAGCATTCAGACCGCCAGAGCCTTATAAAGGCAAAGGCGTTAAATATGCTGGCGAGCAGATCGCTCGTAAAGAAGCCAAGAAGAAATAAGGTTTAGATCATGAAAAAGCAGGTTGCACGTATTAGACGTGGTTTAAAAACAAAAGCGCTGTTAAAAAGTTCTAATCGTCCACGATTAGTCGTTTACCGCAGTGCTTCTCATATTTACTCTCAAATTGTTGTTCGCAGCGAAAAAGGTGATTTGACACTGGTGTCTGCGTCAACGGTTGATAAAGAGTTAAAATCTTCCCTGTCTGGAACGAAAGTTGAACAGGCACAGCAAGTCGGTAAATTGCTTGGTGAGCGTGCTAAGGCGAAACAAATTGTTGACGTTTCATTCGACCGTGCCGGATATAAATATCATGGCCGTGTTCAGGCATTGGCCAACGGCGCCCGCGAAGCTGGTTTGAATTTTTAAGGAACGGTTATGGCATTTGTTGATGATCAAAAAATGAGTGATGGATACCAAGAGAAATTAGTATCAGTTACTCGTACAGCAAAAGTAGTGAAGGGTGGACGTGTATTTGGTTTTGCCGTTCTTGTTGTAATTGGTGATGGTAAAGGTAAAGTCGGTTACGGTCGAGGTAAAGCACGTGAAGTGCCTATTGCTATTCAAAAAGCAATGGAACAAGCCAGAAAAAACATGACTTACATTCCTCTGGCAGGAAAAACCATTCATCACGAAATTACTTGGAGTTATGGCGCATCGAAAGTATTCATGAAGCCTGCCAGTGAAGGTACCGGTATCATTGCTGGTGGCGCCATGCGTGCAGTATTGGAAGTTCTGGGTGTCCAAAACATTTCTGCTAAAAGCATTGGTTCGACTAACCCAAGCAATATTGTTCGGGCAACGATTGGTGCTTTGACTCATATCGGTACGCCAGATTATGTGGCCGCCAAGCGTGGTAAAACTGTTGAAGAAATAATGGCAGACTAATCATGAGCAAAAGCAAAAATTTAAAAATTACCCTAGTCAAAAGTACTATCGGACGAAAACCTAAACATATCGCTATAGTCAAGCAATTAGGCCTTGGAAAGTTGAACAGCAGTGTTGTCCACAAGGACATTCCTGCTATCCGTGGTCTTATTAATTCAGTTAACTATATGTTGCAAGTTGAGGAATGTGCATAATGAATTTAAATACACTTTCTCCTAATCCAGGCTCCAGACCCTCTAAGCGTCGCCTTGGTCGTGGTATTGGATCGGGTCTGGGTAAAACCAGTGGTAAAGGCCATAAAGGGCAAAAGGCTCGTGCAGGCGGCTTCCATAAAATTAATTTTGAGGGCGGTCAAATGCCAATTCAGAGAAGGTTACCCAAAATGGGTTTCAAGTCTCGAATTGCCAAGACTGTTGACGAGGTGACTTTATCTGAGTTAGCCCTGATTAAGTCGGAAGTGATTGATATTGAAGTGCTGCGTTCAGCTGGCTTAATCAGCCGAGCGATTCAAAGCGTTAAAGTCATTCAGTCTGGTGAAATTACTGTTCCTGTCAAACTAAAAGGATTGCGTGTTACGAAAGGTGCCCGCAGTGCGATTGAGCAGGCTGGCGGAAGCATAGAAGAGTGACTATGAATAATGCGAGGCAAATAGCTGGCCAATCCAGGGGTGGATTGGCTGAATTGAAGGCTAGATTAATTTTTGTGGTAATAGCAATCCTCGTTTATCGTTTGGGTGCTCATATTCCAGTTCCTGGTTTGGATCCACAAAAGTTGGCTAATTTCTTTGGTGAGCAGCAGAATACCATTTTTGGTTTATTCAATATGTTTTCGGGTGGTGCCTTATCCCGTGTGACCGTGTTTGCTATAGGAATTATGCCTTATATTTCAGCATCAATTATCATTCAACTTTTTTCCGTTGTATCCCCTAAACTGGATCAACTAAAAAAAGAGGGTGAAAGTGGTCGTCGCAAGATTAATCAATATACCCGTTATTTGACGTTGTTACTGGCCATTTTCCAATCTTTAGGTATGTCCCGATGGTTAGCCGGACAGCATATTGCCCTAAACCCAGATTTCTTTTTCTACTTTACCTCGGTTGTGACATTGGTCACAGGTACAATGTTCCTCATGTGGTTGGGAGAGCAAATCACTGCAAAGGGTGTAGGTAACGGTATCTCATTAATTATCTTTTCAGGTATCGTATCCAGTATGCCTCATGCTATAGCCTCTGTGTTTCAACAGGTGCGCGAAGGACAAATGCAGGGGTTGTCATTGGTTTTGATTGGCATCATTGTTGTGGTGGTAACCGGCTTTGTGGTGTTCATGGAGCGGGCCCAGAGGCGTATTCGTGTCAATTATGCGCAGCGTACACACGGACGCAAGGTCTATGCCGCACAAACCAGTCATTTGCCTCTGAAGATTAACATGTCAGGGGTGATACCGCCTATTTTTGCTTCCAGTATTATTTTACTGCCAGCGACGTTGGCTCAGTTCTTCTCTAAAACAAAAGGGATGAGCTGGCTTGCTGATGTGGGTATGGCCTTATCACCTGGTCAACCGCTGTATTTAATTGTCTATGCGATTGCGATTATAGGGTTTGCATTCTTTTATGCAGCCTTGGTCTTCAATCCAAAGGATACGGCTGAAAACCTGAAAAAGTCAGGCGCTTATATTCCCGGCATTCGGCCTGGTGAGCAAACGACCCGATATATTGATTCCGTGATGACTCGACTCACGTTAATCGGCGCTATCTATCTGGTACTGGTTTGCTTATTGCCACAAATTTTGATGTATACCTGGCATGTGCCTTTTTATTTTGGCGGAACTTCACTTTTAATCATCGTCGTTGTAATTATGGATTTTGTTGCGCAAGTACAAGCCCATTTGATGACACAGCAATATGATTCATTGATGAAAAAGGCCAATTTCAAAGGGACGAAGTTGCCCGGTCTTTTATGATTATTATCGGAGTTATTAATGAAAGTTAGAGCATCAGTTAAACGAATTTGCCGTAACTGTAAAATTATTAAGCGTAGCGGAACTATACGTGTTATTTGTAAAGACGCAAGGCATAAACAAAAGCAAGGTTAATTCCTGCTTGATTTTGGATCAATATAATAGTATTCTTCTGTCCCTTTCTGGCAGAACAAAATAACGTTCGGAGAGATTTAATGGCTCGTATTGCAGGTGTGAATATACCGGATCACAAACACATAGTGATTGCACTTACGTCGATTTATGGAATTGGCAAAACCACATCAAAAAAATTGTGTGAGGCGGTTGGCATTGACACCGCAACCAAGGTTTCACAACTGTCAGAAGACAAGTTGGAAGCTTTGCGTACTGAGATTGCCAAGATGACTGTTGAAGGTGATTTGCGTCGTGTTGTTACAATGAATATCAAGCGTCTTATGGACCTGGGTTGTTACCGTGGGTTGCGTCACCGCCGAGGGTTGCCGTTAAGGGGCCAACGTACGAAAACCAATGCTCGTACGCGAAAAGGTCGCCGTAAAGGTACAAGTAATTAATTTAGGATAGTAAGATGGCAAAGCAAAAGACTAGAAAAAAAGTTAAACGTGTCGTTTCTGATGGAATCGTACATGTTCATGCATCATTCAATAATACGATTGTAACGTTTACTGATCGTCAGGGTAATGCATTATGTTGGGCAACCTCCGGTGGTTCCGGGTTCCGTGGCTCAAGAAAAAGTACCCCCTATGCTGCTCAGGTTGCAACTGAAAGAGCTTCTCTGGTGGCAAAAGAGTATGGCATGAAATCAGTAGCTGTATTTGTCCATGGCCCTGGCCCAGGTCGTGAATCCACTATTCGCGAATTGATATCACAGGATTTCAAAATTGTTGAAATTACTGATGTGACAGGCATACCGCATAATGGATGCAAACCACCTAAAAAACGACGTGTTTAAGAGATTCAGGAGTAATTAATGGCTAGATATCTTGGTCCAAAGTGTAAGCTATCTCGTAGAGAGGGAACAGACCTCTATTTGAAAAGTGGCGTACGCGACCATAAATCAAAATGTAAATCTGAAAAATTGCCTGGTCAGCACGGTGGTAATCGACCACGCTTAAGTGATTATGGTTTACAGTTACGTGAAAAACAAAAAATCCGCCGTTTATATGGTGTGTTGGAAAAGCAATTCCGTAATTATTACAAAAAGGCTGCAAGTCAAAAAGGCGCTACCGGTGAAAACCTGATGATTCTGTTAGAAAGCCGCCTGGATAATGTTGTTTATCGTATGGGATTTGCCAGTACACGTGCTGAAGCTCGACAATTAGTCTCTCACAAGGCTATCCTTGTAAACGATGAGTTGGTGAATGTTCCTTCTTATCTTGTTAAGGCAGGCGATATTATTTCTGTTCGCCAGAAGGCAAAAAACCAGGGTCGCATTCAAGCTGCCGTTGCATTATCCGAGCAACGTGCTTCTTGTGATTGGTTAACTGTTGATAGCAGTGCTTTTAAGGGTACTTTTACAACGGCACCCACATTAAATGACTTGTCTTCATCCTATAATGTTAATTTAGTTGTAGAACTTTACTCTAAGTAAGCTCGGAGACTAGCCGAATGTATACTGAAATAAATGAAATGCTGACGCCATCTGTACTTAAAGTACACTCAGAAACGCTTAATCATGCTCGTATCGTGTTGGAGCCTCTTGAGCGTGGCTATGGCCACACGCTGGGAAATGCGTTGAGACGTATTCTCTTGTCCTCGATGCCAGGAAGCGCGATTACAGAAGTTTCTATCGATGGTGTATTACATGAATACAGCACCATTGAAGGCGTACAGGAGGATGTTGTCGACATTCTGTTGAACTTGAAACAAGTTGCTATCAGAATGACTGTCGGTCAGGAAGCGCATCTGACATTGAGCAAACAAGGCCCAGGCATCGTTACCGCTGGTGATATTGAATTAACCCACGGTATTGAAATTGTTAATCCGGACCTGGTTATTGCTCATTTGAATGAAAACGGCAAGCTTAACATGACGTTAAAAGTTGAACGCGGTGTGGGTTTCCATTCAACCGATTCATTCATCCGTCATTTTGATGATGAAGCAGAGCGTCGTTCCGTTGGTAAATTGAAAATTGATAATACATTTTCACCCGTTATCAAAGTCGCTTATTTTGTAGACAGTGCGCGCGTTGAAAATCGCACCGACCTTGACAAACTGACTATTGATTTACAAACAAATGGTACTTTGGATCCTGAAGAAGCAATTCGTATTTCTGCTTCCATTCTACAAAGACAATTGCATGCGTTTGTGGATATGAAGTTTGAAGAATCGCGTGCGGATAATAAAGAGCGCAATGATTTTGATCCAGTGTTATTAAGACCGGTAGATGATTTGGAATTAACCGTCCGCTCTGCCAATTGCCTGAAAGCAGAAAATATCTACTTTATCGGTGACCTGGTACAAAAAACAGAAAATGAATTATTAAAAACACCCAATTTAGGAAAGAAATCCCTTACCGAAATTAAAGATGTTCTTGCATCACGATCTTTATCATTAGGGATGAAACTTGAGAATTGGCCGCCAGCAAATCTTGGCGATTAATAGTAGGAGTCTTACCCATGCGTCACCGTAATACAGGCCGTAGTTTTAGCCGTACAAGCAGTCACAGAAAGGCCATGTTTTCCAACATGTGTTGTTCTTTGATTGAGCATGAATTGATTAAAACGACATTGCCAAAAGCGAAAGAATTAAGAAAGTATATTGAGCCCTTAATTACTGTCAGTAAGCAGGATTCAGTTGCCAGCCGACGTCATGCATTTGATCGTCTGCGCTCTAAGAGTGCAGTTGGCAAGTTATTCACAACCTTGGGTCCTCGCTATGTTGAACGCCCAGGCGGTTATGTCCGTGTTTTAAAATGTGGCTATCGTCCCGGCGATAATGCACCTATGGCGATTGTCGAATTAGTTGATAGACCGGTTGAATCGGATTCCGATGAATAATTAGTTGGTTTATAGCTATAAAAGAACCCACTTATGTGGGTTTTTTTATAGCTTCAACCAGCACTGATCCTGGGGTAATAACGTAAGACAGCATTTATAGCGACGATGTGAGGCGTATATAGTTTCCAAAAGGTGAAGACGCGGCTTTAATCATCTGAAAACACTATGTAAGGATGCATTGAAAAGACAGCAGTCAATAAATGATGGGCTTTGCCTGGATTTAGCTAGTTCACAAGGCTCTGGCAACAGTCTGTTTTAGGATGTCTGCGTCAGGCGTCATGCAGGTGCGATCGCAATTCTTCCTGGGCTGCATCTAACCGAGCGACCACGTTCTGGGCCGTTTTCGGTGGGCTATTAAAAAAACGCATCCACAATGTTTTGGGCGATAGGGGATACCGGTAAGTTGCAAGCCTGTTTTTGTCGTCCTCTGATAGGAGGATGGCTTTTCCGCATTGTATGGTGTGTTCTCTCAGGGCGTGTTGTAATTGCCTACGGACAGTATGATAAGGCTCATTAACATCCACAGTCTGCTTTATTGCGGCTGTGAGCGGGCCGATGAGCAGGGTGAGTTTGCTGACTAACTGATTGATGGTTGTATGTTTGATATCCTGAGCTCCATATTGTTGATTTATGGATTTGGCCATTGTTTGTAAATCATCTATCAGGGATTTGATGGCGCCAAGAATACGATTGATTTTTTTCTCAAATCGGACTTTTATTTCCTGTTTATGCAAAGGGCTATCGACTATCCTCAGATAGGACGTCGTCAATGTATCCAGGCGTTTAAATGTATGGCGTGTTTCGTCGAATTTTTCGATGTGGTTAAGAAAATCACCTGGTGTGGTGTTAGTACAGGTAGTTGAGTAATAGCTTTTTAAATAGCATGAGTACTTATAGGCAGGGTATACTTTGTTAGCCCAGGGATCGCATAGGAAAGCATTTCTTCCCCACGTATGGGGAGAGTGAGGAAGACTGGCAGGATTTCTGCCTATAATCAGAAAAGTATGATCACCACCATTTAGAGTAAACACCTCAGCCCTTATATGCGGACTTGTTATCAGCAGGTATTCCAATGAAAGGAGAGCTAATTCAAAGCAATTTCCTAATGAAAATTTTTTACACTGCTCGACGACCTTGTAAAAGGTTTGTATGGCTTGATCGGTTTCAAGGTTATAAGGATCCTTGGACAAGATCATGTCCCTAAGATCGACAATCGCTTTTTTTAAATAGAGCCTTTGTTGTGAAGAATAGGTATTGTTAACGCGTTGCGTTGAGCCTTTGGCGATAAAACCACGTGCATATTGACATGCTTTTCGGGCAGCCAGGTAATTGGAAGCGCGTTGAGGGGAGTCAGGCATAGAAACGGTCGTTATTATCCAAATGCAATGGTCGTAGCGCTACTAAATCCAGGGTTGTTCTTTAACCAGCATGGTATGATCCATGCCCCCCGTTTGCTGTGTTGTTACTGGCTCAAGCAGGAGCACATGAGCCTCGTGTTGCGCGCTGGGTTTATGTTCAACTCCTTTGGGTACAATATAAAATTCACCGGCTTTAACAGTCACCGTCTTATCCCTAAAGGCAATCGATATCTCGCCCTTCACAACCAGAAATAATTCATCCTCCTGCTCATGACGATGCCAGATAAACTCACCTTTGAATTTGGCTAGTTTTAGCAATTGGCCGTTGAGTTGTCCGACAATATGTGGTGCCCAATAGTCATTAAAAAGAGCAAATTTTTCGGATAAGTTCACGCTATTCATAATTATCACCCGTATAGATTGATCTCTTTTCACAAATTCACGACTTTTAATCTGGTTTGTTCGGCTTGTCAAATTAAATGGATACAAACAGATAAAATGGCTCTTATTGTTTAATGGTACAAGATAGTTGACAGGCTATGAACCTAAAGTCGATGACGCTATCTCGGCCACATGTAAAGCCAGTTCCGGGCTGCTGCCATCTTCCAAATGCCAGGCTGCAGACAAGCCCGCATACGCGAGAATCCACTTCAGCAGACGGCGACGCTCCAGTTGAGCAGCCTCAGCTATAATGGTTACCTGTTTCTGTAATCGACCCTGCGTGGTAACGGTTTGGTAATCCGGGTTACAGAAAAGATTAGCGTAATCAAACCCCCGCTCGCCAAGTAAGCCTTTGGGGTCAATGGCCAACCAGCCCCGTTGGTCAAAATCAAGAATATTGCCGTGATGAATGTCACCATGCAAGACGACATGATCCAGGGAGTTACTTAACAAGTCCCTGGCGGCGGCCAATGAGCGAATCAGTATCCCACCGGTATGTGCCGCAGCCTGTTCCAGGGAATGGAACCAGGTTGACAAAGGAATGAGTGTGGGAAGTGAGACGCTGGGATTTCGAGCTGTATGCAACTGCTGCACAACGCCACAGGCGATCCGGCTGGCTTCATTATCCTGGCCTTGCGCGACCAAGTCCCTCAGGGATTTTGAACCTACGGCACGCTCCATCAAAAAAGCATTTTTCTCATGCGCCAGAATGCGGGCTGCCCCTTGGCCATGCCACCATACCATCAACTCTCCGCCGCGTTGCTCCTCTTCAATCAGGGCTATTTTTAGCATGGCCGGTTGCTGCTTATAACGGACCGGGAGTAGCTGACTGGTACTGGTGAGCAGCGGTTCACCCTCAGGGTAGAGATCCCACAGTTGAATAAACAGGTTAAAGTCGTTCATTAATCAATAGATGATCCTGTATATAAAGTCCATAATACGATGAAGTAACCCCTCAATATGACTTAGATAACCTAAAACGGTTTTTCTACCCGTTACAACATTAATTTGAATAACACGTTAATTATAAAATTTATATAACGAATCAGGAAAGTGATTTTATGCGGGTCAATAAAATTTGGGTAACATTGAGTAAATCCTTTAGTCGTTGCTCATCAATTTCAAAATATCCTTTGTATTCAGCCAGGTTACGACAATTATGGCATTTGGCCAACACTCGCCAGCAAATTCTGACTCATTTATTGGTTCTATTTTAATTGCCCAGCTTTTACTAAATTATCCAAGTTGGATAAGCTCATCGAGTTATTGTCAAAAGTGGTGTATGACATTAGGCGGCCTTCCTGTCCGATTGTTTGACAACCTGTACTCCATTTTCAAATTTAACGTTATTAACAACAAGTGATAATAGGTTAAAACCTTTAATTTTTCTCCATCGTTTTTGAGCGGACTCCATCAGTTTAAATACCATTGCCAGAGTGCTGTCCCTTGAGCCGCAATTTCGCGATTTTTTTGTACGCAAGCGGACGGTAGAAAAAGCTGATTCAATTGGATTTGTTGTTCGAATATGAATCCAATGCTCTGCGGGAAAGTCATAGAAAGCAAGAAGTTCCTCGCGGTCTTTACTTAGGCAGTCCATTGCTTTTGGATATTTGGAGCTGAATAACTCCAATGTGTTGTCAAAGGCCTTATATGCATCTTTACGAGTTGATGCCATCCAAATCTCATGTAGTGCTGCTTTAACTTTAGGCTGCACTGATTTTGGTAATTTGTTAAGAACGTTAGCTGTCTTGTACACCCAACAGCGTTGATGACGTGTATCTGGGTATACTTTACAAAGGGCATTCCAAAAGCCTAGCGCACCATCACCAGCAGCCAGTTTTGGTGAGTGAGAAAGCCCTCTTTGACGCAGGCTTGTGAGCACTTCCTCCCAGCTTGCTGATGACTCACGATATCCATCACTCACAGCAACTAATTCTTTCTGACCATGCTCGGTAACACCAATAAGCACCAGTAAACAGAGGCGGTCATCCATCCTAACCTGGCTGTAAATACCATCAGCCCACCAATAAACATAACGCTTCTGACTTAAATCTTGACGTTGCCAGTTTTGATGCTCTAAAAGCCATTGGCTTTTTAACCGAGATACCGTATTTGCGGATAAACCTTTTGCATGTTCACCCAACAAAGAACCCAAGGCCTCAGAGTAATCACCAGTTGATAAGCCTTTTAAATAAAGCCAAGGAATCAACTCTTCAATCCTTTTTGTACGTCTCAAATACGGGGGCAACAAATGGCTTTGAAAATGAATCCCAGAGCCGCTGCGGTCCCGAACCTTGGGTACTTTGATGGTGACGTCACCAATACCTGTTTGAATGGTTCTTTCTGGCAAATAGCCATTACGCACAATAGCCTGTCTACCGTCGATTAATTTTAAATCTTCATATTCAGACAACATGGCACCGAGCTCCGCTTCAACCGCTTGCCTAATTAAATCACGTGCTCCATTCCTTAATAACTCAGTCAATGGATCTATCTCTTTTTGAACTGGTGTAGAAACCTCTTTCAGATTACAATCCTTCATGGCGTATTTCCTTTTGTTGATTAATGTTCTTGGCGAACAATCAACAGGATACGCCACCTAATTTATTTTTCCATACACCAGATTCGAGCATAACTCAAGCTCATCCCCAGTTCCTATTAGAAAAATTTTGGGCTGTGCCATGATTTGATTAAAGGCAACAGCAGAGAGTATAAAGAGCGCAATCTCATTGAACGCAATATTTAATAAATAATTAATTGAATGTCTTATGAAATAAAAAGCCCTCATTTATTAAGGGCTTGATTAAATTAATTAACAATATACTCTATGGTAGGAATTAAAACGGAATATCATCATCCAGTTCATCAAACGCATCTTGTGCTGCGGCCTGGGGTTGGCTCTTGCGGGCAGGTGCTGCAGAGGCTGGAGCACCCATGGCCTGAGGCATGTCATCAAATCCGCCGGCTGAGCCGCCCTTGCCGTCAAGCATTTGAATGTCGGTAGCGACAATTTCCGTGGTGTAACGATCCTGACCCTGTTGGTCTTGCCATTTACGGGTACGTAAACTGCCCTCGACATACAGTTTGGAGCCTTTACGCAGGTACTCGCCGGCAATTTCGCCCAAGCGGTTAAAGCAAACCACGCGGTGCCATTCGGTGCGCTCCTGCTTATCGCCAGTTTGTTTGTCTTTCCACGTTTCGCTGGTCGCAACGGATAAGCTGGTTACCGCATTACCATTGGGCATGTATCGAACTTCCGGATCGCCGCCTACGTTACCAATCAGGATAACTTTATTAATCCCGCGTGCCATTTATTTTCTCCTGGTGCTTTTGTTGCCAAACATTATATCCAATCTCGGTCGGTTTGCGTAGGTTTACTCTCTGCATACGTAATTTTATGCATATTATTTCGTTTTTGCGGCTGAATGTCCTGCAAGCAAGGCCTCTACACCGGCTTGTTGGTAGTCCTGCTGATCCACGCGTAAATAAAGAACATGTTCATCCGCTTCAAAAATGGCTTCACGCACACCGGGTAATTGTTGCAATTCAGGCAGTGCGGCCATTAATAAAGCGGGTGCATAATGCTCGCAATTAATAATGACCGTCGCATAATAGCGGTTCGGTTTCATGGCTCGGGCGATGAAAAGCCACACGCCACAGAGAAAGGCATTGGCATAAAACAGGCTGGATTCTCCGCCAAACTGGTAAAGCAACCCGGCTGCGACGCCGCCTGAAAAGATGCCTAAAAACTGGCTGCTCGAATAGATACCCATCGCGGTACCCTTGCTGTGCGGATCAGCCTGGCGTGAGATGAGCGAGGGCAGCACTGCTTCAAGGATATTAAATGCAGTAAAATAAAACAGCATAAAAACCCATAGCCCCAACCAATGATGCCCCCCTATGGCCAGGAGGAGCTGGGCTACGCCGCTGACGGCCACCGCGGTCAGAAAAACGGCCTTCATTTGCCGTTTTTTTTCAGCCAGGATGATGAACGGCACCATGGCTATAAAAGCAATGATCATTAAAGGTAGATAAAATTGCCAGGCTTGCTCAAAATGACTGGATTTCACCTGATGCTTAAGCAGCAAAGGCACCGCATAAAAGGTAGCGGTTAAAATAAAGTGCTGCAGAAAAATACCGGCATTTAAGCGTTGCAGCTGTGGGTTAAAAAAGACAGTTTTAAGCAGAGAAGGGCTGGTTTCGCTGTCGTGATGAAACCGTTCACGAGCGGGCGATGGGATAACGGCATACAGTAGCACGAGGCCTGTAAAGGCTAGAATCGCAGTCAGATAAAAAATACCCGGCAACCCGTAATGATGGGTGATGGTGGGGCTGATGATCATGGCGACGCTAAACGAGGTGCCAATCGTCATGCCGATGACGGCCATGGCCTTGGTGCGTTGATCATCGGGTGTTAAATCCGCCAGCAGGGCGATCAGGACGCTGCCTACTGCCCCTGTCCCCTGCAGGATTCGCGCGGCAATCATGCCATAAATGCTGTGAGTCAGGGCCCCCAGTATACTGCCGGCAATAAACAAGGCAAGGCCAAGGGTAAGAACAGGTTTTCTGCCCCAACGATCCGATAACAGGCCAAACGGCATCTGCAGCACGCCTTGACTCAAGCCATAACTCCCCAGGGCTATCCCCATAAGGGCGGGAGTGGCTCCTTCAAGCTGTCCTGCAAACGCCGTAAAGACCGGGATTAACATAAAAAGTCCCAGCATGCGAAAGGAGAAAATAGCCGCAATGGGAAAAACGCTCGTTATCCAGGAATTTTTCATGAGACACTGTCATTCTTTACTGATTCTGCTGATGGTACAAATTAAGCACCGCCTCGACAAGGAGAGATTATCAACTAGCCGTTGACAGGATAGGGTAATTCGCTGTAGTTTGGCAAATTTATTAACGAGGCCTCGACGAATGAGTTTGTTTTTTGCAGATAAAGTGGCACTGATAACCGGCGGCGCCCGGGGGATAGGCAAGGCAACTGCCTTAAAACTGGCGCAGGCAGGCTGTGACATCGCTATCGTGTATTATAACAGTTCCGACGAAGCCAATGATTTGGTTAAAGACATAACGGCTATGGGGCGTCGAGCGGTCGCCCTGCAGGCGAATGTGGCGGATCAGCAATCGGTTAAAGAGATGTTTGCGCAATTTCGTGAGCAGTTCAGCCAGTTGAATTTTTTAATCAGCAACGCCGCCAGCGGTGTATTAAAACCGGCATTAAAAATGTCCACTAAACACTGGCGCTGGTGCATGGAAACCAATGCCCTGGCGTTAAATCATCTGGTCTCTGAAGGGCGTGAACTGATGCCGCGAGGCGGTCGAGTTATCGCGTTATCAAGCCTTGGGGCAGAACGCGCCATCCCCAATTATGCTTTCATTGGGGCGTCCAAAGCCGCATTAGAGGCCTTGGTGCGCTCGTTAAGCCTTGAGCTGGCGGAGTATGGCATCACGGCGAATACGGTGTCCGCTGGTGTTGTCGATACCGATGCATTAAAGCATTTCCCCAATCGTGAGCAGCTTTTAGATGAATACCAGGCCCATGCCCTGGCTGACAGGCCCCTGACGCCGGCTGATGTGGCCGATGCAATATTCCTGTTGTGCTTGCCAGAAGCGGCGATGATCAACGCCCATACCCTGTTTGTCGATGCAGGGTATAGCCGTGTGGGTTAGGTAAGATAAACAGCGGTCGATTAATGGACCGCTGTTTTGTTAGGAGATAAGGCTTGTGCTGTGGGTGCGACTTTTTCACAGAGTGCTTCAAATTGGGCAGTGTCCTCATGGCCTTCAAAAAAATCCACGACCGTCTGTTTGACCTTGCCCACGACGCCAGTCGTTTTTAATCCATGGAAATCTGAATTGATAGGAGCACCCATAAAAGACGACTTGCCGTTATGATTCCATGCCTCATCAATGCCTAACAGGCGTTGCACGGCCAGCATGCGGCTGGTACCCATGTAACTGCCTCCGGCCGTCAGCAATGGCGAGGAATTCACTTTATTTTTCGCGTGCTCATGGGCTTCAGTCACGATGTCTTTAAGCGAACGGTCCGGGGTCAGCTCGGCTTTTGCAAGTGAGGTCAGCAAGGCTTCGCAATAGCTCATTTTGATGTCTTTTCGTGACTGATGGAAAAAACGGATGACGCAATTGCTTTTTTCTGATTTGAGCAAGGCCTGATAATTTTTGACGAGTGTGATTAGCGTATCCAGCTGGCGCCGCAGGGTTTCCTGCTGTTTTAAACGCGTCTCATCCTCAGGATTCGGTTGAGGGTCAGGATTCGGAGCTGCATTATTTTCAGGCGGTGTTGAATTATCGACGCTCGTCTCTTCAGAAACCTCCGTATCTTCTTTTTTATCGGTCAGTAAAGGTGGTGAAAGGTCTGCAATCATGACCGGGGCGGTAACAGGTTGTTCTTTAGTCTCCTCTTTTTCCTGGTTTTGCAGGGACTCGTTGTGCCTTATGAGCTTGAGTAATCGCTCCTGCGCCAGTTTATGGGGGGCGAGAACCTTCTCTTTCGATTCCTCAATCATTTGTGCCATCTCGCCAATACTCTTTTTCTCTTGGGCATTCTGGCAGCGGTCCAGTGCGTGTTGTAAGTCAAGGCGGTCAAAAGCTTTCAGCTTATCTTCAATCTGCTGGAGCTCATTTTTAATCGAGTCAATGCTCTTCCCCACCTCTGCGCGATCGCTTTTCTGTAATGCATTTTCAGCCGCATTATCAATTTTAATGAAAATCTGGAGAGCCGTTTGGTAAACTTGCCCGGCTATTTGTGCATAATGCGTGGCCTGGGCCAGTAATTGCTGGTCGCGCAGGGCAATGATTTTTTCTTTGAAGAGTCGGGCACGGGTGGGTACGTTTTGCAGCAACAAACTGTCTTGATTAAGGGCATCTTCTTTAAGTGACTGGAATTCTTTGCCCAATTGGTTTTTAATCTGTTCTTCATACCCTTCCCCGTGGCGTAATGAATGTACGAATAATGCATATTGCTGCCGCGCTTTCAGGGTATCTATTTTTTCAATCGTTTGAAGGCTGTCTAACTCCGTGATGAGTTGTTCCAGTAAATCAAGGTAACCCGCACCCGCATAACCCATCACGACAGGCTGCATTTTGTTTTTTTTGAAAAAATGTTTCAATTTCGGACTGAAACCGAGATCAGCAAAGTCTTTTAATTGTTGAAGGATGGGTTCTGAAGTAAAAAATTCGGGTTTTTTGAATACGAGATGGATTTGAATATTGCTCATGTGAAGTCGTTGTATTAACCATGGTGCTCATATTGTAATCTGGCGACCTTATGGCAATATTAACAAAACGATAATTTTTCCTTAATGTAGCTGCCGTAAAATAGTGATTAACGATTGGAAGTAGAGCGAAACATGTTGCATTCATATTATTATAAAGATCCGACAGGCGGGGTATATCGCGTTCGATATACGCCAATGCATAAACTGCACGATGTCAGCGAATTAGTAGACGGAAACTGGCGAGATTGCCCCATTTTAAGCCAGACTGAGGATAAAGATATAATAGAGGCCATTCTAGCGCCTACTCTGGCCATTCCTGAAAAAAACGGCCAGATCAAATTTTTACTCCCTAAACAATCCTTTGATTTGGCCTCGATAGAACTGGGTGTGAGGAGAGGTTTTCTTACGGATAAGCTTCTGATTAAATTGACTCCTGCTGAAAATCCGATCCCCGAAAAAACAGAAGAAGTAAGGATACGATTCAACCATCATCGCGCTGCGACGCAGGTAAGGCCTCTTTCGCAACGTGTCCTGTCAGCCGAACAAAGACAAAAACTGGAACATCATAGAGCCAAACTGGAAAAGCGTCAGTTTGAATACCGTTTTTTTAGTTATGTCGTTGGCTGTTTGCCTTTGGGTGATTGCTTTGGTAAAGGGTATAAGAAAAGCGAAAAAATCAGGGAGATTAATCATTTATTAAATGGTGAGGCAGTGGATGAGGACGTATTACAGCAGGGTAGAACCGGGCGCATACTGCGGGGCTAATTAGTTAAACGCAATTTGGCATAGCTGTCAATGAAAAAATTATGATATACTCTGGAGTTTTTCTAACTAGATGAGCTCTGAGGATAGAACATGAATGTAGACAGCGTGTACCCCAAGGTCAGGGAAATTATCGCAGACGTCCTGGTCATCGATGAAGAAGACGTGACTAAACAAAGCCGTTTGATTGCTGATTTGGGCGCGGAATCCATCGATTTTCTGGATTTGGTTTTCCAACTCGAAAAAGAATTTAATATCAAAATCCCGCGCGGCCAGCTGGAAAAAAATGCCCGCGGCGATTTAGCGGAAGACGAGTTTGAAAAAGGCGGCGTGTTAACGGTTAAAGGCATGCAGGCCTTGAAGAATTATTTAAGCGAAGTGCCGGCCGAACATTTTAAAACCAATCTGAAAGTCAATGAAATTCCCATGCTGTTTACAGTCGAGACGTTTTGTAAATTGGTTGTTGCGGCGGTCAATGATCAAAAAGCAACTGAAACAGTGGCCTGATGCGCTTTTTATTTGTTGATAGAATTCTTGAGCTTGTCCCGGGTGAATGGGTTCGCGGTGTGAAGCATGTCACCTGCGATGACGCTTACCTGGTGCAGGATGATAAAGGCAAGCTGTGCTTTGCGTCCTCGCTCATCGGCGAAACCTTGGGCCAGTTGGCCGCCTGGAATGTCATGGCCATGAATCAATTTACGGCCAGGCCGGTTGCCGGGGTGGTGGCCAGCGCTCGTCCGCTTCGCCCCGCTTATGTGGGCGAAACCCTGTTGCTTGAATCGTTTATCGAGCGGCTCGATGAGAGTTCTGTACAATATCACAGCCAGGCCAGCGTTCAGGGTGAAATTATTTTTAAGGTTGAAGGGGCCTTGGGTCCTCTATTGCCGATGGAGCGTTTCATTTCCGAGGACGAAGTCCGCAGCCAGTTTGCCGAAATTAATCGACCCGGGGAATGGCAACCCGCGCCGGAAAGCCCGCAGGCGACGCTTGCCCGCGCCGTGGCGCCCACAACCTGCATGGCCTTCGATCGCATTCTTGCGTCAGAGCCCGGCATTGAAATGATGGCTGAAAAATTAATTAGCCGCTCAGCCGCCTATTTTCCCGATCATTTTCCCCGAAAACCGGTACTGCCCATGACGGTCTTGCTCGAGTGCAAGCTCAATCTTGCCCGTGAATTCATCGCGCAGGCGGCTTTCCCCGTGACCTATCGGGTGGTTGAATTGCGCCGGATCAAAATGAATGAATTCGTTCAGCCCGGCGATCGCCTGGTTTGCCATCTCAAAGTCAAACATCGGGATGAACATCAATTGATTTTAAGTTATCGCAGTGAAGTCGATGGCCGGCGGGTTTGTGTTTTAGAAGTCGTGATGACCACAGAAGGTAATTGATAATGAATAAACGACGTGTAGCCATTACCGGTTTGGGTGTGGTTTCTCCGCTGGGTAACGATGTGGCGGCCACCTGGTCTAACCTGATGGCTGGACAATCCGGAATTGCTGAAATCAGGCAATTTGATGCCAGCGGCTTTCCAACCTACATTGCTGCTGAAGTTAAATCGTTTACGCCAGAGGCGTCCCTGCAGGGAAAACACAGCCGCTTTGCCATGCCGTTTACGCAATATGCCTTGCATGCGGCAGCTCAGGCTTTTCAGGATGCTGGTATCATGCCTGAAAAGCACAATGCCAAACGCTGGGGTGTGGTTGCCGGCAGTGGCATGATGACTGCTGAGTTCGACTACCTGCATCGTTTCCAGCGTGCATGCGCCACGCAGGGGGAAATTAACTGGCCGCAGCTTGAAGACAATGCCCGCGATTTCTATCGCCTTGCCGATTTTGGCCAAACGACTTCCAACTCCGGCTTGTCATTGCTTATTCAACAATTTGGTATCGAGGGTTATGCCACGTCGGTGCACACGGCCTGTGCCTCAGGCGGTCAGGCCTTGGGCCTGGCGATGCAGGCCATACGTCGCGGCGAGGCGGATTATATCCTCGCCGGCGGGTTTGACTCGATGATTAATCCCTTAGGCCTCTCCAGTTTTTGCCTGTTGGGGGCGTTGTCCACTTACAATGAGACGCCTGAGTCTGCAAGCCGGCCATTCGATGCCACCCGCAATGGGTTTGTTCTGGGCGAGGGGGCGGCTTTTCTGATTCTTGAGGAATGGCAGAAAGCTAAACAGCGCGGGGCGCGGATTTATGCTGAATTGGCAGGCGAAGGGAATTCCTTGAGTTCCTACCGCATTACCGATTCACACCCCAATGGTGATGGGGCCATACAGGCCATTGAGCGGGCCTTGCAGGATGCCGGCGTGCAACCCTCCGATGTGGATTATATCAATGCCCACGGCACATCAACGAAAATGAATGATTTGAGCGAAACCAACGCCATCAAAGCCGTTTTCAAGGAAGGCGCCCGCACGCTGCCGACCAGTTCGACCAAAAGCCAAACCGGTCATTTGATTGCAGCGGCCGGGGCACTGGAAGCGGTTTTATCGGTTTTATCCATTCATCATGGCTACATCCCCAAAACAGCGAATTTAACAACCCCGGATCCCGACTGCGATCTGGATTATGTGGTGGACGGACCGCGTGAAAAAGCGGTGGGTGTGGTATTATCCAATTCGTTCGGATTTGGTGGCTCAAACAGCAGCCTGCTCTTTAAGCACCCGGAATTTGGAGGAGCGGCTCATGACTAATCGTGTTTTTATTACCGGGTACAGCGCGCTGACGGCTTCGGGCGACACAGCCGCGGCCACGTGGGATGCAGTGTTTGCTGGTCAAAGCGGTATTGATCACATTACCCAGTGGGATCTTGCCGGTTGGCCTGCGTCTTTAGGTGGAGAACTGAAACACTTTCAGCCGGCTAAGATGTTGCCGGACCGCAAGCTGATGAAAGTCATTTCCCGTCAGGATGTCATGGGAATTAATGCGGCCGTGCAGGCGGTTGAGCATAGCCAGATGATCCCTTACCGCGACGCACTGGCTTCAGCCGCGGCTTTTGATGAACAAACCGGTGTGTATGTTGGGTCGCCTGGAAATAAATATTTCCAGCAGTACGATTTCTTGCCGTTGTTAGCTAAATCGGGCGGCAACATGCAGCAATTCGCCGCGCAGTTGTTTAACGAAGTTCACCCCATGTGGTTACTGCGTATTTTACCGAATAATGTACTGGCTTATACCGGCATAACCTATGGCTTTAAAGGCCCTAACCACAACGTCACTAACCATGCCGTGGGCGGTACCCAGGCTTTGCTGGAAGCATTCCATGCCATTCAAAGCGGGCAGGCTGAACGTGCGGTGGTGGTGGCCTACGATATGGGTATAGAACCGCAGGCCTTGTATTATTATGAGAAACTTGGCGTGGTCAGTCCCAGGCATTTGAAACCCTTTGATGCAGAGCACGATGGCACTATCCTGGCTGAAGGGGCGGCGGCTGTGGTTCTCGAAAGCGAAGCCAGCGCCGCCGCGCGCGCAGCAACCTGTTACGCGGAAATTGCAGGCGGCTTGTCAGGCACGGAAGCATCCGGCCTTTTCTCCTTGCAAGAGGACGGTGCTCATTTGGCAGCGCTTCTTCAGAATACCTTGCAGCAAGCCCGGGTGGATGCCCAGCAAATAGATTTTGTCGCAGCGCATGGCAACGGCAACAAGAAATCCGACATCAGCGAGGCGCAGGCAATTACCCAGGTATTTGGACAACAGGTGCCGGTTACGGCGTTTAAATGGGCGATGGGGCATACGATTTGCGCTTCCGGCATGATTGATACGGTGTTAACGGTGATGGCACTTAAAAATCAATGCGTTCCGGGTATTGCTAATTTGACAGCGGTTTCTCAAGCCTGTGCTGATTTAAACATTGATCAGCAAACCCGTTCTTTGCCGCAGGCGCGCCATGCCGTATTAATTAACCGTGGCTTTGCCAGCATGAATGCCTGTGTGGTGATTAAAGCCTGTGAATGACGTAGCCCAAAAAATTGATGCCTTGAAACCCACGTTGGCTGGGCGGTTTATCTACTACTGCCTGCCGTATCGGCGGCGTATCGTCATGGCCAATATCAACCAGGTGTTTGCCAATCAATTAACAGAAAAGCAAAAGAAACACTTGGCGAAAGCCTTTTATGGGCATTTGGCCGCTTCCCTCAAAGAAACCCTGCTGTTGCGCTTTATGAGCGAAAAAAAACTGCAAGAACGGGTAGAAGTGCGCGGGCATGAGCACATGTTGAATGTGGTGGCGAATCAGCGAGGGGTGTTGGTATTGACCGGCCATTTCGGCAGTTGGGAATTTGCCCCCATTGGCGGGGTATTGAATTTCAAACGCTTTCAGGGGCAGTTTCATTTTATTCGGAAAACCTTGGGCAATAAGTGGATTGAAAGGATGATGTTCAGCCGGTATTACCGCGCCGGTTTAAATGTTATTCCCAGTAAAAACTCGCTGGAACAGGTTTGTGATGCGCTGGAGAAAAACCATGCGGTCATTTTTGTTCTGGATCAACACGCCTATGTTGAGAACCGCGATGGCGTGGCGGTGGAGTTCTTTGGTAAAAAGGCTGGGACTTACCGCAGTCTGGCCAGTTTCGCGCGGCATACCGGCGTTCCAGTTGTGCCAGCCGCGTCCTATCGGCTTCCCAATGGTCGCCATGTGCTTGAATTTTTTGAACCCTTGGTGTGGACAGACTACGGCACCACCCAGGAATCCATTTACCGCAATACCCTGGTCTATAATCAGGCTCTGGAGCGCATGATTCTGGCTCATCCGGAGCAATGGCTCTGGTTTCATAAACGCTGGAAGTTAAAAGAGCCGGTCAGCCATGGACGTACGGCTAACGCCAGTCCTTAGGTTCGAGCGGAATCAGCAACCACATTATGACATAGATTAGCAGGGAAGAGCCGCCCAGGAAAAAAAGCAGCACAAAAGCTGCCCTCATCCAGAATGGATCAAGTCCAAAATAATCAGCAAGCCCCCCACAAACGCCGGCAATTGGCCTGTCGCGTCTTGAGCGCCAGAGTTTACGATAGGGTTTATTCGATTCAGTCATAGCGAAATCATTAGAACAAAAGGAGAGTATAATCGGTAGAGCGTGCAAGATGCCAGAATGTGGAAAGTTGTCCTGCAGCAGTTCTAGTCACAAAGTGGATGCCACATGACTCGCTTTAGGCGTCTTACTCAAGGTAAGCTGGCTCACGGCGGGTCGAATCAGACCTCCTGGCGTTGTCTTGTTAGCCGAGCAGGAACAACTACCACTAACATAACCTTATGTCATGCAAGTTCATTTATCAAAATCTATTTTGTTAAGTTTAAGCAAAGTTCGATGTTTAGCCGGGTATTGAGTCATCAAGAGAGGTTATCACGTAAAACGGGGTAAAATGGACGCTGAAAGGCTTCCATCCTCAAGAAGGATGGAAGACAGGGGAGATTAATTTTTGACTTCACAGGTAATTTTTGTGCAGTCACGGCAATGTTGGCCGGCAAAATTAAACGCTTCATCAGCCGCGCGGGCATTATCAGCCATTTGCTTGTCGGCTGCTTTATCCGCCTCGACATCGCTGCTGCTGGCATTGGTTGTGCAGACCCAATTGGACGTCATGTCTGTATTGGCTGCATAAACACTGGTTACTGCCAGCATGACGCCGGCAAAAACAACAGGTATCATTTTCATCGTGACTCTCCTTGTACTGACTATTCAATTAATGATAACGATTTTGGAAATCTTTAATGGCTTTTTCAGCTTGTTCACGGTTATAACCGTAACGTTGCTGCAGTTTGCCATAAATTTCCTGTTGATTGCCTTCGATAGCCTGTAAATCGTCATCAGTTAATTTGCCCCAGGCTTGTTTCATTTTGCCTTTTACTTCTTCCCAACGGCCTTGAAAAATATCCTTATTCATCGTGTTCTCCTTTAGTTATTTTTTGCACTGAGGATTGATAATTTTTTCAGTGTGATTAAAAATAGTTAATATTCTTTAAAAAAGCAAAATTTAATGGCATGAAAGAGTCCCCGGACTGGCCGGGGTTGATTCAAGCGTGGGCTTTTAAAGTCAGGTTTTTATTAAATTCGTGGGGAAGAACCGCCACAAGCTGACCTGCGGCATAAAGCACATAGGTACCGGCATTGCTGGTTACCTGTAAGACCTGTCCTGCAACGAGAGGTAATTGCTCAGGTGCGAGCGTGGGGATAGCCAGGGTGGCTGTTGATTGTTGATCCGGGGCTTTGAGGGTGATGTACGTGGTATTACCTGCTTTTTTTACCGCAGTGACCCTAATTTCTTCGTGAGTGAAGAGTGAGGAACTCCCTTCAACAACCTGACTGGCAAGCAGCGCGGTGCCGTTGAATTTTTCATTATGCCCAGATGAGGCATAAACTGCCGAGGAGAAAAGAAAAATTAATACCAATAATTTAAATGGGTTCATACGTTAAACTCCGTTAAGATCTTGTTTTTTATCCAAAAGAAAATGGTAAAAATACCAAGGTGGGTGATTATATTCCAATATTAGAAATAAATAAACATTTTGGTGGTTTTGTTATCCTGTTGGCGAAATAATATCTTTTTCGTAAGGTTAAGACAGCGTACTCTGATTTGACGGGTTAAGTTCAACCGGTTTCGTGGCGGTTCCAGGGCCCCAGAATAATAATTTGGGCAAATGGGGTAGGCCGACAACCGCATTCATAGTTGCCGCGATCAAATGACCTACAAGACCAGGATCCGCGGGTTTGTTATCAGCCGATACCACGCTGCCTGTTGCCTGCAATGGGGGCGCTGCGGTGGTGAACCATTCATCCACCAGGGGTTTAAATGAAGGCAATTCGTCCGCGGCTTTTTTTAACAGGCGGTGCAGGGCTTCCCCGTCACCGTTCTGACTGTAGAAGCCAAGCAATGTTTTACGGTTTCTGATAAAAACGTCCTTGTTGTGCGAGAGCCAGGGCGAAAAATCAAGTTGTTTATCCCGTTTCAGTAATTCACTGAAAAGCAGGTCCACTTTTTCGCGTACCTTTAATTCATCCGGTTTCTGCGCCTGCCAATCATAGATTACCAGCGCATCTGTAAATTCCGACAATTCGTCCAGTGAGGCATCGCTTTGAAGGTGATGAAGCCGCTCAATCAACGATTTGTCATGCGTTTTGGGCGGTTCCTTTTTGTCGACAGGACTGTCTGGGAATACCAGTTCCAGACGAGGGGGATCGTCATCGAAAGGCGTAACAAATTGTGGCTTTTTAGGAACAAACCAGCCGCTGAATCCATAAAAAAGACAACGCCTGAACCAGATGCGCCATTCCCGTAAGAAGAAGGAGGTTGTGCTTAAAGCCTGTTCAAAATCAGCTTCTTGCCTGGCGAGTCGGACAATGGAGGCTGCGTCTGAATAAGAATCGAGATAAGATAAACTCTGGATGCACAAGCTGGATAATTCCTGATATTTTTTTTGCAGGCCCAGTCGTTTGACCACTTTGATGGCATCGTAATTAAGGAGGCAGGCTGCAATTTTTGCATCCACGACCTTGGGGTGTCTCCAGAAGCTGTCAAACAGGATTTTGCGTAAAGCGGGTTTCATGCTGGTTTGATTCATTAACCAGGCGGCTGCATGCAGATGGTGAACCTGTTTTTCCTGGTTGCAATAGTGCAAATAATCGTTCATTAACTGCTTTAAACCATCGTCATTATTGCGGTAATGAATTAGAAAATAATCAATGGACAGCAAGGGGTTAAACCCTTCTTTCATTTCGTTAAACAGGGGTGGTTCGTTCGCTGACGGGGATTCAGTCGGTTCGTTGTTGGCCGGTGTGAATAATGCGCTTAAAAAATTGCGGTTGGCTTTCTTTTTTTCCATGTTTTCATCAAGCAGGGGTTTGCGCAAACGCTGGATTGAGAGAACCCCGTCATCGTAAAAGATACGGCAGTTGCCTTTGAGGGCATTTTCGCGGAGATAGTCACTGGTTGCTGAGCTTAATCGAGCCTGAAGATCCGTAAAATGGCTGTCTTCCGTTACTCGAATCAATAATTGCAGCGTTGGTGAGGATAATGTCTGCAGGTCCATTGCAGCTAATAAATTTTTTATCAAATCAATTAAAGACTGCATGTCCTGACGGCCATGAAGATACAATTGCAAGGCATAGGCCAAATGCGTTTCATCGCAACAGTTCACCAGGCCATTTAATTTGCTGCCGTCTGATAGCAGGTGATGTTTTTCAATCAGGATCATCAGCAGGGGACGTCGTTTTCCTGGATCCATTTCGCCAAAGGTAGTCAGTACCGGCTTGACAAATGCATTGGCTAAGGCAATCAAAGGGGATGCTGAATTGGGCTGGTTGGCGTAATGATTTAGCCAATAGCGAATCAGATTATCGCGTGGCGGGGTGTTTAACCGTTTAAGCAGCAAGGTGACAGAGGCTTCCGAAAAGCAATGAAAATGCGGAGGCGAGCAAAATAGACTGGCGGCGGATTCATCGCTCAAATCCAGCAGCAAATCGCTCGTCAGCCTGTTCATGTCGATGACCTGGGTGAGGCTCTGCAAGCGACGGGGCAGGGGCAGGGCCGGCAGATTGCTTAATGGCTGAAGCAGCCCTTCACCGCTTAATTTTTCAAGATAATCCTTGCGGCTGAGCAGATGGATAGCCAGAAGAGAGCGCAAGGCGGGAGGGGTATTTTTTAGAAGATGAATCAGCTCATTCGCTGGAAACTTTAAAGTCGCAAGTAATTTTAAAAAAGCCAGCTGTGTTTGGGGTGTGGCAAGAATGGCCTCTTCATGCCGCGCATGACTCAGCGTGGCTTGAAACAGATGGAGTGAATCAGGCATGGAGGCCGTTTTAATTTCTTCTTTAAGCCATTGCCAGTCAAAGGCTTTACTGGCCACATCAATGAGTTGCTCCCGGTGTACGGAACATGATTTGAGTTGTGCGTAAATCCACCTGGCCTGAGTCGGCTGAAGCGCGTGCTTGGCCAGACGCTCGGAGAGTTCTTTCAATAGTTGTTTATGGCTGATGTCCTGCAATAATGCGCTTAATGGCGGTTGCTTATCGAGCATTGCGGGTGAAAGAGCGACCAGCCATTCGATAAACCCATCAACCAGCGACTCAGGCCTCTCCCCTAAAAACGCAAACAATGCATAGTAATGCTGATTCACCGCCGGTTCCGCGAATTGGCTTTTTTGCGGATAATTTTCCATCGACAGATAAGCCATGCTTTTGTTTTCCCGCTTTAAAAAAGCAAAAGCAGAACGCAGGTTTTCACGCGCTTCAGGCGCCAATTGTTTATTGGCATAAAGCCGTTGCGCTTCCTGCTCAAGCCGTGTGAGTAATCCAAACAGACTCGCATCCGCACTAAAGCTGGCCCGCACACGGGGTTTAATGTCCGCATGGTGTTTGCGCCAGGGGAGTAAATCTGCCGCAGGCTCAATGAGATACAAGAGGTGTTGAATACGTAGCAACGCCTCCAATCCGCATTCGGGCAGCTTGCCCCATTGCTCAAGAGACAAATCCGCCATGTTGTCGGGCGCTGGTTCAATTTGCAATTTGTCGGTCAACAGACGCTGCAGTCTGGCTTTGGCAACGGTCTGGCATTTTTGTGCATGCCCATGCAGAGCCAATTGTTCCAGAAGAAAGACAGGTTTACCCTCCTGATCCAGGACGTAGTGGATGACCAGCTCAAGCAATTTTGGGCTTAAGTGGGATAAAACGACTCCCGGGTTTTTTTCCTCATTCAGGAGATGCACCAGTAGTTTCGTAAACGCTACCCGGCTTTCTTCATCAAATGTTTTCTCAAAGACAGCCACGTAGCTGTTGAGTGTCGCATAGAAATCGAGAGGGCTGGTTTGGCGTATCGTTGAGGTAGTCAGGGCATGGAGTCGGGCTGTGTTTTTATTATCCGCACGATACTTAAATCCTTCCTGCTCGATGCAGTGATGTTGACTAGCCAGCGAGGATGCTACCCCATCCATTTTTAAAAGGTCTTGCTGGATCCATTCCAGTACGTGAGGCTTGATTGAGGGTAAAGGCAGTAAGCCTTCAATCTGGGCTGGATTTAAGCGCAGCCGCTTACTGTACAAAACCAGTAGCAAAATCTCTGAGAGGTAACCCAGATCAGCAAACTCACAGGCTTGAAGGAGATGGCTCAGCTTTGATTGCTCTTGTTTTAATAAAAAAATAACCAACTCAGATAGATTGACTTCCTTTCTTAATTCACGAAGAAAGACGAAACAATCGTGATATTTATCCATTTTTTGCTTTATTTCGCGCATTTTCGCTGCAAATTCAGAGGGTTCAAAGCTGCTCAATAAGGTATGGATTAGGGTATTGTCAATCGTGCTTCGCCCGAGCGCTGAAAAGAGACAATGATCAAGAAGCCAGGCTTGCATTTCTTTATCCTTCCATAACAGCGGATGGCTGGCGCTCATGGCCAATAAGTCGGGCAGACTGGTATTCGGGAAAGGCTTTGGTTCAATATGAATGAGATGATTTATGGTTTCAGTATGTAATCGAACAATCCGGCCTTTGGTGATTTTTCCTAAATGACAGCTTGGGAGAAAGAGGTTATGAATCCGGGTTGATGTGGCCTGTTCCATCGTTTGAAGGCTGAACTCATAGCGATTGACGGTGTTTTGTACCCACTTTCGGTGTTGATTACCCGTAGGCAATACCTTCATGTAATCATTTAATAAAGGATAAAGCTCGTTTAGCTGGGTCTCAAATAATTCCTGCGGAGATGAGCACTCCAACAGTGGCTTTATCAACTGATTATAGAGTTTGGTGTCTTCAATGGCGATTTTTACGTCTTGATCAGCACCATCGAGGTAGTGATGAATAATGTCTAGCAAGCCCTTACCCAGCAATGGCAGGCGATGCACCCAACGGGCGGCGGCCAGCGTCTCAGTTGCGACTTCATGGCTGTTAGCAAAGGGCTCAAAAAACGTTTGCAGGTGGTGTCGGTGCGACAGATAAAGGGATTGTATTTTTAACGTACTTTTCAATGTGCGAAGATCAAGGCTTTTAAGCAACGCAGGGTCACCCCAGTGACCCTGCTCCGGATGAAGCCAGAGGTTTTTTACAAAATGATGCAGCAGTCCTTCAGGATTAAGCGGCATATCGAGCGTCGGCTGATTAAGATAATGCCTGATTTCATATTGGCGATACGAATTGTGCTCAATCAATTGCCGCAATTGCATTTGATGGGCTTCCTGGCTGGTGTAGTTGGCCAGTGCGGCTAAGGTCTGGCCGTCGACATTCAGTCGGCTAAGCCAGGTTTCGAGTGACGTATTGGTATAGGCTAAATAGGCAAACAGGGCGGCAACGAATTCTAATTTACTGTCAATACTGGTTTGGCTGTCTAAAATCCGCAAGAGCTGTTTACCGGAGTCAAGATTGTCCAATAATGATTTTTTTTGCTCCTTATGAAGCCGGCCAATCCCTTGCGGGTCACGGACTATCAGGTCGACAAATACAAAACGGGTTTTACTTTTTTCGTAAATTGCAAATAATTCATCAACCGATAGCGCCCGAGACAAGGTGAGCAGCGCAGACCATTGCACATCTTCAAGCGCTGGCCGCCTGAGCAGATCAAGTGCAAGCTGCCTGCCTTCCTCAGCATTGAGCTTATCAAAAAGCAGGGTAAATTGGTCGTCTTTAAGCATTGCCGGCGGATTAAGCAATAACTGTTTAATGTAATTCTGGAAAATCCGGTTTTTGGTCAGGGAAGGATGGAACGTTGCGGTCATATGATTCAGCAGCAGCGTTGTGAACGGGTGGCGATCGATGGTTTTCGCCTCGGCGCTGGCCAGGCAGGATAAGGCAAGCGCGGCAAAGGCCTGATCGCTCAAAATGTATCGGGTCCATTGGATATCGCGTTCGTTTAGAAAATTAATGATATTAAACAGTTGATTTTCCAGCTCTTTGATAAAATGAGGATTTTCATCATGATGACTCGTCCACTGGTGAAAGAGTTTCAATTGCTGAAGAATCAGGCGTTTGTCGCTCTGGCTATGAAACTGAATATCGGTTAAATCAAGGATGAGCATGGTTAAAACCGGGGCGGCGATCGATAGCCGATGCCCCGATTGCCCCAAATGCCCTTGCATATAGTCAATGGCTTTGCGTTTTTCAGGGGCACTGAGTTTATTAATTTGTTGATAGAGACTGATGCAATGCACGTCGCACCGCTCGTGGCGGGTAAATTCGATAAATATCGCCGGCAAGAAGGGGCTTAAAATACTCTGCTGCAATAAGCTGTTAAGCCATTGCGGATCGGCTGGCAGCAGAGAAATTAAGGGCCCCAGTGCAATCTCCCGCAGACGCCCTGTTTCACTCAGCTTACCAAGCCAGGTGCTAAAATGGTTCTTTAGGTATTCCTCACTGCTCTCGCGAACAAGCCATTGCAACACGTCGTCATCGAATAAAGGCAGCAGGCTCTCAAATTGGGGGAATTGACTGATAAACTGGACACCCTGATTAATCAGTAATGGATTATTCTTGATTTTCGTTAATTCACTGACCAGCAGTTGCACAAAGGCCGTGGCTTTTTCAGGTGTCTGAGTCAACAAATACTGAGTGGTTTTTTTCCAGTTTTCCAGTGTTTTCTCGTCCATGGAGTGCAGTAAAACAGATACCAGGACATCCGGTTTAATCTGGTCAAAATTCTTAGGCTCAATCTGGAGCAGATACAGGGCACTGAGATGCACGTCTTTGTTGTTGGCAAGGTTATTGGCCAGCGTGGTCAATACGCCATCAAAACGATGCGGGGCAGCCAATTGCGATGTAAGCAGGGTGTTAACCACCCCGTCTTCATAAAGGGCTTTATCCTGTTCTTTCGATTTTAACAAAGCCCAGCAACTTGACTTTAGGTAAGCATAATTTTTTTTCCCTTCCTCGCTTAAACTGCTTTCAACGAGCGATAAGTGGCTAAAGAGCTCATGCAGAACGGTTGGGGATTCGCGAAAATGGCTGAGTAAATTGAGTACAATGGTATCGGCTGATTCGGCAGTTAATTGCGCGATATCCAAAACCCGGGTTATTCTTAGTTTCAAATCAGCCGCCACGCTCTGACAGACAATTCCCTGCAGCAGGGAAGGGGTGAAATTTTGCAGATAAGAGGAGCGTGAGCATAGCGAAAGAAAACAGGCAGGGCTTAAGAGCAACCGGGCAGCAATAAGGCGGCTATTTTGACATAAAGTCCAATGATGCACGGGATCCTTGCTGTCATAGGTCGTTTGCAGCCTGTTGCAGAAATGAAGCAGCAACTGTTCAAGCGTGGTATTATACTCGGCATCTTTCTCGGCCAAATCGACCAGTGACTCCACGAGATAAATGATATTTTTAGTTTCGATGGAATCCAGCAGTTTGCCAAGAAACGTGCGGCTGATAAGGGGGGTGTTCGAGAGTATGTAAAGCAATATCGTTTGCCTGTCGGTTTCCTTGAACAGCTCAACAAAGCAGGCAAATTCTTCTTCGCGCGCCTGGTTCCGCACCAGGTAGAGGTAAAAATCAAATAATTCCTGGCAGCTAAATTGTTTTAAAAGGTCCAGTTTTTGGTATGCGTAAATCCCCTGACTCAACAGCGTGCGGCAATAAGGCATTAATTTCGCTTTGTTCACACGGCTGCCAAGCAGGGCCATCAGCCATTCATAACTTAATGGCGGCTGATCCTTTAACTGAGTAAAGATTAAATCAACCATATCCTCCCATGCCTGATCAGGGATTGCGGCCGCCAGTTCAGGAAAGCTGCTTTTTACGGTATTGGCCAAGGTGATTTTGCGAATAACCAGCTCACAGTAAATTTTGAGATAATAGGGTTGTTCGTGGCGATAAAGATGGGCTAAGGCGGCAAGGGGTCCACAAAAATTAAGCAACTGGCTGACGTCCAGCATCTCCAGGCAGCCGCGAAGTAATTTATTGTCGCGTGTTCTGCTCGCTGTCAAGTAATTGATGATAAAGAAATCATCATCATCACGATGTTGCTTTAGGCAATGGAGAATCATCGCATCATCAGATTTTCGTTCAAAAAGCGCGTCAAGCAGACGAATGACGTCATAATCATTTCGGCTGTGATGGTACTTAAAATATTGACTGAAGCAGAGGGCCGCCTGATCCTGGGGCAGAGCCTGAAGAACATCAACAATCTGCCCAAGGATAAAGGCGTGAAACTGCCGGTCCTGCCAATTGAACTGCCCACAGTTTTTCAGCAATTTAAAAACCAGGTTCCGTTTCTCCTCGACAGAGTCCAATATTTTCAGCCGCTTGGTGATCAGTAAATTAGCCAGTTCCGCATTGTTCTCTGTTAATTCCTCATACTCCGATTCCGATGCGGTTGCCCGGATAGTCAGACACATGAGCAATTCTTCGTAATGATTTAAATAAAGGTGCTTGACTGTCGATGAATGGCTGGGGGCGTCTTTACTGGCATAAGTGGATGCGAGGGCGCGTAAATGAAAGGTTACGTCAATAAGCTGCGTGGTGCTTAATAACAGGCTCAGCGATTTTAATTCCTGGGTTTCACACGGGATAGGCGATAGAATCAAACACCGCGCCAAGCGCTCCAAGTGCCGGCTTTTTTTGAGGTCCTGGGCCGACGACAAGACAAACTGAATGAAGGACGAGACCCAATTGGCTTGCATCGAAGCAGTTTCAAGCAGGCGTTGATAAAATTTCTCACACATGGCCGGCGGCAGGTTGCTTAGTACCGCTTTGATTTCTTCGGCGGTCCGTGGCTGCTTAATCCATTGCAGCAATTCTTCCAGTACCGTAGACCACAGCGTCTCGTCCTCTGGTGATAATTGGTTTAACTCATGAAGCCGGATTAAAATGTCCTGCCCCTCATTTTGTTGACAGGCATGGGCCAATAACATGCGATTTAAACCATTCAACAATTGTTTTTTCTGGTTCCCCTCATCCACCTGCTCCGTGACAAGCACCAGCAGTATGCGCAGATGTTCAAACGCCTGCTCTTTTTCAAGCCGGGTAATGAGTTGTTGCAGATCGTTAACGGAAGGCTTTTCGGTGAGCAGAAGCTGGCGTAATTCGCTAATGGTTTTTTTTGAAAGAAAATCACGAAAGAATTGTTCGCCCATGGAATTGGCCTCCTGTGCCTTGAGCTCCGAGTAATTAACTAGCGAACCGGCTCAATCCTTGACAAGTAGCATCAGCATAACGACTTCAAAAAAAAAATCAATCTGCCATGTTAATGGATAAAACTGCCTGTTTTTTATTTTTGCCAGAATTGGCGGGAAAAAATAATGAGCAGGGAGAAAATTTCAAGGCGGCCTGCGATCATGGCAAAAATCAGAACCCATTTGCTGGCGCGGGTTAGTTCTGCAAAATTTTGACTAACCGCGCCCAAGCCTGCGCCCGCGTTCGCCATGGCGGCAATCATGGACGAAAACGAGGTTATAAAATCATTGCCCAAGGCCATGAACAGTAGCATCAGGAAAATAAACAGCCCCAAAAAGACGGAAATAAATCCCCACATTGATTGCAGAATGGATTCCGGCAAAATCTGCTTGCCGAATTTGATGGGGATGATGGCGTTGGGATGAAGCAGATGATATATTTCGCGCCGGCTTTGTTTATAAATCAGCAGGGCGCGAATGACTTTGATGCCGCCGCTGGTTGACGCAGCACAACCGCCAATGAGGGCGGCGAGCATAATTAAAACCGGCACGTAAGTGGGCCAGGTGCTGAATGGAGCCGAAACGAATCCGGTCGTTGTGGCCATGGAGATAATATTGAACGTGCTCTTGATGAGGGCATGGTGTTTTTCATCAAAAAAGCCGTTAATGACCAGACTCCAGGTTACAAAGCCAATGACAATGATCAAAAACGCGATGTAGCTGCGAAACTCTTCGTCCTCCCAGTAATGCTTAAGGCTCCGTTTTTTGAGAATCATAAAATGCAGGGCGAAACTGGAGCCGCCAAGCAACATAAACAGGCAGGCGATGAGTTCAATTAAATCGCTATCATAGTAAGCAAAACTGGCGTCATGCATGGAAAAGCCGCCAGTGGATACAGTGGCAAAGCTTTCCCCCAGTGCATCAAACCAATCCATGCCGGCCAGCCAGTAGCAGAGCATGCACAGGAGGGTCAACAGGACATAAATAGACCATAGTGCCTTGGCGGTCTGGGCAATGCGCGGCGTTAATTTGCTGTCTTTCATCGGGCCAGGGGTTTCGGCTCGATAAAGCTGCATACCTCCCACACCCAGCATGGGGAGGATAGCCACAGCCAGGACCACGATACCCATACCACCCAAAAATTGCAGTTGCTGACGGTAAAACAACAGCGCATGCGGCAGGGTTTCCAACTGGGTAATGATGCTGGCACCTGTCGTGGTAAAGCCTGAAACCGATTCAAAGATAGCATCTGTGATGCTGTGATCGTGATGGCTGATGGCAAAAATGAAGGGCAGGGAAGCAAAGGAACACAGCACCACCCAAAACAGGGCGACAATCAGAAACCCGTCGCGTATTTTAAGTTCGGTGTGCTGCTTATTAAACAAAAAGGCGAGTAAGGCGCCGGTAAAAAACGTGCAGGCAAAGGCCGTGACAAAAGGTTTCCAGAAATCCTCATGAAAGATGACATTAATCAGCAGGGGACTCACCATGCTGAAGCTGAACATCATTAACAACAAACCGATGAGGCGCAGTATGGTTTTAATTTGCATGGTAAAGTCAAATCCCTAGCTCATAAAAGTTAAGCTGACCTGAAACAACGATTCAACCTGACGCAGGTAGCGTTTCTTTAATAACAAAATCACCACGTGATCGCCGGCCTCAAGGGTGAGTTTAGGCTCACTCATCATGATTTTATCTTCGCGTACCACGGCCATGACTGTACAGCCCTGCGGTAATTCGATGTCGCTGAGCTGCCGGCCAATGACTTTCGATGTTTGACTGTCACCATGAATGACCAATTCAATGGCTTCCTGTTCCCCATTGTTCAATCGATGGACTTTAATCATGTTGCCACGCCGCAATTTGGTCAAAATACTACCGATAGTGATTAATTGCGGGGAGATAGCGTGGTCAATGCTGCTGTCTTCAATCAATTCCACATAAGCGTTGCGGTTAACCAGGGCCATGGTATGACGGGCGCCCAGGCGTTTTGCCTGAAGACAGGACATGATGTTGGCTTCATCATCGTTCGTTACGGCACAAAATACATCGGTAAATTCAATGTTTTCGTTAAGCAACAGATCGCGGTCGGCGATATCGCCCTGTAAAACGGTCCCTTTATTCAGTTGCCCGGCAAGATCCATGGCGCGTGTCATGTTATGGTCAATGACTTTTATGCGGTAGCGATCTTCAAGGGTTTGTGCGAGTTTCGTCCCAATATGGCCTCCACCGGCGATAATAATACGGCGGTTTGGGTGAGTATACCGCCCAAGCGCAATCAAGACCTGCTGGATAGCCTGCGGGGGGGCGATGAACAAAACATCGTCATCGATTTTAATCTCGCAGTTTTCTTCTGGCATTAACGTTTCTTTACCGCGAAAAATAGCGACAACCCGGACATCAATGAGTTCCAGGTGTTGGTAAAGCTGCTGAATGGTTTTTCCGACCATGACCCCACCCGGCTTGGGTTTGATGGTGATTAGCAACAGCCGGCCGTCGGCAAAATCAAGCACCTGCGTGGCGCCAGGGTAATCGATGAGATTCTCAATGTGTTCGGTAACCAGTTTTTCCGGGCTGATGCACACGTCTACCGGTACATGGTCATTGCAAAAGAGTTGCGGGTAATCAAAATAGTATTGCGATCGGATACGGGCAATTTTCGTCGGCGTGCGGAATAAACTATAGGCTATCTGACAGCCCATCATGTTGATTTCATCGCTGTTGGTGACGGCAATCAGCATGTCGGCCTGTTCAATACCGGCGGCAATGAGAATATTGGGGTGCGCGGCGGAACCCTGCACTGTCTGGATATCCAGGCGATGATGCAATTCCCGCAGGCGCTCTTCGTCGAGGTCGACCACGGTGATGTCATTATTTTCACGGGTTAAATTGCGTGCCAGGGTGCCGCCAACCTGTCCCGCGCCAAGAATGACTATGCGCATAACAAGACTCCTTCATACACGAAGACGGCGGGGCCAGTCAGCTGAATGGTACTATCAAAATCAGGCCAGTCTACCGTTAATTCACCGCCTTTAAGATGGACCTTGACCGTGGGTTCAAGATGATGAAAAAGGCGGCCTGCGGTGACGGCGGCGACAGCACCGCTACCGCAGGCATTGGTTTCACCGCAGCCGCGTTCATAGACTCGTAAGCGGATTTGGTGTGGATTAATAATTTCCATAAAGCCAACATTGACCTGTTCAGGGAATAGACGATGCTCACAAATTTCCTTACCCAATACCGCGACGGGGCTTTGGCCTGCATCATCGACCACGATGACAGCATGAGGATTGCCGACATTGACAGCATGCACAAGCTGTTCCTGGCCGCTGAAGAGTGGAATAGGGTAAAGCGATGATTTTTCCACCGCAAAGAGAGGAATGTCCTGAGGTTTAAGTCTGGGTTTACCCATATCCACGGTGACCGTATCGTCGGCGTTGAGTAAAAGTTGCAGGCGGGTTGTGGGCGTGGCAACCGTCAAGCGCTTTTTATCCGTTAAACCATAATGGTGGAGAAAACGCGCCAGGCAGCGGGCGCCATTGCCGCATTGACCGACTTCATGACCATCGGCATTAAAAATACGATAAAAAAAATCAATGTCCGGATGGTTGCTGTTTTCGACAACCAGGCACTGATCAAAGCCTACGCCGGTATGACGGGCCGCAAGGCGGGCGATGGTTTCGGGGCGTAGGTCGGGTTTTTGATGAATAGCGTCAATGACCATGAAATCATTGCCGAGACCGTGCATCTTCGTGAATTTAATGGCCATAACGGACTCGCTGTTAACGGACTTTTGAGGAGTCCGGGGGGCTATCAGGAAGATAAAGCGGGCCTTTTTGCCCGCAAGCGATGAGAAGAAGAGTCATCGCTGCCAGAATAATACCGCGTCGAAACAGTCTCATCATTACCTCAAAGGGAGTAAATACCTTTGATTATAAAGAATCGTTTAAAAAAGCGCTATGCTACTCGCTTGAGACTCCATGCTTTCTTGCGATTGTTTTGTTTGTGTCTGTTCGCGCAGATGGTCTATGGAGGCCCGCATGGAGCGACTGGGGAAACCATAGGAACTCGGGTTAAAGCGAATTTCTTCATGAGCAAATTCCATTTGGTCGTTTTTAACCCATTCAAGTCGATAAATTATCTCAGACGGGATCAATGATTCATCCTGGTCATAATGCGGCGTCACCGTGATGTAAATGGCAGAGCTGCCCGATTTTAATCGTTCCGCAATCTCTCGTTCAACAATTTGCAGAATGCTGAGATTGCATTCACGGGTGGCAGGGATTAAATTGTCAATGCTGTGATCACCGCCCAGAAAATGAGCGATAAGGTGCGACCAGTGGTATCGATTGCCGTGAGCTGTGTTAGCTTCGTCGTCACCATGAGCGATAAAAATATCCTTGCACGTCGCCTGGGTTAATTGCTTTTGACTGCACAGGCGGTTCTCGCCTTCGGGGAGTATTTTATTGAGCGTGGCCACAAAATGCTGGGCTTTTGGCCGTTCTTTATAGAGAGTATTCGGCAGTTGTTCGTTAAAAAGACATTTTCTGGCTTTGGACAGATCCACTTTACCTTGATTGCTGTGGTTACCGATGGGGGTTACTTTTTTATAGAGGCTGCCTTGGGTATTGCTGAAAAAAAGCCTGACCCGGGTGCCGCCGGGAGTAAGCGCTTCAGACGTATAGCCATGCTTTGGCGTCACGGGTTGGATAGAGTCCTTGCCGGTAACCCCTGTGTTTTTTAAAGGGGTGGTCAGTTTTTTCTTCTCCATGACAAACTGGTTATCTTCGGGGTTCAGGATTTTATCTATTTTGCGTTTTTTAGACGTATAAGTTTTTTCCGGGGCGGGTTCTTTTTTACAGGCGCGTGAAGGCTGTTTGCTGCTCACCTGCTGGATGACGTGGTTATGATGCTGCGAGGTGACTTTGGCTAAAGCCAGGACCACCCGGCTAAATGTGAGGGGTTTGGTTTTTTCCAGACGCTCACCCAAATCCTGCCATTGCGACTCACTTAAATCGAGCCTGGTTACTCCGGGAACAACTTTGCGGACGTTCGCCTCAAATTTTTTCAGGTCTGCAGGTTCTAAAGGCATTAGATATCGCTCTAAAAATTAAATTTTGACCATTAATTGAGCAATATTGTACCTTATATTTCATTTGTGAACAATATTAATTCATCGCCTGGCGACAAGAAGAACCCTATAGCCCATGGTTTTCCTTCGTCTGCTTTAAAAATTATCGAGGATAAAGGCAACGACCTTGCTATACACCAGTTCTTTGGTGATAATTTGCCTTTTGCTGAATTAGGGGTAATTGTGTTTCTTATTGACTCGAAACACCCGGCACAGGCCTGTGTCATCTGGATGCACGGCCTCGGCGCGGATGCTAACGATATGGCAGGGCTTGCTGAGCAGTTGCAGGTCAATGATCTGATGTTGCGTCATGTTTGTCTGGAAGCGCCGGTACGGCCTGTTACCATCAATGGCGGCATGGTTATGCGCGCATGGTACGACATCCTGGCCATGGATTTCTCCGCCCGGGAAGATCGGGAAGGCATTTTGACCTCGGAAAAAATGATCGTTGCGGCGATTGAGCAGCAACTGGCAGCGGGTTTTAGCAGTGAACGGATTTATCTGGCCGGTTTCTCACAAGGCGGGGCGATGGCCTTGCATACGGCGTTGCGCATGGGCATGCCGCTTGGGGGCGTCATTTCCCTGTCGGCCTATCTTCCCCTCGCGAAAGAATGCCAACCGCAATTACCGAAAACCACCCCGCTTTTTATCGCTTCGGGTTTGTATGACCCCATTGTTTGGCCGCTTTGGACGAAAGAAACCATTAAATGGCTCGATCGGCAAGGGTTTACGGCTGTTTCCAGTCACGAATACCCCATGGAGCACAGTGTTTGCGCCAATGAAGTGGTGGATTTATCGCAATGGCTTATACAGCAGGTCAGGGGTGCTTGAGATGACAATTGTAAAAAAATCACGTGTTATCCCATACAGCTGTGAGCAAATGTTCAATCTGGTCAATGAGGTGGAACATTATGCCGAGTTTTTACCCTATTGCGCTCAAAGTCAGGTGCATCACCGCGATGAAGACGAAGTGCAGGCGACGCTGGTCATTTCCGCTGCCGGCATGAGCAAGTCCTTTACGACCCGAAACCGACTTCAGAAAAATAAAATGATTGAAATCCGACTGGTGGATGGCCCGTTTAGTCATCTTGAAGGGTTTTGGCGTTTTGATGAAACACCGGAAGGTTGCAGAATCTCCTTCGATCTCGAGTTTGAATTTGCCGGCCGAATGTTTTCCATGTTCTTGGGCCCGGTATTTGAGCAGGTGACAGAGAAAATGGTGGATGCCTTTTGTGAGCGGGCGGCGTCGTTGTATGGTTAATGTCGAAATCATCTACATGGCTGAAGACGGGGCTTTTTTTCATGAAAAACTGACGCTACCCGCCGGCGCTAGCGTAGGTGATGCGCTGTCTCAGTCTGAGTTATATGACGAATACCCCGAAACGCAGCAGTTACCCTTAGGTGTTTTTGCAAGACCGGTGACGCTGACGACGCCTTTGAGAGAGGGTGATCGCATTGAGGTGTATCGACCCTTAGCGCTCGATCCCAAACAAAAACGGCGAGAGCGGGCAAAAAACGCCGGCGGCAAGAACCGCCGCAGCTAACCCTTTCTGTTAAGGATGATGTTCAATTCGAACTAGCCGACCATTGGCAAAGTAAAGACTGACATTGCGTACAATGGGGGCGTTGCTGCCTTTGCGCCAGGTGTAGGCATAATCCCAGCGGTTATTATTAAAGGTCGGACTCAACAGGCTGGTTCCCATGAGCGTGGCGGCATCCTGTTTGCTCATGCCTATCGTCAATCTTGAAATTTTGGACTGCGGCAACAGATTCCCCTGTTGCACGATACGCCTTGAAAAATCATAGGATGCACAGCCGGACATCAGCAGGGAAATCAATACGGTAAAAATAAACAATCGGGAACGCATAATTTTTGCCTGTGTTGAAAAATTTCGCCATAATAGCATGTCATTAATAGAAAGACACCTGCGGAATAAAGCAATCAGCCAGGTAGGAGAACGAATGGAAGAGAGCCAGCAATTAAAAGATGCCGGACTAAAAATAACCATGCCCCGTGTCAAGGTTTTACAAATTCTCGAGCAATCCCGCGACCATCACATGAGCGCGGAAAATGTTTACAAGGCCTTGATTGAAATGGGTGAAGATGTCGGCCTGGCAACGGTTTATCGGGTGTTAACCCAGTTTGAGACGGCGGGTCTTGTTTCCCGGCATAATTTTGAAGGCGGCCATTCCGTTTTTGAATTGAGCCAGGGCGAGCACCATGATCATCTGGTCTGCGTGAAATGCGGCCGGGTAGAAGAATTTATTGATGACATCATTGAACAACGTCAGGAAGCGATTGCCAAGCAGGCTCATTTTAAAATGACGGACCATGCGCTCAATATTTATGGCCTTTGTCCTGATTGTCAGACCAAAGGGTGATGCCCTCTCCGGGGGAATTGATACACACATTAACGCGCCAATGATTATAACGAATGAAGCGTTTAACAAGGATGGATGCCATGTATGATGATCTGCGTGCCCCTTATCAAGCGGCTGGATTCCCTGCCCTTGAGCTTGGCGGGATAATGCTTGATGAGACCCTTCTTCAGGATGCGCCGGTCAATCTGGTATTAAAATCACTTAACCGCCATGGCCTCATTGCCGGCGCCACCGGCAGCGGTAAAACCAAAACCATTCAGGTGCTGTGCGAGCAGTTATCGCAGGCGGGCGTACCAAGCCTGGTTATGGATATCAAAGGTGATGTTTCTGGTTTGGCTGTGCCGGGCGAACCCAATGAATTTTTAGAAAAACGAAGCCTTTCTTTAAATCTCAGGTTTCATCCACGACAGTCCCCTGTAGAACTCTTTACCCTCGACCGTGGTGTTTCGGGTGTGCCGCTTCGCGGTAAAGTCAGCGATTTTGGGGCGCTGCTGTTTTCCCGCATGCTGGATGTGAATGAGACCCAAACCGGGGTTATTACTATTCTTTTTGAATATGCCAAAGACCGTGAACTGCCACTTAATGATTTAAATGATTTTAAAGCCATCCTGCAATACATGCAGTCAGATGCGGGCAATGCCGATGTGGCGTCTCGTTACGGCAATGTTTCCTCAACCTCCGTCGGTTCTATCATGCGCAAAATCATTGAGCTGGAGGCGCAGGGCGGCGACGATTTTTTTGGCGAGCCGGCCTTTGAGGTTACAGATTTATTCCGGACGACAGCCGAAGGGCAGGGTATTGTTTCCATTCTGCGCCTGATGGACATGCAGGACAAACCCCTGTTATTTTCGACATTTATGATTAAATTGCTGTCGGATGTCTACCGGCAATCCCCGGAACTTGGCGACCCCCCCAAACCCAAACTGGTGCTTTTTATTGATGAAGCCCATCTTATTTTTAATCGTGCCAGTAAAGCCCTGTTAAATTTACTGGAGACCATGGTTAAGCTGATTCGCTCCAAAGGCATTGGTCTTATCTTTTGCACCCAGACACCCAATGACATCCCGGATGCGGTCTTAAGTCAGTTAGGATTAAAAATACAGCATGCCCTGCGTGCCTTCACGGCCAAGGACCGCCAGGCAATGAAACTGGTGGCGCAGAATTTTCCTCCGTCAACCTACTATGCGACAGAGCAATTGTTAACGTCCCTGGGGACAGGGGAGGCGCTGGTGAGCGCACTGGATGGCAATGGTCAACCCACGCCCTTAATCCAATGCTTAATTCGTGCGCCTGAGTCGCGCATGGGCACCCTGACCGACGCCGAGGTCCAGACGATTATCCAGCAATCGGGCTTGTTTTCCCGTTACGGTGAGCGTCAATCCCCTCCATCGGCCCTGGCGATTTTAAGGGCTGGAAAAAACAAGCTTGGCACAGAACCGGCACCTGCCCAGGGGGAAGTCAGCCAGAACGATTCACGGGAACCGTCGGTGCTGGAGCAATTAAGTAAAAACACCTTATTTCGTCAGATGGTGAGGGATATCTGGCGAAAAGTATTAAACTCATTCTTCCCCTCAAGGCGAGGCAGCTCACGAAAAAAACCATAAGATAAGGACTACAGGCGATGAAAAAAGGATGGGTTGGCTGCATGATGTTACTTGCTTTTCCGGTGTTGGGAAGTGCCAGGACTATGGAATGCGTGCTTCAGGGCCTCAATGAGCGGGTAGCTTTTACCGTAACGTAAAAGAGGGGAGCCAAGCCGTCCATTGATTTCGACTAACCCATTACGGTTAGTCTTTACAGTTTACGCGATAATAACCTGCTGTTAATGGCGGTTGACCGCGATGATAGCAGCCGTCCCCGTCTGTTTATTTCGGCTCAGAAGGCGGCAAACCAGTCCGGCTATACGGGGCAATTCATGACGGATTCAGGGGGCAATGCCTTGCAACTGGACAATGGTCCGGTGACTTGCGAGTTAAACTAATCCCCCTGGATGGTTTGCGGGAGTGGTTGCTGGCCCATGGATTGCCAATTGTCGAGCATGACTTTAAGACTGGCTGAAAGCACGCAGGCCAAATGGGCAATAGCGTGATTTTCATTAACCAGGGCCTGATTACTTTCGATTTCCAGGCCAAGGTAATCCTCTGCGGTATATTTTTTACGCAAGGAGGCGGCAAAGCCGTCGCTGACGCCGCGGTAAGGGTAATTCAGGCGCACCCGCAGGTTTCGGTCGAGGCGTTTAATCTGTTGTTGCCAATGCCTTGCCAGATTTCGTTCAAGCAAGCGTTTGGGATCATACAATAACCCAATTTCCGTATTACGCGTCATGTCGTTCAGAACGGGCGTAAAGCTATGTACGGACAAATGCCATACTTGTTTCCCCGCTTGTAAATGAGCATGAATCCGCGCCTCAACGTCCTGTCGAAAAGGCAGGTAGTAACGTTGACGTATCAATTCTTTTTCATGGCTTGGCAGGGGGTAAGTGATTTCAGAGAAGCAATGACGGTGATGCAGGCTGCGGTTACAATCGATTAATAAACGCGTGGCTTTGGCTGAAACCAGTTCGCAGGCCAGTGCATCGCGCAGGTAGCTGGCAATGGCCTCGGCGCCAAAGTCAATGCCCCGATGCGAGTTGAGCAAATGCTCGTGTGCCGTAAAATGCGGCCTGTATTCCTCAGGGACATGGTTAACGGCATGTTCACAACTTAAAACCACGGCGATTGGTTTCATAGTGCATGCAATTGTTGGTTAGTTAATAAACAATCTCCCAGCTGGCGGTATAGGCGCATCAAGGTATGATGACTAAAATCCTGACCGCAGGCACGTACAAGTCGCTGGCTTAGATTCCCCTGACTTAATATTGTTTCCAAAGCCGTCTGGCATGCGTGATCCAGTTCGGTGCTGATGCGTTCAATCAACAAGGCCCAGGCATCGCGGCAGGTTTTAACCCCGCGTGATAACTGCCATTGCCTGCCCAATTCACTGCTTTCCACCGGCGTCTCAAGGCCATCATGAAGGCTTTGCTGGTAAAGCGCGGCCAACACCGCGGTGTCGCAGGGATTATCCAGAAAATAATGCGAATGGCTTATCCAGTGTTTCAGGATGGCCACAATGGCGCTGGCAATCGCGTAATCGGCCTGAACGCATTCCTGGGAATCAAGAATGCGGATTTCAATGGCGCCATACTCAAATTTGGGAATGGCGCCGCGGGAATTCAACCACTCGTGTTGAAGAATGCCTTTGGGATCATGGGGGCGAATAGCCTCGTACATGGGGGTAAGAATGTCCCGCCGGTAATGGGCTTCAGAGCGGACAAATTCAGGAACCACAAGCCCGGTAATTTCCGGTATTTTCTGCTGGTTTTTATCATAAAAATACAGGCGGCTATCCTGCATGCCAGTGGGTTTGCCGTCAAGGAAAGGCGTGCTTGCAGCTAATGACGGCAGGAGAGGCAATAACAGGCGGATGCTGTTGTGCAGCAGGTTAAATTCGTCCTGATTGGCAAAGGGCAGGTTGACATGCATGCTTTGCAGGTTGGCCCAGCCATGACCGTGGCAGTTAAAAATCTGATCGTATTGCTGATAAATCTCGCGATTCCCATGTGGCCAGCGTTGGGTTTCCACAGTGGGGTTCATCCAGGGGTGCGCGCCGGTAGGCAACAACATCAGTTGGTGTTCGTCCAGCAGCGGCTGTAAGTGTTGAATGGCCGCCTGAAAATGAGTCACCAGGTCAGGCGAAACAGGTGCGGGGCCATTGTTTTTTAATTCCAGCACATGCATCACCAGTTCATTGCTGACGGCAATATGTCCCAAAGCCACTTCATTGGTCAGTTCACCCCCGGCCAAGGCTTGCAGAATGGTATCGCTTTGCGGCCGCACGTTTAAGGTGGTTTTATCCGCCAGCATGTATTCAATTTCAAGCCCAATAACGGAAAAAAGCGAATAATTACCCATAGCCGTGCTTCCTGCGAATGCGTTGTAAAAAGACGGTCATGATTTGCTGATAAAGGTTTTCACCCAGTATCTGATCTTCAATGCCAAAATCGATATTGGGGTTATCATTGACTTCGATAACATAGTGTTTATCGCCCTGACTTTTAATGTCAACGCCGTAGAGACCGTCACCAATAAGCCGGGTGGTTTTTAAGGCGGTTTTTATCACCCCGTCTGGAACATCGGTAATAGGAATGGTTTCATGATTACCCTGAATGGCAAAATTGCCCTGCACATCGATATTGCCCTGTGTTTTATCGCCCAAAGCATCCCAATTATAAATTTGCCAGTGATCCCGAGCCATAAAATAACGGCAGGCAAAAATCGGCTTATTATCGAGTACGCCAATGCGCCAGTCGAATTCGGTCGGAATAAACCGCTGAATCAGCACCAGATCCGAGCTTTTAAAAAACTGATTCAGGGATTTTTGTAAGGATTTAAAATCATCGAGTTTGATGACCCCATGCGAAAAAGCGCTATCCGGGCGTTTTAAAACGCAGGGGAATTCAATGGGCGGCAGTTCCTTGTCGTATTTGCTGATAAAGGTGGTTTCTGGTGTGAGGATTTGATGGCTTCGCATCAATTCGGCAAGGTAGACCTTATTACTGCATTTAATAATTGATTGCGGATCATCAATAACCACGATATTTTCCTGTGCGGCGCGGCGGGCCATTCGGTAAGTATAGTGGTTCACCGAGGTGGTGGCTCGAATAAACAAGGCATCGTATTCGGCAATCGATTTACTGTCGCTTTTTTCAATGAAATCGACATTAAGCCCCATGTCTTCGCCGGTATTGGCAAAGAAATCCAGTGCTTTTTTGTTGGATGGGGCATTGGGTTCGCTGGGATCAACCAAAATGGCCAGATCATGATAGCGTTGTTTTTTACGCCATTGATGGAACCGTTTTTTTGACAGGTAACTTTCCGCGGCCTGGCGCATAAAATCGCGATGGTGGGCCGGAACTCCGCTTAAAGACAAGGGCTGCAGGTTTTTAATCCGCCATTGTTTACGCTTTTCCAGCGTAAAGCGAATAAGTGGCAAGGGAAACAGGCCGTGCAGTTTTCTCGCCAGATCCGCATGGCATTTGGCCATGTTTTGTCCAAAATAGAGACTGAAGATAAATTCGGTTCCTTTAATATCCTGCAGGCTGTGCTGGATTTCCTCATCCACTTCCTGCGATATCAATTTTGACAAACTGGTGTTCATCACATCCTGAATGCTATGAACGGAAGGAATCGCCTTGTGATCCCGTGCATGCGCCAGAAGGGATACATAATAGCCAATGGTTTGATGCTGATAGGATTGGCAGAGATTAATGACGCGCAGGGAACGGTTTTGCAGAAAATTTTCGCTGGAAAGATATTCCGACGCGTGAACGATGGCTGCAAGGGGACTTAAAAATTCCCAACTGTCAGGGTCATCCGTAACGATTATAGTTTGCATTGGGTGCTCTTTGGTTGAATTATAAGTAAATTGGCATCATAGGTCAGTACACCAAGCATGATGGCGTTAATCAAGCGATGGCTGCTCACCTTGTAATAATTATCATGTGAGAGCGGATTTTCACGGTGCGGATCGGCGACCACAATAAGCCTTTTTTTAGCATCGTAACCACAGAGGACGACAAAATGACCGCATGGCGTCCCGCGAATATCATCGTAATAGGCTTCCCCTTTACTCGTATAGCGTTCTCTGGCGCTGCGGTATAAATAAGTGGCGCTCAATCCGGTCAAAATCGGAATGCCCTGTTTAAAATAATCTTTGAGGAGCTGGACACTCAAGGTGCGGAAACGCAGAATGCCCCCCAAGGACACATATTCCATGTAGGCTTTACTGGCCTGCAAGACACCCGCTGTGCGTTTGTAGCGCATCTGGGTATTTAATTTCTGCAATAGGAGTGTGCTCTTGGCCTCACCCTGTTCAAACCAGGTGGGGTCAAAAATATTGAGGTTATTAATATAAATAATGGTGTCGAAGCCGTGCATGAGCGCGTGTTTGCCAAGCATGGGCGCCAAGGTCCCGCCGGAATGCGAACGCTCCACGCCCTGGATAACCTGATCAAGTGGAATATCCAGCCCATAAAAACGATAAATGGCTTGCAGACTGGTGGGGCCGCAGCTCTCATCATCGGGTTGTGTGTTGATACAAAGATCAATCATTGTTTAAATTATTGAAAAACAGTGGGTTGGTTATTAAAACGTTAGACTTCACGTCCCTAATTGTCAAATGCTGTGATTAGAATCAGACAACAGCTGGCATTGTTATTGCTATGATGTACAAGAGAAATTAAGTGCTTCCCGTGCGGCTATACTTACCTGGAAGCGAACGGATATTATCATTCCCTTTAAGGATGCTGTTTTGACGGTGAATGGATTGAGGTCAAAGCGATATTTTTTTTGCTATGCGTTGGCAGCCGTGGCCTATTTGATTGCGGCTGTGGTGATGATTGGCTGGATAACAGGAGTGCCGCAATTTTCAACGCTTGGCACGAACTCCACCGTCATGCGTTTCAATACAGCACTTTCCATTGTACTCATTGCCTCCGCTGTATTTGCACTCGCACTTAAAAAACGCCTGGCGATTCTTTTAAGCCTCTTGTCTGGTCTAATCGGTGTTTTTACGCTTTTTGAATACACAAGCGGCTGGGATCTTGGTCTTGATTATTGGCTTCTTATTCCGCAAACCGCCATTGACAAGGGGTATCCCATTCGCATGGGGCCTAATACCGCATTCTGCATCGTGTTGCTGAATGCGGCCATTCTCCTGTACTGTTTGGTTAAAAAAACATGGGCCAAATTACTGCAATTGGTGCTTGTCGCCCTCGTGTTGTGTCTGGGGCTCGCGGCCCTTTTAGGTTATGTGCTTGACATCGAAATCATTTACAACTGGGCAGGTTATCCCGGCATGGTGGCTCAGTCTGCCTTGTGTTTTACCTTGCTTAGCCTGTCTTTATCGATCATTTTTTACTACCGTTACTATAAATTTTATTCAAGCCATGGCATGGCTCAGACCATGGCGATTCTGGTGACCGGGTTTTTGTTTTTCATTTTACTCTGGCAGAATTTTTTAAATGATGCGGCAGTGCAGCTGCGGCGAAAAATTGCAGCGGATACGCAGCTTATCGCCAAGGAAATTGAAGTCAGCCTGCACGACAGTTTTTGGGCTACCCGACGATTTTTTTCCCGATTGGACCATGGGCTAAATGATAAAGCCATCCATGAGGACGCGGCTAATTATTTAAACGACTTGTCGACGCTCGCAGTCATTGCCTGGGGACAGGATGTCATTTATCAGCACGGCAGGATGGATGACCTGACTAAAAAGAATGTGCTGCGTTTAATCAGCCTTTGTCAGAAAGGGTTCAAAACCCAGGGGATGACCATTACGGTGGTTGAGCATGAAGCCAGTGGCGGTGTGCCTTATCTGTGTTTTGCTCATCATGAGGGGCGGCCCGGATGGATGCTTTATAATCTGCAACGCATTGTGTCGGGCGCGGTTAAGCGTGCCGATTCCGAGCTCACCGGCCTAGCGGTTCATTACGGCCCCGTGGCTCTGTTTACCCAGTTTAATAGGGGAAGCCCCGCGTTTATCCATCGTTGGGCGTATACCGAGCTCCTGCAACTCGATTTTTTAACAAACCCTCTCGTTTTTAAGCTGTGGCCTTCGCCGCGTTATGTTGCAGAAAACAGGCCCTGGCTACCCATTATTACTATTTTGCTGGGATTAGCCATCACCGTGTTGCTGTCTTTGGTTAATTTGTTGCGCAATAAAGTGGTCATGGACAATACGCAGTTAAAAACCTCCATTACCGACAAAAGCCGGCGATTGCTGGAAGTGGAGTCAAGGTATCAACGGATTTATGATAATTCACCCGATCTCTACCTGTTTGTGGATCGCACCTGCCGGGTGGTTGAATGCAACCAGACGTTTATGCGTACCCTGGGGTTTATCCGTAAGAAAAATCTGATAGGTCAATCCATTTTTGATGTATTGAATATTAAAAACACCATGCTTGAAAAAAACATCATGAACCGGATTACTGCCACCGGTGTTATCAACAACCTCGAGTTGGATTTGATGAATCAATTTGATTCCACCAGCCGGATGATGCTGAAAGTCAGCCCATTTATTGGTTCTGATAATGAGATCATCGGCTATCTGTTCAGTTTTCGTGATATTTCCAACATCAAAGCCCTGCAGGAGGAATTGGCGTCGAAGAAATACAGCGAGAATCTCTTTCAGGAAAACAAGGCCATTTATGACCTTATCCTCGATGAAACCACCGATGGTTGGTGGGATATTAATCTTGAAACAAAAGAGTGCATTTTGTCCAGTAAATTGCTGCGATCGTTGGGTTATGAGCGCGGCAATTATACGCCAACGCTGGATTTTTTCCGTGACCATGCCTTTCCTGAGGATTTTAAACTGCTTGAGAGCAATCTCAAAAAACACATCGTGTCCAAAGGCAAATACCCTCTTCACCAGGAGGTCCGTTATCGTCATCGCAACGGCAAACCGTTGTGGATTCTCTGCCGCGGACAGGGCATTGTTGATCCCGATGACAAAATCCGCCGGGTGGTTGGGACTCATATTGATATTACCGCGTTGAAATTTACGCAGGAGAAATTATCGCTTAAAAATCTGGAACTGGATCTCATTTTCAAGACGACGCGCACTATTCTGATGACAGACACTATTCAGGACGCCTTCAAATTTTGTGCAGCGACAATCAGCCAGGCTATTCGTTTTGCGGTGGGTATTGTTTATTATTTGAATAGTGACGGCGACCGTCTTCATGCCGATACAGTCTGGCATCAGCCGGCAAAAGGACAAGAGGATGCCTGCAGTGTGTCCCTTAAGACCCTTGAAGTAAATAAACAAGAAGGCATTGCAGGTCAGGTCTGGCAAGGAAAAAAAGCGATCTGGCTGCCTGCTTCAACCGCTAACCCATTCTCCCTTGAACAGGGGCACTGCGCTCATTTTAAATTCAGCGGCGCCCTGGCTTTTCCTATTATAGTCGCGGATGAGATTTATGCGGTATTTGAGTTTTTAAGTGACGAAAAGCATGCGGAACCCGTTGAAGATTTGGATATGATAGATTTGCTGGCGGCGCAGATGAGCCTTGCAGTAGAACGAAAAATGGCTTACTCCCAACTTCAGCATTTAGCCCTGCATGATGAGCTGACCAAATTACCCAATCGTCGGGCTTGCATGGACATGCTAGACTTATGTATCAGCCGAGCCATGCGCAATAAAAGTGAAGTTGGCCTCATGTTCCTGGATCTGGATGACTTCAAAGAGGTAAACGATACCTACGGTCATCATGTCGGTGATCAACTGCTTGTCGCCGTCAGTCAATGTTTTAAACAATCGATCCGTGCTCACGATTATCTGGCGCGCCTTGCCGGCGATGAATTTTTATTGATTGTGACCGATTTTAGCTCCTATTCTGCTCTTTCCCTGTTGGCGAAACGGTTAATTGACTCCATTCCCCACCCAGTGGTTATTGACGGTATTAATGTGGAGGTCTCGGTGAGTATCGGTATTGCTGTTTACCCTTTTGCCGCCACGTCGGCTGAAGCCTTATTGCAGAAAGCCGATGCTGCATTGTACAAGGTTAAAAGCGAAGGTAAGAACAGTTTTTATTTCAGTAATCCAGGCTAGCTAAGCCTGTGAAGCAGGCTTAATCCATAAAAGAATACAGGAACGACCGCCCCGGGGGCCATGATGATAAAAAATGCCGGTGCTAACTCGCGCATTTTAGCCAGGCTATTGTCGGCCTTCGGGTAAGTTTGACCCAACAGGCGCGTCACAACATAAAGCAATAACACCAGGCCATAAAAAAAGAGGGAATACCACGTCATTCTGCTCGCTAGATCAGGCATTTTGGTAAACATCACATAATCCATGGGGACGTTAACTAAAAAAAACGCCAAAAACCATAAAGCCGTGAGATGCGGCGGGATATCCCGAACTGAAATCAGAACTTGCCAGCTTAAGGCTAAGGGCAGCAACAACAGGGAAAAATAATATAGCCAGCCAAACGGGCTTAACAACAGCATGAGCAGCAGGGTTAAACAGAACGCGTAGTGCGGGTTGATTAACTGATCCTGCGGTTTCATGGCTTTGCAGTATCTGTAAAAAATGAGCACGAAAAGAAGCAGTGAGAGGCTTTTCGTCAGCAGCAAAACCGCCGGTTTGGGGTGGGTGTTATCAATAAAGAATCGGTATAGATAGCCATGGAGGGACGCGTTCCAACTGTCGCCATACCATAATACCCGCTTCATCATGGTAAAATATTGCTCATAAAGGAGGGTCCCATGGGTCAGCAAGGGAATGAGCCAGAGGATAATAAAACTCAAGGCCATGGCTAAACAGACCCTATACCGTTGTTGTGTAAGAGCAAAAACAAACAGTAAACCCGGAAATAGCTTAATGGCCGTGATACATCCCCATAAGCAACCTGCCAGCAAATCGTGACGCTGGGTATAGCTTGAATAGCCAGCCATGACCATGAAAAAAATTACGGATCCCAGCTGAACAATGGCTGTGTCCATGAGTGTACTGAATAATAACAGGTAAATAGCCAGCAGCAGGGGGCCGTGTGTTTTTACAAATGCCTTCGGAAAAGCAAGCCTGATGGTGAGCCAGGCGCCCAGGATGCCCAACATGAAAGTAAACAGTGACCAGGCGGGGACAGCATACTCATAACGAAGTTGTGAAAAGGGCTTGAACAGGATTAAAAAAATCGGCGGGTTAAGATTGGCGGGCAGCTTTTTTGCGTGAGGCAAATAATCCGGAATAAAATTCTGATAAGGGTCAAGCCCCTGGGACAGGGCCTGGGCAGTTGAATAAAACGCGGAAATATCAAGGCGTATGCATTTGTTAAACTGCATCGCAAAAATAAGTCCATAGACAAGCATTAACCCGGTAGCCAAGGCGAACCACAGCAGCGGTTTTTTATCGGCCATCCCGTGGTCTCAACCAATCACTTTAAGCGACAGTTCCAGGATAAAATTCGCGACTTCTTCCGGTTCTCTGTCATAATGAATAAACGCTTGAATAGGAAGCGGTTTATTGATGCGCTCACCGCGCTGTTGCGACTCAGCAATCATTTGCCTGACCATGGCCCCCTGGTTGCAGACAAAATAAACATCCGCTTCCGGCCGTTTGATAAACTGCGCCTGAAAGGATTTGAAGACCAGCGAGATTTTCACGTTGCTTTTTTCAGCATAATAAAAACCATGCAGGCCGCCAGCTAAATCGGCCCCCACAGCCAATGCCCCAAAATACATGGAGTGCAGATGGTTTTTACTGCGGCGGGTCAAAGGCAGTTTAACGACGACCTGCTCATCATCGATGGTTAAAAGCTTAGGCTTTAAATAACCAATTAGAGGCACCTTGAAATGACTGAACTGCCAAAGAAAAATACGAAAGCGGGTTATTGGTTTCATGCCCTTGTGTCCTACAATGAGTCTAGCCTTCCTTGTTGATTTCCAGGTTGGAAATAATTTTTTTTACGCCCTTAACCGCATTGACCCGTTTGACAATGGCGATAATCGATTTATTAGTTTTTACCCGGCCCGATAAGGTTACTGCGCCATTCGTCGTCGTGGCATTGATCCCCACTAAGGGAATGGATTCGTCATCAAATACCTTGGCTTTGAGTATGGCTGCCTCGACTTTGGCGGTAATGTATGCATCGGTAAACGAGGTGTTGACGGGCTGGATGATTAACTGTTCAATTTCAACCGATTTAACGCCTTTGGTATTTTTGGTAAGACGCAGGGCGTTAACGAAGGCTTCCCGATCATTTACATGGCCGGTTAAGGTCACCACGCCATCGCGGGTGGTCACTGAAATTTTTAAAGGATTCAGATCGCGGTTTTTGGTGAATTTGGCGGTAATCTTGGCCGTAATAACGGAGTCGCTTAACGTTTGTTCAATCCCTTTCAGGTTGGTTTCCGCATGGGCGAAACCCACAGACAGCATGAACAGGGTGCTAACAATGAAATGGCTGAATGCGCGCATAGTGGATCAACTGGGGAAAGGGCTATTGCCCCAGTATACCATTTTTTAGCCAGGCTCCAACACCATTGATATCATGGATAAGGCTGCTTCACCATGCTGACGCTTTGCACCAGGTAGGGGGGATTGCCATTGACTTTGATCACAACGATGGAAAAGAAGATTTGAATATTCAGTTCCGGGATGGCAATGGCCTGATTAATCCGCCAGAAATGAATGCCGGAAAAATACCCTTCATTAACAATTTGGGCATTCCCCAAAGCCTGCGGATGCAGAGAAAGCTGGTTTTCTTCAATCACGGAAAGATAATTGCCGAGGAAGCCGCGCAGGGCATCTCGGGCATTTTGCGTGTAATTGATACGATTGGCTTCGATATCGGCTTCGTAACTGCCATATTCAAGGCTTAGGGTGTTGAGCAAGACGGTTTGTGCCCAGGCGGCGACCTCATCATCTTGGGCATCCGCAGAGGAAAAACAGGGAATGGACAGAAGGAATAGTAGAAAAAAATTGCGCAATAGGCTACTCTTCACGATGGCTTCCTTGTATCAATGACAGCGATCCTGGTTAATAATTAACTGCTATTGGCAAAATAACCATTGGTTTAAGAATTATAGCAGAGATATAATTTGTATTTTTTTGAAACTAATCCGGCCATTCCATGCATTCCATCACCATTCGCGGCGCGAGAACCCACAACCTCAAAAACATTGACGTGACCATTCCCCGGGATAAGCTCACGGTCATTACCGGCTTGTCAGGTTCAGGCAAATCCTCGTTAGCCTTTGATACGCTTTATGCCGAAGGCCAACGCCGTTACGTGGAATCGCTTTCCGCTTATGCCCGCCAATTTTTATCCATGATGGAAAAGCCGGATGTGGATGCCATCGAGGGTTTGTCGCCAGCCATTTCCATTGAACAAAAAGCCACGTCGCATAATCCCCGCTCGACGGTGGGCACCATCACCGAGATTTACGACTACCTGCGCCTTTTGTTTGCGCGGGTGGGGGAGCCGCGTTGCCCCACGCATCAGATAAGCCTGCATGCCCAAACGGTCAGTCAGATGGTGGATCAGGTCCTGGCGATGCCGGCAGACAGCAAAGCCATGATTCTGGCGCCGGTGGTTCGTGAACGGAAGGGGGAGCACCTGCAACTGCTTCAGCAACTGCAGGCCCAGGGTTATGTCCGCGCCCGCATTGACGGTGAGTTGTGCGAGCTTGACGATCCGCCGAAACTGGCTTTGCGGCAAAAACACAGCATTGATGTCGTGGTCGACCGTTTCAAGGTGCGGGAAGATATCGCGCAACGCCTTAGTGAGTCGTTTGAAAATGCGCTTAATCTGGCTGATGGCATTGCCGTTGTCGCCTCGCTCGATAACGATTTTACGGAAATGGTGTTTTCTTCCAAATTTGCCTGCCCGGAATGCGGCTACAGTTTAAGCGAACTCGAACCACGGCTGTTTTCATTTAATAACCCCATGGGGGCCTGTCCCGATTGCGACGGCCTCGGCGTGGATCAGTATTTTGACCCTGAACGAGTGGTCCATGATGGGACCTTAAGCCTGGCGGACGGGGCCATTCGCGGTTGGGACAGGAAAACCACGTATTATTTTCCCATGCTGGAATCCCTGGCGCAGCATTATGGCTTTGATGTGGAAACCGCGTTTATCGATTTGCCGGAGAAAATACGGCACATCATTCTCTATGGCAGCGGCAGCGAGGTCATTGAGTTTCGCTATCAGCGCCCGCATGGTGATTTTCTGTCAAGACGGCATGCTTTTGAGGGCATTATCCCTAACATGCAGCGCCGCTACCATGAATCAGAATCGTCCATGGTACGCGAGGAATTGGCCAAATACCTTTCTTCACGCCCCTGCCAGACCTGCCAGGGCGCACGTTTGCGGGAAGAAGCACGTCATGTGTTTGTGGATAATAAAAATCTGCCGGAGATTTCTGCTTATTCGATAGAAAATGCCTATGCGTTTTTTAAGGGCTTGCAACTGGAGGGCTACAAGGGAGAAATCGCCGCTAAAATTAACAAGGAAATAGTCGAGCGCTTAGGCTTTCTGGTGAATGTAGGGCTTGATTACCTTTCCCTGGCCCGGAGTGCGGAAACCCTGTCCGGGGGCGAGGCACAGCGTATCCGGCTCGCCAGCCAGATTGGTTCGGGGCTGGTTGGGGTGATGTACATTCTTGATGAACCCTCCATCGGTCTTCATCAACGCGACAATGATCGTTTGCTGAAAACTTTATTGCATCTGCGTAATCTCGGCAACACGGTTATTGTGGTCGAGCATGATGAAGAGGCCATTCGTGCAGCAGATTACGTCCTGGATGTGGGGCCTGGGGCGGGCGTGCATGGCGGTTCGATCGTCGCGAGCGGCCGGCCTGAAGACATCATGGCGAATCCTGCGTCGTTAACCGGACGTTATCTGGCGGGTGATGAATCCATTCCGGTGCCAGTCATGCGCACAGCCATGGACAAAAAGCGCATGATTCATTTAAAAGGGGTCACCTGTAATAACTTAAAAGGCTTAAATGCCAGCATCCCGGTGGGGTTAATCACCTGCATCACGGGGGTATCGGGTTCTGGCAAATCGAGTTTAATTAATGACACGCTCTATCCCCTGGCCGCTAATCGCTTAAATCGCGCCAATCTCCTCACCCCCTGCACAATCGAGTCAATCACCGGGCTTGAACACTGTGACAAGGTGATTGATATTGATCAAAGTCCTATAGGCCGTACACCACGCTCCAATCCAGCGACCTATACCGGGCTGTTTACACCCATTCGCGAATTATTTTCAGGTACCCCGGAAGCCCGCGCCCGTGGGTACCAGCCGGGACGGTTCAGTTTTAATGTCCGGGGTGGCCGCTGTGAAGCCTGCCAGGGTGATGGTCTAATCAAGGTGGAAATGCATTTTCTGCCGGATATTTATGTCGCCTGCGATGTCTGTAAGGGTAAGCGCTATAACCGTGAAACGCTTGAAATTCAGTACAAAGGCAAAAACATTCATGAAATTCTTGATTTAACCGTGGAAGATGCGCGGCAATTTTTTGATGCCATTCCCGTATTGGCACGTAAATGCCAGACGTTGATCGATGTCGGATTATCCTATATTCGTCTTGGCCAGAGCGCGACGACCTTATCCGGCGGTGAAGCCCAGCGAATCAAACTGGCCAGGGAATTATCCAAACGTGATACCGGCAGTACCCTTTATATTCTGGATGAACCAACCACCGGCCTTCATTTCCATGACACCAGGCAACTGTTGGCGGTGCTGTTTCGATTGCGCGAGCAGGGCAATACGGTGGTGATCATCGAACATAATCTGGATGTGATTAAAACCGCCGACTGGATTATCGATTTGGGTCCTGAGGGCGGCAGTAAGGGCGGTCAAATCATTGCTGCCGGCACGCCGGAAATGGTTGCGTCGTCACCTGATTCCTATACTGGAAAATTCTTAAAGCCACTGCTTTAAGGCAGCCAGACGCATTTGGCAAATGCATCGATCACCGGATTAGCCTGCACTTGAAAATTTGAATTTCTAAGATTTCGAGCTATAACTTATTGAACAGTAATAATTAAAGGAATCCTAAAGATGGGCAAATTCCTAATCGTTCTTCTGGTTATTGTCGTGGTCATCGCGTTTTGGGTGATTGGTATTTACAACGCCTTAATCGGCATGATTGAGGCCATTAATAATAACAAACGCCAGATTGATATCCAGCTTGACCGCCGCTTTAAAGTTTTCGAATCGTTAATCGAGACGGTTAAAAAATACATGGATTATGAGCAAACCACGCTCAAGGATGTGGTGGCCTTGCGTAATCAGGCGCAGGCCGCTAAAGCAGCTGGTGATGAGCAGGCCCGGATTGCTGCCGAGAATGGTATTTCACAAATCGCTTCCGGTCTGAATGTGGTTTTCGAACAATACCCGGATTTGAAGGCCAATCAGAATGTCCTGCAGCTCCAGGAAGAAATTGTCAATACCGAAAATAAACTGTCTTATGCCAAACAAGCCTACAACGACAGCATCGAACGGTATTACGCCAAGAAGAAATCCTTTGTTGAAGGCATGGTGGTTAATTTCTTCCCGGCAGCCCTCGACAAGCAATTCGAGTATTGGGCATTGCCTGAGGAGCAGATTAAATCGCACGAAGCCTATACCGTCAAATTCTGAGTGTTAAGTCATGGCCTTGTCCGATTATCACGCGACGACCGGTAACTGGCGTGAGCAGTTGAAGCGCAATCAGCGGAAAACCCGCTCGGTGATTCTATTGTTCATTGCCATTTATGTGGGCGTGGGACTGTTAGTGGATGTTGTCATCCTGCAATCCACGTACCCGGGGCTGTCTTTAGAGCAATGCCTGGGTGCGCTGCTGACGCTTAAGGCTGTCCCCTATGCGACCTTAATCATGGGGGCGGTGGCTATTATTTCTCTTTTTGCAGCCTATGCGCTTTATGATCGCATCATGCTGATGGGAACGGAATACCGTGAAATTACGCCCGAAACGGCAGCGAATCTTCAGGAAAAGCAACTCTACAATGTTGTTGAGGAAATGAAAGTGTCGGCGGGTTTACAGTACATGCCCAAGGTGTTCATCATTGAGGCCAATTACATGAATGCCTTTGCCAGCGGCTACAGTGAAAAATCAGCCATGGTGGCTATTACCCGTGGTTTGATGGAAAAATTGGACCGGGCGGAAATGCAGGCGGTTATGGCACATGAGCTAAGCCATATCCGCCACCTCGATATCAAATTAACCTTAATGGTTGCTATATTGAGCAATATCCTGCTGATTGTTATTGATATAATGTTTTATTCTGTCATTTACCGGCGCGATCGCCGAGGTGACAACCGTCTGGTGCTCATTATTGTGGTTCTGCGTTATGTTTTGCCCATCCTGACGGTATTACTCACACTCTTTTTAAGCCGCACGCGTGAGTACATGGCTGATTCAGGCGCAGTGGAACTCATGCGTGATAACGAACCCATGGCCCGCGCGTTATTGAAAATAAGCCAGGATCATGAGCAGCACGCCGAGCAATATAATGAGGAATATGGCAATACCCCCCATGAGCAGGTACGCCAGGCCTCTTATTTGTTTGATCCCTCCAGTTTTGATCCCGTCAAATCGTTAAGCAGTGCGTTTTCCACGCACCCAGCCATTGATGAAAGGCTGGATGCGCTTGGCTTTAAACGCAAAACGCCGCGGGCTTAAGGCTGCACCGGGCAAGGTATGCGTTCATTTTTGTAGACCAGTTCTCCGTCATAACTGAGCTTGATGTTGGCATCATAGTAGGCAATGCCTTGCGTTTTTAATGTTTGTACCAGTGTGCCGCGTTGAAACTGCTCAATGATGTCCTTAAATACCTTTTTAGACACGCTGTTGTTGAACACGCCATGATAACAATTAATGACCTGGCTTTGATTCAACAACTCCTCGATGGTGCGGTTAAAGTCCATTTTGCTGCGGTAACTGTCGATATTGGCTTTAAGAGGCCGCTGATTGGCGAGCAGGATCTCGATGAACGTCATTAAATTCCTGGTTTTTATGCCGCGGTAGGAACTAAAAAAATGAAGCCGCGGCTGGAACGTGGTTTCCAGATGGGCGAACAGGGTTTTAAAATCGCTGACAATCACTTTGACCTGGCCTTGTTTGGCGGTAAAAAACTGGGCTTTTTGCCGTTGTTCTTCCAATTGCCTTAAAGCCAGATTGAGCTGGGATTCCAGCTTGTCGATGATTAGTTTTTCCTGGGAAATATTGCTCTTAAGGCGGCTGAATGCCTTTCGGATTTCGTCATTGGCGCATTCAAAGCTTTTCTCGTAACGATTAAAGCGTTGCAGGATGATGTCAATGCGGGTTCGCATGTTCTGTTTCAGCGTATAAATTTCCTCGCTTGCCAATTGAACCTGACTGGACTGCTGGCCGCGCAGCAGTTGCTGGATTTCGTCCAGCTTGCCATTTAAATCCTGGTTAATTTCATTGAGATCATGAATATTGTCCTTAAATTCATCCAGCAGCAAAGTATAAATATCGCCATTAATGGCTTCTATTTTTTCGATGTAGGCGAGATTCGCTGCCGTATTTTGTTTTAGCTGCTCAATGGTGCTGCGCGTATTGTCCAGCTGAGCATGCAAAACCCTGACATCCTGGCTTAATGCCTCGATCTGCTGCTGGTTTTTGGTGTATTCCGACTTCAGGCGAATGTTGTTGGCGGCCAGTTGTTTAAGGTTTTCGGATTCAAGGGTCACATGCTCGATAACTACCTGCCGATTGGCGAGCACATCGTGCAGCCGACTCAAAAATGCTTCGATGGCTTCATTGGTTTGGCTTGCAACGTGTTGCTTGGTTAAGTCATAAAGACGATTTAAATGCTGATACAAGCCTACGTAGGCGGCCAGATTACCACCTTTTGTTTCGTTAAAATGAAATTCCTGCTCCTGGGTGACCAAGTTAAGCAGGCGATTTTGGGGGACATCGACCCAGCGAAAATGCACATTATTAATGCCCCTTAAGTATTCATACAGGGGCGCATCAATCTCCACCAGTTTATCTTCAAATTGAAGCTGATACGAGGGGGACAAACGGGTCGGGTTGTAGACAGTGCGCAATCGCAGTTTGCCAGAAAGCTCAAGCAGGAGTTTCTCAGCTTGCTGGATTTGAAAATAAGTCAATTGCAGGGCGGTCAACAGGTTTTTATCGATGGATGGATTGGGTGGTGTTTTACTGGACAGGTTGATGCCTAAGCTATCCACGAGACCAAATTCTTCCAGCAACCGCACGACATTAAACTGATAAACGCGGTTTTCGGGCGTCAAAACAGGCTCAACGCTCAGATCCGCCGGTGCGTCCAGGTAATGCCTGTCTAAAAACGCATTGTGGATATAATCCATTCTTACCCGCAGGGTGTTGAGCATTTGAATACAACGTCTAAAAACGGAATTGGTGACTACTTTATTCTGTTTAATCAGGCTCTTATCCGAAGCGGTTTCCGTTTTGATAACAAAGGACTGGCCATGGCCTGTGATCGGAATACCTTGCGCTTCGAGCCACTTGGGATCATTGATGTGTTGCAGCAGCGCCGTGAATGCCGGATGGCGGGTAAAAAAATGTTCAACGCGTTGCAATGCCGCTTCGTAAAAAAAAGAAATGATGAAGCGTTTGGCATGATATTCGCCGCGTCCGAGCAGACCACGGTGACCGTAATTGACTGCAGATTGAAAAAAATCTTTTTCAAGGGCCTGGCAGACAAACAGCAGTTTGCAAATCATAGCCAGGTCTTCAGCGAGAAGCTGCTGTTCCTCGGCGGTTAAGGTCAGATAATGGTACTTCTGGTTCCAGTTGCCTATGGCCTTAAGCAGAGCAGGCTCGGTGAAAATGTCCTGATATTGGACAAAGGAAAGCAAGTCTTCCTGATGGCTTAACTGATTTAAATTTTCTGCAATGACGGCGAACGGTTTCAGCAGCGTATAAATGCCTTTATCGGGAAAGGGCAGGGCACCCGTGGCTTGCGCCGTATCAGCCCGTAACATCCCCTGAGCCATTTTATAGGTCGTGATTTCGGTAAATTCCTTGCCGGCCTGGCTATCGAATAAACGGGCAATCAATTCCAGAAAAGCACTGGTGAGGCCATGCAGCTGAATAGATGATTGTTGAGCCAATTGTTGTATGCTGATATCGCGTTGTTCGAGAATTAATTGATCAATAAGCTGGTCATAATGCCTTTGTACACGCAAAGCCAGTGTTTCCCGCTGTTTGGTGGTGGTAATGAGGTATTCGTGCAGGTTCTTATTGAAATTACCGGTCAGCAGTTTGTTATGAAGAATGTTGGTATAGAAATTCTTCATGATTTCTTTAAGTTTTAGCAGGCGTAGTTCATTTTCATAACCCGGTAAACTCGCCAATGATTTCATCATCTGCACAAGAATGATGGAGGTGTTGCGCATGATTTGCACAGCCGCCACCGCAGCGGCGCGATTTTCTGAATTGATAACCTGCCGGTTAACGTTCAGGTAGGTTTCAAAATATTCATTAATGGTTTTTTCAATGGCATAAGCGGACGACTGATTCAAATCCAGCGATTTAACCCCCTCATGCAGTTTGGGGATATGAAAAAATTCACTGCCGTGTCGTTGGCGTAAATAGCAGAAGGTGTCAATGTGTTCATGCAGGGTGCTGCCTAACTGAAGCTGTAATTCACAGCCTTTGTCCAGGGCATCCAGTTCCTGCAGCATGCTCTCGATGATTTCCCTGCAGTTTTCATTCAGGATTTCCGCATGGGTTTTGGGGAGATGTTCCAGAGTCAGGACTAAATTTTTCTTTTCGCAATTGGCTTTCAGTGAGTGGAGATAGGCGCCAAATCCGGTGCCCAACAGTAAACCCAGTCCGCCGGTGATGGCATGTCCGCTGCCTGGACTGACGACGGCGCTGATGAGGGAGTCCAAAATTCCCATGGTGACCTCCTGATGCGTTTATAAAATACTTTCTATAACAATTCCCGGGGTGTGTATGCGTTAAACAGAGTCCAAAGTGGATTAAAGTTAAATTTAAAGTCCATTTACTTACCATATACCAGTCTAAATAACAGCGTCAATCTCTTTCTGAGCACAGCCCCCATGCCCTCCATGGTGCTGCGTTTGGCTGGTGCTCCTATCACTAAAAGCATTTAGACAACGTCCTTGAAGTTTTTTTAAATAAGATTTAATTATGAATTGAGCACAGATTTTTCAATTTTACTTCGACCTGCCCCCTCTCCCGCGATAAGAGCTTTGCTAGTGGGTCCGACCCGGTCACATCGGTAACAAAAATGACCGGACACATAGGTAACAGTTAATCTGCATCCAGACAAATAGTAAGGAGTGTCTGTGATGCCTTGGATAGAGACTGAACCTATGAACGAAAAAGTTAAATTTATATCTGCTTATCTAAACAAAGAAGCAGCTACATTTCTGGAATTATGTGAACGCTTTAATATCAGTAGTAAAACGGGGTATAAGTATATCAACCGATACAAGGAAGAAGGAATTGATGGTCTTAAAGAACGTTCAAAAGCGCCCCGTGTTCAAGCAAATAGAATGGCGAGGCATATTGAGCAAAGTATCCTTGATGTAAAGAGCCACTATCCAAATTGGGGATCTAAAAAGATAAAGAATTGGCTACAACAAGAAAAAAGCGACGTATTATGGCCTGCAAAAAGTACTATTGATGATTTATTAAAACGTCATGGTTTAGTAACTCAAACCAAAAGAAAAAGAAGCGTAACACCTTATACTCAACCGTTTGTTTTGTGCGGTCAATCGAATGATTCATGGAGCATTGATTATAAGGGTCAATTTTTACTCGGTGATAAGCAATTATGCTATCCGTTGACGGTGACTGATAATTTCAGTCGTTACTTGTTAGCAGTTGAAGGTTCTAAACAAATTTCTGGTGCAGAAGTAAAAAAAACACTTACTTATTTATTTGTTGAGTATGGCTTACCTTTGGCTATTAGAAGTGATAATGGTGTTCCATTTGCAAGTCATGCTGTAGCGGGGTTATCGGAGCTTTCTGTTTGGTTAATCAAATTGGGTGTTGTTCCTGAACGGATACGCAAAGGGCATCCTGAAGAAAATGGCCGCCATGAACGAATGCATCTGACACTCAAAAAAGAAACAGCGTCACCACCGCAGTACAATCAAGTGCAACAACAGCAGCGCTTTAATGCGTTTAGAACCGAATTTAACGAACAAAGGCCCCATGAAGCATTGAATTTTAACCGACCTGCTTGGTTATATACACACTCTACTCGAGAATTTCCGTCTAAAATACCAGATGTTCAATACGGTAATGATTTTGATATAACTAGAAAAATTAGAACGAATGGCACAATGAAATGGCGAGGAAAGGAGCTTTTTGTATCCGAAACGCTTATTGGAGAAACTATCGGAATGAAGGTTCATAGCGAAACAGAATGGCTTTTGCACTTCTCTTTTTTGCCATTAGCTCTATTTGACGAAAAAACTCTCAAAGTTAATAAATTATGATAAAGTAGTGTTACCGATGTGACCAGGCATCTTTGTTACCTATGTGCCGGTCACACACTAGCAATGTTCCTATCGCGGGAGAGGGGGCAGATCGAGGTGAAATTGAAAAATCTGTGCTCAATTCAAGATTAATTTAATTCGTAATTCA
>NZ_LNYA01000024.1:34052-46852 GCF_001467615.1 Legionella erythra | reverse complement strand
TTAATAAATTATGATAAAGTAGTGTTACCGATGTGACCAGGCATCTTTGTTACCTATGTGCCGGTCACACAGTGTGATGATACCTTTCGCGGGAGAGGGTTGGGGAGAGGGAATGTCACGGATGGTCATTGATAAGACGATGTGGTCTCGCTTAGAAAAATTACTTCCAAAGCCTAAAGGCCGGCATGGCGAAGATGATCGGCTATTTATGGAAGCAATATGTTGGATGCTTCGTACTGGTGCTGCATGGCTCGGCTTGCAACCGGACTATGGCAACTGGAAAAGTGCTTATAATCGTTATAACAACTGGTCGAAAAAAGGTTATATCGCCGCAATATTGTAATAGATGATGGGATAACGGCTGTTATACCAAGCAAAAAAGAATCGCTTGCATCCAACGCGTCATGATCATGATTTCTACAAGCAAAAAAATATTGTTGAGCGTAAATTACGGCCTCGTTGTCTTAGCATAGATTTGTCCATTGCCCTCTCCCCAAACCCTCTCCCGCGACAGGCATCATCATACTAGCAAAACTCTTATCGCGGGAGAGGGGGCAGATCGAAGTGAAATTGAAAATCTGTGCTCAATTCAAAATTAAATCTTGTTTAAAAAAACTTCAGGGACGTTGCCTAATCAATCCCAAGCCATGAATTCTTCAATTTGCGTATCATAAAAGTGCTTGAGCCGACGCTTGATCGAGCCGGTTTTTCCAGGAGGCGCCGGGTAGAGCGCGTCATCAAGGCTCACAAAATGATAACCATTCTGACGATAAAGATTGATAATGTCTTCCAGAGCATAGGCATTCAGCAGATTGGCATGAATCAATAAAATCTGGGGTTGATCCGGTTTGCGAATGACGCGGTTATGCTCTTCTGCTTTCAGCGTCTGCTCCCAGATAAAATCAATATAGCAAGGTTTTAGCACCCCCATAAAAAAGCGCCGCTCTTTTTCGGGAACCGACATCAGAAGCTGATTGAAAACAAAATCACGGCTATCAATGGTGATGGGCGCCACATGATAATGCTTTAAAGCGAGGTAATTCATCACGCGCTCTTTTTTTTCACCCTGCCCCACCACCAGGTAGGGGAAGCGGAAATATTTAGGGCGGGTTAACACCGGCTTTAAAATTTTATCGGCCTGTTTAATCTCGTCAATGTAGGCTTGGGTGTCCATGCGATTGAGGTTCGCATGCGTCAGGGTGTGATTACCGACACCAAAACCCGAGTCACGAAATTTCTGAAGCATGGGCATGTTGTTTTCCGTAACTTCACTCGCAATGACAAAACCCGTGGCGGGCACGCCATTGGCTTTTAAAGTTTCAATGATTTTATTGAGATGAAAGTTTTTGCTTTCACCCACAAAAGGAAGATCATCAATAGTAATCGCCACCAGTCGCTGGGCCTGGGTTACCGTGGTGGTTAAACACAACAATAACCCTATCATTAATAACGTTTTTTTAAACAACAATCTATTCATCCACTCGTTTCAGGTTAATCATCGCAGTGCATTAAACCTGAGGGTTAACGCAAAATGAGCAAATAATACCACATAAGCCAACAATTATACATATTGGATTTTTTTAAGAAGAATCTGGCAGCGGCATCGCTTGCCAGATTATTGTCGCTTATCCTGGTAGCAATTAAAAGTTAGGATGCTCATCATCACTGCTGTCGTTTTGTTCCACCACGGCATTGGCATCGCCCTTCATTTTCTCCAACTGGCCTTTCAGGGCATGCAAATGATCCACAGCTCCATTGTCTATCGGCAGCGGTTTTATAACAATAGCCTGCGCTTCACGCGCGGCTTTAAGTATACGAGCGGATTCAAGCATGGCGGCAGCAAAACTTTCATTGAACTCACTCATGACACTGGATTGATTAAACGTATCGACGGCGTGTTCAATCACCAGGTTGATTTGATCATTTTTACCGATAATATTGATTACTTTTTTCACTCGATCGTAGGCATCATCGCAAGTATGCAATGGTTTGCCCGTTGTGGGATCCAGCTCCATCAATTGCGAGTCGTCATTGCTGCTTAATACTTTGCTGGTAACCGTCTCCTTTTGCATGGATACAACGACCTGCTTGTAAAAATCGTTTGCTGAAGCATGGACAGGAATATGAACACCGTAATCAGGATTATATTGCGTGTTCAGATAGTTTTTAAATCCATTGGCCGCGTCTTTAAACTCAGCCAATTTTTCACTGCAGACCATTGTTTTAGCGTAATCCTCAAATATTTTAAAAAAGTTTTTCCCCGGTGCGTCGGGGAATTTGGTTTGCAAATGGGTCAACAGAGCATCAGAAATATCATCGTCGGCACCCGGGTTATGTTGTGCCTCATAACGATTAATTTCTTTAATCAAGGCCGCAACAAATTCATCGGTCTTATCGCTGTAAGCACAGGCTTCGATAGCGTGCTGCACATATTCATTGACCCAGGGGTAGTGCTCAAGCGTCTGTTGCACATCCGCTGGAGCCGGATTTGGACCCAGCGCTTGCAGTTCCGTGCTGCAGGTCAGAATTTGTTTATCCAGCAAGTCGGTGCGATGGTTTTTTACGGTGTCCGCCAACTGGCTATTTTGATCAAGGAGTAATTTGACACCCTGGTAGGTCAGCGTGGTGGGGTCTTTTTTGGTATGATCGGCATAAGCTTCCAGCAAATGTTTTTTGGCCACCTCCTCATTCATGCCGACCAGTTCGTTAAATTTGGTCCGCATGTCGCTGGGTTTGACTTTGAAAGCCTGGATTTCATCCAGGGTGAAGAAAGGGATATTCTCTGCATGCTGCCGCCAGCGAACCAGATTATCAAAGCCGTTATGACCACATTCCACGGAATCCGCAAGCATGATACCGTCATCCAGGAGAAAATCACGAAATTCATTGGTAAATGCCGCACTGTAACAGGAGCCGAAAACAGCAGCGCCCGTATTCATGCCCTTGTCTTCCAGTTTGGTAATAATGGCTTGTACTGTTTTTTTCTTCAACCCGCTGGTTTCTTCATCCACTTGGCCATTGAAACCACCACCGTGGCCGCCACCCAGGTAAAAAACACTGACATGACGACCTTGCTCAAATTCATTCAACTTACCCAAAATGTAAGCTTCTGCATCTTCTTTATTATGATCCAGATGAAGAATCAAATGATCACCGGTATTTTGTTTTGTGGTCGCAAAAATATAATCCCTGACATCAGCATCTCGAATCAAGCTGGCGGGAATCGCTTCATTGTTATTAATCTTGGCCTGAAATTCTTTTAATTTATCCGGTGACGCCTGATTAATCACCAAAGGGGGATTAAATTTGCACAACGAGATAATTGAGGCAACTTCCGAGCCCGTCAGTGCGGACACGTTGCGAATGATGAGGGCTGACTTATCCACTTGATTCTCCTTTCTTATCGCCATTCCATAACACCCTTTTCATCGGGGTGCTGGCTTATACAAAGCGGTTACTGTGGCCGGTAGGCGAGCTATTATCGGCTGGCTTTTGTTGATTCTGGTAAAATGCGTAAGGGTTTTGATTCGGGTATTCCCCTTTGACCAGGGCTTCGTATTTTTGCTTTACCCGGCCCATGAAGCTTAATTCTTTTTGTGCATCCGCCTCGAATTTCACCTTCTGACCCAGTGTTTCAAACAGTAGTTGCGCGACCTTGTCGGCACCGGATAAGCCTGACAGGCTGGAATCATCTAATCTGACGCTCTCAAGTTTCGGCGTGTTCAGTTGTTTCAGGAATTGTTCAAGCGTATATAAATCCAGTGTTTGCAGTGAATTATTGGCCAGATCAAACATGAGCAGGCCGCTTTTAGCCAGGGCATCGGCAATAGCCAGTAAATCGTCAGGTTTGTTTGAGCCTAAGTTATTGACGCATAAAATCAATTTTTTGATATTGGAATCTTTAAATGCGGCAATTAACTGTGCCAAATCAGCGTTCAGTAATCGAAGCGCATTGTGCGATAAATCCAGTGTATCAATGGTAGACGGCGCATACTCCCGGATGGCTTGCACCATAGCAAGCAAATCAGCAATTTTTCTTTTTCCCAGTTTCGACCCACCCAAATCCAGCGTCTTGTCACTTGCCTCGCCTTCCTTTTTTTCGCCTTTTGTCGGGTGCATAAAAAACGCCTTGATTTGCTCGGCAAGGGGAATATTCGCTTTTAAATCAATCTTCATGTGATCCTCACAATAAAGTCATGTCATAGTCTATGGTAAACCGGACTTTATAAAATACAAGTCTATTTGCGTAGAAACATGTCAAAAATCAAGCGGCTTTTTAATCAAATTAGTGGTACCCTTCACTTTATTTATTCGACGCAATCACCCTTGACACACTCTGTTTTTGAAATTGGCGGCTTGCATTGTGAATTAGTTCGCAAATCCATAAAAAATTTGCACTTAAGAGTCTACCCTCCTGATGGACGCATCCGTGTCAGCGCGCCGCTATGCATGAATCAACAAACCATTGAGCAGTTTATCATCGCCAAACAGGATTGGATTAGGCAAAGCCGTCAACGCTTCTTATCCCAGCCGCTGCCAACCGTGCAGCAATACCATGACGGTGAAATTCATTATTTTTTTGGCCACCCCTACCAGTTGACTATTGTGCCGGGTTCGACGCGTCCCTTTTGCTCGCTTGACGCTCCGTTTTTGTATCTCCATACCACAGCCGAATCGTCTTTTGAAGAACGCGCCGTTCTCGTACAACAATGGCGCCGCCAGCAACTCCAATTGCAATTGGACGAATTAGTTCCTCGCTGGGAAAAAATAATCGGCGTAAGAACACAAGCCGTGGGCATTAAAAAAATGAAAACACGCTGGGGGAGTTGCAACACGAATGCCGCACGTGTCTGGTTTAGTTTGATGCTGGCCGAAAAACCCCTGGCTTGCCTTGAATACGTGGTAGTACACGAGCTGGTGCATTTGCTGGAAGCAAGCCACAATCATCGCTTCCAGGATTTTATGAATCAATTTCTTCCCGATTGGCGACAGCGAAAGGCACTGCTGAACCGTTAATCAGGTAGAACAGGGTTTATTATTCCCGGCACAAGCGTCATCGCAATACGCTAAACTTTTTTCGACCTGAATGGTGGAATGATGAATATTATGATCTTCTTTCAGCTGCCGAACCAAACGCAAACGCGCCTCATCGCTTAATTCCTGTTCAGGCATCCAGAGATGGACAGACAGGGCATTTTCTTTGGTGCTTAAAGCCCAAATGTGCAAATCATGCACCTGTTCGACGCCTTTCTCCGCCTGCAGTAATTGCTGCACCGCCACCCAGGAAATGCCGCGTGGCACCGCATCAATAATCAGACGAAAGCTGTCGGTAAAAAGCGTCCAGGTCCCTTTGATGATGATGAAAGCAATCAGCAAACCCACCATTGGATCAATCCATAGCCAGTGAGTCCAGTACATGAGTGCAGCCGAAATAACCACACCGACAGAGATCAGGGCATCATAAAACAAATGCAGGTAAGCCCCGCGGATATTCAAATCATCGCTGCCGCGAATAAACAAAGCTGCGGTAGTGCCGTTAACGACGATACCGATGCCTGCCACCATCATCACCGACAAGGCTTCAATGTCCGATGGCGAGAACAATTTATACATCGCTTCGGTGGCAATAATGCCGCAGGAAAAAACCAGCAAAACCCCGTTGGCCAGCGCCGCGAGAATGGATGTTTTTTTCATCCCGTAAGTGGTGTGTTCTGTCGGCAACCGCTTCAGGAGTCCATTCGCTATCCACGCCAGGATCAAACTGAGCACATCACCCAGATTGTGAATGGCATCGGCCAGCAGACTGGTTGAATTAGCCCAGTATGCATACAACACCTGAATGATAACAAAGACACCATTGGCGATAATGGCAATCAAAAAGGCTCGATTAAATTCAGCCGGCTCATGATGATGCTCATGAGCATGTCCTTCGCCGGCGTGATGATGGTGGTGATGCCCCATGCGCTACCTTATTGCTCAATTGAACTGGAGTCGGATGCATCCTGTTCATTACTGTAATAATTAATACCAATTTTAATCCGATCGCGTTCGTTTTGCTTACGCCAATTATTGGTATCACGCAAAGAATACACACAACCGCAATATTCCTGCTTGTAAAAATTTTCCCGCTTGGCAATTTCGTACATGCGCGCGGCACCGCCATTTTTACGCCAGTTGTAAGTCCAGTATTCAATGTGAGGATAACGACTGGCCGCACGCGTGCCGGCGTCATTAATCTGGTTCATGTCCTTCCAGCGCGAAATGCCAAGCGAACTGCTAATAATAGGAAATCCATGTTCATGGGCATACAGTGCCGTTCGTTCGAAACGCATGTCAAAACACGCGGTGCAACGTTTGCCACGCTCAGGCTCCCATTCAAGCCCTTTCACGCGTGCAAACCAGTTGTCTTTGTCATAATCTGCATCAATAAAAGGAATATGGTGCTTTTTGGCAAACGCAATGTTTTCCTGTTTTCGTATTTCATATTCCTGTACAGGATGAATATTCGGATTATAAAAAAAGATAGAGAAATCAATGCCTGAATAAAGCAAGGCTTCCATAACTTCCCCGGAGCAGGGTGCACAGCAGGAATGCAGCAGCAATTTGTCAGCACCGTGGGGCAGGACTAATTTTTCACGTTCAATCATGATGGACTTTCCGCCAAATGAATAAAATGTTCACGATAATAGGCTAATTCTGCAATAGAATCCTTAATATCATCCAGGGCCAGGTGCTTGGACTCTTTATTAACGCCATTCATTAATTGCGGGCGCCAGCGTTTGACCAGCTCTTTGAGCGTACTGACATCCAGATTACGGTAATGAAAGAATGCCGCCAATTCTGGCATGTATTTATAAAGGAAACGTCTGTCCTGGCAAATGCTGTTGCCGCACAAAGGGGATTTACCCTTATCCAGATACTGCTTCAAAAAATCGATAGTCATCTGTTGGGCCTGCACTTCATTGATGGTTGATTCCTGCACACGTTTGACCAGGCCTGATTGATTATGTTGCCGGGTATTCCAGTCATCCATGGCCGCTAAAACCTCATCAGGCTGATGGATAGCGATAACCGGTCCTTCAGCCAGAATGGTCAACTGGGAATCCGTGACAATGGTGGCTATCTCGATGATGAAATCACGCTCCGGCTCAAGCCCCGTCATTTCCAAATCCAGCCAAATTAAGTTATTGTTGTTTTTCATAATTTTTCCATGAATCAAGATCCAATTTAATGGCTGCCGCGCGCCGCTTGCTCAATTCGCCCTTAATGGCAGCACCCTGATAGCCCTCTTTTAGCAAAGCCTGTGCAGAAATCTGGTTGCAAATGGCGTGCATAGCCCGCCAAAAATCACTTTGCCTGTAGCCGCTTTTCCCCTTTCCCAGGGAATCTGCTTCGCACACGGTTAATAATTTGTCAAACTGCAGCGGTTTGCGGAAGGCGTCACTTCGCTCCAGCACTTTAACAATGGTCTCTGGCCGAAGCTCTTCCACCCGATGGATCAGTAAATGAAAGCGTGAGACCAAGACCGCCAGTTTACGGTATTCAGCTGGAACACGCAGGCGATGACATAAGGATTCTATCACACTCACGCCGCTTTCTTCATGGCCGTGATGCTTGGGCCATTTGCGCATCGGCGTTACCGCCTTACCCAAATCATGCACCAGTGCCGCAAAACGCGTGCTATTGTCCTCCGTGAGTTCAACCGCTGCCTGTAAAACCATCAGGGTATGGATGCCGCTGTCAACTTCGGGATGATAACGGCGTGTGTTGGGAACACCGAACAAGGCATTGATTTCCGGCAATACAACTGCCAGGGCATCGCAGGATCGCAAAGTCGTTATAAACACACCCGGATTGTCTTCTGACAGGGCGCGTTGCAATTCCTGCCAGACCCGCTCCGCAACCAGGTGATGCAACTCCCCATTTTTAACCATTTTATACATCATCAGGCGCGTTTCATCCGCGACGCGAAACCCTAACTTTGCATAGCGGGCAGCAAATCGTGCGACGCGCAGAACCCGCACAGGATCTTCAGCAAACGCCGGTGATACGTGCCTTAGGCATTTATTCTGTAAATCGTTTGCCCCTCCATAAGGATCAATGATATGGTCGTCTTCATCCATGGCCATGGCGTTTATGGTTAAATCACGCCGCAATAAATCTTCTTCGAGTGTTACATCGACATCATAATGGCAATCAAAACCATAATACCCAGGCCCTTTTTTCCGTTCTGTGCGTGCCAATGCATATTCCTCCCGGGTTTCAGGATGCAGAAAAACCGGGAAATCCTTACCAACTTGTTGATAGCCTTGTTGTAATAGTTGTTCAGGCGTGGCGCCGACCACCACCCAATCCTGCTCGCTGACCGGGTAACCAAGCAGCCGATCACGAACAGCGCCACCCACCAGATATACTTTCATTCTCTACCTTTCTTAACGACTCTCGCTTCTTTTGAAAACAGACCATTATTTTTATACACTTGCTTTATGGAAATTTATCAATAAAAAGTCAATAAGGCAAAAATTTGGCAGACCAACAGATCCATGCACTACGCTTAAGCGCTCGTGCACAGGCAGGGAGACATTTACGCAAAGCTGTCTTTATTTTAAATTTGCCATCATACTGCAGTTTCAGCCATTATAGACTTCATTGCTTATGAGTAAAAGACGAATCAATAAACAACAAAGCGCCCGCATCCAGAAAATACAGGCCAGTTACCGTCTTGACGTCGTCAATGACTTGTCAAACAGTGAAGAAGGTCTGGTCTTGACGCGGTTTAGCCGCCATGCCGAGATAGAATCCCCCGATGGCCGGCGTGTGCATTGCTCTATTCGACCCAATATTGAATCACTTGTCGCAGGCGATCGGGTAATCTGGCAGGCCCAGGGGGGTAGTCAGGGCGTGGTTGTCAGCTGCTATCCCCGTACAACTGTTCTTGAACGCCCCGATAAACGGGGTATGGCGCGTGCGGTAGCCGCCAATATCACCCAACTGATGGTGGTTGCGGCGGTCAAGCCGGAATTGAACTGGCCACTGCTTGATAATTACCTGGTGATGGCAGAACACCTGAACTTGAAAGTCTGCCTTTTATTGAATAAAGTCGACTTGCCCTGCGACACGTTAAAAGAACAATTTTTAGCGACTTATGTCCCACTGGATTACCCCGTGCTATTTATCAGCCGCGAACAAAACCTTGGCTATGAATGCCTGGAATCTTTACTGGCGAATGAAACCAGTGTCTTTGTTGGTCAATCCGGTGTTGGCAAATCCTCCATCATTTCTCGAATTTTACCGGAGGAGGACGCGATTCAGACCGCCGACATCTCAGCCAGCTCCGAATTGGGATGCCATACGACCAGCAACTCACGCCTTTATCATCTGCCTCACGGTGGTGATTTGATTGATTCGCCAGGCGTGAGGGAGTTCAGTTTATGGCAAATGCCGGTGATGGATATCGTTTACGGTTTCAGAGAATTCCGGGAACTGGCGGCCTTGTGTAAATTTAGAAACTGCAATCATGTGGATGCGCCGGGGTGCGCCATTGCCGCTGCAAACAAGCAGGGCAACGTTTCTGGTCGCCGCTACGAGAGCCTTATAAAGTTGATAAATCAGCGCTCATCCTCCTCCTATTAGCCTGTTGCTGCTACGATGACAATATAAGCGAATGGGTTGATTTCTCCGGGATTTTAGGGCCTAGTTTTTTTTCGATGTAGTCGTTTAAAAACAGTCTGTGTGGATTAGTATCGGGGTTGGAATGGATGAGCTCGCTGAATTTTTTCAACACGCCGGTAAATGACAAATCCTTTAAATCGTTAAATTTAATATCCCCCAGCTTACTTTTCAGAGTTTGCACACCATAATCGACATCCGGTGTAAAAAATCCACCTTGCTGAGTTTTCAATTTATGATAAACACTGCGGTAGAGTAAAAAGTCGAATACTTTCTCGTAAAACAGGGTTGATGATTCCAGCTTGTAACCGCGTAATTTCTTTAAAACATCCTCCTTTTGCGTGCCCAATTTAGTTAACAGTTCCGCAAATTTGATATTCACCCTGATCCAGATGTGATGTTGATTTTCATCCTGAGCAAAGGTATGCAATGCCTCTTCAATAAATGGGTCGATGCTCTTTCTTAACTCCGGCTTTTGAGTGGCCAAGTCCAATAACACAATAACCAGGGTTTTCGGATTAAATGCGGTGCAGTTGGCATCGAACAGGGAGCCATTCTTAATGCTTTTCAGCCATTCATGGGTATCGCTGGAACGCAGTAAGGTTGTCAACATGCTTTCATCGCTCAAAGCGGGTGTAATGATATTCTCCATAATGGAGGAATAGACAAAACGCATGGAATTTGTTTCATTTTTAATCGCTTCTTCAGCGGCAGTAAACAGTTCACTGCCTGTTTTAGTGACTACATTACTGGAATCCCATAAATGTAAAACCGTTCTGCCGGCTAAGACACGATTAAATTGGTGGGTCATCAACGAAACCATCATCGTCAAGACACGGCGAGTAGCTTCCTGCTCATCAATGTCATCATAATCCCGATAAACCCGGCGAGCGGAAAAAGCCCGCATGACGTCTAACTCGCTGAATTTTTTTAATTCAGCATGCGGATTGTAATCACAGACCAGTTTAGCTAAATGTTTCGTATACACAGCAACACATTCACGATCCGTATCCTGGTGGCTATTCCCCTTTTGAATATCCGTCAGAATTTTAGACACAGTGTAACGATCTTGCCGCCAGGTGACTTTTTGTTGAAGCAATCGCTCACGCTCCTCCTCAGGCAGCTTTCTCACAAATTCACTGAATTCACCATACGCAATTTCCGCTTCCGTTGCTTCTTTATCGGTATAATTTTTGCCATAAATTAAACCGGTCGGAAACAGGGCGGCGTTGATCAATCTGACCAACGCATCGACAGTACTTTTTTGAATGGCTGGAGCCGATTTGCTTTCTTCTGCGCGCAAATAGTCGTCATAAAATTCAGTGAACTTTAAGCGTTGCTCTTCTTTGAACGTAAGCGGTGCAGGAACCTGTGGATTACAATTAAAAAAGGTCCCGTGGGTTTTATGGTGGTTGGCACAATTAGTCAGCAAAATAAACTGGGTCCCATCCTGGGATAAAATAAACGAGGTCAGAGGATATGCCATGAGTGAAACCGCTGTAATGGGATCAACATCATGGGTAAGCGTAGGGATGAGGATGCGATAATAATTTCGGTTGATAAGCCCTGCACCGGCCAGCCGCTGAGCCAGAGTGATCCAGGCCTTATTGACGTCCGATGTCAGACGCAGATAGTCGTTCGTCGTGTCAATAATGCTATCCCAACGTGATTTATAAAGGGCAGCAATCGCTTCCAATACCTCATCATCGATCGTAGATTTTCTTTTCAACATCTCCTTGAGTTGCTGCAACGGCGCCTTCAGATGCGAATACGGTCTGTAATCGAGTTGATTGAGCAATTCAGCAAGCTTATCAATGGCAAAAAAAGGCCCGGCGCTTATTGTCTCATAGGCAGGATTAAATGCAGGATTAGTTGAGATGAATGCAGAATTTTTAGTCGCCAACCATTGCGCCACAGGTGCGAGTTTCGCTTCAATATCTTCTTCGTTTTTCCAACAAGCGACTAAAATTTCAAAGAGGTAGATGGGTTTATTTTGATAACTAAATTTAAGACCATAAAAATTGCTGGCCTGTTTCAAGTCGCAATTATTAATCTCCGCCTGCAGATTAAGCAACGCAAAACGAAGATGCTTGGGATTTTTCTTATCTACAGCATTGAGTACCTCAAGCAAGCTCATGAGCAATTGCGAGGAATAATTTTCAGGCTTCTTTAAGCCCGGTGCAATTTCGTTCAGTAAATAATCCCAGAAACTACTATATAGTTTGTTGCCAAAATTAAAGGACAGCCCTTCACCTGTTTTGCTTTGCAGGCGGAACAATTCTTTTATCGATAAAATGCGTGGGCTGACGTCTTTGGGAACATCCCGCGTAGCAAGAAAACCACTGACTTTCAATTGCTTGATAATGGCATCGACACTATGCCAGGTTTTATCATCATCACCCAGAAATATACCACTGGGGGGATAGGATGAAATTTTGGAAAAATTATCCGGATCAAACCGGGGCATTGGAATTAGGATTTCGAGATAACCCTTCTTCAGTTCCCGACCCAGGTCCTGAGCCAGTTCAATCCAGGGCTGGTTAATCCCTGGGGTATTAAAGGTATAATCTGCAGCACTATCAACAATATCCCCCAATCGCCTGGCATAGCAATCCAACAGCTCCTTGATATCCTGCTCTTGAATTACAAGATTTGGCGGCAAACCGGAGTATTTGTTCTTTATTTCGTCAATGAGAGCAGCATCTTTCGGATGTGTTGGCTGCTCTTTATTTGAAAATAAAATGAGAAATTCATGTATACGACTTACTAACATACGACCCTGCTTCCCAAAATAGGGTACTCTATTCTAGCGTAAATGAAACTCATTTACGAGTTAAAAAATAGCACAAATGGTACTTATTCTCTCTTTGTGAACGCGAACCAAGAGTGTGGGGTTAAAATCGGTTGTCAGGCGAGCAATTTCAGGTATCGGGGTCGTGTTTTTCATTGTTTAAGCCTGACTATGCCCATTGTTACTTCACATACAGTCTAACGGTTTATTCCCTCTCTAAACGTCTGCTGGCGGGAAGGCGCGTTATCAGGAAGCTAATCCTCATGACAGGATAACACGACGCTGTCTCTGTTTCCGGCAACGGCAGGAATTTTCAGGATAGACAGGGTGGAATTGGCAC
>NZ_LNYA01000024.1:0-34042 GCF_001467615.1 Legionella erythra | reverse complement strand
ATAAATTATGATAAAGTAGTGTTACCGATGTGACCAGGCATCTTTGTTACCTATGTGCCGGTCACACACTAGTCTGTATCCCTCCCCCCGGGGAAGATCGTTTCCCCCCTCTCCCTCTGGGAGAGGGTTGGGAGAGGGTGTTTGAACAGTTTCTGAAATTAATCGGTCACCTTTCGCCAGGTTGTTCCATGCGGGCCGTCTAGCAACTCAATACCTGACTTGGCCAATGAATCCCGGATTTCATCAGCACGCGCCCAATCCTTGTTGGCGCGAGCCTGCAGGCGCTCCTGAATTAATTGTTCAATACCTCCCTTGTCTTCCTCGTTTAAACCCGCCTGCAGGAAGTCCAACGGATTTGATTGCATTAATCCTAACACGCCGGCTAAATGCTTCAGTGTCAAGGCTAATTGCGGATCACGGGTTTTATTGATTTCATGGCTAAGTTCGAACAGCACAGCCAAAGCCACGGGTGTATTGAAATCATCATTCATGGCCGCCGCAAATTCCGCTTCCCACTTCTCATGCAAAGTCAGAGAATCATCCAGGCGAATGTCTTTAATGGATTGATAAAGCCGTGCCAGGGCCTTACGGGCATTATGCAAGTTCTCTTCAGAATAATTTAACGGGCTGCGGTAATGACTGCTTAACAGGAAATAACGAATGGCTTCCGGATGGTGCTTTTTCAAGACATCTTCAATGGTAAAGAAATTGCCAACCGATTTTGCCATCTTCTCATTGTTGACCTGCAGCATGCCGACATGCAACCAATAATTGGCAAATGGCTTTTCGCTGGCTGCCTCACTCTGGGCTATTTCATTTTCGTGATGCGGGAACTGTAAATCCAGGCCACCGCCATGAATATCGAATTGTTCACCCAGCTCCTGCATCGCCATGGCAGAACACTCAATATGCCAACCGGGACGGCCATCACCCCAAGGCGAGGACCAGCTGGGCTCTCCTGCTTTCGCTTTCTTCCACAACACAAAATCAAGCGGCGAGCGTTTTTCCCTGACCACATCGATGCGTGCGCCGGCAATGAGGTTTTCAATCTCTTTATTGGACAACTTGCCATAGTCTTTAAAACGCTCAACTTCAAAACAGACATCGCCATTGTCACTGACATAAGCAAAACCTTTCGCCATTAGCCGTTCGATTAAGCGGATGATGGCCTCAATATGCGCGGTGGCCCGAGGTTCCACATCAGGCGGCAGAATATTCAGCGCGCGGGCATCCTCATGCATGGCTTCGATGTAGAGCGATGTCAGCTGATCAATCGGCATGTGCCGTTCATTGGCTCGGACAATGATTTTATCATCAATGTCGGTGATGTTTCTGACATAAGTGACGTCATAACCTTCAGCGCGCAGGAAACGGACCATGACATCAAAGGCTACCATCGAGCGGGCGTGGCCCAGATGGCAACGGTCATACACAGTAATACCGCAGGCATACAGGCCGATTTTTCCGGGATGAATGGGTACAAATTGTTCTTTTTTTCGGGTTAATGAATTATATAAATATAACATACCTTCCTCTCAGCTCGTTTTGCCCCAGGTATCCTTTAATCCGACAATGCGGTGAAAGGCAATGACTTTATGATTGACCACCTCATTGACACAATAATAACCTAACCGTTCAAACTGGAAGGTTTCGCCCACGGACTGTTTGGCCAGAGAGGGCTCACAAAATCCCTCCCGGACCTGTAAGGAATTCGTATTCAGAAATTGCAGAAAATCCTCTTCACGTGCCGGGTTTGCATCATTAAACAGCCGGTCGTATTGATAGATCTTGACCGGGTAAGCATGACGGGTGGAGACCCAGTGAATGACACCCTTCACTTTACGATCAGGTGGATTTTTCCCCAACGTACCGGGATCATAGGTACAACGCACCTCCATGATCTCTCCATTATCATCATGGATGACCTGATTGGCACGGATAACATAGGCATTTCGCAAACGCACTTCTCGTCCGGGCGCCAAACGGAAAAAATCTTTAGGGGGGTCTTCCATAAAATCAGATCGCTCAATGTAGAGTTCCCGGCTAAAGGGAAGCATACGGCTTCCAGCCTGCTCATCCTGGGGATGGAAGGCAGCGTTTAATTCCTCCACGTGATCATCAGGGTAATTTTCAATGACCAGTTTAAGCGGCTCCAGCACACACAGTGCGCGTTTGGCTGTCTTATTCAGTTCGTCGCGGACACACTCCTCGAGCAGGGACATGTCGATTACTGAATCACTCCGGGAGATACCGATCATCTCACAAAACTGACGAATAGCCGCCGGCGGATAGCCGCGCTTACGCATACCGCGCAAAGTTGGCAGGCGAGGATCATCCCAACCGGAAACAATTTTTTTCTCAACCAGTTCTCGCAATTTACGTTTACTGGTGACCGTATGAGACAGGTTTAAGCGGGCAAATTCTGTCTGTACCGGGCGGGCAGGCACCGGGAGGTTATCAATGAACCAGTCATACAACGGACGATGATCCTGAAACTCCAGTGTACACAAGGAATGGGTAATATACTCCAGGGCATCGGAAATTGGATGCGCATAGTCGTACATGGGGTAAATGCACCAGTCATTGCCCGTACGCTGGTGGCTGGCATGGCGTATGCGGTATAACACAGGATCGCGCATATTCACATTACCCGACTGCATGTCAATCCGTGCTCTGAGCACATGGGTGCCATCCGGGAACTCACCAGCTTTCATGCGCTCAAACAGATCAAGGTTTTCTTCCACCGAACGGTTACGGTAAGGACTCTCTTTACCCGGCATCTGCAGCGTGCCGCGGTAAGAGCGGATTTCTTCCATGCTCAAGCTGTCCACGTAAGCTTTTCCTGCTTTAATCAACAGCACGGCGTAATCATAAAGCTGTTGGTAATAGTCGGAAGAATGAGTCATGCCGCACCACTCAAAGCCCAGCCATTTCACGTCATCAATGATGGCATTAACAAACTCTTCCTCTTCTTTGATGGGATTGGTATCGTCAAAACGAAGATAACAGCGTCCCTTAAATTCCTCGGCAAGACCAAAATTCAGGCAGATGGATTTCGCATGGCCGACATGCAGGTACCCATTGGGCTCCGGCGGAAAACGGGTCACGACCTGTTGATGCTTGCCGCTGGCTAATTCATCGCTAATTAACTGACGTATAAAATGAGCTCTTTTTTCACTGCTTTCTGTCATGTTTCTATCCATTATTCATCGATGGCACGGCGCATATCCTCAATCAGAGTGACGCCCTGTAAAATATAATCATCCTGCCGGTTATAACTGTCAAAGAGACGCTCCACCAGAGCGGCTCCGACAATTACCCCATCAGCAAACCCGGCAACCTGTGCCGCCATGTCTGCCGTTTTAATACCAAATCCTACCATAAGCGGCAAACGGGTTTGCGATTGACGATGCTGATAGTGTTTTTTTACCTCATCCAAAGCAAAACTGCTGGCGCCGGTGACCCCTTTTAAAGAAACATAATACAGATACCCCTGGGCGAATTGATTGATGCGCTCCATCCGCTCATCACTGGTCGTGGGTGAGCAGAGGTAAATCATATAAAGTCCTGTTTCACGCCAGATTTTTGCGACATCGACACTTTCTTCAGGCGGCAAATCCACGAGAATAGTACCATCCACACCTGCCGCTTTTGCTTCGCGCGCGAAGCGTTCATAACCATACATTTCCACAGGATTCACATACCCCATGAGAATTATGGGGGTGACAGTATCCTGTTGGCGAAACGCTGTCACGTACTGCAGCACTGTTTTAAGGGTCGTGCCGTTATGCAGCGAACGCTCCATCGCCGCCTGAATGACCGGCCCCTCAGCCATGGGATCGGAAAAGGGAATACCCACTTCAAGAATATCAGCCCCGGCTTTGACCAGCGCATGCATCAATGCCACGGTTTTTTCAGGCTGTAAATCGCCTGCTGTGATATAAGGGCTTAAGACTTTTTTATTGCTGCGTTGCAATCGCTCTAAACATGCATCAATTCGATTCATCACTGCCTGCCTTAAATAGTCAAATTGTCGATCGCGGCAATGGTATGCATGTCCTTGTCGCCGCGTCCTGACAAATTGACAATTACTCGTTGGGTAGGCGCCATGGTCTTTGACAGTTTCATGGCATAGGCCACGGCGTGACTGGATTCCAGCGCAGGGATAATGCCTTCTGTTCGAGTCAGGGTACGAAAAGCCTGCAAGGCTTCCTCGTCTGTTATCGGGACATAATGGACGCGCCCTTTATCTTTGAGATAGGCATGTTCAGGACCCACACCGGGGTAATCAAGGCCGGCCGAAATGGAATGGGTATCTTTGATTTGACCGTTTTCATCACAAAGCAGGTAAGTACGGTTACCATGCAGAACACCGGGCTTACCCGCAATCAATGAAGCCGCGTGTTCGCCGCTTTCAATGCCCTTGCCTGCCGCTTCAACGCCATAAATGGCGACGGATTCATCATCAAGGAAAGGATAAAACAAACCCATGGCATTGGAGCCCCCGCCAACGCAGGCAACCAGCGCATCCGGTAAGGCGCCGGCTTTCTCAAGCATCTGGGCACGCGCTTCGCGGCCAATGACGGCTTGAAAATCACGGACAATTTGCGGGTAAGGATGGGGACCCGCAACTGTGCCGATGATATAGAACGTATTGTCAATGTGACTTACCCAATCACGCATGGCTTCGTTTAAGGCATCTTTCAGGGTCTTGGAACCGGCGGTAACCGGCACAACTTCAGCGCCCAAAAGTTTCATGCGGTAAACGTTGCTGGCCTGGCGTTTAATGTCTTCGGAACCCATGTAAACGACACATTCAAGACCCAGCTTGGCTGCAACCGTAGCAGAAGCAACGCCATGCTGGCCAGCGCCTGTTTCGGCGATGATGCGCGTCTTGCCCATGCGTTTGGCCAATAAGCCCTGTCCCACCGTATTATTAATCTTGTGAGCACCAGTATGATTGAGATCTTCACGCTTTAAATAAATTTCCGCACCGCCCAATTGTTTACTCAACCGTTCGGCGTAATATAAAGGGGTAGCACGACCAACGTAGTCCTTTAATTCCGAGGTCAATTCAGCCAGAAAATCAGGATCAACGCGGTATTTTTCATAGGCTGCTTTTAATTGCTCTAAAGCCTGCATTAAGGTATCGGCAACAAACACACCGCCGTAAGGGCCAAAATGGCCGTGTTCATCAGGAAGGTCGCTGAAACGCATTTACATGTCTCCTAGAGCCTGAACAAATAATTTCATTTGATGATGGTCTTTAATCCCGGGAGCCGCTTCCATACCGCTGCATACATCCACTGCATAAGGACGATAAACGCTGACTGCTTCCCGGATATTGCCGGCATTTAACCCCCCAGCCATAATGATCGCTTTATCGAGCCGCGGGGGAATAGCCCGCCAATCAAACACCTTGCCGCTGCCGCCCCAGGAATCACAAGGCGTATCGAGCAAAATTGCCTTAGCGCCGGCATAACGCTTAACCGCGTTTGCAATAGCCTCGGCAGAAACGGCGGGAATGGCCTTGATGTAGGGGAAGGCAAACTGATCGCAGAAATCAGGGGTTTCATCACCATGAAACTGCAGGTATTGGATCGGTAATTTTTCCACAATCTCATTAACCAACGCGACCTCGGGATTCACGACCACGGCCACCGCATTCATAAAGGGTGGCAATGCCCGCATTAATTCATGAGCCTGTTGCACCGAAATAAAGCGTTTGCTTTTGTCATAAAATATAAAACCTGCCGCATCAGCACCCAACGCAGCCGCCAGCCTGACATCCTCCTCGCGGGTCATACCGCACATCTTTATTCTAATGCGATTTGCGGTCAATCAACGCTCTCCAAGAAACAAGGGGCCAGGCGCCATTTGCATGACACCGTACTCCTTAGGATAAGTGACCGCCACCAGATAAAGGCCATAAGGCGGCGCAGTCTCCGCGCCAAGACGCCTGTCGCGGGCATGAAGTACTTCTTTGACCCATTCCACCGGCTTTTTACCGGAACCGACTGCGATGAGGACGCCGGCAATGTTCCTCACCATGTGGTGGAGAAAAGCATTGGCAGTAATGTCAATGACAATTAAATCGCCTATGCGCGTCACCTCCAATTGATGGATGTTACGCATCGGTGTATTGGATTGGCATTCAACGGAACGAAAAGAAGTAAAATCGTTTTCGCCTACCAGGTATTGGCTGGCCTCAGCCATCAGACGATGGTCTAAAAGCCGATACTGCCAGGTTACATTCCCCCTAAGCAGGGCGGGACGTATCGACGCATTGTAAATAATGTAGCGGTACCGGCGAGACAAGGCCGAGTACCGGGCATTGAAATCGTCCGGCATCTCCCTGCCCCATTTCACGCAAACGTCTTTCGGTAAAAACGAATTGGCGCCGTGAATCCAGGAGCGAATGGTTCTTTCTTTATCGCAATCAAAATGAATAATCTGGTTGGTTGCATGGACGCCTGTATCCGTCCTGCCTGCACAAACAACACTAATCGGGCAATCAGCTACTTTCGACAGCGCTGATTCGATAACTTGCTGAACAGTATGCAGGCCTGTTTGTGCTTGCCAGCCATGGTACTGGCATCCATCGTATTCAACCCCTAAGGCAATACGCATCACTATTCCTGCCCAAAAGGGTCAATGTATAACACCAGCCGGCGTTTGTCCAGTCTACTTCCGTGAAACCGAAACCGCCTGAACAGGGATTATTTTTTATCCATTTCATCCAGCAGTTTCTGCGCTTCGGTGCGTTGTTTTTTATTACCGAATTCGACCAGTTCCTGCAGGGATTGTTTAGCCGCTTTGTGATCATCCATACTAAGGTAGGTTTTAGCCAAAGCCATCAGGGTATCCAGGGCTTTCTTACTTTTCACCAGCTTCTTTTCACTGGCAGGCGAGTCGTCAGGCTCCTCTGATGCGCGAGTCATTTCATCGATTTCTTCCGGCGTCTCCGCTAACGGCTCATCAGCACTAAACTCCGCCTCGAAATTAAATTCATTGGCCCCGTCGTCATCGGTGTCGAATGCGATGTTTTCTTCGTCGGAATCTTCCAGTGCGATGGTGTCAAAAGCATTCTCATCCGCCAAATTGGCTTTCGTCGCTTTTTTAGATTTTCCGGATTTAGCGGCCAATGCCTTTGCCTCGTTTGCGCTTTCTTCCTCGATCACATGATCAAAATTAATGACGGGTCCTTCATCCTCATTGTCGTCTGATTTCAACAATTCATCGATTTCAGGCGACTCGATGGTTTGGACATCCGCTTTCTCAGGCTTTATCCGGGCAGGCTCATATTGGAGGCCGGTCTCACATTTAAGTGCATGGTCGTCGCCTGTATCGACTGCAGGGACAACGGCTTTTTCTTCTGTCTTTGCTTCAATCGGTGTTGGAATGAAATCAAGCCCGTCGTCCAGTGGAGGCTCGACATCCTCAGAAACCGTTTGCTTTTGCTTGTTCTCTTCCACCATTTTTTCGAGACTGGGTTCAAAATCAAGCGCAAAATGTTCGGATTCGGATGCTTCTTCTACTATCGAAGCGGGTTCTTCATCAGGTTGCAACGGTTCGATGGCCTCGTGCACCTGGCTGTCTACACCGACGACTTCGACCGGGTAATCGGATGCTGTTTTCAGTAAATCACTTAAGGGTCGTTTGTATTCTTTTTTCTCGCCGGTTTTTTCTGTCTTTGCCAATGCATCGACCGCAGCCGGTTCATCGGTCGACTCATAGGCAAGCGGCTGTTCGCTTTCCTGAATTGACATCTGCGGTTCTGCCGGCAGGGGTTCATCCTGCGCTGCTTGATTTTCAATGACGGGTTCAGGGAGTTCTTCAGGCACCGCCTCGTTGACCTCAGAGGAAATGACTGGCGTTTTTTCTTCATCCGCTTGCAGACTGGCTACCGGCTCAACAGGAGGTACGGCGGGTTCAATGGCTGCCTGGTGAATGGTTAACGGAGCTTTGGAGGTTGGTTTGTCAGCCGTGCTTTCTACCGGCTCGCGCAGGGGACTGGTCTCTGCTGCCATGCTTCCAGTATCATCGTCGGTGCGATCCGCTTCAACAGCCTTTGCCTGCAGCAGCGGCTTGACTGGCTCAGGCGGCGTATGATCCTCAGGATGGTCATCCGGTTCAGACAGCGAATTGCGGCGGTTTGCCTTTTGTTTAAGGAAGAACCAGGTAAAGGTCCCCACGCCTGCAGCAGCCAGAATCAACAGCAGATAAAGCCATAGATTGGATGATTCTTCTTCAGCCGGCATCTGGCTTGCCTGGGCGGCAATGGCCTGACGCTGTTTAAGCAGCAGAGCCATTTGTTCGCGTAACTGCTTGATATCCTCGTCGCGCTTGCTCATCTGATCCTGCAGGGCTTTATTGTCCTTTTCCAGGGATTGAAGCTGATTTTTTAACTGCGAGTTAACCAGGCGCATGGAATCAATGGCGGCGTTGGTCACATCCATCTCAGCCTTGAGGGCTGAATCGGTTTTAACCGGCTGTTTGTCCGTGGTAACCGGTTTTTTGCTGGCTTCTGCCGATAGGACTGAATCCGCCGTGGAGAAGATATCTGTAAAGGTATTGCCATTAGTTGTTTTTTGCTGGTTAAAGACCGGCGACTGAGGAATGTTGGAGGGGCTTGCGCCACTGGCTGGCTGGGTTACGGGCTGGGCCCCTGGCTTATTTTCGAACTGCGACGTGCCGGCAACGCCATCAATGTAAGGAGGCAATAGCACATGTTTGATTTCTTCCTTGTTTCTCCAGGCCAAATCATGCGCCTCGACTTCGCCCCGCGCCAGTTCTTCGGGTACCTTTTTAACCTCATCGCTTGACGGGATGCGCAAACGCTCGCCGGTTTTAAGGCCGTTTAAATTACCTTGGGTAAAGGCCTGGGAGTTGGTTCCCACAATGGCTAAAATGACTTGTTGAATAGTGGTATTAGGCGTAGTGTAGCGTTGAGCAATCTGCCAAATGTTTTCATTCGCGACAGTAGGGCCATACGTGGCCTCCTTGCGCAATTTGCCGCTCCCGGAGCCCTGTTCGACCACGTGGGCATAAGACGGCTTGTCAACGACACCCGGCTCACTCGCGTATGTTTTTAGTTTGACCGGTGAGCCGGTGGCTTTTACTCCACCACTTAATTGATAACCGGGCGGGTCAAGCAAAACGGTGTAGGCGCGATAAACCTGGCCATTCGCCCAGGTTAAATCGACAACGATTTCAAGAAAAGGCTCCACGATGCGTTCGTGCGAGGAAATTAGAATAATCGGTTGTCCCTGCTCATTTTTCCTGACTTCAAAACGCAGCAACGTGAGGATTTCATTTCGATCCAGGCCAATGCGCGCAAAATCTTCGACCGAAGCAAGACGCGCCTTGATGCCGGCAAGCGGGATATCGACGTCAATCAGCTGAATTTCGGCTTTAAAAGGCTGATTCAGAGACGATTCAACCGTCATATCTCCCATGCCGAGTGCAAATGCAGCAAAAGGTAACGATGCCATTATCGCGACATACAACCGTGTCTTATTCAATTGGCGCTCCCTGCATGGACAGTCTAACCTTTTAATTAATAGCCAAAAAATAGCATCTTCATCACGGGTATTCAACAGGTTCAATGACAATAAGCCACGTTTGCCCTTTCAAGTCTCATATTGAAAATTTACTAGCCATTTAAACGCTGCTTTCAGCAATTTATAAGCAAAGAGGATTGCATAAGCCTGCCGGCTATTTCATAATCCGGCCCACCATATTCTCTGCGAGGATATTGCATGACTGCCTTCATCCTGGACGGCAAAGCCCTTGCCCAGTTAAAAAAAAATGAGCTTAAACTGGCCATTCATGAACGGCTTGTCAAAGGCCTGCGCGCGCCGGCCCTGGCCGTCATCCTGGTGGGTGACGATCCCGCATCACATATCTATGTGACGAATAAAAGCAAAGCCTGCGAAGAGGTAGGCATTACCTCCAAATCCTATCATTTGCCAACAGAGACATCCGAACAGCAGTTGCTTGATTTAATTGACGAATTGAATCACTCGCCCGCCATTGACGGCATTCTGGTGCAGCTGCCTCTCCCCGACCACATGGATACCCACAAGATCATTGAATGCATCAGCCCCTTAAAAGACGTCGACGGTTTCCACCCTTATAATCTGGGACGGTTGGCGCAGCGCCTGCCGCTTATGCGTCCCTGCACGCCTTACGGCATTATCCAGCTGCTCAAGGCCAATGGCATCGCCCTGCGGGGTCGTCATACGGTTGTGATTGGGGCATCCAACATCGTCGGCAGGCCCATGGGGCTTGAATTTTTAGCCGAAGGGGCAACGGTAACGATCTGCCATCGTTTTACGCGACATCTTGAAGAACATGTACGCATGGCTGATGTGCTGGTGGTCGCAACCGGCAAACAGGATGTGATCGAGGCCAAATGGCTGCATCGTGATCAAGTGATCATCGATGTGGGGATTCATCGCCTGAAAGACGGAAAACTGCGCGGGGACGTTGATTTTAACCAGGCCGTTACGCGGGTCGGCTGGATTACACCCGTCCCTGGCGGGGTAGGCCCCATGACCATCACCGCCCTGCTGCAAAACACCGTGTTTGCCGCCACTCATCACCATCACAACGGACTACCATAAATAAGCAGTCGGGTTATCCGGGCACGCTTTAAGGCCGCACTCAGCCATTATCGCAATACAGTTAGTCAAGGCCAGAAAAAATAGAAGGCCAAACACTGCATGCATGATAGGCTTAATCACAGCGATGTGACGCTTTTCCTTTTGATACTGTGTATCTACACCCAGAATCATGGTATTGAACAGCACAATGGCCATGGAAATAATAAAAGACCAGGTGTACATATGCAGGCCGAAAATGCTTGAACCATACCCTCCACTGCCAGGAAGCACATGCAGGGCAATTTGCTGTAAGGCTACGAAAGCCGTGAATAAAGCCCCAAGTAAAGACAAGGCATAATGGCTTGGGCGCAGGCCAAAACGTAAATTCAACAGGAAACCGATGGCAGTGATTAAAAAACCGGCACGTTGCAACAAGCATAAAGGGCAAGGCAATTCTTTAAAAACAAATTGAAAAACAAAAGCCATCAATAAAATCAGCACGATACCGAGGGCATTTAACAGGTTAACGATTTGCATCAGGCGATTCATGAATACCGTGTTCATCCCTGCTTCCTATAAATTAAGATTTAACTGACTGGTGATGTGGTGAATAAAAGAGGCCGTCCCCAGGAAAAGTGCAAAAACCAGTGTTGATAAAGCCAGGTTTCGTCGCCCAACCCAGGCAAAGGAAATCACCAGAGTCAGAAGTAGAAATAAAAATGCCATCATATCATTTCGTCCCTGAATAATGAGGATTACCCTACTATAATCGGTTGGGAACAGGGCCGCAATCAGGGGCTGTTTAAATAAAAAAGCAGCGGGTTTAACCGCTGCTTTTTATCCTGTGCATTAATAAGACAATTTCTGCCGTTTATGGGGTTACCGCTGGTGTCGGCGGCGGAGTTCCTGTTAGTAAATTTAACACCAACAACACAATAAAAATGACCAAGAATAAGAAGAATAATATCTTAGCAATTTCCGTTGCTGTTGATGCCACTCCCCGGAAACCAAACAAACCCGCAACAATGGCAATCACCAGAAAAACAAGAGCCCAATATAACATGGTTTACTCCTTAAATTTCCTATTAGTGTTTTCTGAATCGCTCCAATTGCTTGTCGATTTCATCTTTAGTATAACCGTAATGTTTCGTTAATTTACCATAAATCTCTTGATTGTCTCCTTCGATTTCAAGCAAATCATCATCGGTTAGCCTTCCCCATTGCTGTTTTATTTTACCCTTCATTTCTTCCCAATTTCCCTCAAATATTTCCTTATTCATTTTTAATTCTCCATTTTATAATTTCAGAAAAAATATAAGAAAAGATAAAATTTATATTCCTCAATTAATAAGAATAGTATCAACAAAATTAATTGTAAAATTTAAAAAAAATAAGATTATAATTATTAATGAAATTTTAAAAATTTATGCGCGTGATATTTGATGGATTTGTTGGAGAAAAAAATAATTTAACAGGCATAACGCACCCTTTGGCATCATGCCTGATTAATCAATCCCAGGATGTCAGCCCGGTTTTACCTAGCGATCCAGTTCATCCCAGTCAAATTCACCATCGAGCTCGTCGAATTCTTCTTTGAGACGTTTTCTCTCCAGACGTTCTTCGAGTTTTTTTCGCAGGTGTTTTTTCCGATTTAACTCATCGGCATCCTCTTCGATAGAAAAATCGGTAAACGAGTAGCTGTCATCATCCTGCTCTTTGTGCAAGCTCATGTCGGCCTCCGTAATGATTTCCACATTGTAAGTATAGTGCAAGCATGCCAATAATTTTTACGGAAAAATAAGACGGCGCGTGTTAGTCAGGCTATAATCAACGCCCTGTTATTTTGCCATTGATTCGCTATGCTCAGTTACCAACACGGATACCATGCCGGCAATTTTGCCGATGTCATCAAGCATGTCGCCTTAACACGGCTTATTGATTACCTGATTCAAAAAGACAAGCCTGTTTTTTATTTGGAAACCCATTCCGGGCGCGGCCTTTATGACTTGAAAGACAGTCAGGCCAATAAAACGTCTGAGTACAAGCAGGGTATTTCCCTGTTATGGGAAAAACAACAGCAATTGCCGCCAGTTTTTACACCTTACATGACCTTGCTTAAAGCACATAACCCCACGCAGACACTCCGTTATTACCCAGGGTCCCCAGCCATTGCCATTGCCCAATTCAGGGAGAAAGATCGGTTGTTTTGCTGCGAGCTCCATCCTCAGGAATTTGAACAGCTCAAGCAGCTAAAACGCCAGGGCAAGCGTGTATTTTTCAGTGAGTCTGACGGCATTCATCAATTAAAGGCCCTGCTGCCGCCCCCGGAACACCGCGGCTTGATATTTATAGATCCCTCCTATGAAATTAAAAGCGAATACAAATACATTCCGCAGGCGATTAAACAATCCTTTCCCCACTTTGCGAGCGGTGTTTATTGCCTTTGGTACCCGCTGGTGGATCATTATCACCATCAGCAGTTAATCAGGAATCTGGCGGATATTCCCGCGGCCAATACCCTGCGCGTGGAATTTAATTGGACCAAAGCCCAAAGCGGCGGCATGACCGGGTGCGGTTTGTGGATAGTGAATCCACCCTATACCCTGGCAGGCGAAATGAAAGAGGCCCTGGATTACCTGCAGTCTCTGTTTAATCCAGGCATTTCTTCCTATCACATTGAATAATCAGCACGGAATCGATATGACAATTATTCCCATCCCCGCCTTTACTGACAATTACATCTGGCTCATTGTCAATGACGAGCAAAACACCGCCATTTGCATGGATCCAGGCGACAGCCAACCGGTTTTGCACTACCTCCATGATCATCAACTTACGCTTGAAGCCATTGTGTTAACGCATCATCATGCCGATCACATCGGTGGCGTCGAGAATTTATTGAATGCCTGCCCCAACATCGCCATTTACGCCCCTGAAGACTCCCGTATACCAACTGCAACGCAACGATTACGCGAAGGCGATACACTCGCCCTGTCTACTGTGAACTTTCAGGTTTTAAACACCACCGGCCATACCTCAACCCATATTAGCCTGTATGATGAAGCGCAAAACCTGCTTTTTTGCGGCGACACCCTGTTTTCGGCCGGCTGCGGCCGTGTGTTTGACGGCACGCTGAACGACTTGTACCGCTCGTTGCAGCGCTTAAAAGCCCTGCCGGATGCTACCCGGGTTTATTGTGCGCATGAATACACGCAACAGAATCTAGGCTTTGCCGCTCACGTCGAACCGCAAAATGAAGAGATAGCCCATTACTTAGATCAGCTTAAACAACAGCCTATCCATTGCACCCTGCCTTCAACGATTGAGAAAGAGAAGAAAATCAACCCGTTTTTGCGCACGGAGGAGCCGGCTGTGATGGCTTATGCCCGCGCCAGAGGCGTGATCGATAAGACCCCACTCCTGGTTTTTCAACAGTTACGGGAAGACAAAAATAATTTTAAAGCTTAACTGCTCGTCATTTTACGATCTATTTACTTTTAATGGACGGCCAAATTGGTTATAATTTGAGCTATTGTTTCTTCCATGATGCTAAAAATGACGCGTAAATTCAGACACATTGTTTTTCTAGGTGACAGTTTATCCGATCGAGGCACCATGGATCGCCGTAAGCTATTCGGCATTATCCCCATGGACTATTTAAGCGGGCTTAAAGGCAAATCACCACGCGGCCGCTTTACCAATGGCTTCTTATGGGGTGACTTTGTCGCCGCCACCACCGTTGAACAACTGGAACTTCAGCGTCGCCGCCGTCAAGAAAAACTGCCCCATATGGGCCGAGGCAATGCCGATTTGGCGGATGCCTTGCTCACCAATGATCATGGTTTTAAACGCCGCAATGAAAACGCATTTTCTTTAAATGATGATTTGCATGTGTTGTATGAAGGCCACCGCTTCGCCCGTTATTACTGCGAAGGCGGATTAACCGCCCATGACTACTCCAAAGAATTGACACTGGATTTAGGCAAGGAAGGGGCTCGCCAAATCGTCTCGAACTTAGACGAGAAACGTCAAGCCTTGCTGGATGATGATAAGAAATACACGATCTCGCAGGCTGAAAAGGAAGACACGCTCATCATTGAATGGTCAGGCGCCAATGATTTAATTACGGTCAACGGCAAGCCCACCATGGGGGAGGCTGACAAAGCGATTGCTGCGCGGATTAACAATATTGAAAAACTGATTGCCCAAGGGTATCGCAATGTTGTCCTGTTTAATTTGCCGGATTTGTCACTAACGCCGCGTTATGCCAGAAAAGGCGGTGAAGAACAAAAAAATGCCCATCTGATATCCGTTTATTTTAATAAGCAATTGGCCAAGAAATGCGAAGAACTCAAGGATAAATACGCCAAGCTTAATCCCCCCGTTTTTCTTGACGTTTTTGACGTCTGCTCCCTCCTGCAGGAAGCCTATCAGGATCCCAAAAAATACGGTTTTGACCAGGATAAATTAACCAAACCCTTTACTGAGTCAGACGCCTTTAAAAAAGACAAGAACGATCCCGTCGATGCTAAAAAACAAATTTCTCCTTCCCAAGGCTACATGTTCTGGGATGATGTTCATCCCACGGCAGACATGCACGCCTACCTGGCGGAAAAGTTTGAACAAGCCTATGAACACAAACTTAAGGTCGAACCACCTCCTTCACAACATGATACCCAAAGGAAACAGGAGCAACGGCACCTGGATGAATTAGGACTCGACAGGCCTGACAAGGCACTACCTAAAAACATCATGACGTTACTGGATGCCCTGAATAAACATGCGCAGTCTCTGATGGCTTCGTCGTCTATAATTCGCCATGCAAAAGGCGAATACCTTGATGAACTTTATCATCGTATTGTGCAGGCAAAAAGTGATTTGGAAGTCATTACCGATACCTTGTCCGCTCTATCTCAGAACAAGACTAAAATGGCAACCATCAAAACCCATAAAAATCCGGTTTATGATGAGTTTTTTGCCCGCAAACACACGACCCACTCCGAAGATCTGATTAACAACCTGAAAAAGGCTGTGGATGCTGCCATCCAGGCGCATGATAGCCGGGATGAGCAAAAAGAACATCCAACGCATTCTCCACAGCATTAACGACATCCCTCACCCCGCAAGCGGGCGAGGGCCAAACGGCTTTGCCCATGTCCCAAACATTTTTTGTTACCCCTGATGCCTTCACGCAATGGAACGACTTGATTTTTTATTAATCATTGTGAATAAACAAAACCAATAAACGAGCCAATTAAAATCTATTCGGTTAATAAATTATCAAAAAGGGTTTATTGGCGGGCCATAATTTAGTACACTGGCCAGCCAATAATTAATAACAGGCTTTTGCATTGAAGTATAAGGCATCAATTGTTACGAGATTGTTTCTTTTATTTTCAATCGGTTGGGGCATGTCCGCGACCGCATTCACCAGCTCTATCCCTTCTGTCTGGGATGTGTTACGCGGCCAGTTGACGCTCAATCATGAGGTCACTCAACCCGAAGTGCAGGCCCAATTACGCTGGCTAATTGCTCATCCCAGCTACCTGCAGAAACTCGCACGGTCCGAGCCTTACATTTATCATATCGTCACGGAAATCCGTAAACGCAACATGCCAGGCGAGATTGCCCTGCTGCCCATGATTGAAAGCGCTTACGATCCCTTTGCCTATTCAGGTGCCGGGGCTGCAGGTTTATGGCAGTTAATGCCAGGAACCGGTAACAATCTCGGTTTAAAACAGGATTGGTGGTTTGATGCGCGCCGCAGTATCCGCCCCTCCACCGATGCTGCATTAAATTACCTGACGTACCTCAATAAATACTTCAATGGCAACTGGATACTTGCTATCGCCGCCTATGATTCAGGCGAGGGCACCATCTCCAAAGCGATCAAAAACAGTGGCCAGTCACGCAATATCCGCTTTTGGAGCCTGCCTGTCCCTGAAGAAACGCGAGCCTATGTTCCCCGCCTCTTAGCCCTGGCTGAAATTATTAAATACCCACAACGCTACCATGTCACCCTCCCGGATATTCCGCACACGCCCTATTTTGAAGAAGTCAATATCGGCAGTCAGATTGACTTAAACCATGCAGCCAAGCTGGCAGGCATTTCCTACAGCGACCTGATTAAATTGAATCCCGGCTATAACCGCTGGGCAACAGCCCCTTATAAACCTTTTAAGTTGTTAATCCCCGCTGATAGAGTGGCTTATTTTAACCGCAACTTAGCCTTGGTTCCTCAGGAAAAACGCGTAAGCCTGACCCGTCATCAGGTAAAAAGCGGCGACAGCCTCAATTCCATTGCGCAGCGTTATTTCACCACGGTTAAAATGATACGTGAACTGAACCAGCTGCATTCAGAAAAATTAAAGGCCGGGCAGTTCCTGTTAATACCCAGCAGTAAAAACACCAGCGTGGCAGCCTCCAAACGGCCCACTGTTCTCAATACACCGGATACGCCGGCAACCACCCAGACTTATAAAGTGCTTCATATTGTTCAACCTGGCGACAGTTTCCATACCCTTGAGACCAAATACAATGTCAAGGCATCAGAAATACGCCGTTGGAACAAAATACCCAACCAGGCCTTGTTACGTAAGGGACAACAATTAATCATATGGAAACGCGTAGTAAAGGCTGGCATTTATACGGTTAAAGCGGGCGATAACCTAAGCCGGATTGCTAAGCGCTACAACACCACCATAGCCAACCTGACGCGTTTAAATCCACATATTAACAGCCGGCTGCTTAAGCCAGGCCAGAAGTTAATTCTCGGTTAGTTATTGCCGATAGAAAATGGCTGATGCGCCTGTGAACCATCAGGCGTCATTTTTAATTTATGTAAAAAAACCCGCTTGAAATTATTAAACCCTTCTCCAGTCTTTGCCGAGGTTTCAATGGCCATATTGTCGCTGTTGTTGCCCGGTAATTTCTCATCGGCTTTAGTCCCCACGATCATCCGGCTGACCTGCGGAAAAAAGCGCTCGGCACAATCCCTGCCGCCGTTACAGGTCTCTTTAAAATGCTCCGAAGACAAATCACCCAGGATAAGAATCAAATCATACTTGACCTTTTCCCGCGGGGAAGGCATTGTTTTTCCATCCATGACCTGATTTAAATCAAAAGCAATAGCGATGTTCTCATCCTGATCAGTAAGCTTTAACGTGGAAAACGGCCCGGTATCCTGTACCCATAAATTATCTTTGTAATAAAGCAAAAACGTTCTTTTCCCGCTCGCCTTATCCCCTAAAACCAATACTTTTTTGGTTGCACTCTTATCAATAAAAAACCCCATAGTCCCATTCCTTCATGGCTAAATCAAACAACGATCACCTCAGGCCGCGGTGAATCGGCAGCTTCTCTACCACGCCATCCCCTTTATGGGGAACGTGCCAGTATCTTATATCCGTTGGATTCTTATGCTTTTGGTACTTGCCACCCTCAACAGCAAGTGTTCAAACATTATACAATCATAGTACTTAATTGACGCATTGACAGCAAAAAGGAAGAAATTAATAACGAAGGCGCTAAAACACCGTAAAGAAAAGTAAATATAGGCAAACTTCCTTGCAAGTTGATGGTAAATGGTGTGTTATACTTAATTATAACTTAACTGCCTGTAAAAATTAGCAAACACTCATGAAATTATTGTTTGACTTTTTTCCGATACTTCTATTCTTTATCACCTATAAACTGTATGGCATCTATTATGCTACCGCTGTCGCGATGGTTTCCTCCCTAATCCAGGTGATCTTTTTCAGGCTCAAGTACCAACGCTACGAAAAAATGCATCTGATAGGTCTTGGCATTATTTTTATTTTAGGTGGCGCCACCCTCATTCTTCACGATCCCTGGTTTATCAAATGGAAACCAACCGGCATCTATTGGTTGACAGCACTGGTTTTTTTAGGCTCACGCTTTATCGGCAACCGCACACTGATACAGAAAATGATAGAACATAACATTCAGCTGCCCATGCAGACCTGGTATCGCTTAAATTATGCCTGGGCTGTTTTTTTTATTCTGATGGGCATTCTAAACCTCTACGTGGCCTACCATTACAGCACCGATGTCTGGGTCAATTTTAAATTATTCGGCGGTGCGGGATTAACATTACTTTTTGTGTTTCTACAGGCCATTTATTTAAGTCGGCACCTTATCGAAAAGGAAGACGAAAACCAACCCTCCAGGGACTCCGGGAAAAGTCTGCCATAACATTTGGAGCAAACCATGAGATTGCTACTGGTAGAAGATGATGAATTACTTGGTGATGCCGTCAAGGCCGGTTTGACGCAATTCGGGTATATTGTGGACTGGCTTAAAGATGGCGAGGCTGCCCGTGCCGCCGTAAAAGCTGAATCATTCGAACTGATTATTCTTGATCTGGGTTTGCCGAAGCTATCCGGCCTTGGGTTTTTACAGGCCATTCGCAACGAAGGCAACTCGACGCCGGTTATCATCCTGACAGCGCGAGAATCAATAGAAGACCGGGTTAAGGGCCTCGACAGCGGCGCCGATGATTATCTGATTAAACCTTTTGATTTAAACGAACTGAGCGCCCGGGTCAGGGCCTTGGTCCGACGCTCAACCGGCCGTGCCGATTCCGTCTTGCAATACCGCAATGTTACGCTTGATCCGGCCGCCCATACGGTGTACGTTGACGACGTCATGGTCAATGTTCCCCGCCGCGAATTTGCCCTGTTGCAGAAACTGTTGGAAAACAGTGGTCAGGTGCTCTCCAGAGAACAGCTAATGCAGAGCATCTATGGATGGGATGAAGACGTTGACAGCAATGCTCTGGAAGTTCATATTCATAACCTGCGTAAAAAATTGAATGCCAATTTCATTCGTACAATACGCGGTGTAGGGTATATGGCCGAAAAAAACGAGAGTAACTGACATCTGTGAAATCATCCATACGCAAATTTTTACTGATCAACCTTCTATTGGCTATCACGATCACCACGACGTTAACGGCTATAGGTAATTATTATCTTGATCAAAAGGATATTCAGGAACACCTGGATACACTGATGGCGATTTCAGCCCTATCCTATCAGGCTTTGCTCGGCGATGATTTGCATGAACGCCCTCTGGTTAAGATTCAGAATAATCTCGAAATTATTCCTCAGAAAATCGAAAACTATTACCAACGGCGTTTTTTAAACGATCTGCCGCCTAAAAATTACCTCGACAAATTTAATTTTCAGGTCTGGACCAATGGGGGGAAATTACTTCTGCATTCATCCACTGCCCCCAAAATCCCCCTAACCGCGGAAGAAGATGGTTTTAGCGATAAATACCTATCGGATCAGAAATGGCGGGTATTTACCACGTATAACGACAAAGCCGGTATTCGCACCGTCCTCGCTGAACGCTATGACACCCGTAATGAATTGGGTCATCGCATTGCCCAGGATGATCTTTACATCATGTTGCTGACCTTCCCGCTTTCGGGCTTGCTGATATGGATTATTATCGGACGCGGCCTTGACAGCCTTGATCGTGTCGCGCAGGAAGTGGCTAACCGTGCCCCCACCCATTTAAAACCCGTTGATCTTGAAGAGGTACCGGAAGAGATCAAACCGGTGATTGATGAATTAAACAAATTGTTTTATCGCCTGCAGGAAGGCTTTGAGCGCGAGAAGCGTTTTGCCGCCGATGCAGCTCATGAATTGCGAACACCGCTGGCCGCACTCAAAGCCCAGGCACAGGTTGCTTTAAATACTAATGATATCGAGGAAAAAAACCAGGCCTTGCAAAAGCTCATTGCCAGCGTGAACCGCAGTACCCATATTGTCCAACAGCTTTTAACCATGAGCAAACTGGTTCCGGAAGCCAATTCCCTGAATGATATCGATGCAGTAAATCTGGTAAAAATTACCCGCGAAGTCTTGGCCATGCTGGCGCCAAGCGCCGTCGAAAAGCAGATTGAGCTGGAATTTGAACATGAAGAAAACCTGCCTGAATTTGCCGGCAACCTCACGGCCATCAGTATCCTTATCCGCAACCTGGTAGACAATGCTATCCGCTATTGTAAAGATGCCGGTAAAGTGCTGGTCCAGGTTTATCAGAAAAACGACGACATGGTTCTTGAAGTGCGTGATAACGGCCCCGGGATTCCCAGTGAATTGCAATCACGCGTCTTCGAACGTTTCTTCCGGGTATTAGGCAACAAAAGTCCCGGCAGCGGCTTAGGCCTTGCCATTGTCAGGCAAATTACCGATCTCCATGGTGGTAAAGTGGAACTGGATTCACCCCTGGAGGGCACAGGTCTCATTGTCCGTGTTTACTTCCCACTGCGTCAGGATAATTCAAAGGAACAATTCGCGGAATAATGTCCGCCTCCCCTTCAGCGGCGAGGCGATGGTTCATCCCACTAGTGGAAAACGATTAAGCCCTTACTGCCAGGAGTTGCAAAGCCTGCCGAATCAATTGCTCGCAGGTTTTGGTGCCGTCATCAATTTTTTTAATCACTTTCATCGCATCCTGGGCTTTATAACCCAATGCCTCAAGGGCACTGATCGCTTCCTGCTGATCCTGATGCAGGCCGCCAGTCGTCTTGGAGGCGAACAGGTGGAATGATTCGACTTGAGCCAAATGATTCAGATTATCTTTCATCTCCATCACCAGACGTTCTGCTGTTTTTTTACCAATCCCGGGTATATTGGTCAGTTGCAGGGTATTGTTCTGATGAACACACTGAATAAATTCGCTGGGGGTAATGCTTGACAGGATACTCAACGCTACTTTGGGACCAATGCCGTTGACCTTGAGCAACGCCCGGAACAGGGCTCGTTCCTGCTTGTCCGCGAAGCCATAAAGCAGCAAGGCATCTTCGCGCACGATCGTATGGATATGCAATCCCAGCAACCCATCCCTGGACTCGACTTCAAAAAAAGTGGGTAAAGACGTTTCAATGTCGTACCCCACACCATTGACATCCAGAACCATTTTTCCAGGATGCTCCTTATCAACAATTTTTCCCTGCAACCAGCCAATCATTGTTTTACCCTCCTGAGGTGTGCCTGTTGACGCGCCAACAGACTTTGACGTCGATGACTGTGGCAAATGGCAATAGCCAGGGCATCTGCCGCATCGCTTTGTGGCGCGCTGTTTAACATCAGCAAATGAACAACCATTTGCTTGACCTGCTCCTTCGTCGCCCCGCCATAACCCACAAGCGCCAGCTTCACCTCACGAGGCGAATACTCACTGATCCTTACGCGATGGGAAGCAGCGGCCACCATGGCCGCGCCGCGGGCATGCCCCAATTTCAATGCCGAATTGGGGTTTTGGTGCATAAAGACCTGTTCAATGGCAATTTCATCGGGGCTGAAATTATCCATTAACTGGCAAATGCCATCAAAAATTTCCAGCAGGCGCTGGCTTAATTCGCCCTCTGCCGTACGGATGCAACCACTGTCAACATAAAGAATCCGCTGCTTTTCCTCCCGGATGATCCCATAGCCCGTGACTCGTGAGCCAGGATCAATACCTAGAATGATGCTCATCAGGACATGGATTCCAGTAAAGCCTCCGGAAACTGTGCATTACTGTGTACCTCCTGCACATCATCCAAATCTTCCAGCATGTCAATTAACTTAATCAGGGTCTCTGCCGATTCGGTATCAATAGCCACCTGGGTTTGCGCATTCATGGTTAAACCGGATTGTTCAATTTCAAAACCGGCTTCCTGCAAAGCATTCAGCACGGCATGATAGGTTTCCACACTGGTTATGACTTCAATTTGCCCATCCTCAACCAGAACATCCTCAGCGCCCGCATCAATGGCCAGCTCCATCACCGCCTCTTCCGGTTGATCGGCAGCCAGCAGGATTGCGCCTTGCTTGGTAAAAAGATAAGCAACGGAACCGTCAGTACCCAGATTACCGCCATGCTTGGTAAAGGCGTGCCTGACTTCCGAAACGGTACGGTTTTTGTTATCGGATAAACAATCAACCAGGATGGCGACTCCGCCGGGACCGTAACCCTCATAGCGCATTTCCATCATATTCTCACCATCCAAACCGCCTGCGCCACGCTTGATGGCATTGTCGATGGTGTCACGCTTCATGTTGGCTTTCAGCGCTTTAACCACGGCATCACGAAGTCGGGGATTCGACGATTCATCGCCGCCACCCATTCTTGCGGATACGGTAATTTCACGGATTAATTTGGTAAAAATTTTCCCGCGTTTGGCATCCTGAACACCTTTCCTGAATTTGATATTCGCCCATTTACTATGACCGGCCATTGCCTCTACCTCTATACTGTCAAATCGTCAAATTATACCCTGTTCAGGGAATAAAAAGAACGGGAGACTGAATCAACTCGACAAGCCTGTTCGCTTCAAGCTATGCTAGTGGCCTATTTTGCAAGGGAGGAGGCATTGAGTGTATCTCGCAGGCTTTGGCAACTTTCATCAAACGGAAGCAATCCCGGGTTCTTTACCCAAAGAACAAAATTCGCCTCAGGAATGCCCTTTCGGTCTTTATGCCGAACAATTAAGCGGCAGTGCCTTTACCAGGCCCCGCCATTTGAATCTGCGAAGCTGGCTTTACCGGACAGCACCGTCGGTTATTCAGGGCGATTACGTCCCTTATCGTGAGCAAGCCTTAGTCCAATTTGATGCGCTGCAGCCACCAAACCCTTTCCGCTGGTCGCCTTTCCCTGCGCCGGAGAAGCCAACCGATTTCATCGACGGGCTTTTTCATTTAGCCGGCAATACCAGTAACAATGCTTTTCTTTACCAGTGCAACCTCTCCATGCACAAGCGGTATTTTTATAACAGCGACGGTGAAATGCTGCTGGTGCCTTACCTAGGCGACATGCTGCTTCACACTGAACTGGGTAAACTGGCCATAGGACCGGGCAAAATCGCCGTTATACCGCGCGGGGTCAAATTCCGGGTGGAATTAAACAGCCCGTTTGTCGCAGGTTACCTTTGCGAAAATGCCGGTATACCGCTCACATTGCCGCAATTAGGCCCCATCGGCGCCAATGGACTCGCCAACCCGCGTCATTTTCTATACCCCTCTGCCGCTTATGAGGAGCAGCATGAAGCGGTGCAATTGATTTGCAAATACCAACACCGACTCTGGGTTGCCGACAGCCGCCACTCCCCGCTCAATGTGGTGGCCTGGCAGGGGAATTATGCGCCTTACAGTTACGATCTGTCGCTATTTAATACCATCAATACCGTAAGCTTTGATCATCCCGATCCGTCCATTTTTACCGTGTTGACGTCTGAAAGCCACGTGCCCGGTATGGCCAATCTGGATTTTGTGATTTTTCCGCCACGATGGATGGTGGCGGAACACACCTTCCGCCCCCCTTACTTCCACCGCAATATCATGAGTGAGCTGATGGGGTTAATTATGGGGGAATACGATGCCAAGCCAGATGGTTTTTTACCAGGCGGCGTCAGCATTCACAATTGCATGACCGCGCATGGGCCTGATAACACTGCCTATCAACAGGCGCTTCAGGAAACATTAAAGCCTGTGCAGTATAAAAATACCCTGGCGTTTATGTTTGAAACCAACGAAACCTGGCTGGTCAATCCGATGGCGATGGCGCATCCGGCAAGGCAGAAAGACTATTCGCAATGCTGGCAAACCCTGCCTTTGGCATCTATGTCATAGGCCACTGAGCCAAGCTGTCAGGAAGAAAAAACCCGGCCAAGGCCGGGTTTTTTTTTCTAACCATTTAAAATAAATCTTCCTGGGTTAAACCCACCCGCTCAAGCAGGCTGCGCAGGGTTTTTAAGGCCTCCACCTGAATTTGCCGCACACGCTCGCGCGTCAAGTCAATCTCCTTGCCGACATCTTCCAGGGTGGCTTTTTCAAAACCACGCAAACCAAAGCGGCGGGCAATGACCTGTTGCTGGTTTTCTGTCAGTTTATCGAGTAGCGACTCAATATGCGCACGCAGATTCTCGTCGGTCAACAACTCGGCCGGATTCATGCTGTTTTCATCCGCGATGGTATCCAGCAGGGATTTGTTTTCATCATAACCAATGGGCGTATCCACCGAGGCGACTTTGTCATTCAAACCCAATAATTTTTCAACATCTTCGAGAGGCTTATCCACCATCTCGGCGATTTCTTCAGCGGAGGGTTCGTGATCGAGCTTTTGCGTCAACTGGCGGGCTGCGCGAAGATAGACATTCAATTCCTTCACCACATGAATAGGCAAGCGGATGGTGCGGGTCTGATTCATAATCGCCCGTTCAATGGTTTGTCGAATCCACCAGGTTGCGTACGTCGAAAAACGGAAACCGCGATCCGGATCGAATTTTTCCACGGACTTCATCAGCCCCAGGTTGCCTTCTTCAATTAAATCAAGCAAGGGCAAACCCCGGTTTAGGTATCGCCTGGAAATTTTGACCACCAGACGGAGGTTGGATTCAATCATCTTTTTACGTGCGGCCGCATCCCCTTTGAGCGCCAGACGCGCATAATGCACTTCCTCTTCGGCTGAAAGCAGCGGCGAAAAGCCTATCTCGCTTAAGTAAAGCTGAGTGGCATCCATGACCTTGGCTGCCTGCCGGCCGCGTTGGAAACTGGGGAATGTCTCTTCATCCGAAAAATCGGGTTGCTCTTCTTCATCGTTGACTACCAGATCCTCTTCCAGGAGCAACGACTCGTCAGCAGACTCTTCCCACTCTTCTTCGGGAACCGCTGTCTCTTTTGTAGAATCGTCTTCAGTCTGCATGATTTCACCTATTGTGTTTAAATCCATACGAAGAAGAAACACTTATCCTATTTTTGCAGCAATAGCCTGTTTACTGTCAACCTCTCTGCAAATAACTCATGGGATTGACAGGTTGGCCTGAGCGTCGAATTTCAAAATGCACGCCAAAAAATTTCCTGTCTATTATTCCCATGTCGGCAATTATTTGCCCGGCTTTAACACGTTGGCCTTCTTTTACCCGATTATGAAGATTGTTGCCGTAGGCAGTTAAAAATTGCCCGTCATGCTTAATGATAATTAAATTACCATAGCCCGACAGCCCACTGCCTGCATAGGCGACAACCCCATTCGCAGAAGCCCGAACCAGGTCGCCTTTTTTACCAGCAATATCTATGCCTTTTTTTCCCTGCCCAGGAACAAAACCGGTGACGACTCGTCCTTGAGCAGGCCACTGCCACGCCCCGTAACGCCGAGGCACTGAGAACCATCCCCGTTTCGCCGGCACCGTGTATTTTTTTCTCTCAGGGGCCGGTTGCCATCGTTTGACGGCGGGGGTAGTCTGCCGGTAAGGATAATGTTTACTCCGCGGAGTATAAATGGCTTTCCTAATCCTCAATACTTGCCCAACCCGTAAAGCATAAGGGCTTCGCAACCGGTTATAAGCCGCCAGCTGCCTGAAGTCGGTATCGTAGCGAAACGCCACGGCATACAATGTTTCGCCGGGACGGACAATGTGAATCCCTTGAGAGTTAATATGGGGTTGCCATTTTAATTCTTCAACGGGTGCCAAATCCGTTCGTTCACCGCAACCTGCAAGCAATGCAATAATCAACACCAGTATAAGCCTGCGCATGATAGAAAAACTCTCAGACAATGTATTTCGCCACGATAAACCCGAACACGATAAGCAATACCGCAAGCCAACCTAACCAATCAATGATTGCTCGGAGTTTAGTCTCAATACGGTCGCCCACATAGAATAAAATGCCGGAAACTAAAAAAAACCGCAGCCCCCTTCCTAAAAACGAGGCCAAAACAAAGGGCAGGATGGCCATATGCAGAGCCCCCGCGGCAATGGTAAACAGTTTATAGGGGATGGGGGAAAACCCGGCGATAAAAATAATCCATAAGCCATAGTGTTTAAACAGATCCACCACCTGCAGATAACTTTGGTAATAGGAAGAGCCGTTTAACCAGTGAGACAGCAATTCAATACCAAAAAAACCAATGAGATAACCAAACAGGCCGCCCAGTACGGAAAAAACCGTGGTGATAAAGGCATAACGCCAGGATTTTTGCGGAGCTGCCAACCCCATGGCGATCAACATGACATCCGGGGGAATGGGGAAAAAAGACGATTCGGCAAACGAAACGCCGGCTAAGTAATAAGGCGCATGGCTGTGCCCTGACCAGCGAATCATTTTGTCATATAAATAGGAAAAAATGCGGATTATTCCCAATTGATGCCATCCACCCAATTTGATAATTGATCAAAGACCTTGTAATGCGTCATGTCCAGATTTAAAGGCGTTATCGACACAAAACCATGGCTTACTGCATGAAAGTCAGTTCCGGGCCCGGCATCTGCTTCAGAGCCTGGTAAGCCGACCCAATAAATCGGACGGCCACGGGGGTCGGTTTGCTTAATCATGGGCTCCGCACCATGGCGTGTCCCTAACCGCGTGACCTCGATGCCCTTAATCTGCTGCAGCGGCAAATCAGGGATATTAACATTGAGAATGGTCTGCAGCGGCAACAGGTCTGCCTTAATTTTAGTCACTAATTGCCGGGCTATCACCGCGGCCGTGTCGTAATGCTGAATATTGCCGTTTCCTGCCATCGAAAAGGCAATGGCCGGCAAGCCCAGATAGCGCCCTTCCATCGCCGCGGCCACCGTCCCTGAATAAAGAATATCATCCCCGAGATTGGAACCATCATTAATACCGGAAACCACCATATCCATGACATCCGGTTCAAGAAAACCCGTCACGGCAAGGTGCACGCAATCCGTCGGCGTTCCTTCCACGCTGTAATAGCCATTATCGAGCTGTTTGACCCGCAAGGGACGGGTCAGGGTCAAGGAATTACTGGCACCACTGCGGTTTCTGTCAGGGGCGACCACAAACACCTCGGCGATCGTTGACATTTCATTGGCCAAGGCCCGAATGCCCGGACTATATACCCCATCGTCATTACTAACCAGAATTTTCATGGTTATCCTTCCGGTGCTTCAAGCCATCTCACGATGGCCATTAATTCGGCCAATTGCCGTTGTTTTTTTTCAATGTCAGCCGCGAGCTGCGGTTGGTTTGGATTTTGAGCAAGCAGAGCCTGCTGTTTACCCAACTCCTCCTGAAGGCTTAAAATACGGTAACCAAAACGCTGCGGGTTGATTTGCAATTGATAGGCCAGCTGGCTGACCTCGGCAAACACCGGCTTTAATTCATCGCAGCTTAAGTGGCGGGGTTGTTTTTCAGGACAGGCTTTCATCACGCTAATCAGTTCCGGCGGATTCAAGCGGTAATAACGCTCATCATGAGCCGCGCAGGAATTGAGCATGAACATTGCCCACACCATGACCACAAATCTCAACATCAGAAACCTCGGGGTTCGCTCGATTGGAAGAAGGAATATTACCACAGAGTGAAAGCCTTGCGTAAGATCTCAACCCCGAGACAGCATCGACCTGCATGCAATAAGAACAAGCGATATTTTATGACCCCCAGATTGAATAAATTTTAGCAATTCGTTAAGGTATAGCGATTTAAGCGATGATGAAACATTATGCTGGACTTTAAAATTGTACGCGATGACGAGACAGGCGAGCTCTTCATAGAAACTTCGATAACCGGTAAACCCCTGTTAACCATTCCTCAACTCAATAAAAGCACCGCCTTTACCCATGAGGAGCGCCGAGCGTTTGGCCTTTTAGGGAAGTTGCCGCACCGTATCGAAACACTGGATGAGCAGGTCAAACGCGCCTATCTGCAATACTCAGGCTACACCACGCGCTTGCAGCAGAATATCTACCTCAATAATCTGCATGACAAAAATCAGGTCCTTTTTTATAAATTACTAAGCCGACACCTCGCCGAAATGCTACCCACCATATACACCCCCATCGTCGGTACGGCGGTCAAGCGTTTCAGCCATGAATACCGTCAACCACGTGGACTTTATATTGCCCATTCCGATAAGAACTGGCTTGAGGAGATCGTAACCAACCGCTCCAATCCCGAGATTGATCTCATCGTGGTAACGGATGGCGAAGGGGTCTTGGGCATTGGCGATCAGGGCATTGGCGGCATGGACATCCCCGTCGCCAAACTCATGGTTTACAGCCTCTGCGGCGGCATTGATCCCACCCGCACATTGCCTGTTTTTCTTGATGTCGGTACCAATAATCAAGATCTGCTCAATGATCCCATGTACCTGGGATGCCGTCATCCCCGTATCAATGCTGAACAATACGACGCGTTTATTTCTGCCTTCGTCAGCGCCATACGCCAGCATTTTCCCAATGCCTTCCTGCATTGGGAGGATTTCGGCCGCGGCAACGCCCGGCGCATCCTCGATAAATTCCAGGATGAATTGTGTACCTTTAACGATGATATTCAGGGGACCGGGGCGGTCACCCTGGCCGCTTTACTGGCCGCCTGTGATGTAACCGGCAAGCCGCTTGAAGATCATTGCATCGTGGTTTTTGGCGCAGGCTCGGCAGGCACCGGTATCAGCGATCAGATTGTTGATGCCCTGATGCGGCGCGGCTTAAGCGCAGAAGAAGCCTATCGCCACTTCTGGCTTATCGATCGTCAGGGGCTTTTGCTGGAATGCGATCAGGAACTCACTGAAGCGCAGCAACCCTACGCCCGGAAAATGGCCGATGTCGCCGCCTGGTCCATCAATGATCGCCAACACCCCTCATTGACCGATACCGTTCGCCATGTCAAACCCACGATTTTAATTGGTTGCTCAGCCCAACCCGGAGCTTTTTCGCAGGATATTATCGAAACCATGTCCAGAACCTGCGAACGACCGGTCATCTTCCCCCTGTCTAACCCGGATGAAAAATGCGAAGCTCAACCCGCGGACATTCTCGCCTGGAGTCAGGGACGGGCCTTGATTGCGACGGGAACTGCCTTCCCTGCTGTTGAATACCAGAACCGTCTGGTGGACATTGCCCAATGTAACAATGCCCTGGTTTTCCCGGGTATTGGCTTAGGCATTCTGGCTGTTGGCGCTTCGCGTTTATCCAAAGGGATGATTTGGGCCGCTGCCGAAGCGCTTAGCAAGCACTCCCCCAGTAAAAAAGACAGTTTCCTGCCCTTATTGCCTTCTCTCGACGATGCCCAGACTGTGGCTAAAAACATTGCCGTGGCGGTCGCCAAAACAGCCATTGCCGAAGGCCTTGCCCAAAAAAATCAGGACTTGGATCTGGAGCAATTAATTCAGGACATTTTCTGGGAACCCCGTTACCTGCCCTTTCGTAAAAAGATTGCGAATAACTGACGGTGAATAAGAACGGTCATGCTTTTTATTTTTGATTTTGATGGAACCATTGTTTCACAAAATACGCACAACCTACTGACTGACTCCTCGGGCAATCTCGAGGAGTCATGGCAAATCCTAAGCAAAATAGAGCCTCTGGGTGGCACCGAGATTTGGAAACATACATTCCAACTACTGCTCAAAAAAGGCCATCACGTGGCCATTGCGTCGTTCAACAGCTTTGGCGAATTGCTTTTTCCACGCTACCTCAGGGAAATTATTGGTCTTGAGCCTTCTGAAGCGGACCGGATTTGTATTCAATCCTGGCTGCCATTACCCCTGCAGGGCGCCAATAAAAATCAGCATATTCATGCCATTCAGTCGGAACTGAATTATCATGGTCCGACTTGCCTGGTCGATGATGACGAGACAAACCTTAAAGCGGCCAAATCAGAGGGGCTTTTTATTATTCCTGCCACTGGAGAGCATCTGCTTGAAGTTCAAAAACTTGCTTTCTCTTCTCCCAAATACGGCAAATTCTTTCGTGCCGTTCATCTTCCTGATATACCACTGCTTAAGGTCTTTTGTTGCCACAAATGCAATTAATATATCCTTAATGTTATTTTGTTAACCTATGGGGTAATTTTGTTTACAATAGAGATGATGTGAGCACCACTTCCTGTGTCGTCACCCAAACAATAGAAAAAGACAAGCAGCTTATTCAGCAAGGCATCCATACCTTGGCTAATAGTAAAACGGTCAATGTCCATGTCGTCCGTGAAAACCCTGAGTTAATCCTTGTCAAAGTTTATCACCAAGATAAACCGGCCTATTTCTTACTGAATCAGAGGCTTGGGGCCGGCACTTTTGGTGAAGTGTTCAAAGCCCGGTGCCTTGATGCCGACACCGGCGACGTGATCCCTGAAGCTGTCTATGCCGTTAAAATTACCGATTACTCCCAAGGGGGAACCCTGGGAGTAATCGATCGGGAAAGCGCGCTCACGGAAGCTCAGGATGAACATCATCTCCTCGAAGAGCTTCATTGCTCGTTTGGCTTTTCCAAGGGTACGCGCAAAAAGACAGTTACTTATCAGGATGAAGACATCGGCACATTAACCTATGAAGCCCAGGTCGAGGAGGCCATTCTTGTCATGCTGCTTTACCCAGGCCACGACATAAAGCACGACAAACACAGACACAGATTCAGTTTTGGCTCTTTAACGACCTTGCATCTTGGCGCCACAATCGCTGCTCAACTGGCTGAATTACACGGCCGCAATATTCTCCATACCGATTTAAAGCCTGATAATATTATCTGGGATGCCAAAGAAGGCCATACCCATATTATTGATTTTAACCGTGCCAAACGGCTTCCCCATGGCGACACCCACATCCTGGTTAGCTATGGATCCGATAGAGGTTACATGGCCCCTGAAACAGAAACAGACAACGGGTATCTGTTTTCCAGAGCCAGTGATATTTTTTCATTCGGCAAAATCATGGTTCAGCAATTCATGATGGTCGATAACCGTGGCGAATCCCACAGCTTGCACAACAAGCCTTATTTGAGTTATGACGAATTACTGCTGGCAGAATTCTTAAACCGGATGTGCCATTCAGAGGAAGACAAACGTCCCAACGCCAAAGCATGTCAGCGATTTTTCAGGGAATTAGTCGATAAAATCAAATTGGATATTAAAAAACCGAATGATCCCTTGCGACTTCATCTCAGCAGGCAATTAATCCGGCTCGAAACCTATGCCAATGAGCTATGGCAAACCATTCAGCATGAAAACATGGCGAGTCATGCGCTCTATCAGCTTCGTTTAATCGACGATAGAGCCGCGCGGTATCAGGAGGTCCTTAACGCCATCCGTATGGTCGTCAGCGCCCTGTCACAGCATCCTGTCAACATCGCAGCACTTAAGACAAGCGATGAACTGGCCATAAAAGATAAAACATTTAACAGTCTGTGGACCAGCAAAAGTCAATTCCAAACCTTGCTTGAGGACATAAAAATCGAATCAGGTAAACGCCTGACCATGTCCTCTCTATCCAACTGATGATGGCTAGGGCTGAAACTTAATCATGACGTTTTTTGCCGTGCCTTCTTTGGGCTCCCAGGGTCGGGCATAGACAAAAGTCATCACGCTGCTTTCGGGCAAGGCAACCCCTTGCTTCACTGCAAAGGTGAACACCATTTGCCCCCCAGCTCCGATCAATTTGGTTTCGGGCGCCACATATTGGCTGCTCACGAGCTTAAACAGGGTTTGATCGTAGGTTTGCACGGTCCACTGATAGCCCGTTGTGGGATTAGCCTGTAGTGTGACTTTAAATTGCTCTTCTTGGGGAGCGACATTCACCGTCATGGTATTATTGCCGGCCGCGTGCACACCAAAGCCCAGCATCAACAAGATCCCATGGATTAGGTTTTTCATGATTTCTCAAATCAGTTTGCGGTGTTTTTAAGTATACGCCTTAAATTCACTGCCATAAAATGAATTTATTCTTGGACAATCCCCCCGGTTTAGGCACTATACTAGTGATCATTCATCTGCCGCAAGGAGCGTTATGAAAGCAGTGGGCTATCAAAAAGCTGGACCAGCCAATGTCTTAACCGACATTGAATTACCCGTCCCTACTCCCGGTGATTATGATCTTTTAGTCGAAGTAAAGGCAGTGGCGGTTAATCCCGTTGATTGCAAAGTCCGCGTCAAAGCCAACGCGGAGGGCGGCGATTACCGCATTCTTGGCTGGGATGCCGCCGGCATCGTTAAGGCAATAGGCGCCAAAGTATCACTATTTAAACCTGGCGATGAGGTCTGGTATGCCGGTGATCTGATGCGGCCCGGGTGCAACAGTGAATTCCATCTGATTGACGAAAACCTGGTTGGAAAAAAACCAAAGAGCCTTTCTTTTACGCAGGCGGCCGCCATGCCCTTGACCAGTCTCACCGCCTGGGAATTGTTGTTTGACCGCCTTGCTATTGATCAAGATGAAAAGGCATCCATTCTAATTACTGGGGCTGCCGGCGGCGTGGGTTCCATTCTGGTGCAATTAGCGCGTCAACTGACTTCACTTACGATTATAGGAACAGCATCAAGACAAGAGAGTATCGACTGGATACTCAAGCAAGGTGGTCATTTTGTCATTGATCACACCCACCCCATGCTCGAACAACTCGTTCATTTTGAAATCAACCAGGTGGATTATGTCGCAAGCTTAACGCACAGTGATGCGCATGCCGAAGAATTAATTCGCTGCTTGAAACCACAGGCCAAATTTGCGCTCATTGACGACCCTGCGAACCTGGATATCAAGCTGTTTAAATTAAAAAGCCTGTCCATTCATTGGGAAATGATGTTTACCCGCTCCATGTATAAAACAACCGATCGGATCCGGCAGCATGCCATACTCGACCGCGTCAGTGAATTGGTTGATAAAGGCAACCTTCATACCACGCTTAATGAAGAATTTGGACCGGTTAATGCCGCTAACTTAAAGCGCGCCCATGAACTGATTGAAAGCGGTCGTTCGCGCGGCAAAATTGTATTAACCGGTTTTTAAGGGGAAACGGGTGGAGAGTGACTGATACATTAGGCAACGTCCCTGAAGTTTTTTTAAATAAGATTTAATCTTGAATTGAGCACAGATTTTTCAATTTCACTTCGATATGCCCCCTCTCCCGCGATAGGCGCTTTGCTAGTCTGATGATGCCTGTCGCGAGAAAGGGTTTGGGGAGAGGGCAATGGACAAATCTATGCTAAGACAACAAGCCCGTAATTTACGGAAAAACAGCACCAATGCAGAAAGACATCGTTGGTATCATCTTCGAGCGAATAGACTCGGATTTAAATTCAAAAGACACCTGATGATGGTCAAACTGATAGACCTTTAGCAAAAGCTACTGCGACAAATCGGTTTTTGCAGCTGAAACAATTTAAATAACATAAACCGAATTTTGTTGCGTCTTTGCAGATTATATACAGTGACGCAAGCAAAATTACTAAAAATTCCAATTTAAAATCAAAAAATTAACAAATATAATCCAATCCCACACCATCATTAACTAAATCGAAATAACCAAGCCGATCAATGGATTTTCCCAGGAAAATGTCAAGCCGTTTTATCGTATTTAATGGCTATTGATCGTAAACCTGACCCGCCGTAAGATGAAAGGGTAATCCCCCCGAAAAATAACTGATGCCAAAAGTAGAATTTTCTCATAATCTATGCGGGAGGAGATTCTT
>NZ_LNYA01000023.1:411817-411888 GCF_001467615.1 Legionella erythra | reverse complement strand
CAAGGCAGAAGCTGGCTTTAGTAGCTGCTTAAACCTCTATTTTTGATGTCAGTTAAATATGGGGGGATTAC
>NZ_LNYA01000023.1:367571-411807 GCF_001467615.1 Legionella erythra | reverse complement strand
AAGGCAGAAGCTGGCTTTAGTAGCTGCTTAAACCTCTATTTTTGATGTCAGTTAAATATGGGGGGATTACCAGAGTACTATGCTGTTAGTTTGAAGTGCCCCCGTAAGTGGGAAAGACCCCATTTTGATTCCTCTGTATTATCAAAGACTAATATCTTTCATATATATGTAAACTATAGCAGTTTTGATTATTAATAATAGAGAGGATTTCGTTGTCATTGATTGTTGTTTGTTATTTCTAAGTGCCCCATCAGTGCCCCTCAGAGGTCTTTAATTTTTTCGAACTACTCGTAACTACTTGATTTTATTGGTGGGCCCACTAGGACTTGAACCTAGGACCAACGGATTATGAGTCCGCTGCTCTAACCAACTGAGCTATGGGCCCGGGGAGTTTGAAATTGTAATCGCTTCGGGGAAAATACGCTAGAACAATTTCAATTTTTACGTGTTTTGCCCCCGCGCGGGTTAGGCGCAGGGGCTATTTTCTAGGTGTCATCGCCTTCTAAGAAGCTGCGGAGTTTTTCCGAGCGGGAGGGGTGGCGAAGTTTGCGCAGGGCTTTGGCTTCGATCTGGCGGATACGCTCGCGGGTAACGTCGAATTGTTTGCCGACTTCCTCTAAAGTGTGATCCGTGTTCATTTCGATACCGAAACGCATGCGTAAGACCTTGGCTTCACGCGGGGTTAAGGTTTCCAAAATTTCCAGCGTGGCTTCGCGTAGGCCGTCGGCGGTCGCTTTTTCAAGCGGCGAGACGATGTTGTTGTCTTCAATGAAATCGCCTAAGTGCGAATCTTCATCATCGCCCACTGGCGTTTCCATGGAGATGGGTTCCTTGGCAATTTTAAGAACCTTTCTCACCTTGTCTTCGCTTAAGTCCATTTTTACAGCCAATTCTTCTGGCGTGGCTTCGCGGCCGGTTTCCTGCAGAATCTGGCGGGAAATGCGGTTTAACTTGTTAATGGTCTCAATCATGTGCACCGGGATACGAATGGTGCGGGCCTGATCGGCAATCGAGCGGGTAATCGCCTGACGAATCCACCAGGTGGCATAAGTAGAGAACTTGTAACCGCGGCGGTATTCAAATTTATCCACGGCTTTCATCAAACCAATGTTCCCTTCCTGAATTAAATCGAGGAATTGCAAACCGCGGTTGGTGTATTTTTTGGCAATGGAAATAACCAGACGCAGGTTGGCTTCGACCATTTCTTTCTTGGCGCGGCGAGCTTTGGCTTCGCCAATGGACATCTTCTTGTTAATGTCTTTAATTTCACTGATGCCCAAGCCATATTCTTCTTCAAACGAGGCAAGTTTAGCCTGCAAGCGTTTAATTTCTTCGGCATTTTCCTCAATACGGGTCATATCGAGTTTTTTGCCCTGCTTGCTGATTAAATCATCCAGCCAGTTCATGTCGGTTTCCTGGCCGGGGAAGGTATCAATAAACAGCTTGCGGGGAATGCGCGCTTTCTCAATGCAAAGACGCATAATCGTGCGCTCAAACTCACGGATATGATTGCGCAATTGCCGGAAATGGCGTGTTAATTTGTCGACCTGACGGGACGTCAATTTCAGTTTCAGGAAGGAGTCGGACATGGCTTCCAGGTGCTCAAGCGTTTTGGCATTGGTTCGCCCTTTGCTGCGCAGGCTGGTCATGGCGGTCTCGTAGCAGGCACGCAAGTCATCAAAATAAATCTTCGCCTGTTCCGGATTTGGGCCATCGTCCGCTTCGCCAAGGCCGCCTTCGCCGTCTTCGCTTTCTTCGTCAAGGTCAACATCCACCGCTTCTTCAAGGATGGCTTCTTGCTGGGATTCATCCAGCATAGAGCCGATGCTCGAAGCAGGCGCTTCTTCTTCCAGATCGGCGAAACCGCTGATGATTTCGCTCAAGCGCATTTCTTCTACTTGAACACGATCGTAATCTTCAAGAACCAGTTGCACGGTCTCGGGGTAATGAGCCAGGGATTTAAGAACCTGGTAAATGCCTTCCTCAATGCGTTTGGCAATGCGGATTTCACCTTCACGGGTTAACAGTTCAACGGTTCCCATTTCCCGCATGTACATGCGTACAGGGTCGGTTGTACGGCCCGTTTCCTGGTCGACAGAGGCAAGCACCGCAGCGGCCTCTTCTACGTCCTCCGGCGCTTCTTCGGTATTGCCAAGCAGCGCGAGCTCATCTTCACTGGGAGGCAGTTCAAAGACCTTAATATTCATCCCTTCCAGCATGCTGATGATGACATCAAAGTGCTCGGTATCGACAATGTTGGGTAACAAGTCGTTAATCTGGGCATAGGTCAGATAATTCTGCTCCTTACCCAGGCTGATCACTCTGGTAATTTGCGAGCGCTGTTGTTCTTGATCGTTCATAGGCCTACTTATATCGCTTGATTTAAGATCTGCAAAAAAGGGTTAGATTATAAACCCGCCATCCTAATTAGGCTAGTCAATCATGTGTTATTTTTTATCACGCACTGGCTGATGGCGTTCCTTTAACATGGTTTGCAAGACTAGCTTTTCAGAAACAGTTAAGCCCTCTTTTCGTGATTTTGCAATGTATTGGGCAATTTTATTTTCGAAATTTTGTTTCTGTAAAAATTGTAGTATATCAATAAATTCACGTGAGAGGGCTTCCTGCGGGACCTGATGATCCCATCCCGCCAGCCGATTCAGTGAATCAAAAAAATCCGTTCCCCGCCAAAGCTCGATGAGGGCGGCGGTATTCATTGACGGCGACTGAGCCACCTGGTTTAACAATTGCTGCAGAATGTCCTGTCCCTCCCCATCCAGAACCACAGGGGGCATCTGGGATTTGACCTGCTGATAAATCTCGGGATTTTGCACCAGCAAGGCGATGGCGAGACGGATAGGGGAGCGGCTGATGGTTTTTTGACTAAGCGGCGCCTGCTCTTTCTTGTCTTCAAGCATTTGCATCAGGCGATGGTTTTCAATGTGAGTCAGCCGGGCCAGTTCATCAATGAGGATTTGTTTGTAAGGCCCATCCGTCATGGTCTGCAGATAGGGTTTAACTTTTTGAATTAACTGACTTTTGCCGGCACTGCGCCGCAAATCAATGCCAGCCATCAAGGTATCAAAGAAAAACTGACTCAAAGGCAGGGCTTGCTTAAGCCGCGCCTTGAACTGTTCAGGGCCTTCTTCACGAACCAGGCTGTCTGGATCATGGCCTTCCGGCAGAAAAATAAAGCTCGCATCAAGGCCTGAGTTAAGTTGCGACAAAGTGTTTTCCAGGGCGCGCCATGCAGCCTGGCGGCCGGCGTCATCGCCGTCAAAGCAAAAAACCAGTTGGCGTGCATGCTTGCTCAGTAATTGAATGTGGTAGGTGCTGGTGGCGGTGCCCAAGGCAGCGACGGCATTGTCAATCCCGTGCTGTGCCAGAACAATCACATCCATATATCCCTCGACAATGAGGATGATGTCCGGCGGGGTTTGGTTTTGCAAAATCTGATGCAACCCATAAAGTTCACGATTTTTTTGAAAAATAATGGTTTCAGGCGAATTTAAATATTTCGGTTTCTGCCCCGCTTCAATGGCACGGCCGCCAAAGCCGATGATGCGGCCATTTCGATCATGGATGGGAAACATGATGCGCTGCCGGTAGCGATCATAGGTACTGCCGTCATCTTTTTTGATTAACATCCCGGTTGTAATAAGATCCGCGCGGTGGCTTTTGAATTGGTATTCAAGCGCATGCCAGCCTGCCTGGGCAAACCCAAGCTGGTATTTTTTGGCAACTTCACCGGTTAAGCCTCGCTGGCGCAGGTATTGTATGGCCTCGGCGCTGCCTTTTAAATTGTGCTGATAGTAGTGGCTGACTTGAGAGAGAAGCTGATAAAGGCTTAATGATTGTTGCGTCTTGTCATGGTGATTGTCGCGCGGAACCTGCATGCCGACCCTGGCCGCCAGTGTCTCGACCGCTTCAATGAAATTCTGGTTTAAGTAATTCATGACAAAACTGATGGAATTGCCGCTGGCTCCGCAACCAAAGCAATGATAAAACTGCTTTTTGGCCACGACATTGAAGGAGGGGGTCTTTTCGTTATGGAACGGACAACAGGCAAGGTAGCTATTGCCTCGCTTTTTTAGAGGCACATAGCCATCGATAAGCTCGACAAGATCAGTGCGGCTTAGCAATTCATCAATGAATGGCTGTGGTATTAAGCCAGTCATGTCGAAGGGGCTAGCTTAGTTTCGTCTTGATTAAGGCGCTCACTTTACTCATATCGGCACGACCCTGCAATTGGGGTTTCAAGTGTGCCATAACCTTGCCCATGTCGCTCATCTTTTCGGCGTTAACTTCAGCGATGGCTGCGGAAACCAATTGATTCACTTCGTCTTCCGACAGGGGTTCAGGCAGGTATTGACCGATGAGATCAAGTTCGAACTGCTCTTGGGCGACTAAATCATGACGTCCGGCGGTGTTGAACTGGGCGATGGATTCTTTACGCTGCTTGGCCATTTTATCCAGAATAACCAGCATGCGCTCATCATCCACGATGATACGTTCGTCAACTTCCACCTGCTTGACAGCAGCAGTAATCAGGCGAAGCGCATCCAGTTTCATTTTATCTCTGGCACGCATCGCGTCTTTTAAATCATTACTTATGCGGTCTTTAATGCTCATCATTACTTACGTCTGTGTTTAAGACTGCGACGAGAACTGGTATCACGAGAAATTTTTTTCAGGTGACGTTTTACAGCAGCGGCTTGCTTGCGTTTACGCTCAGCCGTGGGCTTTTCGTAAAATTCACGACGGCGCAATTCGGTTAAAATTCCTGCTTTTTCACAGGAGCGCTTGAAACGACGCAGTGCGTATTCAGGATTTTCGCCTTCTTTCACACGAACGGTAGGCATTAATTAGTCCTCTGGTATAATTAAAAACAATAGGTTGGCAATTCTAGTGCCAGTTGTGGTGTTCGTCAAGTTAATTGAACTTATTTTGTCAAAGTTTAGGTATAATAGTGTTTTTTGGCGTGCAACAGGCTTTTGGGTATACTGCCGGGCCTGATTCACTGATTGTTTTGAGGTTTAAATGCTGGTTTTGGGAATAGAATCATCCTGTGATGAAACAGGCGTGGCCTTGTATGATGCCGACCGCGGTCTGGTTGCCCAGGCCCTGCATTCACAAATTGCCCTTCACCAGCAATACGGCGGGGTTGTGCCCGAATTAGCCTCTCGCGATCATATCAATCATTTAATTCCTCTCACTAACGAAGTGCTGCGCCAGGCCCAGGTTGATGCAGCGGCCATTGATGCAGTGGCTTACACGGCAGGACCCGGTTTGGTTGGCGCGCTGCTAACCGGGGCCTGTTTTGCCAAAAGTTTAGCCTTTAGTTTAAACCGCCCGGCTTTGGCCATTCATCATCTCGAGGCCCACCTGTTGGCGGCAATGCTCGATAGCCCCGAGTTGCAGTTCCCTTTCCTGGCTCTGCTCGTTTCAGGCGGACATACCCAATTGATTGAGGCGCGGGGACTGGGCGACTATTGTTTGTTAGGCGACACGCTGGACGATGCAGTCGGGGAGGCCTTTGATAAAACCGCCAAACTCATGGGGCTGCCTTACCCTGGCGGGGCGCAGTTGGCTAGTCTGGCTGATAAGGCCAATGTAGCCGAACAAACGCTTTTTGCACCGTTTCCCCGCCCGATGACAGACAGGCCGGGGCTTGATTTCAGTTTCAGCGGCCTTAAAACCCATGCCCTGATTTCCTGGCAGAACAGTTTAAAAAATTATGCGGCCCGGCAAGGCATTGCCCATGCCTTTCAGCAGGCGGTGATTGACACGCTGGTCATTAAATGCCGGCGCGCTGTCGAAAAAACGGCCGCGAGCCGGTTGGTCGTGGCCGGAGGCGTTGGGGCAAACAGGGCACTTCGTGCTGCGCTGGGGCATTTGATGCAGGGTGTGCAGGGAACGGTGCATTTTCCAAGACCTGAATATTGCACGGATAACGGGGCGATGGTGGCTTTTGCCGGGTTCCTGCATTGGCAAAAGCAGCACGCAGACAGCAGCCAGTCCATTGCAGTGAAAGCCCGCTGGCCGCTGACAGGGGAATAAGCCGTCTTATTTTTTGGTCTCTTTGTTTGGTTGTTTCTTGGGGGCTTTAGCACTTGTGGTCTTAGCCGTTGTTGCGTTGGCCGGTTTTTTCGCTTTGCTGACCCGGGTTGTTTTTTTAGGGTTACGGGTGTTTTTCTTTTCCGTTCCGTCTTTCGCTTTGGGCAGAGGCTTTTCTTGCTCCTCGATAAGTTCAACCGCTGTGACTTCCCCCTCAATTTCATCTTCACGGATAACGCGGGGTTGAGGGGGAGATAAAATTTCTTCTGTGACTGTCGGGTGTGCCTTGTCTTTAAACCGTATTTTTGGTTCTTCGCCGTCGATAAGGCGGGTGATATTATCGCGGTGCTGGTAAAGAACAAAAATAGTAATAAAAAACAGCGGCGGGATAATCTCGATATTGCCCATGGTCATGGCGGAATACAGCGGTGCCAGAATGATGGAAACAATAGACGCCAGGGAGGAATAGCGGGTGTAATGGGCGATGGCAAGCCAGGTAACGATCACCAGGACTCCGAGGATTAGATTTAAGCTCAGCAGGGCGCCCAAGGCTGTCGCCACGCCCTTGCCGCCACGAAACTGAAAAAAGATGGGATACATATGGCCCATGACGGCGGCAAAGGCGGCAAAGCCCATGGTCACCGGGCCTGCGTCAAGGAGGCGGGCCAGTAAAACGGGCAGTACGCCTTTTAACATATCGCCGACCAGCACAATGACAGCGTATTTTTTACCCGATAATCGCAAGACATTGGTGGCGCCCGGGTTTTTAGACCCTTCCATGCGGGGATCCGGGAGTGAGAACAGACGGCTGACAATCACGGCCGAGCAGAGCGAGCCGCATAAATAGGCGACAATGACAACAAACAGGAATAAAAAGAAACTGAGCATGTAACCTCCTGGCTGAGGAAAGACCTCATTATCAGCCAAAGCCAGGCAATTGTGAAGGGTTGCAAAACAGCGGTGGTGATTAGTCTTCGGGGAGAAACAAGGCTTGCAGGTTATCAGTATAGCGACGTCCCCGTTCAGTCACCTGCCAGTGTTCTGACTGTAAACAGATTAACCCCTTTGCCTCCGCTTGAAGTAATTTGGCTGTCAGGCCGTCGTCAGGCAAACCGGTTCTCTCTTTAAACAAAGTTCGGGGTATGGTTTGCTCAAGGCGGGTGGTATTGAGCATGAATTCAAATAACAGGGAGGCCGCATCGGTTGTTTCGGCGGCTGCCAAAAAAGCGTTGTCGGGATTAAGGTAGTCTTTGGGTTGACGGTACTTTCGGGTACGCACCACCTTGTAATCCGGCGATGTGAGTTTGCCGTGCGCACCGGCGCCAATGCCGAAATAATCGCCAAAAAGCCAGTAATTCAGATTATGGTGCGATGTTTTACCGGGTTGGCTGAACGCCGAAATTTCATAACGCTGAAACCAGTGTTGAGCCAGGAGCTCAAAGCCCTGTTCTTCCAAATCAGCGGTAATCTCCTCGTGGGGGAGAGGCGGCTGTTGTTTGTAAAATACTGTATTGGGTTCCAGGGTGAGTTGATACCAGGATAGGTGCTGCGGCTGATGGCTTAAGGCCGTTCGTAAATCGTCCAGTCCTTCGTTCAGGGTTTGCTCAGGCAGGCTGTGCATGATATCGAGATTAATGTTGTCAAAACCCGCGGCCCGTGCGCTGTCAATGGCGCGATGAGCCTGCGCGTCATCGTGGATGCGGCCCAAGCGTTTCAGGTGATGAGGATTAAAACTCTGAATGCCCAGTGACAACCGGTTAATGCCTGCCTGTCGGTAATCCTTGAAGCGTTGTTGTTCCACCGTGCCTGGATTGGCCTCCAGGGTAATTTCAATGCCGGGGCTAAAGTCGAGTAAATTCTGCACGTTCGTCAACAGGCGGTCGTAGGCTTTGCCGGATAACAGGCTGGGAGTGCCGCCGCCGATAAAAATGCTGTGGATTTGAGTGCGCTGGTGTCTGGCGATGTCGGCCTTTAAATCCGCAATCAGGGCGCTGACGTACTCGTCCTCAGGCAGGGTGGTTGGGCTCTTGTGCGAATTAAAATCACAATAGGGGCATTTGCGGATACACCAGGGAACGTGAATATACAACGACGTCGGTAACATGAACTAAAATCAGGCTGGCTTGTTGGAATGGGCAATAGTATCATGATAACGGTTTTGTCACAAAAAGACGCGGTACTCATTGAGGATAGTCAGGTAGACGGGATGCGAGAAAAACCGGTTTGCAAGAAAAAAACGGTCATTGCCAAATCCAACTTGTTCACGGTTGAGCAATTGCAGTTGCATTTTTCCAATGGTGCCCAACGCGTCTATGAGCGTATCCGCAGCCATGGACATGGTGCAGTGCTGGTGGTTGCATTGACGGCCAGTGAGTCTATACTGCTCGTTCGTGAATACGCAGCCGGTATCGATAGTTACGAACTGGCTTTTCCCAAAGGATTGATTGAACAGGGTGAATCAGTAACCGAGGCTGCAAATCGTGAACTGCAGGAAGAGGTGGGTTTTGCGGCCAGGCAAATCGACTGGATCCGGTCAATGACCTTGGCGCCCGGTTATTTTGGTGCTCGACTTGATTTGGTTTTAGCCAGAGGCTTGTACCCTTCCCGATTAAAAGGGGATGAGCCAGAACCGCTTGATGTCATCGAATGGCCGTTAAGCGCGAGCGACGACCTGTTATTGAGGCCCGATTTTTCTGAAGCACGGAGCATTGCCGCGCTTTTATTGGTTAAAAAATGGTTAAATGAGGAAAAAAATAATGAATAAAGTTACCGTCGCTGTTACAGGCGCTGCCGGCCAGATTGGCTATGCCTTACTGTTTCGCATTGCCTCCGGGCAAATGTTTGGCCCAAACACCAAAGTCAAATTGCATTTGCTCGAGTTAGAGCAGGCCCTGCCTGCATTGGAAGGGGTCGCCATGGAACTGGATGACTGTGCTTTTCCTTTATTGGACAGCATCGTCTGCACCTCCGATTTGAATAAGGCCATGAGCGGGGTGAACTGGGCTTTGTTAGTGGGCTCTGTACCGCGTAAACAGGGCATGGAGCGTTCGGATTTGTTAAAAATTAACGGCGGTATCTTTACGCAGCAAGGTCAGGCCATTAACAATAATGCAGCCGATGATGTCCGGGTCTTTGTCGTGGGTAATCCCTGCAACACCAATTGCCTGATTGCCAAAAACAGCGCCAAAGACATTCCTGCCGACCGATTCTTCGCCATGACGACGCTCGATGAATTGCGTGCCCGTACCCAGTTGGCCAAAAAAGCGGGTGTGGATATTACCGCCGTGACAGAGATGACTATCTGGGGAAATCATTCATCCACGCAGTATCCTGATTTTTACAATGCCAAGATCAATGGTCAATCCGCAGCCAGTGTGATTCACGACGAAACCTGGTTAAAAGAAACATTCGTGAGCACTGTCCAGCAACGCGGCGCAGCGATTTTAAAAGCGCGCGGCCTGTCTTCTGCCGCCTCGGCAGCCAATGCGGTCATTCGCGGGGTTAACAACCTGCTCAATGACACGCCGGCCAATGAATCGTTCTCCATGTGCCTAAGCTCCAATGGCGAATACGGTGTCGATAAGGGCTTGATTTTCTCCTACCCCTGCCGCCGCACCAATGGCCGTCTGGAAGTCATTGAAGGTTTGCCCATGAATGACTTCAGCCAGGGTAAATTCCATGCCACGCTGGACGAGTTGCGTCAGGAACGCGATGCGGTCATCGAGTTGGGTTTACTGGATTAACCGCTATTCATCCAGGGCTGGGCTTACCCAGCCCGCCCTTATTCGACCTGAATGCCAAAGGGCACATACAATTCTCGTCCGTTAATTTTTACCTGGGCGAACAATTTAATAAATCCCGCTTTTTCAGCCTCAAGATGAAACTCAAGCAGCGGCCCGCCACGATCGGTAGGCTTGGTTGGTTCTTTACCCATGGGGTGAATATGAATCACTGTCTTGAAATCATCATCAAAGCCAACGAGATGAGCAAAGGCGCCCATAACCGGCTCAAGGGCAGTGACGGGCTTGCCCTGGCTGTTGGTGATCATGATTTTTCCCATGGCAGCTTCGCCGGCATGCACCGATGTTGGGTTAAAGGATAAGGCAAAATGAAACCCGTCGACGGTGGATTCAGCAAAGGCTTTGCGATGGATAACGGCCGGTTTATCGCTTGTCCTCATGAGCGGGGTGAGCAGGTAGGCATGCTGGTTGTCTTTGTTTAAGGTGATGTCCGCCCACAGGTTGTAATTGCCCGGGTTGTTTTGAGGTTGCCAATGGAACTCATAAACGCCGGGCTCCTGAGTCGGGTGGCTGTGCACATGGCTGTAATCGTTGAGGTTCTGGTCAATGATAAGCAAATGAATGCGGCGGGTATGGACGGTCTTTAATTCATCCAATAAGACAGGTTTTCCCGTTTTCTGGTTAACGAGCTTAAAGAATACGTTTTGATGATTACCCTGGGCTACGGTTTTTACAAGGGTCAATTTGATGTGGTCAGACAAGGTATCCGAGGCTGGTGAGGCGGAAAAGGTGTTGGACCACGTGAGGCAGGCCACGAAAAAGAGCATCAGACGGTTCATTATGCATCCTTGGGTGTAAAGGTGGCTCAATTATAGGGGGTTGCTTCTCAAAAGCCAGGATAATGTATTGCGGGCTATATTTTCTGCCAACGCAGGCGCAAGGCATTGGCGATGACCGACACGGAACTTAATGACATGGCTGCCGCAGCAATCATGAGGTTTAGCAATACCCCGTAAAAGGGGTAAAGAATACCGGCCGCAACAGGCACACCCGCCAGGTTGTAAACAAAAGCAAAAAACAGATTTTGACGGATATTCCTCATGGTCAGGGTGGACAGGCGGCGGGCTTTGACGATGCCTTGCAAATCGCCATGAAGCAGGGTCATGCCCGCGCTTTCAATGGCAATGTCGCTGCCGGTGCCCATGGCGATACCAATGTCAGCCTCCGCCAGGGCCGGGGCGTCATTGATGCCATCGCCGGCCATGGCGACCCGATACCCCTTCGCCTTCAAGGCCATGATATGGCGGTGTTTTTCTTCAGGGAGCACATCGGCGATGATGTCATCAATGCCAAGTTGCTGACCTACATACTGGGCGGTCGCCTGATTATCACCGGTCAGCATGACCACATGGAGTTTTGAGGCCTTTAATTGCTGAATGGCGGCTGCGGTTGTCTCTTTGATTGTATCCTGAATGACGAAAAGGCTTGCCAATTGCTGATCAATGGCCATGAACAGCACCGATGCGCCCTGGCTTTGCCATGCAGTGGCCTGAGACGCCAGTTTTTTCACATCAATAGACAGGTTTTCCATGAGTTTTTGATTGCCAAGCGCAATTAAGTTGTTGTCAATAAGACCGGTGATGCCGCACCCGGGATGGGCCTGAAAATGACTGCCGGATGGCAGGGCCAGATGATGACGCGCCGCAGCCGCGGTAAAGGCTTTGGCCAGTGGGTGTTCGCTGTGGGTTTCAAGCGCCGCAGCATAGCTTAATAATTCTTTATCCGGTCGATTTAAACTGATAACCTGGGTTAAGGATGGTTTCCCTTCGGTTAATGTGCCGGTTTTATCGACGACGAGTGCCGTGATTTTTTCCATGGTTTCGAGCGCTTCGGCGTTTTTAATTAAAATTCCCTGCCCGGCGCCTTGGCCTATCCCCACCATAATCGACATGGGTGTGGCCAAGCCCAGGGCGCAGGGGCAGGCGATAATCAACACGGCAATACCGACTGTCAGGGCATAGCTTAAGCTGGGTTCAGGTCCTAAAAATAACCAGATATCAAAGGACAGGATGGCAATCGTCATGACGATGGGTACAAACCAGGATGACACGCTATCGGCTAAACGCTGCACCGGTGCGCGGCTGCGCTGCGCTTCGGCGACCAGTTTTATCATGCGCGACAGCAAGGTGTTATTCCCTACCTGCCGGGCTTTCATCAGGAAACTACCGGTTTGATTGAGTGTGGCGCCAATGACCTCGTCACCGCTTGCCTTACTCACAGGCAAGGGCTCACCGGTCAGCATGGATTCATCCACGTCGCTTTGGCCTTCAACAATGATTCCGTCGACCGGGATTTTTTCCCCGGGTTTAACGCGCAGCAAATCATCCGCTTCAACCGCGTCCAGGGTAAGATCCTCTTCATGCCCCGAGGCATCAATGCGGTGGGCGATGGTTGGCGATAAGTCCAGAAGCGCTTTGATGGCGCCGCCTGTTTTTTCGCGGGCTTTCAATTCAAGAATCTGACCTAGCAACACCAGCGTGACAATGACTGCCGCTGCTTCAAAATACACCGGAGGAAAGCCTGTAGTGCTTTTAAGCTCGCCTGGAAACAGGCCAGGCAAAAGAGTAGCGATGAGGCTGTAGAACCAGGCGGTACCGGTTCCAATCGCTATCAGCGTGAACATGTTCATATGGCCGGTTCGCAACGATTGCCAACCCCGGTAAAAAAAAGGCCAGCCGCTCCACAGGACTACGGGTGTGCTGAATAGCAGTTGCAGACCGATGGTTATCGGTATGGCAATGAGGTGATAAAAAAAGTGCTCTCCCATGGCCAGCACAAAGACCGGCAGGGTAAGGATGAGTGCCACGATGAATCGGCGGCGCATGTCCAGGTATTCAGGATTTTCCGGAGCCTCGTGGGTGATGACATCCGCTTCCAGGGCCATGCCGCATAAGGGGCAGACGCCGGGAGTCTCCTGCCTGACCTCAGGATGCATGGGGCAAATGTATATGATTTGGCCATGTAAAGGCTGTTTTGAAGCTGTTGCGGCTGGGTGGGCATGATGGCAACAGGATGCCGGGCCCGTTTCTGGCTTGGCTTGGTGTGACGGTTGCTGGTCGTTCTCCATAGGCTTATCCCTTTTGCCAAATCATAGTGCAGGTTCATTCTCAGTTTAGCGATGATTAAGTCATGAAATCAATCAGGAGAATTAACCGTATCAATTCGAAAGGGCATGGATTTTAGCCGCAGCAGCTAACGCCTCGGGTGATTTCTGCGGCAGGAATGCTTCAGATTTGACAATGGCTTGCAGGGATTCAGCATCGACTGCTTCACTGAAATAAAAGCCCTGACCATACTTGCAACCCATGGATTTAAGTATGGTGTAATGCTGCATTGTCTCAATGCCTTCCGCAACCACGTTAAGGTTCAAGGCGCCGGCGAGCTTAATCATGGCATCGACAATGCTGCGTTTTTTGCTGTCTTCATTCAGGCTTAAAATAAAGGATTTGTCTATTTTTACCTCATTGATGGGTAATTCCGTCAGATAAATAAAGGAGGAGTACCCAGTGCCGAAATCATCAATGGATATTTTAATCCCCAGGGCCGCCAGGCGGTTAATCACTTCAATGGCGCGGGTTCGGTCGGTCAGATAAAAACTTTCAATCAATTCCACTTTCAAGAGGTTGGCAGGAAACTCATAAATACTGAGTAGGCTCTCCAGCGTGTAGGGCAGCTCAATATCAATGACGTCAATGGCGGAGAGGTTAATGGATAACTCGATGTCTACGCCGTTTTTGCGCCATTTGCTGGCACTGTCTATGGCTTGTTTTAAAACATAATGACTTAACGATTTAATGAGGCCCGTTCGCTCGGCCACAGGAATAAATTTCTCCGCGTTCATCATGCCAAAGGTGGGGTGCGACCAACGCAGCAGGGCTTCACAGCCTTTAATTTTACCAGTGGCGAGTTCCACTTTCGGTTGGAAATAGATTAATAATTGCTCGCTTTCAATAGCCTTTTTTAATTCACTCATCAAAATCAGCTTATTGGGACATTCCCGCTCCATGAAGGATTCGTAAACCACAAATTCCTTGTTGTTCTGCTTGGCGTGATAAATGGCGATATTGGCGCGTTGCATGAGGGTATCTTCATCCTTGCCGTGATCAGGATAAAAGGTCACGCCGACGGTGGCCGTGACATCGATGGCCACGCTGTCTAAGACAAAATTAATGGCTAAGGCTTTCTGCAATTTCTTAACGATGGCGTAAATGTCTTTTTCGGCTTCAATGTGGGGGTGGAGGATGGCAAATTCGTCGCCGCCCAAGCGCGCCAAGGTCATGGGGTCGTCGGTGGTGCATTTTAGGCGCTGTGAAAATTGTTTAAGTAATCTATCCGCATTATAACTGCCGAAACCGGCATTCAATTCTTTAAAATTATTGATATTAATCAGAATTACCGCAAGCTTGCCCTCACGGCCGCGCATCGCGCTTAACGCTTGATTGAGCCGGTCAACAAAGAGGACGCGGTTTGGTAAGTCGGTCAGGGAGTCGTGGCTTGACTCATGTTGGGCCCTTAACGCCAGTTCGGACGTCTGCATGCGCAGTTCGTTGGTCTGATCCACCACCATTGCCCCGGCGGTGTAGGACATTACCGAGCTTAGGGATTGGCCCCAGAACATAAACACAAGGGGGGTCAAGTCGAGAATAATCAAGGCGATGTTGCTTTTCTGAGCAAGAATGATGCCTTCCAGTGAAATGCCGCCGGTCATTTGATAGGAGACCGCGAGGGTTGCTGAGAAAATAGCGATAACAGAAATGCAAAGCCCCAAAATTGCATACCCGCTCACTTTGCTTTTTAACAGACGAGCATTGTTCTCGAGGCTAAACTTAATGTTATCCATTGAATTGCTCTTGATTCACTTATGTTAATATTTAGTTGATGAATAAGTAAACTGCAATGAAAAGTGTAATAAAATTTACCGTTTTGAACGGTATGTTACCTAAAGTCAGGCGTGATGACTCATCCCTGAGCAAGGAATCTCAAGCGGAAAAAGAGGGGGTGGGGTTATCGGAGTCGTCGAAATGCACATTGAGATAACAGGGATTATCGGGAAAGATTTGCCCGCTGCTGAGCTGTTCTTCCAATGTAGGAAGCGGTAGAAAATGACCTTTTCTATGGCTGGATTCGATTTTCTTAAGCTCTAAAATATCTGCCGTGCGGGTTTCATGGCATTCGTTCATGTAGTTAACAAGGCGGGTTTGCTGCTGTTTATTCAAGTGGTGCCGGCTAAAAACGGCTTTCATTTCAGCGACGAATTGATTAATTAAATTGGCATACTGGGTGAAACAATTTGATAAACCATTGTAAGCTTGAGGAGTATAACCCTGCATCAAATACGATTTGATTTGGATATAGCTCGTGACGATGGTTTCGTTCCAAAATGAGTCAAATGCCGAAATCAATTGTTCAAATTCTTCATCAATCATACAAATTGCCTTTTATAAAAGCAGGCCATTATAACGATAGAAAAAAATAAATCAATTGAGTAATTATTAGAACAGTGCTCTCCCGGCTTTTAGCAGGAGAGCGTCAGAGATTAACTTAAGGTGGCTTTTGTTTCTACTTCATAGCCTTTTAACGCCGTATCAATGGCCAGTCTGACATCGCGGTAATTCTCGTTAATCCAATCGTCACTGGTTGTTTTATTGATGATATCAATCAAATGCTCCAGGCTTTCGATGCACTGAATGATTTGTTCCTGGGGTATTTCGCTGAATTTTTTAATGCTGAATTGCTCGAGTAAAATTTCACCCAGGGCACTATCGGTTTTATTTTCGCCGTGAGGGCCATAAATTTTAATCAACTCGATCATGAGCATGCCGGACAAGGCTTTTTTTAAGTAAGTGACGATTTGTTGATAGTCCACATTGTAGTAGTCATAATCGAGTTTGTAGTAATTGCTTTTATTAGCCTCTACCCAGGAAGCCAGATTTTCAATGAATTCCGCGTCCTGTTCCCTATCCGGGTTTTTGGTTGCCGAGCGAAACATGCTGAAATAACGCTCGCTGTCTTTGCTTTGGCGTCTTTTTTTGTAATCTTCAGCCAAGTTATTGAGTTGCTTCAATAAATCCTTCAGGTGTTTAGGTAATGTAAAGCCCATCTTAATCTCCATTTAATGAGGGTTTTTGCCATATCAATTAATAACAAAAAAAAATGGAGGACGCAGCAAATTTTTTACGACGGATGCTGTTGTTAATGCCTGAAATGACGACTTCCTGTAAAAATCATAGCCAGGTTGGCGGTATTGGCCGCATCAATCACCCCTTGATCACGCAGCGAGCCGCCAGGCTGGATAATGGCGGAAATGCCGGCTTTAGCGGCAATCTCGATGTTGTCGGCAAAGGGAATGAAGGCATCTGACGCCATGACTGCACCTTTTAGGGAAAAACCCGCTTGTTCGGCCTGCCATGCGGCAATGCGCGTACTCATGACCCGGCTGGTTTGACCAGCGCCAATGCCGACGGTGGCTTGTTCTTTGGCAAAAACAATGGCATTGGATTTCACGTATTTAACGGCTCGCCAGGCGAACAGTAAATCCCTGATTTGATCAGGCGCAGGCTGCTTGTGCGTCACCACCTGCAATTCATCCGGGTTAATGATGCGTTGATCACTGTCTTGCACGAGCAAACCGCCGCTGATGCTGCGCAAGCTGAGCTCTGGGGCAGGATGATGGCTAAACAGGCCGGTGGCGAGTACCCTTAAATTGGGTTTCGCAAGCAAGACGCTCTGAGCCTGTTCACTAAAAGCCGGAGCGATAAGGACTTCGGCGAATTGATTGTCAATAACACCGCGAGCCGTTTCCTCATCCACGCATTGATTAAACGCCAAAATACCGCCAAAGCTTGAGGTGGGATCGGTTTCAAACGCGCGTTGATAGGCTTTGATTAAAGTCTCTCTGACCGCAATGCCGCAGGGGTTGCCATGTTTGACTATCACACAGGCGGGGATAGTCACATCCATTGCTTTGACACAGTCCAAAGCCGCATCAGCATCAAGAAGATTATTATAGGACAGCGGCTTGCCCTGCAGAAGCATTGCTTTCGCCAACGAATCGCTGGCGGCTTGCCTGTTGGCATAAAAAGCAGCTTGCTGGTGCGGGTTTTCACCGTAGCGCAAATCATAACATTGCTGAAACTGGGTACTGAAAACCGCAGGGAAGGGCGTGGTCTTTTTCGCATCATCCAGACTGTTCAGATAGTTGCTGACGGCCCCATCATAGGCTGCCGTGTGAGCAAAAGCCTTTTTAGCCAGGGTCAGGCGCCAATCGGCAGGCATTTTTTTAAGGGTTAGATACTGTTCAAGCGCGGTGTAATCCTCAGGCGACACGAGGACTGCGACATGATCATGGTTTTTGGCGGCGGCACGAATCATGGTTGGTCCGCCAATGTCGATATGGGCAATGGCGTCATCAAACGTACAATACGATTGGCTGACTGTCTGTTCAAAGGGATAGAGATTAACGATCACCAAATCAATGGGGGTAATACCCTGGGCATTCAACACGGCCTTATCCTGCTCGCCCCGTGCGAGCAGGGCGGCGTGAATGGCTGGATGCAGGGTTTTGACGCGGCCGTCCATAATTTCCGGAAAACCGGTGCGTTCACTGACTTCGGTGACGGCAAGGCCCGCAGACTTTAAGCCGGCGGCGGTGTTGCCGGTGGCGATGATTTCGATGCCATGTGCGATTAAAAGCTGCCCCAGTTCAATGATGCCCCGCTTGTCAGAAACGCTTAACAAGGCCCGGCGGGGAGAAAAAGTCAATTCAGTCATGGCATCCTCCAGGAAAATCAACGGCGTTTAAAAATCAATAAAGACCACCCATCCAGCGTATGACTGCCGTCGTGTGCAAAGTTATCGTCATAATGTTGCAGTAATTGAGGCACCTGCTCGGTCAGAAGACCGGAAACAACCAATTGCCCCCCCGGCTTTAACAGCGTTTTAAAGCGTTCGTTTAACGCCATTAACGGAGCGAGTAAAATATTGGCAATGAGCAGATCAGCTCCGGGCTTTAAGGCATCCGGAAAACCGACCGACAATCGCTTGCAAGTCATTTGATTGGTGTCGGCATTGTTGCGGGTCGCGATCAGGGCCTGTTCATCAATATCAACCGCCTGAACGGAATCGGCGCCCAATTTGAGAGCCGCTAAAGCCAGAATGCCTGACCCGCAGCCGTAATCAATCACCGACTGCCCGGTTAAATCAGCCGCGTCAAGCCAGCTTAAACAAAGCGAGGTGGTTGGGTGAGTGCCGGTGCCAAAGGCAAGGCCTGGATCAAGAATCAGATTAACGGCATCAGGTTGTGGCGGTTCAATCCAGGAGGGGCAAATCCACAGACGCTCACCAAACCGCTGCGGTTTGAAGTCATCCATCCATACCCGTTCCCAATCTTTTTCCGGCAAGGTGTCAAGGGTAAACCGCAGGTGCGGATAATGAGGAGCAAGGGTTTGGCGGGCTTCGGCAGCAGTTTCTTCTTCGGTATACAAGGCTTGAATCACAATATCCGGCCAGAGCGGGGTGGTCCCGGGTTCGGGTTCGAGGACCGGGCTGTCGTGCTTATCGGTGAATGTAACCGATACGGCGCCTAAGCCCTCCAGCGCGTCACTTAAGGCTTCGGCTTCGTCAGGTCGACAGATTTCAATTTGTAATTGATACCACACAGCCTTATTCCTTCAGCATTTTTTCAAGGTAATGGATATTGGTCCCGCCTTCCATAAAGGCCTTGTCGCGCATAATACGCTGGTGCAATTCAATGTTGGTTTTAATCCCTTCAATGATGATTTCATCGAGGGCATTGCGCATTCTGGCAAAGGCGACTTCGCGAGTCTCACCGTAACTGATCAATTTGCCAATCATGGAATCGTAATTGGGCGGAACGGTATAGCTGCTGTAAAGGTGCGAATCAAAGCGAATGCCGGGACCGCCAGGTTGATGCAGCAGACGGATAGTACCTGGACTGGGCATGAAATTTTTGGGATCTTCGGCATTAATACGGCATTCGATGGCGTGGCCGCGCAATTGAATGTCTTCCTGCTTTAAAGTAAAGGGCAGATCGCTTGCAATTTTGATTTGTTCTTTAATCAAGTCAATGCCGGTGATCATTTCTGTAACCGGATGTTCCACCTGAATACGGGTGTTCATTTCGATGAAATAGAAACAACCGTCCTGGTATAAAAATTCAAAGGTACCCGCACCGCGGTATTCCAAATCGCGGCAAGCCTTGACCACGCACTCACCGATTTCACGGCGTAATTCAGGCGTAATGCCGGGTGCCGGTGCTTCTTCCACGACTTTTTGATGGCGCCGCTGCATGGAACAATCGCGTTCGCCCAAATAAATGGCGTTGCCCTTGCCGTCGCCTAAGACCTGAAACTCCACATGGCGTGGGTTTTCCAGGAATTTTTCCATGTAAACCACCGGGTTATTGAAGGCAGCTTTTGCTTCACTACGGGTTAAGGCAATGGCATTGAGCAGGTTGGATTCGCTGTGAACCACGCGCATGCCACGACCGCCACCGCCTCCGGCGGCTTTAATAATGACGGGGTAGCCAATTTGACGGCCGAGCGCCAGGTTGTGCTCATCGTCATCTCCCAACGGGCCATCGGAACCGGGAACGCAGGGCACGCCGGCTTTTTTCATGGCGGCAATGGCGGACACTTTATCCCCCATCAGGCGGATGGTGTCGCCGCGCGGGCCGATAAAACGAAAGCCGCTTTGCTCGACAATATCGGCAAAATCGGCATTTTCGGAAAGAAAGCCATAGCCTGGGTGGATGGCCACCGCGTCGGTGATTTCTGCGGCGGAAATAATGGCTGGGATATTCAGATAGCTTTTCTGCGAATTGGCAGGGCCGATACAAACGGTTTCATCGGCCAGACGCACATGCAGCAGATCTTTATCGACATCGGAATGCACGGCGACGGTCTGAATCCCCAATTCCTTACAGGCCCGCAAAATGCGAAGCGCAATTTCACCGCGGTTGGCGATTACAATTTTACTGAGCATCACACCCCCCTCATTCAATAACAAACAGGGGTTGATCGTATTCAATCGGATCGCCGTTCCCCGCGAGAATGGCGGTAATAGTACCCGCCTTGTCTGCTTCAATTTCATTAAACATTTTCATGGCCTCGATGATGCACAGCGTATCGCCGGCTTTGACTTTCTGGCCCACTTTTACGAAAGGCTGGGCGTCAGGCGAGGGGGAGGTGTACAGGGTGCCAACCATCGGTGAACGGACCTTGTGACCGTTGACTGTCCCGGCTTCAGGCTCACTTGCAGCCGAAGCTTCGCGCGCTGCCGGTGCGGCAGCAGGGGCCTGCATGGGCACGGGCTGGGGCGCGTAGCGTACGGGCTGTGCGGTTTCCACCACATGGCTGTGTCGGCTTAGGCGAACAGATTCCTCGCCTTCTTTAATCTCAATTTCTGAAATACCGGTTTCGTCGAGTAATTCGATTAATTTCTTGATTTTACGGATATCCATGGATAACTCTCTAAATTAATTAAGACCATTCTTCGATGATTGCTTGAAGCGCCAGGTTATACCCTTTGGTTCCCAGCCCGCTGATGACCCCCCGGGCAATATCCGACAGGTAGGAATGGTGTCGAAACGATTCCCGGGCATAGATATTGCTGATGTGGACTTCGATAAACGGGATGGGCACGGAACTCAAGGCATCGCGAATGGCAATGCTTGTGTGGGTAAAGGCTGCCGCATTGACAATCAAATAATCAATTCCATCCTCGGCGGCTTTATGGATGAGGTCGATAAACTGACCTTCCGCGTTGGTCTGCCTGCAGGTTAAATGAATATTGGCTGCCTGAGCCTGGTCTTCCAGCGACTCATCCAATTCGGACAAGGTGGATACCCCATAAATGGAGGGTTCACGGGAACCAAGCCGATTTAAATTAGGTCCGTGCAGCACAAGAATTTTTTTCATAGTCACCCGGATGGATAAAAAGATCAGGGATTCTGCCTGATCTTTGCAATAATGTCTATATTTAAGATGATATCGGCATGATGTCGGCAAGTTCTCCTCCAGTTTTTTAGTCGATGAAGAAAGAACCCGGGGAATTTCCAGGCCAAACTTCTGTCGGGGTTTTCTCTATGCTATGGTTGATAAAGCGATGTTATAAACGAGGGAATGTTGTATGGCCACCACCCATATTACCGATGTGACGCTGCGTGACGCCCATCAGTGTTTAATTGCTACGCGCCTGCGCACCGAAGACATGCTGCCTGTTTGTAAAAAAATGGATGAGGTCGGTTTTTGGGCCATGGAAGTCTGGGGCGGCGCGACTTTTGATGCCTGTCTGCGTTTTTTAAAGGAAGATCCCTGGCAGCGCCTGCGCCTGTTGCGCAAAGCCTTACCCAATACCCCCTTGTCCATGTTGTTGCGCGGCCAGAATTTATTAGGCTATCGCCATTATGCCGATGACGTGGTGAGCGCGTTCATTGGTCTTGCGGCTAATAACGGCATCGATGTTTTCCGCGTTTTCGATGCCTTAAACGACGTTCGTAATCTTCGCGTGCCGATAGCCTGCGTGAAAATGCATAAAAAACATGCCCAGGGTGCGATTTGTTATACAACCAGTCCGGTGCATACGCTGACCAGTTTTGTGGATATGGGCAAGGCCTTAGCCGATTTAGGTTGTGATAGTCTGGCCATTAAGGACATGGCCGGTTTGTTGACGCCTCAGGCGACCGTTGAATTGTTCACGGCACTTCGTAAAGCCACCGATCTGCCGGTCCATTTGCATACTCATGCTACGTCCGGATTAGCCGCCATTTGCCATTATCAAGCCGTTTTGGCTGGCTGTGAGCACATTGACACGGCGATTTCTTCATTTTCCGGGGGCGCTTCCCATCCGGCGGCTGAACCCCTGGTGGCGGCATTGGCGGGAACGGCATTTGATACAGGTCTGGATTTAAATTTACTATTGGAGATTGGAGATTATTTCCACGACGTTCGCAAAAAATACCAGCAATTTGAAAGCGAGGCGCGGGATATAGACCCCCGTGTTCAGCTGTATCAGGTCCCTGGCGGGATGATTTCCAATCTTTACAGCCAACTTAAGGAGCAACAGGCCTTAGACAGAATGGCCGACGTTCACCAGGAAATTCCACGGGTAAGAAAAGATTTGGGTTACCCGCCGCTGGTGACGCCAACGTCCCAGATTGTCGGTACCCAGGCTGTCCTGAATGTGTTGACTGGGGAACGCTATAAAACCATCACCAACGAAGTAAAATTATACTGTCAGGGCAAATACGGTGCACCTCCCGGCAAAATCAACGCCAAGTTACGTAAAAAGGCCATCGGCCAGACGGAGGTAATCGATGTGCGCCCGGCGGATTTAATTCCCAATGAATTGGCAAGACTTCGCCGTGAAATCGGCGATTTGGCCCTGACTGAGGAAGATGTTTTATCCTTTGCCATGTTCCCTGAAATTGGCCGCCAATTTCTTAAAGAAAGGCAAGACAACGCCCTGACGCCTGAACGTTTGCTTGGTTCGGATGCATCCCAAAACAATGAATTGTCCGAATTCGATATTATTCTCCATGGCGAAAATTACCATGTCAAAGTAGCGGGTTACGGCACACCGGCGCGTGGTCAGCAATCCTGTTTTCTCTGGGTGGATGGTGTCCCTGAAGAGGTGATTATTCAACACGACGACAGGGAAGAAAAAGAGCCGGCCGCTATTAAAAGAGCAGCCGCTCCAGGCGACATCAAAGTGGCGATGCCGGGTACAATTGTCAGTATTCAGGTGGCAGTCGGCGATAAAGTGAAAGCCGGCCAGGCCCTGTTTGTATTGGAAGCGATGAAAATGGAAACCGAAATTCAGGCGCCGTTTGCCGGCACAGTGGCGGCGGTGTGGTGCGCCAAAGGCGACAAGGTGACCCCGGCAGATACGTTAATGGAGCTTCATCAACAGGCTTAACCGGTCTGCTTCGTCCCGGCTTTAAGGGCTCGTTCGCGCACCCCTTGCCAGACAGGGGTGTCCGGTGGAAGTTCCATGACAAGAATGGGTTCATGGGCTTCATCGGCTTGCCGAAGCTGAAAATAAAGCTCATAAGCCAGCACATGCGGGTCGGCAGGCAATTGATAGCCGGTTTGCTCCGAGAACAGGGTATCCTTATGAAACGAAAGGACATACACCTCATCCCTGTGTTCGTTTAAAAATCTGGTCATGATCGATAAATCGTCAAAACAATACAGCGGCTTTTGCGGTTGATAATGATGCGCCAGCCGTCCCGGGGCGCGCAGCGTGCTGTCCTCTTTCAATTCTTTTCCGGGCAGCAGGGCAGCCAGCATGGCTTCATCGACCATGCCGTGGCGTAAAATCTGGTAACCCTGAGGGTGAGTTGCCGCAACAATGGTGGATTCAATGCCCACCGTGCAGCGGCCGCCATCGAGAATGAGTAACGAAGCATCGGGAAAACTTTGCTGCACGTGCTCAGCCGTCGTCGGGCTAATCTTGCCGAATGGATTGGCTGAAGGCGCGACCAGGGGCTCGCCCAAGGCTGTTAATACTTGCTGGATAACCGGATGCCTGGGGCAACGGATGGCGATCGTGGTTTGGCCGCCATTAACCAGTGGATGAACGTTGTGCGGATGGCTGGGTAAAACCAGCGTCAAGGGGCCTGGCCAGAAATGGTCAATCAGAATTTTGGCATAATTCGGGAGACGGGATGTCCAGGTCGACAAATCCCAGTGCTCGGCCACGTGCATGATGAGCGGATGATTGAGCGGACGATTTTTCAAACTAAATATCCGGCGTATAGCCTGTTCATTCTCCGCACTTGCGGCCAGCCCGTAGACGGTTTCAGTTGGAACAGCAACAAGCTCTCCCTGGCGAAGGCGTGTAACAGCTAATTCAATATCGCGAGTAATCGTGCTCATAATCTCATGTTCAATTGGCGTATGCCCAGTTTCCTCTCTGGTAGCCGCATAGTAGCACAATCGAGGCATGGACTCCAAAAAATAATGAAAAACATTCTTACCATTAGTATAAAAAATTGGCGTTTTGTGGCCTGAGCAGGCGGACAAGGCCGGGTAAGTAAGAATTACCTGATCAAAAAATGAAGATTTTAAAAATAAAAAAATTATGGTAGCTTGACCGATACCAATTGGGATTTAATGTCGAGTTTTTAGTAATAGTCGGATTCAAAGAAACAGGCTGCTCAAAAATCGAATATTAAATTTTAAAAGGACCATGCTGGACAACAGGGGATGTGTGTTGTTTGGCGGGATGATCGAGATGGGCGCATGCTGCAACAGGATTGCCTCATATTTATTAATCTTAAAGGAGTTATGATTAATGCATAAATTATACTTAACACCGCTTGCGGCTGCGCTCATTATGAGTGGCTCAGTCCAGGCTTCTCAGGCTGTCAATCTTAATCAAACCTCACTGAAAAGCTTGCAACAACAATTTCACCTGGCTCTGCCTGGCGCAAAACAAGCTTCAGCGGTTTCCAGGGATTCGCTACAGTTTTTAAAAGAACATACCGATAGAAACCATGTTTCTCATATCAGAATGCAACAGCATTATGCCGGGTTCGTGGTGCATGGCGGTTATGCCATCCTGCATAGCAGCAAAGCGGCCAAAGGCTTGTTGGCCAGCCAGGCTGATGTCAACATGAATGGCGTGGTTTATACCAACCTGCAAAGCGAGTTGGGTCAACCAGCGGCTGATTTCGCCAATGGCGGCCAGATGGCTCTGAACCATTTTGCTGAAGCGTATCAGGGCAAAGATGTCAGCGAACAACAAGTCACCCCCATGGTCTTTATCGATGAACAACACAACGCGCATTGGGCCTACAAAGTCAGCGTATTTGTCCGTTACGACGATAAAATCCCCGCGCGTCCTACCGCGATTGTGGATGCGAAAACCTTCAAACCCTTTGTCGAGTGGAACGATGTCAAAACGATCCGCACGGCAGCCAAGGGACGAGGCTTCGGCGGTAATCATAAAATCGGTGAATACGAATTCGGCGCTGGCAGCTATCCTTACCTGGAGGTAACCCGTGATACGGATGTTGGGATGTGCTACATGGAAAACACCGATGTCAAAGTGGTCGACATGGAACACCAGTATTACTCCAATAACAAACCCATGCGCTTCACCTGCACAGGCGACCAGGATACGTTCTGGACGGGTTACAAGGCGGATGGCTACGATCGCGATAACGGGGCTTACTCGCCCACTAACGATGCGTTGTATGCCGGTTATGTCATCAAGCACATGTACCATGACTGGTATGGTGTTGAAGCCCTGGTGAAAAAAGACGGCACACCCATGCAGTTGGTGATGCGCGTCCACTACGGCAGCGGCTATGAGAATGCCTACTGGGATGGTAAGCAAATGACCTTCGGTGACGGTGAGTCCATGATGTATCCTTTGGTCTCCTTAGGCGTTGGCGGTCATGAAATCAGCCATGGTTTTACCGAGCAGCATTCCGACCTGGAATACTATGGTCAATCCGGTGGTATGAACGAAGCCTTCTCTGATATGGCGGCTCAGGCTGCGGAATACTATTCCACGGGCCATAACAGCTGGCAGATTGGTCCTGAAATCATGAAAGAAGACAGCGGTTGGGATGCCTTACGTTACATGGATAAGCCAAGCCGTGACGGCATGTCCATTGACACAGCGGATGAATACCGCAGCGGACTGGATGTGCATTACTCCAGCGGTGTGTACAATCACTTGTATTACTTGCTGGCGAACATGCCGGGCTGGGATGCACGTAAAGCCTTTGACGTCATGGTCAAAGCCAACATGGATTACTGGACGCCCTATGTTAACTTTGAGGAAGGCGGTTGCGGTGTTCTGAATGCAACCATCGATCTGGGTTATTCAGTGGATGATGTCAGGAAATCCCTGTCAGATGTCGCTATTCACACGGATGCCTGCCTGTTGAATACCCATCCCAAAGATTAAGCTGTTTTGAAGAAATCAACCAGATACTGCCCGACAGTATCTGGTTTTTCCATGTGTAAATGATGCCCCCCACCCAAACGGGTGACTTCCAGGTTATTCACTGCCTTAACGCGTCCCTCGATGTCATTTTCGTCAAAATTAAATCCCTGCTCAGCCAGAATAAGGCAGCTTTTAGCGGCTATTTTTTTCAGACAGGAGAGGATCTGCCCCTCGGTCAGGCGCAGGGGAGTCGGAGCAATCAAGCGTCGATCATGGCGCCAGTAATAAGAACCTTCGTGTTTGCGTACGCCGCGTTCACAGAGAATGGCCGCGTGTTCAAACGACAGGTAACCGCGTTTTGCCCGTGCGTGAGCGGCAGCCTCCAAAGAGGGATAAGGTCGCTCGGCTTTGCTGTTGTCGTTTAAATGGCGGGCATAATGAGCTAATTGCTCGCAACAACGCGCCTCGGGGCTGGAAAAAGGTCCAATGGCTTCAATTAAGGCCATCGAACGGATCCGTTCAGGTACCACGCCCGCCATCAGACTGGCAAGGCAAGCGCCCATCGAGTGCCCAAGTAAATGAATGGTGTCGAGATGAAAAGCATTAATCAAATTGACCAGGGTAAAAATACCATCAGAAAAATGATAATGACATCCGGGGGGTAAATGGGACGATAAGCCATGGCCGGGTAAATCAACCGCAATCAAATGAAAGTCGCGAGCAAGGAAGGGCGCCAACAAATTAAAACTGCCGGCATTATCCAACCAGCCATGCAATGCAAGAATGGCTGGATTGTCCGGATTTCCCCACTGTTTATAGGCAATGGTGAAGCCTGGAATCTTGATTTTACCATGAGTTGCTTTCATATCAGGTCAAGGTCGCATGAAATAAACTCTAGTTCATCACGGTTATTCGTGTAACCGCAAGATTTATATTAAAATTAAACAGACAACCGGTTAAGGCAACCTATAAAGAGTGAGTGTTATTTGGGCATACAAGGCTTTTTTTTGGTGATATGCTCTAGGTAGGCGCTCTCTGGAGGTGTATTTTGATGCAGGACAAAAAAGCGACTCTGTCCATTATAACCTACAACATCCATAAAGGATTTGGTGTGGGACGCCTGCGTTTTTTGTTGCCTGAAATGCGGGACGCTTTAGCTGAGCTTAATCCGGATTTTGTCTTTCTTCAGGAAGTGCAGGGTTTGCATTTGCGTCGCGAAAAACGCATCAATGAGTGGCCAGAGGCGCCACAGTTTGAATACATGGCCGAAAAAATATGGCCGCATTACCTTTATGCCAAAAATGCAGTTTATCAAGCAGGCCATCATGGCAACGCCATCATCAGCAAATACCCCTTTACTGCCTTTGAAAACATCAATCTTTCCAGCATGAACCGTGCTTCGCGCAGCATCCTGCACGGGCAAATCCAGCTTGATGGCGAATCGCAAAAGACCGTGCATTTGCTGTGTGTGCACCTTGGCTTGTTTAAAGCGGAGCGGGCATCGCAATGTGACGCCTTGATGCAGCGCATTGCCGATGTCATTCCTGAAAACGAACCCTTGCTGATGGCGGGTGATTTTAATGACTGGCGCCGGCATCTATCCAAACCGTTGGCTGATGAACTGGGTATCCATGAAGCCTTTTACCGTACGGAGGGGAAGCATGCCCGCTCATTTCCGGCCATCAAGCCGGCTTTGTGTATCGACAGAATTTATTTTCGCGGCATGGATGTTTTGGAAGTACAGTGTTTGCAGGGTAAGCCCTGGCGTATGCTATCGGATCATGTGCCCTTGTTTGCCCGATTTGAGATTCGTTAAACACCAAGGTAAAGGTCGGGCCAAAAGGCCCGACCCCTTTGATTATTCCATATCGGGACGGTATTCACCGAAACAGGCGGCGCTGTTTAATCGGGCACGCTTCAGCAGGGCTTCCTGCGCGGCTTCGACATTGTGGGCTTTGCCGCCCCAGATTTTAAGGCAATCTTCCTGCAGGGCTCGGCCGTAAGAGAAACTCAGCGTCCAGGGCTGGTAACCCGTGCTGTTAATGGCATTCAGATTAACCGTGGCTTGTTGGGGCGTTTGGCCGCCAGAAAGGAAATTAATGGTGGGGACCGCCGCGGGAACATTGCTGCGGAACACGTTAATAGTGTAATCCGCCACTTCTTCCGGCGAGCTGAAGGGAACGGCTTCTTTCCCGGAGGTGACCATACTGGGTTTCAATACGATTTGTTCCAAATCCACCTGATGCACGAACAGGGAATGGAACAATTCGTGCAGTACCATTTCATACGCCTCAGCGCAGTGGTCAATGTCGTGGTTGCCATCCATTAATAATTCCGGTTCAACAATCGGCACAATGCCGACAGACTGGCAAACGGCAGCATAACGGGCTAATACTTCAGCGCCGGCTTTAATGGCAGTTAAACTCGGTGTGTATTCGCTGATGGAGTAAACATTGCGCCATTTGGCAAATTTTGCGCCTAACTCTTTGTAGTACACCAACCGGTCTTTCAAGCCGTCTAGGCCCTGGGTAATCTTTTCATTGTCCGTATTGGCTAAATCAACCAGGCCTTTATCCACTTTAATGCCGGGTATAATCCCCTTGTTGGCAAATAATTGAGCAATTGGTGTGCCATGCTGGTCTTTATGCTGGAAGGTTTCTTCAAACAGGATAACACCATTGATGTATTGCTCAAGGCCTGCCGTATTGGCCAGCAACAAGCGATAATCACGACGATTGTCTTCGGTGTTTTCAACACCAATGCTTTCAAAGCGCTTGCCGATGGTGCCATTGCTTTCATCAGCCGCTAAAATACCTTTCCCATCCTGAAGAAGATGGTCCATGATGGCGGATAATTCATCGTAAAACATTGTAGCCTCTCTCCTCGTCATTAAAACGGTTTTATTTTATTGTCATTGCTGCTTTTATGCGAGCAGCGCATGGATTGTTTCGTGGCAATTTTAACGGGAAATGTATTTCTCACGAATAATTTGTTGCATAGCAAACCCTCTTTCTCTGAGATCATTGAAGGCGTCGTCGATCATACCGGGATTTCCGCACAGATAAATCAGGTCTTCCTGCGGGTTGAGATTTAACTCCGGGAAAGCAAGCTGCACATAGCCTTTATGTTCATGAGGCAGGAGATTTTCCTGGTTTTCCCGACTTAAATGTGCCCTGAACGTCACTTGCGGGAACTCCTGCGCCAGCATCAGAAATTCATCGGTATATAATAAATCTTCACGCCGCTGGACACCCTGGAGAATAACAACCTTTAATTCAGGCTGTTGACGCAGACGGGTTTTCAGTTCATTAATCATCGCTCGATAAGGGGTAACACCAGTACTCGTGGCTGCCAAAATCAGCCGCTTGGGCATATCTTCTTTAAGGATAAGACGGCCAAAGGGGCCGTTGATGTGAATTGTATCACCCGGCGCTAAATTAAAAAGAAGCTGCGTACCCGGGCCACCCTCGACATAGCCTGCGGCAAATTCAATGCGGTTGTTTTGCGTAGGAACATTGGCGATACTGTAGCTTCGCTTCAGCATTTTGCCTTCATGCTCAAAATGGATGGTGATAAATTGTCCAGCCAGGTAATCAAATGCAGGAGATAGATTGGCGCGGAAAATAAAATGCTTTACATTGGGAGAAATCATAAAGGCTTCTTCCAATGTAACCGGAAAGGTATTAACTTGCATGATGTTCAACAGTTCGATAAGAAAGACACTAATATAGGGGAAAAATTACGCATTGCAAGTGTCCCCTAATTATTTAGGTATATAATTAACCTATGGATCAGAATGATTTAATTGTCATGATCGGCAATGTCAGCCGGTCACTTTTTCCAGTCCAGCATTTAATATCCGGGTTGGCGTATCTTGTCGGCATCAGTTTTTTTATGGTGGCTATAGCTAAACTTCGCCGCATCGGTGACGCGCGCGCCAGTGGCGGCAGTCATGAAAAAATGTTCATTCCGCTGGCTTATTTTTTAGGCGGCGCCGCCTTGCTTTTTTTGCCGTCAGCGGTACAGACCTTATCCAATACCACCTTTGGCATGGGCGGCAGCTTCAGTTATGCTAAATACAACCCTTATGATATCACCAGTTCCATGACGGTGGTTATTCAGACGGCAGGACTTATCTGGTTTGTTCGCGGTTGTACCCTGTTAGTCAGTGCCAGCGAACCCGGTGTTCAACATGGACCGAAGGGTTTGGCTTTCCTGTGTGCAGGTATTCTGGCGATGAATTTCCAGATGACGCTGGCAACCGCCAACACACTGCTTGAAAAAATGATTAATATTACCTTGAGTTTTAAAGCGTCGCAGGGCTATTAGCGATCGGTTTCTTCTTCATTACAAATGTTAAGATTGTTTTCCCGGGCAAATTCTAAAATGGCATGATAAATCTGGGGACTCGTCTCTTTGAGTTTGGGATCGAGAAGGACGCATTTATAGCCTTCCGTATTGACACTGGGTTGCAGCAAGGGAGAGTACTGGATGCGGCTGTTTTTAAAGCTGGCCATTGCACCGCTCATGCGTTCGGCCCAGTCGCTGGGTCTAAAGGGCTTTCCCTGGGAAGTTATTCCTTCGATAACGATCTTTTTATCGGTGGGTTTGTCAGTCATGTCTCAGGCAATTAAAGAACAGTATGCCTAGTATAGCATCATCAATAACAAACAACGAAGCCATAGCTCTCTGGCCTTGTGTTGTGCTAGCATGGTAAAGTTTTTATTTGGTGAGAGTCCGCGTTGTGAAGCAGAAAGAAAGTCATTCTGGCATTTATTTATTGCCCAATTTGTTTACTACCGCAAGTTTGTTTGCCGCTTTTTATTCCATCGTGGCTTCCTTGAAGGCTCATTATGAACCGGCTGTCATTGCTATATTTATCGGTATGCTCGCTGATGGTCTGGATGGGCGCATTGCCCGCCTGACCAACACGCAAAGTGAATTTGGCGCGCAATACGACAGTTTGTCGGACATGGTCACGTTTGGCGTAGCGCCATCGCTGCTGCTTTATAGCTTCAGTCTGCATGCCCTGGGAAAAATAGGCTGGTTGGTGGCTTTTCTTTATACGGCCGCTGTGGCCCTGCGCCTGGCCCGCTTTAATACGCAGGTTGGTATTGCTGATAAACGTTATTTTCAGGGGTTAGCCTGTCCCCCGGCTGCCGCCATTGTGTCGTCGTTGACCTGGTTTTGCTATCAGAATCAGTTACACAACTTGTTCATTGCCATTATCACTGCGCTGATTGCAGTGTCCACCGCCGTGCTAATGGTTAGCAATATTCGTTATTACAGCTTTAAAGAGGTGGATTTTAAGGGCAAGGTCCCGTTTCTCTATCTTTTATTAATGATCATTCTATTTGTCGCAATTGCCGCGAACCCGTCCGTGGTATTATTCACAGGTTTTGTTCTGTATGCCTTGTCGGGACCGCTGAAGACCGTACTCACTCTGTACCGTATTCGCCAGCGCGGCGACTAGGATTATTCAGGCTCGCCAAAGCGGTTATTAATGAGCGCCAGCAGAGCCTGCTCCATTTGCTCTTCATCAGGACCTTCAATTTGAAGCGTTAACTCCGTGCCCTTGCTGGCGGCAAGCATCATGACGCCCATAATGCTCTTGCCATTGACGGTTTGTGAGCCTTTGGTCAGGTCAATATAACTCTGAAATTTCGATGCAGTGGATACGAATTTTGCAGAGGCCCTGGCGTGAAGGCCCAACTTATTGATAATAGTTACGGTTGTTTTAATCATAGCGCCATCAATGTAACATGCACGCGGGTTTGTCTCAACGTTCCTCTGCATTTATCTTTAAATTAACGCCCAGGGAGTCCTTGTTGCAGCACCTGATAAAGTTCGATTGCCGAGGAGGCGCTGCGGCATTGGTCACGAAAGGTGGCTGAACTGACCTGCTTGACCAGGGTTGAAAGAACATTTAAATGCTTCTCGGGATGATCGTCAGGCCCGAGTAAACCGATGACCAGATCGACTGGTTGTTTATCTTCGGCACCAAAATCCACGGGTCGTTGGAGCCTGATAAAACAGGCGGCAGGGGCATCGATATGAGCGGATCGGATATGAGGAATTAACAGGCCATGGCCGAGCGTGGTACTGCCAAGACTTTCCCGATGCCAGTAAGCTTCAAATAAATCATTGGCGTTCAATTGAGGATAATCTTCGCTGAATAATTGGCTTATTTTAGCCAGAACCGCTGTTTTACTGTGCGAATAGGTATCGATAAGAACACGGTGTTCATTAAGCAATTGAAAAAGCTGCATAAACCAGAATTGTGAGTAAAAGTTGCACTATTTTACCCCTTTTAGATCATGGTTGACAATGCACTGTTTGAATTAACTCCATTGGAGGCTTGGACGTCAAGAAGCGATAAGGTTGGAAACAAGCCATGCGAATGCATGGCTTGTTGCAGGATTACTCGCGGTGATCGCGAATTCGTTCTTTGTGATCAATCAATTGCCTGTCGAGTTTATCGACCAGTTCATCAATGGCGGCATACATGTCTTCGGATTCGGCACGGGCATGCAGCTTGCCCTTGGCAATGAGAACAGAAGCCTCTGCAATTTGACGGAGCTTTTCGACATCAAAAATCACATTAATGGCGGTGATTTTATCGAAATGACGCTCCAGTTTATCAAATTTATCCTGTGTAAAAGCCCTCAAGGCAGGCGTCACTTCAACATGGTGGCCTGTGAAGTTGATTTGCATAACACTCTCCTTCAATTTTATTAACACTAACTACGGATGGTTTTGCGCTCGTTTGAGGGAGCAATACCCATAGCCTCCCGGTATTTTGCCACAGTACGGCGTGCCACGTGAATGCCTTGTTCACCAATTAATTGGGCAATTTTACTGTCGCTCAGCGGCTTTTTACGATTTTCTGCGGCAATCAGTTTTTTAATGACCGCCCGAATGGCGGTGGATGAGCATTCCCCGCCATTGGCCGTAGCCACATGGCTTGAAAAGAAATATTTTAATTCAAAAACCCCGCGGGGTGTGTGCATGAATTTTTGGGTGGTGACCCTTGAAATCGTTGATTCATGCATATCCAAAGCCTGAGCCACATCATTTAAAATCAGAGGTTTCATGGCTTCATCGCCAAGTTCAAAAAAATCCTGTTGGTATTTGACGATGCAACTGGCTACTTTCAACAGGGTTTCCTGTCGGCTTTGAACGCTTTTTAGAAACCAGCGGGCTTCCTGGAGGTTGTTTTTCAAGAATTGATTATCAGCGCTGTTGTCCGCACGCTGGATTAGTGCCGCATAATGGTTATTGATGCTTAGGCGGGGAAGCGTGTTGTTATTTAAAAAGGCTTGCCACACGCCGTCTATTTTCTTAACAGTAATATCCGGAATAATGTACTCGGTTGTGGCCTGGTTGATGAGGCTGCCAGGTTTTGGATTCAGGCGTTGAATAATCTGCAAGACTTTATCCAGCACGAATTCGTTAACCTGATAATTCTTCATCAGTTGCCGATAATTATGCTGACCCAATAATTCAATGTCATGACGTATGATGCGCTTGGCTAAGGCCACCTCATCATCTTCTTCCAGTTGCTGCAACTGAACCAGAAGGGTTTCAGCCAGAGTATTGGCTGCGCAACCAACGGGATCGAAGTGTTGAATACGGTGTTTGACAGCAATGACTTCCTCAATCTCAATCGGGCAATGGTCACTGTGGAGCGTGGCATGAAGCTCCTCAACCGGCACGGTCAGAAAGCCATCATCGTCCATGGCATCAATAATTGCTGTCGCAATCACCCGATCCACATCGCTCATGGGTGTTAAATCAAGCTGCCAGCGCAAGTGATCCTGCAGGTTAGTCGTGGTGCAATATAAATTGTCGTAATTAAAATCAGGTTCGTCGAAGCTGGCCCGCTTATTGGTGTTTGAATAAAGCTGTGACCATTGGAAATCAGCAAATTCATCCTGGGGTTTGCTGTTTTCAGGACTCGGTTCCTCTTTTTCTTCATGCGGGGTTGCTTCAAGCATGGGGTTGGATTCTACGATTTGCTGGATTTCCTGTTGCAAGTCAACCGTAGACAATTGAAGCAAACGGATTGCCTGTTGAAGCTGAGGCGTAAGGGTTAATTGTTGCGAAATACTGAGCTGCAACGATGGTTTCATGCAAATCCTCTTTGTAACATCGCTTTTAGTATAAGTTTAACTGATTCAGAAGGATTATCCAGTAGGGGGGCAGGGTAAATTGCGTATGCTTCGGCGCAATGGCTTGATTAATGCTGCTTTTTTAAAAGGGCTGAGTCTGGTTTGGGCAGGAATCCTGAGCATTTTCCTGAAACAGAGCCGTCGAGGCATTGTATACAATACCCGGATTATAATTATTTTACCAAAAGGAGCATGCATCCCGCCTGCATTCTTGTTATCCTTTTTTCATTTGTCAGCAGGATAAGCATTCATGTTAAAACAGGCCTTGGAAACCCCTTGTCTGGTTATTGAAAAAAGCACGCTGCTTCATAACCTTAAAGAAATGCAGCACCATGCATTATCCTACAACGTTAATGTGCGTCCCCATGTTAAAACGCATAAATGCAGCCAATTAGCCAAATTGCAGGTTGAGTATGGCGCTATTGGCCTTAGTGCGGCAAAGGTTTCAGAAGCGGAGGTGCTCGTCAACCAGGGTTTGACGAATATTCTCATTACCTCACCTGTGGTTACAGCGGGTAAAATAGAGCGTCTTGTGGCTTGCCTTAAGAAGACACCAGATATTCTGGTGGTGGTTGATAATGAGCAGAATCTGAATGATTTAAATGCGGCAGGCGAGAAGATTAACACCAGAATCAACGTGCTGGTGGATATCGACGGCGGCCTTGGCAGAACAGGTGTGAGGCCTGATTATGCGCTTAATTTCGCGTTGAAAATCAGTAAATTCCCCTGGCTCGATCTGTTGGGTATTCAATGTTACGCGGGTCATTTGCAGCATATTTCGTCCTATGACGAACGCAAAACCAAATCCTTGCAGGTCATGCAGAAAGCCAGTGATATCCTGAAAGCCTTCAAGAGCCATGATTTACCTTGCCGTATTTTGACAGGCTCAGGCACGGGAACCTACGATATCGATGTGGAAGCCACCGAGGTGACCGAAATTCAACCGGGTTCTTACGCGGTTATGGATGTTGAATACAGCCTGATAGAATCAAAGGGTCATGCGCCATTCTCCGTTTTTAAGCCGGCAATGACCCTGCTGACGACCGTCATCAGTTCCAATCGCATGGAGCATGTGACCGTGGATGCAGGCACCAAAGCCATCTATGTCGATGCCCGCAACAAGCCTAAAATAATAAGCCATGAAGGATTGCAATACGATTGGGGAGGGTTTGGCGATGAGCAGGGAAAAGTGACCGCGCTTGGCAATACGCCATTACCCGGGAATGGCGAAGTACTGGAACTGGTAGTGCCGCATTGCGACCCGACCATTAACTTGTTTGATCAATTTTACGTTGTTGATAATGGCCGTGTTGTTGACGTGTGGGACATTGATTTAAGGGGCAAGTCGCAATAACGCGGACAGCCGTGATTCAAATTTATGTATTAAAAAGTGCTTTTGAGGATGTGACGTGCTTTCGGGCACAGCACGTCGTCAAGCATGAGGGTAATCATTGGAGGTGCGCAAGGGCTGTGTTTCAGTTAACAAGCGGAAGTGGCATGGCATAATCAATAAATTCCATCCTTTCTGCAGTTGACTGTTGCAGGGACGGCGTAAATTCGGTTTGAAGAGTATCAATAAAGGCGTTCATTTCCTGTAATTGGGAACCACTGCAAAACCGACTCTTCACCGCCATGTCTTCCAACGCGCAGGAAGCCAAAAGTGTGCTGACAAAAAAGACAGCCACGCCCAGAGCCAAGGCGCCAAAGGGCCCTAAGGCCAACCCCGCAAATCCCAGCAGGATGGCAATACCATAGCCTACCCCGATAAACGAAAAGGCAGCTGAGACTGCATCGGCTGCCATGTCGATTTTAGCAAAAAAAGTGTAGGTCTTTTTTGATCCGTCCATGCACTGTTTCAATTTCTCCATCTGCCTGGATAACTCAGAAATGGTCTTTTCACAAGGGTTCAGCAACGCCGTTTTGGCAGTTGCCAGAATGTCTGTCAGATGAATCCGTGCATCGCTGCCTTCATAAACATGATGCAATTCGTCTACTGCGGCCAGAAAAATCCAGCCAGCTTGAATAGCACGCAGTCTTCTCATGCGGTCATTGTCGATTAACACATGATTACTGGCCAATAATTGATTATATTCTGACTCAAGGGTGGATTTTAAAGCCTGTGCACTGTGAAGGTATGCCTCCATTGCTATCTCCTGTTCCTTTTCCATGGATTTAACAGCGGCAAAAAAAAAGGCCTCGCAGAGGCCTAATCCATTATTTAACTTTGGTTTCTTTATAGAGGACGTATTTACGCAATACGGGATCGTATTTTCTTAATTCCAATTTCTCGGGATGGTTACGAGGATTCTTGGTTGTAGTGTAGTAATGACTGCTTTCAGTCGATTTTAATTTAATTTTAATGGTCACAGCGGCCATGATTTAATCCTCTTACACTTTTTCGCCTTGAGCGCGTAATTTGTCCAGAACGGCACGAATACCCAGTTTATCAATAATACGGATACCCTTGGTGCTTACCTTTAAGGTGACGAAGCGGTTTTCACCTTCAACCCAGAAGCGGTGCGCTTGGATGTTGGGCAAAAAGCGTCTTTTGGTTTTGTTGTTAGCATGCGACACATTGTTGCCCGTGGTCGGTCGCTTGCCAGTGACCTGACATACTCTAGACATGTTGTTACTCCAAAAATTTCGGTGCAGTAGAATTAACAGGGTAAGCCATTAATTCCTGGCATTCATTTAAAATTACCGGGTGCGAAATACAAGAGCGGTTTTATACCAAAAAATGAAGCTTCTTGCAAGATTTCTATTAATTTCAGTCAAAATTAAGCAGACATTTTAATCATGGATCGCAAATTGGCAAGTTATGGGTATAATCGCCGGCATTGTGATTGATGCGGCTATTTAAATGAAACGAACCATCAAAAGTTTTGTACTTCGTGCAGGACGCACCAGTAATCGTCAGCAACAGGGGCTGGACCAGTGGCTGCCCGCCTATGAGTTACCCCTTGATGGCAGCCTGTGGGATTGGCGGACCCTCTTTAACCGCGAGGCGGATACGGTGGTTGAAATCGGCTTTGGCATGGGGGCCTCTCTGCTGGCCATGGCGCTTCGCCATCCTGACATTAATTTTGTCGGGATTGAAGTGCATCGGGCGGGCCTTGGCAGTCTTGCGGCTGACTTGCATGAGCAGGGGCTGACCAACGTCCGCCTGGTGGCAATGGACGCGGTCGAAGTCATTAAAACCCGGATTGCCGATGCTTCCTTAGCGGGCATTCAGGTTTTTTTTCCGGATCCATGGCCTAAGAAAAGGCATCACAAGCGTCGCCTGATTCAGCCGGATTTCGTAAGCCTCTTAGCCGCCAAGCTGCAAAAAGGCGGTTTTTTGCATTGCGCCACCGACTGGCAGGATTATGCTGACCACATGCTGGCCGTGCTTGATAAGGAGCCGGCACTGATTAATCAGCAGGCAGGCGGAGGCTTTTCGCCGCGGCCCGAGACGCGCCCTTTGACCAAATTTGAGCAGCGAGGGCAGCGCCTTGGCCATGGCGTGTGGGACTTGATTTATACAAAAAAATAAGGAGAGTAATGATGAACAAGGGACTGTTAAAATCCAGGCTTTTTGGCGTGTTGCTGGTTTTAAATCTGCATAGTCTTCATGCCGTAACCCCGTTGCCTTTGCTGGCAAAATTAACCAACACCCCCGCGGTATCGGGTTATGAAAAGCCAATCCGGGAACTGATTAAGGCCCAATGGAGCGCGGCCTTGCCCCAGCTTGAGGTCGATGGCATGGGCAATCTTATCGGCCATACAGCCAGTCCATCCACACCCAGGCTTTTATTAATGGCGCACATGGACGAAACCGGATTCATGGTGGAATCCATTACCGACGATGGTTTTGTTAAAGTCGTGCCGGTAGGTGGTATTGCGACCGCTGTCATTTATGCGCAGCGATGGCATATTGCAGGCGACAAGCACCCCATTACCGGGTATTCCGGTATGGATTCCCCGCATCTTTTGGGTGATAAAAAAATGCTGGGTTCCCCCGATATCTCTTTCCTGTTCCTGGACGTCGGAGCTGAAAATAAGGACGATGCCGTCAAACGCTTTGGTATCCGTCCCGGTTTGTCGGTCACGCCCGTCAGTGAATTTACCGCGTTGAGCGATACCCGCTTCCTGGCCAAGGCTTTGGATGACCGCATCGGGCTTGCGGCCATCAGTGAAGTGCTTCAAAGCGTTAAAAATAACAAGCCGGCCTATCAATTGTTTGCCGCTGCGACTGTTCAGGAAGAGGTGGGTATGCGGGGGGCTTCCACAGTTTATCAGGCGACAAAACCGGATGTGGTGATTAATGTGGAGGTCGGTATAGCTGATGATTATCCCTCCTTAATCGCCGAGAGAAAAAACACCATTTTCCTCGGTAAAGGGCCTTCCATATTTGTCTATGACCGTTCGATGATTCCCAATCAGGCGCTGGTCAACTGGGTTCGGGATATTGCCGCGAAAAACCATATTCCGGTGCAATTGGAAGTGGAGATGGGTTACGGTGAGGACGGTTCAAAACTACAGATGTCTGGAAAAGGGGTGCCGGCTATCAATATTGGCATCCCGGTCCGTTATGCTCACCAGCATGCCGGCGTTTTTGATAAACGCGATTACAATCAGGCTGTGCGCCTTTTAACCTTGCTGGTTGAAAATTTCAATCAGGATATTGCCAAACAAATTAAAAATGGTTAACACTATGGCAGGAAGTTATACTTTCTGCCCGCGGAGTTGCTTTGGCGTATCAAGGTGAAGTCACAGCAAATTATCAGAAAATTCTAAAGGGATTTAATCTTTCCCAAGTGGACGGTACGATTCCTTTAGGCTTTTATAAGGATGTAGTATGGATTTTAAAGATTTAGACCATGCGCTTTTGCAGGGTTTTGAAGCGTTCACTCAATACATCGAAAAGCAGCTGCAGGACGATGAAGCGCTTTTAAGGAAGACATTCTGGAATCAGGGGAAAATGGTTGATTTCCTGACCTATGTCATTGAGAAGCATGATCCCGACACCAACAACTTAACCGGTCACGTGCAATACCTCCTGGAAAAAGGGGCGAATACGACCCTAAATCAACCGGTCCATCTGGTTCTCAAAGATAAAAAACTGGATTTGCTGCCATGCCTGCTTGAAGCACAAGACAAACTGCAAAATAAACCCAAGCAAGCGCAGAAAGAAAAAGAAGTCGAGCTGATAGTTGACGACAACGCGGATGTGCAGACCCATTCTCATTTTATCAATGGCAGAGACTGTGACGGGCGGACCATTCTGTCAAGGGCGGTTGAAACCGGCAATATCGAGTGCCTGCAACGTATTCTGCGATACAGGCCCCTGATAGACCAGGCCGATAATATTCGGCTTGAGGAAAAAATAGACCGCCAGATGCAGCCGCTGCATCTGGCCGCTTTTCGGGATTTTGGCGAAGGCGTCAAAGCCTTGCTTCAGGCGGGCGCAAACGTGGATAACCCCTTTGGCAGTCGCAAAAGACCGGCACTCTCCATTGCCGCCCGCGAAATCCATGTGAGTGCGTTGGAAGCGCTTCTTGAGTTTGCCCACAAACCCGAGCAATTGAATTATAACGATACCTTGGGTTCCCGGCCTATCGATTTATTATGCGATTCCCTGGCGAAAAATACAAAAACGCATGAAGCGATTCGCGGCATTGCCATGTTATTATGCCGAGGGGCAGACATGCCGCGAAAGGAAAAGGATTGCCAACTGTTGCAGACTCATCGTCAGGAATTGTTGAATGAAATCTTAAGTTATGCTGGAAAAAATCCCGAGTTAAAGCCCGCTATTTTGCGAACCATTCATAATAAAAATCATGCCCTGCATCGCGTGATTTATGATACGCATTCTCTGTCGCGCTCATTTAAAAACTTGGCTGGCGGCTATGATGAATTGGCAGGGCAGATTGAAAGCCTGGCTGAGAATATTCCTGCTGACGCACCGGTTCAGTTGAAAGAAGACGAGAAAAAATTTGCTGAATTCGTCAAACTCTACCTGAAGAACATTAAAGACGCCAGGTTCTTTAATCGCTGGAGCGGCATGCTGACTAAAATTTCTGAGGGGGAAGTGACGTGCTGGCAGCAGTTGCATGATTATGCTTATGCCAATCCCAACAGCCGGACCGCCCTGGTGATTAAACAGATGGAAAACACAAGCCATAGTGTTCATGTGAATCTTGAGTTGGTGAGTTAAAGCGGCTGTGCCCCAGATCCTGTTGACGTTTGGACTGGGGCATATTCTTTGTAATCCAAATTTGATTTTTCTTTGAAAAGCAGCGATGGTCACCGGGTTCATCGAACTTAATCGTCCATTCCCATTTCATTGCTTGCCTTCATAGTCTATAAACCCTAAAATTCTATTTTTATACAAGGCGGAGAGTAACCAATGGGGTGGAATGAGCCGGAAAAAGGCAAGGATCCATGGGGTGGAAAAGACCAGCCCCCTGACCTGGATGAAGCATTGAAGCGTTTTCAGGAACGCCTTAAAAAGGCATTGTTTGGCGGCTCCGGGCAGGATGGTGGTGCTGCGCCCAAGCAGGGCAATGGCGGCCTTCTGGCCGGTATGGTCGTGCTTATTCTGTTTATTCTCTGGGCTTTGTCAGGTATTTTTATTGTTGATCCCGCAGAGCAGGCCGTCATCCTTCGCTTCGGCAAATACGTTGAGACAGTTGGGCCGGGACCGCATTGGATACCCCGCATTATTTCCACAAAAATTGTTCAGAACGTGGAACGGATTTCTCATTATTCCTATTCCGCCCAGATGCTGACTAAAGATGAAAACTTAGTCTCTGTTTCCCTGGTGGTGCAATATCGCATTGGCGATCTTGAGGATTATCTGTTTAATGTGGCCGATCCCCAGGAAAGCCTGCAACAAACCACCTCAAGTGCCTTGCGTCAGGTCGTCGGCAAGACCACCCTGAATCAGATTATTACAGAAGGGCGTGAAGCCTGGGGTACTGATGTTCAGGATGTTCTGGTTAAAACCCTGAAAAAATACAACACGGGCATTGTGATTGTGAATGTGTCGCCTCAGCCTGCCCGTGCGCCGGAAAGCGTGCAAGATGCGTTTGATGATGCCATTAAAGCCCGGGAAGATGAGAAACGCTTCCAGGGACAAGCCCTGGCCTACCAGGCGCGCGTCGTCCCTATCGCAGAAGGGAATGCCAAACGCATCCTGGCGGAAGCGAAGGCGGATGCCGAGCAGGCTGTGTTGCGGGCTAAAGGGGAGGTTGCTGAATTTTTAGCCCTGTTGCCGCAATATACCCAGTCGCCCATCGTCACGTCAGAACGCATGTACCTTGAAACCATGCAGCGCGTTTTGAGCCGAAGCACCAAAGTCATTGTGGATAGCAAAGCAGGCAATCTGCTGTATTTGCCTTTGGATAAACTGGCTTCTGGTGTGACTCCGCAGCCCATTCCGGTGAAAGGCAAGTCCATGACCAACCAGACAGGTGATAATGAAGAAGACAGCCTGGTTGCCGGCCGTCAAACCAAACGCCAGCTTTATCGCCAGGGGAGAAAAGAATAATGAATGCAATGAAAACGACATTGGGGATTCTAGGCTTTTTTATTCTGATTGTCTTTTTAGCCAGTGTATTTACCATTACCCAGGGTGAAAACGGCCTGCTTCTGCGCCTGGGGCGCCTGGTTGAAGAGGGCAAGACAGGTCAGGTTAAAGTATTGGGACCCGGCCTGCATGTGAAAACCCCCTTTATTGAAAGTGTGCGAATTTTTGATACGCGGTTGCAGACGCTCGACATCAAATCGTCCCGGATCGTAACGAAAGAAAAGAAAGACGTGATTGTTGATTACTTCGTCAAATGGCGTATTGATAATCTGGCGCGCTATTACAAATCCACGGGCGGCAATGAATTCAAGGCGGAGACCTTGCTTGAGCAACAGCTCAATACCTTTATCCGCGCCGAATTCGGCAAGCGTTTCATTGCTGATGTCGTCTCAGGCAGCCGGGATGATGTCATGGACGTGTTACGCTCCAAAGCCCAGCAGCAGGCGTCCCAGTTAGGCGTCACGGTGGTTGACGTACGCATTAAGGGCATTGAATTGCCGCCTACTACCAGCAATTCGGTGTACCAATCCATGCGCGCTGACATGCAGAAAATTGCCAATCGTCATCGTGCGGATGGTAATGCGGCAGCGGAAGCCATTAAAGCAGCGGCTGACGCCCAGGTGACGGTATTGCTGGCCAAGGCCCAAAGCGAAGGCCAGGAAATCAGAGCCCGCGGTCAGGCACAGGCTTCGGCTATTTATGCCAAAGCCTTCCAGCAAAACAGTGACTTTTTTGCTTTCTACCGCAGTTTAAAAGCCTATGAAAGCAGTTTTAACAACCGGCGCGATCTGCTGGTTCTCGATCAAAGCAGTGCCTTTTTCACTTACTTTAAGCATCCCATGTCAAAAGGTAATGGAGAAATTAAGAAAAACTGATTATAATGTTAAATTTTGCTGAAATCGGGTTAAGCATGCTTAACCCTTTTTTATTGGAGTCGGTGGTTGTGATCGTCAGTTTTCTCTCCGCATTAGCCTTGATGTTTGTACTGGAAGGTATCATGCCATTTAGCTCGCCTGAGCGGTGGAAACGGTTTATATGCAAAATTGTCGAGAAAGATCATGTCGTGTTGCGTATTGCCGGGTTTATCAGCATGTTGGTGGGAGTCACGCTTCTCACTGTTGTTCATCAATTTGCAGAGTAAGAGTCTATTATGGGTAAGAATGTTGTAGTCGTAGGAACGCAATGGGGTGATGAAGGAAAAGGGAAGATCGTTGACCTGTTGACTCATGATGTGAATGTTGTCGTCCGCTACCAGGGCGGCCACAATGCGGGTCATACACTAAAAATTAACGGTGAAAAAACGGTTTTGCGTCTAATCCCCTCAGGTATGCTGCGCCCGCATGTGCAATGTTATATTGCTAACGGTGTGGTGTTGTCACCTGACGCATTGCTGACTGAAATCAGGGAATTGGAAGGCAAGGGCATCGACGTCCGATCCCGCTTGCACATCAGCCAGGCCTGCCCTTTGATTTTGCCATGCCATATTGCTCTCGATAAAGCGCGTGAAACGCACAAGGGAAGCACCGCCATTGGCACAACCGGCCGCGGTATTGGCCCTGCTTACGAAGACAAGATAGCCCGCCGTGCCATCAAAGTCAGTGATTTGTTCCATCCGCAACGCTTTGAAGCCAAATTGAAGGAATTGCTGCAATACCATAACTTTGTTTTAAAACATTATTATAACCAACCGGAAGTGGCGCTTCAGCCGTTGTTAGACGAAGCAGCCCATTGGGCCAGCGAATTAAAAGGCATGGTGTGTGATGTAACCACCTGCCTGCACGAGCATCGGGAACAGGGCGATTCCATTTTGTTTGAAGGGGCGCAAGGGGTTTATCTGGATATTGATCACGGCACTTATCCCTTTGTGACGTCGTCCAATACCTGTGTGGGTAGTGTGATCAATGGCGCCGGTTTTGGTCCGCGCTACCTGGATTATGTGCTCGGTATCACCAAAGCCTATACTACCCGTGTCGGCGGCGGTCCTTTCCCGACCGAACTGCATGATGACGTGGGTAAGCACTTGGCTTCGCGTGGCAATGAGTTTGGTGCGGTCACTGGCCGTCCTCGCCGTTGTGGCTGGTTTGATGCTGTGTTGCTTCGCCGTTCCATCGAATTAAACAGCATCACCGGTTTATGCTTAACCAAACTGGATGTGCTGGATGGCCTTGACGTCTTGAAGATTGCGGTGGCTTATCGTGATCGGGAAGGAAAGCTATTGACCCGGCCTCCGCAATCGGCGGATGATTTTGTTGGGCTGGAGCCTGTCTATGAGGAATTTCCAGGCTGGCAGGAATCGACTGCGGACGCTACATCCATTGAGCAATTACCGGCTAATGCCATTGCCTACATGAAACGTATTGAATCATTACTCGGCATTCCCATTGCCATGCTGTCCACCGGGCCTGAACGTGATTCTACGATTATTTTTGAAGATCCGTTCTCTCTGGCCTGATCGTTAACGCAGTTAAATGCACTGTGTTAATCAAAATACCTGCGTTCCGCGTTGTTCGCTAAATTTAGAATAACCCGACGTTGCGCGCCTTGTGCGCGCAATCCAGTCAGGTGCTCGATGAAGGAATGAGTTACTGAAAAGGCTCGTCTGGATGCCGCGAACAAGTCGCGGCACGTCGCAGGGGAACCCCTTGGCGATGCTTGATTCTATTTAGGCCATATCCAAGGCACGTTATTAAATGGCCAAGGTTCCGCGCTGTTTGCTA
>NZ_LNYA01000023.1:298089-367561 GCF_001467615.1 Legionella erythra | reverse complement strand
GCTCGATGAAGGAATGAGTTACTGAAAAGGCTCGTCTGGATGCCGCGAACAAGTCGCGGCACGTCGCAGGGGGAACCCCATGGCGATGCTAGATTCTATTTAGGCCATATCCAAAGCACGTTATTAAATGGCCAAGGTTCCGCGCTGTTTGCTGAATTCAGAATAACCCGACGTTGCGCGCCTTGTGCGCGCAATCCAGTCAGGTGCTCGATGAAGAAATGAGTTACTGAAAAGGCTCGTCTGGATGCCGCGAACAAGTCGCGGCACGTCGCGGGGGACAGCATGGCAATATTTAGGTCAGGTATCCAAAGGATGTTATTAAATCATACACCCTCATGCTCATACTGCTTTTCAAACGCTGCGAGTTGCAATTCCAGTTGACGCTGCAATTGTGCTTTGTTACTGCCTTGAACAAATTTAAGGCAAGACGAGCTGTTTAAATCCTTGCATGCCGCCACGGTAATACCGGGGTGAGTTTTGCTCCACAGGCTTTCTCCTGGTAGAAAACTAAAGGTCAGGGCATTGCGGTTAATTTGTTTAAGTGTCGGGTAATCCAGCTGATGATTGAAGGCGGCTTCGACGTATTGCGCGGTTAAATCCGTACGTAAAATTCCTTCGTCGTCGGTGGAGAGGACGACAGGCACCTGATGCTTTAAGTAATAGTTGAGGGGATGTTGTTTGCCGGCAATTGAAAGAATGTCCTTATTACTGATTAAATTAATTTCCACGGCCATGTTTTTTTCTCTTAAAAGACGCATGATCTCGTCAGGATTTTCTTCATGGGCAATGTCGACGCCGTGGCCAATACGTTTGGCATGGCCGACTAAAATCGCATCGCGGATGTGGAAGCGGGTATTGGCAGGAACAACATCTTGCGGTGCTAATTCTCCGGCATGAAGGGCGATGGGCACTTGAGGATAGGCTTGATGCAGAAATTCAAAAATCTTCATTTGCCCCCGGTAATCCCTTAACGACAGATACCCATCTTCTGGCTGCACCAGATTAACCGCCACCAGTGCTTTGGAGCGAGACGCAGCTTCAAAGCCATGCAGAGCCTGGGCAAATACTTTGTCTAAGGATTGCTCTCTCAACACATAACATTGAAAGCGGACGGTTAACCGGCAAACCGGTTGTTCGGGGTGTTGCTTGCACGCTAAAACATCCTGGGCCTGTTCAAGAAGGTGGTCGGATTTAGCGACACTCTTATCAATGATACCTAGAAATCCCGTATTCTTAAGCAGTTTATTTCGGGTGGCGGCCATGTCAGTCAGGGTAAAGGATGGATCGGCAAAGACGGTGGATTGATTGTTGTCTGGCAGGATCATAATTTCCATGTATTGCTCCTGCTGATCGGCGGCTCTAAGCATGACCTCACTCAGCAGTTCAGCATCGTGATTGGCCACTAAGGGAATAAACTTCATAAAAGAGGCAAAAAAGTGATCATGGCCGGATTCTTTACCCGGAATAAAATCCTTCATTGACCAGGCCCGCACGGTATCAGCATAGATTTCCGGATGCTGGCTTAATTCCTTAGCGGGTATACCCTGACATGTTTCCGTGGTTTTGCTGACAGCAAAGGTGGTGGTATTCAGGCAATAATCATGTTTAGCGGCCACGGCGAGCATCGCTTCAGGGTAAGCGCCGCCAGCAAGATGGTAGTGCAGCTCGCCGCCTTTGGGCATGGCTTTAAAAAAAGCATAAAGCGCATTAGGATCGCTTTTAATGGTATCAAAATACGAATTAACATCAGCAAAACAGGACGACTGATAAGCCAGAGAAGACAGCAATAAGAGGCGTACAAAAGACATAAGACATACTAAAAAAGAAGAAAGGCGAATTATCGCATAAGGTGGGCGGTACGGCTATGCGCCTGCCTGTTTCCATCAGGTAACCCGAATTAACGCACAGCCGGCGCCTCGACAAGCCGTTCAGTCTCCTCAAGCCGTTTGCTGGATTGTTGATATTGAGAGGTATGCGCATTAATTTCGTCGATTACCGTGAGCAGCTGTTTAAGGAGTTCATCCAATTGTTTCAGTTTGTTTTCATGCTCCTTCTTTTTTTCAGGATGCTCTGCTTTTTGTTTTTCAATATTGACAATGGCCTTGCGGATGAGGATGGATTGGTTAATGGCCTCTTCGCGCGTTAAAGCAGCCGCTTGACTCTGCCCGTCGAGCTTCAGGCGCATTTTTGTAAGCTCTTCCTTCTCCATAATGACTCCAAAATTTAAAATTGTACAATAATTACGATTTATGTTGTATCGTATCGGGTGAATTTTGCTCCCCTTTTTTGATTTCGCTTAATTTCTCCGCAAAATACTTATTGGGATTGGGTGGCGTTTCACCTCTGAGGTTAGCTTCCGCCCGAGCTTCTTTGTAATCTTGCTCGACTCTCTTTTTGACTGAGGAGTCGAGTTTATCCAAAGCGGCCTGAAGGTCATCCAAAAGCTTCACTCCCTCCGATTTCTGTTTCTCCCATTGCGACCTGATGGCTTGTGTTTGCTCAGCCAGCGTTTTCAATTCCCTGTCTTCGTCTAATGCCGATTTGGGTATGTCCAGTGTATAAAGTGAATCGATGGGTGTATACATGGCACCCGTTTTCATATCCAGATGGAAATCGACCTGGATTGCTTTATCATCAATCAGCATGTGAACCGTCAGGGTAAACCCAGGAGCAAAGTGATCACTGTTGCCAAGCTCTATTTTCGTAAATTCAACACGCGTGTCTTGAGCCGATTTCTCCACCATGTACCGTTCGAGGTAGGTCAGTAATTCAATGTATGTTGAGGCCTGGTTAACCTGCATGAAGAAAGAGGAATGCATGCCTGTATTGATCACCTCGGGATTTTTCGATACAAACGCAATGGTCTGATTATTGTACTTAAATTGACTGCCTGGCAGATTGAGCAGCGGCGGCTTCTCGCTATCCGTCTGGTTATAGAAAAAGATATTTCCAGCCTGAGTCAATGCCCTGTAAACTTCAATGGACCGGGGTTTATTCAAGGCGCTCAAGCTCTCCCCTTGAGAGAAATAATAAACCAAACGGTTTCTTGCATACTGGCAATAGTCCTGCAAGGCTTGTAAGTTCTCGTCTTTATCAGGAAGCGAACCAATGTACTCAAATAAATCAAGTAGCTTTTTGTACATGACGGGGCTGTTGTGCTCAATGGATAAATCCGTCTTCTGGTAGACCTCTAAAAATTCCATGATCTTACTCAGTTTTGCTTTCCTTTGGGCAGGAAGGCGCTCATCATGAACAAAAGCGCTCAACACATCGACCACTTCATCAAACTCGGTTTTTCTATTGTCGTCAATCGCCTTAGGCGGCATGGCGGCGTGAATTTTAATTTCGAGTTCATTTAAATAATTATATAACCGTCCATTTGAACCGCTGCCTAATTGGCGTTTGTGCTTAACGTCATCCCCAAGCAAGTGTTTTTTAGCTTGTTGAATAAACGTTAAAATCTCAGTGGCGCTTAAATCATCCTGATTTAACTGTTCTATGAGTGCGGTGACAACCGCCTTGCGATCACCACTGACCCAACTACGCTTCCACCAATGGTCCCGATAAGCGGTTAGCCACTCAATGGCCTGACCGCGCATGCCGGTGGGTGATTTTTCCCACCAGGACGCAAAAGAGGCTTTTTTCCAGGTCGATGTGGCATTGGATAGCAATCGACGGTTTTCCGCCATCAGCATCGGCAGGTAGAGGTTTTTCTGTTTTTCGTGGTCGCCGCGATGCGAAGTAAGAATAGTAAAATGCTCCTGCTGTGCATCAACCACGGCCTGGATGTAGGGCTCTGACTTACTCCATATCATTTGTTCAGTAAAATCAGAACAGGCCTTGCTAAATTTTGCATAGCCTAGGGAGTTGCCCGAACGGTAGGCTTTATACCGGAGATAGAGCATGGCAGCCATGATCATTTTAACCTGATTCTCCAGGGGCTCTGTCGTATCCAGGTTTATTCTTCCGGCCAACAGGTTTTGATGAGCCGGGGTATTGAGCCAATCCAATTGCCGTTGGATAACCGCACGGGTTGCTTGGTTTCTGGCTTTTTCTGCCTCTGTTTGTAATTCTGTAGAGGCACCCTCTGTGTCCATCATGTCAGCGTACACCGCTTCTGCGGAAACCGGAGATACCTTATTGTGTACATCAGTCCACTTGACGTAATGCGTGTCCAGAGGCGCTTTTCGAGCGGTAATCTGGTCAGTAAGCTCAATGTCGTCAAGCTGCCGTTCTTTAGGTAGCTCTATCGTCATTTTGTTATGGTCAGCCCATTTGAGCAAATGGGCTCTCAGCATGCCGTCTTTTTTGGCAAATTCATTCCATTCTCTGGCGGCAAATTCGGCAAGACGGGTGATTTTTACTGTATTTTTGCCCTGCAAAGCTGGATTGTGTTCCAGCTCCTCCCAATGGTTATCAATACGGCCAAGGACTAAATTCCATTGGCTGAGTAACTGGTTAATGATCGCTTTTTTGCTGGCTTTACTGGCTGACGTGGCATGGATGGCCGTAATAAAGGTAAAAAATTCCTGATAAACAAGATCTTTAATGCCGTCAAATGATTCACGCAAATCCCTGTCTTCTGAACGTGGTTTATTGCGGATGTTATTTAACAGCGCGATGGCTTTATCTACTTCTTTGGTTGATGCCTCTAGATTGCGCAGTTTTTTCGGTGCATCAGCATAGGCTTCCTTAAATTCGCTGCGGCGAAGAATCATGCGGGTAAAACCGAATTGTCCTTTACGCCCAGAGCGTCCTACTTTTTGTGATTTGGATCGTTCCAGATCTTCCGTGGAGTGCGGTGCGGTATCGACATAAGTCTGAACCGCATAAAGGCCTTTTTTGTGGGTCGGTTTAATGTCGGTGCCGCGATCAAAAACCGATGAAATGGTAATAACGCCATCAAGTCCTGCTTTATTTTTATAAGCTTTTTCTTCTTCATTTCGTTCTTGAGCGGTGGGTTTTTCACTGCTGTAAAAACGTTGCAGAAAATCGGCCTTACCGTCCGCACTGTGATTGAGTTTATGCTTATATTTTTCAGGGTTGGCTTGAATGGCCGCCAGCAGGGCCTCATGAATTTTATCGCCCTGAGTCTTGTCACGGACCTGGATGAGAACGGGGCTGCATGGTCCTTCATTCTCTTTGCTGATATGCCTGAGGATATCTTGAACGATAAGTCGAATATGCTCCTGCTCTTCCGCTTCCGGGTCATCAAGATATTTAGCCTGGGTTAACAGCGGATCCAGCTCTTTGCGGTTAGGCGAAGTAAATTGTGGAATTGCAGCAAAGCGAAAACCGTATTTGGCATATTGTTCAATGATTTCTTTGGATGAACCCGCCGTTCCGGTCATGCCCTGAATCGATTGATAGGTACTCATCAACAACCGGCTGTTTAAGGACGTCACGTAAGTTTTTTCAGGCTCAACCAGGAAATCCGCTTTGCTGCCATCCTCTATCTGCTCACGGTATTTTTGCCGCAGACGTGCATGCAGGAATTGCTGAATGCCATTACTGAATTCCGCATCGATATTAGGTCGTCCACCGGTAAGAATGCAGGCTTTGGATACCTGACCATACTTGGGATGTTCAAGGGTAACGACCCTGAATTTGGTTTCTTCCTGATCGATTAATTGTTTGGTTTTTCCAGCGGCAATCAACCAGCCTTCCAGCCGTTTTTGGTAAAGTTCAGGCTGTTCTTCCAGTTTTTTTAACTGTTGTTTTTCTTCTTTTGATTTCGCCGCATTCCTGAGCCAGGTCTTTGCCAGCATTTGAAGATCAGCATCGCTTCGAGGTATCGTTTGTGCGTCGGTGAAATTAATTAAGGCTTCATAAATCCAGGTGTAGGGACTGTGGTATGGATCAGCACTGGCATCCAATGCAGTGGCATAACGATAGCGGGTGCTGTCGTCTAGGGTTGAGAAATCCACTTCATCGGCAATCAACGCACAATTGTCGGGGAATACTTTCCCTTCCAGCTGCATTTTGGAGCGGTAAAGGGCAATGTCTGACATGCTGGAGTAGTGGATGGTATCAGCTTTATATTCATCAAAACCGGATTTTGCGGTGATGAGTTTTACTCGCAGGCCCAGGTACTCGAAGAACGCGTGGTTTTCCTCAAGTCCCTCAGAGGCTAAGAAGCTGTTTGAGGTACAGATATCGACAGTTTTCCCTTCCAGATTGGATAATGCAGCCGTCAAAGCGGCAGTCATGGACTTCCCTTCCCCGGTTTTAATCTGCCCGACAAAATTCTGGTTCGTCTGCATGGACAGCAGCAGGTAAAGGATTTGGGTGGGTCTTGGCATGTTGCCGGTGGCGCGGTACATAACCTCACGCAGCAAGGCGATGGTTTCAAGCCTGGCTTTAAGACGCTGTTCCTTTGTCGCTGTGCTGCCTTCTTTTAACAGGGATTTATAATGATCCAGCAAGTCATGAATGTCTTGATGAGACATGTCCTTGATGGTTTTAAGCGGGCCTGTAGCGCTGCCGTTCGCAATCGTTGGTATACCAAATTTCTGACCAATACCATTGATGTACAGGAACCAGGTTTGCAGTTCCTGACGCTGTGTGAGCAGCATGGGGCGGCCATAATTCATGTCCTGCAAACCATTGAAATAACCGGCGAGCTCACGGGTATCAAACTGTGCTTCCAGGGTTTCTTCATCCTTGCGTTTGCCGAATGGATCCCGGTCAAACTCTATCTGCAGTTGGTTTAAATCCAGGCTTGTGGATGAGGTAATCTCAGCAAGTCTTGAAAGGCTGGGGTAGGTGGGGCTGCTATAAAGGGCGCTGAGCTCCTTCAGTATGTTTGGAGCGAGCAGTTGTAACTGGTTTACCACATCGACCAGAGCTTCCTGGTTATACCTGGAATCTTTTTCTGCCAACTCTTTTTGCGCAGCGCGCAACACAATCGGCATGACCAAAGCCATTTTAGGCTTATCCTGACTGGCTGCCTCGATAAAAGCCGGGAAATTTGCCGCTTTGTCCCCGGCAAAAAAGGCGAAAACAGTTTGTGTTAATGCCGGATTTTTCAATTCTTCAACCTGGTCAAAATCCGCAATCAGTGTTTTTATTTCATTATTCTGGTTGGCTTTCAGGATATGCAGTTTTTGGATAAATAATTCGCTATTGCTTTCATGAAGGCTGAGCACTTGTTTTAAGTAGTTGTCGATGCCTTGTGGATTATGCTTACAATAAGTAATTGCCAGTTCACAGATCGCCCGTTTTTCGCTGTCGCTCCAAACGCCCTGTTTTTCGGGATCAAACACGGTATCTACGATGACTTTCAGTGCGTCCAGTGTTTCCCTGGAGGGGGCTTTAAAGGCTAAAAATTGACCAAGCAAATCGGTGGGGAAAGGATTATTCGGATTAAACCCTTTAACCAGGGCCTGAGTGATTTTAGCGATGATGGTTAAGGGGTACCCATTCAGGAATGGGCTTGCATCGAGTACGGCAATGACGGCCCGTAAGTCGGAAGGCCAGTTTTTGTTAATCAGTTGTAAATCGCCGAGCACTTGGCTCAGTGCTTTCAATTCGTCGGCGTAAAGATCAACAAAGGCATCAAATTCCGCTGTCTTAATGGGATGATTTATCTTGTTCTTGATAATTTTGGCGAGGCGAGCACGCGTGGCTTCATCTTTGATGCCGACATTGGCTATGCCGTCGTTGATAACGGTGTCATAGACCTTGAGCATGACGCCCAAGATTTTTCCTTTGACTACACTGCCCAGAACGCCTGAGAATTCACCAATTTTTTCAAGACCCTTAATGAGGGTATGAGGACCTTCCGGTGTGGCCAGATTTTTAAAGAAATTTTTATCCAGTTGAGACTCAATATGGTCTTTAAACCCGGCCAATTCTTTAATGATCTCACCCATGTATTTGACAATGATCGTTTGTAAATTACCACCGCTTTCTACTGGTGCAGCGACAACCTTATCCAGTTGGATAACGCAGCCTTCGGGCAGGGCAGCCCTGATGGTTTGTTCGAGGTTGCTGTAATCGGGTGTATCGTTGGCTGCGACATCCCCAACAATGGTGATGAGTTGATCAAGGGTCGGCAGGGTCTTTGATTTCACATCAATATGGCCCAACAGTTCCAGGAGGTCATGGGTCGTTTGTTCCCCGTGTTTATCGAGGCATCGGGTAACCGCATCATAAAGTGCCTTGATTTTAGGCGCGGCTTTTTCCTCGTCTTCAAGACCTTCGTTCGTACAGACAGCAAGCAGGCGAGCTGTGCTTATACGCAGTTTGCGATGCCCTTTAAGCACCAGTGCTTCAGCGTCGGTAAATTTTTTCAATGTCTTGGTCAGGCCTTCCAGTTCGCGCATGACGGCTTGGAATACAGAAAGCCCTATCCCATTCGGGTTTTCACACATGAGGGTCAGGGTTTCAATGTAATCCTGGGCATCCTCGCTGTAGACTTCAACCAATTCCTGAATCATGCTGATGACTTGGGCCGGTTGCGCAGTCTTCTCGGTCTGTTTGGAAATAGTCACCATCTCGGCAATGGTCGGTCTTATAGGGGAACGGCGCATGGCCCGCCAGGCATTCATCATCACGCGAATGCCCGTCAAGGCGGTGGTGTTTTTATGTTTTGAAAGGTCTTGGTATTGGTTAATCCAATTCACCAGCGCATCGATATCCGCCTTTTGGAAATGTTTACCGCGCTTACCTGTGCCAAACACGGCGATGAGAACCAAGAGGGTATCTTTGCCATGAAAATAGTCATTGTTTTTAATATTCTCATCAATTAATTCAAAGGCTTCGCGGTAGCGTTTGACGGGAGCGCGATGATTAAATGTCGCGATGTAGCGTAAAAAAATGGCGAGCTGTTTGGCGCTGTTTTCATCAACGGCTTGATCGGCAAAATTGGCGCCAATATTCACTTTATCGCAGCGATAAGTAAACCCTTTTTCTGAAAAACGCACATCTAATTTCGCTTTTCCGGTAAAATCGCCTAAAGCAAGCATCATGGCCGGTGTGACCAGTTTATACCCTTCGTAGCGGGAAGCATAGAAAGGTCCGAGAGCATCCAGGGATAAACCGGGCAGGGCTTCGTAGAACTGTTCATTAATATCGTGGGCATTGGGCAGAATGACGCTCAGCAGTCTATCCAGCGCGACCCGCATGTCGGCTACACCCGCCATGAAGGGGCAATATTCGGTTAAATGAAGGCCCGGGCTTACCTCTTCCAACTGGCCGCAAAAATAGGAAAACCCTTCGGCTAATTCCGCCAGATTCGCCCAACGGGTACCGGGACGAAGCTCCTTTTCCACATGAGTAAACCCATCGTCTTCCCCCTGCTTGGGTTGGGGCGAATAACCGATATTGCTGGTATGCTGCTCTGTTAATGCCAGCCACCAGGCGGTTTGAGCCGTGGAGAAGGCCATTAATTTCTGAATGGCGGTTAAGTTGTTTTCCGTCAGTAATTCATTGAGGTTTTGCGATGAATCAATAAAGCAGGCCTTAAAACTGGCAAAAAACGGTTCGCCCTTGATGCGTTTAAGCTCCTGAAGTGTGGTTAATAACTGAAGAACGCCTGCAACGCCTTGATCAAAAAACACTTCGCTTAAGGCTTTGATGTTTTGATCAGTCAGGGTATTGCCAAACACGCTTTGCGTAAGCGCCTGTATTTTACCGCTGGCCTCCTGATCTTGCGCACTGATAAAAGCCATCAGAATACGTTGGCGCTGTTGCACGGATAACTTAACCGTATCGTCTTTGAGATAGAAAAAGTGACGGATACAATCGTCCAGCGTAGGGACCGGTTTTTTGAATTTCAGTGATTTGTATAAGTCACTGGCTTGTTTATCATTAATAAATAATAAGGCATTACCCGCCCAGTCTTTAGGTAAAAGCGGTTTTGAAAATTGAATGGTTAATGGCGATTCATTGGGGTTGATGGCGGCATCAAATGCGGAATAGGCCAGCACGACGTTGCCGTCCTGGTCGCTTTGCAGTTCAAACCCGCGCGGTAAATTATCCGGATGCAGGCCGTATTGCACATCCTGCAAATGCTCAATCAGAATTCTTGCGGCAGAAACACTGATTTTCTTGATGCCGTATTTAAACAGGTCTGCATTGTCACCGGTAATCATGTCCCAACATTGTTCAGGGCTCAGTTGAGGATGACGGGCTTTGATGAAGGCTTCGAGTTTGTTTATGGTGGCCCGGGTCAGTAATTCGTCAGTACCGGTGTACAGCCTGAATAGTTCCTCCTCTAACTCATCTTCTTCCGGCAGGCTGCTATCATCCAGGGCGGTTTGCACCTGTTGTTGAACCTGTTGCTGCTGCTGTTGCTGCATTTGAATTTCAGTCGAGAGCGATGTTAAATCATCCTGCTGAAAAATGGCTTTACCGATTTTACCCAAGGTGACATGAGGAAGGTCGCGCTTCACGGCAACGGCTTTTTCGGTCTTCTCTGTTGCCTCTGAGCCCCTGCTTTTCTGGTTTTTTAATCCGATGTTTTCAAGCGCCTCGAGTTGACTGGCGATTTTTAATGTGGTTCTGTCAGGCGAAGAAAACGTAATGACAGTCGGGTAGGGACCTGCAGAGATTAAATCAATCAAGGCTTGAACCGTTTCTTCTTTCAATGACGCCAGCGATGAACTGACAATGTCCAATCGGTCCAACCCGTCCGGTGAGGCTCGCAGAATGTCTCCTAGCACCTCAACCAATTCGTTCTGATCAATAGGACTCAAATCCGTGAGCGCAAAACTCAATTGCTTAAAAGGCAGAAATGGATTTGTGGATTGTAAATGGTCTCTTAAGGCCGTCAACATACTGAGGTCAGCAATGACATAACCGAAAGCCTGTGCATCCCGCATGCTGAACGTGTCGTAATGAAAAGCTCCTGCTTCAAAGCGGTGTTGATTGTCCGCCATGTATTGCAGCAGCTTTGCAAAGCCTGTACTGCCGAGTTGAAGGGCATTTTTATCGGCTAAGGAAAGTGACTCAATAAACCAGGCAAAGCGGCCATGAGCGGGTTTATCGGCAATGCGGAATAGCATCGCTTCAAACAAGGCATCCCAAGGAGGCGTTTGCGCGTTGGGTTTGATATTAAAATGAGCCAATAAAGCATTGCGGGTGTTCACCAGCGTTAAATAATCACGCAAGGCGGGTTCCTCAGAAACCAATTCGATGCCAAGCGCTAATTTATCAATATGGTCCTGCAGGAATTTCTGGTCAAGCTCGGCCGTACCGGTTAGGGTTACGCGTTTAAGTGCCGGGTTTTTACCGATAGCTTCAAAGAGGACATCAAGGACTAACTCGGCATTGTCTTGATCCTTCAGGATTTCCTGTAAATTGAGGGTGATAGGGCCGGTTGCCGCGGCAATGGCTTTTATCGCGGGTAAATCCTGCAATTTTACCTTGGCTTCATTTAAAGCCACCAGGGCTTCAAGCTGTTTGCCGTCAAATTTTCCTTTTCGACCAGGTTTATCCCGCTCCATGGCAAAGGCAAGCAGTTGCCCCTCAACCACGGCCGGCTTAATCTTGAACTCATCGGCATTCTGTTCTTCAAAGTCACTTTCAGAAGCCAGTGAAGCCAACGCGGTTCTGATTTCCGGGCTGATAATCTGCTGACCCAATAAGGAGCGGTAGACAAAATCACGAAGACTGGCGGCGTCTTTGCAAGTACTAAATTCCTTGTAAAGGTCGTCGTTTTTAATGACGCCTGTATCGATAAGATCCTGAATGAGGCCTCTTAATGCCCGGTAACCGCAGGTAAACCCGTCGCGTTGCTCCTGTGTGCCGATAACGCTAATATCAGGATCGTTACAGTCAGGGAAAGCGGTGTAGAATTTCATGTCCTCTTTGCTGGTGTAACTGCCAATCTGCTTATGGTATTTCAGCGCATTTTTAAGGGTAGCCTCGATTTTTTTCTTAGACCCCTCATGCAATTGCAGTTCATCGGTGTATTTCAATTTGATTTTTGCAGGCTTATCCGTGGGGTCCACCTCGACGAGGATGCGTACCCAATGGTTACCGCGCGAGTCAATACGGCTATGACCGTCTTCCCCGAGGTTAACAATTAACGGGATAACATAGGGTGCGGGAGGTTCATCATGTTGATGCTGCTCGCGCGCAAAATGAAGCGCCAGGCCAAGATCATCTTCTGTGAACGGGATAATGTGACAATCAGTAATGCCTAAAATTTTTAATTGCCGCTGGATATCGACATCTGTTAACCACTCATCTTTCCTTAACTTGCCGGCAAGGAATTTTTCAAAAAGACCGGGAAAATCGGCTCGCTCGGGACTGAAATTCATGCGAATGGGGCGTTCACCTTTCCATTTGAGCCAATGGGTTCTTGCAGCGAGGGTATCGAGCGTCAGATTGTAAGTGTCCTCTAAATCGCCTGATACTTTGTTGACTGCGATGTGTCGTATAAACACATCGTAAAAGATAGCAAAATCCGACAGATGAATAGCCAGTGTTTGTTCATTGGTGACAGCCAGGGGACTTAAGGGCAAATAATCGGCATGTTCCGCATCAAAGCGCTTTAACCCGTCCATCAGCGAAGCATCGGTATTCACAATGCCGGGTTCAGCTCTTGTTAAGAGAGCAAATAATGTTTTAATGGCCTTGTCCGTTGGGTTTGCTGAGTCCAGTTTCTCTGGATTGCGCGTTTTTTCTTCCAATTGCGCTGGAGACAAGCGGGCAATTTTTTGCAGCTCGTCAGGCGTGATTTCGCCCTTGGCAATGGCCTGCTGTAACTTCACAATACGAGAAAGCAAAACTTGGGAGCGGGATTCTGTATCAGGCGTATTAAAAAACATGGCTTAACCAACTGATTTAATATTATCTAGTTATAAAATAGCATAAAAAGCTTACCCGAATATTAACATCTGGGGCACAGTTATGATTAATTAATGATCAGAACCGCTTTAAAAAAGGGCATCAAGAGCATGCAAAATGATCTTATTGATTAAAAGTTGATTAAATGGTATAATAAAAGTATTTATCTATTGCAGGGGCTTTAATGAAATTCATCATCCGATTTGCATGTGAAGGCATGGAAGACCAAATCGAGACAACCATAGACCATAAACAAGGGCTTTATGAGCTCGCCCGCTCTTTAATCGCGGCTCACTTAGGCCTCGATAAGAATGAATGTGAATTTATTCGTCTCGCCGTCAATGAATCACTGGGTTATCAAAATACTAAAAATGATGAAGTCTTTTTAAACTATTTAGTCAAGAAAGTGGGTAAAGAAGAAGAGGAGACTGAATCGGTTAATCTCTATGCCTCGGAATCTCAGGAGTCACGAATTACTCATGGAGGCTTGTCCGATGGCACACCATTAAGCCGTGTGGGCTCAGAACCTGGCACGGTCGAATTCACTGCAAATGCCCCAGACCTGAATCGGCCCCAGTCAACACCGCCTACTTTAAATCCCCGAGGACTGAATCGTTCCCAGTCGACGCCCTCGAGTCTCTTTACTAATAAAGAGCGATTGGATCCTCAGCTACGCCAGGATGACGATGAGCATGGTTCGAAACCTCAGATAAAATAGAATCCAAACCCGCGGCAAGCGGGTTTTTTATGTCAACGCTTTTGCCAGTCAGCCTGTTCTTCACCATACAACAGCACACCGCCAATGACCGCGGATGGCATGGTCAGGACATTCAATAAGGGAATGAAATTAAAGAGATTGATCATGGTGCCAAAGCCCAGCGACTTCAGGCGATGACGCTGTAAATGCTGTTTCATGGCGGTAAAGGTCAACAAATTATTATCCATGACAAAATCCTGGTATTGCATGCTGAGCATCCAGGCATTGAAGGTAAACCAGATAAAGGGGTAAACCGGTTGGATAAACGGCACAAAAAAAAGGGCTGCAGTGAACAAAAAGCGGGGTAGGAAATAACGCAGGAATTGTCCCTGACGTTTGATGCTGCGGCCAGCCATCTCGATAAAGGGTTGGGACGGGATATCGCTTTGAAAGAAATAGCGTTGCGCTTTTTCGGCCAATAACCCGTTAAAAGGGGCGGCAAGCACATTGCAAAGGGCAGTAAACAGCATCAAAAACAGCAAAAAGAAGCTCACCACCACCAGAATAAAAAACAGCGTACTTAAAAAGCTTAACCACGAGGGGAGTTTATCCAGGTAGTAGTCGGCATAGGGAAGAAGATAATGGTAAAACAGGTAAAACAAGCCAGCAAACAAGAGGGCGTTAAAGAGAATCGGCAATACAATAAAACGCCGTAATCCTTTGGTCGACAGCCGTTTTAAACCCGCAATGAAATACAACATGCCTTGGATGAAATGGCCCATGGTTTGTCCGTGAAAAGTCATCTGTTTAGTTTACACCACTTTTGTCCAGCCACAGAGTCATTGCTTTTGTTTGAAAACGAAGGTCATTTTGTCTTCTCATTGATCAATGTGTTATAATTTTGTTGTGTTTTGTAATGGAGTTCTTCATGGCTTATACCAAAAAATCGGCGGAAAGGTTGAGGGACATCAGAAATGACTGGTTTCATGTTGCGGGTGGTGTGGCAGATAATGCTGTACCGGATAAGCTCGATAAAACAAAACATGTTGAGCCGTTTTGGCAATTTCGAGTAGCCATCAAACCCACTCGCGAGAATGCCATAAAGGCGGCTGAAGCCTTAGGTAAGCTTGAACAATTCAGTAGGGACCCGCACCCGGAATTTAAAGTATATATTCCAGATGAGAATAATCAACTTGACGGTTGGGATGGGACTATTAAAGGTGCCGATCGGGCTCAGCGCGGGAAAGAAATCTGTGTTTATATGGAGCATGAGCCTGGAAAAAATCCTGGGTACTATGAAAACGGCTATCCTAGTGCGGAGTATTTAAAAAAATTAATGCTGGATATGTGGGAAGCCTTAGAAAAAGCGGGTGTGGAAATGGCCTATATTGCCCCGGACCTGGTGAGAAGGCAATTTTAGTAGACGATGGGACGTTAACACCCTTTTCATATAGTAGTAATAAGCCCTGGAAAGGGCGTCACGGCATTCTGCACTCGGAGGAATATAATCCTCACAACTTTCAAGATCCTTTGCAAAACGTTCGTTTTATTGCGGCTGATTTGGAAGAACATAGTATTACGCCGCTAAAAGCAGACGCTCGTATAAAGCAACTGGTTTATCAGCGTCTACATTACACCAAAGGGATGACGTGTGCTAATGCTGATTTACATACTCCGTTTGAGAAAGATGAAATTTATTCTTCCGTGGTCAAACAATTAACTCAATTAGTGAACGGGAAGAAGACACTGACAAACGAGGAGATTAAAAATTTTATTAACCTGCTTCAAGAACCAAACAAATCGCGTACCCATGAACCATTTCATGCTTTAGGGGCGTGTGGTTCGGAAATTTTTACTAAGGTACGAAGAGACTTGTCCCAAAGACCTCAGGACGCAAAGCAAATCTTGAGCTCGTTATTGGAGAGAATTAATACCGAAAGGGTGATGGCGGTTAATGAAATGTTGGATATATTACCGGCCTCTTCAAACATCAGCAAAGCCAGGTTGGAAGAAAAATTTGACAGTAACCCGGCGGCATTTCATCGTCTTTATCAACGCTATGCTTTATTGGCTCAGGAAAACAAAACGAATGAAACCTTTATCAAAAAAACCTTCCCCACGTCTTACCAGAAATTAGATCAGGAAGACTCATTGAGTGCTGCCCGCAATCTTTTAAACGATTATACCAAGAATAACTCAGCGGGTGGGCGAGCATTTACGTTCCATTGGTTTCGTCACCACACAGACGAAGTTAATCAAATTGTCGAAAAGATCGATAAAGGGAAGATTATGAGTGTTGATGAACTGATTAAAGAGCTGAGAGAGATTAAACTGACCAACTCCAAAGGTTCATTGTCCCGACGCATTGATTTTATTGTATTTCAGCATGTGGAAGCTCAGGCGAAAATGGCTGATCTGGGGGACATTCAGACTAACCAAGCGGACATAATAGAAGACACCGATAAGCAGTCATTTAGAATTTAAGGGCTTCAGGTTTCCTCATCGTCCCGCGGTTGGGGCTCTTTCATGAGCCGCCGCAGTTCGACGAGTGAACCTTCGTTTTTAAAGATTAGTTTTTAGCTACAGCCAAACCTTTGAGAATCGTTAAAGCGGCATACAGTTGATAGTCCTCATACAACAGGGTCTGATCATCTTTATTGGAATTATCCGCTTTTTCACTCGAATTATTATTTTGATTGAGCAGATGCCCATTCAGTTCCGCTTCGCTAAAGCTGGTTAAATCCTTTGCTTTACTGGATTTAGGCACGGCGATTTCTTCAATAATAATATCGGGGGTAATGCCTTTCGCCTGGATAGAAACCCCGGATGGTGTGTAGTACAGGGCGGTGGTTAATTTAATTGCCCGTTTCTCATCCAGCGGCAGCACGGTTTGCACCGAACCTTTACCAAAGCTTCGCGTTCCCACGATAATGGCGCGTTTATTGTCCTTTAAGGCACCGGCCACAATTTCTGAGGCGGAGGCAGATCCATTGTTGATAAGCACAATCAGCGGCGCATTTTGCAGAATATCGCCAGGATTAGCGAGGGCGGTAAATTTAGATCCGGGGAGTCTCCCTTGCGTGTAGACAATCATTTCTTCGCTGCCTTTCTTGTCGTTATCGATGAAGGCATCGGAGACTTGAATGGCTGAATCCAGTAAACCACCGGGATTGTTTCGCAGGTCAAGGATTAAGCCCTTGAGCTTGCCGCCGGATTGCTGTTTCAGCTGGGCAATGGCTTTTTCCATGTCCTGAGCGGTCATGGCCTGGAATTGAGTTAGACGCACATAGCCATAACTGTCATCAAGCAGTTTGCTTTTCACGCTTTTGATGAGGATTTTTTCGCGAATCAGCGAGAACGTGAGCGGCTTGTTCACCCCTTTGCGCAAAATGGTCAAATCGATGGTTGTTCCTTCCTTGCCGCGCATCATGTTCACCGCATCCTGCAGGCTGATGCCCTGCACGGATTTAGCACCCAGTTTAATGATGTAGTCGCCTGCTTTGATGCCGGCTTTAAATGCCGGGGTATCCACTAAAGGCGTCACGACTTTGACAACGCCGTCTTCCATGGTGACTTCAATGCCCAAACCGCCAAACTCCCCGCTGGTGGAGGTTTGCAATTCCTTGAAGGAATCCTCGTCCAGATAGGTTGAGTGGGGATCCAGACCACTTAGCATGCCACGAATGGCATTATCAAAGAGTTCCTTGTCATCGACCGGCTTGACATAATATTTCTTGATTTGGCCAATGGCATTGGAAAATCGTTGCACATCTTCCAAAGGGATTCGCTTGTTCGGTTCTTCCTCCGTTGCGGCGAATCCAGGTAAAGGCAGAAAAGCTGTTGTGACTAATGTAAGTAATGCACCAGATAACAGGTTGCCACGCATTGTATTCTCCTTGGATAGTTGTGGGGCGCGGCGGGCGCCCACCTCTTCCCGCTTTGTATGAAGCAAGCAATATAGATGCCAGGGGGCAAGTTAAGAGAGCCAATCAAGCGGAGGAACAGCTTTACCACGTTGCCTTACCTCGAAGTATAGTCCGTTTTGTTTTAGTCCGCCGCTGTGGCCGACGGCAGCGATGGTCTCTCCCTGCATGACATAAGTGCCTTTGTGTTTAAAGAGAGACTGGTTATGAGCATAAAGGGTCATAAAGCCTTGCCCATGGTCAATAATCATGAGTAAACCATAGCCATTGAGCCAATCGCTAAAGACCACTTTGCCGGGATAGACGGCATGAACCGGTGTGCCTTCGCCGGCAAAAAATGTCACCCCCTGATTTAAGCGCTGCACCGCATTGCGGGCAACCTGCACCGGTCTCGGCAATTTATGACGCATGACCGTAAACGGTTGTTTGGGGCGGGCAATGCTTTCAGTAGCCAATGTTTTTAACAGACGCGACAGATTGTCCTTGTTGCGTTGGTATTCCGAGAGCGTGTGCTGTTTGCTTTGAATATCCTGGTTGATAGTGTGGATCACGGCCGTATGGTAACGTTTATTCTGCTCAAGCTGTTGCTGATGGGCGTGTAATTTGTGCTGAAGTCTTTCTTGTTCGGCCAGTTCGGTTTTTAAATTGTCCTGGTTGATGGTCAGGTTTTTCCTGGTGGTGGCGATTTCATCGATGATGGTTTGACGGGAATGAACCAGGTATTGATAAAAGGTCAACAAACGGCTGACCGTATAGGGGTCATCCTGATTCAAAAGCCATTTAAGAGGCTGGTATTCTCCCATTTTGTACCGGGTGCGTATGTGTTGAGCCAATAATTGTTGCTGTGCGGCCAACTGTTTGTTTAATTCATTGACATGGGCTTGCAAGGCGTTAATGCGTTGCTGTTTACTGGCCATGTTATTCTGAATGCTGCGTAAATGCCTGACGTTTTCACCGATTTGTTTTTCGGTGCCCTCCAATTCGCGGGTCAATGTGCCGCGTTTATCATGGGCAGTGGCTAAGGTTTGTTTCAGCTTGTTGATTTGATTATCAAGTTGCTTCAGCCTCGATTTGGTTTGAGTAACGCGCGCATTTTCAGCGCCGATCCATGTAACAGGCAATAAAGTCAGCAGAATGATAGCCAGGCGGCCAAAGCGCGAATTAATGTGAATGGGCATTATCTTCCACCAGCAGTGCGTGGCCGGTCATATCGGCCGGTTTGTCAATACCAAGCAGGGCGAGGATCGTAGGCGCCACATCAATCAGGCTGCCCTTGCTTTGCTTGAAATGCCAATCTGCACCAACGTATACAAAAGGCACGGGTTGACTGGTGTGAGCGGTATGGGCCTGATTGGTTGTCTTGTCATACATGCATTCTGCATTGCCGTGATCCGCGGTAATTAACAGGGCACCGCCTACTTTGGCAAGAATCTGCCATACATTGTGCAGGCATTGATCAAGGCATTCAATGGCGCGAACCGTGGCTTGAAAATCACCGGTATGTCCTACCATGTCGGCATTGGCATAATTACAGATAATAACATCGTAGGCCTCGCTTTTAATGGCGTCGATAAGGGTCCGTGTTAATTCCGGCGCACTCATCTCCGGCACCAAATCATAGGTGGCGACAGGGGGTGAAGGAATCAGAATGCGATCCTCATTGGCAAAAACCTGTTCATTGCCGCCATTAAAAAAGAAAGTGACATGGGCATATTTTTCCGTTTCGGCTATGCGAAGTTGGGTTAAGCCCTGACGGGATAATACTTCCCCCAAGGTGTTACGCAGGGTTAAGGGGGGAAAGGCCGTTTCGGTTAAAAAATGTTTCGCGTAGCGGGTCATGGTGACAAAATGGGTCAGAATCGGCTGTTTATGGCGAATAAAATCATCAAAGTCGTCATCAACGAACGCCTGCGTCAATTGCCGGGCCCGATCGGCTCGGAAATTAAAAAAGAAAATCGAATCACCCGATTCGATGGCCCGTCCTTCACCAATGAGGGTAGGCGGTATAAATTCATCGGTTTTCTTTTCATCATAGAAGCTTTTGATGGCCTGTTCGGCGGTGGCAAAACGATAACTGCTTTTGGCTTCGGTAAGCATGCGGTAGACCGGAGCAACGCGTTCCCAGCGTTTATCCCGGTCCATGGCAAAATAACGGCCGCAAAGAGAGGCAATCGTGGCAACAGGGGTGCGCTCAAGTTGAGCGTTTAACGCAGCAAGGCTTTGCAATGCGCTTTGCGGCGGTGTGTCGCGCCCATCTAAAAACAAATGCAGATAAACCTGATTAAACTGGTATTCGTGACATAAATTTAAGAAAGCAAACAAATGCTGTTCATGGCTATGCACGCCACCTGGTGATAATAAACCCATGACATGCAAGGCTTTGTTTTGTGCTTTCATGTCCTGGATGACCTCAATGAAAAGAGGGTTATTGGCAAACTCGCCAGAGGAAATGGCTTCGTTGATTCGAGTAAAATCCTGGTAAATAATCCGCCCGGCGCCAATATGCATATGACCTACTTCGGAATTGCCCATCTGCTTGTCCGGAAGCCCGACGTCATGCCCTGACGCATCCAGTAGAATATGGGGACGGGTATGCCACCATTCATCCCATTGCGGCGTGTTAGCTGCAGCGATAGCATTATGGGCCTTGTCGTTTTGATAGCCCCAGCCGTCAAGAATCATCAGGACGATTGGTTTCCGAGGTTGCATTGTAGCTCCGTAAAGCAATTGATTGGGTTTGAAACACCGATGCCTATTATTACATTTACCTGAGCGATTGACGAGACTGTCGGTTAGAATATCGCCTGGGAAGCTATCGGGGTTGCGCGTCAACCACGGGTTGAAATAACGCAGAGTGGGAGTCCAGTGAACAAGCGGGATCCTCTGTGTGTGGCTTAAAAAAAAGAATGCTGCTTTTATTCAATGCGGTAACCGGTTTTTTTTCGGGAGAAGAATCGGGTAATGGCAGCATTGATGGTTGCTCTTCGGGATCAAAATCGTCCTGTGCATTCAGCCCTGATTGGTCGGGATTTGCAGTTTCACCGGTTGTTTTGTGAACCAGACGATAAACCAGATACGCCACAAGCGACGTGATAATCAGCGTGATCATCATGGTCAACATCACGGCCAGGATGGGATGCATGAGCGCGGAACAAGCCAGTGCAAAAGCAGGTGAGGCTTTAAGAAGCAGGGAAACGGCTATGCAGGCTAAAACAGGAACTCCCAAAGAAACCGTATAATAGCCAATAGGCCATTCTCGACTGGGGGTAAAAAACGGGTGGCACTGGGTTTGCCATCCCGGTGTGATTGCTGTTTCAACCGCGAGCCGATTGGATGCCGTTGTAAACAACGAGAGTTTAAAGGATTGCTTTGGTCCGCCCAGGTTGACAAAGGCCTGTTTAAAGAGTGCGGCAAGATGCTCAATGTTTTTGGCCTGGACCATGAGTTTTTTATGATTGGCATCAACAAAATACCAGTGTTTCTTTTTAATATCATAACCGAGGCTAATCGCATGCCTGAAATTAGAGCAGTAAATGAATACGGCTTGCTTTGGTTTATGCGGATTAAGGCATGAGTCCAGATTGTGAGCCAGAGCTACTAAGAAATCCTTAAATTTTTGCGCATTGTTTAAATCGATATCGACAAGCGCTTGGGAATCGATCAATGCTAATCCCCCCTCCTGCTCCAATTCGACAGACTCTAATGCCTTAAGGAGCCTTAACGTGGATGGGGTAGCCTGACCCAATGCCTTATCCCATTCTGAGTAATCACAGGATTGCGTTAATTCTACGCCTTCACTGAAGGTGGTAAAATCGAGGTAATCTTGTTGACTTTGACTTAAATTATCCTTATTGGCCCGATGAATTTCCGCTTGCTGTATTATACCCGGTAGGTCGATGTACGTTGTGCTTTTGACCAATTTTGTACGGCGCATAAACTGGCTGGCGCCATCCGCCAACAGCGCTTGTCCTCCAAAGATAGCCACAGCATGACAAATTCCCTCCGATCGGACAGGCAGTCCAAGGCTTTGCATGCGACGAATCAGCCAGAGTTGGGTATTGAGTTCAAGTGACGTGAATTTTGTCTTTAAGAAAGAAACCAATAGACTATCGCCGGTTATCAGGCTCAACATGCGATAATGGCCTGCCGCCAGTGCCATTTCTTGCGGCGTATAGCCGTATCGTTTTTCACGAAAGGCGGGATTAACCTGATAACCCAGTTCCTGATAGCGCTTAAAAGCGGCTAAATGATTATTGCTGATTAACCAGATGAATAGTTCCTGGGGCGTTGTGTTGTTGCGCTCCATTAAATACTCAATCAGGTTCGTATGGAGAGGATCGCGGGTAATCGCTTCAGTCAGCAGGGCGGATAACTCTCTTTTTTTTAAGTTGGGTGTATTTTTTAAACAGGTCAATGCTTCGCCAGGATTTTCCCTGATTAATTGCTTCAGGAGCTCAATGGCGGGATTGGCTGCAGGCATTGGGTTGGCTTCAAATTGATTTAATTTTGAACATTATAACGTTTTATTAGTCATCCGGCAACCATTTGTTGCCGGTTCTAGGGAGAGGGCTCTAAAACCACGACAACAATCGGACTATCTTTTTAACCCAGGGTGAGAACAGTTTAGGCGCATAGAATTGATTTGCCAGACGTTTACTGAGTTCATTGCGGGTAGGGTAGGGCATGATGGTGTCGGTAAACAGGCGTAAAGAACGGCGTTCCCGTACAGCGACTATCCAGGGAAAAATCAGCTCACCTGCGTTATCAGCGCACAGACTGGCCCCTAAAATCCTGCCTTTTCGGGTAACGACGACTTTAAGCAGACCCAGGGTATTCCCCTCGGTATGTGCGCGGTCATTGGCTTTAAAATCCAATTGCAGAATGCGGTACTGTTTGGGGTGTTGCAACGCCTCTCGTTCACTCATACCGACCTGGGCAAGTTCAGGGTGGGTGTAGGTGACGCGAGGGATTGCTTTTTCCTGTTGTTTGGCCGGTAATTTAAAAGCAATCTGTTTTAAAACAAGGCTCGCATGATCATTGGCCACATGGGTAAACTGAAGCCCGCCAGCGGCGTCACCGATTGCAAAAACACACCGATTGCTGGTACGCAGTTTTTTATCGACTTCAATGCGTTGGCCATGACAGCGGATTCTCGCGGCGTCAAGGCCCAATTCATCCACCCTGACTTGTCTGCCCGCGGCTACCAGCAAGTGGCTGCCTGTCAGCTCAAGGCTTTTTTCATGATGTTGCGCCACAAGGCGGATGCCGTCTGCATCTTTTTTAATGTGGTTGATCTGAGCCCCTTCATACAGACGCACGCCCGTTTCCTGCATAGACGTACGGACGATGGCGGTGCACTCGCGATCATCGCGGCTTAACAGGGCATCGCTTTCAAGTAAAGACACGTGACTACCCAGCATGGCAAAGGCTTGTGCCAATTCACAACCGATGGGGCCGCCGCCGATGACCAATAAATGCCTGGGGAGTTGAGACAGGCTGAAAATCGTTTCATTGGTTAAATAAGGAACATCATCGAGGCCGGGTATGGGCGGTATGGCTGGCGATGAGCCGGTCGCAATGACAACATGCCGGGCTTTAATTGTATAATCACCTGCTTGAATGGTTTTTTTATCCACAAAACGGGCCTGGGCTTGAATAACCTTTACACCCAATGATTCAAAACGCTCGACAGAATCATGCACCGCCAGGGTTTGGATGGTCTGATGGACATGCTGCATGACCTGGTGAAAATCCAATTGCTCTCGTGGGCTTGCAAAATTAATTAAACCCAGCGCTTGGCTATGGCGCGCCTGCCAGAAATTTTTGGCACTGGCAAGCAGGGCTTTTGAAGGGACGCAGCCATAATTCAGGCAATCGCCGCCCATGAGTCCTCTTTCAATAAGGATAACAGACAGGCCCAACTGGCTTAAGCCGGCTGCGAGACTTAAGCCGGCTGCCCCAGCACCGATGATAGCCGTATGGCAATGCAATGAATTCATGGTGGTTATTAGCTTTGAAGATAATGCCTTACCTTAGTTTATGGCACCAAGGCGCGTCAATGCACGACTTCTTCAGACAGTACTTAAAATTTTTGTTCAAAGCGGTTAGACTATGCCCCAGTCGAAGTCGTAGGAAGAAATTGTTTGAATAGTAAATTACCGCAGCATATCGCCATTGTGATGGACGGTAATGGGCGTTGGGCTGAAAGTCGCGGCATGCTCCGTTTTGAAGGACATAAGGCAGGGATTGCTACGGTTAAAACGGTTATCCGATCCTGTCTGGAACATCAGATTCCGGTCTTGAGCCTGTTTGCCTTCAGCAGTGAAAATTGGTCGCGTCCCGAGAGCGAAGTTGAATTTTTGATGCAACTCTTCCTGACAACACTTCGGCATGAAGTCCAGGAATTACACCAAAAAGCCATCTGCCTGCGTTTTACCGGCAACCGTCAAGGCTTGCCTCCAGCGATTTGTACTGAAATGGATAGTGCTGAGCAATTAACCAAAGACAACACCGGTTTGATTTTAAACCTGGTCTTAAATTATGGGGGTAAATGGGAAATAACCCATGCCGTGAAAAAAATAGCTGAAAAAGTGAGCAAAGGCCAGCTTCGCCTGGATGACATCAATGAAAGCACTATCAATCAGCATTTATGCACCCATGATTTACCAGAACCGGACCTTTTTATCCGCACCAGCGGCGAGCGGCGTATCAGCAATTTCTTTCTGTGGCAACTCGCCTATACGGAATTGTATTTTACTGACACGCTTTGGCCTGATTTTACAGCGGTGGAGTTTGAAGAAGCCTTACTCAGTTTTAAGCAACGTGAGCGCCGCTACGGAAAAACGTCACAACAGGTAAGTGAGAAAGAATATGTTTAAGCAGCGATTATTAACCACCCTGATTTTAGTTCCCGCTGTACTTGCAGCCATTTATTATTCCAATTTCTGGGTATTTGCTGCAGCCGTTTTCTTACTGGTCATGGCCTGTGGTTTGGAGTGGCAACCGCTGATCCCGGTCGTGCATCTGCCCACCAGGCTGTTGATTCTGGCGGGGTTATGGGTTTGTTCCCTTTTTATCCATTTAGTGATCGGTTATTGGCTTATCGCTGGCTTAACCATCTGGTTTTTCTTGATTTTTGCTGTCTTGCTGTTTCCCGAATCGCAACGTGTCTGGGGTAATCGACCAGTGGTCACGTTGCTTTGTTTTGCCCTGCTGCCTCTATTTGGTCAAAGTTTGCTAAGCATTTATGAGCTTGAGGGTGGCAAAGAGCTTCTTTTTTATCTATTGTTTTTTGTATGGGCTGCTGATATCGGCGCCTATCTTGCAGGTAAACAGTGGGGAAAACACAAGCTTATCCCGGTAGTCAGTCCAGGAAAAACCATAGAAGGGTTAGCCGGCGGCGCTGTGTTGGCTTTGGTGGTGGCTGTTTCAGGCTATTGGTATTTTCAGCCCCATGCTCCGCTCATGTGGGTTGCCATGAATACTCTGGTATTTTTTATCGCGCTTTTAGGCGATCTATTTATCAGCATCCTGAAAAGACGCCAGCATCTGAAAGACACAGGGCATTTAATCCCGGGGCATGGGGGAGTACTTGATCGTCTGGATAGTCTTATCGCTGCTGCACCTGCCTTTTATTTTGGGCTTGAATACCTGGCTTCGGGGACACTCAAATGGCTTATACACTAGGTTTTTTTATTCTGGCGCTGTTGCTTTTAGTGACAGTGCATGAGTTCGGGCACTTCATCGTCGCCCGTTTATGCGGTGTGAAGGTGCTGCGTTTTTCCTTTGGTTTCGGCAAAGTCCTGTTTCGCTGGCACGACAGGCAGGGCACTGAATATGCCTGGTCGCTGCTGCCTTTGGGCGGTTATGTCAAAATGTTGGATGAAGGCGAGGGGGAGGTGCCTGAAGACCAGCGTCACCTGGCCTTTAATAATAAATCGGTTTGGGCGCGTATCGCTATTGTGGCGGCTGGCCCCCTGTTTAATTTAATGTTTGCCTTTCTGGCCCTTTGGCTGGTTCTGGTTATCGGTATTTATTCGCTGGCGCCGATGATTGAGGCAGTAAAGCTTGGGAGTCTCGCTGACAAAGCAGGTCTTGCCCCGCAACAGGAAATCATTCGTCTTAATGACGAGCCCGTCCGCAGCTGGCGTGATTTCCAGTACTTGCTCCTGCCGCTGGTGGGCAGCGATGAAACTGTGTCCATGACGGTGAAGCCTCTGGCAGGCGGCCAACAACAGACTGTATTTCTTCCTTTAGGTGAATGGCATCTTGACCCGCAAAAGCCGGATCCCCTTGCCAGCCTCGGCATTACTCCCTTTATCCCGACTATTCCGCCGGTTGTGGGTGAGGTCATGGTGGATTCCCCGGCAGAAAAAGCGGGTTTAGTGTTAAACGACACCATCAAAACCGTCGACGGCAAGCCGTTGTCTGATTGGCTTGATCTGGTGGAGATAGTTAAAAAAAATCCGAATCATGTGTTGATGCTCGGGATCGTTCGTGACGGCAAAAATGAAACAATAGCCCTGCGTACAGGCAGTAAAGACGTGAACGGCAGCCAGGAAGGCTACATCGGTGTCCGTTCTAAAAAAGTGGATTGGCCCAAAACGTGGTTGCGTGTGCAGCGGGAAGGCCCGCTTGATGCCTTGGGCACCGCCTTTCGGCAGACGGTGGATCTCACCGCTACGACCTTTTCCTTAATTGGCCGCTTTGTCACCGGCAAGCTGGCTTTAAAAACCATCAGCGGTCCGGTGGGTATTGCTCAGGGAGCAGGCGAATCCGCACGCAGCGGCATCGCCTATTACCTGTCTTTCCTGGCATTAGTCAGCATCAGCCTTGGCGTACTGAATTTATTACCCATTCCTATGCTGGATGGTGGCCATCTGCTGTATTATTTCATCGAAATCATTATCCGCCGCCCCTTATCTGAAGGGATAAGAACCGCTGGATTATATGCCGGTTTGGCCTTTCTCATCGCGTTGACGGTTCTGGCATTAACCAATGATATTTCGCGATTAACCAGTTAAAGGAGATAAGCCCTTGATTCTGGCTTACTGTTTTGTCAGCCGGTTTTTTGTGCCCTGAGCCGGGAACAGGACAGGAGTCCGCTTGAGCAATTGTTTGCTTGACAGGGCTTGTCAGTTCCTATAAAAGGATTGCAAATTTTGAATTATTCCCGCCGGTTTGAAATCCCGGCATTCGTTTTAGTTGTCGTGCTGGACGTAAAATAATAATGAATAAAGTCAGTAAAAAAATTATCCTGGGAGTATGCTGTTCATCTCTTCTTACCTGGACAGCAGCTGTTAACGCCGCGAATGGTTTTATTGTTCGCGACATCAAAGTCACCGGCCTTCAGCGTGTCAGCGTGGGAACGGTGCTTAATTATTTACCTGTACAGGTCGGCGAGGAAGTCAGTGCCGCAAGCACCGGACAGATTATCCGCGCACTGTATGATACCGGTTTTTTCCAGTCAGTTTCTCTTGAACGGCAAGGAAATACCCTGATTGTCAATGTCATTGAGCGGGCAACCATTGGTTCCATTAATCTGACAGGCAATAAGGAAATTCCTTCTGATAAATTAAAGGAATTGCTTAAACAAATGGGCTTGGCCAAGGGACGGGTTTTCCAGCGGTCAGCCCTGGAACGTCTTGAGAAAGAGTTAAAGCAGGCCTACAACGCCCGTGGGAAATACAATGCGCGCATTGATACCAAGGTTACAGCACTCACTGAAAACCGGGTGGCTATCACCATTAATGTGTCCGAAGGTCGGGTCGCCCGCATCAAAGAAATTAAATTTATCGGCAACCATGATTTTTCAAGCAACGAGCTGATGCCGGAGTTGTCGCTGTCCACCAGCGGTATCTTTACCTATTTCACCAAAAAAGATCAATACTCCAAAACGGCTATGGATGCTTCCCTCGAGTCCTTGCGTTCGTTTTACTTAGACCGTGGGTATTTGAAGTTTAATGTCGTGTCCTCGCAGGTCATGCTGTCACCGGACAAAAAAGACGTCTTTATCAATATTCATATTGAAGAAGGTCCGCAGTACCGCTTTGCCGGCTATGCGGTCATGGGTAAAACCGTATTGCCTAAAGAAAAAATCGATTCCCTGATCCAGGTGAAGCAGGGGGATGTCTTTTCCCGTAAAAAAGTGACTGAAAGTATTTCCGCCATTGGTCTTGCCTTAGGGGATGTGGGTTATGGTTTCCCGGCGATTAATGCAGAACCGCGTTTGGATGAGGAAAACAAAACCGTATTTATTACGTTTGTGGTGGAGCCGGGACGGCATGTGTATGTACGCCGTATTAATTTTCACGGCAATACCAAGACAGCAGATTATGTTTTACGCAATGTTATCCGCCAGGACGAAGGATCGCTGCTCTCGCTGCACAATATTAAAGAATCAGAGCGTCAATTGCGTTTATTGGGGTATTTAAAAGACATTAATGTCAAGACCACGCCTGTACCGGGTGCCAATAATCAGGTTGATCTGGATGTTAACGTTGAGGAAGCGCCTTCGGCTGAAGCCACGGCCTCTATCGGCTATGGTACCAACGGACCAACATTCAATACGGCGTTTAATCAGCATAATTTCATGGGTACCGGCCGCTCCATGGGTATCGGTTTTAACGCAAGCTATTGGGGACAGGATTATTCCTTAAATTATTACAATCCCTTCTACACCAAAACGGGTATAGGTCGCGGCTTTAACCTGTATTACCAGGTGGTTGATCCGCAAAAGCTCGATGTCAGTGCCTACTCGTCCGATCGATGGGGCGGCGATGTCAATTACAACGTGCTGTTAAGCGAGAAAAGCAGTCTGCAGTTTGGTTATGGTTATCAGGATCTGAACATTAAATCCGTTGGTTTCGTCCAGCAGATTCAGAATTTCGTCAATATTCATGGCCGTCACTTCCAGCAAATTCGTTTATCGACAGGGTGGAACAGAAACAGTTATGATCAGTTGCCATTCCCAACCAGCGGCATGAATCAACAGGCAACCGCCATGGTGGCGCTGCCGGCAACATCTTCCTCACTGTCTTATTACAAAACCAGTTATATGGCGCATCTGTACCAGCCGCTGTATAAAGGCTTTATTTTCTCCATACTGGGGAATGTCGGTTACGGTAACCAGTTTGATAATCAGGGTTTACCCTTCTTCGAAAACTATTATGCAGGGGGGATTGCACAGCCTGGGCAAGTACGGGGTTACAGCAGTTACTCACTCGGTCCTCAGGATAATACCGGCAACGCGATTGGTGCCAACCTGCTGGTCAACGGCACGGCCGCGTTGATTTTCCCTTATCCTTTAAGCCGGGATAATGTCCGTACTTCCGTATTTGTTGATGCGGGTAATGTGTTTGTTCGGGGAACGCCGGCTGCCCTGGCGGGTTCTGATGCCGGTCCGCTGCGTTATTCAGCGGGTGTTTCCCTGGAATGGCGCTCGCCCTTTGGTCCCTTGGCCTTTAGTGTGGCGAAACCCTTGAATAAACAACCGGGTGATGATGAGCAGGTATTCCAGTTTACATTATCCTCAGGGTTTTAAAAAAACGAACGCTGGCTTATTTAAAGAGCTGATGGCAAGACGGGTGTAAAAACCCTGATAATTCTTGCCATTTGCGTTGCACAATTGTCGCAACCGTCTTTGAATTATGCTAGCATCATAGCCTTTCAACCAGGAGATAAATCATGAAGTGTGTTAGCGGGTTTTTAATGGCGTTGGTTTTCAGCTTGGGTGCTGCTAATGCCTTTGCCGATTGGTCAAAAATTGGTGTTGTTGATTTGCAGAAAATCATGCAAACCTCATCACAAATGAAGGCCATCCAGCAAAAACTGGAAAAAGAATTCAAGCCTCGCCGTGACAAATTAGTTGCCATGGAAGAGAGCCTCAAAAAAGACATGGAAAAATTCAAGCGTGACAGCGCCGTGATGAGTCAGACTCAAAAGAAAGAGCTTGAGAAGAAAATTGTTGCCGCGCAGCAAAGTTTTGAACGTCAAGGTCAGCAATACCAGCAAGAATTGAGTACAGCGCATAATGAAGCCATGGAAGAGTTGTATGGCAAAATCCGTAAAGCCATCACCAAAGTCGCTGAAACTGAAAAATACGACTTGATTCTTCAGAAAGATGCCGCACCTTTCAGTGACAACAAGTTGGATATTACTGCCAGTGTCATGAAAAATATCGACTGATTTCGTGGCTACAGCATATACCCTCAGGGAATTAGCTGACCTCTTGGGCGGCACTTTGCACGGTGATGCAGGGCTGCTGATCCAAGGGGTTTCTTCGTTAGTGAGGGCTCAAAAAAACCACATCGCCTGTTTCGATGATATAGCTCAGGCAGAATTATTATCCAGAACCCGGGCAGGAGCTGTCTTGCTCACGCCACAGCAGGTTAGTGACTATCCATTCAGTTGTATCGTTGTGTCCAATCCGTGGGAGTCTGTTAAATTTATAGCCAATTTATTTAAAATTGAACCGATTCAAAGACAAGGTATTCATCAATCTGCTATTATTTCCCCCACTGCCGAATTGCCGCAACACATTTTCATTGACGCCCACGCCATGGTTGGGGAGCGTGTAGTCATCGCACCCGGCGTTAGTATCGGTGCTCATTGCCTGATTGAAAGCGATGTATTTATCGGTGCACAAACGGTTATTGAACCCGGTGCGGTGATTGGAGCCGGGACAGTCATTGGTGCAGAGACTTGTGTTGGCAGCGGCGTGATTATTGGCGCCAGCCCGTTTAACAATCTTAAGGACAGAGGCTATTGGCATGCAAGCCATGCGCTTGGCGGCACGGTCATTGGTGATCGCGTCATGATCGGGGCGAATACCGTTATCGCCCGCGGCTCGTTAAGTGATACTTTCATTGGTGAGAATGTTTGTATCGATAATTTGGTACATATTGCTCATGATGTTACTATTGGCGCTCATACAGCCATTGCCGGCTGCGCCGTCATTGGTGCTTTTGTACGCATTGGCGCCCATTGTGTGATTGGGGGGGCCAGTTGTGTTGCTGCGAATGTCCATCTGGCTAACGAAGTGGTCATTACTGGAATGTCTACCGTCAGCAAAAGCCTGCAAAAAGCCGGTGTGTATTCGTCGGGCACCTTGGTCAGCGAACATCAACGCTGGCGGCGCAATGCGGCTCGTTTTCGGCGTCTGGACGACTACATGAAGCGATTGACAAAATTGGAAAAAAATTGGCAGGACAACTCCATTACTTGAGTTGGATGGTGGAAAGGGAATCGTATGATCATTGATTGACTCAGTCTGATCAATGTTTCTTCGTTGGAATAGAATTGAGTGAGATGATGCATGAATGAACCAATTGATATTATAAGAATTCTGGAGCTTTTGCCTCACCGGTATCCATTTATTCTGGTGGACAGGGTGCTTGATTACAAAACGCTGGATTACCTGATTGCCACAAAAAATGTCACGATTAACGAACCGTTCTTTATGGGGCATTTCCCCGGCAATCCGATTATGCCGGGTGTATTGATGCTGGAAGCGTTGGCTCAAGCCAGCGCGATTTTATCCAATTTGTCAAGAACCCCGAAAGAAGGGCATGAGTTCCTGTATTATTTTGCCGGAATCGACAATGCCAAATTCAAACATGTGGTAACTCCAGGCGATCAGCTTCGGCTGGAAGTGAAATTAGTAGGGCAAAAACGAGATTTTTGGCGCATGCATGGCGAGGCCTTTGTTGGCGATAAACTTGCCTGTTCCGCCGATTTAATGAGTGCAGCGAAGGAAATTAAAAGTGATAGATGAACGCGCAATGATTCACCCCTCAGCCAAAATAGCAGCAGGGGTATCGATAGGTCCGGGCAGCGTGATTGGCGCCGACGTAGAAATTGGTGAAGGAACCTGGATTGGACCCTATGTCGTGATTGAGGGGCCGACCCGAATTGGAAAGAATAACAAGATTTTTCAATTTGCTTCGGTCGGCGACGAGCCTCAGGACGTCACCTATCAGGGGGAAGCTACCCGTCTTGAGATTGGCGACAACAATGTCATTCGTGAATATTGCATGATAAGCCGCGGCACGGTAAAAGGCGGCGGAGTGACCCGCATCAGAAATAATAATTTTTTGATGGCTTATTCGCATATCGGCCATGACTGCATGGTGGGTAACCATACCATCATGGTGAATCACGCAGCGCTTTCAGGGCATGTCATCGTCAATGATTACGCCATTATCGGCCCTTATGCGGCCGTTCATCAATTCTGCCTGATTGGCGCTTATGCTTTTATAGCCCGGGCAACCTATGTCACCAAGGACGTGTTGCCTTATGTCATGATTGCGGGGCACACGACATCCGCTTGCGGCATTAATACCGTGGGCTTAAGACGCCGTGGTTTTTCATCGTCGGCTATTGATCATTTACGTCGTGCCTATAAAATAATTTTCCGTAAGGGGCTCACTGTACAGCAGGCGGTTGCCGAGCTGGAACTGATGCAATCGGATTGCCCGGAAGTCATCCCCATGATTGATGCCTTGAATCAATCGACCCGAGGCATCGTTAGATAAGGATAGAATTATGTGGGCTGCAATTGGAGCTGTGGCTTGCGGCGGGGCGTTGGGCGCTGTTTCGCGCTTTGGTTCCGTCGCCCTGATGGCAAAACTGTTTGGCAGCCATTACCCGGTTGGCACCTGGTTTGTCAATTGGCTTGGATCGTTTTTGGCTGGCTTTATCATGATCCTGCTGTTGGAGCGTTTTGCGGTCACTGATTACTGGCGTTTATTTCTGGTGGTTGGTTTCCTGGGCGGATTCACAACGTTTTCAAGCTATTCCTGGGAAACCTGGGTATTGTATGAAGGAGGGGAGCACGTGGCCGCCTTGTTAAACATCGCGCTAAACAATATTTGTGCTCTCGGGATGGCCTTTGTCGGAATAATGGTCGGTCGATGGATAGGAGGGATGGTCTGATGCAAGTCAAAGTGGTGCGATTTTATTTAAGTGAAGATTCACCTCATTTAAAGCAGATTTATGATTACCTGCATGATCAACAGGTCATGGGTGCGACCATGTTTCGCGGCGTGAAGGGGTTTGGCAGCTCAGGCAAATTGCGCGAAGCGAGGTTACTGGATATTCATTTTGATTTGCCTATCGTGATTGAATTTGTGGAAGAGCCGGCAAAAGCCGATGAAATCCTGAACCATTTCAGCACCCTGGTCGAAGGCAATCGCATCTTGTCCTGGACTGCGGAAATGGGTGTTAGCTAGACAAGAGTGATGGAAGAAAATTATGTTAGATCCCCAACTGTTACGTGACGATGCGTTTGCTGTGGCTGAACAACTGGCTAAACGCGGGTTTAAATTTGATGCGAAAGCCTTTATTGAGCTCGAAGAGCAACGCAAGGCATTGCAAGTGGCAACCCAGTCACTGCAGAATGAGCGCAACACGCGTTCTAAAGCAATTGGCGCTGCGGTCGCACGCGGAGAAAATATTGAAGCCATGCGTGCCGAAGTCAATCAGCTGGGCAGTCAGCTGGAGCAGAAAAAGCAGGAGATGGAAAGCATTCTCAAGCAGATTGAGCACATTGCTTTATCCTTGCCTAATTTGCCGCACGCGTCAGTCCCCTTGGGGCAGGATGAAACCGGAAATGTGGAAATACGTCGTTGGGGGGACATTCCCTCTTTTGATTTTGCTGTGAAATCCCATGATGAATTGGGCGAAAGCTTGGGACAAATGGATTTTGCGCTGGCCGTTAAAATAACAGGCAGCCGGTTTGTGGTCATGAAAAACCAGATTGCCAAATTGCATCGCGCCCTGACTCAATTCATGCTGGATATCCATACACGTGAGCATGGCTACGAAGAAATTTATGTTCCCTATATCGTCAATGCTGACAGTTTGCTTGGAACCGGCCAATTGCCGAAATTTGAAAATGACTTATTTAAATTAAAAGGCGAAGATAATTATTACCTGACCTCCACGGCTGAGATTCCCGTAACCAACACGGTCCGGGATACCATCATTGCCCATGATGCTTTACCCATACGTCATGTTTGCCATTCACCTTGTTTTCGCAGCGAAGCCGGTTCTTATGGCAAAGATACCAAGGGGATGATACGCCAGCACCAGTTTGAAAAAGTGGAGCTCGTGTGGATTACTCAGCCGGAGCATTCCTATGACGCATTAGAAACGCTGACTGGGCATGCTGAAACCATTCTGCAACGCCTGAAATTACCCTATCGCGTCATGGCCTTGTGTACAGGGGACATGGGCGCCGGTTCTGCCAAAACCTACGATTTGGAGGTGTGGTTGCCGAGTCAGAACACGTACCGCGAAATTTCTTCCTGTTCGAACATGACCTCCTTCCAGGCACGCCGCATGAAAGCACGCTACCGCCACCCGGAAACGCAGGAAACCGAATGGGTGCATACTCTCAATGGTTCAGGACTGGCCGTAGGGCGTACTCTGGTGGCCATCATGGAAAATTATCAGGACAAAGACGGTCATATCCGCATTCCAGATGCCCTTAAGCCCTACATGGGCGATGTGTCGGTCATTACCCTCAATTAACAGGACGTAACCGCTCAAACGCTGGGTGGTCGGGAGTGAGAATCATGGGACGATTAGCGGGCAAAATAGCGTTAGTGACTGGTGCGACCAAATCCATTGGCTTGGCCATTGCGCAGGAATTCAGTAAGCAGGGCGCATGCGTGATTATTACAGGCAGAATGCCCAAAGAAGAGGGACTTAAGAAAGCCAAAACCATCGGTGCGGCAGACTACCTTTGTCTTGACGTTACCCAGGAAGAAGACTGGCAACAGGTTCATGCTCATTTGGAAAAACACTACCAGAAGCTTGATATTCTGGTGAATAATGCCGGCATTGATACAGCGCCAGGCAGTAAAACCCCCCAGGACATTGAAAGTATTTCCTTAAAAGACTGGCGGGCTGTTCTTGCTGTGAACCTGGACGGACTGTTTTTAGGGTGTAAAGCCATGCTGCCCCTGCTTAAGCAAAGCGATAATGCCTCGATTATCAATCTTGGTTCGCGTTCTGGCCGGGTCGGTGTTCCCTCCAATATTGCCTATGGCGCCAGCAAAGCGGCCAGCGATAATGTGACTAAAACCTTAGCCTTGCACTGTGCTAAAAAGGGTTACAAAATACGTTGCAACGAAATTGTACCGGCAGCTATCCTGACCGACATGTGGGATCAGGAGTTTGGGCAGGACGAGTATCGTGAACAACGCATCGCCCAGTACAGCCAATCGATTCCCCTGCGTCGCATGGGCACAGCAGAAGAAGTCGCCAAGATGGCCGTGTTTCTCGCCTCCGATGAATCATCCTATGTTACCGGCGCACCTTTCTTAATCGACGGTGGCATCATGGCCAGTGCCGCATCCTATGGCTCCACTCCTCTCAACAAGGAATCTCCCCTCGAACCCAATATCACCGTGACAAAAGAACAATCGTCCCTTATCGCCAATACCTTGTTTCAACCGCCTCTGGTACAGGTAAAGGAAAAATCACAGCAAGATGCAGCCCCTGGTCTCATCAATGGATAAGCCGCCACACCTGCGACTGGCTAAGATGCTGGTATGCGCCTACATTATCCTTGCACCTTCACGCCCATAATCAACGGCTGCCCGCCGGGCAGGACAAATTAAATTTGCCTTTGCCTTAGGGTAAACCCATTTAATTGTGCACCTAAAGCGTAGAAATAGGCATTGAATGTGTAAATTCAGTTTAAATGGGCTTGCCCTGAAGCAGATTGGTCTCACGATGCCTAAGTAAACCTTAAGAAAACAACTTTATAATGCACTCATTGTTTTTTATCTCATCTTGGTGATCATTCGGTGATCATCTTGTGTAAGAGGTATTTATGTTGTTTGCTCTCGTCAAAAAAAATCTTCTCGGAACCATTCATGAAAAACTGGTTGAAAAGTGGCTTAAGGAAAAGGACGATGAAATCAGGAAAAAAACCCAATTAGAGGTTGTGAGTCGTGAGAAGGAAAATCTGCGGCTGGAAGCGAATAAAGGGGATAAAACCAAAAAAATAGCGGCACAAGCCAATCCGCCAGAAACACGTGAGATGCATGGGTACCATGTTTATACCGGTTACATTCACGAATTCAGCGTGAGTGAATATGTCGTTATCCGGGAAATAAAGAAAACCTACACGGACACGTTTAATCAATTAATGTGGGAGCGGGGGTTAGACAAGCTGTTTTCCGACGCCATTGACGCGTTACAGCCTGAAACGGCCGAAAAACAACTGTTAACACGGCACCCCTGGATAAAGCGCAAAGACATGGAGTACTCGTCGTCAATTCCGTATCAATTTTTATACAGCTATCTGGAGCAACGCCTTTTAGCCACCCTGCAACCCAACGCACTGGTTTCCTGGTCATCTGCCAAACTGAGCGACATTGAAGAGAAGGCTTTCAAATGGGGTCCATTTTCCGAAACCTGGCTTAATAACTACATTGAAAACTATCCCTTTCTCAATGTGCGAGGGTTATATATCGATGCTACCCGGTTTGAATACCTGACCCATTACACATTGAGTACATTTCCAAGCGATGGGTTAACCAGGCTGAACATGGCACCCAGTCGAATAGATGTTTTCCGCTATTTATTTAACCTGTCCTACATGTCCATGCAGGCCAGAGAACGCGATGGTCTTGCGATTACGGCCAACGCACCTGTGCACTGGGGAGAGCTTGAACTATTAAAACCAGCTCAATGGGCAGAGCTTCAAAATATCCTGGTTAATATAAACAGTGAAGAGGCACCTGTCTGGGCTTTAATAAAAAGAACGAACACTGGCTGGACCGCCTACCTTCCGCCTTTTGGTGATGAAAGTCAAAAGAAATCCTTACTGGCTGTTACGGCGTTAAAAGGACTCGTTTTTGAGGAAGTAAATTGCAAAAACAACATCAACCTCAATGATCTTGGCGAATTGCATGAAGTGGCGCGATGGCATGCTGTACTGTTTGGGCGAATCGTTCCATGGAGTATCCAAAATAGTCATCAACCCTTGGCTGAATTCCGGGATAAAGTCCCTTTGCCTGTATTGCATCAGAGCGTTTTAGAACATTGCCTGTCTGGCGTTGGTGGTAAATCGTCCAATGCTGAGGAATTAAAAAAAGCGGCTAGAAACCGCAAACCGTTCAGTGATTTATCCTGGACTGAACTTAATCCACGGAATACAAAAAAACAATTGAGTTATCTCCTGGATCAAGAGGGCGCCCTGGATACGCTTGAAGTATCTGACGTGCTTGATGGCTTTGATAAAAAAGAATTGCAGTTTTCCCCGGATCTCAGCACCTTAACGGTCAAAACGGATTCGTATCTTAACGTGGACAGACGATTAACCCAGGCGTTGCATATGGTTTATCTTCATGCCCCTGCGCGCCTTGTCCTGCCATCCACCAGGTTTAACGCAACGAATAAAAACCTGGTTGATTATGATAATAATCTTCGGACAGTCAAACCGCTGGATAAGTTCCAGTTTGATAAAGCCAATTTCAGTTTCCTCATGCATTGCGCTGCACGTAACCGATTTCTCGCCGAGGTTAATCCGGGCATTATGCTGCCTGGAAAAATAACAATAGCAGCCCGTAAACGGCTTTGGAAGGAAGCGGGGAATGCAATGGTCGCTTTCTTTCAAAAGCATGGTGAGAGCCTTGACCTGGATTTTATCAATGAAGCCAAAGCCTTCGACAAGCATTGGCGTGGCCAAGATTGTGATCATGAGCATCGTGAGGGTATCCCTGCAACACAGTGGTCTTTTGCCCAGATAGCCCAAATGGGTCAAGAAGGCCTGGATGAATTATTTACTGTGCTTAAGGCCTATTCCGGCGATCCGGATAGGCGGGATCCTTCGCCCAATTTACCCTGTACCTTCGATTTAAACGGCAGCCTCACCGACGAGCCGCATCAGTACATCGCCTATTTGAGCGAAAAAATTCAAAGTTATTATCCAAAAAGTGAAGGCCACACGCCTCTTTTTAAACGCTTATCACTCATTCTCCCGGACAATCTGGATGAAAACACAGAGCAGGCATTAATTAAATTAATCACTGTTCTTGATGAGCGCAAAAAACGCTTCCCGCAGGAATTGTCGGAAGTGAATTTGTATAATCTTAAAAATTACTCCAAAGCAAGTGAGTCGCTAATCCAGGCATTCGCTAATAGAGCTCGCTATAGCGATCTGAAGATACAAATCAATATTCCAGCCTGGAATCGTGATGTTTACACAGCAACTGAGCAACAGCGTTTAAAAGCAAGTTACCGCGATTTACAGAATATTATCCAAAATAATCAACGCCGCGTGCGTCATGAGAAGCTTGAACTGAATACACGCAGTATTTATCTAGGTGCGGCTAAAAAGCTTGATCCCCAATTGATTCTTGATAGCAAACTCGAACAAGAGCATCAATCGTTTGATGGCGAAGACGTGCTGTACCCACTGACCGCGCAAACACCAGGCATTCAGCAGCAATTGCAACAGGAGGTGGCGCAGGAATTTAAGCTTGGGCAAGAAGATAAGCTGCAGCAGGAGCAAGAACAGGAGCAGGAGCAAGAACAGCAGATTATGCAGTTTTATGGCGATGAAAGCCAATTAATTACCCGCGATAACATCGATGAAAAATGCCGGGACAATTGGCAGGGTTTGCCCGATCAAATCAAACATCTTTCCGGTTGGGAAAAACAAAAATTAAGCCAGCTGTTCTCCCTTTGGGTGGGCAGTCATGAAAATGCTCCGCTGGTTATTGAAAAAATTCACCCCGATGCCATGCAGAAAATCATGGCTCATGCGCCTCAATTCCGTATGGGAATTGCCAAAGATAATTTGCCGGCCGGCTTTTTCCTGCAGTACTCCTCAAAGGGGAAAGGCCTTATCCTGTGTTTTGATGAATTACGTGAGCGGAAGGAATTAAGGGCGCAAAAATTTAAAGAATTAAAATTACGCAATCCATTTACCCTGGAATTGTATACACCCCGGTCTGCAGCGGAATTTAAAGGGGACTATCGCCAATTTACTCCCTTTAGCCAGTCGAAAACCGCAAAACAAACCTTCTGGCAATACTTGGCCACGGAAGATAGCGATAAGATTCGTCTTCATAATGCCGCCAGATTAGTCGATAATTCCCATTTGAAAGCGGCATCAGTCATTCTGCAACACGTTGACATTCAGGGTGAATTTTCCATACCTGACGATTATTCTGCCTGCCTGTCTTATCTGCGTCAGTGGGTTCAATCCTCAGAAATCAAAATTTCGGATGAATTGGCCTTGGCTCTGTTTAATGAAAAACGTGCAACGGTCCTCACTGAAAAAAATCTGCGCGCTTTTGGACAGGTTTTTGATCATTACGATGTTCTTAATGGCAAGAGCACCAATGGCAGCGAACATTTCCTTTTTATCGCTGACCAAATCCTCAAGCATTTTGGTGAGCAGGGCTTTAGAATTTGGAAAAGCCGTTTTCTCGATGTGTCAGAAAACTGGTCTGAGTACCTTGAAAAGTCAGAAGTGGATGCGATTGCTTTAAGTATTGTCACACTGAAAGATTTCCCCCGCCATCAAGCACTTTGGTGGAAACTGGTGGATGCTCATGGTCAGGCCGTCGGCCATCTGCGTTATGCCGATTTATGGTATGCCTTCCAAAAAGTGTTGAAATACGTAGAAGAGAGAAACCTTACGTTTGATGAGCAAAGCTTTAATCGCTTGCTTGAAAGCACACCAAATTTTAACGCCCGGGTGTTTCTTGATCGCTTGTACACTGTGTTGAAAGAGCAGCGTAACCAATTTGACAGTGCTCATCTCCAACAGTTGACCTTAAACCATCTTGATCAGATCGACTGGCGGCACAATGGTTTTTACTATGCGTCCCGCTACCAGCAATTTCCCTATTGGGATAAGGGGATGGCCTTTAGCGAATTCCATTCTGCAAGGGAAGACAGGAAGCCTGGTTACCCAGTGGATTGGGATTCTAAACTTCAACTGAAACATCCCACTCTGCACGCCCTGCGTTTCGCCAGTAAAAGAATGCAGTTAAGCCAGAAGCAATTCCTGGTGCTAAAGGGTGTTCTCGATGAGAAACTAACCGTTGAGTACAGTCCCGCCATTCGCTTATTGATGGCCAGTATCAGCCTGGGTGTCGATCATCTGGAGGATATGGAACGCGAAAAAATGAATCGACTGTTAGAGGAATTGACCCATGTTTCCCCTGATTTGCTGCAATGGATGAATGAAGCAGTATTCCTTGAGCAAGAGCTGCTTCCCGGACTTTTGCGCATGCGCTATGAGGATATCCCTGTATTTTCCAAAATAGTCGGTCCGGCTTATCAAAGCGTCAAAGGCAACCCACTTGACTTTATCAATGCTTCGGGCCGCGCTTTGCATTGCTTAGCCCGTATAGGCAATCAAGGCGTTCTCTTTCAACATTTGATTGATCATGTTCACCTATCCGGTTTTAATAAACCGCTGCCCCTGCTGTTTACGACCTATCCCTGGCTTATCACCGAAAGCATGAAGCCTACCTGGCAAAATCCTGCTGATGAGGCATACAAAATTGCCAAATCCAGTGAAACGTTTAAACAACTTCAGGCCTTTGAAAAGCAGCTTCAGTCCATTGATTTTGATCACAATACCTATTGGCCAGATGCATTGGAACTGCAGGGTCTCTTTAAGGGGATAGCTGAATCGCCGCAACCGGCCCACGCCAGACGAGAGGCTGTTTCTTACCTATTGAAAAAACAATGTGCCATTACGTTCCAGGATGCCCCATTCCGGGCGCTCGAGAGCAAAGAAATTGACAAGGCTTATGGTTACCTCGATACCTATTTAAAGCCAGGATTTAAAAACCACAACCTGCATCTCGCTGGATGTTTTCTTAAGGAATATGCAGCGATCAAAGCGGATACTGACGCAGAGAAACAAATTGAGCGTTTCTTGAAGCTCATCATCCGGCTGGATAATAAAGCTTACTTCGACGAAGTAGGGCAGGTATTGGGCACTTTAATTTCAAGACCCGGTCATAGTAAGAAACGTTACTCTCTCCCGCAACTGACCAGTTGGTTGGAAAGTCTCATGGACGATAAAGTCCCGGAACATCATTATCCGATTAATTTATTAACGGTTATTCTGGACAACGCGTTAACGAATGACTTGAGTTTAATCAACAGTGACTTAAATCAATTAAAAGAAACGGATAAAAACATCCTTGTTCAGCAAGCCTCTATCCGGGGTATGGTGCAGGAGCCTCTGCCAAACCAATATAAACCGGTTCTGGTTGAATTACTCCTTATCCATTGTGATCGACTATTTGTCCGTCATGCTCAGGACGCCCTGGGAAGGCTGCATGCTTTAAAAGTTAGCGGTGAGTGGCTTAAGGCTGTAACCGAGTTCCTCGCCCAATGCAAGCATTCTCATTTAATCCCTTATCGTCAAGAATTACTCAGTAATTTCGCTGAGCCTGCTGGAAAACTGGACGCAGGATTAGTGGGTTTATGGCAAGAGACGCAGGTTAAACTGATTGATTTGTTTGTTAATAAAGGGATGAAGCCAGAAAGCGTTCATGCTTTTTTCAGCCACGACACAACCAAACAGGTGTACATCAAAATAATATTGTTGCAAGCATTAACTGATTGGGACAAAGAGAAATCATTGGTTGCTGAGGTGAAGGAAAAACTGGCTCGTTTTCCCGAGCAACAATTGAGTCAGCTAGCCCAGTACTATGGTTCTGATCCCCGTCCTTCCCTGGCCATGTTATCGACGCTGTTAGGAAAGCTGCAATTAAACACTGCAGAAAAGGTCATCCATCATTTTGAATCAGTCGAACAAGGCCTAAACGACAAAGGGCTCCCCAAACGTCATTACAGCCTCCGTGATGATGACAGGTCAGGTTTGATGCGGGTTTTAGCTGGATTTAAGCGCAAAGGTCAAGCCTATTTTGAAGACGCGCAACAGAAAGAGTTAATTAACCTGTTGTATTATGCCAATAATTTCAGCCAGATTGCCTTTTTGGATCAACTGCAAGCCAAGGATTTAACCGCGGCGTTGTCTCTGGCTTTAGGTCAGCTTAAAACCGCTCCTTCAGCGATGGAAAAGCATGAAGCCTCCGCCCGTGTTTTAGCCTGTATGCGTGAAATTCTGCTTCGCAAGTCAGGTAAATGGGCGAATCACACCCAGATGCTGTCCTTATTGTACGCAGCCCTCTATAACGATGAGAGCCTGCTTCATCAGGTACGTACAGGTCAGGGTAAAAGTATCATTACCGTGATGCGGTCCGCCTACCTTGCGCTCAATGATTATGTCGTCGATGTATTCAGTTCGAAAGACAGTTTGTCGAAACGTGATCACGATGAATTCGCTCCGGTGCTTGATGCCATGGGCATCAGGCATGCCTATATCACCGAAAGTTCTGATGCTGACACCTATCAAACCCGCTCCGCACCTGGTATAGGCGCTATTAATTACGCCACCATAGGCAATTTCAGTCTGTTCCAATCCGGCCACATCTGGAAAGGTGAGCATGCCATTGAGCTTGATCCCAAGCGCCGTGCCGCATGGTTAGACGAAGCGGATTACATTTTACGGTTTGAACAGACGCAATTTAACTATTCTGACAATGCTGAAAGCGATCCCATTTACAACATGGATGAATGGGTGTACCGCGCGACATATGACTGGTATCTTGAAAACCAGAGTACATTTCACAATCTGAAAGAAAACGGCATTGTTGCTGTGTCCCGCAAAGAGCATTTGGAATCCTTGTGCAAATACTTGCAGGAAAGGAAAAGGCCATGCAGCCCAAAACAATCCCATTTCTTTGAAAATTACTTAGCCCCCGCTTTAACCAAAAACGAAGCGGCATTAAAAAAACGCGACAGGCAACTTAAGCAATTGCTGACTGCCGCTCACATTGCTATCTCGCTGAAAGAAGGGACTGAGTTTTGTATCAGACCAGACAGCAGAAGGGTAGCTGGTGGGCTGGTTATTAACACCAGGTCGGCTAAAGTTGTTATCAGTAACCAAATCCGTCACGGTTCTACTTACAGTGATTTGGTCCAGCAATTTTTACATATCCGATTAAATAAAGAAGCCATTCGCCGCGGCGAAACCCCTGATTTCTTTGTCGAGCCGGAAACCCAAATTGCCTTGTCACAAAATGCCCCTTACCTGTTAAAGAAATACTACAGCAAACTGGAGGGCTGTACAGGGACTGCCGGTAACGCGGCCGCACTTCATCATTACCGGGAAGAATACGGCATTGAACACGTGTCCAAATTGCCGACACATGAGGCAATTCGCACCACCTATCTACCGATGATCTTCTGCTCATCTGAAGCGGAGCAGGTCGGCGTCATCTCCGATCTTATGGTGGAGTATCAGGATCAACCGATACTGCATGCCTGCCAGGACGATCCGACGGTTAAACGCTTAAGCCAACAAATTGGTAAAACGTTAGGGAAGAAAAATCGCGATATGAGCCGCTTCCTGGTGGATACCAATGACAGCGGCAAGCAGGAAAGCGACATTCTACCCGGTGCGGGTTTCAAGGGGGCGATTAGCAACAGCGCTCGCCTTGGACGCGGCACGGACATCAAGCCACAATCGGAAAAGGGACTGGTGGTTATCCGCAGCTACCCTGCGGATCCTGATATTGAGAAGCAGGAACGTGGACGTCAGGGTCGGAATGGAGCCAAGGGCGTGTGTATTGATGTCATTGATTATTCAAAAATTGAGAGTCAATACAATGCTTATCATCGTTCCATCCATAAGGATCGACTGGAAGCGATTGTTCTTAGACAGCAAGAGCACATTCATCATCGTTTAGAAAAGCATAAACATAATGGTTCAAGCAAATGGAATTGGCTTAACGAAGCTCAAATACAGAAAAAATACATTATTACCCGCTCGGTTGTGCAATTAAATCTGGAACTTAAGCACGAGCGGGAAAAATTCCTGCGCCGTAAGGAATACCTCATCGCGACTTTGTCCGGTGAAGTCATGGATGCGCTGCATGATGCTATCCGCGACAAGGATAATCACGCGCATAAGCGTTTAAGTACAGCCTGGCTTGAGCATCGCAGGCAGATTGAAGATGCCTGGAATAGCCGGCTGGCGGGGAAACAAGGCGATAATGAAGAGGTTTATGGCGAATTTTTTAAGCAGGCGGATGCGATATGGCAAGGACTTTGTGCGCTTTGCCCGCAGTTAAACGCCCTTAGTCTGCTGCCATTGGCAGGAAAAACAGCAGATATGAACCAGGGAGCCCGCGGCGTTCTCAAGTACCTTGAAGAGCAAGTAGTGATCTGGAAGGGAAAACTTGAAAGTGGGAAACTGCATCCGAATGATAAGCCGACTTTGATGAAGTTAAAGAAGCAGTTAAAGTCCCTGGTCATCGAATGGCACCCGGACAGATTATCGGGCTCAGATAAATCAGCGGAGGATAAAGAGCTTGGGCCGGACATGATTCGCGTTATCACCCAGCTTATCGAATTACGCTCAGACTGTGAGAACAAGCTTGACGGAAAAGGCAGTGAAAACGAGCAAAACGCCTCCGAGGGTCCACAAGAGGAGATAAGAGGCAATGGCAATATGGTTATTTATAAGCCAGGCTATCGTCACATTCCTAAGAACCAAAAAAGGGATATGGCCAATGTGGTGAGCTTCTACCAGTCCTGGGTTGATCAAACCGAGCGCCATTATATCCAGTCCATTGCCTCTCCTGCTGAAAGGCGTGAGGTGATTAACGCCGCATACGGTGCTACTCAGGTGCAGATGAACAGGTTTTATCAGGAACTTGACAGCTTAAGTCATGCGGAACAAACAGGTGAAGCAAGACGTGCGTCTCTGTTTATGAAATTAACTGCTTGTATTAACCAGCACAAGGCGGCTTTTAGTGTTTCCTGTGGGGCCTGGGCGGATGTCATTGAACTGTTAAGAAACCAGCCTGACAATAAACGGGATGATTCATTGTTTGATGCCTTAAATACCTTTTTTGCCCAATCCTGGATTAATAAGAAAGATCCTATTCGATTAAATGCAGAGAAAATTAACAATAACAGCGCCCTATTGACCTTAGTCATGAAGATATCTGCCACAGCCTATGTGACGGAGAACGACGCGTCGAGGACGTTCATCCGCAATTTCTCCGAAGTTATCCGAAACGACTTCTGGAGAACTTTTGTGCTGATTCCAGAAATAGAGGAAGTCTTTGCGTCCAAACCCAATGTTACGCGATTGTTAAGTGTCCATACCAACCAAAATGATTTGGGTTATCTGCTTGGATTGATAGCAGAGAATCACGAGAGGGGACTGCATGGTGACGCGGCGGCTCAAAAATCCAAAGGAAAAATTAAAGCCCTTCTTGCTTATCTGGATGAAAATACCAATGCCCTGATGAAGAATCCTGCGCTATTGAGGCCTCTTGTTGCCATCCTGTTATCCAATATCGATTACGATTATCTGCCGAAAGCCGATATTTTGAGCAATTTAAACCCGGAAGCACAGGGTCGTTTCTGGTACTTCCTGTCGCAGCGGCTCCCTCTTCAAAAGAAATCCTGTGACCAATTGGTCCGACGTTTGGCGAGTTTCGAACAAACTCACGAGTTTAATCAAAAAGTCCTTGAGCCGCTTTGCAAACTGCCGTCTTATCTGTCGCTTGATTACATCAACGAACAGCTTCAGTTCAGACCAGGTCGTTATCAATTGGATGACTGTCAAGCTGTCTTGCTGGCAATCCATGACGCCGGTAAAGTATTCAATGAATTCTTACGCAATCGAAAGATCATTGAGTCGTCTACGACCTTATCCACTCCGTGTGATTCTGAAGCCTTTTTGCAATGGATGAATTGTTTTACCCGCATGCCGGCTGCTAGAGCCAGGGATTTATTTAAGGCAATTAAAAAATCAAATGTGCCTCCTGAGGAGTTAGTGGATTTGGCAGGACGCTTTACCTTAGACAAGAGCATGTCGCTAATTCTGTTTGAATGTTATTTAACCATTCTTGAGTCTCTGGAGAAGGTGAAAGCTCATAAGGAAAAATTTGCTTTTCTTAAGAAAGAGTATGAGCACCAATTCAATTTACCCAATTTGGAAAGAACAAAAGCGTTTGGCGCATTTGTGGAATGGATGGTTGATGCTCCGGCTGAATTAACGACGAAGGAAACGACGGCTTTATGGGGGCTTTGGGAAAAGGACCACGATCGGGCATTAATGAAAGAATCGTTGGACCTGATGACTGAGCTTAAGCGTTTTGATCAACGTTACCCTGAAATCAAGTTAATGGAAGACTACCTTGGCTCGACAAAGGACAAACAGGCCAATGAGTTTTACCGAGATTTCCTTGACGTTGTCAATTCTAATCAAAACAAGGGCGTTGATAAGGAGGGGGAGAGCGACTTACCCATCATGCACTCCCTGGTCCAGGCTTATTTTAAAACCAAAGTTATCCGCAACAAGAGTGAACTCAACGAGGCGTTTCGTGTGGTGTCTGAGGCGAAAAGTCTGAATAAAAGCCAGCGATGGGCTGATTATTTCGGAGATATTGGTTGCAAAAAACAGCAGGATCGCCGCCTGATTATGCAGTATCTCCACCATGGTCTCCTGGATTTAGGCGAGAAATTTTCGAGCCGATGCTATAAAGAGTATAACTATTTGGCCCAAAGAGTTATCCCGGTTGCCCCTGAAAAACTGGGGAATGACAGGCAGGGTAGAAGTCAGTTACGCCAGTGTTTCAGTCATTTAATCCAGTTTACTCAGGAACTGGTTGAGATCACTAAGGCACCCTTTATTAAGGTGGCTGCGGTGAATAATTCTCATCTGGCGCATGAAGGATTCATTAAGCAACAGAAAGCGTATTTTGGCAGTCAGCAGGCTAAATATGCCAGTTTCTGGTTGACGACGAACAGCATTCGCAAAAACCAGGCTCGCGACTTGTTTATAGGCTTAAACGACTTAAAGCTGAATACCAGGGAAGCATTTTACGAGGAAAGCCTGAAAACCATCTGGGGGTCACAACGAGAGATACTCAAGAGTGATATAGGAACAAAGCATAATAAAAAGGGATACAGCCGCCTTTACGATATAAGCGTACAAATGTTTTTAAAGATCGCGCGCGATATGATTGCCGATACGGATGTGGCGGCGGAATCGAAGGTTTTCCTGAATGATATCCTGAATAAGCAAACCCGGCATCATGTCGACATTCTCTATGCGCGATTGCCGGACAATCATCCCCTCAAGGGACCCATGGGCGCCTTGATGAACCACAATGCCGGGGATTTGCTTGCCTGGACGCCAGGTTCTGTCGAGCTAACCCAGCTTAAAACCTTGTTGGAGTATCACGCCGATAACATACCTGACCCCCTGAAATATTTAACGAATAATCTGGTGTGCCTGATGGAGGTTCCCATAACTGAAACGCGTGAAATCACTCATGACAGAGTGAGTTAATTTTTAGATTAAATAGTAAATAAATAGTCAAAACAAGAGTGGTATGAAAGTAAGGTGTTATAATATTAGTCAGTGTGATTTAAAATCGCTTTATTTGGCTGGAGCTCATTATGCCGCTATTAAGAGATAAAATACGCCAAGACCTGGAAACATTGATTGCGACGCAATACACCTTACCCCCTAAAGCATTTGCCGAGGAAGAGCTCGCCGTTAAGCAGAGTGTTGAGAAACTGGTTCTTGTATTGAGTGAGCCCGCCAGGCAAAAGTCGCTGCTTGCTGACATACCTACTGATTCAATTGAAAACATGACCCGACGCGGGCATTTAACCGTCGTGGCTAAGAACATGGATGACCATTTTCTGGTTGCCATCGAGAAGATACTAAAAAATGGCCATTTTACAATGGAATATGGCGGGGAGACGGTTGATCTGTCGGAATTATACCAGGGGTGTAAAAAAGCACTGACTAAACAGGGGAAAGAACCTAATTTTGAAGACGTCCTGCTGAGAATGTATTCGGTGGAGAGCCCTTTTTACAAGAAATTAAATGCCATTGTCTCAGGCTATAATAATCCCAAAAGTACCACAGACGAAGAAAAGAAAATGGCTTTGTTATTGAATATGGCTGTTCACAAAGCCGGGATAATGAAGCGCACGTTCGAAGTCCATAAAACACCATCAGTATTGTACCGTGGACAAAGTTTTGGGCGGGATGATTTTATTAGTAAATTGATACTGGTCAGGGCATTGCATGACCGAGGCGAGCTGGCGACTTTAGCGCCTGATAAGTTGGCTGATATCAATATTGCTGATATTGTCGCGAAAAAAAATGTCAGCATGTCATCTGAAGTAGCTAGTGCGGCCGCTTTTGCTACTAATAAAGGGATTGTTTTGCATGTCCAGAATCCTGAACAGCTGGCAGATTTTTATGCCGTGGCTAATGTATCTGCCCACCCGAATGAAGCGGAATTTTTATCCAGAATGCCTGACGACGTCGCCATGATTCCCATTGGTATTGATGAGGATGACACTTCAAAAACCATGCATATTCATGTCATGTGTATTCATTCAGAAGCCACACAACCGACGAATTCCACACGCCTTACTGACATTAAAAATGCATTGAAGACTACTCTTCACAAAGAACTGAACGAACCTTATGGCTTTTTTACCTCTTATCTGTACTCACGATCGTATACCCAGCAACAAAAAATGTTGCTGGAGCAGTTAATAGCCGTTATAGAGACGCCTCAAAATAATCCTGATCCCACCAAGCAGGATGAGTTTTTAGAAACCTCGATTAAGCTGCTTAAAAAGCTCTATGAAACCAACCCCACGGATTACCAGAAAAAAGGTTTTGACGCCATCAATGCGTTGCTTCAGGACTACAGTGCAGTGATTGCGGATTTAAGTGTCAAACACAAGTTGACCGATGTGAAGGCCATTATTGCAAGCGAGCAAAAACAACTGGAAAAAAATATACAGGGTAAACGCTTATGGCTTGCCGGTATAACTGACGAGGCCGATAAAAAACGGCTGGAGCCTTTAAAGAAAGACATGGACGTTTTGCTGCGGCCAGATAATAATCCGGTTGATTTAAGGCAGGCGGCAAATAACATACTCGATTTATTAAAAGCCAACCCGGATATTGGCAGCCATTTCAAATTGCTGGAAGAAGGAATAAAACACATCATAACTTCCCTGGATAAAATAGAGGAACAACAGCAGATTCTTATTAAGAATCCGTCCTTATTGTTTAAAGATTGCCTGCGCTGCCTTGCTGTTCCAACTCATGAGGGCAAGCAAGAAAAAAATGAGATTGACCTGTTCATCAGCAGTGCGATGAATAAGTTTTTTTGAGTGATGGTCGGGAGACGGTTAATCATTAACCTGTACCTCATGCCCGACTGGGTGCCGCGGACAAGCCGCGGTATGTAGATGGAGAGCCAGGCTTCTATTACTATCGCTCTGTCCACCATTCAAGGAAGTATGATTGCACCCATCGTATGTTTATATACTTGCAAGTCAGCGTAACGGCACGCTTTATGTGGGTTCTACATGAGACCTCATTAAGAGGATATGGGAACACAAAAATAGAGTTATGCCTGGATTCACAACGAAGTACAATGTACAGAGGCTCGTATATTACGAAGAGCATGAATTGTATATTGAAGCAGCACGTCGTGAAAAACGCTTCAAAAATTGGCCAAGACTATGGAAAATAAATTTAATCGAAAAGTTGAACCCTGATTGGCTTGATCTATATAAAGAAATTTGCCGATGAGTCAGGTGGGCTGGATGCCGCGGACAAGCCGCGGCACGTAGACGGACGATTGATCCTCTGGCGCCAATGTGCGCGGCTGTCCTCGGCGATCTCTGATGCCTACGTGCCGCGGCTGTCCGCGGCGATCTCTGACGCCTACGTGCCGCGGCTTGTCCGCGGCATCCATTGGGGTTGATCCAGCACTTGGTGTCGGTTGGGGAGCTATGTGTCTAAATTGTAAGGGTTCGTGATCATCCATTGGCCTCAGGCCCTGATGAATGGTCGGAGTGACAGGAATTGAACCTGCGACCCCTGCCTCCCGAAGGCGAATTCAAGTAATTGTTAATGTAATCCCATGTATTCCCATGAATAAAATCTCCTTGTAAATAAAGGGGTTGTTGGGATTTTATGTTGTACTGACATATATTGTTATGCTACATTCCATAACAAAAATGCACCCTATATGCACCCTGTTATTGATGGCTGAATTTTTTGATGATTAGAATAATAAGATGAGGGAAATTTTATAAGGGCTAGAAACCAAAAAACCACCGAAAGGTGGTTCTTGGTCAACTGCTAAAAGGGGCGCTTTCGCGGGTCCCTAAAAGCTTACGGTATAATTATGAGCCATTTTACGTGGATATGTCAATTTTTCTGGTTTTTTCGGGATAACCATACTAATTTGATGCAACAGGACTTTGTATGGAAGAATATATAAGTGCATTATCAATAGATAGGCTGACAAGCTATGAAATATTATGTCCAAGCAAAGTGGATACGGATATTATAGGGGCTTATCATTGGAATTTATTAATATGTCAGGCATTGTATCCCTTCATACACTCAGTAGAAGTTGCATTACGTAATTCAATTCATCACGCAGCCACCAAGAAATTTGAGAATGAATTTTGGTTCGATATCGTTGTAACTGATGGTAAGTCACAATCAATTCTTCAAGATACCAAAAATGATTTGCATCGTAGATTTAGGCAAGTAAGAGCATCAGACATTGTTGCAGGATTAACATTTGGATTTTGGACAAATTTAATAAAACAAAAAACATACACTGATCAATTTAATCCAAATCGACTGTGGCCTGACTTAATTTCTTCGGTTTTCCCCCATTATGCAAGAGGGCATGATGATAGAAAGAATATTTCCAAGCGATTTGAGGAAATAAGGCTAATTAGAAATCGTCTGTTTCATCATGAGCCAATCTGGAAATTTAAAAACGCTGAAACATCTCAAGAGTGTATTGCTGAATTACGTCGAAAATTCAACGACATATTTAAAGCAATTGGCTGGATTTCAAAATATAAACGAAATTGTTTGAGGGAATTTGGTTTTGTTGAGTCGTTTAAGCACAATTGCACACATGAGGTTCTGGAGAGTTATATGAAGAAGGGTGCTGAAATACTACGACAATTAGCGGATCAAAGGTGATTGGATAAATGAAATTGAAAATTAATAATACACTTATTAAAAAACTAATCCCTGCAGAAAAAGAGTATGAGGTTCACGATCTGGATTTAAAAGGCTTTATGGTAAGGGTTTTCCCCTCAGGAACCATGCGTTATGTTTGCCAATATAAAAGAGGCAAAAAAATTAATATAGGAACTGTTGGAGTTATTACTGCAGCACAAGCTCGAGAAAAGGCTCTTGAAATATTAAATAATGTTCATAAAGGGATTGAGCCTACTGCCCAAAAGGGGGTCAATAAACCAAAGACGCTGCAGGAATTTATTGAAAATGAATATAAGCCTTGGGTTCTGGCTCATCATAAAAGAGGAGAGGAGACACTGGCTGCTCTGCAGCGGTGTTTTAAAGCAATGTATCCAAAACCTTTAGCAGAAATTACACCGGTACTTTTAGAGCAATGGCGCGTAAAACGTTTAAATGAGGGCACCGCTCAAGCCACTATTAATCGTAACATCACTACGCTTAAAGCTGTTATTACAAAAGCGGTGGAATGGAGCTTTTTAAAAGAGAATACTTTAAAAAATTTAAAACAATTTAAAATTGATCGTTCCCCAAAGGTGAGATATTTATCCATTGATGAAGAGTCTTATCTGAGACAGGCATTGCAGGATAGAGAAAATCAGTTAAAACAGGAGAGAATAAATGCCAATCAATGGCGCAAAGCTCGTGGCTACTCTTTATACCCTGAGTTTGAGCAGGAAGAGTATTTCGACTATTTAATGCCTATGGTACTTATTTCTATTAATACTGGTTTGCGAAGAGGAGAATTATTTAATTTAACTTGGGAAATGGTTAATCTAGTTGAGAGATCAATTTTATTAAGTGGCGAAGTTACAAAAAATGGTAGTTCTCGTTTCATTCCGTTGAATGATGAAGCATACCATATCGTGAAACAACTATATCAAAAGAGCGTTTCTAAAAAAGGGCTTATGTTCCCCAGTAAAAATAATCAGCCATTTAATCACGTAAAAAGATCATGGGCTTCTCTTTTAGAAAAAGCTCAAATCACTCAGTTTAGGTGGCATGATTTGCGTCATCATTTTGCTAGTAAACTGGTTATGGCTGGCGTGGATTTGAATACTGTTAGAGAGTTATTAGGTCATTCTGATATCAAAATGACCTTAAGATATGCCCATTTAGCACCTGAGTATAAAATTAAAGCGGTTGAAAAAATAAATTGGGCATTGTGATACGGTCAATAATTACTCTTTAAGTGTTTTTGCACTTTGACCATATAATATTCGTTTAGCTTCTTCTGTTAAGATGGGCTCTATATTGAGGTCGTTGGCCTTATTATATGCACGTTGCGATGCGGGTCGTGCTTTAATCCCTAAAAACCATTGTTTTAAATGTGGAAATTCATCTAAATTTTGCTGTTGCTTTTCATGAGAGACAATCCAGGGATAGCAAGCCATATCAGCAATTGAATACTCATTTGCTATAAACTCGCGACCCGTTAATTGCTTATTAAGGACGCCGTATAATCTGGCTGTTTCTCTAACATATCGATCCACAGCGTAAGTTAACTCTTTAGCATGATGGCTAAAATGATGATTTTGCCCCGCCATGGGTCCTAATCCGCCAACCTGCCAAAACAACCATTGCAATACTTCATAACGAGCATGTATATCTTGTGGTAAAAATTGTCCTGTTTTCTCTGCCAAATAAAGTAGAATTGCACCGGACTCAAAAATGGCTATAGGTTTACCGGCGATTTTAGGAGCATGATCAACAATTGCCGGTATTCTGTTATTCGGTGATATTTTCAAAAAATCTTCAGCAAATTGTTCACCTGTGAAGATATTTATTGGAATGAGATTATAGGATAAGCCAGCTTCTTCCAGGAATATTGTAATTTTATGACCGTTTGGAGTAGGCCAGTAGTATAAATCGATCATAATATTATCCCTTAATGAAAAGCTTAATCAGATTTTAATTTCCATCGATGCCAAATAATTGGAGTGGCTGCAAGAATTTTCTTAGAAAAAATAACGGGTTCTTCAACTTCGGTCTGAGAATTCAAGCAGACTAAAGCATATCCATTTGTCCTTTTTATCAAACGGCGAAAATAAATACCTTCGCTAATTTCAACAACACAATCATGGCCTATACATTCCTCAATATCAGATGTATTCATATATTGAATACCTCCTACAAAATCACCTTTTGAATAGGTGGGTTCCATTGTGTCATCAGAAACCATAATAACAATGGCATTGGGATTGTTCGTTTTAAAAAATTCAATTTCTTTTTGAATAGCGCTTTCTTGACTAAGTAAAGGTGCAATATCTTTATCTAGTGCAGGATAAGGCATAAATTCTGAAGTAAATAAAGTAGGGCTTTTACCTGCACCGTCTAAAAGCCATTGTACAGAGCAGGTTACCCCAGCATCATGAAGTATTTCGATTAATTTAGAGGCTGTTTTTTCTGTCAGTGGGTTTCTACCTAATTCCCATGATTGCAGAGTATGCATACTAATACCATATTTACTCTCTAAATCCTTACGTGATATGCCAGCCAAATTTCGTACCATTTTAATACGACGCCCAACGCTTATTTTTTGAGTATTACTATTAATTTCTATCATAGATCAACCTTTATAGATACCGGAAACAGGTATAAATCCATTTACATATACGTGTAATAGGTATAATATTGTTTATTATATACGTATTATGGCACAGAAGAAGCGTCATACCTGTGAGCAATCCTCATTGTCAATAATGCTGGCCTGTTCTTAATGAATTTAGCAAATACTCAATTTATTTGAGTATACAAACAAAATCAAGCTGTATGGCAGACATGGAAAGAGTAGAGAAAGCAATGGATTTACTTATTAATAAAGATGAACTGGATCGACTGTACGGACTGCCTCATATCCAGCAGTTGGTCTACTTAAGAGGGATTAGGCCGTATATGGATGTAAAAACCGGCACGGTTGGATTAAAGCGCGGGATAAGCTATCAATCGCTGACTGAACAACTCTACATTGAACCGCATCCTGGCATCAAAGCCACGTCTTTTTCACGCGCACAGGTTCGCCGGGCGATTGATGGCTTAGAACGTGCTGGCCTGATTGAGGTTCAATCCGAAGCTCAGCAACTTATTTTAAAATGCCCTTTAGCAAACAAGCCTTACTCCGTCCAAAATAAAGCCGTCACAAACCCGTCACAGTTAGCCGTCACTGTGGATAACGCAAATAACCACGCCAGCACTGGGTTTTCAGCGAGTGAAGCGGCGAAAGCCGACACAGGTAAAATGGCAAAAGCCGTCATACCTCATAATAAAGATTATTTATTATTTTTTTTATTATCCCAATTCGAGCAATTCTGGTCGCTTTATCCACAGCAACAAAACCGGGAGAAAGCCTGGGAAGCGTTCCAGTGCTTAAACCCCGATGAAACCCTTTGCCAGAAAATCCTTCATGCCCTAAAAGCGCAAATCAATCACCGCAACGAACTCACCGCCAATGGCCAGTGGGTTCCTGCCTGGAAATATCCTGCCAACTGGCTTAGCCAGCAGGGCTGGAATGAAACATTACCCGCAATCAACCACAAGGAGTCACCCCATGAAACCCGTCAAGGATTTACTCGATCCCAAAATCAAAGCCAAGGCATTTGGCATCACTTCGACAACGTCAACTTCGAATTCGACGACCCCTCTCATGCCTCGGGAGAAACATCCAATGTCGTCTACCTGCGAAAAGGAACCTAACCACTACGACAAACGCATTGACACGCTGTTTAGCCGCTTAGGCAGCATTTACGGCTATGTGTGGTGGAGCTGCTTCAAAACCGAATCGATGCTGAACATGGCGAAAAAAGAATGGTCGGAAGGACTTCATCGCTTCGACAACACGGTCTTGAAGGACGCTTTGTTTTACTTTCGTGAAAACAGTAACTTCCCACCCACGCTGCCACAGTTCATTGAGCGCTGTAAAGCCAGCGTCAGGCGCAATGACTTCTGCTCGGCAAAGGCGGAACTACAACAACGCATCGATACCAAAATCGCCTTAAAACACATTCAAAACCTGTACGCCCTGTTAAAACACTAAACCTCAAAAGGAGACATTCCATGTTAGTTATGACCCGCAAGTTAGGTGAAAAAATTTTTATCGACAAAGGGAAAATTAAAATTACCGTACTGCGTCAGAAGGGAGGGCAGGTTGCTCTCGGCTTCTCTGCTCCCGAAGAAATAGAAATTGATCGCGAAGAAATTTATAAGCGCAAATTAGCTTATGCCCAACTGCCGCAATTGGCTCTCAGAAAATAGGGAAGGAACGTGATCATGCATCGTTTAGGTAAAAAGATAGCCCGTCTGCATCAACATCTCCTGTGGGGGCTTGTCTTAGCCCCCACCACTAGCTTTGCTACGGACCTTGAAAGTGTTCTTGATGGTGGCATTAGGTTTTTTCAGGGGTCCATAGCTCGATTGATTGGCATATTGGTCATTATTGGTTGCGGTTATCTTTGCCTGGAAAAGCAAAAATTCCCTAAAGAGCGCTTCGTCATTATTTTAGTCGGCTTAGGCATTATCTTTGGCGGCACTACCATCTACGGCCAACTGGCGAGCTAAATCATGGAAGCCATTCAACAACACATCCTCTTTGGTGCGTTAACGCGCCCGGCCATGACCGCTGGGGTGACCTACGAGTATCACCTCTTAAATCTCATGATGTCCATGTGTGCTTTCATTGCCTTCAATCCGCTGTACGGGCTGATTTTTTTGCCAACGCATGTTTTCGGCTGGCTGGTTTGTCGTCAAGACCCCCATTTGTTTGCGCTGGTGTTTAAGCGTTTCACGCTGTTGCCTGCTTTACCTAATCACACGCTTTGGGGAGTGCGCGCCTATGAGCCTTTTTAACGCCTTAAAACAAGTGCGTAATGAAACCCCGGTGTCGCGCGTGTTTCCCATTACCCATTTCAACTCACCCACGGTGTTTGAATCACATCATGGCTTGTTAGGCGCCACCCTGCAAATCGCCGGTATTCCTTTTGTGACAGAAAACCCTGATTTTCTCAATCACATGAACGAGCGCCTGCATCAAGCCTTGCTAAGTGTTGATGAGCGTTTCATGGTGTATGTCACCGTGCATCGCAAAAAAGAGAGCCTTCCTTTAGGCGGCAATTTTCAATCGCGTTTTGCCTGGCAGGTGAATGACAAATACCACGCCCGTTTTGTCGGCAAAGCCCTTTATCGCAATGTCATTTACATGACCTTAATCCTTAAAGGTGACGATTCCAGCCGCACGGCCCGTTCGTTGAATTGGTTTGAACAATTAAATGCCGCCCGCCACCTTGACTACAAAATGGCCCACCGTGACGCGCAAATTCTGCTCCTTAATCAACAAATGGATAGCCTGCAAACCGCCTTGTCAGCCTTTGGCGTACACCGTTTAGGGGCACAGGATGAGTACTTAGGTTATAGCGAACTCATGGCCTTTTTAGGGCTATGGGTGAATGGGGGTGACGCAGCCACCTTGTCCTATCCGACCTTTTGCCCACCGATTAGCAGTAGTTTACCCGATACATGGGTCAGCGAAAGCCTCTATCCCGAAGGCCATATCGGCCAGTATTTAAGCCGTAAGCAATTATTTTTTGGAAACGCCATTCAGTTTCAAGGCAATGCCGATGAGGACAAGCGTTTTGGCGCGATGCTTTCGATTAAAAAATACGGCAAGCACACGCATGCCTTGATGCTCGACCCCTTATTGCAACTCGATGCCGAATTCGTCATCACCCACACCTTTGCCCCCATTCCCCGCGATGCGGCCTTAAAAGCCATCCACAAAAAACGCGGTAAGCTGGTCAATGCCCATGATTTAGGTGTCAGCCAGATTCAAGCCCTGGAAACCTTGGAGGATGATTTAGCCAGTGATAACGCGCGCTTAGGCTACCATCACAATACCTTAATGCTGTTAAGTCGTGATGCGGCCCAATTAGAACAACGCATTCGCGAAGCCGAAAACCTGTATGCCCAGGTCGACATGACGCTGGTGCGCGAACGTTTAGGTTTAGAGCCGGCTTTTTGGGCGCAAATTCCTACGAACCATTCGTTTATTGCCCGTGCCTCGCTCATTACCTCCCCTAATTTCGTGAGCTTTTGTTCCCTGCATAATTTTAAAACCGGCTTTCGCGATGGCAACCACTTAGGCAGTGCCGTGACCCTGCTCGAAACCCCCTCAAAAACACCGGTGTATTTTAATTACCACAGCCAATCGTCTCTGACGAATCCCGCCAAAGGCCACACCGCCATTTTCGGCGCCACCAATGCCGGTAAAAACACCCTGGTGGCTTTCATGGATGCGCAAATGGAGCGCTACGGTCATCGCAGTTTCTTCTTAGACCGCGACCAGGCGTCCAAGATTTATGTATTAAGCAGTGACAAAAGTGCCTACACCGTGATTTCACCCGCTCACCACGTGCGCATGAATCCGCTGCAATTGCCGGATAGCCCGGCCAATCGCAGTTTCATTAAAGACTGGTTTGCGCAACTGATAAGACAACCTCATGAAGACGATTTGCCGAGTACGCTTACCGAAACCATCAACGAATGCGTGGATTACGCTTTTGAGCACTTACAACCGTGTTACCGCACCTTATCCAACGTCAGCCAATTACTGCCCATGGATTTCGCCCGCTGGCCAGAGCTTCGCCGCTGGTTGAAAGGCAACGGCAGTGCGACTGACGGTGAATTCGCCTGGCTGTTTGACCATACCGAGGATGCGCTCAATTTTGATTTTGACAAGGTGGGTTTTGACATCACTTATTTGATGGATGAAGTCTCCTCACTGATTTCAACACCCGTTTATCTGTATCTCTTACACCGCATGCGTCAGTGCCTTGATGGTCGCTTAACCTCGTTTATTATCGATGAAGCCTGGCAGGTACTTCATTCGCCGTTTTGGTTAAAGCATTTAAAAAGCTGGCTTGCCACCATCCGTAAGAAAAACGGTCATTTCATTTTCATGACGCAGACCCCGGAAAGCGTGGTGCAATCAAGCATTGCCAATGTCATTTTAACTAACTTGGCCACCACCGTTTACTTCCCCAATCAAGCCGCCAATGCCGACACCTACTTAAACCATCTGCAATTAACCCCCACCGAATACGACAACATCCAAAGGCTTAACGCCAGAGTCTCGTTTGTTTCTCTACAAACAGGGGCATGAATCACTGCTTTGTAAACTGGATTTAAGTGATTTGCGCGATGAAATCCGAGTGTTTTCTGGCAACCAGAAAAGTGTTGCCTTATGCGATGCCATTATCGCTGAAGTGGGAAGCAAGCCCGAACAGTGGCTGCCGGTCTTTTTAGAAAGGAGTGCCTGATGAAACGCTACGCGATGCTGTTATTAAGCCTGTTATCCATGCCGCTTTATGCTGACATCTTAAGTGTCGCCGATGCCGCCATGCTCGTTAAGGCCATCGAGCAATTGGAACAACTGCGAAGCCAATACCAATTGCTTAGCCAAACCTACACCACCGCCCAATCGCAGTTAGAAGGCATTCAACAACTGAAACAATTTAACAGCGGCCATTATGGTTTTGGCGGACTCGCCAACAGTGCGGCGGATTTAAACGCGCGGCAATGGTCGGCCAACACCTGGGAGGATGCCCTGCATAACATCGCCGGCGGCAACCCCGCGCGTTATCAGGAATTAGTCAACGCCTATCAAAAAAATCACGTGATTTTAGATGACGCCACCTACCGCAAAGGGGCATCCAGTGAGCGCCTGACACAATACAAAAACAACGTGGCCGTCAATCAGGCGGTGAGCGTGCAGGCGACTTATGCCTTTAACGAAGTCAACCGCCATTTAAAAGCCATTCATGATTTATCCAATCACATCGATAAAGCGGTCAACACCAAGGCCGCCGTTGATTTAAATTCACGGCTTTTAGCGGAAATTGCCTACATCCAAACCGAGAACTTAAAGCTGCAAACACTGTTAAGCCAGCAGGCCGCCCAAGGGGGCAGCAATGATTTGGCGATGGATAACGACAGTGTGCGCTTTAATACCCTGCCTGATTAATAAGGAGAGACTCATGCGTTTATTGTTTTTATCCCTGGGCTTTTTACTGTTATCCGCCTGCAGCAAACCGCCGGATTTAACCACCCCGTGCCCTGATTACGGCCGCTTTTGCCCACAAACCCCGATTAATGTTGATTAAGGAGAGCCTCATGAAACAATTCGCCTTCCTGCTGTGCCTGGTTGGTTTTTTAACCGCCTGCCATGACAACCCGCTTAAACGAATGCCTAAGCATGAGCAAATCAAATCGCTGCTCACCGCTTCCCGCGCGGCGGAAAAAGCCATGCAGGTATTTCACTCACCCGGTGGCGGCTTTTATTTAAGTTGCATGGGCAGCAACGACCAGCACGCCTTATCCTGCGACACTTTTTTTAATGAAATGCTGCACGCCGCAAGGCAGTTGCCGCAATTAAAAGGCGTCACCCTGATGCAATTAACCGATCCAACCCTCTTTGCTGAAATCGCTATCGACTATCAAAACGTGTTTTTTAACAGTCTGGAAGGATAAGCATGGATACGCCCACCTATGCCAACATCATTTTAAAACTGGCTAACCACATTGATGAACTCACCAAAGCCTTTATTTTTAATGGCTATCAGGCGCTGGCGAAAGCCTTGAGTGCGCCGTTAGCGAGCCTTTGTATCCTGCTCATCATTTTCATGGGTTTTGGCCTTTTACGCGGTCTCATTAAAAACCCGATGGAAGAATTTCAGAAAAACCTCCTTCGCATTGGCGTGGTTTATATGCTGGCGATGAATTGGGGCGTGTTTTCTGAATACGTGGTTACCCTCTTTGTGCAGGGTGCCAGTGAAATCGGTGAAGTGATTATGTATGCCACGCCGTTTAAAGTGCCGGTGATTACCGGCAGCGGGGTGAATGGTGGGTTGCAATCGGTGTTCATTGAAGTGATTCGCGTGGGCGCCTGGACTTGGGATAAGGCGTCCTTCAAGCACTGGGGGCCTATTTTTACCGCCATCATGATTTATCTGGCAGGCCTTGCGGTAGTCGGTTTAGCCTTGTTTGAAATCATCATTGCCAAGCTGATGCTCGCCATCTGTTTATGCAGCGCGCCGCTTTTTATCCCCTTAACCCTGTTTGACAAAACCCGTGCTTTTTTTGACCGCTGGCTGGGTACCATTGTGGGTTTTTCCTTAGTGCTCGTGTTTGTTTCCACCGTGGTCGGTTTTGCCATGCACCTGCTGCACTGGACGATTGGCGGGCATTTTGAAACCCATGCGGCGAATGTCACGGCAGTGGATTGGATTCCGATTGCCATTGCTGCCTGTCTCTGTGTCATGGCCATTTTGGAAGTCACCGGTATTGCCAAAAACATTGGTGGGGCCTGTTGTACCGCCAATGGCTCGGCGATGATGGGCGGTTTTATTGGTGGCTTTTTAGGCTCAGGCCGTGTCACTCAGCAGCTGGGGCAGAAAATGAGCCTGCTGGTTAAAGCCGCCACCCCTGACAGTGCGCGCGCCAATATGCAGACCATGCGAGGAACGATTTCCACCCCATCACAAGGACAATTCAAATGAAGAACCACTATCCATCCTATTTTAAAGACGCCAAACGCTGGGCCGATGACAATTTTGCCCGCATTGACGTCTCACGCCGCCGCTATCAGGTGGCCTTCCTAAGCAGCATGGGGCTTAACCTGCTCTCCATCATCACGGTGATGGTCTTGGCCAATTGCCAGACCTTAATTCCATTGATGGTGCACCATTACGACAACGGCTTAACCACCGTTGAACCCTTAACGCAAAGCCAGGCGCCAATAGACCGCGCCCAGGTCGAAAGCGATTTGGTACGCTACATCACCAACCGTGAAAGCTTTGATGTCAGCGCCTATCGCAGCCAGTTTGATTTAGTGAGCGTGCTCTCCAATGCCACAGTGAATAAAGAGTACTTAAACGAGCAGGCCAAAGCCAATAAGGAGGCGCCCATTAATCGATTGGGCATGCAGGCTTCGCGTAACGTGCGCATTGTGAGTATTCATTTTCTCGATAACCTGCTTGCCAGTAAAGACGACCTGCATCAAGACCACCACAATGTCGCCGAAGTCGCCTTTACCGTTACCGACACGGACAAGCTCAGCGGCCATGCCGAACAAAGCCATTACAACGCCCTTATTGCCTGGCGTTACGTCAAGCCCTCAACCAACCCTGAGGTGCGCTGGAAAAACTGGGATGGTTTTGAAGTCATTCGTTACAGCAAACAAATTCAAGTCACGGAGAAGCACGCATGAAATACCCCTTGATTGCCTTATTGATGCTGACGGCCTGCATGGCCAAAGCCCAACAAATTCCGGCCAGTTTCGCCAGTGATGCACGGGTGAAGCACGTGCCCTTTCACGAGCACAACGTGGTGAAAGTGGAGGCCGCGCCTTTCACCGCCACGCAAATTTTATTCAACCCCAAAGAAGTGATTCTCGACATTGAAGGCGGTGACACGGCGGGCTGGATGGTGACTCATCACCGCCAGTTGGGTAACACCCTGTTTATCAAGCCCACGGCGTTGAACAGCAACACCAACTTAACGGTGATTACCACGAAGCGCACGTATTATTTTCAGGTGGTGAGTGCTACTCAATTAGACGCACCTGCCCAGCAAAAAACTTACGCTGTGGTGTTTACCTATCCCGAGGAAGAAGAGGCGAAACGCAAGGCCCTGCAACAGGCGAAGGCCAAAATCCGCGCCGTCAAAGCCGCGCCTAAGAAAGTGTACAACTGGAATTACCGTTTTAGCGGCAACGCGCAGGTTACACCCCAACACGTCTATGACGATGGCCACTTTACCTATTTTGAACTACGCGCCAATCAGCCGGTGCCGGCCATTTTTGCAGTCGAAGGTCGTGACGGTCGCGAGTCCATTGTCAACACGCGCCGTCAGGGCAATGTACTGGTGGTGCAGCGTTTAGCGCCGCAATTTACCCTGCGTAATGGTGGGCTGGTGGCCTCAGTCTTTAACACACTGGAAATTGCCAAAATCAAACAAGGTCGGAGATAAAACATGACGGATAATCAAGACAATAAGGTTGCTGACGTATCGCAGGTTACGCCTAAGAAACACAAAAAAAGGTATTTTACCCGCAGCAATGCCTACCTGCTCGCCGGCATTGTTTTCATTGTGCTGGTGATGGTGTTCACGCCCCATGCCAAGACCGAGTTACAAGAGGCAGAAGTGACGCCTCACAGTCAAAAGGAATTAACCCTCTCACAAAATCTCGCCCTACTGGAGCGCATGAAAACCTCCCTGCAACAAAAAACGGAGGCAGAGCCTGTGAAGCCTCCGGTTTTACGCCATCGCACGCCATTAAGCAAAGACACCATCGCCCGCATGAATGCGCCCACCACCTTTTTTAATGAGGATGAAACGCCAACGCATGCCGCCAGTAAGGTTCAATTGGGCAATAGCGGAGTATTAACCGGCAACAGTCAGGATGTGCAGTTTGTTAATCAGCAAAACGACATCACCACCGCCATGGCGAAAAAGCTGCCGCACCCGCGCTTTACCGTACCGGCCGGTGAAATGATTCCGGCGACTTTAGAAACCGCCATCCATTCCGAATTACCCGGCATGGTGCGTGCCATTACCACCCGCGATGTCTATTCACTCGAAGGTGAGAATCGTTTAATTCCGCGCGGCTCGACCTTAGTCGGGCAATTTAATGCCCGTGTCGCCGATGGGCAAAGCCGCATTCTCGTGGTGTGGAATCGTGTGCAGTTAGCCAATGGCGTCATTATCACCTTAAACAGCCCGGGTACGGACAGCATTGGCCGCTCAGGACAAGGCGCTGATTACATCAACCGCCATTTCTTTGAGCGTTTTGGCGCCAGCGCCTTGCTCTCCATTCTAGGCGCTTATACCGCCACCAGTGGCGTGAGCGGTCAAGACCAGTACAATTCGCAATCGCAATACCGCACCGCTTTAGCCGGCAGCCTGCAACAGACCTCCGGTCAGACCCTGCAAAACAACATGGCCATTCGCCCAACACTGGCGATTAATCAGGGTGCTCAAATTCACGTGTTTGTCGCCCATGATTTGGATTTCTATGCAGTCGGAGCCAGTGCATGAGTCAGTTTGCACCCGGCTCTGAGGGGTTATTGGCCCCGTTAAAACCCTGGCTTGATAATCCAGCGGTATCGGAGATTCTTATTAACCGCCCCGGGGAAGTGTTTATTGAGCAACGGGGTGAGATGACCTACCATCAGCTACCTGTGTTGACTGCCCGTCATCTTAAGCATTTGTTTACCCTGCTCGCCAATGAAAACCAGCAGGGTTTAAATGAAGCTTCGCCCATGTTGTCCGGTAATTTACAGGATGGCTCGCGCGTGCAGTTGGTGATTCCACCAGCCGCCAAGCATTACACCTTGTCCATTCGCCGCCAAGCCATAGTCGTGCGGACGTTAGGTGATTACGCCAAAAGCGGCTTTTATCAGCAGGTGAAGCCGTTTTACTTAGATTGCGGTAGGGAGACGCTGCAGACGGCTGACGATAAAATTTTATTGGCTTTGTACCATGAGCAGCAGTGGGATGAATTTATTGCGCAAGCGGTACAATTTAAAAAAAACATCGTCATTGCCGGTGAAACCTCCTCGGGTAAAACCACCTTTTTAAACGCCTGCTGCAATCACATTCCCGCTCATGAGCGCTTGATTACCCTGGAAGACACTTACGAGGTGATAACCCCGCATCGCAATCAAGTCAATCTCCTGGCTCCAAAGCGCCGCGACAGTGAGAAGGGCGTGACCATGCAGGAGTTAGTGCAATGTTCGCTGCGCCTACGTCCCGACCGCCTCATCATGGGCGAAATTCGCGGGCGCGAAGTGCTTGATTTTGTCAGCGCCTGTGCCACGGGGCATGCCGGCTCCATTACCAGCATTCATGCCAGCAACCCACGCGTGGCCTTCATGCGCATGACCCAGCTTTACAAGCTGAATAACGTGCCCTCCATGCGCGATGAGGACATTCTGCGCGAGCTCCACGAAGTCATTGACATCATCGTGCAGGTGAAGCGCCTGCCAGAAGGACGCATGGCGACCTGGGTTTATTTTAAAGAGGCAGCCCAAACCGGAGTGACGCTGTGAAAATTCTTAAATGGCCGTTGTTGATGGTAATAACGCTGGAACTGATGGGGCTTGTTGCCCTGCGCTTCATTGGTTTGCCGCAGTGGCCAACGCCGCTTACCGTGCTGACCTTGTGGCAGCATGGCTTTGCCATGGAGTTAGCGATTGCGGCCGCACTGGTGGTTTTGCCGCTGTTGATTCTTGTAGGGCTTAATCAAAACGGGTTTTGTCGTTACGTCAGCCTGCTGGCAGCGGCTTCATTTAGTGTTGCAGTGGTGATGGCCTTGGGCGGGGTGGCCTTGTTTATGGGCTATGACGGGGTGCCTTACACCGACCTTTGGGTTTTGCTGCAACGTGATGAGGTCGCCTTAATACACTTTCAATGGTGCATGGCCGCCTCCGTTGCTCTTTTTTCACTGGTCATTGGCGTCATTTTATTTGAGCGCTTACGACCGGCCAGTAAAGCGCTGGGGCAGGCTCATTTTGCCAATGGCTTTGAAATGAAAAAGGATGGGTTTTTTAAAGCGGAAGACGAAAGTATCCTCATCGGTAAAAAATGGGATGCGCCGCTCTATGCCAACGGCTTTGAACACGTGTTAGTCTTTGCCCCCTCCGGTAGCGGCAAGACGCGAAGCATCGCCATTCCCAACTTGCTGCATTACCCTCATTCCATCGTCTGCAATGATGTGAAATTAACCCTCTATGAAACCACCGCCGGTTTTCGTCAAAACGTGTTAGGGCATACCTGTTATTGCTTTGCACCAGCCCATCCCGAAGGACGCACCCATCGCTTTAATCCCTTATCGTTGATTGCTAACGACAAAACCGAGCGCATGACCAACATTCAACGCATTGCTCATATTTTAATGCCGGATAACAGCAAAGATCCCATCTGGACACAAGCCAGCCGCAAGCTCTTTAAAGCCTTAGTGCTTTATCTCCTGGATGCTAATGAGCGACCGCTGACATTAGGGGAAATTAATCGGCTGGTAAAACAGCAGAATTTTGATGCCTGGCTGCAGGAGCAACTCGACACCACCGACCATTTTGATCCTGAGTTCTACCGCAATGGCTATTCCTACATCAACAACCATGAGAAAACACGCAGTTCGATTTTAGAAAGTTTTTCCGGCTATTTTGAATTGTTTGACGACCCCCGCATTGATGCCGCTACCAGCGGCAGTGATTTTGATTTTCGCGATTTACGCCGTAAAAAAATGACGATTTACGTGGGTTTTAGCGATGATGACATGGAGCGGTTAGCGCCACTGCTTACCTTGTTCTGGCAGCAATTGATTTCGGCGATGATTCGCGAAATCCCCAATCCCAAAGACGAGCCTTATCCCTTGTTGTGTCTGATTGATGAGTTTTCATCGCTGGGCCGCATTGAACGCTTGCGCCGCTCTTTAAAACTCTTGCGTGAATATCGGGTGCGCTGCGTGCTGATGTTTCAATACATCGCCCAGACCTTTGAGAAATACAGCCATGACGAGGCGCGCGCCTTTACCAACATCAAAACCAAAATCGCCTTTGCCACCGAAGACATTCAGGATGCGGAATTCATCAGCAAAATGCTGGGCACCCGCACCAAACGGGTGATGTCGCGCTCCGTTTCAGACCAGCACCACGGCGTCAGCGACAGTAAAACGGTGAGCTATCAGGCCATTCCTCTAATGCGGCCCGATGAGCTGATGAAAATGCCGGCGCACGTCAATTTAATCCTGCGCTCAGGCTCTTCCCCCATCAAGGCACGGCAGGCCGTCTGGTATGAAAACCCGGACATGAAAAATCGAGTTCAGGCAGCCCCGATTGTGCCTAAGCAGGTGATTCAATTAAACCCCTTTATTCGCTACACACCCATTGATTCATTAGACTAAGAAGGACGTAATTCATGAAAAAATTATTCGCACTCATTCCCCTGTTGTTTAGCGCGGCTACCTTTGCCAATGACAGCGACAACATCTGGTACAACATTCAGGTGCTGTACAATTTCACCAGCGAACTGCGGCAACTCACCCAGAGTCTCCGTGCTGATTTAACCAGCCTGCAGGCGAAAGTGGATGCCTTACCCAAACCCATCCACTACAGCGCCGGCGATGGCATTGAAATCAACGGCAGCGTCATTCAAGCCAAGGTTGCACGTCATTTTATCGGTGAAGAATACCGCGGCGGCATCGTCTTTTACGTGGATGAATCCGGCCAGCATGGCCTTATCGCCAGCAAACGCGATGCCCTGGACAAAGGCATTTCATGGCGAAATGGCGATTCCGGCAACAAAATCACCAACGCCCAGGGGGATGGCATTGGTGCCGGTGAAACCAATACCCGCTTAATTATTTCTCAGCAGACCGCTGACAATCAGCAGGGAACCTTTGCAGCCCTGGTGGCAGCGAATTTCATGGTGTTAGGCGATGGCGTCACACCCTGCAAAACCCCGGTGGCGCCGGATGCCGTCTGTTACGGCGACTGGTACCTGCCCTCAGCCTACGAACTGCAACTACTGTATCAGAACCTGCAAAGCAATAACCTATCGAGCTTTGCACCGGAGTTTTACTGGAGCTCGACCGAGGCGGGGGTTTCCAAAGCTTGGTTGGTGAATTTTTCGAGTGGGGAGGTGGTTTCGGGTAAGAAGGCGAGTACCTTGGGGAAGGTTAGGGCAGTAAGTAATTTTTGAAGTAAGTCAATGGATCAATTACTCTCACACTTCTTTGAGGTAACTTAAAAATGCGGAGTCTCCACGATTTGCCCACTTACTTAAATAATCGCTTGATTTTAGATCAAGAGTCAAATTACCAACTATTAAGTCATTATCCGGTGACATCCAAGAGGGGCTAGGTTGATCGATGTATCGCTCTCTTATGGAGCAGTAATAATGTAAACTTGGACTGAATTTAAATTTTTCAATTAATTTTAATGTTAAAACATGTTCAGAATAGTTGTCATAAAGGCATCCAAGTATATTAATTCCTGTTAGAGAAAAACTATCCCCTCTTAATACTAATTTTGTAATATGCTCTGCTTTTAATGTATTTCCATGCGTTTTAACATAATCAAAAAGAAGGTTAGTTATTTTAAATCCCTCATTTGATCTTTTTATATATTCTCCCAAATCAATAAATCTAGTAATTAGATAATTCATGTTGTCGCTATCTATTTTATCTTTTTCCAATTTATCAAGATAGCCAAATAGAAATTCAGATAATTCATCATCATATAGAGCAGCGGGAAGATGGGCTAGCTCTTTAACACTTATATAAAGTTGGGATCGATCAAGTAGCAGAGCAAGATCTCTCAGTTCCTTTTGAAGCCCGGTAATCCCCCCAAAAAATGACTGATGTGAAAAGTAGAATTTTCTCGTAACCTATGCGCAGGAGATTCTGCATGAAAAGATCAAAATTTAGTGATACTCAAATCATAGCCATCCTAAAGCAAAATGAAATTGGCCTGTCAGTTCCTGAACTATGCCGAGAGCATGGGATTAGCTCTGCGACCTTTTATAAATGGCGGGCGCAATATGGTGGTTTAGACGTTTCCATGATGTCCAGGCTTAAAGAACTGGAAGCAGAAAATACTCGTCTTAAGAAGATGTATGCTGAGGAACGTTTGAAAGCTGAAATATTGAAAGAGGTTCTCGAAAAAAAGTTGTAACACCGTCGCGCCGCAGGGAATTGGCGCAAAAGACGGTGGAAGAAAAGAAGATTACCATTCGCGTGGCATGCTTAATATTTAGCATCAGCGAAACATGTTATCGCTGCGAGCCAAGGTTAAGTGACGAAAACGAAGAAATTGCCGATTGGTTGTTGCGCCTGACTGGCGCACAACGTAACTGGGGCTTTGGCTTATGCTATTTGTATCTTCGGAATGTGAAGCACTTCAAATGGAATCATAAAAGGGTCTATCGCATCTATCGGGAGCTAGAATTGAATTTACGGATAAAACCCAAAAAACGGTTGTTCAGGGAAAAGCCTGACGCATTAGCAGTGCCCAGTGCTATCAATCAATGTTGGTCGATGGATTTCATGCATGACCAACTGCAGAATGGTCGCAACTATCGACTCTTCCACGTGATCGATGATTTTAATCGTGAGGGCCTTGGGATTGAGGTTGATTTTTCATTGCCTGCTGAAAGAGTGATTAGGGCATTAGATCAAATCATTGAGTGGCGTGGGAAGCCTTTCAGCATTCGCTGCGATAATGGGCCGGAGTACGTCAGTCATTTGCTGGCTGACTGGGCAAATAAAAGGGGTATAACTCTATTATTTACCCAGCCAGGAAACCCGCAGCAGAATGCCTACATTGAGCGATATAATCGGACAGTAAGATACGATTGGCTAAATCAATATTTATTCAGTACGATCGCTGAAGTACAAGATTTTGCTACCCAATGGCTATGGTCTTATAACAACGAAAGACCTAACATGGCTATTGGTGGTATACCGCCAAGGCAAAAATTAGCTTTGGCGGCTTAAGCCTCTACTTTTAATATCGGTTAAAAATGGGGGGATTACCAGACGGCCCATTGAACCACATAACGACTATACCAATCCATAATGGCGAGCAAGTAAACGTGACCACCTTTCATTCGGACGTAGGTGATATCCGCTGCCCATACTTGATCCGGCTTTGTGATATCGATATCTCGTAATAGATAGGGGTACACAGTGTGCTCTTTATTGGGAACGCTTGTATTTGGCTTTGGGTAGACGGTTTCTAACCCCATGACCTCCATAAGTCTCTTGATACGGCGTTTACCAACAGGATAACCAACTTCTTGAGATAGCCACTGTGCGCGCTTAATTTTACCTTCACATGGGTATTGGAGATAATGCTCGTCCAGCAGCGCCATTAATTGCTCATCTTCTGCCGATATAGGGGACGCTTTGTAATAGTAACTGGAAACGTTCAATCCGAGTAGGATGCATTGCTCTCGGATTGTTATCTCGGCATCACTATCAATTAATTTGCGTTTCTCATCCAAGCTCAGGTGGACACTTTTTTTTTAACCAGGACAATTGTGCTTGAAGCCGCCCAATTTCCTCGTATAAAGCATCGACAAGCTCTGCTTGTACTTTTTTATCCTTGTCTCGAGCATTGGAAAACACTTCGGATATTGCTTGTAACGCTGTTTGCTTCCAGGCTTTAATCTGTGTAGGATGAACACCGTACTCGCTGGTCAGCTGAGCTTGTGTCAGTTTGCCTTCAATTGCAGCAAGTGCAATTTTTGATTTTTTTGATGCCGTGTAATAATTTCGCTTTTTGGCCATTCCATTCTCCTCTTATACTTAGAAGAATAGCTCTTAAAAATACCTTTTTTTCGTCCAAAAATCCGCGCCTATATCAGGTATGTCGATGCAACATTTGGTTGAAATTAACTCTATTTGAATATATATTATCAATACTGATAATTTTGATTTCATGGCTCGCTGGAGAAAAAATGCAAACTAAACTTGAAACAGCACAGTTAAGACCTCATTTATCGTCAATGGAATTGGCAAGGCTAGTGTTATCCAGTTATAACGGAAAATTACCATTCGAAATTCCTGACTCAAAGAGCTTGTTGAACGTCGAAGAAAAATTAGCTTACTGGCTTAATTATAAGTCTTTCTTAAAATATAAAATACAACAATTTGCCAGCCAATACGAAATTAGCAGTGGAAATGATTTCCCAGAAAAATTAAAAAACGAAATTAAACAATTTTTAGATAAACATATTGAATTAAAAGAGAGGAAAAGGAAACTTCCGAAACTAGTCCTTGATGATTTTAAAGTAACTAACTATTTGGAGCTT
>NZ_LNYA01000023.1:295267-298079 GCF_001467615.1 Legionella erythra | reverse complement strand
AATATAAAATACAACAATTTGCCAGCCAATACGAAATTAGCAGTGGAAATGATTTCCCAGAAAAATTAAAAATCGAAATTAAACAATTTTTAGATAAACATTTTGAATTAAAAGAGAAGAAAAAGACACTTCAGAAACTAGTCCTTGATGATTTTAAAGTAACTAACTATTTGGAGCTCAGAAGTAAAAAAGAAAAGATAAGTGGTTATACAGTATCGCCTGAATTAACAAGAGCGCTAGTGGGCGGGCTCAACCGCATAAGAAAAGCAATTGAAGTCCCTATCCCACTCGAGGAAATCACTACAAAGGATTATGCTCCTCAAGGGACTGTTTATAAGTTAGCAAAAAAAATAAGAGCCTTAAAACCAGGCGAAAGAAAACAATTTGTCTACTATCATGGGAATAAAAATCACGCAATTGCATTTGACGTCGAAAATCGGGCGGGAACTCTGAATATATTTTGTTTCGATTCATCGAAGGATGAGAAACAGCTTGAAGCAATCGATTTGCTCATCGACAAGCTCGAAAAAAGCAAGATTAAGTTTGAAATAAAATCGTGCCAGGCAGGCATTCAGAAGGACGATAATAATTGTTCTGTTTTTAGCATTCTTGCATTAAAAGAATTTGCTAAGTACGACCATGTATTCGACTTTCTCCCAGAAAAATATGAAGAGGATGAAAAACTTAAAAAGCAAAATAAAGCAAGTGTTAGTACAGGCGCTGTTTCAAGCAGAGAGGTGACACTTCGTAACATGGGGAAAGTTGGTTGGGTTAAAGTCAATGACATGCCGACACGAATCATTTCAATGGACCAAAAATACGATGAAATGAAGAATATATTGACAGCCTCAAAACAGTTCGATCTTGATGCGGATAAATTTTGTCAAGCCCACAAAGACTACATGGAAATAGGACTGGCATCTGATAATGACAAAAAACTTGTTAACCGAAAAAGAAAATTAATTGATGAGCGCTATAAAGCTGTATTAGATGAAAATGAAAAACCACTTTTCGAAAAACATCTTGATAATATTACAGAGCTTTCTTTTATAAAAGAAAATAGGGATTTAAACATCCATGATATTCTGAAAGATAAAAAGTCAATCGAGGAAAAAATAGAGGCTATAGAGAAAGTTTTTTTTGCGATAACTGACATTTATAAAATTAGATATTCTACGGATTTAAAAACAGAGGTATCGATACCAGATCATGTTGCAAGAGCAATGTTAAACTTGAGAAACGAATTTTTGACTCAAGTTTGTAATTCAAATGAAGATATTAAATCCAAGAACTTATTTACCAGTCATACAAAATCTATATTAGGTTTTAAACTTGACAAGGGTTTTGACAAGGCTAAAATTAAGGCAGAAAATATTCCAAGTGCCATGGATGTTTTTTTAAAAAACATGCCGAATAAAGGAGAGAGAAGAAAGTTTTTCAGTCGGTTCTCCACCGATGATTTGCAACTCTCAAAAATGGCTATGAGTCCAACTGTTAAAGAGGCTGATATTCGACGCCAGATAGACCAAATAGAGCATGAATTCGGGTATGAAAAAAATGCAAAAGACGATGCCTTTTTTCAGGCCAAGTTTATGATAAGAAAGTTTCCTCGTTATTTAGACCAAAAGGTATTTTATAATCTTTACAGATACAGAGATGGCCGCATACCAATGCTTGTACGGAAAGAGGCAAAGATTGAAGCTGATTCGAGTAAGAGGAAAATAGCAGATAAACTTGCAAAAAATGATAACATTCCCGCCTATGTTTACACTGAAAAAGGGAACTTATATTATTTTGATAGATGGGGTGGTCGGGATTTATCATCAAAAGTACCCTTAACCCCAAACCAGAGAGAAAAGGTTGTTGAGTTCTTAGGGTTGTCTAACAATAACAATAAACGGGGGGAAAACTACATTACAAGCGCTCAGGCTGTAAAGCTATTTAATCATAACTCATGGACTGCAGATGGCTCAAGAAAAGAATTACTTAAAATATTGGCTTTTATGCTTGACTTAGAGCTGGATTATTTGGGTGTAATGTATGCAAAAGATGGAGATGAAGCGATAAAAATTTTTCACGATGGCTACTATTTAATTTTTGAGGCCGTTCCCCGTGAAACCTTGGAAGAGACATTATTGAGTAAGTTGAGCAACGTCAAGAAACAACTTTTTTTTACCTTGATTAAAGAGTATTCGGAGTATATGAAAGGAAATAAAACAAACAATAACTCATCGACAAAACCTTCTTTTATAGGTACGTTTTTTTCAATTTTATCATTATCACGAAATCACACCAGTAAAGGTGATGAAAATAGCATTGTAGACTACTATAAAAAAGTTCAAAGTCAACCCGATTATTCACCGCCATCATTTGTCGATTTTTCTATGTCAATATTTAACGACAAGTGGGTCGTATATAAAAAATCCAATCTTGATGGGATAAATGTAAACAAATCTGACTGGAAGATAAATTTATCTATTCATCAAGAAGATATAGTTAAAGCACTACCTATTATTGCAAAAATTGCTTTGGATAATAATTTAGGTTCCTTCAAAGTAATGATGGAAAAATATGCGGGTGAATGCCAAAGAAATAAAACAATGAAAGGACGAGAACTCGTAATTTTCTGTAGTGCAAATCCCAATTTTGACGGAGAGAAATTTATTCAAATTCTATCAAAAATAGAAGAAGCCCTGAAAGATGCGCACATAAGAAACTCCACTGATACTCCACCACGCTCAAATAGAAAATTGGGGTATTATTCGAGCTACACGCATGATGCATGGACAAATGATGTTATGGGTGGCATCAG
>NZ_LNYA01000023.1:201364-295257 GCF_001467615.1 Legionella erythra | reverse complement strand
TCGGTGGATGGGACAATTCCTTTTTAGAACATTTGCTCAGTTTGATTGAAAATTGAAGTGCGTAGGCCGTGGTGTCGTTAGGAACTCTCCTCGTCTGTTAATAATCCCTTAATCGAAAATCATTATACTGTGGACAAATTAACGACAGAGTGAATTATGACTAAAAGAGTAGCATTGGTTGATATTGATGGTTGTATTGTTCATGAGAATCAATTAAATCAGGCCCTTGTTGAACAACTGCGTGAGTATGATGAAATCATTCTCTTCACTCAACGCAGTATTTTCCTGCAACGCGGACAGATTACGCGGAAATACCAGATGTCCGGGGTTAATAAGGATGAACTCGTCAATACACCGGATGTGGTGAAGGCACTAGGTGCTGCACTGGGTAAACCAATCAGAGTCTCCACCTCCATTGACCCCTATTATGAGGCTGGTGAGCCGACCCGATACTACGAAGATGTACTGAGTGGGTTTGAAGAACAGTTAAAATCGGGCGTAAGCCAAGTGAAGCAAGGAGACCCCTATATGGTGCCGACTTCCTTGGTGAAGCAATACGATGATGAAATCGCATTGGTTTGGAAGAAGGTTGAAAAGAGTGCCTCCATGAAAGAGCATGATCCATCCTCATTTTACCCACAGGGCAAAGTGGAACAATTTGCACACCTGCGCGAAGCACTTCCGGCCATGCTGGATACGGATGACGTAGCAATCACTTATTTTGACGACAGCGTGGACAATCTCCTGGAAGTTGCTAAAGCGACGGCTGAAAAGCCCAGAGCACCCCAATGTTTGCTCGTTAGAGAGTCTTACATTTGCCCTATCGATAAATGGCAGGCAAATCACCCTAACCAAACCAAAATCAGCCATGAAATGCAAAGCCAACTGCAAGAAATGCCTTTATCGAAATTATGTGACTATGTGGTGCTTCGGGAAGGAGAGCGCCGTACGTCACAATATGGCGAATACAATAGCCGTGCGGCTCGATTCTTTGCTTTTGACTTCCGTTGCGCAACGACTAAATTAAGCGCGGCTAAAAAAGCTATAAAAATCTTACAGGGATATGATGATCCCCAATATTGCCTGAATGAAAATGAGCTTAAGGCATTAGAACAAGGCCGATTAAAAGACCGCATTGGTGATCAATTGGATTTCATTAAAGGATATTGTGACCGATTCTCTAAAGAAAAGCTGGCTATCATTCAGTAATTAATCACTTGAATTTCTTCGGCGCTACCAAGAGCCATTTGGTGGCGCCATATCAATTATCAATTAATTTGGCCTGATTAATGCATTCCTTGACAATCTGACAGCCCAAAACGGGCGTGGGGGATCGCATGATCATGAAAAAAGTGCTTGTGACAGGAGGCATGGGCTTTATCGGTAATCACTTAGTCCACCGCCTGCTTAAAACCGGGGTTGAAGTCATCATTCTGGATAAAAACATAGATAAACCTCGGTATTATGACGTGCAAAAGGCTAAGATTATCGAAGGCGATGTCTTATCAAAAGCCTTATTGCATGATCTTCTTAAAGAAGTCGATACCTGCTTTCATCTGGCGGCTTTAGCCTCGATTGCCTTGTGCGAACGGGATTGGCTTTACAGCCATGCCAACAATGCCCTGGCGTTTAATTTCCTGCTGGATGAAATCCGGGTCCTCGGCAAAGAGACCAAGCTTGTGTATGCTTCGTCGGCTGCGGTCTATGGCGATTGCCAGACACTTCCTCTGGATGAAAAGGTCTCAGTCCATCCAGTCTCCAATTACGGCTGTGACAAATTGTGTAACGAACTCTACGCCGGCATGATGTCGCAAATGGCGGGCATTCATGCCACTGGTTTGCGCTTTTTTAATGTTTACGGCCCGGGGCAACAGCCATCCAATCCTTACAGCGGCGTCATGAGCCAGTTCAAACAGGCGATTTTGACGCAACAAAACCTGATGATTTATGGCGATGGGTTGCAAACCCGTGATTTTATTTATGTGGATGATGTGGTCGACGCGTTGATTCTGGCTGCTGATATCGATTTTCCAGAGTCGACGGTGTTTAATATCTGTAGCGGCGAGGCCGTGACTATTGAATCCCTAGCCAGGCTAATGCTTAAATTAACCCATTATGATGGTGAAGTTGAATACCTGCCTGCTCGAGCCAGCGATCTGCTGCACTCCCTCGGTAAAACGGAGCTGGCACAAAAGCGACTGGGGTTTAAAGCGAAAACGAACATTGAGGATGGTTTAAAAAAATTTTTAAACGATTCCTGCTAAAAAGGATAAGAACATGGCGCAGGATAATAAAGGCTATCTCATTACCCGGCAATTAAGCTCTAAATCATTGCCTGACGGTATTATTGCCATTGAAAGCAGCAATCAACTCCCCTCTGAAGGGTGTTTGTTTGTCCTGATTGATTTTAATGAGGGGTATACACTCAATTTGATTCATGAGATCAGACAAAAGGGAAATTACCAGCTTTCGCCCATTTTCTATACAGGCACGCCGCCTGAACATGCTGATCAACTCCTGGATGGGGCTTTCACTGATGCCCTGTTTTCGCGGGCAAAAGCCATTCAGGATAAAATTGAGCTCGTGAAAGCTGTTCACAAGGAAAAAATTACCGATTTCGAGTTATTAATAACCAGTTACCTGTTCGTTAGGGAAGACTATATTCTGAGAGGATTTCTTGATTATCGCTCCCCGTCCGGGTTTCAATACCCTTTACTGGATATCCTGGGGTTTCATGAAGACGCACAGCACTATTGGTATATGCTGCAAGGCATGGAATCAAGGAAGCTTTTAAAGCATGAAACCTTGATTGATGAAATTCAAACCTGTCCGCACTGTCGATCCGGCTTGCTGAATTTTAAAAATTGTTGCCCCAATTGCCAGTCCGTCCATATTGCCGTGCAGTCATTTATTCATTGTTTTTCCTGCGGGAATGTCGGGCCTTTATCCGAGTTTTTGCATCATGAAGAATTAGTCTGCAGCCGCTGCCATGTAAAACTCAGGCATATCGGTATTGATTACGACAAACCCATGGAAGACAAAATTTGCCAGGACTGCCAGCATGCCTTCTTTGAAGCCGCCGTCAATGCCGTTTGCATGGTGTGTGAAAAACTTTCTGATCCCGGCGATTTGCAGGCGAAGCGTCTGTATGAATACCGGCTTGCCCGGCGCGGCGAGTCCCTCGCCAAAGGGATAGATCAGCATTTGATTGTTGAATTGGGCCAGTTTTTGAAACTCATCGATTTGAGTATTTTTATGATGGTTGTCAAATGGCAGACCATACTTGCCAGACGTTATGATCAATTAATTTATAGTCTGTTTGCCCTTAAGGTAACCAATGAGGAGGAGTTGGTTAACAAGCTTGGGATGTTCAAAACAGAAAAATTGCTGATGGAATTTTTTGAGCGGGTAAGAACGTTATTAAGAGACAGTGATTTGGTGACACGCGACAATAAAACCATCATTTTCTTTTTACCCATGACCCCGCAGCAGGGTTGCGATATTATTTACGAGCGTATTAAAGCATTTGCCGAGATCCAGTCAGAAAATAAAATTCACATCAATGTGGGCATCATGTCATCCTGGGATGTGATAAAAAATGACATCGGGTCGGATTTGTTGCTGGCGGAATTATATAACCGGATTAGCAATAATGACTGATTTTTTTTATGGACTCGCATACTACTTTACGAGTCTGTTTTCTATAGGGAATATCAAAAGTTTCCTGTTTATTTTTTTTCCGTTTGTCTTTTTGCTCGAATTGCCCTTTTATGTTTTGACCATCCTCTACAGCATTCGCGGCTGGATTAACCTGCATTTTAAAGGGGAATTTGCCCGAGGCTATTATCCGATTGTGACCATTGTCATTACCGCATACAACGAAACGTATGAAGAAATTTTAACTACCATGCAGGCGGTCGGTGAGCAAATCTATCCGGGTAAAATCGAAACGATGATCATTGTCGATAATGCGGTAAAAAACATTAAAACAGCACAATATGCCAAGCAATTGGCTCTGCAATATGGAAAACTGCCTAACCGTTTTTTTACCGTCATTGAACGGCAGACACGCGGCGGCCATGCCAGCTCTATGAATTTAGGCCTTAAACTAGCCAAGGGCGAAGTACTGATTATGCTCGATGCGGATACCTCGATTGACAATCAAACCGTTGCTAAAGCCGCCGCGCACTTTATCAACCCCAATGTCATTGCCGTTTCGGGGGCTGTTCGGGTAAGGAATTACAAAGACTCGATACTGACCCGGCTTCAAGCCATTGAATACATGATTGGTATTCAATTGGGTCGCTTCGGTTTAACCGAATTAAATGTCACAAACAATATTTCCGGCGCTTTTGGTGTTTTCCGTACTGGTTTTTTAAAGCAGATTGGCGGATGGTTGAATGGAACGGCTGAAGATTTGGATTTAACCCTGCGCCTGCATGTCTACGCCAGCCGCTACCCTCATCTAAAAATAGTTCATGAACCCTTTGCCATTGCCTGGACGGCAGCACCTGTTAAATTGAAAGCCCTGCTTAAACAACGTCTGCGCTGGGATGGGGATTTGTATTACATTTATGTGAGACGGCATTGGCGTAAATTCAGTCCTGCGCTCATGAACCGTATAAAAATGTTTTTCTTTAGCTGGTATGGTCTGTATTATCAATTGGTGCTGCCTTTCATTGTACTGCTTTACAGTATCCTGTTATTTCTGCAATATAGCCTGACAGTGGTTGTGGCGGTTAACATCCTGGTTTATTGTTATTATTTGCTAACTGGATTAATAATGTATGTGTTATTTTTACTGTTAGTCTCTGAACGGCCGCGGCAAGATGCCAAAATGATTGGTTGGGTGTTTTTAATGCCGATTTATCAGCAGTTTATGCGCTACATGGCAACCATTTTTATTTTGAATGAAATTATTTTTAAAGGACATAAAGATTCTTCAATGGCTCCCTGGTGGGTCATAAAAAGAACCAAATAGAAGCCAGGTGATATGGGAATTCACTTTCGTAAAAAAGCGCCGTCAGACACATTACCTATCCAGTATGGTGAGGGAGTCCGTACGCCCCCCAAGATGCGCTGGATTCTTCTGGTTCTTATTTTAAGCATCCCCCTGGTCATTTTGTTATATCAATTAATTAATGAATATGTCTTTATCCGTTTTTCAGGATTAATTGCTTACGACACCATCATCATTCGCGCACCGGATGAGGGTTACATTGAAAGCCTGAATGTGCAACCGGGACAAAAGGTTAGAAAAGGCGAGATGATTTTAAAATTCATTTCACCGGAAACACTCACCAAATTGAAGTATCTCGAGAAAGAAAAGGAACGCATCACCGATCTGATGAATTCATTGGGCGATCAAACGCCGCAAAATCTCGAGAATTTACTGGAGGTCGCTAAAAAAGACATCGATTCCAGCAAGGCCGTGTACGAGCGGTTTGTGAAGTACGTAAATAAAGGGGACATGGCCGAGTTGCAATTGGAAGAAGCCAGGAAAAACTGGGTTAACGCCCAGAGGAATTACGCGGCCCTGGAACAACAGATTCAGGAAGCCAAACTGCAATCAAAAACACTTCTCGAAGTGAATTACAAGCGCAAGATTTTAGAAATTGAAAGAAACATTGCTGAAGTGAAAGATAAAATCGCTCATTTTTCTATTGTTGCTCCACAGCCTGGCACCATCATGAGTATTTCTACCCACCAGGATGAGTATGTGTCTGCCGGTCAAAATTTAATGACCATCGTCACTGAGCGAAACATGCGCATCATTGCATTTATTGATCCGAAATATGCCGAGGAAGTGTATCAAAATAAACAAGTGACGATTACCTTCCCGGGGAATGAAAAGATAGAGGGACGCATCATCAATACACCGAGCTATGCGGAAAAAGTGCCCTTATCACAAATTAATCCCTTGGCTACCCGCGAAAATAAATTGATTGCTATTATTCGCCCGGACAAGGAGATACCACAAATTTATCAAGTCTTCGGTATACCCGTAACCATCGAATTAGAATAAAATAACCCACTTTGTTAATTTGTAAACAATTTCGGGTGGATTATGACCGTCTTATCGTTAAAAATGCTGGCTGCGGAAAAACTTCAAAGAAACAACCCTGAAAAATTATTGCTATTGCATGATAAAGAAATTGATCCTGCTGTTGAGCAGAAATACATTACGCCCAAGATCAACGAACTCGTCAGAATAGAACAATCGCGCTATGAGCGTGAAGTGCAGGAAAGAAAACAAATCGTTAAAGACAGAACTTCCCAGGTCGCGAGCAGCCGTTTTTTTCATAAAATGTCAGCTTGTACCAACATGACGCTCTACACGGGTCTTCACGTTGCAATGTATTATATTCTTGGCGCGGCGGAGGTTGAGCCGGATATCCGCATGCTGTGGCTGGCTTTAACGCCCGTCTCCACACTGGTTGGAGTAGCCACCGGTGTGTTTTGCGCTTATCCTTTTGCCCGCGGAATAGTGGAGTGTCTGACGCCGGGTGTTTCTTCTGAACGAATCATTGATCTTGAGCAAAGCATTAGACTACCACGGTAGTTGGGTCAGCTTGTATACTGACGCCCTCCCTGTCTCTAATAATATCAAGGGTAGATTGATCCAGCCGCATTAAGGTTGTTAATTCCATGAGAGCAGGGCAAGGGCTGCTATTCTGTCGTACCCTGCGCAGAGACAAGGAATAGGCTGTAACCTGCGACCTAATGCTATTGGATCTTTTTACTTTCTCATTTAATTTAAAGCAGTGTTTTTCTTTTTATGCTCAAATGATTCGAACATTGAAGCATTAACTTTCTGTTGTTTAGGGAAAAATTCGAAAGGATTATTTTGTTCGTTTAAGTGCCTCTCCGCTTCAGCAAGTTTTTCTTTTATTGGGCCTTCAAGTCGTTCAAAAAACCAGCTTGTTTCTTCCGTTCTTTCTTGTCTAATTTGTTTAAACGCGGAAACGGAGCTTTTATAATCCTGATTATTAAGATAATAACAACCTACAAAAAAATAATAAGCAGTTAAATAAGCAGGCAAACTAACTTTAGTAACATATTTTTCATCAATTTCAAGCATCAATTGCTTTGCTTTCTCTTGGTTCTTCATATAATTTGCATATAGCCAGAAGCGACTGAGCATAGAACCAAAGAGCATGTCTATGTTGGCTTGCCAATTCGTTTTGTCATCAAGTAAATTTAAAGTAATTTTTTCACTGTTAAGGAAGCATGCTTCGCTTAACGTAAAATCTTCCCTGGGCTTATAATTTCGATATTGGTAAGCTAACGCTTCAAAGTACTGTGCAGCAATTCTATCATTTTGGAAGGCTGTTTTTTTATCGCTAAAACCCTGTAATTGATTCATAATTCCAGCATGAATCAAATCACAAATATCAAAATTTCTCATACAGCTATAATAATTAAATAACTTCACTCTTAGCGTCAAAATAGATTGAGGAGGATGTGTTGCTTCATTTTCAAAATACCTGGCTATCTCAGGAAGAAGTACATTTTTGTTTATATGCCCAGTCATGGTCACATCATCTTGTGATAAATGTTTTTCGATAAATGTGTCAATTGGGATTAAATCCTTCATACCTATTTGTCCTTATTTGATAGTACATTAATGGTATACGAGCGGGTAGAACAACAACCTATTATGGTAAATGCCAATATAACAGAAATAAGAGAATTAAAAAGAAAAGCTTAAAGTAAATTGACTTTCGTCACAGGGTTATCGCTGAAAAATTATTGACGCTCATTAAGCAGGGAAAGAAGAGAACCACAAAGAATGATAATGACCCCGAGCATCTGTATCAGGCTTACCTGCTCTCCCAGGAGCAGGATGCCGAAGATCACCACAAACACCGGTTCAAGAACCGATAAAATAGAGGCCTGGGTGGAGCTAATCAGTTTCAAACCGTTTAGCAACAGGAGGATAGGCAAGGCCGTGCATAAAATCCCAATGCCAAAAATATTGGCCCATACCGACAGGGTGTCAGGAACAGTAAACGAATGATCCAGCAGGGCGGTTATCAGCGAAACAATCATACACCCCAGGCATAAAATCAACGTGGACGGCAGGGGGGAGACGCGGCTTTTTTTGCTGGCTAAAATATAAAAAGCATAGAGTAGGGCGGACAAGACACTTAAAAGAAGGCCCAGTGAATTAAAATGAAACTCTCCCCCCTGAACCAAAAACACCATGCCGCCAAAAATAATCAGCAATGAAACACAATAAATCAGACTAAAAGGGAGCTGATAGGCCAGCTTGTTCAAAAGCATAACCAGGGCGGGATAGGTGAAAAAAACAACCATGGCAAGCCCTGAACCAATGTATTTTGCCGCCATAAAGTACAGAATGGAGCAGGTGCCATAGAAGAAAATACCATGGCAAAGGATAGTCATAAAATCCCTGGCCGAAAATTGCAGCCGGTTCAATTGAGGAAGCATAATGAAGGCGATAAATATCAAGGCTACCGTGAATCGCCAGAATAGCATGGTGTAAATTGAAATGTGATCATGAATCACATTGATTCCAAAATAACCAATAAGCCCAAAAAATAATCCTGATAACAGGCAATAGAGAATGCCTTTTGATCGTGAAAACAAATAAAAACCCCAGGGCAAATCGTATTGTTGCCCAAATAATAATATGGCTTGGATTGCCAGTAAAATACCCGCCTCAATAAACAGCTATAATTGGCAAATGCCTAAGTCCAAGCGGGCATGAGTCTCGCGAATTTCTCTCATGGTGGAAGCTTCACAGAGGCGGAGACTTAAACCATGGTGACCCAATTGCATACGCGGTACGATACCAAAGGCTTTGTCGATGCGCAGCAAAATTAGATGGCAGGACGTTTTTGGGGGTAACGGCCGTTGATAAAACCCGCTGAACAGGTCAATCTCATCAAATTGGGCGGTGTCGCGAAGCAGGCGCAGGTATATACTGACCGTGGCATGCAGTGCACGCAGATGGCTTAGCCAGATGGCCAAATCGCGTTGTCTCTCGGCGGGATTGAATTCCAGCCAGAGAAGCAATTGAGGCGAGTACATTTCACAATCGTTGCTGTGGGCTGGCTGCGTCAGACGAATGGATTGCAGAAAAGGATTCTGATGAATACCTTCACCAAACAGGCCGGCAACATGAGTCAAGGATTGGATTTGGGTATAAAGATCATCATAGAGCTCACTCGCTACAATTGTATTGGACTTGTTAATGGCATGCTCTATTCGCATCAGTTCTTTTAGAAAACGGCTTTTCAGCTCTGGCTTTTCGATCAATTTAATGATTTCAATGATGTTTTTTAACGCGTAATGATGGATAACGGGATGAGTTTCCTGACAGGCCTGATCAATGGTTTGATAAAGGCATTCAAGGCGTAAGGCAATTTTCGGTAAAAAGTGGGTTGCCAGTTGAAAAGTGATCGTATCTTGAGGCATAAAAAAATGCTATCCTTAGCCAACGTTTAAACAGTTTTTTGTACCTGAAATATTAAAGGATAAAAACCTGTCTTTACAAGAGTTTTTAAAAATAATCAATACTTATTCTGTGGAATTCGCCTGCTGACTTGCAAGAAACAAGTACTGCTTGTGCAAATCGTTAATCGTTTGTTCAAATTCAGCAAGTGAGCCTTCATTGATGATTAAATCATCAGCAATGGCCCGCCTTGCTGTTTCATCGGGTTGAGCCGCCAGAATAGCCAGCGCTTCTTCCCGGCTATGCTGGTCTCGCGTCATCACTCGCTCAATTAAACGCTCCTTATCGCTTATAATGACCAGGATACGATCCAAATAGGGATAATGACTGCGATCGAGCAATAGCGGGATTTCAATCACGCAATAAGGGGCTTTAAATGCTGCAACTCGGGTTTCTATCTGTTGTCGGATTAAAGGATGCAGCAGGTTTTCGAGCCATAGCCGCTCATGGGGATGCTTAAAGATCAGTTGACGTAATTTCGCACGATTTAAGCTGTCCTCGTGAAGGATATCCTCACCAAAATGCTGCCGAATGACTTGAAGAGCCGGCTGCCCGGGAGCTGTGACTTCCCGGGCTACTTCATCAGCCATGATCACCGGTATACCCAACGCTTTAAATCGCCGGATAGCGCTCGATTTGCCGCTGGCAATGTTTCCTGTTAAACCGACGCAATACATCAGGGGCCCGCCGCATTGATGTTTCGACAGGTTATCATGTTAATGTAACAGGTCTCCGGGATACCGCTGTTATCCATGCAATAGGCTTTGGCGCCAAGGGCTGCGTCATCGCGGTGCGTATAGATATCGCTTACCCAGGGTGCGCCTGAAAAATCCAGTGCGGTGCATTGCCACATTGGACGGGTGGAGCGCCCGTCCACAAATGCTTCGCAATCAGCCTTGGATGTTTTGCAGGTTTCCGGGTATTCGCTTTGCTTCTTACAGGCATCATAGGCTTTGTTAATGGCGGTGATTGAGTAAACGCTCTGGGCTAACCATTCTTTGTTTGCCTGATCATGGGCTTTGCACAGCCAGAAATTGTCCCCTATCGGTGCCTGGGCGACGGATACGGTTGAAACGCAGAATAAAGCCAGGCTAATTGCCTGCCGAAAGAATCGCTTCATTTGCTTTCTCCTCAATGAAGGTAATGAGCTGCTCAATGGTCATGGCCTTGGCAAAATACCATCCCTGTATATAGTCTACACGATGACGCCGGAGATAATCATATTGTTCCATGGTTTCTACACCTTCAGCGATGATGGCTAAGTCCAGTGAATTAGCCATGTTAATGATGGCCTGGTTCAATGTTTCGGTGATTGCACCGGTACCAATGGCTTGAATAAACAGTTTATCAATTTTTAAGTAATTAAAGGGCAGGTGCTGCAGGTAATGGATACTGGCATGTCCGGTGCCGAAATCATCAATGGCCAGCGAATAGCCGCGCTTACGGAGTTCCTGCATGATGCGCATGCTGTCCTGGTCTTCCTTATTAAAAAGCTGCCGTTCAGTCAACTCCAGAATAATTTGTTGATTGTTGATGCCATATTGCTCGCAGAGTTGATAAAATGCCGGGAAAAAGCGTCTATCGAGAAAATGATTGACAGAGACATTGAACGCCAGATGAAAGTCCTTATTGCCGTCAAGGAGTGTTAAGCACTGCTGAAATGTTTTTTCTACCAGTTGCAGGGTAATAGGCACAATAAGACCTGATTCCTCGGCTTCTTCAATAAACAGATCGGGCATGATGGTTTGCTTGGCATCCATTTGCCAGCGAATCAGGACTTCAACACCACAAAACCGGTTATTCGCGACATCCACCACAGGTTGATACATCGGTTCAAAATGACCCTGTTTAAGCCCATTCTGCAAGGCATAATCCAGTGAAAAGCGGCGGTTTAAGGCCTTGCGCAGAAGATAGTAAATGAGAAGAGAAAGCAGAATAACTACGGTGGCAATGATTAATTCGGTATAAATAAAGTGCTTTTCATAAACTAAACGTTTCGTCGTAAACAGCAGTTGGTAATCATCCAGTGTCTGAGACGGGATACGCAGCATCACGCTTTTTTCGGGCGCAGGATCGGACTGTCGCTGAGTAAGTTGAAAAACCTCCTTTTTATGGTGGGTGTCATACAGGGCAATGGCTTTGAAATTGGTGGCTTCAAGAGGCCTTAACAAATTGTCAAAAATGCTTTTTAAAATATAAAGTGTGAAATGATACTGCCCAAGCTTCTGCTGCAACAGATAGGTGGGCTGATTATTACCGCCTGGATCAAAGGGTCCGTGCAAATGAGGCGCTGACGAAACAGGAAAAAATACAGGGGGGGGCAGGTTTAAGGTGGAGCAGGTTTTTTTTCCTTTTGGATCGGTAATGGCAATGGCGGAAACACTGGGATTATTAAACAACCAATCGGTGAGCACCGGCAATAATTGCGATTGACAATCATTAAAGTCATCATGGGTAAAATTTAAAGCAAAAGCGCCCTGAATCAAATTTTCCATGAATTCATCAAATTGAAATGCCCGTTCCTTGGCGATGAGCTCTATCTGATCCTGTCGGGATTCGCTGTAATGTCGCCACTCATAGAAAAGAGCGAGAAACAGGACAACAAGTGATAGCAATAGCCAGCTGATGATTAACGTGTGCTGCGCGCTTAACTGCTTGCTATGGATGTCGTTTATCATTGTTTTAGTTATTGTACACCCCATAAAGAGAGTTTAGAGTGATTTCCGCCAATTGCCTAATCGTTTTCTCATCCGCATTTAAGGGAGGCAGCCAATAAAGCGTATTGCCGAGAGGCCGTAACAGGGCGCCACGCTGACAGGCCTCCTGATAAAAACGAAAGCTGATTCGTTGACCCGGCAATGCCTCCATGTCGGCCGCGGCAATCGCCCCAAGGCTTCGCACACGGCTGAGTTTTCCGGTGGTTTCGGCAATCTCAAGCATCAATGAATGCATCAATTCGCCCAAAACACGAGCCTGTTCATTGATGCCTTCTGTTTCCATAACCTTGATTGTCGCCAGGGCCGCACTGACGGCTAAGGCATTACCGCTGTGGGTATGAGAATGGAGAAATGATTTGCCCTTGTCATACTCATCATAGAAAAGGGTGTAAATGGAATGGTCAATCGCCACACAGCTCAGAGGCAAAGCACCGGCGGTCAAGCCTTTGGACAGGCACACTAAATCCGGTTCGACGTCTGCCCATTGACAAGCCAGCCACTGGCCGGTTCGGCCCATGCCGGTCATGATTTCATCGGCAATAAAATATAGGCCGTTGTCTTTGGCCCAACGGGCCAGTTTGTTCAGGAAGTCGGCACTGTAACACAACATACCGCCTGCGCCCTGAACGAGCGGTTCGACAATGACTGCGCAGGCCTGATCTTTTATTGTTTCAAGTTGGGGCAAAATGGTTTGCCAGGCCTTTTCGCAGTCATGCCATAAAGGGTCAAGATTCCCCTGAACATAAGGGATATCCTGAATGAAATGGCATTGTACACCGTAACCTGCGTACGGTTTTTTATAAAGACCGAGATCGCTGACGCTGATGGTTGCCAGCGTTTCTCCATGGTAGGCATGGCTTAAGGCAATGAACTGCCGACGGTGAGTTTCACCCCTAATCTGCATGGCGTGCAAAGCCAGTTTCATGGCAATCTCAACGGCTGAGGAACCGTCACTGGCAAAAAACACATGCTGTTTATGGGTAATATCGGCTATTTTTTCACCAAACTCAGCCAGCAATGGGTGAGTAGTGTTGGCAGCGATCACCTGTTCAAAAGACTTTAACTGCTGCTTGATGGCCTCAACAATGGCGGGATGGCCATGACCTAAAGATTTGCACCACCAGCTTGAAATGCCGTCAATGAGGCGGCCCTGATCCGTATAAAGGTAGCTGCCTTTGGCTTCGTGAATCACCAGCGGGGGGTAGGTCTCAAAATCTTTCATCTGCATACAGGGATGCCAGATGTGGTTTAAATCCTTTGCGATAACCTGGGTTATGTTAACCATAATATAATTTTCGGTTGACAAGAAAATTCGCGACTTTATCATGGCGTCACTGAAATAAAAAGAGAACCCCTATGAACAAACCCAGTGCAGGATGGACAGTAAGTGACATTGCCGCCATTTATACTCAGCCGTTTAACGATTTATTGCATCAGGCTCATACCGTTCACCGCCTGCATCATTCCGCCAATAGCCTGCAATTGGCGACCTTACTGAGTATTAAAACGGGTGCCTGTCCCGAAGATTGCGGGTATTGTTCGCAAAGCGGGCATCATCAAACCCATGTGGAAAAAGAAAAACTCATGTCGGTTGAGCAGGTTCTTCTTAGCGCCCGGGAAGCGAAAGCGGGTGGTGCCACGCGCTTCTGCATGGGGGCCGCCTGGCGTTGTCCGCCGGATAAAGTCATGCCAGCGCTTAAGGACATGATTAAAGGCGTCAAAGACCTGGGGCTTGAAACCTGCATGACCCTCGGCATGTTGAATGGTGAGCAGGCGAAATGCCTTAAAGAAGCAGGCCTTGATTATTACAATCATAATATCGATACATCCCCATCCTACTATGACAAAGTGGTCACCACCCGTAAATTCAGTGATCGTCTGGATACGCTTGAACAAGTGAGGAAAGCCGGTATTCGCGTCTGTTGTGGCGGGATATTGGGTTTGGGTGAAACGCGCGAAGACAGGATTGAATTCCTGATGACGCTTGCCAACATGGAAACGCCCCCGGAAAGCGTGCCAATTAACCGCCTGATTCCGGTTGAAGGAACACCGCTTGCAAAATCCCGTCAGGTAGAAGGCATTGAGTTGGTAAGAACCATTGCGACGGCGCGCGTCATCATGCCTGAAAGCGTCATCCGCCTGACTGCAGGCCGTACTGAAATGAGCGATGAATTGCAGGCGCTTTGCTTTTTTGCCGGCGCCAATTCCGTTTTCATCGGCGATAAACTGCTGACGGAAGATAATCCGCAACGGGATAAAGACAGACAGCTGTTTGATAAACTAGGTCTGGATACACACGCTTGAGCCACTTTTCCACGCTGTTTGCAAAGACCATGCAAGGATTGCAGCAACGGGGCCTGCATCGTAGCCGCTCGGTATTGCAGGCCGACAGCAATCATCTGCATTTCTGCAGCAATGATTATTTGTCGTTAAGTAATGATGTACGGATTAAAAAAGCCTATCAACAAGGATTTGAACTTTATCCGGCCGGCAGCGGCGGCTCGGGCGTTATTTGCGGTTACCATCCCATTCATGCGGAATTTGAGCAAACGATGTCGGCGGCATTAAACACAGATGCGGCGGTAGTATTCAGTTCCGGCTATGCGGCTAATCTGGCTGTGGTTAGCCTGTTGTCGCATAGTGCCCTCCGCTTGCTAGTTGATAAAGCCATCCATGCGTCGTTTTACGATGGTATTAAACTGGCTCATGCCAGTTTTAGCCGCTATAAAGCGAATGACATGGATGATTTAAGGCGAAAGTTAGACCAAACCGAACAGGCAGTTGTGCTGACAGAAGGCCTTTTCAGCATGAGTGGTCAAGTCGCACCCCTGGGGGAAATCATCGATTTATGCGCGACTTATCAAGCCCCCTGTGTTGTTGATGAAGCGCATTCGTTTGGTGTGATGGGTGACCATGGTCTTGGCGCTGTCAACCATTTCTCCTTAACGCAGGAACAGGTACCGCTTCGGATTATTACCTTTGGCAAAGCGTTTGGCGGGCAGGGCGCATTGGTCGCGGGGTGCCGTGAATGGATAGAGGCCTTGTTGCAGTATGCGCGTTCCTACCTTTACTCCACGGCCATCAGTCCCGCGCTCACCTACGGGCTTTTAAAAACCTTCCATCTGATTTATGACGCGAATGACAGGCGACAGAAACTAGAGGCCCTTGTCCACTATTTTCGCGAAAAAATTAAGCAAAGCCCGCTGCGTTTTGCCGATTCGTCCTCAGCCATTCAACAATTGCAGCTAGGCTGTCCGCATGTTGCCCTGACCTATGCCCGGCACTTGAGCGAGCACCGCATTGTTTGTCAGGCTATACGCGAGCCGACCGTACCCCGTAAATACAGCGGCTTACGCATTGTGCTTAATTATCAGCATGAGCTGAACGATATTGACAGGCTATTTAACGAACTTCACACTATTTATGACACTGAGCATTCAAACTAGAGGAAAAGGCCCCGCCCTGGTGCTGTTGCATGGATGGGGATTTGACCACCGCGTTTTTGAACCATTAGCGGCAGCCTTGCTCTCGCATTTTACGGTCTATCTGATTGATTTGCCAGGGTTTGGCCGCACGCCATTAATGGATTGGGCTGCATTTAAAAAACAACTCCTTAAGGCCCTGCCTCGGCAATTTGCCGTGTCAGGTTGGAGTATGGGCGGTTTATATGCCATGCGGCTTGCTATCGAGGAGCCAGAGCGTGTGTCGCATTTAATGGTAACTGCTTCCTCACCGCGCTTCATTCGCTCAGCCCACTGGCCAGGAGTGGAAAAACAGGTGTTCGAAGGGTTCCTCAGTAATTTATCGCGTGATCCTGAGCAAACCATGAGGGATTTTGTGACGCTGCAAGCACGCCATCAGTCCCTAATGACACTGATTCCTGATAAAGTCTCGATTGAGGCCTTGCAACAAGGGCTAGAGATTTTAAAAGAGTGGGATTTACGTGATGCCCTGCTGGATTACAAAAAGCCTGCCTGTTTTGTGTTCGGACGCCTCGATGCCATCACGCCGCGTTTGACCATGGATGCGATGGTAGAAAAATACCCTGATTTTCACTATCGACTTTTCCAAAAAGCCGCGCACATGCCATTCCTGTCACATCAGGACGATTATTTGCAATTATTGTATGAGTTTCTCTTATGAAGGTATTTTTTATCACCGGCACCAATACCGATTGCGGTAAAACCTATGCCACCTGCCAATTGCTCGATGCTTATCGTCAACAGGGGCTTAAGGTTTTGGCATTAAAACCATTAGCGACAGGATGCCCTCAGGAAAATGGCCGCCTTTACAGCGAAGATGCCCGTCTGCTTAAGCAACATGGCGGCCATGATGATGACAATTGCCAGTGGCTGTTTGAGCCACCCGTTTCACCGCATATTGCTGCAGCGAGGGCTGGAACCGAGATTGATGCCCAGGCTATTTGGGACTACTGCATGACGAAAGCATCAGGCCAGCCTGATGTGCTTTTGATTGAAGGGGCAGGGGGCTTAATGGTCCCTGTCAATGCCAGGCAGACCTGGGTTGATTTCCTGGTGCTCAGCCAGATTCCCGTCATTCTAGTGGTCGGCATGCGTCTTGGGTGTATCAATCATGCCCTTCTAACGGCCTCGGTGTTAAAGGCCCATTCTATTCCTTGCGCGGGCTGGATTGCCAACTGCATCGATGAAACGATGCTCTGTCTGGATGAAAACCTTAAAACCTTGCGTGAGAAGATGCCCATGCCGTATTGGGGCCATATCCCGTTTAACGGACAATGGCTGGCCGAATAGATGGATTTCATCGCTTTAACCTCAGGGTATATAATCGGGATTGTGCGCATAAAGCATAAAAAGCGGAATGATTTGAGTAATAAATACGGTTGAGTACGTGTACACAGGGGTTTGACCGTTGTCGCCACGCCTCTTGTCCGTTATAATTTAACGTTAGTTTTTTCAAAACGTTTATTTCCTTGGCTTATGATGCGATGAGCCCTGTCAACCATTGGGAGATTTTTGATGCCAATTTATGAATATGAATGTACAAATTGTCATCATCATTTTGATTTGATGCAGAAAGTCAGTGATGCGCCTGCAAAACAATGCCCGAAGTGTTTTGAAAATACGGCTGTGCGGCTGGTTTCTGCGGCGGGTTTTCAGCTCAAAGGCAGCGGTTGGTATGTCACCGATTTTAAAAATAAAAACAAACCCGAGATGAAAAAAACGGAGACCGGCGGCAGTGACGCCAGTGGTCAGAAGAAAGCAGATAACGCGACAGGAAGCAGCGATACCGGCAGCACGAAAACCAAGGGTGAAAGTGATTGAAGTCTAAATCCATACGCAGTTATTTGTTTGCCGGCTTAGTGGTGTGGTTGCCTATTCTGGTTACCTTTGTGGTTTTACGTTTTATGGTCGACCTGTTGGACAGCACAATCGCACTGCTCCCCTCCGCCTACCAGCCTGAACGGCTTCTGGGTGTGGATATTCCCGGCTTCGGCGTTATTTTTTCCCTGGTGCTGCTCATCGTCACAGGCATTATTGCAACAAACATACTTGGCCAGCGTTTGTTTGGCTGGGGTGAGGCATTGCTCGCCAAAATCCCTCTGGTGCGTTCCATTTACAATGCATCGAAGCAGGTTATACAGGCTATTTTTGCAACCAATAGCCAGGCTTTTCGCAAAGTGCTGCTGATTGAATACCCGCGCAAGGATTGCTGGTCGCTGGCCTTTATGACCGGAAACCCGGGGTCTCAACTTTTTGCCAATACCACGGAAGAAATGGTCTCTGTTTTTGTACCAACAACACCAAACCCAACATCCGGTTTTTTGATGATGGTACCCAAGAAGGACGTCATTGAGGTTGGGATGACGATTGACGAGGCGTTGAAATACATTATTTCGCTGGGGGTCATGCCTCCCAACGTGACGCCGGACATATTAACTCATGCGAATTAACAGGCGGTTTTTATGAGATCACATTATTGCACATCAGTCAATGAAACTTTACTTAACGAATCCGTCAGTGTATGCGGGTGGGTGCATAATCGCCGTGATCATGGCGGCGTGATCTTCCTGGATATCCGTGATCGTTCCGGCCTGGTTCAGGTCGTGTATGAACCGGAGTTGGCAGATGTATTCAAAATCGCTGAAAAGCTGCGCCATGAATACGTGGTTCGCATCGAAGGGAACGTGCGCTTAAGGCCTGCCGGGATGATTAATGAAAAAATGCCAACCGGTAAAATAGAAATCCTTGGCCAGACTCTGCAGATTTTAAATCAGGCCCAAACACCGCCGTTCCTGCCGAATGATAATCAAACGGTGAATGAAGATCTCCGTTATCGCTACCGTTACCTCGATTTGCGCCGCAATGATATGCAGCATAATTTAACTCTGCGTCACAACATGGTGCGTTGCATCAGAGAGTACTTAAATGAACAACAGTTCATGGATATCGAAACGCCGATGCTGACCAAAGCGACGCCAGAAGGCGCGCGCGATTACCTGGTGCCTTCCCGTGTGCACCCTGGCCAATTTTATGCCTTGCCGCAATCGCCGCAATTATTTAAACAGTTGCTGATGATGTCGGGTTTCGATAAATATTATCAAATTGTGCGCTGTTTCCGTGATGAAGATTTGCGCGCTGACAGGCAGCCTGAATTTACCCAGCTTGATATTGAGATGGCCTTTATTGATGAACAGGCCATTCAGAATCTCATTGAGGGGATGCTGAAAAAAGTATTCCGCGAATTAATGCAGGTTGAATTACCGGAAAAACTCCCGCGCATGACCTATGATGAGGCGATGCGCCGCTATGGCAGCGATAAACCGGATTTGCGTATCCCGCTTGAGTTGGTAGACGTGGCTGATTTGGTTAAGCAATCCGATTTTCAAGTGTTTTCCGATGCAGCAACGCGAAGCGATGGCCGGGTGGTGGCGCTGCGCTTACCCAATGGCTGCGAATTAAGCCGTAAGGACCTGGATGGCTATGCGCAATTTGTAGGCATTTATGGTGCGAAAGGCTTAGCCTACATCAAAGTCAATGATCGCACGCAAGGTATGCAAGGCTTGCAGTCGCCGATTATCAAATTTTTATCGCCTGATAGCGTGCAGGCAATCCTTGAGCGCGTTGGCGCTGAAACCGGTGATGTCATTTTCTTTGGCGCCGGCATTGAACAAACCGTCAATGAATCGATGGGTGCTCTGCGGGTTAAGCTGGGGCATGATCGTCAATTGGTTGAGGATGGTTGGCGCTTGCTTTGGGTGGTTGACTGGCCCATGTTTGAAATTGATCCCAAGTCTGGGTTGTTGCAATCCATGCACCATCCCTTTACCTCCCCGCAGGAACTGGATATCGAATCGCTCAAGCAAAAGCCGACTAAAACCCTGGCCAAGGCTTATGATATTGTGATTAACGGGTATGAAATCGGCGGCGGCTCCATCCGTATCCATCAGCCGCAGTTGCAACAAGCTGTGTTTGAATTATTGGGGATAGGGGAGCAGGAAGCTCAGGAAAAATTCGGCTTTTTGCTGGACGCTTTGCAATATGGCTGCCCTCCCCATGGCGGTATCGCATTGGGTATGGATCGATTGGCCATGCTGTTGACGCACTCAAATTCCATCCGTGATGTGATTGCTTTTCCTAAAACGCAATCCGCATCTTGTTTATTAACCAATGCACCAACCGGTGTCAGTACGGCTCAGCTTGGTGATTTAGGCATACGACTAGCTCCCAATGTGCAAAAATAGAATGGTCAGAACCGGTTTTTCCTTTTGGAAAAACCGGCTTTATGCGGTAATCGGGTTATTATGCCTCGCTGTGGTGAGTACACCCCTGTTAGCCAAGCCTGAGGGGAATAGCGGGCAATTAATTGAATACCTGGCACAGGAAAAAAATAACCTGACTTTAGTTCTAAATGAAACCAGATTGCCTTCTACTCCTTCAAGTGAGGTGGAGTATAAACAATTAATCCAGCAGAATGACGCGCTCATCGCCTTGAATAAGGCCAAAATAGCCAGCTATGAAAATTTTCTGGTTAACCAGACCAAATTACAGGATGATTTTAATCAGAGATTAAAACAATTGCAGCAATTTCCAGGGCCGGATGTGACGCCGATGGATACGCAGCAAAAAATTGAAAAGATCAACACACTAAGCGAAATCAATAAAAAAACCATTAGCCTGCTCAATGATAATATCGTATTGGCCAAACGCTACCAGCAACTGTTATTAAGCCGCCAGCAAGCTCTGCATGTGTGGAAATCAAAGGCGCAGTTACGAGCCCAACTGGATACTCTTCACGCCAAAGAAACGCGTCTGAATGAGAGCCTGCTTTCGCTTTACGATAAGAGCATTGATCTGCAGCAGCAGATTAAAAGCGAAGGGGAGTTTCGTAATAACTACATTCTGGAGGCTCGACTTTTATTAAATAATCAACTCATTAACCTGACCCAGCATAAAATGGCGGAACTGCATTTGCAGCGTCAATTGGCCAAGGCTGATTTCCTGCTTCAGAAAAATCCGGATATCCGTACCTTGCAAACTGTGGCTGAGACATATAAAGCCACCATCACACAGCTTGCCGATATGGAACAATCGCTACGCAAAATGCGTGTTATGCTCAAAAATGAGCAAGATCATGTGGGTGAAGCAACCCTTAAAAAAAATTTCGCCGCTTTAATAGGCATCATTAACGAGCGCATTGCCAGCATCGATATTCAGGAACAAACCCTGCAGGAAGATTTGGACAATCATCAGGAAGAATTGAAAAAGCAATTGTCGGTCAGGCAAAGCTTATCGGAATACCGCTTTGACAGTTGGCCAGAAATTTTAAGCCAACTCAGTAAAATTCCCAGCCAGATCTATGGTTATATGAAGATTCTCACACTTAAAATCAGGGATAATTACCAATGGCTGGATACCTTGCCGATGGTGTTGCTGTGGATGACCTTAAGCCTCATCACGGTGGCGACTACTGTATTGTATCGCTTATTGAAACAACGCAGCCGCGATAAGGAACGGTCACGATTAACAGGCCACTTGTATGAAGGCACGTTGACACTGTTTAATCGTAATCTGCCATTGTTAGGGGTGACCGGGGCTTTTCTTTGTCTGTTTTATTTTAACCACATTCCCTTTGCCAATTATCAATTACTGATGCAGTTGAGTCTTGTTGGACTTGTATTCAGCACCTTAATCCAGATTGCAAGGCTTGTTTTGTTAGAACGCGTGACAGACGCATCGGGTACGGATGTAAGGCTGTATTACCGTTTGAAATGGCTGCTGTTAGCCGGCGGGTGGACTACGGCTCTCATGGTCATCAGTTACCTGCTGCCTTTATCGGCGCTATTGCAGGATATTTTTAATCGCTTGTTTATGCTGTTTTTAGTGGCCGTTTCAATTCTTTCATGGAGAAACCGACACATCATTACCCATTTGCTGCACCCGGTATTGAAAAGCAAAAAGCGCTATTTTCGACACGCGGTGATGTTGCTTGTGATCCTTATCCCCTTAACCCTGCTGGCTATTGCGGTCATTGGGATGGTGGGTTACATCAACCTGGCCTGGACATTGAGCCGCTACCAGATGCAGCTGCTGCTGTTACTGTCCGCTTACGTGCTGATGCGTGGTTTGTTGTTTGATGCTATGGAATTGCTGTCGGAGTGGATGATTTCCGCCATGACCAATGGTTGGCTTTGGATTGAAGTCTGGCTTAAACCGCTGGATAAAATATTGCGTGTTGGCCTGCTGACGGCTTCGATCTATATCGTGTTTCAACTGTTTGGCTGGCATTCGGATTCCCTGGTAACAACCAAACTGATACAGTTTGGTCATTACCCGCTCATCAACATGGCTGGCATTCACATCACCGCCTTTAGCATTCTCAATTTTTTAATCCTGCTTTCGGTCTTCATGTGGGCCGCCAAATGGACGCGGGAATTCAGTTACCGCTGGTTATACCGCGATGCCCGCGATCCCGGCATTCGCAACAGCCTGTCTGTGTTTACGCAATACGCCGTTATTCTGATTGGCGGGTTTGTCACCTTAAGGGCTTTGGGGTTTGATTTCAGCGGCATGTCCATGGTCATCGGCGGCCTGGCGGTGGGTATGGGTTTTGGCTTGCGTGATTTCGCGAGCAACGTGGTCGGTGGGTTAATGTTGCTGATTGAACGCCCGGTACGAGAGGGCGACCTTATTACGCTTGGCAATTATGAAGGCCGTGTGGCCCATATTGGCATACGCTCCATGCGGGTGTCATCCTGGGACAATATGGAAGTATTGATTCCAAATGCGGAAACATTTAACAAGCCGTTTACTAACTGGACGCATCAGGATGGCATTGTGCGCACCGTCATTCCGATTAAGGTCAGTCGCGCTGATGATCCGGTGATGATTCAGCAGTTGATACTCGATGTGTTGGCTATTATCCCGGAAATCGTTGCCGATCCGCCGGCACAGGTTTTCCTGAAGCAAATTGATGAAGCCTTGATTGAATTTGAGGTGCGTTATTTTATCAATGTACAGTTGCATACCCGATTTGAGATTCGCTCCAAGGTGTTGTTTGCCATTGCCGCACAATTTAAAGCGGCTGGCATTAAACCGCCGATTCCACCCATCAGCGTGGAAATTAAAGAAGGTGAGCATGAGGCCTTATTTATTAAATAGTCCTGCGTCGGAAGCCGAGTTACTGCAACGCTGCGAGGCCATTGAGGGAATGAGCTTTGCCCAACTGGCGGCTGAGTTATCGCTTGCTATTCCTGAGCAGGCCGTACGGCGCAAAGGATGGGCCGGTATGGCCATTGAACAGGCCCTGGGCACAACGGCAGGTTGCCAGCCCGTGCCTGATTTTAACCATTTAGGCATTGAGCTCAAAACCATCCCGCTTGGTTCTCAGGGCACTCCCGCGGAATCCACCTTTGTGACCAGCATCCCATTGATGACTATCCATCAGCAACAATGGCTTACCTCACAATGCTATGAGAAATTAAAACGGGTGCTCTGGGTTCCGGTCGAAGGCGACAGGCATATCCCGTTTGAACAACGCCGCATTGGACGCGGTTTACTGTGGTCGCCAAGCCCGGAGGAGGAGGCCATACTCGCGTCGGATTGGCATGATTTGACGACAATGATTACCACTGGCAGGCTGGAAGAAATTGATGCCACCTATGGGGTTTACCTGCAGGTACGCCCTAAAGCAGCCAATACCCGGTCATTGTGTTATGGATTTGATAGCGAAGGCAATAAAATACTGACCCTGCCGCGCGGTTTTTATTTACGTACAGCCTTTACCCGACAATTGCTTGATTTGCCGTAGTCTTTGCAAGGCCGGTGTTATTCGGTAAAGTGAAAAGGAATCACTTTAAAAGGAATTGATTATGAAAACTATGCTTGCTCTTTTCACCGGCTTTGCTCTCGTTCACACAGCTTATGCAGCTGATGCCACAAGCAATAATCAGGTTCAACAGCTTAATACTGAAATACAAAACCAGTTAAAGCAGTTGCAGGCCCAACAGCAACAACAACTGGCGGCATTAAATACCCAGTTGCAGGCGCAAATCAAACAGGTTCAAACCCAATTGCAGGCCCAGATTCAAACCGTGAATGCGCAAACGCAGAACCAAATGAAGCAAATACAAACCAATCTGCAGCAGCAGATTGCCCAGGTGCAGCAACAGATGGTTAAGCAAAATCAGTAACACCGGACAATGAATTGTTTATCTGCGATGGCAATAAAAAACTACCCTGCGAGCAGGGTAGTTCGGAGAGAGAACAGTCTAATTATCCGATCAAATCCTCCTGAGTGGCTGTCACACCAAGCAAGGTCACGATACCATTATTACTTAAATCAATGATCGTATTAGGACCAAAGTAATTAATACTCTGTATGGTGACGCCCGTCAGCTGCAAGACATCTTCAGCCAGATTGAAATCATTGATGGTATCGTTGCCGGATGGCGCGATAGTATAAACAAAGGTATCGCTGCCTGCGCCACCTGCCAGTGTATCGTTGCCGATGCCTCCATCGATGACATTGTTGCCGCCATCACCCGTCAGGTTATCTGCAAGGCTGGTCCCAATGATGCGCTCCACGCCAGTGACATGCAGCTGGTTGCTTCCCATCTGCAACAAGCCTGTGGTGCCATTATAGGTGGCTGCGACAACGGGATTAAATACATCACCCAGCCTAAACAGATTCAGCGTGTCCTGGTCGCTGCCATCTATTTTTTCACCCATTTCAACAACCACATTCGGGTTGGTATCGAGCGAGGTGATGTTTAACGTATCACTGCCCTGACCCAGTTTGAAGTGTTGAAATTTATAAAAGGCATGCTCGTTGGATGTTAACAAACCCTGTTCACTAATCAGCACAGCGGGAAGGTCGCTGTCCACCGACGCATCCCAATTCACTTGTAAATGGGGTGCATTGGTATTGTTTTCATTGACACTTGCCAATTGGGTTAAATCGACAATTCCTTTTAAACCGCTGTCATTGGAAATGATGGTCCAGGGTTTAAAACTGGCGTCATTTCCGACTGGAACAACCACCTCACGCAGGCCTGTCAGCTTGGCGGTGACAGAATCTTGTGTGGCGTCCAGACCGCTGCTGGTCAATGACAATTTGATATCGCCAAAGGTTGATTGAGTATACGTGGATTGAGGAATGCCCAGGTTTTGCAATGCCGCGATTGCCGCAAGAGCAATCAAGGCGGCAATTAACCCATACTCAATGGCAGTCGCATTGAACGCGTAGGCACCGTGTTGGAAATCCAGAGTCGCCACGTTATCAATGTTTGGCCCGGCATTGTTAAACTGCATCTGCAGGGTAATTTTCTGAACATCGCTGGAGGTGGCAGGAAGTCCTGCGGAGTTATAAACCAACAATCCGACATTGGTTGCTCCCGTGCCTTCGATCATATTGATGGTAGTTGACGGCGGGGGATTAGTCCCGGTAATTGAGCTTGGGATGGATTGATCAAACAGGAAATTATAGTTGCCTCCCTGATCAATCACAAAGGTATTGCCGCGATCGCCGATGAGGAAATTCTCTACATTGCTAACCGTCATACTGTCTGTACCATCACTAATCACATCGGTACTTGCTGTATAAGTGATACCGGTTATTCCCCTCAAATCGACGGCGTCGGCATTGACCTGGCCGGCTAAATTGACTTCAAGACCATTAACGACGTCTTTAACCACTAAAACATCATCCAAATCGCTGGTTCGAATACTGTCAACGCCAGTCTGAAGAACATTATCAATAAAAATCTGCCCATTCTCCAGCTTCACCGCCGTTTGAGTGGCGGTATCCACATCATAGAGAGACGCCACCGGTCCTGTAGCTGCGGCCTGCACCGTTTCCTGAGTACCGGCTCCGTCGATGTAGCTGACGGTCGCGGTAATGGTTTTGCCGATATCCCCTTCAGTTAACGCGTAAGTCGTGGCCGTGGCCCCTAAAATCGGGTTGCCATCCGCATACCACTGATAACTGAACGCTCCAAGGCCTTCGACATCAGCAAGATTGGCATTAGCGGTTAAAACTTGACCTTCCTGAGGTGTGCCCTGAATCGTCACATCGCCGGTGGGGGCATCATTGACTGCAGCCACATTGATGTGGACGACCGCTTCACTGGTGGCGCCATCGCCATCTGCCACCAGGTAGGTAAAGCTGGCAGGACCATTGTAATTGGCCGTCGGCGTAAAGACGATGTTACCGTTATTATCAAGGGCTACTGTGCCATTGGTGGCATTGCCAACGGCCTGAATGGTTAGTGTATCCCCATTGGCGTCCGTATCATTGGCGAGCAGGATTCCAGCGGCAATCACTAAGGGTGTGTCTTCATTGCCATCCATTGTATCGACGTTGGCAACGGGTGCGACATTATCCGAAAGCACCGGCTCAGTACCGGCCGAGACCACCGTTTCCAGGGTGCCGCCACCATCAGTATAACTAACCGCGACCGAAATCACTTTACCCACATCCGCATCAGTCAGGGTATAGGCACTGGCTGTAGCACCGTCAATATTTTCACCATCCGCCTGCCATTGATAGGTGAGCGTACCCAAACCGTCAAGATCAGCAACAGCGCTGGCGTCGGCTGTGAGCGTTTGGTTTTCAATGACCTCACCCGTGATAATGACACCACCTGTAGGTGCATCATTAACGGCTGCAACAGTAATATGGACTGTCGCTTGACTGGCACCGCCACGCCCATCACTGATGGTATAAGTGAAGCTGTCAGAACCATTGTAATTGCTGGTCGGCGTGTAAGTAATAACCCCATCATTGAGGACGACGGTGCCATGGGCGGCATTACCAACAGACTGAACAGTTAACACATCATTATTGCCATCGGTATCGTTTGCCAAAAGATTTGCAACAGGAATCGCTAAAGGCGAGTCCTCCGTGGTATTGACAAAATCCTGATTGGCGACAGGGGCGACATTCAGGGGGGCAACAACCTTGAGAATCACGTTTTCAATGGTGTTGACAATTAAATTCCACCCTTCAACATAGGTAGCAAAATTAAACAGCAGGTTCTCACAGGCTGCCTGAAACGCGGCCAGTGCCTGTTGAACATCCGCGCGCGCAAAAAAATCGGAAGTTCCTTCAATAATCAGGGTGTCATTGCCGTTGCCGCCAATGTAGACATCAAGTGTATTGAGATTATTTTCGACATGGTAAGTAAAGGTATCGTTACCATTGCCGCCATAGAGAAGATCAGAACCGGCTCCGCCATCCAGGGTATCATTGCCGTTACCGCCGTTGAGAATGTCCGTGCCGTCACCGCCGTTTAGGGTATCATTGCCATTACCCCCGTCCAGTAAATCATTTCCGGCACCACCCAGGAGAGTATCGTTGCCATTCCCTCCCGATAAAAGATCAGAACCACTACCTCCATCAAGCAAGTCATTGCCATTACCACCATCGAGCAGATCACTCCCGGAACCGCCGCTTAGTGTATCATTACCATTACCACCTAGCAGTAAGTCATTTGCTGCGCCACCCTCAATAACATCAGCACCACTGGTGCCCGTTATAATAGCCATGGCTACACCTCTACAACTTAGACAAATTAAAGTATAGTATTGTATAAAATTTGATCAAGAAATTATAAAAACAAATACCAGACTGGATTTCCGTCTGTTGATATAATGCATTATTCTTCATGGAATGCGCGTTCAAAACTGTCGTGAAGCGGGGTGATAAAATAATTAAAGGCTGTTCGTTTTTCAATGACAATCATGACTTGAACCGGCATGCCGGGATAGAGAGCGACATGCTTTAGTTTGCTTAGCTCATTCTTGTTGAGAATGATGCGTGCCTTGTAAAATTGTTTTTTAGTCGCCTGATCTTCAAATACATCAGGAGAGACCTGGGTCACAATGCCTTCAATCAGGGGCGTGTTTCTTTGCTTATAGGCAATGAGCCTGACTTTGGCGGTTAATCCTGGTTTAACGGAATTAATATCCAATGGTTCAATCTGAGCTTCAACAATAAGTTGATCACCGGAGGGGATAATATCCAGAATGTCTTGTCCAGGGGTGATGACGCCGCCCGTTGTATGTTTCTTAAGGCCAATCACCGTTCCGGACTGGGGAGCTGTAATTAATGTTCGTTTTAAAACGTCTTCGGCTGCTTTGCATTTTTCGGTCAGATCGGCAAGCTTCTGCTGCACATCGCGCAGCTCTTCCAATAAATCTTTGCGACGCGTTTCAATCATGGTAAACAGTTGCGATTGAATCTCGCCTATGCCCTGATGGGCTTTGGCTATCAAGCCTAAATGTTCGCCGCGATCACCAGTCAATCGTGCCGCTTCGCGTTTAAGGGCCAGGAGGCGCGGTTTATCAATTAATTTTCTTTCTTCCAGGTATTCAACCGCCTTGATCTCTTCTTCAATTAATTTTAACTGCTCGTTATTTGCAATCACCTGAGCATCAAGGCTACTGATTTCCTTTTTGTATTCTTCTATCCGCTCATTCAGAATTTTGCTTTGGCCTTCATAGCTTTTGTTACGGGCAATGAATAATTTGTTTTGTCCGTCAATGATTTTTTTCACTTTAGGATCTTGGGCTAATTGCTTTAATGAGGCGGGATAATGAACTTGCTTTTCATTATTGAGTTCGGCAAAAATGCGTGCCTCCGCAGCTAAATTTTCATACAGCTGACCCTGTAATAAATCCAGTGTGGCTTTAGCCTGGGTGTCATCTAGCTGGATGAGCGGCGTGTTGGCTTTAACCACCGAGCCTTCATTAATATAAATTGTTTTGATAATACCACCTTCCATGTGCTGTATGGTTTTACGTTCATACTCGACCACCAGTTTACCCTGGGCTACGGCTGCCGCATCGAGATGAAACAGCAAAGACCATAAAAGAAACCCGCCAATAAAAAACAGCAAAATGCCGAGCCCCGCTTTAATTACGTTACCTACAGGAGGGCTTTCAGGTGTTTGCGGTAATTGCTTCCTGTCCATTAGTTACCCTTAGACTGAGGTTGTATTTCTGCTTGCGCGGCCAATTCTTTAAGTTTGTTTAGAATCTGTTCCCGTGGACCAGAAAACTGGATTTTACCTTCATTGAGAACAATAATGGTATCCACAAAATGAATGACATGCGGGCGATGAGCGATAAGTATCACGGTGGCCTGACGGCGTTTGAGTTCCTGTAAGGCATTGAGCAGCGCCAACTCCCCATCGCTATCCAAATTGGAATTGGGCTCATCAAGAATGACAAGTTGCGGATCCCCATACAAGGCCCGTGCCAAGGCAATACGTTGACGCTGGCCGCCAGATAAGCCAAAGCTGTTGCGGTGAATAACGGTATCATAGCCTTGCGGCAGCCTGAGGATAAGTTCATGGCAGCCGGCTTGTTTCGCTGCTTTAATGACTGCGGCATCGTCAATGTTTCCCATGCGGGCAATGTTTTCCTTCACACTGCCATTAAATAATTCAATATCCTGGGGCAGGTAGCCCACGTGTTGACCAAAATCAGTTCGCTCCCATTGATAAACATCAGCGGTATCCAGTCTGACACTGCCGTTGTTTGGTTTTAAAACCCCGGCAATCAATCGCGCAAGCGTTGATTTACCTGCTGCTGAAGGACCAATTAATGCAGCCATCTCACCAGGTTTAAGGTGGATATTGATGCCGTTGATAACAAATTTTTGCAGGGCAGGGGGCATGTAGTAGAGATTTTCCACGGACAAATGCCCTTTGGGTGCAGGCAACTGAATGCCGTTTAACCGTTGCGACTGAAACGCCAGATGGGATTTGAGCCTGTCAATCGCATGTTTGGCGCTTTGATATTGTTTCCAGGCGCTGATAGCCTGTTCGACAGGTGCCAGGGCGCGCGACAACAGGATGGAGCCAGCAATCATCATCCCGGAGGTGATGCGATTGGTTAATACCAGATAAGCCCCCACCCCTAAAATAAAAATCTGCAGGGCTGAACGGATAAATTTACTCAAAGCCAGAATGTTGCCAGAAATTTTGCTGGATTTTATTTGAAAATTCAGGATATTTTCATTGTTTTTATGCCATTCGCCAATCAAGGCAGGCAACATGCCCATGGCCTGAATGACCTCGGCATTGCGTAGACTGGCTGCCATCTCCTGTTGGGTACCGATGGCCATTTCGCTGGCATCGCGCAATAGTTTTCGAGTACACAGTTCATTGAGCAGGGCACACAAAAAAAGAATAAAGGCGCCTACGGTGGCTATCCAGCCCAGGATAGGGTCGAGCATAAAGATAACAATGAGATAGATGGGCACCCAGGGCGAGTCAAAAAAAGTAACGATCGCTGAGCCGCCAATAAATTGTTTGACGGCGGCAATATCCCGTAGCGCCTGTTCGGGGTAAGTATTGCCAAGCAGAATTTGATCGGGACTAAGCGCCAGCGCCGGTGGCGTCAGTTTACGCTCAAACCAGACACTGACATGAATAATCATGTAGGTTCTAACCGCATCCAGCAGGCTTAAAACCAGAAGAGCCAATAAAGCAATCAAAGTTAAATAGATTAAAGTGTCGTAACTGTAGCTTGCGAGCACCCGGTCAAAAACCTGCATCATGTAAAGAGGGGTGGTAAGCATCAGGATATTGATGAAAAGACTGAAGAGCCCAACATACAAAAATGCATTTTTACTGGCTTCAAAGGCTTGTGTAAGGAAGTGTTTTTCTTTTGGGACCATCTACAGCGAACAAAAGAATGAATTATTTAATAACTATAGACCAATGTAAAATAAATATACGATTCGCTATTTTTTTCGATGAATATGATTCGCAGATGCCTGGTCTGTAGGCAGAATGGTCAATTCGGCAATGTTGACATGCGGCGGCGCGGAAATGCAGTAATATACGGCATCGGCTATATCCTTGGCAGTCAGCGGGGTAAAGTCCTGGTAAAATGTTTTTGCCTTATCCGCATCTTGCCAGCGTACAAGGCTGAATTCTGTTTCAACCGCGCCGGGTGCGATTTCGCTCACGCGAATGGGGCTGCCCATTAAGTCGAGTCGCATGGATTTGGTCAGGGCTCTGACCGCATGCTTGCTCGCACAATAGACATTGCCGTTGGGATAAACCTCCTGACCTGCAATCGAGCCGATATTGACAATATGGCCTTGCTGTCTTTGCAACATGCCTGGCAGCACATGGCGGGTTATGTAGAGGAGACCTTTGACATTCGTGTCGATCATGGTTTCCCAATTGTCGATTAGACCGTTCTGAATGGGGTCGCTGCTTAAAGCCAAACCGGCGTTATTGAGCAATACGTCAATACACTGCCAGGCTACTGGCAGCGAGTCCAAAAACGTTTTGACTGCAGCAGAGTTCCGAACATCGAGGCAATGGATATAAGGCTCATTGCCATGGGTATTTTTCAATTCGGTTGCGAGGATTTCCAACCGGTCAAGGCGGCGAGCTGTGAGAATAAGTCTCGCACCTTGTGAAGCAAAAAGCCTGGCACAGGCCTCCCCAATGCCACTGGAGGCGCCCGTAATCAAAATAATTTTGTTTTCAAGACGCGACATCTCCGTTTCCTAAAGGCTCGTTTGCGTTGCAGTTTTCATGCAATCATCACCCAGGGCTTTTGAGTAATGTTTAAGATGCGATAAAACAGAAGCCCAGGCCATACTACCCGTTTCAGGTTGATAGGTAGAGTCTAATGATGTAACAAAATCATTGAGCTTGTCTAATAAGTAAGTGGCAAGGGAATGATTATTGTAGTGAGCATCCGATGAATTAAAATAGTCATTCAGCAGATGAAGCATGTCGCTAAATGATTTTTTAGCTAGACTGTCCTGTAACTCGTTAGCCTTCATTTTGCCATGTTGGCCGTGACGAAAAAGCGTGAAATAGCCATTTACAACGCCGTCGCGCTCCTCCTTGTTATTGTAGCTTTTAATACCAGAGGTAATGGCGTCGAAGAGTTGAGCGGCTAATTCGTCGGTCATGGTCTCTGTCTTATGCGCTCGTGTTGGGAGCGTACGAGGAGGTGGGCAGACTCGATTTTTGCGGATATCCGTTAACGGATATGAAGCAGAGGGGGGATGAAATATAAGTACTGGCTCGTCGTCTGATTCTATATCTGAATATCCCATGTCGTATCCTTACCTTTTAGGTCGCTAACTGCTGATAAATAAAGCATGAATTTATCTATTTGAATTCTAAGAACAAATAAACGTCACAATTATAAGTAATTCACTAACGAGAGTCTAATAAAATATCGTATAACAATGCTTTTTAATTTTATAGTCTTTCTCTAAACAACAACAGGTAAATGCAGTTAAACGAGGTTTAGGGTCCTAAATTATTTTGTGGATTGCATCGTCTTTTAAAGACACAGCAGACTGGTTTTTGGGCAGGAAAAACCGGTGAGTGGCATTCTGATTGTATTGTTCAGTGAACTCAATTTTCTCCTCTCGGGTGGAAAGTAAGCTTTCAAAAAGGGTATCACTCATCTCGATATCTGCTTGCCGTAACATGGAAATATCCAAAAATAAGGCGTAGGTCAGTGGCTTGTGATGTATTCTTAACCAACTTAATGACGCAAGGTTGGCTAGCGTGAGATTTTCATGATTGAGTTTATCAATGTCGGTACTCGATAGCTGTTCTTCCAGGTAAAGCAGGTTTTTCGTGATCTCCAATGTTGTGGTCATGTTTATTTTTAAGTCGGGATCATTCCAGTACTGTTCAAAACGTTCATGCAGGTTTTTAGCAAAATTAAGGCTGGCCGTCGAGTTGCGCAGATTCAGCGCCAAATCAACGTCAACCACCATGACCTCCCCGGTATCCACACAGGTTAGTACATTACCCTGGGTCGCGGCATCAAATACAATGCGCCGGGTAGCCTGGTAAATCGCCACCACTTTATTGGCTGCCTCTTCATCCGTGGCCTGACGTGCATTGGCTATATAGGGCGCTATCCATCCTGATTGCGAGGTGATGGCTTCAGGCAGGCCGGTTTGGGATGAAGGATTAATTTCATTCCAGAGTCTGACGCCTCGGAGATTATGGTTTAAGGCATTAATGCAGTTATCTTTAGACGGCAGAGGGTATTTAAGCACTCGATAGAGTCCAGACTTATCGGGCGCTGCTGAGCGCCACACGCGGTTATAGCTGCCTCTGCCCAGAGCAAGCCATTCAGGTTTTTTTGATGGCGCATCAAACGTTTCTTTTTCGTGCCTGGTTTCAGAATTGTCCCCGGCATCCTCATCCAATTCGGGTTGGTTAGGATAGAGTTTACCCTCGTGCTTCGGCATAATGCGTATAATGTGTTAAATTTGCGCTACTCTATCAAAAATAACGAGGAGACGCCATAGCCGTAAACGGCTATAGCCCGGTGTTGAAAGCGTACGCATCCATTGGTTTTGGTGATTTAAAATCAATCACCTCGCCAACAAGTAGTTCCAGCTTGCTTTTTTTAAGACCAGATCCGGTGATTTTCCATTCCTGCGAGGAGGAGGCGAGGGCGATCAGTTCTTTAACATTCGCCCTGCCTTTAAGGACCGACAAAGCCATCTCGATAATTTGAACTTTGGCTTTAAATGGCTGAACCGGTTGCGAGGGTGTGCTCATCCGTTGTTTCATTAAATCCTGCAAATACTGGTTCAGCTGTTTCATCAATAGATCAGTGTCAGCATCAGTCTCATTCCCTTTTGCTTGTGATAAGGGAGTATGGGGATAGAAAACCGCCCTTAAGTCGACTTTCTCAAAATCAATTTCTGCAACGTTATCACTGGCTTTCCGATCTTCTTTGGGAATAGCCTGGCTGAGATCCACCTGACCTGTTTTTGAGCGAACCCCTCCTATTTCAGCGCCTAAGCCGCGCGAGCCATTTACCCGTACCCAATTGATCCACTCCTCCAGTTCAGGCGGTGCTTCCTTTACCCATAAAACCAGTTTTTTCAATAAGTCATTTTCCAGGGCAGGGGACGAACCGGGCTTAAGGCAGGGCAGTTCAATCAGCATTTGTTCAATGAGTTCATTGGTTAAAAAATCCTTATGAAACCGCATGCCTTCTTCCTTTGGATAAGATGCTGCGCTTTTCTGAGCAGTACACAGGGCATAATAAAGCATGAGTCCTTTGCGAAAATCGACAAGATCCAAATCCTGCAATAATTCTTTCCTGACACTTTGGCAGTGCTTGGTGAGATCGCGTGCGAAGGTTTCATACTCGAGCCGGTCAATCTCATCAAAGGCTTGATCAGGACCTGCGAGATATTCATCCCTGGGCTGGATCGGCTGCTCGTTGATGGCGAGGCATGTGTTGATGAGGCGGCGACGGATTCCATTGATGTGTTGGCGGCAATTTCCTGTTCAATGGCAGGTGCATATTGTTTATGCATCTCGCGGTAATTTGATTTAATGAATTTCTTGATTCTTTCGATACGGGGAAATCCTTGGCTCTCAGCCAGAACTAACATATTTTTTCCGTGTTCTGAATTAAAAAAGGCGTCGATTTCTTTGTCAGCCTGATCCGGTGTCAGTCGACCAATACAGGCAATTTCTTTTAACTGGCGAAGTACCTGCTCTTTCTCCCCCTCACCTCGAAGAAAAGAAAAGGCCACATAGCGAATGTCCGCATTAAAATTAGCCCAATACACTGCGAAAGTTAAAATAATTTTGTCGCGCTCCTGGGCTAAGGGTATAAATTTTCTACCTTCTTGCTGCGCATAAAAACCAAATAAATGTTCATAGACTTCAACCGGTGTGATAGGTCCGCCATCAGCTGTGCGGTAGTGGTTGTGGTTGAAGAAGGCTTCTTCAGGGTAGCTGTGCATCTCTTTTAAATGAAGATGATCGGTACCACGATAATATGTTTCACAGGAATTGGCCACGCAGGCATGCGCTTTAGCGGCTGTATTAAAGACTTCATCGCGGAATGATTGATGGGTTCTATCAAAGGGAGCGATAAACGACCAGGTAATGACTGATTTTTTAACTTGAAACTTGATGGGAACATGAATTGTCTCGCCTTCGTCAGACAATTCATACACTTGCCCCTGCGTGCGAGTGAACTTATGAGAATCGTTAAGTTGGCGTAATCGTTCGATATACCCTTTGCGATCACCTTTGTCGAGAAGGGCCTGGAGTTGCCGAGCTTCTACTGTTTGCTTAAAAGTCCATTGCTTGGTTTTTTGCATGGTCTGCAAGTCAATACTAAAAGGCATGATTTAATTCAATATGGATGTAAAGTGTATGTATTGTACAAATAAAATATTATGAGAATCTTAAGAAAATAAAATGCGATGTGGAATGACCATTTGTCTTTTTTTTGCCCATCTTAATTTTTCCTTAATGTTTCTTGAATAGACTGCAAGCTGTTTTAGTTATGTATCTGGTGAATAATGAATAAAGAATTGATTGCTCAAATTGGAAAAATTGACTTTCATAAGATAAAGGAAGGGAAGAGTATTCATGGCCTCATCCTTGATTATCAATTTGAAAAAGCATTTTACCTTGCCTGTTTGCATTGTACTCTGGATAGCCATGAAACGTTGAAGTTCATTAAAATACTCATACTGCATCAACGTGAGCTTGGCATTGACCTCAATCTGAAAAAACACCCGTATAGCGCCCTGCGATTGGCTGCTGATAATGGCAATGTCAATCTTTATTATGAATTGGCTTCAGCCGGTGCGGAGGATAGCGAAGCGGAACGCATTCTGGGTTTTAAGCGGCGCAAAGCCATTGCTTCTGTTGAGCCCTATTATTGCCCTGAGTTCTTACAAGGTTATACTTCTTTGCAAGGCCAGGATATCGATAAATTTTCAACCGATGCGCAACGAGTAATCTATATTCTCAAACTGATAGACTTCTTAATGAAGTATCATGCCTCTGAAAGCCGCTTTAAAAAAAGGCCAAAGCACCTTTCCCCTTTGGAGCTGCAGACAATAAACGATAAACAGGATGAACAAAACCGGGTTTTGATGCATAAACTGTGTGAAATTATCCAGAAGCTATCACCTGAGATTAGAAAAAAATTTGATAAATCCTTTGAAAGCTCGGCTCTAAGCTGGTTTTCATTTGAGCATCTTGGCGGCATAATGATTGAGCCATCCATGCAAAAAGCAGCGATGATCCAATTTTCTCTAGAAGCAATAGTCGGGAGTGATGAGGAGGGAGCTAATCAACTATTTGCAAGTGCTATGCATTTTATGGCTGAAGTAGGTGATTTGCAGTTGACTATTCCGCAGGCTGTATTGAGCATTATCGAACAAGACCTGCCTGCTCTGAGGCGTTTTTTTCTTGAGATGGCGAACGCGCTCATGACAGAAAAACCATGGGTTGCCTTAAAACTTGAATTACCTGCCAGTCAATGCCTTATCACTTACGTTAATGATATCCAAAACCTGATTAAATTAGTCAATCTGACATACAACACCAACGCTCGTATAAAAATACCGGTTTGGCCAAATCCGGAGTCACCGCATTTCGAATTGGTTGATTTGCGCTCATCTTTTGATGTTTCAAAAAAGTTAGAGATGCATGCCGCTCTCCGCCGCCTTCAGATCCTTGGTGAATTAATAACCGGGAAAAACTTTTCCAAATTTATAATTGATCTTGATCCCAGCACCGATTGGCGTGCCTTCATCGTCATCCGTGATGCGATTACTCATCAGGATGAAAGGGATTTAAAATACAGGATGGGTCAATTTTTATCAGATAGGGTCTGGCTTCAGCAGGTTTTTGCGAAGGATTTATTCGAGTTTGGTAAAAAATTAAACCATCTGCTTTTAGCACGCGAAAAGACTCTCGGACAATATAATTACGATCCAGCCCTATACTGGCAACATCGTTTAAAGCAGGAAGCTATCGCTGTAAAACAGGGGAACAGCAACAATAATAATCCTGGTAAACAGGAAATGGATGCAGCAACCTCCTCAAACGCACCGAAACAGGCGTTATCAGCAGATGAAAACGAATTTATAAAGTGTTTAATCACGTTTAAGGCCCCTAATGAAGTGATTGATCTCTGTGTTAAATTATTCTCAGGTCAAATCGAGACGGTGTCCAAATTGGAGAAGGGCGCTATTTTGAAATGCCTGCCGCGCAAAGAATTGGGGGATAAGTACAAGACACTGGGTGCCACGTTGGATAAAGCCATCGCCAAACCAGCGCTGTCGCTTGCAGAAAGAGGACAGAAACGTGTGGAAGAAAAGCTCGCCAGCGAAAAAAAAGAGGCTGAGCGCGAAGCCCGGTTTAAAGGGTTGGAAGGCATTAGGAAATTGGCGAAGTATTTGCTCGAGCCAGTCAAAAAAGATCAGTTGCTGAATCCTTTGAAGCGCATTGAAGCAGCCCTGGAATCCTTATCTGACATTGAAGAGTTTTTGATAAAGGATGGGTATTGGATTCCCTCGTTGTTTTTAAACACGGCAGCGGAATGGGATTCTTTTCATCAGAGGGATGGGGGAATGACTCTGGCAGCCCGATTAGTGAAGAGCCCGAGCTTAAATGATGCGCTGGAATACAACATTGGCCAGATCCTGCAACATCTTGAAACCATAAAAACATACAAGGGATTGGCCTCCTGTCCGCTTATAGCCAATCACTATGCTGACTTAAGGTCATTTCGAAATTATCTCGAGCATGGTAACCCGCTGGTGGACAATCAAAATGAAATTTACCAGCAGCAAGATTATAGGGAAAAGCAAACCGCAGAGATGGCCATTCGATTACTTCTCGAATTAAAGCCATTTTTAAACCAGGAACGAATCAGGATAGAGACAGAAAGGGCAAATGCCAAAGACTGGCACCCAGGTTCCCTGGTAACGCCAAAAGAGGACGAGGAGTGGACAAAAGTCTGTGGCCATGGCGCTTTATTTTTTAGTGGTTCGGTTAGTGGGTCTAAAAAGCAAAATAATAAATTGTCACGTATGGAGCTACCAGGCGATGGTCCGTCTCGGCGTTCTACAAATTAATGCAGCGTGGCGATCGTCTAAGGATATAAATGAAAACCAATCATAAAAGCAACCGCTTAGGTTGCTTTTATGATTTATGCTGATGGGCATCTCATTGCAGTCAATGAAAAGTCGCTCTATAATCGCGGGCCTTACCGACTTAAAAGGACCGAGCATGAGCGCGCCTCAAAACGATGCATTAACAGCCGAAGAGTATTCCAAAGCGATGAATTTTGTCGGCCAACACCTGTTGTCAGCCTTGCAGCAATCCGTCGAACAATTGCCTAAACCCTTACGCAGCCGCCAATTGGTCGCGCAGGCACTGTCCGCTTTTTTAACCAATACCATTTATAAACAGTATCCTGATAATCAGGATGCCTGCCAATACATGCTGGATGAGATTACTAAACTAGTAAAAGCGCAGCTGAACAGCATTCCTCAGGCACAGAAAGTGGAAGTCTGAACTATCCTGCATCTGTATTTCTACCAAAATATGTCTGCGAAACCAATGCCCTTACATGGCTGGCGATTCACCAATTTGCTGTGCTGTTATGCACAGCATCATTCACCCGGAACGCATCTGTCGGGTAGTCAAATGTGGCAGAGAAGCGGCAAATGGAAACAATCAACTTCCAGTGGAATACGTTAGTAAGTTTATTGCATATATTGGATTATCACTTTTCATTAATTTTTTCTTAATATTTCGCTTTTATAATGGATGCAAGTTTATTTAATCAACAATGAGCTCTTATGAGAGGCAAGTCAGAAGGTTTCAGTAGCGGGCAAGCAGACTATGTACCCGTTCCACGCAAAGCAATCAAAGGTATTTCGGAAGACCCCTTGTCAAAACGGCTTCGCCAGTTTGAAAATCATGCCATTTTATATCCTTTTCCCAATCAAAGCGGAGTATACATCAATACCAATGAAAACGGTGTCATGGAGACTGCTCTTCGTTTGGGTTCATACCCCCTGGTAGGAGGGGGTATTCATATTGGCTTTTCAGGCTGGCATAATTTTGACATCATGGCTCAGCGCTTATCGTCCAGAGGGCTAATCTGCGACATTAATCCTGAAAATACCTTGTTTTTAACTACCGCGTTGAAATACATCCGGGCGTATGAAGACAAAGATATCTTTATTGAAAAAATGACCCTTTTTGTTAAAAAATATCATTATGGCGGCGACAGGAATGCGTCACGATCAACTATTTTGGGGAAAATACAGCCTAAAAACATCAAATTTAGCCTGAATGTCAGTGATGAATCTCCTTACCCGGATCACTTTACTGTTTTTGAAGAGGTCATGCTGGAGAAAGCTCGCGAAACGAGCTGGCTTTATACCCAGGAACGATATAATCACATCCGAACATTGGCATTGACCGATAAAATAGCTGTCATAACCGAAAGCATTTGTGCAGATAGCGTGTTTAAAAGCATTAAAGCTCTGTTTATTAATAATGCCATGTACATTGATACGGTCTATATCAGTAATATCGGGGAGTGGATGTATGAAGCAGAACAACGCCAGCGCTTTTTAGAAACGGTTCAAGCCTTATTAATGGACAATGCCACCATCTTAATTGATGCCAAAAGACCTGAGGGAACCGAGGTTTGTTCACCCATCCAGCGATGCGTAACCAGGAAGGATTTGATGCAGTCAAAGGGGTGGGAATTCTCATTTTTTTCAAGTGAAGTGTCTAGCACGCTCGTTTTTTCTGCAAAAGAAGAAGATGAACCCCTGATGGGGTCTAATGGATCGACACAGCCCAATTAAGAGATAATAATCTTAATTGGAGGTCAAGATGTCAACAAGAAGAAAATATACAAGAGAGTTTAAACTGGACGCGATTAGTCTGGTAAATGAATAAGGTTATAGCTGTTCTGCAGCGGCTCAAAGTTGGAAATTAATCCAAATGTTTTGAGTCGCTGGATAAGGGAGTTAGCTGATAAGGATGCTGAGGTTTTTCGTGGTAACGGTAAATTGACAGCAGAACAAACAGAGATTCGTCAATTACGAGAGGAAGTTCGTCGGTTGACATTGGAGAAAGAAATTTAAAAAAGGCGACGGTCTTCTTTGCAAAGGAAATGCAGCTTAACTGGTGTGTCCTAATTTGCTTGACCACGTCACCCCGATCCACGCTTACTCGTATGTTCACTATAAGACCGCCCTTGGGCTGAGACTGTTAAAGTCTGATTATCAAAATAATCAGACTTTAACAACATGCAGGCAGGCCACTTCGTGCAGCCCTGCTCCAAAAACTCAAACGTACTGTTTAACCCAGCGAACAATATCTTGGGCACTCATCACGCCGGAGTGCCGAGCTTGTTCTGCTCCATGAGAAAAAAGCATTAAGGTGGGGATACTTTGAATCCGGTAGCGAGCAGCCAGGCCTTGTTGTGATTCGGTATTGATTTTAACAAACCTGATTCTAGGTTCAAGAAGCTTGGCGGCTGCTTCAAAATAAGGTGCCATCATTTTGCATGGACCACACCATTCGGCCCAAAAATCAACCAACAATGGAATATCGTTCTTTTTAAGATAGTGCTCAAACTGTGCGTCATTTAAAGCAAGAGGCTTACCGTCGAAAAGCGTGTGTTGGCACTTCCCGCATTTGGGGTTATCGGTTAATCGTGTGGAAAGTAAACGGTTTATTGTCTGACAATACGGGCAAACGACATGGATAGAATCATTCATAGCGTGGGCTTCCATAAATTAGGGTTTAATTTTATATCCAATAACATGGTAAGAATACTTGAATTGAGAGACAACGTTAAAGTTTTTGCGATAAGGTATTGTCTTTGCCCCCGGTAGGAGTTGCTCAGGATTATGGATATTCAAATCCGCTCCGCGCTGCGAGATCATGCTTCTCAAGGCTTTGTGCGAATCAGTTTCCAATCCTAAAAATCCGAGACCCTGACTGGTTTTTAAGATTTGATACTCCTGGGATTCGCTTATTTTATTTACAGCGGCCTCGAAACGTTCAGGTGTAATGGCATTTTCCAGAGCCATCCTGAATTTCTCGAGAATTTTTCCCTTTAATGCGTCGCCTGTTAATCTTTTTTCTTCTTCATTAAGAAACAGTTTTGGCTTTTACTTGAATTCAAGGCGGCTTTAAATAAGTGAGTACGATTGGCTTCAGCGTAGGCATAATTATTTTTAAGCGGTGAGAATTCAAATACGATTTTGATTATGGAGTCCGGTATTTTGTTAAAAGCTTCCATTTCAAAGCAATCAATAGCGTGCTCAACCGCAAAGGATTTAATCTGTCCTGTTCTTTCCTGCCTGACCTCTTCAGAGACCAGGTCGGATTTAGTCAATGCGATAAGAACGTGGACAGCTTCATGGTCCCTATTCAGTTTAAAATAAAGATTTTCCAGGTCTTTAAGGCAGTTGGGTGAGCTTAAATCGACTGCAAAAACCGCGGCATGAGCCCTTTTTAGATGGGATACTACCTCACCATCAAGCGTACGATGGTCTGGCCCTTCCTGGAAGGTCATGGAAACCTGGCCATGCTTTTTTAATAAAGGTGTTGAAGCTGTCAGGGGCACTTCTTCGACCGGCCTATTCATTATCTGCTTAAGCAAGGTGGATTTGCCTGATTGGCTTTGGCCCAATACCACCACATGAATGACTTTGCGAGAATCATAGACCACGGCAAACCTTGGGAATCTAAACTATTTACCTAAAAGTATAGCCTGCTTAAAAAAAGGTTAAAAATTTTAAAAGATGGTACGCTCGGGAATTTAAGAGAACAATACCTCGATTTACCTTCATTAAATAATGCGATAGATTAATTATCGTATTTGTTTAATTTCGCACTCACTATACCAGGGAGGGTATATGATATTAAAAGCGGCGTTATCAGTAGTTTTATTTTTGATTTGCCCTCTGACATGGGCTCAAACAATTAGGATTGATGACAGCCTGAATTCATCCCAAAACCCTTGGGAAATCACGTTGGAAAAAGGTACCATGACTCTGTTTAACGGCACAACAGGTAATCTCTTGATTCATGTGCAAATTGACCAGGGCGTGATTGGGCTTATAAGTAGAAATAATGCAATACCAAATTGTCTGCTGGATCTTAGTGCTGAGCTTCACTCAGAAGTCGGTTTGTGTGAGCTTGAGCCGAATGCTGCATTGACGTTTGACCTGGATTTTGTTTGGGCCAGTGCCCATTATCCCAAGCGTGCCACTGGGTTTTATAGAGTTCAACGCAGCTAGATCAGTATCAAATACAAAAGCCCTCTTTGGAGGGCTTTTAAAGGGAATCGTCCTAAAGAAGCTTAATCATAGAAAATGGCTATTGCCTGGTGCGTATCGCCCTGTCAACATTCATAGACTATTGCTTGGCTGTGTCTGGCTTCTTCAAGGTTTCAAGAACACTAATGCTGTCGACAAAACATTTGGTTTCTCCCCGCCATGGCGCAACCCATTCCTCACAATGGTAAGTCAGCACCACGTGGCGGTTATTTTCCATGGCATAAATCGCCTTATCCACCAGATCGGATTTAAATTGTCCCAGGGTAAAGTGAAATTCACGGCCCGTGGCGCCACTGGCATTATCCAGACCGCCGCGAATCAATTCGCCCTCATAGGTGCCCCACCATCGCCCTTCCTTGGCCACTTTCACGATAATGCCTGATTTTTGACCTGATTGCGTCGTCCAGCAGCCGCTTAACAGGCTAAACGCAACGAGTAAGGGTAAAAAGAGTATTTTTTTAATCATTATTAGCTCCTGATGCTGCAATCCCTGCATTATTGTTAAGTATAGGATTAAATACCAGTAGAATACCCTCTTTTTTAATCAATCTTCTCGTCTATGCTATAGATAGGAGTAGGACTAACAGGAAGAAAACTCATGAACGAACTGGATATTATCAAGCTGTTTTATGATGAAATTAAGGCACGTGGCGTCACTCGGAATGATGTTTTTTTAAACATTGATGAGGCGGCGGCTGCTACTCTGTCAGAAAAATTAAAACAACCGGTCAGCCTGGAAGAGGCTCAGCATCTGACCGATGTCTGTATTGCCAATGAATGGCTTGAAAGAACAACGATTGATCCCGGCTATAATTTCCTGTCTTTAAGCGAAGCAGGGTTACAAATCGTTTTGATCAATGAATACACATAAACCGCAAAATACCCGGTTTATAACTTTTGATCATGAATTTCGTGGAACTCCCTCCATTCGAAATCAATATAATTTTCAAGCAGTTTTTTTATTTCAGCCGTGACCCCTTGCATCGATGTTGATTCCGTATGAAACCGCTTTCTTTGGACAGGCTCAGTATCAGCTAAACGGGCAACGTAACCTTCAGCTTCGTAGAGTTTGGTTTGATTTTTTATTGGTTTTATATTGTAAGATACCTTAAATCCCTTATAGAGATATTCCACCATTTTCGATCCTCTCCTTCCTTAAAGGTTTATTGCAGCTAACCGCCATCAATATCATCTGTGCCCAAATCATCCGGTGTGACCGTGTTCTCGTCATCATGGATAACGGGTACCGGATCCTCGGGTTCATCGGGGACATCCGGGCCAGGATTGACAGGATCGGTCGGTAAGGGACTGTCCGGATCAAGTGGGCTGGCCATCGTTATTAAGTTATCAAATTGTTTATCCATAATAAATTCCTTTTGAATGGACTTTAGACTGCGAAAAGCCCAATTGCTGTCTAATTATAGATCAAATAGACGGGTGTGTGGTTAATTTTTACGCCCGGAACCGCCTGGCTTTTTACCGCCGCCATCTTGTTTATTGACGGTAGCCCAGGCACGCCGTTCGGCCTCTTTTGCAGAGACGCCCTTGCGTTCATAGCCCTCTTCGATGTGTTCAGCTTTTCGTTTTTGCTTATCAGTGTATTTTGATTTATCACCCTGACTCATGATTGCTCTCCTTCATTTATCGCGTTAGCCATTAACAATGACCCCGCCATTCGGGTGAATGACCTGACCGGTCATATAGGACGAATCATTTGAAGCGAGGAAAACATAGGCTGGTGCGACTTCAGCCGGCTGACCGGCACGTTTCATGGGAACCTGGCTGCCAAATGCCTCAACGTCCTCTTCAGTGAAGCTGGAAGGAATAAGCGGCGTCCAGATTGGACCTGGTGCGACTGCATTGACGCGAATGCCTCGGGATACCAGATTCTGGGAAAGGGAACGCGTGAGTGCCAGGATGGCGCCTTTCGTGGCCGAATAATCAATCAAGTGTTCGCTGCCTTTATAAGCGGTCACCGAGGTGGTGTTAATATTCACGCTTCCTTTTTTTAAAAAGGGTAAAGCTGCTTTAATCATGTAAAAATAGGAGAAGAAATTAGTTTTGAACGTTTCTTCCATTTGTTCGCAGCTAATTTCTTCCATAGTGTCTTGCGGGTGTTGTTCAGCCACATTGTTAACTAGTATGTCAAGATGGCCATAACGATCCATCGTTTGCCTGACCACCTCGTCACAAGCTGTGTAAGTCTGCAGATTGGCTGAAACCAACAAACAAGATTGTCCTGTGTTTTCTATGATTTCTTTTGTTTTCCCAGCATCTTCCTGTTCATTAAGATAATGGACAACCAGGTCGGCGCCTTCCATGGCAAAAGCACAGGCGACTGCGCGTCCTATGCCGCTATCTCCTCCAGTAATCAGTGCTATTTTCCCTTGTAATTTTCCGCTTCCTTGATAGCTGGGGGACATATATTCCGGTTGAGGCGTCATCATCGCCTCAATGCCTGGTTGTCTTTTTTGATGCTGAGCAGGGTGTTTTTCCATGATTATCTCCGACCTGTTACTCCCCTGTTGAGATACCATCCTGATTGGTGTTGGTGTCATCCAGGACATCATCGCTCTCACTATCATCGTCGTCGTCATCCGTGCCAGTATTTAACGTGGTCCCTGTAGTGTCTGTGTTGGGATCGGTTGAGATGCCTGTATCGGATGGTTCAGTACTCGTCCCTGTATTGATGCCCGTCCCTGTTCCCGGATCGATCCCTGTTCCACTATTGGTTGTTGACGGTGTTGACGTTCCATTGTCATCGTCAGGTTGCGGTAGTGTGGGATCAGTTGGGGTGGTTGGGTCGGTGGGTGACGGCGTGGTGGGATCAGTTGGAGATGGCGTTGTCGGCGATGCCGGATTCACCGTCGTGGACGGCAACGTCGTGTTAGGAACATTGGTTGCAGCCCAAACAGGGCTTTGCGCAACCAAAACGCTTCCTACAAGTAACATGGTTATTGAAATAGTCCGTTTCATCATTTGTTCTCCTGTTACTCGTTCATAACTGCTTCAGTGAGATTAAAGCGTTATGTTACTGGATTGAGTTTTCTTTCCTTTGAATTCCAAATACTGCGTGAGTGCGTTTGGAGGGGTTGAATAAGGCGATTCTATAAAAATAGTAACTAATTTATTTAATGCAACCCTGATTTCCTTAAGTTCATCTGAAATATGGCATAGTTCCTGAACTGCCTGTACGGTTTCCTTAGAAATTTCCATATTTATCTCCGCCATTTTTGGTGAATAAACTGCATGCTCCAAATTATTTTCCCTACTTAAACTAAAGCATATTTTAATCAATTGTCAAACAAAAATATTGATTTTTCGCCTTAAATATAGCTGCAATGTTGATAAAAAATGCAATTTTTTGTGAAATTTTATTTGATAAAAATGGGTTAATTACTCATTATTTTATTTGATTTAAGCCACAAAAGAAGGATTTTATCATCATTCGCCCCAGCAATTTTATCGCGATTTTCATCCGCCAAAACCTTGAGGCTCTGAGTCTTCCATGCTGAAATAATTCCTGGATGGATGTAGTTTTTCTGACAAATGCCGGGCGTATGCCCCATGAGTTTTGAAACCTGTTTAAGGGTGTCATGGAATGGATCTTGCGCTTCACCACGGGGTTCGCAGCGAATTAAGCGGCAGAGTGTTTCACGACAGGCTATCCAGGTTCGAAAATCTTTCGCAGTAAATGGATAATTAGTAATATTTTTAAGATAAAAATTGACTTCCTGGGAGGTAACAACAGTCAGTGAATTATTTTCATCAGTATATTTAAATAACTCATAACCTGGGATTTCTTCACATTTTTTTAAAATTTTTTATTATCTTTTTATCGCTTAATATTATATTCCATAATTTTGCATTTTTTCCCCTGAAATTAAGAATGGCTTTGTTTTTTTTCAAAGACAGATGTTTTTTTCTTAACGTGGTTACTTCATAGGATTTATTTTGTCTGGCATAAACGGTATTCCCTACCCCGACATTATAATGGTAAAGCAAGTAAATAATGGCACAAATGACTTGCGCGCGATTCAATTGAGTAGGCTTATTCAATTCACGGGTAATATGACGCTTGATTAAAGGCAAGGATTGTCCAAATTGAATCAGGGTGGCGAATTTTTGCTGGTTTCGCACCTCAAGCCAAAGTGGATGATAGCGGTATTGTTTCCGGTTGTTTTTATCCCGGCCGGTGGCCTGGATATGCCCGTTTTCGTATGGACATATCCAAACGTCATGGTAGGCCGGCGGGATGGCGAGTTTTTTTATACGGGCCAGGGTGTTTTCATCCGTTAGTTGGTTGCTGTTTTTAAAATAAAGGAATTCATCGCCCTGTTTTTGACGAGTTATCCCAGGCATCGTGTCGTTGACGTAGCGCAGCGAAGCAAGTCGGGCAACACGTTCACACTCTTCCATTGAATACAGTGAGTCAATCATCCCTGTTTCCATTGTGTGTTGCGAATAGCTAATAACAGTATAGCTTTCGTATAGCGCTATAATTAATCAGGAGAACAGAAAGGATGAAACAACAATGGAAAACCCGGAACAACCCAAGGAAATACCCGAAATCCCTTTGGAAGAGCCCGCATTTCCGAATGAGATTGAGCCAGGGCAGGATGATTCGCCTGAGCGGGAGCCCTCGGAACCAGAAGAGCCAAACACGCAATCGTCCAGATAAGTCTATACTTTAGTGAGTCGTTATTCTCTAATTTTCGCATATGTCAGAGAGTTATCACTACAGTATTATCATCCCGGCTCACAATGAAGAGGCATTTTTACCGGCTACCCTTCGCTCAGTCGAGGCGGCCATGGTGTCCATGCCTGCTTATCGAGGCGAAGTCATCGTCGTTGATAATGACTCTACGGACAGCACGGCGAGTCTTGCTGAAAGTCTTGGTGCGCGCGTTATCACAGAAACAGTGCGCAATATAGCCAGGGTCAGGAATACGGGCGTGCAGCAGTCAACTGGTCAGTTGTTGATTTTTCTCGACGCCGATACTCTGATGACCGAGGAAATGCTAAAAACCAGTCTTGGAACGCTTCATAACCCTGAAATTGTCGCCGGCTCTTTTCTATTAAAGCCGGACAGGACTGTTTCACGCATGATTCAACTCATGTTTTTCATCTGGAATATGCGTTCGCGTTGGAATCATCATTGTTCCGGGTGTTTTCTATTCTGCAAAAAAGAGGTGTTTAATGCTATCGGAGGATATGATGAGTCGTTTTATGCAGCAGAAAACATTAATTTTTCTGCACGCTTAAACCGCTATGCCAGACGACAGCGTCAGCAAGTGATTGTTTACAAAAAATACACTGAGATGTGTTTAAGAAAAATGAACAAATTTTCTTTAAGCCCACGGGTTGTCTGGGATTTTTTGACCATTGGTCTCATGCGCAACAAATACAAGAAAAAGGAAAACTGCAAATACTGGTATTAATCCCACTGGAGATGCAAAGCCAAGATGTCTATAATTTATATAACCATTTCGTAGCCATAGTTATGCCAGACGCTCAATGCCACTACAGCATTATTATTCCTGCCTATAATGAAGAGGCTTATCTCCCCATGACCCTTCATTCAGTTAATGCGGCTACCTGGTCTATCCCTCATCTTAAGGGTGAAGTCATTGTCGTGAATAATGATTCCTCAGATAAAACAGCGGAAATTGCAGAAAATTTTGGTGCCCGGGTTATTTTAGAACCCATGCGTAACATAGCACGCGTTAGAAACACAGGCGCCCATCAGGCCCGGGGTGAGTTATTGATTTTTCTTGATGCGGACACCCTGATGACGACGGAAATGCTGGATACCAGTCTGGCTATTTTGCATGACCCTGAGATCATAGCCGGTTCTTTTCTGTTAAAACCGGACAGGCCGGTTTCGCGTTTAATGCAGTTGATGTTTACCATTTGGAATAACTATTCCAGATGGTATATCCGTTGCGCAGGCTCCTTTTTATTCTGCAAAAAAAATGCTTTTGAAGCCACGGGCGGTTTTGATGAGCGCTATTTCGTGACAGAGGACATTAGTTTGTCAATCCAGTTAAAACGTTATGCCAGAAGGCAGCAGAAACGGGTGGTTATTTATAATAAATACGTGGAGATGTCTTTGAGAAAAATCGATCAACATCCCCTATCCGCCCGTTTGGTCGTTGATTTTCTCTCCGGTTTATTCTTCAGAAGCCAGTACAAGCAGAAAAAAAACTGTAAATACTGGTACTAAGGACAGGACGCATGAATAATCAGATCATAATACGGAATGAAGCATTCCTTCTTGAGGAATCCAAAAGCTTTTCTATTCCTATCATGAGGCTCAAACCTCCTTTAAAGTCTCCTGTTCTTTGCCAATACAACCTCAATAAATTGCTGGATATTATTGAGGATGCAAATGATTTAAGTATTCAGGATAAATGCGACTACATGGATGCCCTGGTTTTTGGTTTATCGCAACGGCAAACTGATGAAGTCCTGCTTAAGACGCTTCTTGAGCTGCCCTCGGATGAGACGAAAAAATTTTATCATTATCCATGGGTTATCAAACTGTTTAATGGCCTCGATGAGCATGAAAAGGCCTTGTGTCTGCACTATTGCGGTATCATGAAAACGGGCATGAAAAAATACCTGGGGACTACCATTGTTGATATGGCGGATATGGATGACTATTGTTATTACTCCGCCGGCGTAGTTGGTGAATTCCTAACCGGCTTGTTATTTTATGCTTATCAACTCAGCGAGCGTGATTTCAAGGAGCTCCCGGCATTAAGCCGGCACGTGGGGTTGTTATTACAAAAAACCAACAACTTGCGTGATTATTATGAGGATACTTATATTTTAAAAAAAAGTCGCTGGCCCCAAAGCGTCACCGATAGCCATTCACCGCTTCAATCGTTGAATATTTTATGCAAAGATGCCCTGGTGAATGATGCGTTGCCAGCAATTCGTTATTTAGAGGTTTTGCCGCATAGTGACAGGCCATTTGAAAATTTTGTACGCTTTGTTCTGTACCTTTCAATTAACCATGTGTTGCGGATGATTAATAATCCCGATGTTTTAACCGCTGAAAAACTGAAACTGCCTTCGTCTTATATTTTTTCACTATATAAGCAAGCCTCCAGGAAATCCCGGGCAGACTGCGCCCGGGAGCTTTATCTATCCTGTCAACAGGGGATAGCGGCGTTTTCTACGCTTAATCTGTAATCTGATGCCCTGGCTATTGCTGACGCCCGGGATGTGATTCTTTAAGGAAAAAGAGTGTAATCAACAGGCTGAGTAAGAAGCAAGAGGGCATCACCAGCAGCGCTTTGTTATAGCTGGCCACCGTGTAAACATGAACACCATTGACTTTGTACCACCCCTCGCTGTGATGGAGAAAAACCCCGACTAAAGGCTGAAACACCGCCCCGCCGATTAAAACGGATAAATTATTAAACCCGGAGGCGGTGCCTACGAGTTCAGGCGGGTTATTGTCTTTAATCACAGCAAAACTGACCGTCTGTCCACCGGCCCCCATGCCGAGCATGAACAGGATAAAATACATGGAGCCCAGTGAGATATTGGGTACGTAGAGCAGTAAAATAGTCGCGCCCAGGCCAAAAACGGAACTTAAACCCAAGGCAATGCGGCGGCTGGCAATACGATCACTGACCCAGCCCAGCAAAGGGCTGCCGACGCCGATACCCAACCAAATCATGCTGCATAATCCGGAGGCGGCAATGACGCTTATCGTAAATTTCTGTTGTAAATAAGGCACGCCCCACAAGGCAGCGAATACCGCAATGGGTGTCCAGATGGTACAGGCATAAGCGCCGGTATACCAGGTATAGGATTGACGCCAGACACTCAAAAGCCGCTTCCATTCATCAATAAAGGCCCTTTTGGGTGGCGTTTGCGTGGGCTGATGAGGATAATCCCGGATGATGAACCAGATGAGGGCAGCGAGTAAAAATCCAACAGCAGCCAGAATAAAGCTGGCTTGACGCCAGCCCACTGCCTCAATAAGCGCGGCTAATGGCATTTCGCCAAACATGGCGCCAACAGAGCTCATTAACTGAGCAATGCCTGCAAGCAGGGCAAACTGTTGCGGTGGAAACCACCTTGAAATAAGAACAAGTACGCCGATAAACGAAAATGCCGAACCGATGCCGATAAGAAAGCGTCCCAATGACGCAGTAAACAGGCTGTCGGTGGAAGCAAAAAAGAATGACCCTAATGCACAAAGTATCAAGGCATATGTCATCAATTTTCGAGGGCCATAGCGATCAAACAACACACCAGCGGGCAGCTGCATAGGCGCATAGGCATAAAAATAAAAGGCTGAAACGATACCAAAACCGGCGGCGCTGACCTTGAAGGTTTTCATCATGGATTCGGCCATGACGCCCGGCGCTACCTGCAGAACAAATTCATAAAGGTAGAATGTGGCGGACAATAAAAAAACGACATACGCACTGAATTGGCTGTGCTGTTGAAAATCTAACTTGCGTGTACTCAAAATGGCGTCTTCATGCAATTAAAACGCACATTACACCTCAATGGAAATTCATTTGTCAATCCCTGCTGCATAGATGGCGCCAAGTACTGCCCTGCCTTTAGCACCGGTAACCTGGCTTAAGTCCAGGGCCGTGCCCGTTAACGCTTTTTCTGCCAACCAGGCAAACAGTTGCGCTTCAATAAAATCAGGATTTACACCAACTTTTTCAGTACTTTGCACGGGGATTTCAGGCAGTTGTTGTTGTAAATTTGCCAGCAGCTGGCCATTATGGGCGCCGCCACCGCAAATAAGCACCTGGCTTGGAGTAGCTGCCTGGGCTTTAATGCTGTCACCGACCGTCACGGCGGTGAAGGCCAGCAGCGTCGCCTGAACATCCTGAGGCAGGTAATGGGATTGAAGCCTGGTATAGAGCCACGAATCATTAAAATATTCCTTGCCAAGGCTTTTAGGCGCTGGCTGTATAAAATAAGGATCGGCAAGCAGGTTGTTTAATAGTTCGTCAATCACTGTGCCGCTGGCTGCCCAGGCTCCGTCTTTATCAAAAGGACGATGGTGATGTTTCTTTATCCAGGCGTCCATCAGGCAATTGCCCGGGCCTGTATCAAAGCCACGAACGCAATCGCCGTTTAACCAGGTCAGATTGGCGATGCCGCCGATATTCACCACAGCAACAGGATGCGGCCGTAGATGATTAAACAAGGCTTGATGATAAACAGGGGCAAAGGGCGCGCCTTGACCGCCCAGCACCACATCGCGTGTTCTGAAGTCAGCCACGACGGTTATACTGGTTAATTCCGCGATGGTGTGGGCGCAACCGAGCTGTACCGTGTAGGGAATGCTGGTTTTGGTGTTATGACAGAGTGTCTGGCCATGACTGCCGATGGCTTTGACCTGACTGGGCGTGGTATTTGACTTTTTTAATAAAATTTGCACCGCATGAGCAAATTCCTGCCCCAACAGGGTATTTAGCTGACTTAAAGAGCCAGGCGTATGATGCCCGTCCAGCACCTCCTGAATAGCATCACGCGCAGATTGGCTGTAAGGAATGGTCACCCCATCGATCAAAGCCTGGGTGGATAAATCAACCAGGGCGGCGTCAATGCCATCCATGCTGGTTCCAGACATAAGCCCAATAAATAAATTCATAGTCTATCCATTCCTGTGTGTTTTAAGATATGCTTGACAGCTGCATTGTGAAGTCGGCCCGGAGCATTATGCACTCGACTAAAACCCCTTTTTTGTATCTGGCTTCCTTGTCTGCCTTTTCCTTGCTCGTATTTGATTTATACCAACCTGCCCTGCCGGCCATTACCGCCTATTTTAATACAAGTCATGCCTTGGGTCAGTTAACCTTGAGCTTATTTTTCTTTGTCTTTGGCTTGTCCCAGCTTTTTTGGGGGCCGTTGGTAGATCACTACGGGCGGCGCAGCGTGCTGCGCTTTAGCTTTTACCTGTTCATGTTGGCTACCATCGCCTGCATGCTGTCCCCCAGCATTGAAATCCTGATTCTTGGGCGAGGATTGCAGGGGTTTGCGGTGTGCTGTGCTCATATAGTCGCCTTTTCCTGCACGCGGGATGAGGAAGATAATACCGCTAGAGCTCGTTTATTGTCGCACATTTCGATGATTGTATCAGTCTCGCCTATCTTTGCCCCGCTGCTGGGTTCTCTCATTTTTGTCAATCTTGGCTGGCGGGCTGATTTCCTTTTCATGCTCATCATAGCCATTATTCTGTTGCTGCTTATTCCTTCTCTGGTGCGTGAGTCAGCCTACTGGTCGCGAAAATCGCACCGTTTAACCTTTAAAACATCGTTACTGGCTTATCGAAAACTGGCAGGGCATCAGCAACTGTGGATTACCACGGCCATTATTACCGCTGCATTTTCCTGTGTGATGATTGCTGTGGTCAATATTTCTTACCTTGTAATCGACAATTTGGGCATTTCCCCTTTTTGGTTCTCGATTTTGTTCGCAAGCAATGGCTTCATTCTCATAGGCGGTAATTTTTTGGGTATCCATCTACGCAAAAATCAAAACTTGGCCACCAGCATACGCCAGGGCAGTTGGGTTATGGCTTTGGGCGCCCTGCTTTGCCTTATCCTTTTTTATCAGCAGGGACTGACGCTTTGGAGCCTCACGCCGTTGCTATTGATTAACGTAGGCGTTACGCTTGCCAACCCACCGGCCTTTTCATTAGCTATAGCCAATTACACCCACGAAACGGGTACCGCCATTGCCCTGCTCAATACGGTTAGAAATTCCAGTTCGGCCGTCATTGCCGGCTTGGTCGGGACATTGCTGGTCAAGGAACCGCTGGTTTTCCCCTATAGCCTCTTTTTGTGCTCGCTCCTGTGTTTGATAGCCAGTTATTTTTGCAAAGACACAACGCCTGAATGAGAATCATTTTCCTCTTGCTAATCCGTTGTATTCATTTTAAATTAATGAGACCGGGTAATTATCCAGATTACATCGGTTCATTTCCACTCTCATTATTAAAAAGGACTTATTATGAACAAGTTACACCTGACTGGCGCGGCATTAGCCATGACTGCCGCCGCTGCTTTTTCTCTCACCCCGGTTGTTGCGCATGCCGACACGGCATCAGCTACAGTCAAATGCCAGGGCGTGAACGCTTGCAAAGGCTTAAGCAATTGTAAAACCAGCGAGAATGCCTGCAAAGGTCAAAACAGTTGCAAAGGCAAGGGTTATGTTGACCTGACGGCTGAGCAATGCAAGCAAGTGGGTGGAAAAGCGGAATAATATTCTGACCAGGTGGGTCAACCACCTGGTTTTAAGCTGGATAAGGTATGAATCCTTCTGACAATTGCTTTCCTTACCTGGGATTCGGCCTGGGGCTACGAACTGAACATTATCTGGATATTTTACAGCAAAAACCCCTCATCGACTGGTTTGAAATCATCACTGAAAACTATTTGGTCCCCGGCGGCAAACCGCATTATTTTCTTGAGCAGATTAGACAGTGCTACCCGCTTGTCATGCACGGCGTTTCCCTCTCCATTGCGAGCACAGACAAGCTGGATTTGGATTACTTAAGTGAGGTGAAGCGACTGGCAGAACGCATTGAACCGGTGTGGATTTCCGATCATTTGTGCTGGACTGGGGTTGATGAGCTGAACATGCATGATTTGCTGCCTGTTCCCTATACCCGGGAAGCGATTCATCACATCGCCTCACGCATCAAGCAGGTGCAGGATTATCTCAAAAGACGGATTTTAATTGAAAATGTCTCAAGCTACCTCACCTACACCACATCAGAAATGACCGAATGGGAATTTATCAACGAGTTAATCCAGCAGGCTGATTGTTACCTGCTGCTTGATGTCAACAATGTCTATGTCAGTTCAGTGAATCACGGGTTTAATCCTTTAACCTATCTGGATGCTATTCCGAGTGGGCGGGTAAAGCAAATTCATCTGGCCGGGCACTCACAGCATGGCCACTACCTCATTGACACACATGATGCGCCGGTAAGTGCTGCAGTTTGGGCCTTATATGAGGAAGCACTTCAGCGTTTTGGCCGGGTATCCACTATGATTGAGCGGGATGACCAGATTCCGGCCCTGGCTGAATTACTTAACGAACTGAACAAGGCTAAAGTTATTGCCGCCCGTTGCCATGCCGGAGAAACGGTATCATGACGAATCTGGCGGCTATTCAACGGCAATTGCAAGCTTATTTATTAGCACAGGATGCGGATATAGGTGGCCATCCCTTAGAGGATCTGATTGTTTCTACCCCAACCGTACCAGCGCGCACGCGGGCACGTATTTACAAAGAAGCCTACCAATCGCGTTTGCTGGAAGCCTTATCGAATAATTTTCCCTGTCTGAAACGCTATGTGGGTGATGAGGCCTTTCAGCGTTTCGGGGCGGGGTATGCGGACCAAAACCCTTCATCCTACCGCTCCATTCGCTGGTTCGGACACCAGTTTCCTGCGTTTTTGTCAGACCATTTAAATGATGAATACCGTGTTGTTGTCGAATTAGCTGAATTTGAATGGGCCATGGCCCTCGCGTTTGACGCAGAAGACCTGCCGGCTGTGACAATAAATGAGATGGCTCTCATCCCGCCTGAACGCTGGGAAAATCTTCATTTTACCACGCATCCCTCACTGCAAACCCTGGCCTTGTCGTGGAATGCTCCAACGCTTTGGGAGGCGCTTAACCAGGGTAAACCTCCGCCCGCTGCCGTTAAGCAGGATAGGCAATCCTGGCTGCTTTGGCGGCAAGAGTATTTGAATCATTTCTACCTGATGGCGCCTGATGAAGCCTGGGCCATGGGGGCTTTACAGCAAGGTCTGGTTTTCGGCGAGATCTGCATGGGGTTGTGTCGATGGCACAATGAAAACGAGGTGGGCATACGCGCTGCGGGCCTATTACAGAAATGGGTGCAGTCGCAAATGATCGTGAAGGTATTATTCAAGGACTAATGATGAACAAGGAAAAAATAATTTGCACAGCCATGGGTGCTTTTTTAGCCGCCGCCGTCAATCAATTGGCCCTGGCCGAATCCGGGGCGGTTGAGAGTGAAAAATGTTATGGGATAGTCAAGGCCGGCATGAATGATTGTGCCACGGCCAAAGCCTCCTGTGCCGGTTCCGCGACCGAAGATAAACAGGCGGATGCGTTTATCTTGCTGCCAGCCGGCGTTTGTGAACGGATAGTCGGCGGTCAACTAACGCCGCCAGCAAAACCCAATTCAGCCCAATAATTTATCAGGAGTTACCATGATTCGCACCATTCGCTTCTTATCAATTTTACTTTTAACAATGCTGAGTTTACCGCTTTCCGCGGCTCCAGAGAAACTGGTGATTGATGATCAGCACAGTTACGTCTTGTGGCGTATCCAGCATCTCGGTTTTTCTACGCAGTCTGGTAAATGGTATGTTAAGGGATTTGTCATGCTGGATAAGGATAATCCGCAAAACAGCAAAGTCGAAGCGACGGTTGATGTCGCCAAGTTTGTTACCGGCATTCCCGAATTGGACAAGCACCTGGGGGATAAACTTTTTTTTGACGTGAAAAAATACCCAACCGCCCAATTTGTCAGTGACAAAGTTGAACTTACTGGCAAAAATACCGCGAAAGTGACCGGTATGTTGACTGTACGGGGCATTTCCAAACCGGTCACGCTGGATGTCACCATGAATAAAGCCGGTAAAAACCCGGTTACTGATCGCATGACTGTCGGTTTTACCGCGACAACCACCCTCAAGCGCTCTGATTTTGGCCTTAAAGCGTTTCTGCCTGATTTAGGTGACGATGTCACCATTGAAATTGGTGCCGAAGCCTATCAACCTACGACTTAAGGACAGGAATGCGCATAAAAAATGATGCCACACATTATGGTCTGGTTGCGATTAGTCTGCACTGGGCCATGGCAGTACTGATGATTGGCCTGCTGATTCTTGGGCTTTTCATGGTTTCACTGCCTGTGAGTCTTCAGAAATTAAAACTATACGGTTGGCACAAGGAGTATGGTTTTCTCGCCTTATTTCTGGTGATCACGCGTCTCCTGTGGCGTCTAGGCAATCAGACGCCTTCGTTAAATTTACCGCGTTGGGAAGTGATTAGCGCACGAAGCGTGCATTGGCTATTTTATGTGTTGATGGTCACCATGCCGCTGACGGGATGGCTTATTACATCCGCTGCCGGTTTACCGGCTTCCTTTTTTGGCTGGTTTACCCTGCCTAATCTGACGGGACCCGATGAACATCTGCGTCAAGTGTTTGAAAAAGCTCATGAATGGTTGTCTTATGCATTGATTGGCTTGATTGCTCTGCATACTGCGGCGGCGCTGAAACATTACTTCATTAACAAAGACGATATTCTGCAGAGGATGATTTCACCATGAGCATGAGAGCATTATTACCATTTTTGGCCTGGGGTTTGTTTGTATTGCCGATGTTGGGACAAGCCTCTGTACCACAATGGACCATTGTCCCTGAAGAAAGCCAATTATCGTTTACAGCAACTCAGAATGACGCCCCGGTTTCTGGGCAGTTTAAACGATTTTCCGGAGAAATTTTTGTTGATCCTGAGGATTTGACCAGCAGCCGCATCGACATTGTGATCGATATGAACTCTCTCTATGCTTCTTATGCTGAGTTGAAAGCCACGCTCATTACCGCCGACTGGTTCAATGTGCAATTATTTCCCCAGGCTCACTTTAAAGCCCAGGGCATTCAAAAACTGACGGACGGTTCTTACCAGACCACAGGCACGCTGAAAATCCGCGATAAGACGGCGCTGGTTACCCTCACGTTTAAAGCGACGCAGCCTTCAGACGATAAAGGCGTTGTGGAAGGAAGCACGGTCATTAAACGCAGCCTGTTTGGTGTTGGTCAGGGGGAGTGGAGCAGCACCGACGAAGTCAAAGATGACGTGACGGTCCGCTTTAAGGTGGTGGCAATACGAAAGCAAGGTAACTAACTATAATCCCATGCTGCTGGCCGTGAACGCCCTCTGATAAGTTTGTGCCGCATTCTGAATGGCTATTTTAGGGGTTTTACTGCATATCCAGCAGTGTCCCCAACCCTCTCCCGCGAAAAAAATCATCTTATGACTAAAATTCCTCACACGGGAGAAGCAGATCGAAGTAACATTGGGCGCTCTACGATTTCTTTATGATCATTCCATAAACAAGAACTCAACCATACATGCTTTCTGTGGGTACTCACATGAAGCAAGCATGAGATAATCTGATTTTTGCATTTAAACCGCGCCTTTTTTAGTCTTTTATTTCTCAATTATGATTTCTTCCATACAATATGATTTATTTTTTGATTCAATAAAATGTAGCCTTAGATGAGTAAACCTGAAGATAAATCCTTATTTTTCCCCATCCCAAAAGAGATAACGGAGTTCATCTTAAGCCAATCGTCCTTGCTCACTAAAGACCCGGTTACTTTCAGACTGCTTGAGAAAGAGTCTAAGGGATTTAGTCATCTTTTCTGGAAAAAAATGGTCTACAGCTTATTTCCCCATATCACCGTCTATAATCCGCCATCCAAAACCGCTACCTCGGAAGAGGAAACTAAATTTTTTAAATCGCTGATTGCAAAAACAGGCGCCCTTTTTATTGAATCCATTAAAAATCCTGAATTAAAAAAACTCTATCGGGCCATCTTTCGCGACGACCTTGTCCGAGTAAAGGCGCTTTTAAATAACCCAGGGTTTGATAAAACGAACGTGTTAGCGTTTTCTGATGCTATACGCACTAAGGAACTCCTGCTGCCTGAATTATCCCCTGCCTCATTGGCGGGCGCTCTGGGACGAAAAGAAATCCTTAGTGCTTTTTATGCGTCGGCCACCGATAATGGTACTCAAATTAACCTCTGGTGGGCATGCGCGCTTAATCAATATGCGTTAGTAAAGCAGAAAGCAGCAGAAATAACTGACTGGAATCAACCGGGATTGTATTACGCTACCCCGCTTTGGATTGCCTGCAAGAATGGCCATCTGGACGTAGTGAAAACGTTGATTCAAGCCGGTGTTGATGTTAATAAGGCATGCATTGGTGACATCACCCCGCTTTGGATTGCCTGCCTGCAAGGCCATCTGGACGTAGTGGAAGCGTTGATTCAAGCCGGTGTTGATGTTAATGACGTCACCGCGCTTTATATGGCCTGCCAAAATGGCCATCTGAGGGTGGTGAACGTGTTGATTCAAGCTGGTTTTGATGTTAATGAGGCATGCACTGATGACATCACTCCGCTTTGGATTGCCTGCGATAACGGCCATCTGGACGTAGTGAAAACGTTGATTCAAGCCGGTGCTGACGTCAATAAGCCATGCACCTATAATGGCACTACCCCGCTTTGGATTGCCTGCCGCAAAGGCTATCTGGACGTGGCGAAAGCCTTGATTACAGGCAGTGCTGACGTCAATAAGGCATGTACTTATGATGGCACTACCCCGCGTTTCATTGTCTGGGAAAAAGATGGCTCCACCCCTCTTTATATTGCCTGCCAACAAGGCTATCTGGACGTGGTGAAAGTGTTGATTCAAGCCGGTGCTGATGTTACGAAGGCATGTACTGATGATGGCGCCACCCCGCATGACGTTGCCCGTCATAACAGCCATACAGAAATCGCTCGACTTCTCGAAGCACGAGCACAAATGAACACGCTTGATGAATCCAGTGTGCTGGAGCAATTTAGACATTACGCGTCTAAATTTAATAAACAGTTCTACCTCGCACCCCTATTGCGATTTTTTTATTCTTCCATTTACAACCCCTTGGCAGACATTATTCAACAAGCCTTTTTGCAAGAAAAAAAACCGTCGCTTAACGATTTTTTAGGCAAGCTTAAAACCATTGCCGCAGAGAAAAACATCGATTTACGCGCCTATCGTTCGGGCGAGTTAAATGCTCTCCTCAACCTGTCTGAAATGGTACTCGGCGAACCCTTCGAAACGCTTAAGCCGGCTGGCAATGCCGAAACGCAAGCCCATAACCTCCCCGTGGCAAGCCATGGGCCATCTCTAGCCCTGGCTTGATGAGTGGAAGGAATGATGGCCTGTTTAAATCGGCAACGAGTAGACCTTAGGTAAAAAAGCTGAAATATACTCACAAACATCACGCCAGTGAGGTACATCCTGGCTGTTTTATCATACCTTGCAGCAATCCGTCTAAAACGCTTTTCCAGTTGCCATAGTCCGGTGGCAAGTCACGCCATGCAGCACCAGTACGAAGCATCCAACCTATTGCTTCCATAAATAGCCGATCATCTTCGCCATGCCGGCCTTTAGGCTTTGGAAGTAATTTTTCTAAGCGAGACCACATCTTATTATCAATGACCATCCGTGACATGCCCTCTCCCCAACCCTCTCCTGCGAAAGGTATCATCATACTAGCTAAGCTCTTATCGCAGGAGAGGGGGCAGATCGAAGTGAAATTGAAAAATCTGTGCTCAATTCAAGATTAAATCTTGTTTAAAAAAACTTTAGGAACGTTGCCTAAGGCTTTTCTGTAATATTTACCCATGAAAAATTAGTCCTTAATAATCGGAGGATATGACGCTATAGCTTAAAGACTCACCCGAAAACATTGATAAAAATTGTGTGTCGTTTGCTGGGCAACGTCTTCGTAACTCAGGCCACGCAGATCCGCAATGGCCAGGGCAACGTGCTTGACTAAGGCCGGATGATTCTGTTTACCCCGGAAAGGAACGGGCGCCAGATAAGGCGAATCGGTTTCGATTAACAGCCTGTCTAAAGGGACTTTCCGGGCAATGTCTTGCAGGGCCGTGGCATTTTTAAAGGTCACGATGCCTGAGAGGGAGATATAAAAATTCAAATCCAGGGCCTGCTGAGCAATATCCCAATCTTCCGCAAAACAATGCATAACGCCGCCTATATCTGCCGCATGATGGCTTTTCATGACATCCAGCGTATCGGAAGCCGCCTGACGAGTATGGATAATTAACGGTTTTGATGTGGCGATAGCGGCCTCAATATGATGAATAAAACGCTGCCTCTGCAAAGCCTGTGCCTCATCAGATGTCGTACGATAATAATCAAGACCGGTTTCGCCGATGGCTATGCAGGCGGGATGGCGATGGGCTAGCGCAATCAAATCCGCAGCATCCGGTTCTTTATTTATCTCGCTGTTAGGATGAATGCCGACGGAAATGCTGACCTCCGGGTAAGTGTCTGCGATTTGACAAAGTTGGGGGTAATCATCCAATTCCACACAGACGCAGAGAAAATGACTGACATCGTTGTCTTTTGCCAAGCGTATAACCTGATTTAAATCCTGATTAAATTCCGATAAATCAATGAAATTGAGATGGCAATGAGAATCAACAAGCATAATCTACATGGTATCGGTCATTTGTGATGATTTTAGCATGCCTGCCAGGTAGGTTTCTATTTTATTACAAAAATGACGGCAATTTTCGCCCAGAAATTGTACGCCAACACCACTGGGCTTGCTGCCCTGGGCGCCTTTGGGGGTAATCCACACCACTTTGCCGCCGATTTTGTACGTTTCTGGTTCTGTTAAAAGCTTCACGTTCAATTCCACCTGCATACCCAAGGTAAAATTATGATTGGTTCGTATAAATAAGCCGCCGCCATGCAGAAACGGCATGTAGGCCATGTAAAGCGCTCCCTCACTGGCATAGGCACAATTGATGGTTGGGACGTCTTCCGTTGACATGTCTTTTCCTTAATCGTTATAGCCCAGTAAAAAATTTTCCAATGCGAGCAATTGATTCACACTGATAGTATGGTTTATTTTTTTAAATATGCCATTAATTTTGTCAATTTGCTTGAATAAAATGGGCACACTGAATGAAGACGCCAACGTGTTCATCAAGACTTGTTCATCCTTCTTGTGAACCAGTTTGAGGTGGATTAAATGGGCATGGAGCAGATAGAGAAACCACAAGAGCGTCGGGAAATCATAATTAGCCCATTTGGCAGCCAGGGAGCAGGCTGACTCCTGGCGTGTCAGCAACCCTTGTAAATCTTCAAGAATACGGAGCTGTTGACTAAATATCCGTCCCCGGGCGGTATTCTCTGCCCAGGATTGGCCATAAGCCAGGTAAGTATCATAGGCTTTGTCGGCATCGTATAAACGCCATAGCTGACAACGGCTTAAAATAGTGGCCGGCAATGTGCCCAGGAACTGCGCCTGCAAAAGGAAATAGACTCCCTGAGGTGGTTCTTCAAGTAATTTTAATAACGCATTTGCGGCTGCGTGATTCAATTTTTCCGCTGGCTTAATCACGATTACACGCGAGGCACCCAGTTGCGGCGAGGTATAAGCAATGGTTTGCAGGGCTCGTATTTGTTCGATCTTAATTGCGCCACCCTCTTTTTCAGGCTGCACAAGACTTAAATCCGGATGGCTATGGGCTAAAACCAGACGACAAGCCTGGCATTGTTGACAAGGCTTTTGCTGGCTGTGGCATAGAAGCAGCTGGATTAAGTTTTGGTTGAGCACATCCAATCGGGTTTCGTCGTCCGCACAAAAAAGATGGCCATGGGCAAGGCGCTGATGATTATGGTTTTTTTCAAAATGAAGCCAACAGCGTTCAAAGGGATCAGAGTGCGGCATGACGGGTCAGGAAATTTTCAAGGTGTAATAAGGCTGATTTTTGCACGGCTTCAAGCGTTTGGCTAGCATCGATCAGAGCAACATTATCCAGGCTTTTGATTTTTTTATGGTAAGCCTGATTGACACGATCAAAAAAAGCCTGTGATTCCTGTTCTATGCGGTCGCTTTCACCACGCTGAGTGACGCGTTCCATGCCGCGTTCCGGGTGAATATCCAAAAACAGGATTAAATCCGGTTGAAACCCCTGCAAGGCTATCCTGGAAATAGCATCAATGATATTCCAGTCGATTTGTCTGCCGCCTCCCTGATAAGCAAAGGTCGAGAGTTCAAAACGATCGGCTAACACCCATTCCCCTTTCTTTAATGCCGGACGAATCACTTGATCAAGCAGCTGCACCCTCGCGGCATAGAGGAGCAATAACTCCGTATAAGCGCTCATAGGCTCTTGCGGCCTTGGTTCTTTGATTAAATGACGTATGGTTTCACCAATGTGGGTGCCGCCTGGTTCCCGAGTCGTCACCACAGTCAATTGCCTTGATTCAAGCGCCTGTTTTATTGTCTTTATCACCGTGGATTTACCGGCTCCTTCCAATCCTTCTACGACAACAAAGCATCCCTGGGTCATTGTGATGATTCCTTGATTTTGTATTTATATCGTAAAATGGCTTTCTTCTGCTGGCCATAGGTTTCTGAAAATTCATGGGAGCCATCGCCTTTGGCCACGAAATAAAGATAATGACTGGGTTTTGGATGTGCAGCCGCGTCAATGGATTCTTTACCGACCATGGCAATCGGCGTAGGCGGCAGGCCATGGTTCTTGTAGGTATTGTAAGGCGAATCAATGCTTAAATGTTCGTGACGCAGTTTGCCGTCGAAATGTTTTCCAAAGGCATAGATGACGGTTGGGTCCATTTGTAAAAGCATGTTCTTCTTAAGCCGGTTTACAATGACACCCGAGATGAGCTTTCTTTCTGTGGCCAAGGCGGTTTCTTTTTCAAGAATGGAAGCGGCAATTAATAATTGATAAGCATTATCATAGGGTAATCCCGGACTCCGCTCCTTCCAGGCGGCATTTAAATAATTCAGCAAATCATGATTGGCCACTTTAAGCAGGGCTTTGGCATTATCGCCCGCATCATAATTGTAGGTATCGGCAAGAAAAAGGCCCTCAGGGCTTGGATGAGAACCTGAAAAGGCATGGATATCCTCTTCGTTAAAAGCCAGATACGGGGCTTTCTTCAAGTTCTCTGTCACCTGGGCCAATGTCGTCCCTTCAATGATGCGAAACGATTGGACAAGAACCTCGCCGCTAATGACTTTGTCCAGTAATTGCTGAGCTGTTTCGCCGGGTGTAATCTGGTAAATACCGGCTTTAAGACGGTTGCTGTAACCTTGCCATGTCATGAAGGACAGGAACATTTTTTTAGAGCCAATCAGATGCAAATCATGGAGATGATTGACGAAAGCCACCGCCGTAGAGTTTGGCTTAATTTCCAGGATGAGCGGTTTACTTTCAGAAGGGAGCAGCGGCTTGGTCAGCAGTGCATTGACATTGTATGTAAATAAAGTGAAAAACAGCACCAGAGACAGTGCTGTTACAAAAAAAAACCACTTAAAAAATGTTTTCATCTAGACTCGCTTAAACAGCAAGCTTCCGTTCGTTCCACCAAATCCTAAGGAGTTACTTAAGGCATAATCGATTTTCATCGCTTGTGCTTTGTGCGGTACATAGTTGAGGTCGCATCCTTCATCGGGATTATCCAGATTAATGGTTGGCGGCGCAATTTGATCGCGGATAGCCAGAATGCTGAAAATCGCTTCCACCGCACCGGCAGCCCCCAGTAAGTGCCCTGTCATGGATTTAGTGGAACTCATGGCCAGTTGATAAGCGTGTTCACCAAAAACCCGTTTGACTGCTTTGGTTTCATTGAGATCGTTCAAATAGGTTGAGGTCCCATGGGCATTAATGTAATCAACAAGAGACGGCTCAATATGGGCGTCTTTAACAGCGGCTTCCATAGCGCGGGAGGCTCCGTCTGCATCTTCATCGGGTGCAGTAATATGGTAAGCATCGCCAGACATGCCAAAACCGACCAGTTCGGCATATATTTTAGCTCCGCGTGCTTTCGCATGCTCGTATTCTTCGAGAACAAGGATACCAGCGCCCTCGCCCATGACGAAACCGTCTCTGTCTTTATCCCAGGGGCGAGACGCTTTTTCCGGTTCGTCATTGCGTTTGGATAAAGAGCGAACGGCTGAGAAACCGGCCAGGCACAGGGGGGTTGTGGTCATTTCGGCACCGCCGCAGATCATGACGTCGGCGTCGCCATAAGCAATCATACGACCAGCAAGGCCAATATTATGAGTACCGGTTGTACAAGCTGTTACTACGGAAATATTGGGGCCTTTTAACTGGTGTTTGATAGAAATCTGTCCTGCCACCATGTTAATGATGCCTGCAGGAATAAAAAACGGTGATACTTTACGTGGTCCTCCGCTAACCAGTTTATCCTGGTTATCGGTAATGGTTTGAATACCGCCTATCCCTGCACCTACGGCCACGCCGGCACGCAAAGACAGGGAATGATCTATCACCAGACCGGAATCAGCCAGTGCCTCATCAGCTGCAGCTATCCCGTATTGGGTAAATAAATCCATTTTACGAGCGTCTTTCAGCGGCACATGGTTCTCGATGTTAAAGTTTTTAACCTTGGCCCAGATTTTGGTGGGGTACTCTGTGGTGTCAAAACCATCTATAACGCCAACACCACTTTTCCCGGCCAAAATATTTTGCCAGGTTTGCTCTACATTAAGACCGACAGGGGTCAACATCCCCATGCCGGTTACTACTACACGCCGCTTACTCAATGAATACTCCTCGAATTTATCAGGCTTCTTCTTTATTCATGTTTGATTCAATGTAATCAATCGCTTCCTGAATGGTCGTGATTTTTTCAGCTTTTTCATCAGGAATTTCAGTCTCGAACTCTTCTTCAAGAGCCATAACTAATTCAACAGTGTCAAGAGAGTCTGCACCCAGATCATCAACAAATGATGCATTATTGTTTAAATCTTCCTCTTTAACGCCTAATTGTTCACCAACAATTTTGCGAACTCTTTCTTCAACTGTACTCATAACTCGTATTTCCTCTTAGGTTTATAAAAATTTTCTTGTGGCTAGTTTATTCAAATATTTAAAGAACGCAAGCCTATTAATTCATGTACATCCCGCCATTGACGTGAATTGTTTCACCCGTAATATAATTTGCACTGTCTGAGGCAAGAAAAGCCACGGCTTCAGCAATGTCTTCTGCTTTACCCAGGCGTTTCATGGGGATGCGTTTCAGCATTTCCTCTTTCACCACATCAGGTAAGGCGCTGGTCATGTCGGTATCAATAAAACCGGGCGCAACGACATTCACTGTGATGCCGCGACTGCCGATTTCCTGGGCCAGTGACTTGGTAAAGCCTACAACACCCGCCTTAGCTGCAGTATAGTTTGCCTGACCCGAATTTCCACTGGAGCCAACCACCGAACCAATGGTAATGATGCGTCCCCATCGCGCACGGAACATGGGTTTAAGGCAGGCTTTGCTCAAGCGAAAAACCGCATTCAGGTTGGTTTCGATGACCTTGTACCATTCCTCGTCGTCCATACGCAATAATAAATTGTCATTAGTGATGCCGGCATTATTAACGAGAATAGACGGTAATTTGTCCTCATCCGACAATTGGGCCATTAAATGCTCTACGCCCTCCTTATCGGTCACATTCAGCACGACGCCATGGCCGTTTAACTGTTCGGCTTTGAAAGCAGCCGTGATAGTTTCCGCGCCAGCATTTGATGTGGCCGTACCAATAACGTAAGCGCCTTTTTTAGCGAGATTAAGGGCAATAGCCTGCCCTATTCCACGGCTTGCACCTGTAACAAGGGCAATTTTTCCTTGTAGATTTGTCATGTTAATCTCCTATTGGCAATGCTCGTTCGCCGCCAGACTGCCAAGGGTCTGCTCGAGCGAAATTTGATCATAAATACTGCTGGCCGCTAACGTTTTGTCAATGCGTTTGACCAAGCCGCTTAATACCTTACCCGGACCGCACTCTATAACCAGATGGGTCTGCCTGTTTTTCATTAATTGGATGGTCTCAACCCATCGAACCGGACTGTATAATTGCTCTTTCAGCAGCCTTCTCATCTGCTCTGGCGATTGATAGACGCTCAGATCAACATTACTGATGACGGCAGTGTCGGGAACACGAAAGTCCGTCTCCGCCAGGCACTCAGCAAATTGTTCTGCTGCGTCAGACAACAATGGGCAATGGCAAGGCACGCTGACCGGAATTACCTTGGCCAATCGCGCATCCATTTCTTCAGCAAGAAGGACAGCGCGATGAACGGCTTCTGTATGGCCGGCAATAACCACCTGGCCAATAGCATTATAATTGGCCGGCGTCACTTTTTGTTGTTCATCACTGGCCTGACGGCAAAGTGCACTGACTTGATCATCACTTAAACCAACAATGGCTGCCATCGCACCCTCACCCATTGGAATGGATTGCTGCATAATTTGACCGCGCCGGCTAACCAGAAGGGCTGCGTCAGTGAGGGAAATCGCGTTGGCTGCCGTCAAGGCGGCGTATTCACCCAAACTGTGACCTGCCATCAAATGAGCCTTGGGGAAGCCGCTTTGTTTTAATACCTGAAAAACAGCCACATCCGCTGTTAGCATGGCCGCTTGTGTATATTCAGTCTGGTTCAACTGCGAATCAGGGCCTTGTTGTACAAGCGACCACAAATCATAACCGAGTTTATCGGACACCTGATTGAACACGTCAGTAATTTGACTGTGGTGATCGGCCAGTTCTGATAACATGCCAATGGATTGAGAGCCCTGGCCAGGAAAAACATAGGCAATATTAAACATGTAAAGGATACTCCAACGGACTAATAACGAATAACCATGGCGCCCCAGGTCATTCCTCCACCAAACGATTCCAGTAATAATAAATCGCCACGGGAAATTTTATTATTCTGTATCGAATAGTCGAGTGCGAGAGGAATCGATGCGGCTGAGGTATTGCCTTGATTTTCAATGGTGACAATCACTTGCTCCATGGGTAAATCCAGCTTTTTGGCGATACCCTGAATGATGCGGATATTGGCTTGATGGGGAATAAGCCATTTGATATCTGACTTTTGTAAACCACTGCAATCCAAAATTTCATCTACAATATTGCCCATGATGTTAACGGCGAGCTTGAATACTTCATTGCCGCGCATCCCGATAAAGGATGCCCGATTGTCGCCCGTGGCGTTATCGTAGGTAAGATATCCTTCGCCGTCATACAGGGAATGAAGGCGGCTGGCTAAAATGCCGGGTTCATTGCTGGCGCTCAATACTGCCGCACCGGCACCGTCACCAAATAATACACAGGTCGCGCGATCCTGCCAATTGAGAGCCCGCGACATGCTTTCACTGCCTACGACAAGAACGTGTTTTGCCGAGCCGGACTGGATGTACTGGTTGGCTATATCCATGGCGTAAACAAAGCCGCTGCATGCCGCTGAGATATCAAAAGCCGGGATGCTGCGGGTCGAGGCGATTGCTTTTTGCACATGGCAAGCCATGCTGGGGAAAAACTGGTTGGGTGTGCAACTCGCGACGATAATGAGGTCAATGTCATCGGCTTGCAGAGCAGAGGCTTTCAAGGCTTTTTTGGCCGCCTCAGAGGCCATATAAGCGGTTGTTTCATGCTCAGAGGCAATATGGCGGCTGCTGATACCGGTTCGTGAAAAAATCCACTCATGCGTGGTATCCAGTTGCGACTCCAGCTCTTTATTGGTGAGCGAGCGAGCGGGAAGATAACTCCCTGTTCCCTTGATGATGGCATTTTTCATAACAACAAACCCTGGTTGATGAAATCGGTGATTTGATTTCTAACCAAATCAACAACATTACTTTGAACCTGTAACATGGCTTCTTCAATCGCATATTGAAAGGCCAATTCGCTTGCACCGCCATGGCTTTTGACCACAATGCCGTTTAATCCCAGCAAGCTCGCGCCGTTGTATCGAGCCGGATCCATGCGGACCTGTAAATGTTTCAGCGCAGGTTTTGCAATTAAGCCGGCCAGTTTAGCCCATGGGCTGCGGGTGAATGACTCTTTCAGGACGGAGAGCATGAGTTTAGCCAGGCCCTCGCTGGCTTTAAGCGCGACATTGCCGACGAAACCATCGCAAACAACAAGGTCGACCGTGCCTGAATAGAAATGATCCCCTTCCACATAGCCGATATAATTCATCAGGGTGCACTCAGCCAACATGTGCGCTGTGCGCTTGACCTGATCATTGCCCTTGATTTCCTCAACGCCAATATTGAGCAAGGCAATGCTGGGTTTGGCTTTCTTATCCAAAGCCTGGATCAGGGCAGAACCCATGACAGCAAACTGAAAAAGATGTTCCGCGCATGAATCCACGTTGGCGCCGAGATCAATGACGCGGGTTTTCCCTTTCAGGGTTGGCAATTCGGCGATAATAGCGGGTCGATCAATGCCGGGCAGTGTTTTCAGGACAAAGCGGGCTGTTGCCATTAAGGCACCCGTGTTCCCGGCGCTGACACAGGCTTGCGCCTGCCCATCTTTGACCAGATTAATCGCAACCCGCATGGATGAATCCTTCTTGTTACGCATGGCGTGCGAAGGCAGTTCATCCATCCCCACAACCTCAGATGCATGAATGACCGAGAATTGGTTAGGATTGTTAACAGAATGCTTTTTCAGATGCGAATTAACCTGGGCTTGATCGCCGACTAACAATAACTTTAAGTCAGGGTTACGCCGGGTGGCACGAACACAAGCAGGAATCACGACGTTTAGACCATGATCCCCACCCATCGCATCAACAGCAATGGTGATGTTCTTCAAGGACAATTACTCTTGTTCGTAAACGTTATCGGTATCCAGTACTTTTTTGCCGCGATAATAACCGTCTGGCGTGACGTGATGACGCAGATGGGTTTCACCGCTGGTTGCATCCACAGACAATGTGGGCTTGGTCAATGCATCGTGAGAACGACGCATATCGCGTCTGGAACGCGATTTTTTATTTTGTTGAACAGCCATTGTATTACTCCTAGGCAATTTGTATTAATTCATTTGGGACGGAATATTACCGATTTTTTCTCGTTAATCCAAGTCTTATAAGCAATTTTATCACGATTATTACCTTTCGCCATGAATATACGTTGCAATTTCCGGATCACAATCGTCTGGATTTTCATGCGACTCCTGGCAATAGAGGTGTAACTCATCGGTAATCAGGTCAGCCAGATCAAGCTGATTATCAGCGGCTACGATGGTTTCATAGTTAGCCAGCAATTTCTCTGCGGCTTCCTCTGAACCGCAAACGGCCAGTTCAAGACGGTTGGAATAAGGATAAGGAAAAGGTTTCAGGCAACGTTGGCAACTGACAGTCAGTTCGCCACTGACCGTCATAGTCAATAGATAATAATGATCTTTGTTTTCCACACGATAATCACATTTCAGATGAGCCGGCGGCTGAACGAAATACGGCAAGCGCTCGGTTAATGTCAGGGAAATCTGTTGCGGCCCCTGATTCACCGCTTTTCTGATATGAATATGCATGGATTTAACTCAAATAACGGAATAATAACGGAGAGTTTTACAAATTGCGATTTAATCTTTACTAATTATGGCGTAAAATAGAATCTTTTTTAAACATTTGTTGCTCAATGAAAGCAAAAGTAATTGTGGGTATGTCTGGCGGCGTTGATTCTTCGGTAGCGGCCTGGCTTCTGAAAGAGCAAGGCTACGCAGTTGAAGGCCTGTTCATGAAAAACTGGGAGCAGGATGACGCCGATGGCTACTGCGCAGCAGCAGCTGATTTGGCCGATGCCCAGGCAGTTTGCAATCAACTGCAGATACCGCTTCACAGCGTGAACTTTGCCGAAGAATACTGGGATCGCGTGTTTTCGCATTTCCTGCGCGAATATGAACAGGGCCGCACACCGAACCCGGACGTATTGTGTAATAAAGAAATCAAATTCAGTGCCTTTTTAAATCATGCCCTCTCGCTGGGCGCGGATTACATCGCCACAGGCCATTATGCCAAAGTGAAAACTGAACAGGATCAGGGAGCCCTTTACAAGGCGAAGGATCGCGACAAGGATCAAACCTATTTTCTCCATGCCGTAGACCCGTCAGCCCTCGCTAAAACGTTATTTCCAGTGGGTGATTTTCTAAAAACCGATATCCGGGATTTTGCCCGCCGGCTTGGGTTGGTAACCCAGGACAAAAAAGACTCTACCGGCATTTGCTTTATTGGTGAAAAGCGATTTAAGGCTTTTTTGAAGGAATTCATTCTGGCTAAACCCGGTGAAATGCAGACACCTCAAGGGGAGCGGGTTGGACGCCATGATGGATTAATGTTTTATACGTTGGGCCAGCGCCAGGGATTGGGTATTGGCGGTCGCAAAACCGCTTCTGACGAACCCTGGTATGTGGTGGATAAAGATATTCAAAACAATGTGTTGATTGTTGCCCAGGGGGATCACCCGCTGTTGTATGCCCAGGGGCTTGTATGCAGTGCCATCCATTGGCTGGTTCCGCAGAATTCGTTATCGCTGCCACTAACCTGCTTTGCGAAAACGCGCTACCGGCAACCGGAACAGGCTTGTGTTGTTTCGCCCGAGAACGATGGCCAGCATTATGTCATGTTCTCTGAATGGCAACGGGCGGTAACGCCGGGGCAATACATCGTCTTCTACGATAAAAATCAATGCCTGGGCGGTGCGACAATAGAACAAATTATTCGCTAAATAAGGTACAATTAATACATGATATAGCGAGACCCTTTTATTCTCAGGAGTAAGTTCATGGCAGCAATTAATGCAATCCCCTCATCAACGACCAATATCTATTTTTCAGTCAGTGCGGCCGACAAAGTGGCGGCATTGATTGCCGAAGAAGATAACCCTAATTTGAACTTGCGGGTTTATATCACCGGCGGCGGTTGTTCAGGATTCCAGTATGGTTTTACCTTTGATGAAACCATTCAGGCGGATGATACCGTGGTCCTGCAAACCTGCTCAGACGGTCAATCGACGGTTAAGCTTTTAATTGACTCCATGAGTCACCAATTTCTTAATGAGGCAGAAATAGATTACGTCCAGGGGATACAAGGCGAGCAATTTGTCATCCGCAATCCCAATGCCAAAACAACCTGCGGTTGCGGATCCTCATTCAGTATGGACGATGAATAATCCCTCGTTGACATTGACAATAGCCATGGTATTTAGTTGAAACTTAAAAGGCTATAGCTTTAAAAAAAGATTAATGGGCACGTCGTCGCCATCATTCCGTTTTGGTTTTACTTCTTTGGGGGTATTGAAAAACTCAGTGATCGGATTGGTTTTGGCGGCCATCTGGTTAAGTTCATCAAGGCGGCTAAAATCCGCATGGGGATCCTGCATCAGTATGGAAGCAAACTCGAGTGAAAGATAGAGGGTTTGCTCGCCAAACATTTTCAGTGGCGTTTTATCCTCAATGAAGTGATTGGTAACCGCATCATTAAATTCCTCTAGAAAATCACGTTTGATTTGTCTATTGGGTATGGTTAAAATAGCGCCACTCTGTTTGCCGGCCGCAAATTTCGCGCCGCTGCTTTTTAAAACTTTACTGTGCATGGTCATGGCATAGGGATTCATAATTGCCACTCAAAAACAGGTCTTCATGGTTAATTATATATCAAATAGATTAACTAGAGATTAATAAGGTTTGACAATAACCTTTGTGCCAATTTTGATGAAATTCTGATGCAACCATTTGGCATCGTGGGGTTTCACACGGATACACCCATGACTGGCATTGTAATTGGGTACATCATAGGAGCCGTGAATGGCGTAATATTTACTGAAAAACATGCAATACGGCATGGCCGCGCCACCTTTACCCAGTGGATAACGGCTGGATCGGCAATTGGCGCTCCCCTTGGAAATAATGCGGTATGTTCCCGTAGGCGTGCGGCAGGCACGGCGAACGTCTTTGCAGTAACGGCTGCCACCAGAAGCTTTGCCGCTGCGAACAACCTTGCCATTGTGATTAATGGCCACCCAGGATAATGATTTTGGATTAAAAACAAACTGGTTCGAGGCCAAGATCATGGGAGGGGTTGAACTACCGACTGGTAACGATTGGGTTTCGGCTTGACTTGCACTGGGCGTTATCAGACTAAATAAAGCAAATGCTGCGGGGGCAAGGCGAATGAGTTCTTTTGCTTCCATGATCGTCTTCTTTGCTCAATAATCCTACAGATAACTATAGAACAAAAAATGATCTAGGTGAATATAATTGTTTCTAATTTTGGCTGGGGATGGGTGCCCGCCTGCGCGGGCACGACAGATAAGTGGTTGTGACCTATTCTCTTATTGCTCTTGCCTCACAGCACCTGTGGCTCTATTTGGGACCTGTCTCACAGGCACCTCTGGTTTGAATCCGTTTCTTGTCGTGCCCGCGCAGGCGGGGATCCATCACTTCATTGATGGTGCAGTGGTAGAAGGCAACCGAAGTCAGGATTCCTCTGTCTACCAGAGATTAACGCCTGATTTTTTAACTAAAAACTCAACAAAATCCTGATGACGCTGCTGCTCCTGTTCATTAACTGCAATGATTGGGGAATGGCTCGAGAGGAGCGGAAACCCTTGATTTTGCTGCTGACTGGCCACATGAGTGGCTGCAAGGCCCTCGTCTTCGAACAATTGGGCCTGACCGCCTGTCATGGTGAGATATACGTGGGCCAATATTTCGGCGTCGAGCAATGCACCATGGAGGGTGCGATTGGAGTTATCAATTTCATACCGTTTGCACAGCGCATCCAGGCTGTTACGTTGGCCAGGATGTTTTTCGCGGGCTAAAACCAGCGTATCACAGACAGTACAATAATCAGATAATCGTTTTGGCCATTTAACCCAATTCAACTCCGCTTCAATAAAACCCACATCAAACGGCGCATTATGAATAATAAGCTCGGTACCAGCAATGAATTGAATGAATTCATCGACAATGGCTTCAAAGGGAGGCTTGTCCTGAAGAAACTCAGTACTGATGCCATGAACACGAAAAGCCCCCTCCTCCACTTCGCGGTTGGGATTTAAATAAGCATGAAAATGGCGGCCGGTTAATTTTCTGTCAATTAACTCAACACAACCGATCTCAATGATCCGATGCCCCAACTCAGGACCTATACCGGTCGTTTCAGTATCCAAAACTATTTGCCGCATATTAACCCTTCAACATTTCAGTAATTGCCAGATTGGCCAGTTCATCCGCTTTTTCGTTTTCCGGGTGACCTGAATGACCCCGCACCCAATGCCAGCGAATAGTATGTATTTTGTTTAACCTGTCAAGCTCCTGCCATAAATCGGCATTTTTAACCGGCTCTTTCCTGGCATTGACCCAGCCTTTTTTTTTCCAGCCCTGAAGCCACTCCATCATGCCCTGCCGCACATACTGTGAATCAGTGTACAAATCAACCACACACGGACGCGTCAACGCTTCAAGTGCACGAATGGCTGCTGTTAATTCCATTCGATTGTTGGTGGTATGCGATTCACCGCCATAAATTGCTTTTTCCTGGCCATTGTAACGCAATAAAGCTCCCCAGCCGCCGGGGCCGGGGTTGCCTTTGCAGGCGCCATCAGTAAATATTTCAACTGTCATAAAAATAAATCGGGATAGGGCTGTTGACTGGGGTCAATAGCATACACGGAAAAATCCTGAATACCAGACTGGCGTAAAACGTCTTCGTCAATAAAAAAATGCCCCGTTGTTTCACGTGCAGGTTGATTGACAATCCAGTAAGCCGCATCCGCGACAATGGCGGGTTTACGGCTGGCCTTATAAATGGCCTCTGGAAAATGCACCTCTATTGCTGCAGTTGCAATGGTGGTTTTAGGCCATAGGGAATTAACCGCAATCCCGGCCTGCTTAAATTCTTCCGCCAGCCCAAGCGTGCAAAGGCTCATTCCCATTTTACTCAGGGTATAGGCGAGATGCGCAGCATACCACTTTTTATCCAGACTTAAAGGGGGGGATAAGGTGAGAATATGCGGATTATTGGACTGTTTAAGGTAAGGAATAGCGGCTTTAGAACAGGCAAAGGTAGCGCGAGCATTGACCTCCTGCATCAAATCATAACGCTTCATCGTGGTCGACAAGGTATCCGTTAAGTTTATTGCACTGGCATTATTGATGAGCACGTCAAGCCGGCCAAAGCGGGACACTGTTTCCTTAATGGCTCCCTCAATTTGCTCTTCATCGCGGACATCAACGACTAAGGGCAAGGCTTGTCCGCCCAGCCTCTCAACTTCCTCGGCGACACTGTAGATGGTGCCTTCGAGTTTAGGATGAGGAGTCGTGGTTTTGGCCGCAATGGCAATGCAGGCTTTTTCACGGGCAAAGCGATGGGCGATTGCACGTCCAATACCTCGGCTGGCGCCACTGATAAAGAGGACCTTATTCATTATTTCTCCCTAAATTGATTCCGGCTATGTAACGAAGATACCAGTGTATCAGCTTGCCATACGGGGGATAAAGCCAGGCCGCCGTAGCAATACGTTTCTTTTTAAACACCGGCTTTAATTGTGAAAAACGGTCAAATCCTTCCTGGCCATGGTATTGGCCAAACCCGCTTTGTCCGACACCGCCGAAGGGCAGATCATCAATAGCAACGTGCATCAGCGTATCATTAATGGTGAGTGCGCCTGACAATGTCCCATACTCCAATCGCTTCAACTCGTCTTTATCATCGCCAAAATAATAGAGGGCCAGAGGATTAGGCATGGAATTGATAAAATGAATGGCATCTGCCAGCTTTTCATAAGTCATGATCGGCAGAATAGGACCGAAAATTTCCTCATGCATAACCTTCATGTTACTGTTGACATTGAAAATAAGATACACCGGTATTTTTTGAACCGTCTCAATCTCCTGTCCGAACTGCACAACGCGGGCGCCCTTTTGCCGCGCATCGTCAACCAGTTCCTGTAATCGTTGCTTATGGGCTAAAGAAATAATGCCTGTATAATTGTCATTGGCCATTAAATTGGGATAATGCCTGTTGATGAATTCAGCAAATCGGCTTTCTATATATGATTCAAGCCCCGCAGGTACTAACAGATAATCCGGTGCAATGCAGGTCTGACCAGCATTAAAGAGTTTGCCCATAAACAAGCGCGGCAGGTACGCGGGATTCATGCCGTCTGATAAAATAGCGGGTGATTTACCACCCAACTCCAGGGTAACTGGAGTGAGGTGCTTGCTGGCTGACGCCATAACAGCCCGACCAACCTGTGTGGAGCCGGTAAACAACAAATGCCCAAAAGGCAGACTGGAGAACGCCCTGCCCACCTCGACATCCCCGTCGATAATTTTGACAAATTGGCTAACCGTCGGTAAGGATGAAATAAGCCTCTGCATAACCTGACCCAGTTCACTACTTAATTCAGACATTTTAACCAGGACGCGGTTGCCGGCCGCCAGGGCATAGGCCAAAGGAACGATTGATAAAAAAACCGGGTAATTCCAGGGTACGATAATACCCACAACGCCTACAGGTTGGGGAAGTACATAGGCGGACGCGGGCCAGAAATGCCAGGATACCCGTTTTTTGCGTGGTTTAGTCCATGACCGTAAATGCGACAGGCAATAATCTATGGCTTTAATTGACGGATAAATTTCTAAAAAAAGCGACTCGGTTTTTGAGCGATGGCAATAGTCGGCCTGGATGGCGGCGGCTAGTTCTTCACCATTCGCCTTCAGCATGTTTTTAAGCTGTTTTAGCATATCGCGCCGCTTAGAGACTGAAGGGTAAGGATTATTGCTATATTCATGCATGAATTCTGTAAATGCGACGTTTAAGCCCATATTCATCCCTGCCATTGCCAGTCTATCCCCGTTAAATTCCAGCTGATTTCGCCATTTAGAATGTTATCCTTGATAATGGCTATATCTGGAGCAAAATAACGATCTTCTCCGTAAGCGGGTACGTATGCCCGGACCTTTTCATATACTTTTTGCAGGGGCGGCGAGGTAGTGAGCGGTTTATGAAATTCAAGTCCCTGGCAGGCAGCCAGTAATTCAATCGCCAGGATGGTCGCGGTATTGTCATTCATCATCTGCAGGCGTCGTGCTGCATTGGTGGCCATGGACACATGATCTTCCTGATTCGCCGAGGTGGGCAGGCTGTCGACAGAATGAGGATGCGCCAACGCTTTGTTGTCGCTGGCGCAAGCGGCAGCTGTAACATGCGCGATCATAAAGCCTGAATTAAGGCCGCTTTCTTTCACCAAAAATGCAGGCAGGCCGCTGAAATGCCGATCAATCAACAGAGCTATCCGCCGTTCGGAGGCAGCGCCTGTTTCCGCAATGGCTAAGGCGAGATTATCGGCGGCCATGGCAATCATTTCACCATGGAAATTGCCGCCAGAGAGAATATCGCCCTCCCGGGAAAACACCAGGGGGTTATCCGATACGGCATTCGCTTCGACTAACAGTGTGGCTGCAACAAACCGGATCTGGTTGAGCACAGCCCCCATGATCTGGGGCTGGCAACGCAGGGAGTATGGGTCCTGAACCCGTTTACAATCCCGATGCGATTCACGAATGGCGCTGCCTTTAAGCAGGGTCTGATATTGCATCGCAACCTCGCGCTGCACCGCGTGGCCTCGGGCAACATGGATACGGTCATCAAAAGGAACATCGCTGCCGCATGCCGCATCGACCGAGAGGCTGCCGGCAAGAACAGCCACCGCGAATAGCCGTTCTGCGATCTTAAGGGCCTGCATGGCAATGGCCGTAGACGCCTGCAGGCCGTTCAGCAAGGCGAGTCCTTCCTTAGGTGCAAGCTCCATGACCTCGAGACCTGCGATTTTAAGCCCTTCGACCGCGCTCATTCTGCGCCCCTGATGCCTCACTTCGCCCACACCCAGTAACGGCAAAGCCAGATGAGCAAGCGGCGCCAGATCGCCGGAGGCGCCTACCGATCCTTTTGCCGGGATGCAGGGATAAACCTGATGATTGTAGAGGCGAAGGAGTGCGTCAATGAGTTCAGGCCTGACGCCTGAATAACCCTGAGCCAAGCTGTTAATTTTAAGCAGGAGCATCAAAGCCACCAACTCATCGTCCAGTAATTCACCAGTGCCGCAGGCATGCGATAACACGATGTTGCGTTGCAGCTGTTTAAGATGTGCCTGACTTATCACCTGATTAGCAAGGGAGCCGAATCCGGTATTGATGCCATACACCGTGTCGCCCTGCTCCACAATATTCCAGACCGTCCGTTGCGAAGCCTGAATCCCTGCCAAAGCGGATTCGTCCAGTTTACAGGGGCGGCCGCTTTTAATCAGCTCATCATAGTCGCTCAAGGTCATCTGGCGCGGTTTAAGGGTAAAAAAATCAGCCATGAGCAATACTCTCCTCATCCATCATCGGCAGCCATAACTGGTTGGCTTTGGCGCATCGACGGGCCAATTCATAACCAGCATCCGCGTGGCGCATAACGCCAGTGGCCGGATCATTGAACAAAACCCGCTGCAGGCGCAAAGCCGCAGCCTCACTGCCATCGGCAACAATAACAACACCAGCATGTTGAGAAAAACCCATACCGACGCCGCCACCATGATGAATGCTGACCCAGGTGGCACCGCTTGCGCAATTGAGCAAGGCATTAAGGAGGGGCCAATCAGAAATGGCATCACTGCCATCGAGCATGCCCTCCGTTTCCCTGTTTGGACTCGCGACAGAGCCTGAATCCAGGTGATCGCGGCCAATGACAATGGGGGCAATCACCTCCCCTCGTCTGACCATTTCATTAAACGCGAGAGCAAGACGCGCCCTGTCTTTTAATCCGACCCAGCAGATTCGTGCCGGCAAACCCTGAAAGGCTATCTTTTCATGCGCCATGTCGAGCCATCGGTGTAAATGGGGATTATCCGGTATCAATTCCTTAACCTTTTTATCCGTGGCATAAATATCCTGCGGGTCACCCGACAAAGCGACCCAGCGAAAAGGGCCGATTCCTTCACAGAAAAGCGGCCGTATATAAGCCGGCACAAAACCAGGAATGGCAAATGCCTCCCTGACCCCCTCTTCAAATGCCATTTGTCGAATGTTATTGCCATAATCAAAAACCGGTATGCCCTGCTGCTTAAAGCCGAGCATGGCATTGACCTGCACCGCAATCGATTGTTTAGCGGCTTCAATGACCCTTGCCGGGGCCGTTTTTCTCATCTCACCGGCCTGCTCCAGTGTCCATCCCTGGGGCAGATAGCCATTCAATGGATCGTGGGCACTTGTTTGATCTGTAATCAGCGATGGTTTAAGTTTACGTTTAAGCAACTCGGGGTAAATATCAGCAGCATTGCCTAACAAACCAACCGATAAGGGGGCTTTATTCCGGCAGGATTCGTCAATCCACTGCAAAGCCTCGTCCAGGTTTTCAGTGTATCGATCAAGGTATCTGGTCGACAGGCGTTTTTTAATCCGCGATGGATCACATTCGACAGCCAGTATACTGGCACCCGCCATTGTAGCCGCCAGCGGTTGGGCACCACCCATTCCTCCCAATCCTGCCGTTAGAATCCAGCGTCCGCTTAAATCACCGTGGTAATGTTGCCTGGCCGCTGCGACAAAGGTTTCATAGGTACCCTGGACAATGCCCTGCGAGCCGATATAAATCCAGCTGCCGGCTGTCATTTGCCCATACATCATCAGGCCTTTTTTATCGAGCTCGTTGAAATGATCCCAGGTAGCCCATTTGGGAACCAAATTGGAGTTGGCCAGCAGGACGCGCGGCGCATTCACATGGGTCTTAAAAACTCCGACCGGTTTACCCGACTGTACAAGCAGGGTTTCATCTTCTCCAAGTACTTTCAAAACCTCAACCATTTTATCGAAACAGGCCCAGTTTCTTGCTGCACGGCCCAAACCGCCATAAACAATCAACTCATCCGGGTTTTCAGCTACCTCGGGATCCAGATTATTCATCAGCATTCTTAGAGCCGCTTCGGTGAGCCAGTTGCGGGAATGAAGAACAGTTCCCCGCGGCGCTTTGACGGGGTGGGCCTTGCGTGTCATAGTCATGATTAATTCCATCCAAAGAACGACTAAAAAACAGTTACTTGCATTTACATCGCTAGTCTACACTACTGCCGGCCCGGCGTGAATTATTCCGGTTATAATGCTGCATTTTGTCTTGGTGATATGATAATATTTAATTATCTTTGCCTAAAATAAGGTCATCGTGGATACGAATGTTAAACACCCACCCTCTCTTCGCGTTTTTTTTGCAACCGAAATGTGGGAGCGTTATGGATTTTACGTTGTTCAGTCGCTTTTAGCCCTTTACTTAGCCAGTCATTACCACTGGCATGATAAACACATCTATGCCTTGGTCGGCTCTTTTACTGCACTGACTTATTTATCCCCTGTCATTGGCGGCTGGATTGCGGATCACCTGCTGGGTCAAAAAAACACGGTACTGGCGGGTGCTGTCTTTCTCTTCCTAAGCTATACGCTTCTAACCATCATTCACTCCAAATTGGCCATGTTGATTGCTCTGGCTGGGATTGCGGTGGGTACGGGTTTACTGAAGCCGAATATTTCCTCTCTGCTCGGCAACGAATACCCCGTTGATTCGCCTAAACGGGAAAGTGGCTTTACGGTGTTTTATATGGGCATTACCACCGGGATCATCCTCGGTACCACGCTGCCCAGTTATTTGAATTCCTATTTTGGCTGGTCTGTAACGTTTGCGAGCGCCGCTTTCGGCATGATCATCGCCTTTGCCGTGTTTGCCTTTGGCATCAAACGGTATCGCATCGAAGATTATCACCCGTTTGAATACCAGCCAGTAAAGATAATCAAAGCCCTGGGCATGATGTTTTTATTGTGGCTGGCCTCGTTTGGTATTTTATGGTACCCCAGGCTGGCTGATATCGCCTTTTTAGGTGTTGTGGCTTTGTCGTTAGCTTATTTATTGACCACTGTGAAGCGAGAGTCCCCACAACAGGGGCGACAAACGATCGTGATTGGGCTGCTATGCCTCGTATCGGTCATGTTCTGGGCATTCTATTTCCAGATGTTTATGTCCTTGACGCTGTTTATTGCCCGTGTCGTGCAACCGACCTTTCTGGATATACAATTTCCGCCTCCCTATTATGTCAGCATTCAAAGCATCGGCATGCTGCTGTTTGGTTATTTTCTTTCACGAAGCAAACCACAGTTAACCAGTGTGCAAAGCGGGAAACGAACCGGTAACAAGTTTTTTTTGGCGATGATCTTTATGTGGCTGGCTTATGCCTTGATTACCCTCGTCAGTCGGGAAAACACCTCCCAGGCCTTGCTTTCGCCGCTTTACTTTATTCCGGCTTATCTCCTGATATCCATGGCTGAATTGCTGCTTTCTCCTGTGGGACTGTCCGCCATTACGATCTTGGCCAGTCGACGAAAAGTCAGCACCATGATGGGGATCTTTTTCGTCTCGCTGGGCATCGGTGGTTATCTATCGGGCAAATTGGCTATCTTGACGGCGATTGATCCCGGCATCCAGTCCGTTATTGAATTGAAAAGCCATTATGCCGCGAGCTTTACTCAATTGTTAATCATTCTAACTATAGCAACGGCAATCTGTTTACTGATCAACCTGCTTATAAGGCATTTATTATCCAGGAAGAGCCATGAAATGTAGTCAATTGACACCAATGCCTTTGAGACTTTTTGATTTTACTGATATTATCCAACGCCTTTTTGGAAACAAGTATTCATGACTATGGCCAATCAACCTGCAGAACTTAAACAACTCCTGCATATTCTCGACGAAATGCAGGCCATTGACGTTAATGTCCTTGATGTAAGGCAGCAAACGGCCATCACCGATTACATGGTGGTTTGCAGCGGCCGCTCATCCCGCCATGTCAAGGCGATAGCGGAGACAGCAATGGAAAAAATGAAGGCGAACGGCATTTCGGCCATCGGCTCGCACGGTATTGATGCCGGCGAATGGGCTCTGGTTGATTTTGGCGATTTTATTCTCCATGTTATGCAGCCTGACAGTCGTTCATTCTATAATCTTGAAGGGTTGTGGCAGGATAGCACCGCGTAAGGTTCAGTATGTTGAAGATGACAGTCATTGCCTGCGGCAGTAAAATGCCGTCCTGGGTTAATGACGCGATTAAAGAATACAGCAAACGGCTTCAGGATTTTGTCACTTTGTCCATTGTTGAGATTCCTCTGACCAAACGGACGAAATCCAGTGATATGGCCCGCATCATGGATAAAGAGGCTCAATTGATTCAAAGCGCCATACCACCTGGGGCCCGCGTTATCGCGCTGGCTATTGAGGGTGAACAATTTACCAGCGAAAAACTGGCTATTAAATTGAACGCCCTTCAGCAAAGCCATAGTCATATCTGCTTGATTATCGGCGGGCCGGAGGGCCTGTCCCCTGCGATCCTGAATCACAGCCAGGAACACTGGTCTTTATCGCGCTTAACGCTGCCGCATCCCCTGGTGCGTATTTTATTGCTTGAAACCATTTATCGCGCGTTCGCAATAAATAGCAATCACCCTTACCATAAGTGAAGTTTTCCGTTACCATGTATGGCACTTTTGTTGCCCATTAATCCGAGTAGCCCTAAACGATGCGCCTGAATAATCCTGTAAAAAATGATCGCCAGGAAATCCGAATCCATCGTATTCGTTTGAATATACTCATTGTTTTTGTTGTCCTCCTGTCTGCCGTGTTGTTGATACGCCTGGCTTATCTGCAAATTGCCGAATTCAAGCGCTATGAAACCCTGTCTTTAAAGAATCAGATGAGCATCATCCCGATTGCGCCGCCGCGCGGGATAATTCTTGATAAAAATGGGGTTGTCCTTGCCGAAAATATTCCCGTGTATGTTCTTGAAATCACCCCGGAACGGGTAAGTGACATGACCAATACTATCACCCGGTTAAGAACCTTACTTCCCTCCATTAGCGACGATGATGTCGAAAATTTCAAACGCATCCGCAGCCAGAACCGCTCGTTTGTCCCCATCCCCATTAAATTGAAATTAACCCAGGAGGAAGTAGCAACATTTGCTATTCATCAATACCAATTCACCGGGGTCAGCATCAAGGCGCGTTTAATGCGTTATTATCCCCTGGGAGAAGTGACGGCTCATCTGCTTGGGTATGTTGCTCGTATCAATGTGCAGGAACTGAAGCAGGTAGACAGCACCAATTACCGCGCGACTAACTTTATCGGTAAATCCGGTATTGAGAAATACTACGAAAACATCCTGCACGGGCAGGTGGGTTATCAACAGGTTGAAACGGATGTCAGCGGCCGAACGGTTCGTATATTAAACAAACAAAACCCGGTTTCCGGTGAAAAGCTCTACCTGACGGTGGATATCCGCCTGCAACAGGTAGCCTATGAGGCGATGAAAGATAAACGGGGCGCCGTGGTGGTCATGACTGCACGCGGCGGAGAAATCCTGACCATGGTGAGTTCTCCAAGTTATGATCCCAATGTCTTTGTAAACGGCATTAAATCTGCCGATTACCAGAAACTCTCGGATACTCACGACCGACCGCTCTATAACCGCGCGGTACGGGGCTTATACCCACCCGCCTCCACCGTCAAACCCTATGTCGGACTGGCCGGGCTTGAAAAAGGTGTCATCGATACCGGTTTCAGCGTGTATGATCCTGGCTGGTTCCGTCTACCCGGAGTAAGCCATGCCTACCGGGACTGGAAAAAAGGCGGCCATGGGGTCATTAACCTGAAACGCGCCATTACAGTCTCCTGCGACACCTATTTTTATCAACTGGGTCATAAGCTGGGTATCGCTGAAATTGAAAAAATGCTAAGCCAATTTGGTTTTGGCCAGATGACTAAAGTCGATCTGCATGAAGAGGCACCGGGCATTCTGCCGAGCGCACCCTGGAAAAGGCGAACGAAAGGCATTTCCTGGTATCCCGGCGACACCTTGATTACCGCCATCGGCCAGGGGTTTATGCTGGCCTCGCCGCTGCAGTTAGCGAATGCTGTGGCCACCATGAGTCAGCATGGCAAACGGTACAGGCCCCATTTACTGTTAAAATCTGTGCAAAGCGATAAAGGCGACGTACACCCTTATCAAATCATTGAAGAAAAAGCGGTGCAGCTTAATGAAGAAGCCAATTGGGACATTATCGTTGATGCCATGCACGCAGTCACTACCAGCAATGAGGGGACGGGATATCGGTTTGGCCGTAATCCCCCCTACTCGGTTGCAGCAAAAACAGGAACCGCGCAGGTTTTCGGTGGACGTCAGTATGAAAAACGCCGCAATCAGGTCATTCCTGAGCATTTACGCGATCATTCCCTGTTCATAGCCTTTGCGCCCGTTGAAAATCCCGAAGTCGCCATTGCAGTCATGGTTGAAAATGACGTATTGGCCTCTAATGTGGCGCGTAAAGTTCTGGATGCCTATTTTGAGATGAAGAAGAGCGAATCCCCATCATGAATCAACGACAAGCCCGTCCCGTCTATCGTTTTACCAGTAAAGCCATTCATGTCGATTTGCCCTTGCTGGGTTTGCTGCTGGGAGTGATTGCTTTTGGCATGCTGATTCTTTACAGCGCCTCCAATCAAAACCTGGGCATGGTGTTAAGGCAGCTGATGCGTCTTTCGTTTGCCATCGGCATTATGATGGTTTTCGCCATGGTCCCGCCCCACAAATATAAAATATGGACACCCTGGATATACAGTGTCGGTCTGGCCCTGTTGCTGGCGGTGATGGTGATTGGCAAAATCGGGAAAGGGGCGCAGCGATGGCTGGACTTGGGCGTTTTTCGGTTTCAGCCTTCAGAAATCATGAAACTGGCCGTGCCCATGATGGCCGCCTGGTTTTTCGATCGCAAGCCTATTCCCATCGACACGAAAAATCTGTTGATTGCTGCCGTGATTATTTTTGTCCCGGCACTGTTAATTGCCAAACAGCCGGATCTGGGAACCGCTATTATGGTGGTCTTTGCGGGTTTAAGCGTTATTTTTATGGCTGGCATCAGTTTTCGCATCCTCCTGGTGCTCCTGGTCTTAGCCGGGTTATCAGCCCCTCTGCTGTGGCATGTCATGCACGATTATCAACGCCAGCGTATCTATACATTGTTGAATCCCGAACAGGATCCGCTTGGATCCGGTTATCACATTATCCAATCCAAAATCGCTATTGGTTCCGGTGGAGCCTTCGGCAAGGGATGGCTGGCAGGAAGTCAGTCGCATCTCAATTTTTTACCCGAACATGCCACCGACTTTATTTTTGCCGTTAGTGGTGAAGAGTTTGGCTTTGTCGGCAGCATGCTGTTGATCCTGTTGTTTATTCTGGTGTCGTTGCGCGGCCTGTATATTGCCAGGCAGGCACAAACCAGCTTTACCCGCCTCTTGGCAGCCAGCCTGGCCATGACATTCTTTTTATCGGCCTTCGTGAATATCGGCATGGTCACCGGCATACTGCCTGTGGTGGGCATTCCATTGCCTTTGGTGAGCTATGGCGGCACCGCGATGGTGACATTTTTAGCCAGTTTCGGCATTTTGATGTCAATCAGTTCGCATCGCATCCTGTTTACCGCTTTATCCTGACGCCTGTTCAGCCAGGCCACGTTCAGGGACGTTGCCTAATAATTCCATCACCGGCGCGAAGGATTTGCGGTGAATGGGCGATGGTCCCAATTCAAGCAATAGCCGGCGATGCATGTCTGTGGAATAACCTTTGTGGACAGCAAAGCCATACCCCGGGTAGAGGTTATCCAGTTGCTCCATTTCCTCATCGCGGGATACTTTTGCCAGAATGGACGCTGCACTGATTTCCGCAATCAGTAAATCCCCCTGAACAATCGCTTCACAGGGAATGTCTATTTTGGGTTTGTGTAAACCGTCCACCAATACCCTGGCTGGTTTAATGGTTAAAGCCTCCACCGCGCGTTTCATAGCCAGTAATGTGGCCCAATGGATATTTAATTCATCAATTTCACTGACTTCAGCCCTCCCGTAGGCAAAGCAAATAGCTTCTTCTTTTATTTGTTCTGCTAATATTTTTCTTTTTTTAGGGGTCAATTTTTTCGAATCAGTCAATCCGTCAAGCGGCCGCTTCAGGATCACCGCCGCGGTGACCACAGGGCCCGCCAATGGCCCTCGCCCTACTTCATCGACCCCCGCAGTATAATTTTCCATTTATATATCCCTGGGTAGCAAGACTGGCAATAATAACCATTTAAAATTGATTTATCACCCAGGAAATGCGATCATGCGCACAAATTTTCCTATGTTATAGACCATGAGTGTTTTAAGATGTGCCGTCATTGGGGTTGGCTACCTGGGTCGATTCCATGCTCAAAAATACAAGATGCTGCCTGACGTGACCTTGGTGGCTGTCTGTGATGCGAATAAAACCGCTTGTGATGCGGTTGCCCAGGAGTTGGGCGTCCCCGCCTATTACAATTTTAACGATCTCCTTGGCCAGGTGGATGCCGTCAGTATCGCGGCCACCACCACGCAACATTACGAGATCGCCAGGCAATGCCTGAGCCAGGGCATCCATGTGCTGATCGAAAAACCAATCACCGAAACGATTGAACAGGCGGATGAACTCATCGCATTGGCTGAACAGCACCGGGTCAAGCTTCAGGTTGGTCATCTTGAGCGCTTCAACTCCGCACACGTGGCGCTGCAAAAGTACCTGGTTAAACCGCTATTTATTGAGTCGCAACGTCTGGCACCGTTTAACCCGCGCGGAACCGATGTGAATGTGATCCTCGATTTAATGATCCATGATATCGATTTGATCCAATCCATCATTAGAAGCCCCATTATCCACATCGATGCCCATGGCGCACCGGTCCTTTCTTCGACCATCGATATTGCCAATGCCAGAATCACGTTTGCCAATCATTGTGTCGCCAATGTTACGGCAAGCCGTATTAGCTTTAAAACCGAACGAAAAACACGGATTTTTCAGCCCGAATGTTACATTTCCATTAATTACCACGCCAAACAATTTGCTGTGTTTCGCAAAGGTCAGGAAGAAATGTTCCCCGGTATTCCCAATGTAGTCAGTGAAGAATCAACCTTTGAACAGAGCGATGCTTTGCTTGCGGAGATAAAATCCTTTATCACCGCCATCAGGGAGGACAGCACGCCGCTGGTTACCGGACTGGACGGCCGCAATGCGCTGGCTACAGCGACCCAGATTACCTCCTTAATCCTCTCCCGTCTTGCAACCCAAGATGAATAATTCACAGCCTAAAAAGGTTGTTATTATTGCCGGTGAGGAGTCAGGGGATGCCCATGCCGCTAAACTGGTATCCAAGCTTCTGGCCTCAAATCCCGCACTTGAATTAAGCGGTATAGGCGGCCGCCACATGCGACAGGCCGGTGTGAATGTGATTAGCGATTTGGCCAGTTTCGGCGTCACGGGTATTACGGAAGTCGTGCGTCATTTCCTGGTTATCAAAAAGGCATGGACATTAATTAAACATCACCTCAAAACGGTTCAACCGGATTTGCTTATCCTCATTGATTACCCTGGGTTTAACTTGCGTCTGGCCCGCTTTGCCAAGCGGGTCTTGGGCTTGCGCATCGTCTATTACATCAGCCCGCAAATCTGGGCCTGGAAGGCCAATCGCATCCACACCATTCGCAAATGCGTCGATCATATGGCTGTCATATTACCCTTTGAGAAAAATTTGTATCACCAGGCGCATGTCCCCGTCTCTTTTGTTGGTCATCCGCTAGTCAACAATATACCTGTCTACGATAACCTGACCTCGATCAGAATGGCATTGAATCTACCGCTTAATAAGCGTTTGATTGCTTTGCTTCCAGGCAGTCGCCGTAATGAGGTTGACCGGCATATGCCGGTGCTTTTAAAAGCGGCTGAACAGCTTGACCGACAGCGTCAGGATATTCATTTTGTCATTCCAATCGCAGCCACCATTGATGCAGCGTTGATCCGCTCCTATTTTAGCCACAGTAAAGTACCCATTTCCTTTATTGAAGGCCAGGCGATTGATGTCGCTGCCTGCAGTGATTGTGTGGTTGTTGCTTCGGGTACAGCCTCTCTGGAATGCGCGTTATTGGCTAAACCCATGTGCATTATCTACAGAGCGTCCCTGTTAACCTACATCGCCGCCACCAAATTAATTAAGGTAAAATACCTGGGGCTTTGTAATTTGTTAAAAAATCAAATGATTGTACCGGAATTGCTGCAATATGATTGCAACCCCACTGAGCTTGCGTATCTCATCAACGAATTATTACATGATAAGCAAATGGCCAAGACCATGGTGCAGCGTCTTCAGGGACTAAGGCAGGAATTATCCAGTGAACAAGCGGACTTGAGCATTGATGAACTGATAAAGAATGAGTTATCCCGGTAATCCTTTTTTCATCCTCCAGACAGCTTTTTCCAAACGGAGTGATTTTGACCAAAAAATCACCTTTTTTTTGGCATATATCGAATAAAAAAGCATAAAATCGTCATTTTTTGGTCATTTGCCTCCCCTTTTTCGCTAAAAAAAGGCTATTATATATTTAAGATTATTCTGCTCGATACTACTCAAGAGCATTCACTGAATTGGCGTTGCTTAAACTCATGGAGGAGTTGCACGATGTCAAATTACTTGAAGGAGCCGCTTGATTTTAAAGTCTTATTTGAATCCACTCCTGACTTGTATCTGGTTCTGAACAGTGCGCTCAATATCATCGCCGTAAGCGATGCCTATCTGAAAGCCACATTGGTCACTCGGGAACAGATCCTTGGCCGCTATATTTTTGATGTATTCCCGGATAATCCCAACGAACCCAGTGCGACCGGCGTCAATAACCTGCGTGCATCATTGCAGCGGGTTTTGCAAAACAAAATCTCAGACACCATGGCCGTGCAAAAATACGACATACGAACACCTGAATCGCAGGGCACAGCATTTGAAGAACGGTACTGGAGTCCAATGAATGTGCCTGTACTCAATAAAGAGAATGAGTTGCTCTATATCATTCATCGTGTCAAGGATGTTACTGAGTTCGTCCATCTCCAACAGGCGGGAACCGAGCAAAATAAATTAACCGAGGAATTGCGTAGCCGTACAGAACGCATGCAGATGGAAATTTTTTTAAGGGCTCAGGAAATTCAGGAAGCCAACAAGCAGTTGCGTGCCGCCATCAAGGAACTCGAACAAAAGAAAACTCAACAGGAAGTATTATACCGGCAACTTAAAGAATTAAATCAATTAAAAACTCAGTTCTTCGCCAACATGAGTCATGAGTTGCGTACCCCCCTGTCGCTGATATTGGGGCCCCTGGAAAAAATGAAAAAGGATCCTTCCTTACCCTTATCCATGCACAAGCCCGTGGAAATCATCAACAACAATGCCCATATCCTGTTAAAACATGTCAATGATTTGCTCAATATCGCCAAACTTGATGCCGGGAAAATGGTGCTTAATTATCAGGAAGTCAATCTGGCCAAATTAGTTCGAGTCATTGCTGAGAATTTTAACAGCCTGGCCGAAGACAAGGGGATCCATTTTAATGTCCAAAGCCCGCCTATTTTAATTGCGGAAATCGATGCGGAAAAAATGCAGCATATCCTGCTTAATCTCTTATCCAATGCGTTTAAATTCGTGCCAGCCAATGGTTTGATTGTTTGCACGGTGTCCCATGATGATCACAAAGCAACTATCAGCGTACGGGATAACGGCCCAGGTATTCCTGAAGAATTGTATCAGGTTATTTTTGAGCGCTTCAGCCAGGTAGAAGGCGGGGAAACACGAAAACACGGAGGTACCGGTCTCGGCCTTGCCATTGTTAAAGACTTTGTTGAACTCCAGAAGGGACAGGTTTTTGTTAAAGAATCCAAGGGAGGCGGTGCAGAGTTTATTGTGGAACTGCCTTTGACCGCCCCGGCGGGAGCAGCCGTGAAGCGGGCGTCATTAGACAGCTACGACCCCTCTTTGGATGAGATGAGTAAATCCACGGTATTGTCATTGAAACCAGTGGCTAAAGCCAGCGAAATGGCCGAAGTACAAATTAATATTAATGAAAAACCAACGGTACTGGTCGTTGAAGATAATATTGACATGAACCGCTTTATTGCGGAGGTATTATCCACTGATTTTCATGTGATTTCCGCCACCGATGGACTTGAGGGATTTAATAAAGCCGTAGCTCACAAGCCGGATTTAATTTTATCAGACGCCATGATGCCGCGCATGAGCGGTGAAGAATTAATAGAAAACCTGCACCAGAGAGCAGAGCTGGCTGATACCCCCGTCATTCTGCTCACGGCCAAAAATGATGAAGAATTTCGCTTGAAACTGCTGCGTAGCGGCGTGCAGGATTACATTACCAAACCTTTTGCTGCCGAGGAGTTAAAAGCAAGGATTAATAATTTAATCAACCTGCGTATGGCTAAAAACAAACTGGAGCAAAAAAACATCGAGCTTGAGCAAATCGCTTATTATGATCCATTAACTGGCCTTGCCAACCGTCAGCATCTATTGTCCAGCATGAAAGAATGGCTCAGCAATACCGCCGGGCAGAGTAAACTCGCCGTTTTGTTCCTTGATTTGGATCGTTTCAAATTAATCAATGATGCATTGGGCCATAAAATTGGCGATATGCTGTTGCAAATTATTGCCAAACGCATTAGCAATGTGATTCAGGCCGGAGACATTGCCACACGCCTCGGCGGTGATGAATTTATTATCATGTTAAAGCGGGTGACAGACAACGTGGGGGCCACCAAGGTTGCCAAACGTATTTTGAGAAGGCTCAATGAGCCGGTGACGATTGAAGGGCACAAACTGTTTGTGACCGGGAGTATCGGCATCAGTATCTGGCCGGATGACGGCACCGATGAGCAGGCTTTAATCAAACATGCCGACATCGCCATGTATTGTGCCAAGAAGGCAGGACGCAACAACTATCAATTTTTTAATTACGATATGGTTCATCGCCTGCAGGACAAACTGGATATTGAGAATTTATTACGTGAAGCCCTGGAACAGGATAAATTGATGATGCATTACCAACCGCAATATGATTTGCGTACTGGACGCATGGTCAGTATCGAAGCGTTATTGCGCTTACCGACCCGTGACGGCGGCATACTTTACCCGAATCAATTTCTGCCTGTCGCCGAAGAAACCGGACTTATCAAACCCGTGGGTGAGAGAGCCTTTGAACTCGCCTGCATGGAATATAAACAGTTCCTGCACAACATTAAAAAACACAATCACCCCATCAAGCTGGCTGTTAATTTTTCATCTCAGCAATTGGAAGAATACGATTTTATCCAAACAGTGCAAAGTATTATTCAGAAAACCCGGGTAACAGCCAAACAGCTTGAGTTTGAAATTACTGAAAATTCATTAATCCGCAGCATGGAAAACAGTGAACGGATTATCCTGCAGCTTAAGGAAATGGGGGTATCGATTACTCTGGATGATTTTGGCGTCGGTTTTTCATCATTGAATTATTTGCGGCAATTACCGCTTGATACCTTAAAGCTCGACCCGACTCTCATTAAAAATGTCCCTGCAGATAAGGTGGACTCTGATATTGTCAGCTCTATCATTCACCTCTCTCATGCTATTGGCCTCTCGGTCGTAGCTGAGTGTGTTGAAGCCGAGCATCAAATCCAGTTTTTAAACCAGCATCAATGCGACAAAGTCCAGGGGTATTATTTTTCAAAACCAGTGGCTATCGGGGCAGTCATTAACCTCTTGGAACAAAAAACCCCCTGGACGGTCAATCAAACAGGGGGTTAAACCGCGCTCCATCTTTGAAATAAAAACGTCAGTAAAGAGCTTATTGGCAATTTTGTTTGTAAACAGCCACCAGGCTATGGGGGTTAAATACCGATAAATCGGTATCCGCACTCCACATAATAGCTCCCTTCAATTGTTTTTGTTTGATGAATTCACACAAGGCCTTCACTGTTTGAGGGGATTGATAACCGACAAATTGCTTTGCCTTGTCATTATAAAGATAGGCACCAGCCACGACAGTATTGCCTGCTTCGTCTTCTGCATCGACTGAATACGTTTGATAACCGAAATCCTTCATAATTTTGTCAACGCTGTTATAAGGCACCATGCCGTCCTGATTGGAATAGGCCGCCGGAAAATGGCTTGCACCAGTCCAGCGTTGTTCAAATCCAGGTCGGCTGGCATCCTCACCCGCTTCAACACCGGCATATCCTCGACCATAGGCTGCAATACCCACTTGCAGCTTGTTTTTCGGCATGCCATAAGACAGAACCTGGTTGGTGATTTCATCCGTGCCGTAATTAATCGCAAACTCATCTTTATGCAGGCTTTGGGGCTGTATTAAATAAGCATGGATTGAGGTATACGGATCACTGTCGTGCCCCCAGGGGCCATGCAAATCATAGGTCATTAAATTTACACTATCAACATAAGGCGCTATGGCTTTGAACCACCCGCCATCCACCGATTGATCAATGGCGGTTAAATAGTCTTTATTGACGGTGATGGTGACGGAGATATAAGCGTCAGGACCCAATTTGTTACGGCTGGCCTTTACCAGGTTGAACAGGTTTTTGTAATCACTTAAGGTACGTGAGTCAGGCGGAAGCTGAGCACCAGTCTGAAGATCAATAGGCGGTTCAAAATCATAATCAACCCCTTTTAAGTTTTTAAAATGCGTCATCCAGGAATTTAATTGATTTAAAAATTTATCCTGATTAGCAAAAATAGCCTCATATGTGGCGGTACTGACGGCTTTATTTTCCGGTGTATTGGCACCACCGATAGCAAGGATGCGCTTGGCCGTAAATTTGGTGGAATGAATAAACGCACCAAAACTGTTCAACTGCCCTACCCCTTTTTGATCCGTGTAATTAAAGAGTTCTTTGGCTCCTGTATTGCCATTGGTCTGAACAGCGGAGCAAGCCCCTTCGTTGGCTTTACAAAACGTCAGGAAGTCCTTGGTTTCCGGAGGAAGATTACTTATCCACGAGCCTTCAAGCGGCAACTCAGCCCACAGATCGTCGAAATGCATCAACCCATTCCAGCGTTGAGGTATAGCGTATTTGGCCTGCTCCGGATCGTTGGCATTCCAAACCTGCATAAAACTCCAGACAACGACATCGGCCTTGTTGAATTGAGCCACCATATCGGGGTTACTGACGTATTTCAACTGGCCATAAGGCTGATTGTTTTTGTAGGCCCCATCGTATTCATAAGGATTTTGCCCATACATGGACCAACTGGTGGTATACAAGGTTAAATTCGCGTGTGCATAAAGAGGAAGTGCACTGATTGCCGTGACGAATAACTTTTTAAACGCATTCATAATAGCCCCTTGGTTTATAACTGCATAAATTTTATTCCCAAAGAGCGTGTTTTGAGCACTGTCATTTCTAACAGGGGTATTAAAGCGGTAGTAATTGCAGCGTGATGGCCTTGGACAAAGCCTGGTATTTGTTCTTGACACCTAATTTCTTATTCAGTTTCTGAATATGGAAGTTAATCGTTCTCTCGGTTAATTCCAAAGCCTGAGCCATTTCCCGCACGGAGTATTGGCGGGCTATTAATAGCAGGCATTGTATTTCCCGTTGGGTCAATTTAAAGCTTTTTTGTTCGCTGACCTGCTCAAGCAGATGAGCCTGCAGGTAATGATAATAAAGCTGGGCAGCCACCATGAATTCATATTGGCGACTCATTTGTTCAAGGCCGCATTGCTGCCCTTGCATCTGCACCAGTAAAAGAATGGCAAAATTATTATGGGCGCCGTGGATAGGAATGGACAAACCGCATTCTGCCCCAAACGCAATGGAATCAAGTCGCATTTGCCGCTCGGAGTCGGACGTGGCCTGCCGCAATTGCTGCTGTAAGTTCCAATACACCGGCAATTGATTGTTATAGGTATAGCGCAAGGTATTGTCAATGTTGTTGTAATTTTCTGCGAGGTAATGATCATGCCAGGATTTAAAGTTGGCGGAGCACGTGTCGTATTTTAACTGATTGACCGCGACAGGGTTGTAGGCGTAATAAGTAAAGGAAAACGTGGTGATCCCTTTCTTTGCTAAAAAATGCCTTAAGGCGTCATCGCATGCCGAAACAGTGCCGGCATTGATTAAGGCCTGCTCAAATTGTTCTATTGACTCATCCACAGTCACTGCCTTGCATACCCCCGTACGTTTAGTTTAAATCGTTTACAACAAATCACCAAACCAGGGGTTAACTCAACGCCTGACAACAGCATTCCAAGCGCAGAATTCTGATTTATTTCTCTATAACTTATTGAATAATTGACAATAATTTTGCTAAAATGCTCTCGCTAAATAACCAAGGGAGTCGTTATGGGCAAGAAGTCATTTACTGCAATGCTGATTGCAGGCGGTTTGGTCATTTGTAATCCATTATTTTCTGCAACTTTTTTCCACAAATTTATTCCAGCACCCGTTCAAAAATCCTTAAAATCCGTTCAACAGGTCAGAGACAACGAAGGCGACAAACACTTCGCTGACTTTGCTGGAACCTGGGTGGGTCAGTGCGAGAACGGCGATGACAAGGATACACTGGTTATCGCCAATGATGATTTTGGCCTGACCATCGATGGGTTGCATTTCTCAACCGAAACATTAGAGACACATGCTCTTTCCGAGCAGACAGCTACTGTTTTTATGCACACCGTCATGGAATGGCAACAGAATTATTCAGCGCTGTTGTTGAAAGTAGTGTATGTTTTGCGCTCACCCGCATTTGATTTCAATATGATGGGCTACGAAGAAGGCACCCTGGCGGTTAAAGACAATCAACTGTCAATGACACTCACTTCGCAATCTCCGGAAGGCAAGGAAGTCGTTTCTTGTGTCTATACCAAGCAATAATTTCTGAATTGTGATCAGAAACTGTCTTATTATCCTCGGGTGTCTAATCCCTTCTTTGTTTAGACACCCACGATCCCTGTGAATGAATTAGCCGATCTATCCTGCCCATAACTCATCATGAACCGTGTATACACCGAGAACGCCTAACTCGTCATTGCTGCTGCTATCCAGGGCACTGCCAACCTGCCATTGCGTCTCATCAGTCACCACATAGCCTGTGATAACCTGAGAAATAACTGCATCGGTATTCGTTATCAGCGCTGCCGTGGCAACCGTTGCATCGGACGCGGTATCCAATACACTGATCGTTGCTGTGCTGCCTGTCGTGAGTGTAGTGGTCGCGGTAGCAACACTTCCGGTACTTAAGCCGCTGTCGACAGTGGCGGTACCATCACTTCCGGTGCTCACCGTAGTACCCGCGGTAGTGCTCACGTCAGTCCCCGCAGTAGCGATACCATCGCTGCCAGTACTCACACCGCTGCCGGCCGTGGCTGAACCATCGCTGCCAGTACTCACGCC
>NZ_LNYA01000023.1:64587-201222 GCF_001467615.1 Legionella erythra | reverse complement strand
CATCGCTGCCGGTACTCACACCGCTGCCGGCTGTGGCTGAACCATCGCTGCCGGTGCTCACACCGCTGCCGGCTGTAGCTGAACCATCGCTGCCGGTACTCACACCGCTGCCGGCTGTGGCTGAACCATCGCTGCCGGTGCTCACACCGCTGCCGGATGTGGCTGAACCATCGTTGCCGGTGCCGGTTCCACCACCTGCTGTGGTCGAACCATCATTTCCGTTGCCATTATTACTTCCACCGCCGGGAGCTGAACCATCGTCCCCACTCCCATTGTTGCCTCCATTCCCTGGACCAGAACCATTGTCATCTCCGCCGCTAGAGTTGCCATTGTTAGAGGACGTCACGTTAATCAGGATTGTTCCCTGTGCGTCAGTATGACCATCCGTCAAGGTGTAGGTCAATGCTGTTTGTCCGCTAAAAGAGGGGGTTGGGATATACTTCACACCAGTAATCGCACCCGTTGCATCCCGCAAAAGTTCTATAGTGCCATTCCCTCCCGTTATATCGATAATCGATAAACTATCGCCATCCGCATCCGTGTCATTGGTCAGGAGGTCGTTTGTCGAAATAATCAGTTCTCCACTGGTTGAAAACCCATCATCAACAGCGATGGGTTCATCATTAACGGAGTTGACGTGAAGCGTTACTGTAGCAACACTCTTGCCTCCCAGGCCATTGGCGATAGTGTATTTGAACGTATCCGTTCCGTGGTAGTTACTCACAGGCACATAGGTAATAACACCATTGCTAAAACTTAAATTCCCGGAACCCGTGTAATCAACGCTCAGAATGGCATTACCCCCTTTGTCATTCGCCAACAATTGCGCTACCGGAATGACAAATGGTGTATCCTCCTGCGTGTTGATGACGTCATTGATGGCGATGCTCGGAGAAACCGGTACGCCTTTTATTTTTATCACCAGTTTTTCAATGCCCTTGATAGTCAAATTCCATCCCGGGACATACCCTCCAAAAGAGAATTGAGTTCCGGCAGGCAAGGCTTTGCTGGTTACGGCATTGAGCGCAGTTTGGACATCGGCACGTGCCAGGAAACTTTGAGAAACTTCAAGAATGAGCGTGTCAATACCTCGACCGCCATCATAGATATCGAACTTGCCTTGATCATGAACCACATCATGAATGATGGTGTCGTTACCCGATCCTGCATAAATACGATCGGATCCCGCGCCGCCTCGGAGTGTATCCTTGCCAGAACCACCGAACAGACTGTCGTTTCCCGCACCACCATTGAGCGTATTTGTACCAAAAAAACAAAGCAGGAAATCATTTCCTGCGCCACCATTTAATACATTGACAGCTTTGCTGCCAATCTTGATTGCCATGATGAATACCTCTAAGAAAGCCTCCCTGCTGAGCAACTTATTTAAATTATAGACCTGATCAGATAATGCGCAACCACTGCGTACGGTCTGCAAAATCGAGACAGCGTCTGCTCGATTGCTGCGGGGAAAAGCAGTTTATATGCTTTTAAGTCTGATAGGTAATTGAGGATGGTGAACGATTTATAATTTTAGATTTTCATCGGTACAGATTAGAGCTACACATAAAAAAACGCAGCTATTCGTGCGCGGCAATACGAAATTCTTTTTCGATTATCTTCGTTCTGTTATTAGTAATTTTTCCGCTTAAGTTGCCGAATTTTCCTTGTGCCTGCGTTAACATCCAGACAAAAAGAGATTCCAGATCATTTCCAGAATGCTTAATTATTTCAAATTCATCAAAATAAATTGTCGCAGTATAGGTCGACATCGTAATTCCTCGATTGCATGTAGAGAAAGCCGCATGATTCATGCGGCAATTGAACAGGTATAATGTGATAACAGTCTTTGGAAGGTGTAAAAGAAATGTTTATACCTTTTAATTATAGTACATTAAGAGGACAATCCTTTAAGTGAGCCTAAATCCTGCGCATGGCTAAGGCGAGGAAAATATAAGACCAACCGTTAATTAACATTTCAATCGCAATAAATAACCCAATCACCCAGAAACCACTCATTGGCCATTGAGCCAGAATCAGAATCCCTAAAACCAGGGCGGCAATGCCGGCTAACAGCAGCCAATACCAACCAGTCGATTCTTTAATCGAAAAGGCCATAATACAACGTGCTATACCAATAATAATAAGTAGCCAGGCAATCATTGCTGTAATTACGACCGATGCAAGAACCTGATAATAAATCATGAGCCCGCCGGCAAAAACATAAAAAAGAGCAATAAGAAGATGCCATATGAATGCCTTCCAGCCCCGGCACTTAAAGGAGTCAACGACTTGTATGACACCACCGATAATCAATAAAATACCGATGAGGAGCACACTGGCTAATGTGAGACCAACAACCATGCCAAGGCCAATCACGCCAAGCACAACAAATATAATACCCAGCGCAAGTAACCAACCCCAGTTACGATGCAACTCCTGACGAACGTCAGTGGACAGATTATCTCGATTTGTCATGATATATCCCTATTGATGTGACAATTAACTATAACCTAAAATACTGAAGATGTTTAGCTTGGCATCATGCTGATTTTGATGACATGATTAACGCAAAATATCGTGTTGATTTGTACGCCTAATCCCTTGGTGGAATCTAGATTATCAATTAACCTTCATGTACAATTAATTTTGCTTTCGAGGAGATCGAAAGTAATTGGATAATGATTTAACTAAAATAAGGAAGTTATGATGAATGTCATTGATACACAAGCGACTACTCAAAGTGTTAAACAAGAGCAAGGCTTGCAGGATTTGGTTTACAATTTAGTCTCACGTTTTCTTGCAGAAAATAAAAGCAAAAACATTGATGATCTTTATGACATGATTCTCTCTGAAGTAGAACCCCCTCTTTTACAAGCCGTCATGGAGAAACGCCGCGGCAATCAACTGCAAGCTGCTAAAATGCTGGGCATTAGCCGTGGGACAATACGAAAAAAATTACAGCGTTATTTTGGTACCAAATATTTTCGCTTGACAGACGAATAACCAATAATGCAAAAAAAGGCTCGTTGATACGAGCCTTTTTTATTTGTCAGGGCGGGAGCAAGCCAAAGACCAGCCCCCTTATACTATTACGCCGCAACCAATAATTTGTTCACCCGACTCACGAAATCTGCCGGGTTATCCAATTGTCCGCCTTCTGCAAGAACGGCTTGTTCGAAAAGCACAATAACCCATTCTGCAAATTGCTCATCATCATTGATGTTATGCAGACGTTTAACCAGAGCATGTTCCGGGTTGATTTCAAAAATCGGTTTGGACAGGGGCACCTGCTGTCCAGCTGCCTGCAGTATGCGTTGCATTTCAAGCCCCATGTCTTGATCATCCGCCACAACACAGGCCGGGGAATCAGTCAGGCGATGAGTCAAGGCAACGTCTTTAACCCGCTCACCCAAAACGTCTTTAATGTGTTTGAGCATCGGTGCTAAAGACTCTTCTTTTTCTTTGATTTCAGGCGTTTCTTCCTTATCCAGATCAATTTTACCCTTGCTGATGGATTGCAGTTTTTTCCCATCAAATTCACTAAGGTAACCAACCAGCCATTCATCGATGCGATCGCTTAACAGCAGGACTTCAATGCCTTTTTTCTTGAAAATTTCAAGATGCGGGCTATGTTTAGCTGCATTATAACTTGAAGCGGTAATATAATAGATTTTATCCTGCCCGTCTTTCATACGTGAGACATAATCCATTAACGTGACATTCTGTTTTTCAGAATCGCTATGGGTTGAGGTAAAGCGCAACAATTTAGCAATTGTTTCACGATTGGCAAAATCTTCAACCGGTCCTTCTTTCATCACCAGGCCAAATTCATTCCAGAATTTTTGATAAGCTTCAGCATCCTGAGTGCTCAATTTCTCTAGCATGGACAAGACTCGTTTGGTACAGGCTGATTTAATGGCTTCAACCTGTTTATTGTCCTGCAGAATTTCGCGCGAAACATTCAAAGGCAGATCGCTGGCATCAATAATCCCTTTCACAAAACGCAGGTAACGAGGTAAAAATTGAGCCGCATCATCAAGAATAAAAACCCGTTTGACATACAGCTTTAAGCCATGCTTCATCTCATGTTGCCATAGATCAAAGGGGGCGTGAGATGGGATGTAAAGCAGGCTGATATAATCCTGTTTCCCTTCGACATGGTTATGCGACCAGGTTAAAGGATCTTGGTAATCATGGGAAATGTGCTTGTATAAGGCCTTATACTCTTCATCGCTGATTTCTGATTTTTGCAGCGTCCATAAAGCGGTTGCTTTGTTCACCGTCTCAAATTCACTGCTTTCCTTGCCCTCTTCATCTGCCATCTTTTTCATTAAAATAGGCCAGCAGATGTGATCAGAGTACTTGCTGATGATGCTGCGGATTCGCCAATCACTCAGAAATTCATTCTCTTCGTCTTTCAGATGTAGCGTAATTTCAGTGCCGCGTTCATTGCGCTTTTCCTGAGCAATAGTGAATTCCCCATCGCCTTTGGATTCCCAGACGATTCCTTCTTCAGAACTCAAGCCTGCACGGCGGCTTTTGACCGTTACTTTATCTGCTACAATAAAGGCCGAATAGAATCCCACACCGAACTGACCAATGAGATGGGAATCCTTGGCGTTATCACCGGTCATGTGGCTTAAAAATTCTTTAGTGCCTGATTTGGCAATGGTACCGAGATTTTCAACGGCTTCATCCCAACTCATACCAATACCATTGTCCCTGATGGTGATGGTTTTTAATTTTTCGTTGTGCTCAACGGTAATGCGCAAATCTGAATCATTTTCATAGAGAGACGAATTGGACAAAGCAAGAAAACGCAGCTTATCGAGTGCATCCGAACTGTTGGAAATCAACTCCCTCAAGAAAATTTCCTTATTGCTGTATAACGAATGAACAACCAAATGCAGCATTTGTTTGACTTCGGTTTGAAATCCCATTGTTTGTTGCTTTTGAACCATCTTTGTCAATCTCCAACTGATTCGTAACTGAGCCCACTGAAAAACGATCGGCATGAACCCATGCCGATCGCGAATAAGCTCTATATAGGGATGAAACCGCTTTTTTCAAGGGTTAATTGGCGGTATTTTTAGGTTTGGTCTGTGGCACCATGCCTACTCGGGGTCGATGCATGAAGATGGTGATCATTTCACTGGTGCTCAACACCGTTCCTTCGTCATCCACAGCCTGTACAGCAATGGTATGTGAACCTCGTTTTACATCATTCAAGGCAAAAACGGTGGTCGCCTGAGGTTCACCCAAGGGTTCACCGTCATACAGAATCTGTAGTTTATCGCCTGATTTTAACTCCGGAGAAATTTCAACAATCACAGGAACATACCCCTGGCTATTGCGAATGGTGGCTTCATCAATCGGTTGGGCAATGCGAAGGACTTTATATCCTCTTTCAGCATCACTTTCCTGCGCTTTGGCAGGCGGAGACGCGCTGTTGTTTTGTGGCGGCGGGGTAAAGGTCTGCGACGCGGGTAAATTAATTTTCTCAGAACCTTGATGGGGTTGATCACTGAAATGAACATTACCCTCGCTGTCTGTCCATTTGTATATCTCGGCGTGTAACGAACCAACAGCCAAAATCATCAACATCAAATAACAGAATGTTCGCATCGCATTTCCTTCTCAATATCCTTATAAACTGTAATAAAGCTCGAATTCAAAGGGATGAACCAGGCTTCTTACCTGAGAAATTTCAGCTTCCCGTAATTGAATATAACTATTGATAAAATCCCGACTGAATACATCGCCTTGCAACAGAAATTCATGATTCTGACGCAGATTATCCACGGCTTGCTCTAATGAACCACACACGGTTGGGATATCAACCAGTTCTTCGGGCGGTAAATCATACAAATCCTTATCCATCGGTTGCCCAGGATGAGTTTTTTTCTGAATACCATCAATACCCGCCATTACCATCGCCGAGAAAGCCAGATAGGGATTAGCTGTCGGATCCGGGAAACGCACTTCAATACGGCGTCCTTTGGGATTATTCACATGTGGGATACGAATGGCTGCAGAGCGGTTACGGGCAGAATAGGCCAAAAGAACCGGTGCTTCAAAACCAGGGACCAAGCGTTTGTAACTGTTCGTTGATGGATTAGTAAAGGCATTCAAGGCACGGGCATGCTTAATGATGCCTCCAATAAAGAACAACGCCGTTTCAGATAAGCCGGCATATTGCTCACCGGCAAACAGGTTAACGCCATCTTTGGCCAGGGACATATGACAATGCATACCGCTGCCATTATCACCCACTAAAGGCTTGGGCATAAAAGTTGCCGTTTTGCCATAATTGTGCGCCACATTATGAATGACGTATTTTAAAACCTGTAATTGATCAGCCTTGCGGGTCACGGTGTCAAACCGGGTCGCTACTTCACATTGGTTACCTGTTGCCACTTCATGATGATGCGCTTCGACTGGAATACCCAAGGATTCAAGCGTCAGGCAGATAGCTGAACGGATATCCTGTGAGGAGTCGACAGGCGGTACAGGAAAATAACCCCCTTTAATGCTGGGACGATGGCCGATGTTACCCCCTTCAAATACTTTGCCGGAATTCCATTGGGCTTCAGACGAGTCAATTTTATAGAATGAACCACTCATACTGGTTTCCCAGCGGACATCATCAAAAAGGAAAAATTCAGGCTCAGGCCCGATGTATGCTGTATCGGCAATTCCGGTGGACTTCAAATAGTTTTCTGCACGCATCGCCAGAGAGCGCGGATCACGGTCATATCCCAACATGGTTTGCGGATCAACAACATTACAACGGACGATAAGGGTACTGTCCTGATAAAATGGATCGGGCAGTATGGTATCCAAATCAGGCATGAGTGCCAAATCAGATTGATGTATTTTTTGCCAACCCTTGATGGACGACCCATCAAACATTTTGCCATTTTCAATGAAATCATCATCAATGGCTGATACTGGAAGAGTAATGTGTTGTTCTTTGCCTCTTGTGTCCGTGAAACGAAGGTCAATAAATTTAGCATCGTGTTTTTTTATTGCTTTTACAATCAAATTATCGTCCATTGTTATCTCCAGGATTGACTACTAGCCAGAGTGTACCGCAGTGACAGATTAAACCCAATAGATTAAACTGCTTTGACGTATTCTTTTGTAATGATCATGGGCGCCTACCAATACCAAGCTCTAACCAAATCGGGAAGTACCCATAAAGGGGTCATTGAGGCGGATTCGGAACGCCATGCCCGGCAATTGTTGCGTGATCAGGGCCTCGTCCCAGTGCAAATCCAGACCCAGGCCAAACAAAAACAAACCCAGCACTCCGTTAAAATTTCCGCCCAGGATTTATCCTTGTTTACCCGCCAGTTGGCAACGCTTCTCGCTGCCGGCATCCCTGTCGAAGAATCGTTGCGCGGTGTCAGCGAACAAACGGAAAAAGACAAAGTCCGATCCTTAATTATCGGTGTGCGCTCGAAAGTTCTCGAAGGCTATGGTCTTGCCCAATCCATGAATGAATTTCCACAGGCTTTCCCTGAGCTTTATCGGGCGACCGTCGCTGCCGGCGAACAGACAGGACGTCTTGATATTGTCCTCGAAAAACTGGCCGATTATACTGAAAATCAGCAGGGAACACGTCAGAAAGTTCAACAGGCACTCATCTATCCGACGCTGATGATCATAGTTTCCGCCGCCATTATCAGTTTCTTGTTAGCCTTTGTCGTTCCGAAAATCATAGAAGTGTTTACTTCAAGCGGGCAATCGCTCCCAGCCATGACCAAAGTCCTTATCCACATGAGTGATTTTATTAAAGATTACGGTCTATTCCTGTCAGGAGCCATGGTGCTCGCTTTCATCGGGTTTAAGCGAAGTTTAAAGAACCTGAAAATCCGCATGCTCTGGCACAGGCTTCTGCTCAAATTGCCAGTAAGCTCCTACCTGGTTCGCTCCGTGAATGTCGCCCGTTATATCCATACGTTTGGCATACTCTTCGCAGCCGGGGTCAGCGTTCTTGAAACCATGCGGGTTTCAGCGAGTCTGGTGACTAACCTCGTCATGCGCGATGCCTTCGATGCTGCAACAACGCGCGTTCGTGAAGGAACCGCCATTCATCAAGCCTTAAAAGATACGCATTTTTTAAGCCCCATGGCAACGCACTTAATTGCCAGCGGAGAGAAAAGCGGCCAGATTGCCACCATGATGGAACGCGCCGCGCAACATCTCGATAATGAAGTACAACGCTTGATTGATACGGCCCTGACCCTGCTTGAACCCCTGGTTATCCTGCTGATGGGCGCTGTGGTATTATTTATTGTATTGGCAACCTTACTGCCCATTTTTTCCATGGAGCAATTGGTTGCCTGATTTTTTCTTTTGGCTTTAGGAGTGATTAATGAGTAATCAGAAGGGTTTTTCCCTGATAGAAATTATGGTCGTCGTCGTCATCCTGGGTATTCTTGCGTCTATTATTGTACCTAAAATTATCAGCCGTCCAGATGAAGCCCGGGTGGTAAAAGCCAAACAGGATGTGTTGGCCATACAAAACGCGCTTGACCTTTACAAGCTGGATAATGGTGTCTACCCCACCACTGATCAAGGCCTGCAGGCATTGGTTGAAAAACCCACCAGCAATCCCGTGCCGCGTGATTGGAAACAATATTTGAAATCCGTACCGAAAGATCCCTGGGGGCGTGAGTACCTGTACCTCAATCCCGGTGAACACGGGGATGTGGATGTCTTTACCTTAGGCGCCGAAGGTCAACCCGGTGGAACCGGCATAAATGCTGAGATAGGTAACTGGGATGCCCAATAAACGCGGTTTTACGCTCATTGAAATCCTGGTGGTCATCGTCATTACCGGCATTATTCTAAGTGTAACCCTGCTCGCGTTTGGTGATTTTGGCGCCGGCCGCAAAGCGGTCGTCAGCGCCGAGCATTTTGCTTCTTATGTCAAACTTGTTCAGCATCGAGCTATTCTTGAGGTCAATACCTTGGGTATTAATATCAATCGAAACGGCTATGAAACCTTTCGTTTTGAGCAGGGCCTTCGCTGGCAACCCATGCCTAAAAACAGCCGGTTTCATTGGCAACCCTTTCCAAAGCATGTCGTCGTAAGTCTGAAAGCGGCTATTCGCAACCGGGATAATCGGCCTGACATTGTTATTAATCCGTCAGGGGACATGTCTCCTTTTGAGCTTACGTTTGGCACCCCTGAAAAACCAAGGCTGGCTGTGCTGATTGGCGGACATAACGGCGACATTGAACTGACAAACAGCGACACCTGATGATGCGCAAATCAATGAACAAGGGATTTACTTTAATCGAAGTGCTGCTGGCGCTGGCCGTGGTCGCCATTGCCTTGACTGCACTGCTCAAGGCGACCTCCCAGGATGTCGCCAATACGCAGCGTATCAAGGAAAAAACCATCAGCCATTGGGTAGCTATGCAGGGAGTCACCATGGTCCAACTGGGGCTTTTAACGGTACCGCCCAACCAGGAAATGACGCAAGTTACAAGCCTTCTCGGCCAACGCTGGTATTGGCGGGTCAAACTATCCCCAACCGCGCTGGGTAAAACTGTTCAACAAATCACGGTCAGTGTCAGTAAAAATCAGGCCGGCCCATTTACTGACCCCCTGCTCGCGTTTAAGTATCAGCCATGAATAAAAAAGCCGCCTTTACTCTACTTGAAATCCTGATTGCACTGACGGTATTTGCCATTCTTGCCACCATCACATCCTCCGCTATGTATTACGCTTTCACTACCCGTTCCCGTGTGACCTTGCAGGCGGAGCGGTTGATGGCATTACAATTGGCTGTGACCCTGGTTGAACGGGATATCCAACAAGTCGCCAACCGCGCTGTTCGTGACAATGAGATGCACATGCTGCCGGCATTTATTGGACGCAATGATTATATGGAATTAACGCGGGGAGGCTTGACCAACCCTAACAGCAGCGACAAACGCAGCACGCTCAAACGGATCGCCCTGCTTTGCGATAAACAGCAGTTGATTCGACGCAGCTGGCCCGTTTTAGATGCGATGAAACGCAAAGACTATGACGACAAAGTCCTATTGGAGCAAGTGACCGGATGCCAATTGGCTTATCTGAATGAGCAGCTTCAGGTCTTACCTGAATGGCGGGCTAATGCCATGCCAGGCAGTCATAAAATGGCGCCACTCCCCAAGGCTGTTCAATTAACCCTGAGGTTATCCGATTGGGGAAAAGCAAGTTTCCTGTTCATTCTACCCGAGGGCCTCTATGGTGAAATTTAAACAAGCCGGCAGCGCCCTGATTTCGGCTCTTTTTATCATGACGCTGGTAGCGATTGCAGCAACCGCCATGAGCACGCGTTTGCAACTGGATATTTACCGTACGCGATTAACCCTCCTGACCGACCAACTTTATCTGGCGTCGCAATCGGTTACTTTCTGGGCCATGAGTGAGCTTGGCAATCACAAAAACGCATTTACTCGAAATACTGTGACTGGCGCCCTGCTGGCTTTTCCTGCCAACCAGAAGGCTATATACCCCCCGTTTACTATCAGCGGTGAGCTTTATGATTTGCAAAGCCGCTTTAATCTTAATAATTTAAGCAATAAAAATTATGCTCTCCTGTTTTTAAAATTGCTGGAAAAACCCGATTTAAAACTGAATCCCGGGCAACGAAAGCAATTGCTTGATGCGACCGTACAATGGATAAGCGATTACAAACCCGGACGCGGCAATGACGAATACATGGCTTATTATGCCAAGCAGAAACCGTCTTATCTTCCCGGTTTCCAATTCTTTGAAAGCCCCAGCGAGTTTCGTCTGGTTCGTGGTGTGACTGCCAACCTGTATCAGGGAATAGCGGATTTAATCTCAGCCCTACCCGAAGCAGTACCCATTAATCTCAATACCGCACCGCAACTCGTGCTTAAAGGTTTGGGCAATGGCCTGAATAACGCCCAAGTTCAACAATTGCTTGAGGCACGCGGTGAAGAGGGCATAAAAAACATGACTAAAATAAGTCCTCTGCTGCAAAAGTTAGGCATTCGCAGTGAACATGTTACGCTCGAAAGCCAATACTTTATGAGTATTGCCCGGGTAACCTATGAAGATTTAAGTTTGATAAATTATACTGTTTTAAAGCGCAGCAGAAACAATCAGGGAAAAATTACCGTGTCATTAATCAAGGAAAGCCTTAACACCGTATAACGATTTATCTATCCTTAAAAAGCCGCCCCAGCCGCGATTAGCGGCTGGCCAACACATCATAATTTTTAATATTTTTCATCACGCCATTATCCCAACCGCCTTGAATCAATTGAGACGCATTTTGTTGAAAGGTGATTGCTGCAACCCCTGAAAAATGGGCTTTGAGCGCATCCATGTCGGTAAAAGTAGCGACCAGGGCATAACTGCCGTCGTCATTTTTTAAAGCAGCCCAGAAAATGGTATTGGGTTCGACACGATTCACCAGGGCCACCACCTTCTGCAACAGCATGTCCAATTCCCTCTCTTTACCCAAGATAATATTAAAAACAGCATAGCTCGCCAATCGCGATTGGTTCAGACGATCCGGCTGGTAGTTGTTACTGACTAAAATATTCGCGTTCTGGATATTTTTAATCACACCATTTTCCCAGCCGCCTTCAATCAGTTTATCTGCATTCTGTCTCAAAGCAGTAATCACCTGACCGTTTAAATGGGCCGCGCGTCCAGCTGTATCATTGAATGCGTTAAAAAGGGCAAACTGATTCCCTTCCCGCGTTAAAGCAAACCAGATTTCGGTATTCGGTTCCGTGCTTTTAACCCGGTCAGCTCCAGCTTTCAGCAGCAAAGTCAGGTTTTTTTCCTGGGCTCCCCGACTTTTGAGGTTGATGTAGGTTGCTTCATTGAGGTTTTTGCCTGGCTGGGCTAAATCATCAGCCCAAACGCCAGAACCCACAACCATGCTGCAAAATAATACCATCCATGATTTCATTTTAGCCACTCGCCGTTGGTAAAGAGACCCATCTATTCTAATGCCAATGCCAATGCCATGAATAAATGAAGAATAAACCTCAATTTTTTCGTACCGAAAAGGTATACCTACTGTTCATTCATTAGCCGGACATTCAGGATGCTGAGAGGCTAAACTTTCATCTTCAATCAAATCATGATTAAATTGATACAAAATTTTCATTGAATCAATATGGAACAAAAACGAGTCCTGGGTTTGCCTGCCAGCACCTCTTTAGTGATTGGCAATATGGTTGGTTCAGGTATTTTTCTATTACCAGCCACTATTGCTGCAATTGGCAGCATTGGCCTGCTTGGCTGGATTATCACGGCTCTAGGCTCCATTTTGCTGGCGATTATTTTTGGTAAACTGAGCCAGCGTTTACCTTTAGTCGGCGGGCTTTACTCCTACTGCCGTCATGAACTGGGGGATTTCGCCGGCTATCAGGTCAGCGTTTCCTATCTGCTCGGCAATATCATTGGTGATGCCGCTACTGTGGTGGCATTGCTGGCATACCTCACCGTTTTCTGGCCTGCCTTGGCCACCAATCATCCACTCGCTTTCTTGGTCGGCAGCACCATTATCTGGTTGGTTGCCTTGATTAATATTATCGGGGTTAAAGAAGTCAAGGTCGTGCAGATGGCGACCACCATCATTAAATTAATTCCTATCGTCCTTGTTTCGTTTGTCGGTTTATTCCATATCAAAGGCGAAAATCTTGCTTTTTTTAATGTATCAGGGCAATCCAATCTGGCTGCATTAGCCAACGCCGCCATGCTAACTTTTTTTGCGTTTGGCGGTTTGGAATCAGCGACGATACCCGCAGAAAGTGTAAAAAATCCCGAGGTAACCATTTACCGCGCTACTGTGCTCGGCACGGCAATCACTGCCTTGATTTATTTATTAAGCACGGTAGCCATTATGGGCATGTTTTCGCCCGCATCATTAATGAATAATCCTGCACCGTTTGCGGCGGCAGGCCGTCTTATTTTTGGCGATCTAACCGATTGGATTTTTGCCGCAGCCGCAATCATTGCCTGCCTTTGCACCATTATCGGCTTCCTCTTTATCACCAGTCAGGCCGCCATGGCCACGGCCAGAGACGGTCTGCTGCCTGCCTTTTTAATGCGACTGTCCCGCTTTAAAACACCGCATTGGGCGATTGGCATGTCGGCCTTCATTATGACGCTGTTATTGGCCATGAATTACTCAAGCCTTCTGACTGCCCAATTTACTCTGCTGGTCACGCTATCTAATTTATGCATTTTGGTTCCCTATCTTTATACTGCAGTAGCTGCCATGATTGCATTTAGACAATTTGAAACAACGACACATCGCCACCGCGCCATCAATTTACTGGTAATCAGTATACTCGCCTGTATTTATGTTCTGTTTGCTATCCTGGGTTCAGGGCAGGGCGTGATCTTTTATGGCATTGCTTTATTGTTTTGTTTGACGCCCTTCTATGCACTGATGGCCATACATCGCAACAAGCATGATAATAAACACACAATATGAATTAATATTGATCAATTATTGGTTTTCGAGTAAAATATACCGCTCATTGAGTTTACCCCATGGGAAGAATATGACCTACCCGTTAATCCGCAAAGCCACTCCTGATGACTACGACGCCATTTGGTCCATTTGGATGCAAGACCATGTTATCCAGTGGATGTCCTTTACCAAACAGGGAAAGGAGGAGTTCAAAGCCCATTACGAGCGGATGTCGCAAACCAGCGACATTTATGTTCTGGTGGATGAGGTCGAAGGTAAAGATAAAGTCGTGGCCGTAAGACGCATTAAATTTGGTCATGGCCCCCATCGCCATACTGCCGAATATTGTTCCATGGGGGTTGATAAAGACTCGCAGGGCAAAGGGTATGCCAAACATTTTTATAACGAATTCTTAAATATAGTGAGGGAAAAAGGCGGAATTAAACGCATTCAGTTAACTCAAAGCGGGGGTAATTTTAACGCCTTCCATCTCGCTGATAAAACATTTTCTCAAGAAGCAATTTTCCCGGATTGGCTTAAACGGGATGCCCATGGGGGTAGTTTCCATTTGATTGAGCGGTATGTTTATCAACTCATTGATGAGAACCTGGCAAAAAATGCGCCCGGGATTCCCAGCCTGGCATTTGATGAGCAATTACCTCTTTTGCAGGACAAGGGTCATGAGGCCATTAGCATTAAACGGCATCACAATCAATTCATTGCCTGTTTTAACGATAAACCGATTCTTACTGTTGATTTTGATCCAGATGATTCTGTTATTCGTCATATTGGTTTTTTAACGATTCAGTCAGCCGCTCCAAGCGATGAATCAGTCGCTGCTTTACGGCAAATCTTATCCGAACTCCTTCAGGAAGGACGGGTCAAAAAACTGGAGTTGTTTACCGAGTCGCCTGCCATTGCCAAATTATGCCAGACCGCTGGCTTTTATGTTCGCGGTGAAAAAATAGCGTCATATTTTGACGAGCAGCAACAAACCTACAAAAATGAGGTAGGACTTGAATACAGTTTTATGGCTCTTGACGATGCACGAAGCCTGATTGCTGCTAAAATGACTGATTCAGTCAAACGAAAAGACATTGATAAAATGCTGGTGCACTGCCAATCTCTTATTCATGAATTGGCGAAGAAGGAAGGCTATGATGCTTTGGGGATTTGCTACCTCGAAAACATGGCCTACCAGGTGGTACGCGACGGCTTGGATGCGGTCAAAATTATTTCCTTAGCCGACAGACGCTGGCTTCCACTTGTCCATAAAATGCCCAATGGGTTTAAAGACGAGCTTCTTGCTCTGGCTAATGCCATGCAGCCTGCCGTTGTCTCCTTTTTTCAACCTGCACCGGTAGTTTCCACCACTGCTACAGTAGAAACAACCCCGATTAATTCCATGGAGTAGTTAATCAAGAGTCTGTTATTCAGGCTCTTCACCTTCATACACGGGTTTTTTACTTTTCAGATCGGCATAGAGTTTTTCAGCAGATGCCTTTTGCTCCGCATTCAATTTGTGCTCAAGACGGGCTAGCTCTTTGGCCGCCTGCTCATTTTTATTGTTGGCGGCCAGTTTTAGCCAGGCATAGGCTTTGACATCATCCTGATTAACACCTAAACCGGCTAAATACATGTACCCCAGTTTCCCCTGCGCAAAAGAATTGCCTTGATTCGCCGCTTTACCAAACCAATACGCAGCCTGCTGATAGTCTTTATCCACGCCAATGCCTGTGAGCAATAATTGACCTAATTCAGCCTGTGCCTGTGGATGCCCCTGCTCAGCAGACGCCTCATACCAGTAGGCGGCTTTTTGCGGGTTGGCTTCCACACCCAAGCCGTTTAAATACTGAAAGGCCAGGTAAGCCTGTGCGTTACGGTGTCCTTGATTGGCGGCCCTGGAAAACCAGTACGTCGCCGCATTTTGATTCGGTGTTACCTCGTATTTGCCCGTGTAGAGGAGACCCAGGCTATACTCCCCTTTGGCATCGCCCTGTTGAGCCGCTTTGTCATACCAATACATGGCTTTTTCAACGTCCTTTTTAGTACCAAGTCCCATGAGGTACTGGTAGGCGAGGTTGACCTGTGCCTTGGAATAACCCTGTTCCGAGGATTTCTTAAACCAGATGAACGCGTTGCTTTCATCGGTCTTCACCCCATCACCGGTTGCATACATCAGGCCGACATTGCGTTGAGCAATGGCGTTTCCTTGCTCAGCGGCCTTCATATACCATTTAAAGGCTTCCGCATAATCCCTGGGAAAGCCTCGCCCGGTATCATACAGGTAGCCAAGACTTAATTGTGCCAGGGCATTATTTTTTTCGGCCGATTTTCGATACCATTCACCGGCTTTTTTATCATCCTGGTTGACGCCATAACCATATTGATACATCCGACCCAGCAGATACATGGCCTCATCATTGCCCTCTCCCGCTGATTGAACTAAATGAGGATAGGCAGTACTGTAATCACCATTTTCATAGGCAGAAAAACCAATAATATCGTCAGCAAATGCGGTGTTGGCGGCGAGAAAAGCAGCAAGAAGGATTTTCTTCATGCGATCTCCAATAAAACAGATTCCTATAATTAAGCGTAGATTATGCTTGGGGTAAATCAAATAAGGCTACAACGCGGTGAACAGGGAGGAACTCGGCATAAGGGATCAGGGCGTAGCAGCTGGGCTTTAGGGCCCAGCCAGATGACAGAATTAAAGCGCTTCAAAAATAGCAGCAGCCCCCATGCCGGTGCCAATGCACATGGTAACCATGCCGTACTTACCTTGAGTACGGCGAAGGCCGTGTAACAAGGTGGCGGTACGGATGGCACCTGTAGCCCCTAAAGGATGCCCTAAAGCAATTGCCCCACCCAAGGGATTAACTTTGCCCTGCGGCAGTTCAAGGGTTTTAATAACTGCCAGCGCCTGGGCAGCAAAGGCTTCATTTAACTCAATCCAATCGAGTTGATCCAGAGTAATTCCCGCTTTTTTAAGCGCCAGAGGGACAGCGTTAATGGGTCCAATACCCATGATTTCTGGCGCCACCCCGGCTACCGCATAACTCATCAGGCGACCGATGGGCTTTAAATTGAATTGTTGCAGCGCTTTTTCACTGGCCAGTAAGGCAATCCCCGCACCGTCACTGGTTTGTGAGCTGTTGCCGGCCGTCACGGTCCCTTTGGCTGCAAACACCGGCTTAAGGCGGGCGATAGCTTCAAAGGATGTATCCGCACGCGGACCCTCATCCTGACTTATCATGCGCTTTTTCTCATGAACTTTAGAGGAGGCTAAATCGACTTTTCTGTCGATGATCTCAACAGGAACGATTTCCGCATTGAAATCCCCACGCTCTTGAGCGGCAATAGCGCGCTTATGGCTTTCGGCAGCAAACTCATTCTGCTGTTCACGGGTAATTTCCCAGCGATTGGCGACGTTCTCAGCGGTAATGCCCATGCCATAAGCAATAGCGACCTGTTCATTGGTAAAAATAGCCGGGTTAGCGGTGTATTTATTTCCCCCCAGAGGAACCATAGACATGCTTTCTACGCCACCGGCCAAAGCGAGCTCCATATCACCCTGCTGAATGGAAGCTGCCGCCGTGGCAATACTTTGCACACCAGAAGAACAAAAACGGTTGATGGTCATCGCCGGTACCGATTGCGGCATACCCGCCAGCAGTGACGCGATACGTGCGACATTCATCCCCTGCTCAGCCTCAGGCATAGCACAACCAATAACCACATCGCCCACCATCTGCCAATCCACTGTGCTGTTTTTTGTTTTAACCGCGCGAATCACATGCGCTAATAAATCGTCAGGCAAAGTATGCTTGAAAACACCTCGTGGCGCTTTACCGACCGGGGTTCTTAATGCGTCTACAATGTAAACATTCGTCATCATGAATTTCCTTGTTTAATTGCGTAATGGTTTGCCGGTTTCTAACAGATGGGCAATTCTCGCCTGAGTCAGCGGCGTCGCGGCCAGCGTTAAGAAGGCTTCTCTTTCCCGATTGAGAAGCCAGGTTTCATCAACCAGCGTTCCTTCGTCAACATCACCGCCACAGATAACATGAGCTAATTGATTTGCCAGGAAGTAATCATGCTGAGAAATAAAACCGCCTTCCAGCCAGTTGACCAACCCAACCTGCAAACGCGCATGGCCCTCGCGGCCAGCCACCTTGATTAATGGTCTAATTGGTGGTTGATAATTCAGGGCCTGCATTTCATTAATTTTGGCCAAGGCGGCATACAATACTTCATTTTGGTGCATGACCCAGCCGTCCTGAGCGTTCAAATAGCCGCGTTGCAGAGCCTCAGGCGCAGAGCCAGCAACAAAAGCCGTTGCAATTTGCTGGAAGTAAGGCTGGATAAATAACAACAAATCCGCATCGCCCGCCTGTTTTGCCGCACGCAGGGCCATTTCTTTACATCCGCCGCCGGCAGGAATTAACCCCACACCAACTTCCACCAGGCCAGGATAGGATTCAAATGCGGCAATAACGGCATCGCACTGCATCATGAGTTCACAGCCCCCACCCAATGCCCGTCCTCTTAATGCGGCAATCATCGGTATACTGCTATATTTTAATTGCATGGCAGTTTGCTGGAATTGATAAACCATTTTATCCAGTGCATCCAGACGGTTGGTTTGAATCAAGTTAGCTACACCGCGCAGATCAGCACCAGAACTGAAATTATTAACGTCATTCTGATAAATAATTAAACCGCGGCATTGTTGCTCTGCCCGGATAATGGCTTCCTGCAATCCATCCAAAACCTCCTGACCGATGGTATTGGCTTTACTTTTAAATGACAGCATGGCGACATCTTCTTTGAAATGCACCAGGGTGACGCCGCTATTTTCATAAATGACGGGCAGCGTCTCCTGTGATTTTTCAAAAATGACGGTATCCTGAAAAAACTGACGTTTGTAAACCGGTAAAGGGCTTGGCTTCTTATATTGGCCTGACTGGGGTGAAAAAGCACCTGCGGGCGTATAGAATTGCGTCTCTTCATTTAACCAGCGCGGTAATGCGGCTGTGCTGAGTGATTGCTGCGAACGGATGCCCTCTTGAATAAAGGACAACATCTCAGCCACACCAGCGCCCTGCCAGGTTTCGAATGGGCCAAATTGCCAGCCAAATCCCCAACGAATCGCTAAATCCACCTCACGGGCAGTTTCTGCAATCTCGGCCAGATGATAAGCACAATAATGAAACAAGTCACGGAAACAGGCGCTAAGAAATTGAGCCTGTTTATCATCAGAACGGATTAATGCCGTCATACGCTGCCTAGTATCTGCGGTTTTCATAATGGTTTTGACTTCATCGCTGACTTCTCCACCAGCTACACGATAAGTATTACTGTTCAGATCATAAACCTCTATGGTTTTACCATTTTTACGGTAAATACCCTGACCGGTTTTTTGCCCGAGATGACCTTCTTTTATAAGCTGGGTTAACCAGGCTGGCAATTTAAAGCAGGCATGCCAGGGGTCATTACCCAGTTGTTCGTTCATGGTCCGCACGACATGCTCCATGGTATCCAGGCCGACTACATCCATTGTTCTGAATGTTGCCGATTTGGGTCTGCCGACCAGCGGGCCGGTTAATGCATCGACTTCATCAAGTCCTATCCCCATAGCCTCAGCATGGTGGAGGGTAGCCAGCAAGGAAAATACGCCAATTCGGTTCGCGATAAAATTTGGCGTGTCTTTGGCAATGACGACGCCTTTACCCAATTTGCTGGTCAACCAGGTTTCAAGATCATTTAATAACTGCGGACGGGTTGCAGACGCGGGAATGAGTTCAGCCAAATGCATGTAGCGCGGCGGATTGAAAAAATGAACGCCGCAGAAATTGTGGCGATAATTTTCCGGCAACACATCAGCCAGAGCATTGATGCTCAAGCCTGAAGTATTACTCACCAGAATAGTGTCTTCTCTTAAAAAGGGCGTAATCCGTTTGTATAAATCTGCTTTCCAATCCATGCGTTCGGCGATAGCTTCAATGATCAAGTCGCATTCACTTAAATCAGCCAGGTTTTCTTCATAATTTTTTGCCTGAAGCAAGGCAGCCGTTTGCGGTGTAGCCAGTGGGGTTGGTTTAAGCTTGGCAAGATTCGCAATGGCTTTGTCCACAATGCTGTTTTTGCCGCCTTCTTTGGGCGCCAAATCAAACAACAGGGTTTGTATACCGGCATTCACGCAGTGAGCCGCAATTTGCGCTCCCATAACGCCTGCACCCAAAACAGCTATTTTTTTAATAAAAAAATGTCCCTGCATGATTCCTATCCTCATGTGTAGGTTTATGGATTAGAGACGCACCGGCAAATCCTGCCGGTGCTATTGACCCTTAAGAGTCTAAGACAGATTAAATCGTATCCCTTGGGCCAAGGGTAAATCATCCCCCCAGTTGATGGTGTTGGTCTGACGACGCATGTAGGCCTTCCAGGAATCGGAACCCGACTCACGTCCGCCGCCTGTTTCTTTTTCGCCGCCAAACGCCCCGCCAATTTCCGCACCGGACGTACCAATATTGATATTGGCAATCCCGCAGTCGCTGCCTCTGGCGCTTAAAAAACGTTCGGCATTTTTGAGGTTCTGAGTAAAGATAGCAGAAGAAAGCCCCTGCGGTACACCATTTTGAAGGGCGATGGCCTCATCCAGTGTTGAAAACGGCATGACATAGAGGATGGGTGCGAAGGTTTCTTCCTGGACGATATCCCAGTCATTTTTAACGTCTGTTACCAGCGTAGGTTGCACAAAATAACCCGCTTTATTCAACACCTCACCGCCAAATACAATTTGGCCTTCTGCCTGTTTAATGCGGGAAACTGCAGACTTAAATTGATTGACCGCCTGCTCATCAATCAGGGGACCCATGAGGTTTTTGCTGTCTAAAGGATCGCCAATGGTGATTTGCTCATAAGCATGTTGCAGCCGCTTTACTACATCTTTATAAAGATCTTGATGAACAAACAAACGTCGTGTTGTGGTGCAACGTTGCCCTGCCGTACCCACCGCCCCGAAAACAATACCGGGAATAGCCAGATTAAGATCAGCCGACTCGTCCAAAATAATGGCATTGTTACCACCCAGTTCGAGAATGGTTTTTCCTAATCGGGCAGCGACCTTGGCAGCCACCTGTTTGCCTACTGCGGTGGAGCCGGTAAATGAAATCAACGGAATACGCGCGTCATCAACCAGTCGTTCCGTTACCTCATGTGAGTCAGGAATGACCAGTGAAAAAATTTCAGGGCAATGGTTAGCCTGCAATACTTTATTGCAAATATGCTGCACTGCAATTGCGCATAAAGGCGTTTTAGCAGAAGGTTTCCATATTGTGATGTTGCCGCAGATAGCCGCAATAAACGCGTTCCAGGACCACACCGCAACCGGGAAATTAAACGCGGAAATAACACCAACTATCCCGTAAGGATGCCACTGCTCATACATGCGATGGTTGGGGCGCTCTGAGTGCATGGTATTCCCATACAGCATACGGGATTGACCCACAGCAAAATCAGCGATATCAATCATTTCCTGAACTTCGCCATCGCCTTCCTGCTTTGATTTACCCATTTCAAGCGATACCAGACTTCCGAGCCAGTCCTTGTGTTCACGAAGCGCCTCGCCCATTTGTCGAATAATCTCACCGCGCTTGGGTGCTGGCACCTGACTCCAGGCTAAAGCGGCCTTTTCGGCGCGCGCCATCACGGTTTCATAATCAGCCAGGCTGCAAGTCGCCACGTCAGCCAGCTTTTCACCGGTTGCGGGGCAATAGGAAGCCAGGCGGCCTCCCTGTATCTCACTTTTCCAACCCTGGCCGCTGAACGCACCCGGGTTGATGGCGGCAATGCTCAGTTTATTTAATAAATCCATAGCATTCTCCTAGGCGTAATAATGACCAAAACGATTGGCGAGGACATCCGACAACAGGAAGTTTTCCTGCAGGATTAAACCACGGTATTCATTTTCCTGCCCCAGAACCAAATCAACGACAGCGCAAACACCCGAGGCGGTGCTGACCTGAATAGCAGACCATTCCAGTCCGCAAATCGTCGCCGGATAGACTTTTCTAACGTAGCTTTTCTCTGACAGTTCACCGTGTTTGATGCCTTCAACCGATACATACACAATCACGATGTCCTGATAGGTTTTAGGAATGGCGCGCTCTAAAATACGCTTTAAGGTATCACGGTCTTCATTTAATTTTAGATCATTCATCAGCAGGCGCATTTTTTCGCAATGGCCAGGGTAGCGCATGGTTTTGTAATTCAGGGTCTGAATTTTACCCTCGTACAATTCAGCCAGACTCCCCAACCCGCCAGAGGTGTTAAAGGCTTCGTATTCACACCCATCAATCTGGATGGACTCCAAGCCTTCCAATGGCCGCATGATTGCGGGCTTGCCATTTTCAATACCGTAACAGAGGTTACCGTATTCATTAATTACACCATCGGTAGACCAGGTCAGTGAATAATGCAGCGCATTATTAGCTCGCTGTGGTAAAGCACCGACACGAAGTTCAGCATGCAGGCATTCATCAAACTCTTTCATGAGGCTGTTGGCTGCGATACTGATAAAACCGGGCGCCAGGCCGCACTGAGGCACAAAGGCCGTGTCTGCGCCCTCAGCAATCTTCTTCACGGCATCAGTGACCGACGTATCTTCAGTTAAATCAAAATAATGCGCTTTAGCCGCTTTGGCTACTTTAGCAACATGGGTGTTGAGGAAATAAGGCAGACTTGAAATAACCGCAACAATGTTATTGGTTTGAAGATAAGTCAGGATTGAGTGCTCGTCTTTCACATCCATCGCGACTGTTTTGATTTGCGGCATGGTTTGCAGCAACCGGCTGACGTCCGTTCCGGAAAATTCCAAATCAGCGATATGAACCTGATAATCGCCGCTTTCCGCTAACAAACAGGCAATCAGGCTGCCAATTTTACCCGCTCCGGTAATCATAACGTTGTACATACATTCCCTCTCCATTGTAAAACGAGCCGTCATCGTACACTAAATAGGCACGCACTTGAATACTGAATTGATCTTCTTGAATTATTTGTAAAATTCTTGACCTTTTCGAGGGAGTGATTTATTGTTGCAATCATTTCTATTCTTTTTAACTAATGGAAGTCAGCACCCCAATTGAACAATTTGAATCCTTTTCTGTAAAAAGAAAGGCTGTTCCTGTCTTTTTACGATTCTTTTTGTTTGGTTTATTGCTTCCCTTGAGTTTTGCACCTTTCCATCTACCCGGCATGGCCATCCTGTCGCTGGGACTCTTTTATTATCAGTTAAGCGTTTCCCCCAAGTCCCCTTTCCTTCATGGATTAATGTATGGATTTGGCTTTTTCGGATTAGGTGTTTCCTGGATTTTTGTGAGCATTCATGAGTACGGCCATCTCAATGATTTGCTGTCAGCGTTCATTACCTGCCTGTTCATAGTTTACCTGTCCCTGTTCCCAGCCTTGATGGCATACTTGTTCAGCCGGTTAAAGATTCAGCCTTTTACCTTGCTTTCTGCGCTTGCCTTCAGTGCCCTTTGGATCCTGAGTGAATACCTCCGAGCCACATTTCTGACTGGATTTCCCTGGCTTTTGCTTGGTTTCGGCCAGTTTGATGCCCCCATTAAATCCCTGCTTCCTGTCATCGGGGTTTACGGTACGGGTCTTTTAACCTGCTTTGGTGCTGCGCTGTTATCTCTCAGTGTTCGGGCACAGGGGGGGAAGCGTTTAAAACATCTTGCTGTCTTCACATTAATTATGCTCATACCTTTTGCATTCAAGCACAGACAATGGAGTGAATCCCATGCGTCGCCGGTCAGCGTTGGCGTGATCCAGGCGAATCTGTCCATGCGCGACAAATGGGATGAGGCTTTATTCTGGCAATTACTGCAGGGGTATCAGGAAGAAACAGAAAAGCTGCTCGGTACTCAATTGATTCTTATGCCGGAATCCGCTATTCCCCTGCCGCCGAGCTATGTCAGTGATTTTCTCTATCAATTGCAGCAGCGGGCCAAACGTGCAGGCAGCGCCATCCTGCTCGGAATCCCCCAACCGGTATCTCCAGGCGACGAGCGGTATTTTAATTCGCTCATGACTTTGGGCAAAGCCAAAGGCAGCTACCAGAAACAGCATCTCGTTCCCTTCGGCGAATACATGCCCCGGTTTTTTATTGCCTTAAGCGACTGGCTGGGTATACCCGATGCGAATCTGCAGGCCGGAAAAAAAGATCAAACGCTCGTGCGTGTTCAGAAGCATGCCATTGCCAGCCTTATCTGTTATGAATTGGCTTATGGCGACCTGCTGCGCCGACAGTTACCCGCCGCCGAGTGGATAGTCTCTATCAGTGATGATGGCTGGTTTGGCCGCTCCCTTGCCATGTACCAGCAACAGCAAATGGCTCAGGTACGGTCACTGCAGGTATCCCGGTATCAGGTTGTAGCCAACAACGATGGGCTGTCATCTGTTATTAACCACCAGGGGGATATCGTCGCCTCCCTGCCGGCATTCAGTTCGGGCCTGCTTCGTGCCTCTCTTTACCCGATGACAGGCAGCACACCCTGGATACATTGGGGTGATATGCCCATTTTATTATTTTGCGCCTTGACTTACCTGTTCTGCCTGGCTCAAAAGCAATTAAAAAACAAAGACTCGGCAGAAGCTATTGCTGGCGAGGTCAAGAGGCGTTATCCTTACCAGCCTGTCTGAAATATAACGTTTAACTATGGATATTAGCTATAAACCGCGAGATGTTGAAGAGCAAGCCCAACAATATTGGCTTAAAAAACAATCGTTTAATGTCACTGAAGATTTAAACAGAGAAAAATTTTATTGCTTATCCATGTTCCCTTACCCCAGTGGAACACTTCACATGGGGCATGTGCGCAATTACACACTGGGTGATGTGATTGCCCGCTACCAGCGCGCGCTGGGTAAAAATGTTTTGCAGCCCATTGGTTGGGATGCATTCGGTTTACCGGCTGAAAACGCTGCCATCAAGCACGGTATTCATCCCGCGGAATGGACCCGAAAAAACATCGCCTCCATGAAAGAACAGTTCATGCGTCTTGGCAACGCCTATGACTGGAAACGGGAAATTGCGACTTGCGATGCTGATTATTACCGTTGGGAACAATGGTTTTTCATTAAACTGTATGAAAAAGGTCTGGTTTATAAAAAGAATGCCCTGGTTAACTGGGATCCTGTAGATCAAACCGTTCTCGCTAATGAGCAGGTTGTCGACGGCCGCGGCTGGCGCTCAGGAGCACTGGTTGAACGCCGGGAAATATCCCAGTGGTTTATAAAAATCACCGCTTATGCGGATGAACTGCTTCATGATTTGGACACACTCGATGAGTGGCCTTCCCAGGTCAAGCAGATGCAGCGTAACTGGATAGGCCGTTCCGAGGGCTGTGAAATTGCCTTTAAAGTAGACGGCTACCCGAAAAAGCTTAAAATTTATACCACACGCCCCGATACGCTCATGGGTGTGACTTACCTCGCCGTCGCACCAGACCATCCTCTGGCTAAAGAAGCCGCAAAAACAGATACGTCGATCCAGACATTTGTTGAAAGTTGCCAGGGTGTTCGTATGGCTGAGGCCGATCTGGCCACCATGGAAAAAAGAGGAATAGCCACCTCATTTAAAGCCATTCATCCAATTACCGGTGCCGAAGTTCCTGTGTGGATAGCCAACTTTGTCCTGATGCAATATGGTTCCGGAGCAGTCATGGCTGTGCCTGCACATGATCAGCGCGATTGGGAGTTTGCCCAGAAATATAGCTTGCCGTTGAAAGAAGTCATCAAACCGGTTGAAGGCTCCCATGACTACAGCCAATCCGCTTTTACCGGCGAAGGGGAACTCATTCATTCCGAACCGTTTAACGGGCTTTCCTCCATTCAGGCGATAAAAACCATCTCAGCTTACATTGAAGAGCATGAATTGGGCAAAATCACCGTGAATTACCGTCTTCGTGACTGGGGTGTTTCAAGGCAACGCTACTGGGGAACGCCAATTCCCATGATTCATTGTGAAGAATGCGGTATTGTCCCTGTCCCAGAGGACCAATTACCCGTCCAACTTCCTGAAAACATTGAATTCTCAGGCAACGGCTCGCCCTTGGCGCAGTGCAGCGAGTTCGTGCACACACAATGCCCCAAGTGCGGTCAGGACGCAACGCGCGAAACCGATACATTTGACACCTTCGTGGAGTCGTCCTGGTACTATGCACGCTTTGCCTGCAAAGGACAGGACAATGCCATGCTTGACGATCGCGCCAAATACTGGACACCGGTGGATCAATACATCGGCGGCATTGAACATGCGGTGATGCATTTACTTTATGCCCGTTTTTTCCACAAATTGATGCGGGATGAGGGACTGCTCAATTCCGATGAGCCCTTCAAAGCACTGCTGACTCAAGGGATGGTGCTTAAGGACGGCCATAAAATGTCCAAGTCCCTGGGCAATATTGTTGATCCAAACCACCTGATTGATACCTATGGCGCCGACACGGCCCGATTGTTCGTTATGTTTGCAGCGCCACCTGAGCAATCGCTGGAATGGTCGGATACGGCCGTTGAAGGAGCGCATCGTTTCATCAAGCGCGTTTGGGCCTTTGCTTTTCAACATCAGGACATCATCAAAGAGGCCAACAATGCCATTTCTGACGGCAATGGCCACGTTGATTGGCAGCAATCGGAAAGCCGTCTTAAAAAATCACGGATGATGGTCAATCAAATCCTGGCGCAGGCCAGCAATGATTATGAAAAACACCAGTTCAATACAGTGGTTTCAGGCTGCATGAAATTATTCAATGAGATATCCGCCTATACCATCGAAACGGAAAACGATAAATATTTTATTCATGCGGCCATGAGTATTTTATTGCGTCTATTAGCGCCGATCACACCGCATATTTGTCACCATGTATGGCAGCAACTCGGCTATGACCGTGTAATCATTGACGCACCATGGCCAAAGGTGGATAAAAGTGCGCTGAAAAGCGACGAACTGGATTTTGTTGTTCAGGTTAACGGCAAGTTGCGTGCGCAATTCAGTGCGGATAGTGACAGTGATGAGGAAACACTGATTCAGTTAGCTAAAGAGCATGCCCATGCCTTTATTGAGAACAAAGCCATCAAAAAGGCCATTGTGGTCACGCATCGTCAATTAATTAACCTGGTTGTCGGTTGATGCGAGGTCGCATTGCTCTCCTGGGCCTGGTGAGCCTGCTCACCGCCTGCGGCTTTAAACTGCGCGGGGTAGCAGAAATGCCACGCTGGCTTAACCATGTCGCGGTGATCATTCAGGATGCTCATCGCGATTTAGGCCCCCTGCTGAAAGAACAACTTGAGGCTTACAACATTGTTGTTGTCCCAAACCCTGCCGAAGCCCAATACCTGCTTCTTGTTGAACGGGATCAGAACCAACAGCAATTGACCAGCGTCAGTGCCAGTACAAGCCCCCGTCAATATCAACTGTTATACACCGTCCGTTTTTCTTTGGTTAAAAATAAAGGGCCTGTACTGATTCCACCAACCCAAGTTGGGGTATCTCGGCAATTAACCGTGAATAATGATAGAATTTTAGGTTCCGATTTTGAAGAATCAACTCTGTATAACGAAATGCGCCGTGACGCCGTTATGCAAATCCTTATTCGCTTGAATCGCAAGGCGTAATAGATAAATAACATGTTAATAAAGCATCAGGATATCCACTTTCAAGTCAATACCCCGTTGCCTGCCGTTTTTGTGTTGATGGGGCAGGACATGTTTCTTATCGACCAAGCGGCCACAACCTTAAAACAAACCTGGCAATCGCTGCATCATCAACGCAGTGATATCAAGATTATGGATATCGAGGCATCGAGTGATTGGTTGAGACTCATGGATGAGGTCAATAACTACTCCCTGTTTGCTGATGCCACCCTGATTGATGGGCGCTACGCAAAGAAATCCTTAGACAGTGAAGGCAAGGCATTTTTTGAATCCTACTTAACTCGGATTAACCCGGACTGTTTACTCCTTTTACGTGCCCCTGAGCTAACGCAAAAATCAATGCAATTTCTGATCAATCATCCCCAGGTGACGCTGGTGCAAACTAGAACCCCGGATAAAGCAACCGTGCAGCGCTGGGTAAAAGAACAGTTTGCCCGTCATGCCATTCGCTACCAGGCCGCTGTTCTACCGTTAATTGATCAGTATACCCGTGGGAATCTAGCCGCCTGCGCTCAATTGTTGGAAAAAATCAAACTCACGCACGTGCTTGAACAGGAGTTAACGGTTGATTTGTTGAAGCAATACCTGTTTGACCAGGCCCAGTACCAACTGTTTGAATTGAGCGATGCCTGCCTGCAAGGCGACACCGCTCAGGCATTGCTCATACTGCGGCATGCTGTCGAAAACCGAGTGGAATTAACCTTGATCCTATGGGTTCTGGCTCAAGAAATACGGCTTTTGCTGCAACTTCAGCTCAGCCATCAACGGCAACTTAATTTTTCCACGACCCTGAGTCAGTTGAAAATATGGCCGCAACGCGGCAGGCTTTACCAAGGCGCATTAAAAAGGCATAGCGAGGAGGGATTATCCAGCTTGCTGGCTTTTTGCGGCAAACTGGATACGCTCATCAAAACAAGCCAGACCCCGCAGCTTTATCGCCATTTCGAGTTGCTGATTTTAAGTTTCTGCTTGGGTAAACAGGTTATTTTATCTTGAAAAATCTCATCATTTATGGCGGTACCTTCGATCCTGTCCACCAGGGGCATATCAAAACAGCCTTGGCTGTGCAGACACATTTTCATTTTGACTGCTTTTATTTTCTCCCCTGCAGGATTCCCTTGTTAAAGGATGATGCGCATGCCTCCGGAGAGCACCGCATTGCCATGTTAAGGCTTGCCCTTGCAGAATTACCCTCTAATTTGAATTTTCAAATCGATTGCACTGAAATCGAGCGTGAATCGCCTTCTTACATGGTTACCACCCTGGAACAATTGCGGCAAAAACTGGGCCGTGAGTTGCCTATCACCCTGCTTCTGGGTCAAGACACCTTTCATCAACTCCCAGCCTGGCATCAGTGGGAAAAACTGCTGGATCTCTGCAATCTCCTCATCATCAGGCGCCCCTCTGCCCCGAGTCAATTGTCAAACGCGCTGCAATCCTTGTTGCGGCATCATGAGAGCAAAGAGAGTGGCTTGCTTTTGACTAAAAAGGCGGGGGTTATTCAACCATTTGATGCAGGACAATACGCCATCTCCTCAACTCAAATTCGTATGCAGTTGCGCCAGGGTGATAAAATCAGCAGCGACATCCTGCCTGCCTCCGTCATGGCTTACATCGATATGCAGGGTTTGTACCGTCTCACTAGCCGTTAGGGTTTCGTTCAGGCTTCATCAAGATTGGTAAATTCCAGTTCCTGGGATGCGTTAGCAACCAGTTTCTGAGTGTCCATCAGTTGAACTTTCTTGATGAAATCAGGCAGCATGGTATAAAGCCATTGCACAATTGGATTAAATTTGGCATAGAGACGGGAGTTTTTTGAGTACTCTTCATGGGGCATGGACGTCATTTGAATAACAAGCATAATCAGCGACACGATAAAGACGCCACGAACAAAGCCAAAGGCCATGCCCAACAATCGATCGGTACCACTCAATCCAGTGCGTTTGAGAACAAAACTTAAAATGGCATTGACAATCGCCCCAATCAGCAAGGTTGCTAATAAGATCAGGACAAAGCCAGCCCCTTTACGTGCCGTGGGATCTTGCATGTAAGGCTGAAACCAGGGCCCAACCACATCGGTGTAGGTATAAGCAAGCCAAAGAGCTAAAATCCAGACAACCAAAGCGATTAATTCTTTGATAAACCCACGAAACAAGCCCGTAATAACCGAAAGCCCGATAATTGAAAGTATGACTAAATCAACCCAATACCATTGCATGCCTAGCTAACCTTTGTCGTCACAATGAAGCCATTTAACTGGATGGCGCTGGCCAATTGTTGCTGTAATTTCTGAGCTTGCTGCCGTTCTTTCAGGTTGCCAACAATCACCTTATAAACAGTGCCTTTGTTGTCGACCACTTTATTAAAGCGAGCCTGATACCCTTTACTTTTTAGACGGGCGATTAACGCCATGGCGTTACGTTGCTGGGAAAAAGTCGCCAGTTGGACGGCATACCCGTAACGCGTTGCCGCATTTGCTGTTGTAAGCGTTCTTTTAGCGACGGGCTCTGCTTTTTTCACGGCAATCTGAAGCGCTGCTGGTTTGGATACCGGTTTAGCCATAACACGCTTTTTAGCCTGGGCGATACGCGCCGGCTGAGTCTGCGCTTTAACTGCTTTGGCTATCTCGGGCTTTGCATTAGCAATGGCAATGGCCGGGGCATTTTTCGTCGATTCTTCCTCAGCAATAATTGCAGGGCCTTTGTTCATTTGGCTTAACGGCTCCGCCTTGGCCAGCGTCGATTCGGGCTTTGCTTCTTCATCAATCGGGGGAATGTCGACATGGGCGACCTTCACCGTTTTAAACATTTCTTTTTCATCTGGCATGGACACTTTAGGTAATGCCGGTTTTGGTGGCAATTTAACTGACATGCTTACATTATCATCAAATCGCTGGCTGGACTTTTTCATGATGGCCGGCATAAAAATAGCCACAACTGACAAAATGACGGCAATACCGACCAGACGATGCTTGACGCGCTCATCCATAATAAATTTCATATTAAACCCCTTCGCTCAAGTTTTCACTTTTTACCGTCGGTAATACAGCACACACCGTAAAAAATGAACCATAAACTAAAATCAAATCACCGGCAGAAGCCGTTTGACAAGCCGCCTCGTAAGCAGCCAATGGGCTATTATGACACAAAAAGCCGTCAATGCCATTGTTTGCAAATGCCTGGCTTAGTTGTTCAGAAGTCGCAGCCCGCTTGCCTGCCAGCAAGGCGGGATACCAACAATCAACCACATTCTTTAATGGAGCAATGATTCCGCCCAGATCTTTATCGCCAAGGGCCGAAAAGACCGCATGCAGGCGTCGGCCTGAATAATGTTGCCTTAAATGGTCTGCAAGATAAGCTGCGGCCTGTGGATTATGAGACACATCGAATAAGACCGTATGATCCCGGGTTTCAATGGCCTGTTGACGACCCTGTAGCGTCAAGCCGCTTAATCCCTGAGCAATCCCAGCTGGCGTCACCGGTAAACTGTCATTTAAATAGCGGGAAGCCATCATGGCAGCAGCGAGCGCATTCCCGTGCAGATACGGCTGTTGGCAGCTCAGTGTTCCGCGGCTGTCTGTAAAGACTAATTGCTGTTGCTCAAGCTGGTAACGATACTGCTGTCCATTGACCGAGCAGGGGCAGCTGAGCGCCTGGGCCGCATGCAGGATACTCGACGGCGGCGAGGTATCCGCATAGATAAAGGGCTTGCCTTCGCGTAATATCCCGGCTTTTTCGGCGCCTATCTTTTCCAGGGTGTCCCCCAGGTAATCCTGATGATCATAGTCAATGGTCGTAATAATGGCTAAATCAGTATCTATTATATTGGTTGCGTCGAGCCGCCCGCCTATCCCCACCTCCAGGATGATAAGGTCCAGAGGATACTGACGAAACAGGTAGAGCGCTGCAAGTGTCGCCATTTCAAAATAAGTCAGAAGGGTATCGCCGCGCCCTTCTTCAATCACCGAAAAAGCTTGAGCCAATGCCTCATCAGCCACCGGTTGCCCATTAATTCTTATTCGTTCATTAAATTGCAGCACATGCGGGGAGGTATATGCCCCGGTAGAGTACCCGCCGGCCTGATAAAGCGCCTCCAACGCAGCAACAGTCGACCCCTTGCCATTTGTTCCAGCCACGGTAATGATTTTGGGCTGGGGCATAAGCAGATCGAATCGACCAGCAACATGTCTAATGCGGTCCAATCCCAGCTGGATTTCATTTTTATGCCGGGTTTCAAGAATAGCCAGCCATTGTGCGAGTGACCAGCTGCGATAATCAGTGGCGTACGTCACGATGAGATAACTTGGCTATCAGTTCCGCAACAGTCGGACGCAGAAACTTGCGTTCAACTATCATATCGATGTGGCCATGCTCCAGCAGGAACTCACTGCGTTGAAAGCCCTCAGGCAGGGTTTGGCGTACGGTTTGTTCAATAACCCGGGGGCCTGCGAAACCAATTAAGGCATTGGGTTCTGCCAGAATGAGATCGCCTAAACTCGCAAAGCTTGCTGAAACCCCGCCCATGGTAGGATCTGTCAATACCACAATAAAGGGTAACCGGGTTTCTGAAAAGCGAGCTAATGCGGCGGATGTTTTTGCCATCTGCATCAATGAAAAGAGCCCTTCCTGCATTCGGGCGCCGCCACTGGCCGTAAAGCAGATGTAAGGGCGTTTTTCTGCCGTGGCGATATTGACGGCTCTGACAAATTTTTCTCCAACAGTGGCACCCATGGAGCCACCCATAAAATTAAATTCAAAGGCGCTGACTACGACGGGCTGCTGCAGGAGATTACCTTTAGCGACAATCAGGGCTTCTTTTTCACCGGTTGCTTTTTGCGCCTGAGTTATTCTGTCTTTGTATTTTTTAGAGTCTTTGAATTTAAGGCGATCGATAGGTTCCAAATGGGCGGCAATTTCTTCCTGGCTTCCTTCATCCAGGAACTGGGCTAGCCGTTCACGGGCGGTTAAGCGGTGATGATGATTGCAACTGGCACAAACAGACAGGTTTTTTTCAAGTTCGGAGCGATACAGGACCGAATTACAGCCCTGGCATTTAACCCATAGCCCTTCTGGCACCCCTTTTTTCTGGGATGTTTCGGTTCTGATTTTTGAAGGGAGTAATTTTTTAAGCCAACTCATAAATAAGAATCCGTCATGATCTTAAACGGCACATAGTATAACCTGAAAATTGCCTGAGAGCTTGCTTTTCTTCAAGAAAATGAAGAATTCTTTCCGCGCAAGTGCTTGAGGCAATAGAACAAAAATCCCCCTTTTTCAAGAAAAACCATTTAAGCACTAAAGTTCCCTTTTTTTATTCCGATAACAAGTGTGGGTACGGTGAATAACAATAATAACAGGATTCACCGAGAACAAAGCAGATCCCATATCCAGGGATTCAGGTGAGGAGATTTATTATGGCTCAAGTGGTTAATACCAACGTCATGTCGCTTAACGCACAACGTAACTTAAACAGTTCGCAAAAAATGATGTCAACCGCTATTCAACGGTTGTCTTCAAGCTTGCGAATCAACAGCGCGAAAGATGATGCTGCAGGTCTGGCAATTTCTGAACGCATGACTGCTCAAATAAGAGGGATGAACCAAGCTGTTCGTAACGCGAACGATGGTATTTCCCTGTCGCAAACGGCTGAAGGAGCCATGGGTGAAACCAACAACATCCTTCAACGTATGCGTGAGCTCGCTTTGCAATCAGCTAACTCAACCAACAACTCCGGTGACCGTCAGGCCATTCAGGAAGAGGTTAATCAGCTGCAATCCGAATTAGACCGTATTGCCAACAATACCGAGTTTAACGGTCAGCGTATCCTGGATGGTTCTTTCTCAAGCGCCAGTTTTCAGGTCGGTGCCAATGCTAACCAAACCATCAACTTCGCTATCGGCAGCGTAAAAGCATCGTCAATCGGCGGTATCGCGGCTGAGGATGGGTCTGAAGTTGCCGGTGCGGCTGCAACTGACATCACCATCTCCATCGGTGGTGGGGCTGCAACAACCATCAACTCCAGTGCTGGTTTCACAGGCTCGGAAAACGGTCAGGATGCCACGTCAGCTTATGCCAAAGCCGCCGCCATCAATGATGCCGGTGTCACGGGATTGAGTGTGACCGCAACAACCACGGGTACGCAAACGGTTGGTGCTATCGGCGGTACGGCGGGTGATACCTATAACCTGACACTCAATGGTGTGGCAGTGTTCACCAACGAAGACGTAGCAACTGCGTTAAGTAACTCCGCTCTTCGCGATGCCATCAACGGCGTCAGTGACCAAACCGGGGTTATTGCCAGCTTAAACGGCGGTGACCTGACCCTAACGGCAGCTGATGGACGCAACATCACGGTTACTGAGAGTGGTACCGGCTTCACCGCAGGTACTGACGGTATCAGCGTCACCGGCGGCGACTTTGATGGTGTCTTACGCGGAAGCTTGTCAATCAGTGCCGTAGACTCCATCGCTATCGGCGGTACCGTAGCTAACTTAGGTCTGTCTGCAGCCATCGCTAAAGACTCCCTGGGTGTGGACTCAATCGATGTCAGCACAGCCGCTGGTGCTCAAGAAGCCATCAAGCGTCTTGACTCCGCATTGAGCTCTGTTACGTCTAACCGCGCCGCAATGGGTGCTCTGCAAAACCGCTTCGAGTCAACCATTTCGAACCTGCAAAACGTAGCAGAAAACCTCTCTGCTGCACGTAGCCGGATTCAAGATGCTGACTTCGCTGCTGAAACGGCCAACCTAACCAAGGCTCAGATTCTGCAACAAGCTGGTAACGCCATGCTTGCTCAGGCTAACAGCATACCGCAATCCGTGCTGTCACTCCTTGGTCGATAAGCGAGGACACTTCATGCAGGGCAACCTGCATGAAGTGCGTTTTACCCTCTGATAATGAGGGTAAGGAGTTATAAATGATTATCGATGGACCCAATGATTTGATGCCTTTAAAGCTGGAATCGAACAACAATATTGCCCCACAAAAAGTCTCTGAAGACAGCTTGAATACACCCCCTATCGCTAATAAACCCAATGATGACAATAACGTACAGATCAGGCAGGCTCTGGATGAAGCCACAGGTCTTTTACAAACGATTGTCACAGATAAATTATCCGAGGAAGTTATACGAAAAATGCCGCCCGATGAATACTTAAAACTGCTTTTGCTTTTGGATAAAATGATAAGCGGCTCTCTTGATAACCGGATATAGCGTTAGGATAATTGCAAGTTGGTATCCTTCTTGCAATTATTTTTTACAATAACGTCTCATGAAGAGACCTGTTGATAAGGAATTGATTGTGGCTACTATCTCTTCAACTGGCGCTTCAAGTCTTGACATTAAAGCCATTGTCGATGCACTGGTTGCCGCCGACATCACGCCGGCAAAGTCTCGTCTGGACAAGCTTGAAGCCAGCTACACAACTAAATTGTCTGCCGTTGGCCAGATTAAGGGCAGCCTGTCAAAATTGCAAGTCGCGATGACAAAACTCAGCGATTTGCAGCAATTTTACGGCATGAAGAGCACAGTCAGCGATCCCAACATATTTTCCGCCAGCGCAAACACAGATGCTATACCAGGAGTCTATGATGTCGAGGTGCGCTACCTGGCCAGCCGTCAAAGCCTGGCGTCTTCCCCTGTCGCATCGGCCAATACCATTGTTGGTAACGGCAGCATAACCATCGATTTTGGCACGTACAGTAATGATTTATCCACGTTTACAGCCAATCCCGATAAGCAATCAGTGACGATTAACATCGCTCCGGGGCAAAATACGCTGCAGGCTATCCGCGATACTATTAATAACAATGATTCCGGCGTCAAAGCGGCCATTGTCCAGGACTCCCAGGGCGCACGCCTGACTTTAAGCAGTCCGGATACGGGCAAAAATCTGGCGATGAAAATTTCAGTCAATGACGCAGACAGCAATAATACCAATGGGGCCGGCCTGTCCGTGCTGGCTTATGATCCCACAGCCGGGATTACTAATCTTCAGGAAACCGCGGCTGCACGCGACAGTGAGATTAAAATCAATGGTTTGACTCTCACCCAAAGCACCAATCAATACAAAGACGCCTTAGCCGGTGTCACCATTGACTTAAGAAAAGCGGATTTAGGAACCACCTACTCATTGACCATTGAAAACAATAAAGCTCAACTCACGGGTTTTGTGAATGAATTTATCAAGCAGTTTAACGACGCGATGACAACGCTTAACAATTTGACAGGGTACAACAAGGAAACTAAGCAAGGTGGCCTGCTGCAAGGCGACTCCAGTACGCGAAACCTCAAATTGGGCATCAGCAAAATTTTAAGCCAAGCCATTGATACCGGCGATAGCGCAATCAATTCGTTAGCTGACATCGGCATTAAGACCGATGCGAAAGGTTTATTGACTTTAAACACCAGCGATTTTGATGCGGCGGTGAATGATCATTATGACGCCATTGGCAATCTTTTTGCCAAAACCGCCCTGGCCTCAGACAGCAATATCCGTATTAAATCCGTTGGTGCTGATGTCAAAGCCGGCAGCTACGCTATTAACATCAGCAGCTTCACTGCCGGGGTTACCTTGGCGGGGACCATTGGCGGTCTATCCGCTACGTCCAGTGATGGCCTGACATTGAAGGGAAGCGGTGCCTTAAAAAATCTCTCCATTCAAGTCATCGGCGGCAGTACCGGCGATCGGGGCAGTGTCGTTGTCAGCGACGGCATTGCCGCTCAACTCAATAATCTGGTAACCGATTATTTGGGCGACAAGGGCGATTTAGCCAACCGAAGCAAACAGTTAAACGACAATTTGAAGAGTCTGGACGATCAGCGTCTTCGTTTAGACACTCGCATAACCAGTCTTAGGACACGTTATACAGTGCAATTTACACGCCTGGATGTGCTGCTATCCTCCTTACAGGATACCAGCGCATTTCTAACGCAACAGCTGGCTAATTTACCTAAAATAAATTCGTAGGGACACCTGATGAAAAATCCATATACTGAAGCAGTTAATCAATACAAATCCATTGAGTTGCAGACTCGTATTGAATCAGCCTCACCTCATCAACTGATTGATTTACTCCTGCAGGGTGCCCGCTCGCACATCGCCACCGCACAAGGCAATATCCAGCGCAATCAAATCAGCGAGAAAGGCGAACACATCGGCAAAGCCATCAGCATCATTGAAGGCCTTAAAACCAGCCTCAATCATGAAAAAGGCGGCGAACTGGCGAACAATCTCGACAAATTATATGACTATGTGCAACAAATTCTGTTAAAAGCCAATATCGATAACAACGTCGAGTTGCTGACTCAAAGCAATCTGTTGCTGGCTGAAATCCATGAAGCCTGGCAACAGATAAAAAAAGACAATCCTGAATTATAGCCATTGATTATGTAAAGTTTTTAACCTGTTTGCCGTTAAAGGACATAAAAGCACAGACTAATCGAGGTGATCAGTATGAAGAGATTACCTGTATTAATAACAATAATGCTGCTGGTATGGACTTCACCAATCTGGTCAGAAGCACGATTTGGTGAAACCCTTTGCACAAATCCGGATTATTTTTGCATTAAAGTGAAGGCAGGGGAAAGCTGGAGCAAGCTTTTTCCTAATCCGGAAGCAAAAGACATCGTCCGCCGCATCAATCGGATGAATGTCAACCTGCGTCCGGGGATGATTATTGCCATTCCTAAAAATCTGGATCGTGTCACGATTTATGATGTCTCCCCTTTCCCCCGCTACATCGAATCCGACGGGGAAAAAACCATCTACGTCAGCCAGAACAAACTGGCTTGGGCAGCTTATGATGAAGACGGGGAATTATTGTGGTGGGGACCTATTTCCTCAGGAACCGATCATTGCTCGGGTGTCATCGGCGGGTGCTCGACACCAACCGGTTCGTTTCGCATTATTCGCAAACAGGATATTGATTGCATTTCAACAGCCTTCCCGCGGCGGGCCGACGGCAATAATGGCGGGGCGGAAATGCCCTTTTGCATGCATTTCTTCCGTGGTTACGCGCTGCATGGCAGTGAAACAGTGCCAGGTTACCGCGCCAGCCACGGCTGCGTCAGGATGTTTACCGAGGATGCGCGTTGGCTCAATGAGGAATTTGTGGATGTCCCTGGCGACGGCCTGCGAGGCACCCGGGTGATCATTGATGCGGTTCAGCGCTAATCACCCCCCTGAGCATAGCTATTGCAACAGGGAGAATGACCCTTTGACACCATTGGCAGCCAGGCGCATTTTCAAACTTTCTGTCATCGCTTTGTTAGCGAACGGCCCAACCCTGACGATGTAGCGATGTTGATAATTCTCTATAAACACCGGTGAGGGCGTCAGGTTGGCCAGCTTGTCACGCAAGGCATTGGCCAACGCCTGTGAATTGAAGGCGCCTGCCTGCACATAATAGTAAGCCACGTGCTGACCACCGGGTGCTTTGACTGTCAGTGCCTCAATTTCAACCGGAGCGGTTCCTTTAGGCAGCAATCCTAACTTGGTAGCAGCCGCATAGGATAAATCAATCACCCGATCGCCATGAAAAGGCCCTCGATCATTCACTTTGACAATGGCTTCCCGGCCATTGCTTAAATTTTTGACACGCACATAAGAAGGCAAGGGTAAGGTTTTATGCGCGGCAGTCATGGCATACATATCATAATCATCGCCGCTTGATGTCCTGCGGCTGTGAAATTTTGTCCCATACCAGGACGCCATGCCGCGGGTTTTATAACCACTGGCTGATCGCATCACTTCGTATTTCCTGCCATTGACAGCGTAGGAATCCGGGTTGCCGTAACGGCTTAGAGGTTCATTGGCCGGTTTGGCTTTCTGAAACGCCTTGGGGAGCGGTCCTTTGGGAGCGCCATCCTGTTGCGTTGGCGTAAAGGGTTTCCTGGAAGGATTTAACCTGGCTGATGGATGACTGCCTGGTTGATTGCCCTGTGGGGGTTGGGCGCAACTGCATAATACCAGAATCAGAAATAAACATAAAAACCGCATGACCTTACCTAATTTTTCTTATTATTCGCACTAATATATACAATGCCGACCGCGATTAAAATACTCCACAGGTCTTTGGTTGCTTAAACAGGCATGTTAAGATTAGCGATTTTTGTAATATGAGAATAATAAACATGAAACAAACCCGTTTTTATTTCGGCATGATGCTGCTGCTCTCATTGCTGGCCCCGGTGACTTATGCTGACTCCGTGCTGCCCACTGCAGTACCCAAGCCAATGCCGATGAACAGCAAGCCCTTAATTACCCCCTCCCCACCGCTGGTGAATGCCAAAGCCTTTATTCTTATCGATGTCGACAGCGGTAAAATTATTGCCGAGAAAAACAGCGAGCAGAAATTGCCGCCGGCCAGCCTGACTAAAATGATGACCCTGTATGTTATTTCCAATGCCTTAAACAATGGCCAGATTCACCTGACTGATAATGTGAGGATTAGCCGCGATGCCTGGAAAACCGCGGGTTCACGTATGTTTGTGAAAGAAGGTCAGCCGGTAGCTATTGAGGATTTATTAAAAGGAATTATTGTAGACTCCGGTAACGATGCCTGCGTTGCCATGGCGGAACATCTGGGTGGAAGCGAGCCTGGTTTTGCGGAAATTATGAATCAGCAGGCACAAAATCTGGGCATGAAAGACAGTCACTTTACCGACAGTACCGGCCTGCCGGATGAGCGTCTTTATACAACCGCCAAGGATTTAGCGATTTTAGGCCGGGCCCTTATCAATGATTTCCCTCAGTATTATCACTGGTATAAACAAAAGTGGTATACCTACAATGGTATTCGCCAACCCAACCGCAACCGCCTGCTATGGCGAGACAGCCAGGTTGACGGCCTGAAAACCGGTCATACCAATGATGCCGGTTTCTGCCTGGTGGCTTCGGCCAAACGCGACAGTATGCGTCTGTTGTCCGTGGTGCTTGGCGCACCCAATGATTCTGTGCGGGCTGACGACAGTGAACGCCTCTTAAATTACGGTTTTCGTTTCTTTGAAACGCACGAATTGTATAAAGCCGGAAAAAGCATCACCGAGATGCCCATTTATAAAGGGGAAGACAACACGGTCGCAGTCGGGGTCCTGCAAAACAAATTTGTCACCATTCCCAATGGTCAGTATCAGCGCCTGAGCATTACCACCAAGGTTCCTTCCACGCTGATTGCGCCGGTAAAAAAAGGCGACAAAATCGGGGAAATGATTATCAAATTTGACGACAAGGTAATCGATACCCATCCCCTGTATGCGTTGAATTCCATTGAATCCGGCGGCTTCTTCAAGCGCAGCAAAGATGCTGTTCGTCTGGCTTTCAAACACTGGTTCGGTTAAGGTTACACCATGTCAGGCGTTGTTTATATTGATGGTCAATATTCCCCCGCGCATGAGGCCAGCCTGTCGGTGTTTGACCGCGGCTTTTTATTTGGCGATGCCGTTTATGAAGTCATTCCCGTTTACGCGGGTCGCCTTTTTGCGGTAGAAAAACACCTGCTGCGTCTTGAGTCAAGCCTGGCCAAGGCACGAATCAGTAGCCCGACATGCGACTGGATAGCTATTTTTGAGAAACTTATCCATCAAAATGGCGGCGGCGACCTGCAACTTTATCTGCACATCACACGCGGTAACCAGGGGGTGCGCAAACACGATATCCCGACTGGACTTGCGCCTACCGTGGTTGCCTTCACCATCCACAATGCCTACCCTGTTTTCAAAGAACAGCAAAAAGGCTTAAAGGCCAAGCTGGTTGAGGATATCCGCTGGCAGCGCTGCGATATAAAAACCACGTCGCTGCTGGGTAATATTCTGGTCAATGACGATGCCATCTCCAACGGTTATCAGACCGCCTTGCTGATTCGGGATGGTTATGTCACCGAAGGAAGCGCCAGTAATCTGTTTATCGTCGATCGCGATGGGCAGGTCAAAACGCCGCCACTCAATCAGTATTGCCTGCCTGGCATCACCCGTGACCTATGCCTGGACTTACTCAGCAAAACCGATTTACCCTTCTGCGAGGAGTATTTGCCTGTGCAGACTGTTTTGAATGCCCGCGAAGTCTGGATAACCAGCACGACAAAAGAACTTTATCCTATTACTCAAATTGACGATACAGTGATAGGAGACGGGTTTGGCGGCCACTGCTGGCGTCAGCTCAATGAACGCTATCAACAACTGACTGGAAAAGCTTATGACTGACAAAAAAACCTTTATGGAATTCCCCTGTCAATTCCCGATTAAAATCATCGGCATGAACTCCCTGACATTCAGCGAAGAAATTACGACCATTGTTAATCGGCATTTTCCAGAAACCCAAGAGCACGCCATTGTTTGCAAGGACAGCAAAGAAGGCAAGTATTTGTCAATAACCGCAACAGTTTATGTGCTTGATCAGGCCTCACTGGATGCGCTTTACGAGGAATTAAGCAGCCATCCTTCCATAAAAATGGTGCTCTAATGATCATCAGCCGCTACCTGGGACAACAGCCCTATCTGCAAACCTGGGAACAGATGAAACAGTTTACGCTCGCACGCCATGAGGGAACAGCCGACGAACTATGGCTGCTTGAACACCCCCCTGTTTACACGCAGGGGCAGGCGGGCAAAGCGGAACATATCCTTAACCGCAATGCGATTCCGATTGTGCAATCCGACCGCGGTGGCCAGGTGACCTATCATGGGCCTGGTCAATTGGTTGCTTATGTACTGATGGATATCCGCCGCCGCAATCTGGGTATCCGTACGTTGGTTTGTACCCTTGAAACCATACTCATCGCCCTGTTGCAGGACTATGGTATTTCAGCTGAAACCCGATGCGGCGCTCCGGGCGTGTACGTTGACAATAAAAAAATTGCATCCATTGGTTTAAGAGTCAAAAATGGTTGCACTTATCATGGGATTGCTCTAAATGTCGCCATGGATCTAGTGCCGTTTCAGGCCATTAACCCCTGTGGTTTTTCCCAATTGGAAATGACCCAGGTAAGCGATTATGCTATTCATCCCACTGTCGCAGATACCGCCGAGAAATTTGAGCATATTTTTCTTGGGCAATTTGAAAAGCAAGGACTATGACTTTATTTGCCGAGTACATACAGCCGGTTACTGCCTGGCTCCATGCGCATCCGCATTGGGCTTTGATTTTTACATTTCTGATTTCTTTTACCGAATCATTGGCCATTATTGGCAGCGTCATACCCGGCTCAGTGACCATGACAGCTATCGGCATTCTCGCCGGTTCTGGCGTGATGCGCATCGATTTAACCTTACTGGCGGCCATGTTGGGGGCAGTGGCAGGCGACAGCGCCAGCTACATGCTGGGTTACACCTTCAGCGATAAGCTTGGAACAATTTGGCCCTTTAGCCGCTACCCGCAGTGGCTGACCTATGGCAAGGACTTTTTTACCCGCCATGGAGGGAAAAGTGTTTTGATTGGCCGTTTTGTCGGTCCATTGCGCTCGATTATCCCCGTTATCGCCGGGATGATGCACATGAGCCACCTGCGCTTTTACATTGCCAATATCATCTCTGCCATTGCCTGGTCTATTTTATATGTCCTGCCTGGCATACTAATCGGTGCAGCCAGCAATGAACTGGCTCCGGAAAGTGCGACCAAATTGTTTGTGTTTGTACTCATTGTGCTGGGGGTTGTCTGGCTTGCCAGCGTCCTGGTCAAATGGTTAATCATCCGGTTAAACCGCTTCCTTAGGACCCATCTTCATGATTTTTGGTCCTGGTCAGCCTGTCATCCTCATTTAGCCCGCTTTTTTCAATTCATAACACCAGCAGAAGAAACCAATCATTATGCGACCGCCGGGCTGGTCCTGTTATTTTTAGTCTGCTTTTTGAGCTTCTGGATTGTAACCATCCTGGCGTTACATCATGGTTGGGTTACTGGCGTAAACCAACCGGTTCATCTGCTTTTACAAAGCATCAGAACAGCATCGTTTGACAGTTTTTTTATTGTATCAGCCCAATTGTGCAGTAATTTGACTTTAGTGACACTGACCACTGCCATTTTACTGATTACCGCCTATTATCGCGACTGGCGCACGCTCGTTTTTTTTGCAAACCTCTTGTTCAGTACCACCGTCGTGCTGCTGTTGACTCATTGGCTTATTGATACTCAACGTCCCAGCGGTTTGCTGGAAGTCAAATCCGGCAACTCCTACCCAGCCATTCAGTTGACCTATGCCACAGCCATTTTCTCTGCCCTGCTGTATTATATCGGCCAGTACGGCAATAGCCGTCTCAAACCTACGATTAATTTGATTTTTAATCTGGCCTTGCTGATTGCCGGTTTTGCTAATTTATACCTCGGTGACCACTGGTTTACCGATATCCTTGGAGCCTATCTTGCCGGATTGAGCTTAAGTGTTCTGCATTGGCTGTTTTATCGACGCAAACCCGCGTCAGTTGCCTATTCGTCCTATCTTGCTTCAGGCTTGGCCTTTCTTCTGCTTATCGCTTCATCCCTTAGCGGTTTACTCAATTACAATCAGGAAATACGTGGTCATCAGCCCTATTTTGCGCAGTATGTTTTTACTGATCATCTCTGGTGGAATCAATCCAAACCACTCCTGCCTATTTACCGCGTCAACCGGCTTGGACACCCAGTCAGTTACTTTAACCTGCAATACGCCGGCACAGTAAGCCGTATTGAATCCTCATTAAGCGCCTTTGGCTGGCGAAAACAGAATGAATCCCTGTACCGCTCCTTGCTTAAACGTCTAAACGGTCACTCCTCTTATGCAGAAATGCCGTTGATGGCGCAGTTATACCAGAACAGAAAGCCTGTTCTGATTATGACCTATGATCCCAAAGATGGCGGTCCCAGCCTTGTTCTCAGGCTTTGGCGTTCCAATTACCACTTAAAACATTACCGCCAGCCTATCTGGATTGGCAGTGTCCACTCCAAAGCGCTATCCAAAAAACAAATAGCAACCGAGACGAAAACTGCCCATCATCCTGCGCTTTATTACGTGCGCATGGCTTTATCACAATACTTGCAGCGAGAGGTCGCATTACCGGTTAATCCCTCCAAAAAGCTGCTTATCGATGTTGAACCCAAACTGTTGCTCATCAAGGAGCTGGCTCCCAGCGAATTATTTAATTTCACCGTTTTGCCTCATTATCAACACCCGATGACGCCTGTCGGAACGAATGATTTTTTAAGTTTTCAGGCGACTTATTGAATGATAAAAATCAATCATTTAATTTCCGGGACACTAACGACAACACCCGGCCATTACGATACACTAGTTCCATACTCCAATTAATTGCACAAGGTTAGCCGCCATGTCCTACTTTAGTCATTATTTGCAGTTTATCTTTCCCTTTTTTACCCTGTTGCTGTTGATTCTGGGCTTAACCACGCAACACCGCAACTCGCTTCTGGCCGCCTTATGGTTAAGTTTGATTGCGACCGTGCTGCATTATCAAACGGCAAGGGGAGAAATTCTTGGTAGCTATTTTGATTATAAACAAGCTGCTATTTATACAATAAACTTGCTTGTGCTACTTGTTTCATCCATTTACCTCGTTACCTTATCCATTAAAGAAAACGCCAGAAAAGCGTTGCGCTACGCGACCAGCCTGTTTTTTGCCTGCTTTATAACCGGGGCCATGTTATTACTCATCAACATCTGGGTTAATGCCCATTTTTTAAGCGACCGCATGCCTAACACGCCAATTTTACAGGTGGCGACGTTTAAAAAGACAGACTATTGCGATTACCGGTATATTTTTTACAAAGTGAGTGAGAAAGGTAAAATCAGCTACATGTGCCCCAATTATTATGGGTTCATCCCGTCTGAAGGCAGTCTGGATTCGGCGCCGCAATTTGTTATCAAACAATTGCCTCCCCAATTGCAAATTAAGTTTAAACAGGATACCTTGAAAGGCAACAGTTAATGATGAAAACCGGCAGCAAGCAAAGAGGCGTTGAATTTCACAAAGTGGCGAAATTGTTCCGTTTTGTGTTTTTTTGATAACATGATGAAAATTTTTATGCTATGACTATTATGCGCATTCTATTCTTTACTGTTCTATATGTGGTTTGCAGTATGACCTTTGCGATGGCTCCCAAATTAAATTGGGATAAGGCGGTCGATAATGCCATCATTCGTTACGGTTTACGCACCGAGCCCGAACTGAAGCGCTTTTTCGCCAAAGCGCAGGTTGCCTATCCTCCCAGGGATGTCGCACTGCTGGCTTTTAAAAAAGAACGACGCATTGAGCTTTGGGCAAAAAATGACAATCAAGCCTGGCAATATATCCATACTTATCCCTTAACCGCATTCAGCGGACGTTTGGGGCCAAAACTGAAAGAACGTGATGGTCAAATACCTGAAGGCATTTACCGTTTGGTTACCTTTAATCCGTTCAGCAGCATGCACTTATCGATGATGATTGATTACCCAAACAATTTCGATCGGCTGCAAGCGATCAAGGATGGCCGGCGCCGGTTAGGCAATAACATTTTTCTACATGGCAAATCGATGTCTGTGGGCTGCCTGGCTATTGGCGATCGCCCCATCGATCAACTGTTTCTGTTGGCAAGACGAGTGGGTCTAAATCATATCAAGGTCATTATAGCGCCCAATGATTTGCGCAAAGACAAACCAGCCACCTCCAATTTTGCTCAGCCCCGATGGTTACCGGAGTTGTACAAACAAATTGAGGCCGCACTTAAACCATTTGAGCCCGCGAAGAAAGTGTCTTAAATTTAGACGTACCCGCTTAACCGTCGTACCATGTCAAACAGCCTGGGCTCGCCTCACAATGAATCGGGGTCAAAAAATGCAATGATTCCAGGACAACCTGTTGGGTTCTTTTGCCATTCTTGATATTTCCACCTAGATGATTTTTAGTTTAAATCCTATACCTAATGGACTGATGCCTTAATGCACACGATTAAACCACGTAGCAGTAAGGTTTACCTGTTATTGTATAAAATAAACACTATACTGATAAAAAAATACCTTGTACTCATACATGCCTAATTTCCGTCAACAATCCTGGTCAACCATCGATTTTGAAGCGCTGCCGCCGCAGGATTCGCTGCTCGCCTGTCTGGTGTTGATAACCCGTTATTATCAAAATCCTTTTTCTGCGCAATCGCTGACGGCAAGACTGCCTTTGCAGAAGGGTCGACTGGATGCTCACCTGCTACCACGGGCGGCGGAGAGAGCGTCGTTAGACTGTAAGCTGTTGCACGGTAGTCTTGATGATTTCAGGGACGAATCCTTACCCGTGATTTTATTACTTGCTGACGAAAAGGCATGCTTGCTCGTTCGTGATGAATCCGGCAGAAAAAAAATCATTAACCCCGCTTCGCCAGAAGCGCTGGCCGAACCAGACACCATTGCCCACGCCTATAGCGGCCAGGCGATTCAATTGAAGCCCCACTACAAATACACAACTCGCGCCGAGGAAAAGCTGGGCAAACCGCCAAAAAACTGGTTCTGGCGGGTTCTGATTAAATCGATTCCTACTTATTCGGAAGTGTTGGTGGCCTCGCTGCTGATTAATGTATTTGCCTTAGTCATCCCACTTTTTACCATGAATGTGTATGACCGTGTTGTGCCAAACAATGCCATAGAAACCATGTGGGTGTTAGCCAGCGGAGTCGCACTCGTCTTTGTTTTTGATTTGATCTTTAAAACCCTTCGTGCATATTTTCTTGATCTAGCCAGTAAACGAACGGATGAAGAACTGTCAGCCTCCATATTTGAACAAATATTAGGCATAAATATGCTGGCCCGCCCCAAATCAGTCGGGGCGCTGGCCAATACCGTGCAATCATTTGAGGTTTTCCGCGACTTTATCACCTCAAGTACCATTACCGTGTTGATTGATTTACCCTTTTCTCTCTTATATATCCTGGTGATTTATTTTATCGCCGGCTATCTGTTTCTAGTGCCGCTCCTCATTATTCCGTTGATTCTTGCCATTGGTCTTGTTCTGCAGTGGCCCTTGATTCGATTAACGCGCCAATCCTACCAATTTGCCGCCGAAAAACAGGCAACGCTGTTCGAATCGCTGTCGAATATAGAAGCCATTAAAACAACCGGCGCAGAATCCGTTCTACAATCCCGTTGGGAGCAACTCATTCATCTGGCGGCAAAAAACGGCATCAAGCTCAGAATGGTATCCAACTCCAGTGTTAACTTAAGCCTCTTTGCCCAGCAAGCTGCGACCATCATTATTATCATTGCCGGGGTATATGCCATCCGTGAAGGCGAATTGACGACAGGCGCCCTGATTGCCTGTACCATCCTGACCGGCCGTGCCCTTGCGCCTATGCCGCAATTGGCTTCCCTGCTGACCCGCTATTATCAATCCGTTAATGCGCTTAAGTCTTTAAACCGGATTATGCAATTGCCCGTTGACGCGGATGAAACGGCTCATTATTTGAATCGTCCGGTTTTACAAGGTCATATCGAATTCAAACAGGTAAGCTTTTCATACGACAGCAACAATGCCGTGCTTAAACACATAAATTTTAAAATCAACCCGGGTGAACGCATAGCCATTATTGGCCGGGTAGGCTCAGGAAAGTCGACGTTAGCCCGCCTGATTTTAAAATTATACTTACCCGATGAAGGCACTATTTTGCTGGATGGCACCGATTATCGTCAAATCAATCCCGACGACTTACGCCAGCAAATTGGCTATGTGCCTCAAGATGTGTCATTGTTTTACGGCAGTGTCAGGGAAAATATTATCATTGGAGCCCCGTTTATTGAAGACGCCGCTCTGATTCGGGCAGCCAACATTGCCGGAGTCGGTGCATTTACCAATAAACACCCCAATGGGTTTGATCGGCAGGTGGGTGAAAAAGGCAGTGAATTGTCGGGCGGCCAACGCCAAGCCGTCGCCATTGCCAGAGCGCTGTTACGTGACCCCAATATTTTAATTATGGATGAACCCACGTCAGCCATGGATGACAGCAGTGAACGCCGTTTGAAAAAGGAATTGGATAACTATCTTTCCGATACCCATACCTTACTGTTAGTGACGCATAAACTGTCGATGCTTGAACTGGTTAATCGCCTTATTGTATTGGATGACGGTCATATCATTGCTGATGGACCGAAAGAATCCGTCCTGGCCGCTTTAAAAGCGGGTATGCCCATTGATAAGGGGGGCCAATGATTCACGTTGAACGACCTCGCTTCTTTGCCCATGTTATCCTGTGGAGCACGGCCTTGTTTCTCCTGTGTGCCCTGCTCTGGGCAGATTTTGCCGTTTTGGATGAAGTGACCGTCGGGCAAGGCAAAGTGATCCCGTCGAGCCAGGTTCAAATCATTCAAAACCTCGAGGGCGGTATTGTCAATAAACTGTTTGTGAAGGAAGGTGAGGTGGTCGATGCCAATCAGGTGTTGATGCAGATTGATAATACACGCTTCATGGCAACGTATAAGGAAGCACAGAAAAAAATGGCGTCCCTGCAAATGCAGATCCTTCGCATCAATGCTGAGATGAATGAAAAACCCATGGAGGTACCGGCTGACATGCTGAAGGAAAATCCTGAACTCGCCGAGGCAGAAAAAGCACTCTTTGATTCACGCCAGGAGCAGTTAAAACAACTCAATTTAGCCTTAAAACTGGCCATTAAAGAATTGGATTTATCCAAACCCTTAGTCAGTCGGGGAGCGGTTTCTGAAGTGGAGATTATACGCCTGGAGCGTACGGTCAATGAGATAAAGGGTAAAATCTCACAGTTTAAATCGGAGGCCCTGGAGCAACTTAATAAAGCCAAAGGTGATCTGGCGGCCCTGAAGGAAGCCCATACTGCCGATGCAGATCGTCTGGTACGAACAACCGTACGCTCACCGCTAAAAGGTATCGTTAAACGCATTAAAATCAATACCGTGGGCGGGGTTATTCAACCGGGGATGGATATTATTGAAATTGTGCCCCTGGATGACACCTTATTGATTGAGGCAAAAATCAAGCCATCCGATATCGGTTTTATCAAGCATGGCCAATCGGCCACAGTGAAATTAACCGCTTATGACTATGCCATTTATGGCGGCCTGTCCGGAAAAGTCGAGCAAATCAGCGCAGACACCATCACCGACGACAAACAAGGCAAAGAAGAGACTTATTACATCATCCGCGTGCGCACCGATAAGAACTACCTGGGGACAGAAAAACAGCCTCTTTACATTATTCCCGGCATGATGGCTACCGTAGATATACTCACAGGCCATAAATCGGTTCTTGATTACCTTCTTAAACCCATCCTTAAAGCGAAAGAGACCGCCCTGCGGGAACGCTAAGCCTTGCCACTGGATAGTTGCCCGCCTCTGCAGGCAATCATTCACCACAACGTAATCAAAGACAGGGTGTCAAAATCAGACCCAGATAATGTATCTTTGTTAAGTGCGTGCGCTTACTCGTGTTCAGGGGCGACGACAAAAATACCGGGCGCGTTACGCAGGTATTCGTTGTAATCCATGCCATAACCAAAAATATAATGGTCATCGACTTGCAACCCCACAAAATCAGCTTCTTTAAGGCCGTTGGGTACACGTTTGTGATGCTTATCGACCAAAACCGCGCTGTAGACTTCTTTAGCACCCATTTTTTTAATTTCTTCGATGATGGCAGCCAGCGTCACACCGCCGTCAAGAATATCATCAACAACCAGCACCGTTCTGCCAGTCAATTCAACGCTGGGCTTTACTTTCCAAACCAGATCGCCGCCGGTAATATCGCCGCGGTAACGGGTGGCATGCACATAGTCCACTTCCAGTGGAAAATCGAGCCGTGGTAACAGATTACCCATGGGAACCAGACCGCCTATCATCACACAGAGAATGATGGGGTTTTTGTCGTGCAGCGTGTCCTGAATCTTGATGGCCATGCGATCAAGCGCCGCTTCAACTTCTTTCGTAGTAAATAAGAGCGTGGATTTCTCATAAACGTCTTTAATTTTTTCGGGAATAGACATCAAAAATTCCAAATAATAATTTCAGGGTATTCTAACAGCTTTATTGATATTCTCCAGCGCAATCGCTGAGCCGATGGGCTACTCTTTTCGTTTACCGGCCATGGGAAACACACTGACCTTGTTATCATCACGGCCTTTATCTCGCATTTTGGCCACCCCCTGTTTTTCGACTTCGTCGATGCGGAATATGGCGTGCATGGGAATGTAGGTGCGCTTAATCGTACTGAATTCCATTTTTAAACGCTCCTCGGAGGGATCAACCACCAGCGACGTATTTTCTCCAAAAACAAACTCTTCTACCTCAAGAAAACCAAACATCTCGCTCTCGCTCACTTTGCGGGCGTAGATTTCGTAAACACTATCTTGATTAGCAAACGTAATGCGATAAATTCGTTTTTTTGACATAACACGGACTCACAAAACCACTGACCGCCCAGTATAACCAATCTTGAATAAGGGATACAGCAAAATAGCCTATTGATGAGGGTTAAGGCATTGCGCCCTGAAAATAGGGGTCGAATCGGCTAACAGGTCTGTCTCCGGCTCAGGGACCGCATTGTTTTCAACGTATTTCTGTACAACAAGGCAATAAAATCCTGCGGGCATCGGCGAGATCATCTTACCGATCACATTCAATATCTGCAGGCGGCGGCGCCATTTTTCTGTTTTAGCAGGAGGAGCGTAATAAAAGGCATTAAAATGGCATTGCATGTAGCCACGATGGATAAGCGCCCGCTTGATGGAAAAAACCGATTTTGGATAGCCTCTGACACCATTAAAGCAGGAATTTTTGGCATAGCGAAGCCAACCTCCCCATAGGCTTAAGGGATTAATCCCCAAAAAAACCAGATATCCCATAGGCTTTAACACCCTGTCCCATTCATCGACAGGATTCTCAAGGTGGGTAAACGCCTCCAGGGTTAATGGGGCAATGATGCAGTCCACACTGTCGCGATCCAGGGGTAATTGATTGAGTTTGGTCACCAGTGTGCTTCTATTTGGATCAAGATGGGTCATAGCCAGCCACTTGTGCTGGAAGCGCAGGGAAGAAAGCCATAAATTCTCGCTACTGTTACCGAGTTGTAGCATAATATCGCCATGGAGAAGCTGTTTTAGATGAGCCAATTCCGCATCAAATGCCTGAGCAATATGCTTGCCCAAAGGACTGGCAAACCATTGTTCAAGTGCAAGGAAACGATCGATTTGGTCTTGGCAAGCCAACATGAGCCTCAGACAGGGAAAGAGGAATATTTTTTATCATAGACCGCGCAGCGGCAGCAAGCAATGTCCAAATATGGAGATTTATCAATAAATTATGATCAGTAGTCAAGAAAATTATAATTTAGCCGATTTAAATGCAGTAGTGGTAATTTTTGTCTATAGTTATCATATAATTAAAAGGTAAGTTTCCATGGCAACTGCTGCAGAAGAACAACGCTTACAGGGTATTGCTCAGCTGATGGTCCATGAGAGCCTTCTGGACAAGGATAAGGCTATTGAGTACCAGAATCAGGCTCAGGCGAACAAGCAGTCGCTGCTGCAATACTTAGTCTCCAATAATCTGCTCTCTGCCGAAAAAATCGCGTTTACTGTTGCCCAGAATTTCGGTGTACCGTTAATAGACCTCGATGCCATTGACCCCGAAACCATGCCAACGAGCCTTGTTAATGAGAAATTAATCAGACGTCACGCCATCGTACCGCTTTTTACCCGAGGTAATCATTTGTTTTTAGCGACCGATGATCCAAGTAAACAGGCGTCGCTCAAAGAAATTCAGTTCCACACGGGCCTGCATTCCAATGCCGTGGTGGTTGAAACCAACAAACTTAATAAATTAATCGACAAACTGCTGAATGAAAAAGACAGCCAGGGCCTGACAGACTATGTGGAGGACGGCGCGGCTGATTTGGAAGGTTTGGAAATCAGTGCCGACGACGAGGAGCAGGATGCCGATTCCAGCGCTGCCAACGATGATGCTCCTGTAGTGAAATTCGTCAATAAAATCCTGGTGGAAGCCATTAAAAAGGGCGTATCCGATATCCATTTTGAGCCTTATGAAAAAGAATACCGCATCCGCTATCGTCAGGATGGTATTTTAACTGAGGTCGCCACCCCGCCGGTCAGCCTGTCCAGCCGGATTACCGCCCGGATTAAGGTCATGTCCAATCTCGACATTTCTGAACGCCGAATTCCCCAGGATGGCCGCTTTAAAATGAAGCTTTCACGCACCAGAGCCATTGATTTTCGGGTCAGTACCTGCCCTACCGTCGGGGGTGAAAAAGTCGTGATGCGTATTCTCGACCCGGGTTCAACCAAACTGGGCATTGAAGCCCTGGGATTCACAAGCTGGCAGCGAGGGCATTTTCTTAAAGCCATTGAAAAACCACAGGGCATGATTTTGGTAACCGGTCCAACAGGAAGCGGTAAAACTGTTTCTCTGTATACAGCATTGAATATCCTAAACACCATTGAGACCAACATTTCCACCGCGGAAGATCCGGTGGAAATCAAAGTCCCGGGCATTAATCAGGTCAATATTAACCCGAAAGCCGGCTTGACGTTCTCAAGTACGCTGCGGTCCTTCCTGCGCCAGGATCCGGATATTATTATGGTGGGGGAGATTCGCGACCTCGAAACAGCTGAAATCGCGGTCAAAGCAGCACAGACCGGTCACCTGGTGCTGTCTACCTTGCACACTAACAGCGCAGCAGAAACCTTAACCCGATTAATTAATATGGGTATTCCTTCGTTTAACATTGCAAGCTCGGTCAGCCTGCTTATCGCCCAGCGTCTGGCACGGCGTTTATGCGAACAATGCAAAGCACCGCGTGATGATTTCACGCCACAAAGTCTGATTGAACTTGGTTTTAATGAGGAAGACGCTCAACACGTCATACCTTACAAGGCTGTCGGTTGTAACCAATGCAATAATGGCTACAGGGGCCGTGTGGGGTTGTTTGAGGTCATGCCCATGTCAAAAACAATAGGTCAGATTATTATGACTGGGGGTAACTCGCTCGATATTCTTAAACAGGCCCAAGCAGAGGGCATGTTAACCATTTATCAGTCTGGCCTTCAAAAAGTCAAAGAGGGCGTCACCACTATTGAGGAGGTCAATCGGGTAACCGTTGACTAAGGCTATGGAAAAAGCGAAAAATGACATCATTACCTACCAATGGGAAGGGGTGAATAAAGCCGGCGAGAAAGTCAACGGCGTTATTGATGCCCGAAGCCTTGCCATTGCCAAAGCCGACCTTCGCAAACAAGGCATCATCACTAAAAAAGTCGTCAAAAAGCGCAAACCCTTTTTTGATAAAAAAAATAAAAAAATTACCCAGGGCGATATTACCGTTTTCAGCCGCCAGCTAGCGACCATGATTGAAGCGGGGATTCCCTTAATTCAATCGTTTGATATCGTCGCTAAAGGCCAAAGCAACCAAAAAATGCGTGATCTCATCGATACGATTAAACGGGACGTGGAAACCGGCTTGACCCTGGCTGAATCGTTGCAGAAACACCCGGCCTATTTTAATGAGTTATTTTGTAACCTGGTGGATGCCGGTGAAAAATCAGGTTCATTGGAAATCATGCTGGATAAGGTCGCGACCTATAAGGAAAAAATTGAAACCATTAAAAAGAAAATTAAAAAGGCGTTAACCTACCCTATGGCCGTTCTTGTTGTCGCTTTTTTAGTCACTACGGCCCTGATGATTTTTGTGGTGCCCCAGTTCGAATCACTCTTCGAAGGATTTGGCGCTGATTTACCCGCCATGACCCGCATGGTTGTCGATATGTCTGAATTTTTCCAATCGTACTGGTACATCATGTTCGGCGCCATCGGCGGTGCTATTTATGCATTTATTTATTTCAAAAATCACTCACCGCAATTTGCTCACTCCATTGACCGCGCCATGTTAAAATTCCCGGTGGTAGGCCCCATCCTTGAAAAAGCCGCCATTGCCCGCTTTACCCGCACCCTATCCATAACGTTTGCCGCCGGATTACCCCTGGTCGAAGCCTTAAAGTCAGTATCCGGAGCAACCGGTAATATCCTTTATGCCAAGGCTACTGAAAAAATCAGAGAGGAAGTTTCTACCGGTCAGCAAATGCAGGTGGCGATGGACAATACTCACCTCTTCCCCAATATGGTGATTCAGATGGTTGCCATCGGCGAGGAATCCGGGGCCCTGGAACAGATGCTTGGCAAGGTGGCGGATTTCTATGAGGAAGAGGTCGATAATGCCGTGGATGCCTTGAGCAGCTTGCTTGAACCCATTATCATGTCTATTTTGGGGGTTTTGGTTGGCGGCCTGGTGGTAGCCATGTATTTACCCATTTTCAAATTGGGTTCGGCAGTCTAGGAAAAACAGGAATTTCATGGAATTGAATCATCTTCTGACAACATACCTTTATATTTTTATTGGTATTCTCTCGTTATTGGTAGGCAGCCTGCTTAATGTCGTCATTTACCGCTTGCCAATTATGCTTCGTGATGAATTCCTCCGGGATTATCAGGAGTTGACTAACCAATCCAGCCCGGAAACCAAGCCATCCATTAACCTGTTTTTACCCCGTTCTTTCTGCCCGTCCTGCCAAAACACCGTCAAGGCCCGACATAATATTCCGCTCTTCAGTTATTTATGGTTGCGCGGACGATGCGCCTACTGCGGGCATCCGATTTCCAAACGCTATCCTCTGGTTGAGTTATTGACCTTACTGCTGTCGCTAGCCGCCATGTGGCATTTTGGCTTGACCCTGCATTTGCCCTTTGTGCTGTTATTTATCTGGTTGCTGATTCCCATGTTTTTCATTGATTTGGACCACCAACTGCTTCCGGACAGCCTGACACTCGGGCTTCTCTGGCTTGGCCTGATTGCCAATACAGCCAATCTTTTTACTCCCTTACCTGTTGCCGTCTTAAGTGCAGCTGGCGCCTACCTGGTTCTCTGGCTTTTTATCCAATTATTTTATTTGGTGACAGGTAAAATCGGCATGGGCAATGGCGACTTTAAACTGTTTGCCGCTTTTGGCGCCTGGCTTGGCTGGACACAACTGCCTCTTATTTTACTATTGGCCTCTATTTCCGGGGCAGTGATTGGCTCGATTTACCTGCGCCTGCAGCAAAAAGGCACTGAGACACCTATCGCATTCGGTCCCTTTTTATGCATAGCCGGACTTATCTCACTTTTTTATGGCCAAGAGATCATAAACTGGTACTTGAAACTATGGTTATAGAGGGCATTGGCCCTCTGCCTTTAAGAATTAAGCGATGTACCGCCACCACTTCGACGTTTCATTAAGGCGGAAAAAAATTCCGGTTTGTTAAGGCCAATGGCCGCAAAAATCTGCGGCACTTTATCCCAACTGTTTTCCTGTTCAATGCTGGCAACAACCAACTCAAACCCTTTGTCCCGATCCACTGTCACACCCCAGCCATTGATGTGGCATAAGCCATGCAGCCGTTTAGCCTGGACATGCCCCAATTTTTCTGCCGCTTGCAAATAAGCCAAGGCCTCGTCATAAAGCTGCCGCATTTGCCGCTCATTGCTGGGGCTCGCGAAAACTCCGGCTTTTTGCAATTCATCCCGGAATTTGGCTTCTTCAAGCAGATGGCTTCCCAACTCGTATTGGGCCGCACTGTCATCCAGATTGGTGGAGGCTCGTAGTGTTTCCCAGACCATTTCTTCTGCAAAGGGGAATTTTTTATGGCCTTTTAGCAGCTTATAGACCGAAGCCAATTGATGATACAGGGCTATTTCCTTCGCCACCATACCGTCTGTGGGTTGATTATGAACACGATTTTGCTGCATTGACTTGATTTTCTTAGTCAATGATTTCACTTTATGGCCTTTAAAAAGAATCATCTCGTCCCCCTTAATCAACAGTTGGCACAGCCATCAGCCATTCAAAAAACCAAAGCACAACCACTGCCAATATGATTAGGATAATCAGTTTGGCACCGAAACTGAATGTTTCTTTGACATCCTGACGCAGGTTAACCATGGACTCTTCTTCTACTTCTTCGTTGACAATGCCATGAATCCGATTGTCTATCGTATTGGAAATGAAATAGGAAACGATCCCGGCAACGATCGCTGGCAACAGGACGATAAGGAAAACAAGACCACCCGCCCCAATTTCACTCATGGAATAGGATTCTTTCAGATTCTCCCGCCAGATAAACACAAATTCCGGTACATCATAATTCCAGTTCCAGAGCGCTGCGGGTAAAATATAAAACGAAAACAGTAAAAAGCTTAAGCCAGTGACCAGGGCAACCATGCCAATGATAAATAGGACTTTATTTTGTTCAAAACGATCATGTTCCATAATGCATAATCCATTCAGTTTGAGTAGAATCTGGAGTTGCAATGACTCTGCACAATTTATTTATTTTTCCTGTAACATAATGATTATAAGAAGGTATGCGGAATTAGGCAAAGCAAATATACAGCAACCGCAGGAACCAACAACAGGCAAAAGCCATTATTAAACCAAGGATTTTTCATGCGACATGTGTTTATGATCTCTGACGGAACCGGCATTACCGCGGAAAACCTGGGCAATAGCCTAATGACCCAGTTTAGCAATATTCCCTTTGAAAAACGCACGATTCCCTATGTCGATACGGTAGAAAAAGCCGAATCAGTCGTATTGGAAATTAATCAACGGTTTGAAGAAACCGGAGCAAAACCGCTGGTGTTCATGACCCTCATCAACAGTGAGATAGCAAAAACCATCCGGCAAGCCCATGCTTGTGTCTATGATTTGTTCAATACCTTCCTGGGTCCGTTGGAAAAAGAACTCCATTCCAAATCATCCTATACTGTCGGCCGAGCTCACGGGGTCGCTAATACCCAGACCTATACACACCGTATTGAAGCTATTGACTTTGCGCTGGCTCATGATGATGGGGTAAAAATCCGCGGCTATGACAAAGCGGATATTATTCTCATTGGTGTTTCCCGCTGCGGTAAAACACCAAGCTGCCTATACATGGCCCTGCATTTTGGCGTTTTGGCGGCAAACTATCCATTTACCGAAGAAGACTTATCCAGTTTTCGTCTGCCCGACAGCCTGCGTCCTTACAAGAGCAAATTATTCGGTCTAACCATTGATGCCGAGCGTTTGCAACATATTCGTACCGAAAGACGCCCGAACAGCAAATACGCTTCGGCCGAACAATGCCGTCTTGAAGTAGCCGAAGTCGAAGCCATGTACCGGCGTGAACACATCCCCTACCTCAATTCCACACGATTTTCCATTGAGGAAATAGCGACCAAGGTCTTGGCTATCGCCGGAATTAAACGAAAATTTTAAATCCACCTGCATTAAGTACGTTCAGACAGACCGATTGATTCAGCGGGAAAGGGCGTCACCCAGAAGGAGGATGCTGGGTTTCGATCCTTGAGACTCGTCACCCAGCAGAATGGTTACCCCTGCCACAGCGTCATGAATTCAGTCACCGGCATAGCGCCAAGGGTGTTGGTATCATTCATAGCCTTCAGAATATTATCACATCGTTCGTCAGAGAAACGGGTTTTGATATGACGGATGAACTTATCCATTAAAACAGGGATCCCTTCTTCACGACGGCGCTGATGGCCGATAGGATACTCAACCGTTATCAAATCCGTTTGGCTGCCATCTTTGAAATGTATACGGATACTATTGGCAATCGAACGTTTTTCCGGATCATGGTAATCTTGAGAAAAACGCTGATTTTCAGTAACTTGCATTTTTGCACGCAATTCATCAATACGCGGGTCGGACGCAACATCATCCTCGTAATGCTCAGCCTTGAGATCACCATGCAATAAGGCCACTGCCACCATATACTGCAGGCAATGATCACGATCGGCGGGATTATGCAACACACCCTGTTTGCTGATGATGCGGATGGCCGACTCATGCGTCACCAACTCAATGCGGCTGATTTCCGATAGCCGGTTTTTAATTTTATCATGCAGTTGCACTGCACACTCCACCGCTGTTTGGGCATGAAATTCTGCAGGGTAGGATAATTTGAACAACACATTTTCCATCACATAAGAACCATAGGGCCGTTGGAATTTAAATGGCTTCCCACCAAACAATACTTCATAAAAGCCCCATTTGGGTGCAGAGAGCGCGCTGGGATAGCCCATTTCACCGCTTGCAGCAATCAGAGCAAGGCGCACAGCCCGGGCTGTTGCATCACCCGCAGCCCAGGATTTACGAGAACCGGCATTGGGCGCATGACGATACGTTCTTAAGCTTTGGCCATCGACAAATACCTGCGACAGCGTCCGCATCAATTGATCCCGGTCAGCCCCCAGTAATAAGGCAGCCACCGCACTGCTGGCAACTTTAACCAGAATGACATGGTCAAGCCCTACCCGGTTAAAACTGTTTTCCAGGGCCAGACAACCTTGTATTTCATGAGCCTTTATCATGGCAGTCAGAACGGAGTGCATGGACAGCGGTGCCTGATTGTTTTTTATATTCTGACGACTGATGTAATCCGCTACCGCCAAAATAGCACCGAGATTATCCGAAGGATGCCCCCACTCCGCCGCAAGCCAGGTATCGTTAAAATCCAGCCAACGGACCATCGTACCTATATTAAAAGCCGCCTGAACAGGATCGAGCTCATACCCGGTACCGGGTACACGTGCGCCTCCAGGCAAGGTTGCCCCCGGTACTACGGGGCCTAGCAGTTTGGTGCACTCTGGAAAATTTAAGGCCAACATGCCGCAACCAAGCGTGTCCATAAGGCACAGGCGAGCAGTTTCATAAGCTTTGGGGCTCTTTATTTCATGGCCTAACACGTAATCAGCAATGTCGCTGATAACCTTGTCATAATCGGGTTTTACATTATCTTCAACATACGAATGCATATTATCCTCTTGCTTCAATGGCTACATAGGCTCTTGGTTCAGGCCCGGTGTATTCGGATGTGGGCCGGATTAAACGGTTGTCCGCACGCTGTTCGAAAACATGCGCAGACCAGCCGGTAATGCGCGACATCACAAAAATGGGAGTAAACAATGGGGTCGGGATATCCACGTAGTGATAAGCTGACGCACTGTAGAAGTCGAGGTTGGGAAATAATTTCTTCTCCCGCCGCATAACAGCCTCGACGCGTTCAGACACCTCGAACAATTGCGTGTCATGTTTTGCCTGAGCGAGTTTTTTTGACCAGGACTTGATGATATCGGAGCGCGGGTCGCAGTCTTTATAGACACGGTGGCCAAAACCCATGATTTTAGCCTTTTGCGCGAGCATGGTCATTAATTGTTCCTCAGCCTCATCGGGATCGCTAAACTGGCTGAGAAGCTCCATCGCCGCTTCATTGGCGCCACCATGCAAGGGTCCTCTTAAGGTCCCAATGGCCGTGGTAATGGCCGAGTAAAAGTCAGATAAAGTGGCTGCCGTCACCCTTGCAGCAAACGTTGAGGCATTGAACTCATGCTCTGCATACAGAATTAAAGACACATTCATCATGCCGCGTTCGAGCGCCGATGGTTCACGCCCATGAAGAAGCGCCATAAAGTGGCCGCCTATGGTTTCTTCATCACTGTATTCGGAGATTTCGCGACCTTTGAAATGATAGGCGTACCAGTAACACATGATTCCCGGAAACAAGGCCAGTAAACGGTCGGCTATATCATATTGCTGTTTGAAATCATGCTCAGGCTCTAATGTACCAAGCATGGAGCAGGCCGTTCTCAACACATCCATAGGATGGGTTTCTTTCGGTATCAGCTTCAATACTGTTTTTAAGGTAGCAGGTATCTCCCGTAAACCATTTAGCTTTTTGGTGTAACTGACCAGTTCATGGCGCGTTGGCAAATGGCCGTAATGGAGCAGGTAAGCCACTTCCTCAAATGTGGCCTCAGCTGCCAAATCATCAATAGAATAGCCGCGGTAATTTAATCCTGCCCCCTCATGTCCCACAGTCGCAATAGCTGATTGACCAGCAATCACCCCTTCCAGACCGGCTGTACTATTGACCATCCTCTCCCTCCATTAATTCATCCAGTTTTTTTTCGTAAGCGTGATACCCTAACACATCATACAGGTCACTTCGCGTTTGCATGGTATCGAGCAAATCGCGCTGGGTCCCTGCCTGTACGACGGTGGTGTAGACTTTTAAGGCCGCATAAGACATGGCACGAAACGCGCTTAAAGGATAAAGAATTAAACCTACCCCTGCATCAGCCAGTTCCTGGCGTGAAAACAACGGTGTTTTGCCAAATTCTGTGATATTGGCCAGCACAGGCACCTTCACCCGATCAGCAAACTCACGGTACTCCTCCAATCGGGTCATGGCCTCAGGAAAAATCATATCCGCACCAAGTTCCACACAGCGCAGGGCTCTGTCGACAGCGGCCGCCATCCCTTCAACAGCATAGGCATCCGTTCGGGCCATGATGACAAAATCTTCACTGGTACGCGCATCGACTGCAGCTTTAATGCGATCACCCATTTCCTGCAATGAGACAATGGCTTTGTTGGGACGATGGCCGCAACGTTTGGCAAGAACCTGATCTTCAATATGAATAGCTGCAACGCCCGTTTTTTCCATCAATTTTACGGTTCTGGCGATGTTAAAGGCATGCCCCCAACCGGTATCTACATCAACCAGCATGGGCAAATCACAGGCATTGGTTATACGGCGAGCATCCTCGAGCACGTCGCTTAAGTTGGTCATTCCCAAATCAGGCAGGCCATAGGAAGCATTGGCAACGCCGGCACCGGAGAGATAGATAGCTTGACATCCGGCCTGTTTCGCCAGCATGGCGCTATAGGCATTGATAGTTCCCATCACCTGCAAAGGCGCGTGATCACTCACCAGTTGACGAAACTGTTTCCCTGAAGGACATGACGACACGTTGTTCTCCCTAAACATCCAATCCGCTTTTTTAACATGATGGGAGATGGATGGCAACAACCAAGTTATTGAAAAATCGTTTTGATTTCTTGTCAGGGACTGACGGGGGGATGAGCAGGCCCGGGATATTCCGGGCCTGATGATTATTTGGCAGAGAGTTCTTTCCACCAATGAGTTTTGGTGTCAGTCGCCCAGTTGCCTTCACGCATGCGATTGACGAATGCTTCTGTTTTTTCAGGTGTTGAGGAATTCTTATCGAGTTTGATGCACCAGTCCCAATCGCCTGTGGTAGACCACATTTTTTCCACGCCATCCCATTTCATCATGGAGCTTAAATCTGACCAGGGTTTGTTTGATTTCATAAAAATTACACTATTCCAAGCGTTCATTGTTACTGTCCTTGTTAAAGTTTGATTTAAGATTACTTAAGGATAACTTAAGTGATCTCAGAATAGTCCAGATTTTACTAACTTGCCAACAGAGAAGATAAATTTTCCAGAATTTAAGGCAGTACCCTTGAAGCAGCTTCGATTGCAGCAATCGAAGGCTAAATAAGCAATTGACCTTTGGAATACCAACGGCAGTGTCCAGAAATATAAACCCGCTCATGCTGCATTTCGCAGAGCAACTCCCCTTTACGGAATGATCCCTGAACCGCTTGCAGGTTTTGTTTTTGCAATCGTTCTGACCAAAAGGGGGTCAATACGCAATGGGCGGAACCCGTGACCGGATCCTCAGGAATATTGTGTTTTGGATAAAAACAGCGGGAATAAAAATCAACCTCATTACCGGGGGCGGTGAGGATCAATCCCCTTTTTGGCAGTTTGGTCAGTTCTGTCAGATTCACAGTCGCCTTAAGGACCTGCTCCTCATTAGCCAGGATTGCCAGGTAATCAAGATCACTTTCATAAACCTCAAGCAATGGCTCATCGACCAACGCAAGCAGCGCAGCCGGTTTGTCAAATGCCTTATAATTGAGCTTCGGGAAATCCAGAACGTAGCGATTGCCGCGTTTACGTACACTCAGCAAACCGCTTAAGCTTTTAAAATCAATCTGCTCCCCATCGCCATATTCCAGCTCAAACAGGGCAAAACCGGCTGCCAGCGTTGCATGTCCGCACAGGCTGATCTCACCCCTGGGCGTAAACCAGCGGATACGAAAACCCTCGTGATCACGAATGACAAAAGCGGTTTCTGATAAATTATTCTCAACTGCTATGGCCTGCATCAGTTCGTCATTTAACCATTCACTCAGCAGGCATACCGCCGCGGGATTGCCATGGAAAACCTTATCAGTAAACGCATCGATCTGGAAAATTTCCATACTGTGCATAGCAGACCTCTGAATTAAAACAAGGATGGCAAGAGTAGCCACCTGACAGGCTCATTGCAAGAATTTATTAGACGTATTATCAATTATTCTTCCGACTTGGCTAGACGGGAACGGACAATTTGCCTTAATAAAAAACGGGACGGTGAAATGGCCTTCACCATGCTTCTTGAAAAAAAACCCGGCTCACCATTGATTTGACCAGCAAGCCATTCGGCACTGATGGGAATGGTCGTTAGTCCACGCGATCCAAAACCGGCGCACACATACAGTCCCGGATACACCGGCGGCGGCGCATCGATCCAACGCTCGGCATGGCTATCCAGAGCCGCGTAACACGCCAGGAATTGATTTTCAATCGGGACGGCACCCACCAGTGGCAAATAATCCGGTGTTGCGCCCCTGACGCCCGCCCAGCTTTGTGCAACATCGCCGGGATGGAATTGAAATTCTAAGGCCATAGGGCTGATTTTTAGCAGATTTACCCCATCATCTTCAGGATGACAGCGTGCACTTTGCTGGTTTAAATGATAGGTCGCACCCATGGCATGCCGGTTATTTTTAGCGGGAAGAACGTGGCCGTCACCGCACAAAGGCAAGGTGAGCCTGCCGCTTTCCGCGCCGGCCTTAACGAAACTGATTTGCCCGCCAATGGGTTTGATGGGTAAACCTAAGGTCTGGGGGAATTGATTGGCACGGAAGCCGCTTGTAATAATGACGACGTCAGCTTCCTGACCATTGACATGCCAAAGGCCGCCTTGAGCATGCAGGTCAGTCACTGCCGTTTCGCCAAACCATTGCACCTGAGGCGATTGCCGTAACAGGTAATGGCATAATTCACGGCTGTTAAGCCATCCGGAGAGCGGAATGAATAAACCGGGATGCATGACAGTCAATCCCGCCCGCTCAGAGGCTTCAACCGCTGTCATCGCTACTGCCAGTTGCGGATAGGCATGCAGCCATTCGCGCATACTCTGTTGGGTTTTTAATTCTTTATCATTGCAGGCCAATTGCAAAATACCCTGCATGTCTCCTTCAACCTCAATCCCTGCAAGCGGTTTATAAAAGGCATGCGCATAAAGAAAGGCGGCGAGCATGAATTCGGTCAAAGGTGAGCGATAAGCCGACAGTTTGGGATAAAACACCGCTCGCTCATTGCCCGATGCACCGGCTGCCGGCTGAGGCCCCTCATCCAGCAATCGTACTGACCAACCACGTCGGCTCAAGGCATGGGCGCAGAAACACCCCGCCAACCCCGCACCGACAATAATGGCTCGCTTGTTTTTACTCGAGAACGCCTGGGTATGAAACCAGGGCGTTTGCCGTTTTCGTTTCGACTGAGTAGCTTCAACCAGTTCAGCCGTCAGCATATGGCGCTTTTTACCATAGCCTGCCCTTTTATCAAAGGTAAATCCCGACGCCTTAAGTCCGTTTTTAACAGAAGCAGCTGCGGAATAGGTAGCGGCTGTTGTACCTTTATGGGATAAAAGCGCCATGGTTTGAAACAGGGCATGAGTCCACATGTGTTCGTTTTTTCCCGGTGCAAAACCATCCAGATACCAGGCATCCACAGCGGTATGGCCAAGCGCCCTATCCAGTTGTTTATCGCCGGACAGGAGCAACTCATCAAAACTTTGTTGTGCCTCGCCCAACATCAGGATTAGATGAACGCGCCCCTGTTCAAACGTCAAGCGGTGAAAACCCGGCGTGAGCACCGGGTATTGTTCAAGAAGTTGCTGCGAGCAAATTTGCAGTGACGGCCATAATTGAAGACAAGAGGCCAGGTCGTTTTTTGTTAACGGAAATTTTTCGCAGCTGAAATAAAATAACCGGGCACTTTCAGGGGCATGAGTTCGCCAGAATTGCCAGGTTAACAGAAAATTAAGCCCCGTGCCGAAACCGGTCTCTGCAATGGTAAAGACCGATTGTTCCCGCTCATAGAGCTTCATAAAGCGCTCTTTCAGGCGATTGCCTTCGATAAAAACGTATTGCTTTTCCGCACAGCCGTCTTCACGCGAAAAGTAAACATCATCAAAAGCCGGGGAATAAGGCAGACCGTCTCGCCACTCAAGATCTGCCGTCCGAATTACAGTAAAGGGACTACTCAAACCACCCTCGGTTAAATTGTTGCGTAATTGCCTTTTTCCAATGTCCTGGGCTGTTCTTCACTCATCCAGCGCTTAAGGACAGGAACCAGGATGAACAGGATCAAGCCCGCCGCGATAGCAAAGAGGCCGAGGCAGAGGAATACATGGCTATACCCCGCATTGGTTATCAGGGGGTCTGTGCTGTCCATGCCTGCTGTCATCCAGTTCGAGCTATAGCTGGACAATGTGGCTCCCACACCGGAGGTTAGCATCCACATACCCATCATCCCGCCCTGCAGGGAGCTGGGCGCCAAGGCACCAATCATGGCATAGCCGATAGGCGATATTAACAATTCACCGATACTTTGCAATACAAAACTTAAAACCACCCACCCCGGCGATACCAAACCATTCTGAGCAGCTCTGGCGATGCCAACCGGCAGCAACACAAACGCCAATCCAATCAATAAGAGAGCCAGCGCAAATTGAGTCGGGATATTCACATTGACGCCGCGGGCACGCAGCCGATTAAAGGCTAAACTCATCAATGGACCGCCTGCCACAATGCAAACCGTGTTGATGTTTTGAAACCACTGCGGCGGGATGGTCATGAGCAGCCAATGGCGCTGCACATTATGGTCGATGAAGTGCGTCAGCCCCATGGGGCCTATCTGAAACAGCATCCAGAAGACCGTCCCAACAACCATTAACAAGGCAAACGCATAGATCTTTTCCCGTGCTTTCGGCGTGCTTTGCTGGCGGCCGAGGATACAGGCAAGAATCAACATGGCGATACCGGTCAAAAGGACCAGCTTATTGGCAAACTCCGCATAATGCAGAAGTTGACTGAGCAACAAGGGCAGCACCAGCACCATAATAATCCCCATCAGGGAGGCTCGACGTTTCGCGGGTTTATCAAGCCGGCTATAGGGTGAATTGTTGTCAGAGAGCGTATGCCAATAATAAAGACAAATGAGCAGAGCCAGCAAATTGCCAAGGCAGCTTAATAAAAACAACCGCTGGTAATTATGAGAGAGCTGAAAATACCCACTTAAGCTAAAGCCAATAAAAAACCCGATGTTCATCCCCGCGTAGTTAAATAAAAAAGCGGATTCACGGCGGGTATCGGCGGGTTTAAAGCGCTGCGTCAACATGCAATTAATGCAGGTGACGTTAAGTCCGCAGCCGGTTAAAAAAGCAGCCAGACCAACATAAAGGAAATCCTGATTGACTGTGGCCAGCAAAACGCAGCCGATGATTTGTGCAACCATCCCCAGGCTGAACAGCGAACGATAGGAAAAGAAACGCCCGCCCCAATACCCGCCCAGGAGATGTAAAGCATAGTTGAAGGCTACAAATACGCCGGTAATACTATTGGCCAGTCTGGCTGACAAACCAAGCTTGCCGGTAATGTACAGTACCAGCGTTGAATAGAGCACGCTAAAGCTTAAAGTCGAAAAGATTTGAATAAAGAACAATGCAACAATCCCATCCGGTAAATTATTCCATGCTGATTTATTACTATCCGTAATCGACATTAATGCCTTCCTTTTTTTAGTCAAACCAAGTCGACTATGCCATGCAAATTTTTCACTGTCTATGCCGTTTTACAATAAAGATAATCTTCTTGCCACTGGTGTCTTTTTCTTTACAAATTATTATCACTATGACTCAAAAACGATTTAATTTATCCACAAACAACACTGTGGTTATATATAAATCAAAAAGAATGTCTTTAGAACGAAAAGTAGCGTAAAATGGCTTCTATTTTAACGGCAACTTGATGTACAAATTAAATTGCCGCTATAGTGATTAAAATCAATCCGGGTTTTGATTATGCAGAGAAAAATTTATTTTACCGGCATCGAGAAACGGTGCGGCAAATCGTTTGTTTCCTTGGGCCTTCTGGCAAGCCTCAAAGAACAATGTCCTGACTTACGGTGTTACAAACTCTTTTCAGAAACGGATAACTCCCAAATCCCTCTGCTTAAAGATCTTGCGCAATCCGAACTGAATCCGCTGATGGACGTTAATCAGGGGATTTTGATGATGCGCAATCAACCCGACGATTTGCTTTCTTTGGTTTTTGAAGCTACCCAGGGCACCGGGAAGACGACAATCAGTTATTTTGAAGGCACGGACTTCGAAAGCGATAACGATGCCTTTGAGTTCCAATTCAATCTGACCTTAGCCTCCCAGCTAAACTGCGATCTTATTGTCGTGGTTTCCGCGAGGGAACGGACAATTGAGCATACGTTTTCTTTATTAAACACCACGCTCGAAGCTGCTCGAAAGCAGCACGCCAATCTCGTCGGCATTATCATTAACCGGGTATCGCATGCCGACGAGAGCGATTACCAGGAACGCTTGCTGGCAGAATTTGGTCATTTAGCTTTAACCGCCGTTATCCCTGAGTTTGACGCATTGGCTAATCCCACCGTCCAGGATATCGCGCAAAAACTAAAAGCGGATGTCATATGCGGCAAGAATGAGCTGCTTAGACCTGTTAAACAAATGACCATTGCCGCAAAAACCGTGGGCAACTTTCTGGAATCACGGCTCGATCGAAATGGCATGCTTATTATTACTCCTTCGGATCGGGTCGACATTTTGTTGGGTTCACTGCTTGCTGATCAATCAGCCAATTACCCTAAAATTGCCGGGATTGTGTTAACAGGCGGCGACATGCCAGGCAGTGTGCTTTGTGAAATTATCGCCGGCCTTGAACGCCCCTTTCCCGTGTTACTCACACAATGTAAAACCTATGAAACGGCGACCACTCTTTATTCCGCCAAATTCAGCCTGAACCAGGACAATCCGGGGAAGGTTGCTGACACGATCATTGCCCTAAAACCGTTTTTATACGAACCCGTTATGAACCTGCTGCAGCAGCAGTCATTACCGAATCGACTCTCCCCTGCCGTTTTTCTTTACGAATTAATACGGCGAGCCAAACAGATTAAACGGCATATTGTGCTGCCGGAAGGCGACGAACCCCGCATTCTGATTGCCGCGGATCATTTGCTGAAGCGAAACGTCGTTAAAATTACCCTGCTAGGGAACCCGGATAAAATTCACCTCTTGGCCAAACGCATGGATCTAACCTTACCCAATGTGCAGATTATTGATGTGGAAAACAGTCCTAATCGGGAGAAATTTGCCCATGCTTATTATACCTTACGCAAACATAAAAACATCAATCTGCCCATTGCCCTGGAAAGAATGAGTGACGTTAATTATTTTGCCGCAATGATGGTGTACACCAATCAGGCCGATGGCATGGTTTCCGGTGCAATACATACCACGGCCGATACGGTCAGGCCAGCGCTGGAAATCATTAAAACCAAACCGAATGTGACCAAGGTGTCCTCTATTTTTATCATGTGCATGCCCTCTCGCGTGCTCATCTACGGCGATTGCGCCATCAATCCTGAACCAGACAGCGACACGCTGGCAGAAATTGCCCTACAAGCAGTCAATATTGCCAGACAATTAGGCATTGAACCCAAAGTTGCTCTGCTTTCCTATTCATCGGGAAGCTCTGGCAAAGGAGGCAGTGTGGAAAAAGTTGCCAAAGCCATGACGCTGGTCAAGCAAAAACAGCCTGAGTTGCTGGCCGAGGGCCCCATTCAATATGATGCCGCTGTTGATCCCGAGGTGGCCCGCAAGAAACTCCCGAATTCCCGCGTGGCAGGCGATGCAAACGTCCTTATCTTCCCGGATTTGAATACCGGCAATAATACTTACAAAGCGGTACAGCGCGAGAGCGGAGCCTTAGCCATCGGCCCGGTCTTATTGGGGTTAAATAAACCGGTCAATGATCTAAGCCGCGGCTGTACGCCTCAGGACATCATCAACACTATTCTGGTTACCGCCATTCAGGTTGAAGGAGACTCTGTGTGAATATTTTAACCATTAATGCCGGCAGCTCCTCGATAAAATACAAGGCATACACCTATGACAAAGACAAACATGACGTCATTCTCTCAGGCTTGATTGAAGGCATCGGTGAAAGCAGCAGCCAATGGCATCACCAGTTCAACGGGAAACAAACCAGCGCCCACCGCTTCACCGATCACCGCCAGGCATTTTCTGAATTGGCTTTTCAGTTACGGCTGGATCTTGGCGATCATCCCATCGACGGAGTAGGCCACCGCGTCGTGCACGGCGGCATTGATTTATTTGAACCCACCATCATTACCCCATCTGTTCTGCAGGCGATAGAAGGCCTTGCCAATCTGGCCCCTATTCATAATCCTGTGAATGCCCAGGGTATTATTTTGGCCCAGCAATTTTATCCGAAGGCAACCCATGTCGCTATTTTTGATAGCGGCTTTCATCACACGATGCCGGCTTATGCTCATCGTTATGCCATTGCTAGCGAAATCACCCGAAAATACCCCATACGGCGATATGGCTTTCATGGCATTAACCATGAATACGTGGCCAGGCAAACCGCCATGCATTTACAGAAACCGTTAAGCGCCTGCCATTTCATTACCCTGCATCTTGGAAACGGCGCCAGCGCCTGTTTGATTAAAAACGGCCAATCCTTTGATACGACCATGGGTATGACGCCCTTGCCGGGCTTAATGATGGGCACGCGCTGCGGCGATATTGATCCGGCAATTATTTTCTACCTGCTTGAACAAGGGTTCGCGGCACAGGAAATTGATACCTTACTCAATAAAAAAAGTGGGCTTAAAGGCATCGCTCATGATAATGACATGCGGCGAATTTTAGCGCGCGCGGAGTCGGGGGATAACGAAGCACAGCTCGCTATCGACATGTATGTTTACAGCATACAAAAAACAATCGGTGCCTACCTGAGCCAACTCGATTCACTGGATGCGCTTATCTTCACCGGCGGTATTGGTGAGAATGCCCATCCTATTCGCCAGGCCGTTTTGGAAAGGCTCGGCATGTTAGGATTTCATGCTGACAAGGCACTGAATCAAACCACGGCAAACCACTTGTGGCCTATCCACTCTCACGGCCATCCCATTTATGTCGTGCGTGGCGATGAAGAGCAATTAATGTCTCAAAAAGTGGTCGATATATTGAATGCTTAGCGCGGCATAACAACAAAGTCCGCGCTATTCTAACGTGAGGATTTTAGCCGTTAGCGAAGGCAGTGAAGCATGCTCTTCAACTGGCGGTTGTTGCGGTTGGACCACAAAGCTCGTAAAAGGAGACGTGTGTAAAGCCGCTTTACTCACCTCCAATTTAAATTTTTCCTGTTCTTCGATAATCGCATTGTCTTTTGGCGCAAGCCGTAGCGCCTCATCAAGGGCCTTTTTTGCCTCATCAAGATTTTTCTCAAGGCGATACGTGCAGGCAATATTTAACCAGGCATCGGCAACATCCTGCGATGAACTAGCAGGAATCCACAACAACTGTTTAAAATACGTTCTTGCCTGGTCAAATTCACCCAATTTAAAGAGAGCCATACCCATTTGGTTAAGAGCGCTTGTATGCAGTGGATCGGCTTTAATCACTTGTAAATAATAAACTTGCGCTTCCTGGTATTTTTTATTTCGATAGAGAAAATGGCCATATTGCGCCATACACTCCGTAAAATTGCCAGCTACTACATTTTTAAACACGGGATCTTTAGTCAAAGACAATGCCTTAAGGTAATTCTCCATCGCCTTATGGTAAGCCCCATGAATTTGCTCAATCGGTTCTTCTTTTTCTTGCGAGTAATCTTCTAAAGCTTGCATGTACTGTTCATACCAACTGGCCAAACTATGAAAAAACATGGGATTATCTTCTGTTTGCTTGAGTGCCGTTTCAAGAAAATTTAAGGCCGATGATAATGATTGAAAGCATGAGCCAGGCGACTTGGCTGTCGCCGCTAGATTCATGTAGACCAGCGCCATATTATGAAAAGCGGAGGCGATTTGTGCATTTTTAAAACAAACAATGGCTTGTTTATTGTTTTTTAGAGCCGCATAGCATTGCCCCAATGTATCCCAAGCATCTGCCATTTGGGCCTGTGAATGGGTCTTATCCGCATTTTCAAGGTAGCTGTTTAAACAAGCAATCGCCTCATAGACTTGATCATTTAAGAAGTAAGCTTTTCCCAAATAAAGAGAATAGGCCTGGTTTACATCCGGTTTGCATTGTAAAAAATAAGCAACGGCATTGGAGTATTCTTTTTTGTCAAAGGCAAGCATTGCTTTATTAAAATAATCGTTAATCATGTTTTAATACGAGGCCAGGGAAGGGCAAAATTTTATCAAAAATAAAACTATATAATCAATACGTCAATAAATCCCCCCTATTCCTATAGCTAATACCATAGAAACAGGAGGGGGAAAAGCCCGACAGACAAACGCGAAAACAAGTTTATTGCTTAAGCATTAACCTGAGTGCATTCAGCCAGCACGGCCTCTGCAGCCAGGTGCGTCAATTTCAACTCCTCCTCTGCATGCGCACTGGACACAAAGCCGGCCTCATACATGGACGGGGCGAAATAAATCCCTTTTTTCAGCATGCCATGAAAAAACTGTTTAAACAGGGTTTCATCGGAAGCCGCTACGTCGGTATAATTATCGATTGATGATTTGCCATTAAAACAAAAACCAAACATACCACCCAACGAGGCAGCAAAAAAGGGAATCCCCATATCCGCGGTAACCTGCTGTAATCCCTTAACCAGTTGGCTGGTCGTCAGGCTTAATTGCTCATAAAAACCCGGTTTGGCAATTTCTTGAAGGGTGGCAAGACCCGCAGCCATGGCCAGGGGATTGCCCGACAAGGTTCCTGCCTGATAAACGGGTCCCTGCGGCGCCAGATGGGACATGATATCCGCCTTACCGCCGACAGCCCCAACCGGCATGCCGCCGCCTATGACTTTGCCAAGCGTCGTCAGATCGGGGGTTATCTTAAAGACCTGTTGGGCGCCGCCCAATCCCACGCGAAAACCAGTCATCACTTCATCAAAAATAAGCACGCTCTTGTATGTATCGCACAATTGGCGCAGACCCTGCAAAAATTTGGGTTTCGGCAGGACAAATCCCATGTTGCCGGCCACCGGTTCAAGGATAATGGCGGCCACGTCATCAGCAAACTGTTCCATCAGACGGGCAGTCTGCTCCAGATCGTTGAAATCAGCCGTTAGCGTATGCTCGGTAATGCTCGCAGGAATACCCGGCGTCGCGGGAATGCCTAAGGTCAACAACCCTGAACCCGCCTTGACCAATAAACTGTCGTTGTGGCCATGGTAGCATCCGTTAAATTTAATAATCTTGTTTTTGCCAGTGTATCCTCTGGCTAAACGGATGGCCGTCATGGTGGCTTCAGTACCAGAGTTCACCATGCGTACCTGTTCAATGGCTGGCATCAATTCAATGATTTTCTCTGCAAGCCGCACCTCAAGCTCGGTCGGCGCGCCAAAACTCATGCCGTTATAAAGTACATTCGAAACGGCATCAACCACGGATGGGAAGCAATGGCCAAGAATTAAAGGTCCCCAGGAACCCACATAATCAATGTAGTGCCGGTCATCCACATCCACAAGATAAGCCCCTTTGCCCTGCTTAAAGAAGATAGGCTCACCGCCAACGCCCTTAAACGCACGGACCGGTGAATTGACACCGCCAGGAATAACAGACTGGGCCTGTAGAAATAATGCATGTGAATTGCTCATGACGACTCCATTGCCAAAAAAAAATGCTATAGTATCCAGTTTTTAAGAGTGTGGCAAAAAAATGCTGATAAACTTTACATTGGTTTTGACTGTGGTTAAATTACCGCTTTTTTAGTTGAGGCAACCGGTATGCAAGAATACAAACGCTATATTTGCGTGATCTGCGGATTTATTTATGATGAGGCGGAAGGCTGGCCAGAAGACGGCATCGAGCCTGGAACCCGTTGGGAAGAAGTACCCGAAAACTGGTTTTGTCCAGATTGCGGTGCGGGGAAAGAAGATTTTGAAATGATTGAAATGGAGTAGGCAACCGGTTTGAGTGTTAACACGTTTAACCGGTTGCGCAAAGGTGCCTATGTTTTTTTTCGGTTGCGGCGCGCGCTTCGCAACAAATTAAGCATTTCGACTCCTAAAGAAAAGGCCATGGCAAAATAGACATAGGCACGCGGGATATGGAAAGAAAAGCTGTCAGCGACCAGCACCATGCCAATTAAAATCAGGAAGCTCAAAGCCAACATTTTCACCGTCGGGTGTTTTTCAATGAACCGACTCACTGGCTCACTGGCATAAATCATGACTAAAATGGCGCAGGTTATGGCAGTCGCCATCACCCAGAAACGCGTCGTTAAGCCAATGGCCGTCAAAACACTGTCCAGTGAAAAAATGATATCCATAACCGCCACCTGAAAAACCACGGCCTTAAACGTGGCTGCGCCCTTGCCGCTAAGCACCTTGGAAGTCGGCTCCTCCCCGACCTCGTGGTGAATTTCCTGCGTCGCTTTGGCGATTAAAAACGCCCCGCCCGCCAACAAAAATAAATCGCGGCCCGAAAAATTAAACGCACCAATATGGATAAATGGACGGGTTAATTTAACCAGCCACACGGCAGAAGCCAGCAGCATCAAGCGGGTAACCCAGGCAAACGTCAAGCCCCAGCGCCTGGCCTTGCGGCGTTTTTCAGCCGGTAATTTTTCAGTCAAAATGGACAAAAAAACCAGGTTATCGATTCCCAGAACAATCTCAAGAACAACCAGGGCCAATAAGCTCACGATAATATCAACAACATCCATTTGTAATCTCTTTAAAGATGGAAAATACAGCTATTCTCCATGATCGCGCCGGTCAGGTAAATGATTCACATTGAGAAAGAGATTCGTTATAATAACGCGCCCATGTTCAATTAACGCGCGCAGGTGAAGACAATAATTAAGCTCATTAAAAAGCTGTTACGGAAATCCAGGACTAAACAAGTGCCTGTTAATGCCAGCTACATCATTCCCCGTAATCATCATCGTTTATCGAAAACAGATATCAGCCCCAACGCCCTTAAAGTACTTAATCGCTTAAGCAGTTCGGGATTTGAGGCCTATCTTGTTGGCGGAAGCGTGCGCGATCTTTTATTGGGCAAATCACCGAAAGATTTTGATGTGGCGACCAATGCCACGCCCATTCAAATTAAAAAACTGTTCCGTAACGCACGCATTATTGGCCGTCGTTTTAAACTGGTTCACATTATTTTCCATCGCGATATCATCGAAGTGGCGACCTTCCGGGGCAGTGAGGCCATGGATGCCAACCAGCAAACCAATGAACAGGGCATGCTGGTACGCGACAATGTCTACGGCACCCTGGATGAAGACGCCTGGCGGCGCGATTTCACCATCAATTCGCTGTATTACAACATGGAAGATGCCTCCATTGTTGATTTTACCGGTGGAGTCAAGGATGTCCACGATCGTGTGGTTCGCATGATCGGGGATCCGGTCACCCGTTATCAGGAAGATCCTGTCCGCATGCTGCGGGCTATCCGCTTTTGCGCCAAGCTGCATTTTAATATGGCGCCAGAAACCAGCGCCCCGCTCGTTCAGTTAAGCCCGCTGATTCGTCATGTTTCCGGTTCGCGCCTTTTTGACGAAATGACCAAGCTGTATCAATGTGGCGAAAGTGAACGCGTGCAACGTTTATTGCAAGAGCATGGGCTATTTGCCGAAATCTTTGAGCAAACACATCGCCTGTTAAACAGCGACTACCCGGTGAATGCGCTTTTAGGAATTGCGCTTGAAAGCACAGACTCGCGTATTCGGGATAACAAACCGGTAACGCCTGCTTTTCTATTTGCCGTGTTGCTTTGGTTCCCGCTTAAGGCTAAAACCCTGCAATTGCAACAGGAAGAAAATATCCCAGCCCTGCCGGCGCTGGAACGGGCCATGAATCATGTAATCACTGAGCAAAACAAGGTTATCGCCATACCCAAGCGCTTTACCCAGGTGATGCGGGAAATGTGGCTCCTGCAATTTCGCTTTAATAAGCGCCATGGCGGAAGAGCCTTAAACCTGTTAGAACACCCCCGCTTTCGTGCTGCCTTTGATTTCCTTGCCCTCAGGGCATTGGCTGGTGACGAATCCATGGAGCTGGCCCAATGGTGGACCACGTTTCAGGATGTGTCCGAGCAGGAACAGGCCGCGATGATTGCTGCCTTAGCCCCACCGCCTTCGCGAAAACCAAAACGCCGCCACAAGCCTAAAACCGTGTCATGACCCGTGTTTATTTAGGCTTAGGCAGCAATCTTGGCTCGGCTGAGAGGCAGTTACGCCGTGCTTTGGCTGCCTTGCGAACTCTTCCCGAAACCCGACTTTTACAAGTGGCTCCTTTTTATCGAAATGAAGCCTGGGGAAGAAAAGCACAACCTCGTTTTACCAACACCGTCGCCGAACTTGAAACCAGGCTTTCTCCACGCGTTTTGCTGGCGCATTGTCACAAAATTGAACAAAACCAAGGCCGCCTGCGTCAGCTTAAATGGGGTGCGCGAACCCTGGACATTGATATTTTGCTGTTTGGTCCACTGGTCTTAAATAGCCTGCAGTTGACTATCCCTCATCCCCGATTGTTGGAGCGGGATTTTGCCTGCCTTCCCTTACTAAGCATTAATCTACTGGTCAAACTTCCTGATGGTCGCCTGCTGGCTGATGCCGTGCAATTTTAATTGCATTTGTCTTTTCTAAAGAACTAACTACACTATCATATAAGCACGGCGGTTTTTAGCGAGGGAATCGTGTACGCCAACATTTTGCATGCCACGGATTTAAAAGAAAACCATTTTGCCATGTGCCAGAAAGCCGCGGCCATCGCCAAAGCATTTGGAGGCACACTTCATCTTCTTCATGTAATAGAACCACCCGCTTCGTTGCAATTAGCCCAGGGACTGGGTTTTGCTGAATTAGGCAACCCGGTGAAAGACGACGCGGTGACTGTCATGTCTATCCTGGGCGAAGCCCTGGGGATCCCTGTGGCGCAGCAGCATGTTGAAATCGGCTCCATTAAACAACTGGCGCTCAAAAAGGTAAAGGAACTGGGCTGCGAGTTAGTGATTCTCGGTAGCCATGCGCCGTCGCATTTGCCTGCCTTTTTAGGGAGTACAGCCCATGCTGTGGTCCATCATGCCCCTTGTGATGTATTAACATTACGCATGCGCTAGAGGCCATGCCTGAATGACTCGACGGGCAATGTCGGTAAACCGTTTTGGTGTCAGCGCCTCCTCTATTTCTTCTTTTTGATTATCTTTAAGCACCTGATAAAAACTTTGATAACCTATTTCAGTGAGCAGGTTGTTATAGGACGCCACATCGATATGCGCCAGTTTTTCATTTTCGCGCGGCATAGGCGGTGGAATCAGGGCCGGTGCGATGTGTTGCTCATAGGCATAGCCTATTTCGAGCAAAAGACCCTCCTTATATGATCCGGCTATTAACTCAACCCCAACTGGCATGCCTTCTTTTGTATAGCCTATATTGATACTTAAAGCGGGCAAGCCGGCATTGGAGGCCACTGGAGCCTGCCAGGTATTGACCTGATAGGCATCATAAGTCGCCTCACCCACCCGGCTAATCGGCATCAACAGAACATCCAATTGATTATCACGCATGTATTTTTCAACATAGGCTCGGTTGTTGGAAAAACGCTGCAGCGCCTCGTGGTAAGCGCGGCTATCTTTAGCCGGCAAGTTAGTTAAAAATTGGAGACATTCGTTTACATTGCCATAGACCCGCGTGCGGTTGGACTGGCAAAAGTCGCGGTAATTTTTGCGCACACTGGCAAATGATTTAAAATAGCCATTGATCTCCTCACCCATCCCGGACATGTTGACGTTACGATTATTAATAAAATCTGTGAGATAAATATTATCAATGACGGTAACTCCCGCGCCGCTGAGTTTTGTCAGTGTCGTTTGCAGGAGTTGTTCAATGTCTTTCGGCATCGACTGAAACGTGTTGATTAGACCAACCTGACATACTATCCCTAAGCGTTTGCCCCGCAATCCTTCTTTATTGAGAAATGACCGGTAAGTTTTTACTCGGGGTACAGGCCGTGTTTTGCTATCCTCAGGATCCGGTTGAGCGATTGCATCAAGAATTAAAGCCAGGTCTTCAATACGGCGGGCTATGGGACCTGCCGTGCCATCCAGATTGCCATTCGGGAAAATCCCCTGTTGACTGAGCAATCCCGTACTGGGACGCAACCCATACAAGGCGTTAAATGCCGAGGGTATGCGGATGGAGCCGCTGTTATCCGTTCCGATTCCTGCCAGGGCAAAGCCTGCACTCACGGCGGCAGCTGTTCCTCCGCTTGAGCCGCCGGGATTTTTTTCGGTATCGTAAGGGTTGCCTATACGGCCGCTGCGGCTGCTGATGCCAAACATACCCGAAGCCAACTCATCCATGCCCCCTTTGCTTAAAATGACAGCACCCGCTTTTCTTAACCGATCCACTAAAAAGGCATCTTTAGCCGGTTGATTACCCAGCAAGGCAAGGCTACCCACTGTACTCGTTGAATCATAGGAATCGATATTGTCTTTGATAATTATGGGCACACAATGCAACGGTCCAGTCAAACGGTGGGTTTTAGCATAATAATCATCCAGTGCCTGAGCCGCAGCCATGCTTTGGGGATTGATGACCGTCAATGCATTAATCGGTGGCTTGTCATCCCCGCCCAGGTTATATTGCTTTATCCTGTCGAGGTAACGGTTAAGCACATCCGTACAGGTGATTTCACCCTTAACCAGCTTGGCCTGCATGTCTTCGATGCTGGCAAAAGGGGGCATACCGGCGGTGCCGTAAGCGTGGGTACTCAAAGCAAGAAATAGCATGCACAAGCCATTTTTTGTTCTTTTCATGCGCATAAACCTTCTTTTAACTACCGAATGGATTAATCATACCTCGTATTGACTATAATAACCCAGTACCAGACCGATGATTGGTAATTTATCGATTTATCAATTACTTTACTCATTCATCAAATTATTGGCCTGCCAAATTTGTCTATACTAATAAAAATGTTAGTCCGCTTCAGGAGGATAAGCCGTGCAGCCCACATTGTTAATTGTTGACGACGAGCCCAGCACCCTCATCAGCCTTAAGCGCACATTAACCCCCGAAGGATATAATGTCCATACTGCAGAATCCGCTTTGGATGCTCTTAAAATTCTTGAAACCCTCCCCGTTGATATCATTATCTCCGACATGCGCATGCCGCAGATGAGCGGCGCAGAATTTCTCAAGGAAGCGGCTGAGCGTTGGCCGGATGTCCGGCGCATCCTGATGACAGGATATGATGATATTCATACAGCGATTGTCGCCATTAATGTCGGCCAGGTGAATTACTATCTTGCCAAATCGTCTAAAAAAGAGGAAATGCTCAGCGCGATTAACAGCATGCTGGAGAATAAACTGCTGCGCGATCAAAATCGCATCATGCAGGAACTGATTAACCAGCAGAATGAAAAATTAAAGCTTTTAAATACCCAATTGGAAGAGAAAATCCAAAAACGCACAGCTGAACTTCACCGCAGTTATGGTGATTTACAGGAAACACACGAAGCCGCCATTCAGGTTTTTTTATCCATTCAGGAATTAAATGAAACTCACAACAAGGGGTATTCACGCAAAGTAGCCACTCATGCCAAACTTCTGGCAAAAGCCATGCACCTCACTGAAAAAGAAATTCAGACCGTTTATCTTGCGGCTATGCTTCATAATCTGGGCCGCAACGGTTTGCGTGAAGAGATACGGTTTAAGCCTTTCGCCCAACTGACAACCCGGGAATATCAGGAATTCAAACAGTACCCTATGTTAGGCGCCATGTCCCTTTCTGCCTTTCCTTCTTTAAAAGAGGTCGTCAATACCATTCTTTATCACCGGGAGCGCTTTAATGGCAAAGGTTATCCGCATGGGGTTAAAGGCGATTCCATCCCGCTTTTCTCAGCCATACTTTCCATTGCCGTCGATTACAACGAATTGATGTATGGATTGATTTTTCAAGAAAAATACCCTGCCAAACAAGCTTTGGCTTATATGAAAGAAAATGAAGAACGCTATGACCGAAAATTATTGTTGCTGTTCATGGATATTATTGCGTCGCTACCGGAACAACAGACCGCCTTGATGGAAAAGGCGTTAGAGCCGCATCAATTAATCAACGGCATGGTCTTATCAAGGGATTTGAAATCCAGCGAAGGGTTTATCTTTCTCAAAAAAGGCTGCAAACTGGACGATGAGCTGATTGAGCGGATTACAGCACTTCGACATATTTTAGTCCATGTGTACGACAACGTGATTCCACCTGCCGCACCACAGGATTAACGCTTTTTCACATGCTTCATCAATCGCCTTTTGCGCTTGACCTGCCGTTCCGTTAATTTATTTCTTTTCCCTTTAAATGGGTTTTCACTGCCTCTAAACTCCAGTTTCAAGGGGGTTCCCACCAAATTGAGATGATGGATAAACGCATTGGTTAAATAGCGTTTGTAACTGTCGGGCAAAGCATCCAGTTGGTTACCGTGAATCACGATGATAGGCGGATTGTGTCCGCCAGCATGGGCATAGCGTAATTTAATCCGGCGCCCGCTGACTAAGGGTGGATTATGCTGAGTCACCAAATCCTGCAGCAGCCGGGTTAATTTAGGCGTCGATAACCCCTGCATGGCAGAACGGTAGGCTTGTTCAATGTCATTGAATAATAAACCGACCCCACTGCCATGCAGTGCAGAAATAAAGCGCGTTTTTGCAAATTGGACAAAATGAAGGCGTCGAGCCAATTCGTCTTTAACGTGGTCTTTGTGTGAGTCATCAAGTCCATCCCACTTGTTTACCACAATGACTAAAGCCTTGCCTGATTCGACAATAAAGCCCAGCAGGTGCATGTCTTGTTCGGTTAACCCCTCTCTTGCGTCAAGGAGCATCAGGCAAACATGAGATTCGCGTATGGATTGCAGGGTTTTGATAATAGAAAATTTTTCAATTTTTTCATCGACGCGTGATCGTCTGCGGACACCCGCGGTATCAATCAAAATGTAATTTTTTTCATCACGGACAAAGGGTATGGCAATGCTGTCGCGGGTTGTTCCCGGCATATCATACACAACAACCCGCTCTTCGCCGAGAATACGGTTAACCAGGGTAGATTTACCCACATTGGGACGCCCAACAAAAGCAATTTTGATTCCCTTGTCGCCGCTGCTGTCCTCTTCCGCAGCCGGTGGGAAATCATCGGTCATGGCGCGCAGCAACGAGTGTATACCCCGCCCATGGGCAGCCGAAACAGCATACAGCTGATTGAAGCCTAATGATTGAAAGTCAGCGGTAGCAATTTCTTCATCGAGACCATCGCTTTTATTCACCACCACGAAAACCGGTTTGTTTATTTTTCGCAATTGCAGTGCAATCTGCTCATCGATACCGGTTAATCCGGCTCTCGCATCCACGAGAAAAAGCACGATATTGGCTTCGTCCAAAGCAATCTCTGATTGCCTGGACATGAGTTCATCCACTGCCTCATCATCAACACCGACGCCGCCGGTATCAATCACAATGAATGGTTTCTCTTCATAAACTGCTTCCCCGTATTGCCGATCGCGGGTTAATCCCGGGAAATCGGCAACCAAAGCATTCTGCGTACGCGTCAAACGATTAAAGAGCGTCGATTTACCCACATTGGGCCGACCAACCAGAGCAATAACAGGTATCATCGATTTAGCTCACTGTATAACGGCTTAATTTACCATTCGACGTCATGACATAAAGGTTATTACCTAATGCCAGCGGAGCGACGCTCACAGCACCATTCATCGGCGCCCTGGCGAGAAATTCGCCGCTTTGTGTTGACAACACATGCATCATGCCGGTTTTATCACCCACAAACAGGCGATCGCCCATTAACACGGGTTCTGTCAATCCTCGGGCTTTTAAGGCAACCTGTTTCCAGTTCACCTGGCCATTGCGGGTATTGATAGCCCAAATGACGTCATTGCTGTCAGTGAGGTACAAACTCCCTCCACGAACAACCATATTTTTATAAAGCGACACGGGTTTGCTCCACAGGAATTGCCCATCGGTCAGCGAAATGGCGCCAATATAACCCTGGTAACTGCCGAGAATAGCCACATTACCGCGAATAATCGGATCGGCATCAATATCGACTAACCGTTCAACATCGCTGGATCCTGTCGCATACACAAGGCTTTTTTGCCACAGCAAGTGCCCGGATTCCAAATCGACCGCATCCATTTTACCATCGGAGTAACCCACAACAACCACATTGCCCATGACCACAGGTGACGAGCTGGCTTTAAGAATCAGATTGGGAGCCCCATGCACAGAGACCCATTTTTTCTCGCCCGAGTGCACATCAAAAGCGTACAGGTTGCCGTCAATCGTTTTGGCGATGACTTTGCCATGAGAAATAATGGGTTTTGCCAATACTTCGCCCGATACCTTGGCTTTCCAGAGCTCGGAACCATCCTGTTGTTTTAAAGCAATGATGGAGGAATCATCAGAGGCCAGTATCAGGCTGCCATCACCAACTGCCGGGCCGCTAACAAGCGCATAGGGTACTTTTTTAGCCCACTGCTGAGCGCCGGTTGATTTATCAATAGCCTGAACATACCCGCTATGATCCGCACTGTACAGTACATTGCCAGCGACAGTTGGCCTCAAACGAAGGTAGGTCTCATTTTTTCTTGACCCACCAACAGGCGCATTCCATTTTTCAATCATTGCCACTTTGGCTTTGACTGGTTTTAACTCGGAGGGTTGCGGCGTATTGTCTTTGCCGAGCATGTAATCATCAATTTTACTACAGGCTGGCAATAAACCAATCAATGCCAGCGCCATCATGTTTTTACTTAACTTAAGAAACATAAAACCTCTTATTATGCAGCTTGTAAGGAATGATTATCTACAGTCGTAGACTGAGTCATGGCCGCCAATTCATTGGTTTTCATCTCAAGAAAGAGATTGCCCATGCCATGAGTACGAACCTCGGTAATGGCTTCCTTATAAGAAATAATCGCCTGCTGATATTTACCGGTGGCCGCATAAATATCGCCTTTCAATTCATTAATGACCGGCATGTAGGCATTATCATCCACAACGGACAATTCCGTTAAAGCCTTGTCATAGGATTTCTCCGCCACAAGCAAACGAGCAATGCGTATTTTGGCAATTTGTTTTAAGGCAGAAACCCTGGATGCCGAAGCGACCTGATTCAACAATTCCCGAGCTTCGTTATACTTTTCTTTATTAACCAGCAGCTTGGCCAGCGTCATTCTTGCCGCATCAGCATAAACCGTTTGACCATAGTCATTTATTAACTGTTTGGCATAGGACTTAATCCCTTTATTATCATGATTGGAAAAAGCAACCATCAGGTGCTCGTAGGCCGATGATGCCTGCGTATTTATTTTTTCCTGATGCCAATGCCAATATTTGTAGCCGGCAGCACCCAGCATGATAAACGACAGAATGACTGTTATTACCGTGCTGTAACGATTCCACCATTTTTTAATCGCTTCTAATTGCTCTTCTTCAGTCATATAAACCGACATCATCTTCTCCTGCCATCATCCAAGATAGTCTGTAAATGAGTTGCTAAATCCTGTTGTGGGATAGTGACCTGATCTTCCTGATTACGCAAGTTTTTAAGGCTCACTAACCCATTTTTTACCTCATCATCCCCTAAAATCAGGGCAAAATCAGCACCGCTCTTGTCGGCTTTCTTAAATTGGCTTTTAAATCCTCCACCGACTGTATTGGTCATGACACACCAGTCTGGATTGACATGACGTAACTCTTCAGCCAGGGTCAGTGCACGCATCAGCGCCTCATCCCCGCTGGCAATAAGAAACAGCGAAGGCTTTTTGCAGAATTCCGGCACGCGTTGTAATGTTTCCATCAACAGCAACAACCGCTCTTCACCCATGGCAAAACCAATGGCAGGCGTTTTATTGCCGCCCAAGTGTTCAACCAGCGCATCATAGCGCCCGCCAGCACAGACAGTCGCCTGACTGCCTAACTGATCAGTAACCCATTCAAATACCGTGTGACCATAATAATCCAGTCCTCTCACCAGAAAGGGATTAATGTCATATGCAATACCCAGCGTCTCAAGGCCTGCACACAGCTTATCAAAATGGCATCTGCTTTCACTGCCTAATGCATCGATGAGACGTGGCGCCTGGCTCACCAAAGCCTGTATATCGGGGTTTTTGCTATCCAGAATTCGTAAGGGGTTTTTTTCAAGGCGCCTTAAGCTGTCCTCATCAAGGACATCCAGATTGGCTTTGAAAAACTGCACCAGTTTTTCTTTATAAGCATGACGCTCTGACAGTTCACCCAGGGTGTTAATCTCTAAACGCACCGACTGCTCGATGCCGAGCGTCCTCCATAATCGGGCACAAAGAGCCAAAAGCTCAAGTTCTATTGCCACACCATCGATACCGAGGACTTCCACGCCAAATTGATTAAACTGGCGGTACCGTCCCTTTTGTGGCTTTTCATGACGGTACATTGGACCGATGTACCATAACTTCTGTTGCTGATTATGCAATAGGCCATGTTCAAGACAGGCGCGCAGACAACCTGCTGTTCCTTCCGGGCGCAAGGTGAGGCTATCCCCGTTCAAATCAGTAAAAGTATACATTTCTTTTTCGACAATATCGGTTACTTCACCAATAGTACGTTTGAAAAGCTGCGTACTTTCGACTAAAGGAAATCGTATTTCCTGGTAGCCATATTGAGACAGGCACTGGATGAACAAGGTTTCCAGATTACGCCACATCGCCGTCTGATGGGGCAGGACATCGTTCATACCCCGGATTGCTTGGATTCTCTCAACCAAATTACTTCTCCGTTGAGGTGTCTGAGTTTAATCGAAACATGGATTGCATCTTGGAAATATCCGTGAGCTTGACTTCAATCTGCTGTTCCACCTCATTGGCATCAGGTTTTTTGAGCGAAGTCACCTGGCTATCGTTTTTTGTAAAAAACAATGGCTTGTCGCTGTTTTTTTGCCACCAGAAACTCACCGCCGCCACCGCAGCAATAACAATGCAGGCTGTTATCCAGCGCACTGCACGCTCGCCACGATGCGATTCCCGCTTGCTTTGCCACAAAGCTGCCTTTTCAGGCTTGCGTTCAGCCACCACTGTTTTGTTAAAGGACGACACATAGGGTTCGGCTGCAACACCGAGTAATTTGGCGTAAGCACGAAAGTATCCCTTGACAAAAACCGGCTCCGGCATTTGTTCATAGGCATCCTCTTCAAGAAGCTCAATTAACCGCACCCTGAGGTGCAGTTTACCCGCGACGTATTCACGGCTGTACCCTTTCTTTTCCCGAATAAGGGCTAACTGGGCACCCGGGTTTTGGATCAGGTTATCTGCTTGCGCTTCATCCATTGGCACTGTCGAATTCATTTTTATCTCCGGCATAGTCGGTATTACGGGTTAATTTATTCAGGCGCGCTTGATAATCCGCAGCAACCTCTGTTTTCCCCAATTTGGTCGCGGCATCCGCCGCCAGGCTTAACAAAACAGGATCATTTAATGATAACTCCTGATATTTCTGTAAATACTTCAGCGCTTTATCCGGTTGATTTTGTTTTAAAGCGATCGTCGTTATCTCCAGCAACGACTGCTTGCGCTCCGGATCCTGCTCCAGCGCTTTGCTGAAATAAATTTCGGCCTTGGCATAATCCGGCACGGCGGTAGCGCATAAGCCGGCGTTCTCATAAGCGCCGGCGCTGTGCACGTAGTGAACATCACTCACCGCTTTTAAAAAATAGCTTTCTGCCTCTTTGTATTTACCGGCACGGCATAGAAAAGTACCGAAATTATTCAGTTGCGCACCACTGTTAGGCGCCAAAGACAAGGCCTTTTTGTAATAAATGCGGGCCTCCTCCATGTCGCCTGTTTTTTCAAGGAAATAAGCCATGGCGACATTCACATCCGGTGAATCCGGCGCCAACTCCAGGGCGGTGAGCAGCTTGCGTTTCGCTCTCGGCCTGTCGCCCTGCTTTAAATAGCCCATGCCTAACTGTACATTGAATGAGGCCGCGTCACTGAGTTTCTGAACGTTTTCGGCTTTTTGCCGTTTAGCCTCCATACTGTGCTGACAGGACTGCAGTAAGGTCAGCAGACCGCAGAACAGGAGAAAGCGGAACATGGCTTTAACCGACATGAACGGGGAATGGTTTGGAGTAAAACCGGCTATCGGGCCAGCCTGTTCTTTCAGTAAGTTCAACGGCAAGCGTAATTGTCTTAACACAGTAATCACAACGCGTTAGAAAAGATTGAGCATTATAACCATGAATACCTGAATTTCAAAACGCTTATGTGAAGGATTCTTCGTTAAATTCCTCGGGTTTTTGGGGCATAAAATGCAATTTCTGCCAGCGCTGGGAGCGACTGGTGCGATCATTGACCTTCCCCGCCAACTGGCCACAGGCAGCATCAATGTCATCACCGCGGGTTTTGCGGGTTATCGTGTTGATGCCTTTGGCAATCAATCGGTCCCTGAAGGCATCGATGGTTTCTTTGGACGAGCGCTCGTATTGCGTCATGGGGAAAGGATTAAACGGGATCAAATTCACTTTAGCCGGAACATTGTGCAGCAATTTGATTAATTGATTCGCATGTTCGGGTTGATCATTGACCCCTTTTAACATGACATATTCGAAAGTCACCTTACGCTTGGGCTCATCCTTGAAGTAAGTCCTGCAAACGTCCATGAGTTTAGCGAGAGGGTACTTCTTATTGATGGGTACCAGTATGTTGCGCAACTCATCGGTTGGCGCATGGAGCGAGACCGCTAGCGATACCGGGCTCACTTCCCTCAAACGGATAAGATCGGGCAGAACGCCGGAGGTGCTTAAGGTCACACGGCGCTTGGACAAACCGTAGGAAAAATCATCCATCATTAAATCCATGGCGGTGACCACATGATCAAAATTAAGCAATGGCTCACCCATGCCCATCATCACCACATTGGTCACTTTTTTGTCATGGTGTCCCTGACTTGTTGACAACTCACGAACAGCGAGCCAAACCTGACCAATGATCTCAGCCGTGCTTAGATTACGGTTAAACCCCTGCTTGGCGGTCGAACAGAAACTGCAGTTTAAGCCACATCCTACTTGAGACGATACGCACAAGGTACCGCGAGTGGCTTCAGGGATAAATACCGTTTCAATGGAGTTACCGCAGTCCAGCTTAAGCAACCATTTATGGGTCCCATCGCTGGATTTCTGGCAACTGATGATTTCAGGCAGGCGAATTTCAGCTACCTGTGAAAGCTTTTCGCGCAGGGTCTTACCCAAATTGGTCATCTGCGCGAAATCGTTGAAGCCAGCCTGATGAATCCATTGCAATACCTGCTGGGCACGGAAAGGCTTTTCACCGAGTTCGGTGAAAAAATCGCGCATTTGCTGGTAGTTAAAATTCAACAGGTTGACTTTACTGCTCATGATTTTCTCAATAACGGCTTATCGTGTGCACACGTCGTGCGGTTCAAAAAAGAACGCAATTTCCTGGTGTGCGGTTTCAGCGCTGTCTGAACCATGGACGGCATTGGCATCAATGCTGTCGGCAAAATCAGCACGAATCGTTCCGGGAGCAGCTTCTTTTGGATTGGTCGCACCCATTAAATCACGGTTTTTAGCAATGGCGTTTTCGCCCTGCAGGACTTGAATCATCACCGGACCTGAAATCATGAAGGTAACCAGATCATTGAAAAAAGGACGCGCTTTATGCACAGCGTAAAAGCCTTCGGCCTGTTCACGGGTAAGTTGAGCCATACGGGCGGCAACGATTTTCAAACCAGCTTTTTCAAAACGGGAATAAATCTCACCAATTACGGATTTGGCTACGGCGTCAGGTTTAATAATGGATAACGTGAGTTCTTGTGCCATGAATGCTACTCCAATGTTAAATAAAGGGGCATATTATACCTGAAAACCAGCGCGATTAGCTAATGATTAACGCAAAATATCTCCAGGAGGCCGCAGCCCTTCATAACCTGCCGTCAGGATTGATCGCCGATGCTGGCATCAAAGTGAAGTTCTTCCCGATTGATCTCGGTCTGAACCGGGTTTATTTTGTAGTCGGGCAGCTGAATTAAGAGTTCATTCGCTTTGATAATAGCGGCTTTAAATTCCTCGCGGTAACGCTTCAGCGTGTGTGACATCTCGGTTATGCGGTGGCTGAACGCCTGGGCTGCCTCATCCGTGTCGCGGTTAAATCGATTCAGTTGAGCTATTTTTTCAATAAAAACCGCCTTTATTTCGTTATTTAAAGTCAATCCCAATTGCGCGGCCACGCTTTGCCAATATGCTGCATCAGGCTCAGGGTGGTCAAAATCATGGTGTGCCAACAAGGACAAAACCGCCTGTTTGATTTGCTCATTACTTTGATTAATTCGATTGCGGCGTAATTCATCGCTAATTTCTTTGGCTACACGCAACAACGCCTCGTTCCAATTGGCAGCATGTTTAATCAGCATGGATTGACTTTGAGCAATCAGTTTGTCCTGCTTTAACTCCTCCTGATGAAAACTCTCGCCCATAGCCACGAGTTTCTCCCGTTCGGCATTTAAAGTTTCCCGCGTTTGAGCGCCCGGCGAGGTGTCGCTTTTACCACTTTCACCCGATAGCAGGTAATCAATGTATAATTTTTGCCCATAAACCTGATAATCCCGGGCCTGTTGAAAAATAATGCCGTTAAACACGTTGCGTAAAGGCAGTCGGAGCAATTGATGGTAAAATGTATGCGGTTTTTTGAGCGCGTTCAGCAGATCGTCATGGCTCAGCTTAATTTTATACCGCTCAAGCAGGCGTTCAACTGTAATCAATCCATAGGTGGAAAGCCACATTGATAAATCATTTTCCGTTTGCTCTTCGCTCATTCTTTTTCCAACTTGATTTTACAACTGTCTGTGATATAAGGCGGTTAAACCTATTATAGATTAATAATCTGATGCTAAACCCTCTCCCCAATGATTTGCAAATGTTAATTGATTTTTTAAAGACACCAACGCCTAAAGCCTGGATAGAGACGGCTGTCAATCACATTCCCCTCCTCTTGCTTGATCATGCCCATTGTGAGCGGAAAGCGGCGGCTACCGCAATCAACTTCATGAGCAAGTACCCCGAAAACAAGGCGCTGGTCGCCATGATGTCGCCTCTAGCAAGGGAAGAATTGCTTCATTTTGAGAAAGTGATTGATTTAATGGCCGCACGCGGCCTCACATTTGGCCCCCTGCACCCGTCTGCCTATGCCCAGCAACTGCATGCCCTGGTCATTCGCCGCGACGGCAAGCAGCGTCTGTGCGAGCAATTGCTGGTCGGCGCCATCATTGAAGCCCGCTCCTGCGAACGCTTCAACGCCTTAATCCCTTTCCTTAAAGACCAGGTGTTGCAGAAATTTTATCAGTCTTTAGTCAAATCAGAGGCACGGCATTTTGAGAATTACTTAAGTCTGGCATCTGATTGCGGGATTAATTTCAGCGAACGCCTGGCAGAATTTATCGAGCGGGAAAATGCGCTGATAACCAGCGGAGACAGGGTTTTCCGCTTCCACAGCGGCGTTCCCTGTCTTTAAAGGCTTGACGATTAAGGCGCGGGCGTGGAGGAGGTTACTTTATCCATTTCCGCATTCATATGATAGCGGTGAGAAAAGAAACTTTGCAGGCTTTTTTGGTCATCCGCGTTCAGCTGAATGAAGGTTTCTTTTGTCATGGGCTGTTGGGTGGTTTTGTTCTTTAAAACAGGAGGATTCTGACTGTTATCGATGACATAATCCCGTGTTTTTGCCCAAGCCAGGAAACCTGTCTTGAATACGTCCTGTTGCTCGTCAGGTAGAGGCTTGCCATCATAGGTGACAGACAGGGTAGTTCCCCCTTTGTCGGTGAAATCAATATTCAATTTAAGGGGAAATAAATCATCTTTTTTCCATCCTTTTTCGCGTAATTTGTCACCTATTTTATCACCCAGATGCAACCCCTTTTCATCCAGCATTTTAACCAGTGGGGCAAAACCCAGTTTGCTATCCAAAAGCCCCTTTACCAGCGGCTCAACTGGAATACCATCAAATGTCACACAAAGTGCGGCGTGCAAGGTTCTGCAGGCGTTAAGGATATTCATCATGATCGTCATCCATTCGTTATATCCTTCCATCCCGCGGGCCAACAGATCATCAGCAGCTTTTCCGACTTGAGCCCATTTTTCAATCAATTTGATATCGCGTTCTTCCTTGCGCAGCACATCCATCTCGCCTTTAAGTTGGGCTTGTTTTTCCACTTCCTTGTCAGTAAGTGCCTTACGGATGGAGCGGTCGCGTTCCTCCTCCAGGATTTTTTTGGCCTCTTCTTCTCTGGCTATCTGTTCACGGGTTTTCATAATCATTCCTCATCGAATAGGCTGTACAAATTCAAAACCTTTTGGTTTATCATAACACAGTATGCTGGGCGTGTCATCCCAATCACTGAGCACATACCGATAATAATCCAGCGCCTGTTCATGATAGGCGCTCAGTCCTGGTTTATGGGTATGCCCGTGTATCACCCGCTGCACACCATGATGGCGAAGGTCTTTAAGCACAATACTCACCACCACGTCCATCATGCGTTCATCCTTGTTGCGCTGTTGCTGGCTGCGTTGCCGGATATGGCTGACCAACTGGTTGCGGTAGCTAAAGGGTAACCTTAAAAAGAATGAAATGAACAGGCGGTTACGGGTTAAGCGGCGGAAACGCTGATGCGCCTTGTCCAGCGTGCAATAACGGTCACCATGAGTCAGCAAAACCGGTAAACCGTCCAAAGTAATAAGGTGAGGATCCGGCAAGAGCGTCATACCGGCCAGGGCGGCAAAGCGTTTTCCCAGTAAAAAATCGCGGTTACCGTGCAGGTAATAAATGCTTAATCCTTGCGCAGAAGCCTTCGCCAGCGAGCTGGCAATGCTTAAACTCCATTCGTCGATGCCATCGTCCCCTGGCCAGACATGGAAAAAATCACCGAGAATATAAAGTGTCTTTGCGTTGGCCACAGCCCAATTCATGAAGGCATGAAAACGCTGCGTGATGGTCGGTACATCAGGATGCAGATGGAGATCGGAAATAAAAACAGCCTCTAGCATAGAGGCTCGATCTGGATATGTTCATCCTGAAGATAGATCTGACAGGGTCCCTGATGCGGTTCAATGGCATCACTTAAGCGATAAAATCCGGCAATGGATACCAGCTCCGCTTCCAGTGACTGGCAGAATATCCTCGCTTGCCTGTCCCCGGACATGCCGGCTAAGGCCCGTCCCCGTAACGCACCATAAACATGGATGTTCCCGTCGGCCAGCAATTCCGCCCCATGACTGACCGAGGCGGCAATAACTAAATCCCCGCCTTTGCAAACCACCTGCTGGCCGGAACGCACCTGGGTCGTTAATAATTTACTTTTAATCGGCTCAGCGGCTGGGGCTGCATCATCAGAAACATCATCGAGCAAGGGCTTGTCATGAGTCGATGAGGCGTGGAGAACCGCAAGCCCCATGCATTGCCCGATTGAATTCAGCAAGGGGTTGGCCCCCTGGATGGCCACGGGTAAAATATTTTTTAAACGCAGTGCCTGGCAAAACGCCTGGAGATCAATTTCACTGTCTTGAATCGCCGTGAAATCCAATACGACCGGCGTATTATCAAACAATTTGGGTGCTTTGGCGATCACTTCATCCAAATAATGCTCAAAAACAGTGAGTTCCTGATTCAATAATTGCAGCACGGTAAACGTATAAAGCCTGCCTTTGAGTTTAAATGCTTGTGATTTCAACAAATTATCTGCCATAACTACGATATCCATCACTGACTTTTTTATTTATACTAGCATGAGGCAATAAATAACAGAAGGACATCATCGTGGATAGAATATGGTTGGCGCAATACCAAGAGGGCGTTCCCCATACAATTAATCCGGAAGAGCATGCCTCCCTTGTCTCTTTATTTGAAGATTCATGTAAGGCGCATGCCAAAAAAACAGCCTATGTGAATCTCGGTTGTGAATTGACCTATGAGGAACTTGACAGAAAAAGCTATCAATTCGCATTGTACCTGCAACAATTGGGATTAAAGCGGGGAACCCGCGTTGCTCTGATGATGCCGAATGTTCTGCAATACCCTATTGCTCTTTTTGGCTTGCTTCGCGGCGGATTTATCGCTGTGAACACCAACCCGCTTTACACGAGTGACGAATTGATTCATCAAATGAATGATTCCGGCGCCGAGGTCATCATCGTGCTGGCCAATTTTGCCAAAACGGTGGAAAAGGCCCTGCCCCATACCGGCATTAAGCACGTCGTGGTGACCGAGATAGGCGATGTTTTTCCAACGGTCAAGCGCATCCTGGTGAATGCCGTAGTCAAATACATTAAAAAAATGGTGCCGCATTTCCACTTACCCATGGCTATCCGTTTTAATGAAGCGCTGAAACAACACAGCGGTAAAACGCTCAAACCCGTGTCATTGAATCATCAGGATATCGCCTTCCTGCAGTATACTGGAGGCACCACTGGTGTTGCCAAGGGCGCGGTATTAACCCATGGGAATATGGTTTGCAATGTGTTGCAGGCCTACGCCTGGATTAAACCCATGCATATCGAGGAACAGGACATTATTGTCACCGCCCTGCCCCTTTATCACATTTTCTCGTTGACCGCCAATTGCCTGACTTTCCTTAAAGCCGGTGCGAAAAATATCCTCATCACCAACCCACGGGATATTCCGCATTTCATTCATGAAATCAAGAGCAGCCGTTTTACGGCCATCACGGGAGTTAATACCCTGTTTAATGCACTGCTTAATAATCCCAAATTCAAGGATGTCGATTTCTCTCAGGTTAAACTCGCGCTGTCCGGGGGCATGGCTTTACAGAAAAGCGTGTCCCTGCGCTGGAAAGAAATGACGAAAACCCGCGTACTGGAAGCCTACGGCTTAACAGAAACTTCGCCTGCCGTAACCATCAACCCCATGTACCTTGAAGATTACAATGGCAGCATCGGCTTGCCCTTACCCTCCACCGATATTTCCATCCGCGACGAAACCGGGCAGGAAGTGGCGCTCGGTACCCCAGGCGAATTGTGCGTGAAAGGGCCACAGGTCATGGCCGGCTATTGGCAACGGCCGGATGAAACCGCTTTGGTTTTCACCAAGGATGGATTCCTGCGTACGGGGGATATTGCCACGGTGGATGACAAAGGTTTTGTTTACTTAGTTGACCGTAAAAAAGACATGATCGTCGTCTCAGGTTTCAACGTCTATCCTAACGAAGTAGAGCAGGTGATCAGCATGCATCCCGGCGTTCTTGAAGTAGGCGTTGTCGGCGAACCGCATGAAGAAACCGGCGAGCGCGTTAAAGCCTGTATTGTCAAACGCGATCCGGAATTGACCTCAGAGGAAATTATCGCATTGTGCAAAGAGCATTTAACCGCCTACAAAATTCCCAAAGTGGTTGAGTTCTACCATGAATTGCCCAAAACCAACGTCGGCAAGATTCTGCGCCGGGCTTTGCGCGGGTAATTAATGGCTTAAATCAAGGGCGCACAACTGCATCATGATGCGTGCGGTTGCGCCCCAGACGAACCGGTCAGACTCACCCACATATCGGCAGGATTCAAACACCATCCCCTCACGTTCAATGCGAATCGGTTGGTAATTTGTTTTTCTGCACACCTCATTTAATGGGATACGAAATACATCGGCCACTTCCTGATCATCAAGCCGGTAAGGATGAAGGGCTTTGATTTTGGCAAGCCAGGGGTGGATAATAAAACCCGTCAACGTTTTTTCCACTGCCAACGGGACTTCGGAATGAATACGCCCGGCGTCAATCCCGAGCTCTTCCCACAATTCCCTTAACGCCGTGCGGTAAAAATCCAGATCACCAGGCTGCCAACGACCGCCTGGAAAACAGATTTCACCAGGATGGTTTTTGAGTTGCGGGCTTCGTTGAGTTAGGATCAATGATTGACTGCTTTCCTCAACCAGCACGATAACTGCGGCATCGTGCCCTGTCTTCTTCCTATCCATTTTTTTCAAGCTCCCGGCTGATGGCCGCAATTTTAGTAAAACATTCCTGATATTCTTCCTCACAATTGGAATCAATTACGATACCGCCACCAGCTGACAGGCTGACTTGCTGCTGCCCGGTTAGCAAGGTACGGATAGCAATGTTGGTATCCAGGCGGCCGTGGGCGGAAAAATAGCCGATGCTGCCGCAGTAAACCCCACGTCGGAAATGCTCCTGCTCAGCAATAACCCGCATGGACTCACGTTTCGGCGCACCCGTAATGGATGCCCCGGGGAAACAGGACAGAAAAGCGTCCACCGGCGAAACGCCCTCACGGCACTGGGCCTCCACGTCACTGACCAAGTGATGCACCGCCGCGAAACTTTGTAAATCGCATAGATGGCTGACATTCACTGTACCCGGTTTTGCGATTTTACTGAAATCATTGCGCATCATGTCGACAATCATCACATTTTCCGCACGGTTTTTCTCACTGGCCAGCAGGCGATTTTTATAGTGTTCATCGATGGCTGGATCAGGCGAGCGCCGTTCTGTCCCTTTAATTGGCGAGGCCAGTAAGGCGCCATTCTCCATTTTCATAAACCGTTCAGGGGAAAAGCTGACAATATCGCCTTCGCAAGTCTTAAGGTAGGCGGCAAAAGGGACCGGATTATTGTGCCTGATGCGAGTATAAAGATCCCAACTGCGTCCTTCATAACGGGCCAGGAAAGGTTGCGTATAATTGGCCTGATAACATCGACCTTCCTGCAGGGCTTGTTGAATCCGGGTAAACGCTGTGCGGTATTGCTCCCGGGTAATTAAGGGTATAAACGGGCTGATTTTCGCGGGGTAACGGCCCGAGGATGGATGATGCCAACGGGACAGGACTTCGGTAAGCAGCGCACGGGTCGCGGGCTGGCTATTGGCTGCGAACAGTTGCACCGTTTTCTGCTGGTGATCCGTAATGATGGCCCAATCGTAAAAACCCAATGCAGCCAGCGGCTTTGTTCCAGGTAGCGACGACGGCTGCTCAACAGGAATACCCATCAGAGCGCATCCCAAATCATAGGAGAAAAAACCAAGGGCGCCGCCTTGAAACGGTAAATTAAGCGGCAGGGAGCGCGACGGCAATGCCGCTTTAAACCGCTCGACAAACCAGTGCAAATCATCTGCTGTCCGCATAACCAGCGTGTCATAGGGGCAAGCGGTCAGGATGTCATAACGTCCTCGTATCCTGTCGACACTTTCCAGCAGTGCAAACCCGGGTAAATCCAACAAGGCCTGGTAGTTATCTATCAGGTCCGTAGAGTAGGGCAAATGAATAAGAGTATAGTCGGTCAACACGTCAATCCGCTAATCGGGTGGGCGGTCATAAAATAGGCTGAGTATAGGCTAATTTAGCACTCTGATTCCACCTTTACGCAACGGCTCTGTCATTTCCAGGCTAAACGGTCCCAAGGGTAGTTTTTGCAAAAAATAGTGAGTATTCTATGGCGAATGTTTGTGACAAGGAGAGAACCCGTGACGACCGTCGCCCGTTTCGAAATCACCTTTACTCAATATCTCAATGAAAAAGGTGAACAAAGCCATTCCCTGCCGGCATTCGCCAAAGAAAAAGCCGTGCTTCAGGAACTTTACCGCATCATGGTTCGCACGCGAACCTTTGATAAAAAAGCCATTGCCTTGCAGCGGACGGGGAAAATGGGAACCTATGCCCCCATTAACGGTCAGGAAGCCATCTCCACCGCCATCGGCCATGCCATGCGCAAAGAAGATATCCTGGTGCCCTATTACCGAGATTATGCCGCTCAATTTCAGCGCGGCGTCAAAATGTCAGAAATTTTAGCCTATTGGGGCGGCGATGAGCGCGGCAGCCAGTTCAGCTGCAATTCAGAAGACTTGCCCATTTGTGTTCCCATCGCTTCGCAATGCCTGCATGCCGCCGGCGTCGCATTTGCATTTAAATACCGTAAACAGCCCCGTGTTGCCGTGACCTGTATTGGGGAGGGCGGAACATCCGAGGGTGATTTTTATGAAGCCATGAATGTCGCCGGCGCCTGGAAATTACCGGTTGTTTTTGTCGTCAACAATAACCAATGGGCGATTTCCGTGCCATTGTCCAAACAGACCGGCACCGAGACTGTTGCTCAAAAAGCCATTGCCGCCGGTTTTGCCGGGGTCCAGGTTGACGGTAACGATGTCATTGCCTGCCGGGAAGTCATTGGTGAAGCCATCGAAAAAGCCAGGCGCGGCGAAGGCCCGACCTTGATTGAAGCCATTACTTACCGCCTTTGCGATCACACCACCGCCGATGATGCGACCCGCTATCAGCCTCAGGAAGAAGTTGAACAAGCTAAATTAAAAGAACCCATCGGCCGTTTCAAGCACTTCCTCGAACAACAAAAATACTGGTCAGCAGAGGACGAAGAGGGATTACAACAGGAAGCGGCCGATTTGGTGCAGGCTGCCGTTGACGAATACCTGGCACGTCCTGGCCAACCCATTACCAGTATTTTTGATTACCATTACGCACAATTGCCAGAATATCTGGTCGAACAGCGTGCGATAGCCATGGAGGAAGCAGGTCATGCCTGATATAACCTTGATTGAAGCGGTGACACAAGCATTGGCTTATGAATTGCAACACGATGAGAATGTCGTCGTTTTCGGCGAAGACGTGGGTAAAAACGGCGGCGTGTTTCGCGCCACCGTAAATTTACAGGAACGTTTTGGCGAACACCGCGTCTTTGATTCACCGCTGGCTGAATCGATGATCGCAGGCTTAGCCATTGGCATGTCGGTGCAAGGTATCAAACCAGTGGCCGAGTTTCAGTTTATGGGGTTTATTTATCCCGCGATGAACCAGATCATTTCCCATGCAGCCAGAATGCGTAACCGCACGCGCGGACGCCTGCATTGCCCACTGGTATTCCGAGCACCTTTTGGCGGTGGTATCCGCGCGCCGGAGCACCATTCGGAAAGCACCGAGGCCCTGTTTGCCCATATCCCGGGTTTGCAGGTGGTTATCCCCTCTTCACCCAAACGAGCCTATGGCCTGCTGCTCGCAGCTATCCGAAACCCGGATCCCGTCATTTTCCTTGAACCCAAACGTATTTATCGACTGGTTAAACAGCCCGTGGAAGACAATGGCGAAGCCCTGCCCTTAGGCCAATGTTTCACTTTGAAAGAAGGCGAGGACGTAACGCTTATCAGTTGGGGAGCCAGCATCCATGAGACGCAACAAGCAGCCGCCCAACTGGCAGAGGAAGGGATTTCCTGTGAGGTCATTGATGTAGCCACAATCAAGCCCTTAGACATTGAAACCATTCTGGCTTCCGTTGAAAAAACCGGCCGTTGCGTGATTGTCCATGAGGGCGCAAAAACAGGCGGCGTGGGCGCTGAAATATCCGCCCAGATTATGGAACAGGCAATGGATGCCCTGCTGGCGCCGGTTCAGCGCGTCACCGGATATGATGTGGTTATGCCCTACTTCCAGCTGGAAAAACACTACATTCCCAGTGTCAAACGAATCAAAGACAGCGTCTTAAGCATAATGGAGTGACCATGAATATTTTTAATTTACCTGATCTGGGCGAAGGCCTGCCGGATGCCGAAATACACGAGTGGTTTGTCAAGGAAGGCGATACGGTGAAAGCCGATCAACCCCTGGTATCCATGGAAACCGCCAAAGCGGTTGTCGATGTACCCTGCCCGGAAGCAGGCACCATCGTCAAGCTATTCGGCAAACCCGGCGATGTCATTAAAACCGGCGAGCCCTTAGTCGGTTTTGCCGCCAGCGACAGCATAAAAAAAGCCGACAAGGGTACCGTCGTTGGTAATCTTGAAGAAAGCAGCGAAGTCAGTGAAGATAATTTTATTATCGGTGCCAGCCGCAGTACCTCACAACGCATCAAGGCAACACCCGCGGTCAAAATGCTGGCTAAAAAACTGGGCGTCAACCTGCAGACCCTCACCGGGACAGGTGAGCACGGGGTCATCACCCGTTCGGATGTAGAAGCCGCAGCCAATAAACAAACTGTTTTACCCGACGGTTTTGAGCCGCTGCGCGGTGTGCGCCGCGCGATGCTAAACAGCATGGTGCAATCGCATCAGGAGGTCGTTCCAGTCAGTATTTTTGATGAAGCAGACATTGACTGCTGGAAAGAAGGCAATGATATCACAGCCCGCCTGATTCGAGCCATTTGCGATGCGTGCAAGGTGGAGCCCGCGCTCAACGCCTGGTTTAATACCCAACACAGTGCACGCCGGTGTTTTGACGAGGTGCATTTGGGACTCGCCATGGACAGCGACGAGGGCTTGTTTGTTCCCGTTATTCATAAGGCTGAACAATGCTCACCGGAACAATTACGCCAAATCATCAATGATTATAAGCAGGCCGTCCGAGACAGAGCGGTTGCGCCGGAGAAACTAAAAGGCGCCACCATTACCCTATCGAATTTTGGTAAATTTTCAGGGAAGTTTGCAAGTCCGATTATTGTGCCGCCCATGGTCGCTATTTTAGCGGTAGGCCGCCTATACCAGGGCGCGGTGGTTGAAAACGGCGCGTTGAAATCGCACCGCCTGTTGCCCCTGTCTTTAAGTTTTGATCACCGGGCGGTCACCGGTGGTGAGGCGACCCGTTTTCTCGGTGCCGTGATTCAATCCCTGTCGAAACCTGTATGAAGCGGAAAAATGTTGGGCTTAAGCCCAACATGTCTTCTTGTTAAGCAGCAGGTGCTGCCAATTGCGTTAATGCCTCATCGACGTCATCCACATTCTTCTCACGTTGGCTCTTGCTCATGAAAAATGTTGCGTACCCCTGGGTTAACTTCGAACTGGCGAGCTTAATGCCCAAGGCGATACCCAGAGTGAATAATCCGGCGACGATGTTGGCAGCAATCGGAGCCAGCCAGGAGCGTTCACTGTGCATTGTATCGTCTTGACTGCGAAGAATATTGCGCATTTCCTTGGTAAAACTGGTCAGTTCCTCCGTAGTAACCTGATTCTCTCCCTCAAGCTTATCCTCAACAAAATCATCCAGACGTTTTTTAAGCTGACTGGATACTTCCGTTACCGCATTAACGACATGCTCCGGACGCTTATCCTTCAATTTCTGGGCATAGGCTCCCATTGCCTCAATTCGGCTGTAAAGGGCATCCAGAGCATTCTGAACATCGCCCTTTGTTACCTTTTTAGATGGAACGTCGTTGTCATTGACCGGACCCGCCTGCTTCTCAACCAGTGCCTGCCTGCTTTCCTGCAGAACCACCAGTAAACGCCGCAACATAGGTCTAAGCGTCCAGCCATGGAAATCGGCACAACCTGACTCCGCTTTTTGATACAGTTCATCCAGGCTTGATAAATCGCCTCGTTGTTTAAAATTATTCAGTTTGACATGAAGTTCATCAATATACTGTTCACGCTGCCTGGCATCCCTTTTGTCGATGGAGTCCTTAAAAGAAAATCGTTTAGCACGCTGCGTCTTATAGCCATTGAATAATTGGGTAAACTCATCCATGGACCTCACCCGTTGCTGAATGCGTTGCCGGGTTCCCTGAAGGACTTCCTTATTATCTGTTATGTTCTTATTCAGTGTGCTAATGCTCTGATGTACTTTATCGAGTGACTCTTGAAGGTCATCTTTAAATCCTGACTGAGATACCGTCTTGTCGAAAGCCTTGAGTGGTGCGTCGATTGTGTTGAGATAGGCTTCAATTGCTTTTCGCTGCTCCTCTTGCACGTTATCTTCTGCAAGACTGTTGTAATTAAATTTAAGCGATTGGTTATAGAGTTCAAGCTGGTCAGCCATCTCGTTCAAAAGTGCCTTATTGTCTTTAAGCAATTGCTGTTTTGACGCCTCACTTTCCTCAAGGACTGCTTTTAATGGCTCTTCTTTTTTATACTCTTTGAGGGCCTCTGAGTCATTTAGGGCCTCAATTTTCTCAGCAAACGCTTTTTCTGCTTTCTGCAATTCCAACAGGTCTCTAAACAACACATTGAAATTAAATAATATGGACGATGCTTTGGATAAGCGCTCAGGCACCGTTTCGGATTCCCTGGTGCTGCTTGCCCGCGCATCCTTTGCAAATTTTTCCTGCAATACCGTCGCAGTCGATTGAATAGACTCCAGTTGTTTTTTGATCAATCCTCGGGCAAGAACCTGCAATTGCTCAAGATTAGCGGCCAATTGTTTATTAATGTTTTGCTGGTTGCTGACATAATCCTCGGCATTGGGAATGTCTTTTAACTTTTCCAGAAGCCATGAATAGACTTTCGATAATTTATGGTATTGACCATACAAGGTTTCAATTTTAGCTTCAGCATCCTTGTCACGAATGGCTTCTCCAAGCTGGGTTATTCCCTCTGTTAATTGAATAATCAATCCGACTATCTCAACATTGGGCTTAAGCGTTGCAATCATTTCTTGCGATGAAATAATGCCTTCATCCTGTTTAAGCTTGTCTTTATTCAGCTTTGCAAGCTCCTTTTCGAGTTTAATGAGTTCTTCCTCTGACCCGGCTAATGACTGAGAGACTAAGGACAAGCTTTGATTAATCCTATCAAAATGATCTTTTTCCTTTACGAAATCAGTATCCAACGGCTGCCATGCCAAAGCCAATTCCCTGACCAGCGCCTTTTTCTCAAGAGACTCTCGTTTCCTAACAAGCAGACTGTTAAATAAAAAAACAACTTCCTGGTATGCCTGGGAATTGATATCCAAATTGCCTTGCTGCTGTTTAAATTTCCATAAACTCTCAATTTCTTGAGTACTGGCATCCAAAAAAGTTAATAAGGCATCAAAGCTTACTTTTTCCGAGTCAAAAAAACGTCCCTTGAATCGCTCGATACCCATCATTGCTTTAAAGTTGACACTGTTTTTGGTACTCATAAAGCATCTATCGATTTCCGACATCACCTGCCTGTCTGAAGCGATCGTATCGGGATACGCCGCTGGTTCTTCGGTGTATTTATTAAAGGCATCTTTGAATGTTTGACCGCTTGATTCAACAGCTAATTTAAAGCCACTCACCTCATTAGGCGTCCTGAAATCAAAGGATAATACCGGACCCCTGGCATTCTGGATTAATTCAGCCAACCTGGCGGCTGATTTTTTCGCCAGTTCCAATTGGTCATTACGGTTTTTCTGCAGTTCCGGAATCATTTTTTCATGCTGTTGCTTAGTGCTTTCAGCTGCAGATATAGACTTATCCGTCTTGATGGCATCCTCGCTGAAAGTTTTCAATTGCTTTTCTGCATCAACTAATTGCTTTTGTTTCTGAGCAAGCAATTGTTTTATACCCTCCAAGTTGGTTGAGCGCATGCTTTCTCTAAATGCCAAAGCGGATTGTGCTTTTTCTAATTGAAACGCGAGCTTCTCGCAACGACTCAATAGACCGTGTTGCAGACGGTCAATGCGTTCACTCAGGGCGGCCCGTACATCCTGTTGCGATTTATAAATTGCCTTGATTTCATCATTTAAAGCGGGATAAAAAGCAAGAAGATCCCCTGTGTCGCGTACAGGGATTGCAGCTAATTTACCCACGGTTTCTTTATCACGAGCTAACTGCTCAAGAGCGCCGCCTAGTTTTTCCAGTTCCGACTTCAACGCCAAAACCTGCCCGTCAGGATCAGGCGGTAATTCAAGCGTAGGATTATAGGCGTCGAACTGATTTAAACTCGTATTCATTTCTTCCAGTGTCATGCCCAACGCGTCGCGTTGCTCTTGATGAAACGCAAGCTCGTTTTCATGCCAGGCTTTATGAATAACCGGTATGTTGTCGTTTAATTGACTGTGAAGCTGCTGCAAACTTTGTTGCTTTTCTTCAATATTTTTTATTGCCTTCGCATACTCTGCCTGCATCATTAATCGTGCAGGCACCAGTTCCAGCCGGTTATTGTCCAGGAAGAACTCCGGTATGGCTTCTTCATCAGCAGGGCCACTCACGCTTACATTGGCCATTTCCTGCTTTAATTTTTTTAAAAACTCTTGTGCCAGCGCCATCAATTGTTCCGTCTGCCTGATTCGCTCGTGCACCACATCCACTTGTCTGGCATAAGCCGCTTCCTGCAGGCTGAGTGGTTTTGAAACTTCGGTAAATTGTTTATTAAAGTCTTCAGTCAAGTCATGCAGGGCATGTTTTGCCTTCTTAAAACGGCCTTGTTTGTCACTCTGTCTTTTTGCTTCAGCAATGCCTTCTTCAGTATCTGCAATCCGCTCTAGATAGTCTTTGAGACCCACCTTAATCGCACTGTCAGCCATGCCGCGATTGCTGCTTAACAGAAACTGCAGATCAAACGTTGATGACAGACCATGACTTTCTATTTTAAAGATATAATGCCGCTCAGGTTCTTTACCGGGTGTATAAGTGGCAGAGAATAAAGCCGGGATCTTGATTGTCAATGCATCCGGGTTTAAGAAAGAGAATAATTCGTCGATGGTCTCAGGCAAGGTTTGCAAACCATACCAAAACTCGGTCGTCAGGTCATAGCTCATGGGATGCGAAACATAAAACATGTAGGGAAACGTGACATCCAGTGCTTTCAGTAACGCGTCTCTGAAATCCCCTGCTTTTGTATTTTCGCTAAAATCCCATTCGTCAACTGTGTTATCCACTTGCTTAAGAATCGACTCTAAATCCATACCGGGAATACGAAGGGCTTGCTCGTATATTTTTGCCTTCCTCAATGCCTGTTTAAACTGGAGGCGAAAGGCCTCCAGCGTGTTCGGAGTTATTTTCTTTATTTTTCCCGCTTTGCAGGCCTCTTGGCAAAGCGTATCAAAATTCCTTTTGATGGCGCCTATCACCGCATGTTCAGGTGTAGAAAAAACACTCAGGTATTTTTTTGAGACCTCCTCCATCGTGCTTTTAATGCTCGACCACGTAAGGATGCCGGGGCTTTTACCGGATGCAAACTCAGGCAAGATCTTTTCCTTTAAGGCCTTGACTGCCGCGGCAACGGCGGCCACCTGGGATTTGGCGTAATCTAATTCCAGCGATTGGGGCGCATTGGCATACGTGTTGTTCAACGCCTCGATTTTGCGTTGAAGACGATTTAAAAACTGACCTAAACCACTGTCATCAATGGTTGTAAACGGTTTTCCTGATGCTCGACGCCCCATATGACTTACCCCAATCTTAATGATGGATATACTTTATAGCAGGAAGCTTAAGCCATTATTAAGACGACTTAAAAAGAAGCATGTTTTTTAAATAAAAAGCAATTATTTATTTGGCATAATTGCCAGCCCTTTGCTCTATTCTGTGCCGCCCCGGACAAAGAAAAAACTGCACTATCTTTCATTGTTTATTAAAATTTCTATTCAAATTGCGGACCCCATGGGGGAAGGAAAAAATTTGAACAAATCCTCGGTCTTCTGGCCTCTCACCCACACCCTACAGATTAGCCGTTATTTTAAATTGGCAGCGGATACAGGTATTATACTTTTATATTCAAGCCCTTTGACCACGACAAGGATACCGATGCATGAGCAGGAAGCCGTCTCTCTTCCCCTTGGCCTTGCTGTTATTATCAGCCCTTTTGGCCGCCGCCTGCGGCTCTTCGCCACAAAGCACCAACATGCCACCAGCCGAGGTGTATGTCGCCCATCCGCTGAAAAAGAAAATTGTTGATCTGGATGAGTACACGGGGCGCTTTCAGGCCATTGAAGAAGTGGATATCCGTGCCCGGGTCACCGGCTATCTGGATGCCATTCGTTTCAAAGACGGCCAAAAAGTTGAAAAAGGGGACGTGCTTTTTATTATCGATCAGCGCCCTTTTCGTTATGCCTTGACACGAGCCGAAGCACAACTGGTTTTAGACAAACGTCAATATGAGCGCGCTACCCAGTTAAAAAAAGAGAGCTTTATTTCCAATGAAGTCATTGATCAACGCTGGCAGGAAATGCAAACTGCGCAAACCCGGCTTGATGAAGCAAAACTCAATCTCGAATACACCGAAATCAAATCGCCGATAAGGGGTAAGATCAGCCGCTATTTTGTCAGCGTCGGCAATCTCATTCGCATGAATGAAACGGTTTTAACGCGGGTGGTATCGACCGATCCCATTCATTTTTATTTCGAAACCAGCCAGAATGAACTGTTGAAGTACATTCGTCTCGAACAATCCGGCCAGGGATTACGGACTGAACAAGGCGGCAGCACAATCCGCATCAAACTGCAGGATGAACAGGAATTTATTCATCAGGGTAAAATGGATTTTATGGATAACGTCGTTGATACCGGCACAGGCACCGTCCAGTCACGGGCGATTGTTCCCAATCCTGATGGCATTATCTACCCTGGTTTGTTTGGACGGGCACGCTTGACAGGCAGTGCCGAATATGAGGCATTGCTGCTACCGGATAAAGCCATCAATACGGAACAAACCCGTAAATTCGTCTATGTCGTTGATGATAAAAACCGCGTTCACCGTGTTTATATTGAATTAGGCCCTCAGCGTGACAGCGGTTTTTATGTCGTGAAGAAAGGGTTAAGCGGCAATGAATGGGTAGTCATCAACGGCATCCAGCGTATTCGCGCGCCGGATCAGGACGTGAAGCCTGTTCAAATTACCCTGGACGAAAACCAATAATGCACACAAAAGGATCGATTGCATGAAAGTGGCCCATTTTTTTATAGATAGACCTATCTTCGCCACAGTCATTTCGATCATCATCGTGCTGGTCGGGGGCCTGTCTTATTTCAATCTGCCCGTTGAGCAATACCCCCAGGTTGTGCCGCCAACGATTCAGGTTACCGCATCCTATCCTGGGGCCAATGCCAACACCGTAGCGGACACCGTGGCTACGCCCATTGAGCAGGAAATTAACGGGGTTGAAGGGATGCTCTACATGAGCTCGCAATCAACCGATGACGGGCAAATGCGGCTGACCATTACTTTTCAACTGGGGACAAACCTCGATCAAGCTCAGGTTTTGGTACAAAACCGAGTCGCCATCGCTGAAGCGAAACTTCCCGAAGAAGTCAGGCGTTTAGGCGTAACCACGGCCAAAAATTCGCCCGACTTATTGCTTGTGATTAATTTATTCTCACCCAATGGCCAATATGATCAGACGTTTATTGGTAACTACGCGGTGCTGCAAATTCGCGATCGCATCAAACGCATCGAGGGGGTCGGCGATGTGCGTCTCTTTGGCGCCAGTGAATACGCTATGCGCTTATGGCTGAATCCAGATCTCATCGACTCTTATGAACTGACACCCAATGACGTGCTTCAAGCCCTGCGCTCACAAAATATTCAGGTCGCAAGCGGCGCTCTGAATAGACAGCCGCAAAAAAAACAATACGGCATTGAATACAATATTGAAACACAAGGGCGTTTGATAAAGCCTGAAGAGTTCGAAAACATCATTATCAAATCAGGCGAAGGCGGGCGCATTCTTCGCCTTAAAGACATTGGCCGGGTTGAGCTTGGCTCTCAGGATTACCTCACCCGCGGATACCTCGGCAAATACCCTGCTGTCGCCCTCCCCGTTTTCCAGCGCCCCGGCACCAATGCCCTGGCCACGACCAATGCCATTATTGACGCCATGAATGATTTGGCGACCCGTTTTCCCAAGGGAATTGACTACAAAATTGCCTACAACCCCACGGAATTCGTCAAAGAATCCATTCGTGAGGTGTCCAAGACCATTTTTGAAGCCATTGTCCTGGTTGTTCTTGTCATTATTGTTTTTTTACAGTCCTGGCGTGCCGCTATCATTCCGGTTGTAGCCATCCCCATCTCCTTAATTGGTACTTTTGCCGTGATGCAGGCCATTGGTTTTTCGCTGAATTACCTGACCTTGTTCGGATTGGTTTTAGCCATCGGCATAGTTGTTGACGACGCCATCGTCGTGGTTGAAAACATGGAGCGGAATATTGAAGCCGGCCTTGGCGCACGCGAGGCCGCCAGAAAAACCATGGGTGAGGTGGGGTCTGCATTGGTTGCCATAGGCCTTGTTCTTATTGCCGTCTTTTTACCCACTATCTTCCTTAAGGGTATTTCAGGACGTTTTTACCAACAGTTTGGTACGACGGTTTCTGTCGCCACAGCCATTTCAGTTTTTGTGTCCCTAACCTTAAGCCCAGCGCTGGCAGCTCTCCTGCTTAAAGCGCATCATCAAGTTGATGGTGAACCGGTTTCCGTTCTGAAAAGGCCTTTTATGGCCTTTAACCGCTTGCTGCAATCCATATCCAGACGTTATGGTAAAGTCATTAGCACCTTAACGCGCCGCACCAACCTGGTATTGGCTGTCTATGTGGTGCTCATCGCCATTACCGCCCTGCTCTTTTATCTGGTACCGCGTGGATTTATTCCCAGGCAGGATCAGGGGTATTTTATTGTGTCCATTCAATTACCGCCGGGTGCGTCGCTGAGCCGAACCGACAAAGTCGTGCAGATGGCGATTGCCAAAATTCTTGAAACACCCGGGATTGCCAATGCCGTAGCCTTCACTGGTTTTTCAGGTGCAACTTTTTCAAACGCCTCCAATGCCGCCGCGATTTTTCCCGTTATGAGTTCATTCCGTGAGCGCCTGGGCTTAAGCTATAACGACATGTTGGCCGCCTTAAGGCAAAAGCTGAATACGATTAAAGAGGCCATGATTGTAGTCATTCCACCACCGCCTGTCCGGGGGATTGGTAATGCCGGCGGATTTAAAATGATGATTCAGGATAGGAGCGGCCGCGGCATCGATGTATTAACCGAAGCGGTGGCCACGCTGGCGGACCAGGCCAACAAATCAGGGGCAGCCACGTCAGTCTTTACGTTTTTTGAAAACAGCACGCCAAGAATACGTCTTAAACTTGACCGGGAAAAAGCCGAGCGGCTGGGCGTGCCGGTGGCGAGGATAACCGAAGCATTGGAAGTTTATTTTGGTTCGGTCTTCATTAATGACTTTAATTATTTAGGCCGCACCTTTCGTGTCATCGCCCAGGCTGATTCAGACTATCGCCATACCGCCGACGATTTGTTGCGTATCAGGGTAAAAAACAACCAGGGAGAGATGGTTCCGATTGGTTCAGTGGCCACCATGGAAAACACCATCGGCCCGACTCGTTGGCCTCGATACAATTTATACAATGCCATTGATCTGCTGGGTGATATTGCCCCGGGATACAGTACCGGCGATACGCTCGCCACCATGGAAAGCCTGGCGGCTCAATACCTGCCCGATGGCATCGGCTACGAATGGACTGAGATTGCATTTCAACAAAAAGCAGTCGGGCATACCGCAATCATTGCATTTGTATTAAGTGTGATTTTTGTGTTTTTAGTATTGGCTGCTCTCTACGAAAGCTGGATTTTACCCCTGGCTGTTATCCTGATTGTACCCATGTGCCTGTTTTCCTCCATGATAGGCATTCAAATCCTCGGCATGGAAAACAACATCATGACCCAGATTGGTTTTATCATCCTTATTGGGCTTGCCTGTAAAAATGCCATTTTGATAGTCGAATTTGCGCGAAAACTGGAGTTAGACGGCGTCAATCGCTGGAAAGCAGCCATTCAGGCAGCGAAATTGCGGCTTCGCCCCATTTTGATGACCTCTTTTGCTTTTATTTTAGGGGTATTTCCCTTAGTCATTGCCGCCGGAGCTGGTGCAGAAATGCGCCGGGCCTTAGGCGTGGCCGTTTTCAGCGGCATGCTCGGCGTTACGTTTTTTGGGTTAGTTTTTACGCCGGTATTTTATGTGCTGACCAGCCGCTTCAGCCGCCGTAAGCGGGCTCAATCCTTAAGTTAACTCAATTTCAGCGTCGACATGGCCTTAAGAGCCAGGGATTCGTTGACCCACTGATTAAGACCGGCCATTCGATGAGACCGGATGGCTGCACCGATTTGTTCGATCAGGGCCGGTTTCTCTTCCTCAGAATCAAACTTAAGTGAATGGGGCTTGGTTGAATTTTTCTCATCTGGGGATTCTATGTCGGTTTGCCCTGACAATGTGGCGACATGGGCCCGCAAGCAATTATTCTGTTGTTTCATTTTGGAATTAACCCGTAAATTACGCTCTTCTTTCTCCCCATAGCGATCTTCCACAATCAACCGATAGCGTGAAGTGGATAATTTAAACGTCACGCCGCCGGCATTGACCACCTTATCGCCTGACGTACTCAGGACGTCATCAATAATCGGCAATGATTGTGTTGTTCGTAGCAATCTCGGTGGCAATGGACTGACCACACAACGAAAATCATGGATTTCTCTCATTTCCTCGTCATCAAAACACCCGGTCAAACCGGTTTTATAAAAGTCAATTAATTTGGTGTATTCGTCTTTTTTAACCGCATTTTCGTGGTCTCTCATATATAGATAGAGATTTTCAAACTGAGATTGGGTAGACAACATGGCAATGCTGTCTAAAGCAAAGTAAGGGCAAGTGCGCCCGGCAATCTGCAGGGTTGTCGTCGGTAAATACACGGTTATGTCACAAAATTCAGCTAAGCCGCCCAGTTTCATCGTCCGGCTAAACAGTAAAGCGAGCAAGACCGATTGCTTAAGACCCAGGGGATCACAAATGAAAATACTGCATTCTGGCTTGCCTTGGGGGTTAGCCTTAAATGCAAACTCCATGAAAGACCAGTGCGTTAATTCCGAACCCTTGTTGCCAACCGCAATCTGAAAAGTAAAGTCACAGGCATTGGCATCAATGATGGATACAAACACGTCATCGAGCTCACTGATTTCCGAAGTGAGCATTGCAAACGCATGCAAATCACTCCCTTTCTTTTGACGTGTGTGGCGTTTAGCGTGCAAAGACAAAGCCATCGCTTCAACCGGGATATCGCCCGGTTGGCCAAAATCTTTAAGAAGGTTTTCAATATCAGCCAAGGATTTCATGGGGGTACTCTATTTTTAATACCCTATTATTATGCCTCACCATATGTCCAAATTACAATCAATTTGTTGTGTTTTTGAAAATGATATGAAGCAAAAAGTCATTTTATGTTGCAATAATTTCCATTTGGTGTAATATTTACACAGTTATGAAGCTGAAACTCTTATCGATTATTACAGGGATAGCGATTGCAACCTTAAGCCTTACCGTCTGGCTTAAAAAACCCAATGCGCTCACACTTCGGCCCATGCCGTTCACGGCACTTGTGGGTTGGCAACATGCAAACTTAGTCCCATCATTCACTGCGTTTAAATACTCATGTAAACCCTTTATGCGCCTGGATCCATTGAGTCAGGCGGGCAGCCACCGGATCCCGCTTCTAGTCAAGGATTGGCAGCCAGCCTGCCAGGCAGCGCTGGGCATGCGAGAGATCAATAATCAATCGGTCCATGCTTTTTTTGAAAAATGGTTTACCCCGGTTGAATTTTACAACAACCGTCCGGTCCAGGGGCTGTTTACCGGCTATTACATGCCGCTGCTGCATGGGAGTTTGACCAAAACGGACAAATTTAATGTGCCGATTTACGGGCTTCCGACCAATTTGGTGACGGTGAATCTCGGTGATTTCAATCCTCGGTACAAGCACTCCCATGTTATCGGGCAGATTAAAGGCATGCGGTTGGTTCCCTATCCTACCCGAAAGCAAATCAATGAAGGGGCAATTAAAGGCAAGGCTCGCGTTCTAGTCTGGGTTGACAGCGCCATTGATCGCCTGTTTTTGGAAATTCAGGGTTCTGGCGTCGTGCAATTAGCCGATGGACGCAGGCTGTATCTCGGGTATGCCGGTGAAAATGGCGCACCCTATACGCCGGTAGGCCGCATCTTGGTTGAAAAAGGCATCATGACCAAAAAAACAGCCTCCATGCAAGGCATCCGGGCTTACCTTGAAGCGCATCCAGACGAAATCGACACGGTTATTAACCAAAACAAATCTTTTGTCTTTTTCCGCATACTCAAGCAAACGGCCGCCCTGGGCGCTCAGGGTATTGCCCTAACCCCTGGTTATTCGCTGGCCGTTGACAGGCAATGGATCCCCTTAGGGGCGCCTTTATGGCTCAATACCACCCACCCGGACAAAACACATCAGGATAAACAAGTTCTTAAGCGTTTGATGATTGCCCAGGATACCGGAGGGGCAATCCGCGGTATAGTGCGGGGGGATGTTTTCTGGGGGGCCGGCGAAGCAGCAACCCATATCGCAGGGAAAATGAAAAACAAGGGACAATACTGGCTTTTATTGCCCCGGCATACAATTAAACACCTGCCTAAAACCTTTTCTTAATAATCAGCAGGGGTGACAGCATGAACATAAACCATTGACGCACAGACACACGCCATATAAGCTTAATTGAGTTCAGTCTCCAATCATGGGTTGCTTACTTATGATGCCTGGCTTTAACAAAGCAATGCGAGTCAATTCCTTTAGAGTAATCATGATTGAATATCTGCAAAATCTGCCTATTCTGCTTGGGTTGTTCTTTGCATTGCATAGTAACCTTTTATATGCCAGTCTTTTTTATTTAATGGCCGGCTCGCTATTAACAGCCTTTTTAATTTATGAGACAGAGCATATCAAGCTGCCCATAGCCAGGGACACGCCAACGCAGTTTATAAAAAATATAGCTGCTTTTGCAACGGCATCCGTTCTGTTCTACCTTTACTGGCATGCAATACGCTTGAACATGCCTGTATCGCCGATTGTAGATATTATTCTCGGGCTTGTATTTGGGTTTATAGGCGGCCTTATACAAGGCATAGGCAGTAACGAGTGGAGAAAACGCCATACAATAAGCCTAATGGCTGCAGGCGCAGTCATCTTTTTGCTCATCAATATGCTTCAATCGTTTCATCCCGTGATTGCCGCCTTATTGTTAGATGGTCCAATGACTCTCATGATTTGTTTCATCGATTACCCCTATATCTTTAAATTTTCAAAATAAATGGTATCAAGAACCTACTCTGCCAGTTCATAAACCTTTTAATCGAAACAGTTGATTTATTTTAATAGCTCTCTCGCATATTCACTGAATTCATCCATTTCCGCACGAGTCACCTCGAAAACAGGAAATTCATAAGGATGAGCCGTTACAAGCGCCTTGATAACATCTTTAATGCAATCATCTGGACATATCATTTCCACTTTATGTTCTGGAATACGCTGCAGGGCGTCTTTTTCCGCATGATGCGGACTGCTGCCAGACAAAGCCCGATATTGTCCTACGCCAAGACTTTGCCAGGCGCAACATTCGTAATTACCAAATTTTCCGGCTCCTGCAGCAAACATGGCATTTTTTATTTCTTCCGTGTGGGTTTCCGGTGCATAAAAACAGATTTTATACATATTGACAATCTCCAGAGAAGTTTGCGGGAATCCTATCAATGGTGCTGGTAGATTTATCTGCTATCTGCCATATTATAATATAAATCGAATTGTCCACATGTAAAAATTGGGGTTATTATGGATTATAATCGCTTTATGTCATTGGAAAACAATGAAATCGCAGAGATTGTTAAGGAAAACGGCCCCAAAGTCTGCGTCTTTCCCATCAATGGGACCAGACGATGGTTTACCCTTGAGTTTTCCAATGTCGGTCCGGACAATTACTTCAAGGAATACTTAAATCAAACGCTACACAATCACCTTTACCTCTACAGGTTACTCTATGATCATGGCATTGACATGTTGGTCACGCCTGAAATGGGTACTGATACTTTAAAAAGAATGCTGGCTGATGATCAATACGGCGACTTAATGTATGAAGGTATTCATCATTTCACCAGTGATGCTTATTTGAATTTTTTTGATCGCTATGACATAAAAGTTAATTTTTACGGGGCTTATAAGGAGAGCCTTAAGAATACAAAATATGAAACCATTTTTACTTTATTTGAAAAAATAAGCGAACACACGAAAGATCATACGCAGAGAAAATTATTTATGGGTTTTTTTGCGGGCGACTACCTGGACTGCATAACAAAATTTTCCTGTGATTTTTATAGTAAAAACAACCAATACCCCAGCAAGCAGGATCTCATCAAATTCTATTACGGCGATGATGTTGGTGAGGCCGATTTGTTTATTGGATTTGATCACTTTACAGCATTTGATATGCCCCTCATTGCAACAGGAAATGAGATTTTATATTTCATGATTTCCCCATCACCTTATATGACCAGCACGACCCTCCGCAAGATATTATATGACTTTATCTACAATCGAAGCATCAACGATGATTACCGAGATTTATCAACCGATTCATTAAATAAAATAAGAGAATTTTACCAAGTGAACAGGGATAATGTTCTGGGTATTGGTAACGTAATATTGAACAATAAATTGTGGATCCCTTCCTCAGGCATCACTGATGAAAAATTAGACCGAATCTAACCTTGGCATCACACTTTGAATTTTGGATTAGCACAGACTTTAATTAACAGCAGGGTCTGAAGACAATCGATTCGACAAGGCATATCGTGCCGCGAGTATGGCCGACTCTCTTATCAGGGTTGGGCAATAAAGCACTTTATCAATCCACAGTGATTCTTTTCTTCGCAAAGCATCCGCCTCATTTAAAAAGTCAAATGCATCGGTTAATTGCTGATTATTAATGGGGTAACCTTTCCTCCCCCAAAAGCAAAGGGCAAGTACGACGTAGGCCGTTTCTTCATACGTGGATTCATCACCGGCACCCCAGCCGCCATTGCGTCGTTGTTGTCCAGTTAGCCAGTTAATGCAGTTTTGCGCTAATTCCCGATCAAAATCATATAGACAAAAAACCGCCCGTGATGTGCCGTAAAAACAGGAGGTATGCCATTTGTCGTGGAGAATGATTTGATTATCTAACCGGTCAAGATTATGTTTAATCCACAGATAGGATTTATCGATTATTTCATTGATCGCTGGCGATTGATTTTTGAATAAATTCAGGGCAGCCAGTGCATGGAGATTAACGCTGATAGAAGGCGTTCTTTCCCCTTGATAAGCATGAAAACAACGGCCATTAAAAAATGCGAGTAATGGTTCAGGGCTTACTGGATATCCAGCCAGCGAGGCTGCATACAGCCCTGTCGCCGTGTCATCTGCATCAATTAAAGGGAAATGGGATGAAAATCCTATACCGTTCCTTTTATTTAAACGGTTGAGTAATTTTTTAATAATGGAAGTAAACAATGGATCAGTGGCATCCATTCCTGCTTTGAGGAAGAAATCCAGCCCAAAGCATAATTCAAACTCATTCAATTGGGCATAAGCAGGGGGCACCACCCTGTTTTTTTAACATTGTTTTTAAATAGTCTTCAGCAGCAGGGAGATCATGCCCTTCTCTTCGCGCCGCCAGCAAGGCATAAGCCGTTGCGGCGGGTGATGCGACAATAGAGCCATTCTCTTCCAGAACATGAGGATTTATATCGCAAATCAATATTTCCTTGGCATCATCAGGCACCGTATTTAATACTTCCAGGCTATGCCACCAGGTTGCGGGCATGTTTTTACCCACCTTTTTTTGATAAGCCGCAATTAATTGGAGTTTTTCTTTAAAATGGCTTTGAAAATTACAGTAGTTATCGTAGGGCAGATCAAGATACCGCTGACGGGCTTCTGCGAGTAAAGAGGGTAATAACAGTTCAAACCCGACGGTTTCGTGATGCTCTTTTGTTAATTGCTCAGCCAGATTCCATAACGCATCCATGCCTTTTTTGATATGGGATGAATCGTCATTGTCTTGCCAGCTGCCCAGGGCTAATACAGCGGATAAGGTACTTAAGGTATTGGCTTGTGCATGAACAGGCTTCATGCTTCCCCAACTTCCATCTGAAAGCTGATTATTCCTTAAATAGTGCAATGCCTCAGGAAAGCAAGGTTTGGCATGATCATTTAAACGGGGTATGCGTGCTATCCAGGCTGTATCATAAGCGGTCGGCTCAACCAGCCCTTCACCTAAACGGTTTATCAATAATGTGATCTGATTCATTAAAGACATGCTCATCCTTAAGTTGAAATTTTGATAACTTATTGCACAAATAGGTTGCAAACCTGATAATTATAGAACATCAATCAGGTATCGGGAGAAAATTTCAGCGGACCCTGTATTAATTAAACGCCACTGACCACACCACAATCAATCCATTGCAACTCCCATAACTCGTAGAGAAACAATTGATTATCCTTGTTATTCAAATACGGGGTCAGTTCCGTCAAGGGCACAAACTGTTTGTCAGCAATCAATTTGATTAATTTGGCCGATACACCCTCTGTATTCCAGCCGCAGCCATTGATAAAAAGCGTCAGCATTTCATCTTTTTCGATTTGATAGGCAAAACGGCATAAACTGTTGCGTGTCAAACCGGGACTGTTTTCAAGTTCCGATAAAAAAAGCGACAGATCGTCTGTTTCTTCATTAGGAAGCGGCAGTAGTTCCTCGGCCTGCTGGTCCAGTCGGGTTACGAAACAGCCGAACCAATGACGAAGCCTTTCCTCGTCATCGAGGATGTTCTGAAGGACGCGCTTAGCTTCATGAATTGCCTCCTCAGGCAATTCCCCGCTGCCTTTCAGGTTACTCCAATCCGGATCATGGAATAACTCATGGTGCAGACTGTTTTCGGCCAGGTACTCGCCAAAGCTTTCCCAGAGTTCCAGCGACTGATAACTTCGGTAACCAAAAGAGTAAGTCATGCAATCGGAAGACTGGGAAATACCATGATGGGCGATATGAGGCGGTAGATAGAGCATGTCTCCCGCCTCTAAAATAAACTCCTCTTCAACGAGAAATTTATCCATAATGCGTAATTCGACATTGGGTAAATAATTTTCTATTTCACAATGTTTGGATGTCAGCAACCATTTTCGCCGGCCTTGAGCCTGAAATAAAAAAACGTCATAGTGATCATAGTGAGGCCCCACGCTACCCTGCTCTACCGCATAGCTAATCATCACATCATCAATGCGCCAATGAGGTAACCAATTGAAATGCTCAAGCAAGGCCGCCACTTCGGGGATAAAACGATCGACACCCTGCACCAGCAACGTCCAATGACTGGGCGGCAATTGGGTGAAATCACGTTCATGGAAAGGGCCGCGCTTTAAATGCCAATACGGCTTTTTTTCCGGCGTATGAATAACCAGGCGACTTTCCACTTCCTCCTCAAGCGCAAGCCCTGCCAATTCATCGCCGCTTAAAGGATTAACAAAATCGGGCAGCGCCTTTCTAAAAACCAGGGGCTTCTTCTGCCAGTATTGCGAGAGAAAATCCTCTTTACTCAGGTTTTGAAAATTAATCATATCCCATTCCTTAAGGGCACTTAGGCCGTATGACAAATGACACGCCCGGGAAGAGGGCCCTTGCTGCCCATCACCTGGTTTTGATAAATCACCTCGCAATCGGTTAGATTACCTGGCAGTTTTTTAGTCAGAGCAATAATGGTTTGATTATACTCACACAACATATAAATCGAATCGTTTGGAGAAAAAGTCCATTTTGCCCGGCGGTTATTACTGATATCCGGTTTAAGCAAAGCCAATTCGTCAGGCTTGCCGGAATAAAAAGAAATGCCGTCAAGAAAATAGGTCGCTGCAGGCACAAAAGCGTCCCATCCGCGATATGTTTTTTCAAGCGCCTGGGTGACGGCAATGGTGGGCAAACAGGCAGGCGAGATGCTGTTGACCCGACTCACCGGTGAAATGCCCTGTTCTGCAAATGCCGGGTGTTGAAACATCAAGGTAAATGCTATCAACAAACTGCCGGGTATCGTCTTGTTCATTACTAATCCTTTTGGTGCCATAGCAGAAAATGCTATCTATACTACCAAACATCCGGGTAATAAAAACGGTCTGTACAAAATTAATCTTGAGGACCATCCATGCCAACAAGCCTGCGCTTTGTTTTAAGGTAGGCGCTTGACTATAATTAATTTGGTCAATATGTACAAAGGAAGGTCATCATGAATGCCCAATATAAAAAGCCAAGGTTGTTATCCATGGCACTGACCTTAGCTATCTTACTGCCGTTTTCTTTCACTGAGGCTAATGCCGAAAGCAGAACAGCAACGCCGACACAATCCTTGCCGGCTGGCAAGCAATTGGCATTTTATTTCATGTATAATCAGGGGTACTATCCACCACCCGCTTACATTTACTACGGCCCTAAACATCGCTATCGCTATTACTGGACAGGTTGGCAGCTCATTTATTGGCGTCATGGCATCCGTTGCCAGCAACGTTGCCTGATTAATCAATGGAACGGACGCATTATCCAATGCGAGCGACGTTGCTTTTAGGCTGAAAAAGTATTGGTATAGGTAAACAATTTATCCCAGTGTTTTTCAGGAGAACGGCCGCCTCGGCTAAAGAAACCGGGTAACAATTTCTCGGAGTACAGCGTACTTTTTTTAGTATTTGCGTTAATACCCTCGAGCAGGGAGTCAAGGCCGTTTTCTTTGTAGAGCCTTTCAGTCTGTTCGTAAGCTGACTGCAATTGGTGCGGCAACATAGGAAGCTGTTCTTTTTTTTCAGGTAACAGGGTCCTGATGAAATCCATTTTTTCCTTGACCGCAGCCAGGTAATTATTACGCATGGTATTGTATTCAGCTGGGGCCTTGTCCGCAGGAAAAGCCAGGAGTTCTTCAATGGAAAATTCTTTCTCCTGGGCTGCCTCTTTTTTGTGGGAATGCGCGTGTTGCGGCTTTACTGCCGAACGGATTTTATGCCCGTGGTAGATCTTGAAATGCTTTTGAGTCAACACATCACCTTCGCGGCCTTCAGTGGCATACATCGCTTGTTTTTGTGCTTTTTTCTGATTTTTCCAGGCAATGAGGAACTCATTCATGGCCTTTTGTAGGGTATTTAAATTTTCATCAATGAAAGTCAGATCCTTACCTATCACGGTGACCAACGGAAAACTGTTCTCGGATTGATGATCCTTAATATGCTGCCTTAACCGTTTAAAATTCCCAGCCGGTGAATACATATCCAGAAGGTGATTGAGTTTTTTCCTGCTTACCGCCGGTAACTCGTCTTCGCATCGAAGATAACTGTCAAGCAGATTTAGCGTGACGGATACTAACATCCCTCCTTCATAACAATGCCTGGAAAACAGGATATCCGCCACGTCTATCCAGCGTCGGAATGCATTCAGTCGGGCCGCCCGGCTCGTATGCTCAAGGATGTCGCGTCTTAGATAATATTGCAGCGTGTGGTGTGCATGAAAATACGCTTTTTGCCGGGGAGTCGCTTTTTTATCGTTGGAAAATCCCGCCGTATTAGCCAGATCATCTTCCGTGAGGTTGTTGAACGCCTGGCGCAATGTGATCTTAATTAATTTGGCCTGTTGATGAGCAAGCGATGATTCGACATAACTATAAATTTCATGCGCTTGTTTATCCTTTCTTATTTGCTTTTGAATATCAGCATGCGAAATCAACCGGTCCCAACGAATGGAAAAGAAAGGATCTCGTTGATTGCTAATGTTTTTTTCAATCCAGGTAAGAAAGTGACGTTTTGCCATTCTGCATCCTATTGTACTAAAGATAAGCTTACCTTATCAGTCAATCAGGAATTACGCAAAATAATCAATCAAACCCTGGCTGTTTTTGCTTAAGTTCGCGTCTTGGCTGCCTTCCTCTATCGCGTGAAGTGTGCTCATACCGGGTTGTTGTGCCTGACTTTGCTGCTGACCGGCTTGATGCTGATTGGCATTGGATTCGATATTGAATTGCGACAGATTAATACCCTGTTCAGACATCATATCCCGAAGCCTGGGAATGGCCTGCTCAATCATATCCCGCACGTGCAGGGTATGGGTCATGATCGTTAATGAGGCCTCATCCTTATGAAACTTGATATTGACTTCCAATGGTCCTAACTCCTGAGGATTTAAGCGAATCACGGCCCTGTCGATTTTTTGCTGGCCAAGCCAGGTAATCTGTTGGGAAAACTGATTGCCCCACTCCGGGCTATCCACTAAAACCGGTAATTCAAGGCTTTTCGCAGGCATTGGCAGCGTGGGGGGCGGCGCAGGCGTTCTAGTCTGGTTTACCGCCGACATGACCCCATTAAAATGATTTACAGCAGCATCCGTGCTTAAGCGCTTGTCCAGACGAATGGTCGACTCTGCCATGGATAACAGCGGATCGTCTACCCCCATGCCGGCGACTGCTTCTTTTTTATTGCCGGACAAATCCTTAAGGAGAGACAAGGCATCCACGTCATCTCCTTTAGCCGGCGTGTCTGAAGCTAATGCCTCCGTATTGCCCTTAACGGGCGGAACATTTCCGGCATTGCGGGAAGGCGGGATCAGAAATACCTGCCCCTCAGAGATCATGGCCGCATCGGTCTCTCCAGAACCGGCATTCAGGGGTATGGTTTCATCCAGTGGCATGGATTTAGGCGGTTCAAACCCTGTTGCCGCAAACCAGGCTAAATGGGGGCTTTCAGTCACGGTTAAAGGCACAGGTGCTTCCGCCAGAGGGGCTTCGCCAGCAATCATCGGTATTTGCGCAAGGGTGGGAAGTTCAGGCGTTACTGCTACTTGCAAATTTATTGGTAACGCTGCAGGCAGGGCCTCTGGCTCCGTGTCGGTTGTCGTTTGGGTTGAGGCAGGATGCTCAGCTTCCTGATTAAGTTCTTCGCCCGCCAACACATCCTTCATTACATTGTTGAACTCGTCATTCTCAACAAATTGACCATTTTCGTCACTTTCAGTGCCGGAAGAGGAAATAGTGTCTGGGTTTGTCACCTGTGTGACAGGCAATTGGGTCACATCCATCGCTATCCTGCGTTGCGTCGTTGAATGGTGATCTGTGCTGCAAAATCCATACCATTTTCAGCAAAATTAATTTTTTGTTAATTATTATTTCTCAGCTGTAAAACAGCGCACGGTAATCTTTTGATGCGTCAAAGACCATGATAGTGTCCTTTCATCGGAATATAGGGATTTAACACCATGATCTATCGCTTTTTTCAAACCAGTGAAGCTTACACAGAGACTCAACTCCATGAGTTATCAAGCGCCCTCATCAGGAAATTGCGCGAGCGCTTTCCCACCGCCAAAAATCTCAGCTTGTTTTTTCAGCTTCTTAACCAGCGTACAACCGCTTTTGATTACCATATCGACCATGCCCTTCTCGCCGCTGAAAAACAACAATTTATTAACGCCAAATATGCGTTTATCGAGTGCCTTAACGATTGCCTGACCGAATACGATAAAGCAAAAAAGGCACAGAGCGGGGAATGGGTGGAAATTTTGGATCGGGTCAACCAGTACTACAATTCCCCGCATTATCTGCGGGTTGGAGGAAGTCAGGGTGAACATACCATTAACGGGTTTGATCAGGCAGCTGGAGGGCTTATATTTTTAAGCAGTGTTGTCATCGTTGCAAGCCTGGTGCTGTTTGCCTTTAATTTCCCCATTGCCCTGATTTTAGCCTCTGTGGCGTTGACCATTCTGGCACCCAGCCTCTTTTATACCGTTGCCGAAACCCATACTCATGAAGCGGCTGTGAACAAAGAGGAAGAAACTTTGTTTTTAACATTGGATGAGATCATCAATCACCGGGAGTCATCAGTTAATGAATTACACCCTGGCGTTGAAAGCACCTTTTCCCCTGCTTAAATGGGAATAATTTTCATTTCAATTTGATCATGCAGAAAACTTCTTTTTAAACTGTAAAGTTAATCGTTTTAGGGCTATGATTGACGTTTTTAGCATGCAGGAGTGATGTATGAAAGTGGGTCACGATAGCCTTTCTACCCAATGTGAATTGCAGTTAGATGGCAAGACATATCATTATTACAGCTTAAAAGAAGCCGAAAAAAATTTTAAAGGCATTAACCGCTTGCCTTATTCGCTTAAAGTGCTGTTTGAGAACCTGTTGCGGTTTGAGGAAGGCAATACGGTTACGGTTGATGATATTAAAGCCCTTGCCGGCTGGCTCAATACCCGGACCTCCCAGCATGAAATCGCTTACCGCCCGGCCCGGGTGCTGATGCAGGATTTTACCGGTGTTCCGGCTGTGGTTGATCTGGCTGCCATGCGTGCTGCCCTTGAGAAAATGGGCGGCAATGCCAATAAAATTTCACCCTTGTCTCCGGTTGATTTGGTCATTGACCATTCCATCATGGTTGACAAATTCGCAACCCCTGATTCCATGCGCGTCAATACAGCGATTGAAATGGAACGCAACAAAGAACGTTACGAGTTTTTGCGTTGGGGCCAAAAAGCGTTCGCCAACTTCCAGGTCGTGCCGCCTGGAACGGGTATTTGCCATCAGGTGAATCTGGAATACCTGGGTAAAACCGTCTGGAGCAGCGAATGCGAAGGTAAGGACTATGCTTATCCCGATACCCTGGTGGGAACCGATTCCCATACGACCATGATTAATGGCCTTGGGGTTCTTGGCTGGGGCGTAGGCGGCATCGAAGCAGAAGCGGCCATGCTTGGACAACCGGTTTCCATGCTTATTCCGGAAGTCATCGGTTTCCGTCTGACCGGTAAATTACGTGAAGGCATTACCGCCACCGACCTGGTGTTGACCGTGACCCAAATGCTGCGCAAGAAAGGGGTTGTCGGTAAATTCGTTGAATTTTATGGTCCGGGTCTTGCCGACCTGCCTTTGGCGGATCGTGCCACCATCTCCAACATGGCGCCAGAATACGGCGCCACCTGCGGCTTCTTTCCCGTGGATAAAGAGACATTGCGCTATCTGGCATTGTCCGGACGCGATGCCCATACAATTGCACTGGTGGAACATTACTGCAAAGCACAGGGGATGTGGTACGAAGCCGGCAGCGAAGATCCGGTCTTTACCGATACGCTGGAACTTGATTTATCAAGCGTCGAACCGTCCTTAGCCGGCCCCAAGCGCCCGCAGGACAAAGTGAATTTAACCACCCTGGCCGCCGAATTTAATAAATTCCTGGTTGAAGCCGGCAAAGATCACGAGAAAAACCAGTCTTTCCCGGTCAAAGGTGACGATTTTAGCTTACAGCATGGGCATGTGGTGATTGCAGCCATTACAAGCTGCACCAACACCTCCAATCCCAGTGTCTTGATGGCGGCAGGTCTTGTTGCTAAAAAAGCCATTGAAAAAGGCCTGACCCGCAAACCCTGGGTTAAATCGTCCTTAGCGCCTGGCTCCAAAGTTGTGACCGATTACCTGCATAAAGCCGGTCTTTCTCAATACCTGGATCAGTTAGGCTTCAACCTGGTGGGTTATGGCTGTACCACCTGCATCGGCAACTCAGGCCCATTACCGGACGCCATTGCCGCCTCAGTCAGCGATAACGACGTGGTGGTTTGCTCCGTGCTGTCCGGTAACCGTAACTTTGAAGGGCGCGTGCATCCGCAAGTACGGGCTAACTGGCTGGCTTCGCCGCCGCTGGTTGTCGCTTATGCCTTGTGCGGGACTACCACGGGTGATTTAAGTAAAGATCCCCTTGGTCAGGATAAAGCGGGTAATCCTGTTTACCTTAAAGACATCTGGCCAAGCAATGAAGAAGTGGCCGCCGAAGTCGCTAAAGTAACAGGTGCCATGTTTCGCAAGGAATACGACGAAGTTTTCAAGGGCGACGAACACTGGCAGGCGATTACAGTCAACAGCGGCTTGACTTATCAATGGGATGCTGACTCCACTTACATTCAACACCCCCCCTTCTTTGAGAATTTAAGCCGTCATCCGCAGGCTATTCAGCCCATTGAAGATGCCTATGTCCTTGCTTTACTGGGTGACTCCATCACCACCGACCATATCTCACCCGCTGGCTCCATTAAAGCCAATTCCCCCGCAGGCCTGTACTTGAAATCCAAAGGGGTGAAGGAAGCAGACTTTAACTCGTATGGCTCACGCCGTGGTAATCATGAAGTCATGATGCGGGGTACCTTTGCCAATATCCGTATTCGCAATGAAATGATTCCAGGCATTGAAGGCGGCATGACGCGTCATGTGCCCAGCGGAGAAATCATGTCCATTTATGATGCGGCCATGCTTTATCAGGCTCAACATCAGCAATTGGTCATTGTGGCCGGTAAAGAATACGGCACCGGCTCTTCCCGCGACTGGGCTGCCAAAGGAACTAACCTGTTAGGGGTTAAAGCTGTCATCACCGAAAGTTTTGAGCGCATTCACCGCTCCAATTTAATCGGAATGGGCATTTTACCTCTGCAGTTTGAAGAAGGCACTACCCGTAAAACCTTAAACCTGGATGGCACCGAGCGATTCAGTATTGCCGTTGATGAATCACTAAAGGCCGGCACAACGCTGCCCGTCATTATTCGACGCCAGAACGGCGAAAAGATCACGGTTCCTGTCCTTTGCCGTATCGATACGGCCAATGAACTGGAATATTACCGTCATGGCGGCATTTTACAGTATGTTTTACGCAACATGATCTGATCGTATGCGGGGCTGGATGCGGCAGTTCGATGCGATGCAAACACAGGACAGACGCGTTTAAACGTCCTTTTATCCAATAGCCTGGGTTCCACGTGTTATGCGGGGAATCCAGTTAACTCTTGCTTCAGGATCGAATGAATGCCCTGCATACACGCAACATCGCGGATTGTCCCCAACACCGGATCCCCTGCTGCTCATCCGTTGATTTTGCCGCACTTAACTGTTAAATTTCGCCGTTTCCATAAACGACTTGCAGTACCTCATTGGTATTGGCATCACCAGTCTGTGTCACCGTACCAGAAGGAACATCCATGAATCGTAATCAGAAAGTTTTGTCGGTTTTTTCCCTGGTCATGATCAATGTGATTGCCGTGGACAGCCTGCGTACGCTGCCAATGAGCGCGAAGCTGGGTTTGCCGCTAGTTTCTTATTATGTGGTGGCGGCCTTTGCCTTTTTTATTCCTGTTGCTCTGGTTGCGGCTGAACTGGCAACCGCTTATCCCAATACCGGCGGTCTGTATGTCTGGGTGCGGGAAGCATTTGGCAAGCGTGCCGGATTTATCACGATCTGGCTGCAATGGATTTACAACGTCGTCTGGTACCCCACTATTCTCGCCTTTATCGCCGCCACCCTGTCGTACCTGTTTGCCCCGCATCTGGCGAATAACAAATTCTATCTTTTAAGCAGTGCACTGGGCCTGTTTTGGCTCTTTACGCTGCTCAATTGCTTTGGCATGCGCCTGTCCAGCATTGTCAGCACCATCGGGGCAATTCTTGGTACCATTTTACCGATGCTTGGCATCATTATTCTTGGCGGTTTATGGCTGTTGCAGGGAAGACCTACATCCATCGAAGCACCCTCCTCCTGGATCCCTGATTTCAGTTCCCTAGGGAACCTGTCCTTGTTTTCAGCCGTGTTATTTGGACTTATCGGTATGGAGATGTCGGCGGTGCATGCCGAAGAGGTGCGCGATCCGCAACGGGACTACCCTCGAGCCATTCTCTACTCCACGCTGATTATTTTTTCAACCTTAATGTTTGGCTCCCTGGCCATTGTCATTGTTGTCCCCAATGCCCAGTTGAGTGTCGTCTCAGGCCTGGTTGACGCCTATGCTGTCTTTTTTAAAACGTACAACATGCCATGGATGACTTACATCATCGCTGTTTTAATTATTTTAGGCGGCTTAAGTGGCGTCTCAGCCTGGATTATTGGCCCGACCAAGGGGTTGCTGGTGTCAGCCCGTGATGGCTCATTGCCTGAATTTTTCTCACGCGTGAATCGACACGGCGCACCGGTGAATATTCTCATCACGCAGGGACTTATCTTTTCCTTGCTGTGCAGTGTATTTATTTTGCTTGATTCGATTAATGCGGCCTACTGGATTTTAAGTGACTTAAGCGCACAAATGGCTCTCTTGGTCTATGTATTTATGTTTGCCGCTGCCATTAAACTCCGTTATAGCCAGCCTGATCGGCACCGCAGCTATACCGTTCCCGGCGGTAACTGGGTTATGTGGTTAGTCGCAGGGACAGGCATGCTGTGTTGCCTGTTGGCCATGGCTATTGGGTTTGTTCCGCCAACCCAAATTCCTATTGATAATATTTCCTTTTTTGAAGCGTTCTTAGTCGGCGGGCTTTTCCTGTTTGTCGTCCTGCCCTGGGTTTTTGCCAAACGGCATGATTAAAGCAGTTGGGCTTCACGCCCAACTATCGTTGATTTATATCCCTTCTGGCAAGGACATCAAACTGGCATTTCCCCCAGCCGCCGTTGTATCAACGGTGTAGGTACGCTCATGACAAAGGCGCAGCAAATAATAGGGACCGCCAGCCTTAGGCCCTGTGCCGGATAACCCTTCACCACCAAAAGGCTGTAAACCGACAACCGCACCAATCATATTGCGGTTAACATAGCAATTACCGGCATGAACGTGTTGACGAATATACTCCACGGTTTGATTAATCCGGCTATGAATGCCCAATGTTAAACCGTACCCGGTGTTATTGATTTCTTCAATCACTTTATCCAGCGCTTTTCGCTTGTAACGGATAACATGCAAAACCGGTCCGAATACTTCTTTTTCAAGCGATGCAATCGAATCAATAGCAATAGCCGTTGGCGGCATGAAATACCCTTCACTGCATTCTTCCGGCAGGCTGCATTGATAAATAATGTCATGCTTTTTCTGCATGGTGTTGACATGCGCTTTCAAGACACCCAGTGCGTCATTATCAATCACAGGACCAATATCGGTTGACAACCAGCGTGGATCACCGATTTGAAGTTCCTCCATAGCCCCTTTCAGCAATTCAATCATGCGCGGGTAAACTTCTTCCTGGACGTAAAGAACTCTGAGCGCCGAACAACGCTGACCTGCGCTGCCAAAGGCTGAGGTAATCGCATCCATTGCCACCTGCTCAAGCAGTGCCGAGGAATCGACAATCATGGCATTCTGACCGCCCGTTTCGGCAATAAGCGGAATAATTTCACCGCCGCGGCTAGCGAGGGTTAGATTGATGAGATTGGCCGTTTGGGTGGAACCAGTAAACAACACGGCTTTAATGCGCTTATCAGCAACCAAAGGCGCACCGACCGCTTCGCCCGTCCCAGGCAGCAATTGCACGACGGCATCGGGAACACCAGCCTGGTGCATCAATTGTACCGCAAAAGTGGCAATAATCGGCGTTTGTTCCGCCGGTTTGGCAATGACGCAGTTGCCGGTCACCAAAGCGGCGACCACCTGACCTGTAAAAATAGCCAAGGGAAAATTCCAGGGGCTGATGCATAATACCGTGCCTCGTCCATGAAGGCTCAATTCATTGAGTTCCCCGGTATAGCCATGCAGGGAAAGGGGTTTGGCCATTAATTTAGTGGCCATCGCGGCATAATAACGGCAAAAATCAATGGCTTCGCGCACCTCGGCTACGCCGTCATTCCAGGTTTTTCCTGCTTCAAGGCAAGCCATGGCCAACAACGTCGCCTGATTCTCTTCCAACAAATCGGCATAACGGGTAAGGCAGGCAGCACGCTCGTTCACCGGCCTTGTGCTCCAGGCGGAAAATGCTCCTTCGGCCTGCGTTAATGCCCAATCGATGTCGTCTGAGGTGGCATCGCTGACCCGCCCGACTGGCCGTCGGGGATTTTGCGGTGATGTCACGCTGCGATCAACCTGACCGCCATCGCGGCCAGCAATTAATGGCTTGCCCTGCCAGTGTGATAAATCCATTTCCGCGTATTGTTGTTTCAGCGCGGCCACTGCTTCTCTGTCGGAAAAATCAAAACCTGCGGAATTTTTTCTCTCCGGCGTAAAAATCGCCGAAGGCAATGGGATATTCTGATTGATTTTGCCAAGCAATTGATTGGCTTTGCTCACGGGGTCTTCAACCAGCGTACTGATGGGGGCTTTTTCATCGACGATGCGGTTAACGAACGAGGAATTAGCGCCATTCTCAAGCAATCGTCTGACTAAATAAGGCAACAAATCTTCATGGCTCCCTACTGGTGCATAGATGCGGCAAGGGATGCCAAGGCGTTTGGCAGGCACAATCTGCTCGTACAATTCTTTACCCATCCCATGCAGACACTGAAATTCAAAATCCCGGTAGTTACCGACAATATTAAGGATCATGGCCACAGAATAAGCATTGTGCGTGGCAAATTGAGGATAAATGGCATCGGTCATCGTCAGCAGTTTTTTAGCGCAGGCCTGAAAGGATACGTCAGTAAACACCTTGCGGGTGAACACCGGGTAACCGGAAAGCCCCTGCATCTGGGTTTTTTTAATTTCACTGTCCCAGTAAGCCCCTTTAATCAGGCGTACCATCATGCGCCGCTGTTTGCGGCGAGCCAACTCTGCTACCCAGTCCAGTAAGTAAAAGGCCCGTTTCTGATAGGATTGCACGGCCATACCGAACCCATGCCAACCGTGCAGGCTATCATCACAGAATACCTGTTCAATCACATCCAGTGACAAGTCGAGGCGCTCGGACTCCTCCGCATCAATGGTCATAGCAATATCGTAACTCTTGGCCGCCTGGGCCAATGCCAATAATTTTGGCGGTAATTCATTCATGACCCGTTCACGCTGCGATTCATTATAACGGGGATGCAGAGCGGATAATTTAATCGAAATACCCGGGCGCTGATAAATAGTCATGTCTTTGTCGGCATGACGACCAATGGTTTCAATCGCCTCTTTGTAAGCGAGAAAATAACGTGCCGCATCCACCTTGGTTAAGGCGGCTTCACCCAGCATATCGTAAGAATAACGGTAGCCGATGGTTTCTTTTTTGCGTGCCCGCGACAGGGCTTCACTGATGGTTCGCCCCATCACAAACTGTTTGCTCATGATGCGCATCGCCTTGTCCACGGCTTTTCGGACCACCCCTTCGCCACTGCGGTTAATTAAACGAAAGATGGCTTTACTGAGTGTGGACTCTGCCGATTCGGGTGTTAATACCTTGCCTGTCAGCATCAAGGCCCAAGTCGTGGCATTGACAAAAAATGACTCACTTTGTCCGCGATGCGCCTTCCAGTCCGCCGCTGTCAATTTATCTTTAATGAGGCTGTCAATGGTTGCATTGTCTGGGACCCGTAAAAGGGCCTCAGCCAGGCACATTAAGGCAATGCCTTCATGACTGGACAGCGAGTATTCTGTTAAAAAGGAATCGATACCGGTGCTTTTTTTACGTTCATACCGTACCTGCTCCACCAACTGGGTAGCCTGGTTACGGATAGCTTTAGTCTGTTCATCGCTTAAAGCGGCACTGGCAATCAACTCATTCATCAGCGTGAGTTCGTCAATGCGATAGGCTTTATTGATCTGCGCCCGGGTTCCCTGCGGTTGTTGTGATGAATAACGCTCAAGCATGTTATGCCTCCGAATAAAGCCATTAAATAAGCTAGAAATGATAATGCAGAATGGTTGCATTGGGAACGGATTCTTACAACAGAAACGCAGGAACTCAGGTTAACAATCGAACAAAACGAGTGGCCAAAGCGGTCTGAAATCGCACAAAAATTGATCTAATTATTGCAAAACAGATCTAATTTTGTACTATTATTAACCCTTTTTGCGCTGCGTTTAGTTTAATATTTGAGTCAATCGTATTAAATTAATACAAACGGAAGCCGACCAATTATCACAAGCCACTGAATTGATGTAATTTTTTTCTAGTTGGTAAATATTGACCCTATGAATTTTACATTTACCCTGGTTGTCAATATAATCAGCCGTCCTTTGACAACCTTGATTCGAAATTCTAATTAGAAAAAAGGAGCATTATGAGTATTCTTAGTTTTTTGTCTGCCGCCCTGTTTTCCGGCAGCGCCCATGTTGCCGCACCGGCAACTAAAGTGAATGTAGACACCAACATTCAACTGCAACACCTGAGTCGTAAAGCACCACAGCTTAACAAAAAAGTATTGAAAATGGCATTGAGCGCTTATAAAAAAGCATCGGCCAAAGGCGCCGTTAAAAAGCCGGTGCTCACGGTCATTGACTATTCACTGCCTTCTTACAAACAAAGAATGTGGATATTTGACTTACGGAAAGAACGTTTATTATACAACACCTATGTTGCCCATGGTAAGAACTCCGGTATGGATGTTCCTCGCCATTTTTCTAACCGTCCGTCCAGCAAAGAAACCAGTCTCGGCACTTACGTGACCCGTGATACCTATTATGGCTCCAAAGGTCTGTCTCTGAATCTTCAAGGTCTTGAACGAGGATTTAATGACAACGCTTACAGCCGCCGCGTAGTCATTCATGGGGCCTGGTATGTTGAACCGGATTTCATTAAACGTGCCGGACGTGCCGGACGCAGCTGGGGATGCCCATCCATTGCCAAAACGCTGGCAAGGCCGGTCATTAACACCATTAAGGGCGGTTCTGTGGTTTTCGCTTATTACCCTGACCATTATTACCTGTCCCACTCAGGCTATGTCATGGCCTAAAATAATAAAGCCAGGGCAACGTGCCCTGGCTTTTCGCAGTCTTCCAATTCAGAACATCATGTTCTGAAAAAACGGTCCGTGTTTATTATTTCCTTATAATTACAAATCCTTTTGCTACGACTTCTATCCTTGAAGTCTTAATTAAACTCTAGCAAGTGCCCTTTCTGTGTGCAAGCCGGTTTACAAGAGGGCGATCACCCTGGTTTAAGCGCACCAGAATGAAATATTAAAATTATTCAATGCCTTATAAAATACCAATTCACTTTCTTAAATAGAATTGACCATTATCCGCAGAGAGATTGAGACATTTCTTACAAAAAAGTAAGACGACAAGCGAGGCTAAATTCTATCCCTTAACCCAAGACAGGGCATTCAGTGCCGCCCGCTTTAACCACAATTTGTTTTGAAGATGAAAATCCCTTGGTAAACTATCGCATTTCAACTTGCCAAAGGCTAAAATTATGAGATAGTTTAATCAGAGTTTTTAAACCGTGTCATCTCTGCAAAACGGTATCTTTTTTATGGACTTAAGACCCTAAGCCGGATTACCGACTGCATGAGGCGCGATACCCGATAAAACCCTTCGCAGGCTTTAATAGAGTAGGATCATGAATCAACAAGTCGAAAGCGCTAAAAAAGAAAAACTGATTATTATTGACTGGCTGATAGAGCATTTTCCTAATGCCTTTTTTAAAAAGGCTAATCAGGTAAAACCCTTACAAATTGGTATTTTTGACGAAATCGTCGATTTTTATGATCGCCTAGACTCCCCACCTTTCAGTAAGAAAGCCTTACGGGAAGCCTTAAGTTATTACAGCTCATCACCCGCCTACCTCAATTGTCAAAAACCCCAGACGGCGCGAATTGACCTGTATGGCAATGAAGTCGATATCGTCACAGACGAACAGGCGAAATATGCCCATCAACGTTACCAACAGCGTTACACTGAGAAAAAGAATCAAGGCTTAAAGCAGGATAATAAATAATTAACATCAACGGAATCTTTAAGGCCGGAACATCGGGCAAAAGGATTGTAATCAATACCTTTTAAACCGTTAACCTCCAATCCCGCACGCCTGACCATGGCAGCCAGTTCGCTGGGTTTGATAAATTTGTCATATTGGTGGGTTTGTCTCGGCAGTAAACCAAATAAATATTCCGCCGCCACAATCGCTGCAGCATAAGCTTTCACCGTGCGATTAATGGTCGATAAAAAAAGATAACCGCCTGGTTTCAGCAATCTCGCGCAGTGGCGAATGACTTCCTCAGGATGGTTCACATGTTCAAGCATTTCCATGCAGGTTATAACATCAAACACGCCATCGTTGTAGTCTTCAATGGCACTTGCGACATAATCCAGGGTTAATTGGCTTTGTTTTGCATGCTGACGGGCTGTTTCAATGCTGTCTTCCTCAGCATCCAACCCCGTCACTTCAGCACCCAGACGGGCCATGGCCTCACTGAGAATCCCCCCCCCACATCCCACATCAAGAACGCGCAAACCCTTCAGGCCGGTATATTGCTCAATGAAGGCTAAACGGGCCGGATTGATGTCGTGCAGGGTTTTAAGGGGTCCATTCTTATCCCACCATTGCTGGGCGAGCGCGGCAAACTTGGCAATTTCCTGTTGATCAACGGTGTCTTTCATGGTAACTCAATAAATCTAATGGTTTAAAAAAGGCTACAACGTCGGGGTTATTGATAAAACTGAGATTATAAGGATGCTCCGCAACAAGACAAGAAAAACGCTCGGCATTTTTCACTTGCGCGGCAATTTTGCCAAATAAAATCAGCTGAATGTCCGGATAGGATTGCGCCAGCTGGTCAAACAGGCTATTCATAAAAGGCTGCCACTGTTTTGAATGATAGGGCACCTGATTTTCACGGTAAACCAGCGAGGCATTCAACAGTAAAAAACCCCGCTCCAACATGCCACTAAACAGTTGCTTCGCTGTCTGTATGTATTGACTTTTATCCAAACGGGCAATAGCGGCTTGCGAACAATCCTCCTGAAGGTCCCCCCGGGCCACCAGAAGCATTTTCATCAGATTACGCAAGGACGTGGCGCGATTGACCTGAAGGCTGAATCCCTTGTCGCTAAACAGAGGCCCAACGGCATTATCCCAAAAGGCATAGCCATTGGCCGATTGCGGGCGCGGATAGGGCGATTCCCCCAACAAAAGGAATTTTATTTGCTCTGGCGGGCAGTTGAAGGCCGCGAAAAGTTTGTCCTTGCCCGGCAGCCACGCGGCATCCTGCTGCAAGTTCGCCAGGTACTCCTGATCCACGCAATCAAGCGCTTTATCCAGCATGTCATGCCATTGTCGATGGGTTTTTTTGATTAGTTCCCGCACGGCCCGCTACCTCATCCCTTCAAAGTCAAGGATTATACCCTTAAAAACCATGGAAAAACCATGCTATTTAATGCCAAGCGATCTGATTATTATTCAATCAATGTGCCCCCGTATATTCCAAATACTATTTATTCATAGTATAATAGGCAAGACTTCAAATCGGTTGATTTACGAGCATGGCCAGAGGAAAAGTATCTTGCGATACCCCAATCAGCAGCGATAAACTGCATAACAGGAATTGCTTTGCCTATCTGCGAATTATTCGCAGCAAGATTCCTGCTGACCTTCTTAAGGCATTCAAACCCGATTTGGCTGACCGCCTGGACAAAGTCACCGGTCAATACAACGACGATACTGCCTATGGGATCCTTTACAAAGATTTCTTTGAGTATATTGAAGAAAATTTGACCGAATTAATCATCAAGCCACTGAACGCTCTCTACCTGGAAGCAAAAAAATCCCCACAACAGCAAGAAAAGAACAGCCTCCCCTCGTTATCAAATAGCCACAGCATGATGCAGACAGCATTCGAAAACAGCCCTGAGGCCCTTCATAAAAAAATTGATGATTTCGAAGCGTTCATTCATTGCATTTACCATAACGACAGCAGCCTTCTGCCCAGTACCTATCAACACATCGAACAGACCATTCTGACCCATCGCCCCTCTGACTCTAAAAAGCTTGAGAAAAAGATCTCCAGTTATTTAAAAGACGACGGCCGAGTTATTAATAAAGGCCTAACGCCCGCCACCATGGGCTCCGTGATAGGTCGCTTTGCTGCGACTTATGGCAGCAATTTTAAGCCTCAGCACACCACCAGTTTAGCCACCGTTCGACATTTTGATTATAAAGAGCCCAATGACCCAATCGAGTATCGTTTTGGCACCCAGGGGCAGCGACATGACGAAATCGCCCGTGTGAGCCCTTTGTTCAGAGTCTGGCTGGATGTTCAACGCATTCGACGCCTCCGCTCTAAACAGCCTGATACAATCTCACACATCTACTTCAACCTGCTCGGTAAAGATCGCGATGACAGCGAAGGCACTAAAGAAGTTGATTTAACCTGCGTCCTCCACCAGCTTGAAAATGATCACCCTAACATAGCGGTCATCACACTGCCTGCTGACCAAGGCCTCATGGCAGCCGACAAATACCGTGATACCGAACCGGAATATTCCCTCAAGCAGGTTTTTCGGGAATTTTTAAATATAGCGTGTGAGAATGGTAGAGCCCAACTGACGATTCAGGATTTTTATATCAGTGAGAAGATAAGAAAACTGGTTTTCACAGAAGATGGCCTTTACAGCAAAGCCATTGAAAGAAACATCCTTGAAAAGTTACTGATTCAAAGTTTTGAGCATCTCAATATTAAAGCAACTATTATTTCTGCTGCCGAATACCAGGCCGTCTGGTTCCACTTTAACAAATACATTTTACCAGACTATCTGATTACGAGACTGAAGCCGCAGAGTATTAACTTCACCTGCAAAGACGCCATTGACAGAGGCGGCGTTGCGTCAGCCTATTATAACCTTATCAAGTCATTTAAAACGGAGTCCCCCCTCACCCGCAAAAAATTCGAAGAGAACCTGCATGCGGCCGCGGCCATGGTGAAAGGACGGGGACTGAACCACCAATTAAAACTCATCTGGAACGCCATTGATGCTTATATCAACGCCAATTACCAGGACATCGTATCAAATCCTGCAAAATATTGGCTCATTCAATGGCGCGATCTGAATTGCCCGCATGAACGGGTCAGCGGCTTGCTCGCCAGGCGCATTGAAGAAAGCATCGCCGAATTAAATTCCCTTAAGCACAAGCCTGACTCATTGCCGGTTGTGTTCAAGAATCCTGATGAGATTTTAAACAAAGGCATCGCCATCCTTGAAAACATAAAAACTCAGGCAACCACTGGCTTGAGTGGCCAGCGCCTGCTGCTTGAAACAGCCTGCGACACGCTTAATCTTATTAAATCACCCTCGACAGCCAGCCTTACCCGCTATGAAAAACTGACCCATGACTTGACCATTAATTATCCTTCCCTTTATATCCTGGTCGGCTTAATGAAATCCCTGGTTGGCAGTTTGTTGTTTGTTGTCACATTCGGTTGCGCACAACATCCTATGACATCAGGCTGGGCAACCTTCCGCACAGGAATTAATGCCCTGAAGCGCGACTCGCAAACCCAAGTGATGAAGGAGCTGGCTCAGGAGATGTCAGGAATGGTTTCATTACACGATGACATTAACAGGCTGGAAGATGATTTAAAAGAAAAAGCGCCCACTGGCACTCTGGAGACCGGCCTCACGATTGGACCCTGATTTTTTTCTGACAAGTCACCCGTCATACCCCCGCCCACCTGGTTGCTAACACCTTTAATTTAAGCTAATGTCATATCTTTGTAGCGGGACTTACATTAATGAACAAAGCACGCGAGGAACTGGTTTACTCATTACAGGCAAGTAATCTAACCATGCTTGAGCAGCTGCATCAGTTCTGTGCAGTCAACTCCGGGACTCACAACCTGGAGGGCTTGCAACGTATCCATGATGTATTAAGCAACGCGTTTGAACCGATTGCCGATCAAATTGACTCATTGACTCTACCCGCAGTGACCAGCCTCAATATGAACGGTGATACCACAACGGAATCCTGCGGCAAAACCCTGTTTATCCGCAAGCGGCCATCGCTGAAACGACGCATCCTTCTGACTGGCCACATGGATACCGTTTATGGCGTTAACCACCCTTTTCAAACACTCGATTACATCGACGCCAATCATATCCGCGGACCAGGAGTGGCCGACATGAAAGGTGGCCTGATTGTCATACTGCATGCTCTCTCTGCCTTTGAAAAGAGCAACCTCTCCTCAACATTGGGCTGGGATGTTTTGATTAATAGCGACGAAGAAATCGGCTCACCGGCTTCAAGTGTTGTTTTTGAGCGAATAGCCGGCAATTATCAGGCCGGTTTAATTTACGAACCCGCTATGACGCCTCAGGGCACACTGGCTAAAAATCGTCGCGGCAGCGGCAAGTTAACCCTGATTGTCACCGGCCGTGAGGCTCATGTCGGCCGCGCTTTTAACGAGGGGCGTAATGCCATTGCCTACCTGGCAGAAGCCGTGCTGGCCATCCACCAACTCAATGGTCAACGAGACGGTGTCACCATTAACGTGGGTAAAATAGCCGGGGGGGAAGCATTAAATGTGGTGCCCGCCAAAGCGATTGCCAAGCTTGATGTTCGCATCGCCAGACCAGAGGATGAGCAATGGGTCAAACGACAGCTTGACCAAATAATCAAGCAACTACAACAACCCGATTACACCTTAAGCGTACACGGCCATTTTGGTCGCCCAGTGAAGCGGGTTTGCAAAGCCACCGAACGCCTGTTTCAACGTATTCAACAAGCGGGCAGATACCTTGGGCTTGAACTGGACTGGCAAGACAGCGGCGGCTGCTGCGATGGGAACAATCTTGCACAACATGGCTTGCCGGTAATCGATACCCTGGGGGTGAGAGGCGGCCATATTCACAGTTCAGAAGAATACATTATTGTAGACAGTCTGCCGGAGCGGGCCGCCTTAAGCGCTCTGTTACTATATGATCTAGCCTCAGGGGGGCTTGAGGAGCTGGCTTTATGATGTTATTTCGCAGTGCAAATGCAGGTGACCTTGACGCCATCCATACCCTCGCCCAATTAAGCGGTATCGGCATGACCACCTTGCCCAAGGACAAGGATCTGCTACAAAAAAGGCTGCAATGGTCCTGTGACTCCTTTAAACGAATCATCCAACACCCGCACGATGAATATTATTTTTTTGTCCTGGAAAACCCCGCCACTGGCGAAGTCGTTGGCACATCGGCCATTGAAGCCTCCACAGGGCATGAATTGCCTTTTTATTCATACAAAGTATCAAAACGGACGCGGATTTGTCATTCGCTCAATATCCGCAGCGATTACGAAGTATTAAGCCTCGTCAATGACAACCAGGGAAAGAGTGAGATATGCACCCTGTTTTTGCAGCCCGAACACCGCAAAAATCACAATGGCCTGCTGCTTTCCCGGGCACGATTTTTATTTATTGCTGAACACCCGGAGCGTTTTGCACCGACCATCATTGCTGAAATGCGCGGCATTTCAGATGATTTAGGGCATTCCCCCTTTTGGGACAATGTCGGGCGACATTTTTTCCACATGCCGTTCCCCGATGCGGATCGCCTAACCATTTCAACCAACAAACAATTCATTGCTGATTTGATGCCACGCAATCCCATTTATATCAAATTGCTCTCCCCTGCAGCCCAAGCGGCCATCGGCCAACCGCACCAATCAACCGTGCCCGCTATGAATATCCTTTTACGTGAAGGGTTCCGCTATAATTCCTATGTGGACATTTTTGATGCAGGTCCGACCATTGAAGCGCCAATCAATCAAATCCGGACGGTAGCAGTCAGCCGTGTCATGACGATAAAAAATTTAAGCGATGAAGTCAGCAGCAGTCCTTATTTACTGGCCAATACGCAGCTTGATTTTCGTGCGACCATCAGTCAGATGATTTTTAATAACTCAAACCATACCTGCACGCTGAGCAAATCCACAGCGGCTTTATTGCAGGTCCGTCAGGGTGACAACATTCGAGCAGCCCCCCTGGTTGAAGCTGCGCTCTTTTGAAGGAAGACAATGAAGAAACAGCACTATTCAGGCAAACATTACATTGCTGGCCACTGGGTTGAAGGCTCCGGTTTAGCTTTTGTCTCTAAAAATCCGGCTACGAATGAAATCCTTTGGGAAGGAAAGGCAGCGGCCACTGCGGAAATCAATCAAGCCGCTGAGGCCGCTCACGCAGCCTTAGGTTCCTGGAGCACATGCCCCATGGAAGAGCGCATGATATACCTTAAGGCATTTGCCGACGAGGTGGGCCAACGGCGGGATGAATTGGCCAAAGCCATTGCCATGGATAATGGAAAACCCTTTTGGGAAGCATTGACTGAAGTTACGGCGGTCATTGGTAAAATCAATTTATCTATTCAGGCGCAACTCGAACGAAACGCAGAAAAAATAACCACAGCGAGCGATAGCAAATCCTGCCTGCGTTATAAGCCTCATGGCGTTGTGGCTGTGCTGGGACCCTTTAATTTTCCAGCCCATCTGAGCAATGGCCATATTGTTCCCGCTCTCCTGGCAGGGAATACCGTCATTTTAAAACCGAGCGAACTGACCCCCTTGGTGGCTGAAATGATCATGGCCTGCTGGGATGCCACAGGCATTCCCGCCGGAGTCATTAACTGCGTGCAGGGGGATGCCGCGACGGGCAAGGCATTACTTAATGCCGATATTCAGGGGGTTTATTTTACCGGAAGCTACGCGACAGGCAAACGCATCAATCAGCATTTTTCTGAACGCCCCGAAGTCATTCTCGCCCTTGAAATGGGGGGCAATAATCCCTTAATTATCGATGAAATCGGTGATATTGAGGCTGCTGTTTATCAGACCCTGCTTTCATCTTTTATTACGTCGGGTCAACGCTGCACCTGCGCCCGCCGGCTTATTATTGCTCAAAATGCCACTGGGGATCGCTTCCTTGATAAGCTTTTGGCAGCCAGTCGGCATCTTCGTGTGGGAGACTGGACTATGCAGCCTGAACCGTTTATGGGCCCTGTCATCAGTCATGATCATGCATTGGGCCATTTGAAGGCACAGGACAATCTGCTTCAGTCAGGAGGAAAGGCAATATTACCCATGACCCTGCTTAAAGACGAAAGCGGCTTATTGTCACCTGGACTCATTGAGATGACCCGCGTCAGCCATCCTGAAGACATTGAGCTGTTTGCACCTTTGGCACAGATTTACCGCTACCATGATTTTGATGAAGCCCTGTATTTGGCCAATCAAACCCGCTATGGCTTGGCGGCAGGCTTATTAAGCGATAACGCGGCGCATTATCAGCGATTTTATCAACAGGTTCGTGCCGGTTTAATTAACTGGAATAAACCGACGACAGGTGCGGCCAGCAACTTGCCTTTTGGCGGTGTTGGCCTAAGTGGCAATCATCGCCCCAGCGCCTATTTTGCTGCGGATTACTGCAGTTACCCTATCGCCAGCCAAGAGCAGGAAATCCTGCAGCGACCTGAACAATTACTGCCCGGTATTTTTTTGTAATCTTGTTATCGAGGAAACATTGTGGATGTCTTTGAATTAAATCTTGATGGTTTAGTAGGCCCAACCCATCACTACGCAGGACTCGCTGAAGGCAACATAGCCTCCATGGCTAATGCACAAACCGCCGCCAACCCGCAGGCAGCTGCCCTGCAGGGTCTGGAAAAAATGCGGTTTCTTCATGCGCTGGGACTCAGACAAGCTCTCCTGCCGCCGCATCAACGGCCAAACCTGCATTTGTTGCATCAGTTGGGTTTTCGCGGCACCCCTTCCCAACAAATCAGTAAAGCCTTCAAAGAGGCGCCACAAATCCTGAGCGCCGCTTTTTCCGCATCAAGCATGTGGGCCGCAAATGCCGCTACGGTTTCGTCGAGCCTGGATACAGAGGATAATAAGGTTCATTTTACTGCGGCCAATTTAATCAGCAATTTACACCGCCACCAGGAAGCCTCGTTTTCAAGCCGGCTGCTTCAACGGCTTTTTCATCAGGAGGCGTATTTTAGACACCACCCGCCTTTGCCGCCGAGCCTGATTACTGGCGATGAAGGCGCTGCGAACCATAGCCGGCTGTGCAAACGGCATAACACGCCAGCCATTAATCTGTTTGTTTATGGCAAGCAGGCCATGGGCAACACACTGAACTCGCCAACTCATTATCCCGCACGCCAAACGCTTGAAGCATCCCAGGCCATTGTCCGCTCCCATGGCCTTAATCCAGCCAAAGTCGTGTACGCCCATCAAAACCCTAAGGCCATTGACCAGGGCGTTTTCCACAATGATGTGATCAGCGTGGCCAATGAATCCGTTTTTCTCGTGCATGAAGATGCCTTTAACGAGCAAACGCTGGTGTATGACGAACTGAAGCGCAAGGCGGATTTTGATCTTCAGATTATCGAATTCAAGCGTGACGAGATTAGCATTGAGGATGCCGTCAGTTCTTATCTGTTCAACTCCCAGCTGCTTACCTTGCCTGATTCTTCCATGGTGATTGTGGCCCCCAAAGAATGTGAAAACAATGAGCGGGTACGCAAAGCGCTGGCCGAACGGGTGAGCGATCCGCTAAATCCTGTTAACCAGCTTCATTTTCTTGACGTCAAACAAAGCATGCGAAACGGTGGGGGCCCTGCCTGTTTACGATTACGAGTGCCTCTCGATGAAAACGAACTGGCGGCCATGCATCAGGGCGTCATCATTAATGAACCGCTGCTGAAAAAACTAGAGGAATGGGTGGTGAAGCATTACCGTAGTCATCTCACCACAAGCGATTTGGCCGATCCGCAACTCCTCAATGAATGCTTTACCGCACTGGATGAATTAAGTCAGATTTTACAATTAGGCAGCATTTATCCTTTTCAATGTGAGTCTTACCCATCATGATTTGGAAAACGTTTGCTGGCCGTTGCATTTATCAAAGCGAAACCGGAACACGCGTTTATGAAAACCCGATTTTCAGGTGGCTTAAATTTGATAGTAAGGCCATCCAAACCTTGGTCAACAAATACTATCCGTCAAGCCCTGCTCTGCATTACATCAAGCCCTTGATATTCATGGCTCAACAGTTTCCTGATCATTGCTGTTTAATGGGGCTTGGCGGTGCAGGAGCAGCCCACGCCCTCTCTCCCATTCTAAAGCAATTTAAGATCAGCGCCGTGGAAATCAGCGAGGAAATTGTGGCTATCGCTTCCCGTTTCTTCATGCTCTCAAGGCTCGCCAATCTTGAGATTATCCAACAGGATGCCTTGCAATTTATCGAGTGTACGCAAAGGCAATTTCGTCATATTATTGTGGATTTATTTAACGCCAGCCATTTCCCGCCGCATTGTTACAATGACCGATTTTTTGCCTTATGCAAAAGCCACTTAAGCAGCGATGGCATACTCGCGGTAAATTTAGCCAACCCCCAGGAACAAAGGCCCGTTTTTGAAATGATGCAGCGGCAATTCGGTAACAACATGGTCTCCATACCGGTTGAAGGCTGCGCCAATCTGGTTATTTTAGCCAGTAACTCAGCCGATAATCAGTTTCTTAAGCATTTTTTTACAGCCCATAAACAGGTTAAGCGCATGGCCTGGGATGCGAAATGGGGTCATTTAGCGGCCATCAAGTGAGCTGATGTTCAGCCCAAGACAACGTGATTGATCATGGGTATACTCTGGAAACCTTGCGACCGCCAGCAAAGCTATAATGAGCCATAAGCCCTGCCTGTGGGGTCTTGCTCAGGCAAGGCAATAATCTCCTGACGTTTTGCCCTCAAGCAAAACGCAAAGACCGTTGGATGTCTTACTAAGGCAAGGGTCTCTTTCCTAATGTCTTGCCCGCGCAGGCGGGCATCCATCCATTGGCCAGCAGGCCTATGAAGAATAATAATCGACACCAATGGCAGCCATTGCCGGACTAT
>NZ_LNYA01000023.1:0-64577 GCF_001467615.1 Legionella erythra | reverse complement strand
GCAAGGGTCTCTTTCCTAATGTCTTGCCCGCGCAGGCGGGCATCCATCCATTGGCCAGCAGCCGCATGGGGGTAATAATCGACACCAATGGCAGCCATTGCCGGACTACCCCTCATCCGGGATCCTAATGGTTACCCGCCTGCGCGGGCAAGACAACGTGGTTACTCATGGGTATACCCTGGAAACCTTGCGACCGCCAGCAAAGCTATAATGAGCCATAAGCCCTGCCTGGGGGTCTTGTTCAGGCAAGGCAATAATCTCCTGACGTTTTGCCCTCAAGCAAAACGCAAAGACCCTTGGATGTCTTACTAAGGCAAGGGTCTCTTTCCTAATGTCTTGCCCGCGCAGGCGGGCATCCATCCATTGGCCAGCAGCCGCATGGGGGGTAATAATCGACACCAATGGCAGCCATTGCCGGACTATCCCGAGCATCCCTCCGGGATGACGCGACAGATCAACTCAGCATAATTGGGTTCAATAATCCAAAAGCGTGTTTTAAGGATATATTTTAGAAATTAGAACAACTGCCCGCCAGCACGGGCAGGCAGTAATAAAGGAAGAAACGACAAATTGACTAGTTGACTAGATTTCCATCAAGTCTTTTTCTTTTTCTACCAAAGCCGCATCAATATCAGCAATGTGTTTATCAGTCAATTTTTGAATAATTTCATTAGCACGACGCTCATCATCTTCGGAAATGACTTTTTCTTTAACCAATTCTTTGAGTTGGTTATTGGCATCACGACGAATATTACGAATAGCCACCCGTCCCTGCTCGCCTTCAGCACGCACTACTTTAATTAATTCCTTACGGCGCTCTTCTGTGAGGGGCGGCATAGGAACTCGAATCGCGCTTCCGGCAGTGGATGGATTTAATCCAAGATCAGACGTTAAAATCGCTTTTTCAATAACCGCAACCATGGACTTTTCCCACGGGGTAACGACCAGCGTACGGGAATCACTGCTTGTCACGTTGGCGACCTGACTTAATGGCGTTAAATTACCATAATAATCAACCTGAACGTGATCAAGCAGGCTGGCATTAGCACGGCCTGTTCTTACCTTGGTTAAATCCACCTTTAAGGTTTCAACAGTTTTCTTCATGCGTTTTTCAGCATCTTGCTTAATGTCATTGATCATGATTTGCTCCTACAATAGTTCCTACCCGCTCACCCAGAACGATTTTTTTCAGGGCATTGGGGGCTCCCATGTCAAAAACCTGTAATGGCATTCCATGGTCCTGACACAAACAAATGGCTGTTGAATCCATGACCTGCAATCCGTCACTCAGAATCTGTTTATATGTCAGGTAGTCATACCGTGTCGCATTTGGATTTTTAACCGGATCGTCAGAATAAATACCATCCACTTTGGTGGCTTTTAACACCACATCAGCACCCACTTCAATGGCACGAAGACAGGCGGCTGAATCGGTCGTGAAAAAAGGATTACCGGTGCCCGCTGCAAAAATAACCACATGGCCATTACGTAAATGGGTAATGGCCTTACGGCGATGATAGGGATCAACCATCCCCATCATCGGTATAGCTGACATGATACGGGCTGGTAAATCAATGCGTTCGAGAGCATCACGAAGAGCCAATGCATTCATTACCGTGGCCAGCATGCCCATGTGGTCGCCGGTGACACGTCCCAAACCCGCCTCAGACAAGGCCTTGCCACGGAATAGATTCCCGCCGCCAATCACGATACCGACCTCAACGCCCATGCTGACTAACTCAGCGACGTCTTTGGCAATACGATCGAGTACGGCCGGGTCAATACCAAATTGCGCCTTGCCCATCAGCGCTTCACCGCTGCATTTTAATAAAATGCGCTTGTATTTGAGCTTTGGATGCGTATCAGCCATTATGAACCACGAACCTGTGCCATAACTTCCTCGACAAAGTTATCTTCTTTTTTCTCAATCCCCTCGCCTACCTCGTAACGAATGAATGCTTGAACCTCTGCATTCTTTTCTTTGAGTAATTGTCCAACCTTGATATTGGGATCTTTAACAAAAGGTTGTCCAAGCAGGCTGACTTCATCAATGAACTTGTTAATACGTCCTTCAATCATTTTATCAATTATTTCTTGCGGCTTACCGCTTTCACGTGCCTGAGCAGTAAAGATATCACGCTCATTGTCTATGGCCTCTGCTGAAACCTGTTCACGGCTAACAACCATAGGACGACTGGCGGCCACATGCATGGCGATGTCTTTCGCGAGGTTTTCATCGCCGCCTTTTAAAGCAACCATAACCCCGATACGTGTGCCGTGCAAATAATAACCAATAACGCCCTGGGTGTGTAAACGAACCAGACGGCGGATTTTAATGTTTTCACCAATTTTGGCGAACAATTGTTGTCTTGCCTGTTCCACTGTATCGCTGGACCCGGAAACTGTTTGGGTTGATAAGGCCTCAACATCATTTGCATCGGACTGTAATGCAGTTTGAGCCACTTTCTCGGCAAATTCAACAAAATTACTGTCTTTCGAGGCAAAATCGGTTTCGCAGTTGACTTCGACCATAACCGCTGAGTGTTGGTCCGCTGAACGTGCGATCACAACAACCCCTTCTGCGGCTACTCTATCGGCTTTTTTGTCGGCCTTGGCCTGACCAGCCTTGCGCATTTGCACAATGGCTTCTTCAATATCCCCGTTTGTTTGCAACAGGAATTTTTTACATTCCATCATCCCGGCACCGGTGCGTTCACGCAATTCCATTACCAATTTAGCGCTAACTGACATAGTTAAATCCTCCACATAGCGAAAAGGGGAACGCCAACTGATGCAGCGTGCCCCTTTATCATCAGAAAAATAATTAGTCTGCTTTGTCTGCTTCTTTTTCTGTCACAGAAATTTCGACAAACTCGGCATCAGATGAAACACCACCCACTGTATTGCCTTGTTTGGCGTCAAGAATGGCATCAGCTATGCAACGGACATAAATATCAACCGCACGCATAGAGTCATCGTTTCCAGGAATAACATAATCGATGTTGTCCGGACTGTTATTCGTATCAACAACGCCGATGACTGGAATCTTCAGACGGCGAGCTTCTTCAACAGCAATGTGCTCAAAACCAACATCAATCACAAACAGGGCATCTGGCAAACCACCCATGTCTTCAATACCGCCCAGACTGCGTTCCAGTTTTTCCAGTTCGCGGGTCAGCATTAACGCTTCTTTTTTAATCATGGACGCAAACAGGCCTTTGTCACGCATTTCTTTCAGTTCTTTCAAACGGAAAATGGATTGGCGAACTGTTTTCCAGTTAGTCAGCATGCCACCTAACCAGCGATGATCCACATAAGGCATACCACAACGTCTGGCGTGTTCACGAATGCTTTCCTGAGCAGCTCTTTTAGTACCGACAAACAGGATTTTTGCCTTGTTGGCAGCCAGACGACCAGCATAATTAGCCGCGTCATTTAACTGAGGCATGGTTTTTTCAAGATTGATAATGTGGATTTTATTTCTTGAACCAAAAATGTATTCATACATTTTGGGGTTCCAGAAACGGGTTCTGTGTCCGAAATGGGCGCCCGCTTCTAATAATTCACGCATACTGATATTCATTTAATTCTCTCCGGGTTAGGCCTCCACGTTTCCCATACAGTACCCCAAAGGGACCCCACTGCATGTGACGAAACGTGTGTGTCGTTAAAAGCGCGGTATTTATAACACATTTGCCTCGGATCATCAATGGATAGCACACGAATTCATTTGAAAATAAAAGCAGAAATATTGGTTGACACCCGCTATAATGCAAAACGCAACAATAACAAACTGGAGGGTTTTACAATGTTTAAAAAACTTCTTATTGCTATTATCGCCTGTGTTTCGTTCCTTTCTTTACAGATTGCCTCGGCGGATCAGGCTGGCAATTGCCCTTGCAAAGGCCGTTTGAGCGAAATGTTTAAAGATTTACAACTGGATGCCAATCAGCAGGCTCAAATCAAAGCCATTAAGGATAAAAACAAGGAAGCCATGCAAGCCAGTTGGAAACAAATGAAGGAACTGCGCGGTCAATTAAAGGCGCTTGTTACCAGCGACAAACTCGACGAAGCGACCTTAGATAAGCTGGTTAGTCAAAAAGCCGCCCTGATGAGTTCCATCACCAAGGCTAAAATTTCGACCAAAAATCAAATTTACAATGTGCTCAATGACAAGCAGAAACAGCAATTCCAATCCATGATGAAACAATGGGAAGCTAAAAGGATGATGCACAGACAACAATGCAAAGGGGCTTAACCCTTTATTCTAAAGCTTTGGGTAGGGTTTGTCCTTACCCAGACTCCCTGCACAAATCCCTGCGTATTCGATGTAGGTACTTCCTGATTTCAGGTATCTGGCTGAAATGTGGACTTTAACGCTGCCAATGCCGGGAATAATGATGCTGGAATGAATGACTTATGCTACTATTTATTTTTTTAGGTGGATTTAAACCATGGCCGTAACCATTAAAACTCCTGATGAAATTGAAAAAATGCGCGTCGCTGGCCGCCTGGCGGGCGACGTGTTGACCATGATTGGCGATTATGTCAAAGAAGGGGTTACCACGGATGAGTTAAACACCATTTGCCATGATTACATTGTCAATGTCCAACACGCTATTCCCGCCCCATTGGGTTATAACGGGTTTCCCAAATCCATCTGCACATCCATCAATCACGTTGTTTGCCATGGCATTCCCGGAAAAAAAGCACTGAAGGACGGCGACATCATCAACATCGACGTAACGGTCATTAAAGATGGTTATCACGGCGATACCAGCAAAATGTTTATTGTAGGAACACCATCGGTTAAGGCGAAACACGTCGTTAAACTCGCGCATGAATGCTTGTTTATCGGCATTGAAATGGTCAGACCGGGGGTCCGGCTAGGCGACATTGGTCATGCTATTCAGGTTCATGCCGAGAAAAATCGTTGTTCTGTTGTACGCGAGTATTGCGGTCATGGCATTGGCCGTATTTTCCATGAAGATCCACAAGTTCTGCATTATGGCACCCCGGGGACCGGCGAAGTCCTGCGTGAAGGCATGACGTTCACGATTGAGCCAATGATTAACACGGGTAAATATCAAACGCGTCTGTTGCCTGATAATTGGACTGTAGTGACGAAAGATCATAGCTTATCTGCCCAATGGGAACACACCCTGCTGGTAACGGCTGACGGCGTAGAAATTTTAACCTTGCGTGATGAAGAACGGTAGTCATGTTCTCAAGCAAACGCTAAAACAGTTCAAGGATGAGCTGTGTAACGAATTTTGCCAAAAAGCCAGCATCACCGGCATCACACGCAAGTTGGTTCATTTTATTGACGAAACCTTATTGCTTCTTTTTCAAAAGCACAAATTACACGAAGATAATGCCTTTTGTCTTTTAGCCTTAGGTAGCTATGGCCGCCGCGAATTACAGCTTCACTCCGACATTGATTTACTTTTATTGCACAATGCACAAGTTACCCGATCACAGTTGCAACGCGCCCAGGCCTTTATTCAGGATTGCTGGGATATTGGTCTTGATGTCAGTCATCAAATCACAACACCCAATGACTGCGCAGATTTAGCCAGTCAGGACTTAAGTGTCATTTCCAGTATTCTTGACATGCACCTGCTCTGTGGCCGCGGCAGTCTCATGGAGGAGTTGCAATATCACACACATCCTTTACATATGTGGCCAAGCCATGAGTTTTTTTTCGCCAAACAGCAGGAGCAAAGGCAGCGTTATATTAAATACGGTGAAACGGCTTACAATCTGGAACCCAATGTCAAACAAGGTGCCGGCGGATTGCGTGATTTGCAAATCCTGCTCAGCATCGGCAAGCGTCATTTTGGCATTAAAAAACTGGCCGACGGCATCAGTTGCGGCTTTATTACCGACAAAGAATATGAGCAGTTAATTAATTACCAGCACTTCCTATGGCGTATTCGCTTTGGTCTTCACACCCTCGCCGGCAAACAGGAAGAGCGTCTCCTGTTTGATTACCAGGTCAAACTGGCTGCCCTGTTTGGTTTTGTCGACACACCGCAGTCATTGGCTATTGAACAATTCATGAAGCTGTATTTTAAGAACATCAAAGGGATCCGGGAATTAAATGAAATGTTGCTGCATTGGTTCTCGGAAGCCATTGTCCATCGTGAAAAGCAATTGATTGCGCCGCTGGACAGTCATTTCCAGCTGTCCAATCACTACATTGAAGTCAAACATCCGCGAGTCTTCAGTCAACACCCACCGGCTCTCATTGAATTGTTCGTCTGGCTGGCCAAACGCCCAGACATTGCCGGGGTCCGTGCCAGCACCATTCGATTGATTCGGCAATGCCTGTTTTTAATGGATAAAAAATTCCGTTCCTGCCCTGCAGCAACCCGATTGTTTATTCAGTTGTTTAGAGAAAAAGACCCCTACTATGCCTTGCATCACATGAACCGCTATGGCGTACTCGGGCATTACCTGGATTGTTTCGCAGCCGTAACGGGTCAGATGCAATATGATTTATTCCATGTGTATACCGTGGATCAGCATACCCTGTTTGTTATTCGTAATCTGGTCCGCTTTCTTGATCCCGCATACAATCAATCCTTCCCTTTAGCCGCTTCCTTAATGGCTAAAATTCAAAAACGTGAGCTCCTCTATCTGGCAGCCTTGTTCCATGACATTGCCAAAGGCCGCGGCGGTGATCATTCAGAACTGGGGGCTCAAGAAGTCAAGGCTTTTGCTATTCGGCATCAGCTGATTAAAGAGGATGCCGACCTCGTGATCTGGCTTGTCCGTCATCATCTGCTCATGTCGCAAACAGCTCAACGGCAGGATATTTATGATCCAAAAACTGTCAATCTGTTTTGTCAGCATTTGCCGAAACCGGATTATCTCGATTACCTTTATTTACTCACTGTCGCTGACATTTGCGCCACCAATCATACCCTGTGGAACAGCTGGAAAGACTCCCTGCTTAAAGAACTTTACCACGCCGCTTATCGGGTACAACAACAAGAAAAGATGCTGCCCGATGAAGAGAGCTTAGTCCGTGAACGCCAACAGGAAGCCTTGATCTTATTGAGACAAAAGGAAATCGCCGACAATAAAGTGACCGATTTATGGGCCCATATCAAAGGCAAATATTTTCTGCACGAACCGCCGGATGTGATAGCCAACCATACCGAAGCGATACTAAATTGCCAACAATACCCATTGATTATCATCATGCCTCACCACAGTCAGGGGGGCACCGAAGTCTTTATTTACATGCCGCATCGTGAGGAGCGTTTCACCATTACCACCACGGTCCTCAGTAATCATTACATCACCATTCAGGAGGCCATGATTTTAACCTGTGATCATCAGTTTGACCTGGATACTTATATTATTCTTGATGAGCAGCATCAAGCCTTAACCAATGAGGAGCAGATTAAGGCCATTCGTGAGGCCTTAAGGAAACATCTGGGCAAGCAGTCATCACCGCCTAAAAGCATCAAACGGCGCTTGTCCCGTACGCAGGCCCATTTCAAATTCAAGCCCCAGATAAGCTTTACGGAAGCACAACAGGAGCAGCATACCTGTCTCTTTTTAGTGACCACGGACAGGCCTGGTTTACTGGCGACCGTCAGTCGTATATTTTCTGAACAAAAGCTTCACCTCCACAATGCTAAAATTGCAACGGCAGGTGAACGGGTTGAAGACATGTTCTATATTTCAACTCAGGCCGGTTTACCACTGAACGCGCAAGAGAAAAAAGAATTGAAAAACAAATTAATGGCTGCTTTTACAAACGCCGAGTCGTAAAAAACGCTTTCAATAGATGGCTGCATTCCATTTCCAGAAATCCTTCATCGATTTGCACCGCGTGATTTAAGGGAAATCCTTTAAGCAAATTATAAACTGAACCGGCTGCGCCGGCTTTGAGATCGCGTACGGCAAAAACAAGGCGTTTAATCCGCGCCTGGACAATCGCTCCGGCACACATGACACAAGGTTCCAGAGTAACATACAAGGTGGTGTTCAACAGTCTGAAATTACCCTGCTTTTGCGCGGCGTCGCGGATTGCCAGGATTTCGGCATGAGCACAGGGATCGGTCTGGTTAATGACACGGTTACCGGCTGCAGACAGCAATTGATTATGGCTGTCGACAAGCACCGCTCCAATGGGCACTTCGCCGGCCTCTTGGGCCGCCAAAGCCTGCTCATAGGCGCGCTGCATCCAATACGTGTCGTTTATTCCCATTCAATCGTCGCTGGCGGTTTGCCGGAAATGTCGTAAGTGACCCGGGAGACACCGGCTACCTCATTAATAATGCGGTTGGAAACAGCACCCAAAAAATCCCAGGGTAAATGCGCCCAATGGGCCGTCATAAAATCAATGGTTTCTACCGCCCGAAGGCAAATAACGAAATCATAACGGCGTCCATCTCCCATAACCCCCACACTTTTTACAGGCAGGAAAACAGCAAATGCCTGGCTGACTTGATGATAAAGGTTCTCTTTTTTTAATTCATCCAGGAAAATAGCATCCGCCTGCCTCAAAATATCGGCGTATTCCTTCGTTACCTGACCCAGTATCCGCACCCCAAGCCCGGGCCCCGGGAACGGGTGACGGTAAACCATATCGTAAGGCAAGCCCAATTCCAGCCCAATTTTACGAACCTCATCCTTAAATAATTCGCGTATGGGTTCCAACAATTTTAAATTCAACGTGTCCGGCAAACCGCCTACATTATGGTGGGATTTAATCACCACGGCTGCACCATTGGTTTTAGTCGCGGCCGATTCAATTACATCAGGATAAATGGTTCCCTGGGCAAGCCATTTGACGCCAGGCAGTTTGTTGGCTTCTTCTTCAAATACCTCGATGAAGGTGCGGCCGATAATTTTTCGTTTCTTTTCTGGGCAATCAATGCCTTGCAAAGCCGTTAAAAATTTGTCTTCGGCATTCACAGCAATAATGCGGATCCCCATGTGCTGACCAAACATGGCCATCACCTGCTCCGCTTCATTAAGCCGTAGAAGACCGGTATCAACAAACACGCAGACCAATTGATCACCAATCGCCTGGTGCAATAGAGCAGCCACAACAGATGAATCAACGCCGCCGGAAAGCCCAAGCAATACCTGCTCATCACCAACTTGCTGGCGAATGGTATCGATGGCTTGCTGGATAATATTGTCCGCAGTCCAGGTGGTTTTTGCTCCGCAGATATCCACCACAAAACGTTGCAGTATCCGTAAACCCTGCACCGTGTGGGTCACTTCAGGATGAAATTGCAAACCGTACCAGCGGCGCTCATCATTCGCCATGCCAGCAATGGGGGCGTTGCGTGTTTCACAGATGACCTTAAACCCCGGGGGCAGTTGCGTGACCTTATCGCCATGACTCATCCACACATCCAGTAAAGCCCTGCCCTCAGCATCGGTTTTATCCTCAATGTGATGCAATAATTCAGTGTGTCCATGCAAACGCAATTCAGCATAGCCAAATTCGCGCAGGGAAGACGATTGCACGTCCCCGCCTAACTGAACAGCCATGGTTTGCATGCCATAGCAAATACCCAGCACAGGCAAACCACAAGCAAAAACCCATTCCGGAGCACGGGGATTGGAACTTAAGGTCACTGTTGACGGACCGCCGGAAAGGATAATACCGCAAGGCGACAACGCCTTGAATCCCGCCTCATCCAGATCATAGGGATGGATTTCGCAATAGACACCCATTTCTCGCACGCGTCGTGCAATCAGCTGTGTATACTGCGAACCAAAATCAAGAATTAAAAGCGGTTGCTGTTTGATATTGCTGCTCATTAGTTGTCCACCTGGTAATTCGGGGCTTGTTTGGTAATGCTGACATCATGGACATGCGATTCGCGCATGCCGGCATTGGTCACCTGCACAAATTCGGCCTTTTCGTGGAGAAGACTGATGGTTTTGCAACCCGTATACCCCATACAGGAACGCAAGCCCCCCATCATTTGATGGATAATGGTCTGCACAGGTCCTTTATATGGAACCCGGCCTTCGATGCCCTCTGGAACCAATTTTTCAGCGCCCTGACTCATGTCCTGAAAATAACGGTCGCTCGAACCCTGAGACTGAGCCATGGCCCCAATGGAGCCCATACCGCGATAACTTTTGTAGGTTCGACCCTGATAAAGTTCAATTTCGCCGGGCGACTCTTCCGTACCGGCAAACATGCTGCCGAGCATCACCGTGTCGGCACCAGCGGCCAGTGCCTTGCAAATGTCACCTGAAAAGCGTATGCCACCATCGGCAATCACAGGGACCTGGCCTTTAACACCCTCAGCGACATTGGCAATGGCTGTAATCTGCGGCACCCCGACGCCCGTCACAATACGGGTCGTGCAAATCGAGCCAGGACCAATCCCGACTTTAACGGCATCAACACCGGCCGCCACCAGATCGCTGGCCGCAGCCGCAGTGGCGATATTACCGCCCACGATTTGAACCTGAGGATAATGTTTTTTAATCCAGGCCACTCGATTTAATACGCCTTGTGAATGGCCATGGGCCGTGTCTACCACCAGTAAATCGACTCCTGCATCAACGAGGGCATGCACGCGTTCATCCGTGCCTTCACCGACACCTACAGCCGCTCCAACGCGAAGTTGTCCCAGATTGTCTTTATTGGCAAATGGATTTTCCTTGGCTTTTTGAATATCCTTTACCGTGATAAGCCCACACAGACTAAATGCATTATTCACTACCAGCAGTTTTTCCAGACGGTGTTTATGCAGCAGGCTTTGAATTTCTTCACGGCTAGCGCCTTCCTTGACAGTGACCAGGCGCTCTTTTGGCGTCATGACCGCTGAAACCGGCAAGGAAAGATTGGTTTCAAAGCGAATGTCACGACTGGTCACTATCCCCACCAACAAACCGTTTTCAACCACAGGGACACCTGAAAAATTATGCTTCGCAATGACCGCAAGTAATTCTTCAACCGTGGTTTGAGGCGTTACCGATACGGGATCTTTCACCATGCCGCTTTCAAATTTTTTCACTTTCCGCACTTCGTCAGCCTGAGCGGCAATATTCATGTTTTTATGGATAATCCCGATACCGCCTTCCTGAGCCATGGCAATGGCAAGCCTGGATTCGGTGACCGTATCCATTGCAGCTGAGACCAGAGGGATGTTTAATTCGATGTCCCGAGTTAAACGGGATTGCAATGAAACTTCTTTAGGGAGAACCAGTGAATGGGCAGGAACCAGCAAAACATCATCAAAAGTCAGCGCCTGTTGCACAATAGAAAGCGACATAGAATCCCCCTGCAATGAAATTAACCGAATATTATACAACCATTAAATAGAATGATAAATAACATTCGGTTAATTTTTTGAGCGGAATTAATAAGAAGCGGATTATTTCCCCTCCTTTTTAATAGTCATCACTGCCATGATCGGGAACAACGCGGGTATTCCGACCGTAAATGACTAAAATATGTTGCTTCACTTTCAGCTTGACGGTATCAGCCTGTACAACAGAAATAATGCTGCCGCTATTGAGTTTAATGACGTACTCAAATCCATGGGAACGGTTCATGGTGGGGTCAGAATAAGACGAAGCCGGTACGGCAGCGCGTGAACCTGGCGTGATACCGATTTCGGCTTCCTTGTTATGCAGACGAACTGGGCGCATGGAAATGATGACCCCCGGTACGACTTTTTTAATTTTTCCAACTTCAGATGAATCATAATCACCGGGCGGAATATCCTTGCTGCAACCGGCAATAAGGGTCATGATGGACAAGAAAATGGCCAAAAGAAAGGTGTTAATTCGCATAAGTCCTCCAATGCTTTAACGGATAGGCTTGATTTTGGAACAGAAGACAGGCAGCTATCATATACCCGAAAATGGCAATATGCCAGGGTTTCTTCATATGTAAAAACACCCGAATAGGCCCTCTCCCGCTTGCGGGAGAGGGCTGGGGAGAGGGCATTAACCCGCCAGATTAATTCCTTCTTCTTTCAGCGACTTAACAACAGATGGATGCTGGCTTAATGTATTGAAATGTTTAACCAGATTCGGCCATTCCTGCAAATCAATTTTAAAATGGAAAGTCCAGCTTAACATAACAAACAAATAGGCATCCGGCAGAGTCAGGTGGTTGCCGCAGAGATAAGGTTGTCCATCCAGCAAGGCATTCAAATAGTTAAATTTGGTTTTAAGTGTGGGCAGCGTAAATTTTTCTCTGATTTCTGGCGTCATGGCCGGATTAAAAAGAGCCCCTAAGGTTTTATGAATCTCAGTGGTAATGTAATTGACGCATTCAAGCACACGATAGCGCTCAAAATCATGCAAGGGCGGCAACAGTTTATTGGCTTCGTACGTATCCGCCAGATACTGCATAATGACCGCATTTTCCGTTAGAACTTCACCTTTATCTGTTTGCAGGGCAGGAACGGCGCCCTTTTTATTAATTTCCAGGTAATTCTTACCGTTTTCTGTTTTTTTTGCTTGCAAATTGACTGATTCATAAGTGCAATCAACCCCAATCTCATTGATAACAATTCTTACAGCCAGTGAACACGCGCCTTTGGCGAAATAAAGTTTCATGTCTAATTCCTTTTTTTACAGGGGAAGATAGTTTTACTCCTATCTAATCCTCACTGCAAGCAGATTAGTTGAACTTATTGCTATCATAATAAATAAGCCGATAGCTCAAGGCTATTCAACCCTCGAGCTTTTTTTGACGTCCCCACTGCATTTATCATCATACCAAGCCATATTTCTATTTTCTCAGGTCGCCTATTCCAAGAACCCAATTGGATGGCTTGCTATTACTCGTTATAAACAGATGATTGATGCAGACTAAGCCGGCTCGTAAAAAACTTCTTCAATTTAATTGTATTGCATTGGATTCGTCAGCAATTACCCCTGTTTCACATCCAACAATTTCATCCAATTTAATGGGGGACAGGCTACATAATTTATTTTCCCATTCCGTCATCAGATTGTCCGATAATTCTGCAAATTTTTTAATTATCTTGGGTTGTATAGCAGGTCTCTGGTTGCCAGTTACTATGATTTGTTTAAAACGTTTTAATTGGTTTAAAATGCAACCTTCTGGTCTTTGTTGTACAGGATAAACCTGATCATGCCAATTTATAAAATAAGCATTGGTCCCCCACGTATCCGGATTTTTTAAATCAGATGACTCGTCTCTATTTAAAACTACAAAAACATGGGTGCCACTATCAGCCATCAAGTGAAATTTTTCCACACGCATCTTTTCTTTGAACAATAAGCAAAATATTGATGACGCAATTATGTCGCAATAACCTTTTCGAAAGGATTTAGGTAATAAAGATAAGACACTGCTCGTGTATACTAAACCAAATAAATAATCTATCCTTTCATTAAATGCGGGTAATTGGCCGTGGATGATACGTTCACGCTCATTATCAGGAAGGTCTGTTAACGTGTCATTTATTATCTGAATTCCTTCATTCTTCATACTCTCAACAGCCTTCTTTGTACTTATAGAGATTTGTTCAGAAAGTTCGTCAAAAATTTTATCCGAGCTCTCATCGGGCTTCTCAGAATAAATGGCGTTGACTGGTTTAGATACTCGTTTGCCTAAATTAAATAATTTTAATGATTCAATGACTTCTTTGTCATCTGCATAATCATAGGCTGTTTTATTTTTTGCATCTTTTAAATCAGGATCGGCTCCATGAGCCAGTAGGAAATTAACTGCGTTTATTTTCCCATTTTTACAGGCTTGATGTAAGGCTGTCATCCCTGATGAGGGACCTGGTTGATTTATCCTTACTCTTTTAATAGTACTACGCATGAAGGCTATATCTTTATGCTTCCCAGAGGCAGCAGCTTTCCTAAATTCGAGTTCGACATCATTGCCCTCTAGTAAAGAATCACGGATCATATTGTCTCCAATCAACCAGCTTAGATAAAATTTAAACAATAATAAATCAAAAAATTAAACATGTCATCTGCTGAACTCTGGATTCGAACAGAAACAAGCATTTCACAGCATCCTGCAGGGAAAATTGAATTAATTGCCACTCCCGAACTGTTTATAGGTTTTTCTGCAAGTCAAATTTGTATTAATTAAAATCAGGTCATATACTTAGCATACATAAATGACAAGGAAGCCGCTATGAAAAAGATACTTTTTGTGTCTTTGATTGCTTTAATAACAACCAGCCTGTCCGGATGCGGGTATCGCAGTTGTTGCGCCAATCCTTATAACGAACCCAATATTTCAACATACGGCTGCTGCGGTTCCAGCAGTTGGTAAAGCCATTAATCCCTTCCAGCCGGAAGGGATTTTTTCTTAGGCCTCACATAAATCCGGCAAGGTCTCCGGCCGAATTTCTCTAAACCGGTTATGCTCATCAACGAATACCACGGTGGGTTTAAATTGCTCACACTTTTCATCACTGAGCTGAATAAAGGACGCGATAATAATCAAATCGCCCGGAGTGACCAGGTGCGCGGCTGCGCCATTGACGCAAATGGCTGTGGAATTTTCCTCGCCCAAAATAGCATAGGTTTCAAATCGCGTACCGGCCGTGACATTCCACACATTGACCGCTTCATAGGGTAAAATATCGGCTGCTTTTAATAATTCCGGTGAAATGGTAATACTGCCTTCATAATCCAAATCTGCGTGCGTTACGCGAGCCCGATGGATTTTCGATTTCAACATTTTGCGATACATCATACCGACCCTTAATGAATGCTCTTTATTTGACTAAATGTGTGCGAATTTTAGGTGCAGTTTCCGCTAAAAACAATAGCACATTGACATGACGACTTTTTTGCTGACAAGGTCAAAAATATATTGACGTATTTAAGCCGTTGAGCTTGAACTGTTCATTCAATAACGTGTAAACTGGAACGCAAAGTGTTAACAAGTCTTTTAACAGGAAGGTTCCGAGTTGGCTAAGATAATCGTTGTGACTTCAGGTAAAGGCGGCGTTGGAAAAACTACCACTTCTGCGGCTTTTTCATCAGGACTTGCCCTTCGCGGGCACAAAACCGTTGTGATTGATTTTGACATTGGTTTAAGGAATCTTGATATCATCATGGGTTGCGAACGACGCGTTGTGTATGATTTTATTAACGTCATCAACGGCGAAGCCAGCCTTAACCAGGCCTTAATCAAAGACAAGCGCGTCCCCGATCTCTGCATTCTGCCAGCATCGCAAACCCGCGATAAAGACGCTCTCACGGTCGAAGGCGTTGAAAAAATACTCAATGAATTGGCTAAAGAATTTGAGTATATCGTTTGTGATTCCCCGGCTGGTATTGAAACCGGAGCCTTGATGGCCATGCATTTTGCTGATCATGCCATTGTGGTAACCAACCCTGAAGTTTCTTCCGTTCGTGATTCCGATCGCATTTTGGGCATTTTAGCCAGTAAAACCAAACGGGCGATCAACAACGAATCGCCTGTTCAGGAGCATTTGCTTCTCACCCGCTACGATCCCGAGCGCGTTGAAAAAGGGGAAATGTTATCCGTCGAAGACGTTAAAGAAATTCTTGCCATTCCACTGATTGGCGTTATTCCAGAATCAAAAGCCGTGTTAAAAGCATCTAATACAGGTACGCCTGTCATTCTTGATGAAACCAGTGACGCAGGCCTGGCCTACCAGGACGCGATTGCTCGTTTCCTGGGCGAAAGCAGGCCCATGCGTTTTGTCAGCAATGAGCGTAAAGGCATTTTGCGCCGGTTGTTCGGTAAAAACAAGGAGGATGTTCCAGCATGAGCATATTCAATTACTTAAGAAAACGCAGTAGCACAGCATCCGTTGCCAAAGAACGTTTGCAGATTATTATTTCTCATGAGCGGACCCAACGCAACACGCCTGACTACCTGCCCAAGCTCCAGGAAGAAATTTTGGCCGTCATTGCCAAATACATTCCAGTCACAAAGGACAAAGTCAGTGTTAATCTGGAACGAATGGGCGATAGTGCCGTGCTGGAGTTAAATGTCACCATGCCAGATGAGGCATTGGAAGAGATTTAACGCGCGCTTCTCTCATGATTGTTTAAACTGAAATCTGGATAACCGGGTTGCTTTTCTTCTTTTTTATCACTTTTCTCCTGAGTAATATTTCACATGGTGACATTGATAGAAGCCAGGCACTGGTTACAGTAAGCTATCGGCTGCCGTTGAGCTGATACGTAAACCAAATACACGATGATCTGAACTGCAAATCAGTGCAGCCGAATGGGCAGCAAGCAAAGGGATCTTTGAGTAGTACATTTCCGGCTTATCCGGGGCATTAGCTGCCTCAGTGCAAAGCACCTAATACCCACCGGGAATCCATTAGCTGTTAAATATTTTCTGCCACATCGTCCTTACTTGGCTCATGTTTTTTTACTTTCAGAGCCCCTGACTGTAAAGCGATATGCGTCAATTCCTCGTTACTGAAATCATCCACGGCAATGACTTGTTGACGGGCTAGTTCTGCTTCTTTCAACAAGACTGCCTGTTCACTGCTCAGGATACCGGCATTTTCCGCTTCATCAATCTGCTCAAGCAAGGTCAGGGTTTGTAAAGTGCCCTCTTTTACTGCCACAGCAATTCGCTTCTCCAAAGGCTCAACCGCACAGATTTTACGAAACGCCGCTTCAAGACGTCCTATCGGGCAATTGGCTGTGGCTTCTTTAAACACAAAGCGGGTTAATCGATCGCGAGACTCGTTAGGAGTAGTGAGCAAACGGGCCAACTGTTGTCCCAGACGATCGGATGGTTGTTTTCTTAAACTCCCCCAAGGGTTGATGACTGCGCGTAATATAATTCGTGCGGCACGCGGTTTGATATTGGTCATGACACCTTGCAGGGCCAGATCACATTCATGGAACAGGTGCTGACAACACCACTCCACCAAAGGCAAATCGGCTTCTGGCTCATGGTCATCATGAAATCGCTTAAGTACCGCTGAGGCAAGATACAGGTAGCTTAAAACATCCCCTAAACGAGCAGAAATTTTTTCTTTGCGCTTCAGTTCACCACCAATGACCGTCATGGCAAAGTCAGAGGCAAAGGCTAAATTGCTGCTGTAGCGGTGTATCAATTGATAGTAACGTTTGACGCGGCTGCGAGGCGCTCGCGTAAAACGCGCATCCGTCAAATTAAACAACACAGACTTGGTGAAATTGGCCAGCATAAACGCACCATGCCCCCAAAATGCCTTATCAAAGAGAACAAGATTGTTTTCTCGGACACTTTCAATTTCTTTAAAGACATAAGGATGGCAGCGAACGGCACCCTGGCCAAAAATAATCAGGCTGCGGGTGAGGATATTCGCGCCCTCAACCGTAATGCCGATGGGGGCGCTTTGATAACCTCGCCCCATGTAATTATTGGGCCCAAGACAAATGCCCTTACCGCCATGGATATCCATGGCATCAAGCGCAACCCGTCTTGCACGTTCCGTCGTATGGTACTTAAGAATAGCGCCTGCTACAGAGGGTTTGGCGCCATGAACGATGGCGGCGGCCGTCATTGTTAATGACGCATCAATCAGGTAGGCATTGGCAGCGATACGAGCCAAAGGTTCTTCAATCCCCTCAAAATTGGCGATAGCGGTATTAAACTGTTTACGGACACGGGCATAAGCACCGGTGGCCAATGCCGCAGCCTGTGAGCCGCCCACACTGCTTGAGGGTAACGAAATGGCGCGCCCCGCGCTTAAGCACTCCATGAGCATGCGCCAGCCATTACCAGCCATGGCGGCCCCACCGATTAAGTAATCCATGGGTATAAACACGTCCTTACCCTGAGTAGGACCATTCATAAATGCGGTGTTCAACGGAAAATGGCGGCGGCCTCGGATTACACCTGGCGTTTTGGCAGGAATCAAGGCACAACTTATTCCGACATCACGTCCTTTGCCCAGCAGGTTTTCCGGATCGAACATCCTGAATGCAAGACCAATCACGGTGGCGATGGGGCATAGGGTAATGTAGCGCTTATTCCAGGTCAGGCGAACACCCAGGACCTCTTTTCCATCCACGGTTTGCTTGCAGACTATACCCTTATCCGGCATGGAGGCCGCATCGGAGCCCGCATTGGGTCCGGTCAAGGCAAAGCAGGGAATTTCACGGCCATCAGCAAGGCGCGGCAAGTAATACTCTTTTTGTTCGCAGGTTCCATATTTGAGCAGTAATTCAGCAGGGCCTAATGAGTTAGGTACCGAGATGGTTGAGGCCACCGTGACGGAGCGTCCATAAATTCGCGACAATATCGCAGCCTGGGCGCTGGCAGAAAAATCAAGTCCCCCGTATTCTTTGGGAATAATCATCCCGAAAAAGCCCTTTTCTTTAATGTATTGCCACATCTCGGGGGGCATGTCCGCACGGTTATGGGTAATATCCCAATCATCAATCATGCGGCAGAGCTCATTAAGCGGCCCATCCATAAAAGCCTGCTCTTCGGCTGTAAAACTGACTGTCGGGGCTTTAAGTAATTTATTAAAATCCGGCGCACCGCTGAATAGGTCCCCTTCCCAGGTGATGGTACCTGCTTCGAGCGCCTCGCGCTCTGTCGCCGACATCACCGGCATTTCTTTGCTGATTCGGGCAAATAACCGGCGAGACAAAAGATTGCGCCGCAAAGGACGAATAGAAGCCAAAACGAAAACTGCCGTTACCAGGCACAGCAAAACCTGACTAATAAAGCCTGCAGAACCATACTCGATATACAAGCCCGTTAGTATGGCATAACTGATTGCCCATACGACAATCGATGCCTGTCTGGACAATAACCACAGCGATACGCCAATCAGCGCAACCACAATCAAGCTATGCGGCACAGTTCTCTCCTTTTAATAAATAGCCTTCCACATTATTTTTATATTTTACACGTCATCTGTTAAGTATAACATCCAACGCATGAATAACCTCTCTGGCGGTTAATTCCGGTCTCTCCATAGGCAGCATATGAGTTCCCCGCATTTTAAAGCAATCAATATGATAATGCGTTTTCATGTAGCGCACATCGAATCGATCCACCACGTAACTCTCAGTGCCATAAATGAGCGCCGCAGGCACAGTCAATTGACCGGCATACTGATGCAGATGATGAGGAATGGTTCGGTAAATCTGATATTCAATATGGCTGTCAAATACCAAATGATACCCTTCTTCATCACGGTACAGCCCATGTTCGATATAATCCTGAAGACAAGCATCGCTAAAGGTTTTGAATAAAGGTCTGTCTTTGAGATAAGCCATGAGCTGCTCTTGCGTTGGCCATTTACGCCGGCGTCCGCGTGTTCTGAATGCCGGGGTAATGTGATCGATAAAGCCAAGTACTTTCGCTAAACGGAGCATGCTGGATTTCAAGCGTCCCAGCAAGGGCGAATCGAGCATAATCACCGCCTTGAACAGTGCAGGCTCCTGGATGGCTGCGAGCAGGCTCAAGACACCGCCCAGTGAATGGCCCACCGCAATCACGGGTTGGTTGATTTGCCGTTTAATGCTGTCCAGCACCTCCTCCACCAGAAAAGGCCAGTTTTCCGTCACCGGGTATTTGGGGTTATGCCCAACCTTATCAATGTAGTAGCAATCAAAATCCTCACCCAATGCGTTGAGCAGCTGGCTATAGCAGCGTGAAGGAAAGCCATTGCCATGGGCGAAGTGAAGAGGCTCTTTCACGAAACCACCAGCTTATGGCTTTCGCGTTTCAGCGACAAGACAGCAAAACTGAAGTAGGCGGCAAACAAGACAATCAAAAAGAAGCCAAAGCCATAAAATACCCAGTTTAACGTTAGAAAAATGACCAGTGCCGTGATTTGCGGGGTCGATGCAACAATCAATAAGCGGCAGGATTGTTTATAGGTGAGCGAAAACTTCATAAATAGTTTGGCGACAAACTGCCCCATTAATGCAAACACCAGGAAGAAAGCCAGGTAAATGATAGTAAACATGAGAACAATCGTTGGGTAAATGGTGGCATCCGATAATATTTTAAGCCTCTCAATCCCAGAGGACTTGCTTAATTCTTCACCGCTGAACACCTCGTTCATGCCTTTACTCAACTCCTGGATATAAATCGGGCTTTCCTGCTTTTTGTTCGCCGAGGCAAAAAAGAATTGTGGGGTGGGTAGGCGGTAAATAATCTGATTGGCCGTTACCAGTACGGACAGGTGCGGATAGCGATCATCAATACGGGTAATCGCCCCGGTTGTATCAATGATGGAAACCACGTCCCCCTTACTGTTTTTTATCAGGTAAGGCATGGGTTTATCCAGAGACACTTTCCCGTTCTGCACATAAAATTTTGGCAGTTTCTGCATGGGCTCCAAGATTTGATAATCAAAGAAGCGATTAAAATCGAGGGTCACTCTTAAAGCAAATGGCAGGGTGACAATAAACATCAATAATAAAAGATACAGTATGCCATAACCCTTCCAGCGCTTGCCGACATCGACATACAAACGACGACTGAAAAATGACAGATAAAGCGCCTGCCAGTAACTGTAAAACGGCGCATCGACATCACGCAGTGCTTTATTGTGTTTAGCCATTCCACCCTCCCAGCCTCTTACCTGTGTTTTTATCAAACAGATGGGCCTGTTTCAGATTTAAACTTATCGCCGCACGCCCTTCGCAGATATCGGTATCTGCAGAGGTTCGTACCGAAAAACTGGCGCGGCCGCAATGACTTCGAGTATGAATCAGTTTATCACTGCCCATGTTATCAATAAAATCAATATGGACAGGAATAGCCCCTAACTCGTCAGGCGCTGCCATTTCCAGGTTTTCAGGCCTGACGCCAAGAATGACTTCATTGCCGCAGGACCCTGGCGTCACATGCTCAGGCAACGGATAAGAAACACCGATTGCCGTGATGATTTGTCTGGATGCCAAATCAATAGTACCTGATAAAAAGTTAATTGGGTAATGTCCGGTAAATCCGGCAACGAAGAGGGAAGCCGGTTGTTGGTACAGTGTCTGTGGTGCGCCAATCTGTTCGATACGGCCTTCATTTAACACCAGTATTCTTGACGCCATGGTCATGGCTTCTGTTTGATCATGGGTGACGTACAGGCAAGTTGTTTTTAATTGCTGATGCAACTTTTTAATTTCATGGCGCATTTCCGTACGCAATTTGGCATCCAGATTCGACAAGGGTTCATCAAATAGAAACACGGAAGGCGAACGAACAATGGCCCGCCCCATGGCCACGCGTTGCTTTTGTCCGCCGGATAATGCCCGTGGCAGGCGCGTCAGATAATCGGAGAGCTGAAGCATAGCCGCCACCGCCTTGACACGGGCATCGATTTCAAGTGTTTTGACGCCGCGCATTTTTAAACCATAAGCCATGTTCTCAAACACCGTCATGTGGGGATACAAGGCATAGTTCTGAAAAACCATGGCCATGTTGCGTTTGGCTGGGGGAATTTCATTGACGCATTGATTATCAATCAGGATTTTTCCAGAGGTTACGGTATCAAGACCAGCCACTAAACGCAGCAGGGTTGATTTGCCACAGCCAGAAGGCCCCACCACCGCCACAAATTCGCCTTGTTCAATGCTTAAACTGATTTGCTCAAGTATTCGGTGTTGCCCATGGTATTTGCTGATATTCACCAGTTCGACTGTAGCCATTAATGAATTAACCCCTTTTCAAACCACCGTTGCATGAGCACGACCACCAAACAGGGCGGCAACATCGCCACTAAGGCAACAGACATAATATAATGCCATTGCGGGATCTGATCAGCAACGCCGGCTAAATACCGAATACCCATTACAATCGTTGCCTTGCTGCTATCACTGGTAATTACCAGTGGCCACAGGTATTGATTCCACCCATACACAAACAAGATAATAAACAAGGCTGCGATTTGTGTCATGGAGAGAGGGAGTAAAATATCTCTAAAGAATCGCCACGGCCCTGCCCCATCCAGTTTGGCCGCATCCACCAATTCAGTCGGGATGGTTTTAAAAAACTGACGGAATAAAAATGTAGCCGTTGCCGATGCCATCAAGGGCAGCGTTAAACCGGCATAGGTATTTAACCAGGACAATGACGCAATCACCTGGAACGTCGGCACAATACGAACTTCGACCGGCAGCATCATGGTTGAAAAAATCAGAGCAAACATCAGTTTTTTCCCTGGTAAAGCAAAATAAACCAGTGCGAAGGCTGAAAAAAGCGCCAGCGTAATTTTGCCTGCGGCAATTAAAACCGCCATAAACAAACTATTCAGCAACATACGCCATACCGGCTGCCCTCCGGTCGCCGCAATCCCCTCCGTCAATATGGTTTTGATGTTGTCCCATAAAGCCGTTCCAGGCAATAAGGGCAACGGAGCATGCATCATGGCGCCGCCATCATGACTGGCTGCTACCAACGCCATATACAGGGGCAGAAACAAACCGGCAATGAAAAAGCAGAGAAAAACATGAGAGACAACACGCGAGAGGGTCATTCGTAATGCACCTTTTTCTCAAGGTAACGAAATTGCAACAGCGTCAGAGCAACTACCATAAGCATGAGCACCACGGATTGCGACGAGGAACTCCCTGGATCCATGCCGACAAAACCATCTTTATATACCTTATAGATTAAGGTGGTTGTCCCATTATCCGGACCGCCGCCAGTCATTACATCAATGATGCCAAAGGTATCAAAGAAAGCATAAATCAGATTCATAATCAGCAGGAAAAAAGTCGTTGGCGACAACAAAGGGAAAATAACCTGCCAAAAACGGCGCCAAGCCGAAGCACCATCAATAATGGCGGCATCGATAAGCGACGGAGGGATTGCTTTCAGGGCAGCAAAAAAGAATAGAAAATTATAACTTAATTGTTGCCAACCGGCTGTCAAAATAACCACGGCCAAGGCCTGCCGTCCATGGATGAGGTAATTGAAATCAAAGCCTAATCGTTGGAATAAACTGGCGAGCCAGCCCATGGTGGGTTGGCAGAGAAAACGCCAGAGAATGGCCGCGACGGCAGGGGCAACCGCATAAGGCCAAAGGATTAGGGTTTTATAAAGCGCCTGGCTTCGACGCCGCCCGCTCACCAGGAGTGCCAGCAACAAGCCAAACGCCATGGTGAACAGGGTAATAAAAAACGCCAGTACTAATGTGACCAGCACGGCCTTTCCATACCCTGGATCAGCCAGTAAATCACTGAAATTAACCAAACGGGCAAACTGTTTGTGCAACCCGAAGGCATCGCTGAAAAATAACGATTGCAGAATAGCGCTTAAAGCAGGCCAAATAAAAAACAACAGGGTAACCGTCAGCTGCGGGATAATAAAAAGAAAAGCGAGTTTTTTATTATGTCGATAGTTAAGCATTAATCCACTGGGTTGCCGGTTATGAGCAAAAGTATATAACGAACGGTTTTCATTTTGCGAATGAAATTTAGCCGCGCAAAGTCGGTGCGCGAGCCAAAGTCAGTGTGCGTTTTAATAACTGGGCATAAATCGGTGGATTTTTTGCCAATTGCACCACGGTGGTCGACGTCAGGCAGGTGACCATCATGGGCAGAATCAGCAGGTAATTCTGGGTCATCTCCACCACCAGCACAATGCCTGTTAACGGAGAGCGGACCGCGGCGGAAAACAAAGCACCCATGCCTGCGACGGCAAACATGCCCGGATGAATGGTGGTGTCCGGCATGATTAAAATCAGCACATAATAGGAGGCAAGACCAAACAAGGTGCCCAAAGCAAGCATCGGTGCAAAGATCCCGCCCGGCACACTGCTGCTGTAACACAGCATAGTCATGACAAAACGCAACCCAATGAGTAGCAGCAACACATTGGCAGGCGGCGACAGTGTCAATGACTGATGAATGATTTCATAGCCGCCGCCAACGATGGGTGAATACCAGTAAGCCAACAGCCCGACGACGGCCCCGAGAATTAAGGCATAAATGCCCTGAGCAACATCCGACAACCGATCTTTTAAACTCAAACTTTTCATCAGTACAAGATTAAAAACGAGTCCGGCAAGCCCCGCTAACAAGCCAAAAATAAAAAACAGCCACAATGATTTCAAGCTGGGCAAGGCAAAAACACTCATGGCAATCGCAGGCCCCGCTCCCACAAGCCAATGGCTGACAATGGTAGCCATCACACAGGCAATAGCAACCATTTTAAAATTGGTAAACGTAAAATTAAACTGGTTACGCATTTCTTCGATGACAAACAAGACCCCGGCTAAAGGCGCATTAAAGGCGGTGGCCAATCCGGAAGCCGCCCCGGCGGCAATGAGGGTATCGCGACGGCGCCTGGGGATACGCAGCCATTGCCCCAGCATCTCGCCCAGATTACCGCCCATCTGAATGGTAGGCCCTTCACGTCCAACCACCATGCTGGCGCTGATCGACATCACACCGGCGATGAATTTCACCGGCAACAACCGTTGCCAGAAAATTTTCCGCTCATGGAGCAATGCCCCTTCAATTTCCTGCACACCGCTACCAGACGCTTCGGGAGCAATTTTTTTGACCATCAACCAGGCCAGGTAGACGAGCAGCATGGATAACATCATGGACGTCAGTGCCCCAGGTATGCCAAGATGCTCAGAACCATTAATAATCATACTCAGCAGGCGGCTTAAATAAGTAATCGCTATCTGAAAATAAGAACCGATAATCCCGGTCAAAATACCCAGTAGAATTGCCACCGCATAAATTTTGAGGACTTTACTCTTCATCGCTGCCAATCATCTCCATCAGATTGTTGATAATGCGCTGCCCTGCCTGTTCGTGCATGGATAAAATGGTTTCAGGATGAAATTGCACGGCATAAACCGGCAAGTTGCGGTGAGCAATGGCCATGATAATACCATCCTCACTGACAGCGGTTACCTTTAAGGCTTTAGGCATCGATTCCTGACGAGCGTACAGGGAATGGTAACGGCCTGCTGTAAATGATGGCCCTAATCCGGCAAATAGCCCTCCTTCCTCCTTGACAAGAATGTGTGAGGCCTTGCCATGCATGGGGTAATCTAGAACACTCAATTCACCGCCAAAATACTCCACCATTCCCTGCAAGCCCAAACAAACGCCAAACAAGGGAATGCCGCGGGCCAGTACAGACTCTATCGTCTGTGCCACCTTGAAATCAGAGGGCCTGCCGGGACCAGGTGATAACACCACCAAATCAAAGACCGAATCCTGTAAATAATCAATGACAAGATTCGATCGGACAGTGGTCACTTCCGCACCTGATTGACGCAAGTAGTTAGCCAGCGTATGGACGAAGGAATCCTGATGATCGACTAATAACACACGCCGCCCAAGCCCGGGGTATTCGGCACGATGCGGCGCCTCACTTTTGGTTTTATTTTGAACCACATCGAGAAAGGCGGAAGCTTTAAGCCGCGTTTCCTCTTCCTCGGCTTGCGGCACGGAATCATAAAGCAGGGTTGCTCCTACCCGAATTTCGGCAATGCCCTGTTTAATCCGCGTGGTACGAAGGACAAGGCCCGTATTTAAATTACCATCAAAGCCAAACCAGCCCACGGCGCCCGCATACCACCGCCTCGGTGATTTTTCATGGGTCTCAATGAAGTTCATCGCCCACAATTTGGGGGCGCCGGTCACCGTCACCACCCACATGTGCGTCAAAAAAGCATCAACCGCGTCAAATTCTTTACGCAACACCCCCTGCACATGATCAACCGTATGAATGAGGCGTGAATACATCTCAATCTGGCGGCGCCCTATTACCTGCACGCTTCCCGCCTCGCAGATACGGGATTTATCATTGCGATCGACATCGGTACACATGGTCAATTCCGAAGCTTCTTTTTCCGAATCAAGTAAGGTTTGGATGTTTTTTGCATCTTCAATGGCATCGGCACCGCGTTTAATCGTTCCGGATATAGGGCAAGTCTCTACCATGCGGCCCTGCACACGCACATACATTTCCGGTGAGGCACCGACTAAATACTCGTCATCGCCAAGATTAATCAGGAAACCATAGGGAGAGGGGTTCGCTTTGCGCATGCGGCGAAAAATGGCCGAAGGCTGTTCGGGACAATGCGCATAAAAAATCTGACTGGGTACCACTTCAAAGAGATCGCCACAGGCAAACCGTTCCTTGGCCACATCGACAACTCTGGCATACTCACCGGGTTCGTGATCGCCTGTTTTTTCCGGTTTATGCGTCGCCTCATAGGGTTTGAATGCGCCATCGCGCGGCAGCGACAACGTGGATTTTCCCTGGTATTGAAAATCGTAGCGGCGAACAAAAGCCTCTTCCTTGCGATGATTGACGACATAAATTTCATCCGGCAGGTAAAGCACCATTTCCCGCTGATCCGCTTCCCGTACTTTCGTCTGCGCCAGTGATTCAAACTGAAAAATCAAATCATAGCCAAAGGCGCCATAAAGACCGAGATAAGGCTCAAGGGGGGATTTAAAAAAATTCAGCAAAACCCGGATAACCGTGAAAATGGATGGTTGCAAGCTGCGCTCTTCCTCGCTGAATACACGATCAGTCGGCTTAATTTGCACCTGGAGGACTTTTTCTGTCTGTTTCAGAATATCAACGTCCTCACACGTCTTAAGCGCCAAGGCAGCAATGGTTAACAGCACTTCTCCGCGTTTGTTTAAGGCCTGCAGATAAACGTGCGGCTGCTTGCAGATAATAGCGAGCGGGGGATTAATAAAACCAATATCCCAGCAGGTGTAACGCCCGGGGTATTCAAAGCTTGAGGCAAACAAGGCACCGCGCTGCGAATCCAGTTTTTCAACCAATGGTTCGATGGCATTGTCGTAGGCGAGGGTCTGCTGCTCGTATTCAATGTACAAACCGCCCCGGGTTTTAATCTGCTGCAACATAACAATCCGATTGATGGGTGATAAAAGCATTCTACTTTAAAACATGTTCTCTGCAACAAAAGGAATGCGGGGATGATACAATCGCTCGAATAATTCTTGCATCACCAGCGATTTTTCTGTTCACTATACAATCCGCCGCAAATCCAGGTTATCGTTTTACTTTTGGAGTTTTAATGACCATTTCCTCAAAAGAATTACAGGCTATTGCTGAATTAGCCTATCTCGACAGCGATGGTGAAGAGAGCCTCTCCCTCGCTCAGGAAGTCAATGGCATTATTGATTTCGTTGCCGAATTACGGCAGGTCGATACGCGCCACGTGGCGCCTCTCTTTCATCCGTACGCGCTTCATCAACGTTTACGTGATGATGAAATCACCGAAAGAAACTGCGTGGACGAACTTGAACAACTGGCCCCTTTGTTTGAAGAAGGATTTTATCTGGTCCCTAAAGTCATCGATTCAGGAACATAATATGCACTCTTTGCGCGAGACGGTTTTAGCCTTGCAGCAACGTCAGCTTTCCAGCGTGGAATTAGTCAGGCATTACTTAAAGGCAATTGAAGATAATACAGCGCTGAACGCGTTCATTACTGTGGATGAGGAGTACGCTTTAAAACAAGCGGCCTTGGCAGATGAAGCCTTGAAAGCCAGGCAATTTGGCCTTTTAACCGGCATTCCCATTGCTCACAAAGACATTTTCTGCACTCGCCATTTACGCACGACCTGTGGCTCGAAAATGCTTGAAAACTATCGTTCCCCTTACAATGCCACGGTGGTTAGCCGTTTACAGCAACAAGGTACAGTCCTAATCGGCAAGACAAACATGGATGAATTTGCCATGGGATCTGCCAATGAAAACAGTTACTTTGGCGCAGTAAAAAACCCCTGGGATTTAAACCGGGTTCCTGGCGGTTCGTCCGGCGGCTCTGCCGCGGCCGTGGCAGCCGGCCTCGTTCCACTGGCGACAGGTTCTGATACTGGTGGTTCCATTCGTCAACCGGCTGCCTTTTGCAGTATTTCCGGATTAAAGCCCACGTATGGTCTTGTCTCGCGTTACGGCATGGTCGCCTATGCCTCAAGCCTTGATCAGGGCGGCCCCATGGCGCAAAGTGCCGACGATTTGGCACTTATGCTGCAGGCAATGGCTGGGTTTGATGAGAAAGATTCAACGTCGGTTCAACAGATGCTTCCCGACTATTCCGCCAATCTGGACAGGCCCATTAAAGGCTTACGCATTGGATTACCCCGTTGTTTTTTCAATGAAAATGTTGATTTAAGCATCCGGGAAACCATTCTTGCTGCTGTCAAAACCTTGTGTAGTCATGGCGCCGAAGTCATTGAATTGGATTTACGCCATCAGCCGCTTTGGGTCCCCTGTTATTATGTCATCGCCTGCGCTGAAGCGTCTTCCAATTTGTCACGTTACGATGGTATTCGCTTTGGCTATCGCAGTCCCAAAAACAGCTCCCTGAAGGAGCTCATCACCTCCTCCCGGACAGAGGGTTTTGGCGCCGAGGTCAAACGCCGCATCCTCACCGGCACCTACGTTCTGTCTTCGGGTTATTTTGACGATTATTACCTGCAAGCCTTAAAAATTCGGCGGCTGATTAAAGATGAATTGCTGAGTGCATTAGACACAGTGGATGTCATTATTGGCCCCACGACCCCCACAACCGCCTTTAAGCTTGGCGAAAAAGTGAGCGACCCTGTGCAAAATTATTTAGCGGATGTCTTTACCGTCGCAGTCAATCTCGCGGGCTTGCCTGCCATCTCCATCCCGGCCGGTTTCAGTCAGGGGTTGCCCGTGGGCATGCAGATCATTGGTAAGCATTTTGCTGAAGCGGCGCTCTTGAATGTCGCCCATCAGTTTCAACAAATGACCAACTGGCACCTGGCCAGTGCGGATTTAAGGGGTTAATCATGGCATGGGATACGGTCATTGGCCTTGAGGTACATGTTCAGTTAAGAACAAAGGCCAAACTTTTTTCAGGCGCAGCCAGCGCCTTTGGCGGCAAGCCCAATACTCAAACGTCGTTTATTGATGCCGGGCTTCCAGGCGTTTTACCCGTGCTTAACCAGCAAGCTGTGGTTATGGCTATCCAGTTTGGGCTCGCTATTGGCGCTAAAATTAATTCCCTGTCTTATTTTGAGCGTAAAAACTATTTTTATCCTGATTTGCCCAAAGGCTATCAAATCAGCCAGTTTCAGTCTCCCATCGTCAGCCATGGCTCCCTTCTGGTGGATATGGACAATGCACCAGCCAAACGCGTTACCATTATCAGGGCGCATCTTGAAGAGGACGCAGGAAAATCCATTCATGATGCCCATGCTGAGTTGACCGGCGTTGATTTAAACCGCGCCGGCACCCCCTTGTTGGAAATTGTCACCGCACCCTGTCTCTATTCCGCTGAGGAGGCCGTCAATTACCTTAAAACCCTGCATCAACTGGTGCGGTTTCTGGGTATTTGTGATGGCAATATGCAGGAAGGTTCGTTTCGTTGCGATGTCAACCTGTCCCTTAAACCGCAAGGCTCCACGGCACTTGGCACCCGCACTGAATTAAAAAACCTTAATTCTTTCCGTTTTATTGAAAAAGCCATTGCCTACGAACAGGCCAGGCATCAGGATTTGCTGGAATGTGGACAACCGGTGATTCAGGAAACCCGCCTGTTTGATCCCGGCACCGAAACTACTCAGGTTTTACGCAGCAAGGAAAATGAGAATGATTACCGTTATTTTCCTGATCCTGATTTGTTGCCCATTGCTATTCATGACGAGCAATTAGCCGCAATTGCTGAGACAATGCCGCCATTACCCGCGTCGATCAAAGCCAGCCTCCAGGCATCCGGCCTTCTCAATGCGGATGATATTCTATTCCTGTTGGCCGCACCTGCCACTTACCATTATTTTGAAGAAATTCGCCAACTCAGCCAGGCGGATGAAAAAACCATCGTCAACTGGCTCAAGGGAACTTATGCTGCCGCGTTAAATGAAGCGAACGAGTCGTTTGAAAATCCCAGGATTTCAGCCCATCATTTAGCCCCGCTTCTTGATTATGCCAGTCAGAAAACTTTTTCGGCCAATGTGCTTAAAGCCATTTTTAATCATCTATGGCAGGGGCAAGGCACCGTGGAGGACATTATAACCCGGGAAGGATATCAACCCATCAAGGATGATCCCCTACTCGATGAACAAGTTAAACGCATTGTCGAACAATACCCGCAGCAAGCCGCTGACTACCGTGCCGGTAAAGAAAAATTACTGGGCTTTTTTGTCGGGCAAATCATGAAAGAAACCAAAGGGCAGGCCAATCCCGAACAAATCAACCAGCTTCTTAAAAAATACCTCTAAACAGGTAACCTGCACCAAGGTCAGGTTACCTGCATTCCGCTAGTAAGGTTTAACGATAACGGTGGTGCCCACATCAATGAAGTTTTCGTTTAGCCATTTAGCGGCACTGGGAAGAACCCGGACACAACCATGGCTGGCGTTGTAGTTGGGTACTTCGTAAGCGGCATGAATAGAATAACCGCCATGGAAGTGCATGCAATAAGGCATTTTTGCGCCGCCGCCGGTCTCAATGGGATAAATACTGGATGTACATTCAGGTCCTTTTTTAGAGTAAACCCGGAAAGTACCGGTCACGGTGCGGCAACCACGTCCCACGTCCTCACAGAAGTCCTTCCCGCCAGAAGCACTGCCGGTTTTTACCCGGTTGCCTTGCGCATCATAGGCCGCCCAGGCCGTGGCTTTGGGGTCAAAAATGAATACTTTTTTGCCCGTGGCAGGCCGCGTCTCGGGGAAATGAGCCAGTCCTTTTCTATCTGCAGCCATCGATAGGGTATGATGAGTATAACCCGCATCATCGACAACCACAGTTGACCTGTCCATGGATCCGCAACCAGCGGCCAGGACACAAATGGGACCCACAACCAGAAGCTTTTTCATTGTTATATCCTCCCTCTTTTTTTGTTTTATCGGGAGGCTGGTGAATAAGTTTAGGGCTTTTTTTAAATTTTTTTAACTATTTGTTTTTTCAAGAAACTTTTTGATCAATTTTTGATCTATTATGACCTTTTCAGGAAGAAGGGCAAGAATAGCCAGTTTTAACTGCTCATCACTGCATTCAAAACAGCCACCACGTGCCGGCATGGCATTTATACCTGTATCGGCCTGTTGAAATAAAAGCTCAAGCCCTGCTTTAAGGCGGGGCTCCCAATCACTCGCTTGTCCGATTTTAGGAGCGCCCAACTCAATCAATGGCTTGGTTGCATGGCAATTGGCACAGTAATGATTGACAATCTGGCGGCCCTCATCCGAACGCCCTCTCACCTCCTTCAGAAAATCCTGCGGATGATGACTGGCAGCCCAGAGGGTAGTTGAGAGTAGTAATAATAAGAGTCTGGAAAGAAAACGCATTCATTAATCACGTCAGTTAAATATCCAATATCATAAGCGATACAAGCTTGAGTATAAAGTAAGTACACATACCGTGCGTTTACCCGCCCATACTCCCTGCGGGATGAATGCCTGCGTGGGCAAGACATAATAATGGATCACTGCCGTGCCCGCGCAGGCGGGCAACCATTAGGATCCCGGATCCCAGGCGTTGCGAAACGTAGCAAAGTGGATAAGAATCCTGGATTGGTATGCAATAGGTAATTTAAGTTATTGTTACTCAATAAATAATAAACTTGGCTTGGCTTTTGCATGGCCATACCCAGCGAGTTGAGTCAGGAGTACTGAGATTGAAACGGATTTTAGCAGGCTTATTGTTATTTCTTAGCGCCCCATGGGCGTTTGCGGATACTCAGTCCCATGAGGTCCTTAAGCAGCATATTGAAACCTATCTGCTTAACCAACTGACGGTGCAATATGAAGGCCATGTTAAAGTCACCACGGAATCAATCGACCCAAGGCTGCAGTTGAAACGCTGCGCTGATGAGAAGCTCGAGGTGTTTAATCCCTATAAAACAGCTTTAACAGGCTCCACCACCATGGGCATTCGCTGTCAGGAAATTGACAATCACTGGACACTTTATATCCCTGCCCGCATCACCATTGAAAAACCGGTGGTTGTTGCCAAACGTAATCTCCTTCGCGGCACCGTCATTAGCGAGCAAGACGTTCAACTGGCACCGATGGATATTGCTCAATTAAAACAAGGGTACTTTTCTGATTTAACTGAAGTTACAGGACAAGTCGCCACCTACACCATCTATCAGGGCAATCCGATACAACCGCGTTCGCTCGGCAACCAGATCCTGATTCATAAAGGTGAGCAGGTCAGCATTCAGGCTTTAAGCGAATCCTTTAAAATCACGATGGTAGGCGTTGCCTTAAATGACGGGGCCTTAAATGACGTCATTCGGGTCAAGAACATAACCTCTAAAAAAACAGTTGAAGGACGTGTGAGTGGTAGAAGTGAAGTCAAAGTCAGCCTGTAATACGCTTGCGGCGCAATGTTTTATCAAGGTAAGATGTAAAAAAGGTTAAAAATTAACCGAAAATAACTAAAGATTTCGCATGAGGAGCCGATAAGAATGGAGAGCGTAATCGAGAGAAATGCTATGGTCAACTCAATCAACGAGACAGGTAACTTCAAGCGAGTGGATACTGAATCCCGCGTACAGCGCTTGCAAAACCAGAAAGATGGTGAATCTGTCGCCACAGAAGCAAGTTCTGTGAACTTAAGTGATGCCTCTCAGCAACTGGCAACCCTGAAAGACATTATCCTCAAAGAACCGGATGTGGATAACGCACGTGTCGAATACCTTAAGGAATTACTCCATTCTGGACGATACGAAATATCGAGTGATAAAATCGCGAAGAAAATGTTTGACGATATTCAACTGGCTTAAGGATTATTATGACGAAGGTGCGAACGGATTTGACAGCTTTGCTGGAGCAGGAAATAACCCATCTCGATTCTTTGATTTCGCTGTTAATCCGTGAAAAGGACATTCTGGTCAATCGAAAATTTGAAGAACTCGAGGACATATCAGCCCAAAAGCAAGCGCTTTGCGCCCTTATGGAAGACAGCGCAAGGCAACGTATTCAAGTGATCGGCGCGCAGGCAAATGCCGCCGATTACAAGACAGCGCTTGGATTGTACCTTAAACAACTCAGTAAAGATGAAGCCGATGAAATTGAATCGCTGAATAAAACATTGGCTGAAAAATTAACCACTTGCCGTGAATACAATACCATCAATGGCCAGGTTATCACCACCAACATCATTACCCGTCAGGAAATGATTGGTGCGCTGACAGGCCAATCCGCGACCACGGCTCCCAATGTATATACCGCCTCAGGTAATATAAAACCTGATTCTGACTCCGGTCATCACCAAAAAGCCTGATTAATCTAACCGACAGCGTGATGCAGCAGGAAATCTGCTGCCGCCTCTTTGATCATTTTTAATACAAATACTATGCTTTAGGCGAAGGAAATGGATTACTTTCGCCAATTGCTTAATCAAGGAGGATATCATGAAAGGTTTATTCCTTATGGCAGGTCTGCTGCTAAGCCTTTGCCTGCCGCTGCAGAGCCTTGCCAAACAAAACAGTGGCGGTGGCGGTGGTGAGGATTTAAAAGGGGTCTGCGAATTATCTGGCGGAGAGTGGCATAGTTCGGAAAGCAGTAACTGGGCCTGTTGCTGGCCAGACTGGGGCTGTTATGGTTGTGTCAATGGCCATTGCAAAATGAAATGCGATACGCAACGCTGCAAAGACGCCAATTCAACTTTAAATCCGGGTGCCGGTCAAATCAAACTCAAACAAATCGCGCCTGGGGGTATGCTCGCACCCATTATCCCGGTTAAAAAAGGAGTAAAAACCAATGTGACGCCAAATTCAACGCCTGCCACCATGGATTAATCGTCAAGTCGGGCCCAGGGCCCGACCCGCCTGCTTCTTTTTAAGCCCAATATTTGATCATTATGTGTCATTACTATATGATGGATAATTTGTCTGCGCATAAAGGTTTTCGCTATGCCAAAAAATATATTATTTAATTTCCTTTCTTTTCGAAAAAAAAGAAATAAGCGTGATCTTGAACATGCCGAATCCATTACACTCAAACAAACGCTGGATAAAAAAAATTATTTTTTAATCGAGCTCCCTCGCTCGAATTACAGCTTGATGGGCTTGGGCACGCGTTTTAACCTGGTCAAACACCATGTCAGCATTTATGAGAACGAATCCAGAGCTAATCCGCATTTGAGTCAGCTACATTATACCGCTGATTTTATCAACACAAACAGAATAGAATACCGGCTGCATGTGTATTATGATCACAAAGATCAGATGGTGTCAGGCCCGCATTTCAGCGTAAGACTTGACAATAACAAATATCGGGAAATCGATGCTTCTTCAGTCAGTCAGGAATTACTTGAACTGGCAGAAAAGTCCATGCGTGCGGTCATTGTTGAAATCAGGGAAAAATACCTGGATACCTACAGCCAGCTCGAGCAGGAATACCAGCGCTTGGACAGGCAATGCAGCATCCTGTACGAGACAAGGGAATCGCACATGGCCGAGTATGTCGCCAAAATGAAAAATTTCATCAAGCTTGCTGAAAATTTATCAATCCTGACATCGCACAATCACTATACCCACAAGCACGCTTTTTTAACCCGTTTGCTCATAACCATTCAAACCCCTGCGATGTCGACGGAGGCGCCTGTTGACACATCGACAACCGAGCCACAATCTTCCTTGAGCCTCAATACCCAACGGGAAGACACTTCAAGACGTGACGCAGCACGTGTAAGAAACAAAAGCAGTAATACCTCACGGCGGCAAACAAACAACCCACTACAGGGCATTGAGAGACAGGTTGATGCCTTAGCCAGACAGTTCATCGCTCTTTCTGCCCAGCCGCGCGAGAAGAATGTCATGAAACATACCAAAGAGCTGGGTAATTTATGGGCTCTTTGCAATCAATATTCACTCGAAGCAGATTTGGTTATTCCTCAAGATGCTCCCCAAAGCAGTATTCCATGCCTGACTAAACTGCAGACTTTAAGCGTGAAGCTTGAAAAAGCCTGTAAGGAGCATTTTTTATATCTATTGGAACAGAAACAGTTCGATGCCGCGAAACTCCTGCAGAATTTTTATTATTTGCTTGATGTAAACAGGCTTGCCGCCGCCTTAAAGGATGATAATGCCGAATTACTCGATTTCATTCTTACTTATGGCGAAGATCTTGTCCTCGATAATCAGGTTCTCATCATCGATAAAAAGAAATACACCAATGCGGTTGTTTTCTGTTATGAACAGGGTTTGGCCGATTGCCTTGCTGTCCTCATCAATCATGATGCGTCCATTCTAATCCCAGGCGCCAATGGCCTGCCGCTGGCTTACTCCTTGTTAATGCAGGACGAACATCCATTGCAACGCGTTTTGGCGGCTTGCCCTCAAAAAACGACGTTGTCCAGTTCGTTTTATTTTGGCTTGAAAAATGCCCTGCGCCGTTATATTGCCAGCGAGGAACTGCCTGCTAATGAACAAAAAAAAATCAGCGCGGCCATCGCGTATTATCAAATCCTCGCCAACGATCTACTGTTCAATCGCGATTTGGGTCCTTTAGGACAACAGGTTAACTACTCCATCAGCGCCATTACCCTTTTAATGAATGAGCCATTGCCAGCCGATTTGATGCAGGATGAAGCGATTCAACAGGCTTATAGCCAGTGCATACACTGTGCAATGCAATTTTTCAAACCGTTGAAGCCCCGGGCCCGGATGGACATGGTTAAACATTTTCATGGCAATTTAAATGATCTGTCTGAATTGTTTCGTCTTAATGACCTGTCAGACGCAGAGCTGGCTGATAAAGTTGAGTTTTTAAAGCAGTACCTTCATGACGTGGAAATCATGTGGGATGATCTTGCTGACTGTATGCGCAATCTCAAAAAAAACAATTCTCTTCACATCCAGCAGGAAGCTCAGGACAGTGTTGCCGAGGCGGTTACCAATCTATTCAGCCGCTATAATCTTGACAAGGCATCTTCGGATGAAGAGGAGACCCTTTCGGAAGATGACGACCTATCGCCTCTTGGTGCGCTGATGAGCCTTGCCGCCCTCGCCTATCCCTCAGTAAGAACCAGGATGGGCTTTTTTAGTGGCGCGTCCGCAGCTAACTCGTCAGGAGCGCCCGGCGAAGAGCCAGAGGCTAGCCCCGGAATTTAAAGCCATGCACGGGCTGGCCTGTCAGGCCAGCCGCTTAACGCGCCTGCATGCGCAAAGCACCATCCAGACGAATGACTTCGCCATTGATCAACCCATTTTCAATGATATGGACTGCCAAACCCGCGAATTCTTCCGGTTTACCCAAACGCTTGGGGAAAGTCACAGTCGCGGCAAGGCTGTCCTGCACATCCTGAGGCATAGTCAGCAATAATGGGGTAGCGATTAAACCCGGCGCAATGGTGTTCACCCGGATTGCATGTTGTGCCAATTCCCGAGCCGCCGGCAAGGTCATGGCGACAACTCCCCCTTTTGAAGCACTGTAAGCCAATTGGCCAATCTGCCCTTCATAGGCCGCGATGGAGGCTGTGTTAATGATCACACCCCGTTCCTGGCTTGTCGGTTCCAGATCGAGTGTCATCATGGCATGGGCTGTAACCCGCATCACATTAAACGTACCCACGAGGTTGATATCAATAACCTGCTTAAACGCAGTGAGAGGCATGGGGCCCTCTTTCCCAACCATGCGTTTAGCCGGGGCGATGCCAGCGCAGTTGATTACAATGCGCGGCACGCCAACCCGGTTGATGGTTTCCTGCATGGCTTTTTCCACTTCCGATTCCGAACTGACGTCGCAGGCTATGGCGGTATCCGCTTCGTTGGGGTTTAGATGCTCAATGACCTTATCCCAGATAACGACATTCACCCCGCATTGCGACAACACGTCGACACAGGCCTTACCCATACCGGAAGCACCGCCGGTAATGACGGCTATTTGATTATCCAGATTCATCGTTTGTTTTCCTAACTATTGTTTTAAATAAGCATGACTCAATGCTTTAAATTCAGGCGTTCCCGCCTGCCCTACCCATTCGAAAAAAACCATTTCGGAGGTGACTAATTCAATGCCAGCCTGTTTCATGCGCTTTAATCCATACTTCAAGTCCTGTTCATGGCGGCTGCTCACAGCATCAACCACGACATACACCTGAAAACCCGCCTCAAGCAGGTCCATGGCTGATTGCAAAACACAGACATGGGCTTCAATGCCCATTAAAACCACCTGATTCTTGGTCAAGTTGGTTAAACTGTTTTTAAAACACGGTTCACGCCAGCTTGAAAAATGAACTTTGGGCAGCGGCTTGTCGCCTGACTGCAAGGGTTTGACCGTATTGCCCAACCCCTGCGGGTATTGCTCGCTGGTGATGATGGGAACCGCCAATTCCTTAGCCAGTTTCATCAGCCATTGGCATCGCGCAATCATTTTTTCCGATTCTAAAACAAAGGGTGCCAGTTTTTCCTGCACATCGATAAGCAATAGACAGGAATCTTCCTTTTTAAGCAACATGGGTGCCTCCTCTTTTTTTAAAGGCAATCATGGCAAATATTGTCTGGGGAGACAAATTTTTCTTGACAGTCTGGAAAATAACTAATTACAATGCACTAATGTTACATTACGTTAATACATTATTATGAAACATCAGCATGGCAGCAAAACCGAGGCAATCCTTCATCTTATGCAAGCCATCAGTGCCTTGCAAAATGAAAACGAAGCGGCGGCATTTTTTAATGATCTGTGCACACCGGCTGAGTTGGAAGCCATGGCGGATCGCTGGCAGGTCGTCCCCTTGCTGCGTGAAGCGTTGCCTTACCGCACTATTCATGAGCAAACAGGGGTCAGTGTGACAACTATTACCCGGGTTGCACGTTGTTTGACCCGCGGCACAGGCGGGTATTCCCTTATCGCAGAACGGTTGGAGCAGTCTTGAAAACACGTATTCGTATCGCCTTACAAAAAAAGGGCCGCCTGGCTCAGGAATCACTGACCCTTTTACAACGTTGCGGCTTAAAGTTCCGTCTCAAAGACAACGCCCTGCTGACGCATGTGGATAATTTCCCTATCGATTTACTTTTTGTCCGTGATGATGACATTCCCACGTTGGTATTTGATGATCTGGCTGACGGGGGTATCGTGGGTGAGAATGTTCTCAATGAGGCCGCTCTTGCGTTTCCCGACAAGCAATACACGCTTGTGCTTCCCCTGGGAAACTGCCTGTGCCGGCTTTCAATCGCAGTCCCTGAACAGGCAGCTTATGACACGCCGGCCAGTCTGGATGGAAAACGCATTGCAACCAGTTACCCGCTGCTGCTGAAAAATTACCTTGACCAATACCGGATTGCTGCCGACATCCTGCAATTGTCGGGTTCGGTCGAGGTCGCGCCCAGACTCGGTATGGCGGATGCCATTTGTGATCTGGTTTCAAGCGGCCAGACCCTTGAGGAAAACAAATTACGTGAAGTCGCCGTGGTGATGCACAGCCAGGCTGTGTTTATTCAGAGTACCCAGCTTGTTCCTGAATCCTTGCAACAGGTTTTTGATTTATTAAAGCGGCGCATCCAGGCTGTTCAACAGGCCATGGAACGAAAATACATTCTTTTTCATGCGCCTAAACAGGCTTTGGACACGATCTGCCGGCAATTACCGGGAGCGGAATCACCCACCATCATCCCGCTGCCGGCCAATCCGGACAAAGTAGCGGTCCATGTTGTCTCCAGTGAAGGGATTTTCTGGAATACCCTGGAAAACATTCAAGCCCTGGGTGCCAGTTCCATTCTGGTTCTCCCAATTGAAAAAATGCTGGAGTAATTACTGATGTTGTCGATTTACAATGACCAATCGCTATCCCTTGGGGATACTGAACAATTATTTGCCCGGCCTTTAAACGCTGAGCGGGTTGAAACCGCTGTTATCCCGATTTTAAATGCAGTAAGGCAAGGCGGCGATGAAGCCGTGTTGGCTTTCACCCGCGAATTTGACGGGGCGCACCTCCGTGAATTGAACGTGTCGTCGGAAGAGATAGCGAATGCCTGCATTGATAAATCCGCATTGTCCGCTATTCACACAGCAATTGATACCATACGCCGCTACCATGAGGCTGTTAAACCGGATGTTAAACGGGTATTCACTGCGCCGGGCGTCTGCATTGAGCGTCAATACAGGCCCATTCAGAGGGTGGGGCTTTATATTCCCGGCGGCAACAATACCCCCCTGATATCCTCGCTGCTGATGCAGGCTATCCCAGCGGCCATTGCCGGTTGCCCGCTTAGAATTGTGTGCACGCCGCCCGACCGACTTGGCCATATTAATCCCCACTTGCTGGTAGCCGCACGTCTTTGCGGCATTGATGCGGTTTACAAGGCAGGCGGTGCCCAGGCCATTGCGGCCATGGCTTATGGCACAGAGACTATTCCCAGGGTCGACAAGCTGTTTGGCCCCGGCAACCGCTACGTTACAGAAGCCAAACGCTTAGTCAGCATGGAGCCTGCGGGTCCTGCCATTGACATGCCCGCAGGGCCATCCGAGGTTATGATCATGGCCGATGACGACGCCAATCCTGATTTTGTTGCCGCTGATTTGCTGGCGCAGGCTGAGCACGGCGTGGACTCTCAGGCGATTCTTCTCTGTTTTTCACAAACCTTTGCCGAACAGGTAAACCAATCCCTCATCCGGCAAATGCAAACGCTCAAACGCCAGGCTATCATTAGCCAGTCGCTTAAGCACAGTTTTGCTCTCATAACGGCTTCGCGGGAGCAAGCCATTCATTGGGTGAATCATTATGCCCCCGAGCACCTGATCATCAATTGCCGCGATGCCAGCGACTGGACGCCGCATATTCAAGCCGCCGGGACTGTTTTTCTTGGCCCCTTGGCCGCTGAAACCCTGGGTGATTACGTCACCGGAAGTAATCATGTTCTACCTACAAATGGCTATGCCCGCCATCACAATGGGCTAAGCACGGAGGATTTTTTAACGAGGATGACGATACAAACCATCGATCCTCAGGGTATTTTAGCCGTGGGGCAGGCCGCCTGTGTGCTGGCTTCACTGGAAGGCCTTGATGCGCATGCCAACGCAGTAAAGATGCGCCTCACCACAATGGAGATTTAACATGTCAATACTGGATTTGATTCGTCCCAATTTAAAAACCATTAAAAACTATATCCCGGATGGGGATAATCAGTCATGCCGCCTGCATGCCAATGAATTACCCTGGAGTCCAATCCGCCTCAACGAGGTTTCCCTTAATCACTACCCCAGTGCATTGATGGTGAAGCGTATTGAACAGCGTCTAGCTGATTTGTATCAGGTTGATACAGACCAACTGGTCATCACCCGTGGCAGCGATGATGGACTGGATTTGTTAATGCGCCTTTTTATCCGCGTTGGCAGCGACAGCATTCTGCAATGCCCACCCACGTTTCCCATGTATGCCTTCTATGCTCACTTACAGCAGGCAGGGATTCGTAATTGCCCTCTCGATGCTGAGAGTGAGTTTAATTTTTCGCTGGATAATCTTCTTGCCCAATGGCAGCCCGATTGCAAACTCATCATGATTTGCCGTCCCAATAATCCCACGGGGGGGCTGATTGATTTGCAAACGGTCAGTGACCTGTGCGATAAGATGGCCGGGAAGTCCATCGTCATTGCCGATGAGGCTTATATAGAATTTGCCCAAACGGAAAGCGCTGCCCGCCTGATTCCACTGTATGATAATCTTATCGTGCTGAGAACGCTCTCCAAAGCCTATGGTATGGCTGGATTACGAGTTGGCAGCATCATGACCCAGGCTCCCCTCGTTCAGGCCATCAGAGGCATCATGTCGCCCTTCCCTTTTTCCAGTGCGGTATTGGAACTGGCTGAACAGGCATTGAACCGTCAGGACTGGTTTAGCGACACCGTTGAAAAAATCCTGGTGCAACGGGAAATTTTACGCATGCGGCTCAGTCAATGCCGCGTGATTGAGTCCGTTTACCCCAGCCGTACCAATTTTTTACTGGTTAAAAGTCCTCATGCTCAAGATTTGCAGGCCTGGCTTGCCGAACAGGGGATCGCTGTGCGTCATTTTCCCCAATCCCCCGTTTTACAATCGATGTTACGCATCACGGTGGGTGATGAACAACAGAATGATCACTTGATGACGGCCCTTGATGCTTTTTCTATGAGATGAGTCGCTTATGCAAAAATTACTTTTTATCGACAGAGACGGCACCCTTATTGAGGAACCCTCTGATTTTCAGGTAGACAGGCTTCAGAAAATCCGCTTGACCGAAGGGGTTATCCCCGCCCTGCTTCGCCTTAAGCAGGCAGGGTTTCAACTGGTGATGGTCAGCAATCAGGATGGCCTGGGAACAACGTCTTTTCCTATGGATGATTTTCAGACCTGCCATGATTTTATTCTGGCGCTGTTTCAATCGCAGGGCATAGTCTTTAGCGACATCCTGATTTGTCCACATCGCGCCGAAGACGGCTGTGGCTGTCGAAAACCGGCTACCGGTCTGGTAGATCATTATTTTCGAGACGGCAAACTGGATACAGCAAGTACCTGGGTCATTGGCGATCGGGAAACAGACAGGCAATTAGCCGATAATCTTGGCGTATCTTTTTTGCCGATTAACGCTGATCATGGCTGGGATGAGATTGCTTTGTACTTGTTATCCACCCGGCAAGTCTCGCTCAACCGCCATACGCGGGAAACGGACATTTCGCTGCAATTAACATTAGACAGTGAAGAAGACAGCCGGATTGATACGCCCATTGCCTTTTTCAGCCACATGCTTGAACAAGTAGCCCGTCACGGCGGATTTAGCCTTAAGCTCCATGCCCGCGGCGATACCGAGGTGGATGAACACCATTTGGTGGAAGACACCGCCTTAATCCTCGGGGACGCGCTCAAACAGGCCTTGGGCAACAAACGCGGCATTGCCCGTTACGGGTTTACCCTGCCCATGGATGAATCCTTAGCCTCACTGGCGATTGATTTGGGTGGCCGTGCCTATTGTGCATTTGATGCCCCTTTCACCCGTGAATTTGTAGGCGGCCTGGCCACTGAAATGATACCGCATTTTTTTCAGTCGCTGGCCAGCACCCTCGGTGCGAGCCTCCATATTCAGGTAAAAGGGCAAAACCATCATCACATGATTGAAGCCTGCTTTAAAGCCTTAGGCCGCGCCTTACGCCAGGCGATGGCCATAGAAAGCGCATGCTTACCGACCACAAAAGGTGTTTTATGATTGCAGTCATCGATGTAACCGGCAATAACCTCACCTCGCTCGGCAATGCCCTGAGCCGTTTGGGTTATAACTACCAGCTCACGCACGATCCTGCCGTGATTGCCGGGGCAAGCCATGTTATTTTACCCGGCGTGGGCGCCGCTGGCGCCGGAATGCAGGCTTTAAACGCACGCGGTTTAATTGAACCGCTGCAAAAACTCAAGCAACCGCTTTTAGGTATTTGCCTTGGCATGCAATTACTGTTTGAACACAGTGACGAAGGATCCGTTGATGGTCTTGGGTTATTGCCAGGCACCATAAGGCGTTTGCCGACAAAAAAGGATTACCCGGTACCGCACATGGGTTGGAATACCCTGGACTGGTGCAGGGATAGCCCTTTAGCTGCCGGGCTAACGCCTGGGGACTATGTCTATTTTGTCCATAGCTATGCCTTACTCGACAACGAGTATGCCGCCGCTTATTGTCACTACAGCGAACGCTTTACCGCAATCGTGCAAAAGGGTTCGGTATACGGCATGCAGTTTCATCCGGAAAAATCAGCCCAGGCGGGCTTAACCTTACTTAATAATTTTTTACAGTTGGAGTCATGATGTTACTTATTCCTGCCATTGATATTCAGCAAGGCCAGTGTGTGCGCCTGCAACAGGGTGATTTCAGCAAAACCACCGTCTATCCTCAATTACCATTGGCTCTGGCCCAGCACTACTGCCAGCAAGGGGCGAGGCGCTTGCACATCGTGGATCTGGATGGCGCCAAATCCGGCGCCATTCAGCAGTTGTCCATTATCAAAGCCTTGCAGACGGCAGGCGCCCGCCTGCAGGTTGGCGGCGGCATACGTCGGCTGTCAACCGCTCAGGCCTGCCTGGAATTGGGGGTGAGTGATCTGGTTATTGGCAGCATTGCCGTCAGTGATCCATCCAAAGCCTCGCAAATCATCCAATACTGCGGCGCCGAAAACATTGTACTGGCTGTCGATATCCGCATGGTCGCTGGTATTCCAACACCGGCTATTCACGGTTGGCAAACCGGCACGGCCTTGTCCTTATGGGATGTGATTGAGCCGTATCGTCAGCAAGGCGTCAACCAGGTTTTATGCACCGATATTGCCAAAGACGGCATGATGTCAGGGCCGAACTTTCCCCTGTATGAAGAAGCGCTGCGACGTTTTCCTGATATCGCCTGGCAAGCTTCAGGCGGCATCCGCCACCAGCAGGATTTGGACAGGTTGAAAACCATAGGACTCTCCGCTGCTATTTTAGGCCGCCTTTTATACGAAACGGATTTCGATTTACGCGCCGCCTTGATGGAGGTAGCCGCATGTTAGCTAAACGCATTATTCCCTGTCTTGACGTGCGTAACAACCAGGTGGTGAAAGGCGTGCAGTTTCGTCATCACCGTGTGGTGGGCGATATTCTGCAATTAGCTGCCCACTACAGTGACGAAGGTGCGGATGAACTGGTTTTTTATGATATCACGGCAAGCAGCGACAGCCGCAGTGTGTCTCTGACCTGGGTTAATCAGGTGGCCGCGACCTTAAGCATTCCGTTCACGGTCGCTGGCGGCATCCGTACCCTGAATCAGGCGCACGCTATTCTCAATGCCGGTGCGGATAAAATCTCCATCAATAGTCCCGCACTGGAAACCCCGGATTTAATCGACAAACTGGCGCATGCCTTTGGCAGTCAATGCGTGGTGGTGGGTGTCGACAGCCAATGGATAGACGGCGATTACCATGTCTATCAATACACTGGCGATGAAAGAAAAAGCCGAAATGCCCAACGTAAAACCTGGCATTGGCTTAAAGAAATACAAGAGCGAGGGGCAGGTGAAGTGGTCTTAAATTGTATGCGCGCTGATGGCATGCGCACGGGGTATGATGGGGAGCAATTGGCTGCCGCCCGTGAATTACTCTCCATCCCGCTGATCGCTTCTGGCGGCGCAGGCGACGTGCGCCATTTTGTCGATGTCTTTCAACAATGCCGGGTAGACGGAGCCCTGGCCGCCAGTGTTTTTCATGAGCATCAACTAAGCATTGCTGAAGTCAAAAGAGAACTTGCTCAACACAACATCGAGGTGCGACCATGTTAAACGATTTACCGGCATCGCTTGATTGGCAAAAAATGGCAGGATTGCTGCCTGTGATTGTGCAAAATCACGAGGATGGACAGGTCTTGATGCTGGGTTACATGAATAAAGAAGCCCTGCAGATAACCTTGGCCACACAGCAGCTCACCTTATATAGCCGCAGCAAACAACGCCTGTGGCGCAAAGGGGAAACGTCCGGTCATACCATGACTGTGATGACAATCAGCACTGATTGCGATAAAGATTCACTTCTTGTTCAGGTCAGGCCTGAAGGACCGGCCTGTCACCTGGGCTTGACCAGTTGTTTTCAACCCTCGAAAGACACCCCGCTCCGTTTTTTAGCCACCTTGATTGAGCTCATCAAGCAACGTGCCGACACCAAGGATTCATCCAGTTATACCCGGCAATTGCTGATAAGCGGTGCCACACGCTGCGCGCAGAAAGTCGGGGAAGAAGCGGTGGAGACAGTTATTGCGGCTGTTAAAGGCGATGGCATTGAACTGGTCAATGAGACTTCGGATTTGCTGTATCACCTGCTCGTGCTGCTGCATGCCTGTGACGTCAGTTTGTATGATGTGCTGGACTGCCTTGAAGCACGCCACAGAAAACAACACAACCAATAAGGATTTTCATGCTGATTTATGAAGTGAATCTCAGTGTCGACGCCGCCATTATCGACGCCTTTATGGCGTGGTTAAAACCGCATATTGAGGAGTTGCTTGGATTTGAAGGGTTTCTCAAAGCCATTTTATCCGTTCAGGACGAGCCAAAAGACCAAAAGCAGCGCGAATTGGTTGTGCATTATTATTTAGCCAGTGAAACGCATTATCAGCAGTACATCCGGAATCATGCCCCGCGCATGCGCGAGGATGGCATTAACCGCTTCGGTCATCAATTCACCGCCACACGCCGGGTATTGACGGTAGTGAATACTTACGCGGCTGAATCCGATTAAACAACGGCGAGTAACACGGCGGTCAGGTAATTGCCTTCCGGAAAGGACGGCCGCGTGGGGTGGCAACTCGCCGGGCCAAAAACGCCCAATAACCGCACCTGCTTGCCAACCATGGCCGCCTGACTGGCTGCGAGTGCTGCAAACTCCTGGGCTGACAAGGCAGACGAACAATTGCAGGTCATTAACAACGCGCCAGGCTTCATAGCCTTGAATACTTCGCGGTGCAAAAAGCGGTAATAATTTTTAGCACGATTTAAATCGCGTTTGGACGGTACCAGTTTTGGCGGATCAAGAATAATCAAATCGTAGTCGCCTGCCTGAGCAAGATAATTACGGGCATCAGCCGCAATCCACTCCACCTGATCGACTGCGTTTAAGCGCGCATTGCGCATAGCTTGTTCAATGGCGGTTTTTGAACTGTCAACAGCCGTGACTTTCCTGGCGCCTGCCTTGGCGGCATGCAGGGCAAAACCACCGGTATAGCTATACAGATCGAGTACCGTTTTGCCTTTTGCGAGTGCGGCGATGCGCTGGTGGTTTTCGCGTTGATCAATAAAAAGCCCTGTTTTTTGTGCGGTTGAAAAGTCAATTTCAAACCGCACCCCACCTTCAACAATTTCAGTCATTTTTGGATTAACCGGTTCAGCGTCCCCTTCCCAGCCATCCTGACTTAAGGGTTTACTCTGCGAAAGCCAGATCACTTCATCACAGGACATAACCTCCTGAAGGACAGTAATGATGTCCTGCCGATGCAGTTCCACCCAATACGCAGAACTTGAAACAGCGCAATAAGTATTGAAGCAATCAATGGTTAAACCGGACAAGCCATCGGCCTCGCTGTTAAACAGGCGATAGGCATTGGTTTCGGCATTGGGCAAATTTAAAGCCCGACGCAGGGTAACCGCCTGGCGAAGCCTGTGTTTGAGAATGGTTTTAAACGACGAGCAATCGATTTTTTCAAAAGCCAAAGCCAATACCCGTACGCGATAGAGTGAGTGTTCGTTATAAACACCCGTGCCGATGAGTTCCCCTTCGGCACTTAAGATGGATACCAGTTCGCCGGTTTGCAGATGGCCGGCTGTTTTGGCGATGGCTTTGGGAAATATCCAGGGATGCCCACGCACGATACTGGACTGTTTGCTCTGTTCGAGTACAACTGAAGCATTCATTTAACTATTTCCCAAACATGAAAAGTGGGCTAATCTACACCAGAATATTTAACCGCCGCAAGGCCATTATTATAACAAGAGGTGTATTATGAAAGCTAACTTTACCAAACCAGTCTCTATTTTAGCCAGCCTGCTGTTTTGTAAAGTAGCAATGGCAGGCCCCTGGTACACCGGTCCTTTGCTTGCACCCTCTGGCCACACCATTCCGAAAGGCCATACCAATCTCGAAACCTACCTGTTTTACAATGACAACGACGGGGTTTACGACAAGCACTGGAAATTGACACATACGCCAGCCAATATCAGCACCATCATCAACCCGATTTTTTCGCATGGCTTGACTGATAGGCTGGACATTCAATTCATCTTGCCCTATACGTTTAACCGTTTTCGCGGCAGTTCCTCCCACAAGGTCAGCGATACGGCCGTGACTTTAGGTTACCAAGTCCTTGAGCAAAAGGATTCCGCGTGGCGGCCTGATCTGCGTTTCACTATCCAGGAAACTCTGCCGACGGGTCAATACGAGCATTTAAGCCCCTTTGCCAATGGCACGGATGCATCCGGGATTGGCAGCTACCAGACCGCTTTGGCCCTTAATTTCCAACATTTAAAGCCGTTTAACGACACCATCTATCTGCGCACCCGTTTAAGCCTTGCGTACATGCATGCCAATGATGTCAGGCTGCGAGGGTTTAACACCTTTGGCGGGGCACTCGATACCGATGCAACGCTGGATCCGGGTGATCTGGTCAGTCTCGATTTAGCCGGTGAACTCAGTTTGACCCAACACTGGGTAGCCGTCCTGGAGGGTTATGTGGCCAATCGTCAGGCGACAACGTTCAGGGGCAATCCTGGCACCACCGCTACCGGTCTCCCTGCGCCTTTAGGTCATGGTACGGTCGATCAAATCACCTATGCACCGGCGATTGAGTACAATTTCAACGAAAACATTGGCTTAATAGGCGGCGTGTGGAAAAGTGCAGCCGGCAGGGACACGGGTGATTTCACGTCCTATGTGCTGGCTTTGAATGCCTATTGGTAATTGACATGGTCCTGTCAGGATCCTGATAGATCCCCCGCCTGCGCGGGGGATGACAGATAGAGACGGTGATGACAAAACCCCTGTCTTTCCCGCGAAGACGGGCAGCTGTTCACGTTATGAACCCATGGTTTTCCCGTTTGCCGAGTACGTCCAGCTGACAGTGATTCGCACCCTATCGCAGCATCCCTTAAACATGGTAGCATCGCTTTTTTGCTGATAAGGAACAATCATGTGGTTTAGTAATGCCCTCATCTATAACTACGAATTAAACGAACCGGTTGACTTGAATACTGCATTGGCAGAGGAACGCTTAAAGCCCTGCCCGCCGCATGCCCGTTTCATTTATGGCTGGCTGCCGGCTTATCAGGATGAACTGGTTCAGGAAATCGCCGGCAGCAGCCTTATCTGCCTGGGTAAAGAAGAACGCATTCTTCCCCGCGGCGTCATCAACCGCTTGTTGGCTGAAAAAATTCAGACTCTGGAAGCGCAGCAGGGGCGTTCCATCAAGCGCGCTGAAAAAGCGCAAATGGCAGAAGATCTTGAATTTGAATTGCTGCCTAAATCCTTTTGTGTCCAAAAGCGTCTCCCGGCCCTGCTTGACACCAGCGCCCAGCGTCTTATCATCAACACAGCCAGCGAAAATCAGGCCTCTCAACTGATTGCCCTGCTACGCAAATCCATACCGGGTATTCAGCTGGAACCCTTGTTTTATCCTGAAAATTTAGCCACACGGTTTGCTGAATGGATTTCCGAGCCGGGTTCTTTGCCCAGCCCCTTCCAATTAGCATCGGATTGTCTGCTCTTTTCGCCCGGCGATGAAAAAAAGCGCGTTAATTGCAAAGGCTATGAATTGCCGGCGGAAGAAATCATCACGCTGTTATCGCAGGGATTGGTGGCCGCGGAAATTTCATTGATTTGGAATGAGCGTATCCAGCTGACTCTGACGCATGAATTGACGTTCAAGCGCTTGAAATGCCTTGATTACCTTGTGGATGAATTCAACGATATCAGCCAGCTTGAAGAAGATTATATGCAGCGCGACGCAGCCCTCGCCTTATTATGCGGCGAATTGCGTGCTTTAACCAATGATCTAATGGATGGCCTACAGCAAAAATCCGCCACCCAAACCACCACCCCGTCTCTTGAAGAAGCCGACTGTCTCGCTTAAGTCGCATGGGGCAGAAAAACCATGAGGTTTTTTTGCCCCTTAGCGTGCCTGAGCCCGCAAATCAACCAGAGACAAGCCACGGATTTCGCCTTCTCTCGCTGTGAATTTAATGGAGGTGGAAACGCCTGCGGTATTGATGTAAAGATGATAGTTACCCGGCACCAGGCCTGTCGCATAAAATTCACCACCCGGTGTGACCGTTAAGGGAATGACCGGGTGATACCAGGGATCCGGTTGTTTAACCAGGCTGGTTTCATCCATGGTCAATACGATATTGCCATGAGAAAGTCCGCGCCAGGGCAGTACACGACCAACCACGCCGGTACGTTGACTGTGAGAACGCTTAACCAGAACCACGGTGCCCACGCTTTGAATCGACGGGTTAACCACGGGAATAGTCACTGTTTGATAGCCGGGTAGCGCAAATTTGAGCGTATTATCGAAAGCCTGGGTGACAAAATACCCCTCAGGTGTGCATGGTACATTGCTCTGAACCATCGCCAGGGGCTCCGGCCCCCGGATGACGACTTGCCCATACACAATGGGAAATTTTTTCTCCCGGTTAAGCTGGCTGGCTTTTTCATCGAATGCCAATGCCAACTCCCTGTTGCCGTGCTCTGCGAGCCATTCTAGCCAGCGGTTAAAATGGGCATTGACCGTCCGGGGAGGCAAATCCAAATCCAGCTTATCCCAAACGTTGACTTCATCACGCAAGCGATAGGCTTTAGCCAGTTGCGCCTCGTTCAAGGCCTCATGCAAGTGATATTTCTGCTTAAAGAGGTCAGCCCGATAGCTTGCTTCAGCACGTTGTGAACGGGATAACCCTTGCTCATAAAAAGAAAGCAGTGTCTTTTTATCGGGGTAGCGTTCAGGCAGCAGACTGACATAAATCATTTGCCAGGCAAGAGCCATGATGCGATCCTGCTTGAGCGTGGTACCGAAATAATAATTTCTCCCCAAAGACCAGGCTTGATAAAGCTGGTAGTCACGACGCAATGAAGGGATGTCTCCAACCGCCAGGGGCTCACTGGAAAAAGCCTGATTGCTGAAAAACAAAGCCAGCAAACAGGCTATCAGACGGGTTATGGTTTTAGCTTTGAGCGTTAGCATTGATGGGTTGATTTGGATAAGTTGAATTATAAACCGCCAGAGTATCCTCCGCCGCTTTTCTCAATCCTAAAGCCAGATTGGATTTATAAAGAAGCACCAGGCCCTGCTGAGCGGCAGGCGCCTGCGGGTAATTTTTAACTAAATAGCTGGCCCGTTCGGCTGCGGCTACGTATTTCTTACGCTCAAAGAAATACCTGGAGGCATTAAGCTCCCGTTGGGCAAAGGTATTTCTTAAATAAATCATGCGCTGCAAGGCATTGGGTTTGTAAGCGCTATTGGGGAAGCGTTCAATCAAGGCCGCAAAATCGCTGTATGCCTGCGCCTGGGTGCCTGAGTCCCGCATGGACTCATCCAGGGGAATAACATTGGCAAAAGAACCGCGTGGTTGATTGAAATTCGCCAATCCTTTCATGTAATAGGCGTAATCCACATGCTGGGCGCGCGGATAGAGGTGAATAAAACGCTCCGCCGTGGCAGCGGCCGATGCGTAATCGCCATTCTGATAATAGGCATAAATCAAATCCTGCTGCGCCTGCTCGGCGTATTCACTGAAAGGGTACATGGATTCCAGAGCTTCGAGGCGTTTGGAAGCGGTTTGGTACTGGCCTTTGGCCATGGCGTCTTTTGATTGGTCAAACAATTGTTTGGCGCTCATACCCTTATAAGGGCCATTGTCGTCATCATCGCGTCCCCATTTGGAACAGGCCCCCAGAAATAGAATCAGGCTTATCAGGAATATCGCTTGTAATTGTTTCATTTATTAACACCCTGTAAAACACTCGCCGCAGTGAGACGGCAATACTTTTGCAAATGCCGCCCATTATACCCATCCTGTAACAATTTGCGAACTCTTGAGAAGGCGAATTAGCGACTCTTTTCTTTTCCAAATTTATAAAAAATAATTTGCAATGCAGCTGGGCTTACGATAGTATTTCGCACTGTCGGAGAGGTGGCAGAGCGGTCGATTGCGGCGGTCTTGAAAACCGTTGAAGGGCAACCTTCCCAGGGTTCGAATCCCTGCCTCTCCGCCAAATCAGTCTGATAAATACCTACTTCTACAATTAACTCACCAGAAAAAGAAAATAACCAAACATTTCAGCTTCTGGAGTCGGTCAATTATATAAAATAAGCTGTAGTGATGGGCACCCAGCTCCCCTTGGGAGCAAGAAGAGTATAAACCCTACGTACCGTGTGAGTATAAATCCTGCCTGCCCTGTGAATATAAATCCTACGTACCGCGGCTTGTCCGCGGTACCCAGGGTTGTCACAAGACTTTAATCAGAGCAAATCAGGGTTGCTTTTAACTACGCGATCAATGGCCATTAAGCTTTCAAGTAAAGGCTTCATTTTATCCAGAGGCCAACTATTGGGGCCGTCGCTCAGCGCCTTGTCCGGATCAGGGTGAGTCTCCATAAAAAGACCTGAAATCCCGGCTGCTGTGGCGGCTCTGGCTAAAACGGGTACAAATTCACGCTGGCCGCCGGACATGCCATTGTTGCCGCCCGGTAACTGCACCGAATGCGTTGCATCAAACACTACCGGACATTGGGTTTCACGCATAATCTGCAAGGAGCGCATGTCAGAAACCAGGTTGTTATAACCAAAACTCACGCCCCGTTCGCATACCATGATCTGTTCATTGCCAGTGGCCTTGGCTTTGGCCACCACATGTTTCATCTCCCAGGGTGAAAGAAACTGCCCTTTCTTGATATTGACCGGTTTGTTTACCGCCGCCACTTTCTGGATAAAATTGGTCTGACGGCATAAGAAGGCCGGCGTTTGCAGGACATCCACAACGCTCGCCACTTCCTGCAACGGGGTATCTTCATGCACATCAGTCAATACCGGCACGCCAATTTGCTGTTTAACCTTTTCCAGAATGGACAATCCCTTTTCAAAACCCGGTCCGCGGTAACTACCCATGGATGAGCGGTTGGCTTTGTCAAAGGACGACTTGTAAATAAAAGGCAATTGCAATGCATTGCATAACTCCTTTAAATACCCAGCCGTCTCCAGCGCCATGCTTTCACTTTCGATGACGCAGGGGCCTGCAATTAAAAATAAGGGGGCATCCAACCCTGCGTTAAAACCACATAACTTCATGCTTTATCCTTTTCTTGATGGTAGTTTCGTCCCGCCAGTACAAATTGTTTAAACAGCGGATGGCCATCACGTGGCGTAGAGGTAAACTCGGGATGGAATTGGCAGGCAATAAACCAGGGATGGTTAGGCAACTCAATCATTTCAACCAACAATTTATCCCCTGAGCGGCCGGAAATCATTAATCCAGCCTGAGTCAGCTGTTCGATGTATTGATTATTGACTTCATAACGGTGGCGATGACGTTCCATGATCTGATCTTTATTTTCATAAACACGGTAGGCCAGCGATTGAGGATCAAGCAGGCAGGCCTGAGCGCCAAGACGCATGGTGCCGCCAAGATCAGTATGCTCATTTCTGACATTGATGCGGCCATCAGCTTCAGCCCACTCACTGATTAAACCAATGACAGGATGAGCGGTCTTGCTATCAAATTCCGTGGAATTTGCACCCGCCAACCCGGCTACATGGCGTGCAAACTCAATAACAGCCGTTTGCATGCCAAGGCAAATACCCAAAAAGGGCACACGTTGCTCGCGCGCATATTGAATAGCACGAATTTTTCCTTCAATACCCCGGGGACCAAAACCACCCGGCACTAAAATGGCATCCACATCCTTTAATTGCTCAATGCCCTGCTGTTCAATCTGCTCCGCATCGATGTAAACAATCTCTACCTTTGTCTGAGTATGGATACCAGCATGCAATAAGGCTTCATTAATGGATTTGTAAGCATCATTCAATTCCGTATACTTACCCACCATGGCGACTTTAATCGTCATGGTCTGTCTGGCTTGCTTTTCAACCACAGTTTTCCATTCGCTTAAGTCAGCCGGCTTTAACTCAAGGCCCAGTTTTTTAACCACAATGTCATCCAGCCCCTGCTCGTGCAGAATCATTGGGATCTGGTAAATGGTTTTGGCGTCTTCAAGGGAAATAACACCGTCTTTTTCCACGTTAGTGAACAGCGCAATTTTTTCTCTGTCGCTCACGGATAATGCCTTTTCTGAACGGCAAATGAGGATATCAGGCTGTATCCCGATGGAGCGAAGTTCCTTGACGGAGTGCTGGGTAGGTTTTGTCTTGGTTTCTCCTGAGGTAGGAATATAGGGGACTAAGGTCAGATGAATAAACAGGGCGTGCTGGCTTCCCAATTCCATACGCATCTGGCGAATAGCTTCAAGGAAAGGCAGGGATTCAATATCCCCAACCGTGCCGCCAATTTCAATCATGGCGATATCAAACCCTTCCGCACCCATTTTAATTGAGCGTTTAATTTCATTGGTGATGTGTGGAATAACCTGAACGGTCCCCCCGAGGTAATCGCCCCGCCGTTCTTTTTTAATCACCGTCTCATAAATTTTGCCGGTGGTGAAGTTATTCCTTTTCGTCATGGTCGTACGTACAAAGCGTTCGTAATGACCAAGATCCAGATCCGTCTCTGCCCCATCTTGCGTCACAAACACTTCCCCATGCTGGAAAGGACTCATGGTGCCTGGATCAACGTTAATGTAGGGATCAAGTTTAATGAGGGTAACGCTTAAACCGCGTGCTTCAAGGATTGCGGCTAATGAAGCGGCTGCGATGCCTTTACCTAAAGAAGAAACTACGCCGCCGGTAATGAAGATATAATTTGTCATAAGTGACCCCGTTTGGAATGCTGTCCGCCTAGATGGCGAAGGAATTAAGTTTGCATATAAACGGGATTTAATTTTAGCAAAAGAAGAGCATAAATAACACACTTTTTTATTAAAAGCCGCTATAAAATCCTAATTAACCCGCTTAACCGTGCGTTTAAAGTTGTTTAAGGATCGTATGCATGGCTATCGCGCAATCAGCCGCATCCCGCCCCTTATGACCATGTCGGCCGCCGAGGCGATCCCAGGCCTGCTCTTCATTTTCAGTGGTGAGCACCCCAAAAATAATCGGCAGATCATACTCCAGTGCAACCTGCTGACACCCATTGCTGACCTGTTCGCAAACATAATCATAATGCGTGGTTTCACCGCGAATGACAGCGCCAAGTGCAATAATGGCTTCAACCTGCCCTTTTGCGGCAAGACGTTTAGCCAGGAGTGGAATCTCAACGGCGCCCGGTACCTCCACGATCAGCAAATCATGATCGTGAAACCCTGACTGCAATAAACGCTCGATCGCGCCTTTCTTTAATTCAGCAGTTACATCGCGATTAAATTGGCTTACGACCAAAGCGACAGGAAAAGAGCGGCTTTGTTCAGCCGTGGTTTCATCAATCAGTTTCATTCATTCATCCTAATCCACAGTCATTAAATGCCCGAGCCTGGTTTGCTTGGTTTTTAAATAGTTACGGTTTTCGTTAGACGGTTCGATGGTTAAAGGTACGCGTTCGCTGATGGTTAGGCCAAACTTGGTAAGCCCATCCAGTTTTTGCGGATTATTGGTCATTAAACGCAGAACATCAATGCCCAGGTGTTTAAGAATCTGGAAACCGATCGCATAGTCGCGGTTATCCGCCGGGAATCCCAATTTTAAATTGGCGTCCACGGTATCCAATCCCTGATCTTGCAGGGCGTAGGCTTTTAATTTATTGGCAAGACCAATGCCGCGTCCTTCCTGGCGCAGATAAATCAGAACCCCCCCCTCTTTTGCGATAAGATTTAAGGAGCGCTGCAATTGCGCACCGCAATCACACTTACAGGAACCAAAAACATCACCGGTAATGCACTCGGAATGAATGCGAACCAACGGAATCTGATTGGCAACCACAGGCTTTTTCACCAGAGCAAAATGCTCGGCATCATCCAGCTCATTGTTGAAAACGGTCATGGTAAAAAGTCCATGGTCCTGCAGAGGGATGGTGGTTTCTGCAGCGGCATCAACCAGTGTTTCATGGCGTATGCGATAATCAATCAGGTCGCGAATAGTGACCATGGGAATATCATGCTGCCTTGAAAAAACGGCGAGTTCATCGCGGCGGCTCATGGTGCCGTCGTCATTGATAATTTCACAGATAACCGCTGCTGGTGTTAACCCCGCCAGCCGTGCCAGATCCACGCTGCCTTCTGTTTGCCCCTGACGCTTTAACACCCCGCCGTCTTTTGCGCGCAGCGGAAAAACATGGCCGGGTGAAATAATATCAGCCGGACTGCTGGCGGCATCAATAGCCACCTGGATAGTGTGAGCACGATCACTTGCGGATATCCCTGTCGACACCCCGCGGGCTGCCTCAATAGACACAGTAAACGCCGTGCCGTAGGGAGAACGGTTATGGCTGGCCATCATGGGCAGCTGCAATTTATCAATCAATTCTCCCGCCATGGGCAGGCAGATTAAACCGCGTCCAAACCGTGACATGAAATTGATGGCTTCTGGCGTGGCATATTGCGCGGCTATGACCAGATCACCTTCATTTTCACGATTTTCATCATCAAGGAGCATGATCATGCGCCCTGCTTTTAAAGTTTCTATTGCGTGCTCAATGCTGGCAAAAGGACTCGTCATGAATAAACCTCATTCTTTAACTGGCCCGAAATGCTGAGTTGATGAGCAACAATTCGAGTCAAATAATCAAATTCCACATTAAAACGATGACCGGGTTTGAGGTATCCCAAGGTCGTCACCATCAGCGTATGCGGCACCAGCATGACATCAATCGCACCCTGTGCCACCGCGTTAATGGTCAAACTGACGCCATCCAGCGTAATACTGCCCTTGGGCAGCAGATAAAGCCTAGCATCCGTAGCAAAATCGTTCACCCGGATTTCATAATAGTCACCGACTGCCTTCATCTCGGCTAAACAAGCCGTGGTGTCGACGTGGCCGCTGACATAATGCCCGCCAAAACGACTATGCGCCAACATGGCGCGCTCGAGATTGACGTAATCGCCCGCTTTCAGTTGACTTAAGTTTGTTTTAGCCAGGGTTTCCGGTGAAACATCGAAGGTCAGGCAGGCGGGGGTTTCATGAGGTGTATAGGTGAGGCAGGCACCGTTCACCGCGATGCTTTCACCGCTTTGTAACACCGTAAAAGGGGAATGCAGGCACAAACGCATGCCCCCGGAAGCCGGTTCATTACTTATTACCTGCGTTTTTTCTTCTATGAGTCCGGTAAACATTACTTCTCCAACCAATCCAGACGCAATATCATATTGTCTGCCTTCGCCTGCCACGAGACTGAACGCCCGCCTTTCAATATCTCACCGCCATGATACCCATTGCTTGCTGATTCACCTAGTACTTCAGGCACGATATAAAAAAAAGTGGTATTCACCAGGTGTTGCTCATGCAGGGCAGAAAACAAACGCCCCCCTGCTTCAACCCACACATCATGATACCCTGACGCGCCAAGGCTACCGATAATCGCCTGCAAATCCAGCCGGTTGGCCTGACTGCTGACGGCATGGTAAGTGCAGTGGGGGAGAGGGTTTTTGACACTGACTGTTTCGTCGTGAAAGACATGGCAATACAGCGCGGTACTAAAAACAGTTAATTCGGCCGTTAACGAGAGATTACGATCAATGATGGCTAAGGGTTTTTTGCAAGCGTATCCAGGTAATCGTACATCCAGGCGAGGGTTATCATTACGAATAGTCGCCGCCGTGGTTAACACAATATCACAGTGCAGGCGCTGCGTGTGCGTGAATTCAGAGCAGTCCGCATTGGAAATACTCACCCTTTCGCCGTTTGGGCCTGCAATTTTACCATCGAGGGTTTGCGCAATTTTAGCGGTGACCCAGGGTTTTTTTGTCAGTGTCCAATGATGATAACTCTGATAAAACGCGTCAATTTGCGGCAAAACGCATTGAACGACTTCGATACCGTGCTGTTGCAACAAAGCGGGGGTATTATTGGCTGCCACCAGCGGATTAGGGTCGGCAAATCCATAAACAACCCGTCCGACTCCTGCCTGAATAATCGCCTCCACACAAGGCGGTGTTTTTCCCCAATGGTTACAGGGTTCCAGGGTCACATACAGGGTCACATCGCTCAAATTACCCGACAATTGCCTGAGAACCTCCTGTTCGGCATGCGGCTTACCTGCTCCGGCATGGTACCCTGCAGCAATAATAGCCTGCCCGCGCACGGCCACAGCGCCGACACTGGGATTGGGTGCACAAAAGCCCTTGCCTAACCTGGCCTGGTCAAGCGCATGGAGCATAAAGGAATTGTGCATAGTTAAACCGATGACTCTAAAAATCCAAACATGATAACAAATTATTCAATTTCTGAGTAGTATTGATCACGAAAACACGGGTGAATCCCTCGGTCTGTCAGGGATTTATGCTAAATTTTTGCCATGGCTGGCAGACTGATTTACTATAATCCATGGTTTTTCCCGGATATCAACAAGAGGAAGAGGAATGACAGGCCGTTTTCAAAGGTTTACAGGGAGATTCACCCGTCATGCGCTCACGCTGGTTGTCCTCCTGTCTATCGGTCTTGGCAACACCGCCCAGGCATTCAGTCCCTATTCAACCAGCGAACTTGAAGAGCTTGAAAAAGAATTCAGGCAATTGATTAATCAATCGGATCTCGTAGTCCGCACCCCGCTAGCTACCCAATACATCAATCACCTGGGTAAGCGCTTGTCTCAGTTTGCCCATATGCCCATGCCCTATTTTTTTATTGTCAAATCAAATGAAATTAATGCCTTCGCAGGCCCCGGCGGCTATATAGGGATCAATACCCAACTGATTCTTGCCACCAAGAATGAAAGCGAGCTGGCCGCTGTGATGGCGCATGAAATTGCCCACGTCAGGTTGCACCACCTCTACCGCATGATTCAACATCAAAAGCAAATGCGCGTTCCAATGCTCGCCTCCATGCTGGCGGCTGTGGCTTTAGGCGCCATCAACCCGACGCTTGCAGGCGGCGCGATGATGGCCTCGATCACCGGATTTGCCCAGGACAATATCAATTTTACCCGGGCCAATGAAAAAGAAGCGGATCGTATCGGCATAGCCATGCTCATGAAAGCCGGCTTCGATCCTCGCGGCATGGCGGGGTTTTTTAAAAAAATGCAGGAGGCCACCCGCTATTATTACACAGACAACATCCCTGCTATTCTACGCACCCACCCTTTGGATGAAGACCGTATCGCAGAAGCCGAGAACCGCAGCGGCAACGTCAAACATAAAAATTACCCTGATAGCCTGGATTATCATTTGTTTAAGGAGTTAATCCGCAACAGCCTGGCGGAAAACAGCAAGCAAATGCTTGATTATTACTCGAAAGAATGTCAGCGTCACAACACCGCAGCGGCCTGCGCCTACGGGCAAAGCCTGGCCCTAATGAAAGCCAATCAATTTACCAATGCAGAAGGCCAATTAGCCCATCTCGTCACCGAAAACAAAGATAACCTGTTTTATCAAGTGGCCATGTCCGAAGCGGAAGCCGGTAATCGGCAATTCACCCTGGCATTAAAACGCCTGAAGGAACTGCAATCCAATTATCCTGAGAATTATGCCGCTTTAATGGCTTATGCCGAGGGGCTTCTTGCCGCAGGCCAGGCCGAACAGGCAACTGCCATCCTGTTAAAAGGATTCCGCCAGTTTAAGCATGATCTGCCCCTGTGCGAAACCCTGGCTCAGGCCCAGGCGGCCTCAAAATTGACCGGTTATGCCTATTTTACCCAGGCACAGTGCAATCTGCTGCAGGGGCGCTCACGTGATGCGCTACGGCAGTTAAATGTCGCTAAAAAGCTGACCGGCAATGATCATTACCTTGACGCCCGTATCGCTGCATTAAAAGATGACATTCAATTCATGGTGGAGAAATAAGTCTAAATATGGACTTTTAATAAAAAACAGTCTATATTTGGACTTAGGATGATTTATCAGGGAGAGTCAATCATGATACCACTGAGTGCCAACAGCCCATTAACCATGAACGATTTACAAGCTGCCTTTAAAGCCGTCATAAGTATTCTTGAAAAGTGGCACTGCAGCACCGAGGAAATGCAGACACTCCTCGGTTTAAAGCGCTCAACCCTGTTTAAGTACAAAAACGATCCCGCCAAAGCCTTGATCAGCCGTGATTTGGCCGAACGTTTATCCTACCTGCTGAATATTCACGCCGCCTTGCGTATTCTCTTCTCTCATCCTGACTCTGTGTATGGCTGGGTCAGAAAGCCAAACCAGGCTCCTTTTTTTAATGGTCAATCCGCCATGGCCATTATGATGCAGGGCCGTGTGGTCGATTTATGGTCCATTGCCAGCCGGTTAAATGCAGAGCGAGGCGGTAAAGCATGATACCCTTCATCAATACGTTGAAAAAAACAGCCTTTGCATCACAGCGCTGCTATCGGTTGATTCCGTCCAAATTTCCCCCCATTTCCCTGTTTGAGGACGTGGCGGATGCAGAGGCATTCGACGCCCTGTATAAAGTACAGTCCCTGACTAATCCCCGTATTCAGGATGAGGTCGGCAATTTAAATGGACTACCTGCCCACGAACGGGTTTTCGGTACAGCCGGAAGCGGTTTTATTATGGCTGCCTTTACCCACACCAACCCTGACGGGAGCCGCTTTTCCAATGGCGATTATGGTATTTTCTACGCGGCCGAACAATTGGAAACGGCGATTGCAGAAACGGTCTATCATCGGCAACGTTTTTTACGATATACCCATGAACCGGCACAGGACATAGACATGCGAAGCCTCGTGGCTGAGTTTAATGCGAACCTGTATGATCTTCTGCCTTTTGATCCCCAAACTCACCCGGTTTACCACCGGACAGATTACCAGTTTGGCCAAGGCCTGGGCGCTGCCGTGAAAGAATTGGGCGATGATGGGCTGGTTTATCATTCCGTGCGGGGTCAAGGGACAAATTTTGCCTTGTTTCGACCCAAGACCTTAATAAACTGCAAGCAGGGAAGCCACTACACATATGCCTGGGATGGTGGGCAGATTAATGCGGTTTATAAAAAAACCCTTAAGAAAACAACATTCAATCGGGAGGCTGTGCCCCTTTAATCAAGACCCAGTTTTTTCAGACGGTACCTTAACGTTCTGAAACTGACGCCTAACAATTTAGCCGCAGCTGTCCGGTTCCATTTTGTTTTCTCAAGCGCGCTTAAAATAAGCTCCTTTTCGTGCTCATACAGCGAACCGTCAAGATTTTTTGGTGCAGGCGAGGCCGTCGTCAGTGGACCGGCGTTTTCTTCAATGGGCGCGGTAGGGGCTGACGGGAGATGCAAATCCTCGACGCTGATGGTATTGCCTTCACACATCGCCATGGCCCGTTCCAGAATATTTTCAAGCTCACGCACGTTGCCGGGAAACTGATAATTCTGCAGGGCCTGTATACAGGCTTTGGATAGCGGTTCCATCGGCCGATGCTGTTCGGCGGCTAAATGCTGCAAAATGTGGTTAGCCAGCAAAGGAATATCCGATAAACGCTCTTTCAGGGTCGGAACCCGCAATTCAATGACGTTCACACGGTAATACAAATCTTGCCTGAAACGGCCGCAGGCAATTTCATTCTGCAGGTTTTTATGACTGGCACTTAAAATCCGCACATCCACCGGAATCTCATTGTGTTCACCAATGGGTTTAATGGCTTTTTCCTGTATTGCACGTAAAAGTTTCACCTGCATGGCCAAAGGCAGCTCGGCAATCTCATCCAAAAAGAGTGTACCGCCATTGGCTGCGACAAAAAGACCCGACTTGTCACTGATAGCACCGGTAAAACTACCCTTTTTATGACCAAAAAACTCCGACTCCATTAACTCCGACGGGATAGCGCCGCAATTCACCGGAATAAACGGCTTTTCGGCCCGCGGCCCCTGATTATGAATCAGCTGCGCGACCAACTCCTTTCCGACCCCGGATTCCCCAAGAATAAATACCGGCGCCTGGCTGCGAGCCAGCTTGCCGATATTTTGCCGTAATTCCTGCATGATGGCGCTATTGCCAAGCAGCACATCATCGCGGGAGATAATTGGTTTCTGCTGCATGGACAGCGCTGTTTTGACCAAATCCTTAAGCATGGGCAAATCAATGGGTTTGGAGACGTAATCAAAAGCGCCGGCTTTCAGTGTATTGACTGCACCATCGACGTTGCCATAAGCGGTGATGACGGCCACTGGAATCTGCGGGCGGCTTTTTTGGATGTATTTGACCAATTCAATGCCGTCCCCGTCAGGCAAGTGCATGTCTGTCAATACCAGGGAATAATCCTGCGAATTAATAAAATGGATGCCTTCCTGATAAGTGTTGGCTGTATCGCAATTTAAACCCATGCGCTTTAGGGTTAACGACAAGAGTTCACAGATATCCGGCTCATCATCCACAACAAGGATTTTGTTTTTACTCATAATAGCATCTCACTTGCCTGATTTAAGGTGATGGTAAAACAACACCCTTTTTCCATATTCATGACATTTAAAGCAGCCTGATTGATTTCACACAGATCGCGGGCGATGTAAAGACCCATGCCGTAGCCGGTTCTGACCGTACTGAAAAACGGATCAAAAATAGCATCCATAACCGACTCCTTCACGCCTGGCCCGGTATCGCAGACCATTAACTGCGTATTTTTTTCCGTTTGTTTTGCCTTAATGGTAATTTCGGCCTGACCGGCCTTATTTTTTCCGTGTTGAATGGCATTATCACAAAGTATAACCAAAATCTGCTCCAGTTGGCTTTTATCAAAATGAAAAGGCAACAGGGGAGCTAAAGGCAGCTCAATTTGAATTGAACAGGACGTGTGGCTGCAAAAATCCTGTTTAAACTGACTAAGAAAAGAATCTAATTCAATGATCTGTTGCTGCGATTGCTCCCGTCTTGACAGTTGCATGACATTTTTAATGACACGATTCATGCGATGGCAATTATTGATGATCAATTCCTTTAACCGCAAATCATCCTCCGTCAGGGTATCATTTTCTCCCATCAACTGCACCGCATGGGAAATTGCCCCGAGGGGATTGCGCAATTCGTGCGCAATACTCGCGGAAAAACGCCCTAAAGATGCCAGCTTCAATTGCTGGGCTTGTTGAGAGACCGCACTCATGTCATCTAAAAGAATTAACACAGCCACTTTGGTTCCAATCTGCGTTGGGAAAAAATGAACCCTTAAATAGGGATCATTGATGATGGTTTTCGCCGGGCAAAAATTATCGACGATTTTTTGCAGGTATTCCTGGTATTTTTTAGCCAGGCTCAGTGACAATTGGTCAATTGTTGCCAGATTTTCGGTTTGCTGGGCATTGAAAAATTGCCGTGCCGCGCCATTAATTAATTTAATGGTTTGATTGGCATCAACATAAATGACGCCGGAATGCAAACGCTCAACAATGTATTCATTGATGCGCTGCATGCTGGCCAACTCGTGGCTACGATGCGCGGCCAGCGTTTCGCTGGCACGTACCCGATTAGCCAGATACCAGGCGGTGATGGCGGTAGCAAAAATTCCGGCACCATGCACGCCGCTGTAGAAGAACGTACTTAAATTATCCGAGTCACTGTATATATATTGTAAAATACTGAAACCGAGCAACATGCAACTGGCAATCGATGCAAAAAAAATAGCCAGTCGCCCGGGCACTAAAATGCTTAAGGCAGCAATGGTTGCATTTAATAGAATACCCAGCCAGGAGCGCGTATTGCCCAGCAGACTGATCAGTAAAGCCTGAGCAACAATATCCATTGTTCCCGAGATGATCACCTGCGTTTTAAACCCGGGGAGATGAAGATACTGCAAATAAAGAAAAATCAGCGCCATCCCCAGGTACATGGCATTAAGAGCAATAAAAGGCCAGTTGTATTCGTGAAAACCCAGGGCGTCATAAATCAGTATGCCCAAAAAGAGCAGCACACAGCCCAGGCGGTAAAAATGATAAACAAACAACAACCGCCAATTGGAAGCCGGATTTTTTTCTTCCTGTTGTGAATCAAGCATCCTTTATCCTGATTGAGGCGCTAAAGCCTAACCCCGTTGGCATGGATGCTTTACTTATCGTCAAACAGGCGATTTACTTTAAATTGGGTCAGACTTTAAGGCATTGCACCATAAACGGCAGGTTCTCATCCTCAATAGCCTCATCCTGCGGCGGGGTAAGTTTTTCCAAATCGCTAATAAGAGAATGGATCATGTTGGCCGTCTGCGTATTAGGCTTAAAGAAGAAATGCTTGTTAATGGCCCATTTTATGCTACAGGCGGCAAAATAAAAAATCCCGATGCCGAGTATACCCAGCACCACGTTGGTTACAATTTCTCCAACACCACGGTGCTGCTCAATTCGCTTTTTGTTTTTAGCAATCTCCGTTATTGATTGCTGGGCGAAAAACTCATAATCCGGTTTTTTCTTGTCAGATTGAAGATAATCATCCCAAAACCCTTTCAATTTCTTATGCAATGCATCCATTTCTTCGTAAGCTTGCTGGTATTTTAGTATGTGCCCATTTTGGCTTAGTTCTTTAAATTCCAATGCCTTCTGTTCGAGATGATACAGCGCATAGGCATAATTTTTTTCCTGCTCTGTCCTTGGTTTTACTCCGGGTTTTGAGGGTTTCACCACACCTCGCGTGGGTTCTTTCACAACCGTTGAAAGGGTTGCAATCGGCGCAGACTGCGGGGTGTCAGGAATGGCTGAAGGCGAATCGGCACCAACCGTCATAGTTAAATCAGACAAGGGATTTAACGGGTGCACAACCATCGGTACAATGGTTGTGTTTACATTTAAATCGACTGTAGACATCAGGCTTTTTGAACCCGAAAAAGGAAAGCCTTCTGATTTGTCCTGCCTCTGCAAGGCCAAACCTGACTTCAATTCCTGCAACCTCTCCGTCATGACGGTCAGCGGATTTTTTCCTGAAGGCAGATCGACCTCCGGGAAAGTGGCTGCCAGGAGTAAAAAAGGCGACTTTTTGGCCAAGACCCATTTATTTTGACCATCAAGACTTAATACCTCGGTGCGTTCTTTAAGGCTTCGCTGGTGTTGGGCAGTGTATCGTTCAAGAAAAGTCGCGGTCATCTCATTCGGTATTAAATAAAAATGTTCATATCCCGGGTGAATAGCCAACTCCAGATGCGGGCCGTCTGTCTTGTATTCTGAAGATACTGTGGTTTTAATTTTATCGTAAATGATGTAGGGTATCTGATTAAAGCGGAGCATGATTTCCACTTCATGCACAAAAATCTTAACCCTGGATTGGTTCAGATAACGCAGGTAATTGCCATACCCTTCTTTTTCCCAAAACGCCCGCGCAGAATTTTCAGTGATTTGTTTTAGATGGGATGAATCAAAATAGGCCTGATTGGCTTTATAAAGATTAGTGGTCTCGCTGATGTGTACCCTCAGCCATTCTTCACCGGCATCAAAGCTTTGGACAAGATAATAAAAGGGAAGCGCTACGTTATCGCGATCATTAAACATCATCGCCATCATTTTTTCGTTTTTCCTGACGCGATGGATAAACCAACTACGAAATAATACGCCTAAGACCAGCACTTGTTCAGCCAGGTGATCCTCCCTTATGCCCGTGGTTAATTCATCGTAATCTTCAAACAGGGTCAGATCGGATACGCTGCTAATTACTTTTTTTAAGTCCCTGATATCCTTGTTGTCTGTCTCATGAACCATGCACAAATCATCAGGAAATGGCAGGTCATTGGCCATTAAATGCAAAGCATAAGCATGAAAAAAACAGTTATCCATCGTGGCTGAGATATCGACGGCAGAACGAATACGCTCTTTTTGTTGATCCAGAGCCAGTGTGTTTTTAATGTTAACAGTTGATAAGCTCATGCGTATGAAGGTGGATTTAAACGGATCACTTATATCAAATTTAACTTAACAGAACATTAAAAAGCCAGAATTATTAACCATCATCCCACGGCCTACGCACTTCAATTTTCAATCAAACTGAGCAAATTTTCTAAAAAGGAATTGTCCCATCCACC
>NZ_LNYA01000022.1 GCF_001467615.1 Legionella erythra | reverse complement strand
TCCATGGTCTACGTGACCAATCGTTCCAACGTTTACGTGTGGCTTCTTACGCTCAAACTTTTCCTTCGCCATCGGAAAATCTCCCCTAATAAATGATCATAATTTTGGTGCCCACAACTGGACTCGAACCAGCGACCTCTTCCTTACCAAGGAAGTGCTCTACCGCCTGAGCTATGTGGGCCTTAAGCATCAGACACAATACATCCATGAGAAAATTAAATACTTGGAGCGGGTGATGGGAATCGAACCCACGCTATCAGCTTGGAAGGCTGAAGTTCTACCATTGAACTACACCCGCTTGCCTTTCTCTTCTCAACTGGTGGAGGGGGAAGGATTCGAACCTTCGAAGGCTGAGCCGTCAGATTTACAGTCTGATCCCTTTGACCGCTCGGGAACCCCTCCAAAAAAAACGCCATTTTCTTTCAGGAAATGGCTAAAGTCAAGTGCTTTAGCGCATGGGACTAGAATAGGTGGTGCTGGCACCAGGAATCGAACCCGGGACCTACTGATTACAAGTCAGTTGCTCTACCAACTGAGCTACGCCAGCATTACTCTTTTCTAATGTAGACTCCCTTGTCTACTGTGTGCCACATACAATGGTCTTTTTTCTAAATAAGACCCTGGCGATGACCTACTTTCACATGAGGAAGCCTCACACTATCATCGGCGCGAGTCTGTTTCACTTCTGA
>NZ_LNYA01000021.1:46356-61921 GCF_001467615.1 Legionella erythra | reverse complement strand
CCCTGATCTTTTTCTTGCACCCACTTGATCTTTTTCTTACAGCGTTTTAAAAATCAGGTGCGTTAGCCCTGACCATCATCCCTGCCAACTTATACTTTTAAAAAAAATGGATTACAATGCAGCCCCGCAAAATTGCTGTATGGAATTTAATAAAATGAATGGGAAATGGCTGGTTGCTTTTCTGGTTTTAAATCATGTATGCCTGGCTTTTGGCGCAATGGATCAAACAACCTGGCAAGGGACTTACTATCAGGCGGTACCCGCCCAACGCTACGTCAATCAAAACTATTGTGATGAACACACACCAGGACGTTTTATTCACACCGTAAACGGCGCGCTCACCTACCCTATTATCACTAATCGCGGTATTATTCTTGACCAGGCAACGTTTCACGTCCGGGCTATTGACGATTTTTACTTTATGCAGGGGGAACTCCGCGCCCGCGGCATAAGCCGGGGTAAAGTGTGGGAAGACCGCATTCATTATTACCTGTTTAAACGCGGCCAACGAGGGGTGACAAAAGGAATGTGGAGCACCAATGAATGCAAAGGGCTCTATCGCGGCATCGCCTTGAAAAACGGTGATTTCCCAATAACCAAGCCACATAAAACCTAGCTGGCGAATGTGCTCGCTCCCTTAAGCGCTCAACCCTACGCCAACATAGACCCAGGCCTCCTCCCCGGATTCAAGCTGCACCTGAACGCGCCTGTAGTCGGCTACTTCGTATTCATCTGCCCGCTTTAATTCCTCAAGGCTGACATAAAAAACCATGCCAGCCACACGATCGGACTGTTTGCCTGTATAATGAAGAATCGGATGCAGCGAATGGCCACTGGTCGCTACCACATCGGGATCATGGATTGCCATCATAGACAGTGAATAACCACATAGCTCATCAGGCTTTCCTGTGAGCTTGCGTCCGAAGGTTGCCAATTGAACCGCTTCATAACGCAACGTGCCATATGAAAACAGCTTTTCAGACGGTGTATCCTGATTTAAATTCATACTTTAACCTGTTCTTCAATCAATACCCTTACTCAAGAGAGCAACCAAGCGCCACCAGTATGCAAGGCCCTTCAGCAATGACATTTAACCCATGCTGCAAGGCATCGTTAATGGCCTTCCTGCTCTCGGCACCGGGTTGCATCCAGACATTGTCAATGCCCCTGGCAATGGCTTCGGTCATGACTTTCTCCGTAACAGCAGGCGGCGTCACAATGGAGATGCTTTTTACCGTATCCGGCAAATCACGCACAGTCTTTACTGCAGCCAAGCCTTCGACCAAGGTCTCCATGGGATGGACAGGATAAACTTTTTTATGATGTTGTAAATAACACCGCAGGACTTTATTACCAAATTTCGTGCGATCATTGGATGCACCGATGACGGCGTAAGCCTCTGAGGTAAAAAATTGCACGATTGCTTGTTCCATACCCGTTCTCCTTTTAGCAACACCTGGTTGTCACTATAGACTATAAAGCATCTGACAGCGTATACACAGAGTTATCCACAGAATTTGTGGATAATCAGTGATAACGTATGGTGGCAAGACCGTTCATGCCTAAAAACGTCATAAAAACAGGGGAAAAGCCGTACGCTTTAAATGCGATGTACTATCCTTTAAGCAAGAATAAAAACAAGAGTCCGTCATGACTATTCTTATTTACATGCTTGCAGGCGCGTTAGCGGCTATCCTTTTAGCCGGGCTTTCCTATTATGCCAATCTTGACAGGAAGATGGGGTCATTATTGACTGTTTTAGCGGTCATGATTGCTCTGTTTTTAACCCGTACCTATGGAATTCCCTATTACCAGGCAGCCAACTTTGAAAGCGATATTAAAAAAGCCAGTCCCCTGTTTGCCTTGCTGGCTCAAAAATCACCCGAAACATTCAATCGTTACGTTGCCGCAGTAAAAAAAGACATCTTAAACAATCAACCACAGAACATTCTCTACAAAACCAGCGACTTCGTGAATGCGGAAGTCATGAAATATGCAGTCTATTCGTCTAACCAGGCACTTTATAACCAAATGAAGGGCACGCTGGATTTTTATCAACACCTGTTCAAAATTAATCCGAAATTAGTGCTGATTTCTGAGTTTCCCGAACGATTTACCAATGAACCGGAGATGGACGAACTCGTCAAAGCTTCGAAAAGCTACATTGACAGGCTCCTTAAAGCCAAGGAAGACATTATTATCAGTGCCATTACCCACCCCGCTCCCGCCCTCTCGAGGCATGAGATCCTCGAAGCACAGGCTCTCCTGGGCGAGCTATTTGACGCACTTGCAGCAGAATACGGCAGTAACAATGTAGAAACCACTTTTCAAAACCCACAATCCCCGTCATTGGATAAAACCAAGGGGGCTGAAATTATTATCCAGTTTTATCAGCGTTTAGTGAAGCGCGGGGAACGGGAAACCGGATTGGTGCTCCGGTACATTGCCAGTGCCAGTGCCAGATAAACTCATTTACCAGAGGATTTTATGGCCGCGATGCCAGAAACATCCGCTTTCTGCAGGGTTCTCAGTCAACGCATAGAGTTCCTTTGCCACCTGGGACGGATGAGTGGGCGCATGCTCTGTGCCCATATCCGTTTTAACCCACCCGGGATCAAAACTGGCAATGAACCGTGAAGGAAAACGCACTGCTAACAGTTTGGTGTACATATTAAGACAGGTCTTGGACATTTTGTAATGCGGTTGATAAGGGGAGTCATTGGCCTCAAACGAACCCCAGCTTGACGACATATTGATTATTTGCCCCTGCGCGGCAAGCTTATCCAGGCAGGCTTCGGTTAATTCAATTGTACCAAATACATTGATGTCAAACGTTGTTTTAAGCAGAGTCACATCGATGCCTGCCTGCTGATTCCAATCCAGTAGTACTGCAGCATTGTTTATTAGTAAATCAAAATCAGGTAACGACCGGACAAAAGCCTGGATACTTGAAGCGTGCGCCAGATCAAGGGGAAGCATGGTTAGTGAGGGATGCGTGAGCCCAGAAGTACCGCGGGTGGAACTGCCGATAACCACCCACCCCTTTTCAAGAAAATAACGCGCGGTAGCCAGGCCAATGCCGCGGCTGGCACCGGTGATGACTAAGGTTTTCATGTTCTCTCCTGTACTCCCTCTGTGCAAAGAGGGGCAAGCGGAACTCCTTAACCGGGAGGCTTAATCTTCATAGTCGCTTTTGTCAAGGCACCACCATTGATTAGCCACATAACTGACTTCGAGAAAATTAAGGATCCCTTCTACCGATTTGTAACAAGCCCGTTGGCGCTGATTACCGTCAATTTTATAAACGGTAATCACATCCTTGCGGTAGATTTTCCAATCATCCCCTTCCGCTGAAGAATGGGCATGACAACGTTTCTCGTGGGCATTTAAATACCCGCTGTGAAAACGCTCCTTCGGTATGGGGCAGCCGGTATTGCGATTTTCGATCTCATAATACATTTTAAAATCCGTGTCATTGACAACACACACAGCCTGGGCTGAAGCGAGATGTAATCCGAGCAACGGGAGTAACCATTTGGCAGTTAATTTCATAGTAAGCACTTAGAGTAAAAAGAAACACCCTACAAAGTTTATCGGCCAATTGCAAGCCATTATTTCTGATTGGACTGGTTGGTTTTTTTTCTCTTTTTGCTTTTTCTATGTTGTGCTATCTCATCGCTTAAAATCTGGTTGACCGTATCCGCAGAGACAGGACGGCTTAATAAATACCCCTGGACCTCATCGCAACGCTGGCCTGCTAAAAACTCCATTTGATTCTGGGTTTCCACTCCTTCTGCCAGGACTTTAAAATTCAAACTGCGGGCCATAGCAATAATGGCTTCAATAATCACCTCATCGCTTCGGGATTTATTGATATTCTGGACAAATGATTGGTCGATTTTCAAACGGTCAAACGGGATGCGTTTTAAGTAATTCAAACTGGAATTACCCGTGCCGAAATCATCCAAAACAATTTTAACACCCAACTTCTTGAGCTGCTGAATCATGCGATGAATTTCGGTGTGAGCAATAATCACGTTTTCAGTGATTTCAATCTCGATGTATTGCGGATCGATGTGGTATTGTTTGAGTAGTCTGCTCACTGTCATGGCAAAATTGCTTTGCCTCAATTGCTGAGTCCCTACATTAATGGCTACCCGGATATCCGGCAAACCGCTCTCCTTCCAGGCATTAATCTGGCGACAGACCTCCTCTATGACCCATTCGCCGAGGGGTACAATTAATCCGGACTCCTCAGCCAAGGGAATAAAATCTATGGGCAACACCAATCCCCGTTTAGGGTTTTGCCAACGCAGCAAGGCTTCAACCGCCTGTAATTTTCGATCTTGCAAATTAAACTGAGGTTGATAAAGCAAGAAAAATTCATTTTTTAACAGACCATTGCGAAGATCAGCTTCCAGTTGCACCTGCTTTGACAATTGCTGGTTTAATTTGTTGGTATAGAATTTAAATTGCGAGCCGCCCTTTTCCTTGGCCTCATACATGGCAATGTCTGCATTTTTTAACAGCGTGGTTGCTGTTTTACCATTGGAAGGGTAAACGCTGATCCCCATGCTGGCCACAATATTAATTTCACGATTGGCAATATGAAACGGGCGGTTAAACGATGTTAAAATTTTTTGGGCGATGGATGCACTGTCTTCCGGATTTTTTAAACCCGGTATCACCAATACAAATTCGTCCCCCCCTAGTCGAGCCAAGGTGTCTTCAGAGCGAATCAGAGATGACAGGCGTTTGGCGATGGCTTTTAACAGTTTGTCGCCAAATTCATGACCGAGGCTGTCATTAACCAGCTTGAAGCGGTCAAGATCAATAAACAACACGGCGAAAAACTTATGATAACGGGCACAATTGGCTATGGCCTGACGAATGCGGTCATCGAGCAGGATGCGGTTAGGCAAGCCCGTTAATGAATCATGCATAGCCTGGTATTCAAGCTTCTGCTCCAACAGGGCCCTGTCAGTAATGTCGCGGAAACTCCAGACCCTTCCCACGGTTTCGGTATTCACACAGTGGGGTTGCGAATAGCATTCGATGATTCGATTTTCCTTCACCTTGATGATTTTAAGACCGGTTTCTTCAGTATGTTCAACGAGCTGTTGGTGCAAATCCTGGTATTCATTTGGGTGATAAAGCATATTGGTGATATGGTGCATCACCTTTTTTTCTTCTTTTGATTCAACCAACTGCTTTGGTATATTCCATATTTTTAAGAACTGGCTGTTGTAATCAATGATTTTGCCGTGCAAGTCGACGACCACAATTCCATCAGTGGAGGATTCAATGGTTGCTCTTAATAGCGATAGCGAATGCTGCAAGGATTGAGTCCGTTCTGAAACCAATTGATGCAATTGTTCCGTGTGGACCCTTGATTCTTTTGCCAACAGCCATTTACGGGTCAATGCACACGCTAATTGGCGGACAGCAACTTTATCAAACGGCTTTTTGAGCACCAGAAGATTATCGCTGATGCCGAGCTTCTGGACTGTCTCATCCCAGGTATAATCGGAATAGGCTGTACAAATCACCACCTGGATATCTTTATCGACTTTCCAGATTTGTCTTATCGTTTCCAGCCCATCCCAACCTGGAGGCATGCGGATATCTACAAAAGCCAGCGCGTATTGTTTTCCTTCCGCCAGTGCTTTTTTGATTTTTTCAACCCCTTCCTGGCCCTGTTCGGAGGTATCGATAATAAACTGGGGCAGCAGGCATTCCTTCTCCTCTGCATTGCCTTGATCGTCGCCAAAAAGCTCCTCATCCAGTTCAGTAAACGTGCGGGTACGGCTGTTGCCAGTTAATACTTTGATAAAATCCTGATGAATGGCAGGATTATCGTCAATGATCATCAAGCGTAAGGCGATGTTATTCATTGAATATCGCTCCATCCTGTGTACGCTTCACCGGCAGAGTTAAAATAAATTGGGCCCCCTGACCCGGACCATCACTGCGAGCAGCCAGTGAGCCGCCTATATTTTTAGCAGCGATTGCGCTGCTATGCAAACCAAAGCCATGCCCGTCCTTCTTGGTGGTAAAGCCAAAGGAAAAAATACGATTGATGTTTTCCGGTAAAATGCCATCACCGTTGTCGATAACGCGTATGACATAATTGTCCTTTTCTTTTTCAATCACTAATTCAACGCGTTTCTCCTTACCCTCTGCATTGCAGTAAACCGCTTCTTTGGCGTTTTGAACCAGATTGATTAAAATCTGCAATAATTTAGAGCGATCGGTCACTACGTAAGCACCGGGAACGAACTGCTTATGAATGGTCAACGCTTTGTCTTTGTGAGGATGGATAAGCATCTGCAAGGTGGTTTCCAATTGTTCTGACAAAAGAATTCGCTCATCCACACCGGATACGCCGCCAAAGGTTTGCTGCATGGCCACAATATCCTTGATGTGCTGCAGATTATTTTCGATACTTACCAGTTCTGCCTGATTATTCTCATTCTGTTTCCTAATCATGTCGCTTAACGCAACCAGATAATCGGGGATTAATTTGCCTTTTTCATCTTCAGTTAAAAACGCTCCAAGATGATGGCGGTTTTCCTCGATTAACGACGCTATTTTACTCAGTTTGGCAAAATAGGGTTGATCAAAATTTTCTTTCAAACTACCCAGGGAAATATTGAGGCTGTTTAAAACATTGCCAATGTTGTGCAGGATAAACGTCGCGATTTCGGACATTCCGGCCCGGCGCGCACTGACCAGCAATTTTTGATTCAACTCCTTGATCTTGGCTTCCGCTTTTTTGCTGCCGGTAATATCTATCAGTACTCCTGCGAGTTTCATCGGATCTTCAAGGCAATGGGCGACCGTACGAAACCAGCCGTATTGACCCTCACCGTTTAAGACCCGCATGTCGTATTCGTAGTTCATATGCTCATGGATTGCCTGCTCAACCAGTTCAAGCAATCGTTCACGATCATCGGGATGAACAATGGTCATAAAATCATCACGGGTGTTCTGGCCAACCGGTAAAGCAGTCAAATTATAAATTTCTTTGGACCAGGTCACATGCTGTGTTTCAGAGTCATAATGCCAGTAACACAATTTGGCAATTTTTTGTGCATTTTCCAGGCGTTGGTTCAACATCATCATCTCTCGCGATGAGATATCCATGGAGCGCTCCAACATGTAACGCTCCATGTCGGCCTCCAGATAGGTTTTGTTAATGCGGGAAAGGAGCTCCTCCCACTGCCTGGTGTCTTTGGGTGGTTCATCAACCTTGCATTCGGTACGGTACAGTTGCCGGTTTAGCAGCTTGTGTAATTCCATGTCTTCCCCGTTTCAGGCATTATTTTTCCATAAAAGTCGTCAACGTCATGGTTTGGTTATGAAGCCGACAGTCGCCGGAGGCCAGCGGCGATAATTCCCCATAGGAATAAAATCCCACCTGAGTCGTCCCCTCAGGAAAGGCTTCGAAGGTTGATTCCGTCTCTTCCTCCGTGCGTTCCCCAAGCAAAAGGCGTCTGCCGACACAACTGATACTGATAGTAACAACCTGCTCTTTCTCGGATGGCTTCTGGTCAAAAATGGTCTTCTTGGCGATTTCACCGGCTTCACTGGCGCTGTTAATCAAGCGGTCAAAATTGGCGCGCATGAGCTGGGCATAATACCCAATCGGCATGTCACCTGCAAAAATCAAGGCATTTTCTTTCTCATCAATTCCAAGAATTGTACGCACCACCGGGGTGGCATCTTTTTCAGCATTGTCCCAAATCGCCAGAGGGAATAATAAACCTGAAGCGGGTAATTCAGCCGCGCGTTCACCCAGATATTCCTTATACAAGGACAAAGCCGGTTGGTTATCCAGCTCATACAGGATGTTTTGTTCAGATCGGGTAATGTGACGCGCAGGGCCAAAGATATCCCAGCCGCCTTTGGACGCATGGGCAATGTTAATGTGTTCACCATAAAAACCCACGGCTACAATGTGATCAGTCAGGATTTCACCATTATAAATAGTCCAGGTATTTTTAAACTCGCTGTTATCGCCCGCGAGCCCGCCTGAAATAAGCATCCCCTGCCCTTGCGAATTCAACCCCTTAACCAAGTCCGAGCCATTGACCTTTAAGCCATCAGACAGGACAAAAATACTCTGCAAGTCATCACTCATAAGCTGTTTGGCAATGCGTTTACCTGCCTCAAACGACTCCTGGTTGCTCTTGACCTCTGCCTTGGCAATTTGTATGGGGGTTTTGCTAAATCGAATGATCACCACCGAGAGGCTTTTATCGAAAATGCTTGGGCCAAAAATCTCACCCGCTGTGGAGCAGCCGATCATTTGGGCTTTTTTATAAAAGGATGCCAATTCCTTTATGGGTGCAGGATTGTTATAAAAATCCGGCGCGGCGAACACAATGATTAAGGACTGCTCGGAATCCAGTTCCGGGAAATGGTCAACACTCCAACCTTTACCTCCAACATACTGAAATGCCTTGACTTCCATGCAGACTCCTTAGGCTATGTTGCTGTTTCCATAAGTATTTAAAGAATTATAGCCTAAATTTTAACCCTTTGAGGAATTGTGCAGGCATTATGTTTCCCTATGCCCCTAAAATGACTTGATTTTTTCCATAAAACGGGTTTAATTGCCATTCCTTAATTAATGAGGGTGTACGTGACATGTTAGCTAAATTTGGATTATTTAAAGATTACCTTACTGTTGACAATGCCAAAATTGGCCTAAATACCGGGGCTTTTCTTGCCTCGTTATATCAGCTCTATACCAACCCGCAAGAGCATACGGCGACTTTTTTACTGGATCTGTCCACCCATGGCTTTACGCTTTTAAGCATGCGTAAGAACGCAACCGATTTTGAAAAATATGCCGCTATGTTTCTGAATGCAGGCCGTGAATTGAATATCACTGGCTCGCTGGCCATGGGTAGCAAGGAGTTGCCTGTTGCAGTCCAGTATGTTGATGCCGGAGTTCATCTTTTAAACTTAGCCACTGGCCCCCTTCCCACTGACGAAGCGGAAGGTGAGACGGAAGAGGCAACACAGGCCGCTAAAATGAAATAAGCGATTTGTTCGCTTTCTTCGGGCTGCACTCCGTGCAGCCCAATCCTCAGGTATTTATGGCTTTACTGTCATTTTTTCTGCGACAAACCGCCCGACCAATTGCGAAATAAAGATAGCCATATAGGCCTGACCACAGAAGGCTTCCATCCAGGTCAGTGTCTGCATGATTGGTTTTATCGCTAAAATATCACCAAACCCGACAGTGGTCAGGGTACTGAACGAATAATAAATCGCCCGCACTTCCTCATGGGGACGTAAACCGGATAGCGCCAGATTATCCAGCACATAAATCATCAGGTAGAGATAGGCAAAGGCTAAACCGATGAATAGGTAAGCCGACAGCGAACCGAACAGGGTTGTTATGTTAATAGACTCATCTTTAAGCGTTAAACGTAAACAAGCCACAGTCATCAGCAGGAAGAAAATCATGGCGAGCAAGGACTTAAACGCTTCAATGGGAAGTTGTGATCCCCATAAATTAATGATCATCTGGCTTGCTATCTGCAATATGCCCAAAATGGTAAGCCAGAACAATAAACGATGCTCCTGCTCGCCTATTACCACAAGACTGGTCACAATCAGAATAACTAACACAAAATCCGTCAGGCGCCACAAATCAACCTGGGCCTCCACAGCTTTGGTCAGGCAAAATAACAACAAGACAAAAAAAAGAAATAAAAACCTGAGTTTTCTTAAAAGTTTGAACATGCGAAGTCAATTCAGTATCAAGTTATTCTTTTTTGACATATTTATCGCGTATTGACAACTAGCAGTAAAACTAAAGTTTCAACGAGTGCTCAGACGCCAGCGGCCCGCTTTCAAAACCAAACCCCTTAAGAAGGGTTGCTTTATCGGCTTCTAATTCCTGCTCAATGACATAAAGCGTCGATTCCTCACTGGCTGCGAGGATGATTTGCTGTAATAACCGTTCACTTTTGGTGGCTTTTACATCAAATGTACGGGATTTTTTAATAAATTTCTGCATTTCATCCGTCAGATGAGTCAAGGGCGAGTCATAGCCCTGGCGCAACTCTTTGAGGGCATTCAGCAATAACTGCACTTTAACTGCTTTGTCAATATAAGTTGACAGCGAGGGAGTCAACTTTGTCGGGGTGTTAAAAAAAGAATGGGTATGATGCATGAGCCCTGTGTTAACGGGATTCTTCATCATATCCAAATAAAATTTCCATAGCGCGTCATTATCCTCGCAATGAAAGACGGTGAAGCTTATCGATGCAGTGAGCAGACGATAGCTGTTGACGTCCTTTCCTGGCAAACGGTTCAGCAACAGAGACGTAATGGCAGCCAGCTTGATGTCATCCTTATCCTTCCCCAACATGATCTGATGAATAGAGGCCATGATTTCTATTACAGTTTGATCATTCATACCTTTGCAATCCGCTATCCGAGTGTAGATTAAGGCAGCAAGCTGATTTATCACTGCTGAATAATGCTCCACGTAGGGCGTCAGCCTGGTTATCAAATCATTGGCAAACAAAGGAGCAATTTCCTGTTCACTCCTGCTCTTTACATTAACGATGGCATTTTCCAGCAGCTTGTCCCCCTTGGTAATAACATTGTACTTAATGCTCTCGGTAAGCGACTGCTGTTTAATCGATTTCAGGGTTTTTCCTTTATCATGTTTACTAATGGCTGCTTCGCTTTGTTGCCCAGTTAATTTTCTCAGTAAATGCTTGCTTTGCGTCAAACGGAAAATGGGGGCAAGGGCGGGACTGACGTCGTTTCGACCCAACTTTTTAAACACGGGTTCACCGGCCATGGCTTTTAAATGATGAAATACGTGGGTTCTGGACAGAAATGATAAATGATCGGCCATAAAAATACCGCAACTGACAAAATCAGTCTGGATCATGTGCTCCACTTTTTCTTTTGGCGTAGGCCCAAAGAGCGGCTCAGGCACATTCACGTAATAGATGTAGGAGGCATGCAATACCCTCGCTTTATCCAGTAGAAGAATATAATTGCGGAAGAACCGCAGGGCGCGCTTATCCATAACCGCGTCCAGATTAAAGCAGGAAATGCCTTTTGAAGTAACGACGTGGTCGACCACTGTCCAATGACCATCCAGTAGAACCGCCAACTGGAAACGAAGCCCGGGAGGCAATTTGTCTGCATTTTTTTCAAGAAACTGAATGAACTTGATAAGTGCCTCATTTTTCTTCGCGTCCATGCCACCCTTGCTATCTTCCTCATACTCAATCACCTGATAATAAAAAGGTAATTGCCTCCCTCTCCGACTTTCGGCTTTGAGCGCCAAAATCACTTGCATGACTTGAGGCGGCCACACAATGCCCGTGATATCATAATGGGATTTGTGCAGATTATTTTTTGTCATCACGATCGCATGGATTAAGTCTATCTGCGAAGGGGTGGTGATTTCCTGTTTGCTTTCCATACGAATGAATAGAACGTAAGAATTTATAATTATTATACACTCTGAACATTATTTGTTCCTTACGTAGCAATAACACAGCAACGTGGTTAGGGAATAAATCTGATCTTGAAACGTTCGTTTTTTGCCTGGATCGCAGGTTTCCGGAAGAATAAATAAAAAATTATTACAAAAGATGGCGTTACGAACCTAAACGGTATAACTTCAGTCAAGGTAGTCAAGGCAGGTCGAGCCTGCGATTGCTTGGTTTGCCTGAAAGCATGGGGATTTTTGAGCTAGCCCCTCAAGGGGCTAGCGAAGCTTATGATATAGGCAACAGCGCCCCTGACGCGCGGACATCGGACATTAGACTGAATGCTGGCTTAAGGAGTCAAAAACCCGATGATGGTAGGCGTCGTTCCAGAAATGCCATTCAAGGCAGGTGCTATTATAAAATGCCTTCACCATATTTACTCTGAGCTCTTCCGGCGCGTGAGCGGCTAACTCATCAAAAATGGCGATTGCCTGATCCACGGCCAGACTGAATTCATCACTGGCATACGTTTCAATCCAACGGTAAAACGGATTATCAACCCGGGCCTGTCTTGCAATAAAACAGCCGGTTTCACGGTAAACCCAAAAGCAGGGCAATACCGACGCCACCGCCACTTCTACCGGTGAAAGGCTGCAGGTCTGCAAGAGGTAACTGGCGTAGCTTAAGGTGGCTGGGGCTAATAAGCCCGTGTCATTAAAAGCAAATTCCTTTTTAAAATAGCGATGCACCAAATCCTGTTCGGCAATAAAAACCGACTCGGCAAAATGTAAAAATTGTCGGGCATAAGCCGAGGGGATCCTGGCTGCAATCAACGCATGGCAACGGGCAAAATCCTGCAGGTATAAACTGTCCTGCTCAAGATAATATGCAAAGGTAGACGGCGCAAGACGACCCTCTGCCAAAGCCTGATTAAACGGATGGTTTAGAATTTGATGAATAATGGGGGTCGCTCTTTGCCAGGCTATTTCAGACAGTTTCATTAAAGAATTCTCCATGAAGGGCATACAAATGATCAACCGGACCAAAACCGTGACCGATTGACTGATTAGCAGAAGCCGCAATAGCGCCTGACAAATACGCCTTGGCACGCACACAGGCTTCATATGGACTAAATCCCTTGGCAAGACAAGCCGCAATGGCTGCCGACAAGGTACAGCCTGTGCCGTGCGTGTTTTTGGAATCGATACGGGAGCCATGTAACCACTGCGAAACGCCTTGCTTGCCCAGAAAGTAATCCAGGCAATCGTCCTGTTGCAAATGACCGCCTTTGATGAGCACTGTCCCCACTCCTGATTGTTGAATGGAGGCTGCCGCATCCGGCATATCGGCTATAGTGTTTACTCCCTGACCAGTCAATCGGGCTGCTTCAGGCAGGTTAGGGGTAATGATGTCAACCAACGGCATCAATTGCTCTTTTAAAGCGTTAACGGCATCTTCCTGCAACAAAGGATCTCCGCTTTTAGCGACCATAACAGGATCAAGCACAATAGGGATACCTGACGCCTGCTGTCTCAGAAAAACAGCCACCAGGTCAATGATCTCTCGAGAAAAAAGCATGCCGATTTTAATGCTGTGGGGTTTAATGTCCTCAAAAATAGCCTGTAATTGCTCCGCAATGCACGTTAATGAAACGGCATGACAGGATTTAACACCGCAGGTATTTTGCACCGGTATGGCCGTCAATACCGTCATGCCATAGCAACCAAACGCGGCAAAGGTTTTTAAATCAGCTTGCATGCCGGCACCGCCAGAACCATCAAAGCCGGCAATCGACAAGGTGTTATAGCGCATGATCCATCTCCTCAAGCGGCATTTGATAAAGGGCATCAATAAACGCCATCTGAAAACTGGCGGGAGCTTTGGCGAACCGGTGAGCGGCCTGACCGCAGAGGCCGACATAAGTTGTCGCCGCGGCCGCTGCCTCATAAAAATGAGGGTCCACTGCGGCAAAGGCTGCGATAATCGCCGTTAATGTACACCCCATGCCCGTGACTAACGGCATGAGCGGCGAACCATACGGTACATGGCTGTATTGCCTGCCATCTGTGATCAAATCGACCGCACCACTGACAACGACAACCGCTGACGTTTGCTCTGCCAAAGACATTGCGGCGGCATGCGCTGCATCCACCGAATGAAGCGCCTCAACTCCCTTACTAATCCCCCCGTTCGTCGTGATAGCAATAATTTCACTGGCATTGCCGCGAATAATGGCAGCCTTTGGCGCAAGCGATCTCGCTGTCAACGTCCTGATTTGACTGGCTCCGGCGCCAACGGGATCAAGAATCATGGGCTTATTGTGCAGAGCTGCGATACCGCAAGCCTTGTTGATACGCTCAATAAAAGCCGTGTTCAATGTACCCATATTGATATAGAGCGCCTGTGAAATAGCAACAAGCTCCTCAAGTTCGCCGTCTTCCAACGACATGATCGGTGCCGCTCCCAGCGCCAGTAAACCGTTGGCCACGACACTCATAGTGACCACATTGGTTAAGCAAAGCACTAACGGCTTCTCAGCGCGTAACCGCTTAAGCCGGGTATCCAGTTGATAACGCATCATGAATCCTTAATGTTGTAATGCACGGAGCGTTTGAATGGCAGCGACGGGGTCAGGCGCATTGTGAATGGCACCAATCATAGCGGCGCCATGAGCACCCGCCTTCATCACGGCATTTAGATTGCTTTCATCAATGCCGCCGATACCAATGAGAGGATGTCGGGATTGCCTGGCCAGTTTGCTAAGCCCGTCAAGGCCCCAATGACGGCGAATATTGGATTTGTTAACCGTTGGAAAAACAGCGCTGGCCGCCACGTAATCCACATCGGTCTGATTAGCCGTCAGGCAATCGGTCATAGACTCAAGGGACAGCCCGATGATGCGATGATGACCAAGCTGCTTTCGGGCTTTTTGTGGGCAGGTATCGCTATTGCCCAGATGGACACCAGCCGCATCAACAGCCAGAGCCAAATCGACATGGTCATTGATAATCAAGGGAATGTTTAAGGGTGAAAGCAACGCTTTCAGTTGAACAGCAAAGTGAAAAAGAAAATCCGCAGAGGCTTCTTTTTCGCGGAGTTGCACAGATGTTATACCAGCTTTGGCACAGGTCTCTACAAAATGGAGGTAGTCATCCAGGGCGGTCTGCTGCCGATGGGTTACCAGCATCAATTGGTAAAATGGTACAGCCATTCTCTCTATCCTCTTGGTTTAAGCGCTCAGGCGAAACAAAGCAGAATGGCAGACGTGGCCCACGCGAGAGGGCTTAATCTTCACACTCCCTCCGCAGGCATTATCCAGAGCAGGTTATAAGGGTTAAGTCTCAGCTTTGTCAAAACAAAGCACCCCCGGTGAAAAACGGGCTTATAATAAGGGATCGGCTATTTTTGTCAATGGCGGCCGCGGATGAATCGACCGCCGTTCGCTACTCTCTCTGGGTACCTAACACACGAGAAGGTGATTCGTTACAAACCTAATCGCGCACCATAAACCTGATATAACAGGAACAAGCCGATGAGAAGGTAGACCACGCTAATGATCATAAAGGCGACTGGACGATGCTGCCACCATTGCCCCATGCGCAGGGAAACGTCCGGAAAAGCCATGCGTAAGATGCCGGCTATCACTGCCAACCAGCCGATAATGGTAATAATAACAGGCCAGCCCATGACCCAGACATTATGGCTTAGAACCAACAGCAAACCAATAATGAGGCTTACCAATCCCATAAAAAACAACAGAGCGCGTTGCCCGGTTATATCCGAAATAATACCGGCCACCAGACGTTGGCGCAAAAGAACAATCAGGCTCACTATTACCAAATACCAGCCGATGACTGCGGCTAAAAAATACGTGGATACCATTGCAGTACTCCAAACATTTATCTATTTAAATTATAGTAAGTTTTATAATCATATCGTTAATATTTTGCCCTAACCACTCCTCCTTCCTCATGCCGCGAAACCGAAACAGGGATAAGCCATAATTCCCTACCCTATCGTATTCACACAGGCATTCATCTATTTGCCAGTAGGCACATAAGGGGTAATAATCGACACCCATGGCAGCC
>NZ_LNYA01000021.1:46003-46304 GCF_001467615.1 Legionella erythra | reverse complement strand
ATGACCGACAAATAGCAACAATTGCCGCACTATCCCAAGTATCCCTCATCCGGGATCCTAATGGATACCCGCTTACGCGGGCAGGACAGCGTAGCGTAGGAGGTTAGCCCTTGGTCTTGTCCCACAGGCCAGGCAATGGTAAGCCTTCATTTCATCTGGAAGGTTTGTTTCTTACCATGTCTTGCCCGCGCAGGCGGGCATCTATCGATTTGTCCGAAGACAAATCAAGGAATAATGACCGACAAATAGCAACAATTGCCGCACTATCCCAAGTATCCCTCATCCGGGATCCTAATGGATG
>NZ_LNYA01000021.1:0-45993 GCF_001467615.1 Legionella erythra | reverse complement strand
ACGAATCAAGGAATAATGACCGACAAATAGCAACAATTGCCGCACTATCCCAAGTATCCCTCATCCGGGATCTTAATGGATACCCGCTTGCGCGGGCAGGACGACAAGGGCAGGCTGTATTTATTATAAACTGCCGAAATAAGTCTGGTATAAACTCAAATAGCGGTTATCTCGATCAATGCGTTTAATTTGAGTATTAATCTGCTCAATCAATGCGGCATTTTTTGCGGATGCAACAATGGCTATCCCTTGACCGACTGACATGGGCTTGCCAAGGGTTTTAAATTGCCCCCCGCCATTCTGTACCCAATAAACAGCAGTTGATTGATGGAAAAATGCCGCCGTGACCTCGCTGTTTTTCAAGGCCTCAATTAAATCTTCCATGTCATTGTAAAATTCAATTTTAAATTGACCGGTAAATTTTTCCTTGAGGTATCGATAAAAAACGCCCCCGTCTTCTTCCCCGCGAATTACCCCTATGCGCTGGTCCGCTAATTGAGACAGGGTATCCAGTGTGCTGTCGTTTTTAATCAAAAATTGCCCATAGCTTACCATGTAAGGCAGGCTGTAAATAAATTTGTCACTGTTTTTGGAATAAATAGTAATGCCGCCGATAGCTATATCAATCGTTCCCTGCTTTAATGCGGGAAATAATTCATGGTAGTCCATGGGAACAATTTCACAATCACGCCTTAATTTTTCACAGATAATGCGAATAATGTCCAGATCAAATCCGCTGTTGGCTGCCGTGACGAAGGGCGGGTAAAAATAGACAGTCCCTACTTTCAAATTGGCTTGTGCCGGTAAAATCCAAACCAATATCCACGCACAAACAATCCATTTGAACCATGACCTCATTTTATATACCCCCCAGAACGTCATCCAGCAGGCTCAGGTACTTCCTGTCGACCTGATATTCCTTGTGCAGATATTTGTGAATAAACAACGTCAGTGCAGCCGACTTGGAGGGCGGTGCCTCCCCTGCCTGTAATTCTCTTGCCAATGCCACGGCCGCTGTCAGTACCGCCATTTCCTCTACTACCGGGCCAATCAGCAAGGTCTGTTCCTCCATAGGCAGGGTCTTTAGCCGGCGGGTATCCTCGATTAATCCCTCAAGGGCAAGCCCAAACAAGGCGTTGCCGACATCGCCAAGCGGTTTAAGCAATTGCGATAAATGAGCAAACAAAATGTCATCCACATTCCGTTTATGGATATCTTTTAAAATCTGCATCCACAAGGTAAAGTGCGTGCCCTCCCAGTTTTCACAGACAAGGCTATCACGAAGCAGCCTTGGCAGGGAGGAAAACGTTTCGATGGTGCCATTACCTGCCAGAATATCCAAACAGTGGTGAATGTTTTCCACTGAGCGTTTGGCGGTAAAATATTTATTCAGATTGGCCAATGTCCGCAGCAGAAGTTCATCTTTTTTATCCGGTTGGTCTGAGGCGTCCCACTCATCCTGGCAACGCACCATATGAAAAATGCTGGCCAGCATGGCCGTGTTTTCTGCCTGAATGTGCGCGAGCGTTTCTTTAACCAGGGGGTAATGAATCAGGGGATTGCCAAAAGCCTGACGATTACACGCGTAGTAATACGCTGTCTGACAGGCGCGTCTTGCCATGCCCAGCACGGAAAACGCGTTAAAAATACGGGATAAATGCAGGACATTTTCCATCACCAGATGAATTCCCTCCCGCACATCACCCACCGGATAAGCCAGGGCCTTATCAAAATCGATTTCCGCCGTGGCCATGGAACGGGTCCCGATTTTTTGCTTGAGCCGTCTGATGTGGTACTGATTGAGGCGGCCGTCAGGCAGGCGTTGCGGCACCAGAAACAAGCCCAGCCCCTTCGTACCGGGTATTTCGGCATCATAACGTGCGGTTAATAAAATCAATTCAGCATTGGCATTGGAACAAAACCACTTTTCCCCTGTTATCCGCCATTGCTTTTGTTCATCCTGATAAGCCGTGCAGGCGTTGGCGCCAACATCGGAGCCACCCTGGATCTCGGTCAAGAATTGGGCACCGGTAAAATTATCCGAAAAGGAGGGATGGCTTAACTTCTCTAAATACTGTGCCGCTTCAGCCAACTCGGGCTGATGACTTAACACCCGCATAACCCCTGCTGAACAGGCAATCGGGCAATGATGGCCCGCTTCTCCAGCATGCGAGGACAATAAAAAGAGACTTAAGGTTTTAAGCATGTGACCGGGTTGCAACAGGTAAGCCATTAACCCCGAACCATAAATGATGTTTCCCGCTTCAATGTAGGCGGGATGATGAATCACCCGATCCTGCCGCTCCCCAAAAGCATTGTAATGGTCGACAGAAGGCAGGTTGGCATCCTTATTATTCTCCATGACCACGGCTTCAAGCACGGGGATGCTGCGGGCAAAATCTTTAAGGCTCTGAATAAATGCAACATCCTCTGGGAAATAACACTGATAGGTATGCATTAAACCGGAATCAGGCCGCAGCAAATTATCCCTCAATTGAGCTTCCCAGTGACGAAACTGCGCCCTGGCATCCTGGTAATCCCTTACCTCACTCATCCAACCTCCTGGTTTGGTTACTATTCATTCATGAAACGCTGCGGTTCCTATCTAAAAAGATTTACTCTATTCTTAAGTCCGCTGCAACCGTTAACCTTGTAAAATGTGCAAACGTGCGCTGTTTGGCGCCAGACGCTCCGCAATATGAATAGCTGATACAATCGCATCCTCATGCGAACCAATGTCATTCATCCACATGCCGGCAAACCAGAGATTGTATTGCCCCTGCTCGGCCTGTGCCGCTTTTTGAGCCTCAAAGAACGCCTTATCCGTGTAGGGATGCTGGTATTTAATCAGCGCATAAAGATGGTTAGGCGTCTGGCTGCCTTTATCACCCGGCGCACGTATATCATGGGTGACCCAGCTTTTGAAAACCGGGGTTTTGCTCTTCCATTTTTTGTAAATGGTCATGGCGGAATTCACCCCGTCATAACGCACATTCGCTACCCGCCAGTCTTTTTCTTTTGGCGGCATGAAGCGTCTGTCGCCATGAATGGCAATCTGTGTATCATAATACCTGACTCTGGCCAGGGTTTTCATCAAGGCTTCCCGCTCGGGCAGGGACTTCATCAATTGGGCGGCTATTTTAGCATTGGTAGCAAACACAAGGTGATCAAATTCACGGCGCGTGCCGTTGTCTTCTTCAATGACATAGGCCCCCTGTTCAAACGTGATATTGGCGATATGGCTGTTTAAGTGAATGCGGCTGTTTTTGAGATCCCGGCTCATGCGCGTTATATAACTGGATAAACCCGTCTCCACTTCAAACCACTCGTTGCTGCTGTTGTCATAACTGGTCACCATGTATTGCAATACGCTGAACGCTGAGAAGGTTCGTATTTCGTCACTGGTCACGCCCCAGCCTGCAGCCAGGAAGGGGTATAGAAACGTGTCTTTAAATACCTCGGTGATATGAATACTATCCGCCAGTACTTCGAGCGTTAAAGTGCTGTCTTTCTCCTCCATCACATGATGGCCGACATCAAGCACCACTTTCATGTTCATGAGTTTTCTAAGATTGGAGGGCGTCAGCGACTGCCACTCGACCTGACCATCATGATAAGGGGGTAATATAATTAAATCACTGCCATCTGTATCATAATACGTGGTCACCAGCGTAAAGGGCTTAACGGCTATTTTATAAAAATTCAATAATCGCATGAAATGAGGATAAGCATACTGATTAAAAAATTCAGCCCCTGCTTCTACAACGATTTTTTTGCCATCCACTTCCACGTCAATTGAGTTGGCATGCCCGCCCAGACGATCCTGGGATTCATAGAGGGTTACTTCATGATCCTGCTCAAGCAACCAGGCACTGACTACACCGGCTGCGCCGCCGCCGATGATGGCTACTCGGTCTGCCCATACCGCACTGTGCAAGGAAAAGAAAAAGAAAAAACAGGAAATAATGAATTTTGACATAAGCACTCCTTGCAATTTCGGTAATAACACGCGGCCTAGCATACTAATGCCTGTCATCGGTGCTGTCAATTTTTGCTACAGTCTTAAGCCCACCCCATAATCGCGCTTTGATTAAAGGCCAGTCCTTGGCAATGATACTGAAAACCACCGTATCCGTAATCAGGCCCTGATGATGAATCATATGCTGACGTAAAAGCCCTTCCTCGCTTGCCCCCAGTTTTTTTAACTGATTATAAGACCGCTTATTACGGGGATCCGTGGCAATTTGGACACGGTTAAACTGCCATTGCTCAAACGCCTGAGCTAACATCAGGGCAAAGACTTCAGGGTTAACGCCGCAACCCCAAAACGAAGGTTTAAGCCAGCCATACCCGATTTCCAGACGACGATGCGCAGGAACAATGTCATAATAACTGCGGCTGCCCATCACCAGGTCATCGTTTAAGCGGCGGATAACGTAGGTCAGTTGCGTTTTATCTGCCTGCTTTGCAAGGCTGTCTGCAAACCAGGCGTCAAAAAAGGCGCCATGCGCCTGCATGGGCATGTAAGTCCAGATCCGCTCATCATCCGCCGCTCGCTGCAATGCTTCGCGATGCGCGGGCAAAAGCGGCTCAAGATAAAAGCTGTTTCCTTGCAGAATAGGTAAGGGCAACGTATTCATTGCGTCCATGAGTTGATTTAAGAGAGCCAAAGCTTAGCATGGGTCATGGCAGACGGGTACCTGTTGCATCAGGTCGCCAAGGCTTTTGAGTTTTCCATGGTTTCCTCTACCCAGGGGTAAAATTCATTGAGTATACCCACGGTATTTTTCAACTGCCGCACATTCACATACTCCGTATACCCGCCCTCCAGCTGCCAGTAAACACGGCAAAGGGTGTCGGGGTATGTTTTGATCATTTCGACAATTTTTTGTGTGAAATGAAATATATCCTCATCGCTAAAACGCCGGCTATGGCTTTCTTTTGAGCTCAGTGTATGGTCTTTTCCGATTTCTTTACCGCAGGGGGCTTCTTCCATTTCGTGCGAATCCCAACCTGTGGGGAGAAAAAGCATGACGTTTTCTTTCTTTTTCGCGGCATTTACCAATAAAGTCTCGAGCGCTTCCAAGGCATAATGCAAAGCGGCATGGCATCCCCTGCGCTGCCGTGAGCAGAGGGCCAAATCCACGCTGTGGTAGCACTTATTGCCTTTTTGCCAAACCCGGCCATGCTCTTCAATCGGCGCCCCCATGCGTTCCTGCAACACCCCGTCATCCTGCCAGGGATAAACCCGCGAATCATAAATGTCAATGTGGGTAAACGACTGCGTTGTCGTCTCTGCCATTAACACACTGTTTAAGCCATCATCCCTGTTGATATCGGTTCCGATAATGACCGTGTGAAAAGGGGCGTCTGCTGTTAATTCCTCATAAGCCATCACCACGGCTAATTTGTTCAGAAGACAAAAACCCGCCCCCCGATCACGGTAGGCATGATGGGTTGGCAAACCCAGACAAAAGTTAAATTGCTGGCGCTGCTCAAGCGTTGTCAGGAGCTCATGAATTAACACTTCAAAGGTTAGATGACCACAGAGAATATCGATATCGATTTCCTTGACCTTGCCCGGTGCTAATGCGGCACAGGTTTTGACTAAGGACACAAGATAAGCCTTATCATGCACCTTCAGTAAGGCTTTAAGCACGGGGTTATCCTCAGGAATGGCGTCAAAAGCAGCCTTAGCCAGGGTTATTTCCCGGCTGCGAATGGCCTGACACAGCACGAGCCAGGGCAGGCGATCAATCCAGTGGTGACTCACGGGTGACAGCGTTTCCGTGAGCTGTTGTGGTTTCAGTTGTGTCTTCAGGGTTTTAACCAATTTAAGCAAACGGGCGAGTTGATCCTGCTTGCCGCCCGCATACATGCCACGCATGGCAAGGATTTCATCATAGGCAGGAGCCTGATAGGTAATCGCAGTTGGCCACTTTTTTTTTACCAGGTCCAATTCGATAACCTGCTCAGTCAATTGTTCCATGCTCTTGATTTGCCGAAGAATGGCGTATTTAGACTCATTCTCAAGATGATTAAAAAAAGGGGACGATTTGATTTCCTTAAGGTGTTGGCCACAGGCTTTTAACCCCTGTAAAAAAGCGGCGTTGTGATGGCTGAATTGATAAGCCCATTGACTCAAGCGCTGCTTTTCAGCCAACACAGCATGGGTTTTGAATTGGTAAAGCAATTCCTCAAGTTTCATAGTGAATCCCTTTGGGGCATAATCAATTTACTTTGCACTACCAGAGCATGAGAAGCAAGCGCCGGCTCACAGTGGTTTTAGCGCCTTGCCTTGATTACTCAGCACGGCAAAAACGCTTCGCCCTTCATTTTTGTAAATGAGTTGATCAAAACAATAATTGGCCGCATAAGCAATGCCGCGGCCACTTTTGGCGTCGGATAAATTTTTATTGACGGTTAAGTACGGTTTATAATCAAAACCAAGGCCAGGGTCGGTAATATTGATGTAGGTGCCCTCTTCCTTTTTATAAATGGACAATTCAATGCTTTTCCCCTTAAAGGCTGGATCGCGCAGGCGGCGGTTTAACTCAGCGAAATATTGTTTGTCAGCAATCAACTGGTGTTTTAAGTCAAAACCGAGCTGGTACACGCCATGCTCAAACGCATTTAACAGCAATTCATAAATACCCCGGCGAAGCTGCGGCGTGTTTAAGGACGCCTTGGCAATGGCTCTGGATAAAGGAGCAACCTGACGGATGTGGTTTAAGACAAATTTTGCTGTATTCAGGGTATTAATAAACTCCAAAACCGGGACTTTGTGGCGCTGATGCTGCTGAATAAGCGTCGTTAGAGAGCCGCTGAAAAAATCCCTGGACAGGGGCGGCTTAAGCACAATGAGATTACGGCTGTATTTTCTGGCTATATTATCCTGGTTGTCAGTAATCACAATAATGGAGGCGTCAGAGGCCATGCTTAAGTACTTCAGGTGATAGGATATGTCGATAGCGCCGGGTAATAATACAATCAAGTCGTGATTGATAAGGCGCAACCGGTGCCATCTTAAATCATCAAAACCCGCATGATGCGCGTTAACCATGAATGATTTGTCGATGAAATCAAGATTCGCCATGTCACTCGGGTTCTCTGTTACAATTAACATGATTATCGCTCCACTAACCCGCTATCCATTGAACGGTAAACAGGCTTCAGCAGATACTCCAATACGGTGCGCTCACCCGTGATGATTTCTGCTTTAATCAGCATGCCGGGCATCAGGTATTTTTTCTCATCCCTGACCATGACATAATTCTGCTTCAGACGGACTTTTCCTTCATAATAAGGCTCAGCACTGTTCTTGTCGTCATTTAATGTTCCTGCGGAAATATGGTAGAGATCCCCTTTAATGAGGCCGTATTTGATGTAATCATAGGCGCTGACTTTTATCCATACCGGATCACCCAGCTTGACATGGCCGATGTCGTTCGGACTGATATGCAGCGTTGCAATTAACGGGCTATCAAGCGGCACAATTTCAAATAATTTTTTATTGGGGTAAATGGACTCCCCTACCTCATTGACATATCGGGCATTGATGATGCCGGCGACTGGGGCCCGTAAATGCCGGCGATTGGATTTTTGCTTCAGTTTTTTAATCAACTCATTATTCTCATTGATTTCTTCATCGATTTGTTCATATTGATGGTTCAGGGTATTTTTACGGTTAGCATCAAAGGAACTTAGTTTGAACCGATACTCCTGGACTGATTTTTCAAGTTTTTCTATTTCAAGCCCCATGGCGGTAAACTCCCGGTTTAAAGCCAGAATCCGCTGCTCCTCTTCAAGCATTTTCAATTTCGAGGCATGGCCTTCATTGGCTAAAGTTTTATACATGGCCATAATTTTTGTTGCAATTTCGATTTCCTTGGCCCGGTATTGACGGTTCGAAAGCAGGGTTTTTAAATGAATCTCCTGTTGATTCAGCTGCTTGGTCAGGATAATTTTCTCGGATTTGGCGGCTTTAAGCATGTCATGGTAGATAGCCATCTGCTCGTCAATCAGCTTGTTGTCTTTGGTGTATTGCTCAAATTTCGGTTTTTCGCCATTAAGAGCGCTTTTTAAACGTTCTTTTTGAAATTTAAGCATCAGGTTCTTGCTCTCCACCCGCGCAACATCTTCCTTGACACCAATGCCATCCAGGGTCAAGAGGATCTGCCCTTCACGAACCGCCTCGCCTTCCTTCACCAGAATTTTGGTGACAACCCCGCCATCGAAATGTTGAAGCGTGATGATATTTTTCTGCGGCTGGATTTCCCCTTTGGCAATGGCCGCTTCTTTTATGGAGGTTACCGAAGCGATGGCGATGAAACCGATCAGGATCACGATAAAAAGCAGCGACATGGCTTTAATGAGACTGGGGTTGAATAACTCGTGGTTTTTTGAGGTTTGATACAGAAAAATATCGTTTTCCTTTTTCAAAACCAGCGGCGTTTTGGTCTTATCCCGTCTGATTTTAGCGGTAACCATGAGTTTTTGCTGTGGCGAACGGCCTGTTACACGCCTGTAAAGACGATAAAACAGCTTGCGTATCGCCTGCATCCACTCCCCCATTCTTCCCTCGTTGCTTTTGTTCATTTCAATAATTTACTTTTAAGATTAATCGTCTGATCGGCCATCCGGCAGATTTGGTCATCATCGGTCACAATGACTATTGTTTTGTCATGCCGCCATTGTTGTAAATCCATTAAAAATTTATGCCAGGTCTTTGGTGGGAATGAATCCCTGTTCAAACCATCGATGAGTTTAATGGTCGCATGACTGGCATACAGTTTTGCCATGGCAATGGATTTCAGCCATTTTTTCGATAGATAACTGAGGTTATCGGCGCTGATGTAAGTATTTAAACCCTCTGGCAATTTACTGAGCTCATCAGCCATAAACAGTGAAGTAAACAAGTCATCCACATCGTCTTTCGTCAAATACGGGTTCACGATTTGAATATTGTCATAAATGGTTCCCTGGATAATGTTCTCCGATTGATGGATATAGCAAATCTGGTTTCGCAGCGAGTGAATGTTTAGCTGATTGATGTCATAATCATCGATTAGAACCTTGCCAATATTGGGTTTGATAAAACCGGTAATTAACTTAAGCAGGGTTGATTTTCCAACACCGCTTTCGCCGGTTATGGCAATCAATTGCCCCACCTTGATAACCATCGAAAAATTTTTTAACACGAACTGTTTATTGGAATTGTAAAAGACGCCTATATTGGCCAGCCGGATGTGATTTTTAATTTCTATGGTTTTTTTAAGGCCGCTGTGAGCATCATATTCATCGGGAAGTTCGAGAAAATTATCAATCTGCTGGATGGTGCGATAGAGCTTCTCGGAGCGGACCATGGTCGATGACGCCACTTGAATGGGGGAAAAAATGCGCCAGGAAAGAAAAACAGTAGCCAATAAAATGTCCACCGTGATTTGATTGGACCACACCAGATAAATGCCCGCACATAAAGTAATCAGAATCCCCACATTGGTAATCCATTTACCATAATTGTCGACAAAATTACTGGCGAATTCTGCCTTGAGATTGTAATACGTGGCCTGTTCGGATAAGGCATTGAGCTTTCGTGTGTAGTAGCGCTCAAGCCCCTGATAATGCAAGGTATTTAATTTGTCGAGATAAATGGCCGTGAGATAATATTTCTCCGTATTGATCAGCGTATTTTTTTTGATTCTTGCCGCCAGAATGCGATGAAAGAATGCAAGGCAAAGGGCTAAAAGGATAAAACCCGCGGCAAAAATAACCGTAAAGAGATAATGAAAGTAACTGATTAACAGGATCATCAGCAAAATAGCCGGCAGCTCGAGCAGTGTTGAGAAAATGGGGCCTGTAAAAAAATCGCGCACCGATGAAAAAGAACGGATGCGGGCTATCTGCGACGGCAGGGAGAGTTTTTCAATGATCGGTAGAGGCAGCTGATTTAACTTATTCAGCACTTCATTGGTCACGATGTAATCCACGCGGCTGCCTAACCAGGACAGCACACCCGCACGGAAGTAACGCAATAATTGCTCGCAGAGCAACAAGGAAATCACACTGGCAGTCACCACCATCAGGTTTGAGGTGTCATGCGAAACAATCACGCGATTGTAGGTGTAAATAATATAAAGCGGCATCACCAACGAAAATAAATGCAGCACGATGGAAATAAAAACCAGCTTGCCAATCACAAAGCGAAAACGGGTCAACAAGGCGACGAACCAGGATCGCCCCAGGAATTTAAGCACGCCCCGGCTTAAATCAAACCGCTCCTGTTCAAACGTTTCAAAGGTATAAACCAGATAACTTTTATCAATGAATAAGGCCTCAAACGCGGTGTAGGAGTCATTAAAGGGGTCATAACAGATAATCGTCTCGTTTTCACGAAACAGGACACGGGCATGATTATCAATATCTGCCCCCTTGATTAACAGGCAGGGGAACGTTAATTTTTCAAGCGAACTGCAACCCCGTGACTGCCGGGTCACATAACCTAACTGGGATAAACCATTAGTCATATTGATGATATTCGGTTTGTCGATTTGATGTGGGATCGATTTTAAAATGGTATTGAAATCATGGATGAGGGTCGGATTTAATTTAATGGTCAGTAAAATATAGGCATTTAAATAAATGTCAAAATGAATGTTTTTAAATGAGTGGCTTAAGCTTGAGACATTCGAAAGCCCCCTCATTATTTTTTCTTTTAATTGCTGCAGCGCGTCTTTATTCATAAGCGCCCACCTATAAATTCTCGATATCCAGCGCGTGATAACGGCATTCATCCAGCCGATAACAATAATCCGCAATGTTCACCAGGTTATAATCATTGGATAAGATGAGCATCGCAGACTGTTCGCGTATGGCTTTTAAAAATTTAAACAGCATCTGGTATAATTGTTCATCAACGTACTCATCGTCTGTATCCACAATAACCACCCGCGGCCTGAAAATATAACAACGCACCAGAAGAATCTTCACGCGCAGGCTTAAAGGCAATTCCTGCAGTGTATTGGCGTTTAAAACAGTCTGGAAACCATATTCCAGTTGCAAAATGTCATGTTTCATATTAAACAACTGACAGAGTGCTTCGATTTCTTCGTCGGCAATATCCCGTCCGCCGGTCATGTTCTCCAAAATCGTGCCGTTGATAAAATGCTCTTCAATGGTGATATAGCCCACCAGATGATGAAATTGCTCACTGCTTAACTTATACAACGGGTTACCCAACACACGGATATCACCGCTATCGGGCTTAATGGCGCCGGTCAGCAGTTTTTTTAAAAGGGCTCGTTGATGGCTGTTCATCTGTGTAATTGCCGCACACTGACCAATAGTTAACTGGATAGTTAAACCTGAAATGGCAGGCTTGCTGGTTTTATAATTTTCCTTCACGGTGACTTTTTCCATATCCAGGGCATACAAGTATTTAGCGCTCAACTGGCCTTTGAGGTATGTGCGGGTATTCTGGTTATAAAAATCCAGCAGCTTTTCATTGGAGTTTAGGTAAGTCGCGACTCGAAACCACAGCGTCAACATTTCGCGTATCGGGTTGGTCAGGCGTCCGGCGATAATGATGGTGGCAATGAGGGTCCCAAATGTCAGGTAGCCGGTTATCACCTGCGATGCGCCAATCACCAGAGTCGCAACAATCAGAATCTGGGTGGTAAAAGTTGAAAAATTATACAAAAAGGACAGGCTGATAGACAGCTTGTAGGTATTAACCACGGCTTTACGCTCAATGATGTCCTGTTTTTGCAATAGCAGGGATTCATTGGCATACATTTTGGCAATAAAAATGGAGCGTAAAAAATTAATGATGCCAGCCAGCCGCTTTTCGTCAGAACCCGCCCGGTTTTTGTGCTGCCTGATAATCGATAGATTAATGCGGATGGCAATCAGGGTGAAAACCAGCAATACCGCAAGAATGACCAGGCTGAGCTTAATGGATAATAAGGCAATCACCGCTAAAAACAGCACTAAAAACAAAATATCCACCAACGCAACATAGAGCTGGCGGTAAATAAAGTCATTGGTTTTCGATAACTCGTTTATAATCTCGCTTTTTTCAGCCAACGATAAATGAACCAGTTTTTCAGGCTTAATACGGGCGAATTGCTGAATGGCCCGGATGAATTCCACATGCTTGTTCTTATTGGCGTAATAAGAAATCAGGTTGCTGCGTAACAGGCGGAATAAAAATTCAAACGCAATAAACAGGAAAGCCCCGAGCGTCAGAATAAAAAAGGTTGAGAAATTCTGGTTGGTTATGATGCGGTCATACGCTTGCAGAGTATAAACCGGGAGGGCTAAAGCACAAACATTGATGCTTATCGATAACGCAATCAACAGGCCGTTTTCCCTGATTTTATGAAATAACACGCCAGTTGAAAAATGAGCCACACCCATTCTCTTTCCCTGAAAATGATTCCAATATCAACTTACGCGGTATTTCTACCAAGTTGGGCTATTACTCCTGTTATCCAAAAAGCCCGCCATGGCTATCATACAACCCCAGATGGTCAATGGCATCATTCACCTGGCCTACCGTGGCATCCACACTCATGTCTGCTTCATTAATGACGGTCTCTGATCCGTCATTTGCCGCCTCAAGCGTTGACGCAATGGCATCATAAATCGCATCACTTCCATCATTTTCAACGACAAGTGCCTCCTGCGCTGCCGTATCACTGCTGTCAGCCGATTCATCATTAACCGCCAGGGTGGTCTCAAACAGATTAATAATCTGACTGACTTCCTGGTCGACATTATTCAGAAGATCCGAGCTTACGGCACTGTCTTCTGCTTCATTAATCAGGGGTGCATCGGCGGTCATACCGCCATCAAGCAATCCTTCACTTAAATCGCCGCTGACATCACCTAAATCAAGACCGTCTGCTATATTATCGGTTGTCTCGCTGACATCTTCAATCACCGGGTTGACAAAAGAACCGGAATCGTCACCCGTCAGGTCAGAATCCAGCGCGTCCAAAAGCCCGCCTTCCTCGCCAGCCAGCACGTCCGTCAGATCCCCTACTCCCTCATCGAGAAGACTGCCGCCTTGCTCCTCGCCTGAAATCGTCCCTGCATCATCCAGCAAGTCATTGACGCTGCCCTGCAGCACCTCGCCGACATTATCCACAATGTCCTGAAGGCCATCATCGGTGTTAATGATCTCCTCACCATTCAGATTCAAGACATCGTCGATTAAAGAATCATCCTCTCCCAGCAAATCAAGGGAATTGTCAAGGACATTGTCATCACTCAGCAGGGATGTTCCTAAATCCTGAACCACATTCGTGTCATTGGTGATATTGAAATCATTCAGATCAATCACGCCATGGTCAGTTAATCCCAGTTCAATCTGATCAAAGGGTAACTCAGGAATTACCGCATCCAGGGCTGAATCCACCGCCCCCACCACCGGGAGGTCTGCAGTGATGCCATCCACCTGCCCGAGCATATCACCCAGCGTCTCGTGAACACTGGTAACAATCGGGCTATTTTCAATAAGGCCCGTATCAATGTTGATATTTAAAAAGTCGCTGGTCAATTCGAAAGCAGCCTGGCGGATAATGCTGTCATTAAGAAGAGAGTAGGTGTTGGCCAGACTGGATAAATCGAATTGGTTGAGTAAATCACTGCTTAAACCAAGATCTATATCCAGGTTAAATTCAATGGTACCCAACACATCACCAAGAATTTCGGTGGTGATGCTGCCTAATACCTGCGTTGTGTTGGTCAGCGTCTCAAACAGTGAGTGGGTGGTATTGTTTACCACATTAAACACATCGCCTGTGACATCGCCCAAGGTATCGCCCAGGTGATTAACCACATTGTCGACATGGTTTAACGCGGTATCCCCCAGTTCAGTGACATTGACCAGGGTGTTATCGACCAGGCTGGTGGTGGAATCAATCAGTGTATTAACCTGATTTGTCGTATTATTCAGGGTATTGTTAATCAGCGTGTTGGTTGAATCAATGGCATTATTGACCACCGTGGTATCGACAACATGGACATCGATATCAGAATCGCCTTCTATCGTGGTGGTGTGATGATTATCAACCGTCGTGGCATGATTCTCTACATGTGACTGGTTGTTTACGGTCGTATGGCTGGCATTGCCGCCGCTTCTGTCACCGCTGGCATTGGCTGCCGCCCGTTCGCTCATCTGGCCATTTAAACCACCGGCTCCGCCAGCATGACCGGGTAGCGGGTTATCGAAAGCCGCATCGCCGCCGCCCATGGTTTTTATGGCTTCCTCATTGACGCCCAGCAAAGCCGCTGTGCTGGTTGCCGCACTAACGGCATGTTGAGCTGGATTAGCGCTGTCTAAGGGCTGCTCGGCATGACTGTTTCCATCGCTTTCGTCTCCGGCATCGATTGGGGTATTGGCCGCACCCGGCAAACTACCTGTCTGCTCAAGCGAATATTGTTCCTGCGCCAGGTTAAATGACGCGTTGTCAGCAGAACCTGGGCGGCTCGACTCATAAGTGGTTGATTGAGAAGCGGTTGCATCATTGGCATTTAACTCAAATTGATCCATCAAATAGAGTTTGGAGTTTAATGCGCTGTATTGACCACCCGTTTCAGAGTAGTTAATGTCGCTCATACTGGCATTCATAGGAAAAACTCCCGCACTGTACAGCTGGGCATTATTTGAAAGCTCATTAAAATCGACTGCGTACTGTATAAATTTAGCACAAACCCGGTGATAATGGTTATTATTGCTAAAAAATTTACTTAAATGAACGGCATGGCCAGCCAAGAGCTATACTAATAGCAATGACAACGAGCGTTGACAGGGATTTTGTGAAGAAACAGGTACTTATCGTCGATGACGATGAAAGCATCCGCATCAGGCTAGGCAGCCTGCTCGGAAACAATGGCTACGACGTATTCACCGCCGAAAGTGCTAACGCCGGTTTTGAAATCTTGAAGTCACAGCCTATCCCCGTGATTATTTCCGATCACCGCATGCCGGAGCTAAGTGGCGCGGAATTTCTTGAGATCGTAAAAAATGAATACCCCCATACTGTCCGCATGGTTTTGAGCGAATACGAAGATTTTGCCGCTATGGCCGACGCCTTTAACAAAGGTGCGATTTATAAATTCATTGCCAAAAAATGGAATGACAGGGAGTTGTTAAACCATGTGGATGCAGCCTTTGTCTGCTACGAAGAATTAAACAGGCAACAGGCCTTAAACAGCAGTCTCAGTAAAGCCATCGAAGCGGTGGTGATTACCAGCAAGGATGGTTTAATTACATCAGTTAATGAATCCTTTGAACTGCTGATGGCCTTTAGAAGCGAGGATATTCTCGGTAAACGCCTCGATATTTTTGACGGAACGCTTAAGCAGCTCGAGGAGATTCAGGAGGGTTTAAATCAAAATGGCTGCTGGCAGGGGCGCTTAAAAGCCATTAAGCGGGATAAAACAAGCTTCCCAATTTTTCTCTCTATTACTACCATCAAGAATAACCTGGGTTTAGTGACCCAGGTCGCTTATTATTTCATTGACATCAGCGAGAAACAGCTGATGGAAGAACAACTGAATTATGAAATCATTCACGATAAATTAACCGGTCTTATCAATCGCAAAAGCTTTACCGACGAGTTGACCCAGTGGATAAAATCATGCCCGACTGATCAGGCCGTCGTGGTCATTGCCATTGATCTCGAACGATTCCGCAATATTAACAATGTGTTGGGAACCCAAGCCGGTGATGAAATCCTCACATCCTCGGCGCAACGGCTTAAAAAAATTCTGGTTGATTATAACGGCCTTGTGGCTCGCATCGGTGATGATCAGTTTGCCATCGGGGTAAAAACCTTTAAAGACAGCACGGATATTTTTGATTTGATTGACAAAATTGTTGACAATTTGAAGCTGCCCTTCAATTATAACAATAAAAACATCTACATGGATGTGAACACAGGCTCCAGCACTTACCCCGAGGACGGGCAAGAGGCCGTCATTTTGCTGCAGAATGCCATTACAGCGTCCAATCTGGCCAAACGAATTGGCAAAAAAAACTACATTAATTTTAAACCCGAACTCAATAAGCTTTCCCAGGAAGACATGATTCTGATAAGCGACATCCGCCTCGGGATAAAAAATAATGAATTTGTCTTTTATTACCAGCCCAAAATAGAGCTAAAAACCGGCAGAATTGTCGGCGCAGAGGCGCTGTTGCGCTGGAACCATCCCAAACATGGCGTGCTTTTACCCAAAGATTTTTTAAGCATTTGCGAGGAAACATACCTCATTGTCGATATCGAACGTAAAATGCTCTACGAGGGCTGCGACTTCCTCAATAAATTAAATAAACTCGGCAACAATGATTTGACCATTAGCTTAAATATATCCGCTCAGGAATTCAAATGTGCCAATATTTATGTCCTGCTTAAAGATATTATTAAAAAAACAGATTTGCCCCCTCATCTCATTGAACTTGAAATTACCGAGTCCAATCTCCTCCATAATCTATATGATATAAAAAATTACCTCGATAAAATTCAGAGTTTGGGCATTCAATTGTCGCTGGATGATTTCGGCAAGGGTTATTCGTCACTGAAATACCTAACCGTTTTGCCCTTTGATATTGTCAAAATTGATAAAAGCTTTCTCAAAAACATTGAACATGAAAACCGCAAACAGGTTATCTTTACGGCGATGGTTGAATTATGCAGTAAAATTGGTTTAAAAACAGTCATCGAAGGCGTCGAAACCCCGTCACAATTACAGTTTGTCAAGCAATTGCCATGCGATTATATCCAGGGCTTTTTAATTTCCGAACCCCTGTCTGAGGCGCATTTTCTTGAATTTGTCAAAGCCCGCTATGTTAAAAACGCGCTATTGCAATAACTGGGCGATGCGAGCCAGCAATTTGTTGGAATCGAACGGTTTTTCAAAAAAAGCCGCTGCACCATACTCCTCCGCCTTTTTCTTCAATTCCGGCTTTTTATTGGCGGTCATAAAAATAATGGGAATATTACCGACCTGGGGAAGGCATTTGACGCGTTCTGCCAGAAGAAAGCCGTCGCCTGCCGGAATGGAAATATCCAGCAAAATAAGATCGGGTACATTATTAACCACATGGTTCACGCCTTGCACTACATCAGCGGCCGTGTCTACCTGATAGTTGCAGGATTTTAAGCGAATGGTAAGCGCTTTGGCGATGTCCTTGTCGTCTTCAACAATGAGTATTTTTTTCATGCGGCATCCTGCCATCTATGAGCACTGATATGGAAATTTTAGTATAAATTGACTCCCTTTACCAGGTTCGCTGTCAACGCTGACATCGCCGCCATGCAGGAGCATAATCTGTTTACAAATGTATAAACCCAATCCCAGGCCGGCATTGGAACCCACGTGGTGAGTATTGGCCTGAAACAGCCGGTCAAATATTTTTTGTTGATGTTCTTTTTCAATGCCGCAGCCATGATCAATCACCGCGACCTCGATAACATTTGACGCATTATTCCTGGAGAGCTCGATTTGGATGACTTCGTTGTCAGGTGAAAATTTAATGGCATTGTTAATGAGAATTAACAGCGCTTGAAAAACCCGCGCTTCATCAACATGAACCAGCAATTCCTCTGCCAGCGGTTTAAACGTAAGCGTAATGTGTTTATGGCTGGCGATGACGCGGCTGGTATTGAGGGCTTCATCGATAATGTACCTGATGTTCACCGGCGTACAATTTAATTGGTATTTACCAGTAGAAATACGGCCGATTTCCAGCAAATCATTGATGTATTGCGTCAGTTGTTTGCAATTGCGGTGACAGATATCCAGGTATTCTTTCTGATCAGCAGTGAGTTCACCGGCAATGCCATCGCGCATGATATTAATAAACTCAAGCGTCGAGGTCAGCGGCGTTTTGAGCTCATGGGAAATCACCTGATAAAAATTGCTGATTTCTTCCGTCTTAAGTTTAAGCATGCGATTGCTTTCTTCCAGTTTTTTATTGGTTTTAAGAAGCTCCAATTTGAGGTTGTTCTTATAAAGCACATTGTTAATCGTGCTGTTTAAAAGAGAAGCCGACAGGTTTTTTTTAGGAATAAATTCCGAAATACCATAATGAATAGCCTGAGAAGCCATCTGAATGTCATTGGAACTCGATAGCATAATCACCGGCAAACCCAACGCGTCCCCGCCCCCCGAATGGCTGGCATTTAAGCGTTGAAGCACCTCAAGCCCCGTGCGATCATTAATATGATAATCCAGCAATAATAAGGCGTAGTTATCTTTGTGAATGGACGTCAAATCCGCCGGTACTTCATCGTACCAGTCCAAATCAATTGCATAGTCCGTATTTTTTTTACAAAAATGACTGACAATGTCATGCATGGATTGCTCATCATCAATTAATGCAATTCGTATTGTTTCCATTGTTGTCTTGTTCTGATTTGATTAATAATTCGATGCCCGTACTCACCGGTGAGGGTTGGCTCTCGTCGCTTTTTAACAGTGTAAAATAAAAAGTGGTGCCATCCCCCGGGGTCGATTCAAGCCAGATTGAGCCTTTATGCCGCTCAATGATCCGTTTGGTAATCGTTAACCCGGCACCCGCGCCGCCGCCGTATTCTTCCTTTTTGTGCAGGCGTTGAAAAATTTCAAACACCGTGTCGATTTTGCTCTTCTCAATGCCGATGCCATTGTCTTTGACATAAAAGCAGACGCTTTCTTGACTGGATTTTTCAGGGGCATAGCCGATATGTATGAACGGCTCTGGCTTGTCATTGTATTTTAAACCATTGGTAATCAAGTTGGTAAAGACCTCGTTTAACCGTGATTCGTCTGCCATCACCTGGGGTAAATGACCATCGACCTTGACGATGGCGTTTTTTTGCTTAAGTAAGTGATGGATAGTGTCCTTAACGTCATTGATAATACCTTGGGCATCAAGGGATTTAAGGTTGAGTTTCAGGTTCCCAACTTTGGAATAATGAAGCAGCGACTCCAACAATAACTCCAGCCGACCACAGCTTTTTATCAATGAATTTAAAAACCCAACACCGGCTTCATCCAATAATCCCACGTAATCGTCTTTAAGAATCATGGCATAATTTTTAATGCCCCTTAAGGGCTCTTTTAAATCATGGGAAGCAATGTAGGCAAAGGATTGCAACTCTTTATTGGATGCCTCAAGCTCAGCCATTAATTCGCGGATTTTGATTTCATTGCGTTTGAGTTCGGTGATATCGCGAATAATCAGTGAAATGCCGAAATGGTCTTTGTCATAACGGATTAAATTCAGACTGGCCATGAAATAATTGGGTTCGGCACCCTGCGAATGGATGGAAAACTCATACTGCATGCTTTCGTTGGTCTCGATAAGCTGTTTAAGCTTGGCGGTTAATAATTCAGCATGATTTTTATGCAAAATGGAATGGATTGGCTTTAAAACAGCCTCGCTCTCGTTTAAACCAAACACGCGGGCAGCGCCATTATTCCAGGAATCAATCTGGAATTGGGAATCAAGGGAAACCACGGCATCCTCGGTTTGCCGGACAATGGTGGAAAGCCTCATCTCCTGCTCCCTGGCCTTTAATTCTGCACTGATGTCATGGATAAAAAAGCAGAAAATCGGGCTGCCGTCATCCGACTTTACCGGAAAACAGCAGGAAGCGACTGAAATTTTTTTATTGTGATTATTAATAATATGAAATGTTTCCCGTTTACCGATGTATTTGGTTTTTTGATTGGACAGGTAATGGTTAATATCCCTTTCCAGAGTCAGTTTGGCATCGGCGGTACCAATAAGAACCTGAGAAATGGATTTATTGATGACATTATTCTTGACCTGCCCAACCAATGCGGCTGCCTGAGGATTCCATTCAATGATTTTGCCGCTTTTGTTGGTGATAATGACTGCTTCCAGGGTATTGTCGATGATGCTTTGCAGCAGGTTACGGTTAGCCTGTAATTTGGACTCAATCTTTTTGATGCTGCTGATGTTAGTAATGTATAAAAATGCCGCATTCGTCCCCTCTTCCCGGGCCAGGACACCGTCGACTGTAACCGGGATTTGATTGCCGTCAAACGTAACAATCTCAGCTGCATATTGGTGCAATACTCCTTTGCGCTGCAGGGTATGCAAAACCTTGCGCAGTTTCTTTTCCTCGTCTTTGGGAAAGAGGCTGGTAATTGATTGGCCAATGACTTGATAAGGGTGGGCGACTTGAAGGGTTGACGCAAGCATGTCGTTAATCTGTAGAATCTGGCCGCTTAATACGTCGATTTTGGCAATCATGGATGGCGATTGGTAAAAAAGCATTTGCATTAAACCGTCCTGCTCCCCCCCGAGCGGCGTAGGTGTTCGGTTTATGCCATCATAAAGCAGCAGGCAAAGCAGTAACAGGCCAGGCAGCCAATACGGGTTGACCTGCATAAACACCAGCATGACCGCGACCAGCAACAGTAAGGCATAAATCAGAATTTTTTTACTCACGGCATCATCCCTGGCCATTTCTGGATTCCGGCACCCATCATTTGGAATGTTATTCCTTTATACCAACCATAGCCTGTGGGCGACTATTTGCAAGTTAGGGCTGTCTTCCCAACCCTCTCCAGAGGGTTGGGGAGGTACACCCTTGACGCGTCTCTCCCGCCTCGAGGAGGCCATCGTCTCTACCACACCTGACAACGCGTCTTATTCACCATCGGGCTGTTCGCCGGTATAGCAAAAGCGGTTATAAACTGGGGCATATTGGCCATGCTGCCATTCACTCGATAAATCATCGGGGGATGCGGGTCGACCGTAATCAGGTGACGGGCTTGTTCGGGGCGGATGTTGGAAGCCCAGACATGAGCTGTTCCCAGGAAAAATTGTTGTTCCGGCGTCAGGTTATCAATCACGGACGCCTGTTGATACGCGGGTGAATTCACAAACGCATGATAAGCCAAGGTTAAACCGCCCAAATCCGCTGTCGCTTCGCCGGCAACCAATTGCCCCTGAACGTGCAAATCGTCAATTTTGTATCGGGAAAATTGGTCGATGATGCATTGGGTGGCTGCCTTAAATTTTTTTAAATCCGCCGCCGTCCACCAGGTTTTTAAATTACCATACCCGTCAAATTGAGCCCCTTGGTCATCAAAACCATGCGTTATCTCATGCCCCATCACAAAACCAATACCACCGTAATTCACAGCGGCGGCTGCGTTCTGATCAAAAAAAGGTGGCTGTAGAATGCCGGCAGGAATGGTGATGTTGTTCATGGATGGATCGTAATAAGCATTCACGGTTTGCGGAGGCATGGCCCATTCGCTGCGATCGATGGGTTTGCCTATTTTATCCAACTCCCTTTTGATCAAAAATTGATTAGCCCGGATCACGTTAAGGACGTAAGGGCCTCTATCAATCTGCAGGCTGGAATAATCCCACCATTTATCAGGGTAGCCGACCCGCTCCTCCATTAAGGCCAGTTTTTTCAAGGCGGCCTTTTTAGTTTCAGGCGCCATCCAGCTTAATGATTCAATATCCTTACGCAAGGCTTGATGCACTTGCTTTAAAATGGTCAACGCTTCCTTTTTAGCCTCTGGCGGGAAATTCTGTTCAACGTACAATTTACCGATAGCAAAACCCAGGGCAGCATTTTCAGTGGCCACAACCCGTTTCCACCGGGGCTGAAGCGTTTGAGCGCCTGTTAATTGAGACATCATATGAAAATTCTGGTTCACAAAAGGTTCAGAGAGATAGGAGGCAAAGGCATCAATCAGATGCCAGCGCAGATAGGTTTTCCAATCGCTTAAGGGCACCGTGTGCAATTGTTCGTCGGCAACCTTGAAAAAGCCAGGCATAGCCAGGTTAATTTCCTGCAGTTTGGGCTTGCCGATGGCGGCAAAATAAGCGGGCCAGGAGAAATGGGGGGTCGCCGCACGAAGCTGTTTGCGATTCATCCGGTGATAAATCGCCTGGGGATCGCGCTGTTGTGCCGGCGTCAGCGATGCCCTGGCAAGGATGGTTTCCATACGCATCACGGTCTCTGCCTGTTGTTTTGCCTGCGGCGCGGAATCACCCAGTAATAAAAACATGTTCGTCACGTGCTCAACATAGGCCTTACGGATTGAGTCGAATTTTTTCCCAGTCTTTAAGTAATAATCGCGATTGGGAAGACCAAGTCCGCCCTGCGCGGCTGCGGCAATCATTTCCTCGCTGTTTTTAAAATCCTGCATACTCGAAAAATCAAACAGGGCATCGACACCGATCATCTGCAAGTGGGCAATGACCGACTGCAACGCCTCACGGCTATCAATAGCCGCAATGCGAGCCATTTCCGGTTCCAGAGGCTTAACACCCAGAGCATTGATTGTTTTTTCATCCATCCCGCTGAAATAGAAATCCCCTGCTTTCTGCTGGATGCTGCCAGAGGCGGGGTTTGGATGTTTGGCGGCCTCAATCAACAGGCGGTGGATAATTTTCTCCACTTTTAATTGTAAAAGATTGAAACTACCCCAGGTGGCGTACTCTGGCGGGACAGGATTCATTTTTTGCCAATGACCATTGGCGTAGGCAAAAAAATTATCGGCCGGCGATACCGTTAAGTCCCGCCAGTTTAAATGTAGACTTTCGCGCTGCGGATCCGCTGCAACAGAACCTGGTTGCGCCAAGACAGGATTAGATAACAGGATGACTGCCAATACCGGGACGATAAAAAAACGCATGATGATCCTAATCGCACAATTAAACGTTAAGTTTAAGCAAATCAACAGGCGTTAAGCAATCTCTACCGTTCTGCCACGTAGTTTCCCGCCAATGGCGCCTTTTTTTCCTATACTTAAAAAATAATGGTCAGGAATAGGTCGTATGGAAGACAAAAAGCATATTCAGGATGCTCTAAGCCAGGCATCCCAAACGTCTTCATCCCAAGCAGCCCCTTCACCCCGCACATTGACTGAAAACATGGCTTCATCGCCAGATCGATTACAGGATTTCGACCTAAAAAAGCAGGATTTATGGCTAGAGCACAGCAATGCCATTATCGAGGAACTCAGTCACAGCCTGCCTGATTACCCTCAGCAAAAGCCGGTGTTACGCAAGGATATCCGTTGCCCCGAGGAAGTGTTGTTAACCCAGGCTGGCTGTGCCTACGCGTTTTTAGCCAGCAAGCGGCGGGATATTGCCAAACTGCTCAAACAGGGACCCTTGCGCTATCAATTCGGTTTATTTAATAAACCAGGATTTGTATCAACCGATGATTTTAACCTGGTTAAACATTTACCCAACCAAAAAGAAACCATTTACCAGCAATTAACAGCCTTAATCAGTGAAACACCGGCTGATGTGGACATTCATCGCCAAATGGATGAAGCAACAAACGGCATCATTTACACCATCAAAATTAAAATGGCTTCCGACAAATTGAAACGTCAGCATGAGGAGAACTTAAAAAGCCCCATCCCGTTCATCGATGACGACGATACCGATTTAACCATTACGTTTCAGGATTACGGCCTTGATAATCCCAAGACAGCAATTCAGATCGATCATCATCCGACCCCTTTTGCAAAGAACTACAGCAATGATTCCAGTTATTTTTATGTGCAATTTATACTTATTGAGCCTTATGTACGGGCATGCCTCGCCTGGTCAAGCGACAAGGGGATCCACGAATTTTTAAAAAATGCAGGCCGCATGGCACACGCCCTGGCCCATCTGCAGCCCGTGGGACGAGGTAACTCGGCCATTGTGGAGTGGATGATCCGGGCACTGGCTAAAATCAATCACATTGAACTCGGCCCGTTTAATCAGGATGAAAAAATTGGGTGGGATTTTAAAGCCTTTTTAACACCGGATGTAGAACAATACGCAGCCTGGTTCGCCGCCAAAGCCTTTAAACAGTGCGAGATAAAGGACCAAAGTGAGGCATCTACACGCCTTAAAAAATAACGGCGGGCAGAAGGCTGCCCGCATGGTTTAATTACGGTAACCGCTTTTCAAGGGCAGTAAATCAGCCAGATCATTGGCATGCTCTTCCTCTTCTTCAAGAATATGTTCCAGCATGCGGCGGGTGGTTGGATCGTGGTCGCCAAACCAGTCAATCAACTTGCGGTAGACCATGATGGCAATGCGCTCGGCAACCAGGTCTTCTTTTATCAGCGTTTCAAGATCGGTTCCCGTAACAAACTCCGTAGCGGTGCGTGCCATGATTGTTGCTGGATTAAAATCCGGGTTGCCGCCGAGCTGGTTGATCCGCTCGGCTATCATCAACATGTGCTGCTCCTCTTCGAGGGCATGTTCTTCAAACTCAGCCGCAACTTGTATGCAGTCAATGCCTGTAGCAATAATTTGATGATGCCGATACCTGAGCACACAGAGAATTTCGGTCGCCAGCGCGTCATTCAACAGTTTACAGGCGACAGTCAGATCCAAAGGATAATCCGCCGTCACAGCGCCATCGCCAATGGATTTTTGCGCTTCTGAGCGGATTTGGTTAATGTCGTAAGGGGTGGGTTCCATCGTTCTTGATTTCATTGCATGTCCTTATTCCTTTATTTCTCAAAAAGTATAGCCAGAAAGCGGCAATATTGCTCACCAATTGATCGCTTAAAATATGTTTTATACTTAAAGGACAGTAACCTCGGGAGACTTGTCATGAAAAAAACGAAAAACACGGACCATGCCGAAATAAGGGAAATAAAAAATATCTGTGATGTATCCCCGCAATCAAAAGAAGCCAAAAACGTATGCCGAGTGGTGAATCGCAATAAAAAAACCATCGAAACCAAAAAATAACCTGGTTTTTAGCCAGGTTATTTTAGGCTTGAACAGCTTTCACTTGGCATTGATTTAAAACACGAATGATGTCTTTTTTCTGTTCGCTATCGTTATAAGAAACCCATAAGAAAAAACCGCCTTTTTGTTCTTGTTTTACAATACCATAGTTGCGATTATTTTTAATACCTTTGGCGATGATTCTTCCTATAATTCCACCCAATACAATACCTATCAATGCGAAAAATATATTTTCAGATGGCGAATGAATATCGCCAACAAGGAAGACACCAATAGCGACTAAAATGAAGATGGGGATACCATAGGAAAAACCAATAATCCAGCCAAAGTCGTCCTGGAGATAAGGATCTGTTTCGGGGGGATTATGTCCGGCTTGAATAATCTCAGGCGCTACATACGGCACGCCGTATTTTTCAGCGACCTTGGTGGGCGACCCCTGCACGCTGATATTTGGGCGTGCCACAGCATTCGCAAGCAATTCATTTGTCACGAACTCCAGTTGCCTTTCATCGCTTATAATCGCACTTATCTTTCCACTTTCACTATCCATGTCAGGCTCCTCTATGACTCCTGTCAAGAGTATGATTAATATTTGGTAACAGGATCACTCGCAGGAAAAGTTTCAGCCAACTCTTCATCCAGGTGTTTTTCTTCTCTGGCTTTAAGGCTGCTGTAACGTTTAGGATTTTTAATTTTACTTTTCTTATTCCCATCCTGCATATTTTTTGATTTTTTATGCATTTTTCTCTCCCTACTTCGTTGGGGATTTAATAGATACAAAATTTTATTGGATAGTTCCAATATGCCATGGTGATTAACTGGAAAATCCAAATCCCCATCTTTTAATTTTAGCTCACTATTCAAATATTTTTGTTAATTAATTCTTAATAATTTATGATTTTTTTTCAAAAAATAATTACAAAAATCCCATTGTTCTATAATTAAAATAATGTTGTCACTCATTATTTTATACGAGTAATAATATCAGTATATTCATGGCATAGAATTAAGGGGGAATGATGGAAAGATATACTGATCGAGGTGAAGCTGGGAAAATACTGGCAGAACACCTGACTGAATACAAAAACAAGTCGAATACATACATTCTGGCTTTGCCGCGAGGGGGTGTGCCCGTGGCCTTTGCAATTGCCAGGGCACTTTCGGCGCCACTGGATGTCCTGTTAGTCAGGAAACTGGGCGTTCCCGGTCATAATGAACTGGCTTTTGGTGCCATTGCATCGGGCAATACCATCATTTTTAATCAGGACATTGTGCATAGCCTTACCCTCGATGAACAGGTTATTAAAACGGTCATAGCCAAGGAAGAAGATGAATTGATGCGTCGGCAAACAGCCTATCGCGGGGATCGTCCATTTCCTGTTTTAAAAAACAAAGCCGTTATTCTGGTCGATGATGGCATGGCAACCGGTGCCACCATGCGGGCAGCGATAAAATGTGTTTATCAACACCATCCTGCTTCCGTTATTGCTGCCGTACCTGTTGCGGCTTATGCCACCTGCGAAGAAATAAGCCCATTGATTGACCGCCTGGTTTGTCCATTCCGCCCCCGGAATTTTTATGCTGTTGGCTTATGGTATGACAATTTTGATCAAACGACCGATGAGGAAGTCTCTGAATTGCTAGCCATTGCCCAGGCCGAACGCCTGGAAAGTACTACCTCATCCTAAGGAGTATTTTATGACAGTGTTTGCAACGGACATGGAGCATCCGGTGACCATCCCATGCGGTCATGCGGATCTCGCGGGGTTATTGTATCTGCCGCAACATGCGACGGGCATCATTTTATTTGTCCATGGCAGCGGTAGCAGCCGATACAGTATAAGAAACCAATACGTAGCACATGTATTAAATAAAGGAAAGCTCGCTACCCTGCTGTTTGATCTGCTGACGCCGGCTGAAGATAACATTGATTCTGCGACGGAAGAATTTCGTTTTAATCTGCCTTTCCTAGCCACACGGCTGCTTAGTGTTACGGATTGGATTAAAAACGAGTTCCCTACCCTGTCTATCGGTTATTTCGGCGCCAGTACCGGCGGCGGGGCAGCCTTGATTGCCGCAGCAAAAGAGAGGAATACCATCAGTGCCGTTGTATCACGCGGCGGACGGCCGGATTTGGCTAAGGAATCCCTGCCGTTTGTATTATCCCCTACGTTATTTATTGTTGGCGAACACGATGAGCCGGTGATTGAACTGAATAAAATAGCCATGGCACAAATGAATTGCACCGTGAAGCTAAACGTTATCCCGGGTGCCAGCCACTTGTTTGAAGAACCAGGCACCTTAAGCGATGTGGCGGAACAGGCAAAAGAATGGTTTTTAACCTATCTGGCTTAGGCAAAGATGGGCCTAGCCATAAAAAAATATTCATGACCGGCATGACTGCTGCTCTTTAGAGCTCCTCCTCATCCAATCCCAGAAGGTTAAGCTCAAGGCCTTCAATCTCCTGCAGGTTTCTCCCGGCTATCCCCTGTAAATCACCATACATCCCAACCGTGGCATTCATCACCCGCTCAATCTGCTCCGCCCGCCTGGCCCACTGCTTCATAATGGCTTTGCGCTCTTTGTCCAAATCAGTCTGCATGGATGAAAACGCTTCTACAATGGCCTCAACCCGTTGACGGAAACGGGGACCGGTTAAATACTGATAGACCATTTCGGTTTTGGTCTGTTGTCCTTCAGATGATTTTCTCGCCAGATTTAATTCAAGCAGGGTCTGCCTTAGCACCATGGCCACTGGAATGGCGGCCCGTGGATGGGTAACCCAGATGCCATTGACCAAATCAAAGGTTTCGATAGCTGGAGGCAGCGTCTGACTGACTAAAACAGCTATTTCTGCCTTAGCCGTGCGTTGATCTTCCCGTAATTTGCCAAGCCAGGCGTCACTCCAGTTTTTTGTGCGTTTCGATTCCCACAGTATGGAACCGCACATCTGGCCGCTGCCGTTAACGACTCGCTGGAATACGTCACCACCAAACTCGCCTTTGGGCACCGGTTCGATGCGGTCAAAAGGAAATTTACCCTGCAAAGCCGATTCAAGCAGCAATTCCTGAGCTTCTCCCTGCAATTGCTGGGATCCCTGCTCCGCTTTTCGTTTTAACTCCTCAATCTGTCGCTGCATGGAAGTAATGGTTTGTTCCCTTTCCTTTAATTTAAGGTTTAAGTGATCCTCCGCTTCTTTTTTGGCATTCGCCCGGGTCAGTTCCAGCCCCGCATGAATGCCCTTTTCAATGGTCAGTTCTATCTCACGCCGGGCTTCATCCAACTCACGCTGCTTTTTCAAAAACTCCGCTTCCACGCGCTGGGCTTCGACGAGCTTGGCCTCACGAGCCTTGATGATCTCCTGCAAATCAGCTACTTCTTTTAATTTTTGCTCCAGTTCTGTCTGAAGCAGCAATCGCGCCTTCCTCGCCTCTTCCTCAATAATGGCTCCACGTTCTTTTTTCAGTTGGGCCTGAACCTGGTCATCCACCTGCTCACGCAAATGCTGCTCTGCCTTGTGAAGCGCCCTTTCTTTTTCATGCAAAGCCAGCTCGCGGTTGGCAATTTCACTGTCTTTCCGGGCAATCTGCTCCTGAAATTGCTTTTTGGTGGACTCAATTAAGGGGGCAGCCAAAGACTCCGTTAACTTAATTTCTGTTTTGCAGTTTGGGCAAACAATGGTCGGCTCGGACATGATGGGCATTCTGTTTAAAAACCATGATTATACGGCAACGCCTGCCTCACATACACTATGTTTCCAAGGAAAAGAAGTCCTTCCCCTGTAACAGGGAAGGATTAGAGGAGATTAATCAGGAAAAATGAAAACCGCCCGTGGGTTTGGATGTGGGATTTTCAGATTGTTTAAAATCAGTCAACTGTGACTTCAATCCTTTGCTCGTACCAATCGATTGCAGGGATTGTTGCCTAAGGCCAACACCTTCACGCATATCCAACGGTACCAATGTATAGGAGTCGCCAATTTCATAATAGGGAATCGACCGTTCATCCGAAGGATGGCCTAATTCCAAAGCGTTAGTCGCATGATAATCGAGTAATCGATTATACATCTCACCCACTTCCAATACGGAATGATGGCCGCCATGGACAATAGTGCTGCAAAGGGTAGATGACACAGCTTGTGCAATCCGCGGATCAAAATGCCCCATTTGATCAAAGGCGCCGATATCCTGCAAAGCAATCAGTGTACGGGCGGTGGTACCTGAGGCAGTCGCCACCAAGGGCAGTTTACCGGGCCTGCCGCCCATTTCCGCCAGGGTTTCGATAAAAGGTTTAGGAGGAGTCAATTCTTCCAGAATGACCGGTGTGTCAAACGGCACACGATAAAAGGTCAGTTTGTCGCTCAGGGTTTTCATTTCCTTTTTAAGCTCGCCAAGCCTTGTTTCCATGCCGGAGGTGTCCTGAAGATGGGATTGTGCTTCTATTTCTGCATCAAGCTTGTCATGCCGCTCCTTGACATCCTGATAAGACTTCAGCAACACCTGAATCCGTAACAGGGTGTCAGCCCCGGCAAACGCTGATTTTCCTGCGATGTGTACTCGTTCAGCTTCAATGGGAATAGGACCGGTTTTCGGCGCTAAATCAATCCCCTGTTCCCTGCCGATACCAAATGTTGTGGCAACCTGATCCGTCTGCCCAATTTCCTTTCTCATAACCCGAATAGCTAATTCTTCAGGGGTTGGGAAAATATTGCTTTTAATTTGGTTGAAATTGACCGAATGCAGGCTATTTAATTTTTCCACATAGCAAAAACTGCAGTCCGTCATGGCTTTCATCACACCGGCGAGTTTTTCCTCGTCATCCAACTCGGTAATGTACTCACCGCTTAGCCGCATCGCCAGAATCTCTAACAATTCAAGTTTTTTAGCGGTTGTTCCCATTATCTCGCCCTTAGTCAGTCCAGGCATTGCGCCCCCCCATTGCATTCCTTCTTTGGAGTGTTCGGTAGCGAGAAAATCGATGGTCTGGTTTTCTTCTTCGGTTAACTGAGTTCCTTCTTTTAATTTGGTGATGATGGGCCCTAATACTTTTTCGGATAACTGAGTGGCAACAAATGCCAAGGTGCCCTTTACCTGGGGGGAGCGAGATGACTCGATCAACAGCGCGCGTGCAAACGTGCTGTCATGTTCGGGCATGTACATGGCATCCTACCTTTTATTCATCCGTGTACAAAAAGTATAGACAAATTGTTTATGCTTTGTTTTTTTAGTATTTTATGTGGCCAAGAAAAGCGTCTTGTGGTACAATTTTCGCCCAATTTACTGGCAGGAGTCGGCTATGCATCCTTTCGTCACAGCGACATTAGACGCGCTTGGGAATGGACATTTTCCAGAACATTATTCGATCGATTTTAGCTATCGTCAGTTCGGTGACAGCGAAATGGCAGAACTGGCCACGGTCTTAAGTGTTCCTCCGAAGGGCGAACCTGTCACTTATAATTTAAGCCACAATCCGTTTACCGCCGCTGGCATCAAGGCACTTTGTCATGCCTTAACGACCCGGGTTTTTTCCTCACCCCTGGTTTTGGATTTGTCCCATAGCCAACTGAACGATGATGCGCTTAAGGTGCTAGCCAATGCCCTGGCAAGCGGTCATTTTCCATGCTTTGTTACCTTAAAACTCGGTTATAACCGTTTCTCCACTGCCGGCGCCCATTTCATCGCCCAGGCATTGGCCTCTGGCCGTTGCCCGTCTGATTTAACCCTGGATTTTGAAGGGAACCGCGCGTTTTCAGAGACAGGTGCCAGTCACTTCGCTGAATCCCTGGCATCAAAACGATGGCCAGCCGGATTGACACTGAACTTAAAAATGACGGGCATGAAGGATAGCGGCATGGAACAACTGGCCGAGAGGCTTGTTGAGGGCCCCGAACACCTCAACTTGAATGTCAGCTTCAATGGCCTTAGCTCAAAAAGCATGTGCATCCTCACCAAGACCCTTCCCCACGCCCCGGAGAACTTAACGCTTAATCTGAGCAGCAACAGCATTGGCGATGAAGGGGCCAGGCATCTCGCGTCCGCGCTTCGCTCCAACGCTTACCCGCATACTCAAACCCTGATACTGGACTTCAACGGCTTGACTGATGCGGGTGCGCAATGCCTGGCCCTGGCCCTCTCTGATGCAAGGCCTGAGCAACGCATATCCTTAAGCCTGGCAGGCAATAACCTGACCCCTCATAGCACGACCGCTTTCTGGCAACTTTTAAAGCGTCAATCCTGCCCACAATTAACCCTTAACTTCAAAAATAACCAACTCGCGCTTCTCAGCGTGAAAAACTTGGCCAGTACGATTATTGCAGGCAAAATACCACGCGGCACGGTCATTAACCTCGCCAAAAACAAGTTAAAAGATGACGATTTGGACACATTATGGCCTGCATTAACCTCAACAACATCCCCGCCTTGCTTTACCCTTATATTAAGCGAAAATGCTTTAACCGGTCATAGCCTTAGCCGCCTTCTTAATGTGGCTGAGGAATTGCCGCGGGGCTTCACGCTGGATTTAAGCGACAATTCCTTCACCGATCTTGACAGGCATCACTTGATTGAAGAGTTAAAGAAAAAAATGCTGCCCATCGGCTGCCGGCTGATATTAAATACCCATTCACAGGCAAACGAACAAATCACCATTAATCAGTTGACGCAGAGGTCATTTCAAACGGCGTTGGGTTTTTTAACCTTTCTGCAGGGGGTTAATCAAAACCATCCCCTGTCTTGTTTGCCGACTGAAATCATCGCCGGCATTTTCGCACTGAGCGTCCCCCATGCAAATCCAGCGAGCGTGCTCCGGCTGCATCAATTGGCCGATAAAAAGCTCACGGGCATTTATCAGCAAAAGGTACAAAAAAAACCTGCATTCTTTAAGGCGGAACAAAAGGATGGTGCGGGCACCGTTTTAGAGGATGCGAATGCGCTTAGTTTTTCTTAAAATTGTTTGCCTGGGGTAAAACGCTACATTTATATTTTTGTTCCTGTCGTGCCATTATAAAACTGCCAAATGAGATCTCTTTATGAAACCTTCTGTTAATGAAGCACTAAAAATCATGAAAACTGGAAAATTTCCAGAAAATGGAGTGATTGACCTTAAAAGTCAAGATCTTAACGATAAAGACATGGAGGCTCTTGCTCTCCAATTATGCTCATCCACGGATGGACAGATAATGACTTATAATCTGAGTGGTAATCATTTTACTGAAAAAGGGCTACAACATTTATGGTATGCTCTTCCCAAAGCGCCCATCTCATCACCGATTATAGTTGATTTAACGCATAATAACCTGGGCGACCGAGCTATTGTGTCATTAGCTAACTGCATTCGATACTTCCCCCCCTTTGTCACCTTAAAGCTCGGGCACAATCCTTTTAGAGATATTCGTCCCCTTTTATTTGCCTTAAGCTCAGGTAAATGCCCCTCCAATTTAACTATTGACCTGACAGGCGTTGGTTTCTCTCTAAACGCTGTGGAGCAATTGCAAACTGCCCTGGCGAAAGCACCTGAGGATTTAACGCTGAATTTAAGTTACACCGGCATGAAAGACAGAAATGGAATGATCCTCATGCATGCATTTGAAAGCCTGGAATACCCCAGGAAGCAAACCCTCATTCTCAGTTATAATGGATTGACATCATTAAGTATCAGAGCGCTAGCCAAGGCCTTGGAAAAGCGGAACGCCAGGCATCGATTTGCGATTAATCTCGAAGGCAATCAGTTGAAATCTGACGGCCTTAAAGCACTTTCAGTGATTTTAATGAAAGATGACGCCCCACTTTTATCACTTAACTTGAGAAATACCGGGATTAATGGCGAAGGCATTAAAGCTTTGGCACAGGCTTTATCCTCGGGAAGAGTGCCTCAAGGAACCTGCCTCGACCTGAGTAACAATCAACTTCAGGACGACGATCTCGATTCACTGTGGACGGCATTGCAGTCAAAAAAATGCCCATCTCATTTAACCCTGATTCTAAATGACAACAAACTAAGCACAAAGACGCTCACTGCATTAGGACCTATAGTCAGCACACTTTCGCATGGCCTTTCATTGAGCCTCACAGGAAATACATTTAACAAACCCGCACTCAGAGAATTTATCACTGAACTACACGATAAAATGCTTCCCTTTTCGCTTCATCTTGAGATAAATAGCCAGAACTCCAAGACCTATCAACAAGAGCAACAGGAAATCAATATCCTATGCGGCATGGCTTTGCAGACGGCTCTTAATTTTTTGACCATTCTTCAAGGACAAGCCCAGGTAACCAGTCCATTAAGTCTTCTCCCCAAGGACATTATCCGCCATATTTTTTCATTCGTAGCACCCAAGGAAGATTTAACCCGAATTGCCAAACTGCATGATCAGGCGAGCAATAAGCTGTCTCTCATTAAACGCGGCGGATTCTTTATATCCAGCCCAAAAGCTGAGGGAAAAATCCTGCCCCTGGAGTCGAAAAACACCCTCTCCTAGCGCCTTCCATCAACGCCGGAAGCCACGTATGATAAGGCCACCATTTTCAAAAAAGGAATCCGGCGTATGACTCCTGTTACACCCACACTTCAAACGATTGATGCATTTCAAATTATTGGCCTCTCGGTTCGTACCGACAATGCCAGCGAATTCAATTCATCCACTGCCAAATTGCCTACTTTATGGCAACAATTACATCAGCAACCCTGGGTTAAGGCCACGCATGACGGCATTTACGGGGTGTACTCCGATTATGAGTCCGACGTCAATGGCGCTTACACGGTTACAGCCGGCCTGGCCCTTTCAGACAACCCATCCCCTGATCCATCCCTCGGTGTGATAACTGTACCAGGCGGTCCTTATCTTGTTTTTACCAGCCAGGGTACTATGCCTGAAGCCATTATCAATGCCTGGCAATCCGTCTGGGCTTACTTTTCTTCCAACACGGAATACAGGCGCACCTATCGGGTTGATTTTGAGCATTATTTGGGCCCTCTCACCTGCGCCGTCTATATTGGCGTTCACGCTGATCAAACGCCTTGAAAAAGAATTGAGCAAATGCAAAATCAGTTGTATTTTGAGATCTTTTACAGTGTATGCACAGACTTATCCACAGATTTTGTGGATAATGCTTTTTTATAAACGTGAACAGACTAAGCTTAAAAACCATACGGGGTGTGATTTTTCAAGAACAATAAGGCGGAAGGAGATTAAAAAAAACGAAGTGGTCAAAAAAATATCCACAGGTTGTGGCATGGAATAGATTCAGCAGGAGACATCTATGCTACCAAAATTTAAATAAAAAAACAGACTTGACTTTCATTTATTCGAAAACAACCATCGCAATTCCACTGCTATTGATAAAATTTTGTATAATTATTAAAGTGGCGTCTTGGGCAAGGATGATCAATTGCGTCGCACAGGTGTTATAACGCTGGCTATTTTACTCGCCTTGGTTGGGGCCATTCTGCCTCTTGGCGCCGCTTTTTATTTATCCTTCATCCGGGCGGTGCAAATCGAGAAAGACTACCTGGCGGACATCAGTCAACGCGCCTTAACCCGCGCTTTTATTACGTTTGTTCAAGCCAACAGTGCCTTGCAATCATTGGCGAATACGTCAGTTAAAAGACCCTGCTCACCCACTCATATCCATTTAATGCGCAAGGTTACCCTGGCTAACCGCGTCATTGAAGAGATCGGTTATTTTAAGGGGGATAGGTTAATATGCACAACCTGGGGGCCGGTACAGAGCCAGTTGAGCAAATTCTCCAGCGATTATGTCACGGCTTATGGCGTTGAAGCGTCGTTTGATGCCCAATCCACCCTCAATCATCACCATCATTTTATCGCGCTTAAATATAAAAATTATCAAATCCTCATCGAGCCGCAACGCTTTGTTGATGTCATTGTCGATCCAGCCATCCAGATTGCCATTATGACGCGTAACGGCCAGCTGATTGGGCAACTTAATAATCCCGATCCAGGAATCATTAAAGCACTGCTTAACCAATATAAAGAAAACCAGATTCATCATACAATAGAGGGCTATCTGGTCGGCATTGCCCAAAAAAACCAGTTTTTGGTGTTCTCACTTGAACCTGAGTCGCGTGTGTATGACAATTTTAAACAAACACAACTGTTTTTTCTCCCCTTTGGGCTGCTCACCGCACTGTTTGTGATTGGCATGGTGGTTTACTATTCACGCCAACGCCTGTCGCTGCTCGGTGAGCTGGCCGTAGCCATTGAGAACCATGAATTAATTGCCCACTATCAACCCATCGTTGATCTTAAGACCGGTCAGTGCATCGGGGCTGAAGCCTTAGCCCGATGGCGGCGTCCCGACGGCTGGATGGTTAAACCCTACCTGTTTATTCCTCAGGCGGAAGACAGCGGTTTGATTCTAGGCATTACCGATAAAATCATTGAAGCCATCGTCGATGAGCTCGGGCCTTTTTTGTCGGCCCATCCTGCCCTGCACATGTCCATCAACCTAAGCCCGCGCGATATTCAAAGCGGACGTATCCTTGACGTGCTTCACGATAAACTTAAAGACACGGGCATTCAACCTCACCAGATATGGCTTGAAGCCACTGAACGCGGTTTCCTTGAGACTCAATCCGCCAAAACGACGTTAACGCGTGCCCGAGAGGCAGGGTATGTTGTGGCTATCGATGATTTTGGCACCGGCTATTCAAGTCTTTCCTACCTGCAGAATTTTCCGCTCGATATTTTAAAAATCGATAAATCATTTGTTGATACCATCGGCATTGACGCCGCCTCAAGCAGCGTCACGCCCCATATCATTGAAATGGCAAAAACATTGCACCTCGCGGTGGTCGCAGAAGGCATCGAGAAACAAGAGCAGGTCGACTACCTTGTCCTTCGTCACGTTGAATTTGGCCAGGGATGGCTGTTTTCAAAAGCATTATCGGCCGAGCAATTCATTCAATTTTATCTCGAGCATTCCTGACGCAGTGACCAGAAAGACGGGTAACTGCTTTTGGCCAGCCTCAGCGCCCATGAGAATGAGCATGTCCATGAGAATGAACGTGCCCATGATGGGTATGATGGGTCACTGGCGGATAAACGACAGCCTGTGGGGCGGGCGGAAAGAAGACTGGCGCCTGATGACCGTGATGGTGCTGATGTGTCGGCAGACCATTTGGATTAGCCTGACCATTTCCCTGTGTATGCCCGTGATGATGTCCATTGCCATTGAAAAATGAACCCGGATGGCCGTGTTGATTACTCATTTATTATCCTTACGAAGTTAATCCCATGACCAATATGCCTTTTTTATAAAAAATAGGCAAATAAAGACCCTTGAAGCGTCATTTATTTATAAAATTCATGCACATGTATATTTTTTAGCCATTTTAACCAATCATTTCTATACTTAGTGAGAATCAGCAAAAAGGAGATGTCATGAAGACACAAGTTATCCGCCGTTCCCGGTTGTTATCAGCTTTGCTGCTCGGTAGTGCATTGACCCTGGGTTTTGCCTATTCCTCTTCAACCGAAGCCGCACAGGGTTGTGGGTTTGGTTATCACATGACTGCTTTTGGACGCTGTGTCCCCAATAGCCCAGGGCCCTGGGCAAGACCAGTTCCCGGGCGTCCGGATTGCTGGATTAATGCCAGAGGCTTTTTACGCTGCTGGCGATAAGATAAAAATCCAGCGCCAATCAGGCGCTGGATCTTATGGTCGAGGGCGTTTAAAAAGCAGCGGAGGTTGAAATACGATAGATAAACTCATCACCGGCAGGTGTTTGCACGCCGCTTACCTTGTCCTTATCTGCCTGTCCCCATCTATAGCCGGCGTAACAGACCACCATCATCCCGGCTAAAGGCAACGACACAGCGGCTACAGCAATCAGTGAGGCAGTAAAAACGACATTAAAGAGCAAGGAATCAAAAAAAACAGCAAAGGCATTATCTTCTCTTTTCGTTAATCGGATGAGTTGTTCTGTTTCCTGGCCAGATTGACCGTTTGATTGTTCGCGCTTGAGCCTGATAGCGGCCTCGCGGTATTGTTTAAACGCATTGGCTGAATTATACATGGCATTGCCAGTCATGCTTAGCACGGCCAGAATACCAAGCAGCACAGGATTTAAGGTCATCAGGCTGACTGAAAATACAGCGCACAGCATGATTGCGGCGGCCAGATTGAATAAATAATAACTACATTGGACTTGCCACTCATCCATCAGAATATCGATCTGGCGATCAATCAACGCCGCCTCCACTGCCGTTATTTTTTCTTGTTTTCTGTCCTTCAATTCCTGCAGGCGTTCTGTATAATTTTTCATATCAATCAGCCAACTGCCCATTAACAGCACCGCATCCATCCCCAAGCCAATCAAACTCAGGCGGGCAGCCGTTGCAGCCGTAAGATGAATGAATTGGCGATAGTTGTTAATAAAATTTATACACCCCCACATCAAATCATCCATGAGGGAATAAATCCGCTTTTCCATTTCCTGCTTAAACACTTTTTTCACTGACAGGCCATCATGAACGGCGGCACTGAAAAGATGCTTTATCATGGTCGAAATATTAATCAATAAGCGCATGCCGTTTAACCCCACACTGGCAGCGCCCAGCACCCCTCGGGTTTCATCCAAAGCCTGCAAAAACTCAGAAACCCCACACTTCACGCCGAGGGCGTGATTAAATCGCAGAAATTCGTCGGAAAGGCCTGAGGCAACAGCAAAACGAATTAAATGATTGGCGAGCGAACGGCTGGTATTCCAATAGGATCGGGCGGCAATCAGTCGCGCAATGCAAGCGCGAATCCTGGCGGAACTTTTTAGTGTTTTTCCCGCTGAAGAGGCGGCTTTTTTAATCTTTCCCCACGGCGATCCAGGGGGTTGATTCATTGCGTTTTCATCCCCGGGATGCAGTGGGTCTAAAATGAAATTATTCTCAATAAAGCGTGCAACACGTTTCTTTTTAAGGCGGATCATTTCCGATTCATCAGCCACGTAATCGAGCATGTAATAATCGACTAAAATCTGGCCAAGATAATCAAGATATAAAACCATGTCATGGTGGGTGTTCATCAGGGAAGGGTTAGCAATAAACAACAAATAGAGGCTTGAAAATTCAAACCGTAATTGATTTAAATTAAACGCATCGTTAAATGTGATGGTTGGCGGGCGACTGGCGGCTTTCGATGTGTGCTTAAAAAAACCCTGTCTGATAAGGCTTATCCTTGACATAGTCGATGAGTATCCCTGGTAAATCCCTTACCCGCCCCACTTATAGCATGCCCCTATCCATAAACCAATACTTCCACAGGCAAAGCCTGCTTTTGAGCAGGCCTTGCGGTCGATTAACGATTGTTGCGGTAAAATTGCACACTCACATCCGCACTCATACCGGGGCTTACCGTTAATTTTCCGCTGGCATTCCCGGTGTTTTCACTAAAATGGCCATTGAGGTTGCCATATTCCGTTTGAATAGTTACGACCCCGTCACGGCAAACGCCAGCCAATTGTTTGGTGGTATGGTTGGGGCATAAAAAGCTGCCGGAATCCTTATCCACAGCCAGTTCAATGTTGAAATGCCCATTGCTGTCCACCGCGCTGACCGTACCGGCGCCATGGTAATGGCATTCCCCAGTCAACCAGCTGGAGGCCATGCCTTTGCCGGCCCAGTTTCCCGCAATGCTCGTACAATTATTCAGCGCATTGGGGTAAAAAGTAAAATTGGCGTAGGACCCATTCGCCAATAACATCATTGCCATAAATCCTGTTATTCTGTTTCGTTTCATAATCCTGCCTTGACTTGCAATGTCGTTCATACAAACGCCAAACGGTTTGCACTTTAATTAAACGCGATGATTATTACCCTATAACCTGCTGAAATGCAATGAAAAACAAGCATGCAATAGCAGCGTGCCCTTGAAAATAAACAGAACATACCCATATCAGACTGGAAACAACATAGCGAATAAGGTGAGAAATCGCATGCGTGCCCAAAGACCGGAAGATGTTTTACCCGATGCAGAAAATGATATCCTCTACCACAATATCCGTGTCAGAAAAGGAACGGTGGCCGCTGTGCTGCGCAATGCTGAAATCATGGCCAGCCCCTCAAGCAGCGAAGCCGAAAAACGAGACGCCTTGGCCATAATTAGCGAGTTAGCCCCCAGCCTGGTTGCCTTAGGTGTTCATAACCATCTGATTTTTAAAAACCCTGCTATTCAACAGCAGATTGACCGTGCAGCCGCTGCCCAGCAGTAAATGGGTTGTTTGTGAATACGCCTGGCCTCTATCGATGGAATGAAGGATTTATAAATCCACCAGGGTTTTGAACCCACCATAAGCCATGCGTTTGCAATCAAACAGCTCGCCAAATTCCTCGATGTTTTTCTTGATACGGGCATCGGCCATGACACGCTTGTTCACTTCATCGCGATGCTCTCTGGACTTAAAGACAATGTAGGAAAAAATGACGACTTCGCTGGCTGACGCCCTGGCCATTTCAGGAAAAGACACCATGCCCTGCGCCGTGGCATCATCAATTACACACTCACGAAAAGCCAGTGCGCCATGCTCCATCCATATGTCACCCGCAGATTTTGCCATGTTGCAATAGGCTTTAAGCTTGTCAGCCGGAATAGGCAAAACAAATCCATCCACATAATCCATGTTATTCTCCCTGTTTGTTGCCTTACGTTTAAAGATAGTTCAGGATGCCAGGTGTTGTCAGTTCTCTGATAACCGATGCCCTCATCATTCGTGGCGTCACCGTGATGGATATCCTCAATAAACCCAGCTTACGCGCTCACCAACGCACGGCTTTTGCAAGGGTAAACAAAACACACGGCCCTACCAACTTTACTACCCAGGCCGAGCCGATTGAAGTCTATACTATGAACAAGAAAAACTGGACGGATAGATTATGAAATTCATACCCCCGGCCTGCTTATTGCTGGTTTGCAGTCAAGCGCTTGCCACCCCCTATCTTGGCGGTTCGTTTCAAGGCGATATGGGCCATTATGATAACGAGGCCATCGCGAAAGTCGTTAATGAAGCCAGTCAGGTATGCACCGCCATGTTTAAAGGCGACTTTGAAATCACGCACTGGCTTTACAAACCCAAGCAGGATGAAGTCTACCTGACCGGCAATACCAGCCGCTGGTTTTATGACAAAGCGGGATGCAGCTACCGTCCAAGCGATCACTCGGCAACCGGCAGCCAATACCCTGCCCCACCCAATTTTTTCGGCGATTATGAAAAATTCTCCACAAAAAAAGACGGACAATAAGCCTCTTTCTCCGCGTGTATGCCATACTTAAAGAGATAGCATTTTTTCACCGTGGTGATATTAAGGGATTGTATGTTGTATACAGCAAAAGTGTATGTGGGCGATCGTTTGATTGCGGAAAAAGAAGGCAATGACGTCGACAAGCTTTTCGCCTGGATGATTACACAAGCCCAAAATGGCGCGGGACGATACCAGGGTTCCATCATTGATAATGACACGCAGGAAGTCATCAGGACGTTTAAAACCAATTCAGTCGAATAGCGCTGTTCTGCCATGAGCGATTTGATAGTAACTTTTCTATCTTTTATTACCGGGCCATTGAAATTTTTGAATCAGTTTATTCACTTCACTGCGAAAAGCCTGTTTTTTGTGTAAATCCAGGCAGGCTTTCAAATCAGTCTGATTAATATAGGCAGGGAGATAAAATAACTCCAAAAGGCGCTCGTCCATCCAGTTCAGTTCAGCCACATCCTTGAGCTGCTGATTAATGATCATTTCGGCAGCACGGCAACAGACATACGTGATAACGCAATCACGAAGGGCTGTTCCCTGCAACAGACACTCGGCCGGAGGGACGCCAAGAGGCAGGAGGTTATGACGTATTCCTTCAATAATTTCCTGGGGCAGTTGCCAGGCTTCTGCCAACTCGCTGCCAATCATTGCCGCATGAACGCCTAATTCCTGTTGTTCCATTTTGGTTCTCTCGAACAGCGAATAGTTTTCGGTATAATAATAAGCAAGCGCAGGCTTGTAAGAAATAATCGCCAGGTTACCAATGTAAGCCAATAAGGTCTGGGTACCCAATTCAGCGGCATGGCTTAAGCCTAAATTTTTAGCAAAAGGAACCGCCAGTGAACTGGCTAAAAATCCTTGCGCCCAGATGGTTTTCAAGGCCTGATTAACCCGCTTGTCGCGGGATTGAGCATTGGTTTTCATGACGCATTGCAAGGCGATATTTTTAACCATGTTACTGCCCAGATACAGAATGGCATAATTTAAATGGGTTATTTTTTTAGTCAGATAAAATTCGCCGGAATTGACGGTGCGCAAAATTTTAGCTGCAATTTCTGCATCACTTTTTACCACTTGATATAGTTTTTCAGGATTATCCAGATTATTGGTCAGGGCTTTAAGCAGCGGGTGCGGCCGCGGCATGGACTGGGCCATTTTAATGAGGTTTTCAACCACCTCGGGTTGGCACTCTGCTCTTGTAATTAAATGAAAAGCGGCTAATTCCGCGGGCGGCGTTAATACAGATAAAGACGTCACAACAGGCGAGACCGGCGGTTCTGGAGCGGGCGCGATCAAAGTCGCCTCTTGGGGAAGAAGCGAAGGCGCACGATAAAGGGGGGATTTGCGGTTCCGTTTTTGTGGTTTTATGCCCAGATAGAAAATGAGCACCAGTATCATCATCAGGATGACTACAAAAATCATTTTCTCTCCTTTGGGCAATAGGGAGATTTTTTACCAATTTAAACTAAATTTTGCAAAAGTCCTACTTTTTTATTTATTTTTAAATAAAAATACCTTTAACACATAAAATTAAATACGTGCGCTCTCTCCCTGCCTAGGCATATCCTCCTGCACCTTATGCCAGAGATAAACATTTGCATCGTCCAGGCATTGCAACATGAAGCGAATTTTTTCATATTGCCGGGCTTCTTTAGGCTTATTTTCCTGCAATGCCTTTATTTTATCATTTACCTCATGACAGACCGCAACCCAGGTCAATTCGCCTGTGTCGGCCTGTTTGATAAGCTGTAAAATCTGGGAATCCAAAGCGGTTACTTTCTTTTTATGGCCGTCAACAAAAATGCTTTTCCCTCGCAATGGTTTCAACCTGCGCGAAGAAGACAGAATGTCTTCCATCACGTAATCGGCAATTTTTTGTGCGAGTTTTTCATGCTGCTCCCGACGGACCGCAAAAAAGCTGCCGTCATTCATCACCACAAAACTGGGGCTGTGGCAACTGTATAAGAAGTTCTCTTTCGGCAGTTTATCATGGCCCATTACCTTCAGGACGTGTTGAACAAAACGAACAACATCCGGGTAGGAATTATCATTTGCCAGTGTGCTGCCCTCCTTGGGGCCATTGTTGCTGTGAATAATGACCGTGACACCATGACTGTTTTCAATCGCATAAAAAAACCGGTAAAGCGCCCTGATCAGGTTTTTTTGATTGACCCCCATGTTACGCTCAAAGGGTGTGTGGATGGCAGCACGAATATAGTTATCCTCACAGGCAATATGTTCTGTTGTTGAATGGTATAAGGCTAATTTTTTTAACTTTCTCCCCTTGGCGATAAATCAATCCTATGCCTACGCAAGAGGTCAATTCCGTCGTATAGAGAAAAGGCGTCGTCTCTGTATTGCCTTCGCGATAATGCGGATCAAGAAGGTATTTGACATTGACGTAGAAGGGGTTTTCTTCCGTATGGGGTAGCAAGTTTGCAGGTGCGCCTGATTGCTCATATCGCGATTGCAAGGGTCGTCTCCTTTAAATAAATCATTGTATACCATATCAAAAAACGATTGAGCAAATAATTTACTTAATTCCCAGCTTTTGTCCTATTCTTTAATAAAGGTTCAGCCAAGGAAAAAAAATGCCGTTGACTAAGGAAACCATGCACCTGTATTACGATTTAACCCCCATGAAAGACAGCGACGGCATTGTGGTGATGGTGGGCAAAAAAAAATCGACGGATGGGGATGAAACCCACCCGCCCTGCATCCTGTTCAAAGAAGGCCTCGGAGCCATGGCTGACAGCCATGCATCCCAGTTATTACAGACCACCGGCTTACCTGGTTTTTTACCGGTGATTCACGCCGGTGATGATTACTTTATTCGTGCCGCTTATGATAAACCCTCCAGTAAATGGGCGGCTGTTGAAGGACAGGCCGCAAGAATCATGGAGGATGCACTGGATTTGTCATTGGCCATGCTGTCTGCCGGCGTAATCGATAAAGATCGGAAATTCATGAAAGGCAGCGGCGACATTGACGCCAGAAATGCGGTTATTGCCAACGGTCGGCTGGTGTTTTTTGATTTTGAGCCAGAACGGATTATTGATTGGAAAAAACCCTTAACCCATGCAGATGCAGACAGCATCGCCACCTGGAAGCTCACTTATGAAACGCTGATTAAATCACTGGCCGCCAACCTTCATTTGAGCCAGAAAAGCACCCAGGCACTTCTGGAACGTTTTTATGGAACAGCTGAAAAAATACTGGCGGATAAAGGGACTGCTGCAGCAAAAATATGGCAGCAGCTCACAGCACCAGAGGAAGCCGACCTCGGAGGCAGTTACAAGCCGCCAAGTATGGACAGTGCCGCCGCGTATACTCCTCCCGACGGCGGTAGCCGCCCGTCATCCGATCTGAAAGTAATCCCCGCCAAACCGATTACAGCCGCAGCCTATGCACCAGGCAGAATGCCGGTTCCCACCGTCACTGACATTTTTGTGGTTTTAAGCAAACACCTCACTTCACCTACACTACCCGATGAAGCCATCGTCGATCGCATGGCGCGGATGGCTCATCGTTATGCCAATCACAAAAGCCAAAGTGAACCCAACGTTTATGATGCATTGGAAAAACTGATTAAGGCCGAGGTCCCACCCAGGACGCAGGAAAAAGCGATTGGCATGGTCGCCGGTGTGAAGAAATTTTTAGATGACGCGTATAAAACCCAACTTCACGATCCGGATGAACTGGGGGCAAGACCGCGAGGGCCTTGGGGACGCAGCGGCTGACCAGTCAGTTTCGAACAAATACAACCATTGCAAAGAAATATGTTTAAAATATCGTCTATTTAATATTTCTTTAATCCAAATTGATTAAAGTTAGAGCATTTCTCGCGATCCTATTTTACCCACTGCCAAGGCATCAATTACTTTTCCATAGGGTTCAATGAACAACGATATTAAACATTTATTTTTAATTCTTTTAGACGACTCGGATGAAGAAGCCGAAAAAAAGTATTGAGTACCGTCAACGAAACACATACGCATTCCTATCTCGCCTCTTCTGGCGACTACCTCATCCACCTTGCGGCTCAGCGCGGCATGGTGGATTTGGTTTTACGACTCATCCAACTGGGTGCCAATCCCTACTCCTTAAACAATAACCAGGAAAATGCTTTGTCTCTGGCTTATGAGCATGAGCACCCTTACACCGTGGCTGCCATTTTTCGCTGCAATACCCCTGTTACACCCGATATTGGCCCATTTTTTATCGAGTCAGTAAAAAACCAGGATATTAAAGGACTGAAACTATATTGTACGAAAGCAGGCGCTGAGGTTGTCAGACAAGTGCTGAACAGCTGGGTAACGGGTGAAAAAGAAAATTCCATGTTGCATGTGGCGGCAAAACAGAACGATGAGTCGATGGTTGATTTTTTATTAAGCCAGGGTGCTAATCCAGCGTATCGAAACAAAGAAGGCCAAACGGCTTTTGATCTTATCACCGATAATCATTTGTTAGCCAAATTCAAACCAATTTGTCCGAAAACCGATTCAGAGCCCCCCTCTGTTCCGCATGATTTGAACCCCTATCAAGACAATTATCGGGAATTTGCCAAATACGTCAAAAGCAAGAAATACCAGGAAACCGATTATGCCGATTTAGGTGCTGTTGTTCTCGACTCCCCAGGCTATTATTTTAATCAGGGCGACCAAAGCAAAGCCTATGCAAGGGCCTTATTAGCTCGTCTCTGGTCACATCAGAGCAATCGCGAACTGGCCAGAAAGCATCATGACCACAAGGTGACTAAAGCAGCAGCAGTTAACCCTGACTGCACGTCATTATTTCCCTCCTGCCTCTCCTTTGTTGTCCTGTCAATAAAATCCAAAGAATATTGTCTGGTAGGGGCCAGCATTTATGATAATAAAGCACTGTTTAGTAAATTATCCGCCGTTATCAGGCAGTTAAATCAGGAAGGCGGCCTTAAATACATATTGTCAAGCTCACACCTTACCCATTTTAACGAATTGATGGTAAGCCTTATGGGAACCGACTACGTTGCCAAACCCTGTGCGGAAAAATCCTTCAGTAAGACATTAGTGAAGCTATTCCTTATTCATGGTAAGCAATTAGCTGTTAAAGAAGTCTGCAACGTATTTTTATATCCATACAATCATCAGGAGTATTATGGCAATCATCCCAAAGCAGAAATAAAAACAGTCAGACAATTACCTCCTCATGCAGAAATTCTTTCCTTATTTGATGATTTTTATACGCCATTAATCCCCTGCTGCCAGGAGTGCCAAAAGAATAAATCCACGCTGTTACACTTGTATAAGGGAGCCCAGGACGCCGGACAGGATTATCTGGATAAAAAGCAACCGCGACGCGATCTTTCTCCTTTACGCCACAGCATTAAAACCAACCCGGATTTTTTCGAGGGCAAGAACAACCCTTCAGACATCGTCACGCATCATTCCTTTTTTGCCTCTCGGCCTCTAACAGCGCGGCCCCCTGTCATGCAGTCTGGCCTGAGAAAAGAGCCTAAAAAAATGCCCTCTCTGTAATAGAAAGCTAGTTGGATAAACGAATTTGCTAAGGGCTACCGTGTTTTCAATTGCATAAAGACCCCGTAAAGCACCTTTGTCTGTTTTTTTGATAACTCCCATGGTTCGAGAAAGGAGGGTTGATTACGGCACCGGTATCATTCCCGCACGCGACTCCTTTTGACGCCCAGGGTTTATCGAGGCAAAATGAAGAATTGAGGTACGCAACCCGTCATCGATGGATAAATCATGTCATTATTGGCCAAATTTAAAAAATTCTACAAATCATCAGCTGAAAACCGTATCCAGATTCATCTTTTTCTGGGGTTCGTCATTATTCCTGTGATTGGCATGACACTCCTGTACCTTTTTGTTCTGATTTTCTGGCTGTGAATCAAAAGGACGCAGCAGGGCTAACGCACCTGATTTTTAAAACGCTGTAAGAAAAAGATCAAGTGGGTGTAAGAAAAAGATCAGGGC
>NZ_LNYA01000020.1:27128-32938 GCF_001467615.1 Legionella erythra | reverse complement strand
GGTGGATGGGACAATTCCTTTTTAGAAAATTTGCTCAGTTTGATTGAAAATTGAAGTGCGTAGGCCGTGGGAAAAACAGGCGTTTAGCCAACTTGTTAATAATTTGTTAAGCAAACTGTGTTATTACATATAATAATAGATATTGTGATGACGTTTGGAACGACAATGCCATTAACTCAACAACAAGCTCTGGAACTGCATCAAGCCATTGCCGATATCTCATTTGAAGAAAAAAGAAAAGAGGCTGAGCTTCGCTGGATTAGTCTCATGGCGCCCAGCAAAAACCCCATGTCGTCTCCATCCACCAATAACCCATTGGAACACCTTAAAGCATTATATGGACTTCAACCCCGCCTTATTGAGCTGCGCAAAGCGCATTTAAACACCAAATCCGTTGAAATCCAATTTGATGAAGACTCGGCGTTTGGCGAAAAAACCATTCGTGTTTACGACCCCACACGAGAAAAAAATTTCAACAGCGACATCTCCGATATTTTCGCCCGGGGCATTGATTCAGCCAATGCGGTCATTGAAATATTGAAATACGCTTTCCCGCTTAAACTTCGAGACAGTCAGGGTATCATGCAATCGCTGACTGACCACCCCAATAAAAAAGCAATCAAAACCCTGATGGACCTTATCTTTCACTTTAAAAACAAGATGGCCCATCATGAAGCAAGTGAAGGCAAGGAGAGAATTGCCGCCGCCATGAAAGAATTAAAGCGATTTAATGCCGCCCTGGCTTCATTGCTTGTGGAATACAATGTGGTTGAGAAACGCAGCCATGCGGAAAAAGCCATTGCCCTGGTTCGTGATTTTGTCTGGAAAAGGGATTTGTGTACTGCGCATTGCAGTGTTGAAAATAAAGCAGCGGGGTCCGCTCATACCATGCTGCGCTATGCCGAACCGATGACTTTTGGCCCTTCGGAATTCCGGGTAACCGGAAGCAAAAGCCGATTGGATTTATGGAAAAAGAAAAACAGGGTATGGCTTGAAGATTTCGCCGGGAAGCTGGGGTTGAACAAAGGCAACCTAACCGGCAGCTGGTTTGAAAAATTCCTTGATGCGAACAAGGACGAGCTTGAATCACTCTCGTCCACCCCCATGACCCGCTTTACCCCCAATCCAGCCAATGCGTTTGATTGCACTGATTTTGTAGTGGATGATAACGGCAGCCTGGTACAAATAGGTCACCATGTACGCATGGCCATTACCGATCCGCTCGAAATTAAAAACCCCATTGAGCGCCAAAAACTAACCGACTTCAACCACCTGCAGCTTTTCAGTAAAGCCCGCCTGGCAGAGGAAATCACAGCGTTCATGGACAGCTGGGGGAGTTTATTCCAGAGTGAGGACAATCGCTCCATCCCGTTGACGATTTTACATCAGACGTTAATCGGCGATGAAGTGACCCTGTCCCCGGATCAAACCAAAGCCGTCCGTGGTTTTGACGGCAGTGTGATTGATGCGAAACAGCAAGCCAATGCAGCCGTTCGCACCATGTTGTCCAAAAGCCTCATCCTGTGTCAGCGAGAAAAGCCGCATGCGGTTATGATACTCAACAAATCATGCATTGAAGAAACAGACACCGGGGTGAAGCTCTATGAGAAAAGCCCATCCGGACAACGGGGAGAACTGCTTGCCACCTATCCCTATAATCAATACCAGAAGGTCGAAATCAGTCTTTTGGAAACCAACAATTGCGTGAATATGTGGCATTCACGGGCCCGAATTCGCAACAATGACGTCAATGACGCACGGCAATTGATAAATAACGCGGTTGTTTTATTCGAACGCTGCAACCAGCAGCTGAATAACCCCGACTTAAACATCATTATTGAGTTCTTAAAATCACGCGACCACTCCCTGTTTACCCCTTATAAACATCGAGGGGAGACAGTGAAAGCCGCCGTAAGAAATGTTAGTGCCTTCTTGCGGAATCAGCCTCTACCTGGTGATTTAAACGGTCTTAACCGTGAAAATCTTAATTTAAGTCTGCAAGCCGCCGTTGAATTAAAATGCACAGTGCATGAAACCTGGTTTGGTTCGATGCGACGCGTCATTTCCAATTTTACCCGCGATGTCCGCGACACCGTTCCGGTTATTGGCCATGTGATCAATTGGGCTACCCGATTTGTTTTATGGACCCTGTCGACGGCAATCACGATTTTAGCCTTTCCCCTGCATGCCCCTTCCTACATCAAACATTTAGCTGATCGGAAGGAAATTGCCAAAGCCAACTATGAAGGGCTGCTGGCTGAAAGCATCGGCGCCTTAATGGGCGGCTGCATGAGTGCGGCCGATCGTGCCGGTGAAATTGATGAGCAGCGCGCCGCCTTGCGCAGGCAATTCGCCGATCAGGGTGTATTACTGGGTTACAATGACTCCCCTCAGGATAAATTGGCATTTTTTAAAGCCTACGGTAGTACGCGCACCAAACACGATAACGTCGAAATGGCGACGGGCGCGCCTGTTACCAGCGATTCAGAAACACGCGGCTTTAGTCCATTGTTGTATGTGGCCAAATTCCTGGCAGCGATTAAGCTGATTTCGCCTGAGGCGGTTAACCTCATGACCGTTGGCTTAATGTCGTCGCGCGTTGAAACAGAGGAGGAGAGAGAAGCCAATGCCCAGATGTCGGGCTTGAGAAAAACAGGCTATGACAAAAACGTAAGAGCCAGCACCCTGTACCTGAAACCCAAAGAGGAACCGGTCGTTTTGTCTGCCGATCCAGGGCTTCAAAGCGCCCCTGCTGATCAAGTCGCTCATTTCGATACGCCTGAATCGGATAAAGACTCTCAATACACCCCGCCTATGAGCGAATCGATCCGATATTAAAGCCTAACCAGCATCCAATGATTAAATCAATGCTCAAAACTAACCTCCAATGAATCAACAGGCGGCGCGGAAGGCGCATAGGCATTAGCGAGCGTTGGGAAAAAACCCTCTGGATTGGGGGTAGGCGATGGGGTTGTAGCTTCAATCTGGCTTGCTTTTTGGTAATAAAAGGCCGCCATCTTCTCGTGGGAACTAACCTTGTTGTTAATTTCACTTATCTGTATAGCGCACTGCTTAAGCTCATCCTGAAGTTGTGGAATTGTTTTTTGTTGAAGCTTGTCCATTTCCCCTGATTGCTCTTGCCATGTGCGTGCATTTTGACTGATTTCACGGGTCTGTTGCTCGTGTTGATTTTGGCAGGCATGATTCATCAGGGTATAAACCAGGGCAGTCATGAGCAAGCCCCCCAATACCAGCGCGGCGACCCCGCCTGGTATAAACAGCAGCGGCCATAAGCCGGCGGCGATGGGAAGCATGATTAACGGTAAGGCAAATGGAATACCAATGCCGACACTGGTGAAAAGAAGCGCAAATCCTGAAGCAATCAGAACCCGACGCCGCACGTGTTCGCGTCCAGCAATCTCGGCACGTAGGGCTTCGTTACTGTTGGACAATTGCTCATTGCGCTTTAGCAATTCAGGGTTGGATTGTTGAAGGATCCCCAGGTGCCTTATTGTCTTTTCCAGGATTTGGTCCTGCGTCGTGTAATGAAGGTTTGCCCGCGCCAAATTCGCCCGTGCCTGTTTTTCCTGCTCTTTTTCCTGAAGCCAGGCAAACATTGTTTCGGCAATATATAACAAGAGTTTTTGCTTAGAACCGAGCCGGCTCAGATCAGCGTGATGAAGCAATGTCTCAATAAAGTGACGATAACTGATTTCTGTCGCTGCCTTTAAAAGGTCATCCTTCTTTTCTTCCAGTTTTTTCTGACAGAAAAGAATATTTTTTTCCAATTCCTGGCGGTTTTTTGCTGATAATTGGTCGAGTGAATCATTACCCCGCGCTTTTGCCCGCATTTGCCGGGCCAACGCACGCTGCTCACGCTCCTTTCCCCGTCGGGGAATCTCCTCGTTTAATTCCATCTCGTTTTTGTTGTAGGCATTCGTTAATCGCTTCAAGTTCGCCTGCGCACTGGACACGCTAAGATCCAAATCGCGGCATTCCGCTTGCAGATTAGCGCGTCGTGATGTCAATACAGACCAATCCTCTGCAGGATGCACGACCACCCCGTGGCCATGGTGATGATGGGGAGTTGAAAGGGTGTGCCCATGATGATGGGTAACGCCGGTATGCCCGTGATGAGTATTCTCCAGGTGGCCATGGGTGTGTTGAACGGCTTCTAACTGGCTTATCTGCCTGTTCAGCTCCACCAGCTGATTGCTTATCCCTTGATGGCGCAAAGCAAGGGAATCGAGACGACGCTGTTCCTGATTGATTTGTTTGTTCAAGTCAAACAGGGCCTGAGATAACGAGTCACTCAAACTTTTGTCCTTCTCCGCCTCGTTTTTATCCTTATCCGCTTCTTGTCTGTCCTGTTCTTCCTGCTGCTTAAAAAAGGCCTGCGTGAGTGATTTCTTGCTCTCTTCTTTATCCTGCTCGCAGTCAGTCAGCAGCCAATGATTCACCGCCTGAATGACGGGCTCTAAAGGCTTGGCGTCCAGGCAAAAAGCTCGCAATTGTTCATAATTGCATGTCTCAACAAGCGTTCCCGTTTCTTTCTTGACTAACCCATGAATATCGACAGTCGCTAACGGCATAAGGGTATCTCCTTGTTAGAAGGCCCATTTTAACCGTATTTATGACCTCGTCAACTCACGTGTCTGCCCGCTGATAATCAAGCCAGCTTATAGCGAATGACTGAACAGGCGGATAATCCAGTAGGAAAGGATCAGCACCTGCCCTACAAAAAACAGGAAACGCACAAGCACGGCAAGGACACGCGTCGACAACACATGCACGATGGACTGCAGTACTCTCAGGGTTAAAAAAGTAAGCGCTAAAGGGTTAATAATAAACAACTGCTGGGTCATGGCCGCCACAAACACCACGCCCAAAACCACGGGAAGGTTCTCATAACAGTTGGCATGCGCGCGGCATAAGCGATTGGCAAAAGGTGACACGTCATCACCAAACGGGGAAAAGGCATTGGCGCGGCGTTGGCCGCTTAAAGTGAGGCTGACACGCAATAAACCAATACTGAACAATAAAATCAATGTCCAGGTGCAAAAACCCAATACTAATAAATAACCTGATTCCATGGCGGCTGTTCCCAATAATGATGAACCTCTATCATAACAAACCATCCAGACGAGATTAAGTCTTGCTATTGCTTTGCCTGTGGAACAAGACTTCATAGGCTTGCTATTGCTTGCTTGTGGAACAAGACTTCATAGGCTTGCTATTGCCTTGCTTGTGGAGCAAGACTTCATAGGTTAGCCTCATGCACTCCTTTGTCCTGCCCGCGCAGGCGGGCATCCATTAGGATCCCGGATGAGGGATACCTGGGATAATCCGGCCATTGTGCCATTTTCCGGTCATTATCCCTTAATTCGTCTGCGCGCAAGCAGATGGGTGCCCGCCTGCGCGGGCAAGACATGCAAGGGGACAAACCTCCAGAGGAGATGAAGGCTTGCTACTGCTTTGCCGGTGGAACAAGACTTCATAGGCTTGCTATTGCCTTGCTTGTGGAGCAAGACTTCAAGGGTTAGCCTCATGCACTCCTTTGTCCTGCCCGCGCAGGCGGGCATCCATGGCTATGTACCACCGAAGGGATGGGTCCCCCGCCTGCGCGGGGGATGACAGAGAAAAAGCCCGTATCACACATAAAAAGCTAGCCAAACCCGTGTCTTGCCTGCGCGGGCAAGGCATGCAAGGGGACAAACCTCCAGAGGAGATGAAAGCTTGCTATTGCTTTGCCGGTGGAACAAGACTTCATAGGCTTGCTATTGCCTTGCTTGTGGAGCAAGACTTCAAGA
>NZ_LNYA01000020.1:0-27118 GCF_001467615.1 Legionella erythra | reverse complement strand
GGGATGACAGAGAAAAAGCCCGTATCACACATAAAAAGCTAGCCAAACCCGTGTCTTGCCTGCGCGGGCAAGACATTGCCGGGGACAAAAGGGAAGGGGCATTGTCAATGTTATTTACGGCGGGAAACGAACGGGTTGTCTTTGATGTAAAACCGCAACTCTTCTTTTGCCCATTCTTTCGCGTAATCGACGCCAATACGGGGGGTCTTCACAATGGAAAAGGGCTCGTTTAAAGGGTTATTAGCGACAAAGAAATTATCACTTAGCAAATCATGTGCGTTTAATTGCTTGTCTATTCCCATGGCTTTGCAAAGCAAGCCTGGGCCCTGAGTACGGCTTGCAATATGCTGGATGGGTTCAAGTGCACGCAACAGCACCGCGGTACCCTGCCCTTCTGGCTCAGTGACCACATTAACGCAATAATACATCCCATAAATGAGGTACACATAGGCATAACCAGGAGGACCAAACATCACGCGGGTGCGCGGCGTAATACCGCGTGAGGAATGCGCGGCCAAATCCCGCTGCCCGAGATAAGCCTCGACTTCGACAATTTTGCCGACCCGCTCTTCACCCCCTATCCGGTGGATGAGGTAGTGGCCCAAAAGCGATTGAGCGACCTCAGTCGTGTCGCGGTTATAAAAATCCCGGGTTAATTTTTCCCACACCATAGCACTTCTTAAATTGAGCCCAACACATGGAGCCGCAGCTGACTTTAATCAGACGTTTTAATGAATTTCTTTATTATAGTCAAACGCTGACGCGTTATCGGCGGTTTTGATGACACGTTGGCAAGAGGACTCTCCTTAAGTTAACAGATTCGGGTTTTGTTGCAGGTAGTTAAGTAAATTGACGGGCCTGTAGTCCGGATCGGACCTGTAACGCTGCAAAACGGACGGATGAAGGCTTTCACAGGTTTCCTTTCCGTCCCCCGCGGCCTTATCGATTGGACGGGAATAGGGCGGTATCAACCGGTATAAGCCGGTGCGCGAATTGGCACAGGCCTGCATCAAATCGGGTTTGATGCTTAGCTCGGATAACCCCAGACCAACATGCCTTGCCTTATCCGCTATCCAGTGCAGCGCGATATCCGATAAGCCGGTTTTTTCGTAGCCGCCGCCCACATCGGCATGGACCCCAACAAACCACACTTGTTCCAGGGTCTGGTGGGTATCGTTTTTATCCTTCTCCCATAATGCTGGCTGAAAATGACGCCGCTGCTCATTAATAGCCACCGCATGGTAGGCATTCTCTACCATGCTGCTTAATTTATAATCATGAAAACGGTGGCGCGGGGTAACAATGCCATTGAGTAACAAGGGATTACCCAGCGCACCTACGGTATCCCAGACCCCTATGAATTTAATCGCTGTCTTATCCCTGACCGCATAGGAACGGCGAAACAGGGTGGATTCCACCAAGCGCGGATGAGATGACAAGGTACGGGCGCTGTAAAGCTTAAATCCCTGGTCGATTTTATCGATCTGATTCCGCCGTAAGATCCCGCAATTGCGGATCATGCCGGCTAAGGTGCGTACCGTGAATGCACCGCGGCTGAATCCAAATAAAAACAATTCATCGCCGTCATCATAATTTTGCACCAGAAAGCGATACGCCTTCAGCATGTTTTCCGATAAACGGTAGCCGGTCAACCCATCGACCACCCGACTAAACCAGTTGCCATGCGTGCCAATGCCGGTATCATAGAACATCATTTGCTCAATGCCCTTGTAATCATACAGCACCGCCTCGGCGATTTTAGTGACATTGGTTTTTAACGGCAGACCATTAACCACGGTGTCTGGCAAATTCCAGGTACCGTCACAACAAATGACAATCCGTTTCATGAGCGCTATCCCTGTTGCTTTTTCTTTAATTATAGAAGTAGATTATACCTCTTCTGGGCAGCGGATATGTCTTCCACAATGCGCCCATTCATCGTTTGAGGGAACCAATGAAAAGGATTTTAATCACCTGGCTTGGTCTCACGGCCTGCCTGAATCTGTATGCTCACACACCGGTGCAACGCATCGAATTACGCGGTTCTTTTTATGACATGGGTAAACAATACGCCGAAAAAACAGCAGAGCGGTTGATTGCCCAAAAAGCCTTATCCATTGATAGTCTTTACCCCGATGATCCCGTTAAAAAACAGCAATTCAAACACAGGGTGGACATTTGGCTTAAACAAGCCAGACTGCGCTACCCCCCTGAACTTTATGAATTTATACAGGGCGAGGCTGACAGCGACTTTGCCAAAAGCCATGGCCTGACCCTCGATGATTTCATTTTCCTCGATCAGAGCATTATCCTGACCCTCTTCGCCAAAGAATTTAAACAGGGTCCGGCAGTCGATTCCTGTTCTTTCCTGGGCCTGATGGATAAATCCGTCCTGGTGAGACGTCATTTTGACTACCCTAAAGATTATCTGGCCATGACCACCCGCTACCCTCAGGTGATTCTTTTTGAACACCAGAACAAACACCTTTACCCCCATCGCGTCATGAGCATTGGGCAACCTGGCCTGATTTCAGCTGCCACGTTCATGAATGACCAGGGTTATTTTATGGCCATTAATGCCGGAGCCAGCGTGGGCAATGAGTACAAGGTGTTCCAACGACGCTCGTATTTTGGCCAAATGCTGGTTCAACTGTTTAAAACCAGTCGATTTGATCAATTGTCAAACTGGGTCCGTCACACAGCACCTGATTTTGGTTATCTGGTGAACATTGCCGGTCCGGAGAACCATGCGCTGCTTTCCTTCGAGGCCTCCCCGTATAATGAAGTCCAGGGGCATTATCCCCTCGAGCAACTTCCGGCAAATGTGTTTAAAATTCGATCACGCAAACCCAGAGAGTCAGAAACGATAGATCCAGGACTGGATAACAACAGCAACTTTCTGGTGGCGACCAACACGTTTCGGTTATTGAATTGGCCGCTCTACCTGGGCCACGACTATGACCAGCAAACCCCAAGCTTCTCGGCTGAACGTTACCTTCACTTAACAGCGTTGGCCCGCGCCCATCAAAACAGCTCCACCAAGACACTCATGGGCATCATGGAAAAAGAACTCAACACCCTGCAGGCAGTTCCAGGTGCCGCAGTGCATTACTGCGGCACCGATCCCCACTATCAAAGCGATCCTAGCGCCACTTACTACACGGTGGTTTTTGACACGGCCCAGCGTCAAGCCTTTATCCGATTTCAACAAACCAGCAACGATAAAGAAGCCCGCTGCGAAAGCCAGTGGACGCCTTGGCAGGCTGTTACATTTTGAGCAGCTGAAGCAAGGTTTGCTGCATAGGGGTTAACCTCAAACGCGAGACTACCGCCAATCGCAAAAGCATGAAGGAAATCAAAATCGGAAGTGGGGGCGTTTTTCCTTCATCGCCGGTTGGGGCCTATTTTTTTTTACGCATGTACCCAGCAACCCATACGATCACGGCGATGCCGAAAACCACCGCCGACAGCGACAATTTTCCGAAGCCACCAAAATAACCTTCCACAAAATCGACGTTGAGGGATGGCTCGATGAGATCGGCATAGGCTGCCGTTACAGACATCAGGATCAAGCACAGGCAGGCAATAACTTTAACCAGCACAATAGTTCTCCGATAATGATGGAACTGCCGTTTAAGATCAGGGAATAACCGAGGCCTGACTTCAGCGGTTTTAACATGGCAATGCGGATCAGCAAGGCTTCTGTCAAAATAACGGCCACTTCCGTAACCGCCCAACTTAAGTTCGGCGCATGCGTTGTCTTTTCCAAATAATTAAAGGCTATCTGGGCCAATGGATTGGTCAGGCAGTTTAATCCTATAATAAACGCTATCCATAGCCAGAATTCTTTTCCTGGGACAAAGCGCCTGATGATGAGTAAAAAAGCACCCAGCTCACACAGTATAGTCACGAGCAGCGTGGTGGTCATGTTTATGCTGTCAGCATCCATTTTTCCTTTTAGCTCCTACTTGCTCTCGCTCAGTTTATTCGGGTTACCCCATGTGTATTACGAATTGGTTTATATCCGTAAACACATCGCCACGCAGTTGCCGGCATCGTTTATGATTATCGTGGTAAGCATACTCTCTTTCCTGGTGATTGTGAAAATTTTTCATCTCGCCTACCCCATTGCCGGTATTATGCCAATTGAGTTTCTCTGCTTATTTCTTCTGTTGCTACTCTGCCTTTATTACAGTACAAACTGGCTGACCAGCCTCTTTCTGGCGGTGTTCTGTAGTATGCTGATTTTGAATGCAGCGCTTCTGCTCGTCATTCTCGCCTTTTTACACAACCTGACACCCTGGGGTTTTCTGTCGACCCACAAGGCGTCATCAAGAGCCTGGATTATTTTTATCGTCAATCCCTGCGTTGTTTTTCTTTTAGCCCTGTATGTTACCGCCGATATACCTGTTTTTTCCAACCAGCAAATCCACCAGTTTCTGTCACACTATATCCTGAATTCGTCTTATAACACCCCGACTATCGCCCTGTTTGCAGCCGCTGTTTATCTGCAAATGGTTCATTATTATTTTGTGCTCCGGGTTCTGCCGCACCAGGCCCATCTGACCTTGCCTATCCATTTACCGATTTTGGCTGTCTTTGCTTTATTCACCGCTTTCTTCTTCCATGCCTTTGCAGCCACCAAACAAATCTATGCCATTGCCGCTCTGTTTCATGCCTATCTTGAAATCCCTCTTCTGCTTTACCTTTTACCCCTGGCGCAAAAATCACAGTCAATTCTGATCAAATAACCAACATTGTCAAAAAATAAGGTTCAATGATATTGTAATCGATGGGGGTAACTTTTGCGGTTTAAAGTCATCGAGTAAGCTCCGTAACACCATCGGGCTCCACAATTTATTAAGGATGATGTATGAAATATTTAGTGACTTATTGTGCCTTCGATACCGAAACCAGCAACCCATTGTGGCATAGCGCCTTTATTCTGTCTCAGTGGGATGAATCGGAGGGAAATCACGCACCCATCGAAGTAGTGGCTACCTACGGTTTTTATGGAGTACCCACAACGACGCGCAATACATGGGCAGCTAAAATCAAGCTGCTCATCGGATTTGATGTGGATATGAATGGCAATCATGGCATGCTTCGCCCGGAAGAAACCCGATTTATGGATTTTGGTTCCGGCATGCACGGCGTTTCGTTTGAATTAACGATGGATCAATTCCATACCTTGCACACTAAATGCAAGAAAATGATGCAGGATCAGGAGGACACCATTCGGGAAACCGCCCAATTTTTTAAATTGAAACCAGCTGATAAAAAGCGCATCTATCCTTATGAGCAATGGTCTGCGTTAATTTATGAGACTGAAAAAATCCGCGCCAGTAATGAAGGCCGCGAACCGCGTCTAAAACCCTTTGAAATTAATCCCTCCCTGACCTGGTCAGGGCCGTCGTTAAGCCAGTCTCATACCTGTAAATCCCAGGTCATAAGGCTGCTCGAGGGTATCTTGAGCCCAAAGCAGATTGCCCGCCTGACAGAAAATGGCAAACACCCCACAGTCCCCCGCTACAGCGGCCCCATGGAACCCCTGGCCCTGTATAGTGAAGGGCCTCTGAAAACCCATGTCAAGTCGGATGGTACAGCCGTTCATTTCCGTGACGGTGCCAATCCGCAAGTGACATTACGTTGGACCCTCCCCCCTCAGGAAATCGAGGCTATCTCAGAAGATACCCTGCAACGGGTGAAATTGCCGGAGGAACATTTACCAAGAATCAGAACGCTTTGCAAAAGACTCCAGCGTCTGGAATGGTTGTTTATCAATGCCCAATTACCGGCCACTTACGAACCCTACCGCAAAGCGCTCATTGAGCTTATCCGCACCAGCTATCAGGTATTTTCCAAAACGGAACCCAAGGACGTGCTGACCGAACTTCCTGGATGGAAAGGCACTATGCGCTATTTATTCTCCATTCCCCGAAATGAGTATGAAAAGACTCTCCTTAGCCAGATTCAACAAGGGGAAAACCTGTTGAATAGCCTTTACATGGCCATGGTGGATAATTGGAAAATTGAAGAGGGATGCCCGCTTGAATCCAGGGATCCCTCTCCGGCCGAAAGCTCTCGGGATGTCAACGACGCCTATGAAAATCCGGCAGAAGCGATTGCAGCGTACTTGACGGAAATAGATAAAGAACGTGCCTGCAAAATCATAGGCCGCAATTATGTAAGCCCTGACGATGAAGACGAAATACAGGACGATGCACCCTTCCTTGCAACTCCCGCGCTGCAATAAGCCTTAACCGGAGCCCTGCTGGCGGGGCTCCCGCTTCTTTTTTCTGCTATTGAAATAGCCTGTCAAATACTGAATAATGACATAGCTTCCCCATGACCTTGATGGTTAATTGATAACCATGTCGGATTTAAATGATTTAAATACCAGCCAATTGCGGCACATCTTAAGCGCAAGCAAATTAAATGATCTCTACACGTTGATGGACGAGGAAACCGTGGATTCCCTGATTGTCTACGGGAACACAATAGCGCCCAGCATGCGGCGCAAGAATAAATTGCTGCAAGCCATTTCCCTGCCCTTGACTGATCCCTCAAGTTATCCCCTGATTTTACTATGGAGCGTCCTTGGCGTGGTGACGCTCAGTGTTCTTTCCCTGATAATAAGCACGGGCATTATGGCGTTGATTTCTCTCTTGATAGGGGGGCTGTTTATCTATGCAAACTACAAGGAATTGCTGCGGGACGAGCGCAGGAACAAGAAATATTGTTGCCTTTACGCATTGAAAAATAAAACAGCCGACCTTCTGCTTGAAAGGCATGGTCTTGCGATAAAAGCACAATACATTCCTGAGTACACCAATAAAAACCGGGCCCTGCTCATCCGCGATGCGGTGAATACCACAGCCTTAATCTGCACGACCTTATTCGGAACTTATTTTCTTGGGGTTAATGCGATTTTAACTGCTTTTGAAGCAACTGCTGCCGCGGGCATCACGATTGGACCTCTGGGTTTTCTCGTTGGCATTGGCCTCGCAGTCTTTATCAGTCTTTATTTAGGCTATCATTATTATCAATCGTTAAAAGCTGATGATTATCGTAAATACCAAAAAAAATGCCTCACCACAGTCGTTGAAAAAAAAACGGCTGTGTGCGAGGCCGTTCATCACCGGGAAATTGAACGCATTTCTGAAAATGAAATTCAATCCAGCAAAAAACTGGGCATCAACACCTCGGGCGCGAAGAACAGGTTTTTATTTACCTTAACCGCGACCCAAAGCCCTGCGCTTCCCCAGGCGGTAGCAGAAGAATCAAAGCCTGAAACCGTGACGCTGCCGCTAACCATCTAGACCGACGTCTAGCGACATCAGGTTTCTTTGAATAATCATGCCCTAACGTGTACCATGAAGGTTGTTATTTTGGGGATTAAGGGATACTCAAGGGATATGGCATTGATTCTATTTCAACGCACAGGCGAAAAAGCGGGCGCCTTATTGCAATCCACTCTCTTCTTCTTTGTGTTTTTTGGCAATTTCTTCTACAGCCTGGTGTGTAACTGGAATGCCATTACCTGGCGCGAATCTTTTTTTGCGACGCTTAGAGCCGGAACCTGGGTGGTCATCCCTCTGCTTTTTGTCAGCATGCTGATGGGTACTTCCCTCGCTGTCAGTATTCATTACATGCTGGCGCCGTATAATCTTCAGCATCAGGGGATGCTGATTGCCCAGAATACTGTAATTCATGATTTCGCCCCATTAACCATCGGCTTCGTTCTTTGCACTCAATGCGGTTTGAACCTCATTGATTTTTATCATCCGAGCCTTCACGAAGACCCGCAAAAAGTGCTGCTTGAAAACATTATTCCGCTGGTCGCCGGATTCAATGTAACCGCCCTGCTGCTTTATACCTATGTCTCATTGGGTTTTTTAACCAGTATTTTCCTGACTTTCTATTATTACCTCAAGGCTGATATCAATGAGTATTTGATTCGATTAGGCGATGTCATTACGCTGGCTGATTTACTGAACTCGCTTTGTAAAACCATTCTTTATGCAACCATTGCCAGTTTCACAGCAGGTTATTATTATTATGACGTGGCCAATCGAATATTACCGACGAGAAAAGCCGTGTCACGTATCATCACTCGCGGTTTGTTTTGGTTAATTACCGTCAGTGTGGTGTTGAAATTATATCTCTCATAAGCCGTTGATAAGGAAAAGAATGCCCAGGGAACATCAGGAACGCATCTACATAGGAATTGGCGTGTTTATTTTTGGCGCGATAGTCCTTGCCGCGTTAAGCCTGATTTTTATGTACAAAGAATACATGCACGGTAAAGTAGAAACCTATACCATGTTTTTCAAAGGATCATTGAACGGCTTGAATGTCACCTCCCCCATTACTTATCGGGGAGTAAAAATCGGTGAAGTCAAACGCATCGAATTGACCGCGAATAAATCGAAATCCAATGTCGCCATCCCCGTATATGTTGAATTTTTTGTCGAAAAGTCTTTCGTTCAGAAAGACAACCCCATACAAATCCTGATTGATAACGGCATTGTGGCGACCATCACCGCGCCCAATATTTTGACTGGCACAGCCAGCATTGAGTTGGTTCCTTCTGAAAACAAACAAAGAACTACCCCATTGATTCGAACTTTCCATGGCTATTCCATGTTTCCAACCGAAACATCCAACGAAGACGACATGACAGCCAACGACACCTTGCGTGCCGCCCGTAAAACCTTACGCGACATCAGCAATTTAATCCGCTCCAGGGAATTTAAAGACACCATTGTCGCCATCAAAGACATGGCTGCCAGTATCGACAAATTAGCCATCGCCATTTCCGAACGCATGCCCGGTACCTTTGTCTATTTCAATGACAGCATGAGGGAGGTTGCCAAAGCCGCTTATTCTGTCCGCAACCTAAGCGATTACCTCGCCCGTCATCCCGAATCCCTGCTGCGGGGTAAATCATGAGGCGCTCCCTGGGTGTCATGCTTGGTGTAAGCCTGATCCTTACGGCCTGCTCGCGCAGTAAAGATCCCGCCTATTATGTGTTGAATCCCGTTTCGGGTCCCGTGAATCAAAGCAATCAATACATTCATATCAAACTCGGGATCGAACGGGTTTCCGTACCGGATTACCTCGACAAGCCGCAATTAAGCCTCTATTACACCCCTAACCTCAGTGAGTTGCAGGAGGATTCTCAATGGGCAGAAGAAGTTCGAGGCAATGTGAAGCGGGTCATTAAAACCAATTTATCGACGTTCCTATCCGGGGCACTCATCGAACTCGCGCCCTGGGACATTAAATTCAAACCCAATTATCAGCTGCAGGTTGATATTTCCCAATACAAAGTCACGGCACAGGGGCACAGTATTTTACAGGCTGAGTACGTGATTTATAAAGGCGAAGAACCCTTTAAAAAATACAAGGTGGCTTATGCCGAGAAGCTACCCGTGGTCAACGCCAACACCATGGTAACCAGCATGAACAACAACCTGACCCGGCTGACGCGAGATATCGCGAGGCACCTGCCCCGCGCCTAATCAATGCGCCCGCCTGCATGTTCAATGCGTTGAAGAATATAGGTCTGTACCTCTTCGCTGACTTGCGCACTGGGAAATGTCACGAATTGACTCTTTGAAAAAAAGAACAACCACAGATCGTCATAACGCCAGACTTCTTTAATGGCCGACCAGGGAAACGTGCTGCTGCCGGCGCTGGAAGAGATGGTTGCGCTGTTTTCTGCAGCAATAAAAGACGCTACGGGTGAGCCCATTTCCTTGAATTTATACCAGGCGTTGCGGAAATGCACCAGGTAGAGGGTTAAAATCATTAAAAAACTGATGAGAAGGACCGCACCTAACGCGCCAACCAGCCAGGAGCGGTTGCCTTGATAAAGCAGGATCGCGAAAAGAATGGTCATCAGCACCAGAGCAAGCATATAGACCAAACCAACCGTTCTTTTCCAGAAGCGGAAAATGGCTTTGCGAACCATGGACTCATCATAGGTCAGCGTAATCTGGTGCATGGCAGTCACTTCAGGTCTTGTTTATAAAAAGATAGCAGGTATTCCTTATCTGCTCTATTTTTTTACGAAAAAACTGGCCAATTCGCGTTTAAAGGCAGTACTATAACCCCCTGTCAGCCACTATAGGTATTGTCCTTATGCACACATTGAAGAAAGCCGTGGGCCGCTTTATTTTTATGAGCCGCTGGCTTCAGGCTCCCCTGTATCTCGGCCTGATTATTGTACTGGCCACCTATGTTTACCGCTTCATTGCCGAGCTTTATCATCTCGTTAGCCATTTAAATGGTGTGGATGACAATCAGATCATGCTTGGCGTATTAAGTCTGATTGATGTGGTCATGATTGCCAACCTGCTCATCATGGTGGTCATGGGGGGGTATGAAACGTTTATTTCGCGTCTGGATTTGGATGCGCATCCCGACCAACCGGAATGGCTTGATCATCTGGACGCAGGGGCTATGAAAATTAAACTGGCCCTCGCCCTGATTGGGATTTCGTCCATTCATTTACTGCGTACTTTCATTGATCCGTCACGCATGTCAAATGACAAGGTCATGTGGCAGGTGCTTATCCACCTCACCCTGCTGATCTCCGCATTGGCCATTGCCTATACCAATAAGTTATTGTCCTTTGGCGGCAGGCATCATCCTCCGGGATAAGCTGATAAACATTATTGCATAATGGTCATCCTTATGACATGATGGCCCTGTTAACTATTGACCTGGATTTAAATATGTTAAGAACAGTAGCCGTTTTATCGCTCAGTACCCTCTCGCCTGCATTAATAGCAAGTAACGCGGTAGACCTTTACCAGGCCCCTCTTTCCAGTTTGAAGTCTTTTTCCCTCATTCAGCCTCAGGTCAATCTGGCAGCTGCCAGCAAAGCTGCACCCTCGGATAATGCCCTGCAACAGATCAGTCAAACCCGGGAGAACAGCAAAACCATTACCCGTTTGCAACAACTCTACAAAGGAATCCCGGTGATTGGCGCTCAAGTGACAGTTGCCCAATCGTCTACAGCCACGCTGACGGCCAAGGCGGCAGGCAACGTGAATGGCCAATTGATTAATGCGTTGGATGTAAACACCCAACCTGCCTTTAACGCCGATAAGGCCGTTGATGTGGCGAAAAAAGCGTATCAAAGCAACCATACTCATGAGGCCTCTCTTATCCGCAGTGAATTACAAATCCGCATAACAGAAGCCAATACACCTCGCCTGGTCTATCTGGTTGCTCTAAAGTCCGTGCAGGACAACAAACCGGCGCAACCGACGTTTGTGATTGATGCGCAATCCGGCGCCATTTTAAGTCAGTGGAACGATGTCAAAACATACGGTGATACGGGCCCTGGAGGCAATGAGAAGATTCATGAATACTGGTATGGTCAAGACGGTCTGCCGGCATTGGACGTGACGCAGCAGGGTGAGACCTGCATCATGGATGATTCGAAAGTCAGGCTGGTTCATTTAAATTCCAAATGGGATTGGGACGACAAAATCATGACGCCCTATCAATATCCCTGCAACAGTAATACGGAAGAGACGGTAAACGGCGCCTATTCGCCCACAAATGATGCTTATTATTTCGGCCACACCATCATTGATATGTATAAAAACTGGTATGGGGTTAATGCGTTGCAAAACACCAAAGGGAAAGCCATACCCTTGATTATGCGTGTCCATTTTGGCGACGGTTACGATAATGCGTTTTGGGATGGCCAAGCCATGTCATTTGGTGATGGCACTGATTTTTATCCCCTGGTTTCGCTGGATGTCGCAGGTCATGAGGTTACCCATGGGTTCACTGAGCAACATGCGGGTCTTGAATACCATGATCAGTCAGGAGCCCTCAATGAATCACTCTCGGACATGGGCGGCCAGGCCACACGCGCCTATCTGTTGGAAAAAGAACCCCTGCTTTTCAGCAAAACCAATTTAAATCCAAAGGAAGTCACCTGGGGCATCGGTGAAACCATTGTCAAAGACTCTTTTGGCAAGGCGCTGCGCTTCATGGATTACCCGTCTTCCGACGGCAGTTCCGCTGATTGCCTGGATAAGACACTGGCTCGTGCGAATGGCAGTTATTGCGCAATCAGTTACCCTGAACTGGTGGCTTTCGCCAAATCCCGCATCGCCGATCCGCAGGAGCAACAAAGTTTCATCGTTCACACCGCCAGCGGCGTGTTTAACAAAGCGTTCTATTTATTGTCTCAGAAAATCGGCATCAAAAAAGCTTACCATGCCATGGTGGTCGCCAATAGCCGTTATTGGACGCCAACCACTGATTTCAAAAACGGAGCATGCGGCGTTTTGTATGCAGCCAAGGATTTGAACCTGGATTTGAAAACCTTCAAAACAGCCTTTGCGCAAGTGGGTGTCCTGACCACGCAATGCCGGGTATAACACCCGTCATTTAATTCTTCATCCCCCGCAGAGGCGGGGGATCCATGCATCTTCCCATTTAAAAATTCACGATAGCCTGCAAGGCAAAGGTATCCCGATTGCCCTGATAACCCCTGACCTGTCGATTAAGACCTGACGCCACTACAGCCTGCGGATAGTTAATATCTTTGAAATACTGTAATTGCAGGGTGAGGTAAGGCCTTGGATACACGCTTAGGCCAATACCCACCCGCTTTTCAGGTAATTGCAAAGCCAGAGCTTGAACGGATTGATCATAAAAAACAGTGGCCTTGGCTTGCATCGCTCTCCACTGGAAGGCATAGCTGCTTTGCACGCTAATAGCCCTGGGGGAAGCGCCTTTATTTTGGTAGGCAAGCTCATTGAGATTAAAGCGCCGCAAAGCAGAAATAAAGGTCAGATAAATTGAATAACGCTGATCATGCCAATTCACATAAGCGGCTCCCCCTGGAACATGGCTATTAATAGGGGTAAACAGATAACCGCCAAAGCCCTTGTTATACTGAAATAATTGACTTTCAGCCAAGGAATAGAGATAACTCAACCCCATGTCATACTCATCTTCATGCCAACCTGTATTGACACCGTAGTAATAATCCAGTGGCGAAGAACGGATGTGTGAATGGGGAGCATACAAGGAAACACTGCCGTAGAAGCGATTATCATAAGTCATGACTAACGCATCCTCATTGGTCTGTCCCATGGCTTTAGTCAAAGGTTTATAAATCAAATCATTTTTATAACGGCCAAAAGGCAGCCATTTTCTACCGGCCTCGAAATAAAAGGATGCCATGGAAGGCTCGTGCAAACCAACATAGAGTTGCTCAAAATACAATTGTGGCGTGACCGGTGTCGGGAGCGTGTTATAAATGAGCAAGCCTTTGACCCCACTTTGTTCCCACAGGGCCAAATCCGATTCGAGCTTCACATTGGATAATTGTTGATTGAGTAAGTACCGTTCGCCTGCCAGAGCGGAATCACTGACATTGAAAAACACATGCCCCTGATAAGAAAACCGTTCATTTTCAAAGGGGTGAGGCAGGCCGCTGGCCAAACCGGCAGAGAGGGTAAGCAAACCGCCTAATGCAATTTTTTTCAACATCAATGAATGGGATCAGGGCAAAATCAAATGATAATGATTATCATTTTTATTTACAAGCGGATGACCTCTGGTTGCGAACCGGTTAAGGATGAGACGGTAGGTTATTGCCTTTATCCGGATTGAAATAACGTCGGCTTTGTAATTTGGTACAGCGAATTTTCTTGCCGTTGGTGGCGTAAAAGAACGTATCACCAACTCGGCCAGCGTGAATTTTGAACATTTTTTTATAGGGGTAATATTCGTTGCGGTTAGTCATGTTTTTCGTGGTTTTTTTATACCCAGGCGGCAGAATCGGCTTCATCAAATCCCACTGTTGATAGGATGGATGCGTTAAAAAGGCATGGCATAGGGCTAACGCATTAAAAGCAAACACAAGGTCATACTGAATAATCTGGTTGGCGTAGGGTGTCTGACCAGGAAAATCCATGCTCGGGGTGCTGTGAAGCAGTTGCAGACGAGGTTCCTGAGTAAGCAGCAGATAGTTTAACAAGGGTAAAAATGGCTGCCAATCGCTGTCGCGTCTCACCGGTAGCGGCAAACCCTGCTGTACATTGGTTTCTATCTGCTGGATAAGGTTATTGATTGTCGATTCAATAGAAAGGTAATAACTCACAGCCATGGCTTTAACCAAACCGATAAAGAAATCATGCAGGGCGGCATGGCTTTTTTCAAGGGCGGCCAATTCAGCAAAAAAAGCATTAAACTCATCTTGAGAAAATGATTCAACCTGGGCAAGACGATCAAAAAAATGAGTGAGCGGGAGGGGTACCTCATGGTTGAGGATTTTATGGCTTTCTGCGTAGTTTATTGCTTGTGTTTTTACAGAAAAAGAAATGACCCGTTTTTCAATTAGCTCTTTAACCATCATGGTACAGCAAAAGCGACGAATCCTATTTAATTATAGATCAAATAAGCGCTTGCAGCAGATAAGACAACCTTTCCTTCTTTTTTCAAGATAGAAAATAACAATTTTCGCTTTACTAACCCCTTTGAAATCAATACATTACCGCTATTGCTGCCTGGGATGAAAACAATGAAGAAATACTTACTGTTCTTGCTGTGTATTGTCTCCCTTAGTCATGCCCGCTGCCCAATTTACTCCAGGGATAATGCCCTGGCCATCAAACATGATCCCTTATTTACACTGGTCTCAACAAGTACCTCTTGCCCCGAAACGATTACCGATTTCACGGCCCTATTGCGTCAAAATGGCTTAAATCAGCAAATCAGCCTGGTTGCCAACCGTGGCCGCAACAATCCCTCACAAGGAAGTTTCAGCTTCTTCACGTCCATTTTCGGTTCGATGCGGGATGGTACTCGCATAGCCCACGGCGATTTTTTTATTGGCTATTTCACTACCCTGGAAAAAAACCTCATTCATCTTGATGAGCAAGCTGAAGCCGGCAAATTATTAATAGAAGTTATTGCCTGGGATAAAGAAAAAGCTCTGTATAATTTTTATGAATTACGGGGGATTGATGGCAGTCAAACGCGGTGGTTTTATCGTGGAAATTCCAAAGATGCTCATCGCGATAACCGCTTTTTATACCGCCAGAGTCCCCCGGATGAAGCCCATTTCGGCCAGCGCATGCGCTGCTCGGCCTGCCACAATTCCGGCGGTCCTATTCTTAAGGAACTGAAGACGCCCCACAATGACTGGTGGACAAGTTCCCGGCCTTTGGCGTTCACACCCAATCGGCTTGATGAGGAAACCGCCTCGCTGTTGTCTCAAATCAGTGAGCCGCATTGGTTAGCCAACGATGTCAAAAAGGGAATGAAGAAACTGCGGCAATCGCGCAAGATGAACGATTTTATCAGGCACTTGAGTTTGCAGGAGCAGCTTCGCCCCCTCTTCTGCACCACTGAAATTAATCTGGAATCCAGTGATGGCCATTCCCAGGTTTCTATCCCTTCAGCATTCTGGCTCAATCCCTTGCTTGGTAAGATTAAGTCCTCCATAACGGCTCCCGTGTATGCCTCTTTATTGCATCAATGGGGCATGCATTTTCCCGAAACTGCCTTGCAGGATGCCGATCATCCCTGGCTTACACCAGTTAAAGGTTATAATGATCAGCAGGCCATTCGCCAGCTGCTTCACGATAAACTCATTGACAAGCACTTCGTTCAGGCAGTCCTGATGATTGACTATCAACATCCCGTGTTTTCCAAAACACGCTGTGACCTTTTAACAAGCCTGCCGTTACAGAATAAGCCGGGTTGGCAAGATGAATTAATTGAGAATCTAAATAAGACTAACCACCTGACCGCAGGCAGGCAATTCGCTCGTTTGCTCACAACGAAACACCGCAATGAATGGCAGAAAATCATTCGTCAATATCGCCAATCGGTGCAGCAGGTTTTGCGCACAGAATCGGGGGTTGATACCAGCTTTCAGCAATTACTTTGGCTGCGTCAACAGGTGTTTGACAGTGAGATATCAAAAAATCCCCTCGGACAAATTCTTGAGCCGGGATTTCGAGTGATTTTTCCACAATCACAAATCGCCTCAGGCTGATGGGAAATTATATTCCCTGCCCTTTCGGATTTTTGCATTGTGCCAAATCAATCCCCCTCTCTTTTAAGGCTGCAGCCAGTGCTTCCCGCGTGGGATAGGAATATATGCTCCAGGCCACCCCATAATCACTGCGTTTACCCTCAAAAAAATAAAAAATATCATCCAGATACGGATTGCTTTTGAGATGCCGGACAAATTGCTCCGGGGCACAGACAAAATCATCCGGTTGGATATTGTACATATTCGCCTGCAACTTGTTGTAGTTGGCAAATTGGCTACCCGTATTATAAATCACATACAGGAGGGGCAATAAGCAGATAAACGGGATCAACAGAGCCATAATGGATTGATTTGAACGTGATGTCTTATTGAGTCTGCGGGCATAAAACAGGCTAGCGAAAACAATCAATGGGTAAAGCCAGATATAATAGCCGACGATGGAAACGTAATGCGACGGAACACCTGGCCCACCGCAAAGACCGCTATAACAAACATAAAAAGTAATGGTATAAGGAACAACCAGCAGCGAAAACCATACCAGGGCCAACAGAAAAGTGCGTGTAAATTGTTTCATATGCGATAACCTTAAAGCGAATCAAATCCTTGATAATCCTGCCAGGGCAGCTCTTCACGGCAATGTTCTTCTACCCGGGCCAACCGGGGGCCTTTTTTTACCCAACTATAAAACAAGTCGAGCTGTTCCCGCTCGCCACAGGCTAAAATTTCCACACGCCCATCAGCCAGGTTGCGGACCCATCCTGTGATACCGAGCCTCATTGCCTCTTCTTTTGCCGAAGCACGATACCAGACGCCCTGCACTTTCCCCGCCACATAACAGCGCATACATGATGGATTAGTCATAGGAATTTCTTATTGGTTTGCGTAGTATTAGAGTTTATGCTTATTTTACAAAGAAGTGGAGATGAAAATGGCCATCTGGTACAACGAATTTGGTGTTGACGATTTGAATCGCCGCGGCAAAAATACCCTGTCAGAATTATTGGGGATCCAGTTTACAGAAATTGGCGAGGATTACCTCACAGCCACCATGCCGGTTGATGAGCGCACACGACAACCCATAGGCATTCTCCATGGCGGCGCCAATGTCGTACTGGCAGAAACCGTCGCCAGTACGGCAGCCAATGCGGTAATTGATATCAAGCACTTTTATTGCGTGGGCCTTGAAATCAATGCCAACCATCTGCGTTCGGTTAAGGAGGGGCTGGTGACGGCTGTCGCGTCTCCCGTCCATTTGGGGCGTACAACCCAGGTTTGGCAGATTGACATTTACAATGAACAAGGCAAAAAAACCTGTGTCTCACGTATGACCGCGGCGGTCATTGCCCGTTAGGTGGCTATCAATGAGAAAAAACCTTATCCTTGTGTTGGTATCCTTTGCCATGTTCATGGAGTCCGTAGATACCACCGTCATTAATACGGCCATTCCGGTCATGGCCAAAAGCCTCAATGTCTACCCCATTGATTTGAAACTGGCGCTGATCAGTTACCTGCTCAGCCTGGCTATTTTTATCCCCATCAGCGGTTGGATAGCGGATAAATTCGGGGTTAAAAAAGTCTTCATGGCTGCGATTGCGGTATTTACCCTAAGCTCCATCTGGTGTGGGTTTACTCAAAGCCTGCCGGAATTGATTGTTGCGCGTATTGTGCAAGGACTGGGCGGTTCACTGACCATGCCAGTCGGGCGTTTAATTATTATCCGTACCTGCGAGCGGCACGAGTTGGTTGCCAAAATGAGTATTGTGGTCATGGTGGCGGCAATAGGCATGATGCTTGGACCGGTGGTGGGCGGTTTTATCACCAATCACTTCTCCTGGCGCTGGATATTCTGGGTGAATGCACCCATTGGCGTCCTTGCGCTGATCCTTGCTCGAAAATTGCTGCCGTCCATGCCGCCAAGACCGGTGCATAATCTCGACAAGCTCGGTTTTATTCTGTTTGGCAGCGGTCTCGCGACCCTGACGTTTGGTTTGTCCACGTTAAGCGAATCCCATACCAGAAACTCCCATTCGTTGTTAACCATCGCCTTGGCTGTGCTGTTGCTGATCGTTTATAGCTGGCATTCGCGCCACAAAGCCCATCCAGTTGTCCATGTGGGTTTGCTTCGCATCCGCACCTTTCGGGTTTCCATCACCGGGAATCTTCTGGCTCGCCTGGGATTTGGCGGCATACCCTTTCTCCTTCCGCTCCTTTTTCAGATTTGCCTTGGGTTTTCCCCCGAACTATCGGGGTTGCTTTTAGCGCCCATCGCCTTGGGCGTTTTGCTGGTCAAGCCTCTGTCTCTGGCTATACTCAGGTTTTTTGGCTACAAAAAGCTCCTGATACTTAACACCGTGCTGGTGGCCTTCAGCCTGTTTTCCTTTGCCTTAGTCAATGAACAGACTTCTATTTATCTAATCACCACCCTGACCTTCGCCTACGGTTTTTTAATCTCCCTGCAATACACCGGGATGAATTCCTTAGCCTATGCCAATCTGGCCCCTGATGACATCAGTGCAGCCACCAGCATCATGAGCACGACCCAGCAACTCGCGCAAAGTTTCGGGGTTGCCGTCGCCGCCATCTTGGTCCGCATTTTTTCAGCCAGTAACCATGAAGCTGCCTTAAGCTTAAAAACCTTTCATGAATCGTTTGTAGCCCTGGCGATTTTAACCTTATGCTCTGTGGCAATTTTTGTGTCATTAAAAAAACAAGACGGTGATGAGTTAATTCATGGACCTTTGGAAAATGCCAGGGCGAATTAGAAAAAGCCCATGACCAGGCCACCACCAAAGGATCGCTCCAAACCATTTAAAGCGCCATAGAGACGCTGGTTATATACTACATCAAGCGTCAGGTTTTTTGCGGCCAGGAAAACCAATCCAGTATCAGCATTAACACCCCAACCTTGATTGGGCGCGGTACAGCTCTGGGCATAGACCTCGAAGTAAACATTTATTTTTTCCTGTAAGGGCCAACCGGCTAAAAGAAGTGGATTTATACTAAGATAGCGTTGGTTACCATCCACCGGTTGCGTGACGAATGAGGCAAATCCCATTTGCGCGGCAATACCCAAGCCCGAATCAAAACTGTAATTATAAATTCCATTCACCATGTAGCCGTTTTTACGACCCCCAAAATTTTGACCGCCTGAGGGCGGTGAAATGGCCGCCTGCAGGGTAGCTAACTGATGGTCGTCATAATAGGCGAGGTGTTTGGCCCCCAATGTCATCAAACCATAACCCACCTGACGAGGCGCCGATTGCCAGTTATAAGCGGGCGGTAAGAAATCAATCTCGGTATGACGCCCCAAACCCAGTCGCCATTCCATCTGCGGTACATTATGACTAAAGCCATTGGGTGTCGATTGCTGATAAGTATACCCCGACTCAATGAGTAACGATTGAGCAGGAACGATACAGGCACTTAAGGCTTCGGATGGTCTATCCACCAATGACAGCATACGGTTGTCTCCGCTGCAAAGCGGCACTTCCCCCGCGTTAGGAGCATACATCGGCAACACCAGCAAACAGCAGAACAACGCTTGATTAACCCCATTCATGCAGCAATCCATTGATGCCAATAAAATTGAAACTTTACCCTGCTTAATAACAATTAACAAATCACCGCTCATCAAAACGGCAGGCCTCCAGCGTCACATGGCGTGTTTTGTTCAGCCATTTATGACCAAGCCATAGGCTTAAAAACAAGGGAACACCCAGGTAAGAAATCATCACGCCTTGCCAATCGATAGCGTGCCCAAGAGAGGCTTTGTAATTTTGGCTGCCAATAATCAGCAGGCATAGACCGAAGGCAAACAAAGGACCATAGGGATACCCTTTCGCCAGGTAAGGAAGCTTATCGAGCTCATACCCCTGATGAAGATAGGCTTTACGAAAGCGGTAATGGCTGGCGGCTATCCCCATCCAGGTAATAAAACCGGACAAACTGCCGGCATTGAGTAACCAGAAATACACACGGCCACTGCCGTATAATGAGGATAAAAACGCCAACAAGGCAATACTGCCCGTCAACGCCAGTGCCCGCAGAGGCACACCACGTCGATTCACTCGGGTGAAGCCTTTAGGGAAATGACCTTCACGGGCAAGGAACCAAAGCAAACGGCTTGAGACATATAACCCGGAATTGGCGGTCGACAGAATGGCAATTAACACCACCCCATTCATCAAAAAGGCGGCCGAAGCAAGCCCCCTTTGCTGAAACACAAAGGTAAACGGGCTCATGAGCACATCGGATACCGTCAATTGCTCGGCGGTATAAGGAATGAGTAAACTGATAATCAAAATCGATAAAACGAAAAACAGCAAAATTCGCCAGAATACCAATTTGACAGCACGGGGAACATTTATCGCTGGGTTATCGCTTTCCCCAGCGGCAATACCTAATAACTCCGTACCCTGAAATGAGAAACCAGCAGCGACAAAAGCACTTAAAACACCAAGCCACCCATCATGAAAAGGGGCATCGCCGATAGACCAGTACTTAAACCCGCCTGGCTGGTATTCCGTCAGGTCGGCAATCATGGCCAAGCCTGCGGCAATGAATAACAGGATGACCGTAATTTTGATGAAAGAGAACCAATATTCCGCCAAACCAAATGCTTTGGTTGAAATGACGTTAAAACCGAGGACTAACCCCAGGAAGGTACCACACCATAGCAACGGCGGGCTGCCAGGAAACCAGAAATTCATCAACAAAGCCGAGGCCGCGATTTCCGATGCAATGGTGATTGGCCAGCTAAACCAGTAATTCCAGGCCAGAGCATAACCCAAAGAAGGGTCAATAAAACGCGATGCATACACATAAAAGGCTCCTGAACTCGGCATGTAAGCCGCGAGTTCCCCCAAGCCACCCATCAGATAGTACACCATAATACCCATGATGGTATAAGCCAGTAAGGTGCCGCCAGGACCTGCCATCGACAAGGCATTGCCGCTGGCTAAAAAAATACCGGTCCCCAATGAACCGCCCAGGGTAATCATGCTTAACGTACGGGCACTCAGCTGACGCTGCAAACCCGGTTCCTGGGGCGCATCCTGCATTACTGTCCTTTTTAGCTAATCATTCAGGAATTCACAAAGCAAGCGCTGAAAGTGATGCGTGCCTTGTTCTTTGGTTGGTGAAAAACGACCGCTGTCATAGAAACGGGAGCGGATGCCTTGTTGAACAGCTTCAACCACCGCTTCATCTTCCCGCTCAACAATATCCAGTTCACCGCCTGCACCTTTATTCAATTTGCTTTCATCAAGCACAAAAGTCAAAAAGGACACTTTGGTTAAATCCGGCGCTAACGGCTTGACCACATTCACTGAACATCCCCATGGGTAAAAATTAAGCATGGTATTGGGGAAGATCCAGTAATAATAAGCCGCTACGTCCTTGCCAAAATCCGGTGCGTCTTTGGGTAAATTAAAGCTCTCTTCACCATGAGCAGCCAACGCCAATTGCAGATTGCAGTAACGGTAAAGTTCAGTAGTATACGTAGTGCAATCAATCACTTGCCTTAAACCATGATGAACAAACGGAATATGCAGGGCTTCAAGGTAATTTTCACAATAAAGAGCCCAGTGGGCTTTAACCAGGTAATCACGGGAACGATTTGTATCCAAACGCATGTTTTCCATGGGCAGCCAGTATAGCCGCTCGCGAATATCCGCAAAAACCGCCTCAAATGGCGCCACAGGCGACAGCGAAGCAAACAAAAACGGGGCTAGCGTATCAAAAGGAATCACCGATAGATTATCGCGCTCGGAAGGAAAATTCTCGGTTTGTTCAAATTCCGGCATGTGCAGCATCTCGCCGCAAAGACTAAAGCGACGCCCATGATAAGCGCATTTGATTTTCTGCATGACGGTACAGGGTGCATCGACCAACAGATTACCGCGATGGGTGCACACATTACTCAGGCAATGCAAGGCATCCTTCTCATCCCGAACAAACAGCAAGGGTTCATCGAGAAAACCAGGCAGCAAGGTATGCGGTACCAATTGACCGGGGAGGCGTAACGCTTCCGTGCTCAGGCAAAATTGCCAGGTTTTAGCAAAAATTTTTTCCTTGCTTTGCAAAAACCAGTCGGTTGAAGTGTAAAAATCTGACGACAAAGTCGACGCTTTCCTGATATCCGGATCAACGTACAGCGGCTTCATTCAACTATCCTTATGCAGCACCCCAGAGCAGGCTGGTAAAATTATTGTATTCCCCGCTGACTGTCAATCCAATTTGCAGTTAGACTGACTGACTATGTTGCCTGAAAAGGTCGGTTAACTGGCGGGCGGAAGGCCCCATGTTCTGGGGATCATGATGCACCAGATACAGCGGGTAGGTTCGAATATTGTCCTTAGGTAATTGCAAGGGTTTAATGGGCAGGTTTCTATCTGCGACCAAGGGTTCAGGCAACCAGGAAAACCCGATACCATGCGCCACACACTGAATTTTCATCTCCATGGAACTGACTTTCCAGTGAAATTCCGACCCCAGCCAACCCTCGTTCCTTTTATTATGCCGTCCCGAATCCTGGGCGATAATGTATCGTTCCTCGCCAAGCGCATCAAGATCAACCGGTTTTTGGTGCAGTGGACTGTCCACGTGAGCATAAGGTCGCGCGTCTATTTCCATTAATTTATCGCCCAGGTAGCCTTCAGGAATGCGTGAAACAATAACCATCTCAGCTTCACCCTGCTCCAGGGCTTCGCTGGAACCGGATAACAACCCCTGATTTAAAATAATCCGGGTATGTGTATTCTGAGAACCAAACGCTTTTAAAACCGCCAATAAGCGAGCGGGAGGATAAAGTTCATCCACCGCCAAACGCAGTGTTTTTTCATAATTAGATTTAAGGTGATGGGCGCGCTGCTCCAGACTCTTCGCAGCCCGCGTTAATTGCCGCGACAAATTGAGAATATGCAGGCCTTGCTCGGTCAGTACCGCTTTTCGTCCCTGCAGTTCAAACAGGGAAATACCCAGGATATCCTGCAGTTTACCCAGAGTGTAGCTGATGCTCGACTGGCTTTTATGCAATTTCTCCCCGGCTTTTGCAAAGGTTCCCTCATCCGCCACGGTTTGCAGAACCCGCCACTGTTTGAGCGTAATTTTAGCCATTGGCCCCTCTTAATTAATCTATAAAATCGATGATTTGAACCAAAAAATTGCGCTTTTTTAGTTTAAAAAGCCAATTATAATCAATTTAATTGATAAATAAAGGAGAAAACATGAGTAAAAAAATTTTAGCCTTAAGCCTTTGCTTCGCCGCGTCAAACCTGGCTTTCGCCGGCAAGGGTCAGCAGGAAATCAATAAAGAAGTCGTCACGCAGTTTTACCAAAAGGCCATTAATGACAAGGATTTCGCGGCAGCAGAAACCTATATGGGCCCATGGTATATCCAGCACAACCCCTTGGCAAACGATGGCATTGACGGTTTTAAACAATACCTCGATTACCTGAAATCCACCTATCCTCAATCGCATAGCGAAATCAAACGGGTCATGGCGGAAGGTGATTATGTGATTCTGCATGTCCATTCCATCAAGGAGCCCGGCACGCGCGGTCAAGCCATTGTTGATATTTTCAGGCTGGAAAATAATAAAATTGTCGAGCATTGGGATGTTATTCAAAACATTCCTGACCAAGCTGCCAACAGCAATGGTATGTTTTAATGGCAGGGCTGTTAAAACGGCCCAACTTAAACATTTAAGCGCAAATTTAACTCGATAGCCTGTGTCAGCAAGCCTTTAATATCATGCTCGGCAACATAAAATGAAGCCTGCCCCGGTGCACCGGGATTGCTGGTAATCACGCTGTTGCCGGCTTTGAAATGGGATGTTGCGAATAAACGGTATTGCAGGATGGCGGTCGTCTTCTCGTTCACGTCGTAAGCCAACCCTGTTTTAAATTGCCAGGCGAAAGCGGTGCCATAAAGCGAGGGGCTATGTTGTATCGCCGGCGCGGTTTCAATCAAGGGCGTCGCCGGATCATCAATGTTGATGATATTATTGGTTTGTACCCGACCCGATTGAAGCCAGGCCACCCCTACCCCGCCATTTAAGAAGGGGGTCCACCGGCCATGGTGGTTTAAATCATAGGCAAGGTTTGTGAGCAGCGAATAAACGTGCGACCGCTTGCTTTTATCGCTAATGGGGTTGTTGGCCTGTCGAGCATAAATAGCGCCAGTAGCTGGATTTTGTTCCTGCCAGTCATAGCTGCCCTTGCTGTAGCGCATGAGATTTTGATACACCCATTCAATATCAGCCCGCCAGGTGTCATTCACGCGATACCCCACTGCGGCGTTTAAATCGAAGCCATTGTTGAATTCGTTCTGCCAGTTCACGTTGGGCAAGGAAAATAAACTGGTGCCTATCGCGGTCGGACCATACAATACCGTAGTGGAGTTGCCGATAAAGCGATTGCTGGTTGAAGAAAATACACCACCCGCGCCCAGGTTAAAATAAACGGCGGCCGGTACCGCGCCCGTCCAGAGTAAATGGAGGGCGGCCAAACTGATTTTTAACATCCTGTTCATGACTTTAATTCCTTTTTCAAACCCCGTTTATTATCAGGATTTTTTCTTTTAAGTAAATAAATAACCGCTAATCATCGATACTTAGCCTTTCTCCGCCTGGCTCATCCAAGGCAAGCTCAGTTTGTTGCCGGGGATTATTGGGCGGGCTGAAAAATCGTTGTGCATTGGGCTCAACCATCCGGTATAAAAAACGGCAACCAGCGACAAGAAACAGGCAACATAACAAATCGGCCAAATCAGCCTGCGGCGCCTGCTGGTTTTTGCCGCCCATGGCTTTCATCAGCAGGGCAAAAAAAGCGGCTGTGAAAAAAAACAGGGTCCCGGTTTTATTCATCTCCTGACGGGCAGCACTGTAGGGGTGATTTAAATAACGGTTAATTTCTCTAAACGCCGCCGTGCAATCATAATCGTCATGACGGTCATCTGGATTGAGCGCATCCAGTTTGGCCTTAAAAACCTTATCATAAATGACATAAGTCACCTTTTCGCGAGTTAATGGCGAGGTAATATGGCCTTGTCTAAACCAATCCAGCAGGGCTGACAATTCATAATGATGAGGATAAACATAAACCGGGTGGCGCATAGGCATCTGGGTTATCGGACAACAAATGGTTTGATGCGCCCGTTTGGTATGCATGCTGAACTCCTCCTATAGGCGAAAAACGCTTTCATGTTCATCGGGATCATAGGCCGTGCTGACTGCTTCCCCCACCAATCGTATGAAACGCGGTAGTTTTTGTAATATGCCGCCGATGCCGTATTGATGGCCACCCCCCTGGCGAATAGCGAAATCCAGGAGGCTGCTGGTCAGCATTAACAAGAGCAAACCATCAGCGCTCAATGCGTTGCTATCTTTAAAATAACAGAGTGCAGCGACCATCAACATCAGGGAGTCGGCCGTTAACAAGGCTTTGTAGACATCCTGCTTCCAGGGTTTGTAAGGGGCACTAAGCTTTTCTGTTAGTTGCTCAAGACAGGGCTGTCTTTCATACTCTTCATGCCGTTTAGGGATATCCCGCTCATCCAGTTCGTTTCGAAGCGGCAAATCATAGCTCGCAAAAAAAATAGCCGCCCCACCGGGGTAACCATTGGTATAACCCGCATTCAGTCGGTTAAGCAGGGCTTTCAACTCATAATGATGACCATCAGAAGCCAGAATGGGATGGCGAAACGGTTTTCCTGTCAGGGGACAGATAAAGGTATCCTGTGCACTGCTTTCGAATTTTTTCTGCATCGCTTAACGGGGTACATTGAAAGCGCAAAATGGTACCTTGTGATTAATTTATTGTCAAAGATGGTTTTGGCAGAAAAAATAGCCATTGCCTATACTGTAACTAATTTTTAAGTTCAGGGATGATTGATGACCACAAAACCGGTTGGTTTCAGGCACGGCTTCATGGTGATTTTTCTGGGATATACCACCCACCTGTACGCCAATGATACCGCCTTTGGCGGCTCAGGCTCGCTGCCCATCCCTATCAGTCAGCCTGACATTCAGATGGTGAATGAGCGGATCATCATTTCGGGTCGCAAGCTGAATCATGCCGCCATGAACGGCTCCTGGAATTATCATTGTACATTTACCTTTCAAAACACGCGCAATGAGGCGGTGGCCATAACCATGGGTTTCCCCTTTCCGGTCAACACCGGCATGAGTGAAGTGGCCTTACCCGATAAGCGGCAAAGCAGCGAAGGCAAGGCATTGGTTTATGATTTTAAAGTTAAAATCGATAATCAGCCAGTCACTGCCAAACCACAGAAAATAGCTGCCAACCCGGACAAGGGTCTGTATTATGAGGACGCCTACCTTTGGGACATGACGTTTTCGCCGTTGCAAACCGTGACCATCCAACACGACTATGAAACCGGCGCCACGTATGATGTCATGGGTTTTCACTGGGTTTCTTATGTGTTAAAAACAGGTTCACTCTGGCAGAACAATACCATTGGCCATACCACCCTTGAAGTCATCCCCAATACGCCCACGCGTTTATGCAGTGAAATTGATCCGAAATCAGACTACCTGCAACCCACACCACCCGGGATGACCATCACTGGAGAAGGAAAAACACGGAAATACAGCTGGAACTTAAGTCATTTTAACCCGTCTGATGATCTGTCACTCTGTCTTTATACCGGGAAAAGCTATGTCCGTTACCAGATTATCCTGCCTTATCTCCAGGATGAGCATGCGCTTGACAAACTGAGGCGGCTTTCACCCCAGCAATTAAGAATTCTGCGCAATACTGTCTTTGCTCAATACGGCCGTGTATTTACCTCACCCAAACTGCGGCAATATTTTAAAAAACAATGGTGGTATGAAGCCAATCCCAATTTTGATATTCGTGAATTAAATCAGGAAGACAGGCAATTGCTTGCTTTATTGAATCAGGTTTAATCACATGAATAAAAGATCAAGAATTTGAATTATAACGTGATGACCAAGGTGTTTTCCCTGACTTTTTCCCAGGGCTAACGCACCTGATTTTTAAAACGCTGTAAGAAAAAGATCAAGTGGGTGTAAGAAAAAGATCAGG
>NZ_LNYA01000019.1 GCF_001467615.1 Legionella erythra | reverse complement strand
GAAATTCTTTTGTTATCAGCGAGTTATTCTCCCTCTATTCCTATATCTCAGTTTTTTTGTCCCGTACAAAGATTTAAATCATTTGGAATTGCCGCCAATTTATTCTATGTTAATTAGTATAGCAAGCGAATGGATAACATCGGATGTTAAAACCGCTCGTCTGTCTCAGTATTTTATTCCCCTTATGCGCCTTTGCCTGTGGTGCATCTAAAACCGTGGTTGATGTCAAGCCGGCGGGGCCGCCGCAATACATTTGTTTTGACGGCCGCACCCTGACCTGCGCCCGCACCGGCTACATCTGGCAGGCTAAACGCGGCTGTTTTTTTAGTCACGTTCCCTGCGAAGACTATCAGGCGAATTTTTACGGCTACTACCCGCGGGGTAATCAAATCACCCGCGCCTATTACAAATGCCGCAAGGGGTATCCCTGGCGTTTGGGCGAGATGCAAACCCATTGAGCCCGTTTTCTCCCCCTCTCCCCAACCCTCTCCCGGGGGGAGAGGGGGATAGGTGAGGTGAGACTGGTTTAACTCCCCTCACGAGGCGAAGTCATACTGCTTAGCCCCCTCTCCCGTTTGCGGGAGAGGGTTGGGGAGGGTCCGACCCGGTCACATCGGTAACAAAAATGACCGGACACACAGGTAACAGTTAATCTGCATCCAGACAAATAGTAAGGAGTGTCTGTGATGCCTTGGATAGAGACTGAACCTA
>NZ_LNYA01000018.1:147392-166665 GCF_001467615.1 Legionella erythra | reverse complement strand
ATACAACGTAGAGCTTATGGCTTTAAAAACTTTGAAAATTATAGAACAAGGGTTAGAGTACTATGCTGTTAGTTTGAAGTGCCCCCGTAAGTGGGAAAGACCCTAAAAACTTTGAAAATTATAGAACAAGGGTTAGAGTACTATGCTGTTAGTTTGAAGTGCCCCCGTAAGTGGGAAAGACCCGCAGCATGGGGTATATCTTAAATTTTACTTATAAATCAAGGAGTTATATGGTGGAGGCGGCGGGAATCGAACCCGGGACCATTTTTATGCAACCTATTGTAAATAAAGATTTTTATTCTACTTCTTTATTTTTTGGGCACGTTTTGGGTACTTTATGAATTATTTCTAATACCCTGCTGCGCCGACCAGGCTATTGCCGGATGAATTTTGATATTCGCAATGAGCTCCTCATTATCGGATATCAATTCTGGCCTTACTCTACCATTATCAAGCAGCTCAGATAAAAAAGCGTGCTCATTTTCTGCAAGAGGCAAAAAATGTTTAAATGCTTGTTGGCATTCTGACACTAATTCTTTAGCCCAATTTGAAGTACTGTTGATAGCTGCCAGATCATTTTTTCTTAGTAATGGGATCAGCCGATTTTTTAAATCGGTAGCGTCCACAGAAATTGCTTCTGGCGTTAGTACTCGTAAATCTATCTTTCGACTAATGGCTGAATAGACAATTAATGCAAGACGTAGTTTAACCATATCAATCGTTGTTTTGGTTAATAAATGATAGGCATCAAACAAATCCCGTCCCGTTTTTCTATCAATCAATGCAGCTAACTTCCCAGCAGACAATTCGTGCGGATCGAGAATAGGAATATTATGGATCTGCTTACTGCCAACAGCGCAACTGGATTTATATTCAATCGGCCAAAGAGGAACACGGTACATAAAATTAAGATCGACTTCCAAATTTCCCATTTGCCCCAATGCACTGGGATAACGCCAGATCATCTTACCCCCTGCGTGGCGATTTGGATTTCTGTCCAGAATTAATCCTTGGCGTTCGCAAATCCCTGCCACTATTTTTTGAAGAATGGGGCGTTCCAATAACATTACTTCACGCTCAGCGCTTCCAATATAATTCAAGTCAATATCCACTGACAGACGCGGTAATTCAAAAAAGAAAAGGTTAAGCGCCGTACCTCCTTTTAAAACGAACTTGTCTTTCAATTGTGGGAACGTAGCAAAATCATGCAGCAAGTCCATCAGGATATGCACTTTTTCCAAGTGCTCCATTTTAAAACCAGTATTAGAGGCTTCTTGCTGTAATTTTTCTTTAGAAATCTTCATTAGGTTCTTCCCAGGAGCCCTCAATAATATAGTTAGGGACAATAAGGTTCCATCGGGGCATGTGTTTACCCATTTCGCGTTTACTACGCTCTAAGTAGTGAATGCCTGTTGGTTTTTTAGCTTCTAAATAACTTAAAGTATTCTCATCAACAAAAAATTGCTCTTTAAATTGTTCAAGAAAGAAGCCGAGTTTGGCAATTGTTGTAGCGTTATTCAAGAGAGTTGCATACGCAATCACTTTATCTAGGTTTAATATTGGGATATGTTCAGCAGAACGCCATATTTCTTCCCAGCCCCCAGCATAATTTGGACGCTCGAGCACATCAACAATGGTTCGTTCTAAACTGGTTACCTGTATCTTCAAACCCTGCCGATCAACGGACAATACCTCAAAATTTGTTTTTTGCTGTTCCGTTAAGGCCTTTGGAAAAGATAAGCAAACAAATTCATCTTCATTGAATTTAAACGAAGCAATGACGCTTTCTGACATAAAATAATAGTGGTGATGTAGAGAATAAGACACTCCATGAAAATCTAGCGCTGATTGATAGGAAATCACAGCATCGCTCCTGATACGGCCGGCAATCAGATAAGGGTCTACAGGGAAGTCTTCAGCAGCATGACGAAATGACATGGGTATACTCGCATATAACCCTCGCTTTATCCGTAAAATATGCTGTTTCTTTAAATGATAAGCCAATAATTCCCTTTGCGTGTGAGAATTGGTGGTTCCAAGTGATTGTAAGCACTGCTTGTATTCTTGATGAGTGAATACCGGATATTGTGCAAAAAAACTTGTAAGATTCATTTTTTGACACTTATTGAATTTATTACTAATTAATTTAGTATTAATATATTATTTTGTCAAATAATTACTTGACATTTATTTGGATAGTAACTAACTTAGTTAGTATTATTATAAATTAATGTCAATTTCTCGTTTTAGATTAATCACACCGATAAGATTTAAAAATTGAACCAATTAAAACAATTTTATTTAAAAATAAAATCTTTCCCGAATTTGTTTTGGTATATTATGGCTGCCATTTTTATAAACCAGGTAGGCAATATAACGTATATTTTTTTAATACCCTACGCCACCAAAAACTTAGGCTTTCCTTTATCCCAAGCTGCAACTGTTTTATTAGTTTTTAATTTCAGCATGCTTCTCTCCAGTGCGATCAGTGGATTTTTCATTGATAAATATGGCTCTCACAAAATTCTAATTACATCCTTAATTTGTAATGGCTTCACATTATTACTTTTCCCCATGGCAAAAAATTACTATCATTGTATATGCATTACCTTGCTCTGGGGTTTTTTTTACGGTTTATATCGACCCTCTGCACAGACTCTTCTTACACTTCTAGTTCCAGTGGAATCATATAAACTAATTTTTATTATCTATAGATTTACATTAAATATTGGAATGAGTATTGGTCCTGCATTAGGCGGGTATTTGGCTTTAAATTATTTTTCGTTAGTAACAATTATTAATGGAGTAGCCAATCTCGTTGCTGCCAGTGTTTTAATGGTAACTTTAATTAAATTTATTAACACGAATAGCTCTGTTTCCACCAATACGGCAAAAATAGAATTCGGACTTTTAAAGTCCAACCAAGCGATTCTATTCTTTTTGCTTAGTATGCTCTTTGTCTTTATGATTTTTTTTCAACATCAAGCCCCTTTAGTATTATTTTTTGAAAACGAATTACATCTACCTTTAAATTTTTATGGCTTAATTTTTACTATAAATACACTGCTAATCGTTTTTTTTGAATTGCCCCTAAATTTCTTAATGTTGAAATTAAATAATAAAGCAACTTTAACCATTGGGGCATCCTTGATTGCATTAGGATTCGCAGGTTTTTATTTTTGCACTCAAAAATGGGGAATAGTACTCATGGTAACGATATGGACATTAGGAGAAATGGTATTATTTCCAGCAGCAAGTAGTTACATAGCTGAGAACTCATCTCCTAATGTGCGAGGGAAATATATGGCTCTTTATAATACATGTATAAATCTTGGTATGCTTTTAGGTCCATGGCTGGGAATCTCTGTAATACAGAGATATGGTTATCAAAATTTATGGGCCCTTTGTGGCGCATTAGGGCTGGTCTCAGTTTGTCTTTTTAGCTATTTGATTGAACCAAAGAGAAAATTTGAGCCAGCTCTAAATCATTAGGCTCGAACGTTAGTTAGGTTTGAAAAGCTTTGGCATGTTGCCATTACATCTATCCGATTTATATTAACGTGTTCGGGTAGTGATGCTGCCCAAAATATTGTCTCGGCTACATCCTCTGGATTTAGATACTCGTAGCCTTCATAAAGAGCATTTAGCCTTGCACGATCTCCACCTACTCTTCCAAGTGCTAGATCCGTTCCTTTAACAGTACCTGGTTCAATGCTGGTTACTCTTATTTTTTTTCCAGTTAAATCTGCTCTCAAAGCCAAGGAAAATTGTTTTGAAAATGCCTTCGAAGCACAATATAGAGGATTTCCAGGTCTTGGATAAGTACCTGCAGTTGAACCAATGTTTATAATATGTCCGGAGTTTCGTTTCACCATTAAAGGCAGAATAATTTGGGTACAATATAAGAGGCCATTAATGTTCACAGAAACCATTTTTTCTAAATCAGCAATATTTCTATCTTCAATTGGACCCTCGCCCAGGGTTACACCTGCGTTGTTCACTAAAACATCTATATCCTTAAACTCAGCAGGAAGATTTTCCAACTGATGTCTTAATGAAGTTAAGTCAGATATATCCGTTTTGATAATATACGTTGGTGTTGATAAATTTTCTTTTGCATATATTAATTTGTCTTCTTGCCTGGCCAATAAAATTAACTTGTAATTTTGCTGTGCAAATTTGCGAGCTGCTGCAAAACCAATACCTGAACTTGCTCCAGTAATTAGCACTGTACGATTATTCATACTTACATTCCTTATACATCTAAATGGGTTTCAAGCAATCCGCAGACTATTTGTTTAAATCTATCAGTAAAATTTTTCATATCCTCTTGTGTGAAGAATAATCGATTGAAAATAAGTTTAAGATTTATTCCTTCCTCACCCTCGAACACAAAAACTAAAAGCTCACGATAGAATTTTTTCTCATAAGAAAAGTAGCCAGAAATCGTTTCGATAGGTTCTTGAGTAGGAATATAATTAAATAATATGCTTGAGAAATCGAATTTACTTTCAGGAGGAGAAAGGCTTAAAAAATTGACTCCGATAAAGGATAGTGCATCATGAAAAGATTGCTCTATATTTTCTATTTTCTTATGAAGTAATTCTGACTCTATCAACAAATGATGAAATATTATTACCTCAACAAAATAACCTATTACATTTGCATACTCACCAACCTTATTTCTTGAAATTGGAATTTGACAACATATTTCTTTTAAACCGTATATTTGATGTATGGCTTCCTCGAAAGCATATAAAAATTTAGCAATGCCTAAAATTTTACTATGCTTCTTATCTATATAAACTTGGTAGCCTTCTGCCGGACTACTTATATTCTTACTAGTTTTATCTGAAAATGAAAAAATCTTAGAGTCATATCTTTCCTTGAATTTTTGCACTAATTCAATGTTATTATTATTTTTTCCTAGATTAGACTGCTTACAATAATGAAAATAATCAATGTCTGATTGAGTCATATTTTTTCCATCAGCCATATCATGAATTGATCTTTTAAGTTGCTCCATGGAGGCACCATCAAAGTAAAGATGATGTATATTAAAAAGGAAGCATACTTCGTTTTTTAAAACATATATTTTTAATCTTAAGGGTGTTTCTTTAAATAAGTTGAAAAAATACTTCATTTCAAATATTTCTTGTCTGGACAACTCTTGCTGCGGAAAAACTTCACTGTAAATTAAATCAATCGGAGGGGTTTTATCTGGGTCAAAGGAAAGCATCAATTGATCATTTTGTTTTACTAATGTAGTTCTGAAGAGGCGAAGCGATAGCAAATAATCTTTAACAGCACTGACAAATTTATCCGAAATAGGAGTATGCACCCGAACGGAAAAAATAATATTCATATTGGTAGAGCATAGGTCAATATTATATTGTTTAAGGAACCTTTGCTGATTGGGAGCAAGATTGACCAGTAATGGTATAAATGATAATCCCTCTTTATTCTGGCTGCTGTTTGAAGCATTGGTTATCATGTACTTAAGTTCATTTATGGTAGGATTTTTATAAAAATCATCCACATTGATTTTATGATGATACCTATTTTGAATTTCTGCATCCAAGTGCATTAAGAGTAACGAATTTCCCCCAAGATGAAAAAAATTATCAGTTTGCTTAACCAAAGCCAAACCAAGTAATCTACACCAGATTGATATCAATTCTTCCTCAAGACTATTAAAGATAGCTTTATTGAATTTTTGATAATTAGATAACTTTTTGGCTAAATAATTACGGTCAACTTTACCCGTTTTACCTAAAGGTAAGGATTTATTCCATATTATCCTATGGGGGATCATGTAGGCTGGGATATGCTCTTCGAGGTATTTTCTTAATTTAGCATCATCTTTTTTATTACCTACAACGAAAGCCACCAGAATTTTTAATCCAGAGGAGAGTGTGTGATCAATAACCGCCGCAACTTTAATAATATTGGAATTATTTAAATGATTCTCAATAAAATGTAGATTGATCCTATAACCATTAATCTTAACTTCGGAATCCCCTCTTCCCAGATACTCAATTTGGCCATCTTCACGGTATCGAACATAATCACCAGACTTATACATTCTTATCTGAGTAACAGGGTCTACGATAAATTTATTTTTCGTTAAATTGGGTTGGTTTAAGTATCCTTTTGCTAATCCATCGCCAGAAATAAACAGTTCGCCCATTACACCAGGCACTTCTATTTTATTCCCTTCTTCATTCATGATGGTGATTTGAGTATGGGCGATGGGTTTCCCAATAGGTACTGTACTTTCATGGCTTGCAATATCTGTTCTTGGTATGGGATAAAAACAGGTGAAAGTCGTGTTTTCTGTTGGCCCATAGATATTAACAGCGACTATATCGTCGTTATTCAAATAGAGTTTTCTTACATGGTTGAGGGAAAGAATCTCCCCACCTATTAATATTTTTTTCAATCCATCAAAGCAATTAACGTCAATGTCCACAAGGCTATTAAAAAGTGCCGTAGTAATAAAAAATGTGTTTATGTTTTCATTTTTTATTATGTTAGCCAGCTTATTACTGGTTAAAATCGATTCATCCAATAAAATGCACGTACCACCATGTAATAACGGCCCCCAAATTTCAAAAGTAGCGGCATCAAATGCCAATGTAGCAGAATTTAGACTTATGGATTTTGAAGAAAGCGAAATGTAGTTTTGATTAAAAATTAATCTAATTATTCCTCTATGCGTACAGATAATTCCTTTTGGGAGGCCGGTAGTACCTGATGTGAAATTGATGTATGCAGGGGACTCCGAATGTGTACTGAGTAATGGATCCTCCAAGGATTCATTCTTATAAAATTCGTCCGCACCTACGACTCGCACCCCATCTAAAGAGACAGCTTTTTTATTAGTATTAATAAAAAACCGTATTTGGGCATGATCAATAATTAACTGCTTATTCTTTTTAGGGTAGGACATATCAATAGGGACATACACTCCCCCAACCTTTACTATCGCAAGAATGCCAACGATCATTTCTAATGATCTATCTGTGCTAATCCCTATATGCTCGTTAAATGAAACACCTAATTCAATTAATAGCCAGGCTAATTGATTGGCCTTTGTATTAAGTTCTTTGTAGGTCAATGCCTGACAACCACATTTAACTGCAATTTTATCAGGATAAAGGAGAACTTGCTTTTTAAATAAGTCGACTAGACTAGAATCCCTAGGGTAATCTGGGTTAGTTATATATTCATCATACACTGGGGACTTAGACATTTTGTCGTAAAAACTGTTAACCCGCAGGTAGAACAGTTCCCTCTAAAGAACCAAAGCCTATTTTATGAGAGCCTATCTCACAATACCCAGTAATGATTACAGTATCCCCATCCAACAAAAAAGCTCGCTCACTGCCGTCATCGAGCTTGATAGGCTGCCTACCATTAAATGTGATTTCCAGCAGGCTTCCCCAGCTCTCTCGAACAGTACCGCTGATTGTACCAGTACCTAATAAATCACCAGTCTTTAAAATACAGTTATTCACGGTATGATGAGCAATCATTTGCTCCATACTCCAATATAGCTCCATGCTGTTGGTTTCGCAGATTTTAGTTCTTATTTTGGAACCAGCCGGCTGTATTTCGACAAGCAACTTAATATCCGGTAATTGGCGTGTGTTGCTGTAAAGGTATTCCACTGGCCTTGGATCCTGCTCAAGACAATTTTTCATGGCAGGGATTAAGGCTTCCATAGGGATAACCCAGGTTGATATCGAAGTGGCAAAGCTTTTTGCCAGGAAAGGGCCTAAAGGCTGGTATTCAAATGCCTGAATATCTCTTGCACTCCAATCATTTAATAACACACAGCCAAATAAATGGGATCTGGCCTCATCGATGGTAATCGGCTTACGATCAGGATTACCCTGCCCTATAAATAACCCCAATTCGAGCTCAAAATCTAATTTACGACAAGGTTCATAGACGGGGGGCTCATCCGAAGAAAGCTTAATTTGTCCTCTGGGGCGTATTACATCGGTACCGGAAGGAAAAACTGTACTAGCCCTGCCATTGTATGCGACAGGCAAGTACTTCCAATTGGGTAAAAGCGCATTCTCATTACTTCGAAATAATTTGCCAACATTGGTTGCATGGTGCTCAGCGGCATAGAAATCAGTAAACCCTTCTATTTTAAAAGGTAATGTCATTTGGATTTCACGGAGAGGAATCAGAGCCCGTTGTAGTAATGATTGGTTATCCTGGAGCTCATAATTATCAACTGATAATAATGTTTGAATTCTTTGCCGGACACTGGACCAATGCTTTGCCCCTAAGGAAGCAAAATAATTTAGGCTGCTTTGACTAAAAATAGGTTGTTCGCTGTCAATGTTGATAAGCTTTTCTTTTTCGAGTAACGCAAGGTCAAGAACGTAATCACCAATGGCTGTGCCTACTCTTGGCGAGGAATCCGCGGTATAAAATACGCCATAAGGTAAATTATATATAGAAAATAGAGAATCATCTGATCCCTCAACAAAGGAAATTAATTCCCGATTCAATTTATCCATTAGTTGCTCCAATAGATGTTGGAATATTTACGACATCTTAATGACTTATGTTCGATAAATGAAGAAATATATGCAATTTTGCTGGAACGAATGGAAACTGGTCAGCCGTCAAGATTGATCTGTGAAACCAAAATTTCCTAATACTCAAAATCCCAATGACTTATAGTTCTATAACCGGAAGCAATTGTACTATCCGGTATCCAACGCCCATAATGTTTAATAATCATTTCAGTATCCCTATGCCCCATCTGCGTAGCAACCCACAGTGGATTTTCGCCAGCAGAAAGCAGCATCGAAGCATAAGTATGTCTGGTCTGATAGGGATTGCGATACCGGACGCCAGCATGCTTTAAAATATATTTCCAACATGTCTTTCTAATTTGTCCATCCGTTTCCCATGGCGTATTGGTTCGAGGATTATGGAAAACCCGACCTTTGAATGAATAGGTAAACTCTTTCTGCGCCTTTAAAGCATCGATTGCAGGCGGCAATAGAAGTACATGACGCTCACCAGATTTCGTTTTTGTTCCTTTAGTCTGTTTCAACACAATAGCCTTCGATACCTTCAATAAACCCTTTGACCAATCGATATCATTCCATTCCAAGGCAATGAGTTCGGAAGTGCGTAAGCCTGTAAAAAAAGCAAACTGAAATAGATTTTTTGCTTGCCCATCGGCCGCGTTCAGGATTGCATTGATTTCCTCTTTATCGAAGGGATCAACCTGCCAATCACTTTTACGGGTATTCTTATTAATTAATTTTGAGACAACCAATTTATCTATGGGATTAAACTCAATTAACCCATCATTTAAAGCTTGATCTAATGTATTACGCAGAGGAGTTAAAATATTGCGGGCAGTTTTAACCGTTATATTCAGACTAGTAAGCCAATTACGGATAATAAGCGGTGTAAGCTCACGCACTGGTATTTTATCAAATGTAGGGTACAAATGACCCTCACATATTTTTCTGTAACCATTCATTGTGCTTGGCTCAAGGGTCTTTTCTGCAATGGCCATATAATCCTTTAATAACTCCCCTACTGTGGAGTTATGATTAATATGGCCGAATAATCTAGCACGTTTAGAGTTCGGGAAATAATCAAGATAGTTAAATTTATCCAGTGCAATCGCATTTAAAATCTCACCTCGCAACCTTTCTGCAAATTTCAAATTTGCTTTTGTAGGCTCCAATTTGAGAGTTTCCCTACATAATACCCCTCGATATCTAAATGTGATGCGGATATTACAGCCTGTCTCCCACTTTCGAACAGTTATACCCCGCGAAGGCTGTAAGTCGTTCCCTTGCCCCCTTTTTCCACCCATTTTTCAACCTCAATCAAATTGATCCATACATTACCATCCGGCCCTATCTTGCATTGAATGCCATCAAGCCAGACTCCCTTTTTCCTTTTAGCATGGACAGCATTGGCCGTATCGCCAGAATCTTGGCAGTATTTTTTCAGCTTTACCCATTTAAGCATCGCATTTCCTCCTGATAGTGATCCGTTATTATTTGATGGGGTGTTTTTGCCAGTTCAAAATTACACTCAAGAATGATTTGGTACAGCTTCAAAAGTTGTATTTCTGATTTGAGAGATAATGATAATTGCTGATTTAGATTTATTTTCTTGATGTCTGTAAGTGTTGTCTGGGTGAGTTCAGCAATGTTTTTTAGGCTGTAATGGGTTGATTCCAAGATGTAATGAATCATTCCTTTATAAATAACTAATTTAGACTCAGATTCTATCATCTGGGCACTCCTTGCTTTACCACAGGCGTTTTACTACTCATAAAATAGAGAATTAGGTGATCTTGTTTCCAAGTGTGCTAATATCTATTTTTACACGAATGTAATAGTTACATTTATGTAAATTATTACATTGATGTATCAAAGTCAAGGTATGCCTACAGATATTTTAGATAATCCGGGTCATTTATTATTAGCCCAGACACTTAATGGACTTATAGAGCGTGAAAAAAAACTCACGCCGGCCTCACTCGCGCGAAATTTGGGCATTCCAACTAATAAAATTACCCGAATTCTTAATGGGGATGTCACTGATCCGAAAGCCAGTACTTTGGTGCAAATAGCTAATTACTTTGGCATTACGATTGAACAGTTACTTGGTCTTGAACCAATAAGCAAGCAGAAATCTATCGGTATAAACAATGAATTGCGGTTACCTGTTTTTCAATTAAGCGAGCCTCAACAGAAAACCCCTATGGAATGGTATCGTTGGTCGGAGGGTACATGCGAGGGGAATCATTTTGCTTTGCTTGTGGATACTGATCTCTATGAACCAACATTTACCAAAAATTCGTTAGCAATTATAAATCCGCATCTTAGGCCAGTTGATCGTTCATACATTGTAGTTAAAAAGAAAAATGATTCATCCTATTACTCAATCAAAAAGTATGTGCTTGAGGGGAGTCAAGTTTATCTCTACCCGATTAATCCTCAACTTCCTGTAGAAAATTATGATGATAATTTATACACTATTACCGGTGTAATTCTCGAAGTACATCAGAGATTGTATTCACAAAAATAAGTTGTAAGGTTGTTTACCATGAAAAAATGGAGTTTGCTCAACAGATTTATGCGTTTTGCTTATCAGCAAGTCTTTCTACGGTTGTCAGGACAAATTCGGGAACCGTATCTCATTAGAGTAGATAGGATTTATAATAATCCATCCACAAGTGAATTATCCGTTGCATTTCATATTGCCAATAAACGAATTAGCCAGGACGCTACTGTTACCGAATTTGTAAAAGAAAATATGATTTATCTCACGGATCCCAGAGTGGTATTTGATATGGGGCAACAGTTCGGAGCGCACTCTGAGCAATTAAGCCTGCAAGAAAAAAAGCATCCTACCTTAAAGGAAAAATGCGTATACAGCTTAAAACGAGTTTTTGTCGATGCTGCTTAAAGGGAAATCGGATACTCCGCTTCAATTTAAGGTATTTCATACGTTAGCAGGTTTTGCTGTTTTCTTTTCCCTAATTTCTGTTCCGGCTGAGGCTCAATTAATTGATTTTGCCGGTATATCTCTAGCCTCCGAACTTCTTTGGTGGCCAATGGCATTCTTTTGCTTTCAACTCATTTATGAAATTTATGGATTAGCGTATTTAAGACATACCCTCTACCTGGTGATTATGTGCCGGACCGTTTATATCCTGTTTTTAAAATTTGCGATTTGGCTTCCAGCCTCCTCTTTCTGGAGCATGCAGGAGGTGTATAGTCAGGTATTAGGTAGGGATTGGAACTATCTGATTAAAAGCTCCTTTCTTCTATGGGCCTTTATTCTATTACCAAATGTGTTATGCGACCGTTTGAATAAAATTATTAGACAGTACTCTACAACAATCGCGTTATTAATTTTTTGCTTGTTAAATTTAATCTGGATAAATACACGACAACAAACGGCGCTTACCCAGCTGATCATTCCATTATTGCTTTTCCTGTTTCTTAATATATTTTTTTCAAGGCTATCAAACGCCATCTCAAAAATAGAGCAATTTCAGCATCACCGAAATAATCAAGGCTCAATATTCACATTTTATGTACCTAATCTCGCTGGCAATAGAAAGTTTAAGTACCATCACTTGTTGTTCTGCTCGAGCATTGTTTTCTTTATTGCATCGAAAACAATGGCTGCAAAGTTCATATCAATAGGATTTTTTACTATTAATGTTGGGGGCATAGTATTTTCATTAGCCTATCTTGCTGCAGATATGATGACTGACGTTTATGGCATCGAAAGAACGAAGCAAATGGTCTTGTTTGTTATTTTCTGCAACCTACTTCTTGTTTTTGATGTTTGGTTAACAAATCACCTGGCCATAGGCGAGAATGATCCCTTTAAAATGGTGTTACATAATCAGGCTCGAATGTTTATCGCCTCAGCTACGGCCTATTTTTTAGGAATGACTATAAATTCAACAGTTATATCGATTATTAAATCAAAGCAGCGAAGACGAGGTATTGTACTTAAGAAGGAATTTATCACCACGGTATGGACGCGAATTGCAACATCTTCTGCTTTTGGAATTATTATTGATGTAAGCTTATTTTCCCTGGTAGCGTTTTACGGAATTGTACCTAATGAAAAATTGGCCAGTGTGATTGTTTTTGAAGATGCCTATAAAATCTTTTACGAATTTCTCTTGGCACCCATATCGATTTTATTAATTTACTTTTTAAAGGTAAAAGAAAAAGTCGATATCTATGATGAGTTATCCAATTTAAACCCTTTTAGAATTGATACAAACTATAAACTTAATGCGAATAAATTCCATGAAAACTACATTAACCCCAAAAATAAACCTTGATGACCATGTATATCATTTCATGAAAGAAACGATCGAGGTTGCCATGTCTAACCCGATGGCACCGTATGGTTCGATCATTGTTTATGATAATCGTGAGATTCTTCTAAAATCGGTTAACTCTGCCAATAACCATCCTTTAATGCACGGTGAGTTATCAGTTATCCATACCTTATTTAGTAATGGATTTGATGGGGATCGGAGTAAATTAAGCCTTTATAGCACGGCTGAACCTTGCCCCATGTGTGCGGCTGCTATGTATTGGGCGATGATCCCTAAGGTATTCTATGGTTCATCAATTTCATTTTTGCATGAATTATTTGGTAGGCAGATTCAGATCAGCGCGAAAGAGATTTTATCCAATACTCCCAGTTTTTATGAGGTGGAATTGGTGGGTGGGGTTATGGAAGAGCATTGTAATGATTTATTCCTGAAAGCAAAACAACTGCAGGGAAATCAGCATGATTAAAAAAATTGTATCAGGTGGGCAAACGGGCGTTGATCAAGCCGCGTTATTAGTCGCTACCGAAATGGGCATTGAAATTGGCGGCTGGTGTCCTAAAGGGGGACTTGATGAGAATGGTGTTAATGTCTTGAAACAATTTCCCGCACTGAAAGAGGCAACTACCAGCGATCCTGATGAAAGAACGAAATTAAATATCCGCGATTCGGATGGAACTTTAATTATTGTGCCAAGCTGGCCTTTGCCTGAAAGGATAAAAGATGGTACGAAATTAACCATTGAGGATGCGGATCTTCAAAAGAAGCCTCGTTTAGTTGTGAGTTTGGATAGTCAGCATGAGGCTGTGCAAAGAATAAAAGCTTGGATAAATGAGAAAGATATTCGGGTATTAAACATTGGTGGGCCTAGAGAATCGAGTAGTCCTGGAATTCATCAGAAGGCTTCCAGGCTTTTTCGGGATTTGTTAAAATTATTTCATGGATAATGCCTTGGAAAAGGGTATCTTTAAGTTCCATTAGTATCTATCCATTTATTTATATCAGCAATTAAATTCAAATAATTCTGCCTGTATTCGTTATATTCTATACCTATCAATTGCATAAAAATATGGCGTAATAAGATGCTAATTTTCAAATTATAAGGATAGAAAGAGAATTCTTTAATATGACAAGTCTTAACGTGAAATATCTTGTTTCTTGACTGTACAAAAAAGTTCAAAATGTCATTGTAAATATTCATCTTTTTCTCGTAATCAAAAATATCATTTCCGTAATTACTAAAAATGTGCGACAGCTTGTCTCGAAAGAATATAGATTTTTTGGATTGAGATATGAGATCTTTAAAATAGCATTTTTTAAAGTAACTATTTGATGCATTTCCCCATTTTGGCGATTCATAGTCTATGCAATTTAAGTTAACCAGATCTAGAAGATCACTATGAGAACTAGGTCTAAATGATTTATCGTCATTAAGTAAATCATACATAGGCTCTAATATCTGTAATAGAAATGCGTTCAACACGTCAACAGGAATGGGGATTGAAGATATAGCAAATCTAAACATTTGAAACTGAAATTCAATTTTCTTATAACAAGTTAACCAATTACTGAGTATAGTTGGGTATGAGTCTAAATTTCTTTTAGAGAAATTGTATAAATTTAATTTATCTGAGCTAAAATTTGTGCGGGTGGAGAAGAATGCAGGTATCAATTCATTAAATTGACTATTTTGTAGAGAAAAATTTTTTAAAGGCTCTTCTTTATCGAAATAGACTACAGAAATAATTGATAAATATTTTCCGGATAGAACCATATGGAAATCTAGAATGTTTAGAATTAAAAGATAAAAGTCATAGCAGGACTGTCTTATCTCAGATGAAATCTCTAGCATACTAAATCTTTGATCGTGAAAATGAACTTTAAGATTATATCTCGTTGAAGGATGAATAAAGCTTAACTCTGAGCAGTATGATGTATCATTGCATTTTTCAAAATGAATTATAATACCGGTGCATTTAGTACTTAAGTGATTGTCCAAAATGTTCTCTCCTGAAAACTAGGATCCAAATAACTGCCTCCCTCTCTCATCAAAAAATTCTAAGTTATTTTTATCCTGATTAAGTAATAGCAAATAATCCAATCCACCTAAGATGACAGTTTTATTAAAGCCATCCATCCCCGACTTAATCACCAACCCCCCAAGTTCGATCTTACGTCGAGTATCTGCCCGGCGTTTTTTCAATTTCTCAAGGGCGAGTGATTTTTCACAGCGGGCAATGACCTGCTGTTGTTTTTGAATTTTGGTTTTAATGGTCATGCTTAAGCTCCTTGGCAATTTTGGCGAAAACTAAATCCAGTTGCTTTAAGTCATAATGATGGAGCTCGTGTTTGTAGGCGAGGGTACCGATTTCGAGCTTGTTTTTATGCTGCAATTGCTCAAGCTTTTTCTTGGCTTGTTCAATTTTATCCATGAGAGCATCTTCCATTTGCGATCGTGTCATTTTTGACATGGTGTCTCCGCAAAAGTAAGGATGTCGCTAAACAGAATACTGGCACCGATCTCCGAAATCAATACCCTTTGCAATAAACAAGCGAAGCGCCTCAATCCATCCCGAAAGCGAAAAGCGAAGGGCGCAATATACAAACTTTGTTTGTGTTGCTAAGATAGCCGGCATGGCTATCGCTTTCGCTCGCGTATCAATACACACTCGCTCGAAAGGACACAGCGCAGTAGCCGCCAGTGCTTACCGCACGGCAAGCAAGCTATTCGATGAAAGAACAGGAACTGACTATGATTATTCCAGGCGTAGGGAAGTCGTTTTTTCTGAAATCATGCTACCCGAAGGGGCATCCGAGAAATTTCAGCAACGTGAATTCTTATGGAATGAAGTCGAGCGCGCCGAGACACGTAAGAATTCGCAATTGTGCAAAGATGTCGTTCTTGCCCTGCCTAAAGAATTAAGTACTGTTGAACACATCGAATTAGCCCGCCGCTTTGCGCAAACTCATTTTGTCGATAAAGGCCTGCCTTGCGATATTGCCATTCATGATGACAAGGATGGCAATCCCCACGCTCATATTCTGGTGACCTTGCGCCGACTGCAAGGCGAGTATTTTGCCAAACACAAGGCACGCGATTTAAATCCTACTTTTGCCAAAGGGATTATTGTCGAAGGCGATTACTGGAGTAAGCAATGGCGTTCTTTTCAAACGGACTATTTTCAGGAAAAGAACATTGACCTGGCTGTGGATTTAAACCACCTCATCAGTGAAAAACACGAAGGGCGAAATCGTGATGAGGACAATCATTACCTTCGCGAAGAAAACCAACTCATTCGTGAAGCACGGGAAGAATTAGCGCTGCATGATTTGGATAATCTCTTAAATCAACTGTCATTAAGCCACAGCGTGTTTACCCGCAAGGACATTGAAAAACTGTTGTTTAAAAGCATTCGGTCCGATACCACCAGTACTGCCTATTTAAATCAAGTCGCACAATTACTTGCTCATAAGGATGTTATCAATCTAGGCGTGAATGACAGCGGCGTTGAATCGTTCACCACCCGCCATCAATACATTGCCGAAAGTCGGCTCTTAAGTCATGTTGAAAAAATGCGCTTAAGACAGGGGCATGTTTATTCTTTGCCAACGGAGGCCATTCTTAAAAATTACCAGCTCAATGAGGAACAAAGAGACGCGTTTCATTACATCACTCAGAGTAAAGACATCAGCGTGCTCATTGGCCGCCCCGGTGTCGGTAAAAGCTATTTATTAAAACCCATCAAGGAATACTTTGCGGCCAACCGTTGTCGAGTGCTAGGCGCGTCACTCTCAGGCAAAGTAGCCAAAGCCCTGCAAGCAGAAACCGGTATTCAATCCTCGACCATTGCGTCATTGGCTTATCGACTGAGCTATAACCAAATGAAATTAAGGCGCAATGACGTACTGATTATTGACGAGGCCGGCATGGTGGATTTTTCAAGCCTTGCTTATTTAATTGAAGCCGCCAGCAAGGCGAAAGCCAAAGTCATTTTAGTCGGCGACCCCGACCAGTTAAAACCAATTAACAAGGGTGAGATTTTCAGAGGCATCGCCGCGTATACCGGCTACATTGAATTAGACCAAATTAGACGTCAACGCGATGAAGGTGACCGCATGGCCAGTATGAATTTAGCTAAAGGGGAAGTGAACAATGCCATTGAGTATTACGCCAACAAAGGTGCGATTCATTTCGCCGAGGTTGTGTCGGAATCGCAGGAAGCAATGGTTCACTCGTGGGTATCTGGGATTCATCAGCTGAGCGATTGCCAAAATAACATGATGCTGGCTTTCTCACGAGCCGCGGTCTATTCCCTCAACGAGCAGGCAAGGGAGCGTTTAAGAAACAAGGGTATGATTGGTCATGAGGATTTTGCCTATTTAAGCGAAGGTGGCGAGAAAACTATCGCGCTGACCCAGGGTGAGCGCATTCTCCTGCGCCAAAACGACAAAGCCATTGGCATTCGGAATGGCGACTTAGCCACCATCCTTGCTGTTGATAAGGACAGTTTGACAGCCCAATTAGACAGTGGCGAACAGGTGATAATTCCTAAGACTTACCGGTATATCGAATACGGTTATGCGCTTACCGTTCATAAAGCACAGGGTATGACCGTGGATAACGTCAAGGTGCTTATCGACAGTCAATACTGGGATAGAAACTTAAGTTTTGTCGCCTTAACGCGGCATCGTGATTCGGTGGACGTGTATGCCAACCGGCACCAGCATGCCGATTTGGACAAACTCACCAAAACCCTGTCGCGCTCAGTAACGAAAGACAACGTCATCGACTGGCCACTGGATTTCGCCCTACGCGCCGGATTTAACCCCGACAGCATAGTGGGCAAAGCGCTTAACCATATCGCAGGCGTTGGTCATAAGATTAAAGAAAAATACAATTACCTCGCTAATTACGAGGAGTATTTAAAACAGCAGCACGACAAAGAAAGAGCATTATCGAAGCAGGAAAGACGCTTGATTGCCAAGCAAGCCGCCGATTACATGGATGAACAATCCGCGTATTTAAAAATTAGGCAACAAATCACCAAGGAAGCCAAACAGCAAAACATCAATATCAGTCAGCACGCGCAATTCGAAAACCTGTATGCCCAATCCCTGGCAAGGGATGAAAAAGCCCATCGACTATGGACAAACCATAACCAGCAATTAACAGATAACCCCCATTTGAAAGAAGCCGCAGCTTCAATTGAAAAAGCCAGCCTGCGCTACGAGCGTTATCAAACCATTGTTGCCATTGCCCAGAAAAAGTCATTGAAAGAGCAGAATATGCCGCAGTTGGAGAAGATTAGCTGGAAAGCCGATGGTGTGCATATTTCGCAGGTAGCGAAGGAGTTTGGGCTTAAGCCGCAGCAATTATATAAGGCTGTTCAGGCTAAACAGGTTGAGCGAGAGAAAATTGTGTTTAATGAGCTTAAGCAGCAATATCCGGTTTTGGCGGAGTATGAAAAACTCACCCAAATTCTACGACACATTAAAGGCTATAAAGCGGAACAGGCAGAAGCCCAGTTACAAAAGCATGTTCGAAGCATTGTCGGAAATAAAGTACTTAATAAGCTGCTTCAAGAAAAACTGCCCTCTTTTGTAGGTAATTTAGCTGGACGACACAGTGGCAAGGAGTTTTATATTGAAAAATAAATCCTATTGTTTTAGGTGAATGTCGCAATGCTCAATGGTTCAGTTAGCGGGGCAACTTAGATAAATTTCTGGATCTGTAAATAATTTTGTGTAATTAGTCATAGCATATAATCTGTCGGCACTGGATAGTGCTGACAAATATGATGAGAACAACTATGACTGAAGATATAGATGAATTGGCAAAAGAGATAGCCAGAAATTGCAAAACACCTGAAGATTTCACCGAGTTTTTCAAACAATTAAAAAGACGAGGATTGGAAGCTGCTCTAGCCGGCGAGCTTACTGCACATCTGGGCTATGAAAAGCATGATAAAGGTGAATCACGCAAAGATAATTCTCGAAACGGTTATAGCAAAAAGAAAATTCATGTCAGTGAAGGTGAAATGGAAATTGCCGTACCTCGGGACCGCGCGGGCTCGTTCGAGCCGCAACTCATCCCCAAGCATGCCACTCGCTTTGACGGTCTTGATGAGAAAATTATTTCCTTTTATTCTCGTGGATTAAGCACCCGTGATATCCAGTCAGAGCTGGAAGAAATTTATGGGACTACCATTTCCCCAACGTTAATTTCCAATGTTACAGATGCTGTTTTGGCTGATGTGCGAGCCTGGCAATCAAGGCCTCTGGATAGCTGCTTTCCCATTGTTTATCTGGATTGTCTGGTGGTCAAGGTAAAGACGGATAAAGGCATTACCAATAAAGCCGTGTATTTGGCACTGGGTGTAAATACCCAAGGACATAAAGAAC
>NZ_LNYA01000018.1:0-147382 GCF_001467615.1 Legionella erythra | reverse complement strand
TCTGGATAGCTGCTTTCCCATTGTTTATCTGGATTGTCTGGTGGTCAAGGTAAAGACGGATAAAGGCATTACTAATAAAGCGGTGTATTTGGCACTGGGCGTAAATACCGGAGGGCAAAAAGAGTTACTTGGCATGTGGATTAGCCAAAATGAGGGCGCAAAATTCTGGCTTAATGTGCTGACTGATTTAAAAAACAGAGGTCTGGATGAGATATTTATTGCCTGTGTTGACGGCTTGACTGGTTTCCCGGAAGCCATCGAAACGGTCTACCCTTACGCCAAAGTTCAGCTTTGTATTGTCCATAAAATCCGCCAATCCCTGTCTTATGTGAGCTGGAAAGACCGCAAAATACTTGCCGCTGATTTAAAAAGCATCTACAGTGCAAATACGCTCATTGAGGCTGAAATGGCACTGGATGCTTTCTCTGCCAAATGGGATGACCAGTATCCGTCTATCAGCATCTCCTGGCGCAGGGATTGGGAACGGGTCATTCCTTTGTTTGATTATCCGGCGGATATTCGACGGGCGATTTATACCACCAATGCGATTGAGTCATTGAATATGACCTTACGGAAAGTAATAAAAAACAAACGCATGTTTCCTTCTGATGAAGCCGTTTTTAAATTGCTCTATTTGGCAATTGAACGAATTTCTCAAAAGTGGACCATGCCGATTCATAACTGGAAACCAGCTATGAATCGCTTCATAATCGAATTCGGCGATAGAGTTACCACATAACAGGACGGCTAGTTACACAGAATTCCGGACAGACTCGATTACTTGACAACGTCATACCAGTCAACCAAGATGGAGCGACCAAGATTGATCAACTAAAAGATGTATGTATTTGATGTATTTATGGTAAGTATTCATAAGATCAGACCATCCTAATGCATCACACTGCTAATACTCCTATCGTTAAAAGAGGTTTTTGTCCAAATCAGGAAACCATATACTTTTGATCACTTTCATCCTCAAGAAGACTGGAAGGAGAATCGACATTCAGTTTACCACATCGCTGGTCAGTGGATGCACCAGGATGCCTAAAAAATGCTCCTGCTGCAACTGGATTAGATGCGATTCGTCCAAACTCACTGAAAGAATGGGTGCGTTGCAACATATAACCACTAACTTCATTTTTCTTAGTTAATGTTGGCTCTTCTTTAATCCCAGGCGTAACAAGACAAATCAAGCCTTGGCTATCTTTAAACGATCGGCAACCCATACTAAGCAGAAATAATAATTCTTGCATTGTTGCAGTTGGCTCTATCCCACCATTGTACATTGAATCATTTTTATGAAGGCTCTCATTAGTCGAACCGTCATACTTACGTATCTCGGAAAGAAGGCATTCGATATACTTAAATAAGTCTCCAGACAAGATTGCTTTTTCCATTGTAGGGAACTGAGGCTCAACCATTTGAATTTGATAATCTAGCATCAGTAAAGAAATAAGCCAGGCACGATTAAGTTGTGGAGACCATTTGTCATCGTCACAATTAAGAAAAGCACCCTCTCCAGGATTTTGATTGACTTTTGCCATTACGCTGCGGGAAGTACCAATCCATGCAATTGCTTTTTTACCAGACTCTTTTGCCAAAGTAGAAAAAAGGCTAATTTTCATTATTTCATATTTAAATTCTTCTGCAATAAATTGTGTCTCAGATTCATTCATGAGGTGCATACGATAAACTTGCATTCTTTCATTTTTACCCCACCCAGGAGATTCATAGAGAATACGACCAAACAATAAGCTTCCAAGTTCGCTATGGAAATTATACTCACCCTTCATAATTAGATTAACAATATCTTTTTTATCCTGTTTAAAGATGCTTGCAAACTGGTTGGATGGGTATTTTTTAATCAAATCTTCGAAATATGGTAGCTTACCTTCCAAGACTGCCCAATGCTTCATGTAGGCTTGGGATGCTTCTGTAAAATAAGAAAGGAAAGTAGATGTGGCCGTATAAAACCCCCCCTTCCTTAATTTAAAATGAGGGTCCTCGGTTAATTCCTCCTTGGAGCTGTGCACTTTAGAATCGTCCTTCTTGAGATCAGGTACGATCCAGTCGGGAACCTTTTCAAAAACTGCTTTACCATGATTAAAAATATGCTCAAAATCATAATATTTCCTTTTTTCCACATGCAAATATACTTCAAGTATAAGCTCAGCTTTTTTTTGTGCCTCTGGCAATAGATTTTCTAGTTGCTTAGTATATTTGCTGAGCGTTTTATTTAATTCGTCAATTTCGCTTTTCTCTTTATAAAATTTCGCCATTAATTCAAGTTTATAATGCAATTTATTTGCAAATTCAAGTGGCGTCATGGATACAGAGTTGGTAATTAATGATTGAATACTTGATAGTACTTTTTTAATAAATTTCAAGTCGTTTTCAAGAGACTCTATTGAGCTATTTTCTAACCATTTTACTAAAATTTTATAATTAGACATAATTATTTCCAGCAATTCATATGACAGTCTACTCGTGTACAATAAGCACATCGGCGAGAATTAATTATGGGCTTGAAAGACCAATAAAAAAACAAATTTTTCTCATATTTGCCATTTTTAACATTTAATTTACGAAATTGACGGTAGCCATAAAGCAGCGCACCCTCGCTTATAGTAATGTCACAAAATAACTTATGTCTGAGGTAGAACTTTCTCACAACTGATACTGGAGGAATCTCTATCAAAGGTTAGGATTTAGCGATGGTTAAATATTGTCAGCTCCAAAACAAACCGGAGCAGGCAAGGCGGCTCCAGAAGAAGAAATGAGCAATACTGTTGGAGGGAATTGGAGTATATTTCATGGCTGCGTCAGAGTCCCATTGAGTGGTTACCGACATTCAATTTTAGCTTTATCCAAGCCCTTGCGCTTTCAAATCAGGTAGCACCCAGGGCTAGGACTCTTTATTTTTCCAATAATCGTCCCTATGTAGATGAGTCTTTTTTTGCCCATCGGTTACGTACCTTTCTTACCATCGTACATTTCTTCCTTACGCTCCTATAAAATCAAAAGTAGCAATGCTAATACAACGTTCCTCTCATCCTTGTCGGCAGCCCTGATTGGCAAAGGTAGCCATAATTCACCACCACATACTGACCAAGTTGACACATTTCCTTATAAAAAATAGTCACGCGTCTTATTTAACGGCATTCTTAGCCTGTCATTTTTTATCAATCCCAACTTAATGGTAATAAAGAGAGCATTTTAATTGATATTCAATCAATCCATTTCTATTATTACAAATGACAACCTCAAACTACTTAGTCTGTTGGCTATTATTGGAGATGTTTACAAATGCAAACTAAATTTGAATCGATGCAGGCAAAACCTTCATTATCTTCAATGCAAATTGCCAAGCTCGTACTATCCAGTTATAACGGGAAACTACCTTTGAAGATTCCTTATTCCAAGAATCTAGCGACTGAGGAGGACAGTCTCGCTTACTGGCTTAATTATAAGTCCTTTTTAAAATACAAAATAGAACAGCTTGCATGCAAATACAAAATGACTGGTGAAGATAATTTCCCAGAAGGCCTAAAATTTGAAGTTAAAAAATTTTTAGATGAATACATTGAATTAAAACAGAAAAAGAAACAACTTCCAAAGTTGGTTCTTGAAGATTTTGCAATAACAAACTACATCGAGCTAAGAAGCAAAAAAGAAAAAATACGATCTATTACAGTGACCCCGGAATTAACAAGAGCGTTATTAGCGGGGCTAAACCGCATAAGGAAAGCAATTGGAATCCCTATTCCTCTTGAGGAAATAACAACAAAGGATTACGCTCCTCGAGGAACAGTTTATAAGTTAGCAAAAAAAATGAGGGAACTTAAACCAGGACAAAGAAAACAGTTTGTGTATTACCATGGCAACAATAATCACGCAATTGCATTCGATGTTGAAAATAGAGGCGGCAATCTAAATATATTCTGTTTCGATTCATCCAAGGATGAGAGCCAGCTTGAAGCAATCGATTTGCTAATCGAAAATCTGGAAAAAAACAAGGTAAAATTTGAAATAAAATCATGTCAGGCAGGCATTCAAAAAGACGAAATGAATTGCTCGGTATTTAGCATTCTTGCTTTAAAAGAATTGGCTAAGTATGACCATGTATTCGACTTTATACCCGAAAAATATGAGGAGGATGAAAGCCTAAAAAAGAAAACGAAAGCAAGTGTAAGTGTGGGCTTTTCAGACAGAGAGGCCACACTTCGCAACATGGGGAAAGTTGGCTGGATTAAGGTCAAGGATATGCCTACACGAATGATTTCGATGGGCCAGTCGTACGATGAAATGAAGAAGAATTTAGAAGAATCAAAACAGTTCGATCTCGATGCTGGAAAATTTTGTCAAGCGCATAAAGATTACCTGCAAATAGAAAAAGCATCTGACAATGAAAAAAAACTTGTAATCAGAAAAAGAAGATTAATTGATGAGCGCTCTAAAACAGTATTAGAAGCCGATGAAAAAAGGCTATTTGAAAAACATTTAGAAAGCATACCTGGCCTCTCTTTTATCAAGGAAAATAGAGACTTAAATCTGAATGAAATATTGCAAGATAAGAAGATGGTCAATGAAAAATTAGAACTTATCGAACGTATTTTTTTGGCAATATTTGATATTTATAAGATAGGAGACAACTTTAATTCACAGAGTAATCCTTTACCGAGTCACGTTCTGAGAGCAATTCTAAACTTGAGAAATGAGTTTTTGACTCTAGTTTGCACTTCGGATGAAGACATTAAATCGAAATACCTATTTACTTTTGATAAACGACCCATTTTGTCATTTCCACTTGATTCTAAGCTAAGTCAATCTCAATTTGAACGTGGTAATATACCTAGCGCTATGAGTATTTTATTGAGTAATCTGAGCAACAAAGGCGAAAGAAGAAAATTCTTTAGAAAATTTTCTACACCAGATTTAAGATTAGGCCCTGTCGCTTTTGGCAATCCAATTCAGGAGTCTGTAGTTCGTAAGCAGTTAGAAGAAATATCTGATAAATTTGGATATGATAAAAGCGCAAAAGACGATGCGTTTGAGCAAGCTGAGTTTATGCTGAAAAAACTATCGGGATACCATAGCAGGGATGTGTTTTATAATCTGATAAGATACAATGATAAGACTCCAATATTAATTCGTAAAGAGGCAGAATTACAGCTTAGTTCAAATTCAAATAATCGAAATGTAATACAGAATCTTGCAGCAGATAAATATCTCCCCGCCTATGTCTATACGGATGAGGGAAATCTATACTATCTTGATCAGTGGGATAATCGGGATTTAATATCAAAGATAACCATTACCCAATCCCAGCAAAAAAAAATTCTAGAGCTATTCGGGGATGAGATTTTTAGTGATGGGAATCGAGAGGAGGCAAGATATATTGAAGGCAATCAGGCCATAAAGTTATTAAATCATAACTCTTACATGGTAGAGGGCTCTAGAAAGGAAACGCTGAAAACCTTAGCGTTTATGCTAAATATTGAACTTGACTATCTGGGCATTATGTATGAAAAAGATAAAGGAAAAGCAATTGCTAGCTTTGACATTTATTTTTATCAGCTTTTTAAAAGGATGCCAAGCAAAACTTTTGAAGAGACAGTATTGAGTCAATTGAATGATACACAAAAGAAACTATTTTTTACACTGATTAGGCATCGCGAAGATCTGATGGAAGGACGGCATGATTTACAGTCAAATTCTCAAACTAGAAAGCCGGGGCTGGGTAAACCCTCTTTCATAGAAACGTTTCTAACTTTTTTTTCAATATCAAGTAAAGATTCAAATGAGGGTCCTGCTACACACAATAGTCTCAAGGGGGGGATGAAAATAGCGTTGTAGCTTATTATGAAAAAGTTCAATCCGACTCGGGGTCCAGTTCGAAATCATTTATGAATTTTTCTATGTCTACATTTTCCAATCAATGGGTAGTGTATAATAGATCTAACCTTATAGGGGTTAATCTAAATAAATCTGACTGGAAAATAAATTTATCTATTCATCAGAATGACATAATCAAAGCATTGCCTATTATTGCAAAAATTGCTTTAGATCATAATCTAGGCTCATTCAAAGTCATGTACAAAAAATACGCTGATGAATGTCAAAATAAAAAAACCATGAAAGGACGAGAATTTGTCTTTTTTAACTGTGCAAATCCTGATTTTGATGGGCAAAAATTTATTGAAATCTTATCTAAAATAGAAAATGCTCTTAAAGAGGCAAAAATAAGGAATTCCACTGATACCCCACCTCGTTCAAATAGAAAACTGGGCTATTATTCGAGCTATACGCATGATGCATGGACAAATGATGCCAGGGGTGGAATAAGTGCTGATATACCTTTTGAAGAGGCAGTAGAGGAAACAGGGCTTATAGATGACGATCCTTTTATTGGCTATGGTTACGATGACTTAAGTAAATCGATTAAAAGTATACAGAGTAATTCGCCTAAATTATAAATTGAATTCATTTTAAGTCTATTCAAGATGCTGGCCGAATAAAAAATTACCATAATCAAGTTTGAACCACCACCCAGTTCAAATTTTTTCAAGTCATTTATTGTAATTTTTCATTAATTTTTTCTAGCAAAGCTTTTTTATCCCATTCTGATAGATAATTATCACCCAAGTAATTGAAGCGATTAATTTTTTCATGGGAAACATCCTTTAGTCTAATGATTCAATGGTTTCTGCCCTGATAAAGGGCGAGGCTTTGATGGTTTGTTTCGGTACCGGTGGTGGCGGCAATACTGAATCATTCATGTCCGGGTTTTCATACCAGACCGCCTGCCGCGCCTTGATGGGTGAAGAACCTGAGCGCAGAATAAGGTTCACGTGCGCCGGCATTTTCATTAGTTCATCGGGGCGCATTAAGGGAATAGCCTGATAGCTCACCGTTTTGCTGTCACTGATGCCATGATGCTGATCGGATACCGAGCGCGACATCACCCGTTTGGTGCGGGTGCCCAACATTTTGCTGATGAATTCCGCATCCTGAATGTCTTCGGTGGCAAAAGCGATTTTGGTTTTGATGTTGGTAAAGGCGCGTGCCTCGTCATGGCTGTATTTTTCAAAGGTCTGGGCGATGTATTGAAACATCAGCACGCAGCGCACGCGGTATTCGCGAAGGAGTTTTAAGGAGCGGCGAAGCCGTTCAATGCGGCCTAACGATGAAAACTCATCAATCAGGCAGAGCAAGGGATACGGTTCTTCTTTGGGATTAGGAATTTCACGAATCATCGCTGAAATCAATTGTTGCCAAAACAGAGTTAATAAAGGCGCTAGCCGCTCCATGTCGTCATCGCTAAAGCCGACATAGATGGTCATTTTCTTGCGCCGTAAATCACGAAAATCAAAATTGCTGGTACTGGTGGCGGCATCGATGCGCGGGTCGTCAAACAACTCAAAGTAACCAGAAAACGTTTCTAAAATCGAGCTGCGGGTTTTGTCATGGTTGTTGATGTAGGAATAACCGTTGCGATAAAACTCCGGGTCAAAGTGGTCGGTGGTATCGAGCTGCTCCTGCAGCCAGGCATCAAAGTTCTGCTGTTTTACTAAGCGGTTGATTTCGCCTAAGGTCACCGGGCGGTCGTTGGCATCCAAAAGATAGAGCACCAGCGTTTTAAACAATTTGCGGCTGGCCTGTGTCCAGATGGGGTCTTTGCTGTTATCCGGCATTAAAATATGACCAATGCGCTGAATGTCGGTCATGCGCTTCATTTTGTCGCTGGAGATGGCTGACAGAGGATTGAAGCGATGGGTGCGGCCTTCGGGGTGTGCCGGTGCAAAGCAATAACAGGCATGCCCCAGCACGCTTTTCCGAAAGCCGGCGGTGGTTTCATAAAGAGTGAGTTTCACGTCATTGCACACCACCGAATAGGGGTAATGCAACAAGTTAGGAATGGCAATGCTTCGGGTCTTCCCACTACCAGACGGCGCAAACACCAGCACGTGCTCAAAGCCGTTGGCATACAGCGGCGCATCCCATTTTTTGCCGATGACAATGCTTTCTGCTTCCCGATTAAAAAAACCGGCTTTTTTAATCTCAAAGCCGTTGGCAAAGTGGGCATTACCGAGCGCTTTACTGGCCGGTCTGAACCGCTCAAAAGCCATAGCTGCGAACGCCAGCAAAAACAAGCCTATCGAGGCGGCCATGCTCCATTGAAAATGCAATAATGCTGCTTCCTCGCTGTGAATGAATAACCATAATTCGCTGTAACTGCGAAAGGACACGTCTTCATACCAGGCAAACAACGCAAGACCCGCCACCACCATGGCCACAACGGCGACCCACACCCCACCGGCTAAGCCACTTAAGTAAAGGCAAAAGCCAGTCTGGCGAAAGCCGACAATAATAACCAGCGGTACGCCAACTAACAGGAAGGCTATGAGCAATTCCATGCCAAACCCATGCTGCCAGAGCGTAATCCCGCTTAACGGTGTTGGCCATTGCGGCAAGCCGGTTAAGCGCAAGGCAGTGAGATTAATGAGTTCTAAAACCAAGACAAAAACGCTTAACCCTTTCATGAGGTTCAATGGTCTTCTCCCGAATACGTGTCTGCGTCTTTAAAATAAACCCAAGTTGCCATGCGTCCCTGCGGAGTGCGTTGCACCTGCACGATGATATCAATGATTTCATGCAGTTCGCGGAGAATGTCGTCATCGCGCATGGAGGGCACGTTATTGAACTTGTAAAGCTGAGTCATGCGCATAAAAGCCACACGCGGGTTACTGGCATGAATGCTGGTAATTGACCCCGCATGCCCGGTGGCGCAGGCGCTTAAAAAATCCAAAATTTCCCGACCACGAATTTCACCCATGATGAGGCGATCAGGACGAAGGCGCAGCGAGCACTGCACCAACTCCTGCATGGTGAAGCCCTTTTTTCCTTCGCGGCGCTTTGGTGCTAACAGGCTTACTTGATTGCGATGCGGCGTAACCACCTCGTAGGTGTCTTCCAGGGTAATGATGCGCTCATGCAAAGGAATGTGGTTGCAGCAGGCATCTAAAAACGTGGTTTTACCGGAGGAGGTTTCCCCGGCGATGACGATGTTTTTCTTTTGAAGCACTGCCTCGGCAATAAACTCATCCCAGCGCTTTTGGTGATACAAAGACAGTAAGACTTTATCGTTCGCACTCTGTAAACTCGCTCGGTCGCAATCTAAATAAAAGGGTTTCGCTTGCTGATAAAAGCCGCTCGCGGCATAGTCAGTTAAGGTGCGTGCGACAATCGACTGGCGGCGAATGGATAAGGTGTAATGTTTCGCTGCCGGAGGAATGACTAATTGCACGCGTGAGCCATCGGGTAAATTGCCTGAGAGCATGGGCGAGGCGTCATTTAAAACCTGCTGGTTCTCATTGGCGAGCAGGGTGAACAAATGCTTTAAATGACGCTGTGTGAGTATTGGCAGTGGATGAGGCGTCATTTCGCCGTGCGCCTCGATAAACACCTCACCGGGTTGATTAATGAGAATCTCAGACACCGCCGGATTATCAAGCCAGGGTTTTAAGGGAGCCAGTAAACCCTCAGAGCCTGGGGCAAAGTGCAGGGCTTCCTTAGGCGTCATGACTGGCTCCGACCCGGTAAAAATCCAAATCATGGGCGACAAACACTTGAATCTGCGCACCTTGATTAATCTGTAAAGTGGGGCGAATCATCATGTCGTTTTGCAGCGTTTGCCCGGAGGCTTGTTGCAGGCTGCCGGCAATGGCCATGCGGTATTGCGATTGCGAGTTGTATTGGTCTTGGCCATTGACGCCGCTGGTAGCAGTGTAGGCACCTAAAACGGATAGCATCGCACTGGTGCCAAAGCGTTCAAAGAAATGGCGATTGATGTAATCGGCTTCCTGTCCGGCACGGCCAATGCTGTCAGTGCCCGGACTGTTTAAAGTGACAATCACGCCATTGGCTAACTGCACGCGATTCCAGACCACTAAAATGCGGCTTTGACCGTCTGCCACACTGGCATTAAATTGCCCGACTAAGGTCGACCCGCGGGGAATTAAACGGTTTTCGCCTTCCAGTGAATAGACATCGCGGCTGGTAATGGCACGCACCATGCCCGGCAATTCGGAATGAATGGCGGTTTCTAAGGTCGCTGGAATCATTTCACCGGCTGGTACGGTGAAGCGCGGATGCGGCAGCTTTTTCGCCGTGGCGGTGGTGATGTCGTTTTGTTGATTCACAAACTGCGCGTTGTTGCTGTTGCCGGTTAATAAACCCCCTTGCGCGGGGTTGTTGGCCGCAGGGGAACTGGTACTGCTGCCTTCCTCCTCATTAAAAAAGGTGGTCGGTGCATTCATGCGCGCCACTAAGTCTTTGCTTAACGGCGTTTTGCTGCGAAGCATCGGTGGATTCTCAGCCTCTTGTTCCTGCGCATTGGTCTTTTGCTGCAAGGAGGCTTTCATGCGCTCAAGCAGCGCTAAGTTCTGTGACAGGGTTAACTCCTTGCCGTTGTTGGGGGTTTCTTCGGCCGTTTGCAGTTCTTTCTCCGCACCCGGGGTCAACCACATCACCAGCACGATGAAGACCATGCCGGCCAGCAGATAGAGGTTATTGCGAGTTAAATACCGGCGATTGCTTTTTTTAGGAGTCACTTGCGACACATTTCCTACGGGGTTGTCTTGATTCTCACTCATGCTTATCTCCGACCTTGTTTGATTTTGGCAATTTCAAGCGTATTAAATACCGAGGCGACTAAGCCGCCGTGACGCAAGGTAAATTGCGGGGCTAGGCGATGCACCACCAGCACATTGCCCTGACGGCGGGTGTTAACCATGGCCTCTTTACCGTCCTTGCCATCAACCGCAAAAATCGCCGGCACCGCTTGATTGGCACGCAAATCAAAATAGGTAAAGCGACCATCGTCATAGACATGGAGTGGAACGATTTGCGGGTTACCGCTGAACCGGTAATGGGTGTTGTAGGTTTTTTTAGGCGGGTTCTTCACCGCTTTGGCTTTCGCCGCTGCCTGTAAAAGAGCAACGCGTTTGGCTTGTTCTTCCTCAGGATAAGTAAACACCACCGCATAGGTTTTTTGCTGGGCGGGTACATTAAGTTTTGGCTGGCTTACCGCCTGAAAATAATAAGTGTGCTTATTGGTCACCACCGTGAGGTTGGTGTTACTGTTTAATACGGTGGGTTTTAAAAACAGCATGTGGCTTAAGCGGCGGTGATGGGTGACCATCCAGCCGGCTGTATCGCCACCCTCAATGTCTAAGATCACCTCCTTTTCACCAAAGACGATGTGGGTGGTGGTAAAGGTGGCGGCCTCAATTTTCACCACGTCATGCTCACTAAAGGGCACGTGTTTCACGCGTGCGTCTTCACGGTAGCCGGTGGGGATTTGTTGCGCATGTAAGCCAGCACTCATAAGCATCAATAAGAGGATAAAACGTTTCATGCCTGCTTCTCCGTCACCTGAATTTGTTTGCTGTAGCGAATCACCTGGAAGCCATCCCAGTTTTTCCAGCGCACCTCGGGGTTACTGGACGGTTTTAAGTACTGCCAGGCAATGAGCACGTTGTAATGACTCACCTCGGCATGCCCACTTTGCTTGTCGGTGTCGGTGACGGTAAAGGCTACTTCCGCGACATTGTTGTGGTCTTGGTGGATGTCGCGGCCATTGCTTAACAGGTTGTCTAAGAAATGAATGCTCGCGATTTTCACGTTGCGTGAGACATTGACGTTTAAGCGATTAATCGGGGCGTCTTTATTGGATTTGGCCTGCTCTTTTAAGTACTCATTATTAACGGCCGTATTGGAGAGCACGCTAACTAAATCAAATTGGCTCCTGTAGGTGCTGACATCAAAGCTTTCGCGATTGGTGATGTAGCGCACCAAATCACTTTCGACCTGAGCGCGATTAATCGGGGCGTTACTTTGCGTTAAGGGCTCAACCGTGGTTAAGCCGTTCTCGTAATGGTGCACCATCAGTGGGATTAAAGTCTGGCAATTGGCCAAGACCATTACCGCTACGATAGACAAAAAATTTAAGCCCATGCTTGCTAAAAATGCCGTCTGGTAACGTTGGCGTGACACCGTGATGCGGGCAAAGTTATCATCCGCCCAGCGTTTCGCTTCTTTAAAATAAGAGGGATAATGGTTCTGACTCATTTCACTGCTCCTTTGAAGGGGGTAGGCGGGTTGTGGGGTGTGCCTCTAAGCGTCTGCACATTGGTGCGGGCGCTGTCAGGGGTTAAGGCTTGACCTAAAAGCCTTGCCTTCTGGCTTAACTGATGGGTGAAGCGGCCGGAGCCTAAAAAGCCACCGATGAAGCCACCAACCATGGCCGAACCATTGGCCGTAGAGCAGGCGCTCCCGATGCTTTTGGCAATGGCGGTGACTTCCAGAATAGCCATGACGCAAAAGCCTGCGACCATCGCTAAGGGAATCCAATCCACCGCGGTGACGTTCGCTCCATGCGTTTCATAATGCCCGCCTATCGCCCAATGGATTAAATGCAAGGCAAAGCCCACCACAGTCGAGACAAAAATCAACACGAAAGAAAAACCAGCCAGCGTGCCTAACCAGCGGTCAAAAAAGCCGCGCGTTTTATCAAACAGGGTAAAAGGGATAAACAGCGGCGCAGTACACAGGCAAATGGACAGCATCAATTTGGCAATGACGATTTCAAACAGGGCAAAGCCCACCACCGCAAAGCCTGAGAGGTAAATGAGGGTGGCAGTAAAAATTGGCCCCCAGTGTTTAAACGAGGCCTTATCCCAAGTCCAGGCGCCGACGCGAACCACTTCGATGAACACCGATTGCAGGCCGTGATTGACGCTGCTACCGCCGCTTATCGCTGGCAATTTAGTCGGGGCGGCATTCATGATGAGCGCGCCAATTTCACCAGCGCTGTTGATAAAAAGTGTGACTACGTAGGCAGAAAAAACACCCCAATTCATTGCCAGCATGTAAACCAACCCGATGCGGATTAAGTTTTTCTGGAATTCTTCCATGGGGTTTTTGATGAGGCCGCGCAAAATACCAAAGCCCATCAAGATAATCAGCAGGATGCAAAGGCTGCCAATGGGTTTGGCGAGTGCTTGAGCCAGCGCTTGATAGCCTTTAAAGACAAAGTCTTTCGTCAGCACATCGATGTGATTGGTCAGTTTTAAAATGACAGTAGAATAAGTGGGCGTGTCCATGCGCTACCCTTCCACGCTGTTAAAAAACACGTTTTGGTAATCGATGGCAATGTCTGCAAAGAGGCTGGGATCGGTGAGTTGCGCAAGAGTGAGTCCTTTTAAATTGGGTATGAGTCGTGTGGCTTTCAGCATTTCGGCAAAGAAGGCCTCGCAGGATAAAGCGTGCTGGTCGTTACTGCCCATGCAGCTTAAGTAAAAACCGCCACCGGGTGCGCTAAACACCTGCAGTGCCTTTTCTGCGGCACGCGAGGCGGTGAGTAAGGACTCGATTTGCTGATGCTTAGGCAGTTGCTTAAGCGGGTTGTCGTGGCAGGCGGTAAGTAAGGTAACGCCGGCAAACAGGGTCATTATCATGGCTATTTTTTTCATGAGGGTTTCCTTTAATTAATCGGGGTTTGTGGACAGAAACGACCGTAATCCGGGCACGGGGTGGTTAAATCCGGCGGCCTACTGCAACTGCACAGCATTAAAAAACTTAAAAAAAGGGGTATAAAACGCATGAGACACTCCTTGTTGGTTATTCATCCGGTAAGGCGTTAAAACGAACGCTGTCATTTTCGGTGGCTAGCGTGGTGCTGCTTTCCTGGGCCACTTGCTGGCTCATTAAGGTTTGAAGCTTTAGGTTCTCGGTTTGGATGTAGGCGATTTCTGCCAGCAGGCGCGAATTTAAATCAATCGCCGCTTTGGTGTTGGCGGCTTTATCGATGTGATTGGATAAGTCATGGATGGCTTTTAAATGGCGATTGACTTCGTTAAAGGCATAGGTCGCCTGCACACTGACCGCTTGATTGACCGCAACATTGTTTTTGTATTCTTTAAGGCGTGTGAGTGAGGCGCCTTTGCGGTAGGTGGCATCGTCTAAAATCACATGATTACGCTGATAGGCTTTAACCAACTCCTGATAACGGGCGGGGTTACCACCGGCAATGTTGTGAAGCGCATCATCCCAGGTATTGGGTGACCATTGGCGGGCATTTAAATCGGCATGGCTGTTGGCAAGTCCGCCAAAGCCATAGTGACCGCTGTTAAAATTTTTAAGTTGTTGCATGTTTTCTAACTGCGATTGCGCCGTGCTGTAGGTTTGGCTTAACAACTGGTATTGGCTTCGGAGTTGCTCCAGTTGCTCAATGGCTTTAGTAAGCATCGCGGCATCCGCGACACTTAAAATATCGGCATGCAAGGGCAGCGAGGTGAGGCTTAATAACAGCACTACATCACGGATTTTCATGACCAACTCCTTTCTAAAAAGACCGGCAGCCACTGTTCAGGTTGACTTCCCACCTCCGTAACAATGGCATCGAATAAGGCGACACTTTGCTGGTTGCCGGAAAACACGCGAATTTCCTCCGCTAAATCGCTTAAATCCAGTTTGCACAGCAGCGATTCATGCCCCTGCTTATAAAGAAACAGACGGGATTCCGGGGTTAAGCCTTTGATGGTGTCGTATTCGGTGGGTGTTAATTGCAAATGGTTTAAGTAGGTGTCGGCATGGGCGGCTTGGTTGGGAAAGTAAACGGTGGTGGCTAAGTTGGTTAAAATGACGCTGGCAATGCTTGACTGCACCACGGATTCCGGCGTTTGCGTCATGAAAATGAAATGACCGTTTTTCTTACGAATAGTGGCAAGCCAGCTTTTTAAGTGCTTTAACCAAAACGGGGAATTAAGCACCTGCCAGGCTTCATCGATGATGAACGAGGTTAAACGCCCATCAAGGCACTGGCGCATGCGGTGTAAGAGATACAGATAAACCGGGGTTGAAATGAGCGGTGAGACTTCATCCATCAAATAAGTGATATCAAAACCAACCTTATCAAAGTCAAAATTAAGTGCGTCTTCTTCATGGTCAAAGAGCCAGGCAAACTCGCCATCACCCATCGTGCCCTGGCCTTTTAACCAACGGCGCAATTCCGGCCAGCGGGCAAAGTCCATCGGCAGCAGTTTACTGACATTCGACAAAGTGCGGTAACGCGATTGTAAGTGCTCAAAGGCGTAATCGATGCACTCGTTAATGGTTTCAGTGAGCGTGCTCGGTAAGTCGTCTTCGTTGGGTTGTCGAATCAGTTGTGCAAACCATTCTTTGATGAAGCTGCGGTTAGCCTTGGTATCCGGTAATTGCAGTGGGTTCATGCGCAGTGTTTTGGCATGGGCGGGGGAAATGATGGTGTAGGCACTTTTTTCACTGCTTAACACGTAAATTTTAGAGGCCTGGTCGCGGTCTAAGAAGAAACTGCGATGCCCGTAACGCTCCATTTGCGCGTCCATGAAGGCAACTAAGGTATTTTTACCGGCGTTGGTGGCACCAAAAATGGCGGTGTGGCCTTTGGCCGGGTTGGTGGCTGATGACTGGCTGTGGTAGTTAAAATACACCGGCGTTTTAGACGGGGTTTCTAACAGGGTCACCGCACTGCCTAAGTGGTTGCCGTCGCGAAAGCCGGTTTTAAAATTATGCAGCGAACAAAAACCAACAAAATTGCTCGAAGTAATCAGGGATGCTCGCGCGATAAACGCATGGTTGGTGGGGATTTGCGCCCAAAACGCCGGCTCAAGCCCTAAGCGTTCGCGTACCAAGGTCATGTCGGCCTGGGCGTAGAGGGTTTCTGTTTCGCGAATGAGATTGTCTAATGTGGCGGTGTCATTGGCCAATAGCATCAAAGTATTGTGGTGATAACCTAGACGGGCGTTGTCGCTGGCTAAATCATCCTCCAGCGTTTCTAAGGCTTGAATTTGGCTGATGCCTAAATCGTTGGCGTTAATGAGCTTGCCGCGCTTTTTATTGATGGCTTTGAGTGCCGCATCGCGGGGAATGGGGGCAAAGCTATGGGTGGCAATGAATTCGGCATCCAATTGCAACAGGGGGTCGAGCAGCAGCGAATGGGTATGCTTGCCGTATTTTTTAACGGAAAGCATGGCGCCAAAGCGCTTGTCGTTATCGGCATTGCCTTGAAACTGGATGGCATGACCAAAGAACAATTGCTTGCGGCTTAAGTACTGGCCGATATGGCCTTCGGGATAAAGTGTTTCGCTCACCCAGGTATCGGGTAAACTGGGACTTATCGGTGGACAAAACGTGGGGTAGCTTAAAACCGGGGCTTCCCCGCCATTGACCCATAGGCCTAAAAAAGCCATGAGTTCGCTATAGCCTAATCGCTCATCCTGCTCGCCTAAGCGATGCACGCCAAAGGCCGACAAAGCAGTTTTAAGGTTATCTATCTGCTGGTTGAGCAAGGCCATTTGCGCATCGCGGTGTGCCATGTTGTTGTGCAAGTGACGTGAGGCGTTTAATTTTTCAAACCAATGAAGCGAGCGCGCCGTTTGGCTTGAGTCATCCCCTTTAAGCACTAAAGTTAGGTAAATGGCGTTACGGTAAAGCTTCTTGCCGGTAAAGCGGGCGTGGTATTTGTCATTCACCCGCCAGGCGAAACGCGATTGAAAGTTGCCACCTAAATGAAGGCTTTCTTTTTTGCGGTGCACGGTGACATACACCATGAAACGCTCATCAATGGTTAATAGCGCCTGATGCAGGCGCTCATTCATCTGATTAAGAAAGTCGGGATTTTCCGTCACAAAAGGAATGCCAGCGATTTGCAGTGTTGCCCCTAACAAACCATGATGCGATTCAAACACCGTGGGTGAGTTGAAGTGAGTAACCGGAAACACGCGCGATATCGGGGTTTCGTGGCGTAGTTGTTTTAAGGTGTTAGAAAGGCTCATAGGCGCGCACTCCCCAGAGTTGATGATTGGGCAAGGCTGGCAGGTGCATGAGGCGCTTAAACACCAGCGTAAAAAAATGAGGGTCTTGGCGGCAGACTAGCCAACCGAACACATGAACGGGTAAGAAGACCAGTCCATACAGGGGATTTAAGGCAATAAAGGCACACATGGACATCATCAGGTTTAACAAGTGGTATTCTAAGGTGACGCCGGCAGTCATTGCCGGGCGTGTTAATGCGCCAAAGAGGAGGTGTTGTTGAATGGCTTGCATGGTTTATCCTGCCAACTGGCCGTAGATAAACGAACCGCCAAAGATAATGCCAAGACCGACTAAGATCATGACAAAGCGCTCTTTGGGAAATTTTTGCTTTTCAAGGCACAGATACCCGCAACCAATAATGACGATGATCCCAATCAATTTGGCTACCGATCCCTGTAAAAGGCGAATGCCACCATTGAGAACGCTTTCAAGGCTCGCGGCAAAGGTGGTGGTTGGGGCTAAACACATCGCCCACAGCAGTCTCTGGTGCAGGCGATTCATCATTTTGCGCAGTGTAGTCATGGTCAATGTCCTTATTTTCCAAGGGTTATTTCAAGCGGGGCTGTGTGTTGGAGGCCATTTTGCGCAGGAAAATTTCCTTGCGATCCACATCAATGTCATCCGGGGCTAAGATGCCGAGAGCGACAATGCCACGGCGGCCATAGAGCACTTTGATTTGAATTTTGCCTTTATCAATCATGATTTGTTCGCCACATTTACGGGTCAGGACTAGCATGGGTATTTCTCCTTGTGAGGTTAGTGTTTCAAGAGTGCGTAGAGGTCTTGAATGTGTTTTAAGGCGATTTTGGTATCGATGCGTTGCTGCAATTCCGCCTTGGCTGAGCAGAAGTTATTGCGTCTAACGCTTGATTTGCAGCGCTCAATGAATTGCGGCAAAGTCGGGGGGAAATTACTGTTTTCGCGAAAGTAAAACAGCGCCTCCTTAAGCGTGGTGTTGTTAAACCGGGTAAGCCCCTCGGACCACTCTTTTTTGGCCAAATGAAGCAGCGATTCGCTTTTGTAGCTGCTCCACCACACATGGCCGTAAATGGCGCCTAAGCGGGTAAAGAGTGTATCCATGCGTTTGTCATAGTGCTGAGGTTCCTTTTCGCAGGTAGACAACGTTGGTGGCTGTGCAGGTGGTGGGGTGACTGTCGGTGTCAAAGTCGAAACTGACGTTGTCGAATTGATGCCAAAAGCTTTGGCCTTGAGTTTTGGATCGAGTAAATCTTTGATGGGTTTCATGGTGTGACTCCTTTCGGTTGATTGCGGGTAATGTTTCATTCCAGCCCTGTTGGTTAAGCCAGTTGGCCGGGTACTTCCATGCAGGAACCCACTGGCCATTAGCGGTGAGTTCATTGCGGTGATTGATTTGTGCCTCTAAGGCATGAAGGATTTTCTGGCAAAGGGCTTCATCGGGGTTTAAACGCTGAAAGGCGTCCCAGGCCTTCTCACGATTTTGTTGCTGTGGATAAAGCGACCAGAATTGCTCGAATTGGGATAATAAAAAAAATAATAAATAATCTTTATTAGGAGGTATGACGGCTTTTGCCGTTTTGCCTGTGTCGGCTTTCGTCTTTTCATTCGCTGAAAACCCAGTGCTGGTGCCGTTTTTAGAGTTATCCACAGTGACGGCTAACTGTGACGGGTTTGTGACGGCTTTATTTTGGACGGACTGATGCCTTGTCGCTAAAACGCATTTTAAAATCAATTGATGGTCTTCGGATTGAACCTCAATCAACCCAGCACGCTCCAAGCCTGCAATCGCACGCCGCGCTTGAGCGCGTGAAAAGGACGTGGCTTTGATACCCGGGTGCGGTTCAATGTAGAGTTGTTCGGTCAGTGATTGATAGCTTATGCCTCGCTTTTCGCCAACAATGCCCGTTTTAAAATCCATATAAGGCCTAATTCCTCTTAGGTAGACCAACTGCTGGATATGCGGCAATCCGTACAGTCGATCCAGCTCGTTGTTGTTGATGGTGAATTCCATTCCTAACGATCCTATTGATTCGTTTTCCTGTTATTTCTGTGTTATGTTTATTAGACATAACCACCAATTTACACTAAAAGAGTAAATTGGTTTTAATATATCACTATTAGAGTAAACATCAAGACATATCTTGAGATGATTTGCACATTTTTAACTTTGAATCCGAGGGACGATGAGTATCAAAGAACAAATAGGTCAACGCATACAGGCCGCACGCTTGGAAAAAGGGCTTACACGTAAAGCGTTGGCTGAATTAACCAATGATTTAAAACAATCAAGAATTAACAATTGGGAACGGGGGGATAGAACGCCCGGGCCAGAAGAAATCAAGCAACTGGCAAAGGCATTGGAAGTTTCTGCGGCTTATTTGATGTGCTTAACGGATGAGAAACAGCCTAAAAAAATACCCGGATTGGGCGCCTTGATCCCTATTTTAGATTACCAACAGGCTTGTGATCCGGTAGCCGCTATCGAGGCTATAAAAAGTGAGAGCAATCAGGATAAGGTGAGTTTCATACCCGTAGCGGCAGATTTAGCTCAAAAGCTTGGGGAGAATGCTTTTGCGTTGAAAATTAAAGATGACAGCATGAATCCTGAGTTGCGTATTAATGATTTGTTATTAGTATCACTGAATGTAAATCCATCCCCAGGTAATTTTGTGGTTGCCCTAATTAACGGCGCAGAAGCAGTCATTGTTAGACGCTATAAACAATTATCGGTAAATAAAAATTTTCAGTCGTTTGAATTAAAAGCAGAAAATGATAATTGGGGGAATATCACATTAGAAAAAAGTGATGGTGAAATTATTGGAATCGTTCAATTTTCTATTAGAAGTTTTCTATAGCATCGGAAGGTAATCTATACTCAGCAAAGAGGATTCTTTGGCTAATAAAATGGACTTTAAATTGTTTACGATACTTTGTTGTCTAATTTCCGCAAATAGCTTCTCTAAAAATACGCCCTGCTCAGGGAAAAAGGGAGGAATATCGCATTGCCTCAACAATTATTTTGTCTGTAATGACGGCACTATCAGCCAGTCAAAGCGGAAATGTCCTGAATTTTTAAAGTCACACAATAAAAATACAGAGAACTCGAATGAGCAAGATAGCACAGATCCAGATAATTAAAGGATGGCTATTGATTGCCCTCAGTTTATCCTCTCTTTCTTGCAACGCTGCGACAAAAACAATGACGGGATTGGTCATCAAGATTGCAGACGGCGATACGCTTACCATTCTGACGAAAAACCATAAGCAAATCAAAATCCGCCTGACAGAAATTGATGCGCCTGAGAAAAGTCAGCCTTTTGGTAATCAATCAAAGCAGAGTCTTGCTAAATTATGTTTTAATAAAATGGCTATTGTCACAACCCAAAAGCGCGATCGGTACAATCGAGTCCTTGGCCGCGTTTCTTGTAATGGCATTGATGCCAATTCAGAACAGGTTAAACTTGGCATGGCTTGGGTTTATAACAAATACGTCACCGATAAATCACTCTACGGATTACAGAAATACGCGCAATCTAAAAAAATAGGCTTATGGAGTGACAGCAAACCAATCCCTCCATGGATAAAAAGGCATCGCTGATGGGTAATACTTTTTGGGCACAAATTGGGTACATTTTTCAGAAAAATGGGCACTTTTTGGGATCATTTGGAGGCTATGAGAGAGGATGAAAGACAGCCGACAAACCCTTATTAAACCCTTACTGCATAAGGGTTTTTGATGTTCTTCGGTGGTCTTTAGTGGGATAGTGTATTGGTGGAGGCGGCGGGAATCGAACCCGCGTCCGCAAATCCTCTGCCGTCGGTTCTACATGCTTAGCCTTGTCTATTGATTTAACTGCTTCCCCTCCGACAGGCAGGATGGTGGGCAGCGATTCCCTGAATTTCGCATCCTGATGCGGGATAAACCAGGACACTAGCTTGTCTTCTATGACCGTTGATTCGATACCGGCAAGCAAGCTCGGTCAACGGGACGCTGGTTTTATGGCAGCGCGCAAGGTAACACTATCGAAGCGGATTAGGCAGCGATAGCACCACCAGCAAAGTTTTCATCGTTTGCATTTATGTTTAGTGAGCCTTATTTACGAGAGATCTCATTCTCGGCATGCACTTCAGGTTTCGCAACCCACGTCGAAGCCAGGTCGCCCCCATTTGTACACTTACATTATAACATAAGATCAAAGCGGGATGCCCCGCTTCGATAAAAATTTTATCTAGGAACGAATGCCGTTGTGCAACAACAGGGCATCAATTTTGGCATCGCGGCCGCGGAAGCGGTGAAAGGCTTCACGCGCCTTTTTCGAGCCGCCGACTTCGAGGATATCATGCAGGAACTTACGTCCCGTGCTCTCATTAAAAATACCCTCTTCCTCAAACCGTGAATAGGCATCGCTGGACAAGACTTCCGCCCATTTGTAACTGTAATACCCCGCCGCATACCCACCGGCAAAAATATGGGAAAAGCTATGCTGGAACCGATTGTAAGGCGCAATCGGCAAGACCGTGGTCTGATCCCGTACATCGGCTAAAATGGCAGATACCCAACCCGGCTCATGCCCCTGGTATTCCTGATGAATACGAAAATCAAACAGCGAGAACTCAAGCTGCCGCATCATGCCCATGGCGGATTGAAAATTTTTTGCGGCCAACAACTTATCGTAGAGGCTGTCCGGCAAGGTTTCGTTGGTGTCGACGTGGCGCGTCAGTAATTTAAGCGCCTCCTTTTCCCAACACCAGTTTTCAAAAAACTGGCTCGGCAATTCCACCGCATCCCACTCCACCGCATTAATGCCCGAAGCGCCAAGGTAATCCACCCGGGTCAACAAATGATGCAGGCAGTGGCCGAGCTCATGAAACAGGGTTAATACTTCATCATGCGATAAAGTCGCCATTTTGTTGCCTGCCGCTTTGGCAAAATTGCAGGTCAAAGTCGCAATCGGCAACTGAATCTCGCCATTGGCTAAACGCCGCCGCCCTTGCAGCGAATCCATCCAGGCGCCGCCACGCTTTTGCTGGCGGGCATACAGATCCACATAGACATAACCACGGGCCAGATCATGCTCATCGATAACACGGTAGCACTTCACATCCTCATGCCAGACATCGACATGGGTCACAGCTTCCATGCGCATGCCATAAAGGCGGTGGACAATGGAAAACAGCCCGGTCATGACCGTGTCTTCTGGAAAATAGGGCCGCAAATCTTCCTGCGATAAATCATAGCGGGCTTTTCGCATTTTTTCAGACACATAAGCGATGTCCCAGGGCTTAAGCACCGTCATGCCATATTCTTCTTCAGCAAAGGCCTTGAGCGCCGCAAACTCTTCTTTCGCCTGATGACGGGCGCGTTGCGATAAATCCAGCAGAAAATCCACCACCTGTTCGGTCGATTCCGCCATTTTAGTCGCGAGCGACAATTCCGCATAATTGGCAAAGCCTAACAGCCTTGCCTTTTCATGACGCAGCGCCAATATTTCGTCAATGATGGCCGTGTTGTCGAATTGGCCGGCATGGGGGCCCTCATCCGAGGCACGGGTTACATAAGCATGATAAAAAGTCTCACGCAGGCCGCGATCTTCCGCGTAGGTCACCACCGCCAGATAACAGGGGAATTCAAGATTGAGCATCCAACCCGTCATCTGCTTTTCTTCAGCCAGCGCTTTGGCTGTCAGCAGCGCATGCTCCGGCAATCCCTTGAGTAGTTTTTCATCGGTAATATGCAGATTGAACGCCTGACCTGCGTCAAGTACGTTATTGTCAAACTGGTTGGATAATTCGGACAAGCGCGTTTGAATGGTTTCAAACCGCTGCTTTTTCTCCCTGGACAAAGCCACGCCTGACAATTCAAAATCCCTGAGCGTGTCATCTAAAATTTTTTGCTGCGCTTCATCGAGTTTGCTTTGATCAATGGCGCGAATGGCTTCGTACAGCCGCTGGTTCTGACCGATCGCGGAATCATAGGCCGACAGTTTGGGCAAACAGGCCTGATAGCAATCACGTAATGATTTGGAATTAACCACCGCATGCAGATGGCCCAACGGCGCCCATAACTGCTCAAGGGTATCGTCCATTTCTTCAAGCGGGTGCATAAGGTTGTCCCAGCTGAATGAAGTCTGGTTCAATAAATGTTCAATCTGGTCTAGGTGGCGTTGCAATAGCTCATCAAGCTGCGCTGGAAAGGTCGCGAGTTTAATCGCACTGAATTGGGGTAATTGTGGGGTTGCCATGGCCTGCTCTCTGTCAGCAAATAAAGCAAAGCATAGCATTGAAAGGCGGTTAGCTCCATGGCAAGCAGTGATTTCAGCTGGTGACCATTACATCAATCGGTGGCAGCGGATTCTCGTTACTCTCTGCGGCTTCCGAGGGCTTCTCAGGCATCTCCGAAGCAAACAGCCCTAAACGGGTTAAGGTTGCGGTATGGGATATGTCCAGTTGGGCTATTTTATCGGCAGGCCGTTGTTTCTCGAGGGCCGAAAAAGCCAAGTAACCGGCGATGGTAATAGTTACCAGCAATGCGCCGGCAATCAGCGGCACAAATGGGCCGAAGGATGCTAAAAACGGCACCGTTAATACCATGGCCAAAAACAGTACCGTCGTGTTGGCGACGCTCAAAAGGAGCCGTTTCCTTTCAAACACAATGCGATCATCCAAATGCGCCAGGTACCGGCGTGCCTCATCAGCCTCCGCCGGGCTGTCTTGTTGCTCAAGCGCTTCGATGCACTGCATGTGTTCGTTACGCAGCTTCTCAAGACGGCCAATCTCGATGTGTGCCCGGATGGCTGCGAGCAGGATATCATAGGCAAACAACACCGTGGTCATGTAGGCACCCACTGGCGCGAGCGGCCCCACCAGTACAAAGCAATTCAGCAAGCCGGCAATCAGTCAGACCGAATCATTGCCCAGTTCAAACCAGCGGCGCTGGAAATGCAATTGCAGCCGGGTTGCGGCACCCAGTGCCCGCTCCTCCTTACTCATCCAGCGTTCACCTGGATAAAAATGCTTGCCCATCACCAGCATGTTAGCCGCTAACCGGGGGATAAAAAACAGCCAGGATAAATAACTGAGGGCTGGATTAACAAATTTGGTCACGGGCTTAATGTCTTCCGCCCTTTTAAATACTTGAACGATGGCATCAATAAAGCGTTTGGAGCGCACCACAAAAAGCCGCAACCAATTGGAACTTGCCGTCATGGTTCGCACTTTCTGGGTAAACGTATCGGGTTCAACCGCTGAGTCATCTGGATTGGAAAACTGATATCCGCGAGCCTTTAACAATTTTTGATAGACACGTTGATCTTTTCGCAAGCGTTCGACTTCACGTGGAACATTGAGGTAATAACGGTAAAGGTGCGCAAGCAGCTCCGACATCATTAAGGCACTCGCGACCTGTTCCGTTATTTCCTCAATATTGGGATTTTCTCTTAGCAAATCAGAAGACAATTGGGCGCACAATACACTGTATTCAATATTGAGCACTAAATGCTTCTTCAATAGAGGGCGAAAAAAATCGGTCTGCTGTTGACTTAAAAATTCATTGAATTGCCAGGTGGATTCACCATCCGGCCTGGGTAATGCCGGCATGGATTTCATCATGGCTTTGAGACGATACATGAGTGCGGTCATAAACTACCTTGTTCGATATCGTTGGTTACAAAATTGTCCATTGCGTGAAATTTTTGCAAAAATTTGCACATTGTAATACATAATCATCAATTAAAAAACACTTTCTTGCTTCACTAACTGCCTTGTCCGGGGCAAAATTCAGGCCAATAAACAAAAAGGCCAGATTAAACTGCTTTTTTACCTCTTTAAAGCCGGTCACGGGTCATTTTTAGGCAACAGCATGCTGAAAGCAACTTGCTGATTAACCGCTTCTGAGCGACAATACGCCCACTTCTTTCAGCGATTAAAGAGAGCGCATGAGTTTTTCAAATGAACTAGCCAATGCCATTCGTTTCTTAAGTATCGACGCCGTAGAACAGGCACAATCCGGACACCCGGGCATGCCGCTTGGCATGGCTGATATCGCCTATGTCCTCTGGCATAAATTTCTGAAGCATAACCCGCAAAATCCGCACTGGTTCGATAGGGATCGCTTCGTTCTCTCCAACGGCCACGGCTCCATGCTGCTTTATTCGCTGCTGCATTTAACCGGTTACAAACTCAGCATCGACGAATTGAAAAATTTTCGTCAACTGCATTCAAAAACCCCCGGACATCCGGAACGGGAAGACACCCCGGGCGTGGAAACAACGACGGGTCCACTGGGACAGGGGCTCGCCAATGCCGTAGGCATGGCCATAGCGGAAAAAGCCCTGGCAGCGCAATTTAATCGTCCCGGGCATGAATTGGTCAATCACTATACCTACGCCTTTGCCGGCGATGGCTGCCTGATGGAGGGCATTTCGCATGAAGCCTGTTCGTTGGCTGGCACCTTAGGCCTTGGCAAACTCATCGTTTTTTATGATGACAATGGTATCTCCATCGATGGCAAGGTAGACAACTGGTTTCGCGATGACACAGCCCTGCGCTTTAAGGCCTATCATTGGCAAGTCATCGGCCCTATCGACGGCCATGACGAAGCCGCGATTGAACAGGCCATTATTGAGGCGCGCGCTGAAACGGCCAAACCCAGCCTGATTATCTGTAAAACCATCATTGGTTATGGTTCGCCTGTCGCTGGCAGTGAAAAATCACATGGCGCCCCCTTGGGCGCTGCCGGTATTGTGCAGGCCCGCAACACCTTTCATTGGCCGCACCCGCCTTTCGTCATTCCCAATACCATTTATGCGGCCTGGGATCACAGCGAAAAAGGCCAGCGCGAGGAAGATGACTGGATAGCCCGCTGCCAGAGCTATCAGCAACAGCATCAAGCGGATTATTTTGAATTTCTGCGCCGCATCAACGGCGATTTGCCTGATCAATGGCCATCCGTCAGCCGGGCCTTCATTGAACAATGCCGCCTTAACGACAAGGCGCTGGCTACGCGCAAAAGCTCCCAGCTTTGCCTGGAAGAGTTCAGCAAGATTCTGCCGGAATTGTTAGGCGGATCTGCGGATTTAACAGGCTCTAACAATACCGACTGCTCCAGTAGCCGAGCCATCACCTCGGAGAATTTTAACGGCAATTACCTCTATTATGGGGTCAGGGAATTCGGCATGGCCGCCATCATGAATGGCCTGGCGCTACACGGCGGCTTTATTCCTTATGGCGGTACCTTTTTAGTCTTTGCCGACTATGCCCGCAATGCGCTTCGCTTAAGTGCCTTGATAAAACAGCGGGTCATCTATGTATTTACCCATGACTCCATTGGTTTAGGCGAAGATGGCCCGACGCATCAACCCATCGAACAGGCCTCCATGCTTCGCAACACACCGAACATGCAAGTCTGGCGCCCGGCGGACTTGATGGAAACAGCCGTCGCCTGGCAACAGGCCATTGAACACCATACCGGCCCATCCGCCTTACTGCTGTCACGCCAGAATCTGCCGGCATTAAATCACCCAGTTGATGCAAACGACCGCATTGCCCGGGGCGGGTATATTCTGATGGATTGCCCGGGCGAGCCCCAAGCTATAATTATAGCGACCGGTTCCGAAGTCCAATTAGCTGTGGCCGCTGCCACCCAGGCGAACAGCCAGGGGTATCGCGTCAGAGTCGTATCCATGCCCTGCTGCGAGCGCTTTCTTACCCAAGAGGCTGCCTATAAAGAACAGGTACTGCCCAAGGCTGTCCGTAAACGCATCGCCATTGAAGCCGCCGCGCCCGCCGACTGGTACCGTTTTACAGGTCTGGACGGGGCGGTTATCGGCCTTGACCGGTTTGGCGTTTCAGCTCCAGCTGCGCAGGCATTCACGTACTTGGGTATTACCGTTGAGCACTTGTCAAACACGCTCAATACCCTGTTAGAAACAGGCTCCTGAGGAGTCACGAGTATTTTGGAGAAGTAAAATGACGATAAAAATTGCTATCAATGGTTATGGGCGTATTGGCCGTTGTGTGTTGAGAGCCATTTATGAATACGGCCGGCAAAATGAATTTGACGTGGTGGCCATTAATGATTTATCCGGGATTGAAACCACAGCCCACCTGACCCGTTTTGACTCGACGCATGGCCGCTTTGCCAGCGATGTCCGTGTCGAAGGCGACAAGTTATTGATAGACGGCCACCCCATTCGGGTCATTGCCGAACGCGATCCCAAGGCCTTGCCCTGGAAAGAATTAAATGTGGACATCGTTCTTGAGTGCACCGGTCACTTCACCAACCGCGATGCCGCCATGCAGCATATTGCCGCCGGCGCCAAAAAAGTATTGATTTCCGCCCCCGGTAAAAACGCCGACGCAACCATCGTGTACGGTGTTAACCATCAAACCTTGCAGGCGACTGACATTATTGTTTCCAATGCCTCCTGCACCACGAATTGTTTAGCCCCCGTGGTCAAACCACTGCACGAAGCCATTGGCATCGATCATGGCCTGTTAAACACCGTGCATGCCTATACCAAGGATCAAATGCTGTTAGACGGCAGCCATAGTGACTTACGGCGCGCCCGCTCCGCCACACAATCCATCATTCCGACCAAAACCGGCGCTGCCGCAGCCGTCGGTCTGGTATTACCCGAGCTCGCCGGCAAACTGGATGGCTTTGCCATGCGGGTTCCTACTCTGAATGTATCAGTGATTGATTTTACCTTTACGCCCTTGCGTCAAACCTCGGTGAGCGAAGTCAATGACATCATGCGCCGTGCCAAAAGCGACATTCTGCATATCAGCGACGAGCCTCTGGTGTCTTGCGATTTCAATCACTACCCGGCTTCCGCTGTGTTTGATACCACCCAGACGAAAGTATTGGGTAACCTGGTTAAAGTCGTAGCCTGGTATGACAATGAATGGGGTTTCTCTAACCGCATGCTCGATACCGCAAGCTGCATGATGAATCGTTAAGGATCGATTATGAATTTAATCAAGATGCGTGATTTGGATCTGCGTGGAAAAAAGGTACTCATCCGCGAAGATTTAAACGTTCCCATTAAGGATGGACTCATTACCAGTGATCAACGTCTGCAGGCGGCCCTGCCGACCTTGAAAGCCGCGCTGGAAGCAGGTGCTGGCGTCATTGTCCTGTCCCATTTGGGACGACCGGAAGAAGGTAAATTTGAAAAACGGTTTTCTTTAGAGCCCATTGCGTATTACCTCGGTCAACACCTTGATTACCCCGTCCGTTTTGTCAGCGACTACCTCGAGGGCGTGGATGTCAAACCCGGTGAATTAGTGGTCTGTGAAAATGTCCGATTCAATGTCGGCGAAACGGGTTATGACCACATACTGGCTAAAAAATTAGCGGCGTTGTGCGATATTTTTATCATGGACGCATTTGGAACAGCGCATCGTGCACACGCGTCAACCTATGGCGTGGCGCAATACGCACCGGTCGCCGCCGCAGGCCCGCTGCTGGTGAGTGAGCTTGAAGCATTGGAACACGTGCTGAAAGATCCGAAAAAACCCATCGTCGCCATTGTTGGCGGCTCCAAAGTCTCCACCAAACTGTCCCTGCTTCGCGAATTGGTGGGCTTAGTTGATCATTTGATCTTGGGCGGCGGTCTCGTCAATACCTTTTTAAAAGCGCAAGGGCATGAAATTGGCATGTCCCTGTACGAAGAATCCTTATTGGATGAAGCACGCGCCGTCTTAACCCTGGCGGAAGCAAAAGGCTGCAACATCCCCTTACCGACGGATGTGGTGGTGGGTAAATCCTTCAGCGACAATTGCCCGGCATTTAATAAATCCTTACATGGCGTCGCCACCGATGACATGATCATGGACATCGGGCCTGACACGATTAGTCATTATGTCGACATCATTGAAGAAGCGGAAACCATTATCTGGAACGGGCCGCTCGGCGTTTTTGAATTCCCGCAGTTTGCTTATGGAACCCGGGCCGTCGCCATCGCCATCGCCGATAGCAACGCGTTTTCCATTGCCGGCGGCGGCGATACCCTGGCAGCTATTGATCTGTATGATCTGAATGAACAGATTTCCTATATATCCACAGGAGGTGGTGCTTTTCTCGAATATCTCGAAGGCAAAACCTTACCTGCCGTAGCTATTCTTGAAGAGCGAGCCCATGAACCGTCGAACTAAAATTGTTGCCACCTTAGGACCTGCCTGCAGTCAACCCGACACCCTGCGTGCCATCATCGCCGCAGGGGTTGATGTGTTTCGGGTGAATTTTTCTCACGCCGACAGGACCGTCCTGGATACCATCAAGCAAGCCAAAACCATCGCGGCAGAACTGGAGCGCCCCATTGCTGTCATGGCTGATCTGCAGGGCCCCAAACTTCGCATTGGCCGTTTTGAACACCATCACATTACCCTGGTCAATGGCCAATCATTTATCCTGGACTGCGCCAACAAGGCCTTGGGCAATGAACAATGGGTCAGCGTCGCTTATGAAAACCTCTGTTATGAGGTGCAGCCGGGCGACCTCTTGCTCCTCGATGACGGCATGATCGAACTTGAGGTCACATCGGTAGCCCCGCCCCAAATCGTCTGCAACGTGCTGGAAGGCGGTGTGCTTAAAAATAACAAGGGCTTGAACCGCCGCGGCGGTGGTCTCGCCGCCAAAGCATTAACAGACAAAGACCGCGACGACATGCGTATTGCGGTCAGTATTGATATCGATTACCTCACCCTGTCATTTGTCAAAGACAAGCATGACATTCGGGAAGCCCGCGAATTATTGGCGACATTTGGCGCACCGGATGTACCCATCATCGCCAAAATTGAACGCACCGAAGCCCTGCATAATCTCACTGAAATCATCAATGCGGCCGATGCCGTGATGGTGGCGCGCGGTGATTTGGGCGTGGAGGTGGGTGCGGCGGAAGTACCGGCCATTCAGAAGCGTATTATCGAACAGGCGAGACGGCTCGATAAAGTTGTAATTACTGCAACCCAAATGATGGAATCCATGATTACGCACCCGCAACCGACCCGTGCCGAAGTTTCGGATGTAGCTAACGCCATTCTCGATGGCACCGATGCCGTCATGTTGTCCGCAGAAACCGCCACGGGTAAATTTCCTGTCAAAGTCGTTACCATGATGGAGAAAATTTGCTTAAGTTCTGAGAAACATACCTCCTTCCTGTACACAGCCGACAAGGAAACCTGTCATTATCACCGCGCCGATCAGGCGATTGCCATGGCGACCATGCATGCCGCCAATCACTTTCCTATTCGAGCCATCATCGCCATGACCGAATCAGGCGCCAGCGCCATCTGGATGTCGCGTCAATTCAGCAATGTCCCCATTTACGCCGTCACGGCCAATGAGCGTACGGTCGGCAAACTATGCCTGGTCAATAACGTATTCCCCATCCTTCTCCCTTACCACAACATTCCTGTCCAGGAAGTGAATAATTGGGTTGTCAATCAACTCAAGCACAAATCCCTGCTTAAAGCCCGGGGCTACGTGCTGCTGACCCGCGGCAGTACAATAGGAAAAGCAGGGGGGACAAACTGCATGGAAATCGTGCAGTTGTAAGGGGCATGGGTATCGACATACTGACATATTCGCTTTGCTGATCGAAGCTATGCTATGATCGGGCTTTGATCGGCGTCAGCAACAAAGGGTGGTGTGTGTTTAATTTCAAACAATTGAATTGGCAACGAGTTGCTGCGTTTTTGTTTGTCTTGAGTATGTTTACCCTGCCGCTTAGCATGACCTTAAAATCCATTACCTTAATTGGTGGTCTTCTGGCAGCCAGTTTAAGCCCCGATTTACGCCAGGACATGGTAAAAATTATACGCGAACCCTGGTTTTACGCCATTTTAACCTTGTTTACGCTTGTTCTTCTCGGCTCCATAACCGGCATCGCTGATTGGAAAAGCAAATTGATTTTTATAAACAAATATTCCAAATTCTTATTTATCCCTTTTATTGCCCTGGCCTTTCAGCACCCGCGCTTGCGTTGGCTCGCGATACACGCGTTTCTTGGCGCCATGACCATCACCTTGCTGATTTCCTTTCTTAAAGCCTTAAGCTGGGTAACCATGAATCCAGTCAATGACCCCGGGGCGGTATTTCATAACCACATCGTGACTGGCTTTTACATGGCATTCGCCGCTTTTTTAAGCGCAAACCTGGCGCGTACTCCTAAAAAAACGCCTTTACGCCTGGGATATGCAGCACTTGCTCTGCTGTTCAGTTATCAAACCCTCTTTATTAACACCGGCCGCACGGGATATGTGATTTATTCGCTGTTGCTGATCCTGTTTTTATGGCAAAGCATCCCGGCCCGCAAAATGCCATTGTATATCATTATTATTTTACCATGCGCCTTGCTGGTCGCTTACCATAGCATGGCACTTAACACCGGCGTAAAAGCCATTGTTCATGATGTTCAGAATTATCAGGAAGGGAATAACAAAAATACCTCGGTTGGCTTCAGGCTGCAGTTTCACCAATATGCAAAGAAACTGTTTCTGGCGCATCCGGTTTGGGGCACAGGAACAGCTGGGTTTACTTATAGTTACCGGCAGGAGCAACCAATTCCTGCCTGGGGCAAAAATCTACTGGATCCGCATAATCAGTACTGGTTGATCGCAGCTGAATACGGTGTCATTGGTCTTCTCGTGTTGGCCGTTTTTTTCCTGGCCTTCTTTTACGCCTGCCGCAATTTGAAAGACATGCGGCCCCTGATGATTGCCTTGCTTTGCAGTTTCATCGTTGCCAATCTATCCGATTCCTTTTTGTTATTTTCCAATACCGGGGATTTTTTAGTGTTTTTTGCCGCCATCGCATTAGGCGAGTCCCTGGAGAAAAATCCCTCACCTCGTCGAGACTCAATTGCTTTAGGTAATACGGTATGCTAGTTGTTTTAATGTATCATCGTGTTTCAAATCCTTTATTACCCGATCACAGCCGCAACTTTGAACAACATTTACAGGCATTGGCAAAGCAGGATGCCTTTGTTATTCCCGGCGAAGCATTAGACCGAAGGCGTCTAAACCTTTGCCTGACATTTGACGATGCCTATTATGATTTTTACCGTGATGTTTTTCCTTTGTTGAAGCAATACCGCATCAAAGCTGTTCTGGCCATTCCCGTCGGTCTTATCCTTGACGACACGACACTTGATGACGCAACACGATTGGGTGTGCCTTATGCGGAAGCCATGGCCTCTTATCAAAGTTATGCGACCTTGTGTACCTGGAAAGAAATTAACGAAATGGTGGCTTCAGGCCTTGTCATTCCAGCTGTTCACGGCATGACTCATCGCCATTTGACCGCTCAGGATACCTGCCTGGAAACCGAGGTCGTGGCGGCCAAACACCTCCTTGAGCAAAAAACCGGCTACACACCAGACACCTTCATCTACCCTTACGGCAGCATGAATAATCGCGTTAACCGCTATGTCAAAAAGCATTACACCTACAGGATGCGCATCGGCTCAGCATCAAATTGGAACTGGCATAATATTCATGGCCTCATCTATCGCATCAATGCCGAGGAATTCTGGCCCGTCAATAAACCCATGTTATCACCATCACACCGTTTTTATTTAGGGGCGCGATTGCTTTTCAATTCCTTGCGCTTTAAATAAAAGACACTGCATGCAAACCAGGGCGTTTGCCTTGAAAATTCAACCAGAACGACTACCCGCGTTATGCACAAAATTCAGTACCCTCGATTCAAGATCGAATGGATGCTGTGCATAAAGCACAGCACGTAGGCAAAGGCAGTTTAGCTATCACAGGGCGATGCGTTCCTTGAGCGATGTGCTCACTTCAGCCTGACGATGCGCTGGTCTTGAAATTCAACCACAATCAATACCAATTGCCGACGTTCCGCGCTTTATGCGCGGAATCCAGTACATACCTCGATTCAAGATGGTTGTGTATAACGCACGGGGTAAGGCGATTTCGTTTGCTATTAACTGGTGGATTCTTTCTCTTCTTCGCGCCGGGACAATCCCAATTTTTCCTTCAGGCGGGCAACAGCCTCGGGATCGTAAGCCTTTTTGGTGTTGCGATGCGTCACCGTCACGGCTGCACTGCGGTTGGTTTGCATCACACCCGCCGGACCCGATGCGCTGTAAGCCGATAAACGTTCGGCATATTGTGATGCGTAATCGGTAGCCTGTTGAGGATAAGACGGGTACGCCGGGGCTTCGCTTTTCAAGGTTGCGGTGGGTGCTGCTTTATTTTCTGCCGCATTGCGGGCGTTTTTAAGTCCCTTTTCAATCCGCCGCTTGATTTTGACTGCTGCACGCTCCGCCTCTTCTTCTGTGACAACAGAAACCGGATTACCCTGCAAATCAATTCGCATTTCCCGCGCTTTAAGACAAGCCAGGTAATCAAGACGGCGCGTAAAGATAACCACCGCTTCACGCAATTTACTTTTCGATAAACCGGCTTCAGCCGCTTCATCAGCATAGGCGAGAATATCATCCATAATGCCAGACTTTAACGGCTGAATGCGCTGGCTGTTATCGAATGCCTCAGGGAATTTCCTGCCCAGCCAGTTTAACGCCTCGTGCCGCGCTCGTTTGGATTGGTTTTTTTGAGATTTGTTAATTACTGCTGTCAGAGGATGAAGCGCTTGCCTTCTCATGCTAAAACCTTGTTGAATAATCGAAAAACAGGAACAATTCCGCCTGTTTGTCGAGAGACTTTATTGAAGTTGCGAGTGGCCTATTGCAAAAATAATTGAATACCACGTTCATTGCAAAATGCGCATGCAATGTACAATGTTTGGCGGCTAATTGCAAGATATTGCCTTATTTCATGGAGGATTCGCCAAATGAAATTTGATCAGTGTATACTTTATTTATCTATGTTCCAGGGTATTGTTCGATGAAACGACTGTTTTTTTTCCTTTTATCAATGGCTTTCCCATGGCTAGTCCTGCTGATTAAGGACAACCCAGGCGGTGCTGTCATGGCTCTGATTATGCAAGCCTCTATCATTGGCTGGATACCGGCGAGCATGTGGGCTATGCGCGTCCTTAAAGAATCCGAAAAAAAACCGGCTTCCGCTCGATAACCGCTCACTCATTCTAATTTATTCACGGAGAAAACACATGACGGCTCGCGTTATTGTAAATGGCGCCCTGGGCAAAATGGGCGCCCTGGCCTGCGAAACCATCGCCAAGCATCCTGATTTTGAACTGGTGGGCGCCTTGTCCCGTCAGGATGATCTGCGCCGAGCCATTGCTGAGAAGCAGGCCAGTATAGTGATTGATCTCACACGCGCCGACAGTGTATTTGAAAATACCCTGGCCATCATTGAAAGCGGCGCCCATCCGGTTATTGGTACGTCAGGCTTACTGGATAAACAAATCGCGGACTTAACAGAACGAAGTCATGCCAAAAAGCTTGGCGGCATCATTGCGCCGAATTTTTCTATCAGTGCGGTCTTGATGATGCGTTTCGCAGCGCAGGCAGCGCGCTACCTTGGCGACGTTGAAATTATTGAAACGCACCACCCGCAAAAATACGACGCGCCGTCTGGTACTGCATTAAAAACGGCCGAAATGATAGCCAAGGCCAGGGAAACCAGCGCTGCACCACCAGCGGGGCACGAACTGCTTACAGGTGCCCGTGGTTGCCAACATCAGGACGTTCGTATTCATTCACTCAGACTGCCCGGGGTCATTGCCCGTCAGCAAGTCACTTTTGGCTCCCTGGGTGAAACCCTGTCAATTACCCATGACAGCATTGATCGCGCCTGTTTTATGCTGGGCATCGTACGCTGTTGTCAAAAGGTACAACAGCTCGATGGCCTGTACTATGGCCTCGAACACATCCTCTGATGACGCTGGCGTCGTCAGGCGCTGAAGTCAGAGCAGCGGGGCTATAATTTTATCCCCCTTATGACATCGCTGCTCGGCGAGAAGGACTCCTCTTTAATAGAATCGAGTATCTCCAACACCGCATCAATAACTGACTGAGGGTCTTTGCTGACACAAAGCTCCCGCAGCAGGGCATAAACTTTCTGCGTTGTTGGGTCGCGCTTGGGATTGGTCATTGGCCTCTCCCTAACCACCGCATAAATCTCGGCTAAAACCGTTTCAGAAGCGGAGATATGCTGGCTGGAATCAAACCGATCAAGGATGGATTTAATTTTGGTAACCCCTGCCGGCGCACTCCAGCTCCAACCCAAACCGGTTGTCTTGCTGTGCCAATATTTCATTTGCCCCATCAAGACCTTCAACTTGGTCAACAGAGCCACACGACTAGTATCTGACAGTTTTTTTGCCGCTTCAATGTCAATAGGCATCTTATCATTATGCCGTTTTGTGCCCTCAACAACGCGTTTGACCTCGTTATTGCTGGCCAGAACATCATCACGTGTCAGAATATCCGGCTGCCCTGATAATTCACGGATAGCCTGCGCTATGTCTGAGGGTAAATAAACATCCGGCGTTTTCAATCCTTCGGAACCGGGGGCATTCTGTCCGGCGTGCGCATGCTGGTGCCGGCTTAAATAAATCCTGGCTACCAGATTCACAAAACGACTGCGTTCAAGCCCCGTATCATTATAACTGGGCCAATAGCCGTAAATGTGTCGATACAGCAACATGGCATCCGTATGCATGGCCTCGATTGCCTTGCGATCTTTTCCGCTGACACAGGAGCCGTAACTTATCCCCTTCATCTTGATAATCAGAAGGTTTTCAAGGGAGCTTAGATAAAGTTCACGGCCGTTGTAATCGAAAAAGGTTGCCGTCCCCCAACCGGAATTCAGTGCGGCTTCGTATTCATTCGCCAATAAAGCCAGATCGGTTATTTCCTGAAGCAGGGATGAAGCGCCTTTGTTCTTGTTGGCCAGTGACTGCCAATGAAGCTCTTCAGCAATGAGTGGCTGCCAATCCAGCCATTTTAAATTGTCTTTCTCATGGTAAAACAGGTGAATCAGAGCCTGCTTGATTTGAGCAGCCTGAGTGAGTGAGCCTTGAACAGCGGTCGGCGCCTGCTTTAATTGAATGAGCGTCCTGCTTTCATTAAACGCTTGTTTGACCACATCCTGCCATTCAGCGATCGAGAAATTCACCTGGCTAACATCCAGTTTATTCACCAGATTGCTCAATAGAGGGTAATCTTTGGGATTCTTATTGGCTGCAATGAAAGCAACACGCTGATTCAACAGGGAAATCAACGCCTGTTTTTCATGATCCTGCAATTTTAAACCGTCTATATCCTTTTCATAGTCGGACAATTTTAAATAGTCACGAGCACTGTCCAGCAGGCACTTGCACTCGCCATCTTCGGACGACGTCCATAAAATATAGCGGGCCACATTAAATGGATGGTTGGAAGTGAATATTTTAACCCCTTTATCCTTGCTCTCCTGCCTCAGGGCATCAACAACCTTTAAACGTTGCGCTTCGAGATAGCGATCCGGTATAAAACCATCTGAAAAAGGAACCGGACTGATTAACGTTTGCAACAGCATGTTTTTTCTACCGGCTTTTCTTCCGGTTTCTTCTCGAATCCTGGTACCATTGCGCTGGGTATGCAAGCGGCTGACTTGTTCAGGATAGCCTTTCACTTCCCGTGATCCAACGTGGCTCGAACGGTAACGTCCATCCACATGCTGCACAATATCGCCCCCTTGATTAATAATTATGAACCTATGTTCACAAAAATTGGGTACGCCCGGCAAGGTCCGCAAACGACTGGGTAAAAACGAAGTGACTTCAGCTATGTTTTTATTGCTGTCCAATACATGTTTCAGTAATTGCTGTTCATAATCCGGCAGACACACAAACCAGAAAGGCAGTTCGGCCATCCCAGCCAGATGATGAGGGCTGACGCGTTTACCAGACTGCATTTCATCCACCATTTGATTCAGCCCGGATAAAGCCTGACTCATATCCATCAAGGGGTTGACGGATGATTTAATCACTGCCGCAATAAATTCCCGGCGCGCCAAAGGCAGGGACGAAAACCAGGACGGAACGACGTCGCTTTGATTTTTAATTTTCAATAAATCGCTATCTATGCTTTTATCTTTTTTAATGTCGTTCCACAACAGGATAAAATCATTCACACTGCCTTTTAGCATGTCGAGTTTGGTCGGCGTTGGCCGCAGACCATGGAGGTAAACCTGTTGGTGGACAGGCAGGTTGCGAAACCAGTCCGGGGTATGCGGCAACGGGAATGATTTTATTTTTCCAAGTTCATCGAGCGTCTCTTGGGCAAGCGGCGGTAATTGCCTGTCCCACTGCAGAATAACATGGGGCTCCCCCTGAATATCGACGGGTGTCAGCGTGGCCAAATCCGGGCGCCCTTTCATCATGATATGGTATTGTTCCGCTTTATTAAGCAGTTCGATGGCCTCACTCCAACGGTGCTCCTCCTTGACGTGACAGAGCCAGTGTGTCACTAATGCTTCGAGCAATTTGCGGGTGTATTTCTTCAGGATTTCTTCGTATTGATCCCTTGAAAGCCCCTTGCTGAAAATAAATTCACTTTCAGCCCACTTCAGATAGGACGCACTGTCAAATGATAATTTGGATTGCCTGGGAATGGACTTGACTATCAGAGAAAATGCATCCTTAAATGAGTCGGCACGCAATTGATAGCTGCGTTGCAAATCGGCAGTCAGGGAGGCCGTCTGGATAGTGAACTCGCTGTCTGTCGCATCTTTTAAATGAGTTAATAACTTTTCGTTGAGATTGACGCCATCCTCTACGCGTAATATTGTTTTTTTTCCCATCGCTATGATTCCTTTACCTGCACTGGTCCTTTATTATTGAATAAATCAAACCCATAAACAATTTATTGTTCGAGTTTTTATTAAGAAAATCATTTTGTTCATGCTACACTGATCATCACTTCCGCAAACAGGCATAACAGGATGACCATCGTTAAGAATAAAGATTTCACCGGCCACTCGGAGTCCGGTTTGGAAGATGCCCTGGCTCAGGCGCTGCAAAAAGCGGGTGAATACCAGCGTGTTGAAGTCATTGAAACACGCAGCTCCCACATCACTGAAGAAAATAAATCCTACCAGGTCACAATTGCTGCTTATAAAGACTGAGTCTTGCTGAAATAACAATGTTACAAGGAGTTTATTCATGGTTTACTCAGTAGATCATTACATCAATGGAACACGTTATAGCCCGAGTAATGAGCGTTTGCTCACCATTTATAATCCTGCCCTGGGTGAGGCCATTGGTCAGGTGCCCATTGCCGGGGAAGACACCTGCCGCGCTGCCGTTCAGGCCGCTCAAAAAGCCTGGGAATCCTGGTCGTTAACCACCCCTGTAAAACGGGCCCGTCTGCTGTTTAAATTCAGGGAGCTGCTGGAAAAAAATCACACCGATCTGGCCCATATCGTCACCCGGGAACACGGCAAAACATTAGAAGACGCCAAAGGGTCGATTGCCCGAGCCATCGAAGTAGTGGAATTGCATTGCGGCATTGTCAACCAGCTGCAGGGGAGTTTTTCTGCCAATGTGGCCACCGACATGGATTGCCATACCCTCAGGCAACCCCTGGGTGTCTGTGCCGGGGTCTCGCCCTTTAATTTCCCGGTGATGGTGCCGGTATGGATGATGATCCCGGCCATTGCCTGCGGTAATACATTCATCTTAAAACCGTCAGAGCAGGATCCTTCCGCGCCGCTTCGCCTCTTGGAATTGCTATCCGATGCAGGCTTCCCCCCCGGGGTTGTCAACTGCGTTCAGGGCGACAAATCAACGGTGGATTATTTGTTGAATCACCCGGACATTAAAGCCTTTACCGCCGTGGCTTCAACGCCGGTGGCACAATACATTTACCGCACAGCCACAGCCAATGGCAAACGGGCCCACACGTTTGGCGGCGCTAAAAATCATTGCGTGGTGATGCCGGATGCGGATTTGGATCAGGCATCACAGGCCATTGTGGGTGCCGCGTACGGCTCAGCGGGCGAGCGCTGCATGGCCATCTCGGTTGTCGTCGCGGTGGGCGATGAGACCGCTGATCGGTTACTTCACAAGTTAACGCCGCTCATCCAGGCCATTCGTATCGACACCGGCGACAGTCCCCACAGTGAAATGGGTCCCCTGATTAGTCAGGCACATAAACAGCGTGTGATCACTGCCATTGAGGCCGGGATCCATGAGCAGGCGTCCGCGGTCATCGACGGGCGCGCTTTTCGGCATGCAAAATACCCTCAGGGTTATTTCTTGGGCCCCACCCTGTTTGACCATGTGAAGGAAACCATGTCCATTTATCAAGATGAAATCTTTGGACCGGTTTTGTGTATTGTTCGTGTTGATACGTTGGACGAAGCGTTGGCCCTGATCAATCGCAACCAATATGGCAATGGCACCGCCATTTTCACACGCGACGGCTACAGCGCACGCGAATACAGTCAGCGGGTGCAGGCCGGGATGGTCGGTATTAATGTCCCCATTCCAGTGCCGGTTGCCAACCATCCTTTTGGCGGCTGGAAGCATTCATCGTTTGGTGATACCAACATGCATGGCCTGGAAAGCGTCAATTTTTATACAAGGCGAAAAACCGTGACCAGCAAATGGGCCATCAGCCAACTGAATACCAGCGCGTTTGTCATGCCGACACATGATTAATTAACAGCGAAGACCGGTTTAAAAACCGGTCATTAACGAGGGAGAGGAACATGGCACGGATTGGTTTTGTCGGTCTGGGTCATATGGGTTTACCCATGGCCATCCGTTTGATTCAAGCCGGACATCAAGTAACCGGTTTTGATTTACAACAGGAGGCACTCGCGGCGCTCACCAGCGCAGGCGGTCTGCATGCGTCATCCATCCAGGAGGCCGCACGTGAAAATGAATTTTTAATTACCATGCTTCAAACCGGCGAGCAGGTCAAGCGCGTTTGTCTCGGTGATGAAGGGCTTTATGCCCAGGCAAACGGTGCGTTACACATTGATTGCTCATCCATCGATGTCCAAAGCGCCCGCGACCTGCACCAGCATGCCTCAGCCAATCAGGTGTTGGCACTGGATGCCCCCGTTTCAGGCGGTGTGGCCGGTGCTCAAGCAGGCACACTCACGTTCATGGTTGGCGGCGATGCCGCAACATTGGACCGGGCGATGCCGATTTTAACCGCCATGGGGAAAAAAATTATTCACACCGGCCAAGCCGGAAGCGGGCAAGCGGCCAAGATCTGTAACAACATGATTCTTGGCATCTCCATGATTGCCGTGTCGGAAGCCTTTGTTCTGGCTGACAAGCTCCACCTCAGCGCTGATAAATTATTTGAAGTCGTTAACAGTTCCAGCGGCCAATGCTGGGCGATGAGCCGATACGCTCCCGTGCCGAATCTGCTGCCTGACGTCCCGGCCAACCGCGGCTATCAACCCGGATTTAGCGCCGCCATGATGTTAAAAGATCTTAAGCTATCCCAGCAAAGCGCCAGAGCGGCCGGGGTGGAAACACCACTCGCGGCACAAGCGACGGCCTTATACCAGCATTTTAGCCAACAGGGATTTGGCGATCTGGATTTTTCAGCCATCATTAAGTCACTGGAGCCCATTGAACCATGAGCAAATCCGTGACCCATACCCTGCCAGCCGAGATAGTACATTTTTGGGAGAAGCAGGCCCATACTTTAACGTGGCAACAGCCCTGGACGCAGGTTTTTAGCGGCGAATTTGGCAATCTTAACTGGTTTGTGCATGGCAAACTCAATGCCTGCTTCAATTGCATCGACAGGCACCTTCCGCAAAAAGCCAATCAGGCAGCGATTATCTGGGAAGGGGATGAAGAGCATCAACAACGTATCCTGACTTTTGCCATGCTGTATGAGGAAGTCTGCCGCATGGCCAATGTGCTGAAATCCTTAGGCATTCAAAAAGGCGATAAAGTGGGTATTTACCTGCCGCTTATTCCGGAAGCCGCTATTGCCATGCTGGCCTGTGCCCGTCTGGGCGCGGTACATACCGTGGTATTCGCCGGTTTTTCAGCCCAAGCCTTGCAACAGCGACTCGAAGCCTCCGCTTGTAAACTGCTGATTACGGCCGACAGTTATCACCGGGGCGGCAAGCTTTATGCCCTTAAATCCCAGGCGGATGAAGCCAGCCGCGGGTTGCCGTTGAAAACACTCGTCATTCAGCATAACCATACCCCGGTAATATTTGATGACCAGCGCGATTATTGGTGGCATGCTTTACGGGACACCGTTAACTCTCACTGTGAACCAGAACCGATGGATGCCGAGGATCCACTGTTCATTCTTTATACTTCGGGCAGCACAGGCCAACCCAAAGGGCTGGTGCATACCACCGCCGGCTATTTAGTGCAAACCGCATTCAGTCATCGCCATATTTTTGCCTGCAAGCCCCATGAAATTTTCTGGTGTACCGCCGATGTAGGCTGGATTACCGGTCATAGTTACGTGTTCTATGGCCCCTTATGCAATGGCACAACCACCCTGATGTTTGGCGGTGTCCCTCACTGGCCTAATCCATCACGCTGCTGGAAAATTATTGATAAGTACCACGTTAATGTGTTTTATACTGCCCCAACTGCCATCCGGGCCCTGAAAAGGGCCGGCGATGAATGGCTTAACGGCAGCTCGCGTCAAAGCCTGCGCCTGTTGGGTTCGGTGGGTGAGCCCATTAATCCAGAGGTCTGGCTTTGGTATAAAGAGCAAGTGGGCCTAAATCGCTGCCCGATTGTGGATACCTGGTGGCAAACTGAAACCGGGGCCATTATGATATGTCCGCAAGACGCAGCCACTGCAAAGCCGGGCGCGGCCTGCCAACCCTTACCCGGCATTCATCCTGTGCTTCTCAATGAAGACGGGCATGAAATTCTGGGCTCCGGGGAAGGAGCGCTGGCTATAAAATACCCCTGGCCATCGATCGCTCGAACCATTGCCGGTAATCATGAGCGTTACTTGAAGGGCTATTTAGCCAACGGTTATTACATCACCGGTGACGGCGCGCGACGCGATCAGGATGGAGACTATTGGATAACCGGGCGTATAGACGATGTATTAAACGTGGCCGGACACCGGTTGGGAACAGCGGAAATAGAAAGCGCCATTGTCGCCCATCCCTATGTGGCTGAAGCGGCCGCTGTCGGCGTGCCGCATGAAATAAAGGGACAGGGCATTCATGTCTTTGTCACGTTAAAAAGTGGCTTTCAACCCAGTGATGAGTTATATGATCAACTCATGGAGCAGGTTAAAAATTCCATTGGCGCCATTGCTAAACCCGATGTGTTGCAGTGGGTTCAGGATTTGCCTAAAACCCGATCGGGCAAAATCATGCGCCGCATTTTACGCCAGATTGCCTGCCGTAATGTCAGCAGCCTGGATGAATTAGGCGATCTGTCTACCCTGGCCAATCCGCAGATTGTAGAGGAATTGATGAAGGAATTGCTGCATTAATGGCCGTCGGGCTTCTTTTCATTAAGTAGCCGGCCATTCAAACCAACTGTCCAGACGGGTAATCAATTCATCCACCCCCTCTTTTTTCAGCGACGAAAACGTCTGCGCCGACACCAAATCACCCAGCAGCTGATACTGCCGCTTTACTTTAGCAACAGCATTTTTAGCCTCGCTTTTATTTAATTTGTCGGCTTTGGTTAATAAGGCATGCACGGGAATTTCGCGATCCAAAGCCCAATCGATCATCATTTGATCCAATTCCTTCAAAGGATGACGGCAATCCATGACTACAATTAACCCCCTTAAACATTGACGGACCTCCAGATAATGGGCCAGGTGTTTTTGCCAATCTTCTTTCACCTGCAATGCCACCTTGGCATAGCCATATCCGGGAAGATCCACCAGCCGGCGGGATTCATCCAGGCTAAACAGGTTAATGAGCTGGGTACGGCCCGGGGTTTTGCTGGTGCGCGCTAATTGTTTGATGCCGGTCAGGCAGTTTAGGGCACTCGATTTTCCCGCATTGGAACGGCCGGCAAAAGCCACTTCATAACCAACATCATCGGGTAGCTGGTTGACACGGGCGGCGCTTTTTAAAAAGACAGCCTGGGAGTAACGATTGATTAACATTATTTTCAATTTCATTTTGGGATTTTTACTCAGGCAGTGTACCATTAAATGAGGAAGAACCCTCGGGGGAAACATGAAAAAAATGGTATTTGTTGTCGCATTGCTGAGCTTGTCCATGGCTCAGGCTGCCCCGCTTTTGCCAGAAACAACGGACACGGCGACCACTTCCGTTAAAACCACCGCGCAAAAAGCAGCCGTTTGTGTGGCTTGTCACGGTGAAAAAGGAAACAGCGCCAATCCACAATGGCCCAATTTAGCCGGGCAACATGCCGGTTATCTGCTGAAACAGCTTAAAGACTTCAAAGCAGCAAAAACCCGTAATGTACCTGCCATGACCGCGATCGTCGCTGGCATGAGCGACGAAGATATGGCAGAATTGGCCCAGTATTATGCCGAGATGCCCCTGGCTGAAAACAGTACGCCGGAAAAATACTTGAAACGCGGCGAACAACTTTATCGAGGCGGCGATTTCAATCAGCACATTACCGCCTGCATTGCCTGCCATGGCCCGAAAGGCACCGGTAACGCGCAGGCCGGTTTTCCCGTGGTTTCAGGTCAGCATGCGCCCTATGTCATTCAACAGCTCCAGGCATTCAGGGATCATAAACGCAGTAACGACTTAAACCAGATCATGCAGGACATCAGCGCCCGCATGAGTGATGACGACATGGCGGCTGTTGCCTATTATATGCAGGGCCTTTATTAATTAACCAAGAGAGATAGACGTATGTTACGACGTGTTTTAGTTCTGTTTGCTGTGCTATTGCCCCTGGGGGCATGGGCAGAAACCTTTGTTGCTGGAAAAGATTATGAACTCATCAAAAGCGGTAATGAGGCGGCCAAATCAGGCCCTGTCACCGTCACAGAGTTTTTTAGTTATGGTTGTCCCTGGTGCTATCGTCTTGAGCCTTCGTTGACGAAGTGGGTGAAACAGCAGGGAGAGCATATCCAGTTTACTCGCGTGCCGGTCGTATTCAATAAAGACTGGTCTTATTACGCCAAGGCTTATTATACGGTGAATTTGCTGGGCCAGGGAGCAAAATTAAATCCTGTCCTGTTTAAAACCATTCAAGCCAAACATGGCACTTTAAACAGCAACGATTCCATGATTGAATTTTTAACCAGTCAGGGCATTGACAAAGCCACGGCGGAAAGCGCGTTTAAACACTCCACCACCATTGACATGCAGCTTAATCAAGGCAGCGCTCAAATGGCACAATTTCACATTGCTGCGGTCCCTGCCTTGGTCATTAATGGCCAATATAAAACGGATCTGCAAATGGCGCAAAATGAGGACCGATTATTTAAAATTCTTTCCTATTTAGTTCAGGAAGCCGCTAAAAAGGAAACGCATTCCTAATCCTTATGCGCTTCGCTGCATCAGGGCTTGGCAAACAAACCTTGATGCAGGCTTAGCCGGCTGCAAACCGGCCCTTAACGAAATGAAGCAATTCCACTTCAATTTTTTTGCAGAATTCAGGAAAATCGGGGTGGTTAACGACCGATTTATCAAAATGAATCTGGCCCCGCCGAATAGTCATTAATTTCTTGTTATTAAAAAACACCTGATAGGGCTCATTGCTCGCCTGCATGGTATTTTTAAGTACGAGCACTTCGACTTCCTCACGCAGTCGCTTTTCACCACAACCACGCGCGATCAGAGGAGCCAGTTTGTACAAGGCCTGAAGATAACTTTCGCCATGGTTCATGAGCGAACGCAGGGCCGCAGCCGTGCGGGCAGAGACTCTGGAAATATCGCCAATAGCCTGCCAGAGTGCTTCCGGGATTTGCGGAAAGGCCAGGTATTGGCTTAGACGGCTGCTGCTGATGCCGAGCTTTTCAGCGAGCACCTCCTGCGTCATACGCTCCGTTTTAAGAATACTGGCGTAAAAGAATCCTTTGGAATAATCCGAAACGTCTTCTTTTTCATTTTCAGAAACCAAACAGGCAATCGCTTCATCAAAACTTAAGTTTTTGATGATTGCTTCCACCGGAAAATGATGGGTTTTACAGGCTAGCCAGCGGCGATAACCAGCGATAACAACATATTGCGCCTGGGGATTATTACGGGGTTTGAATTCATCGGATGCCTTGACTACGACAATGGGTTGTGACTGCCCTTTCGAACGAATACTGGTGGCGAGTGCGGCGATATCACCTAATTCAAAGCCTTTGCGGTCACGAAACTCCCAGGTATCCAATAAATCACAGTGCAGAGAGACTATTTTTTCATCCAGATGACACTCCTGCTCGACTTTATGTAACCTCTCTTGCAACGTCGCCGACAAACAAAAACCCTTCATACTAAATCCTCTCATTCACTGCGCGAGATGGTGCTGTTGAATTCACTTTTTGTGTATCTGTTTGTTTTTGATGATTGAAGAAGGTTAATACTTCTTCAGCCAATTTCTTAAATTCCTTGTGGCTATCACTGTTTTTATCAAAATCCCCAACCCATTTACCTTCAAAAGCTGCTTCCAGAATGGCTGTTTTTGATGAGATCATGGTTTTAAACGCAAGGCCCGACTTGTTTAATTCCTCAATCAACTGATCCGATAACCGTTGCCGCTTTTTAATTTTAACGCCTAAAATTTTAAACGGTTTCTGAGACATCCTTGGGACAGCAATCGCATCAGTTAAATTGTTTTGATCAAGAAAACTCGGAGAACAGGGCAAAATGACGAAATCAGACAGCATGATGGCTTTAAACGCAGCTGGCATGTAGTTGGGCGGTGTGTCTAAAAGGACAAAATCGTATTGTTTACGCAGATGCTCAATTTTATCCATGGGCTTATCATCAAATAATGGCTCAATGAATTTAATGGCCGTCCCTTGTTGTGACCAGCGAATGGCGTCAGGTTTGTCTTTATCCATATCCGCGACAATGACTTTATATCCCTGTTCAATCAGCGCTCCCGCCAGATTGACAGTGGTAGTCGTTTTGCTACTACCCCCCTTTGCTTGACTTACCGCGATGACGAATCCCATAGTTGCTCCTCAAAGAAGACGCTTCGATCAAACAATACCTCTTTGACATTGTTTTCGCCCGTTTCTTAATTAACTTTAGCAGAATCTTAAATACCTGGGTTTTCCAGACTCAAAATTCCTGTATTAAAGTCATAGGCAAATATCTCGGCATAACGCCCCCAGTCAATCATGGTACGCAATACGCGTTCTGCCTCTTTTTCACTTAAATAGTCTTCAAGCTTGGATAAAAAGCGTTCTTCCGACACCCGATGCCCGACTTTCTCATCCAAAACCCGACGAATATAGCGGGCTAAGGGCACGTTTTCTAACAATCGGCGGGCAAACAGCGTTTTACGCTCCTGCAAATCCGCCTCCGAAAATTGCTTGCCCAGGTCGCTCAATTGAATATCCCCATCCGATACCCTGGCAAAACCTAAAATTTCCAGCGTTTCAAGAATCGGGAATAAATCGTCAATGTTCATCATTAATTCATCGGCCAGTTCCGGCAAATCAATGCGTTCCTCAAACGACGTCATGGTCTCAATCAATCCTGACAATTCCGACGGCTCGACGTCCGGTAAGCGGTAACCTAAGCCAATTTGACGCTCCCGCTGGGCGCGCTTGGTTTTTTCTTTTGGACCCGTTGTCATTAAAGTATAGATAGTATCGACCAAATCGTGAAATTCCGGCGTTTCGGGGTTGCGGGGTTGATGCAGGGAAACCTGCAATTCGGCACGGATATAACCTGGATCACTGCCAAAAATGACAATGCGGTCGGCCAGCATCGCGGCTTCTTCGATATTATGGGTCACTAACAGAATGCCATTGGTATTGGTCTTTTTCTCCTGCCACAGCTCAAGTAAATCCGATTTCAGGTTCTCCGCGGTCAATACATCCAGGGCGGAAAAAGGTTCATCCATCAGTAATACGTCGGGATTAATGACTAAGGCCCGGGCAAACCCCACGCGTTGGCGCATACCGCCTGACAATTCTTTGGGAAACGCCGATTCAAACCCGTCAAGACCAATAATATCAATGGCATCAATAGCCCGTTGCCGGCGCTCCTCACGACCAACTCCCTGCGCCTCCAGGCCTAATTCCACATTCTCAAGGACGGTAAGCCAGGGCATCAACGCAAAGGATTGAAACACCATGGCGATGCCCGGAACGGGGCGGGTCACGGGTTGCCCCCGATAAGTCACGGTACCCGAAGACGGCGGGACAAGGCCTGCAATAATGCGCAGCAACGTCGATTTGCCGGAACCCGATTTGCCGAGCAGGGCGACAATTTCCCCCTCCCGTAATTTGAAGTTCACATCTTCCAGAACCAATAAATCCTGTGCAGAAGCCTTTTTAAAGGATTTGCGGCAATTTTCAAGGGCGATAATCGTTTCTGCCATAGGATGCCTCAGTTGAAATTAAAGCGCTCTTCCGCCAGACGGTATAGCGGGCGCCAGATTAGTTGATTGAATGCCAGCACATAAGCACACATCATCATGGTGCCCAGGGCGATACGCGGGAAATCCCCGGCAATGGTGCTGGCTTGAATGTATTCCCCAAGGCCCGTGGCACGCAGGGTGGTATTTCCCCAGCTAAGCCACTCCGCCACAATGCTGGCGTTCCACGCTCCGCCTGCTGCTGTAATGGCGCCGGTTATATAAAAGGGGAAAATCCCCGGTAGGGCTAAACGCTTCCACCAGGACCAGCCTTTCAATCCAAAATTATCCGCGGCAAGGTATAGATCGCGGGGGATGGACGAGGCGCCGGCAATCACATTAAATAAAATATACCATTGTGTACCTAAAATCATCAAAGGCGTGACCCAAATCTCGACGCTTAAATGAAACTGGACAATGGCGATGACAAACAATGGGTAAAACAGGTTAGCAGGGAAGGCAGCGGCAAATTGAATAACCGGTTGAATTTTCTGGGCGAGGCGCGGGCGAAGACCAATCCACACCCCAACCGGAATCCAGAGCAGGGAACTAAAGATAATAAGGACAATAACCCGCGTACCCGTGGCCGCCCCCAGCAAAAAAACATGCAAGACATCGCTTAAATGCAATTTAGTCAGAATAAACCGCAGCAGGAACCATGCACCGGCCATAATAGCTAAAACCAGCAGGCCGTTCCAAATCCAGTCCCAATGCTTCTGACGGCGAAAGTCGATTTCTTTAATGGCCTTAGGACCTAAACGGCTAAACCAGCGGGCATTGACAAAATTATCTTTCACAATGGCTGTACCGCGCCCCAGACGCTTCATCAGGCGGCTGCGGCGAATCAAGTCGACTAGCCAGGATTGGTACTCCTCTTCATCAGGAGATTGTTCCATTTTAAATTTCTCTGACCAGGCAATAAGCGGTCGAAATAAAATCTGGTCATAAAGAAAAATGACGATCACCATGGTGAGTATGGCATAGCCTACCGCATGCAAATCACGGCGCTCTATCGCCAATGCAATATAAGAACCCACACCCGGCAACCGGATATCCTGATGCGCCACGGCAATCGCCTCAGACAAAACCACGAAAAACCAGCTCGCCGACATGGACATCATCATATTCCAGATAAGCCCCGACATGGAAAACGGGACCTCCACTTTCCAGAAACGCTGCCAGGCGGACAGTTGAAACATGGCGGCGGCTTCTTTCAGGTCATGCGGCAGGGTTTTCAGCGACTGATAGAATCCAAAGGTAATATTCCACACCTGAGCGGTAAAAATGGCAAAAATAGACGCGCATTCTGGCCCGAGCAGGCTATTTGGGAACAGGCTGATAAATCCAGTGACGGTAATGGATAGAAAGCTCAATACCGGCACCGACTGCAGAATATCAATCGCAGGAACAATGATTTGCTCAGCTCGCCGGTTTTTAGCCGCCAGGGCTCCCACAATAAACGTAAAGATAATCGACAGGATAAGAGCGATAAACATGCGCAATACGGTACGCAAGGCATAAAAGGGTAGTTTTTGCGGATCCAAAGAAATAGGCAGCGGATCGCCCAACTGATACGGACTCGCCATTTGCTGGCCGGCCCAGCTTAAAAAATAAATCACTGAAAAAATGAGAATCAGCAGAAAGAAATCCCAGCGGTTAAAAAAACGGCTGACGTTTTCGCGATTGGCAAAATAAAAACGACTATTGCGCACGAAATCTCCCCCGATTGATAACCTCACCAAAAACTGTCTGAGATTAATAATCAATTAAATGACGCGTTGTTTTAGCGACTATACAGGCCTTTGCCGGGATTAAAAAAAACCCCAAAACCCTAACGTCCTTCTCTTGTTATTGTCCCTCGGATCGGAATGAAGACTGTCAATTTAAGATCTGGCAATTTTGCGAGGCTGTCTCAGGGCATGAAACGACATGCGCAACGGCAAGACAGCCTGGTGAAATTGCTGCATACAAAAACCGATTCTCCGTATCCTGCAAGCTATAAAATAGCATAAATGTTTAAAAATTCATAAACCAGGAGCCCTAGTGCTTTCAGGCAAAAAAATCCCCGCTTGGCGGGGATTTTTGCGATTTAGCCCAGTAAGGTCCAGGCTTGCGACCAGGCAAGACCGACACCCGGTTCATAGTAGGCAGCTGACTGCGTGCACCAGCCGGAATAAGGCCAGGGTTTGCATTGATAGCGTTTGTGATCAAGACGGCCTAAAACAATCGTGCCGGCCGTGTACGTGCTGATTCCGTCCGGGTAGACCAAATCCGTGCTGGTGGAAGGCTCGGTAAAATCAACCATCACATGATAGCTGCCTGTATCGGCATCACTGAGGTAAATTTTGTTGGCTTGGTTGGCCGCAAGCACCACTTGACCGCTTTCCGGATCAAACAGACCAATACGCACCAGTGAAGACGAGTTATTGACAGCCGTGCCTAAAGCCAGGGGCCATTGCGTACCGGTATGGTTGCTGGCGTTGACCGTAATGCTCTTGCTTTCTACTTCCACTTCGTGTTTAAACACCCGCAAAGTGACTTTGGTATTAACCGCAATATCACCGGTTCCGTAAAAATTCTCAAGCTCGTGCCAGGTTGGCGCCTGTGCGGCTCCGTCGATAAATACATCACTGCACCCGTAAAACGCTTCAGGGCTGTCTTCGCGTTGCCAAATCATGTAAAAAATCCGTTTCCCGGTCATGTTGGCCGGCAGGGGGCAATCCATTTGATAGCGGCCATTCGCCAACGTCACGCTGGTGATGGTGCAAAACGGGCTGTCTTCAAGATCAGACCATTTTAAAGGGGTATTGAAATCATACCCGTCTTTCGTGGCATAAAATTTGAAATACTTGGTTTTATGAGGCGCCGTCGCCACAAAAACAAATTGAAAATGTCCATTGGCATCAGGATGTACCACAGACGTCGTCCAATCGCTGCGTGCCAAATTAAATCCTTTGAAAAAGTCCCTGCCGCCAGCGCATAACTGCCCATCGGCAATCAATGCACGGTGTTGATCGTTAGCCGCGCCCTGATTCACTTCGTGCCAGTTATACAAGGGTTGTGCCCCTCCCACCTGCACCGCCGCCTTACAGGCAGCTGACTTGGGGCTTTCAGGCCCTTCTTTGTAGCATTGATAGGTTCTGGAAATGGGTGTTTCCAAAGACCCGTGGGCAAACAGCGAAAAGCTGGCTATTGCAAGACCAATACTTCCTACTAGTTTTTTCATCATTCATCCTGTTATGACATTAAAAAAATGCGCCTCGAAAGAGGCGCACGCTACATCAACTGCAGACACCATTGATAACGCAAGGTCTAAGATCGGTGGCAAACCGAAAGTTGTTGCTTTGATCGAACGTCACTTCCCAGTTAAACACGCCGCCGAGAGTGCCATAAGCGCGGGGAGGAACATACGAGCCGCAACTGGTGCTGCCGGCCGTTGCCGTTTTCAGGCACTCGATGGCGCGCTTGATGGTGCTTGTCGGGATAACAGGCGAGCCATCACCGCTGCCATTGGCATTGGCGGCAAGGTAACCAATGACAACCTGGGAAGGATTTAAGTAACTGATATAGGGCTTAAAGCCTGTATTGCTGCCATTGGGTAATTGTGCTGGCCAGTTTTCCAACAGGTCTGCGGCCATGGCCACACTGAAATCAGGGTTGCTGGTCGGCGTTGGACCGTAGCACACCATGTCGATGCCGAACATGCAGCCAGTGTTGTAAAGCTGAATACCCACCCAGGCTAAGGCATCATGCGTCTGCATGATCAGGGAGGCATAGTTACCCCAGACGCCATCAAATCCGCTGGTTGCCGCCACATTGGCCGTTTGCGGGGCCATGGTAATCAACAAATTGGGATCCTGGCTATACATGGTATTGATAATGCTCGCTAAGACGGCAATATCCCCTTGCGGATTGCTAAACGTACCGCCGCCATTCAACCCGTGCTCGATGTCAATATCAAAACCATCAAACCCGTATTCATCCATCAAACCCCGCAATGAGGCCATGAAGGTTTGTTTGAAGGCATCCGGTGACGAGGCAGCGGTTAATGCCTGATGGAAATCCACGGTGGTGTTCGGCAAGCTGGTCAATGCACCGCCTAATGACAGGATGACCTTGATGCCTTTTTCATGCAGCGACTGGATATAGGGTTTGGTTACCGTATCAAACGCCGGTGTAATCTGGCCTGGATTACTGGTGCTGAAGACACCGAAAGCGACCATCATGTGGGTATAACCCGCATCGGCAAGCGCTTGCGCAGTCGGCGGTGTTTTCCAGCCAGGGAGATAGCCAATGATGCGTCCATTACTGACCGGATTCGCGGTTAAGGTGACGGTTTCAACGGCATTGGCTGTGGCGGTCAGCGGCTGGGGTGAAAAACTCACGCTGTAGCCAGATACCGCCTGCCCTGATACGGTGTAAATCACGCCATCAATCAAGGAAACCACGGCAGTCCCGCTGCCATTCACCAGATCCACCGTTTGCACAACCGGCGCGGATTGATTATTGGGTGTAAAGGTTATATTCAGCGTTGTTAATGAGGCAGGCGCACCCTGTACATTCAGAGTCACAGAATCCTGTACAACCTGCACGCACTGATAGGTGAGGTTGGTGGTTGGAACCGTGGTTTCATTAGCAATGACAGTCGCCGGCGTAAAAACAGGCTGGCAATGCGCATTGTTAAACGAAATGGGCGCTGTTGAAAACTGGTAGGATGCCCCGTTTTTCAATTGCGTCACCGTCACGGCATTCCCCCAGGTCAGGGCTTGTGATTGTGAAGCACCTGTCTGCGTATTGGTCAGTAATACCGCGGGATTTTCCGTATAACCCGTCAACTCAGCTGGCAGGGCTTGCAGATTGATACTAATTTTCCCTGTCTGTGGAATCAACGCGTAGCTGATTGTTGCATTGGCTGTCTGGTTCGCTACAACCGACACGGTGCTCGGAACAGCCGTACCCTGATAGGTGTTACCGTCGGTACCGGTGACTGTTTCCGCAGAGAGCCCATACGTCCCGGCGGCAAGACCGCTGATTAATTGGGTATTGCTCCAGGGCAGTTGCACATCCCGGACAGGTTGGCCGTTTAAGGTCACATGAACCAGCGCATAATTATTAACCACATTTGCCGGTTTGGCTGCGCTGTTTGTCAACTGCAGACTACCCGTGTTGACTGCCGTGCCTGAATAAACATTCACTGTCCCGTCTATGTGGCTGTCAGTAAAATCGCCGTATTGAAGCGTAATGGAACTGCCAGCGGGTAATTGACTTTTGGCGCCAGGGAATGTGGGGAAATGCAGGGTCAAGGTGGCTAAATAATTGCCGCCTGGTTGCGGCTGAGAACTGATATTGAGCGTGTTGTCCGGGTAAGACAAGGGTCCGAAATCGCCCCAGAACGAGGTATTTAAGGCCGTGGTTGTCTGAAAAGTGACGGTTGAGTTTTGAAAATCAACTGGCTGCCCGCAACTGTTGGTTAATTTTAGATTAATGGATTTCCAATGTTGATTACCTGTGGCAGTAAATTGGGACATAATACAGGCGATAGGCTGAATGTTAGCCGGCGGGGGAGTCGAATAAGCAGTCGCCGTTGAAATGGTAGTCAACGCGCCCAAACCCAATAGTAAATATTTCATTCTCTCCTCCCTGTGATAATTAGATTTTTAATCTATCATAAATTTTCGTTATTTAACAAATAGGTAGATAGACATCTTTACCCGCCCCCCACAGGGAAAGAAGGTTTTTGATTTTTGCGGAACTTTTGCTGACAGAGGGTGTCTAACAAGTGAGCATTTCCCCGAATGCTCATTCCCGCATTGCCCTCTTTTGCGGGAATGCGCTCATGGAGCGCAATAACTTCCCCGGTATTTTTACCGGGGTTTTTTTGCAGTTAAAACCTGTCTATACTCCTCGTAGTAATCCATCAAGAGTCACGTTTAAGGATAAATCATGCCGCGTATTGCCCCGCTCTGGCTGTTCGTACTTCTGTTATTGCCGCTGACCGCGCAAAGTTCTATTCCTGACCAGGCGCAATTATCCGTCTGGGCCAATGAAGCCATTGTCGCTACCTATACCTATGATTATAAAAATTACCTGAATCAGCAGCGTGCCATTGCCAAATACTTCAGTGCCCAGGGATGGACGCAGTACAGCGCGGCGCTCAATGCTTCGGGCTTGCCGGAAGCCGTGCAGAAAAACGCCTATTTTGTCAGTGCGGTCGCCTTGTCGCCGCCCGTCGTTAAAGCCATCAGCGATCAGCAATGGCAAGCGGTTATGCCGCTTTTAGTGGTGTATAAAAATCCTCAATATCAGCAAAAGCAGGCATTGGAAGTCAGCATCACGTTTAGTCAGGCCCCTTCAGGGCAAGGGATTCGGGGTTTAGCCATCAATACCTTGCAAGCCAAAATTAAAAAACCGGCCTGTCGTTGCGATATGGAGGAAGAGGATGCTAATGCAGCCAGCGATAGCCCACAACCATCAAATGCAGTGCAATAAAAAACAACAGCAGGAGAATGATAACATCAAGTTTCTTCGGCAGCCTGATATCAAGGACCGCCTGCTCAGGCGCTTCTGGATTATAATAGACATCAATGGCTTCGTTACGCTCGAAAGCCATCGCAGCCCGGTAGGCGACTTTGCGGGCATGCACGCTGGAAAAAGAAGTATGGGCACTGTTTAACAGCAAGGATTCCCCGATGTATTCCCGCTCATTAACCCAATAGGCATAGGTAATTTTTGGCCACAACTGATGCCCTTCTTTGGTCCAGTTAAACTGCGTGATATGACCTGTGGTCTGGGGCCATCGCAGGCTTTTCTTCAGCTGACGCCTTTCCTGCCAGAAATAAAACAGCATGAACAACAGGAAAAGCAACCAGACCAAATCAAGCATTACATGTCCGACAACACCCATTATTTTCCTTTCTATTTATCAGGGTGCCTGCGATCCTTCAGGGGAAGGGGCAGGCACGGCCGCTGCTTTTTTAGCGCGTGCTTTAATGAGCAGGTATGCACCCACCACAAGCAACACGATAAGACCCACCGACATCAGGGGACGTGTCGCAAACCAGGCGATGGCTGTGATGATAATCCACACGGAAAGTCCCAGCAGGAACGCGACAAACCCCGTACCAAAACCAACCAGCGTGCCCAGGAATGGTAAGACATCAGCTAAAACCACCAGCGGATTTAAAATCAGCGAAAAACCGCCAATTAACATCAACAGTGTAACACCGCGAAGAATCCATGCCAGCATGGTATTTTCGGATTGAGCCTGTTTAAACATTTGCTCGGGGGATTGCTGCCCGGTCACCAGTAACAAAACCGTTTCACCGGCTGGCGCCAGATAAGGTTGCAGTGTATTGCCCGTTTGTTGGGCAACAATGCTGACTGTCTGCGGGTAGACCGCATTGAGATTGATGCGTAAATCACCGGGTGCAGGATTTTGTGGATCCTGTCCCAGATAAATCTGGTCGCCGTTAACATGGACCGGTTTGTTGTACTGGTTTTTCAGTGCATCGGCATTCACCGGCTTTAAATCAATGGGCTTGCTGACATCGATTTGGGTAATCAATGACTCCGGCAGGGAGAAATCCCCGACCTTGACCTGTTTGGCATATTGCTGCTGCGGCTGAATGGGCATGGAGGAAGGGTTTTGATGCCCCTGCGGCTCTTTAAAACGGCTGCTGTCAATGACGCTGTCTGACCAGGTTTTATTATAGGTATAGGTTTTAACCGTTCGTTCCGAGCCGCCCATCTGTGACTCGGTACGGGTTTCGGTTTTTTCTTGCCATTGATACATCTCCACCTGACGGTTCAAGCGGATAGCCGTCACGGTGATGCCAAGCACTGAATCGGTCAGTTTGTCCTCCGTGGCCGCTTCCCCACTCAGGTAAACCACCTTCATGTTGTTTTTTTCATCAATAGGGGCATTGGGTACTGAAACCAGTACTTTTTGCGCCTGCTCCAGCGATTGAGCCGTGTGCAGGCTATGGCTTTCATTCCAGAAAGACAACGCGATAGCCGCCACAATCAACACAATACCAATTAAAATACCTACCAGTGCATCTTTAAGGCGGCTTCCCCATGAACGCGTCGTTATTTCTTCAGTCATGAACACTTCTCCCTAAGAGAATAAATGCATTAATCCTTTTTGCTCATGTACAAAATAGCTTGCGTCAATGCCTCATCGGAGCAGTTGGTGCTTACGGATTCATTGCATAATCCATTGTGATGCATTAATCCTTTACCAATTTTGACATTGTACAGGAGGTAATCGACCGGTGTTTTAAATTGCGAGGGATTTTCTTTTGCCTTTAAGGCCGCGTTTTTAAAGACAGCTTCCCAGGCTTTTTCATCAAAGGCCGCCGGTGCTTTAAGACCGCTTGCCAGATTAGGAGCATGGCAGTTTTGACAGGCCGCCTCATAGGTTTTTTGTCCCAGGTCATCGGCAAAAGCCCATGGGCTGATGGCGATCAGCACGGCCAGACTTGACGCTTTGTACATATCCCTCTCCTTTATTTTTCTTATAATTCAGTGTAGAAGGCTTGCAGAAAATATGCCATGGTCGAGTGCCTGTAATCCGGTACGAAGCAGGTGACGACGCAAAGGAACGGTATATACTACTTAAAGAGCCTTGGAACAGGTAACCAGCCGCGGATTACGCCCAGGAACTGCATGATATATAAAACCAGCAAGGCCAACAGAAACATGTTGAATAACAAATTGATCAAGGGAGCAATGACAACATAGCCATTCACCAGCCATAATAGCAAGGCACAAATTAAAACCATGATTAATTGATTGGGATTAAACATGATCGTTGCCTCGTGTAAACCTCATGTTTAATTTTATGCCAGTTATTGTCATTCTGTCATCCTGGTTTACCTGATAACAAAATAGAACATGGAGAGAACTATGACTAACCAAGTATCTGCTGCACCAGAAGGATACAGCACCATTACCCCCTACCTTATTGTCGACAATGCCAGCCGGGCCATTGATTTTTACAAGCAGGTTTTTGGTGCGGTGGACGTGATGCGCCTGGATAATCCGGATGGCAAAGTTGGCCATGCTGAACTTAAAATCGGCGATTCTAAAATCATGCTGGCCGATGAATGCCCTGAGATGGAAATTCATGCACCGGACAATTATGGCGGTTCGCCTGTCGGAATTCACATCTATGTCCATAATGTCGATGACACCATGGGGGAAGCCATTAAAGCCGGCGGTACGCTGTGCCGTGAAGTGGCGGATCAATTTTATGGCGCTCGCAGCGGGGCGTTTAAAGATCCATTCGGCCACACCTGGTATGTCGCCACGCATGTGGAAGACGTGTCTGAAGACGAAGTCAGACGCCGTGCCGCTGCACTATTCGCCAAACAATAGCCCCTGGCTTGGCTATACTAGATTTAAAGACTGTTGGTCATGCTGTTGCAGGGGAAATGTTCCTTCCCCTGCCCATGTTCATTGGCTGTACCTCTTGTTACCAAAACTGAACTGAGTATAATCATTCGCACCCCCGTGCGAGAAAAGGAAGGAGTCATAATGATCGCAAAGACACCGTTGCACGCCGCGCACCTGTCTCTGGGCGCCAGGATGGTTGATTTTCATGGTTGGGACATGCCGCTGCACTACGGCTCGCAACTCGACGAGCACCATGCTGTACGCAAGGACGCCGGGATGTTTGATGTCTCTCACATGACCATCGTGGACGTGCTGGGTGCGGGTGGACGGCAATTTTTACGCAGGCTGCTCACCAACGATGTGGACCAGCTGCAGCACACCGGCCGTGCACTCTACAGTTGCATGTGCAATGAGCATGGCGGCATCATTGACGATCTCATTGTCTATCAGCGCACATCGGATAATTACCGCCTTATTTTAAATTCAGCGACCCGCGATCATGATTTAAAGTGGATCCGGGCAAAAAGCAGCGGCTTTTCAGTTGGCTTACTTGAACGCCCTGAACTGTCCATGCTGGCTGTGCAAGGCCCCAACGCCATTGCCAAGGCCCTGAGTGTATTAACACCGGCACAAATTGATGCCATCTCCACCCTGACCAGCTTTGAATGCGTTGATGTCGACGATTATTTCTTTGCCCGTACCGGCTATACCGGCGAAGATGGTCTGGAAATTGTGCTTCCAGCCAAACAAATCGGTCATCTCTGGGAAGCCCTGCGCCAGGCGGGTGTTAATCCCAGCGGGCTCGCAGCACGCGATACCTTAAGGCTCGAAGCCGGGATGTTACTTTACGGCCAGGATATGGACGAAACCACCACCCCCCTGGAATCCGGCCTCGCCTGGACAATTAAATGGCAACCAGAAGACCGTGATTTTATCGGCTCAGGCGCCTTGTTATCCCAAAAGCAGCAAGGAATTAAACGCAAAATGGTGGGCCTTATCCTCAAGGACAAAGGCATTATGCGACCCGGTCAACGGGTGGTCGTCAATGGTCATGCAGACGGCGTAATCACCAGCGGCACTTACTCCCCTACCCTGGCACAGTCCATTGCTTTGGCCCGCGTGCCTGTGGAAACCGGCGAGGAGGTCACGGTGGATATTCGCGGCAAACTGATTCCCGCCCAGGTCACGAAACCCCGCTTTATCAAGCAGGGCAAACCAATCTGAGGGCATGGGCAACGCTTGTATCAAAAAAAGGAAAAAGAATGAACGATTTAAAATTTACCCAAACCCATGAATGGTTAAAGCAAGGTGACGGGGAAATGATTGTGGGCATTACTGATCATGCCCAGCAGTTGCTCGGCGACATGGTCTTTGTCGAGTTGCCCGAAGTAGGGGATGAAGTCAATGCCGGGGATGAGCTTGGCGTGGTTGAATCCGTCAAAGCTGCTTCGGATTTTTATGCCCCCTTAAGCGGCACGGTCATTGCCGTGAATGAGGAGGTGAACAGCAATCCTGCGCTGGTGAATGCCGATCCTTACGGAGCAGGCTGGCTGGTCAAAATGAAGGCTCATAATCTGGCAGAGCTGGAGAACCTGCTCAACGCCGAGCAATACCAGCAAGAGATAGCAGAGGATCATTAACATGCCTTACACACCGCATACGCAAGATGACATCCAGGCGATGCTTAAAACCATCGGCGACACCGGTATTGAGAACCTGTTTGACGAAATTCCTGCCGATCTTCGCTATCAGGAATTAAAAAATATCCCTGCGGCCATGAACGAGATGGCCATGCTGCGGCAGGCTCGAGACTTCGCGTCTAAAAACAGCAATGCTTGCTGTTTTATCGGTGCGGGTTGTTATGAGCATCATATCCCCGCAGCCGTTTGGGACATTACCTCACGCGGTGAGTTTTTAACGGCCTATACGCCTTATCAGGCCGAAGCCAGCCAGGGTACGCTGCAGTTATTGTATGAATATCAAACCATGATTGCCGAGTTAACCGGCATGGAGGTAGCCAACGCCTCCATGTACGATGGAGCAACAGCCCTGGCTGAAGCCGTACTCATGGCCGTACGGATTAACAAGCACAGCAAAGCCAACCGCATTCTGGTTGCTGGTACGGTTCATCCTTTTTACCGTGAAACATTGGAAACCATCGTTCGCAATCAGCACATTGAAGTCATTACCCTGCCTTTTGATGACAAGCAAGGGATTACGCCGCTTGCAGCCGTTGAAAAATACAACAAGGAAGACATCACGGCACTGGTGATAAGCCAACCCAATTTTTTTGGTTGTCTTGAAGAGGTCGACGGCTTGTGTGACTGGGCCGCTCAGCATCAGGTTATCAGCATTGCCTGCGTCAATCCGGTTTCTTTAGGCTTATTAAAGCCACCTGGCGAATGGGGAACCAACGGGGTTGATATCGTTTGCGGCGAAGGCCAGCCGATGGGATCGCCCATGGCCTCAGGCGGCCCTTATTTCGGTTTTTTCAGCACTCGCATGGCATATGTACGGCAAATGCCTGGACGCCTTATCGGCAGAACAGTCGATAAAGACGGAAAAACGGGCTTTACTTTGACCCTGCAGGCCCGTGAGCAGCACATCCGCCGCGGCAAAGCGATGTCTAATATTTGCACCAACCAAGGTTTGTTGGTCACCGCCGCCACCATCCATATGAGTCTGCTTGGTCCAGACGGACTTTATCAGGTGGCATCAAGCTGTCATCAGAATACGCAGGAACTGGCAGACGCCTTGTGCCGTATCCCCGGGGTGGAGCGTGTTTTTGCCGCACCGTTTTTTCATGAAGTGTTGTTGAAAGTCAATCAACCGGTCGATCATGTGCTTCATGCGTTAGCTGAACGGGGGATTGCAGGCGGTTATCCGGCCGCAAACCATTACCCGGCCTTGCAAGACACCCTGTTAATCTGCGCCACCGAAATGCGTACTCAAGAGGACATCAAGCAGTATGAAGAGGCGTTAACCCACATTCTGAGTAAGCGAGGCAGCTGATGTTTATTGTGCAATTAACGTATAAAACCCCGATTAGCGAAGTCGACAAATACCTGCAGGCGCATCGTGAATTTCTTGACTATCACTACAAGCAGGGGCTGCTGCTGGCTTCAGGTCCCATGGTACCCCGCACCGGCGGCATCATCATCGCTACCACCAAAAACAAGGCACATCTGGAAGACGTGCTGAAACAGGATCCCTATTACCTGGCTGAAATTGCCGACTATCACATCATTGAATTTACGCCTGTGAAGCACCGTGACGAATTAAAGGCGATCATTCAAAATTCGGAGGGAAAATTATGTTGATTTTTGAGCGTTCGCAAACGCATCGGCAAGCCACCGCGCAAGCCCCGGGGCCGCAGCGCCCCTCTCAGGATATCCCGGCGCGATTTTTACGTAAAAATCCACCGCGTCTGCCATCCTGTTCTGAGTTACAGGTGGTCAGGCACTACACGCGTTTGTCGCAAAAAAACTTCTCCATCGACACCCATTTCTATCCCCTCGGATCCTGCACCATGAAATACAATCCCCGTGGTGTCCACAAGGCCGCCATGCTTGAAGGCTTCAACAATCGCCATCCGCTGACGCCCGCCGAAAACAGCCAGGGATTTTTACAGGCGCTCTATGAGTTGCAAACGTATATTGCCGAAATAACGGGCATGCCCGGCGTCTCCTTAACACCGATGGCAGGCTCCCAGGGAGAATTTGCCGGGGTAGCCATGATTAAAGCCTATCATCAATCCCGTGGCGATACGGCCAGGGATGAAATTCTCATCCCCGAAGCGGCCCATGGTACAAATCCCGCTTCCGCAGCCATGTGCGGTTTTAAGGTGGTTGAAATTGAAACATCGAAAGACGGCGATATCGATTTGGATGTGCTGAAAAGCAAAGTCGGACCGAGAACCGCGGGGATTATGTTAACCAATCCCTCCACACTGGGTCTGTTCATGCGTCAGATTAAAGACATCGCGACGATTGTCCATCAGGCCGGTGGATTACTCTACTATGATGGCGCCAATCTTAATGCCATCCTGGGTAAAGTGCGTCCGGGCGACATGGGCTTTGACGTCATGCACTTAAACCTGCATAAAACATTCGCCACCCCACATGGCGGCGGAGGTCCGGGTGCAGGCCCTGTTGCAGTCGGCAACCGCCTGCTGCCCTATTTACCCTTGCCCATTGTGATTAAAGAGCAGGATCAGTACCGTTGGGCAGCCCGCGCCGATTACCCGCAAAGCATCGGCCGTCTCTCAACGTTCATGGGCAATGCCGGCATTCTGTTGCGCGCCTACTTTTATATCCGTGTATTGGGTAAAGAAGGTTTGTCGGAAGTGGCTGACCTGGCCACCTTGAACGCCAATTATTTATTGGCCTCTTTAACCAAAGCAGGATTTCATGCGGCCTATCCCGGACGACGCGCGAGCCATGAATTCATCTTAACCTTAAGTCAGGACAAGAAAAATTTTGGCATTACCGCCATGGATCTCGCTAAACGCCTGCTCGACTACGGCTTCCATGCGCCCACAACTTATTTCCCGCTGTTGGTGCCGGAATGCCTGTTAATCGAACCCACCGAAACCGAATGTCGGGCTGAGCTCGACCGTTTTATTGCGGCCATGCAGGCCATTCGGGAGGAGGCGCAGAAAAATCCAGAGCTTGTTCAGAACGCACCGCATACCATGCCGGTTAAACGTCTCGATGATGTCCGGGCCGCGCGCGAGCTGGATTTGAATTTTTACGGCCGGGAAAATTAATTCCCGGCGGTGCAATCTTTTTATTGAAAACCAATAGAAAGTCGTTATTTGTCGATTATACTTAGCTTAGACGCGGTAAGAAATTGATGGAGCCAGTTCTGGGAACTTTATTTGCGCGACAAGAGATTTTTAATAGTTCCGGCACGGTATGCGCTTATGAATTGCTGTATCGTGATGGCGACAGCTTACAGGCCAATCTTAGTCCCGCCAATTCCTTCGAAGGGGATAAAGCCACCTCCTTCGTCATTTCGCATTTATTTGCCCATCTTGATCTGGAATTAATTATTGGCAGTTACCCCGCTTACATTAATTTCACCCGCAAGCACCTGATTGAACAAATCCCCAAATTATTACCCAGCAATAAAATCGTCATTGAAATTCTGGAAGACACCTATGTGGATGACGAACTGATTGGGGTTGTTCACGCGCTGGCCAAGCGCGGGTATAAATTTGCACTTGATGACTTTGTCTACAAAGACGAGTTACTGCCTCTAATCGCGATTGCCGATGTCATCAAAATCGATGTGTTGAATTTATCGGAAGCCGAGGTCATTGAGCAACTGGCACTGTTAAAAAACCTTAAATTTAAAGGCAAACTCCTTGCTGAAAAAATCGAAACCAGGCCGCATTTTACCCGCTGCCAGGAATTGGGATTTCATCTTTTTCAGGGTTATTTTTTTAATCGCCCCGATTTAATCCGCGGTGAAAAAATTTCAGAAAATAAAACCCATTTACTGCGACTGCTCACGGAGTTGCATAATCCCGATATCCACATGGAGCGTGTGGAAGAAATTATTCTGCAGATTCCCAAATTAAGTTACCGTATTTTAAGGCTGGCCAATTCAGCCGCCTTATACGCAGGGAAAAAAATTGATAGCCTCATGGATGCCATTCAACAACTGGGGCTGATTCAAATCCGCGACTGGATAAGCCTTTTACTGGTTTCAAGCCTCGATGATGTCGCCCACAGCGTGCTTGAACAAACCTTGATTCGTGCCAAAATGTGCCAATCCCTGGCTCGGCAAACCGGAATTGCCCCGCCGCATCAGGCTTACACGGTGGGGATGTTATCGACCCTGGACGCTGTTTTAAATGAACCCATGCCGACCCTGCTCGCCAAAATTTCTTTAAGTGAGGAATTAAATAAAGCCCTGCTGCATCGTAAAGGCGGTATAGGGCACATCCTGTCGGCGGTCGAATTTTATGAACGGGGAGAATTTGAAAAACTGAGGGACTTTAATTTCCCACCCGACAGCTTCATTTCTGCTTACCTCGATGGCATTGAATATTCCAATCACGTGATGCAATTACTGGATTAAGTCCGCATGACTTGACACAACATCTGGATAATATTGAAAAAAATGCCATCTTCAGGCAAAAACACTTTGCCTCGTAAAAAAAATAAGTTATAACAGATTAACCCTGTATCAAGGATTGACAGGCGAGTGGACAGCATCCGTAGATGCTGGCAGGACGATTTCATGGAGTGAAGAATGAATAATAAAGTATTCTCACAACGTTTCAATCGTGAATTGGCGTTGTTGGATTTCCCAGAAGATATTACAGAAAAGACCAAGGCCGTGGCCAAGGTTTTCGGTGTCACCCGCCATTTGGCCAATGCCATGCTCTTTGGCCATTTGCTGCCGTCACCGGAGCAATTGGACAAGATCGCTGAAATTCTTGAAGTTTGTCCACAATGGCTCAGTGGTGTGACCGATCGCAAAAAAGCATATTCTGGTAAAGAAACGGCGGAGACCGAGTAGTTTTTAAGCGTTTGCGGTATACTTGCAGGCAAACCCATGTGCACAGTGCTCATGGGTGCTATTGCCATTTTGAGAACCTATTATGGAATGCCTAAGTTATTGTATCGGTAATACCATTGATCTGACCCGTCTGGATCATCATTTTAAAACAGCGCTGGTTGGCTATTCATCCGTTCGTTCCCGCGATGTATTAAAACTAAGCCCCATTGACGCCAATACCTATACCCTGTTTGTTTTTAAAAACGGGACAGTGGTCTCCTGGGGGATTAAACGCCACCGCATACGCAATTACCTTGATACCATTCGCCTGTTTGTCGACAAACCGGTCCCCTTCCGTGTTCGTGATGAGTTCAGCTATCAAATCGGTGATCGTACCGCCATTGAGCCCCATGATTTTTTTGATGTGGATTGCCTCATCATCGAAGGCGATAATGAAGAACTGAAATTGAGCCTTTCTTATGGTTTTTCGCAATCAGTCAAACTGCAGTATTTTGAAACGGTCATTGAAGCCTTGATTGAAAAATACACCCCCATGATCCAAAGCATCTCCAATAAAGGCCAGATGCGAATCACCCGCAATCAGATAAGGCAGGTTATCGGCGAAATTTTAGGGACCATTACTGAAATGAATTTAATCAGTAATTTCCTCTACCATCCCAAATATTTCTGGCAGCATCCAACGCTTGAAGAATACTACACGATGCTGGAGCGCTACCTTCATATCCAGCGCCGGGTAAATGCCCTGAACCATCGCTTAGACACCTTAAACGAAATTTTTGACATGTTTAACAGTTACCTGGAAAATCGCCACTCTCATGGTTTGGAAGTGATCATTATTGTTTTAATTACCATTGAAATCATTTTCAGCGTATTAAATCTCCACATCTGAGATTGCCAAGCCCGGTGTTCGTTGTGTACGATTGCGTTTTACCCCAAGTACCCTTAGAACCATGGAAAAAGCCAAAAAGGATGTTGCTTCGGTTTCAATCACTCAAGAAATTATCGCCGGCATAACCACCTTTCTGACCATGGTCTACATTGCCTTTGTCAACCCGGCCATTCTCCATGAAGCCGGCATGGATCAGGGTGCTGTATTTACCGCCACCTGCCTGGTGACGGCCTTTGCCTGCGCACTCACCGGCTGGTGGGCCAACACCCCCATTGGCGTCGCGCCAGGCATGGCGTTAAACATCTATTTCACCTACAGCGTCGTGCTTAGCATGGGCATTGACTGGCCGCATGCCCTGGCCATGGTATTCATTTCCGGTCTGCTGTTTTTTATCGTCAGCTTAACACCCCTCAGGCGTTTGCTGCTTGAAGCCATTCCACAAAATCTGCAAATCGCCATCCTCATCGGCATCAGCCTGCTCATTGCACTGATTGCTTTAAAGAGCAGCCAGATTATTGTCAGCGATGCACACACCATGATGCGCCTCGGCGACATCACACGCATTGAAAGCCTGCTTTTTTTTCTTGGCTTTCTGTTCATTCTCATCCTCGATTATTTTAAAGTACCGGCGGCGATTATCATCAGCATCCTCAGCATCAGCCTTTTAAGCCTGATTGCTGGTTTGACGCATTGGCAAGGCATTGTGGCATTACCGCCCTCCATGCAGGCGACATTTCTAGCGCTCGATTTTTCTGGCCTTTCCTCGATTGCCGCCATCAAAGCGACCTTTACCTTTTTCCTTATCGCCGTCTTTGATGCGACCGGTACGCTGATAGGTTTACTGAATCAATCACTGTTTAAACATGAAAAAGATTACCCACAGCGCTTAAGCCGCAGCCTGACGGCCGATGCAGCCGCCTCGACCTTAGCCGGTGTTTTGGGCTCCGCCAGCACCTCGCCTTATATCGAATCGGCCGCCGGCATTGAGAGCGGCGGGCGCACGGGGCTTACGGCCCTGGTCATTGCCGCCGGTTTTCTGTTGATGCTGTTTTTCTTCCCGTTAGCTCAAATGATTCCCAGCTATGCCGTGGGTCCCGCCTTGTTGTACGTGGCGTGCTGCATGATGAAACATGTCAGTGAATTAAAACTCACAGACATGACCGAAACAGCCCCTTGCATGTTTACTATCATGATGATTCCATTCACCTCATCGATTGCTGACGGGATTGGCAGCGGCATCATTTTGTACACGCTGCTAAAATTAATCACCCGGCAGGCAATCAATGCCTGGGTCATTCTCCTGACCCTTATTTTTGTGGTGTTTTTTATTATCAGTTAAGCGTTCAACTGGTGATAGTGGGCAAGCGCCCTTGTCCGGGCGTGGTCGTGATCCACCAGCGGGACAGGGTAATCCATGCCAAGCGTCAGGTTCAGGGCCGAAGCGGGGGCACGCCAGGGTTGATGAATCCATTTGTTATCGAGGCCACGCAATTCCGGCAACCAACGGCGTACATACTCTCCCTTGGCATCAAATTTCTCACCCTGCAGCACCGGGTTAAAAATACGAAAATAAGGAGCGGCATCCGCACCGCTGCCCGCCACCCATTGCCAACTCGCGGAGTTGTTAGCCAAATCGGCATCCAGGAGCGTCGTCCAGAACCAGGAGGCGCCCAGGCGCCAATCAATCAGTAAATGCTTGGTCAAAAAGGACGCCGCGATCATACGCACCCGATTGTGCATATACCCCGTCTGCCACAACTCCCTCATGCCGGCATCGACAATGGGATACCCGGTTTTACCCCGTTGCCAGGCGTGCAGCAAGCGTTCTTCATTCTGCCAGGCAAACGCGTCAAACGCCGCTTTGACGTTACGGTTGGGTAACTCGGGAAAATGGTAGAGCAGGTGATAGGAAAATTCACGCCAACCCAATTCCGACAAAAAATGATCCGCTGCCTCGTGATCACAGGCGGGGGTTTGCCGTGCCTGCTCAATGGCCCGTGCAATCTGCCAGGGACTAATTTCGCCAAAATGAAGGTGGGGGGAAAGTCGGGACGTCGACGCAGTGAGTGCCGGCTGGTTGCGCTTCTCTTTATAGCCTTGCAATCCCTGGTGAACGAAGCGTTCCAGTTTTTGCAAAGCCCCTTCTTCACCTGGCTGCCAGAAATCGCTGAATGCCGAAGCCCAATTGGGTTTTGAAGGGAGTAATTGCCAGCTGTCAAGCGTCTCACTGCTCACTCCGGTAACCGGCTTTGGCCAGCGGCTGACGGTTACCGGCGGGGGCAGGGTGATTTGTTTTAAACTCTGCTTCCAGTAGGGGGTGAAGACTTTAAAGTAATCACCGCTTTGATTTTTTACCGTCCAGGGCTCATTGAACAAACTGCCATTACTGCTCTCCACGTGAACGCCCATGGCCTGCAAGGCTGCTTTGATCCGCTGATCACGCTCGATGGCTGCGGGCTCGTAACAGCGGTTCCAATACACACTGTCAATTTGAAAGTCACGGATTATCTGTTGCAGCAAGGTCAGAGGATCACCGCGCCGAAGGTGTAAACTTAAACCCTGCTGCTGCAATTGCTGCTCAAGCGACAACAAACTGTGGTGCAGCCACCAGTGCTGTGCAGCACCCAAATCAGGGCATTGTTCATCGAAAAGATACAGGGGCAGGAGACAATCATGCTGTTGGCAAGCCTTGACCAAAGCTGGGTTATCACGGCAGCGTAAGTCCCTTCGAAACCAGATTAAAGCCTTTGACATGTTTTTATTGACCCACCAGGAGAAATACCAGCATCATACTATCATTGATTCTTGCCGCCAAACGCCATGAACAAACCGATTTCTCTGCATCGCATTGTCGTACCCGGACTGCTTGGCAATATTCTGGAATGGTATGACTTTGCCCTGTACGGCTATTTTGCCGCGACTATTACGCCGCTGTTTTTTCCCAATGACAATGCGACGCTGGCTTTACTGACGACCTATGCGGTCTTTGCTGTCGGCTTTATCATGCGGCCGCTGGGTGCAGTCATTTTTGGCTACATCGGTGATAATTACGGGCGAAAAACCGCTTTGTCTTCAGCCATTCTGTTGATGGCCATTCCCACTACTTTCATCGGCCTTTTGCCGGATTATCACCAAATCGGCCTGGCGGCACCCTTGCTGTTAATCCTGTGCCGACTGTTGCAAGGCCTCGCTGTCGGCGGTGAATTCACTGGTTCGATTGTGTATTTACTGGAGCATGCGCCTGCGGATAAAGCCACTTATTATGGATCACTCGCCATGGCCTCGGCTTTTTTCGGCCTGCTGCTCGGCTCAGCCACAGCCGCCGTGACCGATTACTTTACCGTCCCCTGGGCTTGGCGGGTTCCCTTTCTTTTCAGCCTGTTTCTGGGCGTAATTGGCTTGTATCTGCGGCATCATATGCCGGAATCACCCGTCTTTGCCGACCTGCTGGCCGATAAAAAAGCCCGTGGCGTAACCTTCTCGCATTTGTTTAATCATCATCTCACCACCATGATCAAAGCCATTGGGCTAGTCATGCTGCCATCGACTGGTTTTTATCTGTCCTTCCTTTATTTAGCGACTTACCTGCATCATTTTTATCATATTCAATTGCCGCATACGTTGACCATCAACACTGTCACGCTGGCCGTTATCATCCTGTGCTGCCCCCTCATCGGTTATTCAGCGGATAAAATTGGCCGTTACCGGGTGTTGATGATAGGGGCGCTGGCCTTCATGCTGCTGTCCACCCCGCTTTATTACTGGCTTGGCCGCACCACGACACATGCTATCGTTATCACCCAGATTCTTTTTGCTGTGATGGTGACGTTAAGTTATGCCGTTATTCCCGCAGTGCTGATGGCCCTGTTCCCGCCAGCCCTTCGCTACACCGGCCTGTCGCTGACCTATAACCTGGCCAATGCCCTGTTTGGCGGCACGAGTGCATTCGTGGCCACCACGCTGGTGCATTACACCGGTGTTTTAATCATGCCGGGTGTGTATTTAAGCCTGCTCGCAGCGGTGACCTTAGCGGTTATCCTTTGGCAGTGGCGGGCGGACAAGTCTCCGGCTTAAAGACCTGGGGATGTCAATGCCGTGCCGTTTGATCGCGTAAGCAGCGGTAAACTGCCGTTTAACTGGTAATGCCTGACCCGCTCGTTTAATGCGGAACCCGGGGTGTTTATGCAGGTCATTTCTTCCGGGCTAAATGGGTCTGTCGAGCCATTAATCCAGTTCAGTAATTTTCTGGCGGCAGCTAACTGAGGATTCTGGTTGCAAAAGAAAGCGCTGTGTTTACATTCCTCAAGAATTTGACGCAATTCTTTTTTTAAGTCGGCCATCGGAGTTAAATGAAAGCAGGCATTGAATGCGTCGGGTGAGGGAGTAAACAATGCAATTAAATCAATAGGAACTGCGTGCTCGGGGTAATCAAAATCAATGGCGAATGTTTCCGCAAGCAGGCCAATCATCATTTCAAGAATAGCCGCGCTGCCGCGAACACAAGGCATGGCATGAGCTAAATACCAGATTATTTCTTTTAAAACCTTGCCGTTACCCGCCGAGTTATCTATGTCAAGCTGTTGGTAGAGCGCTTCTAATCGCTCAAAAATAGCCTGCAGTTGAGTCCGCGGGGTGTGCACCAGCGCATACCAGGCGATGGGATTTTTGCCTTTCATACCCCTGACGGTATAAAAACAGGTTAACTGCAGCGCATTGTGTTCAAGGTTTAAATAATCGACCCCCTGAATATCCTGTTCTTGCTTTGCTCCCAACAGTAGATACGCAAGCCCGACGCTCTCCTGATTTAAGGGCAAGCATTGGCTTAATGACTGGTAACGGTCTGCCAAACAAGGGAAGAAACTGGCATATCGGCCTTGGTCGGGATGCAACAAGGTTATAGGCGTATCAATGTATTCGCAGTGCTCATCGCGAAGAATACCCAGGTATTCAAGTGACTCCTGCTTCAGGGAGACCGCTATTTGGTGTCTTGCATCAGCAAGAAAACGATACAAGGTCAGAAACGATGGCTTTTCTTTGATAAATAACATTTTGGCCTTGGTCATAGCCTCCTGTTTCAACACCTTCCAGGTGTCCTGTTGGCTGGGATTCCAGGCATTGATTAATGAATTGTCTTTTCTTTGCATGAGTTGCTGCACAAAAAAAGAATAGTATTGTACATGTTGTCTAACCATTATTCATGTGTGTTTTTCTGGTTATTTTTAATTACACTACGGTATTCTTGCGGCTTAAGGGATATCATGCTCGAACAAACGCTGCGTCATCATTATCAAAAACGGCTCGTTGATCCTTTAGTGAGGGTCCTGGATCGACGCATCACGCCACAGGCCATTACCTGGCTGTCGGGTTTTTTTGGCTTGGCCTTTATCCCCGCGCTGTGCGGGGGCTATGACAAACTGGCGATTTTTCTTTTGCTGATTTCCGGTTATTGCGATACGCTGGATGGCTCCCTGGCACGCCATCAAAACCAGGCGTCGCCCCTTGGTTCAGTGCTGGATATCATGATGGATAGGCTGGTTGAGTTCGCGGTGGTTTTTGCTCTGTATTGGATAAATCCGGAGCGGGCCTTCGCCATTATCCTGATGTTGGGCAGTATGCTTTTGTGCATCACCAGCTTTCTCGTGGTTGGCATTTTCAGCCAGAATGAATCCCATAAAAGTTTTCATTACAGCCCGGGGTTGATGGAAAGGGCGGAAGCCTTCTGTTTTTTTATTGCCATGGTGTTGCTGCCGCAATGGTTCAATGGTTTGGCTGCCGTTTTCACCACGCTGGTTTGCCTGACCGCCGTCATTCGCCTCGTCCAGTTTGCTCGCCACGAGGCTTTATTTCGTTCGCAAACCAATCCCCTGCCCTAAAGCTGCTAGACTTGTTGTTATAAAGTATACAAAGAGGCTCCCATGTACAAAGGGTTCGTGTGTGCGTTGATGCTTATTTTTAATTTAGCCTATGCCAAGGTGGAAGAAGCTATTTTTGCAGGAGGGTGTTTCTGGTGCGTGGAGGCCGATTTCGATAAAGTGAAGGGTGTGCTTGGCACCGTCGCCGGCTTTGACGGCGGCAGCAGTAAAGACCCAACCTATGAACAGGTATCCGCCGGGGGAACCGGCTATGCCGAAGCAGTGAGAGTCATGTATAATCCCGATGTGGTCAGTTACAGGCAACTGGTTGATTTTTTCTGGCACCACATTGACCCAACTGTCAAGGATGCCCAGTTCTGCGATCATGGCCGACAATACCGCAGCGCGATTTTTTATTTAAATGAAGAACAGAAAAAAATTGCCTTAGCCAGTAAAAAGGCCATGGAAAAACGGTTTAAACACGTGTACACCGAGGTCGTCCCGTCAACCCAGTTTTATGCAGCCGATGATTATCACCAGAATTATTATCTGAAACATAACTGGCGCTACAAATATTATCGTTACCGCTGCGGACGCGATGCACGTATTGATGAGGTATGGAACAAATGAGGACTATGCAATCGCTGCTCTTGCTCTTGCTTTCAAGCAGTCTCGCCCTGGCGGCGCCGTCATTCGATAAAGCCAGCCGCCTTAAGCAGTTAACGCCCCTGCAATACCAGGTGACTCAGAAAAACGCGACCGAAAAAGCCTTTGATAATCCCTACTGGGATAACAAGGCGGAAGGAATTTATGTGGATGTGGTTTCCGGTGAACCCTTATTCAGTTCCACCGACAAATACGATTCTGGAACAGGATGGCCGAGCTTTACCCGGCCCATTACTGCCAATGCCGTGATCTTAAAAAAAGAGCGTTCCTGGTTATTTTTTCAGCGCACCGAAGTGCGCTCAAGGTATGGCGATTCGCATTTAGGCCATGTCTTTGACGACGGACCGGAACCGACTAAACAACGTTACTGTATGAATTCTGCCGCCTTGCGCTTTATTCCAAAGCAGGACATGGAAAAGGAGGGATATGGACAATACCTCTACTTATTCAATCATTAAAACCTGGCTATACCGGTTGTTACCCCTGTTCCTGCTCCTTCTTGCAGCAGGCCTTTTTTTAAGCCTGGGTTTATATCAATACTTAAGCTTTGAGCAGTTACAGCGCCATCATCAAACGCTGCAGCGTTGGACTTCCTCCCATTATGCCGCGGTCACGCTGCTGTTTATGGCAACCTACATTGTCACCGTTGCCATCTCCATTCCGGGCGCCTTGTTACTGACATTGACGGGGGGGCTTTTGTTTGGCACCTTTCTCGGCAGTGTTTATGTCGCCTTCAGTGCCACGGCCGGTGCGGTGCTGCTTTATTTTGCCGTGCGTTTTGCTTTTATGGATTTAATGAATAAAAAAGCTGGCGGAAAACTGGCTTTAATGCGTCAGGGATTTCAACAAAATGCCTTTACCTACCTGCTGGTTTTACGCATCATCCCGCTATTTCCTTTCTGGCTGGTCAATATTGTACCCGCCTTGCTGAATGTCCCGGTTAAAACCTACATTGCCGCTACCATTATCGGCATTCTTCCCGGCACCCTGATTTATGCAAGCGTCGGCAGCAGTTTAAATTATTTATTTGCTCGCAATAAAGCGCCCGATCTGACCATCATTTTTCATCCTCACATTTTTTTACCGCTGCTTTGCCTGGGATTAATTATCCTGTTGCCTGTTTTTTATAAATACTGGCTCAATAAATCGTCTTCTTTAAAAGCGGCCAATGACGATACATTTGAATAGGAATATGTTAATTTACCGGGGGTTAAGAAAGAAATCACCCGTTTCACCGCCCGCCATTGTGCAGGTGCGTCACAAAACGACCTTAATTTGTGCAATAATTATTTTATTTTAACAAGATTTCCTATGCTAATTTGCAACCGCCAAATCACCGGACAACAACTGAATGACTTTGATGGCCTGCTTGACGTGTGCAGGCAGGCTGACGGCGGGTTGCCGGCCTTTTACCGTCATATTCTCACCCAGAAAAGAGACACGGAAAGCAATGTACTTTATTATGAGAAAGACAAACTGGTTGCGTTTTTAAGTGTTTATTTTTTCTATTCCAATGCCTGTGAAATCAGTCTGCTGGTTGCGCCCTCCCACCGCCGGCAGGGATTATCCCGCTTGTTGCTGGAAACGGTATTTCCGCTGTTAACTGCCAAACAGGTGGATTTTGTTATTTTTTCCATGCCGTCGAACTTAAACTCATCCTGGCTTGCCAATTTGGGTTTTAATTATCAGCAAACGGAATACCATATGCAGCGCAATGGGTATAAGCCGATTCTTCTTAACCAGCCCCGCTTGACCGTCAGGAAAGCCATATTCGAGGACGTCGAGACGCTGTGCGCTATCGACGATGCCTGCTTTAAAGACGGGCAGGTGAGCATGCCGTCGCGATTCATCACCCTGCTTGATGACAATGACTACACCATTTTTATTGCCCTGATTGATGAGAAACCGGTTGGAAAGGCCCACATCCGCTGGCAGGAAACCCTTGCATTATTTTCCGACATCGCCATTCTCCCGGCCTATCAACGTCAGGGCTTAGGCAGCGAATTGCTCGCTTATTGCATCAATCATGCCTTAACCCTGGGGAAAGACCGGCAGGAACTGGATGTTGAAACAACCAACCGCGGCGCGCTTGATCTGTATCTCCGTCATGGCTTTAACGTCCTTTATGAGCACGATTACTGGTTTATCCCGGTCAATTCATTGCGTATTATGCTGGTTTCGAGCATGGCGCGTGGCCAACAGTAATTATTATTAAAACAAAGGCCTGCGTTAGGCAGGCTAACCCCTGCGAAAGATTTATCAATTCGGCTTGACAGATTTTCTTGCCCCCCTTTAGTATTGCTTTTTATTGCTTACGGAAAGCCCTAAGGGTATGGAATGAAAAAGCGCGTGGTGATCACCGGCATGGAGATCGTGTCGTCCATCGGTAACGGATTGGAAAATTTTTGGGCGGCAGCAGTGAAAGGCCAATGCGGTATAAAACCCATTCAAAATTATGACCCTAGCCCCTACCCCACCCGGATTGCGGGTGAAATTCACGACTTTTCTTTAGCCCATCTTCCCGAATTCGATAAAAGCAAGCGCTACCCACGGGCGACTCAATACGCCCTTTATTGCAGTCACCATGCCATTGAACGCGCGGGCTTAAACAAGGCTGAACTGGCCAAAGCCGGCACCTACATTGGCACGAGCTTGGGAGGCACCCCTGAGCTTGAATCCGCCTATCAGGCTTTTTTTAATGAAGGATGGAAAAAAATACCGCCGTTGAGCGTCATCCGTGGCATGCCGAATTCCGTTGCCAATCACATTGCCATCGCCTTTGGTCTGGGCGGTCCTAATTCCACCATTTCCAACGCCTGCGTTTCCTCCGCAGAAGCCATTGGCAATGCCTATCAGCAAATTGCCAGCGGCCGACTCAGTGTCGCACTCTGCGGCGGCACAGAATCCCTGTTGTGGGAAACCATCATGGCCGCCTGGTGCAAGTTGCGAGTCATGTCAACTCAAAACGAACATCCTGCATTAGCCTGCCGCCCCTTTGATAAAAACCGCAGCGGCATGGTCATGGCGGATGGCGCAGGGGTACTGATCCTCGAAGAGTATCACCACGCCCGAGCCCGGGGTGCACTGATTTGGGGCGAAATCATTGGCTTTGGCGCCAGTTGCGACGCCTACCATGTCACCGCACCTGATTCGGAGGGGCAGATTCGGGCCATTCAGGCAGCACTCGATGATGCCCGTCTCAGCTTAAATGACGTGCAATACATCAATGCCCATGGCACCGGTACCGAACTAAACGATATCACGGAAACTGAAACCATCAAGCGTGTGTTTGGCGAGCGGGCCTATGACATACCCATTACGGCGCAAAAAGCCATGACCGGTCATCCTATTGGCGCGGCGGGCGCCATGGAAATCATTGCCACGGCGTTAAGCCTAAAGGAGGATCTGTTACTGCCCACGATTAATCTCAGCGAGCCGGATCCTGCCTGCGATCTGGATTATGTCGCCAATGAAGCACGTAAAAAGCCAGTCGACATTGCCTTGTCGCAACATTTTGCTTTCGGCGGAGCCAATGCCGCCTTGTTACTGAGGAGCGCTTCTTAACTGATTAATCATCAGGGTAGTGCTTATTGATAAAACATGATTCGCAACTAATCCCGCATCGCGGTATAATCGTGCTATTTTGCATGGTTTATATAGGTTAGTTGATGAAGGCATCTTTATTTGAAATTGCAGAGCGGGTCCAGGGCACGGTGGTAGGTGATAACCAGTTACTTATCGAGTGCATATCGCCTATTGATAATATCCTCCCCGGCTCGCTGGTTTTTGCGGACGGGAATGATAATTTAAAGATTGCCGAGCAATCGGAAGCTGCCGCTGTTTTAGTGAATCTGTCTGTCACCAGCAGCATCAAACCTGTTATCCAGGTTAAAAATCCCATTAAAGCGTTTATCCAGTTGCTCAATCATTTTTATCCGCAGCCACTGCCCGTCCCCGGGATTCATCCTACCGCTGTTATTGCCCCCGATGCTGTCATTGGTCACCACGTTTTCATTGGTCCCTATGTGGTTATCGGTGCGCACACCGTCATTGGCGATAATTGCATCATTAAAGGACATGTCCACATTGGTGAACAGGTCACGATTGGGGCAGGCACCACCCTGCATCCAAATGTCACCATTTATGATGGCTGCCGTCTCGGTCAACGCGTATGCATTCATGCAGCCACCGTCATCGGTTCGGACGGATTCGGCTATACTTTTGTTGATGGACAACACCTCAAAATGCCACATCTTGGCAATGTCGTCATCGAAGATGATGTGGAGATAGGCGCCAATACGGTGATTGACAGGGCCACACTGGGCTCTACCGTTATCGGGGCAGGAACGAAAATCGATAATCTGGTTCAGGTGGCGCACTCCGTTAAACTGGGGCAGCATAACATTCTCTGTGCCTTTACAGGCATCGCCGGCAGCAGCACCAGCGGTAACCATGTCATTTTCGCCGCCAATGTCGGGGTCAGTGACCACGTGCGCATCGATGACGGCGTCATTTTAGCCGCACGGGCAGGTGTACCACCTAAAAAACATTTGCTGGAAGGCAATATTTATCTGGGCAATCCGGCACGTCCGCGCGACAAGGCCATTGAACAGGAGCTTTCCGTGACACGCATCCCGTTGATGCGGAAAAATTTAAAAGCCTTAAGCGAGAAGGTCAATGCCTTAAGTGAGCGTTTGGCTCAATATGAAGCGAGTGAATAATGACATCCCCTTTCATTCTGGTTGACGGTTCATCCTATTTTTTTCGGGCTTTCCATGCGTTGCCGCCTTTAACCAATTCCAAAGGGAAACCCACGGGCGCCATTTATGGCGTGGCCAACATGATCAAGCGGCTCATCAAGGATTATAAACCGCAGCAACTGGCTGTCGTATTTGATGCCAAAGGTAAAACGTTTCGTGATGACTGGTATCCGGAGTACAAAGCCCATCGCGCACCCATGCCTGATGATTTAAGTTGCCAGTTTGAACCCTTGCTGACCTTATTAAAAGCCATGGGCTTACCGCTGCTGATTGTTGATGGTGTAGAGGCTGACGATGTCATCGGCACCCTGACCGTGCTGGCCACCGCCCAGGGCCGCCAAGTCGTTATTTCCACGGGTGACAAGGACATGGCCCAGCTGGTCAATCCGCAAGTAACCCTCATTAACACCATGAGCAACCAATTATTAGACAGCCAGGGGGTTTATCAGAAATTTGGCGTGAAGCCGGACCAAATCATTGATTACCTGACCTTAATTGGGGACAGCGTCGATAACATCCGCGGCGTGAACAAATGCGGCCCTAAAACGGCCGCTAAATGGCTGGAGCAATATCAAACGCTCGATAACCTGGTCGCTAATGCCCATGCCATCAGCGGCAAAATCGGAGAGAATCTGCGGGAAGCCTTACAGGATTTGCCGCTTTCCAAACGATTAGTCACCATCAAAACCGATGTTGAGCTGCCCATGACCCTGGAGGAATTGGTCATTCAGGCGCCTGAGCAACAACAGCTCATTGAACTGGTGCGGGAATTGGAATTTAAGGGGTGGCTTAAAGAATTACTCAGCGTAAAAGAACCCCAGCAACAATTGCAAATTGACCTACTTGAAGAACAACCCTCTGTCATCCAGTATGATCTGATTACGACCACAGCCAGCCTGGATGGGTGGGTGACCCAACTGCATGCCTGCAGCCAATTCAGCCTCGATACCCTGACTACCCATTTTGATCCCGTGGATGGGAAACTGGTGGGGATTGCTCTGGCTATTGATGCTGAACAAGTGGCCTATATTCCATTGCGTCATACCGAACACTGTGAACAACTGGCTGTGGATGTGGTCTTAAGTGCCTTAAAGCCGATTTTTGAAAACCCAGCCATTGGTAAAATTGGCAAAAACCTGAAGTACGACTATTGTATTCTTAAAAATCATGGCATCACCCTTCGCGGCTTAGCCTATGACACCATGCTGGAATCCTATGTTTTAAACAGCAGCAACACTGGCCACGATCTTGATTCCCTTTCGTTGAAATACTTGGGCCACAAAACCATACACTTTGACGAAATTGCCGGCAAGGGCAGTAAACAATTACCCTTTGACCAAATCCCGATCACAATAGCCGCACCTTATGCCGCCGAAGCGGCGGCCGTTGCGCTTCAACTGCATCAAACACTTTACCCCAAGCTCAGTGAATCGCTAAAACATGTTTTAAACGACATTGAAATACCGCTCATCACGGTGCTTGCAGACATTGAAAAACACGGGGTTCTTATCGATGAAAATGCATTAAGCCATCATGGACAGCGTTTGAAAGAACGAATGGCTGCACTGGAAATGGAGGCCGTGCAATTGGCGGGACGGTCCTTTAATCTGAATTCCCCCAAACAATTACAGGAAATTCTGTTTGATGAACTGAAATTACCGGTTTTTAGCAAAACGCCCACAGGGCAACCATCCACTGCAGAATCAGTTCTGCAGGAACTGGCTTTTGATTACCGCCTGCCTGCTGTCATTCTTGAATACCGCAGTTTAAGCAAACTGGTATCAACCTATATTGATGCCTTGCCCAAACGCCTGAATGCACGCACCCACCGGGTCCATACCTGTTACAATCAGGCCGTGGCTGCAACGGGTCGCCTGTCGTCCAGCGATCCCAATTTGCAGAACATTCCGATCCGTACAGAAGAGGGTCGCCTTATCCGCAAAGCGTTTATTGCTCCACCCCATCATCGTATCATGGCCGCGGACTATTCTCAGATTGAGTTGCGCATCATGGCGCATCTGTCACAGGATCCCAATTTGCTTAAGGCCTTTGCACAGGGCTGGGATATTCACGCAGCCACCGCCAGCGAAATTTTTCAGGTTAGTCTTGATAACATTACCCACGAACACCGCCGCCGTGCCAAAGCGATCAATTTCGGTCTAATTTACGGCATGTCGGCTTTTGGGCTTGCTAAACAGCTAGGCATTGAACGCCAGGATGCCCAATATTACATGGATACCTATTTTAAGCGTTACCCGGGGGTCCTTGATTACATGGAACGTACCCGTCGGCAAGCCCATCAATTGGGGTATGTAGAAACCCTGTTTGGACGCCGGCTGCATCTTCCTGAAATCAATACCCGTAACCTGATGCGTCAGAAAGCGGCTGAGCGGGCAGCCATCAATGCGCCTATGCAGGGAACCGCAGCCGACATCATTAAGAAAGCCATGTTGTCGGTAGCGGATTGGCAAAGTCAGCAAAAGGAACCTTTAGCCCGAATGATCATGCAGGTTCATGATGAATTGGTGTTTGAAGTACGCGAAGAAGCGGTTGAGCTGTGTCGGCAAGCCATCCCGTCGTTGATGGAAAATGTCGTTCAGCTGTCTGTTCCCTTGCAAGTCTCAGTCGGTGTAGGCGCCAACTGGGATGAAGCACACTAAATAAAAAAGGCGGGATGACCGCCTTTTTTATGAAAGAGCATGGTGTTTACCAGGTCACCAACCCATAAATAATGGCGGAAATAGCAATCAAACCAATCACGGTGATAAATCCATCAGTAATCCTGTGACGATAAGGTTTCATTGCCGGAACCTTTAACAGCGCATACATGGGCAATAAGAACAGGATCATCGCAATCACCGGGCCGCCCAGGGTTTCAATCATCCGCAGAATACTGGGATTAATGGTCGCCACGATCCAACAAGTGATAATGATGAAAATATCAATAGCCAGGTATAATTGATAGCGTTTGCCATCAGCCGCGTTACGCTTGCCCATGGATTTGATCAATAAGCCATGCATCCCTTCACTGGCTCCCAGGTAATGCCCCAGGAATGATTTGGAAATGGCAATAAACGCAATACACGGCGCCGCATAGGCAATCAGCGGGTTGTTAAAATGATTCGCCAGATAAGACAGGATGGTAATATTCTGCCGCTTGGCTTCGGCCAAGTCCTGTGGCGATAAACTGAACACGCAACTGAATACAAAAAACAGCACAGTCACCACCATCATCAGGTGGCTGTAACGCAGGATTTGGTTACTGCGGCGATCCGCATTATGGCCATACTGTTGTTTCTGGTGGACCGCGAATGAAGAAATAATCGGCGAATGATTAAATGAAAACACCATGACCGGAATAATCAGCCACAGGCACATCAGTAAACCATGCCCGTTAGACCCAATCGCGGCAGACTGATGTAAAATGGCTCCATTCCAGTGTGGGATTAAGTAAAGCGCCAACAGCATCAGCATGGTGATAAACGGATAAACCAGAACACTCATGGCCTTAACCACAAATTGCTGACCTACCCGGATAATGGCCATTAACGCCAGAATGAGCGCAATGGATAATACAGCCCGTGACGGCGGTGTAATGCCCAACTGATTAATTAAAAAACTTTGCGTTGTGTTGGTGATAGCGACACTGTACATTAACAAAAGAGGGTAAATGGCAAAGAAATAGAGAAACGTTAAGATTTTGCCTGCCAGCGGCCCAAAATGTTCATCGACAACCGCGGTGATATCGGCTTTGGGTTTTGAGCCGGATAACACAAACCGGCAAAGGGCGCGGTGGGAAAAATACGTCATTGGGAATGCCAGCACGGCCATGATCAATAACGGCCAAATACCATTCATTCCGGCATCAATAGGCAGGAAAAGAACGCCTGCGCCGATGGCTGTTCCATACAAGCCAAGCATCCAGATTGTATCCTGCTTCTGCCACTCAGAAACTTTGAGTGAAGTCTCCGCTGTTACCACCCCTACATCATGAGAAGACATATAACATCCTTCGTTAATTACTAAAAATACGGGCTATCTAGCCAGTTCTTGCTCAAACAAGCAATGTCTGTTTTTTATACAAACATCATCCAAAATAACAAATTTACTGGGTCAACGCAAGCGTAACTCTTACGCTATTAAGAGAAAACCCGCCACAAAATTGGATAATACAGTATTAAAATGATACAATATGAGCCTTTTAGCTCAAGCAAGACCAATGAACAAACAGGGTCGATTGGCTATACCTTATTCGAAAACAGATTATTATTTGATCAAAAGGACCATCATCAATCATGCAAACCATGCCAAACCTCATGCAGATTACCCTTCGACTCGTCAGTGCACTCACACTTTGGTTAAGTTCCACTGCTTACGCCGCTCAACAATCCTTGTGTAATTATTTAGGTACAGGCTCGCAACCCAATTTAACCCTTCAATTGCAGGCCAACGGTGGAAATTCCTGGGGACACTACCGTGCCGGTTATGGCAACTGCCAAACGGATGCAGGCGCCGGGATTCCCACGCATCCACAAGCAGATAAACAATGGAGCGTTTGGAATATCTATGATGAAAATAATAACTATTACGGCACACTGACCCTCTTGAACAATGGTTCGAACGTCCGTTTTGAACAATACAGCAATGAGGCGAAAACCGGTTACTACATTGATGGTCTTGATGTTAAACAGGAACCTCACAACCCCAATCAGTGGATAATTCGCGTATCAGACAAGGGCAAAATTGTCACGCCGGATAAACCAGCGGATGCAGGCCCCTTTGCCAATACCCCGCGAGCCACACCGGCTGTGTATGCCCTGAATACGGGCAAACCTTACATCTTAACGGTGAAAGGCAATCAAATTGTCGATAATGAGGGCAACGTCATCATGATCAGAGGCATGGCCAGACCATCGCTGGAATGGAACAAGCAAGGTCAGTTTCTCAGTGAAGACGACCTTTTGAACATGAAAAAATGGGGAGCCAACACCATTCGACTATCGCTTAAGCAAAAAAGCTGGCTTGAATCGGAATCGGTGGATGTCAAAGGCTCCTACAAACAAATCGTTGATGCGCTCATTTACCACGCCACCCAAAACGGCATGGCGGTAATTATCGATTTGCATTGGCTGGATAAAGACGGCCAGGACAACATGGCTTTTAAACGATCGTCTGTGCAATTCTGGCAAGACGTCGCCCGTCAATACAAAGATTACGGCACCGTCATGTTCGAATTATTTAATGAACCCGTCATTGATAAGGACGTGTGGCTTAAAGGCAACGCCACCTACGTTGGCTATCAGGAACTGGTAGACGCTATCCGGGCTACCGGCGCAAACAATATCTGCATTGTGAATGGCACGGAATGGGGGTTTAATTTGGATTTTGTGAATGCCAGCGACAATTACCATTATGCGATTAAGGGAGAAAACATTGTTTATGGCGCCCATCCTTATCAGCGGTCCTATGAGCAAATCAGCGCAAGCTTACAGGGTGTCATCAACAAATACCCCGTCATTTTTACTGAATTTGGCGATAACATCCGGGCTCACTTCCCGGCCACCTCAAAAGATACCATCCCGGATACTTATAAACAATCCTACACAGCCATTCTGAAATACATTGGTGATCACCAGATTCACTATACCGCCTGGGCCTGGTGGGTAGAGGATGGTAAACCCGATTTCCCCACTTTAATTGCCGATTGGGCTGGAACGCCCCTCAATGGGGGTGTACTGGTTAAGCAGGCAATGGAAGTCAATCCAGGGACGCCACTTCTTATCACCAGTAGCGGTAAATTACCCGGAAATTAAAACAAGAGGGGTGATTTTCCGGGTTGTGGTTTCAGCATGACACCCCAACCCGGGTTTCGGATTATCGCTCGTCACAGACGGTAAAATAACCGTGACGATAAGGGTTGCTGCGGGAACGGAACACATAATCGCGGCAGCGCTCACCGTTTTCATCGGTGTAGCGTTTATCAAGACGGAAAGCAAAATCAGCAAAATTCATGTCTTGTTGTAATTCACGCTGTTGATTGGCGCGATCTTCCTCTTCCATTTTTTTAAAATAATGGCTGAGCTTGCTGGCATAGACTGAAGTAAACACAAGGCTCATGATGATCAGAACGATTGTTTTTTTCATATAACGATCCATAGTAAAACAACACGGGCAATATTAAATCATAATTTGACGCAATTGACAAAATATTAAGCATTATTCATGGAAGGAAGGGGATATCTTCATGGCCACGAAATCGTTAAAATGAAGACCATCATACCAAACTGGATGGTTATAATGCCCCACGAGCTGCCCAAACGGATTTTAAACCTCTTTTTATTCTTTTCCTTTCTTTATCTTTTACTGCTGCCTTTTATTGCTTACCCGCTGACCACCATTTTAAAGCCTTTGCCCATTATTTGCCTGTTGATTCTGGTGAAGATCATGCCGCAGGCATCCATAATAAAAGGCCTGCTCGGCCTGGCCTTGGGTTTTTCTCTGGCCGGCGATGTCGTATTAACGCATTCGAGCCAGTTGGCCTTCATGATCGGCATGGTTTGTTTTCTATTGGCCCATTGCGTGTACATTAATCTTTTTTTGCGCGATTTTCATTTTAACCGCAATCGTCTGCTGATTTTTTTAATTCCCTTAAGCTTAGCCGTCGCCGGCTACAGTTATTTCCATACCGCGTTTGGGCAGCTGGCCATCCCCATTTTAGTTTACCTCATTGCCCTGCTCACCATGGTTTTTTCCGCGTTTCAGGTGAAACAACAGGCTGCCATGATTATTTCTGGCGCCTGTCTTTTCCTGGTATCAGACAGCCTGCTGGGGCTTGGCCTGTTTGTGATTCCCTCACGCTGGATGCCTTTGGCCGTGATGCTTACCTACTACCTGGCGCAACTTTTTATAACCACCGGTGTGTTGTACCGTCAAGTCGATACACCGGCTCAGCCCGTGAACCCTTACCCGTCGATTTAACCACGCTTTCGCTAAACCCCTATTGAAAGCAGGATACCGCGGCTTGCCGCGGTAAGTCTTTCAGGCTGATAGCATGGAATGCGTGCAGGTAGCCAATTAAACGGCAACGGGCGCTTTAATGGCTGCGTGGCATTGATAATTTTCGATAATAAAATCGTCGAATCGGTAGTCAAACAGGCTGTCAGGGCAGCGAGCCATGCGCAGTTGCGGTAAAGCCAGCGGTTCGCGTGCCAATTGGGTGTGCGCCTGCTCCAGGTGGTTTAAGTACAGATGACAGTCTCCACCAGTCCAAATAAATTCGCCGACATCAAGCTTGCACTGTTGTGCGACCATGTGAGTCAGCAGGGCATAGGAGGCGATATTAAACGGTACGCCAAGGAAGATATCGGCGGAGCGTTGATACAATTGGCAGGATAACTGGCCATTGGCGACATAAAATTGAAAAAGCGCATGGCAGGGCATTAACGCCATTTTATCCAGTTCACCAACATTCCAGGCACTGACAATCAGTCGTCTTGAATCAGGGTTATTTTTAATCTGCTGAAGCACATCGCTCAATTGATCAATCGTACGGCCATCCGCTGTCGGCCAGGACCGCCACTGCTGTCCGTACACAGGCCCGAGATTTCCTTCACTGTCTGCCCACTCATCCCAGATGGTCACGCCGTTTTCATGGAGGTAGGCAATGTTGGTATCTCCCTTTAAAAACCACAGCAATTCATGAATAATGCTTCGGGTGTGCAATTTTTTTGTTGTGACTAAGGGAAAGCCTTCTTTTAAATTAAAACGCATCTGATAACCAAACACCGACAGCGTACCAGTGCCTGTTCGATCCGCTTTCTTCACCCCGTAATCCAGTACATGTTGTAATAATTCAAGATATGTTTTCATGATTCAGCCCGCCACCACAACCAGATTCCTAAAATGAGCATGGGGATTGATAAAAGCTGCCCCATGGTTAACCAACCCAATGCCAGATAGCCCAATTGGACGTCAGGCACCCGGAAAAATTCGACAAACATCCGGCTAATAGCATACCCGATTAAAAACAAAGCCGATACCCGCCCTGCCGGACGCGGCGTTGAAGCATACCACCAGAGCAGAATAAATAGACCTATCCCTTCAAGACCCAGTTCATATAGTTGCGATGGATGCCGCGGCAAGCCATCGGAATGAGGAAATACCATGGCCCAGGGAACATCGGCCGTTCGCCCCCACAGCTCGCCATTGATAAAATTGCCTGCCCGGCCAGCGGCCAAGCCCAAAGGCACCAGGGGGGCAATAAAATCCCCCACCTCAAGAAAGGTTTTTTTGGTTTTACGGGCAAACAAAGCCAAGGCCAGCATAACCCCCAGCAATCCGCCATGAAATGACATGCCGCCTTCCCATAATTTAAACAGGGATAAGGGGTTTGCCAGGAGTTGCTGAGTGCCATAAAATAACATGTAGCCTAAACGACCGCCTAAAATAACCCCAATGGCCGCATAAAAAATCAAGTCGCTGATTTGTTCACTGCTCCAATCCAGTTGATAATGTCTGGCCCGCCAGTGCGCCAGTAACCAGGCCATGACAAAGCCCAAAAGATACATCAGTCCATACCAATGAACCTGCACAGGGCCAATAGAAAAAGCAACCGGATTGATGGCGGGAAATGTCAACATAATGACCTCCGTTATTGATTATCAGAACAGCAGATGCCATGCTGTAAAAAATAAAATGACCACAAAGCCGTATCGCAATTGTTTGACCGGCAAAATATAATTCAACTTAGCCCCCAGGGGTGCGAACAGGACGCTGGGGATAGCAACAGCAATCACCGCCGGCCAATAGATAAAGCCTGTGGCATAAGCCGGAAGTCCCGACTCCCAACGGCCGGTTAGCATAAAAATGAGGGTTCCCAAAACAGCCACGGTCAACGTACACAGGGAGGATACCGCTGCAATTTTTCTTGCCTCTATACCGCAATAAGTGAGGTAGGGGATAACCAGCACACCGCCGCCGACACCTAATAGCCCCGATTTGAAGCCGATGATAAACGTCACCAGGGCATTTATCCACCCGGCAGGAAACTGACGAGGCGTCGTCACATCCTCACCCCAGAGCATTTTAAAACCAACCACCAATAAAAAAAGACCAAAAATAATCTCAAGCACCCGTGTTGGAATAAAATAGGCCGATACAGAACCAACCAACACACCAACAAAAATCCCTGGCCATAAACGATGATAAATCCGCCATAAAATATCACCCAGTTTAAGGTGAGAATAGATAGAGGCTTGTGAAGTAAAAATCATCACCGCCAGGGACGTGCCGGCAGCAAAATGCATGCTTAATTTCAGCGGAATCAGCGCATCATGCTGAAAGATGTAAAGCAGCGCCGGCACCACAACAAGCCCGCCACCGATGCCTAAAATGCCAGACATTAAACCGGCAAACACACCAGCGGCCACATAAATAAGCACGATTAACCAAAAATCCTGCATCTAGGACCGTCCGGCACGAATCAAGCCGCCCAAGCCTTCCGCTTCCAGCGCGCGTTGCAGATGCAGGCGGATAGCCTCTGGATGCTCAAACTCAAGCACCTCAGCCAGGATTTTACGTGCGTTGGCTAATGAGAAATTGCGAATCACCCATTTCACGCGGGGCAAACTGACCGAATTCATGCTTAAAATATCAAAACCCATCGCCATCAATAAAATAACCGCCAGGGGATCGCTTGCCATCTCGCCGCAAATGCTGACCTCAACCCCGGCGGCATGCCCCCCCTCCACCACTTTCATCAGTGTCTGCAGCATGGCCGGATGGAACGAATCATAAAGGCCGGCCACTCTAGCATTGTTGCGATCGACGGCCAACAAGTACTGTGTTAAGTCATTGCTGCCGACAGAAAGAAAATCGACCCGCTTAGCCAACTCCCTTGCCAGATAAACGGCAGCCGGCACCTCCACCATCACGCCCAGGCGCGGTTTTTCAATGTTGCACCCCTCTTCCAGCAATTCACGGTAAGCCTGCTCGACCAGTAAGGTGGCTTCTTCCACCTCACCCAGGGTCGTCACCATGGGCAACATGATTTTAAGGTTGTTTAACTCTTCGCTGGCGCGCATCATGGCGCGGATTTGCATCAAAAACACATCAGGATGATCCAGGGTGATGCGAATGCCCCGCCAGCCCAGATACGGGTTATCCTCTTCCACCGGAAAATAAGGCAGGGTTTTATCACCGCCGATATCAAGGGTACGCATGGTGACACAACGTGGAGCGAAGGCTTTAAGAATTTGGCGATAAATAATGTATTGCTCGTCTTCGGAAGGAAAACGGTCGCGGCTCATAAACGGAATTTCAGACCGGTAAAGACCGACTCCTTCCGCACCCACGCTCATGGATAGACCCGCATCCATGGCCAAACCGGTATTGACTTGCAAGGAAATACGATAATTATCCAGGGTTTCAGCCGGCTTGTCGCGCAGGCTGACCAGACTCTGATTCAAAGCCTCTTCTTCTTTAGCCAGCTTTTTAAACTCAGCCAGGACTGATTTGGATGGTGACAGATAAATATGCCCAAGGAAGCCGTCGACAATCACGGCACGGCCGCTTAACTGCTCGACTTTTAAGCCCCTGACACCCATCACCGTCGGTACATCCAATGCCCGTGCTAAAATGGCAACATGGGAATTATTCGCACCCCGCGCCGACACCACCCCCACTAACTGGCCTTTCGGCACTTCGGCTAAGGCGGAAGCGGGAATTTCTTCACCGATGAGCACCGTACGGCGGGGATAGGTAATTTCTTCACGTTGGCAACGCTGCAGTTCAGCCAACACCCGCCGGCCAAGATCACGAAAATCGCTGGCTCGCTCGCGCAGGTACTCGTCCTCCATGCTTTCAAATTGTTGCACGTGTTTCTTAATCACCACAGACAAAGCCGCCTGAGCACTTAATTTTTCCTGGCGAATCACGTCCTCTACTTCAGCACCCAGGCTTTCATCATCGAGTATGCGAACATATACATCAAATAACGCGTGTTCTTCTTCCGCCACATTGCTTTTCATGCGCCGGCTTAAACGCTGCATGTCTTCGCGCGCAATCTGCAGGGCATCAAAAAAGGCCGTTACTTCGTCATCAACGTCCTCTCCCTCAACCGGAATACGCGGCACAGCGTCAATGTCGGCCGGTGGATAAACAACCACGGCACTGCCGATGCCGATGCCCGGGACACTGCCTATCCCGCTTAGCGAGGTCTGCACAACATCGGCTTTCTGCGCGCCTATCGGTTTGGGTTGGGTGAGTTCTGCAAGCTCCCCGGTTGCCTCGGCATGAGCAATGATGCCGCCAAGCTGTGCTGCGAGTGTAATTAAAAACGCTTCTTCGGCGTCGTCGAAACAACGTCGTTCGGACTGCTGAACCGTGATCACGCCGTATAATTTACGATGCTGAATAATGGGAACGCCAAGGAACGCTTTAAATTGTTCTTCTTCCAGCAAGGGGTCGTGATGAAAATCAGGGTGATTAGGCGCATCCTCGACATTGATGGGCTCCTCACGGCGGCCAACCAAACCGATGATCCCGCTGTCTAAACCCACCCGTACCCGAAATTGGGCCTGCTTGTTTAATCCGTCAGTCGCAATCAAGACATATTCGGTATGCTTGCTGTCAATCAGATAAACAGAGACCGCATCAGTATCAACAGCCTTTCGAACCCGTTGTACCAATATATCCAAAGCCTCCGTCAAATGGTTGGCTGTCGTGACGTCCTGTACGATGCGCTTGAGAATTTTTAACATTTATCGATTATGATTACCTCGCTTGCGGCGGTGGCTGAACGGGTTACGGCGTTTTTTTAACAAATACTCAAGCTCTTTCATGGCCTGAGCATACACTTGCCGTTTAAAAAAAATAACCTGTGCCGGCGGCTCGTTGTAATCAATCCAGCGCCAGCTGTCAAACTCGGGTGAATCGCTTAAATCCAGACGGACTTTTTGCTCACTGGCAACTAACCGTAACAGGTACCATTTTTGTTTTTGACCAATGACCAAGGGTGCGCTGCCATGACGCAAATATTGTTTGGGGAGCCGGTACTTAAGCCAGCGGCGGGTGGAGCCCAAGACTTCAATGTCTTCCTTATCAAGCCCTACTTCTTCACGCAATTCACGGAACATGGCATCCAGCGCCGTTTCCCCCTGCGCCAGGCCGCCCTGCGGAAATTGCCAGGCATCGTGACCGTGCCGCCGCCCCCAAAAAACCCGCCCAGAGTCATTAACCAGGATGATCCCAACATTCAGCCGATACCCGGCACGATCAATCACCATCTCATCACTGCTTAGACTAAATCACTAATGCCACAATTTTTCCATAAACTGCAAGACCTTGGCAAATAAATCTGCGCTTTATTGTTGACTCGACGGATAAGGGGCCGAATCCCACGCATGCGAGGTCCCCTCTGGAACATCTATTCCTGTTGAATTACGGTACAGACCACCACCATACAGAGCATACAAGGAGGGGAAGTTTAACGGTTGGACTGCAGGCGTCGGGGTGATCGTCTCAAGCTCGAGAGAAACATCCTGTATGGCTGCGTCTACTCTCAGTTTGGTCATCACCTCTGACGTTAGGCTCAAGGCATTCCGCAATATTTCCGCCCGATAAGGAATCTGATTTTCACAAACCGCCATATAAAAATGGGTAATTTCGGCAATGACCGTCTCCATGAATTTCGGCAGAATGGTCAGTGTCCCGGCTAATGACGAATAGGTGTATTGATTATCGAATAAGTCAGCTGCTATGCCTTTGAGTAAACGCTGCCATTCGGAATCCATCGCAAAGAACAACAGAGAATTGTTGGGATGTTGTTTATAACAATCCTCAATGGCCCGCGCAGCCGATTCAAATTGATTGGCCATGTGAGCGGCCTGCAGTTTCATGGCATGATCAAAGTCGTCTTGCCCCTCTCGAATAGCTGCCAGCAACATTTTAATGTCACGGGCATTGGCTTTGGCCTCATGAAAAAGCAAAGCGGCATCGTATTGGGCCTTCTGCATTTCCTTCTGCATAGCCTTTGCCTTTTCCAGGCAGTCTTTGTGCGCATCTACCTTTAAAAAAGGATAATTACGACAGTAAATTTCATAGATACCTAGATACACCCGATAAATGCTCAACGCACCGGCAAATTGCTGCATAAAAAGCTGAGCCTTGGGGGTATAGGGTTTTTCCGGTTGAAATGCATACCCCATTTTTACCGGGTTGAGGGATAATTTGCTCTCGGCAATCTGGTAATCCAGCGCCTCGGTAATGCTGATTCGGGTAGGCGATTGCGATTGCAATTCATCGGCACGCTCAGCGAGCAATTGCTCTTCTGGCAGACAGTTTTCCAGACGGGGTTTCATACTCTCCCAGTCAAACCATTGCTGCCCGTTAGCCGCCCTTTCCAATAAACCCTGGCTTTTGTCATTAAAAAAATAGCCACAGAGTTGCAACCTTAATTTTTTAAGGGTGTTTAAGTAGTTCTCTCTCCGCAGGTCCAGCGGTGAAGATACCTTGTCCATTTTGTCGTGCAATTCTTCCAGTTTACTTTTTGCCATCACGCTCTCCTTCACATCATCCCTGGCGGTAATTTCATCACTACGCATCGAAGCCTGTCAAGGCGATTATTATTTTTGCGTAAACACCACGTCATTCTGGAAGACAGAAGGCAATGAACGCTATAATTAGGAAAGAATGAATCAGTCCTCATCATGAAAAAAAGAATACTTATCATTAATACCGGAGGCACCATCAGCTCCGTAAAAACCGAGCACGGTTACGAACCGGCGGAAGGCTATGTTTCTGCCGCCCTGGCATTGGTTCCGGCCTTGCGTCATCAGGAAATGCCGTCTTATACCATTAAGGAATACAAGCCGCTGCTTGATTCTTCCAACATGACGCTCAATCATTGGAATTTAATTGCGCAGGATATCGCCCGCGAATACGATGATTACGATGGCTTTGTCGTCTTTCATGGCACCGATACCATGGCCTATACCGCATCCGCTTTATCGTTTATGCTGGAAAACTTAGCCAAACCCGTGATCATTACCGGATCGCAAATTCCCTTAGCCGAAGTGCGCAATGACGCGCTGGACAATGTGGTCACATCACTCTGGCTTTGTGCGCATCAGCCCATCAATGAAGTGTGCATTTACTTCAACCAACGCCTGCTGCGCGGTAATCGTTCGCGAAAAATCAGTGCACAAAGCTTTGATGCCTTCGACTCCCCCAATTACCCGCATTTAGCCTCTATCGGGATTAACATTGAATTGCATCACGACAATCTATTGCAGCTGCCTTCAAAACCCTTCCATCTGCAACCCATACACCCGCATTTTATTGCCAATTTTCGCCTGTTTCCGGGTTTTGCCGCTGACGTGCTGAATTACCTGGTGCAGCAGCCCTTACAGGGATTGGTTTTAGAGACCTATGGGGCTGGCAACGCGCAAAATAATGACCCCCGCTTTTTAAATATTCTCAAAGAGGCCTGCTCGCGCGGCATCATTATCGTCAATTGCACGCAATGCCAGCAGGGACGGGTCGAAATGAATCAATACGCCACCGGCCACACCCTGAAAGAAGCGGGCTTAATCAGCGGTCATGACATGACCCCGGAAGCAGCGCATTGCAAGTTACTCTATCTCCTGAGTAAAAACCTGACCTCTGAAGAAGTCAGGCAACGCATGGAGATGAACTTGTTTGGCGAGCTTAGTCATTAACTAGGTGTTGTAAGTGGGAGCCGCATTGAGGTCCTCTTTGTTCTCTTCTTTATCACCACCCAATTCCTTGATGGCTTGCTGGATACATTTTTTTAATTCGCCAGAATGGGGGCCTATGACAGGACCTGAAACAGTTGCTGAGGCAAAAAATGAAATGGTCACCGGAATTTCGAGATTCGCACCATGATGCTCGACCAACTCTTTATTTTTACGCAGTAAATTTCGCAGACATTCGAGTACCCTTTTGACACAAACTTCCCTGTAATTATCAAGATCCTCTTTAATCGTTTGTAAATCTTTATTACAGTCCTGGATTGCGCGCACCACGGCATCCTGTTTTTCTTTTTCCAAACGATTAAAGGAGGTAATTTTGGGGTTATGGGTAATGGTTTTTAATGTGCTTTGAGAATTGTGGCGGCTTTCTTTTACCTTATGAGCCAGGTAAACGCCTGCCCAATAACGAAACACGGTCAGTGGCGGCTTTTCTTCTTCTGTTTTTTTGTAAGGGATATTGAGTAAACCTGCGGCATTAAAGCGTTCATATAACTGTTTGAGCAACTCACTGACATCACTCATGCCAGGCCCAAAAGAGCCCTCAGAATAGCCTTTTTCATCGGCCTTCTCTTTTGCTTTTCTGCGGCATTCGGTTAATAACGTATTTAAAGCCTCGTAATTTTTTTCATCCGAGACATCCGATGCCAGATTACGTATATCCGTCCGTAATATATCTGCCTGTTCCCGTTTGTATTGTGACAAGGTCTCATCACGGCCCAAACCAAGCCAGCTACACACGGTATTACCAACACTTTTATCCGAAGCCACCGACGCATCACTGATCTTCATGATTTCGTTTATGAGGTATTCTTTCGCTATTTCAAGAAAAATAGTCATTGCACTACTCCTTTTGTCGCAATTTTTTTATCATATCAGTAATTTCAGGATTCGCAACATAAATGCAGACTGTTTAATTCGGCTACGGCCAACACATAAACACGACATAACGCAAGGATTAATTTATTCATGTCATTACAGATTGTCATTTTAGCAGCCGGTATGGGTAAACGAATGTACTCTGATTTACCCAAGGTGTTACACCCCTTGGCCGGAAAGCCCATGCTCGAACGGGTCGTAGAAACCGCCCGTCAACTGCACCCTGAAGCTATTCATATTATCTATGGCCATGGCGGCGGACACATCAAAGAAAGGCTGTCGCACCTGCCAGTGAACTGGATCATACAAGAACAGCAATTGGGAACCGGGCATGCCTTGCTTAAAGCCCTGCCGCATTTAAATCCACAGGCGCAGGTCCTGGTGCTATCAGGCGATGTCCCTTTGATTCAGGCCGATACCTTAAAAGCTTTGGTCACCTGTGCTGCTAACGCCCAGGCACTCACCCTGCTACTGGCCACGCTGGATGATCCCACCGGCCTTGGCCGTATTGTCCGTAACCACAACCATGCCATCGAAGCCATTGTTGAGGAAAAAGATGCGACGCCAGAACAACGTCAAATCCGCGAAATCTACAGCGGCATCTGCTGCGCCAATGTCAGCGACCTCCTGCGTTGGCTACCGCAATTAACTAACGATAACGCCCAGGGCGAGTATTACCTGACTGAAATCATCCGCTTCGCAGTCCAGGAAGGGCAACTCATCCACTCCATGTCTACCCCGCATGTGTTTGAAATTCAGGGTGTGAATAATCGCCTGCAATTGCAACAACTGGAACGCATCTGGCAGCAGTATCAGGCCGAGAAACTGATGCTTGAAGGCATTGGCATCGCCGATGCAGCGCGCATTGATATTCGCGGCAACTTAGTCTGCGGTAAGGATGTCTTCATTGATGTCAATTGTGTTTTTTCAGGGAACGTGACCCTGGGCAAAGGCAGCAGTATAGGCCCTAACTGCACGTTGACCAATGTCACTCTGGGTGAGCACTGCGACATCCTGGCCAATAGCGTTCTGGATGGGGCCGAATTAGGCGATCATTGCCAGGTTGGTCCCTTTGCCCGTTTACGCCCGGGTACCCGTCTGGCTGAAGGTTGTAAAATCGGTAATTTTGTTGAAACCAAAAACGCGGTGTTTGACATCGGCAGTAAAGCCAGTCACTTAAGCTATCTGGGCGACGTTTCCTTAGGAAAAAAAGTCAATGTCGGTGCCGGGACCATCACCTGTAATTATGATGGGGTCAACAAACATCAAACCGTTATCGAGGATGGGGTGTTTATAGGTTCAGACACGCAGTTGGTTGCACCCGTTACAGTAGGCGCCCATGCCACCATCGGCGCTGGCAGCACCATTCGCAAAAATGTTCCTGCCGGCGAACTGACTCTTACCGAAAATCGACAAAAGACCGTCTTTGGCTGGAAGCGGCCAGTCAAAACAGGAAAATAGGGCATTTGGCGCTTAAATCGGCAAGGTATCCTTCAGGCCTTGCCGGCTCCGTTGCCAAAAGGGGCCATCGACTGGCGTTTTATAATAAAGCGGTAGAGCCAGAACACCAGCGGCAATCCTAATATCACCATCACCAATTTATAAACCCAGCTTGTAAGCGCCAGACTAAAAATCTGTTCGTAGGGATAGATGCCGGCAAACAACAGGCTGTAATTGACCAGACACAACAACGAACTGGAAATGCTGTTGGCGACCAATAGCCTCAGGCTTTGATTTCCGCCGCCATAGCCGCTTTCTTTCAAATTCTTAAGCAGCACCGCATTACAGGTTAAGGTGATAAACAAGGCCAGGGTCGTGGCAGTTATGCGGCGGGGCATAATGAAGTGATAAAAAGGATTGAGGTCAAAGAAAGCGGGGGAAGGCAGGATGATGGTCGTCATTAACAGAATATCAAAGGTTAATTCACTCAGTAATACCACAAACATCAAGCGCAAATTAGCCCGGTAATCATAAATTTCACCCACCACATTACTCGCAATCAGCAGAAACGGCGACAGGATGCCGCTGGCAGGCAAAGTCCAGCCGTTGTTAAAAGAGACCAGCCGGTACTCACAGGCTAAACAGATTAAGGTAATGACGACAGAAAAGCCAAGCAGGTAATGGTAAACGGGCGAGTGCAGGTAATCCGGGACCGCGGCGCGGCGCAGCAACCTAAGGCGGCTGCCAAACAACAAACCGACCAGATACAGAATCCCGGCGCTGAACATGATACCGGAGACAATCATGAGGGAATCAATGTAAATCTGGTTAAAATTAGGAACGCGTGGATCAGAGAAAAGCAGAAAAAAATCCAGGCTAAAAAAGCTGAACCCGCCAAACAAAGCCAACAGGAGACGCTTGCGGGGTGACGCAAAGGTTGCGTTGTGGGGGGAACAGCAGAGAAGATGAGGAATATAAAAACTTAAGCCAAAAGCCAGTGTGGCTGCAAAAAATTTCTTGGGGATGTCTTCGAAAACAATCTGATAAGCCATGTTGTCGCGAACATAATCGACAGAAGGCAGGTTAACCAATAAATAAACGCCAATGGAAAACAGATAGAGCGCAAGCAGCGATTGATAAAGCACCTGCCTTTGCTGAGTGATAGAACATCCTTTCAGAACCAGCAAATAAAAACAGGCCACCAAAGGGCACAGCACGCTGCTGGCTGTAAACACCATGCCCTGCACGCTGATGATTTTAAACGATACATTAATGAGCAGGGGCAGAAAGGTCATCATCGCCACCGAAAGAATCAGGTAATGACGAGGCTGTGATGAAGTCATAGGAAATATCATACAATTTGCCAAATTCCGAGGGGCAAAATAAAGCCTTTACCGTGGCTGCTTACAAATTGTGCACGAATATAGCATTATTTTCATTAATTTGGCAAATTTATTGCATCCAGCACCCAGACGCTTCGGATTCCTCAATCTCATTTGACTCGTCATGGTTGCTGCTCTGAGCCCACTTAAACGATGGGAAAAACAGGCAGGAATAGGTTGGATGAGGACAGGGGCTTTTAGACGGCTGGTAATACATTCTCATGGCCGTATAAAAATCGTCGCCGCCCTGTTTTCGGCAATCTTCAAGCAGCCTGTCGATTGTTTCGGCCGGCTCCTCGCTTACAAACTTTCGCAGGCGTTCATGACTAATCGTGGCATTGTGATCAATTAAGGCAAACACTTCCCGTTCAATCATCAGCATTTCCTTCACCGCCATGGCTTTTTGCGTGGAATTTTTTAAAAAAATAAAACTGTCTTTCCAAAAATCACCAGTAGATAAAACAAAATAGCTTTCATCCTGTTTAATATAAAGAACCATCAGCCCCAAAAACAATTGCGCAAACGCATCCGCATCCCATTGCCGCCTATTGTACCTGTTATCGGATTTAAAATGGGCAATGAAGGCTTGATGCAGCGCTTGATCATGAAGCGAACCACCTAACAGACGGTTAGCCCGCGCAACATATTTCAGTAAATCCAGTGTATAAAGCGGCACATCCTTCTCAATCGCCAGTTTAAGTTTTAATTGGCTAAGCCGGTTCTTGAGGAGTTGAATGACGGTAGCAGGGGTTACGCCGGTTAACAGAGAAGGTAAGGACGAATAAAGATTAGCAGTTGCCGTCCGCATCCTGGCTTCGTACTTGCCTTGTTCAAGCTGTTGAAGAAGCGCGTTCTGTAATCGTTCAAGAAAAAGATAACCCATCTGGGTCTTAAAAAAATGATCGGGAAAAGGAACTGAACGAACCGCATCAAACAGGGATAAGGACGGGTTTTTATGCTGCTTTTCTAACGAGTCCCGGACCAGACTGACGACCTTTTGCGGCGTTAACGGGGTATTGATTTCCCATAAGAGCAGATAAAGCCTGTCCGACGCGGCAATGAGATCTTCTTCCGCCGCTTCATTGCTAAACAAATCATACACTTCTTTATGAAGATTAACATAAAAAGCCTGACCGGAAGGCGTCTTGAAAAAACCGGTCGGAAAGGAAGTCAAATCGTTCATTTCAAAAAGAGGCGGCACCTCCTCGTTGAGGTATTGGATTAACGTATTCCTTGTGCGGGTAATTAAATTTCCGATGGCCTCCTGTGTTATCTTACTACCCAGCAATTCCCATAAAACCAGATACAGTTTATCCGCTGCCGCCGCCAGATCCCTGGGGTTATCTTTATCCTTTATCACCAGCTGATACAATACCCTGTCTAAATGAAGAGCGAATTTCTGGCAAATCTCCGTAGTCCACTCGGTATTGACGCTGCCAATTTTTTGAAAAAACGAGCTGGTGTTTTTATCCGGTATTTCAGCCATTTGCATGACGGCCTGCAGCACAAAGGCATGGTCATTGTTAGGCAGTGCATAAGGTCCCTCAAGAATATCCAGCAATTTACCTAATACACCAAAGCAGGTCTCCAGCGACAGGAGCCCCTTGCCTTCATCAATATGCCGGACAATCTGGCTGAACATCCGGCTTACTTCTTGACGCAACGCCTCCCTGGACGGTGTTTCAAGCTGAAGCGGATTATCTTGGCTGAGGCTTTCATTGCTGGCGGAGCTGTCTTCCTGAACAGCACTTTCTTCCTGAGTGGAGCCCACTTCCTGAATGGGACTTCCCTCATAAATGAAAATGTCCTCGCAGACAGACGGCGGGAGCTTTTCAGTGTCTGAATCGTCTTCCTCTTTAGCGGACCTTTTTTCCGGGCCTTTCAATTGCCGCATCGTATCGCTGATGCATGTTTCGGCTTCCAGGATAATATCGTGCAGCCGTGTGCTCTTGGGATTCATTAGGGCTAGAAAATAATCATAAGCCAGTTCACTCAACTCAAGCTTCATCCGCGACAGGTACTCTTTATTGCCCCGGCGATTAGCAACACCCAAATCAACCCCATAAAGCGCACATACGCCGCGGGTTTCAACCGGTATATTACTGGCACACACCTCCAGCGAATGTTCAAGAATGGTATCCACAAAGGATTTAGCCGCTTCGCGGTCCTTTTCCTGGACGTAATGATCAACCAGGCTATACAACAGTTTATAAAACCATTCCATGGTGCTGGAAACTGAAGGAGTGATACCCTATCATGTCACAATAAAATGTCTATCGAAAGGGATAATTCATGGCGAAATTTCGACGAAAAGCGTCGGCCAAAATCGGCATGTTGCCCGGGTCAGCCGTGTATGTCGGCGACAAGGAACCCCAGGCAACGCAGGTTTCCGTTCACGTTTTTGATGCCCATTCCTATACTCGCCACGACCAATGGAATGCCTCACACATTCGTGCAGCACTTGCCGCCCATCAGAATGTGTGGGTGGATGTGCATGGCCTGTCAGACAGCAGCACGATTTCAGACTGGTGTAATGAATTCCATATTCACCCGCTCATTGTCGAAGATATTTTAAATACTCATCAGCGTCCCAAGCTCGACATCCTCGATGACAGCCTCTTTATTGTTCTGCAATTATTGGACACATCCGGCGACGAAGTAACGTACCAGCGAGAGCAATTCAGTATGCTGCTTCGCCAAAATTTGCTGCTCACTTTCCGCGAATCGTCACGCTTTAACTTAACCCCCCTGTATGAGCGCCTCAAAAATGCCCATTCTCTCGTCTGTCAACACAGCATGGAGTATTTAGCCTACCTGATCATGGATAATATTGTTGATGACTACTTTAATTTTGTGGAAGAAACCGAGAAAAAATTAGGCGAGATTGAAGACATTATTATCATTAACCCATCCGCCATTTCCCTACGCGAACTGTATACCATAAAACGCCGCACCATGACGCTTCGCAAAATTATTGCCCCCATGCGGGATATTGTCCATCTGCTCATAACCGAGCATGGCCGTCTGATTAATTCCAACTATTACCTCTATTACCGCGACTTGCATGATCACAGCATCCGCCTGGTGGAACTGATTGATTTGCACCGTGAAATGTCCACCGGCATGTTGGAAATTTATTTATCCGCCGTCAATAACCACATGAATGAAACCATGAAAATCCTGACCTTGTTTGCCAGTCTCTTCATACCTTTGTCGTTTATCGCCGGCGTTTACGGAATGAACTTTGAATTCATGCCCGAATTGAAATGGCGGTACGGTTACCCCGCCATTCTAACGATTATGATCCTGCTCGCCATGCTGATGTTTTATTTTTTCAAGCGCAAAAAACTGCTGTAATCCCTTAACATTAGGTTACAGCATTACCCAAGCGGATCAATACCAGGGCCTTGAGTACTGGTCTTGGCACTTATACCCAACAGGCTATAGGGATCCAGGTCTTCATCGTTCTTTTTGGTGGATTTGACTGCAAAGAACCCTCCGGTTATAAGAGCGCTCGCCGAATTATCTTCTCCGGACACACGGCTATCGGTTAGTAACAGCGGTGCGGGTGTCGAGTCGTTTCGAAGCAGGTCGTAGGGCGATACCTCCATGTCGTCGCTAACTTGGGGGGATTCTTTCGTTTCTTCTCTCTTTTGGCTTTGAGGCACGTTCAAATACTCAACCTGTCTTAAATTATCCCCTTCCGGCATATCGACGATATGCATGGCCTCCAGACGCCGGCGAAAAGCGGACAAATTTTTCATGAAGGGGTCATTGGCCATCAGTTTTAAGACAAAGGCAACCACACCAGGCGGGGCACCTAAAAACCCGGCAATCTTGGCCGATATTTTGGGTATTTTTGAGGCGGTGGCAACCAGCAGCTTTTCTCTGTATTTTTCAATAAACTGAATCGCTGCAATTATCCTCGTGCGCAGACTTTCCCAATTGGGTTCGACCACTGGATCGCGGTAAAACGCTTTTTTCCCATGCAGCATACGCGGAAAAATAATGATTTTTGCTGTCTGCGTGGAGGGATGATACCAAAGCGTTGTCATCACCGCGAAAACCCTTGGCCAGGGAATGACAGATTTGTTTTTAAGCATTTCCGGGATTTTAGCCTTCAGCCCATAGCCGATGATATCCAGTCCTACCTGTAAGCCGGCCTTATAAAGTCGGATAGGATCAGGCACTTGCCGTTTTGATTCGGCAACGGGCGGTGGAAGACGCATGTGCGCAGCCACGGCGATGAGTGCGACGACTGCTGTCTGATTGATGATGGTTTCATATAGGGCCTTAGGAACACCTGTCGTGTTTTCAATGAAACCATTCACATAATAGGACAAAACCGTATGAGTCATGCCCAATACCCAGGCATATTCCGGGTATTCCTGCAAATAGGCTTGCACATGCTTTGGGGCCATGCCTTTTAAAACCGAGGTCAGAATGTAATCGCCGGTGTGCTTGGTGGCCAGGCCGTGACCGACGACAGGCCCTACTACGGGAATTCGTTTGACGCCCTGGTTGATTGTGAAATCGGTCAAGGTGTATTTAAACAGGTCACTTAGTGAGCCAATGATGCTACTTAATTTTGATTCGTTCTTGCTGACCTCCCCCATCTTGTCCAATTGCGGGTTGGCCGAAGTAATGGTACCGCTCGCCTCAATGGAAACGGTAGCCAGGCGGATACCAATCTGGATACGTTTACGGAAGGCATAGGCCTCGTGAGTCGCCCTCAAGAGCATCAGTGCCAGGTATAAGGCCGTACTGGTGCTTAGCCAGGGCTGCCCTTCACTGCCTTCAAGTGCAGGCAGCAGGATGGACTCAAGGTTTTTTTCGATTTGGTAAGCGAGGATCAGAGCACCACCATCCTCAACGCCAATGCGGGCAAGATGCCCAAACGTACGCCGGGTTTTGGGATGCAGAGCCGCAGCCTTCAACACATGAGGTAAGGCGGCCACCTCTTCTGTGAGCCCAATCAGGGTATTGTACGTGAACTGCGCTGTCCCAACGACAACCTCAGGTATAGAAATCGAATTCAAGGTGTATTTAAACTTGACCGCCTGCGTCCAGGCTGACTGTCCCCAATCACTGGCTGTCTTCCAAACATCATTCCATCCCATTTAGCTCTCCTGCATACCGTGGGAATTTCATTCTAGGGGGAATGCTTACTAATTACCAGATCCGTCGGTTTTTTTTACGAAGGAAATTTATTTTGTTTTATCCGGGTATTCGCATAAGTCACGGATAAGACACTGCGGGCAACGCGGCTTGCGGGCGATACAGACATAACGTCCGTGAAGAATTAGCCAGTGGTGGGCATCATGCAAAAATTCCTTATCGATAGTGGCCAGTAAATTCATTTCCACAGCCAGTGGCGTTTTACCCGGAGCAATGCCGGTGCGATTGGCAACCCGGAATATGTGTGTATCCACTGCCATGGTGGCCTGGCCAAAGGCAGTATTGAGCACGACATTGGCGGTTTTGCGACCGACACCGGGCAGCGATTCCAGGGCTTCGCGGTTATCCGGCACCTGACCGTTGTAGCGTATCAGCAGTATCCGGCAGGTTTTGATGATGTTGGCGGCCTTGCTGTTATACAGTCCGATGGTTTTAATGTAGTCTTTTAATCCATCCTCGCCCAGAGCAAGCAATGTCTCTGGAGTATTGGCCACGGGAAACAGGCGGGCCGTTGCCTTGTTGACGCTGATGTCGGTCGCTTGCGCCGATAAGATCACCGCAATTAACAATTCGAAAGGCGAACGGTAATGAAGCTCTGTGGTGGGGTGCGGGTTTTGTGCACGAAAGCGCTCAAAAATAAGCCGTCGTTTATCTTTATCCATTGGTTTTCTTTTTTGCTTCCACCCGTGCCAGCGCTTGAAGAATATAATCTTGCTTTGCTTTTAAATTCTCTTGATTGCTCTCTAAAAGAGCTAATCTGCTTTTTTGGCGGTACTGCTGTTGCTTTTCATGCTCTTCACGCAAAAGGCGAGTTTGACGGGCGCGATGGCGCTGACGTGCCAGTTGACGATCGTACTGCGCCTCCTCAAGCGGGTGCAACTCAATGCAATCCACCGGACAGGGTTCAACACACAATCCGCATCCGGTGCATTCGTGGGTTATGATGGCATGCATGCGTTTGGCACTGCCCATAATGGCATCCACAGGGCAGGCCTGGATGCATTTGGTACAGCCAATGCACTCCGGCTCGCGGATACGGGCAAGTGCCGGAGCACGGGTATTCATTGCGGCTGACGAACGAAAAGGCTCGACATCCACACCCAGCAAGCGGCCTAAGGCCTCAACCGTATGAATCCCGCCGGGCGGGCAACGATCAATCGTGGCCGTGCCGTGTGCCAGGGCCTCGGCATAAGGCAGGCAACCGGCGTAACCGCATTCACCGCATTGCGTCTGAGGCAAAAGCGCGTCAATGTCCTCAACAGTGGCCATTATTTGACTTTCATCCCGGGTTGAGCGCCTTCATCGGGATTAAGCAGGAATATTCCTTTACCATCACCGGCCGCCAGAACCATCCCCTCTGATACGCCAAAGCGCATGGTGCGAGGGGCCAGATTAGCCACCATCACCGTTAATCGACCAATCAATTGTTCCGGCTGATAGGCACTTTTGATGCCGGCAAACACCTGTTTTTGCTGCTCACCCACATCAAGCTGTAGGCGCAGCAGTTTGTCCGCCCCCTCAACCGGTTCGGCGGCAATGATGCGGGCTATACGTAAATCAATCTTGCTGAAATCATCTATGGAGACGGTGTCACTCTCAGGGTTTTGCACGCTCTTTTCCTCCTTCGGTTTCGCGTTCGTTGACTTGCCATCATTCAGCATGGCATCTATTTTTTCGCGCTCAATGCGGGTTATCAACGGCGTAAAGGCATGAATGGGCTGATTAAGCAGTGGGGTATCGACATTAAACCAGTCCAGCGGCGGGCAATTCAAAAAGGCTTCGGCTTCTCTGGCCATGTTCGGCAGAACCGGTTTTAAGTAAGTCATCAACACGCGGAATAAATTAATGCCCATGGTGCAAATGCGTTGCACGTCGGGAAGACGTTCATTGTCTTTGGCCAGCGTCCAGGGTTTGTGGGTATCGATGTATTGATTCACCCGATCAGCGCATTCCATAATCAGGCGGATAGCACGCGCATAATCACGTTGCACAAAGGCATCGATAACCGCGGGCTTGACCGACAATAAGGCCTGGTAAAGGTCCGGCTCCGCTAACTCCGCAGCTAAACGGTTATCAAACCGTTTGTTAATAAAACCCGCGCAGCGGCTGGCAATGTTGACAACCTTGCCGACTAAATCGGCATTGACCCGATTAGTAAAATCATCAAAATTCAAATCGAGATCATCCACACGCCCATTTAATTTGGCGGCATAGTAGTACCGCAGGTATTCGGGGTGTAAATGCTTAAGGTACGTTCGGGCTTCAATAAAGGTCCCACGCGATTTTGACATTTTTTGCCCTTCCACGGTTAAGAACCCATGCGTGTAGACCGCGGTGGGCAATCGGTGGTTACTGCCGGCCAGCATGGCCGGCCAGAACAGGGCATGGAAATACACGATGTCTTTGCCGACGAAATGATACAGTTCCGTTTCTGACTGTTTATCCCAGAACTCTGCAAATGACAGCCCCTGTTCATCGCAATATTTTTTAAAGCTGGCCATGTAGCCGATGGGGGCATCCAGCCAGACATAGAAATATTTGTCGTTAAGGCCTGGGATTGGGAAGCCAAAATAAGGCGCGTCACGTGAGATATCCCACTGCTTTAAGCCGGCTTCAAACCATTCGTCCAGTTTATTGGCGACTTCTGGCTGCAGGTGGCCTTTACGGGTCCAGTCTTTTAGCAGCTGCTCATAGCGCGGCAAATCAAAAAAATAGTGTTCCGATTCTTTTTCGACGGGGGTAGCCCCGGAAATGGCGGAAACGGGATTGACCAATTCCGTTGGTGCATAGGTCGCACCGCAGGCTTCGCAATTATCGCCGTATTGATCGTTTGCACCACACTTGGGACATGTGCCTTTGACATAGCGATCAGGCAGAAACATGGACTTGACCGGATCATAAGCCTGACGAATGGTTTTGGTCACGATATCGCCATTGGCTTTCAGCCGCTCATAAATCAAACCCGCCAAGGCTTGATTTTCAGGCGAATGGGTGGTGTGGTAGCAATCGTAGGCAATGGCAAAGGCTTTAAAATCCTGCTCATGGCTGGCCTTCATTTCCGCAGTCAATGCCTCAGGCGTCACACCCATCTGTTCGGCTTTGAGCATAATCGGTGTACCGTGCGCGTCATCGCCGCAAATACTGATGCACTGGTGCCCCAACATTTTATGGGTGCGAACCCAGATATCCGTTTGAATGTGTTCAACCAGGTGGCCTAAGTGTAAATGGCCATTGGCATAGGGCAGCGCGCTGGTGACCAGCATTTTTCGAGAATCGCTCATACGTTTGCCTGTTGCAGTCAAAATGGCGAATTATAACCCATGATTGTCAAGAATGCATGATGAAGAAATAAAAAAACGCGGCATGCGCCGCGTTGTCAGGACTGATTGAACAATTAAGACGAAGTGAAACTTAGGCCCGTTGGATTATGTCCATCATCTTCAGAGACAGGAGGCTGGCCCGTCATTAGCTTAACTTCTTTTTTAGGCTCTACCTCTTCTTTCTTGTCTTCTTTCTTCCCTGGAACTGCATCAAGGTTAATGAGCAATGGGTTGTCCGTTTTTGGTCCACCCAAGCTTGACAAAGGGTTTCTTTCTGGCTGGGTTGGCGTAGAGGACAAATTACTGTCTGTTTCTTCATCATTAACCAAGGGGCTGAAGGCCTCTTTTTTCTCTTTGCCTTTGGAATTAATCCAACCGTCCAGAGCATTGGTAATTTTCACACCCAGGTTCCATATCGCGGCAAATGCCAGAGTGGCAGCGGCCCCCAGGGCACCGACAACAAAGGCACCGGCTACAGGCGACATGGCCGCAATCGCTGTAGCAATCGCAGGCGCGTTAGCCACAAGGAAACCGGTTATCACAGCCGCTACAGGCGGAGCAAAAAAATAGAGTGCAGTCAAACCAGCACCAATGAGCAAGGCCAGTCCAATCGCAGCAACTAATTTCCAGTGCTTTTTTAACCATTCTAACATCACATACTCCTTATTATTTATTGGCTCAAAACGGCAGCATCATAGCAGCATTCACCCCAGCATGAAACAAAAATGTCCAGTATGTTGTAACGTTTCTGTAAAGGATTAATTTTTTTACTTTATTAGTCCCTGACGTAACGCGTTGGATCGGCTATTCCCGCTTCCTTAAACCCCTTTTTGCGATATGTGCAACTATCGCAACGACCGCAGGCAAGTCCTTCAGGCGTTGCCTGGTAGCAAGAAACAGTTAGGCTGTAATCCGCGCCAGAAGCTAGCCCCTGACGAATTGTTTCTGCCTTGCTCAACGCAATCAAGGGCGTATGAATGACCGTCTTTCTACCCTCTACCCCCGCCTTGGTCGCCAGATTGGCCATGGCTTCAAAGGCGGCAATGTAGTCGGGGCGGCAATCGGGATAACCCGAATAATCAATCTGACTGACACCGATGAACAGATCAAATGCCTCGAGCGTTTCAGCAAAGCCTAAGGCCACCGCGAGAAAAATAGTATTGCGCGCCGGCACGTAAGTGACCGGGATTTTGCCGTCACCGCGGTAATCAGGCACCGCAACTGATGCGTCTGTCAGAGCAGACCCTTTAAACTGACCGATATCCAGCGTAAAAATACGATGCTCGATAGCCCCTAACTGGTCTGCCACGCGCTTGGCCGCCTCAAGCTCAGCCTGATGACGTTGACCATAATCGAAACTTAAAGCATAACAGGCGTAACCCTGCGATTTGGCGATGGCGAGGCAGGTGGTGGAATCCAATCCGCCTGATAACAATACAATGGCCTTTTTCATGATGACTTACCCATAAAACCAACAAGGGCGGCCATCATAACATAACCCATCGTATACACGCCCTCATTGCACGGCCTGCGATGATTGCCAATTTTAGCCAGATACTGCTAAAATTCGCGCAATTTGCATGTCCGTTGGATGAAGATGTCAGCACTGTTTCCTGTTATTCTGGCCGGAGGGTCAGGTACCCGCTTGTGGCCCTTATCCCGTAAAAACTTTCCCAAACAGTTTTTATGCCTGCAGGGGAAGCATTCCTTGTTACAGGAAACCATGGCACGCGTGGCAGCCCTGCCCTGTGAACAGGTTCTGGTGGTCAGCAATGACGCGCATTACTTTCTTTGTCAGGAACAGTTGGACCAATTGCAACTGGCTAACGCACCACAACTGACATACCTGCTCGAGCCCTGTGCCCGCAATACCGCGCCGGCCATTACGGTGGCAGCCCGCCATCTGGTCAATCAGGCCGGCCGCGAGGCGATCATGCTGGTTTTGCCTTCCGACCACTGGATAGCCAATCCTTCAGCCTGGCAGAACGCCATGATCCTGGGCTGCCAATATGCCGCGAAAGAGGACGTGATCATTACCTTTGGGATTAAGCCTGACAGCCCCAAAACCGGTTATGGCTACATTGAGGCCGGCGACGAATTAGCGCCAGGTATTTTTCAATTGCATGGCTTCCGGGAAAAGCCGGATGCCGCTCTGGCTGCGACCTTTGTTGAACAAGGTCATTATTTCTGGAACAGCGGCATGTTTATCTGCCGTGCCGGCATTTATCTGGACGAAATTGAACGACACGCGCCGGATATTGCCCGCCAAAGCCAGGAGGCACTGGATAAAGCCCATCATCACCAGGATTTTCTACGCTTGGACGACGACAGCTTTTCCCAATGCCGCAGCGATTCCATCGATTATGCGGTCATGGAAAAAACCGGCAAAGCGGTGGTTATCCCGGTGGATATCCAATGGAGCGATTTGGGCTGCTGGACCTCGGTCGCCGAAGCCAATACCCTGGATGAACAAGGCAATGCTCTTCACGGCAATGTCATTGCCAAAGAAAGCCACAATTCCTTAATCAGCAGCAGCCATGCGTTAATCACCACCTTAGGCATTAAAAACCAGATTATTGTGGCCACGCCCGATGCTGTGCTGGTTGCTGACAAGAGCTACTCGCAACAGGTTAAAGAGCTAGTGAATTCCCTCACCGGTGAAAATCAGCAACTGGTGGATGACCACCAGCGCGTCATGCGGCCCTGGGGGTATTATGAAATTTTAGCGGAGGGTCCCGCCTTTAAAGTCAAACGCTTAATGGTTAAACCCGGCGCCCGTCTTTCCCTGCAAAAGCATCAGCATCGTGCCGAGCATTGGGTCGTCGTCGGCGGCGAGGCCGAGGTGGTGAATGACGATAAAATCATGCACCTTAAAGCCAATCAATCCACTTATATCCCGCCTAAAACCCGCCATCGCCTCTCAAACCCCGGCAACGAACCGCTGTTTGTCATTGAAGTGCAAAGCGGCCATTACCTGGGCGAAGATGATATCGAGCGATTCGATGACATTTATCAGCGCAAATTGGTTGATTCTTTGTAATTTATTCACTTTTTACAGTAAATAATTTTTCAACAGTGTAAATTCCACACCCACATCTTGTGCACCAAACGTCTGCTATGTTATAAAATAATACAGATTGCACGATAAATTGTGCATTACCATCACCACTCCTGCTCTATGAGGTGATTTATGAGTGCGAAAACCGAAAAATTGTTACTGACGCCTGAAACCCTGTTAAGCCCTGCGGGGATTGATGCCGCCACTCAATTTTATCGCGCACGCACCCTGGTTAATCTTTTTACAGGCGAAGAACTGGCTGCTTTGCAAAATTATGCCCCTAGCCTGCTGCCTTTTTATCTGAACGAATTAAATGCCATCAATGCCGCCAGCTTTCGTTTTTTAGACCAGGCAAAAAAAGAGGCATTGCAGAAGAAATTAAGGCTAATCTATTTCCTGCTGTATGCCCAATATCAACTCGATTCCACGCAGGGCCGACAATATAATCTGCATAAATACCGAGACTCCATGGAGCAGTGCGCCCGCTTGATGGATCAATTAAAGGTCATGACCGAAACGGCACCCAACTCGCCCGAGCAAGTGCATCAAGTCGAACAGGTTTCCACTGAAAAATACCTTAAATTCACGGGCATGATTGTGGGTGAGTGGCTGGCAGCGAGACTTCAAGAACTCTATGGTCTTAAGGATCTTAAGCCATACCAAGTGAATTCTGATTTTGCCGAGCTTGAGGCCATCGAAAAAGAGAAAGTGTCACAAGGTGAATTTGCCCGTGGTAATACAGTTTTCATTAAGGAATGGATGGGGGCCATCAATGAGCGGCGACTGTATTGGGTTTGGGGCGGCGGCATGTTGGCCAGCGTGCTCGATCTGCTGTCGGATGATTTTTTTAACAAGCAGCAAACACAGACTGCGATCTCCGCGCCCTCGCCCTTTACCGGTTACATGAGCTGGCTGCTCTATTATGCCCGGTTTGCTCTTAACATGATTCTGGTATTGAAACATACCTTTGTCGGCCCCTGGATGACTAAAGAGGAGAGGGAAGCAGCGAAACTATCCACACCCTGGCAGCGGTTTAGCGGTGAATTAAAGGCACGAAAGTATGCGTTACTTAACGATTCCATTTGGGCAACGGCCAACCTGGTGTGCTTCTTCTGGCTCAAAGGCCCAGGCTTAATCGGGTGGGGGGGTAATGTAGCGACGGCCGCTTTGCTGGCGATGGATTTGGTTCTCACCGTGATTCGTTATTTTGAAGAAGAAGGCAATCATAAAAAACACATCATGATGCTTCAGAATACAATTGAGCAGCTTAAATTGACCCATGGCAATGAAGAACGGATTGCTGAACTGGAAAAAGCGATTGTTAAGGCTGAGTTTGACTGGAAATATAAAAAATACGGGACCTTAACCGACATTGCCTATTCTGCCGGCTTGATGCTTGCTTTCACCGTGGTTTTTTGCGGCTTTGCATTCCCGGGCGCCATGGCTGCATCGACCCTGCTGATTGTTTCCGCCGTCGGCGCGGCCTTGTGTTTCGCTTTAACCGTGGCTTATTCCGCGGTGACCAGCGGTATTGCCATTGCCAAAACCAAAGCCACGGCTGAACAAATGAAAAAGGAATACAATGAGGCCTTTAATGAATTCACTCGTTTGAAAGGGCTCTATGACCAAAAAGAAAAAGAATTGCACGGCAGGTTAATCGAAGCGGAGGAAAACGAACTAAACGAGCTTCATGAATTGGGGAATAAGCTACGTGTTCACTACCTGATTCTGAACGATCTCGAAGCAGACGTCGATTATCAAAATCGCCTGGCCCGCTTTCAGAGCGTTAAACTGGTCCGATCCATTTTTATCGATGCCTGCATACCGGTTTTGATTTTTGCAAGCTTCACCTTCATGCCACTGCCCATTGCTATCGGTGTTTTGGCAGCCGGTCTGTTATTGGCAGGCTTGTCTTACCTGCTGATTAATCGGTTTGAGCCTAAACCGGCTGAAAAGGCAATATTGGATGGCAAAGAGGATGACTTTGCAGATTTCCTGGACAATCCGGTTAATCGATTTAAGGAAAAAAGCCCAACGGCTACGACAGGCTTTTTCGGTCAAGCTTCTGATAAGGACAAGCCTTCTTCAAACCAGGAAGTCAACCCAAATGACGGAGAAGCGCCTGATTTAATATCCTTTTAAGCGCTCTCTACCACATCTTACCCAATAAGGAAGTTGGGTATGATGACAAAAAAGTGTATAATTGCACAATTTGTTGTTCAATTTCCTTGCGACCATGAATCTTGATAAACACTATGATGTGATTGTTATCGGCGGCGGCCACGCCGGCACTGAAGCGGCTATGGCGGCTGCCCGCCTCGGGTGCCAGACCCTCCTGTTAACGCATAACATGGATTTACTGGGGCAGATGTCCTGCAATCCGGCGATAGGCGGCATTGGCAAAGGCCATCTGGTGAAGGAAATTGATGCACTGGATGGCGTCATGGCCCTGGCTGCCGATGAAGCGGGGATTCAATTCCGTACCTTAAATGCATCGAAAGGCCCTGCGGTGCGGGCCACTCGCGCCCAGGCCGATCGGGTGCTTTACCGTCAGGCCATCCGGCAACGCCTGCAACGCCAGCCCAATTTAACTCTTTTTCAACAAGCGGTTGATGATTTGCTCATTGAACAGGGCCGCGTCACCGGTGTCGTCACACAAATCGGGTTGACCCTGCGCGCCAAAGCGGTGGTGCTAACCGTCGGTACCTTCCTTGGCGGTAAAATTCATATCGGCATGAACAATTACGCCGGCGGCCGTGCCGGTGATCCGCCGGCCATCGCGCTGGCCAAGCGCTTGCGCGAGCTGGATTTACCCGTCGGCCGTCTAAAAACCGGCACACCGCCGCGAATAGACAGCCGTTCGCTGGATTATTCGCAGATGGAAGAGCAACCCGGCGACACGCCCGTCCCTGTTTTCTCATTTCTTGGTCATGCCGGCATGCATCCGCAGCAATTGCCCTGTTACATTACCCATACGACCGAAAAAACGCATGAGATTATTCAGGCGAACCTGCATCAATCACCCATGTATGCCGGCGTTATTGAAGGGGTAGGTCCCCGGTATTGCCCATCCATTGAAGATAAAGTGGTGCGTTTTGCCGATAAATCCTCCCATCAGATTTTTGTTGAACCGGAAGGATTAACCAGCGATGAAATTTATCCTAACGGCATTTCAACCAGCCTGCCGTTTGACGTGCAAGTCGCCTTTGTGCGGACCATTAAGGGCTTTGAAAATGCCCACATCACCCGCCCGGGTTATGCCATCGAATATGATTATTTTGACCCACGCGGTTTAACGCCCTATTTGCAGACCAAGCCCATAGACAACCTGTTCTTCGCTGGTCAGATTAACGGCACCACTGGCTACGAAGAAGCCGCCGCACAGGGTATTATTGCTGGGATGAATGCCGCATTGCAGGTACAGGAGAAGGCCTTGTGGTGCCCTCGCCGTGACGAAGCCTATATCGGTGTCCTGATTGATGATTTAATTACCTGCGGCACTCAGGAGCCCTACCGGATGTTTACTTCCCGTGCTGAATACCGTTTGCTGCTACGCGAAGACAATGCCGATTTACGTCTGACTGAAAAAGCCTATCAATTGGGGATGGTGTCCCAGCACCGTTGGCAGGCCTTCTGTGAAAAACGGGAAGCCATTGAACGGGCACAGGCTACGTTGAAAGACACGCTCATTCGCGTCAGCCACAATGACCTGCTGCAACCGCTGCTCGAAAAACCCCTGCAACAGGATTGCCGCGCCGCTGAATTATTAAAACGGCCGGAAATCAGCTATCAACAATTGCAGGGTATTTCTGCTTTTAATCTGCCTGCCCTGCCGGCAGATGTATCCGAGCAGGTTGAAATTCAGAGTAAATACGCAGGCTACATTGAACGGCAGCAAATGGAAATTGAGCGCCTGCGTAAACATGAAAATACCCAGCTGCCGGCTGATTTCGATTACAGTCAGGTGACCGGATTATCGACGGAAGTCATGCAAAAACTGATACGCATTAAGCCTATCACCCTGGCACAGGCCGGGCGTATTTCCGGCGTCACGCCGGCTGCTTTGTCGCTGCTGCTCATTCATCTTAAAAAACAACGGACACCCGCATGAAAGCACTAAGACCTCCAGCTCCTCTTTTGCGCCAGGGACTCGAACAACTGGGCTTGCCTGATTACAGCGATCCCTTGCTAGCCTACCTGTTATTGCTGGAAAAATGGAACCATGTTTACAATTTGACCGCTATTCGCGATATACCGGCCATGGTCACTCGCCATGCCCTTGACAGTTTAGCCATTTTACCCTTTTTAAGTGGCAAATCGCTCATTGATGTCGGTACCGGGCCTGGTTTACCGGGGATTCCTCTGGCTATTGCCCGACCTGAGGTGACTTTTGTTTTGCTCGACAGCAACGGCAAGAAAACCCGCTTTCTTGAGGAAGTCAAACGGCAATTGCAACTGGATAACATTGAAATCGTACAATCCCGGGCAGAAAACTACCACCCGCCCCTTGCTTTTGATACAGTAATAAGTCGAGCATTTAGCGATTTGGCGCAAATGGTAGGTTGGACTAAGCATTTGGTGGCAAAAGACGGTCTCTGGCTTGCAATGAAGGGCCGTTACCCTGAGACTGAATTGGCCATGATTGAGTTCCCATACCAGGTCCATCCCTACACCGTTCCCGGTCTTGATGGAGAGCGATGCGCTGTCATTATCAACAATCAATAACCAAGGATATAACACCATGGCGAAAGTCATTGCCATTGCTAACCAGAAAGGTGGCGTAGGAAAAACGACGACCGCCATTAACCTGTCTGCTTCTATCGCTGCGAATCGCCAGAACGTGCTGCTTATCGACTTAGACCCCCAGGGCAATGCCACCATGGGCTCAGGCGTTAACAAAAATGAACTGGTGCATAGCAGCAACGATGTCATCCTGCGTGATTGCCTGGCAGAGCAGGCCTGTTTAAAGACGGTCTACGGCTACGATCTCATCCCGGCCAACGGCGATTTAACAGTCGCGGAAGTGAGTCTCATGGAAAGAAACCACCGTGAAACGTTTCTTTTTAAAGCCTTGCAACCCATTTTAAGCAATTATGATTTTATTTTAATTGATTGCCCGCCGACCTTAAACACGCTGACCATCAATGCCCTGGTGGCTGCCGATTCGGTGTTGATCCCCATGCAGTGTGAATATTACGCCCTGGAGGGTTTGGCCGCCCTCATGTCAACAATTGAGCAGATTAAATCGGCAGTCAATCCGCGTCTGCACATTGAAGGTCTGTTACGGACTATGTATGATGCGCGCAATCGTCTGTGCGCCGAAGTATCCAAGCAATTACTCGAGCACTTTGGCAGCAAGGTCTACCGCACAGTTGTGCCGCGCAATGTGCGTCTTGCTGAAGCCCCAAGCCATGGTATGCCCGCCCTGCAATATGACAAATCGTCGCCGGGTGCTGCAGCCTATATGGTTCTAGCTTCAGAAGTCATCAGCAAGCAGACAGTAACGGGTTAAATCAGAGGTGCATTATGGCAGTTAAACGTGGTGGTTTGGGTCGAAATTTATCTGCTCTACTCGGGCAATCAGCGGCACCGGAGAATAAGACCCCGGATTCCCCTCTGACTCTTTCACTGACTTGTCTTAAACCGGGTAAATACCAGCCACGTACTGACTTTTCCGAAGACACACTGAGGGAATTGGCCGAATCAATCCGCCAGCAAGGCTTGCTTCAACCGTTAATCGTAAGGGCCCTTGATGAACACCAGTATGAAATCATTGCCGGCGAACGTCGCTGGCGGGCCTCGCAGTTGGCCGGATTAACCGAGGTGCCTGTCATTATACGCATGGTTGATGATGAAACAGCCATGGCCATTGCCCTTATCGAAAACCTGCAGCGCGAAGATTTAAATGCGCTTGATCAAGCCAGGGCCATGCATCGTTTAACGCATGAATTTGCCTTGACTCATCAACAGGTCGCCGATCTACTCGCCAAATCACGAACCGCTGTCAGTAATTTCTTACGCCTGTTGACCTTATCGGATGAGGTCAAACGCTTATTGGAACATGGGGATTTGGACATGGGGCATGCCCGTGCCTTGCTGATCCTCAATGAGGAGCAACAACGTCAGGCTGCGCAATTAATTGTGGCTAAAAATTTATCAGTACGTGAAACAGAACAACTGGTCAAACGAATGAAGGACGGTAAACCCGAGCAGTCTTCAGCCACGGCCGTTGACGTGCATCCCGACGTTAAAAATCAGTTGCAACACCTTTCACAACGCTTGCAAACCAAAGTAAAACTTAAACCAGGTAAAACCGGTAAGGGCTCATTGGTAATTCATTACAATTCAGACCATGAATTGCAGGCAGTTATTCGTCAAATGCTGGGGTAGTTAGGATACAACCCCATGCGGTGATGTACTGCATAGCCTCTCATGCCTGATTTTCATTCAAAAATTCCTGGATAACCCGATACTCGTCTCTTTTGATGGCATTTCAACGACGCTCCCAACAAAAAACAGATCTATAATTATGAGTAAAACAAGAATGGTCAAGCAGGGAAAGTCGATGCCATGTCCAAAATGTGATTCAGCAGCAAGCTATCAACTAACCGGTGGTTATCAATTGCTGATTTCACCGCCACGTGGTCATTGCTATTCCAAATTAGTCAATTACCTGGCTCAATGCCATTATGATTTCAACATCAAAGCGGGCGATATTATTGAGTTATTTTTTTCTTCTGACGAAGCCCTGAGATTAGGTCAAACACTGGAACGATGCTATTCACAGGCAGAACTGGAAGACAGCAAGGCTGTTTTGTTGCCCATGGATATGGCCGAGAGAAACATTGAGCGGGTATTAAACCACACTCACTCATTAAAAAAAGTTGTCGGCCTGTGCTTATCCCAATGGTTGGTAGAACTCATAAAAAACAAGGAACTCACAACATTCTGTCAGCCTATTTTACACCGAGATACGCTAAAGCCGTATGGTTTTGAATGTTTACTGAGGGGAAGGCAGGACACCAGGATTATTCCTCCTCTTGATCTATTTGGGGCAGCTAAATCCAGCGACCTCCTTTTCTTATTAGATAAAAATGCCCGGATCTGCCATATTGAGAACATGAGTAAAATTGATGTCTCAGAGAAAAAAATATTTATAAATTTCAATCCAACCGCCATCTATGATCCGCTCTTTTGCTTGACTACCACGAACCAGTCATTAAAAAAGACCGCCATTCACCCTTCTCAAATTGTATTTGAGGTGACCGAGAGTGATGAAGTCAAGGATAAAAAGCATTTGTTATCAATTATTGATTATTATAGAAATCAAGGATATGGTATGGCGCTTGACGATTTAGGCTCTGGTTATAGTTCTTTAAATTTACTCACGGAGTTGCAGCCTGATTACGTGAAGCTCGATCATGAATTGGTTCATCAAATTCATACCCATGAGGTGAAACAAATTATATTGGAAAAAATATGTGAGATGGCCAGCAAGCTAAAGATTAAGATAATCTGCGAGGGAATAGAAACCCACGACGAACTGCAGACTATCAAGCAGTATAACATTGATTTTTATCAGGGCTTTCTGTTTGAAAAACCGATGCCGTTTGAAGATATTCCTCAATACATCAGAACGATAACCTAATGAATTTAACCGGTTATAGGGTAAGGTTTGCCATGATATCCTGATTAATGGCGTCTGCAGACCAGGAAGCCGTTATCGCATAAAAAAATTACCTTGATCAGTCTGTTTATTTTTTACCCGCATTTTGGTATAATTTTGCGCACATTGTGTCACTGAATCCCCCACGCCCATGAAAATAAATCTCAAATTGGTCATTGCTGCGTCCATTTGTACCTATACTTAACATGAAGGGAGATGTAGATGCAAATTCAGCCCATTCATGAAGTAAACGTAATCATTAAATTTGAAAATAGGGATGTTTCATGCAGTCTTGTTGTATTGTCAGAAAACGAACTGGTAGTTACCTGCACAGAGTATATTGACAAGGAGAGTCCTGTTGCCTTTATTTCCCCATTTTTCCGAGGTGAAGCACAAATTATTAACACCCGCTACAGTCATTATCAGTTTACTTACACGTTTGAAATTCTACACATTAACTATCAACCCGGCTTTTTGGTGAACACCAAACTTTAGCGCGCAAGTGACGTCCTGCGCGCTTGATAGCGCTTAGAGCCAATACACAAAAATAAACAGAAAAAGCCACACCACATCTACAAAATGCCAGTACCAGGCTACCGCTTCAAAGGCAAAATGTCTTTCCGGTGTAAAATGGCCCTTTATGCAACGGATTAAAATAACAATTAACATGATGGTTCCAATGGTCACATGCAAACCATGGAAACCGGTCAACATAAAGAAAGTCGTACCATAAATTCCGGCATCGAGAGTCAGATTCATCTCAGTATAAGCTTCATGGTATTCGTAGGATTGCAAAGAAAGGAACAAGATCCCGAGAAGGATGGTCAACACCATGCCTGCTATCAGTTGTTTGCGCTTGTTGAGTTTCAACGCCCAATGCGCCCAGGTGATGGTCACCCCGGAGGTCAGCAGGATTAGCGTGTTGATTGCCGCAAGACCCCACGCGCCCATCGCCTCGGATGCACCAGTGAAAAGCTGATTGTTAGGGTTTTGCAACAGAGGCCATTTGGCAACAAAGTCAGACCACAAGGTATAGTGGGTGATGGGATGCATTTCCCCGCCGAGCAACGGCACTGACCAATACCGACAAAAAAACAATGCCCCGAAAAAGGCACCAAAGAAACATACTTCTGAGAAAATAAACCAGCACATCCCCCAACGGAAGGACCGATCGACCTGCAGATCGTAAAGCCCTTTTTCGTTTTCATAAATGACTTGACCAAACCAGCCGAACATCATGCCGACAAGAATACAGAGACCGGCAAAAAAAATGTAGGGGCCATACCAGTCATCATGCAGCCATGACGCAGCACCAACCAGGGTTGTGGTCAGGCCAATGGAGCCGACCAGCGGCCAATGGCTAGGCTTAGGGACGTAATAAGTACCGTGCGCTCCCATGGGTTTTTTTCTCCTCTTTCTCATTTGCCTGGATAACCACTGGCATCCAGAGTCAATTAATTACACGATTGGTTACATCGAATAAGGTGTAAGACAATGTGATTGTTTTCACCTCCGCCGGCAAATCATTATCAAGATGAAACAGCAGAGGCATATCCATGGCTTCGTGCCCATTCAACGTTTGCTGCGTAAAACAAAAACACTCTGTCTTCTTTAAATATTTTGCGGCAATGCCAGGTGTTACGCTGGGTATTGCCTGTACGGTCATCCGGAAATTGCTTTTATTTTCAGCATAAAAAGCCAATTTAGCTATTTCACCGGGGTGTACCTTAATTTTTGTTACCTTGGGATAAAAAGCCCAGGGTAAACTGCTGTTTGTGGTTGAAACAAATTGCACCGTGACCATTCTGTTTTTATCCACCAACGCATGTTTGGCATCATAAGCCGCGGCTTGATTATTGGTTTTACCATTAATACCCAAGGTCTGGCAAAGGCTGTTGTAAATGGGCACCAACGCAAATCCGAATCCAAACATGCTGAGCACGATGAGTGATAATAACAAAACTAATTTTTTATGACCTTTCACTGCATTCACCCACCTGCTTGTTCATTTTTACCTCATACGGCAGTTAATGCCAGGCATTAACTGCCTTCCCCACTAGGGGACTGTCGGGGGCGTTGTGAAACTGTGATACGGAGGCGGTGAAGATAAGGTCCACTCCAAACCGTGAGCCCCCTCCCAAACCCGTGCATCCAGCCGTTTGCCCTCATGACGGCGCTTCACAGTCATGAACACATTGTATAAAAACAAGAGTTGTGAAAAGCCAAAAATAAAGGCACCCACAGTAGAAATCATGTTGAAGTTAGTAAACTGCAAGGCATAATCAGGGATACGTCTTGGCATACCGGCCAATCCCAGGAAATGCATGGGGAAAAAAGCGATATTGACTGAAATGGCAGACAGCCAGAAATGCCACTTACCCAGGCACTCATTGTACATGTGCCCGGTCCATTTAGGCAGCCAGTAATAGGTTGCCGCCATTAAGGAGAAGATAGCGCCAGGGACAAGGACGTAATGGAAATGAGCCACGACGAAATAGGTATCCTGATACTGGTAATCCGCGGGCACCAGGGCAAGCATTAAGCCTGTAAAACCGCCTATCGTAAACAGGAACACAAAGGCCACCGCAAACAGCATGGGCGTTTCAAACGTCATGGCACCTTTAAACATGGTGCTGACCCAGTTGAAGACTTTAATGCCAGTTGGAACCGAAATCAGCATCGTTGCATACATGAAGAACAACTCAGCCCCAAGCGGCACGCCGGTGGTGAACATGTGATGGACCCACACGATGAATGAAAGCAGCGCAATGCTGACTGTTGCATACACCATGAAATGATAACCAAACAAGGGTTTACGGCTAAACGTTGGAATAATCTCGGAGATTACACCGAAAGCCGGTAGAATCAGGACGTACACCTCAGGGTGGCCAAAGAACCAGAAGACATGCTGGAACAAAATCGGATCGCCGCCGCCTGCCGCGTCAAAAAAGCTGGTACCAAAATGGCGATCGGCCAACATCATGGTGACCGCACCAGCTAAAACCGGCATGATCGCGATGAGCAGAAAGGCGGTGATGAGCCAGGTCCACACGAACATCGGCATCTTCATCAATGTCATGCCGGGAGCACGCATGTTCAGAATGGTGGCGATAATATTGATAGAACCCATGATGGATGACAATCCCATCATATGCACCGCAAAGATCATGAAATCCGTGCTGGGTGGGGCATATTTCGTGGATAAGGGCGCATACATTGTCCAACCGAAATTAGGGCCGCCGCCACTGTGGAACATGGTTGAAAACAACAATGCAAACGCAAACGGCAATATCCAGAAGCTCCAGTTATTTAACCGCGGCAAAGCCATATCAGGCGCACCAATCATCATGGGGATTTGCCAGTTGGCCATACCGGTAAAGGCCGGCATAACGACCCCGAAGAGCATGATGAGACCATGCATGGTGGTCATCTGATTAAAAAAGTTGGGGTCGACAAAACGATGACCCGGTTGAAACAGTTCGGCCCGAATGATCAAGGCCATGCCGCCTGCCAGAAAGAAACTTAACATCGCTATCCAAAGATATAACGAGCCGATGTCTTTGTGGTTGGTGGTAAATAACCATCGCTTGGCAAAACCGATAAACCCCTTACCTTGTTCTGGTCCATGATCATGTTCATCATGGTGGTCAAGATCATGTGCCAATGTTTGACTCATCGTAAACCTCCAGCTTGCGCTTTTTTCACTATTTTAGGTGCCTGAACTTCCCCGGATCGTACCTTGGCGACATCGGCAGGCTGCACTTCATCATTTGTATTGTTATCCCAGGCATTTCGCTCATAGGTCACGACGGCAGCGATTTCCTGATCAGTCAGTTGATCCTTGTAAGCCTGCATGGCCGAACCGGGCACGCCATCAAGGACAAGAGCAATGTGTCGGCTGATGGGTTTACCAACGGCAATGGAGCTTCCCTTCAAGGGAGGGAACATGGGCGGTAAACCCTTGCCGTCTGCCTTATGGCAAGCCGCACAAATGGCTTCGTATTTGGTTTTACCCAGCGTCATTAATTCCTCGCGGGTCATTTTAACCTGCTCTTTGGGTTTATCGGCGCCGGCTGCATAAATATCTTCTACCTTGACCTGTTCGTCGACCCATTTATTGAAGTCTTCATCACTCACGGCATAAACCACAATCGGCATATACCCATGGTTAATACCGCATAATTCTGTACACTGACCACGGTAAACACCTGGCTTTTCGATACGCGCCCAGGCTTCATGCATGAATCCGGGCATGGCATCGCGTTTAACACCCAGTTCAGGCACCCACCAGGAATGAATCACGTCAGTCGATGTGACCAAAAATCTGATTTTACGGTTAACAGGAACCACCAACGGTTTGTCAACTTCCAGCAGATACCATTGCCCTTTTTTCTGTTTATTCTGAATTTGATCATAGGGCGTGGCGAGATTACTGAAGAAACTAATCCCCTGATCCAGGTATTGGTATTGCCACTTCCATTGCGATCCAACCACCTTAATGGTGACGTCTGAATCGCTGCTGTCTTCAAGCCGCATCAGGATGGTAGTTGCCGGAATCGCCAACGCGATGAGAATCAGAAACGGAATCACAGACCAGACTATTTCAAGGCGCGGGTTATCATGAAAAGCGGCCGGCTTGTACCCAACCGACTTGCGGTGATGAATAAGTGAGTAAATCATCACACCAAATACCACAATACCAATCAATGCACACACGATCATCGAGGTCGTATGCAAAAAATACATGTCATGGCTTAAAGGCGTTACCCCTTCATACATATTTAACTGCCACGTATCAGCCGCAGCTGTGGCTGTTTGAGTTGTCAGTAGCCCGACTCCGGCGGCCGCAAGCAAACCGCCAGCCTTAAACCTGTTTCGCATCCCCATCCCTCACCTTATTATTATTGGCTGGTTGCGGGTAACCAGCCTGATGATTAATTGTTTAATGACGCTGTTTATCGACCAATCGCCCCTTACCACAAGGAATAGTTACCGTCTTCCTTCGATTGGCTAACCATGTACTTGATTGCTTCAATCACTTCACCTGTCGTGCAATGCTTGCAGCCTCCGTTTTTGGGATGGTATTCACCACTCACCGTTTGTTCGATTAGGACATCCATATTTTTTTGCAGCAGCGGCTTCCAGATGGCTTTGTCGCCAATTTTAGGTGCACCCTGCTTGCCTTCGTCATGGCACATGCCGCAGTTTTCATTGTAAACAATCTTGCCGTTAGAGGGGTATTTCTGTGAACCGGCACTGGCTAAGTCGCTCCATTGGGATCGGGAAAGCGATTTGTTTAAGATATAATCCGTGGCCGCGATAATATCATTGTCGCTGCAGGTTACGCAGGCGCCTTTGACCGGCATGCTGTTATAGCCGTTAATGGCATGACGATACAATCCTGTCAGACCACTGTCTTTGAGGCGTCTATACCAGTTTGCTCCATCACCAATAACCGGCGCTCCCATTTTATTATCCTGATGGCAAATGATGCAGGCATTAACATAAACCTGTTTGCCGCGCTTCAGGGTCGGTTGCTGCTCGGAAGGGGAAACACCCAGGGACTCCTCGCTGACAACGGTTTTCAAGTAGGTGGCAATCGCCAGGCGATCGTCTTCAGTCAGGTAGCTTAAACTGTTGTGATTGACCTCAGCCATGGGGCCTGCGACAGGACCGGCTCGATTGATAAGCTCCCCTTTCAGGAATACATCTGCTACTTCATAGCGGCTGGCTGAGCGTAAACCGTATTTGGTAATATTGGGTGCCCAGTAGCCGTCAATGAAACTGCCCGTCAGGTAATAGCGATCTTTCGGCGCACCAAACATATTGAGCGGCGTGTGGCACATGCTGCAATGCCCTAAACTGTCAACAATGTATTTACCCCGGTTCCAGGCAGGTGATTTATCGCTTTGATAGTCAATGGCGTTTTCTTCCGGGAAGAAGAACAGCAGGTTCCATCCCCATAATGAAAAACGCGCGCCGGGCACATTGAATGGGAAAGGAAGTGATTTATTTTCCTGTTTCACGGGCGGAAGGCTCATGAAATACGCATAAAGCGCACGTAAATCATCCTCAGTCGTCTTTGAGAAATAAATGTAGGGGAAAACCGGAAAATAATTCCTGCCCTTGGGATCGCGGCCCTCTCTCATGGCACGGATAAAATCATCTTCGGTCCAGTTACCAATACCGGTTTCTTTATCCGGGGTGATATTGGGGCTATAGAACGTACCAAACGGGGTGTTAATCGGCAATCCGCCGGCAAATGCGGGAGTCCCCCCCTTCACATTGGTATGACAGGCAATGCAATCACCCATCTTAGCCAGGTATTCGCCGCGCTCAATCCGTTTTTTCTGAACCTCATCCGCCGGAGCTTTGGTTTGGGGGTAAGCCGGGTAGTACCCATCAATCAGGGGCTCCGCGATTTTTTCCTGTTGCGTTCCTGTTTCTGCTGTCACATCCTGTTTGGGAACTGGCTTGAGCTCTTCAGGAACGACTGACTGGGCCTCGTCTGGTGCTAAAACCGTTGCAGCCGCTGCTTTTGAGGTTTCATCACTGACTTTCGCAGCAGACGATGCGTTGACGAATGAAATCACACTCATGAATAAAATCGCAAAAATTGCGTTGTTTTTCAACAAAGAGCGCACGCCCCCTCCTTAATGTACCTATCTTAAACAGCGGCTGACAAGAAAAATTAATCAAGCATTTTATACCCCTAGATGGAGAACTTGCAATGATGATTGCAGCAGTATTTACTAAATGATGTTAAATTGTTTTTTATTTAGGCAAAATGAGTTTTTTGCCTGACTTCTTGGCAGCTGACTGCTATTCTGGTGGCTTTTATTCAAAGGAGAATGACATCATGGCCTGGAAAGAAGCACTTGCATTAACGCAGTTACAGGAGCAGCAGCGGCATGTGGCAACCATTGACGGCAACAAAATTCTTTTCCTCTGGCACAAGGACAATGTTCATGCTATGTCTTCACAATGCCCGCACTTCAAACTGCCGCTGGCAAAGGGAAAGATTACCGAGCAAAATACCATTGTCTGCCCGTTTCATAAAAGTGAATTTGATTTAGACAGCGGCGAAGTGGCCTGCTGGTCGCCTTGGCCGCCTGCCATTGGCAAAGTGCTCGGTAAGGTCAGTCAAGCCAAGTCATTGAAAATATACCCGACGCGCATCGAGCAGGGTAAAATCATGGTCGACATTGCCTAAACCGCATCAGATGAGATAGCGGCTGGCTCCCTGGATGATTGTCTCGATGAATTCCTGATAATGTTGAGCCGGCAATTGCCAGTAATGCCAATACAGGGGCATGAGCCAGCGTTTGCCGGGACAGATTTCCTTAAGTATTCCTGCGGCCAGCTCTCTGGTGATATCCAGACTGGGGATGAGGCCAAAGCCATAGCCCTGAATCGCAAATTCCCTGAATCCCTGCACGGAAGGCACCATATTATAGCGCTTCGGCATCAGGGCTTTTTTAAAAAAGTGGGTAAAGAAGCGCTCATGCAGGCGATCGCGGCTGTCAAAAACAAGGAGCGGCGCGTAGTAGAGATTATCTTCCAGGGCAGCATCATTCTCAAAATACCGTTCGATAAAGGCAGGTGATGCAACCAGTAAATAATCCATATGCCCTAACAGGATGCATTCACAACCGGGCAATGCCTTATCATGGCTGGATACACAGGCGGACACCGCCCCCTTACGGAAATAATCCAGCGTTAATTCCTGATCATCGGTAATGATGTCCAGATTCACTCTTTCGAGAAAACGCAAATCGGCAAGCAGATGGGTAAACCAGGTTTCCAGGCTGTCGCGATTAAGCGCCACCGATAAGCGCGCCGGCAAATCCTGCTCGATTTCCTGAAGAAAATGCTCTTCCAGCAAATGAATACGGCGCAGCAATCCCAACATTTTTTCGCCCAGAGGGGTCGCCCGGTAGGGGTGGCTGCGGATGAGCAAAGGCTGGCCCATAATCACTTCCAGTTGCTTGATGCGCTGGCTTATCGCCGGCTGGGTTATAAACAACTGCTGGGCAGCAGCAGCAAAGCTTTGTGTTTTTATCACGGCATCCAAAGCCTGTAAGCCACGGTGATCCAATCTCATAAGTTAAATTTATCAATAATCAAAATTATTAATTTCAATAATAACCCACTTTCAGCGATAATGCCTGCATTCACAATTTGAGGAGGAAATAATCATGTTGGTTTATTTTAATGGTTTACTGCTCGGCCTCTCCCTCATCATGGCTTTAGGTCCTCAAAATGTGTTTTTAATCCGTCAGGGAGCACAACGCCGGCATGCCGTGCTATCCGCCCTGGTTTGTTTTTGTTGCGACCTGATTTTAGTCTGCGGCAGTGTAGCCGGCTTATATCATGTTCTGGAATTACACCCGCAATTCAAAGTCGGCATGACCTGGTTTGGTGTGGCATTCCTTCTGTACTACGGCAGTAAAGCCTTAAAAAGCGCATTCCAATCCCCATCAGCTCAATCCCAATTACCTGATCAACAGGGAAACAACCGTCTCCAAATCATTTTACTGGCCTTAGGCTTCAGCCTGCTTAATCCCCATGCCATTATTGACTCGCTGGTGATTATCGGCACGAACAGTGCACAATTCCCTGAACATCAAAAAGCTTTTGTACTGGGCGTTGCTACGTCCAGCCTTCTGTGGTTCAGCTCCCTCACCTTCACCACGCATTATTTTTCAGATGTATTATCACGCACCGCGGTATGGCGGCGCGTGGAATTGTGTAGCGGTTTATTAATGATCGGCCTGAGTTTAAAACTGGCGGTAAGCCAGTTTTAACTCAAGATTGCTTATAACCTGTCGTCAGTGCCGTTATTTTCGCCATGGCATTGTCTTTGATGCTGCTCAGCAATTTGTCGACACTGCCTTCACCGTAAAGACGGAATTTAACTGAATTCATGTGCAGGCCTTCCTCAAGCCGGAGTAATTGCCTTTCCGTTTCCTCAGGAATGTCCGTTCGGCGGCCTGTCGTTAATTTAGTCAGGGTTGACGGTTGAAGATCGTCCTTTCTCCAGGTATGAATGGTGTCGGTATTAACCCAGGGACCCAGTGTCATAATGAGATTCTGGAGATCTTTTTGGCCTAGTTTGTACCACATCTTGTCGGTGTTTTTACCCATCGACCATTGGTAGACTGCAATCAGGTCTTCAAGCGCCTCCTTGTAACGGCTGGCATATTCTGTGCGGGTGTGGCCACAATAGCCCACATAGGCACTGACGACCATCCCTACCGTCACCAAAGGAAGAAAACCGCAGGTCAGCCAGGAACCCACCGCAATCCCGGTGCCAATGAGGATATGATCATCAATAGTCTGCAAATCGGCTAATGCTTTACTGAAGCGCTCAACCTGTTGATTAACGAGCTGAAGGTGGGTGCTGGATTGATAGTCGAACGCGTTATCCGGTTTAACAAATCGATCGGTTTGCTGGCCAGAAACAGCCGCTGTAAAGAACCCTGTAAAAAATCGCATGATCATCTCCGTCCATTGAAAACCTCGATATAATCACATTTTTCGGCTAAATTGAAGAAAAAAATATCAGGAAGAAATGGCGGGGGTAGGGAATAGAAAGGGCCAATCAGTGTGTCGCCAATTGACCCAGTGGAATGACACATAGCAAGTCCAACCTCGCAGGGCAAACTATCTCACAAGCAACGCGCAATTGTCAACAATTCCAGCAGATTGCATTTGTTGTTAACGATTCAATGCAGTAAAATCGATTTTTTTGCAACCGAGGCAAACATGTTTTACGGCGACAAGGTGAACGACACCCGGCAGATGTTTTATTCAAGCTGGCATAAGTACCGCCACGCGCAACCCCTATTGCCTCTGGAGCAGCAGATAGTCAACGTGATTATCGATCACCCTGAATACCAGGCCATGCTGGACAATCCCTCGCCTGAACACGAGCAAGCCTATTTCCCGGAATTAGGGCAGACCAACCCCTTTCTGCACATGGGACTTCACCTGGCCGTACGCGATCAATTGGCAACCAATCGCCCCGCTGGTATCGTTGCTGTTTATCAACAACTGCTCAAGAAATACCAGGATGCCCTGGCGGTTGAACACCTGCTGCTTGAGAAACTGGCCGAATGCCTTTGGCAAGCCCAACGTACAGCCAGCTACCCGGATGAAAGCCAATACCTTCTTGCTCTCAAATCGCTGGTATAAGTTAACTAATTGCTTGAAAAATCAGACACTCTTGTCAAATTCAACGATTAACAGCTATATTGAGTCTGCCTCTTGATATGCCGTTGTCGGTAAGGGGCGTTCCCAATAAAATCGATGGAGAGATCATGAAAAAAGTAATTGCATTATTAGCCGTTTTCGCTGCAACCGCTGTATCTGCTCAGCCAAATGCCAATGCCGATGCCAGCACGCAATCCAATGCGTCACAAACCCAACCGTATGCCAATGCCGCCAATCCCAATCAACCAGCTCAGCAGCAAACAACCGATGCGACTCAAAATCAACCCAATCCCAATCAGCAAAATACCCCTGCCAATAACACAAGTTCAACAAACCCCAGCACGCCTGACCAGGCCAATCAGGCTCCCCAATCTTAATAGAGTCGACATCGGGAAACAGCCAGACCAGGCTGTTTCCCCGTCTTCGTGACAAATTTTGAAACGACACTCGTTAACTTTAAACACTCTGCGCATTATCTTCTTTAAACAGGATTTTTTTATTTGGGAGAAAAGAAAATTTATTTTTTTTCTGCTACTCTTTAATTGGCTTCATGTTCTTAACTTACTTTCAAGGAAGACTTATCATGAAAAAATCAACTGTTGCTGTTGCCGCTTTATTAACTGCTTTATCTGCTGCTACTGTTGCCCCTGCTGCCTACGCCAATGATACGGCTGGTACTCAAGTGACCGGTTGTAATGGGTGCAAAGGCTGCCATGGTTGTAACGGCTGCAAAGGTTGCAAAGGCTGCAAAGGTTGCAATGGCTGTAAAGGTTGCGGCGGTTGCAAAGGCTGCAGCGGCAGCTGATACATGTCTGGGAAACGGTCACAGCGGCTGTTTCCCAGTGCTTTCTCTTGACTAACGATTTCCTATGTCTAATTTTTCTCTTCCAGGCTTAAGTCCTTTTCAACAATCACAATTGCTGCGTGCCGCAAGGCTGGTGCTTGAAACCCAGCAACAGATGACGACAGCAAGGGGTAAGAATATTATTCACTATACCCTTGAGAAAAAGCGCAAGCATATCTCCATGAATCATTACCCCAAGGGTGATCGCATTGACCATCAAACGGGTGCCCAGTATTTTTACCATTGCCATCGCGAAAATTTTGAAAGCATGGAGCACGGGCATTTTCATTGTTTTTTACGATATAAAGGGATCCCATCCCGCATTAAACCCACAGCGTTACCTGACTGGGACAAGCACATGGACAATCCCATGACCCATTTGGTCGCCATTGCCATGAATTGTTACGGACAACCCATTCGTCTGTTTACCGTCAACCGCTGGGTTTCCTCTGATATCATTTATGATGCCCGCCATATCGCCGGTTTTATCAAACGGTTTAAAATGACGCTTAACGACAGCGAGTACTGGCAGGTTTTGGACCGTTGGGTCGAAGGCATGTTGCGGCTTTTCTCACCGCAAATTGTTTGGTTGCATGAACAGCGGCAAAAATACATGCAGGACGTCCAATCGTCTTTCCCCGAAGGAAACGCTTATGAATCGCGAGACATCGAAGAACCGTCCCAGATAAACATTGATTTACAATCACAGATTCAGTGGCTCCTCAATACGGCTACTTTAAATCAAGCCGAAAGGGCCTTATCCTGATACAGCTTTCATATAGCAGCAGGTGAGCCAATCGGGAACCTCTCATTTAAAGAGTCGTTTTGTAAATTTTTACCTGGTCTTTGCCGGCTTGTTTCGCATCATAAAGGGCCTGATCAGCTGCCTTGATAATCTCGTCAATGGTAGCCCCATGACGCGGCGCCTCAGCGACACCAATTGAAATGGTAATATTAGACAGCCGTTGATTTTTATAAACAATCGGTATTTCTTTCAACATCTCACGAAACTGATCCAGTTTTTTAGCGGCCTGTTCCAGCGTGGTGTTGAGCAAGGCCACCACAAATTCCTCGCCGCCATAACGAAAGGCAATGTCCGTATCGCGAAAATTTTTCTTTAACAATTGCCCGACTACCCTCAATACCTCATCCCCGGCCAGATGGCTGTAGGTATCATTGAATTTTTTAAAATTATCCAGGTCCAGCATGCCGACGCACAGGGTATTTTTTTCACGGGCAAGACGAATTAATTCGCGGGCTAACAAATCGTTTAAGTACCGCCGGTTATATAAGTTGGTCAAGGGATCGTGCAGGGAAAGTTCATTTAATGACGTGCGCAGATTAATGTTGGCTAACGCCAGTTTGACGATGTTACTAAAGGAAATTGCCATATCCCGCTGATGCTGGGTTAATTTTTTCTGAACAGAGGCAAATACGTGAATTACCCCAATTAATTCATTTTGTACAATAAGCGGCACCCCCATGTATCCCCCTTGCGGCGGATTGATGTAATGATTGCAGGGGATGCTCTTATGTGGCTCATCCACATCAATAATGTCTGCTTCCCGGATGACATAACAGTCCAGCGGTAAACAGTGTTTCGTGAGTATGTCCTGTTCGCCCCATTGAATGACCGTTTCCAGTTGATTCGTTGCTTTGTTAAAAACCATCAACCCACCGCTTAACTCAGGGAATAATTCTTCGGCAACCAAACGAATACGGGGGTAAGCCTCCTCAACTGAAATACAGATCTGTAATGAGCGATTCAATTTATTCAACAGGCTTTCATCATGCTCCAATAATTTCAGTTCATTCAGGGTTTCCAGCGTTTTTTCATTAAGCTGCCGCATTTTTTCTTCATTTTGAATCCGATCGCTCACATCCTTCATCTGCAAAATAAAATTGAGCGGCTCGCCTTTTTCATCGCGGATTAACGACAAACTGACCATCGCCCAGATAACACTGCCATCTTTGCGTACAAACCGCTTTTCGAGATGGGAAATCCGCATGTCGCCGTTTATGATTTTGCTCATGGATTCTTTGGTTATCCCTAAATCATCATGAAAGGTGATGTCTAGCAGGTTTTTATTTTTTAATTCCTTATCGCTGTAACCCAGAGTATCCTGCAGGGTTCGATTGGCGTGAATGCAGTATCCTTCAGGCGACACCAAAGCCATGCCTATCGGGGCGTTTTCAATGGTATTACGAAAATTTTCTTCGCTGCGTTTTAAATCCAGCAATAAAGCAGAGCTGTATAATTCAAGGTAAATCGATTTCAGTAGAAACTGGTTGGCACTGGTCGACGCAAAGACAATGAGCCCCACGTAAAGGACTACCGCAAGAAAAAGCATGAGAGCGAAACCGGGAATAATGGAGACGGATAAAAAAAGCATGACCAATGCAATGGGCGTCATGAAGCCAATGTACGCGCCAAGGTCAGTTAATAATTTAGCAAGCGGCGCGCCTAATAAACCGGTTAGGTACACAAAAATAATCATACGATAAAGAGCATCGTCGACATACAGGAACAACAGCCCCCCCAATGCCCATAAAACCCCCGACAAGGTATTATTTAAAATAAAGTAGGTTTTCCAAAACGCGGCCTTCCGTAAGCCTGACTGCGTTATTTCGCGATTAAAATAAAAAACCATGATGGCACGCAGGCCGTCATTGACGATAACGATGAGCAACACCCAGGACAAAAGCAACCCTGGGCTTGTGATGATTGGCCACAGAATCAGTGCGTACAAAATAACCGCAAAGAAATCCGCAAGGATCATAAAATAGAAATCCTTGTAGGACTCATTGATTAACCTGTCTTCGAGCTGTGACTTGGCAACACCTGGGAAATCCATTTATTTTTCCTCACAGTTTAAGCCAATGAGACAGTAAGCGGTAAAACCTTATCCCAAACCTTAGCTATCCTACAGCTCCGTTACAACCATTTTTAGACCTATCTTATTTAGTTTATACAATTTTTTTAAAAACGGCGCCTCTTATTAACAGCTACATGAAGTTAACACCAATTTGCGGTAAACTTGTTTCTTTGTTTAATTAAAGGGCTTCTGATGACTCATGAGCAAAAAACCACGCATTTTGGCTTTCAATCCGTCGCCTGGGATGAGAAGGAAAAGAAAGTCGGCGCGGTGTTCAAATCGGTGGCTAAAAATTATGATTTAATGAATGACCTGATGTCTTTCGGCATTCACCATGTATGGAAGCGCTTTACCATTGAATTAAGCCAGGTCCGTGCAGGGCAGACCATTCTGGATTTGGCGGGCGGCAGCGGTGATTTAACCCGCTTGTTAAGTAAAAAAGCGGGGTCTAAAGGCCGGGTTATTCTTGCGGACATTAACGACGCCATGATTGATGTCGGCCGTAACCGCCTGCTTGATGAGGGCTTGCTTGACAACATTCACTATGTTCAGGCCAATGCCCAGTACCTGCCCTTTGCAGCCAACAGCTTTCATTGCATTGTCATGGGTTTTGGGTTACGTAACGTCACGGATAAAAATGAAGCACTGCGATCAATGTTTAGAACCTGTAAACCCGGGGGCAAGGTCATGATACTGGAATTTTCCACACCCACCCTGCCCGGTTTAAAGCCGATTTATGATTGGTATTCCTTCTCCATACTGCCGCGTCTTGGGCAGTTTTTTGCCGAAGACGCGGCCAGCTACCAGTATCTGGCGGAATCCATCAGGCAACACCCGGATCAAGACACATTAAAAGCCATGATCGAACAAGCAGGCTTTGAGGATTGTCATTATCACAATTTAAGCGGCGGCATTGTTGCCCTGCATATCGCCTATAAATACTGAGAGGGTTATGATTAAAAAATACTCACTTATCGCATTGCAAACAGCCATCAACAGCGCCCTGGCGCTGGATGATACCATGCCGGAAAAAATTGCCGCCTTGCATGGTAAACGGATTGAAATCGTTGTGACACCGCTTGACCTTCATTTTTTTATTACATTTGAAAAACAGCAACTCCTTCTTTTGGATCGCTGTTCAGAGCATCCCGACACGGTGATTTACAGCAACCCACTGGGGCTTATTCGTTTGAGTTTCCTGCCTGCCTCTCAGGCACGGTCCCTGTTTAATGATAAAATCAGGCTTTCCGGCGATACAGAGCTGGGCTATCAGGTTAAGAAACTGTTTGATGAGCTCGACATCGACTGGGAAGGGCATCTTGCCCGCTTCACCGGCGATGTAATCGCTCATCAATTGGGCTCTTTCGTCAAACGAGGCCTGGCATTCAAGAAGGATTTTACCCATTCCATGCAGCATAATGTCAGCCATTACCTGCATGAGGAATTAAGGCTTTTTCCTGGACGCGAGGAAATAGACGATTTCTTCAGGGACATTGATGAACTCGGACACGACGTTGAGCGCCTCGCGGCACGGATTAACTTATTAGCGACCACCTATGAAATCGATTAAACAAGTCCTTCGCCTGCTCTATATTAACTGGGTTTTAGCACGTAACGGCCTTGATCAACTCATTGTGAGCATCCATTTATTTGCACCCTTTCGCTTCATCGTTTATTTAAACCCATGGAATTGGTGGCGCCGCAAGCAATTAACGCGTGGGGAAGCCTTGCGTAAAACCCTGGAAGAGTTAGGCCCTATTTTTATTAAATTCGGCCAGGCTCTATCCACTCGGCCGGATATTTTACCGGCCGATATCGCTTTAGAGCTTTGCAAATTACAGGATAAAGTGCCGCCTTTTCCCAGTGAGCAGGCATTGGCCATCGTTGAAACCGCTTACGGACGTTCAGCCTTTGATGTTTTTGCTGCATTTGATACCCAGGTGCTGGCTTCCGCGTCCATGGCCCAGGTACACGCCGCACGCTTAAAAAGTGGCGAAGAAGTGGTCGTAAAAATTTTGCGGCCCAATATGCGGAAAGTCATCGAGAACGATTTAAGCATCATGCACACCATCGCCAATTTTGCCGATCGTTACTGGCCTGAAAGCAAGCGCCTTAAACCCAAGGAAATTGTGGCCGAATTTGAGCATAGCCTGCTCAATGAGCTGGATTTGCAGCGGGAAGCGGCGAATGCCGGCCAATTGCGGCGCAATTTCCATCATTCGCCGCTTCTCTACATCCCGGAGGTCTTTTGGGATTATACCCGCGAAAATATCCTGGTGATGGAGCGCATATACGGTATTCCAGTCGCTGATGTGTCCACCCTGCGTGATTACGGCATTGATATTAAAAAACTCGCCGAACGTGGCGTTGAGATTTTCTTTACCCAGGTTTTTCGCGATTGTTTCTTTCACGCCGACATGCATCCTGGCAATATCTTTGTCTCAACCCGGCACCCTCATAATCCGCAGTATATCTGCATTGATTTTGGCATCATCGGTACGCTTAATGAAAACGACAAACGTTACCTGGCGGAAAATCTCTACGCCTTCTTTAACCGCGATTACCGCCGTGTCGCCCAATTGCACGTAGAATCAGGCTGGGTCGCACGTAATACCCGTATTGAAGAATTCGAAAGCGCCATTCGTACCGTCTGCGAGCCGATTTTTGAAAAACCATTAAAAGATATTTCATTCGCCCAGGTCGTCTTGCGTCTGTTTCAAGTGGCGAGACGTTTTCAAATGGAGGTCCAACCGCAACTGGTGCTACTGCAAAAGACGCTATTGGCTATCGAAGGCCTTGGGCGGCAGTTGTATCCTGAGCTGGATCTTTGGGCCACTGCCAAACCCTTTTTAGAAAAGTGGCTTAAAGAGCAAATCGGTCCCAAAGCCTTTTTTGAACGGATAAAGGAAAATTTGCCCTTCTTTGCGGAACAGCTCCCCCACATGCCGCGATTACTCAATGACCTTCTGGTCTTAAGTAAAGAGGAGAAAATACGTTCTTTAATCCTGTCTTCTGCCGAAAACCCACCGCAAAACCGCCAACAGGCCTGGAATAAGGGGCTCGGGACCGGTATTTTCAGCGCCATGCTGACCCTCAGTGCACTCAGTTTCCTTGATTTGATTGAGCCCGGGAAAATAGCGCCCCTTGCTTTGATTGCAGCCCTTGTTGGCGGTATGATAATGTTAATAAACCGGACAAACAGGAGTTGATGATGGGCCTAAGCGGTGTGAGTCCTTTGTCGTTGTTGCTTATTTTATTAATCGTGATTGCCCTTTTTGGCACCAGCAAGCTTAAGAATATCGGATCGGATTTAGGCAGCGCCATTAAAAATTTTCGCAAGGCGCTCAATGAAGACGAAGAAAAATCATGACCTCAGGCGAACTGCTGCTTACCTTTGTCATTGCCCTCCTGGTCTTCGGCCCGAATAAGCTCCCCATGCTTGCGAACCATCTGGGCAAGCTTTTCCGCTTCCTCAATCGCCTGAGGGTTCAACTGAATGACTTCTGGCAAGAGCAAATGAAGGAACAGCAACTGCTTGAAAATACCCGCAAAGCGGAACAAGCCGACGCCCTGTATAGTAAAGACGAAACCAAACCGTGATTATTTGTTGATATAAAAATCAGCAAAATCAGCCAGCAATTTTTCAAGATTAGCCACGAGATCATCATAATGTTCGTGCTGAACCAGGGTGTTGCTCAACTTGATGGTGCCGCGATGCAAGGTCATCAATTGTTTACCCCGGTAGTTAAAGCGATGATTATTAAATTTATCAATCGGCGCCCGCTTTAATTTTTTATCCAATTGCTCTTCTACTGCTTCTTTGATCCGTTTTTCCCCAAATCCTTTGGCTATCTTATCGCCGATTTCACACAAAACCTCAATGTAGATCGTACCTTTTTTAGCAATGGCGCGGATAACGGAAGCCGTTTTAGCAGAGACATGGGATAAATCACCCACTGCATTCCAGATTTCATGAGGAACCTGAGCAAAAGCCAGGTAATTACTCAAGACCGAGGAACTTAATCCCAGCTTGTCGCTTAACTGTTCCTGGGTAATTTTTTCGGTGCATAAAAGCGTGGTGTAAAACATGCCTTTGGAATAGTCCGATACATTCTCCTTTTCATTTTCAGACACCAGCACTGAAATCGCCTGATTAAAGGTTAAATCCTTAAGCACGGCTTTCACCGGGATATTGTAAAGTTTACAGGCTGACCAGCGACGATACCCGGCAATGACAATGTATTTAGCACTCGGGTCGCTTTTGGGGCGAAATTCATCAGAAGCGCGCACAACAACGATAGGCTGACACTGCCCCTTGTGTTTGATGCTGAAGGCCAGTTCTTCAATATTGCCAATTTCAAAGGCTTTGCGGTCCCTGAATTCCCATGTGTCGATTTCATTGCAATTCAGTTGGATAATGCGTTCAACGAAACCAAGCTCCTCTTCTGCATTCTGCATGCGCTCACATAGAATTTCAGATAAAGAATAACTTTGCATAACCTTTTCTCCAACCTTGGGCTAACCGTATCCACGTGTTTTATATCGGGCTTTTAAACCCATAACTTTAATCTACGTCTTTAAGGACGGCTGAAGACATAAATTTATACAAATTTATTAAATTTTACACCAAATTGCTCAGGAATGCCTGTCAGCCCCTAAAAATATCGTCTTCCCCTACGCCAATCGGTTGACTTATAAGAAGATTTACCCAGCATACTCTATGGTGCGTGCTATAGTTGATAGTAGTCAGGCCGAACAAGGATTCATCATGGGGCAGAAAGCGCTTTCCTCGGATATCCACATTATTACGCAACAATTGAGCAAGATCATTGACACGCCGATCGAAGAAAGCCTGACCCGCTTAGTCGCCTTAGGCAAACGCATGTTTGATGTGCCCATTGTCGCCATCAGCCTGTTTGATGAAAAACGGCAGAAATTCAATTTAATCAACTTTTCAGAAGTGTTTAGTAAAAACAGGGACTTATCGCTTTTTACCCAATACATTAACGACGACATCCTGATTGTTGAAGATACTCATAACGATGAGCGTTTTATAAAAACCCCGTTGATTCTTGAAGGAGCCGAAATCCGTTTTTATGTCAGTTGCCCGATTTATAGCAAAAAACGAAAAAAAATAGGGGCTATTGTGTTGCTCGACAATAAGCCAAGAACCTTTTGCCTGACCGATTTGAGTAATCTCAATGACATCATTAAGCTGGCCGAAGCTGAAATTAACAATTGCCGTCTCTCCAAAGCCCAAAAAATGCTTTTGGATGAAATGACTTACGATCAGCGCCTGGATTACACTGATCAAAAAACCCGAGCCTGGAATTTTGCCGGTTTTAAGAAAATCGTGGCTTATCAGTTGTCTGAAAGTCTCCAAACCAAAAAAGGTTTTGGCCTCGTTTCCGTGGACATTGATGGCTTGAAAGCCATTAATGAACACGATGGGTTTGAAATTGGCGATGACCTGCTTAGAAAAATATCAAAAACCTTAATGCGCACCTGCCGCGCCGAGGACACCATTGCCCGCAGCGATTTTTGCGATTTCATCATCTTGATTCATACCGACAACACCGCCAATATTCGCACCGTTGTCGACAGAATTCAGCATAACCTCTCCTTAATCATTGTGGAAACACCGCAGCATAAAGTGGATTTTAGTGTCACCATTGGTTATACCTGCTTTGATCCGCAATCCATCCGACCAGAAAAAGTGTTAATGAATGCGGAAATTGCCCTGTTGAAAGGTAAACGCACCGGGCGCAACTGCATTTATTTCTATGAAGATGAAGCTTCACATAACCTTGAATGATAATCGATTGACCACACACGCATTTTTGTTCATCGACAAATCAAAAAGAAATAATTATTTACATTTCTCTTTTTTTTAAGTATGATTTTTTACAAATCTTTACTCAATTGTTACTTTCAAAGGTTTTCTGCCATGACTTATTACCTTTACATTCCAATCTCAAGGAAAAAACTCCCCCTTGATCAGCAGGAAGCAGTAAAGCAATGGGTAGCGCTTGAGAAACAAAAGAATAAAAACGTCATTCTGTGTTATCAAGGGGAGAAGTTACCCGCATTGCCTGACTCAGCCAAAGTAGGCGTCTGGTTACATGGCACGCCGGGTGCTCCACCATTCACTACCATTGACAGTGAGACTGCCAGGCATCATCCCAGTGTCTCCAGTCATCTGCGCCTGACTCATAAAAAAGATACCATTCTTGTGCCGCAGATTGCCGATGACTTAGTCAAGGACGGCTTACTCCAATCGTTTAATCCTGACTCAAAAAACCGCTTGCGTATCAAGCTGTTTTTCTTTGATGCCGGCAAACAGGCAGAAAGCCTGGCCTCAGCCTTTCGTAATTCCTTACGTAAATACGAACAATATCATCAGGGCCATATTCGTATTGATTATTATCCCGGTCACTTGTCAGAACTTAAAACGAAACAGGCCGATGAGCCGGCCCATAAATTCATCTGCACCCCCCAAAGCGGCCAAGAACTGCGGGCTAAGACCCTTCGGCATTCTTTTTACAATAGCGAAGCAGCCGCTCCCAAACTGACCATAGGCCAGGTAAACGAGGTGATTAAGCAGTATAGGGCTTATAAATCATCGCGCTGGGGCGGGCTGTCAGGGCGTTTTGGATTGAATACTTTCTTTTCAAGTGATGCCAGCCTGCAAGCCATTGACCTGCTTGACAATAGCCAACTCTCTGACACGAAGCGGTTTAATTACGCGGTGCAATTTTTAAAACGTTTTCCTAATACCCATCTGGCAAAATACTTACGCCCAGAAATCGAGGCGTCAGAGAAAGGCAATAATCAACTGTATAGTGGGCAACCAGCACGGGCTTTTGGCTAGTCACCAAACCGCAGTTCTGGTCGGTGGCAATAGGGTGCCTTGCTGTGTTTGGCATAATAATCCTGATGGTAGGCTTCCGCAGGCCAGAAAGGGCGGACTTCCAACAGACGAGTAGCCACATCGTAACCGCGTTGACGTAATTGCTGGATTAAATCCGCGATCGTGGCTTTTTGCTCGTCATTATAGTAAAACACCGCGCTGTGGTATTGCTGTCCCAAATCGGGGCCCTGCCCGGTTCGTTGGGTGGGGTCATGAATTTCAAAAAAGCGCTTGATGACCGCCCCATAATCCAGTTTACTTTTATCATAAACCACGCGCGCCGCCTCATAATGCCCGGTATTGCCCTGACACACCTGTTCATAGCTTGGCTCAGGCACGTGCCCGCCAGTATACCCCACCTCCACATTCAGCACGCCTGGCAAAAGGCGCAGAAAATGGTCAACGCCCCAAAAGCACCCGCCGGCGACAATGGCTTCTTCCGTATCCAGCACCTCACTGTCCGCTACATAATCCAGGGCCACAGAATTAACGCAATGACGCAGATTTTTGGCAGTAAACTGCTCGCCGACAAACACATGACCCAAATGAGCCTGGCAGCGCTCACACAAAATTTCAGTGCGTTGTCCATCCGCATCGGGAACCTGTTTGACTGCTTGCACGATATCATCATCGAAGCTCGGCCATCCACAACCGGAATGAAATTGACTGTCGCCTCGAAACAGGGCCAACCCGCAGCGCCGGCAGAGATAGCTGCCCCGGCCAACAGGTTGAATATATTGCCCTGTGTGGGGGTATTCGGTGGCTTTATCGCAGATCACACGGCGGGCAAGAGGCGTTAAACTTGCGGTTTTATCAAGAAAATGGGTCACAAAGCCTCCTTAGAGCGTAAGAACCGCACCGGCTGCTGTCGGTGCGGTTTGCAGGCCATGCTACTGCACACGATTACAGATTTTATCGGCCATGTAGCCAATCGCGCCGGCATAGTAGATAGAATTATTGTAGCGCAAAATCATTTTGTAGTTAGGAAACGCCAAAAAGACCGGACCGCCATGCGGTTGCACAATGCTGGCTTCCAAATCCTGATAAGGCAAAGGCTCACCTTTTTCTGTGCGAACACCGAGGGCATTCCACTCACTGACGGGTTTAACAATGGTTTTACCTTCCAGCGTATAATCAAACCTGGCCGGTAATTTCACACGGATAGCCCAGGGTTGGCCTGTTTGCCAGCCATTTTTTTTCATGTAATTGGCAATTGATGCAAACACATCGGGTTTACTTTCCCAAATGTCTTTACGGCCATCCCCATCATAATCCACTGCGTATTCAACCCAGCTTGACGGCAAAAATTGCGGCTGGCCTGAAGCACCTGCCCACTCGCCCTTGAAATGACGCAACGAGACATGCCCGTCATTGACAATATGCAGGGCTAAAAAGAGTTGCTTGCGGAAAAAATCCGGCCGGTTGGAATCATAAGCCAAGGTCGCCAGAGACTTGATCACTGGGAAATTACCCATGTAAGTTCCATAACTGGTTTCCATACCCCAGAACGATACAATAAAGCAGGGATCAACGCCAAAATGGGCGGCCACTTCATCCAGAATAGCCTTGTTTTTGCTGTAGTTCTTTTTACCCATAGCAATCCGGTAATTGTCCGCGCGGGTATTTAAATATTTGGTGAACGTTAAGCGATGTTCCGGCTGGGAGCGCGCCAGGCTTTTAACCTGCCGGCTGGGTTCGCGGATGTCGGCAAAGGCCTCATCAAATAATTCAGCTGAAATACCCTCACCCAAGGCCTGCTTACGCACTTCAGCAACCCAGGATTGCCAATTTTGCTGATTCGCTATTGCCGAGGGCGCAAAAAGCAGCAACCAACAAGCCGCGAGCGTGCACTTCAATTTATTCATAACCTCCCCCTTTCTCATTAATCTTGTAGTCAGCAGCCATCATGCCTTCGAGTTTGCCTTAACTAAACAATAAAACATCATTTACAGGCAAAAACCTTGCCTGATTTTCATTATTTCAACACGGATTTTAAATGCGGCCATACATTATCCAGAATCTGCGGTTGCGCCTGTTCGTTAGGATGAAGACCGTCTTTTTGCATCAATTCACTGTCACCAGCCACGCCGTCAAGAAACATGGGAACTAAAATGATCCCGTAGGTTTTTGCCAATTCAGCATAGGCCTTGTTAAATTGATCAAGGTAACGTGAGCCGTAATTAGGCGGCAGCAACGTCGCGAGCACAATGACTTTAGCGCCGGTTTTCTGACTGGCAATCACCATTTTTTCAAGATTTTCCTTCATCTGCCTAACGGGTAGGCCACGCAATCCGTCATTAGCCCCCAACGCGATAATAATGACCTCTGGTTGATATTTTTGCAATGCCGGCGCTAACTTTCGCAAACCATTACTGGTTGTATCACCGCTGGTACTGAGGTTGATCACCCGATAGGATTGATTAACCTGCCTGAGCTTTTCTCCCAGCAGCGCAACCCAGCCTTTTTGAACATCCATGCCGTAGCCCGCGCTTAAGCTATCCCCAAGAATCACAATGTTCTTTGCATGAAGGGGTGCTATGATCAATGCAAAGAGAATAAAACCTGCGCGCAGAGGGTTCATGTCGCCTCCCGATCCGTTAATTGAATTAAAAAATGTCTATTTTACCGTGCCGAGTGGTGATCAAATATTGTCTATTTTGAAAGATATCAATCTGGTAATCAAGGCAGGTGCAACCATCGCCATCACCGGTGCATCTGGCTCTGGGAAAACAACTCTGCTTAATTTAATGGCAGGGCTTGATTTACCAACCTCTGGACACATTTATTACGGCACTCAGGATATAACTATAGCGGATGAGGACCAACGTGCCCAACTCCGTGCCCGTCATATTGGTTTTATTTTTCAATCCTTCCATTTACTGCCTAACCTGACAGCCCTTGAAAACGTGCTGTTGCCCCTTGAAATTAATCGCCAATACGATGATCCCTGGCCAGTAGCCATGGGCTGGTTGGCAAAAGTCGGCTTAAGCCAGCGTGCCAACCACTACCCCACGCAATTGTCAGGCGGAGAACAACAACGGGTCGCTATTGCCCGTGCGTTTACGATTGCTCCGCGCATCCTGTTCGCAGACGAACCAACAGGCAACCTGGATAAACAGACGGGCCGTACCATCATCGATCTGTTATTTGACCTGAATCAGTCGCATCAAACGACCTTGGTGATTGTCACGCACGATGAAACACTGGCGGCGCGTTGTGAGTTGCATTGGCCGCTGGTGGATGGGCAACTGCAATGCTGAAATTACCCTTGGCCATCAAAGCCTTAGTCCGCGACTGGCGAAGCGGCGAACTAACCCTGTTGTTCATGGCGCTGGTCATTGCCGTCGCCTGCGTCAGCGCGCTCAATCATTTTACCTATGCTGTCAATCTGCAATTACAACAGGGGGCTGCCAGTCTGCTTGGCGCAGATGCAGTCGTCACCAGCCAAGCGCCCATTGACCCCTTGTGGATTAAAGAAGCCAATACTCGAAACCTCACACAAACCGTTAATCTAACCTTTTTAAGCATGGCAGAACACGAGGAACAGTTGCAGCTCGCACAGATTACTGCCATCTCCCCCCTTTATCCTTTGCGTGGTTCCTTAAAAATAGCCTTTAGGATAGATGATGCCGAAGGCCACGCGGCGCATGCGCCGCCCCCAGGTGAGGTTTGGCTCAGTCCCCGGCTTTTACCCTTGCTTAACCTCACACTGGGTGAAACCATTCACATTGGGGCGGCCTCATTCCGGTTAACCGGCATTATCCGCCAGGAACCCGGCCAAATGGGTGACTGGTTCTCTTTTTCGCCCCGCATTTTGATGAATCAGGCTGATCTCTATAAAACCCAGGTCATCAAACCTGGGAGTAATCTTCTTTACAGCTGGCTGCTGAAGGGCAACCCCGATTCGCTTGCGCAATTGCACGGTTATTTACAAAAGCAACTCACCGATCAACAACAATGGCTGGATAGCCAGAGCAGCACGCCCACCGTCAGCCGCACCATTGACCGCACATTAAATTACCTGCATCTGGGCACATTAATGAGTCTGGTTTTAGCCGGAGTGGCAATCAGCATGGCATCGTTAAGGTATTGCCAGCGTCAGTTAAAACAGGTAGCCCTGTTGCGTTGTTTCGGTGCCTCCGAAAAGCAGGTGATTACTGTTTATTTCACGGGATTAAGCCTGCTTGGTTTTTTGGCCAGCCTGACAGGGGGGCTCATAGGCTATGCATTGCAACCTGTACTGGTGCAATGGTTAGGTGGCTTATTACCCGATATCAAACCGCAAATTCACGCAATGCCTTTTGTCTTTAGTCTGGTGAGCGGCATGCTTTTGCTGTTCTGTTTTTCTTTGGGCAATATCTGGGCATTGCGTCAAGTGACTGCCATCGCCATTTTTCGCGAGCAACATCATATTGGGCAAAACAGCGCTTACTTAACGTATGGTCTGGCCTTATTGCTGCTCGCTCTGCTTGCTTACCTCTATACCCAATCCTTCAGCATCACCGCGGCTGTATTGATAGGGTGCGTCGCTTATGTCGGCGTGGTCATTGCCAGCCTATGGTTAATTTTTAGTCTGGTGAAAGGTCAACGGACTATTCCTCTGAATTGGCGTTTTGGTTTGAATAACATTGCACGCAACCTCGAAGACAGTGCCCTGCAGGTTGTGGGCATTGGCCTTGCCCTCACCGCTATTTTATCCCTGTTTCTGCTTAAGCACGATTTACTGGCCAATTGGCGGCAACAATTGCCGGCTAATACCGCGAATTATTTCCTTATCAATGTCGAACCGTCCCAACTGCCCGATCTTCGCCTGCTTCTTCAGCAGGAAGGGGTTGAGGCAGCCGACTTTTATCCTGTCGTGCGTGGGCGGTTAATTGCCATTAACCGCCAGCCGGTAAAACAGGTATTTGGCGAAGATACTAAAAACATCAATGCCCTGCAGCGGGAACTCAATTTATCCTGGACACGACAACTACCCGATGGCAATGAAATAACAGCCGGCCGCTGGGCCTCAAACCCGGATAAACCCTGGGTCTCCGTCGAACTGGGCCTGGCTAACCGACTGGGGTTAAAAACTGGCGATCATCTCACCTTTCAGATAAGCGATAACCAGCTTGAAGTTGAAATCCGCAGTTTACGCAAAGTGGATTGGACTACATTCAAGCCCAATTTTTTTATGCTGTTTAAACCCGATTTGTTGAAAGAATTTCCCCATACCCTGATTACCAGCCTGTATGTTTCGCCTGAACAGCAGTCGGCTCTTATTAAGCTGGTGAGGCAATTTCCCAACGTCAGCCTCATTGATATAGCCAATACGCTTAATCGTATACAAGCCATTATCACCAGTGCCGGCAACGCCATCACCTTGATTACTTTTTTCGCCTTATTGGCAGGACTGGTGGTCGCAGCCCTCGCTATTCTGTCATTCAGCGGCAGCAAGCAGCAGGAAACACATATTCTTAAAATGTTAGGCATGAGCCGTTACGCTCTGCTTTGGATACGCAGCAGCGAGGCCTGGATTATTGGTGCTTATGCAGGGTTTTTAGCGAGTGTGGCGGCGATAGCCATTAATGGTTACCTAGCCTCAACGCTGCTGGATATTCCGTTCTCTATCCCTTGGACCATGGTTCTTTGCGTGCCGCTCGCTACGGCCACTGTCACTGTCATACTTAACATCGCTGTACAAAGAACACAATATAATCGTTCCACCCGCCTTCACACCATGTCTTAAGGCGGGCGCAGCTTATTGACCTATCCGACAACCCTGATATTGATTGTATCACCTGCAGCAGGCTGGGAGCAGAGGGACGTATCAGGAATGGTGCTATTGGGCAGATATGTTTTGCAGACGACCGGGCCGCCGGACACACCACTACCAATCTCACTGCCTAAAATCACCAGATGCAATAGACAGGATTGACCGGGGGTCAGGGTAAAGGGGAAGTTGCATTTGCCGGGTAGGCCTGCCACCAGCGCCAAGCCTGGGCGCGGAACCATCATCAACGTCCTGGTAATGCGCGTATTATTGGTTACTTGATAAATAACTTCCGTCGCGCCATCCGACGTAATAACCGGCTGCCCCCGCTCGATCACAAAAAAAGAAAATTTTGGCTGGGCTCCTGCCTGGGCACTCGTGGTGAGGCCCAAGAAAACCAGTCCGATAGCATAAATTATCCCTCGCATTTCTTAATCCTCTCAGAGTAAATAGGTCGCGCTGAATTGCAGTTGATGGGTATAAAGATGCGTTTCCTTGAATCGATCATTCACACTCTGGCCAATGGCCGCACCCAATTGGCTCTTGCCTAAATCGGCAAACTCATACCCAAGGCCCAATTGCCAGTGTTTGTTCAACGGCGCCTGCAAACCGGCACCCACCGTGTAGGCAAACGCAGTGGTGGTGTTAGAAGCAAATGGCGGTGCGGGCACTTCCTCAAAAATTTTAGGCGTTAAAGACCAGTCGAAGGAATGATTAAAGGCCACTGCCACGCTGCCACTGACATAAGGGGTAACCCAATAGCCAAAATCACCCAACAGCTTGCCTTTTAATCCAACGCGCCCATGGTTAAGCTGATAGCGGTATACGAAATTATTAAAATTCGGATCACCATCTTCCAGCACATCGCCGCGCAATTTCGCGTTGCCTGCGTAGGCAGCGGCAATACCAAACTGACTATAAATCTGATTAGTCAGCAGGCATTGGATGCCAAAGAAAATTTCAGCCGTACCAAGCACCCTCGTTTCGCTGTCGCCAATGTAGGTTTTTAAAACATCGGGCTGCAAGGTAACAGTCTGGGTCGTTCCTGAGGAGTACCAGGCGGGCCCTGCACTCAATGTAATGACTTTTTGGCCATTTACAACCTGGTTATTCAATATGCCATCAGCAAATGCTTGCGCACTTAAAAAACAAGCAGCACTGATTAGCCATTTCTGTTTCATCATCTCAGCTCTCCCTGCGACTAAATTAATTTATATAGACGCTATGTTCGGTTGCGCCATGCGAGATGTCAAGTAAAGATTGCCGGCATAAGTTATTAAAAGTTAATAAATTAAGGTCAAGAGGGATGAAGCCAATCAAAAGTCGGTGTATGCTATTAGAAAGTCACTGAAATTTGTTAGCCATGGCATTATTGCACCTTGATGCTGGATTGCTCCATTCTGCTATTATTCATGCGTGTTACACTCTTATCCAACAACGCGAATCACTGAATGCCATTAACCTGTTTCCGGTTGCCGATGGCGATACGGGTGATAACATGGCAGCCACCGCAAGAGCCATTGTCACCCATGCCAAGCCCATGGCCGACATGGAAGCCACCTGCCGTGCCATTGCCGATGCCGGGATCCTGGGGGCTCGCGGTAACTCCGGAATGATCTTTTCACAGTTCTTTAACGGGCTTTTAGACACCACGATGCCGCCAGAATTAGACACCCGGTATTTTGCAGCCATGGTCAGCCGTGCGGCGACCAGCGTGCGCGCCGCCATTGTTAATCCAGTGGAGGGCACTATTCTGACGGTAATGGAAGCCTGGGCAAAGGCCCTGGAACGCGCAGCGACACAAACGTCCTGTTTCAACCAGTTAATGATTGATACCCAGCCAGCCCTTGAGGAAGCCCTGCAAACCACCGCGACAACCTTAACGGTACTTAAAGAAGCACATGTGGTGGATGCAGGCGCATTGGGATTTCGACTTTTTGTGAAAGGATTTGCGGAATTTTTAGCCAATCCCCTGCAAAAATATGAACCTATCGATTTACTGCGGTGTGAATCACACCACGACGAACAACCCGTCAGCGGTCACCCCCCTGTCACACGCTATTGCACCGAAGCCATGCTGGTCGGTGAGGGAATTGACAAGGGCGCGATAACGCAGGCCGTGCAGGATAAGGGCGACAGTATTGTGCTAACCGCCAACTCCCGCATTTGCCGCCTGCATCTGCATTGCAACAAACCCTGGCAGGTTTTTTCTTCTCTGCAGTCCTTAGGCAAAGTGCAATACCCGAAAGTTGATGACATGCTCCGTCAATACGAAATTATCCACCAGCGCAAATACCCTATTGCCTTAGTCACCGATACCTGCGCCAATATCCCACAGGATGTGGCTGATCATTATCAAATCCATTTCATTACCATCAATGTTCATTTCGATGGTCATGATTTACTGGATCGCTATTGCCTGGATGGTGAAAATTTTTACGATCATTTAACCCGCTCGGTGGTTTACCCCACCACCTCGTTTCCTGCTCCCGCTTTAATTGAGGAGAAACTCCGCCACCTTTCAGACCATTACGAACACGTCCTGGTTATCAGTGTGGCAAAAGCGCTGAGCGGCACACATGATGCCATTGTTAAAGCGGGGCAACCCTTTACCAATGTTCATGTGATTAACTCCCGGCATGTCGCGGGCAGTCAGGGCCTTTTGCTCAATCACGCCGCTGAATTGATTGCTGACGGCCACAGCATTGAGGCGATTAAAGAATCTTTGCAGGATAAAATTGCCAAAACGAAAATTTTTGTCATGGTCAACCAGTTTGACTCCTTAATCCGTTCCGGCCGAATCAGTAAATTAAAAGGCATGCTGGCACAATTTTCCGGTGTTAAACCCATTATCAGCCTGGATGAAGAAGGCAAAGGCATGATTCATGACAAAGCATTCAGCGAGACAAAAGCCTTAAGCAAACTGGTTGCACTCATTCAGGAGCAGGCCAACGACAAGGGCCTGGATAATTATTGCATTATTCACGCCGGCGTGCCTGAAAAAGCCCAGGAATTTGCCCTGATGACCACCGAAGCTTTTGGTTATGAGCCCGCATTCATTGAGCCAGCCTCCACAGCCATTGGCCTTCATGCCGGCAAAGGCAGTGTCGCTTTGGCAGCTATTCTGAATTAGGCTGCTGCGGCTTTCCTGCCCCGGCCTTGCGAATGGAGAATCCAGCGCAGGATTAAACCATAAAGCGGAATAAACGACACCAGGCTGATGAGCAGCTTAAATACCAGATCGACACTGGCAATTTCTAACCAATGCTGACTTAAGAACACATTGCTGCTATGAAAAAAAGCAATAAAGAAAAAACAATAGGTATCCAGCACATTGCCCCAGGTTGTGGAGAACGTCGGTGCAACCCACCACTGCGTTTTTTGGCGAAGACGTTGAAACAACATAATGTCGCTTAACTGACCCACGACATAAGCACAGAAGCTCGCAAACGCGATACGCAGAGCCATGGTATTGGTAGCAAACAGGGTATGGTAGGTCAACACATTGGAAATCAGGTAAGAACCCACGAGGCCAGGCAGCATGGCCAGGTAAATAATCCGGCGGGCGACCGCCGCCTGCGTGAGACGGACGGTTAAATCGGATAAAATAAAAATTAACGGGTAACTTAAAGCACCCCACGTGGTTTTAAATCCGGCCAGATCGAAAGGGTATTGCACCAGCACATTACTTAAACAAAGAATGGACACATGGGCCACAAGCAACAGGATAAAATATTTTTTATCCATTGAAACCGAATGATAAATCATCGTCCTCGCTCTGTTCATCAAACGCATCAATCCCGATGCGAGCTATTTCTGCTTCTACCCTATGCTTTAATTGCAAAACCAGCGGCTGACGGTTACTCTGGTCTTTGCGCGCATAGAGCCAGACATCAATCGCATTCAGAATTTCCTGCAACGCCTCCTGCTTATAGACAATAATGGCATTGGAATACCAGCGAATGGCTTTATCCAGCTCTTTGGTGGCATCGGATCGCCAGGTAAACCCGTGCTGCCGATTGTGTTTTTTCCACCAGTTGTAAAGGGTTTCATCACTTGAAGGCAATGAAAGAGAAGCTTGCTGCCTGTTTGGTTCCGCCTTCACTTCATTCACAGAGGGCTGGCCACTGGTCTGGATTTCCTTATTAACCCACTGAAGAAGCGCATCGATTACCTGGTGACGATGCGACGTCCGTTTATTTATGACATGCATATGCTGCCAATCCAGTATCTGCGTCTGCAATAGCTTTAAGGCACTCAGTCTTTTTTGTTTTAGACGGCACTCCTGAGTCTCCAGCAAAGAAGAAAACTCGTTGAGGCTTTTATCCAACAAACGGGTTTGAAAACTGGGAAAGAAACGGCCTATAACGGTGGGATGTTTCACTTTTTTCCACCACTTAAATACATTGCCATGACACTCCCTGTGATTAACGGTCAAACTTTGAGGGTTTAATTCAGGCATCATTGACTAGATTAGTTAAGTTAGCGCAATAATAACACAAAATTAAATTTTTACAATACTTTACACTTTTGTTACTTGAAAACGGTTTTATAAAAAAATGCCTTTTGTGATAAGGTGTTACACGCCATATGACGTTGCTCAATTATAAGGAAATAATATGTCTGGTTTTTTTAATACGGTCATGAATACCATCAGACCCGCCGCTTACTCATCCACCTCCGGTCATCGCCATACACAGCGGGTTCAGGCCGTCACCGAAATTTTAGGTTCAGGCCTTCAGAACCTCGACGTCAAAGCCGTCATCCCAGCCAAGTTTGCGCAAATATTGATTGCGCTTTTTTCGATGTTCCGTACGGATACGCATGGCAGTGAAAAGGGGGTGCAATTTTTGCAGTTTGCATTGGCCGCGACCCAACTGAGCCTCATTATCGCGCTGTTTGCTCAAGGCAATACCTGTGATGATGAAGAGAATGCTTTATGTAAATCCAAACTCCTGGTCGACTTGTTTTTTGAAGGGCTTCTTGCCTTTTCGTTCGCTCTCGCAGAAGCCTCCAAAGACGAAACCAGCCTCCCCCCGCAGAAAGCTCAGGATCAGCCCCCTGCGGTTCAAGACTCATTCAAAGCGCCCGACCATGTTTCTATCAATATGAGCGATAAGGATAAGGGGCGCCAAGCCACGACGTTGATTACGGACGATGATGAGGAGGCGCAAAAAAACCATGAATCCGAGGATGAGGACAGCCTTGAAAGTAAAAATACACTCAAGGCCTAACCGTTGCCGCCAGATCGTTAGATCTGCGCGGCATCAATAACAGGCGCATGCGTGTCATCTTCTGACTGGTCTTGTGGGTTGACGGAATTCAAGGCGCCGCGCAAGGCGTTTAGCCGTTTAATGGAATCCGTCTCCGTCAAAAAGAAAGTGGGCTTTCCGGTTTTCTTTTTCATGACTTCTACCGCGATAAAATAACCAATCACCAGCATGGAAATAGCCGCCAGAATTTCTTTGATGCCGCGATGCGACTCAAAGGCATCAATACAATCATCCAACAGGATGTTGGTCTCATCCTTTAATGTTTTCATCGCCTCATGGTCTGGTTTATCGCTGCGGTAGTAGACATTCAATTGCTTGCGGATATCAGAAGCCAGCTTATTCGCTTTGACTTCAGTGGATAATTTACCGCGCTCGCCCAATGCCTTAGCCTGCTTTTCCAATTTTGTGACCTGGAGTAATAGCGGCTCCATTAATTTCATACGCCGTTCATACCGTTGCTGTTGCCGGCTAAGCTCCGATTGATGGTCCCTGTTAAGCGATATAATTGCCTGCTCATGATTTTTCTCTAGTTCGGCCATTGCACGGGCTGCTTTGTTGTTCTTCTCAGCCAGTTTCTCATGGAACTTTTCCTGCAATTTTATTTGCATAGTCAGGGTTTCGTTAGCTATTTGCGCTTTCCCAAGCTCTTCCCTAACCGTTTGCACAGTAAACCCGGAGTACAGTCTGGGCGCTTTCTTTAAGATAAGGCTGGCCTGCTCAATGGCTGCTGCCAAGGAATCCAGCTTCCGTTCATCGATCGCTGAACCCAGCAACATCCAACTGGACTCTAATGATGGCGTTTTAGAGTCATTACCATAGCATACCTTTAAAGCCCCTTCGGCTGCACTTAACGCCTGGCAATACTGTTTGATGCTGTCATCAGCATCGATGTATTCCGCGGTAAAATACTCGCGCACCAGGCGCAATTTCTGCAGCCACTCCAATGCGTCGGCCTGCAACGCATCGAAGCGCCTTTCCAGCAGAATGTCCCTCATACTATTTTTTAATTGCGGATCAACGGTCAATTGTTTTTTAAACAATTCGTCTATTCGTTGTATTGCCTTGACGTAGGCATCAGGCAATTGCTTTAAACTGGTAATTTCCTGCACTTTCAGTGCAAAGGACGCATAAAAACCCGTGTCCCCCTGCTGCAATTTGGTGATAATGGCTAATAATTGATTTTGCAGAAGCAATACGGATTTATTGTTGTCCAGTTTATTCGCCGCAATGAAGACGTCATAAACCCGATGAAGGTAGGTGGCAAAATCCAGTGCGATATAACTTTTGACTTCCCGCTTGCCACTGACCGCCGACTGCGGTTTTTCCAGTAATTGCTTGATGAGTAAATGGGTTTTGCCCTCCTGGCTATTGTCTTGGAGCGCCATTAAAAACTGCTTGATGAAACACCAATTTTCATCGGTTAATTTAACCTGCATGGCGCCGTACTTATCAGGTGGAAAACAGTCTTTTTCCAAGATGAGTTTGGCTTGATAAACCGGGTCGCTGAAATAAAGCGAGCCGGCCGCCGTGTAGACATCCGAGGCACCAAGCAGTGAATGGCCCTGACCAAATTGATCGGTACCGACTTGTTCATTGGCAACAGGCGCTGACTCACCCCACAACAAATCAAGGGCGGAAGCCGCAGGCGCACTTTGCTCAAGGCCAGCCATAAGCAGTTGCTTTTCATCATAGCGATGAAAATACAGATGGCCGCTGTAACCATTCGCCGCAATGGTTTTCTGCTTGGCATTTCGTTGCCCTTCACCCCCCATGGCGATGTTGATGCCAAAATCACGCGCGGTTTTAAGGTAAGCCGGCAGTTGCCCGGCCAAGCCCAGTAGTAACCCTTTTAATTCGACGATCTCATGGGACTGATTGCGATCCACGCCATGCGTGGCCGAACGGGAAACCACCCCGTCCGCTTCGGCAGGCACGGGGAAGAACGATAAAAACTGTTGCCGATTGCCGGGAGACAACTCTTGATAATCAAAAATGATGCGGCTGGCATGCGAAAGATAATCAATAATCGTTAATTGATCAGATGGGGCCGCCAGCATATTGCTTTTGCTTAAATAGTCCCGGACACGAAATTCACCCCGGGCAAGGCAGGCTGCCATCAACTGGGCCATCTTGACAGCCCTCTTGTCGGTTTGACTGTGCGTGAAGGTATTCGCCCACTGTTCAGCGACCGCCTTTTGGTCGTCATCTATAGTACGTGCGACAATATGTTCGGTTAACGGCATTGGTTTTTATTCAAATTATGAGCAGGGTGGTCAATATAGCAGATCCGGCTTAACTCTTCCTTAAGTACACTTGCCCCTTAATGAACATGCCACGGCCTACGCACTTCAATTTTCAATCAAACTGAGCAAATTTTCTAAAAAGGAATTGTCCCATCCACCGA
>NZ_LNYA01000017.1 GCF_001467615.1 Legionella erythra | reverse complement strand
CATTCCTCCATATCTCGCACGCCATTTATAGAAAGTCGCTGAACTGATTCCGTGCTCACGGCATAAATCAGGCACCGTCTGACCTGCCTCCGCTTGTTTTAGAATCGATAATATTTGGCTATCACTGAATTTTGATCTTTTCATGAAGAATCTCCTCCCGCATAGATTATGAGAAAATTCTACTTTTGGCATCAGTTATTTTTCGGGGGGATTACCGAAGCAATTTCAGCAAATTGATCCTAATGAGCAGCTTTTTGCGATATCATGAATGGTTTACAGGTACAGCTAACTAAACTTAGTCATTCAACATTTTATTGGCCTATCCTGCAGGTTGGTTGGGTCCAAAAAGTTGGTGTTAAGGATCCAGCTACCCAACAAGTTTCTTAAGAAATCTCTCGTGTGCCGACGCAAGAAAATTTTGATCGAATAACCCATTCGCTTGATCACAAAAAATCTGACAAATCTGTTTTTTTCTCCCTGGATTGTCTATCAAAAAGGGAGCACTATCGGGATTATTAAGAGATGTACACTCTTCTGCATATCTTAGGATCTGTTTTTTATAATGTGCTGGTTTGTTTCTATCACTAATCTGATCTTTTTTTATTATTTTGTATTTATCTTTTTTTAATATCTGATTAATTACTATTATCATCATCTGATATGGTAAGAAATCTTCAATTTCCCAATCTGCATCTAAATTACTAGCAATTACACCATCGTGCCGAGGAAGCGATTCGATATTCACGCAAAGATTTTTGTATGAATTAGGCTTTAGCTTATTTTTCTGCTCCCTTCCTTCGTTATCATTATCAAATATGCAAATAAAATTAGGTTTATAATTCAGATCCCTAGCAAAATGATCATAATATTGTAGATACCCAGCAATTTTAGATGCCCCGCCTGACCAAACAATATTAGGTATGGGTAAGTTAAAATAACTAAATAATGTTTCTAAATATCTTTTATCCTCCTCTCCCTCTACAAGTATATTGTGAGGAAGAACCTCCCACCCATCATTATTAGTTATTCCTAAATGATTTTTAATCAAGGTAGCTTTTTCGTAATTTGATTTACACTTAGATGGGAAAGCAGATGTCTCATAGTAACTTTGATTAGGTCTTCGTTGATAAGTTTTGGCTGATATTTCCCCGACGAATAAGTGAGTATCGTTTAACTCATTCAATTTTATGAAATGTTGAGAATGAGTAGTAAGAATAACAGGTTGACCTCTTTTTTCTACAATTTCATGCATAACATTCGAAATTTGCTTTTGCAATCTGGGCTGCAGAAATGCCTCCGGCTCGTCTATACCCCAAATTATATTCTTTTTGGAGTTTTGAGAAATAAATTGCATCAAGGCAAGAAATACAGCTCTTTGTGCTCCACTGCCTTTAGCTGCAATACCATGATTGTTACCATCGTATAGAGTTATCGAGGTCATATTTTTAACGACATCTCTTAATTTATCAAACTCAGCAAAATTAATTCTTAATTCTTTCCCTTTTAAGATACCGTCAAAATTAGTTAACTGTTTAAAACAATCATTTATTTCATTTTCAATATCGGCAATGGCATGTTGAGATAATTCTATAAACTCAGCTAATTTCACTAACGGCGCAGACTGCTTTGATCTTTTTGCGTCTAACGGCATAAGACCGTCCTTCTCGAGAATCACTGAAATTAAATTAGGCAGTACTATATTGTGAGATTCAACATACAAATAATGAAATTGAGAAAGAATATCTTCAACTATATCTATATTGGAACTCTTACCATTAATTAAGTATTGAGGATCAAAATTATTTTTAAAAATAATTTGAATTGAAATTTCCTCTCCATCTTTCATAAAAGTACCAGTAAGTTCCGTTTTCGCCCCCGCACCACCTGAACCATAAAAAATGTGATGAGGAATATCATTATTTGCTTGATAATTATCTTTCTCATAAATGTGGTTAAAAAACACATTTAAAGCCCTTAAAAAATTAGTCTTCCCGATATTGTTTTCACCACAAATAACTACTGGCCTGGAATCACTGATATCAAGGCATACATCTAAAAGTGAACGATATTTTTTAACATGAAATTTCGAGAATTTAATTTTACTCATCAAACAATATCCTTGTTTCTGACTGGGCTATGAAAAAAAGAACTAGATAGTTTTATTATCAATTATTATAGCTTGGCTTTTAAAGTCCGATCATATCGAAATAAAACTCTGCATCACTGCATCTATCAGCAGTGACGCGGAAATACTTATAAAAAATTTGATTTTAAAATCAACTAATTACCCTCTGTAACTTAAGAAAAAATAAAGTGTTTGATATCGTCAAAGGCCGAAGTGAAACGGACCTTGCTGGCTATC
>NZ_LNYA01000016.1 GCF_001467615.1 Legionella erythra | reverse complement strand
AACCTGAGTCTCCTCAAGTCACACAGTAACATGAAAATCACTATTCGCTTGTGTTACCTCTATTTCTTACCTAATTGTTAATGAACGTCTGAGCCATACTCAGATTAACCAGCACTGAAACAATGCGAATTGATCTAAACACGATAAAAAAATAAGCTGAGTGGTGGGTCTGGGTGGACTTGAACCACCGGCCTCACCCTTATCAGGGGTGCGCTCTAACCAACTGAGCTACAGACCCAATTTATAATTTGATTTGGACCGTCCAATCAAAATTATTTTTTTAAGCTTACTTCTTCTTTTGAAAACAAACTGTGTGGGCGCCCTGTCGTGTCATGCGTCTCTATATTAAGGAGGTGATCCA
>NZ_LNYA01000015.1 GCF_001467615.1 Legionella erythra | reverse complement strand
TTTATGATCGAATTCGGTGATAGAGTCACCGAGTAATAGAATGGCTAGTTACACAGAATTTCGGACAGACTCATCCAAGTATCAACGGAAATTTTTCATAAACACGCAAACAACATAATAACACAGTATTTTGATAAACTTTCCAGCTTTAAACCTAGCAGCACGATTCAAGAGTATAAAATTTTAGCTCATGGAACTCCTATAATTCCAACTGCCAATCGGTATCGGCAAAGAGAAAGAAGCTCCCATTCTTTGCTTATAAAAGAAATCTTTGAGAGAGGTTTCCATCAGTTCCAAAAAATATTTTCTGGTAGCCTTGAACCGCAAGTTGATTCACTCCTGAGTGGAAATGCGCTACAAATATTTAAACATAGGCTGCATAAGCTTCACTTGATTAATAATACAATGATAGGAGCTTATAAATGGAACTCTTGGAGTATTTTATTACATGCTTCTAATAAGAACTTTGAGGAGAAGGTTCGTACAGAACTATGGCGTCCTATTATTGACTCAGCAAACAGCTTGAGAGGTAACCCGAAGCGTTATCAAGAGTGGTGTCAGCAAGCCTCATAATTTCCTTAGATGCGCTCAAAAGAATATTGTCAATAGTTGACTCTCTTGTGGATAGTGCCAATGAATGCCGCAGCCTCTCTAAAAGTTCTTTTAGGCTAATTCGATGAATTAATACCTTTTGATTATCACCTACATCCAAAGCTCTATTAATAAGGCGCAGCTCTCCCTTCACTCTAAAAAGTGCTTCTGCTAAGGGCATGGTCTTTTTATTTGAAATAGAATTCATTGGCTTGATACATCATCATAATCGTTTAAGGGTTTTCAAAAGTACCCACTAAAGTACCCATTGAGAATTTGAAAATTTAATTTTGATTCGCTAACCTCTTGATTTTACAATGCCGTTGCGCGGAATCGAACCGCGGACCTATTGATTACGAATCAATTGCTCTACCGACTGAGCTACAACGGCAGTGGGGAGAAGTATATCTTTGGCTTGCGATGGGCGCAATATCGGTAATGGATTTTCCCCTCTTCCCTGAGGTTCTATAGATCAAGATCAGGCTTTTGGATGGAGGACCACGCCAAGTGTCCAGTCGCCGCTTTGGTCGGCATTGAGGTAATGAACAGGTTGCTCGGGTTGCAGGCCGTAACCATCCACCATCAGAGCGTAATAATAAGCCGGGAACAGGCAATAGCCGTAAACGTATTCGTTGTTTGGGTATTGCGAGTTAATCGCTGACCATTGCTGTTGACAAAAGTCGCTGTTGGCCTGGTCAATCAGATTCTGATTGTCAAATTGGTTGTTATTGAATACAAACGGCTTGCTTTTGACCAACTCCACGACGCCACCCAAGCTGTACCATTCTTTGACAGGGTTTGCAGACAGGATGGGCTGCACCACTTCATTCACGTGATGAACACTGTTTAATAAAGGTGCGACTTCCCCTTCGCAGGCAAAGGCATTGCCTTCAGCCAGGATGCCGTCTGGCAATTCGTAATTGGTGATAAAGCAACTGCTGGAATCAAGAAACTGATGCGAGACTTCGGTTTGCCCCAAGCCCAGAAAACTGTGCACAAACAGGGAATAATGCTGACCGTAAAGGCTAAATTCCTGCAAATCAGTGGGCGCGATATGGGCCTTGGCACTGACAGGAAAGGTAATCTGAACAGACGCGCCGCCCATATCCATCACACCCACGGTGTTTTGAGCCGCCTGCTTAAAGTTACCCAGCTGGTAATTCACCGATAACCAGCCATAAAGTCCTTCTTCATTGCCAGTAATGGTTTTGGCAGTTTGCAATTGCCACTGCGATTGATTGCCAAACCAGTGTTGTAAATACCCATACATCTGCTGTTGTTTGGGTTGCGGCAATAAACGCATACCGGCTGTGGAATAAAAATAAACAGGCAACGATGATTCAGGCGCGCCGGTAAATAAGGCCGTTAGATAATTATCAATGGCGGCTTGATTAGCATCCAGCGTAGCAAAACCCGGCTTGATTTTCCTGCTCCACTTTTCACTGATATTAATAGGGGTATTGGTGTTATCCAGTTCGTAAGAATAAATATGAACGCGTGACCCTGTACTGCCTGCATCCACAACAGCCAGGCAATGATTTTTTTGACATTCGGGAATTTGAGCACTTACACCGAAACTAACACCCAGCAACAGCAGACTGCCAATAAAACGAACCGCTACATTCATTAAAACACCCCTTCAAACACGTGCGCATAGACTACCTTATGTTCAATTTATTGTCAATAAGATCCGTGCATGGACAATTATTAGCCTATCTTTGCTCCGCCCAACAGACCGGCTGAGACGCCTCCTTATCCCGTAAGAACATGCGAACCAGGCCGCAATCCATTGTATTCAATACCTGGCTTGCCGCTTTTTTCAATGTCATCAATGTTTGCGCATGAGGGAAATGATAACGGTTATCAAACCCGGCTGAAATAATGGCGAAGCGGGGCTTAACCCGTTGGATAAAAGCCGGCGATGACGAGGTTTTGCTGCCATGGTGAGCTACAACAAGCACTGAGGCACGAAGTGAATCCGAATAAGCCTGGACCAGGTAGTCTTCTCCCTTCTTCTCGATATCGCCGGTCAGCAATACCCGGTGATTCTCTCGGCTAATCGCAAGGATGCAGGAGGAATTGTTCTTATCATTGAATTGCTGTAACACCGGGAAAAAATGGAAACGGATGCCATCCCATTCCCAGTCAGGGTAATCATGGCAGGACTGGCCACGATGATAAAAATCAACACGATCAACCAATAATTCGGCCCCAGGATAGCGTTCTTCAATCGACTCAAGACCTCCTCGATGATCCAAATCGGGATGGCTGATGATGATTTTATCAACCCGGGGTATGTTCATGGCTTGAAGATAAGGGATAACAGCCAACTTACCCATGTCGCTGCCATGGAAAAATTTCATGCCCGTATCATAAATAAGGTAATGCCCACGCGTGCTAACCACAATGGCCAGCCCCTGTCCGACATCCAATACATCAATGCGTGCCTCCCCCTTCTCAAGCCGGGACGGCTTGGGAACAGACACAGCCAACACCATGCAAAATAAAGCAGGCCAGATTATTTTGAGAGGAAGCGCGAGCAAGAGCCCTAATACCAGCAGCACCATGACCACGGTGGTTATATCCTGAAGACCAAACTGCAGATTGACCAGGGCGAACGAATCAATCCAGCGCAAATAGAGCAATAATAATTTGATGGTGCCAATCACCGGCATCATCAACCAGACAGAGGGCACAAAGCAGGTGATAATCAAACTGATGAGGGATAAAGGCACGAGGATAAAACTGACTAACGGGATGGCCAGCAGGTTAGCCAGCAGCCCGTTGACAGCCCCATAACCAAAACAATACAAGGTCACAGGCATCAAACCGGTCAGACAGGCCAATTGCAGCGCCAGGGTTTGTCTGATGCCTGTCAACCGATAACGGTGATGAGTAATAATTAACACCGCTACCGCCATGAATGACAGGTAGAATCCTGGCAATAAAACGGCATGGGGCTCATATAAAAGCACCAGCAATAACCCATACCGCCAGGCCTGCCAAGTGGTAAATGGCCGGCTTAGCCAATAGCGCGACAACAAAAGCACGGTCCCCACCAGCGAACGCTGCGCAGGGACACCAAACCCGGCCAGCAGCGCATAAATAAAAGCGGCGAGCATGCCAGCCAGACTGCCCGCTTGCTGCGCTGGGCAAAAAAGGCATAGCCGTCCTGAGCGACGCCAGAGCCATTGCGTAAACCCCATGCAAAACCCGGCCACCAAACCAATGTGCGCCCCTGAAATCACCATCAAATGAGTGGTCCCGGTGCGCCGAAACAAATCCCATAAATCAGAGCGCATCTGATGGGTTACCCCCAACGTCAAGGCCTGAACAATACCCAATTCGTCGCCTTTCGGCATACTGAGCATCAGCTTTTGAGCCAGATTCTCCCGAACAACCAGCAGCTTGTCAGCAGGAGCCTGTTTTAACAATAAAGGACGGCCGGATTTAAGATACCCTGTCCAGCTCACGTGCCTCGCGGCAAGCCAACGGCGGTAATCAAAGGCGCCCGGATTGCGTAGATTAACCGGACGCTTTAATTTGGCCAGAAATTGCCACGACTCCCCCGCATGCACCTCAGGGCAACGCTGATAACAATTCAAAAGAATCAAAGCCCTGGCAGGCTTGTCATTCATTGCCGTTAATGCCAATTGAAACTGGGTTTTGTCTGCGTTAACTGCCGGTATCGAAACAATCCGCCCTGTAATTAAAGCGTGCTGAATAACGGGCGTCAGTGGCATGTTTTTTTCGGCTATAACCTGCTGGTGAAGCCAGGACCAGAGGCAGGCTGCAAGGAACCAGAACAAGATCCCCCAGCCGGCTTTAAACAGTAAACCGCAGAATACAACCAGGGGTGCATAAAGCGATTGCGAATAAAAAAACACAACGCCTGCAAAAAAGCAGAGTATTCCCATAAGCGAACAACTAGACTTGCGAATACCTGGTAAGGTAAGCAAAACCGTTTGCCGCAACAAGCGTAATGATTACCTGTTTTGGCTGAAAGCAAGGCAGGCTAAAATAACTTAATCGCTAAAAAACTAGCAAAATCAAATGGATTGCAATAGGATAAAATTATCTCAGGTGAAATGGACATTACCATGATTATTGTCGCTTTAAACGAACACCCCGGGGACACTCGTGCGGCCATTACGCCCAATAGCCTCAAGCATTACCAGAAACTGGGATTGACTGTTCACTGTGAGCAGAACGTCGGAGCGGCCTGTGGCTTTACCGACAGTGCTTACCAGGATGCGGGAGCCGTGATTGTCAGTGATCGCACCCTCCTCCTGCAGGAAGCCGATATCCTGGCCTGCGTCAGCGTGCCGTCGCCGGCTGACTTGCCGCAGTTGAAAAAAAATGCCCTGTTAATCGCCCCGCTTGATAATGAACCTGACAGCCCTTTGCTGCAGTGGTGCCAGCAACAGTCCATTACCGCTTTTTCCATGAATCTCATCCCGCGTATCAGCCGGGCGCAAAGCATGGACAGCTTATCCTCCCAGGCCAATCTGGCCGGTTATCGTGCGGTTCTTGAAGGCGTAGCCCATTTTAACCGTGCCATCCCCATGATGATGACTGCGGCGGGCATGATTCATCCGGCAAAAGTATTGATTCTTGGAGCCGGTGTCGCCGGTTTGCAGGCCATTGCCACGGCCAAACGCCTGGGTGCGGTAGTGTATGCCTTTGACGTTCGCCGCGCCGCCAAAGAACAGGTTGAAAGCTTAGGCGCTGAATTCATTGAAGTAAGTACAAATGAAGACAGTGAAACCAGCGGGGGTTATGCCCGGGAAATGAGTGATGAATATAAAAAGCAGCAGGCGGAGCTTATCCATCAATACGCCAAACAAGCCGACATTGTCGTTACAACCGCGCTGATCCCTGGCCGCCCGGCCCCGGTGCTGATCACGAAAGAAACCGTGAATCAGATGAAACCCGGATCCGTCATCGTCGATATTGCCACGTCTCGGGGAGGAAACTGTGAGCTCAGCCAACGTGACGAGGTTATTCATCATCAGGGTGTGACCCTTGTAGGCTACAGTAACCTGGCCGGATTTATCCCAGCCACAGCCAGTGAGCTTTATGCGAATAACGTAATCAATCTGCTGAAATTGCTGGTCACCTCGCCGGATGCGCTAACCTTCAATGCCGAGGATGACATCGTAAAACAGGCCACATTAACCCATGAAGGCCGTTATCTTCCTTTTCAAACCACTGCGACCAAGGAGGCCGTCAATGCCTGAATTCAGTTCGTTAAGCAATGCTTACGTGGCTATTTTAACCATTTTCGTGCTGGCCTGTTTTGTGGGTTATTACGTCGTCTGGAAAGTCACCCCGGCGTTACATACACCCTTAATGTCCGTGACCAACGCCATATCCAGCATCATCATTCTCGGCGCACTGATTGCCACAGGCATCCGTATGACGGGGACGATTACCGTGTTGGGCGGACTGGCTATTTTCATTACCGCCATCAATATTTTCGGCGGTTTCGTCGTGACGCAACGCATGCTGCGCATGTATAAAAAATAGAGGAACGTCCCATGTCTACGCTTATTTCATTCTTTTATTTGATTGCCGCAGTTTGCTTTATTCTGGCGTTAAAAGGCCTTGCCAGCCCATCCAGTTCACGGCGGGGCAATATGCTGGGTATTTTGGGGATGATCATCGCGGTAGGCTCAACGTTGATGATGCCTTCGATTAATCATCACCTGTTGCTTATCAGTCTGATTATTGCGGGCGGGCTCATCGGCACCCTCATTGCCCTGAAAATCAATATGACTGCCATCCCGCAGCTGGTCGCCGGCTTCCATTCGCTGGTAGGTCTTGCGGCCGTGCTGGTCGCTTTTTGCGCCTACCTTGCCCCTTCAGCCTTTCACATTGGCTCACCCGGCGCCATCGAAAAAACCAGTTTAGTTGAAATGAGTCTGGGTTTAATTATCGGGGCCATCACGTTTTCCGGTTCGATTATTGCGTTCTTGAAATTACAGGGATTGATGTCTGGACAACCCGTTCGATTTACTGGCCAAGGTATTGTCAACGCGCTTATTGGTTTGGTTATTGTGGCCTTACTGGGGTTATTTATCGCTACTCAATCCATCCATGCATTCACGCTCATGGCCCTGCTCTCTTTTTTGATTGGGGTTCTACTGATTATTCCCATCGGCGGCGCGGATATGCCGGTGGTGATTTCCATGCTGAACTCTTACTCTGGGTGGGCTGCAGCCGGTATCGGCTTCACGTTAAGCAACCACTTGCTGGTCATCACCGGGGCCCTGGTGGGCGCGAGCGGTGCTATCTTAAGTTACATTATGTGCGTAGGCATGAATCGTTCCATTATTAATGTCATCTTTGGCGGTTTGCAAGGGGGTGACGCCGCACTCGCTGTCGGTAAACATGAAAACCAGAATGTTCGCCAGGCGAACGGCGAAGATGCTGCTTTTCTACTGAGTAATGCAAAAGATGTCATCATTGTTCCTGGTTACGGCATGGCAGTAGCCCATGCTCAGCATGCAGTGAAAGAATTGGTCGATGCCCTGGAAAAAAGCGATATCCGCGTCCGATTCGCCATTCACCCAGTGGCCGGCCGCATGCCTGGTCACATGAATGTCCTGTTAGCCGAAGCGAACATCCCCTACGACAGGGTTTTTGAACAAAGCGAAATCAACCGTGATTTTTCGACCTGCGACGTGGCTTTTGTCATTGGCGCAAATGACATTACCAATCCCGCTGCTAAAAGGGATCCCAACTCCCCCATTTACGGCATGCCCATTCTGGAAGTCGAAAAGGCAAAAACCGTACTATTCGTCAAGCGCAGCCTGTCAGCCGGCTATGCTGGCGTCGATAATGATTTATTTTTCCGTGACAATACTTACATGTTATTCGGAGACGCCAAAGTCATGACCGAATCGATTGCTAAAGCGCTGGAGGAGCAGGGCTAACGCACCTGATTTTTAAAACGCTGTAAGAAAAAGATCAAGTGGGTGCAAGAAAAAGATCAGG
>NZ_LNYA01000014.1 GCF_001467615.1 Legionella erythra | reverse complement strand
TGATATTGGTTTAAATCCTCACTGTTACCTAATACGTCTTGCCAATATAATACTTTTTGCACGAATTGATTCAAAATATTCAAAATGAGTGAATATTATTCAGTTTGTGTTAAAAAATCAATCTCGTCGCGCAGCAGCGGAACAGTTATACCCCAAGTCTATGGCAACTACCCCATCATTTAACCGGTCTAAAGGCCATCAATGAAAAAATGCTCTCGGTTTTATAATGGTCAAGGTAGGTAAAGCCCGAGGGTTCAATGCGTTTTTGCCATTCGTGCAGCGTGCGCTGCCTGCCGCCCAAGAGTGCCATCATGACAATGTCCATGGTTTTATTCGGATGCGGCAAATCATCTTCAGGCAGAACCTGTTCGGCAATAAACAGCATGGCTTCAGGGGGCATTTGCCGGCAGCAATTGCTTAAAATCTGATGCATCATCTCGTCATTGAAATCATGCAAGACCCCCTTAAACAGGTAGGCGTCGGCCTGAGGGATGGTTTTAAGGAAATCCCCGCCCTGCAATTGAACATTGGCAGGGAAAGCGCTCGTGTTTAACTGGCCAATGACCTGCGGGGAGTCGAATAAAATGACGTTGACTTCAGGATGTTTTAACGCAATGGCTTTAGCGAGGCCGCCTAAGCCGCCGCCCATATCCGCTAAAGAGCGGAAGGCGGAAAAATCATAGGCTTTGGCGATGGCGCCGTCATCGTAAGTCGATAATTTAGCCATGCCCCGGTCAAAATTACGTTGTTTTTCAGGGTGTTCGCTTAAAAAATGGAAAAAATCATCCCCATGCTGTTCACGAAAGCCGGCTTCGCCGGTTTTTAAACTCTGGTCAAGGGATGAAAAGGCTTGCCACCAGCTGTCATCCACCATGCACAGCACATCGCGTATAGAGTGCGGATCATCATCACGCAAGGGCCTGGACAACTCCGTTAACGCGTAAGCGCCGTCCTGATGGTGAAAAAGCTGGTAGGCTGAGAGAAAACGAAGCATGCGATCCAGCAATTCAGGCTGAGTCCCCGTGGCCTCTGCCAGATCGCTCAATTGGGTGGGCTCAGATGACATGTAATTGGCAACGCCCAGTTTAGCCACGGTATGAATCGCTCGGGAGACAACATACCAGCGGGACATCGCGGCTAATTGCACATGTGGTTGGTCCTGTTGCTGCATCTTCATGTCCTTTTGTTAGAAATTTACTAAAATGCTATAGTCACAGGCAAAAACCATGCTAACTTTAGCAGATTGCTTCCTGATTATTGTAGAATGATCCCTGTAACTTAGCATGAAAGCCAGCGAATTATCGTTTCTATCATTAAAACATTATGAAAAGGCCATCGCGATAGCGATTGTGGTTATCTTCGCCATTTTAACGGCGTATGAGCTTTATAGTCTTTTTAAACCACTGGATAGACAGCTCCTGAGTACCCAAGCAGCCCCAAAGGTTACAGAACAATCCATTATCCCCCGTTCACCGGTGTTTACGGCCCCTTTATTCGGTGATTATGTGCCGGTGAGCATGGATGAAACCATCAAGCAGTCCATGCTCGATGTGGACCTTGTCGGAATTATGTATTCCACAGCACCAGAGGATTCGCAGGTACTGCTCCGCTCCGGGGGAGGGGAGGAAAAATCCTACCGTGTAGGCGATACTTTGCCGGGCGGGGCGGTGATTAAACGCATTGGCCAGGATGGCATCGTCGTTTTGCATAATGGTACACTTGAGAGCTTAAGTTTGCCTAAGAATGAACTGCGCTTCGAAGAACCGGCGAAGCCTTTATTAGAGGAATAACCTATGTGGGCAGGTTTTCGTGCGGCTATGGCCCTGTTGTTAATCTTGTCTTTAGCTGCTTGTGTCAATTACACCAATTTATATCGTGGTATTGCCGATTTCAGGGCGGAAGAATACCGTGCGGCCTTTATTCGTTTAAAACCCGAAGCCTTAAAAGGCCAACCCGATGCTCAATACGCCATCGGCTACATGTACTACTATGGGCAAGGGGTGGTCGAAGACCGCAAAAAAGCCTGGGTTTGGATTAACCGCGCGGCACGCGCAGGCCAACCCGATGCCATCAAAGCCTTAGCCATTTTAACCCAACCGCCACCACCACCAAAAAAATCACGAAACTTTGCGGCCGCAAGCCGTCGACTGGGTTAAAAGGATCGGCTACTGGTTTTGCAGGCCATGGTCTTGCTCGAAGCCTCTTCCTCCTTGGAGGATGAAGCCGGAGCGAAAAACTGTGGCGCATGCGACCCAGTCTCGGCAGGCGGTTTTTTGTTTTGGATAAGCGGTTCTGCCAGCGGCATTGGAGAAATACCCTGTTTCTGCATGGTATTGCTTAATTTCTTCGCAAGCTTGGTAAAGAACAGCCCGCCTTCCTGGGATCCACTGACAAGATTATTTAACATATCCCCCGCGACGGACGTAATCAGCGTCTGCCATTCCTTTAAGGAAATCTTGTCTATCAGCTTATCAGCGAGTAAGTCCAGTATTTTATAGCTTTTATTCTTAAGTAACCAAAACAGCACACATTTGTCGAGGTGGTGGTGCTCTAATGATTGCCCCGGATGTTCAAGCCAGGTTGATAAGGGAATCTGGTCAATGAGAGAAGGGTGCCCTTCCAATAAGAATAGAATAAATTGCCGACCCGCTGCGGTCGTGGAGAACCAGTAAAGCGGTGTGGTATTAAGAAAACCGGAACCATACCACGCGTTGGCAGGGATTTGCGTAATCAAGTGGGGGTTTGCAGTCAATAAGCGGATAAGAAAATCATTATAATTATAATTAGCGGCTAAATGGTGAATCATAGAGCCTTTATGGCTTCGCCGGTAGAGGATTTCCGGTTTGATGTTGAAAGCTAAATCAGGGTATTGCTGCAGAAGCCTGTCTAAAATCGGGCTGCCCTCGAAGGCTAAGCTTTCAAGTGGAGTCAGTGTCTGATTGAACAGACGGGTTTCTTTAAGCCAATATTCCAAAGGAATTTTAGCCAGTGATTCAGGATTTTTGTCAAGCCACCGTTTCAGCAGTTTGCATCCTTCGCGGCTAAAAAGCAGCGCATGCAACAGGGTAATCGAACACTTCGTGCCCTCTCGGATAACCATAAAATTTTCACGGCACAATTGCTCAGGTGAAAAGGATGGGGGGATGGAGCCGCTAAGGTAGTAAATTTGGTTGTAGAATGACTGGGTGAGCTCTTCAACATCCTGTAAATGGGGCTTGGCTTTAAATGGGGCAAGCATCAGGGCAACCCAGGGAGTCATGCGGGCCTCTTCAGCGATAGTGTATTCTTCAAACCACTCCATCAAGGGTATTTTCTCCAGGGCCTCACCCTGATTGGCCTGAGCCATGAGATCAAGAATGTTCGGACAGCCTACCGTTAAACGGAAGAGCAGTGATGTTCTCACTGGCCCATGCGCTGCTTTTGCAATCCATAATGACGTGGGAATAGACTTTAAAAGATCCGGGGTATGTTTTAATTGATGATGCAAAATATCCGTTGTTACCTCGTCTTCGCATAGAAAATAAAAAAGCGAACGCTCAAGCCCGAAGGTGTTGATGGTTATTGATAAGGTTTTAACCGTAAAAAGCTGTTTATAAATGTTATCCATTAAATTGGAGCCTAAGGCTTTTCTGATGCTGTTGTAATGGCTAAGCGAGTAGATGAACAAATTGGAGTATTGCCGTTTTTTGGTTGGGACGGGAATAGTCAACCAAATCGTCTCAAGCTCGGCGGAGTTAGCCAGCCGTTTATGAGCAAAAACAGTTTTTGCTCTCGCCGCCGCCACCAGATCACTGACCAGCGACTCAGGTGTATCCTTGCTCTCGGGGGCAGGAACTGGCTGCTTGCCTACTTTTTTGCTGATTTGATTAATTCGCTGCAAGGGAAGGCTCGATTGGTCTGGTTTAGTGGCGGAGCTTTGCGTTTTGATCATTTGTTTTTCAATGGCATTGGCTTGCTCGATTTTGCCGAGTTGTCTGAGACGGATGGCTTCGTTGTTCCAGTCTTGTGCCGAGGCGGGGGCTGTG
>NZ_LNYA01000013.1 GCF_001467615.1 Legionella erythra | reverse complement strand
TGATATTGGTTTAAATCCTCACTGTTACCTAATACGTCTTGCCAATATAATACTTTTTGCACGAATTGATTCCAAATATTCAAAATGGTTGAATAGTAATCAATTTGTATTTGAAAATCAATGCCGCCATACCAGCCTAGTGGCTGGCACTAATCAGAAGCGAAATGATGTAACTGAAATAAACCATGATCAACAAGACCCCATGCCAGCGGGCTAATTTTCGTTTGTTGCGGTAACTTCCCCACAAAAGAATCAGAGTGGCCCCAAACATCACCGGGACATCTCGCCACAAAACCGCATGGCTTATGACCGCAGGATGAATCATGCCCGGGAAAATCATGACGGTCAGCAGGTTAAACAGGTTTGAACCGAGGATATTGCCCACGGCAAGGTCGTCAGCGCCGCGCAAGGCGGCGATGATGGAGGTAACCAGCTCGGGCAGGCTGGAGCCGAAAGCCACGAGCGTCAGACCAATAATCAGATCACTCATGCCCAAACGATGCGCCAGACCCGCGCTGGCCTCAATCAGGTAATGGGCACTCAGGGGCAGAATGATAATGCCCAGAACAAAACTCAGGGTATGGAGTCGAATGGAGCGTTTACGAAACCAGGCCTGCTGAAATGCCTGATTGACTCGGGCAGCGACCAGGGATTGCCGAGAGGTCAGCAGCAGGTAGCTTAACATGGCCACACAGGCCAATAAAAAGAGGCAACTGTCGACGATGCCAAGGTAACCGTCGAGCATTAAGGAATAAGTAAATAACATCACTAAAAAAAGCAGGGGGTATTCACGGCTGAGCAGGGAAGATTGCAGGGTCAGGGGTTTGATTAAGGCCGTGATCCCTAAGACCAGGCCAATATTGGCAATGTTGGTGCCGATGGCGTTACCAATGGCGATATCCGGCAAACCTTCCAGGGTGGCGTTCACGGCAATCATGATTTCGGGTGCTGAGGTGCCGAGGGCAACTAAGGTAAAGCCTATCAGTAGAGGCGGCAGGCGATAATTGTAAGCAATGCCCGAAGCACCGGTCACCACATGGTTGGCTGACCACAGGAGCGCGGCAAAACTGATTATCAGCATGAACAGGTTATACATTTCTTCTCTTAAAGGATGACCCGCTACAGATAATACTGGATTTCAGTCCTAACACAAGAGAACATCATGCCGCGGTTCACTGATTGTATCTTGTTATCAAATTACTCTGGCTCCATGGTCGTTACCTTACTGGCGGAAGACGGGTTATTTTCTTTCGTTGTAGCCGGGCTGAAAAACAGCGGGGAAGCCTGGGATTGCATGGCCGCGATGGGTGGTGGCGCTACTTCATTTTCTGGAAAAAAATGAGGAAGCAACAGCGCTAATCGTTTATTTTTTAAAGCCCACTGACTAAAACGATCTTTGCCCGCTGTTTTAGCTATCTGATACACCAGATCCCAATCGGCGTCATGCCTAAGCAATAAATCCAGTGGCGAGTTATTCGTCTGCTGTTTATTAATCATCACGGTTAATGGGTGATTCCAGAATTCAATCGGAACAACCTCTAGTAGATTGGGGCATTCCTTCATAACGCAAGCAATAATCTCAAGGCCTTTTTGGGAATGGCAAAGCCAATAGAGAGGGGGAATTACTCCCTGATGCGGTGAGGCATACCATGTTTCCAGGGGAATATCCTTTGTGAGTGCTGGATTTTTGTGAAGCATGCGAAAGAGGAAATCAGGAGGGATGGCTGTGGATTGAGCGACTAAAAAGTGGAGAAGGGAAATGCCGGACTCGTCATATTTTTTGTAGAGCATCTTCGCTGGCATGATATAGGGCAAGTCAGGATAGAGGTCCAACAATTTATCCAGTATCGGCATTCCCGTGTGGTGGCAGAACGCCAGTGAATCCAATAACGTATAGTATTGTGATTGATTCGAGATGGAATCGTCTGAATCAGACGGCTTTATCTCTCCTTTAAAAAACTTATTGTTAAGCCAGATTTCGGGGGGGATTTGCGCAAAGGATTTTGGCGAATTGCTCATCAATTTCCACAGCAGGTCTATTCCCTCAGAGAGAAGGAGTAGGGCCTGAAGAAGAGAGATCGACACCGAGTCTTCTGATTTTAACAGTATACCCTCTTTGCAAAGCAGTGCATCTGGAAATCCCGCATCGACAAGTCTTGGGGTTAGCGCGCCTAAAATAGCGGCAATAGTCTGCTTATGCTCCTTGGTGTACCATAATGTGGTGATTAAGGCCACAAGCAGAGGTAAATCCTGGCAATACCCTTTGACAGTTCCTTCCTGATACCAGGTTTCGACAGGAATGCGTTTAATGAAATTTTTTCCGGTGAGCATCAGGCATAGCTCGGGGTAATTAATGGTTAAGTAAAACAAGGGGGAGACCATGGCCACTTCGCCATTTTTACTCCGGATGGCTTGCCGGGTATATAAATGGGGTAAACAGCGCTCCAGTAATTTGGGGTTATTTTCAAAAATCTGATGTAAATACTGGGCGCCCCCGCTATTTGCGCACATGTAAAGCAGCACGGTTTTCTCATTGCCATCCTTAATGGGTTCCATTAAACGGTCATAGGTCAGAATGGTCTTGGCAATGTTATTAAGATCAGAGGATTCAAAAAATTGGGTAATCTTGCGCTTTTGGAATAAGGAAAGAAATAGAAGAATAAAAAGCCGGTGTCCTTTGTAGGTTGTGTTCCACCACAGTTCATTGATGCGTTCTGGATCAATAAATTGTCTGATTTCTGTCGTTGTCAGGGGTTTTTCTTCAATCAATGCCGTGACCAATTCTTGTGCTGTTTTAGTGGGTGCAGGGTTTTTCTTATTGTCTTTAAGACTTGCTTTACGTGTGGCCCTTTTTGCGGCAGCGGATGCGGCCGATTTTGCTTCCGTGCCCGAAACAACAGCGACAAGGGGTTTAGCGATTTGTTTCTCAATGGCATTGGCCTGCTCGATTTTGCCGAGTTGTCTGAGACGGATGGCTTCGTTGTTCCAGTCTTGTGCCGAGGCGGGGGCTGTG
>NZ_LNYA01000012.1 GCF_001467615.1 Legionella erythra | reverse complement strand
TATATTCTTCATTTCATCGTATTTTTGGTCCATTGAAATGATTCGTGTCGGCATGTCATTGACTTTAACCCACCCAACCTTCCCCATGTTACGAAGTGTCACCTCTATGCTTGAAACAGCGTTTATACTAACACTTGCCTTGGATTGCTTTTTAAGTTTTTCATCCTCTTCATATTTTTCTGGTAGAAAGTCAAATACATGGTCGTACTTAGCAAATTCTTTTAATGCAAGAATACTAAAAACAGAACAATTATTATCGTCCTTCTGAATGCCTGCCTGGCACGATTTTATTTCAAACTTAATCTTG
>NZ_LNYA01000011.1 GCF_001467615.1 Legionella erythra | reverse complement strand
GTTAATAAATTATGATAAAGTAGTGTTACCGATGTGACCAGGCATCTTTGTTACCTATGTGCCGGTCACACAGGGGGGATCAAACCGCCGGCAGTTGCATCACCAGTGCAAAGGCGGTGATTATCCAGATGAGGGTACTTAATAAATAGGGGTGTTTAAAGCGCTCATAGGTTTTTTTAACAGACCATAAATCAATCAATAGCACCGGGACTACTGTCAGGGCCGCAAGTAAAAGAATCTGTGCGACCAACCAATCGCCGGTTTCAAAAGGCAGGATGTCCCTAATACCCTCTGCCAACACGTAGAGGATGGCCTTTAATTTCAGCAGCACCCATAAAACCCAGGGTTCATAATAGGCCAGTAAAAAGGAAGCCAGAGCCGTCGGGAGGATGAGTTTCATACCGGGGATTTTGAAGAATTTTTTAATGGCCTCGCCGAATTCCTGGGAAAAAAAGACGACTATGGCCGAACACAGTACAACCAATGCAATGGTTAATAACATGCCGCTACCCTTTTTCTTCCAGTGCTTCCCAACGCGCATAAAGTGTTGCCAATTCCGCCTCGTCTTTTGCCAGTTGTTGCGTGAATTGAGTGATAGTTTGCGCATCGCGTTGATAAAAATCGGGATTGGACATCACCAACTGCAATTCGCTTATTTTTTCTTCCAATTGTTCAATTTTTTGAGGCAATTGCGCTAACTCCCTTTGCTCATTAAAACTCAGTTTAACCGAACTAGCATTGCGTTTGATAGTCTTAACCGGTGCATTGGTGTCGCGCTGCTGCTTTTTCTGCCGGCGATAATCCTCATAGCCTCCCACGTATTCATTAAATACTCCTTCGCCTTCATAAACCAGCACACTGGTGACAACCTGATTAATGAAAGCACGATCATGGCTAATCAATAACAACGTGCCCGGGTAATCAACCAGCATGGTTTCGATGAGTTCAAGCGTTTCGATGTCCAAATCATTGGTCGGTTCGTCCATGACCAGAAGATTTACCGGTTTGGCGAATAATTTGGCCAGCAGCAGGCGGTTACGTTCACCGCCGGATAAGGTGGAAACCAGCTGATTGAATCGCTCCGGAGGAAATAAGAATTCACGCAGATAAGTGGCCACATGCTTTTGTTTGCCATTGATGGTGACGTAATCCGCCCCATCGCCGACATTGGCCATGACCGTTTCATTTTCATTGAGTTGGCGGCGTAGTTGATCAAAATAGGCGACCTCAAGGGAGGTCCCCTGACGCACCGTGCCACTGTCAGGCTGCAACTCACCTAGCAAGGTACGGATCAGCGTGGTTTTACCGCAGCCATTAGGGCCAATGATACCCACTTTGTCACCGCGAGTCAGCAGCAAGGAAAAATTCTTAAGCAGTGTTTTATTGCCTAATGTTAAATTGACCTTATCCGCCTCAATCACCAAAAAACCGGAGCGACTCACATCCAGCGTCACCGACTGCACCTTGCCCAATTGCGCTCGACGTGCCCTGTGTTCTTCACGCATGGCTTTTAACGCCCTCACCCGCCCTTCGTTGCGGGTTCGTCTGGCTTTAATGCCGGTGCGAATCCAGGCTTCTTCCTCACTCAGGCGTTTATCGAACAATTCATTGTGCTTCTCTTCCGTCAATCGCATCGCTTCACGGCGATCGAGGTAGGTTTCATAATCGCAATCATGCGTATACAGGTTGCCCCGGTCGACTTCGACAATGCGGCTGGCCACCTGGCTTAAAAATTCCCGATCGTGGGTTACAACCAGCAAACTGCCCTGGTACGTTTTGAGATAAGATTCCAACCAATCAATAGCATTCACGTCCAGATGGTTGGTCGGCTCATCCAGCAGGAGCAAATCCGGTGCGGCAATCAAGGCTGCGGCCAACAGGGCACGGCGTTTCATCCCGCCTGAGAGTTTATCCATGCGTGCATTGGCATCGATGCCGATGCGGGTAGCCATCATTTCAACCCGTGGCAAAATATCCCAGGCGTGGAGATTGTCCATCCGAACCTGGCATTGGGCGAGGCGATTCATATCGTTGCCCTGAGACAAGCGATGAAACTCATCAAGCACCTCACCCACTTCGCCAAGACTTTTGACCAGGAAATGATAAACCGATTCATTCTCATGAACAGGCACGTCCTGCGTTAGTCCTGCCACACGCAGGCCGCCCAAGCGGTTAATCTGGCCTTTGTCCGGTTGCAATTGGCCTTGCAACAGCCGCAGCAGAGTGGACTTGCCGGCACCATTGCGCCCTACCAGCGCAATACGATCCTGGGCTTGAATCTGCCAATCCACATCGTTAAGCAATTGATTGCCAGCAATTTTCAAGCTGACACCGTGAAGCGAGAGTATACTCATAAAAAACCTGTTGACCTAATTGTGTAAAACCTATTTTTCAATGATCAATTGCCTGTCTTTCTGCGATATATTAAAAAGCGACAACACATTCATTCCCAACAGCACCATCTCGTCCTGTTCATCCGGTAAAATGACCGCTTTAATATTTTTTAACTCAAAAGGACCAAAGGATAATCGCTCAAGCCGCGTTAATAAGCCGGTGACCTCGCCGCTGGCGGTATTGAGGGTAATGGGGTAACGACCTTCCAGGTGAAGCGCATCAGCAACGGTTTTGGGAATAGCAACCAGACTTGCACCCGTATCCACCATAAACTCAACCGCCTTGTCATTGATGAACCCCTTGACGCGGTAATGGCCCTGCCTGTCGCTTTTAATGGTTAACGTGCCCTGGTCTATGTCGTAGCGTGCGGGGTCATGCTGCTCATGAATATAAAAAAAAGTAAACAGCAGGCCGAATAAAATCAACCAGGCAATAATAAACATCTTACGCCCGGTACGGGCGTATGAATCGTTTTCCACGCCAGTGACTCACTTATTGTCGAGGTAAAACCAAAATGCCGTCCATTTCAACCTGGGCACCGCGCGGCAGTGCTGCCACCCCAATGGCCGCTCTGGCTGGGAATGGTTCAGCGAAATAGCGGGTCATGGCTTCGTTAACCAAAGGAAAATGGTTCAAATCGGTCAAATACACATTTAATTTGACAATATTGGCCAAGGTGCCCCCGGCTGCTTCGCACACGGCAGTTAAATTCTCCAGAACCTGATTAATCTGCAACCTGATTTCGTCACTGCAAAGCTGCATGGTTTTAGGATCCAGTGGAATTTGCCCGGATAAATACACGGTATCGCCGCAACGGACGGCCTGGCTGTAAGTCCCAATCGCTGCTGGAGCGACTTCGCTGTGAATGGCTTGCATGAATTAATCCCCCTGTTTCTTACGGTAAAGGCGCATGACCACTTTATTGGCCCGCAAGCGCCGCATGACTCTGGCTAAATGGGTACGGTCACGCACACTGATTGAAAACGTAACCGCGTTATGCCGCCCGTCGCGTGGGTCGACATTGATATTGCCAATATTGGATTCCGCCTCCGCAATGGCTGTGGCTAAAGCAGCAAGCACACCACGCTGGTTGGCCACGTCCACAGTGATATCCACCCAGTATTCTCCCTGCACCTGCTCATCCCAGCGCAGGGAAATAAACTGCTCAGGATGGCTTCGGACATGATTGACCTGCGGGCAGTCACTGGCATGAACAATAATACCTCGACCCTGCTGGAAACGTCCAACAATGCTGTCGCCGGGTATGGGCTGGCAGCAATCGGCAAAATGAATCACCATGCCCTCGGTGCCTTTAATGGCTAAAGGTCCCCCTTGGGCGGTTTTTTCAAGTTCCGGGCTTTCCTGGGTAATGACTAAGCGTTTGGCAATGACCATGGGCATTTGATTACCGATACCCACAGCGTAATATAATTCATCGGCAGATTTATAGCTGAGATCCTGCAGGAGGGCCTGAATGGATTCAGGCGGTACCTTGGATAACTCACTGCCCAGTTCGTTCAGTGCCTGATCCAGCAATCGTTTGCCAAGGACAATGGATTCTGCATGTTGCTGACTTTTCAAAAAATGACGGATATTGCTGCGCGCCTTGCCAGTTACGACAAAATTTAACCAGGCAGGATTCGGATGAGCGCCCGGCGCGGTAATGATTTCCACGGTTTGCCCATTGGACAAGGGGATGCTTAAAGGCACCAGCCGGCGGTTCACCTTGGCCGCCACGCAGCTGTTGCCTACGCCGGAGTGAACCGTGTAAGCAAAATCAACCGGGGTGGCCCCTTTTGGCAATTCCATGATATGCCCTTTGGGCGTAAACACGTAAATTTCATCAGGAAACAGGTCGATTTTAACGTTTTCGATAAATTCCAGTGAATTACCGGTGCTGCGCTGCATTTCCAGCAAACGCTGCACCCATTCCCTGGCCCGTAACTGGGCTTCATTAATTTCAAGGCCTGAGGATTTGTAAATCCAGTGCGCGGCAACCCCGTTTTCAGCAACCTTGTCCATATCGCGGGTACGGATCTGCACTTCCAGCGGTACGCCATAAGGACCAAACAGGGTCGTGTGCAGGGATTGATAACCGTTAGCCTTGGGAATGCCGATGTAATCTTTAAACCGTTGGGGGACGGGTTTATACGTGCGATGTAACGCACCCAGTACCCGATAACAGGAATCGATGTCTTCGGTTATCACCCGAAAAGCGAACACATCGGTAATCTCCGTAAAAGATGCTTTTTTTTGCTTCATTTTACGGTAAATGCTGTAAAGATGCTTCTGACGGCCAAACACATGCTCATAAGGAATATTCAAATCGTGCAGGGCTTTTTGCAAATCATGTTCAATGCGTTGAGTCAGCTCCCGGCGGTTACCCCGTGATTTCTCCACCGCCGATTTAATGGCACGGTAGCGCATGGGGTATAAAGCCTGAAAACCCAAATCCTCAAGGCCAGTGTAAAGCGCGTGCATCCCCAGACGGTTGGCAATCGGGGCATAGATTTCCAGGGTTTCAATGGCAATACGGCGGCGTTTTAAACGCGGCATGGCGCCAAGAGTATGCATGTTATGGAAGCGATCAGCCAGTTTAACAATAATGACGCGGATATCCTTCACCATGGCAAGCACCATCTTACGAAAGTTTTCCGCCTGGGCTTCTGCCCGCGATTCAAATTTGATTTTGGTTAATTTGGTCACGCCATCCACCAGCGCAGTGACGTCTTCGCCGAATTGCTGGGTTAAATCATCTTTGCTGATGGACGTGTCTTCGACCACGTCATGCAGGAGCGTCGCCATGATTGTCTGATAATCAAGACGCATGCGGGCAAGAATAAGGGCAGCGGCAACCGGATGGGTGATATAAGGCTCGCCGGAACGGCGCATTTGCCCCTGATGTGCTTTTTCAGCGACCAGGTAGGCCTGATAGCATTTTTCAATGTAGGGTTGCTCTAGATAGCATTTAAGCTCTTCATCCAGCTCCTTAAAGTAGCTCACGCCTTACTCCCCTCGCTTTGATGACGGCTATTATTAGGCGAGCCGCAGCTCCCTGGTTATAATTCAAGCGATATTGCCAAAACATCGAAAGCCTTAAACCAATTCTTATTAAAAAATGTACTCTATTATTTAAGTATCGCCATCAATGCATGAATCATCAAGACAAATAGACTATCCGGATGATAATTCCTGATTTTGGGATAATTAAGCACGTCCCAAGGTTTCGTGAAGGCCACGAAACCTGATACAGAGGAGATCTACCGGATGTTAATCCTTCTCCAGAATTTCAGGCGTGACTAATCCGGCTGCGATTTCTCTTAAAGCAACCACTGTGGGTTTGTCATTTTCCCAATCCACCATTGGTTGCTCGCCGCGGACTGCGATTTGGCGTGCACGTTTTGTAGCCACCATGACTAATTCAAAACGATTTGCTACGTGTTCTAAACAATCTTCTACCGTTACACGTGCCATACAAACTACCCTCCAGAATTGAAACGGCAAACCTTTTTATACCCGGTTTTGCCTACTTTTTAGCTAAAACATTCTATTTTACTGCTATGAGAGCAGGAAAGAAAGTAATTTTCCTACTTTGGCCGATTGACGCTGCAAGGTCAGGCGATTGGCTTTGACAATGGCCGTGAGATCCGACGCCGCCTGTTCGAAGTCATCATTGACAATCAGGTAGTCAAATTCTGAAAAATGGCTTAATTCATCCTGGGCCCTATGCATTCGATCAGCGATAACGTCCTCTTTATCCTGTTTCCTCTCCTGCAAACGCTGTTTTAACACGTCAAGCGATGGCGGAACCACGAAAATGCTGATGGCCTGGGGGAAAATGCGGCGGATTTGCTGCGCCCCCTGCCAGTCGATATCGAGAACCACATCGATGCCGGCACTGAGACGGGCATTGATCTGCGCCACGGAGGTCCCGTAATAATGGTTGAAGACTTGGGCATGCTCAACAAAATCGTTGTCATTAACCATCTCGAGGAAACGTTTTTCATCCACAAAGAAATAATCCGCTCCCTCTTTTTCGCCGGGACGTTTGGCACGCGTCGTATGAGAGATGGATACCTCAATGTCATCCAGTGTGCCAGTCAGGTGTTTAACCAGACTGGTTTTGCCGCCACCTGAAGGCGCTGCTACGATGAAAATATTTCCCAGCAATAAATTAGCCATTTTATCTACTCTATGTTTTGAATTTGCTCTCGCATTTGTTCAATCAATACTTTCATTTCTATCGCGCACTGTGTCAGTTCAATGGAGTCTGATTTTGAGCCCAGCGTATTGGCTTCGCGATTTAATTCCTGCATCAAAAAATCAAGCCGTCGACCTGATGCTTCAGTATTACTCAATACGCGCGCAACTTCCAGCAGATGCGTGGTTAAACGATCAAGTTCTTCACTGACATCCATACGGGTGAGCATAAGGGCGATTTCCTGCTCAACACGGGTCTGGTCAATATCAAGTTGCAAGGCATGCAAGCGGGTTGATAATTTATCGCGGGTATCATCCATGGACACGCTGACAGCCATTCTGGCTTTATCCACTTCGTCGTGCATTTTTTTAAGCCGCAACTGCAGGTAATGCTCTAAAGCCTCCCCTTCGGCCATTCGCGCCGTGATCAATGCCTTGACCGTCTGCGCAAATAAGTCTTTGACCTGACTGGCCAGATTTTCAGCGTCGGGTTGAGCAACCTGCACAATACCCGGCCAACTCAGCAGGGCTGACAGGGTTAAATCATTGGCCAGATGTTTCTCAGCGGCCAGCTTATCGCCCGTTTCGAGCAGGGAATCCAGCAAAGAATGGTTGATGGCGATGGATTGTGCCTGGCCGGCATTATCAGTCAGCTTTAACTGGCATTCAAATTTACCACGGCTGCACTGCTCACGAAGCACATGGCGCAAGTCATTTTCCAGAAAGCGAAAAATCTCAGGCAGCCTGAAAGAAATGTCCTGGTAGCGATGATTCACGGAACGAATTTCCCAACACAGGGTGGTCGCCTCAACCTGAGCCTGGGCTCGAGCAAAGGCAGTCATGCTTTGAGTCATAGAAAACCTGGATTGACTAAGGTGGGGCGACTATAAACGAAATTTGTACAAATGCAAGCCCAGGTGCATGATTGCCTGGAAAAGGGTATACTTGTGCATTTTTAGCGAGGATGAACCCATGCGCCCAAGTAATCGCGAAGTCAATCAGTTACGCCCCATCAAAATTACCCGCCAATACACCCAACATGCCGAAGGCTCCGTGCTGGTGGAATTTGGCCAGACCCGCGTACTGTGCACCGCATCAGTGGTCGAAGGCGTGCCTCGTTTCCTCAAGGGTAAAAATCAAGGCTGGATTACCGCGGAATACGGCATGCTCCCCCGTGCCACCCACAGCCGTACCGAGCGCGAAGCGAGTAAAGGTCGGCAGGGCGGACGCACCCTGGAAATCCAACGATTGATTGGCCGCTCATTAAGAGCCTGCATGGATTTAAAAGTACTGGGCGAAAATACCCTCACCATTGACTGCGATGTGATTCAGGCAGACGGTGGTACGCGTACAGCAGCGATTACAGGCGCCTGCGTGGCCATGAAAGATGCGGTCCACTGGATGGTCACCCGTGAAAAGCTGCGCAAAATGCCTGCCTTCCAGTATATAGCCGCCGTCTCAGTCGGCGTCTACCGCGGCCAGGCCGTTCTTGATCTGGATTACGCCGAAGACGTCCTGGCGGAAACCGACATGAACGTGGTGATGAATGAAACCGGAGAATTCATTGAAGTACAGGGTACAGCCGAGGATAAAAATTTCTCTCGACAACAGCTCAATGACATGCTGGCTCTGGCTGAAGGCGGCATTGCCCAATTAATCCAGTTGCAAAAGGAAGCAGGGCTTCAGGGTTAAACATCGAGTGCATCGACATGGATGCCGCGGCACGTAGGATTAAGTCTTTGCAATGAACCTGGCTCGGCCGGTAGCCCGTACACAGGGGGGCGTGCCCAATAAAAACCGACCTTACTGCGGCTTGTCCGGGTAACCCGTACACAGAGGGCGTGCCCCCAATAAGCCTACCTACCGCGGCGTGGCCGCGGTATCCAGCGCTCAGGTCATTGCCTACGCCCCCAACTGGATGCCGCGGACAAGCCGCGGCACGTAGGGATTAGGTCTTTGCAATGAACCTGGCTCGGCCGGTAGCCCGTACACAGAGGGGCGTGCCCCAATAAAACAGACCTTACTGCGGCTTATCCGGGTAACCCGTACACAGAGAGCGTGCCCCCACTAAAGCCTACCTACCGCGGCGTGGCCGCGGTATCCAGTGCTCAGGTCAACGCGTTCGAACTAAAACAGGGTTTTATTAATCGCTACATCCCGTGCCGTGTGTTTGGCAATGAGGTTGTCGTGAACAAGCTGGGTCAAATGCTGATCAAGCGTCTGCATGCCCTTGGCCTGCCCCGTCTGAATGGACGAATACATCTGTGCCACTTTATCTTCACGAATCAGGTTTCGGATGGCTGAATTGCAAATCATGATTTCCAGCGCCGCCACCCGCCCGCCGCCCACTTTCTTTAACAGACTTTGTGCTACCACAGCCATTAATGATTCAGATAACATCGAGCGGATCATCGACTTTTCTTCACCAGGGAACACGTCAATAATCCGGTTAATGGTTTTGGTTGCCGAGTTGGTGTGCAGCGTGCCGAAAACTAAGTGTCCGGTTTCTGCCGCGGTCATGGCGAGACGAATGGTTTCCAAATCCCGAAGCTCCCCTACGAGAATAATGTCGGGGTCTTCACGCAGGGCTGAACGCAGGGCCGCATTGAAACTGTGCGTATCACGGTGCACTTCCCGCTGGTTGACTAAGCATTTCTTGCTGTTGTGGACGAATTCGATGGGATCTTCGACGGTCAGAATATGCTCATAGCGGTTGGAATTGATGTAATCGATGACTGCCGCAAGCGTGGTACTTTTACCCGATCCGGTCGGTCCTGTAACCAGCACCAACCCCTTGGGGTAACTGGCCATTTCGGTAAAAATAGGCGGCAACCCCAAATCCTCCATGCTTAAAATTTTGGACGGAATGGTTCGGAATACCGCACCGGCACCCCGTGACTGGGTAAAGGCGTTGACCCTGAAGCGCGCAAGGTTGAGAATTTCAAATGAAAAGTCGGTTTCGAGATGCTCCTCAAATTCCTTGCGTTGTTTGTCATTCATGATGTCGTAAATGATTTTAATGACATCCTTGTGCTCCAAAGCCGGCACGTTAATGCGCCGCAAATCGCCGTCGACACGAATCATCGGGGGCAACCCTGCCGATAAATGCAGATCCGAGGAATTATTTTTAACTGAAAAAGCTAACAACTCGGCAATGTCCATATCCAATCCCTGTCATCACGTTGCTGACTATCACTATTTCATAGAGTAGCTCACTAACTGCCGTGGGGCAATGATTGTGAGGATGAAGCGGCTTTGATATCGTTAGCTTTTTGCAATCAGCCGACAATACCATGACCATTGCCGAACGCATACACCTTATTCAGCAACAAGTCTCCCAGAGTGCCAAAGCCTGCCAGCGTGAGCCGCAGACCATTCGCATCATGGCCGTGAGCAAAGGTCAGCCTGTCAGCGCGATAAGCGAAGCCTTTGCGGCCGGCCTGTCTAACATCGGTGAAAATTATTGGCAGGAGGCTTTCGAAAAAATGAAGCTCCTGCGGCACCTGCCGCTGACCTGGCATTTTATCGGCCCACTGCAAAGCAATAAAACCGAGGGCATCGCCAGGCATTTTGACTGGGTTCACAGCGTTGATCGGGAAAAAATCGCCCGCCTTCTGTCGCAGGCACGCCCGGCCGATAAGCCGCCGCTTAACCTCTGCATTCAGATTAATCTCGATAATGAACCCAGCAAGTCCGGCATTGATCCTGCGAAAATCGATGCGTTGGTTAAATGCATTAACACCTTGCCCGGTTTATGTCTGCGTGGCTTTATGGCCATCCCCAAACCCTTGGCGGATGAGGAAGCACAGTATGCCAGCCTGCAACGACTCACCGCCTTGCTTAAGGAAACCAATCAGCGCCTGCACTTGCAGATGGATACCTTATCGATGGGCATGAGCGATGATTTGCAGGCCGCCATCCGTGCCGGCAGTACCTTTATCCGCATTGGCCGCGCTATCTTTGGCGAGCGCCCTCATAACAGGACATGATGAATGAACATTACTTTTATTGGTTATGGTAATATGGCACGCGCCCTGATTCAGGGCTTTGAAAGAAATAAAACCCTGACGGTAAGTGCCGCTTCCCCCTCGCTTAAAACCGGCCAGCTCGGTTCTTTGCGATGCTATGCAGACAACAAGGCCGCGATCGGACGTCATACCGATATTCTGTTCCTGACGGTCAAGCCGGCCAAAATGGCTGAGGTCCTCCGTGAAATCGGCTCCTTTATTCCGCCAGAAGCGGTGGTCATTTCCGTGGCGGCCGGCGTAAGCCTTGCGTTTATCCAGTCATTTTGCACACCCGGGCAGGCCATTATCCGCTGCATGCCCAATCTACCGCATGCCGTTGGACTTGGCGCCACACCGCTGGCAGCCAATCAAGCCTTAACCGCCACACAAAAACAACGCGTCGAAGCGCTTTTTCAAAGTGCGGGGATTTATACCTGGGTTGACGAAACAGACCTCAATGCATTTACCGCCATCTCAGGCAGCGGCCCTGCCTATGTTTTTTTATTGATTGAGGCCCTGGTCGATGCAGCAACAAAACTCGGCCTTAAAGAGGCTCAGGCGACTGATTTTGTTTCTCAAACCGTTCGGGGCGCCGCGGTCCTGCTTCAGGAAAGCGGCCTGTCAGCCCGGGCCCTGCGTGAAAAAGTGACCTCCCCTGCCGGCACCACGGCTGCAGCCCTTGGCGTATTGCAAACGCAAGGGTTTGCGGTAATGATTGATTCAGCCGTGAAAGGAGCATTTAATCGCGCAAACGAACTGGGTTCTATTGACACTGCCTCAAAAAAGCCAAAAAATTAACACCATTCAAGCATGGCCTGATCCATCAGCCTTGCCTTAACCGCTATCCCTTGAGGAGATTTTATGACAGGCCTTGTAACTGTAGGGTATTACCTCGTCAGTCTGTTTTTTTCGTTAATCCTGTTATTGTTATGGGCTCGTATTTTTTTACGGTATTTCCGCATCAGCGCCCTGCATCCCATAAGCCAGGGCATTAACGGCTTGCTCAACCCGGTCATCGGCCCAGTCGAGCGCTTAGTCTACAAAAATCAGCCAGCGCCCAAACGCTACGACTGGATTACCCTGCTCTTTGTCATCGTGGTAGAATTGATTAAATTCTTTCTAATCGGCCTGATTGTTTATGGCGCTATTATGCCCTTCCCTTACCTGATTCTTTTTACAGCCGCCGACCTCATTGTCCAGCCCCTTAATCTTCTATTCTTCATGGTGTTAATCCGGGCACTTATGAGTTGGGTTAACCCGCAATGGCACCATCCGGCCGGGGAAGTACTGGCGGTGATGACTAACCCGTTACTGGCTTTGGGACGTAAAATCATCCCTGATATTTCCGGTTTTGATTTCTCACCCATCATTATTATGATCATCATTAAAGTCATTACCCTGTTTATCAGCGCATCCATGCCTTTACCGATTCTTTAGGAAAAGGCAGCCTCCTTTTTTAAGTGAGAGCAGCTATACTTGAAGCAAAGAATACGACGTTGAGGGCTGCCATGAACCGTGTGTTAACGACCCTTGGATTGCTGCTCCTCTCATGCACAGGTTTTGCTGCACAATCCCTTTATTGCCCTCAAAAGGCCGGCTACATTAATGTCGGCATGACCGAGGATCAGGTCAGGGCAGCCTGCGGCGAACCATTAAGCAAACAGGAATCCAATAACCCTATCATGCAGAAAGTGCAGGTTCAGCAATTGTTTTTTAACAATCAGGGTTCCAGCACGGCCTTTTATGGCGTCTGGTCATTACCAGTCGGAACCAGCAGCGGCGCCCAACTGCAGGTCGATGTCGTCAACAATAAAGTCTACAGCGTCAAATTAAATGGTTCCGACACCAATGCTTTTTCCATCTGCGGCGGGACCAGCATCCAGGTCGGTGATCCCGTTGGAAGGGTCTATGGCTCCTGCGGCAACCCCTCGCTGGTGAACAACACTTACATCAATCAACCGGTAGCCACAGCCCAGAAACCGCAACTATGGATTTATCAACCCGGTCAATATCAATCACCCGTTACCTTGACATTTGTCGATGGCAAATTACAATCCATCGATTAAATTTTATCGGGATAGTATGAATGGCTGAAAGTATTGATGAAATTACCATTGCCTTTGCAGATGACGGCATGGAAACAACGAAAGAGCTGGGCAAGGAAATTCTTTCCAAGGGAGCCTGGACGACCATCCTGTTTCGTTATCAGGATTGGGATAATACCCAAAAGGCCTATGGTCCGGTTAAATATTCCATTCGCCGCTACCAAAAGCGTAACAACCAGTACTGGATGAAATCCAAATTCAATATTTCAAGCAACGAGCAGGCACGAAAAATAATTGAAACACTGAACCAATGGCTTGCTGAGGACGACACCACGGGCAACTAGCCGTTCTCAGAATTGAATTGACCCACCTCTGGCACACCACGCGTGTGCCGCCGTCAATTTTGAATAATGCTGCAAATTGCTTTATAATTTTTCCCCATCTAATCCTCGGTGCCTGGCATGAAATTTCGCTTCACACTTCTTCTGTTCTGCTTCATGGCCATAGCAGGTGCCTGCTATTTTTATTTTAACCGTGTTGATGCCGAACTGCCTTCCGTCACACGGGCTAAACCCATTACCGTGGAAGTCTCGCGCGTCAAAGAAAAGGTATTTGCCGAGGAATTTGAAACCTTAGGCTCCTTAGCCAGCGTCGACAACATTGACATCAGTTCGGAATTGGCCGGGCAAATCACCGCCATTCATTTTAAGCCGGGCACCGACGTTAAAAAAGGCACACTGCTCATCCAGCTCGATGATACTGTCTTAAGGAGTGAATTGGCGACTGCGAAAGCTAATCTTGAACTGAGCGAAACCAATTACAAACGAACCACCGAACTCGCCAAACGCGGACTGGCGTCCGAGCAGGCTCAAGATCAGGTGCTTGCTGATTTGAAAGATAAGCAAAACCGCGTCAAAGTTAAACAGGCGCAATTGGCAAAACTGCGCCTGAAAGCCCCATTTTCTGGCACCCTGGGGTCCAGAAAAGTCAGTGTCGGTCAGTATGTGAATGTTGGACAACCCTTAGTCCGCCTCATTGCCAATCACCAGTTGCGCATTGAATACAGCCTGCCTGAACGCTTTTTAACCCGTTTAAAATTAGGCCAGCAAGTGCGGGTTTTTTCTGAAGCCTTCCCCAAACACAGCTTCAAAGGGGTTGTCAATTACATTGCGCCGTCCATCGATAAGGAAACGCGTACGATTGCGGTCGAGGCGTTAATCGATAACGACAGGCAACTCTTGTCAGCCGGCCTTTTCGTGCGGGTCAGCCATCAGTTGGGCAAAGAAAAAAAGCGCCTGTTTGTTCCGGAAGAAAGTCTCATTCCTACCATCAATGGCCAGCGCGTTTTTGTCCTGCGTGACGGCAGGGCCGTGGCCCTTCGCGTGCAAACCGGCGCCCACTATAAAGCACTCACTGAAATTAACAGCGGCTTAAACCCCGATGATGTCGTCATTATCCGCGGGCAACACAAGCTCAAAGAAGGAAGTCGCGTGGTCGCTGTTGCCCATGGTGCACCGTGACGTTTCCTGAGCGCTGCATCAAGCGCCCAGTCTTCACTATCGTCCTGACCTTACTGCTGGTGATTACCGGTTTATTGCATTTTAAACAATTGCCTGTGCGTCATTTGCCAAACATTGATAAACCCGTGGTCACGATCATGACCGTTTTTGATGGGGCCAGTCCGGATCTGATTGAAAAAGAAATTACCATCCCCATTGAAAACCTATTAACCAGTGTGCCTGGGGTCGATCTGATTCGTTCAACCAGCCTGCTCAGTAAAAGCCGCATCAATGTCGAATTTCAATTGGGTGTGGATATTAATGAAGCCGTGAATGAAATTCGCAATAAAATGTCGGCGCTTCAACCGCGTCTTCCCTTGGGCAGTGACGCACCGACTGTCAGCAAAAATGATGACGATGCTAATCCGGTCGTGGTTATTGCCTTTCATGACTCCAATAAAAACGCACTGGAATTAACCGATTACATCACCCGTAATATCAAACCTCAATTGCAGGAAATTCAGGGAGTCGGCGAGGTGGTTTATCATGGCGCACGCGACTATGCGGTAAAAATCGCACTGGATCCGGTCAGGATGGCCGCCCGAGGCATTACCGTAGCCGACATTAAACGAACACTCACGCAGCAGAACATCGATGTACCCAGCGGGCAAATTAAAAGTAAAAACCGTTATTACACTGTCGTCACCCACGCCCGCATTCAAAACGTCAAACATTTTGCTGAATTGGTGATTGCCAAACGCAATAATCAACTGATTCGTCTGGGTGAAGTCGCTATCATTAAAGTGGGCAGCGAACATGAAGATAACCTCTTGCGGGTGAATGGTAAACCCGCCGTGGGTTTAGCCATTCTCGCTCAATCCACAGCCAACCCGGTCGAGGTCGCTAAAGCCGTCAATCAGGAACTTAAACGCCTGCGTCCTACCTTACCCGTTGGATTTCAAGCCGAAGTGGTTTTTGATTCCACCCATTTCATTAAGGAATCGATCCACCAGGTCTATAAAACGTTCATCGAAGCCGCCCTCTTTGTCGGCTTTGTTGTGTTTTTATTTTTAGGATCTTTAAGGGCCTCGCTCATTCCCATCATCACAATTCCCATCTGCCTCATTTGCACCTTCTGGCCCATGTATTGGCTGGGATTTGAATTAAATTCGCTGACTCTACTGGCTATGGTGCTGGCCATTGGCCTGGTTGTCGATGATGCCATTGTCATTCTTGAAAACTGTCACCGCCATATGGAGGCGGGACTTTCGGCGATGCAGGCAACCATTAAGGGCAGTAATGAAATCATGTTCGCCGTCATCGCCATGACCTTAACCCTGAGCGCCGTTTATGCCCCTATGGGTTTTGTGTCCGGGTTTACCGGCAAATTATTTTTGCAATTCGGCTTTACCCTGGCATTGACAGTTATTTATTCCGGCATTATCGCATTAAGCCTTTCCCCCATGATGTGCTCAAGGCTGATGAAGAAAAGTCATTCACCCTACCAAAACTGGCTGGACAGGCAATTTGCCCGCCTCGGCAATGCCTATCGGCGCAACCTGCAAAATACCCTGAAAAAACCCATCATCCTGGTTGTGTCATTACTGGCTTTTGCAGGCGCAGGCACGCTGTCTTATCAGAAACTTGGCGCGGAAATTGCGCCAGTGGAAGATCAGGCTTATATAATTGGGCCAGTCAGTTCGCCAACCAATTCCAGCACAGCGTATACCGATTACTACACGCGTGAACTGGAAGCCATTTATGAATCCATTCCAGAAAAAATGGCTTATATGGTTTCCATCAAACCTGCCGCGGCCTTTACATTATTGAAATTAGCGCCGTGGAACAAACGCTCACGCTCGCAAAAAGAAATCAGTCAGGATCTAAGTGACAAAATGCAGAAAATCCCCGGCATTAATGTTTTTCCCGTCAGCCCCAATCCCTTAGGTCATCGCAGCGGCGGTAACAGTCAGTTCAGCCTGGCCTTAGTCAGCAATACCTCTTATTTACGTCTCAATGAAATTGGCACAGGCCTGGTCAAACGCTTGTCCAAAGATCCATTATTGCGCCACGTCAAAAATAATCTGGCGCTCGACAGTGAACAGGTGGACATCACCATTAATCGCCAGCTGGCAGCCGATTTGGAAGTCAACCTCGCTGATATTGCCGAATTACTCTCAACCATGCTCGGCGGTAACAACCCGGTTAACTTTAATTACGACGGTCAGGCTTATAAGGTCATTCTGCAATTGCAACAAGCTCAGCGCAGCGACATTGCGATTTTAAATAAACTCTACGTGCAAAGCGGCCATGGCCGCATGATTCCACTGACTACCCTAGTCGAAGTCAATAACAGCATTGGCCCTGACAGCCTGCCGCATTTAAATCGTCAACGTTCCGCAATCATTACCGCTGAACTTGCACCCAATGCCCATATCAGTACAGTCGTATCACGGGTGGAGCACCTGCTCCACGATTACTTGCCTGACGATATCCAATACCATTTTACCGGTGCGATTAAAGATTACCTCGAATCTTCCGGAAGCAGCTTATCTGCTTTTTTACTGGCACTATTATTCATCTATCTGGTATTGGCGGCGCAATTTGAGAGTTTTACTGATCCGCTAATCGTCCTGCTAAGCGTTCCCCTTTCGCTGGCAGGCGCCGCCCTGATCCTTTTCCTTTGCGGTGAAAGCCTGTCGATTTATACCAACATCGGTATGGTCACCCTAATAGGCCTTATCACCAAACATGGCATTATGATCACCGAATTTGCCAATCAACGGCTTCAGCAAGGTCAGGATAAATTGACCGCGGTATTAACCGGTGCTGAAGCCCGCTTACGCCCTATCCTGATGACCACCATGGCCATGCTGCTCGGCGCCCTGCCTTTAGCCCTGGCTTTTGGTGCCGGCGCTGAAAGCCGGCGTCAATTGGGTATTGTCATTTTAGGCGGCATGAGCGTGGGTACTTTCTTCTCCTTGTATGTCGTACCCTTTGCCTACTGCCTGCTGTCACGGCGTAAACCGGTGGAGATGGCAGACACAGTAAAAGTGCATCATCAACCGATCGTTAAAGAGGCTGAAACGATAAAATATAAAGCTTAGTGCCCACTCACGGATGCCCGCCTTGCGCGGGCATGGCAGAAAGCGAGCGCTTGCTCCTTCAACTGATTATGAATAAGCCGAAGTCACGAACAAACGCACGATGCTCCTGTTATATTAGAAATAGCAACCCACACCATCGAAACCGATGACGTCGCAGTGCCTGAAGGATGATTGATCCAATTGATAACGGGCCTTGCCGTACACTGCCACAATCCGATCACCCCTCTGCTCCACTTTAGGCAATTGATAATCGCTTTCGTCCAGGCAACCGACGTCCAGCTGTTGCCAATTGGCCGTCGCCGTGGTTACGGTTTTTGGTTGGGTCAAGGTCCCCTGGGCACAGACGCTTAATCCCAGATCCTGTGGCGCAGGCGCTGAGAAGACCACATCATACCCGGCCAGGGCCGCCTTGATGGCTTGATGGGCATCAAGGATACCGTGACCACAAGGCTTTTTACCCACACACGACTTGTTGGCATCTCGGCTCTCGCCAAATGCATGGGTGGTTGTAAAGAGGAGTTGCTCAACCTGTTCCGGCGTGATATCGCTGTTTTTTACAGCATAAATCAGAGCGGCAATACCTGCGGCATGTGGAGAAGCCATGCTGGTGCCCTGATAAAAGTCGAATCCAGACCCCTGATAGCCGCCCCCCGGATTAACCGTCGACAGGATAGCGCCGGTCTTGCCATAGCGCGCGTCACCACCGGGTGCCGCGTAAGTAATACCAGGACCGTAATTGGAATAATAAGCACGCAAACCTTCAGGGCCGGTGGAGGCAACCTTCATGGTGTGATTACAGACAGCAGGGGCATTATAATGTTCCCAGCGGTTATCATTACCGGCTGCTGCAGCAACGACGGCTCCCTGCTCGCGGGCGAACGCCAAGGCTTCCTGCAAGGCTTCATCGCAATGATCAATCTCTTTACCAGGACCTTCATCCACCCCAAAACTCATATTCAATACTTTAGCGGGGTAAGGATTGTGCGGCACCCCCGGCACATCACCACCGACAGACCAGTATATGGCATTGACCACCTGACTTTCATAAAACATACCGCTGGCATCCGGTATTTTCACTGGCAATACTTTGAGGTGAACGCCTATGCCATTCATGACATCGCCATAACCGGCAATCGTTCCGGCGACATGCGTCCCATGATAGGAACGGGTTTCATCCCGGACATCGCGGTTGTTTCCAGCAAAATTCCAACCCCAGACTGCCCCGCCATCGTCTTTCGTGAGGTTATCCACCAGACTGGGATTTAAGGCAACCCCGGTGTCCAGCACAGCAACCACCACGGGGAAATACGCCTCACCTGTTGTATAAGCCCAGGCTCCGTCTCGCTTGCCGGCGGCCGATTCCAGCATGACGCCTGCCGGCGCTGAAAACTCATCCCATTGCAGTTCGTGGGATAGTGGCATGTAGTCACTGCGCCTGGGCTGGTTCATGGGCTTAAAATGGCCCACACGGTCTTTGACGGCGTATTTGATCTCGGGATTGTGACGTAATGTCGCCAATACCCATTCCGTTGCGTCGCCACCTTTGCCAAAGGCCTGTTTTATTTCTGTGGCTGAAATGGAAAGCACATGGGCACCATTCGCCATGGGAGTCAGTGTGTGGATAGGAACATGCAATTGCTGAGTTAATTGCTTTTGCAGGCTGGTCAACGCCATGGGGTGTTTGTACTTGACGATGACCCGCACGTCATTGGCTTTAGTTGAAGCATAGCCCCCTTGCGCCAGGGCCAGCAGGGTGAATCCAAGAAATCCTGTTTGATACCGCATTTATCCCTCTCCTTGCGTCAATAAGTTGTTCAGTATGCAGGAGTTTTTTTTTAACAACAAGAGTATTGGTTACGGATTACAAGTCTTGCACTCAGGAGGGGATATCCCCCTTTGTACAGGGGGAAAGTAATGAATCAATAACGGTAATGATCCGGTTTATAAGGCCCGTCAACAGCAACCCCAATATAATCTGCCTGTTCAGGGGTCAACTGGGTTAATTTTGCGCCTATGCGGTCTAAGTGTAGCCGGGCCACTTTTTCATCCAGCTGTTTGGGCAATACATACACCTGGTGGTCGTAGCGGTTACTGTGCTGAAATAATTCGATTTGGGCTAAAACCTGATTGGTGAAAGAGGTAGACATCACAAAACTGGGATGCCCCGTCGCACAGCCCAAGTTAACCAAACGGCCTTCGGCTAGAATAATCAGACGTTTGCCGTCTGGGAAAATGACATGATCGACCTGGGGTTTTATATTTTCCCAACGGTATTGGCGCAGGCTTTGGATATCTATTTCTGAATCAAAATGACCGATGTTACAAACAATGGCTTGATGACGCATGCGGATAAGATGGTCATGTGTCACAACGTGGTAATTGCCTGTGGCGCTGACGACAATATCCACCTCATGAGCAACATCATCCAAAGTCACTACCCGATAGCCTTCCATCGCCGCCTGCAAGGCGCAGATGGGATCAATTTCGCTGATATAGACCGTTGCTCCCTGGCCTCTCAGGGCTTGAGCACAACCTTTGCCCACATCGCCATAACCCAGCACGATAGCTACCTTGCCAGCAATCATGACATCGGTGGCTCGCTTTAATCCATCCAGCAGGGATTCCCGGCAACCGTATAAATTATCGAATTTCGACTTGGTCACGGCATTATTGACATTGATGGCCGGCATTTTGAGCTGATGCTGCTTAGCCATTTCATACAAACGGGCTACACCGGTTGTGGTTTCCTCCGAAACACCCTTGACGTTCTTGAGCAGGTCTGGGTATTTTTCATGCATGACCTGAGTCAAATCGCCGCCGTCATCCAGTAACAGGTTGGGCTCCCAGCCATTAGGCCCGCGGATGGTTTGTTCCACACACCACCAATACTCGTCTTCCGTTTCACCTTTCCAGGCAAAAACCGGGACACCGCTTGCCGCAATCGCCGCGGCGGCCTGATCCTGGGTGGAAAAAATGTTACAGGAAGACCATCGGACTTCAGCACCCAGAGCAATCAGGGTTTCGATTAATACGGCTGTCTGAATGGTCATGTGCAGGCAGCCGGCAATTCTTGCGCCCTTCAACGGTTGGGTTTTGCCAAATTCCTGACGCAAGGCCATCAAGCCCGGCATTTCGGTTTCAGCAATCGCTATTTCTTTGCGGCCCCAGGCAGCTAATGACAGATCGGCTACTTTAAAATCCTGCCCAACACGAGGGGTGCTCAATGCATCGATGTGTTTCATGTGATTATCCTTTCTCACGACTTTAAACCGGATTTAAACGCCTGTTGCACGATGCAACAGGCCATTGCTTCATTATAGTGCTCTTTTTAAGGCATCCACTTTGTCCAGACGCTCCCAGGGAAGGTCATTACGGCCATAGTGACCATACGCGGCTGTTTGTCGATAGATGGGACGCAGCAGATCGTGATGATCAATAATACCCTGCGGCGTCAAATCGAAGTGTGTATTGATGAGATCAATGATGGTGTCATCCGATAAACGTCCGGTATTGTAGGTGTCAATGCTGATGGACGTGGGCTCTGCCACACCAATGGCATAAGAAACCTGAATTTCGCATTTATCAGCAATGCCTGCAGCCACCAAATTTTTAGCGACGTGGCGAGCAGCATAAGCGGCGGAACGATCCACTTTGGACGGATCTTTACCGGAGAAACACCCACCGCCATGACGAGCCATACCACCATAAGTATCCACAATAATTTTCCGGCCAGTCAAACCGCAATCGCCCAACGGTCCGCCGATAACAAAACGGCCGGTGGGGTTAATGAAATAGCGGGTGGAGGCATTTAACCAGTCCGCTGGCAAAACCGGCTTGATGATTTCTTCACGCACCGCCTCGCATAAATCCTTGTGACTGATATCAGGCGCATGCTGGGTAGAAAAAACGATGGTATCAATCGCGACGGGTTTGCCCTGTTCATAGCGCATGGTGAGCTGGCATTTGGCGTCCGGGCGTAACCAGGGTAATTTCCCTTCTTTACGCAGCTGAGCCTGCTTCGCCATCAGGCGATGAGAATAGGCAATCGGGGCCGGCATGAAGACATCGGTTTCCCGGCTGGCATAACCGAACATGAGACCCTGATCCCCGGCACCGAGGATTTTGGTTTCTTTATTGTCAACCCCTTGGGCAATGTCGGGAGACTGCTTACCGATAGCACATAACACGGCACAGGATGCCCAATCAAACCCCATCTCGGAACTGTTGTAACCGATGTCGCGGATGACGCCGCGGGTGATTTCATCGACATCAACCCAAGCGTTTGTGGTAATTTCTCCGCCGACTAACACCATCCCGGTTTTGACCAGGGTTTCACAAGCCACACGGGCTTTGGGATCTTTTGCTAAAATGGCATCTAAAATGGCATCAGAAATCTGATCAGCAATTTTATCCGGATGGCCTTCTGAAACGGATTCCGAAGTAAAAACGTGAAAATTACTCACTACCTGTTCTCCCTAAAGTGGTTTTATTATTTTAACCCATCATACTGACAAATTCATCGAAAATGATTTCAATTTCATGCGGACCGGGGCTTGCTTCGGGATGCCCCTGAAAAGCCAACGCCGGTTTGGTCTTGTGGCGGATGCCCTGTAAACTGTTATCGAAGAGTGAGCGGTGCGTGATGTCCAGGCAATCCGGCAAACTGGTTTCTTCGACAGTGAAGCCATGGTTCTGACTGGTAATGAATACCCGGCGGGGCTGTTGCGTTTCAATCACGGGATGGTTGGCACCATGATGACCAAATTTCATTTTAACGGTTTTAGCGCCAGCAGCTAAAGCGAGGATTTGAAAGCCCAGGCAAATGCCAAACACGGGTATGCCCCTTTCCAAAAACTCGCGCGTGGCGGCAATCGCATAATCACAGGCAAACGGATCACCCGGGCCATTGGATAAAAAGATACCGTCAGGATTTAAAGCCAATGCGTCTTTGGCCGACGTGGTCGCCGGCACGAGGGTAATGTGGCAACCTTTGTCATGGAGAATGCGCAAAATATTGTATTTGACGCCAAAATCATAAGCGACAACATGGAAATGCGACGGCCTGGATTTTTGTCCCCATTCGCCGCGTCCCTCATGCCAGCGTTCGATCGTCTGGCGTGATACGTCGCAGGCCAGATCAAGACCGTCCAAGCCGCTAAATTGTTGTGCCTTGCGGACAGCCGCTTCCTCATCATCCCGCGTGCTGATGCAGGCACCAATAGCCCCTTTTTCCCGTAAACGGATGGTTAACTGGCGGGTATCTATTCCGGCAATGGCCACGACGCCTTGCTTCTTAAGCCATTCCGGCAGGGATTGTGACGCACGGTAGTTGCTGGAAATCAGCGAACAATGCCGCATAACCAGACCCGCCGCCCAGACTCTTGAAGATTCCATGTCCTCATCGTTACAGCCGGTATTTCCTACATGCGCGGTAGTCAGGGTGATAATCTGCCTGGCATAGGATGGGTCCGTTAACATTTCCTGATAACCCGTCATGGACGTATTGAACACCAGTTCACCGACGCAATCCCCGTGTGCACCCACGGAAACCCCTCGGAATACTGTTCCATCGGCTAGCGCTAAAATTGCTGGTTTATTTAACATGGAGATACTCATCACTAAGGGCTTTTGGGCTCTGGACCCTTTTGGTCTGAGAAAGGGCCCAGAGCAGACATCACTGGCAAAATTAACGGATTGTAACGCACCCGTGTTAAAATTTCATGTCTTCGAAGAATTTTTTTACACCATCGAACCAGGAGCTCAATCGCGGCGAATGCGTTTTTTTACTGCTATCCAGTGATTCCTGCAATTGGGTTAATAATTCTTTCTGTTCGCGGGATAAATTTACAGGCGTTTCCACCACCACACGGCAAAGCAAATCACCGACCCCCTGACCTCTGACCGATTTAATCCCCTTGCCCCTCAAACGAAACACCTTGCCGGTTTGGGTCTCGGCGGGAATCTTAAGGGTGACGCGCCCTTCCAGGGTAGGCACTTCAATGGAGCCACCCAAAGCCGCGGTGACAAAGCTTATCGGCACTTCACAATGCAGATCGCTGTCGCTGCGTTCGAAAATGGGATGCGCCTTGACGCCGATTTGCACATACAAATCACCAGAGCCGCCGCCATGGATACCGGCTTCACCTTCTCCGCTTAAACGGACTCGGTCGCCATTGTCGACACCCGCCGGGATTTTAACGGTAAGTTTTTTACTTTCCCGCACACGGCCCTGGCCATGGCAATTGACGCAGGGATCCGTGATTACACGGCCTTCACCATGGCAGCCGGGGCAGGTTTGTTGAATGGAAAAGAAGCCCTGTTGAATACGTACCTGTCCCACACCACCGCAGGTTTCGCAATTTTTGGGATTAGACCCCGGTTTTGCCCCTGAACCATGACAGGCTCCGCAGGCTGCATGACGAGGCACTGTAATTTCAATCTGCTTACCGGCCGCCGCTTCTTCAAGGGTCAGCTGCAGATTATATTGCAGATCGGCACCGCGCTGGCCGCGTGATTGACGCCCTTGCCCACGCCCACCCGAGAAAATGTTTTCAAAAATATCTTCAAACACATCACCAAAGCCGCCAAAACCGCCAAAGCCGCCTCGCATCGAGGGGTCAACACCGGCATGTCCAAACTGATCATAGGCAGCCCGTTTTTGCGGATCGGATAGCACAGCATAGGCTTTTTGAATTTCCTTGAATTTTTCTTCAGACTCTTTGTCATTGGAATTACGATCAGGGTGGTATTTCATGGCCAACTTGCGATAGGCCTTTTTGATTTCGTTTTCATCGGCATGACGGCCAACGCCGAGAAGTTCGTAGTAATCCTGTTGTTCCATGACTGCTCACATCAATAATAACGCTATACCTATAAACCTATAGCACAATAACAGTAAAAGAGCGCCTTGGCACTCTCACCTTAGATCATTACAGCAACCAGGAACCGGCAGGGATGAGCCGGTTCCTGCCGGCTTTTATTTCTTGTCGTCCTGAACCTCTTCGAATTCAGCATCGACAACGCCTTCATCGGCCTTGGAAGCAGAGGCTTCTTCCGCATGGGTCTCAGCACCGGCTGAAGCCCCCTGCGGTTGGCCTTCCGCTGCTTTTTTGGCATAAATGCGCTCAGCCATTTTCGCAGAAGCGTCCGTCAGCACTTTCAATTTGTCTTCGATGTGAGCCTTGTCATTGCCCTTGACCGCTTCTTTCAACTCGGAAATAGCCGTTTCAATGCCGCGTTTTTCGTCATCCGAGAGTTCGGTCGCCAGGTCTTTCAAGGATTTTTCACTGCTGTGAATCAAACTGTCAGCATGGTTTCGAACATCAGCCAATTCTTTGAATTTCTTGTCTTCGTCCGCATGCGCCTGGGCATCTTTCACCATGGCTTCCACTTCCGCATCACTTAAACCACTGGACGCTTTAATGACGATGGATTGTGCCTTACCGGTCGCCTTGTCTTTGGCAGACACATTTAAAATACCATTGGCATCGATGTCGAAGGTCACTTCGATTTGCGGCACGCCACGCGGTGCAGGCGGGATATCGTTTAAGTCGAAACGGCCTAAGGATTTGTTCGCGGAAGCCTGTTCACGCTCGCCTTGCAGAACATGAACCGTAACCGCCGTTTGATTATCATCGGCCGTGGAGAAAACCTGATTGGCCTTGGTCGGAATGGTTGTGTTTTTTTCGATCAGCTTGGTCATGACGCCGCCTAAGGTTTCAATACCCAGAGACAACGGCGTGACATCAAGCAACAGAATATCCTTGACATCCCCTGACAGAACCGCCGCCTGGATTGCGGCACCGACAGCAACCGCTTCATCCGGGTTAACGTCTTTACGCGGCTCTTTGCCGAAAAAGTCCTGTACGGTTTTTTGCACCAGCGGCATACGGGTTTGACCGCCGACTAAAATCACTTCATTAATTTGAGAAACGGACAAACCAGCATCTTTCAAGGCCGTTTTGCAGGGCTCAATGGTACGCTCAACCAGCTTTTCAACCAACGATTCCAGTTTGGCACGGGTCAATTTGATGTTGAGGTGCTTCGGCCCTGATGCATCAGCGGTAATATAAGGCAGGTTAACATCCGTTTGTTGAGCGGAAGATAACTCAATTTTTGCTTTTTCAGCGGCTTCTTTCAGACGTTGCAGAGCCAAGGGGTCGTTATGCAGGTCAATGCCTGTGTCTTTTTTGAACTCAGCTGCCAAGTATTCAATTAACGCCAGGTCGAAGTCCTCACCCCCGAGGAAGGTATCACCATTCGTCGACAAGACTTCAAACTGGTGCTCGCCATCGACTTCTGCAATTTCAATAATGGAGATATCAAAGGTACCGCCCCCCAAGTCATAAACGGCAATGACCGAGTCACCGCGTTTCTTGTCCATACCGTAAGCCAATGCGGCCGCGGTGGGTTCGTTGATAATACGCTTGACTTCAAGACCGGCGATACGTCCAGCATCCTTAGTGGCCTGACGCTGAGAATCATTGAAGTAAGCCGGCACGGTAATCACCGCTTCCTTGACTTCTTCGCCGAGGTAATCTTCAGCCGTTTTCTTCATTTTACGCAACACTTCCGCAGAAATTTGCGGTGGCGCCTTGTCCTGGTTTTTAACGCGCACCCAGGCATCGCCATTGTCGGCTTTGATGATTTGGTAAGGAACCATTTTAATGTCTTTTTGAACAACCGGATCATCAAAACGACGGCCAATCAGACGCTTGACGGCAAACAGCGTATTTTTAGGATTGGTGACGGCCTGGCGCTTGGCGGCCTGGCCGACCAGTGTTTCATTGTCATCCGTGTAAGCAACAATAGATGGGGTTGTGCGGTGACCTTCACTGTTTTCAATCACGCGGGTGTTGTTCCCTTCCATGATTGCCACGCAGGAGTTGGTCGTACCCAAGTCAATTCCAATAATTTTTGCCATTTTATTCTTGCTCCACTATTAATATATTCATCATGTCTCTGATATGGGGTGAAATTTAACAATTTCAAGCGCATTTAAACATTTTCATCAATCGCCCTGGGTTTGGCGACAATAACACGCGCCGGACGAATGATGCGATCGTTGAGTTTGTAACCCTTCTGGAACACAGCAACAATGGAATTGGGTGCAGCTCCCGGCACGTCCTGCATGGACATGGCCTCATGTTCCTGCGGATTAAAAGTTTCCCCCTGTGGATCCAGTTGCTTGACGTCATGCTTATCCAGCACATCCAGAAAAAGCTTCATGGTTAACTGCAGGCCCTCATACATGGCGGTATTGGCGTCTTTGTCCGCCAGTTGCAGCGCCTGCTCCAGGCTATCCAATATGGGCAACAGGGACGAAATGAGTTTTTCCTGACCATAGCGATGCGCATTGGCGACATCACGTTCCGCCCGGCGGCGAACATTGTCAAGCTCCGCTATCGCACGGACTGATTTTTCCCAATTCTCATGGGCCTGTTTTTCAGCCAGCAGCAGTTTCTCCTCAAGCCCACCAATACTGGGTTGTTCGAGAGCGCCTTCAATGTGTTCTTCGGGATCAGCATCCTCATCCAGATCGTGATCATCCTCAAACAGATCATCCCTCTCCAGGGCTTCACTTTCCTCTTTAATTTTTTGCCAGTTTTTTGTTTTATTGTCGCTCATCAGCCACTCCTCGCATCAATCAGACGCTCTAAGTTGGGGGCGACGATAGAAAATTCAAGTCCTCCTGTGCAATAATAATGAATAAAGCGGTTGCGATTTTAAGGCAGATAGCTTTTGACGTATCTTGCGCAATCTGTTCATTCATCGCATACTTGGATATTTGCCTAGTCATAAGGTTCACTATGAGTTCTTGGTCCCCTGTTTCCTGGCAGCAGTTTTCTTACCAGCAGGCAGCCACTTACCCCGATGAAATTCAACTGTCGCGGGTGGTCGAGCAGTTAAGTCAAATGCCGCCTTTAGTCACCAGCGGCGAAATTAAAAGGCTGAAACTGGCCATAGCCCGCGCCGGTCGGGGACAGGCTTTTATTTTACAGGGCGGTGACTGTGCCGAATCATTTAATGATTGTCGCTCGCAGGTTATCAGCAACAAATTAAAAATTTTGCTGCAAATGAGCCTGGTGCTCCTCCACGGTATGCGTAAACCCATCATCCGTGTCGGCCGCATTGCCGGACAATACGCGAAACCCCGTTCGTCTGATTTTGAAACCGTCGACGGCGTGACTTTACCGAGTTACCGCGGCGATTTGGTCAACTCCCCGGAGTTTAACGCCCATTCCCGTATCCCTAACCCCAAGTTGTTGCTCAAGGGTTACAGCTGTGCCGCCATGACTTTAAATTACATCCGTGCCCTGCTTAACGGCGGCTTTGCCGATCTGCACCACCCGCAGCGCTGGGATTTAAGTTTTGTCGAACATTCACCGCAGGCGGAGGAATACAATGCGATTGTCCGCTCGATTGCTGACTCACTTGATTTTCTTGAAAGCATTGATGGCTTACGCAACAGCAGCCTGAACAAGGTCGATTTTTATACGTCGCATGAAGCCCTGCATCTCCATTATGAGCAGGCGCTGACGCGTAAACCGCAGGATGGCCTGTGGTACAATTTATCCACGCACTTGCCCTGGATAGGCATGCGCACCGCGCAGCTTGACAGCGCTCATGTGGAATTCATTCGCGGCATTCAAAATCCCATCGGCATTAAAATCGGCCCATCGGCTACTAAAGACTGGCTTAACGATTTGTTACACAAAGTCAATCCCGAGCGCGAAGAAGGCCGCGTGCTGCTCATCACCCGCCTGGGTGCCAATCAAATTGAAAAGCTGCTGCCTTCGTTGATTCAAGCCGTACAGGATAGCGGCTTTCCCGTTACCTGGTCCTGCGACCCCATGCATGGCAATACGGAAACTACGGCAGACGGCATTAAAACCCGGCGTTTTGACAATATTCTTTCGGAGTTGCAGCAAGCGGTTACTATTCATCATCAGATGAACAGTTATCTGGGTGGCGTGCATTTTGAATTAACCGGGGATAACGTCACCGAGTGCATTGGTGGCGCCCGTGGTTTAAGTGAGGAGGATTTAAAGCATGCCTATCGCAGCCTGGTTGATCCCCGCTTGAATTATGAACAATCCCTGGAAATGGCTATTCAATTGAGCCGTCAATTCCAAACTGGCTAAAATGCTGCTGAAGGTGCACAGGGATGCGCTCTTCAAGCCAATAGACGGGCCGCCCCGGAACACCGCCGCTGATAAAACCCACATGCCCCCCTCGCTTACTCAGTTCCAGAGTCACTTGTTCCGACAAGGCCTGCTCTTCGGGAACAACGTCCGGTGTCATGAATGGATCGTCTAATGCATGAATAATTAACGTCGGCGTGGCAATTTTACTTAAGTAGGAATGACAACTTGCTTGGCGATAATAGGCATGCACATTGGCAAAACCGTGCAAAGGCGCCGTCACTTTTTCATCAAAAGTCCAGAAACAATGCCATTGATTGACATTCATCAATTCTTCGGGCAAATCAGGCTTTAGTAATGCAATCTTGCGGCTAAATACCTTTTTCAAGCGCCGCAAAAGGTAAGACTGGTAAATGCGGGAAAATCCCTGGCCAATTTTGTCGGCGACCAGTCGCAACTGGAAAGGAACGGAAACGGCAACAGCCGGATTGACGAGGTGTTGTTCTCCCTGCTCTCCCAACCATTTCAATACGACATTTCCCCCCAGCGAAACCCCAACCACCGCTTTTAATGTGTCCGGTTCACGCTCAGCCAATACGTGTAATAAATAATCCAAATCGCCCGTATCACCCGAATGATAAGCACGCGCAAGACGATTAGGTTCTTGACTGGCACCTCGGAAATGCATGAGCATGGCTCGCCAACCATGCTGGTTGAAAACACTCATTAAGCCGGCGGCATAGGTCGATTCAATACTGCCACCGAGACCATGGAGTAGAATAACCAACGGCGTATCACCAGCCAGACCATTTACAGCCCACGCTAAATCAATAAAATCACCGTCAGGCAATTCAACGCGCTCCATCTTATCAACTGGCGCTGTGACACGGCGCATCATGGTCGGGTAAAGTGTTTGCCCATGACCATTCATTAACCACCAAGCCGGTTTAAAGCCGCTTTCGATGATCATCAATCCTCCTGGTGATAAAATGGGCTGTATTCATGGACTGCTTCAAGCATGGCCGCGACGTGTTCAGGTGGAACATCCGGCGTAATGCCATGCCCAAGATTAAAGACATGACCACTGCCCTTGCCGAAGGAGGCCAGCACTTTTTTGACTTCCTCACGAATCACGCTTTCGTTCGCCAATAACACCGTCGGATCCAGGTTACCCTGCAAAGCCACTCGCTTGCCTACCCGCGCTCTGGCGCCTTGCAAATCACAAGTCCAATCCAGTCCTAACGCATCGCAGCCGGTCATAGCCATAGCCTCCAGCCATTGCCCCCCGCCTTTAGTAAAAAGAATAATCGGTAGGTCGGGGAAACTCTGTTTAATTTCTCTGACAATTTTCTCCATGAAATGAAGCGAAAATTGTTGGTAATTTGACGTGCTGAGCAGGCCGCCCCAGGTATCAAACAGCATGACGGCATCCACCCCGGCACGAATTTGCTCTTGAAGATAGGCGCTGACTGCAACCGCGAGTTTTTCCAGTAAGGCATAGGCAGCCTGCGGCTCATTATAGAGCAAGGTCAGCATTTGCTTGTAATCGCGGCTGCCCTTGCCTTCGACCATGTAGCAGGCCAATGTCCAGGGACTTCCGGAAAAGCCAATGAGGGGTAGATGCGATGGCATCGCCCCGCGAATCAAACGCACAGCCTCCATAACATAGTTTAGCTCATCAACAACGGCGACATGAGGCAATGCTTCAATATCACGGATTGTACGCAAGGGTTTGTGAAAGCCTGGGCCTTCGCCTTCCGCAAAATAAAGCCCTAATCCCATGGCGTCAGGGATAGTCAAAATATCGGAAAATAAAATGGCCGCATCCAGCGGATAACGGCGCAGGGGTTGCAGCGTGACTTCGCAAGCCAGTTGCGGATTTTTGCACAGGCTTAAAAAATCCCCCGCTTGCTGACGCACCTGGCGGTATTCAGGAAGATAACGGCCTGCCTGCCGCATTAACCAAACCGGCGTGCGAGGGACTGATTGTTGTTTTAAAGCGCGTAAAAACAGGGATTGATGGCGGTCATTCATTGGGATAATCTCAGTTCTTGTTTAAAGGTTAATGTTAGCATTTTTATTGTTTCGCTAAACAGAAAATCAATTTGGAAATAAACAATCAATGGCTATTTTCAGGCTACTTCCTCTCGATACCCTGTCAAACGAGAGGCCGTTTCCACATTCAAAGAAAAACATCAGGCAATGATGCAATTTGATGAGCACTTTGGTTATGATGCTACTCTGATGATTTTTATCACGCTTAAACTGACCAGGGATAGTAACCTGCAAGAAAAAGCCCCTCACCTTGGACGATGATGGCTATGTTCATGATGGGATTCTCCCGGAATTTAAGACGTGAAAAAGAAATACCAGGAGCACAGCATGTGATCCTACGGGTGCATTTTGTTTGTCAGGCTCAAAAAGCCAGTTTAAGGATATCTTAATTTTTATCGGTTATCCTATCAACAGTAGTAACCCTAAGGGTCATTGATGGAAACGAACGAGCATAAACAAGCGGGCAACCAAATCCGTATCGTAACATTTGCCAATCCCTATCTGGAAGGCAGTGAAAATCTGTCGCCTGACGACAAGCAAACCTTAAAAGTGCGGATGATGCATAAAGTAGATGGCATTCCCATGCCGCTTGATCTGCAATTAAGCGCCGGTGACATCGTCGCTTTGGCCGGCGACTATTACACGCTCGCAGGCTGGGGTTTGCAATTACAAACACCCCAAGGGACTGATAACAAAGAAGTGATCACCAAACCCATTTCAACTCCAGAAATACAGGCTTTTCGGGGCGCTTTTGAAGATTTGGCCTCCTCTAAGGTGAAACAATCCGATATTCAACGCATTTATGCCATTGAAAAAAGTCCTCTTCCCAGCCTTCTGCAACAGGCGGCGTATGCCTTGCTTGTCCCAGGATACGGGGAAAAATTGAACAATAATGAGGCCCATTTTTCGCCCTGGTCACTCAGGGCTTACATCGTCGGCCACCGCTCGGCCCTGCGTATGGCCCACTTGGCCTATGTATGCAAAGAACTGGCTGCAGGAAGGATTCAAGAAGACAGCGACAAGTTACCAGCCAAATTAAAAGCCAATCTGCAAAAAATCCGGGATGATAAAGACAACAACAACTATAAATTCGCAGGAAAATCGCAAAAAGACATTTATATCGAATTAGGCCATCGTTACCACGCCATGGCGGTTGCCCGCGATTTATTCGCCATGCATTTTTATTCCGACCACTTTGCTGCCGGCCATTTAAGCCGCATGGGCATGATGCGCAAAAATCTGCCAAAAAACTTCGGTATTTGGGGCGGCATTTTAGTCAATAACATGCACAATGAAGACAACTCGGTCAGCATTACAGCCAGCAATCCGTTTACCCCTGTTATTTCAACTCAGACCAAACCAAATGATGAGCCTTTCATCATGATTCGTGAGGATCATAAAGTTTACGGCGATGGCACTTATTTTCAACGCCAAAACAATGGCAACAGCGATATGTTGATCAATGGCATGGATAATTCACTGGGTGATATCGCTCGACTGCTGCACGACGGCACGATGCGTCAACCCGAAAATTATGGGGGTCTGACTTTTTTACCGGAAATCGATCTGGATAAACCGCAGCCCCAGCCCTTATTTATTGCCCAGGGTAAGGACATTTATTATCGCAAGAATGTTCGGTCAATCAAACAATTATCCCCTGAGGAGTATGCCAACACCATGGCTAATCCGGCAGCGCAGAAAGATGATTATGAGCAGTTAACCTACTTTAAAGCCTTTCTTTTAGTCTTGAAACTGCGTGTGGGTGGGCTGTTTTTCAAACCCGAGATTATCAAGCCAGTGGTTAAAACATCGGAACCATTAACCCAATCGTCAACAAAAATAACGCAAGGGCTCTCAGAAGAACCGGCACCGACGGTTAAGGTCACCCCAGTAAAGTCCAGTTGGCAGCGACACGAACTATCTAATCAACCTGGCGCGCTTCAAACTCATGGCTTTCTAGCCCTCCGATCCCATAAGCCGAAGGATAATCCCGTGCAGGCTGAACATAGCTTTGCCTATTAAAAACACACCTCATTGGCCATTCATGCATGGCCAATGAGGCGAATTCCTTTATTTTGGAGAAATAACCACTTCTTCGGGTGGTGTTTTAGCTGATACTGTTTCGATAGCAGGACGCGGCCCGACATGCATATCGATAAAACGCAAACGACACATCAGTGATCCTTCTTCATTAAACTGAGGGTGCTCTCTTGCTTCGGTTTCCAGCGTATTTAAAACGGTTTTCATTTTCTCCCCCTGGACAAGCCCCTCGACTGCCTTTTTAACGGCCTCATGATGATGGCGGCCGCGATGAGCTGTAAAAAACAGGGATACCCTCGGAAAGGCAGAATCCAGCTTGCTGTAATCGATAAGAATCTTAAGGGTGTTTTGCTTGGGCGTGCATTCAAGCTGCCAAAGATGGCTGTGATCGCGGGGGAGTGCCTTTTTAATTTTTGCGCCCCCCATATCGGACAAGAGTTGGGTTTCTGTTTTAGTAAAGCCCAGGAGCCATGAATTATGCAGGTAGCAGTATAATTTTTGCTCACATTTTTGCATGTAATCAGCCGGCTTACTTTCAAGAAACACGTTGATTTCGGGTGCCTCCACCTTGGCCATCATCGCTAAAACCATGTAAATATCAATGAAATTGCGGGCATTATTTTGGGTAGTGAGCGATTCTCTTGCATCAATCACCAGTCTGGTGGATGGGCAATAGACTTCATCATTCTGTAATCCAGCGAATGATTTCTCGTCGCCTTTATATTTTTCATAGGTGGATTGCTGTTGACTGGCCAAGCCCTCAACAAATGAGCTCAGCGCAATAAAATCAGTACTCATCAGGGCAGGCGTAAAACACGTCGCAAAATGATCAAAGGCCGGTCGATTCTTAGGCGATATGGCCAAACGGGTGTGCTGCAAAAGCTCCTTATCTTTAAGCTGGGGATCAATGCTGTAATAGAAATCCCATTTTTCTTCAAACGATTTACAAAGCGTTAGAATCTCCCCATAGCTGTATTGAGCAGCAATCAAGGATTCCAGGAAACTTTTATAATGATGCTCAAGCGTTGTGAATGCTTCTGATTTCTTGAGCGCCAGGGCAATTTTACTCTTGTCATTTGAATGCAATGAAATATAGCTGAGGCGGCTTTGTTTATAGTCCAACATCTCCTGGAGTACAACTGCGGACATGACCCTGAATGCGTTACTGCGAACGTATCTCACTATCACCGGCTTCTCGGGAATTTCATCAATCTCTACAGGATCTACCAAAAGGCTAAGCGTGTTCTTTATTTTTTCAGCGAATGACGTTCCGCTCAAATCGATGGTTTTAAAATACGTAAGTTGAAATGGCATACTGCTCTCCCTGAGTCACAAAATCATCAATTTTAATTCAAACTGCCTTAACAATCCACACTCCTCACATCTTGATGCCATCTTGGCCTGCTGCTATGCTATTCATTTTAAAGGAAACGGCGCATGGACAGTCTGCACATTAAAGGCCTTACTATTGCAACGCGCATTGGTATTCATGAGTGGGAACAACGCATCGCTCAACGTTTACTGATTGATATTCACATCCCGGCTGACTTCAGCGATTGCCAGGAGGATATTAACAAAACCATCGATTACGATAAATTATGTCAACGGGTCACACGTCATGTGGAATCGCAATCGTTTAAACTCATCGAAACCGTAGCCGACTCGGTCGCTAACCTGCTGAAAGCAGAATTCCCTATCCAGCAGGTCTCTGTCAGTGTCAGCAAACCCCATGCCGTCAAAAATGCCAACGACATTGTGGTCAATGTAAGCCGCTAAAAACCACCTGACCATGCTCTTCGACAAGCAAGTCCCTCTGATTTTCGTCCATCAGCGGCAAGGATTCTGTCTGCAAGGAAATATCTGGATCTGGCGCATTGGCTGGCTTCCATGGCAAACCGGACTGACACTGGGTATAGGAGCACGGGCCAAAATCTGCCTTGTCTTCTTCCTTTGGCACGGCATCGGACTGCTGACATTTAAATCGATACGCATTGCCTAAAATCAGTAAGGTCTGAACGATCATCAACGCAACCCCCACCGCGGGATTGAGGGTTATGCCCAGGGCAACTAAAAGGCCCCCCGTCAAAATCACTGCCGCCATATTATACGCCAGGCTGAACCCCAAATTTTGTTTGATATTACTGACGGCTTGCCTGGCAATCGCCAAGCCATGGGCAATCGGTAATAATGAGCCTTGCTGGATGATGGCTCCGGCATTTTGAGAGGCCATGGCATGGCCAGAGCGTGACTGCACGGCGAAGCCTACATCGCTGCACGCCAGGGGCAAGCCGTCATTGCCGCCATCCCCGACCATGGCCACATGATACTTCTTCGCTTTAAGCGTTCGTATAAATTCTGCTTTCTTTTCACCACCCACGCAACCGGCATGGATATTCTCGTCAGGAATACCTAAACGCTCGGCATAACGGCGAGCCGTTTCCAGCGAAGCACCCGTATTAATAAACAGCGTTTTACCCGCTGCTTTTAACGCATCAATGGTTTGTTTGGCATCGGGACGCAGGGGATCTGTTATCACAAAATAGCCGAGTAATTTTTTCTTACTGGCTAAGAACACCAAACTGTCACCAGCCTGTAACGAAATCTTTTGCAACAGGTCCGGCGGGCATTCAACCCCTTCCTGCGCCATCAATTCCTGATTGCCAATGAGGTATTCCGTATCAGCAATGGTTCCCTTTAAGCCAGTATGGTAAGAATCGTCCACGTCGCTGGCAAGGCTTTGTTGTAATTTACCGCCGTATTTTTCATGGGCTTCATCACAGATTGCTCTGGCGAAGGCATGGGGCGAATGGCGTTCTAACGCAGCGGATAGCGAAAACAGATCACTTGTATTAATTGACTCATCAAGCAAACCGGTTCGGGTGATTTTGGGTTCCCCCAGAGTCAACGTACCATTCAAATCAAGAACTACCGCATCAACCGAGGCAGCCGCCTGCAGGGCTTTACCGCTTTTAAACTGCACCCCGTGATCAGCCGCTTTGCGATTACCAATCATCAGGGCCAAAGGAACAACCAGGCCTAATGTACAGGGGCAGGCGGAGACTAGCACTGTCACGGCGCATTGAATAGCCAGCGCCGGGGGAAAAAAGCAGGCAATGATAAGGCCCGATAAAAGGGCGAAACCGATCACGGCAGGAATAAAATATTGTAAAATTCTGGTGGCCATCTCCTCAATGGGCGCCTTTTCCATATAGGCTTCTGCAATGCCACGATCAAGCCTTGCCAGATAAGACTCGCTTTTGACGGCTTTCACCTGCAATACTAGCGGAGAAGCGTTTAAGGGAAGACGCATGCCCGATAACAAATGCTCCCCTTTTTTCAAGCGGCGCGGAATGATGGCACCACTGATAATATTATCATCAATCCAGTTATCATCTGACAAACAGATACCGTCTAAAGGAATGATGCCGCCGGGTTGAATAATAATAATCTCATCCACTTCAATCAATGCCAATTCACGGCTCTCTTCTATCCCTTCTTTCAATACCTGCACATCTTGGGGCAAATCCGATTGGTAGGTTCTATCCAGGCCCAATTTGTCTTTAATGGATTCTTCAATGGCAAGGCCAATGTGGCGAAAACCAAAAATAAGCAGCCCGGCTTCAAACATCATGGGCAACCAAGGGACAAAAAAGGAGGCAATGGAGACACCAATAATGGTCAGTGTACTGATAGCGAACAGCGTATCCATGGTTAAGGTACGGACCTTCACCAATTTTATCCAGGCCTGATAGTAGGAGGATGCGCCAAGGAGAAGCGTTAACACCACGGAGGTAACCCCCAACGCAATCATGATCGCCAAAGGCAGCCCGCCGGTCACCAGGCAGGCTATCATCAAGGCTATGCCGCACACGGTTCCTACCGCACCTAAAAACCAGTGTGACTTTAATACGCGTTGATAAAAGGGTAGAGGAGTAGGTATCTTCTGTTCAGGGGCTAATGTTGCTGGCGAAAAAGCGTGGGATTTTTTATTTCCCGGCAACACGCCAGGTTGGGATAAGTCAGGATTGAGTTCTGCTGAAATATCAGTAATATCATAAGCCTCAAGCAAGGCTAATAATTCTCTTTGGGTTTGCTCGTTTTCCTCTTCCTGCAAAACGGTGACAAACCCTTTTTTTGTGGCCAAATCCACACCCCAGGAGACGAATTTTAACCTCTCTTTCTCTCCCGCAAATAACCCATCTACAGAATTAACACAAGCACCGCAGGTAATACCGGGCAACGAAAAATGATAGGTTACAGTCATGTTAACCTCGGAATTTTGTTATTGTTATGATCAATCCAGTGCTTTTGCCCTAGACGTTAAATTTCCGAATAATCCCTTTGATGTGTTCCGTACGTGCCACATCGGTCTGGGCTTTTTCAGCCTCTGAGCGCGAATGGAACGGACCGATAATCACCCGGAACCAATTGGTGCGATTTTGGGCAATGGTGGTGATGGAAACATCAAACCCTTTTAATACCAGCAGCGCTTTCAGACGCTCGGCATCCTGACGGCGGTTGAACGCGGCCACCTGCACCAGATAGGATTCATGTGCCTGAACGGCGGGAACAGAGGGTTTGGCGTCCGTTACAGGTTTACTTTCCACGACAGCGACGGCTGGCTGGGTTGCATGAACCGCGGCCTGACCTACCGATTGACCGGCAGCCGCATGAGCCGACGGCGTAGCCGGGGTTGGTATCATTTTAGTGGGCGTTGCGGCTGTGGCGGCGTGATTGGTGACCGGCGCGCTGTTGTCCTTGGACAGCAAGGTATAAAATTCAAATTTGGGCTTGGGCCTTTCTTCGTGCTTAACCACTGCCGGGGTTGCAGGCGTTGGTTTTTCTTCTTGAGCAAGAACATTTTTATCGATCCAGTTGGATAAACTGGTCACATCAAACACCGTCGCTGCCAAATAACCACTTAAGAACGAGGCGATAACCCACAGGAATTGTCGCGGCGCACGGCTTTTTTGTCTCGAATTGCTTCCCTTTCTACCATAATCCCTTGCCATCACATGCTCTCAGGGCTTGAGACACCCAACAAATGTAAACCATTACGCAACACCTGACGGACCGCCTTTAATAAACAAAGCCGTGCAGCGCGTTGCACCTCGTCTTCGCATAATAATTGCACCGCATTGTAATAACTGTGCAGGTTATTGGCAAGTTCGCGCAGGTAGTAAGCCACCTGATGGGGTTCACAACTGCCGGCGGCGGCCTTAATGACTTCAGGGTAGCGACTAATCATAGTCATTAATGCTTGTTCATGCGGTTCCTTCAACGCACTCACATGATTAAGACCCATGTCCTCGTTCAGGCTCAAGCCCCGTTCACGCAATTGGCGCAAAACGCTGCTGATGCGGGCATGCGCGTATTGAATGTAATAAACCGGGTTGTCGCTGGATTGCGACTTGGCTAAATCCAAATCAAAATCCATGTGTTGTTCCGGCTTGCGCATGACATAGAAGAAACGGGCCGCGTCGTTGCCCACTTCATCACGCAATTCACGCAGGGTGACAAAGGAGCCACTGCGGGTGGACATCTGTACCCGTTCGCCGCCACGGTAAAGAATGGCAAACTGAACCAGCAGCACATTCAGTGCATCCTCATTATGGCCTAAAGCATTCACTGCCGCACGGACACGGGTCACATAACCGTGATGATCGGCGCCAAAAATATCAATGACGCGATCAAAGCCGCGATCGTATTTATTCCAGTGGTAGGCGACATCCGACGCAAAATAGGTGGTTTGGCCATTAGCTCTAATCAGTACCCGGTCCTTTTCATCGCCAAAATCCGTGGCTTTAAACCACAAGGCCCCATCTTTCAGGTAAGTATGGCCGCCCGCTTTCAAGGCTTCAATCCCTTTGCTGATGGCGCCATCATCGAGCAGAGACTGTTCGGAGAACCAGCAGTCAAACCGCACACCAAATTCAGCCAGATCACTTTTGATATCGCAAAGTACCGAATTTAAGGCCAATTGATGAAAATGCTTAAACCCAGCCTCACCGACTAATGCACGGGCACGTTCAATGATGGCATCGATATAAATCTCTTTATCGCCGCCCTCGGGTTCATCGGGGGGAAGCCCCTGGCTTACCATGGGCCATTCGTGACGGTAGGTCATGCCATAGTCACTCAGCGCCTGCTCTGCAATTTCATTGACATACTCGCCGCGGTAGCCATTGGCAGGAAAGACAATGGATTCGCCCGCCAGACTTAGGTATCGCAACCAGACGCTCACGGCAAGGATATTCATTTGACGCCCGGCATCATTGACATAATACTCACGGCTGACATCATACCCTGCCACTGTTAAGAGATTAGCCAGGGTCGCGCCGAAAGCAGCACCGCGGCCATGACCAACATGCAAAGGCCCCGTGGGATTGGCTGATACAAATTCTACCAGCACTTTTTTGCCCTGCCCCAAATCACTGGCGCCGTATTCGTCACCCTGCTTCAGGATCTGAGCAATCACCTGTGACAGCGTATCGCTTTTCATGAAAAAGTTAATAAAGCCAGGGCCGGCAATTTCAAGGCGCTCAAGCGCAGATTCTCTGGGCAGATGGGCAATGATTAATTCAGCCAGTTGCCGGGGCGATTGGCGGCAAGGTTTCGCCAGCATCATGGCCAGATTGGTCGCAAAATCACCATGAGCGGCGTCTTTGGTGCGCTCAATTTTAATTTCCACGTCGACATCAGCCGGAATAACCGCTGATTTTTTCAATGCTGCAATAGCCGATGCAAGCCAATTTTCCACGGTTTCTTTCATTGCACTCATTCTTTCGTCAAAAAGCAGCTATTATGCGCTTTTTCCCAACAGTTGCAAAGCCCAATCAGCAGAAAGCCGGCGATAACAAATTGTACACCATGTGATAAAATCATTAGCCAGAGAAAGGGAGAAGACATGACAGTTAACACCACGTCCTATGAATACCACCATATGGGGATTCCAACCCACCGCCCTCGCCCGGGGGAACGATACAGCGAACGTTTCAAAATGTATACCAGCGGCGGCGAAGACAGTGAATACCGCATTCAATACCATCGCTTTGAGCCGGGTTGCCCGCTTCATCCCCTCATCCAGACCAAGCCCCATGTGGCGTTTAAAGTACCTGATTTAAGTCTGGCAATCAGCGGAAAACGCGTCATCCTTGAACCATATGAACCCATTCCCGGCTTCAAGGTGGCCATGATCGAAGAATGCGGCGCACCCATCGAATTCATTGAAACCACATTAAGTGAAGAACAAATCTGGCATGGGGATCACAGCAAAGCCTACATTTATTCCAGCGGGGACGCCTAGTCTATTGAAATGTGACTATTGAGGCGCCTACAGGCAGTGGCTCCTCAAAGGGTTTTTGCTGCTCATCCACTGCTTCAATGACGTCATTCATTTCAAGAAGAAGGGCCTGTTTATTGGTTTGCTTTTCTTGCTCGATGGCCTTCTGAGATGCTTCCTGAGCCCTTGCACTGAAAAACCCGACCATGGAGGCTGCGGCACCCAACTCAGCACCCATTAAAACACCCATGGTGCCCATCAGGATGCCCTCTGCCAACGTCATACCGGCAATGGCTCCCGGAATAGCGCCAAATCCGCCTCCCCACCAGGTGAGCGCCGCACCGGCAACAAACCCCAGCACTAGCCCAAGCAAGGCACCAATGCAGCCTGCGATACAGACCCGCATGCCAATGCTCAGGCGTTTAGCGGCCAGATCCTCGTCCAGTTGACAGGCAAACTTGCTTATTTCTTCGCGAGAAAGTCTCGGTTTGGAATGAAGGCGTCGTGCTAAAGCGGTGAAGTGCTCGAGGACAATGGGAAATGCTGTTTCACCGGGTTTGGCGCGTTGATGAGTGAATAATTCATCTTCTATTTTTTGATGCAGTGCTAAAAAGCGATCCACCACACGAAGATCCACTTCGCCATCACGTACCAATTGTTGAATGGCAAACGATAACTGTGACAATTGTTTATAAGGCAAGGAACTTGAATAATTCAGTTTAAGCCATTGTTTTTTAAACTGCTCATGGCTTCGCCTTTCCCGTTCCAGTAAAACAACTCGTCGATACAGGCTTTGCATGGCAGCCGGGAAACAGTCAATCAATTGCACTATCTCCGCCTCGGTGCAATCAGGAAAATAATAAGACCAATCAATAACCATGGTGCGTGAGGATTTGTTATTACCCCGCACGTGTCGCTGAAAATCCGCTTTGATGGCTTCAAGTTGAGATCGATAGCCAACTTTTAATTCGTTCAGGTGTTCAGCTATCTGCTGCTTGGAGAGTATGCCCGATCGCAAATCAGCAATAACAGGATGCAGAGAAAAATCATCGTCCGCCTGACGAGGGTATTCGCCAAGCACATGCTTTACATTCGGATAAAGTGTTAACAATTCCTGCTCGGAATCCAGTTTTTTGTGCTTATCCTGTTGGAAAGAATATATATTTGCTGATAATCGATGACTCTCAAGGCTATCCTGGAAGGATTTTATCCTTGGCCACAGGCCTTGCTTTAATGTTTTAACATCATGCGCCAGTTGCTGCATGGCTTTTGAATGACGATGAGCAAATGATTCGCGCTTATCCTTTGCCATGGCGTGCGCATTTACCTTGATCTTATAAATAGCGAGATCCGATTCGGGCAGGTTTAAGATCGTCAGCGGGTAAGGGGGAAGAATGGGCGCCGCTTCTCTAAATAGCGCGCTGTGCGGCTCATTTAAATCCTGCTTCTGATTCTGACTGACGGAAAAGGGGGTGGGCAAGCCGTCAGGACCCGAAATGGGGTAAGGTCCGGGCACAAAACCAGCATGCAAAGGCACACCCGCCTTATTCAACTCAGACCAAAGCTCCAATACCAAACGCTCATGGGTGAGATTCCTGAATGCCTTATCCTGGTTTGGCAGGCTTAAGATGATTTCCTTGCCGCGAGAAAGCCCTTCCTGTGCACGGCGATGAATTGCGCTATCATAAGCGTTCTCGGGTTCTTCCTCAACGGCAAAGACATGGGCATCAACACGGTATTTTTTAGCAATGCCCCTAAGAATGGCGGCAATTGCCTCACGTTTGTCATGGGCACTGCCAGGCCTTAACGCTGAGGGATCAAGGGCGACGTTTAACTGCCAACCTTGCGTTTTCTTCGTCTCATCCATGAGCATGCTGAGTGAGATGTAAGGCATGGTATGTGATTTAAAAAAAAATGATTTTAGCGTGACTTTATTAAGGATTTATTAAGAAATAAAATTAACCTGGCGGCAAAACACGGCCTACGCACTTCAATTTTCAATCAAACTGAGCAAATTTTCTAAAAAGGAATTGTCCCATCCACCGAT
>NZ_LNYA01000010.1 GCF_001467615.1 Legionella erythra | reverse complement strand
CCCTGATCTTTTTCTTACACCCACTTGATCTTTTTCTTACAGCGTTTTAAAAATCAGGTGCGTTAGCCCTGTTTAGCCGATGTGTTGTGCTATGACACCACCCCAAAAGCGGTTCATCAGAAACTAATGATGCTGGATAAGCAATTCTTTCGCATGCAGACGGGTTTGCTCGGTGATGGTCAAACCGCCGAGCATACGGGCTATTTCATTAATTTTATCGCTTTCGGCAAGCGGTATGATGCGGGAAAAGGTTTGTTCCTGTTCACTGTGCTTCTCCACCACAAAATGATGATGGGCGCTGGAGGCAACCTGGGGTTGATGCGTGACACAAAAAACCTGTAAGCGCTCACCCAGTTTTCGTAATAGCTGGCCAACCAGGGCGGCGGTAGCCCCGCCAATACCCACGTCCACTTCATCAAACAACAAGGTCGGGGTAGCGCCGCGTTGAGCCGTTACCATTTGAATGGCTAAGCTGATGCGCGACAGCTCACCGCCTGAAGCAATTTTACTCAGCAAATCCGGGGACATACCCGGGTTAGTGCAAACTTTGTATTCCACTTTGTCCATGCCATGCGCCTGCATTTTATCAAGAGGCGTAATCTCAATGTCTACTCGACCCTTGGGCATGCCCAATTGCTGAATAATACGAGTAATATCCTGGGATAATTTGTCTGCGGCCTGTTTGCGTGCGCTGGTCAATTGCGCGGCTGCCTGTTCGTATGCCAGGGAAAAACGCTCATGCTCTTGCTGCAGGAAAGAGGCGCGCTGCTCGGTATTCTGCAAGCGGTTGAATTCGTCTTGCAAGTGTCGGGCATGCTCAGGCAGTCCATTGGCATCAATGTGGTATTTACGTGCAACCTGATGCAGGGCACTTAAGCGTAGTTCAACGGCTTGCAGACGCTCTGGATCAAGCTGAACCTGATGGGTAAATTCACGAACTTCATTCATGGCTTCTTCGCATTGTATCAAGGCATTGTTAATCAGTTCCGCCGCATTCTTAATGGAAGGTTGCTCCTGCGGCAATTGCATGATGGCGTGTAACACCTGATTCAAAGCCCGATTGATATTAAGTTCGTCATTGTCATTGAGCAAGGCTAGAATGTGTTGGCTGTGGGTTAGGTAATCATTCGCATGGTGCAGCAGCTGATGTTCTTCGCTTAAGGATTGCATTTCGCCTTCGTAAGAATTCAGGGCTTGCAATTCATCGATCTGAAACTGCAACAATTCCAGACGATCCGAATGGGCGTCCTGATTTTTAAGCTGATCCAGTTCCTGTCTAATCTTCTGGCATTGCTTATAAAGTGCCTGGACCTGCTGTAAACAATCATCATGACCGGCATAAGCATCAAGCTGTTGGCGGTGAGTCGCATGATGGAGCAGCGTTTGATGCTGATGCTGGCCGTGGATATGGACCAGCATTTCGCTGAATTCCTTGACCTTTTGCAGGGGAAAAGGTTGACCATTGATGTAGGATTTTGAGCGGCCTTCTGCATAGATGACGCGCCGTAAAATGATTTCACCGGCTTCGGCGTCAATGTCGTGCTCCTCAAGCCATTTAGCCGGGTCAGAGGTTTTATCAATATGAAAGGTCGCGCTGATGTCGCATTTGTCTTCGCCTGTGCGTATGGTGGAGGCATCACCACGGCCGCCCAGGGCCAACATCAAGGCGTCAATCATAATGGATTTACCCGCACCGGTTTCGCCGGTGAATGCGGTCATCCCCTGGGAGAAATCCAAATCCAGCTGTTTGACGATGGCAAAATTTTCAATGCGCAAGGAGGTGAGCATGTTTATCCCTGGTGTTTTGATTCCCAGCCGAGTTTGATCCGTAATGTATCATAATAATGGTAATCGGCGGGATGTAACAAGCGGAGTTGCTGCGCATTTTTTTCAACAGAGACCTGTTGGCCCGGTTTAACCAGTCTGGATTCATGCCCATCACAACTGATGCGCAAATCGCTTTCATTAAAGGCACTGATGACTAGGTCCACTTTTGCCTGGCCGTCGATAACCAGGGGTCTTGAACTTAAGCTATGGGAAAACATCGGAACCAACACCATGGCATTTAATTGCGGATGCATGATTGGGCCGCCGGCTGACAGGGCATAGGCCGTGGAACCGGTAGGTGTCGAGATAATCAGGCCATCCGAACGGTAATGACAGACGTGTTGCTGATTAATATAGACGTCGAACTCGATGAGGTGGGTTTCACTGCCACGACCAAGCACGACGTCATTTAACGCATCGCCCTGAAAATAGGTATTTTCATCATCATGAATGCGGGTTTGCAATAAAAAGCGGTGCTCTTCCTGAAACTGACCAGCCAGGACCGCAAGCAATTGTTTTTCCATCTCTTTCGGATTGATGTCCGTTAGAAAGCCCAGACGGCCACGGTTGATGCCAATGACGGGGACATTGACCTTGATGGCCATGCGTGCCGCAGACAGGAGACTGCCGTCACCACCGACCACAATAATCAAATCCTGCTTTTTCCCCATGCAGGACCGTTCAAGAACAGGAAGGTTCAGTTTGAAATGAGCAGCCGTTTCCTGGTCCTGATAGGTTTCGATTTTTTGTTGGTCTAAAAATTTAACCAGGCGTTCAATGCTTTCATTGACACCCTGGTTGGCACGATGTTGTCGTGCATAAATAATGATGCGTTGGAATTTTTGTTTCATATCAGGCCAGACTGTTAGCTGTCAGGAATGAGGACCCTGTGTTTGATCCTAGCACATTCCTGAGCCTATCAATATGGTTGGCCGCCGGCAGTGGTTGGCGGCCAACTCATTTTACTCGTCGGCGCTGGCGCGAGAAGCCCGCTTACGCTCGTGTTCCTTCAGCGCTTTTTTACGCAGACGGATGGATTGCGGTGTAACTTCCACCAGTTCATCATCGTCAATAAATTCCAGAGCTTGCTCCAGCGACAACTTAATAGGCGGTGTCAAAATAATATTTTCGTCACTGCCTGAGGCGCGGATGTTGGTGAGTTGTTTTTCCTTGGTGACGTTGACCACGAGGTCATTATCACGCGAATGGATACCCACGATCATGCCCTCATAGCACATGGTTTGCGGTTCGATGAATAATCGGCCGCGCTCCTGCAGGTTAAACAGGGCAAAGGCACGGGCGGCACCATTGCAGTTGGCAATCAACACCCCGTTGACGCGTTGACCCAGGCGGCCGCGATGGGCTGGGCCGTAATGATCATACACGTGGTACATCAATCCCGTGCCTGACGTGCTTGAGAGGAATTCGGTGTGAAAGCCGATTAAGCCGCGGGTAGGAATGATGTAATCAAGACGGACGCGGCCTTTCCCATCGGGGATCATGTTTTGCATTTCCCCGCGGCGTTCACCGAGTTTTTCCATAATGGCGCCCTGGTGCGTTTCTTCAACGTCCACCGTTAAACGCTCATAAGGTTCGAGCTGCTCACCATTTTCTTCCCGCATGATGACCTCGGGTTTGGAAATGGCGAGTTCATAGCCTTCACGACGCATGTTCTCGATGAGAATGGACAGATGCAATTCCCCGCGTCCGGAGACGCGGAATTTATCCGGATCCTCGGTGTCTTCAACCCGTAAAGCCACGTTGTGCAGCAATTCGGTCTGCAGCCGTTCGCGCACCTTGCGGCTGGTGATGAATTTACCTTCCTGACCGGCAAACGGCGAATCATTAATCTGAAACGTCATGCTGATGGTGGGCTCATCCACGGTCAAGGCCGGGAGGGCCTCAACCTGGTTCGGATCGCAGAGGGTATCTGAAATATTAAGCTGCTCAATCCCGGTAATGGCGACGATGTCGCCGGCGCTGGCTTCGTCCACCTCGACGCGATCAAGCCCTTTAAAGCCCAACAATTGCAGAATGCGGCCGCTGCGGATGTTGCCATCCTTATCAATGACTTTCACCGGTGATTTACTTTTAATCCGGCCGCGGGTAATCCGGCCGATACCAATGGTTCCTACATAAGAGGAATAATCCAGGGAACTGATTTGCATCTGGAAGGGGCCATTTTCATCCACATCGGGGGGCGAGACGCGATCGATGATGGTTTGCAATAGGGCATTCATGTCGCTGGCTTCATCGTCAAGATCAAGCTTGGCATAGCCATTCAGGGCGGAAGCATACACCACTGGAAAATCAAGCTGGGTATCATTAGCGCCGAGATTGTCAAAGAGATCAAACACTTGATCCATCACCCAATGCGGTCTCGCGCCGGGGCGATCGATTTTATTAATGACAACAATGGGATTTAAACCGCGGGCAAAGGCCTTTTGAGTCACGAAGCGCGTTTGCGGCATGGGGCCATCCACCGCGTCCACCAAAAGCAGGACGCTGTCGACCATGGAGAGGATACGCTCCACCTCGCCGCCGAAATCGGCATGCCCCGGGGTATCGACAATATTAATCTGGTGATCACGCCAATGCACGGATGTGTTCTTGGCAAGAATGGTGATACCGCGCTCTTTTTCAAGCGCATTGGAATCCATCAGGCGTTCCACTTTGGGCGCGCGCTCGTTTAAGGTGCCGGTTTGTTGCAGCAGTTTATCAACCAGGGTAGTTTTGCCATGATCAACGTGAGCAATGATGGCGATGTTGCGAATTCTCTCAATCATATAAGACCTTTTGCGGTGAAGCAGACTCTAGGGTATTGCGGCTTATCCGTTATAAAAGCAAGCCATGTGTTCAGGGATTCGCCATTATACATGGGTTGAAGCATAAATCCTATTGGAAACTTGCCAGGACTGTGTAGTATGTGCAGGCAGGCAAGTCATCGTGACCGGTTTTGTTGCGCAGATTATGAAAGCCCTATTATTTTGGATAATACCATGAAGACTAAAAAGCAGATAATCAAATGCCCGACATGCGGCAAGCCAGACACCTGGGATAACAACAATTCCTATAAACCCTTTTGCTCGCATCGCTGTAAATTGATTGACTTGGGGGAATGGGCCTCGGAGTCACGTAAAATCCCGGGAAATCCTGTGAACCCAGAGCAGTGGCAGGAAACGGATGACGTGTCCGGCCATGATTAAATACCCTTGCCAGCAGGCTTAAAATTAAGGTTCAATAATCCCTTGCTTTCGAAGGGTGATGCAAATTCATGAGGAATTGATATGCTTAACGTCAATGGTGTAAGAAAACTTAGATTACTGGGTTTGATACAAGGGATGGTCATCATGACAAGCACAATAGCAGGCCACGGCCGCGGCGATTTTCAGGTTCTTTATCAGGGGCAATCAGTTGATGATTTGATTATTCAATACATGGCCGACCATCAGATCCCGGGCCTGTCGCTGGCGATCGTCCAGGCGCCTTATATTACACGTGTGGTGGGTTATGGTTTAGCCAATACCGACAGCAAACGCCTGGTCGCGACGCATAGTGTTTTTCCTATCGGACAAATTACCAATGCCTACACGGCGGTGGCGGTTATGCAATTGAAAGAAATGGGCAAATTGCAGCTCGATGAAGCCGTTTCTTCCTATTTAAAGAATCTACCCACGTCTTGGCAGGCTATTACCATCCGGCAGTTAATGACCCATTCTTCCGGTTTGCCTGATTACCGTGAGGCCCCCGGGTTTGATTACAGCAAAGACTATACGACCGCTCAATGGCTGGATTTGATTAAAGGGATTCCGCTTGCATTTAAAGCCGGTACCCAAAGCCGGCTCAGTGCGACCAATAACTACCTGCTCGGCCTTGTTATTGAACAGGTCAGCGGCATGACGTATCAGGAATTTGTCGGTAAGAACCAAATTGAACGCATGGCGCTTAAACACACTTTTTTTGTTGGCGGTGAGACAAGCATGGATAATGAAGTCAGGGATGATAAGTCTGGCTTTAAACATCAGCAATTTCTTAAAAACCGGGTTTATATAAACCCCATCGAGCCGGTCACTGGGTATCAGCAAACGGAGCAGACACTGTCGCCGTCCAAGCCGTTAAGCTGGACTGCCACGTTTGCAGACAGCGGCATTATGGCCTCGGCAGAAGACATCAGTTTATGGGATATTGGTTTGGCTGGCGGCATTTTGGTCCAGGATCCCGTCGACAGAGAGTTTCTCTATCATCCAGTGACGGCCAATGGTCAAACCATTCCGGGCAATGCGGGGTGGCTCTTCCCAGGCCATCCCGGATTTATGGAGATCAAAGGCCACTTGCCTGGGTATTCGACTTTCTTAAGCCGTTTTACAGCACCTACGGAATTGGTCTGTGTGACCCTGCTGGCGAATAAGGGCGGGTTACCTGATTTGGATATTCTTGGGCGAAAAATTGCTGGTGCCTTCGATCACAAGCTGGCAGCGCCTGAGGGAGCGGTTTGGTCAGAGACGCTGCAAAGCCCTTATTCCGTCAGTGAAACCATGAATCGCGTGGCGGCCATTATCAAAAAGCAGGGAGGGACGGTCTTTGCGCGCGTGGACCACAGCGGCGAAGCCGGGAAGGTGGGGCAATCCCTGCCTGAGACACAGGTTCTTATCATAGGCAATCCGGCCAAAGGCACGGCTTTAATGCAGGCCAAAGCCGCATTTGCACTGGATTTACCCTTACGGATTATGGCGACGGAGGATGAGAAAAAACAAGTTTGGCTAAGCTTTACCGATCCGGTCAAACTGGCTGCTCAGTATCAGGTAACACCCGAGCAACTGCCCGCATTAAAGCAAATGAGTATGGGATTAAACCGGACTTGTCAGCAGGCAGTCAGTGCCGCTACGATGCCTGCCTCCCCTTAAAAGGGAGGCATTGCCGGTTAATTGGGATTAAACGGGACGATGGCTGTTTCGCTGTTTTCAATCTGGGGTGCCTCTTCTTTATTGCCTTCGATCATGGGCAATTCTGAACCATCGGTAATACTCAGCACATCGGTATCAGATAGCCCCTCCAATAAAGGTAATCCCTGATTTTGAGCGGTTGGTTGATCGCTTGGCTGTTGAACATTCGGCGTCGGGGTATCTGCCGGATTTTGGCTGAACAAGCCCAGTATTTTATTGGTTATCATTTGGTTAAATTCTAATACCCATCGTAACAGCTGATCCACCCACTCTTGCTGAGGATCCTTATCTTCCCCTTTCTTTTTGGCCGGGGTCATAAAATCAAAAAGCGAATCATTCAATTCCTGGGCACGGTTTTTGTCTTTAACCTTAGGCTTAGCTGTGGGGGTTGCATTCGCTTCTGCTTTGGGCTTGGGTTGTTCTGGCACGGCTGTGTTGTCGGAATCCTTTTTCTTGTCGCCTGGGGCGCTAGACTGTTGCGTGTCATTATCAACGTCTGGTTCCTCGGCCTCGTCAAGGTCATTATCGAGATCATCGTCCTTATCGGAAGAAGGGTTTGAAGAGGAGAGATCATATTGACGCCGTTTCTCTTCGTCCTTTAATACATCATAAGCCTCGCCCAGTTTTTTAAATACTTCCTCAGCATCGGGTTCCTTGTATTTATCAGGATGAACCTGCAGGGCCGTTTTTTTATAGGCTTTGCTGATGGCTTCAGGACTTGCATCAGGGGATACGCCCAGCACCTCGTAAAATTTTTTTTGGGCCGCTTTGATGCGCTCAGCCGCAGGATTGGTTGTTTTCGGGGCGGCATCTTCTGGTGTTGAGGACATATGAATCTCTTAAAAACCAACATATGTAAATAATAGCACATGCTCCTTTCAGATTATGACCTTTTGTTTTTCTTAACTAAGCGTTTACAAAAATGATGATGATCGTTGTCGTATGGGTAGCCTATTCTGGAGTTAGTTGCCTGGGATAATGGATAATGTCGTGAAAAAAGGCGCTTTTATCGCGGGTATTGCGGTAGCCATGGGGCTTGCTGGCATCGAAGCGTAAACCATCGCCAGCATGAAGTTTATGCCAGTCCTGATGGACAAGAATCTCAACATCGCCATCCACCACAATAATGTGCTCAATGACGCCGGGTTCATGGGGACTTGAAAATTGTTCGCTATGCGGTAGAAGCTCGATTAAGAAGCATTCAAAACGAAGTTCCGGGTCAAAAGGGAACAGGGATGTTATTATTAAATGTTCATCGGCGTGCTGAAGCGCCTGCTGCGGTTTAGGGCGGTACAGGGTTTCGGCGGCATTATCGGGACTGTCTTCAAGAAAAGACGAGAAGGACACATGAAAGCCACTGGCAATTTTCCAGAGTGTCGCGACGGTCGGGCTTGATTCCAGACGCTCGATTTGCCCAAGCATCGCCTTGCTGACTCCGGTCTCCTGGGCGGCTTTGTCAAGACTCCAGCCACGCTGCTGGCGAAGGCTTTTCAAGTGATTGGCGATGTGTTGTGCAAAAATGTCCAAAATTTTTCCTCCCAACGCTTGTGCGTTATAACGCACGGTGCTATGCTCTATCTGTGCGTTATAACGCACAATGCCTGTCCTGTCATTTAAACACGAGGTGCCATCATGTTGAAGTCTTTTTCCTTAAATCATGCCGCAGCGGGCTTTATTGCGGTTATGGTGGGCTTTACCAGTTCGGCGGCCATCGTTTTCCAGGCGGCCGCGGCCGCTGGAGCGGGCAAGGCGGAAATCAGCTCATGGCTTCTGGCCTTAGGCCTTGGAACCGCGTTCAGTTGTATGGGGTTGTCGCTTTATTATCGCATGCCCGTCCTCACCGCCTGGTCAACGCCGGGGGCGGCTTTACTGGTCACCAGCCTGTCAGGCCTGACATTGTCTCAGGCGGTGGCGGCATTCATGTTAACGGGTATGCTGACCCTGATTGCCGGCTTAAGCGGTTATTTTGAAAAAATAATGAATTATATCCCCCGTGACCTGGTTGCGGCCATGCTGGCTGGGGTGCTGCTTCATTTTGGTCTTAATGTGTTTACCAGCTGGCAACAGGATCCGGGATTGGTTGCGGCGCTCCTGGCCACTTATTTATTGGGCAAACGTTTCTTCCCCCGCTACGTCATGGTTGGGGTGCTTTTGGTCGGTTTAGGATTTGCCTATGGCCAGGGTTTATTGGCAGAGACGCACATTCAGCATGGCTTGACTCGTCCGGTGTTTATTGAACCTGAGTTTTCCTGGCCGCTTTTATTCAGCGTCAGCCTGCCCTTGTTTATTGTGACCATGACATCACAAAACATCCCGGGCATTGCTGTTTTGCATGCTGAGGGCTACCACCCGCCGGTATCTACCGTAATCAGCTGGACCGGGTTGACCAATATTTTATTTGCACCCCTGGGTGGTTTTTCGTGTAATCTCGCCGCGATTACGGCCGCTATTTGTGCTGGCAAGGAAGCGGATGATAATCCGGATTTACGCTATCGTGCCAGTATATGGGCGGGTATCTTTTATTTGATCATGGGTTTATTTGCGGCGGCTATGGTGGATGTCATGGCGTCGTTTCCCAAGGTATTGATTACGACTATCGCGGGTCTGGCCCTGTTTGCTACGATAGGGAATAATTTACAGGCGGCTTTCAGCCAGGACCATCGGCGCGAGGCGGTCCTGGTGACCTTGATGATCAGTACATCTGGCATCACCATTTTAGGCATGGGGGCTGCATTTTGGGGATTAGCGGCCGGTCTTGTTGTTAATGGGCTTCAGAAAAATCCTCTCGCGCAGCGATAACCTTCAGCGGAGAATAACAGCTTGCGGTTCAACTCAAGACGATACCATTTGGATGCATCCCTGTCCCCTACCCATTATAATTTAAGCCGCTATTTATCGCTGCAGGGGTGGAAGGCGACTGCGTTTAAGTGCTTATCCCGAATTAATGACAACACCCTGCGGTTCAGTGAACCGGCAGCGCAAACCCTGGAGTACAAGCATTTACTGGCGAAACTCGTCGCGGATTATTGCCCGCAGGTAGCGCCTCAAACGTTTTGCATCGATGAAGCCAATTGGCAGGATGTCGTTCATCATTTGGTGGCTATTCATGCGGAGCCGCCGCCAAACGAGGAGTTAGCCTGGATATTAAAACCGGCCTTGCTCAACAACGGCCAACACATCCACCTGTTTAAAACACCCAACGCATTGGCAGCGCATTACCTAAATCCACGGCGCATGGGCGGCATGCATGTTCTGCAGCGTTATTTAAGCCCGCATTTATTAAGGGATGAACGTAAATACAGCATTCGCCTGTTTGTGATTCTCACCAATTATGATGGGGTCTATTTTTACGAAGACGGCTATTTTAATGTCGCCCTGCATCCCTATGTCCAGGATTTTTCAGATTTGCGGCCTCATTTAACCAATGAACACCTGCTTGATCCGGAGGTCAACGTCATCCAGATCCCGGCGCATCGGTTTGCTCAATTCGGTCACTATCTGCCGCAAATTGACGCCATACTCCAGCAAGTGATGCATGGACTTCGGTATGATTTTCCTGATGCGTTCCATTGTGGCAAACAACGCGCCATCGCGTTATTTGGGTTTGATTTCATGGTGGATAGCCAGGAACGGGTGTGGCTTCTGGAAGCCAACCACGGCCCGTGTTTTCCTGTCGATGATCACCACCCGCTGCAAGCACACCTCTATCAGGGATTCTGGCAAGGGCTGATTCAAAGCTTTATTGAACCGATAGCCGACAACAGACCAGTCCGGCAAATTGATTACCGGCACTTTAAAAAAGTGTTTTGATGCCTCCCCTATACCAATTGATGCTCCGCCTTCCATTGTGACCAAGGGCCTGAATACCCTTTAAGGCGCGCTTCGGCATAGTCATAGAAATGTTGCAGAAATTGCAGACGCTCCTGATAGTAGGGCGTCAGATCCGGATCGGTTCGCACAATCTGGGTTAAATCATAATAGGGCGGGATGGCAGCTAACCGCTCGATAATGTCATTGAATGAGGCTTTATCGGCATTGTTTAACATATCATACATGGCTAACAAGGTGGTGGAGCGGCCCTTGCCGCCACGGCAATGCACATGAAGCCACATGCCTTTCGGCAATTTTTTAAATAAGGAAACAAAGGTATCCACTTCTTTATCCAGCGGTGCGCGGTGATCGGTAATCGGCAAGCGGCGATAGGCAAAGCCGGATTGACTGACCTGCTCTTTCTCACTGAGCAGAGTTTCAACGGCAATGGAATGGCCGGTGCTGTAATCCTTTTTGGCGAATTGCTGCACAGTGAGGACATTGTCAATTTTCTTTAAGGAGGAGAGGCGCGCCAGCCATTGGGTCTCCGTTGCAATGGATTCTTCCGCGGTTTTACCCACATTCAGCCAGTTATGGAGATCGCAGAGCGTGATGGCATTGCCATTGAGGTACCCGTGATTTTCCTGACGCAAATCAAGGACTAAAACCTGATGAGGCTCAACGCCCACCCGAGATCGGATATAATCTGCTACCTGCGGCCATCCCTGGCTGCCTGGTTCGGCACTTAATGACATCCGCAGATTATCGACCCCAGCCAGATTGCCGTGGTAGTAATCTTTAATCATCTGGGTATCCCGCAAACTGCCCACGGGCGATGCCGGCGTTTCCGTATCCTGTACAATGCAGGGCTTCTCGCGCGTTGCGTCACAGGTCAGCGGATCGCTTAAAGAAAAAAGTGGATGGCTAAAGGCCATCCATCCCAGCATACATAACGGAACCTTAAATTTCATTTTGGTCACTCCCTGTGCAAAATTGCTCACAGTCTATGGAAAAAAATTCATGGCTTCAATAGGTTAATTACCACATGCCACACTTGATTCAGAAAAAAAATCGCATAAGCACGGACGCCGTTTCCTGCAAATACCTTGTTATGTCATGAAATTGGTACGCCGTTTGCTAAACTTAAACTAGGACGTAGGAAAAGGGGGCGATTTATGAAACAACTTATTTTACATCCTACCGAAATAAGTCAATGGCATGCTTTAATCAATGAAGCACAAGCTGCCACCCAATTAGTTCTCAATGAAAACACGGAAAGTTATCTGGTTTTTCTGCTGATGCGCTACACCCAGGGACCTAAACTGATTGAATCCGTTATCGCGCTTGATTTTCTTGAGTCCATGCACAATGGCAAATGCCGTCAGGTTGAACTGCTCCGTGATGTTGGTGATAAAAGCCTGCTGTTTTGCGGCCTTTTTCCCGGTATTGCTAAAAAAAGGCAGGTCAGCCTCAATTATTTTGTCGACATGGGGCAGGCGGCTTACATGACCATCAGTGAATTACAGGAGCGCCAACTGGCTGCGTTGTACATGGAACTCAGCCTGCAGTTTTTAAAGCTGCAGCATATCCTGCAGGCCATGCGCAGCGATTATATTCAGTTCTGTGATGCACAGGGCCATGCGATTTCAACCTGGGACTTGCCCATGCAATAACTCGCGGTTTAATAAAACCTTAAGCTTGGTTACCTAAAATCAGCAGTCAATTTGATTGCTGATTACGAGAACAACATCATGCCGCGCGCCTTTACGCATCTGACGCAACAAATTAACTTTAGCCTTTATAAGAATACCCTCACCATCTACCCCAAGTCCCCGAACGTAGCTTCTGTTCAACTAACAGACAAATCTCCTTTGCAAATCCAACAAGCATTGAGTGAGATCATTCAGTTTGAAATGCCAGCAGCGTAAGGTGAAGAGTGCTGTCGATTTAATGGCAAAAGAGCTTGGCGTTAAACGTTATGTGCATCGTGAAGATAATGATCACAGCTGCTACCATCAGGATGATTTCGATTTGGATAACCCTCATTACCATGCGCAATTTGCTGTGACAATAACAGTTCAATTATTAAATAAAATCCTGCGCGTGTTCGAAAAACATAAGCTTATTACCCATCAGGAACGCTTAAATTTTATTAAGGCCTACCATCAGGCTAACGTGTTGCCTCCTAAGGAGTCGCTTAAAAAATTACCTAAGGTTATTGTTTTGGAATATAAAAGTATCACCGCCAAGGCTTCGGCATCAGTTGAGATGCTTAAGTTCCTGGAAGAAAAGTTTGAGAGGCAATTAGAGGCATTCGACAAGAAAGTGGCGGCGTTTAAAAAAGCGAGCAAAAAGAATCCGGAAAAATACCAATTGGCTTATGAAGCAGCCAAGACCCTGCATGAAACACTCAGTGAACAATATACGAATTATCAACAACAAAAAGATGTAACAGTCTTTATAACCAAGGCCGATGCCGCCATCAAAAGCGCACGTGGGGAATTGGAAAATCATCGGGGAGTGAAAGAGTACTTTAATGATTGTATTGCTTTTTTCAGTAATTTAATTGATCGAGTGAAAGGAACCTACACTCAGGATGCTAACAGGAAATTGATGTTCTTCAAGACGGACTCCAGTCAGAAGCTGGATGGCTTGGCTGAGACAGTGCAACAATTTTCTTTAAATGCCTGATGGGGTTTATCTGATTAATAAACCGTTGGTATGCCTTGTGGCTTACTTTCTAAACAACAGCGCGATATCAATGGCATCAAATGGATAATGGCTATTGCAAAAGTCACAGGCAATCTCAATCTTCCCCTGCTCCTGCAACAATTGCTGGGCCTCCTGTTCGCCAAGTACGCCAATGACCTGCTTCATTTTTTCCGTATTGCAGCGGCATTGAAAGCGGGCTTCGCGGCTTGGGAACAAGCGAACTTCTGTCTCATGATACAGCCTGAAAAGCAGGGTTTGATTGTCGAGTGTCAGTAATTCCTGTTCGCTGACTGTCTGACCCAATTGCACGGCGTATTCCCAGAAATGTTCCCGCTGCTGGCTGTCTGATTGCCCGGGCAAGAGCTGCAAAAGCATGCCGGCGGCGCGTTCGTCATTGACCGCCAGCCAGACCCGGGTGGCAATCTGTTCGGATTGGGCAAAATAATGCATTAAATTTTCACTCATGGCGGTGGAGTGAAGCGGTACGACGCTTTGATAGGCCTGGGTCTGATTGTATTGATTAATGGTTAGCGCCATCTGGCCCTGAAGAAAGGCTTCGGCGTAATCAGCAATCTCAAGGTCAGGCTCAAATTTGGCAAAACCGCGCAGGTTTAAGCGATGATCGCATTGGACCAGCAGCAGGGGCAGGCGATTATCCCCCTGAAACTGCAAACTGATTTCGCCCTCAAATTTAACGCTGCCGGCAAGCAGCAGGCAGGAAATCAAGGCTTCGCCCAATAAATTACGCACCATGGGGGGGTAGGGGCGTTGTTGCATGATGGCTTGAAAACTGTCATCAAGATGGGCAATAGCGCCACGTATGGTTTCGTTTTCAAAAATAAAGCCTTGCAGGGTATCTGGTTCTCTCATCATGAATCGCTAAGATAAAAAGACAGATTCTAGCACAAAGTTCATTGCCTGCCTGCATTTGACGCGCGATAATGCCACTTTTTTGGCGAGAGGTTATGAAGCTTAATCCACAACAAATGGCGGCTGTCACCTACATCGGCGGGCCTTTGCTGGTGCTTGCCGGTGCCGGAAGCGGCAAGACACGGGTTATTACCCAAAAAATCGCCTATTTGATTGAACAATGCGGCTACGCGCCGGCCACGGTATATGCCGTGACCTTTACCAACAAGGCAGCAAATGAAATGCGGGAGCGGGTAGCGGCGACCCTGCCTGCGGGTAAACGGCGCGGTTTGAAAATCGCAACGTTCCATACCCTGGGTCTTGGCATTTTAAAACGAGAGTTGGCGTTAGTCGGCCTGAAAGCGGGTTTTTCCATTTTTGATGCCGAGGATGGGTTGCAATTGCTGCGGGGGTTATTGCCGGCTGGAAAAGCCAATGAACGGGATTATGTCATGCAGATTCAGCATCAGATTTCGCATTGGAAGAATCAACTGCTTTCCCCTGAAAAAATCCATACCGCCGCCTTTAGCCCATCCCCTCACGCCGAGGAGGCTGCACGGATTTATCCGGATTACCAGCAAGCATTGAAAGCTTATAATGCCGTGGATTTTGATGATTTGATCCGGTTGCCGGTGAACTTGCTGATGGAGCATGCCGAGGTGCGGGAGCGCTGGCAGAATCAAATCCGTCATCTCCTCATCGATGAATACCAGGATTCCAATACCAGTCAATATGAATTGGTGCGGTTGTTAACCGGGGTGCGCGCCCAGTTTACCGTGGTGGGCGATGATGATCAGTCCATTTATGCCTGGCGTGGCGCACGTCCGGAAAACCTGGCGCAATTGCAGAAAGATTACCCCCAATTAAACGTCATCAAACTGGAACAGAACTACCGCTCTACCAGCCGCATTCTGCATGTGGCCAATACCCTGATTGCCAACAATGCGCATCTCTTTGACAAACGCCTGTGGAGTGATTTAGGCCACGGCGAGATGCTCAGGGTGCTGTGTTGCCGCGATGAACAGGACGAAGCGGAACACGTGGTGGCCGATTTAATCAGCCACAAACTTAAGATGGGAAATGAGTACGGCGACTATGCCATCTTATACCGCGGCAACCACCAGTCGCGGGTGTTTGAAAAAGCGCTTCGCCATCATGGCATCGCCTATCGGATAAGCGGCGGGCAATCCTGGTTTGCCCGCACAGAAGTCAAAGATATACTGGCTTATCTTAAACTGCTCAGTAATGAACACGACAATGCCGCGTTTTTGCGTGCCATCAATACCCCCAAGCGCGGCATTGGCGAGGCCAGTCTTGATGTGCTCAGCGATTATGCCCATGCTCGCGGGCATAGCCTCTACACGGCAGCCGATCACCTGGCATTAAGCGAACGGCTTACTGACAAACCGCGTGCAGCCCTGGTCCAATTTAAGCAGTGGCTGGAAAAAATAAAGTCGCGCCTTGGCGATGGCAGTATTGAACCCCTGCGTCAGATGGTGGAAGAAAGCGGCTATGAAGCCTACCTTTACGAGCAGAGCGATGCCCCGGCCAAGGCACAAAAGCGCATGGACAATGTCCTGGAGTTGCTGGAATGGGTCGGCCGTTTGTTATCCAAAGAGGAGAGTCCAACGTTGGCAGATGTTATCAACAAATTAATTTTGATTGATATCCTGGAACAGGCAGATGAGCATGATCGGGAAACCGTGCAATTGCTGACCCTGCATGCCTCCAAAGGACTGGAGTTTCCCTATGTGTATCTGGTGGGTATGGAAGAAGAGTTACTGCCCCATCGCGTAAGTATTGACGAGGATCAGATTGATGAGGAGCGCCGGCTTGCCTATGTCGGCATTACCCGTGCTCAAAAAGGGCTGTGCTTCACGCTGGCTAAGCAGAGGCGGCGCGGCGGTGAATTGCAGGATTGTCTGCCCAGCCGGTTTTTGGACGAATTACCAGAGGATCATCTCGAATGGTTTGGCAAAAACAAAGAGCGCAATGAAGCGCAATCCAGGGCATTGGCGCGCTCGCATTTGCAGGGGTTAAAAAATCTGTTGACGTGATGTAGAAAAGCACCCGGATAAAAGCCCCTGAAGGGGCTAAAATCCAGGCGGTCAACTAGGCCGCAGGGGACATTTGGTCCGATAACTTTTTTAAGAATTCCTCTGTTTTGGTCGGACCCTTGCCGAAAAAGCGATGCGTTTGGTAAACCGGCTTCTCGGCCTCGTTGGTGAGCAAGGTTTGGACATCTTCCCCGCCTCGTAATGAGTGGCCGAGGTTTTGAAGAGCCTGTTCTTTCTCATTGGCCACATCGCGCTTTAACAGGGTGGCTTTGAAATGCTCTTGCCGGTAAAGGTCGACATGATAAAGGGCCTGCTCGGTTTTCCAGGCAGCGGAGGGCTGATTTTGCACCAATACATTCTCTTCGGTTTCCGAATCAAAGGGATTGCCACGCTGCTTATTCCAGGCACCCTTGAAATCGGCCAGCGGGCTGCGGTGATTGACCTCTGGTTTATTCAATTGGCTAAATCCATAATCCCACAAGGCTGCCAGGAAGTAGATGGGTATAAAAATGAATTTCAGCAATCGGGTTGGCAAATCCGCGTCATGAGAGTGCCCTTGTTCTTTCCCCAGGTGTTCTTTAAGGACATCATCAAAATCAGCGTGTTTGTGATCGTGTGAATGGGACATAAAATAATGCATGTCCTCAAATCCTTCGCTAATGATACCTAAGATGGCCGAGAGAATTTCAGGAATTCCAGGGACCCTGTCTGCGGTGACGCCAATGCTGATTAAGTGCCCAAAAAAGAACAGAATGCGTAATGGCACAATGGTTAATTTCAATAATAGGCGAAAGGGGTTAAGAATCTGCGCCCAGTTTTCCCGCGCATACAACTCTTCGCACCATTTACCAAACCGGGTTGCCATGCGCTGGAAAAAATTACGGCCGCTGTTTAATGCGGAATAAATAATATTCAACGAATCGGCGGTATTTTCGAGGTTGAAGATCAAGGCCGAAAAGCCGGTAATGATGGGATTAATGACCCCCATGACAAAACTGGGTATTTTCACCATCCAGCTAAACAGGGGTTGGGCATTTTTAGCCACGGTCCACCAGGTGCCGGCTGTGCAGATGGTCAAAGCGGTGGCCAATGCCAGCAGGAGTACGGCAGTGGCTGCCATAAAGACATTTTTTACGGTGATGCCATGTTTAAAATCATCGCGAAGACGTCGATACCATTTGCGCAGGGTATCGTTATTAATCATATCGGTGATGGCATTGTAAGTGAGAAAGCCATAGGCTGTACCGGCGATAATGGCCATGGGCAGAATGATGGCCGGCAGAAAGCCGAAAGGAATGCTGGCCAACAGGGGAATGGTGGCAAACTCACCGACTAACAAATAGGTGGTGCCTAAGCCCATAAACAATGCGGCTAAGACGCTGAATACCTGCACTGCGCGGTAAAGGCGTTGGCGGCTTAGCAATAAATCCTGACTTTCCTGCTGTTGATTTTTCTTAAGCCACTCGCGTAACTCACGTTCGTAGGGCGTGAGCGGGAGTATTGCGTCATCATCGTCTTTGGCGAAGAGTTGCAGCGCAAACCAGTTTTCCATGTCGCGCAGGCGTTGTTTTAATTGCTTTTTACGTTTACGGCTGGCGGCATTGAGTTTGACATGCTTGAATTTCTCTAATTCCAGCAGCTGTGCGCGATAATCAATGAAAAATGGCGGAATGGGTTCCTGCGGGTTTTTAAACGCATCGTCGCTGGGGAATTTTTCCAGTAAGTACTGGTTGGCAAGATGACGCTTCAAATAATCACGTCCGGTTATTTTATTAAATGCGCCCTTAATGTTTTGAAAATAAATTTCACCTTCGTAAGCCACGGACAGGCCAAAGGCTGCGAAAGCAAGAGGTAAAACGGGTAACAGGGCATACATGCCGCCAAAGCTTAAAAAGCCTAAAATCAGGCTGGCGCCGGCGGTTAACAGGAACAGAAAAAGATAATATGGAATTTTTTTTGTTTTCATCATTCACCTGGGCATTTGAACAAGCCGTGGTACTTTATAACAAATGAAAATGATTATCAACAAAGTCGATGCAAAAATAATCATTGTGATCGTTTAATTCATCTTAAAAAAAAGAAGTTGCAACATGGCGATCATCATGTACTATCAAAGGGCATTTTATTATTAAGGAGAAATAATGCGTCTGAAACAATGGATGATCGGTCTTTCCGCAAGCGTTGCCCTCGCAGGCCCCGTTGTTGCCAAGCCCGTTGTAATGAATGAACAGTTACAGGTTCCTCAATGCCTGGCCAGTCAATTATCAAGCGAATACCCCGTTCTGGCTGAAAACCGCCGCTTTAAAATTATTTCTGTCCCTTCAGACGATTTGGACACCATCACGCGTCTCGCCGATAAAGTGGGCTGCGGGCATTACATCAATGTAAGCCACAAATTGGCCCGTGCCAAAGCCGGCTTATTGCCTGAAAAAGCACAAGCCCTGTTGAATGCAGCCCCTAAAAAGACAATACAGGCAGACAATTACGAGATTAAGCATCAAGCTGAAGTGGATGCTGTACTGGCGCAGGTGAATGCCAATAACATCTGGGATACACTGACCCATTTAACCAGTTATCATAACCGCTCTGCCACCAAGGATACCGGTGTTGAAACCGCCAATTGGTTAAAGGCCAGTTTTGAAAAAATGGCGACAGAGTACGGCCGTAAGGACACGGACACGTATCTGGTTAAAACCGGCTGGTATAAACAACCCTCGGTGGTTACGGTGATTGGTAAAGACATTAAAGCCCCCGGGATTGTCATTGGCGCCCACATGGATACACTGGATGGCCGTATGCCCGGCGCCGGTGATGATGGCAGCGGATCGTCAAGCGTCATGGAAATTGCGCGCGTGCTGTTGGCGAGCAATCAACCCTTGAAACGTCCCGTCTACATTATCTGGTATGCAGCCGAGGAGCGTGGCCTTGTCGGTTCCCAGCACGTCGTTGAAGAATTCATGAATAAATCCATTCCGGTTAAAGCGGCGATTCAATTTGATATGACGGGTTACCGTAATGATCCAAATGATCAAACCATCTGGGTGTTTAAGGATTACACCGATAAAAAACTCAGTGATTTTGTCGCTTCGTTAATCAATCATTACGTGAAAGTGCCTGTCAATTATTCCCGCTGTGGCTATGGTTGCAGTGATCATGCATCATGGACGGACGAGGGTATTCCCGCTGCGTTCCCTTGTGAAACCAGCTTCGATGATCACAATCCTTATATCCATACGTCATCGGATACCATGTCGCTGATAAGCCTTGAACACATGACGAATTTCACCCGTTTAGGTTTGGCTTTCGCCATTGAATTAGCAAGTGAATAAGCGTTAACCCTCTTGTGTGACCGGTATATGGATACAAAATGACTGGTCACATTGATAACCTGTCCCAGGACAGGTTATCTTTTCATTTAGATTGAGATCAAACCAGCCAGCGCCTCTCCTTTTGAGGGGGAAGGTTTTCTATCGCTAATGGATTTCTTTGCCGCTTTTTGTGGCTGGCAGCGGCGGGCAATGATATTCCTGAAGAATCTGGCCATCCGCATCCACTGCCTGCAGAATAACTGGAAATTTCCACAAGGTGTGCAAGTGTTTTAATACTTCGTCCGTGCTCTCACCCAGAGGGATACGGTTTTGCTGGGTGTATCGCAGGGTGAGCGAGCGATCGCCGGCCACATCGACGGAGTACACCTGGATATCCGGTTCCAGATTCCCCAGATTGTATTGCGACGAGAGTGATTCACGGATGATTTGATAGCCCGATTCATCATGAATAGCGCCGATAATGAGCTCAGGCTGCCTGTCATCATCCACGATGTGGAATAATTTTAATTCGCGGATTAAGCGCGGGGACAGGTACTGGGCGATAAAGCTTTCGTCTTTAAAATTACGCATGGCGGTATCAAGACTGCTCAACCAGTCCGTATTGACGAGGAACGGGAACCAGCGTTTGTCTTCTTCCGTGGGGGATTCGCAAATGCGTTTGATGTCCTGCATCATGTGGTACCCCAACGTATAGGGGTTGATGCCGCTGTAATAGGGACTGTTAAAAGGCGGCTGCATGATCACATTGGTATGGCTTTGCAGGATTTCCAGCATAAACTCATCCGTGACCAAGCCTTCATCATAAAGGGCATGCAGCAGGGTATAGTGCCAGAAACAAGCCCACCCCTCATTCATCACTTTCGTTTGCCCCTGGGGATAAAAGTATTGGGCTATTTTACGGACAATGCGCACAATTTCGCGTTGCCAGGATTCGAGCAACGGCGCATTTTTTTCGATGAAATAAAGGATATTTTCCTGTGGCTCTTCCGGGAAGCGCTTTTTATGGCCATTGGCATCCACGTGTTTGCTTTGCGGAATGGTTCGCCACAATTCATTCACCTGGGACTGCAAATACATTTCGCGGTTTTGCTGCCTTATCTTTTCTTCCTGAATCGACAGGGTGGCGGGGTGTTTGTAACGGTCAACCCCGTAATTCATCAAGGCATGACAGGCATCGAGGACCGCTTCCACTTCATCAATGCCATGCCGTTCCTCGCACTGGCTGATGTAATTTCTGGCAAAGACCAGATAATCGATGATGGCATCCGCAGAGGTCCACATCTTAAACAGGTAATTGTTTTTGAAAAAAGAATTATGGCCATAACAGGCATGGGCGATAACCAGGGCTTGCATGGCCATGGTATTTTCTTCCATCAAATAAGAGATGCAGGGATTGGAATTAATCACCAATTCGTAGGCTAAACCCATCTGGCCCCGCTTGTAACTTTTTTCAACACCTACGAAATGCTTGCCAAAAGACCAGTGGTGATAGCCAATCGGCATGCCCACGGAGGCATAGGCATCCATCATCTGTTCAGCGGTAATGATTTCAATCTGATTGGGGTAGGTGTCCAGCTTGAAATCAGCGGCCAGACGGCCGATTTCCTTATCGTAAGTTTGAATTAATTCAAAGGTCCATTCCGCACCTGTTGATATCGGTTTTTTCCTCATACCGTTTTCCTTTTGAATAACTCACGAAATACAGGGTAAATATCGGTGACATTATCGATGTTTTCCATCGCAAAGTTAGGGTAATTATTTTTAACCTGCTGATAAACTTCCCAAAGGCTCTGATGATGGCGGGGCATGATTTCAATGTAGGCAAAATATTGCAGCAAGGGCATGATTTTTTCCTGCAGCAGCTCCTGGCAATAGGGCGAATCGGCATTCCAGTTATCCCCATCGGATGCCTGGGCGACATAAATATTCCATGAGGAAGGCGGGTAACGGGCATCGATGATGGTATGCAGGAGTTCAAGCGCACTGGATACAACCGTACCGCCTGTTTCACGTGAATAGAAAAATTCTTCTTCATTCACTTCCTTGGCTGAGGTGTGGTGGCGGATAAAAACCAGTTCGATTTTTTCGTAGTTTTTTGTCAGGAAGAGGTAGAGAAGAATAAAAAAGCGCTTGGCAATATCCTTTTTGGCTTCATCCATGGAACCGGAAACGTCCATGACACAAAACATAACAGCCTGGGTTGACGGTGAAGGAATGCGAATCCGGTGATTGTAGCGCAAGTCAATGGTGTCGATGAACGGCACGGCTTGAATCTTGCGTCTTAAGAATTCAACCGTATGCCTGAGTTTAACCACGGTGTCCTGATCCGGGGACGGGTCGGCCTCAAGTCTGGCGAGTTCGTCTTCAGCTTCACGCAATTGCCGTTTGTAGGGGGAAGACAGGGCAACACGTCGGCCCGTTGCCTGGCGCATTGAGCGCACCACATTGATGTTACTGGGAATGCCGCTGCTGGTCACGCCTGCCCGCACCGTTTTATAAGTGGTCAGGCGGGCCAGTTCCTTTTTAACCAAATCCGGCAATTCGAGATCTTCAAAATAAATTTCAAGGAATTCTTCGCGGGACAGTTGGAAAACGAAATCATCTTCCCCTTCGCCGCTGTCGCTGGCCTGGCCGCCGCTGCCGCCGGCTCCGCTTTCTGACGGGCGTTTAATCCGGTCACCGGTAATGAATTGATCATTACCGGGTAATACCCGCTCAATGCGGCCGCCCTGGCCGCGATGAAAGCGGGGTTCGGAAATATCTCTTGCCGGAATACTGATTTGTTCGCCTTGATCAATTTCGGTAATGCTTCGCTTACCTACGGCGTCAGAGACCGCTCGTTTTATCTGGTTTTTATAGCGGCGAAGAAAGCGCTGGCGGTTCACCGTGCTTTTTTTGCCGGCGTTTTGGCGTCGATCAATCAGTTGTGACATGGCCACATCCTTATCCGCATCCGGGTTGCTTCTTTCAATAATAGGAAAAAACAACCCTTTATGCCGGTGTTATTGCGATTTGCGTACACGTAAATACCATTCGCAAAGTAATCGAACTTGCTTGCGGGTATATCCTTTGTCAACCATGCGGGCAATAAATTCCTCGTGTTTCTTTTTGTCATCTTCGGATGCCTTGGCATTGAAAGAAATCACAGGCAACAAGTCTTCGGTATTGGTAAACATTTTTTTCTCAATGACCGTTTTCAATTTTTCATAACTGTTCCATATTGGATTTTTGCCATGGTTATTCGCCCGTGCACGTAAAACGAAATTAACCACTTCGTTGCGGAAGTCCTTGGGATTGGAAATACCGGCAGGCTTTTCAATTTTTTCCAATTCGGAGTTTAATGAAGGCCTGTCAAAAATTTCACCCGTATCCGGATCGCGGTAATCCTGATCCTGAATCCAGAAATCAGCGTAAGTGATGTAGCGATCGAAAATATTCTGACCGTATTCAGAATAGGATTCGAGATAAGCAGTCTGAATCTCCTTGCCGATGAATTCAACATAACGGTGGGTCAGGTGCTCTTTGATAAATGCCAGGTATTTCTCATGCAATTCCTGCGGAAATTGCTCTTGCTCAATCTGACGCTCCAGCACATAGAGCAGATGCACCGGGTTGGCGGCGATTTCCGTGTGGTCGAAGTTAAAGACCTTGGACAGGATCTTGAAGGCAAAGCGGGTGGAGATGCCGCTCATGCCCTCATCGACGCCGGCAAAATCACGGTATTCCTGATAAGATTTGGCTTTAGGGTCGGTGTCTTTGAGGCTTTCGCCGTTATAAACGCGCATTTTGGAATAAATGCTTGAGTTTTGGGGTTCTTTAAGACGGGTCAGCACAGAGAATTGTGCGAGCATATCCAGTGTGCCCGGTGCGCAGGGGGCGCTCTTTAACGAACTGTTATCCAGCAGTTTCTGATAAATTCTGGTTTCTTCAGAGACACGCAGACAATAAGGGACTTTGACAATATTGATACGGTCAATAAATGCTTCATTGTTTTTATTGTTGCGGAAGGATTGCCATTCCGATTCATTCGAGTGGGCGAGGATGATGCCTTCAAAGGGGATGGCGGACAAGCCTTCGGTGGCGTTGTAATTGCCTTCCTGGGTTGCAGTCAGCAGGGGATGAAGCACCTTAATGGGCGCTTTGAACATCTCCACAAACTCCATGATACCGCGGTTGGCGCGGCATAAGCCGCCGGAGTAACTGTAGGCATCCGGATCATCCTGGGAAAATTCTTCCAGTTTGCGGATATCGACTTTACCGACCAGCGAGGAGATGTCCTGATTATTTTCGTCCCCGGGTTCGGTTTTGGACACGGCAATTTGTTTTAAGCGGGAAGGTTTTAATTTAACCACTTTAAATTGATTGATGTCGCCGTTGAATTCCTGCAGACGCTTAACGGCCCAGGGCGACATGACATAGCGCAGATGACGGGTGGGAATACCGTAGCGCTCTCTTAAAATGTCACCGTCTTCTTCCGGGTCAAACAGGGAAAGCGGCGAATCAAACACCGGCGATCCTTTGATGGCGTAAAATGGCACTTTCTGCATCAAATCCTTAAGCTTTTCTGCCAGTGACGACTTACCGCCGCCAACAGGGCCTAACAGGTAGAGAACCTGTTTGGTTTCTTCCAAACCCTGAGCCGCATGCTTTAAAAACCCCACGATTTGTTCGATGGGTTCTTCCATACCGAAGAATTCTTTAAATACCGGGTAACGGTGAATGACCTTGTTGGAAAATAAACGTGACAAGACGGGATCGTGACGTGTGTCAATTAATTCGGGCTCGCCGATGGCCAGCAACAATCGTTCCGCCGGGTTGGCATAAGCCGTTGGATCGGACTTACACAACTCCAGATACTCATTGAGAGTCAACTCTTCTTCTTTGTTGTCAACAAAGCGTCGAGTGTAATTCGATAAAAAATCTTCTGTGCTCATAAGCCATCCCCTTTCACTAAAATCCCTGGTGGGAAACGCACGCCTTTGCCTTTACCACTTTGCATTTCTCTGATAAAAGCGACAAACTATCCTTAAATTTAGTATAGAACCAAAATGGTTCCCGAAGTAGAGCTAACGCATAAAAAAATTAAAAAGAATCAACTCATTATTTATACAGTTTTTAATAATTTAAGATTAATTGTACCTAGAATGGAGCAATGTTCATGCCAGAGACCACCGTTTATTTGAAAAATTATCAACCCCCTGTTTTTTCGGTTAAAACCGTTCATCTCAATTTTGAATTGTTCGACGATGAGACGCTGGTCACCAATGAAATGACGGTCAAACGCCAGTCGGCCGGTGCCCTGCAACTGTTTGGTGATGAGCTTGAATTGGTGAGCCTTCACATCGACGGTCGTCAGGCAGAGGAAAAAAATTACCGTTTTGTTGATGGCAACCTGCTCATCGAAAATTGCCCTGATGAAGCCACGGTGACGCTTGTAACCCGCATTTATCCACAGAAAAACACCAAACTTTCCGGCCTGTATCGTTCCAATCAACTGTTTTGCACGCAGTGCGAAGCGGAAGGTTTTCGCCGCATCACCTATTTTCCGGACAGACCGGATGTTCTGGCGACGTATACAACCCGGATATGCGCTGACAAGGCCAAATACCCGGTCTTGTTATCCAACGGCAATTTAGTCGACTCAGGTCTTTCGGATCAGGGCAGGCACTGGGTTATCTGGCAGGATCCATTTAAAAAACCATCGTACCTGTTTGCGCTGGTGGCCGGCAATCTGAGTTGCGTTGAAGATTGCTTCACCACCTGTTCAGGCCGCTCGGTGGATTTACGCATTTACGTGGAGCCCGGCAACGAGGACAAATGCAGTCATGCGATGGAGTCATTGAAGCGGGCCATGCGCTGGGATGAAGAAGAATATGGGCGCGAGTATGATCTGGATATTTTCATGATTGTCGCCGTCAGCGATTTCAATATGGGTGCAATGGAAAACAAGGGCTTGAATATCTTTAATTCCAAATACATTCTTGCACGCCCCGATACTGCGACGGATCAGGATTTTTCTGATATCGAAGGGGTGGTTGGCCATGAATATTTTCATAACTGGACGGGCAATCGGGTAACCTGCCGCGATTGGTTTCAACTCAGTTTGAAAGAAGGGTTAACGGTTTTTCGCGATCAGGAGTTTTCCCGCGATATGCATGCCCGCGATGTCAATCGCATTCTGGATGTCAAGGCGCTAAGGGCACAGCAATTCCCGGAAGATGCGGGCAGCATGGCGCATCCGGTACGCCCTGAATCCTATCAGGAGATCAATAACTTTTATACAGCAACCGTTTATAACAAGGGTGCGGAAGTCATTCGCATGCAGCAAACCTTATTGGGTAAGGCGGGTTTTCGCCGTGGCATGGATCTGTATTTCAAGCGGCATGATGGCCAGGCGGTCACCATCAATGATTTTGTGGCGGCGATGGAAGAGGCCAACCAGGTTGACTTCACGCAATTTAAGCGCTGGTACAGTCAGGCCGGTACGCCGGAAATTACTGCAAAGACCGACTTTAAGGATAATTGCCTGACATTGATTTTAAGTCAGTATTGCCCGCCCACGCCTGAGTCAAGTGAAAAAGAACCGTTCCACATTCCGGTGCGTATCGCCTGCTTTGATGAAAATGGGTTACCGATTCCCTTGGAAAAAGAGGTCCTTGAATTACGCGAGCAAGAGCAACACTTCACCTTTCCAGGCTTAAAAAATAAGCCTTACGTGTCCTTGCTGCGGGATTTTTCTGCTCCAGTCAAATTAAAACGTGAAATGAGTCAGGACGAGTCGCTTGCCCTGCTTCGCTTTGAAAATGATGGCTTTGCCAAGTGGGACATCGCCCAGCAGTTGGCGATTGATTGCATCGGTGGGTTATTAAACACTGACCGCCGGCACTGGTCCATCCCCGCGCCCATGCTTCAGGCGTTTCATCACGTGCTGAAGGATGAGTCCCTCAATAGCGCTTTACGGGCTGAGCTTTTAAACCCGCCCTGTTTCGAAGAGGTAACCTCTTCCCTGCAGGAAATTGATGTCGATGCCGTGGAGTCCGCGCGTGATTTTTATCGCGCCACCTTAGGCGACGCGTTATATGGCTCGCTGGCTGAAACCTATGAGCGCTTATGGGATGAAGAAAAACATCAGATGGATGCCCATTCTTACCAACAGCGCAAATTGCGCAATACCTGCCTGTGGCTGATGATGAAGGCGCGGGAAAAGGAAGCCCTGCCCCTTGTCCAGCAACAATTTGCCAGGGCTAAAACCATGACTGATCAAATGGCCAGTTTTGCCCTGTTGAACAACTGTCAGGACAGCTCTATACGGGAAGAGGCAGTAGAGGGCTTTTATGCCCAGTGGCAACAGGATGAACTGGTGCTGGATAAATGGTTCGCGGTGCAGGCCACAGGCGAGGCATCCAACACGCTTGAGCAGGTGAAAAAATTAATGCATCATCCCGCCTTTTCTTTAAAAAATCCCAACAAGGTGCGCGCCTTGATTGGTGCGTTCTGCATGGGCAATTACCGCCATTTCCATGCGTTAAATGCCAGCGGCTATCAATTTTTAACCGCTGTTTTAGTCGAGCTGGACAAGATTAATCCGCAAGTGACTGCACGGCTTGCGACGCCATTTACCCGCTTAAAGCGTTTTAATAAACCGAGGCAGGCATTAATGCATCATGAATTGAACCAGTTGAACACGCTGGAGTTATCACGTGATCTCAAGGAAATTGTCAGCAAGAGTCTTAAAGATTAGAGAGGGGTCATGATTAACCGTTATGCCGTGATGGGCCATCCTGTGGCCCACAGTTTATCGCCATTTATTCACGAACAGTTTGCTCTGCAATGCGGCACGCCGCTAAGCTATGAAAAAATGCCGGTCGAACCCGGCCAGTTTGTTAAGGCCGTGCGTGATTTTTTTGCGGCAGACGGCAAAGGACTGAACGTGACCCTTCCGTTTAAAGAGGAGGCCTATCAACTGGCTGAGCAGGTGACTGCACGTTGCCGAGAAGCCCGGGCGGCCAATACCTTATGGATGGAGGAAGGGTATTTGCATGCGGACAATACGGATGGTATTGGTTTGATCCGCGATTTAAGAACCCACTCATCCCTTGCCGGCAAACAGGTTCTGATTTTAGGGGCAGGCGGCGCGGCGCGGGGGATTATCGCCCCCCTTCTTGCCGAAGGCGTGGCCGGACTTGCCGTCAGTAACCGCAACTTCAAGCGCGCCCAGGATTTACAGGCTGATTTCCCTGCCATTCGTTGCCTTAACTGGGGGGCTGTTGAGCCGTTTGACCTGCTGATCAATGCGACCTCAGCCGGCACGCTTCAGGAAAATGTTATCTGGCCTGCCGCGGCAATCAAAGCCGATTCATTCTGCTATGACTTATCGTATAAAATGCAAGGGACTACGGCATTTGTCATGTGGGCAAGGCAGCAGGGCGTCATGGCGGCCGATGGTTTGGGCATGTTAGTCGAGCAGGCGGCGGAGGCCTTTTTTATCTGGCATGGCCATTTCCCGGAAACGGCGGCCGTGTTGGCGCTGCTGCGTGCCAGGCAGCAGAAGAACAATTAAGAAAAGAAATCTTCAACCACCGCTTTGGCCGTGATGGTGTCATCGTATCCCAGCTGAATGAGTTCTTTGGTAAATTCCTTTTCAAACAAGAGAAAACTGAGCAAGTCACCTGAGTGGCTTTTGGCACCCAGGGTGTTTAACAGAAAACGCAGCAGCGCCGGCATGTTTTTGTATTGCTCCTGAGCAATGGCTGCCATGTCGATGCTCGGCCGTAAATGCAGTGTTTCAATGGGACGCCAGGGGGAGCGGCGTTTTTTCCATAAGGAAATCATACGGGCAATGTCATTCATGCGGTTGACGAGCTCGATATCGCGGTCAAGATTATCCAGAAACAACCCATTTAACATGCCGCCCAGAATATGCGCAAAACCAATGTCGCCATTGCGCAATTTTTCGGTATTAGTGGCTTCGGGCAATTGCCGTGTACCAAGAATAAGAATTTTTTCCACCTGACAGCGTATAGCCCCCCGCAAAGGAGACACCAGTCCCATACTGCCATCGCCATAATGAAGGCCATTGATTTTAACGCTGGGGAAAAACAACGGCAGAGCACCCGAGGCGAGGATGTGTTCCATTCTCAGGTTGGTGCGTTCGCTCATATGCCTTGGGTAATTCCAATCTTCAAAAAAGGTATCATTATGCTGATAAAAAGAAACGGTTTGGTGGGTTTCATAACAGTTGCTGATGACCTCAAGCGTTTCAATGTGATTCTCCATGATGTGGTGTTCAATGGCCTCGAAATCGACATTGGTATTGATGAAATCATGCAAAGGGAGCGTATTGAGCAAATAACCGGATTGCCGTTGCTTGATGATCATGTGGCTTAGGTTGCGGAAAACCGATTTGCTTAATTCATAGTTACTTGCATTGTAAATCTGCGAACAGCAAATCTCTCCCCAAAGACCCACCAGTTTTTCCACGCCCGCTGGAAAATCCGTCGCATTTTCGGCGAGGATTGCGGCATTGATACTGCCCACGCTGACGCCGCTAATCACCTCAAAGGGTATCTTTTTAACCCCGAGAATGGTGCTGATGGCTTTCAATACGCCGGCCTGATAGGCGCCGCGGGCACCGCCTCCAGCAAGATAAAGGGCTTTTTTAGCCATGGGTTCTTATTCTTAAAATTAATGTTGAAAATATAGATGACTTCGGGGGGCTCTGGCAAGCCTCTTAAGAAGCCGCTATGAAATTGTTTGGGGATTGCAAAAACACAAGCGACATCGAGCTATCACGGCTAACGCACCTGATTTTTAAAACGCTGTAAGAAAAAGATCAAGTGGGTGTAAGAAAAAGATCAGGGCAAG
>NZ_LNYA01000009.1 GCF_001467615.1 Legionella erythra | reverse complement strand
TCGCACTTCTATCAAAACCGGAAACTCTCACCTTTTCAAGGGGTTATGTCAGATTAAGTCAAAACTAATTCATATTATTATAATTAACCACCAGATTTTCATTATTCAAGACCAGTATGCCATCCGCTGAGGATTCAAGAGTCCCTCTGGCCACTGAGAGCAATTCCTGCAATGAATTGGTCCGCTCATCCACGCGCTCTTCCAGCATTTTGGTGTAATCGCGTCTTTCCTGCAGCAATTGCCATTTTTTGGTTAAGGCAAAAGCCAATTGCCTGACGGCAATATTATCAAAGGGTTTTTTCAAGATCAGGAGATTTTCTTTCTGGCCTAACTCATTGACCGTCTCTTCCCAGGAGTAATCGGAGTAAGCTGTACAAATGACAACCTGGATTTCAGGATCTATGGCCCAGATGTGCTTGACCGTTTCAACGCCATCCCAACCTGGCGGCATACGAATGTCTACAAAAGCCAATGCATAAGGGTTGCCTTCCTTAAACGCTTTTTCAACCATCTCGGCGCCTTCCTGTCCCTGTGACGCGGTATCGATTTGAAAATAAGGCAATATGCTTTTATTGGTCGCTTCCACGTCCCCGAATAATTTTTTTTCTACACTGGATAAATCATCGGACTCATTCACGGATAATATTTTAATAAAATCCTGATGAATGGCCTTATTGTCATCGATAACGATAATCTTTAAATCATTCGCTGTAGTCATAATATTCTCAGTCTTCAGGTGTTGTTGAGTTGTCAACAGGCAGAGTCAAAATAAATTCAGCGCCTTTACCTTCTCCCTCACTTTCAACTTGAAGGGTTCCGCCTAATTGTTTTGCAATTAAGGCACTGTTATGCAAGCCAAACCCATGTCCTTTTTTCTTCGTCGTAAAGCCAAAACTGAACAGTTTAGACAGGTTTTCAGGCAAAATACCTATCCCGCTATCCATAACGCGCAAGGTCACAAACTCGCCATTCTCTTGTTTATCAATCACAATGGTGATGGTTTTCAGGCTGCCGCTATTTAATTCCATCAATGATTCTTTGGCATTTTTTAACAAATTGGTAATTAATTGCATGAGCTGGGTTCTGTCCGTGGTAATAACAGACGTGTAACGATAATCTTTGTTCAGGGTAATTTGATTGATAAGCATCGAATCTTCCGTCATCACCAGGCGAATGGAGGAGTCGACCAGATGAGACAGAATGACTTTTTCAGTAATCGGTTGTCGGTTAGTCACCTCATTTTGCGCACTTAAAATGTCTTTGATATGGTTATATTGTTGGCGCAAACGATCAAGCTCCCCTTTCACAGTAGCCTGATGGGATTGTATTTCCTCAAATAATACACTTAGGTACGCCGGTAATAGTTTTCCCTGTTCATCATGTTGGAAAAAATCGAGCAGATTGGATTCGTGCGCCTTGAGCATATCAATCAATAAGGCAATTTTTTTAAACATCAGGCTGCTCATATGCTCTTCCATCATTTCAACCGAGACGCCGACACTGTTGAGAACATTACCGATATTATGCAAAACGGAAATTGTCACTTCCGCCATGCCGGCCTGATGGGAGGCCGTGATAAGATTTTCCTGCGCCTTAAGCAACTCCTTATTTAGGACATCGGCTTTTTCTTCAGCTGTTTTACGATCATTGATTTCCTTCATTAATTGCATCGTTGCTTTGCTGACGCGTAAATGCAAATCCCAATACGATTTATTGAGATAGGAACTGGATGAATCCTGCAGCCAGGTCATTTGACAGGCTTGCGAGCTTATGAGAGGGGAAATGGGTGTGGAGTAAACTTTCCAATGAAATAAGGCCCCTTTTACTCGCCCTTCCGTTTCCAGAGCGATTTCCTGTTGGTTATTCATGGTATTGATAAATAACTGGGCGTCTTTTTGCGATTTAATGGCCTTTATCAACCATTGGTTAAAATCCAGTGTCGTCAGATCATCCTGTTCGGTTAAAAAGCCCATGAAGGCCGGATTACCATACAAAATAATATTTTTATCATGCAGCACGCATGGCATTGGTAATTTACTGGCCGCCCAGGTTATTTCCTCCATAGCGATAACCCTTCCTTAGTTTGAAGTAAACATTCCATGCTCTTCTAAAATCAAATAGGCATTTTGCCAAAATAAGGACATTAGGGAAGCGATATTGGACGCGGTTTTATCTTCAATGACCACGCGGCTGAAGCCAATATAAGCACTGATATCGCCTTGAGGCAACATGACCCCTGTCCCAATAACGGATTTAACACCATACTTTGTGACAAAATCCTGCGCGGGAATATAGGGTGAGCCCAGCGCGGGGGAAACATAAAATACACCAAACGTACCGGCAATCCCGCCATAGCTGACGCTGGGATCTGCTTTTCCCAGCAAAACCCCCACGTCAAACCCAATTTGTTGGAGTAACCGCGATACCATGGGGATATCTTCCAATGTTTCCTGCGAGAGAAGAATAGCTTTATGCCCTTGCGACGTCAGGCGATCCCGCCATGCCGGTTCCTGGCCATAAGTCCCTGTCAGAACCAGTAATTTACTATCCTCGTGAATTTTATCCTTCCATATGTCGCTGGCAACCTGTTGCAGGGAATCCGGAAGCAACGCATAATCAAACGAATGATAGACCCGCGACAAAATCAGATCGGATTCTTTATCCGATAGTTTGCACACGTCAACCAGGGTTTTTGCTAATTGCTGATAAGCGTCCTCCACTGAATGAAATGCCTGTTTTTGTGCAAACACCTCATTGACGACAGCCTCTATATCACGTTCAGTAAAGTTGGCTAAATTCATTGGGGTCCTTCCCTTTTAGAACGAATCGTTTATCTCGTTGTCCCAGATTCTTTGTATATCGTCAAACTCAACTTTTTCCTTAATTTTTATACCCTTGTTTGTACTTCCAATTTTAACTTGAACCGATCCTTCACCGGTTATCCGGGTTTCAAAATGCCTGTTTAGCTTCAAACGCTCAATTTGTTTATATCTTACACCAAAAGTCGATGTTTTTACCAACAACAGGCGGGCGCAATTTCTCCAGACGCCCTCTTCTGCGAGGAAGGACAATAAAATCATGACCCGTCCTTTTTTGCCCACAGCCGTGGTTTGCCAAACATCCAGGGCACCTAAATTAAATAATTGCCGGGTTGCCCAGGCCAACTGCTCTGGTGTGGCATCGTCGTAATTAGCCGTTACCTCCATGACCGTATCGTATTCAAAATCCAGGGCCTGACTTTTCGCATCTGATTCAATGAGGCTGATGCGAAATAGATTCGGATACCCCTCCAGACTCAACGTACCGGCACCGCAGCCATTGGCCAAAACTGTTCCCCCTGGCCAATCCTGAGAAAATATATCACAGACTGTTTTTATTATAGCCAAGCCTGTGGGCGTGCTCAATTCAATATCCGTATTTGAAATAGAGGCTGGGATGGCTGCAATGGGCATGCCCACGGCCAAAGCGGCCGAGACAGGCGGAGGCACCGGTTGAGTTCCATGAGCCGTTGTAATGACTCCGCGACCTAATTTAATGGGTGACGCAATTATCCTGTCAGGCGCTACTTTTGAAATACAGTAAGCGGCCATGACGATATCCATGAGTGAGTCAACCATCCCTAACTCATGAAAAGCAACCTCATCTTTACTGATCCCATGACAATGGGCCTCTGCTACAGCAAGGTTATCCAGAATACCGCAAGCCAATTTTTTTTATCCTGTCAGTCAGGGTGGAGTGAACAATAATCTGCTCCAGCGCGCGAAATGGTACGTGGCAATCGAGGTGTGATGATTCATGATGGCCGTGGTGCGGCGAAGAAAACCGTTTCACCCAGTCTGACCGGTTAAACCGTACATCAATGTGGGTTCCTTGAATGGTAGCGCGGATGACATCAGACACATGAATTGTAACGTCAGGAATAGCTAATTGTTCACTCAGCGCCTGTAGCTCCTCAGTGGAAACAAGGCCGGCATGAACAAAACTGGCCGCGAACATGTCGCCTGCAATGCCGGCAATACTCTCAAGATAAAGTGTTTTCACGTTTCATTCCATTGATAATGCGGGCAGCGGCAAAGCCTGCAGAAAACCCGGCGTCGATATTGGTCACCACCAGCCCAGGCGCACAACTGTTTAACATGCCCAATAAGGCTGAAAGGCCGTTTAAACTCGCGCCATAGCCTACGCTGGTGGGAACGGCGATAACTGGAGCTCCAACCAGACCTCCAACAACGCTGGGTAGCGCCCCCTCCATCCCGGCCACAACGATAACAACACTGGCTTTTTGCATGATGTCCAGCGAGTTGAGAACCCGCTGCAACCCACACACACCCACATCGTACAGGCATGCCGTGGCAATTTTCATGGCGACACATACTTCTTTAGCTTCTTCCGCTACGTGGATATCGCTGGTGCCAGCAGAAACAATGGCGACAAATTTTTTCTCGAGATCCAGAGGCTCAACCACAGGAGGGTACACCATAAAGGTGCCCGCCTCTGGGTTAATGCGTCCATCAGGGAAAACAAGGCTTAAGTCGTTGATTTTATGTGCATCGAGGCGTGTAATCAAAACACAGGACCCGTGCAGGGACAGATGCCTGGCAATATCAATGATTTGTTCTGACGATTTGCCCTGGCCATAAATGACCTCACTCAAGCCATGCCTAAGTTCACGGTGATGATCAGGCTCGGCATAATCCAGTTTAGTGTGGCGAAGCACCGTATTTTTGAGATGATTGATGGTTTGACTGATGTTAATTTCCCCGTCAATCAAATCAGTCAGCATTGACTTTAATTCGCATTCATTCATGATAAAATAGTTCCGCCCCCTAATTGATAACCTGATAAATCCATATTCACCCACCGATAACCCAGCTGACGCGCAGTATGAATAAGCGATTCACGCACCTCCAGTAAGCGGAACATTTCATCGGGTGCGATTTCAATACGAAAATAACGGTACCCGGGTGTCACGCCGTCAACCGCTTTTTCTTCGTGCACTCTCACACGATAGACCCGTAATCCGGCCTGCCGCAGAATTTGCTCCATCGCCTGCACGTGGTTTAATTTCTCTTCAGTCACACGCACACCAGTCATCAGGCGTGAGGCCAGGCAGGGACTGGCTGGTTTATCCGATAAATGAAAACCCAGTTGTTTTAGAAACCCTCTGATTTCTGCTTTTTCAAGGCCTGCGGCCTCCAGGGGCGAATAAATATTATTTTCCTGTGCAGCGACATGACCCAAACGAATGTCCCGACGATCGGAGGCATTATAACCATAGGCAATCGAGCGATAGCCTCTGCTCATCGCTTCCCGCTTCGCAATAGCGAATAATTCTGACTTACAGTAATAACACCGTTTATTATCATTTTTAGCGTAAGCTTCCTGGTGTAATTCCTGGCTATCGATGATGCAAAGCTCGGCTTCAATGACCTTAGCGAACTGTTTTGCTTCGTCAATCTCCCAGGCGGGGAGGCTTGGACTGATCGTTAATAAAGCCAGCACGCGGCCTTTGTTCTTTAAAGAGGGGCTGGATTTAAGTGATTCAACAGCGGCCCACAGTAAAAAGCTGCTATCCACGCCCCCTGAAAAAGCAACAATCAAGCCGCCTTCTATCAGTGGGGTAAGGATACGGTGGAGTATAGCCAGCTTGCCTTCTGTTGCAAGCAGATCAGAATAGGTTATCGTTGCTTTTGTGTCTATCATCCCATACCTCTTCATCCCTGACTAAAATACGACACCAAATAGGAGCCGCCCAGCAACAGGCTGAATACCCCAATCCCCATATCCAGGGCGCGCGATAAAACCCGTGAACGTTTGTCCGTGCGATCCAGAACTTTTGCAATAAAAAGGCCATTCAATCCGTCCGTTACCATCATGCCCAGCATAAAAACCACCCCCAAAAACATGGCAAGAACGGCACCGCCCAAGGCGTAACCATTCAGGGAAAAAGCGGTGGTGACGGATAAGGTATCAAACGACAGTGAAAAGAGCATTCCTATAAAAACCGGCGTCATAAAGGACGCATTGCCCCGATGCATTCCCCATTTGTTAAATAAATAACTTTTAGGTCCTAAAATTTTACCCGAATCTTGTTGTTTTTTGCATGTCGTGTAAATGCTGTACAATCCAAAAAATACCAGGAAGATAATGGAGATCCAGAGGCCTAAACTTTCCAGCCAGTTTGGTATGTCCCACTGCCTGGCTTGAAAAGCGATGAATGCAGTAACCAGAATAATCACCAGACCATGGCCCAGAGAAAATAAGAAGCCAATCCATTTGGATAATGTTGAAGGCGCTTTCGTGCTGCAAATCATGCCGTCAATAACCGCCAGATGATCAAGCTCAAAGCCATGCCTCAACCCCAGCATAAACACAATACAAGTCAGCGTTGCTTTCTCATCTAGCAGGTGGTATGCACTAACCATAACGATCCTTGTTTGTTATTGGCTGAATTGTTTGACTTAATCCGTTCCAAGCCCTTAAAAACAGGCGCTTCCCGATCAAGAAAGCTCCTGATAGATAATACGTTTAATTTTTCAAACATAAAGTGACCGCCGAATTCACTTCACCAAAATCGATTGCCCCTTGTGAATGGTTTTTACGACCGATTCACTAAAAATAATGCCATTATTTTGCACAGAAAATGGACCCATCACACCATTTCCCTTGTGTAAGGTATGCAATTCTTTGGCAATTTGGTCAGCCTTCATGCCCGCTTTATTCATGCTTTTTGCAAGCATGGTAAAGGTATCATAGGCATACCCTCCCTCCGTCACAGGGATTTGCTGATACTGTTGTTGGTATCGCTTAACAAAATCAGGACTCATATCGCGGGTATCGACATACCATTGGCCTTCAAAAACCTGTTTAACTTCAGGGCTTAAACGTTCAATAATTCCTGTAATTGGTTGCTGCAGTTTTGCCTTTACCATCGCCTCACGCCATGGCACCATATTTTGTTTAAAGCCCATAAAGAAAAATATATCCGCATTACTGTTTTTCATTTGGTTAATGATGGGAGTAAAGTGGGTGGTATCTGCTGCAAATTTAACATTTAACACCACTTTAATCCTGGCTTTCTGCAAGGCATTGATGAGCGCATCGCCGATCACATCAGCCCAGGGGTGATTGACGCGAACAAGACCAATCGTATGAATATTCTTTTTGACTAATTGTCGAGCCATGACGGTTGCCTGCTCGCTGGCAGGACTCCAAAAGAGAAAATTATATCGTCCATCGGCAATCGTGGGGTCAGATGCCAGGCTAACATGAATAATCTCATTGTCATTGGCCTCCTGCCTCGCTAATCCTCCACCGACTGATCCTTCTGAAATTAAAATGGCAATTTTATTTTTTTGAACAAACGCATGTAAGCGCTTCTTCTCCGTTTCTCCTGCAGCCATTTGGTCAAGAGGATAGAAGCGGTATTGGTATGGGCTGCTTTTAAAATCAAGCCTTGCTAATTTCATAGCATTCAGCATGGACTGTCCAACCATGGCAAACGGACCTGAGAAAGGCGCATATACTCCTATGCGTACAAGAGGTTTGGTCGACGCAAACCCCAGGGAAGACAAGCCTAATAAAAACAAAAACACCAATCGCTTTAATACATTCCGTATAAAATATTGCATAAGGTGTTCAATCCGGTGGACAAAAAAATATCCTAGCATATAAATACCCTGTTGATCACCTTGGCATCTTAACAGCTGAAAGACAATTGGTTTAATACACTGGTTTTCTGTTTTGGCAAGCGGCTCTGTGGCCGCTTCGTTTTAAGTAATTAAAACCTTGGTACCCGGATGGGTTTTTACCCAGTTGGCCACGTACTCAATGTAGTTGTTTTTCCCCACTGCAATGCAGCCACGTGTTGAGCCTGGTAAATTGCTTAACCAACTAAAAAAACCCGGTGACTGCGTGGGTCCATGGATTCCTACATCCCGACCGGTATACCCCGCCGCCGCTTGCCTGGACGTCGGATAGAGAATTGGAATAAAAACGTTAAACTGGTTCGATTTTCTTGGGTAAGCGAGTCCGTATAAGCCAATTGGCGTTTTATTATCCCCCGCCTTTCTTTTACCAACCCCTTTGTAGCCAATGGCCACTTTAAAGGTTTTGATGACAGTGCCCTGTTTACAAATACGTAAAATTCGCTTGGTGGTATCCACATTGATGCCACTTAATAAAGGACAGGATGGGGTACCCGCAAATAAAGCAACAGGGAATACCAGGCAAATCACGGAAAAAATTGCTTTTATTTTCATAAATATAGACAATAATTATCTCAAATGGACAATAATTATTCCATAATATGCCCTTAATGCCTAGCGTTGCAACAAAATTTTTTATCACCAGCCTGCGAAATACAGGGACTGACTCACCCTGCCTCCGTCTTCATTCCCCCCATGCGATAGACAGAACAACTTCAGTTCATGAAGATTAAAAGTAGGCTAAAATGAAATAAAATTGAACTGTAATTCGACGTATCCAAGGATTACCATGCGCCATTCAGTATCGACTTTATCTCATTTACCCGCCAAAGGCTTCGCATTACTGAAAGGATTGGGGGTTGCCCTGGCGATAACGCTCCCCCTGGATGTAACTGCCACCCCCGGATGTGTTTACATCGAAAAACAAAATATCAAAACGCTGCCCCTTGATGTGATTCTCAACTATGTGACTCAGGATATTTTTGAGAAAAATGGCAGGCCGGGATTGATGATAGGTATTATTTCCAATGAGGAACGGGCGGTTATCAGTTGCGGCGAAGTAACAAAAGGAACCGATAAGCGACCCGATATGAATTCTATTTGGTCAATTGGTTCTGTTTCCAAAGTAATTACAACCCAAATTTTGTCTACTTTGATTAATAAAGGCACTGTAAGGCTTAATACCACGGTGGATGAACTGACCGGTAAATTCAATCATACTGGCAATCCAGTGACATTACTCGATTTAGCCACGCATACATCGGGATTTCCGCGGATACTACCCGGATTTGAGGATCGCGATGATTATCAAGTGCTAAATAATCCCTACACCATGAACGATTTCCTGAACTGGTACCACGGCTTTACTTCGCCCTGGGAACCGGGCACTCATTTTGACTATTCTAATGTTGCCTTTGGTGCGCTGGGTCAATTACTCGCAAAAAAAATGAACAAAAGTTATGAGGATTTATTAAGTGAGCTGGTAACGAGCCCCCTTGGAATGAAAGATACCACAACGCATTTAAACTCAGAACAAATGACAAGAAAAGTGGACAGTTACTGGTTAAATGGGGATTTAATTAAGCATGATTGGGATATGGGATTTGAAGATCCCAGTGGGGGTATTTATTCATCCATGAACGATTTGCTCCTATTTACCGCCTACCAATTGCAGCGTACCGGCAATGCATTACGAACAAATCAAATCGCTCATGCCAGTTATATCTATAAAGAGGAGCTTGAAAATTTAGTAAACCTTGCCAAGGATCCAAACAAAGAGGCAGAGGTAAAATTTGATGCGATCGCATTAGGATGGATGGTGAATTTTCCTACGGATACCCTGCCTTTGCAATTAGATAAAGACGGGTGTGTTAATGGTGTTTTTACCGTTGTGCAACTCACCCCTACTGAAAATATCGGTTTAATTTCATTGACTAACAGCCTTCAAGGGATGCCCTTTACGACAATGAACACCAGTTTACAGCACATTACTCGCTACATAATCAGATATAAACAATAAACTGTAAACTGACGCTAAAATCACAAACACGGAACCTGGTAAGCAGGCAACCTCAAGGTTGCCCGACTTGCCTTTTTAAATACAAGAGGATTTTATTGACAATTTAATGTATTAAAATCCAACGGCTTTTTAAAATCATCCTTAGACACCTTAGTCTTTAAGAACGTTAACTTAGGCAGGAGATGCTTTGAGATTTCCACCTGTTCTAACGAGCCATTATTAAATTTCTCATACTCAGTCTTAAGCTGTTCTGAAAAGGAAAGGCAATTTTTTAACTGCTCGTTTACCTCCTCGTAATCTCTTTTAAACTGAATGATCGTGGGATCCTTATCTAATGTCTGGCTAAAACACTGATGGAAGTCAGACATGTCGGAGTTTGACATTATCGCCGTGGTCAGTGAATTATTGATCACGTCCGCATAATGGATTAAAAGCTCCATCTGGGTTTTTTGCAAACCCTGTACATCCGTAAAAATAGCCTGGCAAACATGAACAATCGAGAGAATCGCTTCTCTAAATAATAACTCCGTATCAGCGGGCGAACATTCTACTTTTTCTTGTGCCATTATCATCTCCAATTAATCAGGAGAAAAGTATAACTAATTTATCAAAATGATCAATTGATTGATGAATTGACTATTTATTGTCTCTATGAAATCTTTTGATTAACCTGAATCTACCCGAAAATCTGGGTTATCGCCCTGATTTGACTCGCCCCAATAACCGATCAAGCTGATTGGCAAATTGTTGGATATCTTTGGGGGTCAATGACTTTGGACCCTCGGCATGGATACCGCTGCCGCGCATCACCTCATTAAAGTCACGCATGGCCAGCCTTTGCTTGATGGTGTTGGTCGTGAATAATTCGCCACGAGGGCTTATGACATGGCTATGTTTAGTCAGGCAGTCTTCTGCCAGGGCCAAATCAGCAGTAATGACAATATCGCCGGCGATAACCGCCTCAACAATGGCCTTATCCGCCTCATCAAACCCTCTCTCAACCACCAGCCGTTTAATCAGGGGTGAGGGCGGCAGATTGATTAACTGGTTTGCAACCAGGATACATTTAATTTTGGTGCGGTTTGCTGCCTTAAATATTATTTCCTTGATTGCTTTAGGGCAGGCATCGCCATCTATCCAAATGGAAGTCATTCAATTCACACAGCTCATCGTTTGCCTGACTATAAGGGTGAATGGCATTTCAGGCAATTGAAATGCATAATAAATTTGGATTCTCACCCAAGTCACATAATCGTAATGCACATTTTACGCCCTCGCCTTAACTGCCATGACTTAAGAAGACTTAAGTGGGCGGCTTTGTAAAAACTCGGCCAAATCGTCATAGATAGCCAGTTTCAGTTCCTTTTTGGTATAGCCTTCCACCAGTTTAGGCAGCGTAAAAAACAAAAATTTTTCTTTCGGCTTTTCCCTCTGCTGGATAACATCTTCAAAGATTTTATCCAGCGATTTAAAAGCGCACGGGCACTTGATACTGTCCTGGAATGCTTCAATGATGGGATTTAAATCTGTGCGTAGCAGCCATGAGACATTATTAAAATACAAAATGTAGCTGTGCAACAATCTATCCAAAACAGTAATGAAATATTCTATTTTATCGTTCAACCCATCAATGTCGCTGAACGCCTCGTCATAAAGCACCTTCTTGTTGGTTAGTACCATATAATCATATTGGCCGGTAAGCTCCCTGTCGGTGACTGTGTAATCGAACGACAGGCTGATTGCAGGCGTTGCCCCATCACATAAATAAATGGAGACACTGTTTTTTACCCTGCCCTGCAATCCGGCATCAAAAAGGGTATCTCCTGAACTCAAGGCCACCACATGGGCTGCACCCCCAAGAAAGATGGGCAGCGTGTCTTCACTGCAAAAATCATGGATGAGTTTGGCAAACTCGCTATTCGTCACGGTGATGCGTTCCGGGCTTTTTTGATAGGCTTCCATTTTCCGAAGAACACTGAAATCGTTTTGTTCATAGTCGCAAAAAGGGTTTGTTTTTTTATTTTCTGCACCCTGGACAAGAAGACCCGCAGAAAACGATGAATAAATTAATTGATAGATACTTATGGTTTTTCCTTTTAAAAACGTCAATTTTTTCAAGGAATCAATATCCCCTTTTTCTGTTTTTCTTAATGCGCTTTTAAAAGCCGTATTGTCAGATTGATTTAAATCTTCGGTAATGAGAATGACCCGACGGGGTGATGCGGCAAGAATATCCAGATTAGACAATATCGCATCCAGCGTCGGGCTAATCTCATGCGTTTCGCCAATTAAAATACTCGAAACTTTATTGTCATTAATCAAAGATTTCAATACAGCACGAAATGATGAGGGCGCGTCATTATCTAGCTGTAGTCTGGCATCGGAAGAGAGTAACATTGTTAGGATTAAAATTTATTGCTTATGTTTAAATATAAATCACATGGTGTCTTTATGCAAAAATATTAAAATCCATCCTGAAACCGACGCTCCGACTCGTATGGTCAGCTTTTACAAACAGCAAAAGCCGCCATCCGTTCGTTGCATACTCGTCCCGATAACGAAACGTAGTTATTACGTTCCTTGGGGGCCCAATAATCCTTTGCAATAACCAATAAATGACCGATAATGCCGCACCTGAGCTTCAGCCTCCATTTCGTCCCATGATGCGAATAATAGAAACGCTTACCATGAAGAACGCGCGGTATGCTCAACTTATCTATATATTATTCTTCTTTTCATTGGCCTTGAATAGTCATTCCAAACAGCCAACGGGGATGCCGTATCTTCTTTATTGGGCTTGGGAAGCTCCCCACGACATGACCGGCCTTGATCCGTTAAAAGCAGGTATCGCCGAATTGACTGCCAGCATTTATATCAAGGGAAATCAGCTCATTTATCATCGACGGCAGCAACCTCTGCATGCACCTGAAGCCATTTACCGTATAGCGGTTATTCATATCGAAGCGCGGCCTCGGTGGCAACCACTACTGGATAAGCCAACGGCTGAAAAAATAGCCCTGGCCATTAAAAAAATCTATAGCCGAAAAAAATACAATGCCTTACAGATTGATTTTGAGGTTTCTCCTGCTCAACGGACGTTTTATCGACACGTGCTGCTGGCTCTTCGTCAACTCTTGGGCCGTAAACAGGTTATCTCCATCACCGCATTGGCCTCCTGGTGTACATCGGATCGCTGGATTGGCCCAGCTAAACTGCCTGTGGATATGGTCGTGCCCATGTATTTCAGCTTAAACCGTGACCGGCTGGCAAAGCAGGCCTTTATTCATCATTTCCCCCATGCCATCACCAGGCTGGCGCCGGAGTGCCAATCAGCAATCGGATTAGCCACCTTCGAACCCTGGCAAATGCCCTTAAGAGCGAAGGTCCCCGTTTTTGTTTTTACGCGGGGCTCATGGAATATTCACACCTTAGAGCAAGCCGAGCAATTGGCTTTTGCTGTTCAACACTAAAGGAAAAGAATGACGTCATTAGCTTTACGGAATTTTGGTTTAAAAATCCTGATATTACTGCTCAGTTTGATTGTTTTTATCGACAGCCATGCCAGCGGAGGCGATGATGACGATCGCGGCCTGTCCGGGCAACATAGCCCAGACTTCCCTTTAAACAGTTATGTCAGTGGTCATCTTGGCGTCATTAGCCCGAAATACCGGCTTTCGTATTTAATCATTGCCTACCGCTATTTATCCCATCATCCCTTGTCAGCACAAGAACAACGCCATGTCCTGGATAGTTTTGCCACTTATTTTTCAGACCTGTTTTTTGCGGAAGATGGGTTCAGAGTGGATTTAAACCAATCCAATGCCGAGATAGCCAGGCTGACTTACCAAACCTACCCGTATTATGCTGAGCAGCCATTGTCCCGTTGGTGGAAGAAAAGCAAAAAACGTTCACTCGCTCAACGAGTGGCTATGTTAACTCAAGGATACCCGCATCCAGTCAAATCATTTACCAAATATCAATTGGCCGGCCAACGGCTTAAGGCTATTGCCGACGAGTTAGCGGCAACCACTTTACCGGAAGAAAAAAACGTGACCTTTTGCAAAGCTGGCTGGATGCCCAGGATCTGGTGTTTAACGGCGAGTCGGATGGAAACGCAGTCCGTGAAGCCATTAACAAAATTCAGGTCGACGACATCCCTCTCATGCAACTTGACACACACTATTTACATGCCGTGAGTTATTTTCATTCAGAGAATGAAAGGGAACAGCTTCAGGCTTATGAACTTTTTACGCAGTTGGCCAACAATAAACACTATCCCTGGCATGAATGGGCCGCGTATTTGAGTTACCGGGCATTAACACGAGCCGCATGCCAGGAGTTTAGCAGTACCATGGTCAAGCCAGAGCAAACCCTGCGCTTAAACGCTGCATTAACTGGTATGCAAACATTGACAGACAAGGCTCACGACCTTGCCGTAAAAAAGGCCGCGAAAGATTATATACGCATTATTAAAGGCCGTCTTGACCCTAAAGGATCCCTCGCTGAACGAATAGGGGAAATCAATCAAAAAATCACCAGGAGTAATTTTTCAGATGTGATTTTCTATACAGACCTCCTTGACTGGAATTGGATGCCTGCGCAAGATTTGCACGCCTTGGGCTTGGCTGAAAAAGCCTCTCAAACCGCTGATATATTGTTTTGGGTCAGTCATTATTTATCAACCGATAAACAAAGGACATTCCCCATAGCCTATGAGCAGTGGCTTAAATCACCTGACAATCAAGCCTGGCTGCTGGTTGCTCTTAACAACATCAGTGAGGGCAGCCCATCCCAGCAAGATACCCTGTTGAAAGCGGCTAAAGCGGTAACGGTCAAACAACCCGGTTTTTTCAGTATACGCTCCGCCCTGATTCAAGCACTGGCTGTCCTTAAGGGTAAGCATCCCGCCGCCATTCGCCGGCGCCATGCTTTAATTGACGATACCTTAGCTCAGTTAAAAGCAGGTGAGGATTTCTCGACCCATATCCACTTTGCCAAAATGGGCATTCCTCTGGCTGACAGCATCGATAACTTACTGTTCTATGGATTTTTTATTCCGTCACCGCAATTGTTGACACTTTATCCTGACGAGACGCCGACCAACCATCCCTATTTTAGTCCTCTTGAATTTTCACAGGCTCTGAATAACATCCCCCTCTCGATGTTGAGTCAGCTCATTGATTCCAAGCGCTTACCGCAAGACGCTCGACGAGAGCTTGCTGCGTCGGTGTGGGCACGTGCCATGTTATTGCAGCAGCAGAAGGTGGCCGATGGGGTTGCCTTAAAAGCAGCCCAATTAAACCCGGCCATGAAAAAATACCCTTTATTGAGCTTAACGGTTAAAAAGCCTGAAGAGCGGCTAAAAATACTGGTCAGCGCCCTGCTGTATTTTCCCGACCTAAGCCCTATCATTCATTTAAAAAACACCTGGACGCCTGAAGCCAGATACAACACAGTTTACTATGGTATTAAGCCAAGAAAAATAATAAACCGTAACAGCCAGACTTACTGGTGTAATCATGGTGAAATAAACAGGATTATCTATGACGATAAGCCGACTCCACTCTTTTCTAAAGATCCATGGCCAAACCTTCTTACGGCTTTACAGCAACAACAATGGCATACGGAGCAGGAAACCCTGCAAAAGCTGCCCAATGCCGCAGTATGGCTTGCGGATAAAGCCACAGAATTGGCTAAAAAATATCCGCATGATCAGGAAAATGCCGAGTTATTGGCTTTGGCTATTAATGTAACCCGCGTGCTCGCCTGTTACGAGCCAAACGATCCGGCATCCCAGCGTGCTTATGCCACGCTCAAGCGGCTTTATCCTGAAAGCGAAGGTGCGAAACGCACGACCTATTATTATTGAAAAGCGCAGAGCACAGGCTCTGCGAAAATCAAGACATTAACCCGTCAATTGAACGGATTCTTCTTTTTCACACTTGCTTTCTCCCTGAGGGACATTGGAAAAGTCCTGTTTATGCAGATTAAACCAGCGAAGGCCAAGGTAGGTGCTCTTTGATTGGCCAGATAGTAATTCAACCGCTGGATGGCCCTTGCCTTGCAGGGCTTCAATCGGCTCTTCAATATGCTGAATGGATTCATCCGTTACTTTCATGGTCAACAGCGTGCTCACCGCCGTATTTTTAGGATTCGTCGGGCAGAAAAAATTACCCAGTGATGTTTCTATAAACACGTAACTGTCGGCGGTTTTCAATACCTGGGATAATCCCGGTAAATGAGACCCATGACCGATGACCCCGTCACAATGATGAGCCAGTTGTTCAAGCAGCGCCTGCCAGTGTTCACTGGGATACACATTCTGCTCAACACCGCCATGGATGAGAATATAAAATTTATCCAGATGGTAATGGCTTTTAACAGCGTCCAATACCCCTTCAACGTCCTCAGGCCGCATAGCCCGCCCGTCTTTCCAAAGAGCATAATTATTATTCAAAATATCGGTTAAGGCCATGAAGCCAATGGTTAAACCATTTAACGACGTCACGGCAACAGGCTCTGTCTGCAGATTAATACGGGTTCCTTCCTGGGTGGGAAACGACTTGAATTCCAACTCATGCGTCCAGGCGCCAATTATTTTAGCGTCAGGATCAATCAAGTGCCTGATGGCATAAATGGTGCGGTACAGTGGAAAATTGACCCGATCAAAATTATAAAGTGATTTTTCAATCGGTGTCATTTTTTCATAAGGAAGCGTACTGGCATCAAGCGTATGATTATTGGCCACATCATAAATGATTTCAATGGCCGGATTTTCCTTTTTAATGTCTTCTATCAACGCTTTTAAATAGCTGTCCGGCAAATACAGGGAAAATTTAAACCCATTGACGAGAATATTGCGCAGGCGGCCATAACCTGTGTTGGTTTGATCAGACGTAACCGGTGACTCGATGTTTAAAATCATCACTTTCGCATGGCGGATTCGTTCTTTGAATGCCTCACCCAATACAATCGTTTTACCATTTTTGGAAAATAGCACATCCCCGACAACCAGGATATCTTCTGGTTTATTCATCGTGTGTACAGAATGCTTAATCAAAGCGTTCTCAAGACCCACCATGTGAGTCGGTGTATTTTTCCCTAATAAGGCCTTCGGGTTTTGCCTGGAACTTGCTCCGGTTGTAATAAAACCTTTCAGGTAATCCCAGGTTTCCGACGGCGTGTAGGGCGGCCACCACCAACTTGTTCCCTGATTCAGTCGGCTGTCGTTATTGGATTCTTTGTGTTCAATGCGTTTTTTTTGTATTTCAGTAAGATCACGGAAATAGGCAGTCGTGTTATTTTTCATTGCAAACCTTATTGGGTTAATTTTTGATCAATAATACCAAATTTACAGCATAAATGCTTCTTATTTTTTAGCAGGCGTAGGGGGGAGTAATAATCGACACCAATGGCAGCCATTGCCGGACTATCCCGAGTATCCCTCATCCGGAATCCTGATGGATGCCCGCCTGCGCGGGCAAGACAACGTGGTTGATTATGGTATACCCTGGAAACCTTGCCCATCGGCAAGGCTGTAATGAGCCATGATCTGCCCTTGGATGTCTCGCCCGCGCAGGCAGGCATCCATCCATTTGCCAGCATCAATAAAACACAAAGTATTTTTATTGTCCTTAATGGTTTCTTAATAAACAGTTATTACACTGTAGCAACGTCTAATTCTCCGAGTGTATTGATGTCTGTTAGAGAGCAAGATTTAAAACAAATGCTGTCATCCGAGCCAAAAGAAACGATGATTTGTTCTGATCATTTATGTGTTCCATCGACAGTGGATTCCCAAACGATAAAGGAGCATATGCCCAGTATCCTATCGACTTTTGTGGACAGAAAAGATTTAAATACAAAAGAACCATTAATGACCGCCACACGCTACTATGGGACAGTAGAACCCGGGCATGAAGTGTCCATGAGCAGGTTAATTGGCAAGTTGAAACATACTGGCACGGTATGTACCTCGTCCCCCTCTGAACAGGTCATCCCTCAGGAATTAAAATTACCCGCTCAATGGTATCCTCGTGATCTAGAACAGGGAACGTCCGGACGAGATGCCAGTGTGTTTGGCACCTTGGGGGTCTTTGCGGTTGGAAATGGTCATGCTTCTGTTGATTTTCCTCTGGTCAATGCCTTGTCAGTACCCCCTCAGTTTTTACAAACCTATGGCGCAGCTGTTATTCCGGTTGAAGCGACATTCCGTTTGCCCAAAAGCAAAGAAAAAAGCCTCACCAAGCTCCATGTTACTGAATACACTTGGAAAAATAACACCAACCAGTACATTAATAACTATGTGCTTCAACAACAGGGTGGTGGCGGGCTTTTTATTGAAACCCATCCCTTTCCACACATCTTTACTCCCTTATCGCCCGGATGCAGTGGCGGCGTCATCCTCGGGCGCAAGGTGGATGACCATTATCGCTTTGTCGCTTTTCAAATCAGTTATGGCTACAGCCTGGTCATCAAGTCCAATGTCATTCATGGCGATTCGTTCCTTCATGGCTCCTATGCCATCGCCTTGTATGAGACAGACCTCGCCGATTCAGTATTGATTAAAGCGGGCGAACCGGGCGCAAGAACCATACAGCCTGTGCGGCAGGTCTCTGTGGCTGCAAACCGTTCCTCCTTCTTTGCACAAGTCAATCTTAATCAACGCACCGCCGCCTTGCTGCTGAAACAAAACTTAAAATGGATTGCCCAGGCGGCAGACGACGAACCTGTTGAAAAACGCCGTGAACTGAAAGGCTTCTTTAAACAGCTTCCCAGGGAGTTGCTGTCAGGCATTCGCCATGAATCCGACGTGGCTCAACGCGCTTACGATGAATGTTACGGTCTTGTTTGTGTTAAATCCGCTTCCCAGACCCAGGAGGTATTCAATCGATAACATGCATAAACCCCACCCCCTGATTAGGGCGTGGGGGTGCAATTATCAAAGGCTCGAAGAGGGTAATTGCAATACATGGTCGGTTTTTTCTGCCGCCTCCACAATGTCTCGCAGAAGGGTTTCCGTGGTGCTGTGGCTTTTAAATCCTGTTTTAAATAAATAAAATCCCGATCCACGATTCAACATGAGGCTATGTTCTTTGGTAGCCAGAATACCCTCTACGCGCGCTTTCACCTGCTCAGCCGGGAATGATTTTAATTCCTCGCACAAAAAAGCCAGTTCATTCGCTTTGATGCGGCCTTTCATCGCCCCCTGCTGACGTAAAGGCTTTATGTAGGACTTAAGGGCCTCAATGGCGGCAGTCAATTGTTGGGAATGTTCGACTTTATCGTCCAAAGATGGAGTTGCCTTTTCCAATTTGGCCAGCGGCAAATCCTGAAACAGATCCTGATCCGGTTGATTGGTGTAAGGCAATTTGTAGACCGTAATAAACGCTATTTTCCCTTCACAACCCTCAGCTTGCGCAAGCAAGTAAGAGGCTAAAAAGTTAACAGCGGCTTCTCGAGTAGGAAATTTCACAACCCCGTAATTGTTTTCGTAGTATTCAATGCCGTCCCCAACCATCCTCAAGCTTGTCGAGTGGAATCCCCACTTATCCACGAGAAAGTTAAAATTGAACGTCGACTGATCATCCAAATCCTTAAGCGCATTCCAGATGGCTTGCCGAATTTGCTCTTCAAGGCTTACCTTAAAATACCAACCAATCCGCCTGAACAGAATGTCTACGACCGTCCAGTTTTGTTTAAAGTCGCGGTACAGTTTTTTATTTGAGGCTTCAGACAAGTCATTGAGAAGCCCCTGGGAGACCAGACGGCCGTAATGGTGGGTATGCCCCCAGCAATAACCGCCAAAGTCTGATCCTTTAAAGGGATCACTGGATTGACAAAACGGAAGATAATGCGTGGCGTAGCGCTTCGCAAGACTGTAAAATTCACTCTCTGTATAAAACTGACTTCCTGTTTCTTTCTGTTTCTGTTCACTGGCAGTCTGTTTAATATCCAAAAGAATAGCTTTCATTTTATTCAGGGCATCGCGGTCGGCTGTATTGGTCTTTTTCGCCTCGTCAATGTGTTCCAAGATTGTCTGAATGCCCGCAATGACCTTGTCAAATTGTTGCTGATCATAGTCCCTTCTGAGCGCAAAAACATCCCGTGTGTCAGCCTCCTGTTGTTTCTTTTTTAAAAAAGAAACAAAATTTGGGTTGTTAACGCTTTTTTCCAGGTCCTTTAATGATTGTTTTAAATCATTTGCAAGTTCTTTATTTTTCAGTTTTTTGATGAGTTGATAAGTATCTGAATAATGCATGGTTACGGCTACAGTCCATGGGAAATCTTTAAATTATAGCAATCATTCCTTAATTAAATCTTAATTTAATGTCCACTATCTGCTGCGGCAAAACCATTATACAGTGCACGCAACAAAGATTTTTCATGGGTAAAAGGAAGATCCTGCTGCAAACTCCAAAATGAAACACCCCCTAACCGTACAGGCTCCCTCACCTGCTCACTTAAAGGATTACTACCATTCACATAATCAATTTTAGATTGAATAGCTTCAGGGTTTTCGCAACTCAAAAAGCGGCTTTTATCGGTCTTCTCCAAAGGAATCAGTCCATAAAAAGTCACGGCCTGCCTGCTGTTTTTGGCATAGGGAACAGCATGGGCAAACAACGCATCACCGTAGCGCTGGTAAGCCTCGTCGTAACTGATCTGACTGCTGATGTTGGCATCAATGACAGGCGTGTAAAGGCCGGGATACTGTGCATTATCGGCAATCGATTCATTACTCACATAATAAGAATGGCAATAAAAAGGCAGGCCTAAAATGAGTTTATCAGCCGGCAAACCCTGGCTGTAATAATGCTTAATCGCCTGGTTCCCCGATGTGGTCGGATAAGGATACGTGGGGTCGCTGCGGCGTTGCGAGTCATAAAGGGCAGCACCAAGCTCCGTACGCGGACCAAAGGTGCCATAGTGATCATAGGCCATCACGGTTGTCCAGTTCACATGGGCTTGCCATTCGCTGGCACTGGGATAATGGCGCCAGTAAGCGCTCGTGGCAGGAACAGCGTTACTGACGCAGTAGCCATCCCTCCGGAGTGCTTCATGCAGGCGCTTAAGCAGGGTTGACACCCCGGCTATTTCCTCGTCACTGGCTAATAATTCATTTTCCCAATCGACATCAATCCCATCAAGCTGATAGCGCTGAAGCAGGGTTTTAACCGAATCAACAAACACCGTGATCTGCTCCTCCTGCCCTAAAAATTTAAACCCCTCGCGATCCCCCCAACCGCCAACAGCAATCATCACCGGTAGATCAGGCCTCAACTGCCGTAATTGCTGAATCGTTTTGATATCCCCAGGCGACAAGGTCAACACGGTATTGCCCTGCCCATCTTTCCCAAAACGGGCAAAGGCGTAATTCACCAGGGTCACGTTTCCGAGTTGCTCGTTTAGTTTAGCCAGCTCTTTGTCTTTTAGTTCCCAGGATGAATCAGCGCCTAAATAAGCGATGATGCGGGGTTGGCTGCTTTTCTCTGCAGTGCAATACGGTGTCCAGTTTGCCAGCCCCGTTTGAGCCGTCAGTAGCAAAGGGGCAGCAAGTATCATGGGTGAAATTTTCATTTGGTGGTTTCCCTCATCAATTCATGATGAAATTTTAATTTTTTAGCCTCTGTCGATGACACTGTTAATTTTGACAGGCCAGTTAAGGCAAAAGGCACGCATGCAAAAACCTGCTGGATAGCATATACTCTCCTCCTCAAAGCACCGTCCCAGACGATTATCACCATGGAGTTGTTGATGTTATCCAGTGCAGAAATAAAGCGATTATTAACCGCTGAACCTGAAGAATTTGCAAAATTACTTGAAACAGAGCAGGATGCTCTTAATCCTGACTTTGCAAAGCATTTGGATGAACACGATCCGCTCCGTTTAAAAGACCTGTTTGATTTAGGCCCGATTACCCCATTTGCCGGTCACTCCCTGGGCCCGGCCTTTAAACCGGCCATTCAAGCCATCGAGGCCATCCACACACTACAGCGCGAGCAACTTCATTCAGGCCATTTTCCCGAAACAGCAGCCATTGGCGGGAATTGGTTTGACTGTGATGTCGACCCTGACGCCATTGCCGCCATGCAAAGCATGCTTGGATTTAGCGACCCGTGCGAGTTTGTCTTTACCCAAGGCGGCTTATCCACTAATTTAGGCAATCTGCTGGATACGTTTTACCGACCGACCTTAAAGGACTGGAAAACAGGAAAAACCAAAATCTGCCACCTTGCAACCGAATTTTTTTCTGATCAGGCCGTTGTGCATTCTGTTCTTCAACGCGGGATACAAACAGCCAAACAGTTTGAATTGTTTGAAAGCAGCCCCGCTCCTCACCCGCAGGCACTCACCTTGAAGTTGCTATCCGACGATAATGGCTTATACAGTTCACAAGCCATTATCGACTTTGTAAAACAGCACGCGCATGAAATCCAGGTATTGCATTTATCGGATCTGGTTTTTAGTACGGGACAACGCCTGAATATTGCGTTTATTTTACAGGAATTAAAGAAGACCATTGAACAAAACCACATCATCGTCGGCCTTGATTTGGCCCACACTGTCGGTAATCGTCAAATTAATCTTCAAGCCCTGGATATGGTTACTTATGCCGTAGGCTGTGCTTACAAGCATTGCAGCGGTAGCGCTGGCAGCCCGTTTGGTATTTATGTCAATAAAAAGACCGACCTGGATGCCTACCCTCCTATCCAGGGTTGGAAAGCGGCCGAATCGGGCAAAGTGTTTGCCCGCATCAATGATTTTGCAGAAGAACTCATGGCAAGACGGGGCGCATTGGCCTTCCGCTCAAGCAATGCCTCGCCAGTGGCCCTGGCGCCTGCACAAACATACGTTAAAACGATGGCCGCTGTTGGATGGGATAAGCTGACAGCAAAATCCGAATGCCTCACCCGCTACATGCTTGCGCTTTTAAAAAAGCATTTGGGCGATATGCTGCAACTGATTACCCCGGAACAGGCCGATGAACGCGGCGCGACGCTGGTCTTTCGTATTAAAGGACTGAAACAGGTCAGCCGTGTGGAAGAAGAATTAAAAAAGCCAAGCACGCTCGGCCAGTTTGAAGTCGATACCAGGCCGCCCAATAACATTCGTGTGACTGCCCATTATGGTTATATCGGTTTCACTGATATTTACAAAATGACCTGCCGTCTTAAAGAAGTGGTTAACCAGGTGCTGGCTCATGAGGCGCAATCCTTAAGCACGTTGACCAAAGTCAGCCTGTTTTCTGAAATAAAACCGGGCAAACTGGGAGACAAGCAAGAGCAACCCGATGAAATGTATTCGCCAATCGGCCAATAAACGATGTGCGGGTGCCCGATGACAACGATGGCACCCAGCCACTCCGTGAGAGGCTCGACACCCCCCTGATTAATTGAGACACGGTGTATTTTGCTTATCCTGCAGGGCTTTTTCCTTGTCAGTTCCCTTAAGGGCCCAAAAGCCAACATGAGATAAGGCCGCTGTTTGCTGGCGCTGACTTATCATTGTTTCATCATGCATTTTTTTTCGCTGAATCAGGTCGCTTTTGGCACCATCGACCCGTTTTGCCTCTTCCTTGTTCTCAGGCAACATAACGGGCAGAGAACTAACGGCATCAAGATACTTGCCAAGGGCAATAAGCGGTTGCTGCTGTTTTACGTATTCATCTGCAATTAAAGGGTAAGCCCAAAAATCACTAAGACTAAAGCAAAGCTGCTCTTGATTGGCTGAAAGCAATTCATCCACTTTTTTAAAATCGCCGTGACGCGCGAAGGACAGCATGCGTTCGGCAACGGGCAGATTATCCGACACCTGGACTAAATCCGCAGTATGAAGGCTTACATCCTGAATCACAGGCGGCAGCTTAAGTTTCAAGGCACAAGCGTTCACCGCCCGGATATTAGCCGGAGAAAAATAAGCGTGCGTATAATTAACGAAATTCATCGCCATCGGCTTTCCCTCATGAACAGCATGAAATAATTCGCGGGTATAGGAGCCGGTATCGTGTTTGATGGTGCTTCCGATTTTAAATTGCCATTCCCCCTGCCCGTCTTTGAAAAATAAAATGTTTTCAAAACCCATGGCATCGAGAATAATGTCTGTTTTTTGATAAAAATCACGGTAATGAGTTAAAAATTCCATCATCGGCTCTTTAAGCGCTGGATCACTGTCGAGACGCTTTAAAATAGCGCCTATGCGCGGATCAAGAATGGCATACTCATCCAGATTAAAATCGACTTCTGGCGTTTTTCCACAAATAAGCGCCGCGTTAGCCTTCTCAAACAAAACCTTATGCTGCTCGATGAGGCAAGGATCCAGTTCGGTGGGTTCAATTTTAAAATCAAATTTGACGGCCGATTTAAAACAGGGCTCGTAAGGGACAATGGCTAACGCCCGGCGTTGAGGCTCTTGTCCTTCATATTTAATCTCAGCAATGACATGTTGCTCGCGGATGCAGCGCTGTTTACCTTCCCGGTCAAAACAATCGTATAAAACCGCATAGTTATCCTCCAATTGCCGCAACTGGTTTAAATCGGGATTCTGCTTCATTAATTTAATCACATAAGGGGATTCCTTAAAGCGATAAAGCACGTGCGTGCCCCCTTCCGCGATACGCGTGGCCTCGGTTAAATCAAGCGCGCCGGATGCGGTCCTTGGTATTAATTCAAGCGCAAGACTCTCAACGCCATACTCTGTTTTCAACTGCATAAATTTTCCTTCTATTGCCCAACTTGATTTTAATTTGAACAAAAAGACATGGGGATTAAAGCCCGCCAATTTACAAACCATTTACAAAATAAAGAGACAGGAGAGGCCTAATTAACTATTCGGAAATAAACTTTACGGTCTCTTGACTTTTAACTTGATATTGCAAATAATTGCACCCCCTCCAGCCAGACTGATCGATTTTAGACAAACAAGTGCTTTAAGTGCGCTAAATCAACGGATAGCGGTTATTCAATCCACAACATCCAGGAATTGTTATGCCAGATTTTAAATTTTTCACGCGGGGTAATGGCTCCCCCTTTGCAGCGGTTGCCAAAAAGATAAGCAAAAAAGGGCTTTCTGAATCGATTAAGAAATCAGAAGAACTTGTGGGAAAACCCCTAAACATCGCCTATTGGACTTTAAATTTCCTGTTGCCCGCCGGCATTAGCCTGACGCAGCAGATGACCAATACCATCTTAAGTATTCAGAGTGAAGCAAAGATGACCGGTATTTTGCTGCAGGCGGGCGTTAAGGCAAGCGCCACCTTTGCTCCAGCAGGAACATTGGACGTTGACATCGCCGTGCCACCATTCTCAGTCCCCTTAAATTTTACGGGCAGCGTGGCGCAATTTTTAAATATCAGTGATCAGCAGGTTGATAAGGCAACCAATGACATCATTTTTTTCCTGCTGGCTTACAATGCCTTCCATTTACTAAGAAAATACACCGCGCACTGGGCAAAAGAATACGATAAAAAGCGCGATTACCCGAAACTGCATGCCGGATTGTATGCAATTGAGGAATTATTACGCGTGGTCGGTATCCCCCTGCTGGTATACGCCGGTATCGCCCACCTAATGTACAATAAAACGCCAGAATCAACCCTCTTTTCAGCACAGGACTCGAAATCGTTTAATGAGCAAAAAACAGCCGAACCGCCTTTGGCGTTTAACTTTCTTGGACAGGGCGTTAGCATAACCGCCAATGGCCTCGCTATCGGCGGCGTGTCGGGTCATTTCAATGCCAGTATGGTGCGTCAGGATGATAAAATTGCAGGGGATGCCACTATTTTAATGGTTTTTGCCTCCGTTATTCTCGGACTTTCTCTGCTGTTAAGACTCACCCGATTTGGTCTGGATTATGGTCCCTCCATGAATTTGCGAGACTGCACAAGGTGCGCCGACGGAAAAGAGGAGAAAGAAATGGACCTTGCTCCCCCGCCTAAGCCCACGGATGCCCCTCAACCCCTTTCACGACGCTGGATTGGCCATGACTGATGAAACGAATGCCTATCGTTTAATATTAAACCTGGGTATTAAAGAAAACTTAATCCCCAGGGATTTGACACAAGACCAGTACCAGGCGTTACATCGGCGCCTGTCAACCATCAATCCCGATGTGATTCAGGCCCACTGGCAATGTTTAGCCATTGCTGGCGACGAGCGGGCTTACGTAAACCTTGACCAAATCGATCATCGTGGGGCCACGATGGGGCATTATGCCGCCTGGTCTGAAAACATCAGCGCATTGATGCGTATAAAGAAAAAGAGCCTTGCTCTTTTTTACAGGCAAGATGCCGCTGGACGAAACATGGCTCATTACGCCATGTTATCAAGAAATCCTCGATTGCAGGCCTTTGTCTGCCTCCATGGGACATCATTGGCCTGCCTGGCAATTTTTCTGTCAAAAAGCGGCTGGCATGTCCACTGGATATATGATAATGAGCCCAGGGCTAACGCACCTGATTTTTAAAACGCTGTAAGAAAAAGATCAAGTGGGTGCAAGAAAAAGATCAGGG
>NZ_LNYA01000008.1 GCF_001467615.1 Legionella erythra | reverse complement strand
TTTTTTTATCCTTTTTGAATCCTCGTTTGATGCATTTATTTACCCATCCAGGCTGACTGGCGAGGGTTCTGCTTTCTATAATACCTACTCATTCTCCTGCTTCACGATTCTTCAGGCGGCGATGGCTGACCGGGCATTTCCAAATGGTTAATTCTTTGATATAACAGAAGATACATTACTTGCTCCTCACCGCAGGTAGCCATTTCAGGGAATTTGAACAGGACGATAGCCGTGACAGACACCAGCATACCCAGTCACACAGAACCCCCTCATGAAGAACTCAATCAGGAAATCATTGATGAGCAACGCCGAAAATTTCTATTGACCAGTACAGGCATTCTTGGCGGGGTAGGCGTGGCCTGTGCATTAACGCCTTTTGTTTCATCCTGGCTTCCCAGTGCCAAGGCACAAGCCGCTGGTGCGCCGGTTGAGGTGGATTTAAGTCATCTTGAACCGGGTCAGCAAGCCACGGTGGAGTGGCGGGGAAGACCGGTATGGATTATCCGGCGCACGCCGGACATGCTAAAGCAGCTCGATGCTCATAATGACCAATTGCGCGATCCCGATTCGTTAGTGGATCAGCAACCGGCATATGCCAAAAACAAATTCCGTTCCATCAATCCGGAGTATCTGGTGCTGATTGGCGTTTGCACACATCTCGGTTGTTCACCCAAATACACGCCTGATGAAAATACTCTGGGCCCTGATTGGCCGGGCGGCTTTTATTGCCCCTGCCATGGTTCAACGTTTGATCTCTCCGGACGAGTATTTAAGGGCGTTCCGGCCCCCATTAATCTGGAAGTGCCGCCATACCGCTTTGTCAGCGAGCATGTCGTTATTATTGGTGAAGATGAAAAACAAGGATAATCAAGCATGGGCGCTTTTTTAAACTGGATAGATGCACGTTTTCCTCTCATCAGCACGTGGAAACATCACGTCAGTGAGTATTATGCTCCAAAAAATTTTAATTTTTTCTATTTTTTTGGTTCGTTGGCGTTACTGGTTTTGGTCAATCAGATCGTTACTGGCTTGTGGTTGACCATGTTTTATACCCCCAGTTCCGATCAGGCCTTTAATTCGGTGGAATTCATCATGCGCGAGGTCAATTACGGCTGGCTTCTGCGTTACATGCATTCGACCGGCGCCTCGGCATTTTTTATTGTCATTTATCTGCATATGTTTCGTGCGCTGTTGTATGGCTCCTATCAAAAGCCGAGGGAATTGCTCTGGTTGATTGGCATGGTGATTTTTATTCTGCTGATGGCAGAAGCATTCTTTGGCTATCTTTTACCCTGGGGTCAAATGTCTTATTGGGGAGCACAGGTGATTACCTCGTTGTTTGGGGCGATTCCTTTTATAGGTGAAAGTTTAGCGACTTGGCTGCGCGGTGATTTCAATGTCGCCAATGCAACCCTGCAGCGCTTTTTTGCTCTGCACGTCATCGGTGTTCCGCTGTTGCTGGTGATTCTGGTTTTTCTGCACATGGTGGCTTTGCATAAGGTAGGATCCAATAATCCTGAAGGCATTGACATCAAGAAGCACCTGGATGAAGACGGCAGGCCATTGGATGGCATCCCGTTTCATCCCTATTATACCGTGAAAGATTTGGTCGGAGTCATTGTCTTTTTAATCGCCTTCGCATCGGTGGTCTTTTTTATCCCGGAAATGGGCGGCTATTTTCTGGAGCATGCCAATTTTGCCCCGGCGAATCCCATGGTCACGCCTGAGCATATTGCACCAGTCTGGTACATGACGCCCTTCTATACGATTTTGCGGGCGATACCGAATAAATTATTAGGCGTTGTCGCGATGGGGGCTTCCATTGTGATTCTGTTTTTCCTGCCCTGGCTTGACAGGAGTCCCGTTCGTTCCATGCGCTATAAAGGCAACCTGTCGCGCCTGGCGCTGGCAGCATTTGTCGTCAGTTTCATTGTACTGGGTTATCTCGGTACGGTGATTGTGACCCCCCTGAAACAGACAATCGCTTTTCTCTGCACGGTTATTTATTTTGGGTATTTTCTGCTGATGCCCTTGTATACCCGTTTTGAAACACACCGCACTGTCCCTGACAGGATAGAGAGATAATCATGAAAGCACTATTGACCTTATTCGTTGCTTTGTTCATTTCGGGAAGCCATGCGTCAGTTGGTCATCAACTGGAACTAAAAACCTTCGACCTCAATGTACAGGATGAGGCTCGTTTGCAGCGCGGTGCAAAAATGTACATGAATTATTGCTCGGGCTGTCATTCGCTGCGGTTTATGCGTTACAACCGCATGGCCCATGATTTGGGCTTGACGACTTTTGATGGGGAGTTGGATACCGATTTATTGTTCAGCAATTTAATCTTCACACAAGCCAAAGTATTTGATCCCATTCACATCAGCATGCCGCCTGAAGACGCTATGCAATGGTTTGGTATTGTTCCCCCCGATTTGTCGCTGAGTGCGAGAGAGAAAGGGCCCTTTTGGATTTATACCTATTTGACCAGTTTTTATGCCGATAAGACCCGCCCCTTCGGTTCCAATAATCTATTAAAACCAGATGTGGCCATGCCCAATGTCCTGGAGCCGCTTGCCGGAAAAGTCATAGCGGTCGATGATAATAATAATCCGACGCTGACAGCTATCTCGCATCTTTTGCAAGTGGAAAAAGGAGACATGGATTCTGCGGAATTTGAAAATGCCGTTGAAGATCTGGTGACTTTCCTGGCTTATGTATCAGAACCTGCCCAGCTGGTTCGCTATGATATCGGCAAAGGCGTCTTAATTTACCTCGGTATTTTTTTGGTATTGGCTTACTTGCTCAAGAAGGTCTATTGGCGCCGGTTGCATAAGTGATTCTTTTGATTAAAATTTATCCAAAAGAATAAAATTATGTAGTAATCGGCAATCATCCGACAAATTGTGATAAAATGCTTGCCTTTGAGCGCAATAAGGCGTAACTAACGATTGACGAGGAGTTGCTGATGGCTATTGTAGCGAAGCGTACAATTATGTCTTTGTATTCGGATAATGATGATGTATACAGTCATCAGGTCCGAATCGTTTTAGCCGAAAAAGGGGTCAATGCTGAAATTTTACTGGCTAAACGTGACGAGCCGACTTCCGATTTATTAGCGATCAATCCCTATGGTACTGTTCCAACCCTCTTAGACAGAGAGCTGGTCCTGTATGAAGCCAGAATCATCATGGAGTACCTGGACGAGCGCTTTCCACACCCGCCATTGTTACCGGTTTACCCCGTCGCCCGCGCTGAGGCCCGCAAAATGATGCACCGCATTGAGCAGGACTGGTACCGACTCATGCAGGATATCAAGGCAGACACTAACGCCGATGAAGCCAGAACACTGCTGATGGAAAGTTTAATCAGCCTGGAGCCGATATTTAACGACAAACCGTATTTTCTGAGCGATGAGTTTTCATTACTCGATTGCGCGCTTGCCCCCTTACTCTGGCGTCTCCCACAAATGGGAATTGATATACCTGCTAAATCAAAAGGTTTAAACGCCTACATGCAACGCATATTTAAACGCGATTCTTTCCAGGTCAGTTTAACGGATACCGAGAGGCAACTAAGGGCAGCATAATCATGAGCTTGAATATGACTTCGAACAAGCCGTATTTAATTCGAGCTATCTACGACTGGATAGTCGATAACAATTTAACCCCTTATATTCTGGTGAATGCTGATTATCCGGGCGTTCAGGTTCCGGTCGCTCATGTGAACAATGGGCGTATTGTTCTCAATATTTCGCCTCAAGCATGCCGCGGTTTACACCTGGAAAATGATCGCATTGTGTTTACCGCCCGGTTTTCAGGACAGACTGTGCAGATTTTTGTAGTCCCTGCCGCTGTGATTGCCATTTACGCCAAAGAAAATGGCCGCGGCATGGAATTTGGTGTTGAAAATCTTGAGCCGCCACCGATTCCGCCGGCCGGCCAAATCGAACGTCGAGGAAAACCCAAACCTGCATTAACTCTGGTCAAAAAGACTGATTCTTAAGGAGTCTGCCATGACCAGCCCTGACCATTCATTGTACACGACCCGGCAAATTCGTCTATGTGAAAACGATGCAATCCATCGTCTTTCCATTCTGGCCGATGAGTTAATGGAAAGAGCCGGGCAGGCCGCTTTCCAATGCCTTAAAAACCGCTTCCCTTCTGCGCGGGTCCTTACCGTATTTTGTGGGGGGGGCAATAATGCCGGCGATGGTTATGTCCTGGCCAGATTGGCGCATGCGGCGGGCTATCGCGTTATCATTCATCAATACCGTGCCATCGAACAGTTGCCGGACACGGCCCGCCACGCGGCGTTAAAGACACTGGCAGCAGGCATTGTCTGCCAGGATTTGGACGAACCTGTCGATGAAGAAACGGATGTGATCATTGATGCGTTGCTGGGTATTGGTTTACAAGGCGAAGTGCAAGGCCCTTTAGCCCTTGCCATTACTCAAATCAACGGCAGTGGCTTGCCCATTCTAGCGTTGGATATCCCCTCCGGTTTAAACAGCGATACCGGCAGCGTGATGGGTGTATGTGTGAAGGCGGACGCTACCATCACGTTTATTGGCAAAAAATTAGGCATGATGACCTTGGATGGTCCTGATCATTGCGGTCATATTCTGGTCAATACCCTGCAATTGGAACCTTGCCTTTCCTTGTTGGTCCCTGATGTGGAAATTCTTGATGATCAGCAGTTAAAGCACCTGTTAATGCCACGTCCCCGCAATTCCCACAAAGGCCAATTTGGTCATGTCCTAATCATTGGAGGGGGACCTGGAATGCCTGGGGCTGTGTGCCTGGCGGCGTCTGCGGCTTTGCGGGTGGGTGCGGGTCTGGTGACTGTGGCGACGCGTCCAGAACACGCGGTCATGATACCAGCCGCCTTCCCGGAAGTGATGGCTACCGGCATCGATGATGTTCATGATCTGTTACCCCTGCTTGCCAAAGCAACGGTTTGCTTGATTGGTCCCGGGCTTGGTGAGGATGAATGGGCTGCTCATTTGTTTAATCTGGTAATTGCCTCGCAATTACCCATGGTGATTGATGCCTCTGCCTTGCATTGTTTGGCTGAAAATCCGCAACACGATGACAACTGGGTATTGACGCCCCATCCTGGAGAAGCCGCTGCTTTGTTGGGATTAAGTACGGCGGACATTCAGCGTGATCGGTACCAGGCCGTGTCCCACATTCAACAACGCTATGGCGGGAATGTTGTTCTTAAAGGGGTCGGGTCGTTAATTAAAACGGACAAAATGCAAACCTATCTTTGCCAGGCAGGTAATCCCGGGATGTCGAGTCCTGGCATGGGCGATGTGTTAAGCGGTATTCTTGCCGCCTTGATTGCGCAGGGCTTATCCTTGAGCGATGCGCTGAAATTCGGCGTACAGTTGCATGCGCAGGCAGCCGATCGGGCTGCAGCAAGACAGGGTGAAAGGGGCTTGTTGGCCAGTGATTTGCTGCCCTACCTGCAGAGACTGGTGAATCAAAAAGAAACCGATGTATGATTATACAAGATTATGACCTTGCTGATGAAAACGACACCATCGCACTGGCTTCCAAACTGGCAAGATGTCTGACATTTCCCCTCACCTTGACGCTAAGCGGCGAAATAGGTGCAGGAAAAACCAGTTTTATGCGTGCCTTGCTTCGTGCGCTGGGTGTGACAGGGGCAATTAAAAGCCCGACGTTTTCTCTGGTTGAGAGTTACCAGTGCGAGGACTTGTCAATTCACCATTTTGATCTGTATCGTATTCATGATGAGGCCGAATTGGATTATATTGGTTTCAGAGAATTTTTTACCGGGCAATCGTTTTGTTGTATTGAATGGCCAGAACGGGCGCCGCACAGTTTGGTCCATGTGGATATAAAGGGTTTGTTAGCAATAAAAGGGGACGGGCGTTTAATGAGTTTGTATGCATCAACCGTCGCTGGAGAAGCGATATTAACTTGCCTGGCGGACCAGCAATGAAAAGCAGACTAATTATTTTATTGAGTATGTTACTCCTTTGGGTGAATCATGCCACGGCTGCACGCCTGCAATCTGTTCAGGTCAAACAGCAGGCAGGTAAGACGTCATTGTTCTTCACGTTAGACAGTGCTATCGCTCATAAAGTCTTTACATTGACCAATCCGGATCGGGTGGTGGTTGATTTTGAAAACACCAACCTCGCGTTTAATCTGAATCAACTGAATCTCAATAATGAATTAATCAAACTTGTTCGAAGCGGTCATCCGAATCCCCATACGCTGCGGCTGGTGTTTGAAGTGCGTGATGCCGTCAAATTGCGCGCCAACCCCTGGAAAGGAGGCAAACATGCCTTTGCGCTGGATCTTTCGGCCAATGGCACAAAACCATATGCCCCGCCGAGTGCCAAACCCCTTGCTTTGTCTCGCCAGCCGGTGAACAAACCCGTACCTGTTCGCAACATGCCCAGAAAACCGTTGAGGGATGTTGTCATTGTGCTTGACCCAGGCCATGGCGGTAAAGATCCGGGCGCTAGCGGACCGCATCGCACCGCCGAAAAAAACATCACCTTGGCCATCGCTCTTAAATTAAAACAAATCATTGACAGGCAACCCGGGATGCGGGCGGTATTGACTCGACGCGGCGATTATTATGTGGGCTTGCGTGAGCGCCTGAACATTGCCCGTCAGTATAATGGGGATGTGTTTGTATCTATCCATGCCGATGCGTTTATTAACCAGCAATCCAGCGGCGCCTCGGTGTTTGCGCTGTCGCAACGCGGCGCGACCAGTGAAGCCGCACGTTGGTTGGCAGAAAAGGAAAACTATTCAGAATTAGGTGGCGTTAACTTGAAAGATCTGGATGATCAAAGCGGACTGGTGCGCGAGGTATTAATCGATTTGTCGCAAACGGCAACCATTGGTGCCAGCCTGCACATGGGCGAACGGGTGTTGCGCAATTTGAACACCGTCACCAAACTGCACAATCACAAAGTCGAACAAGCGCGGTTCATGGTGTTAAAATCACCCGACATTCCATCCATTCTGATTGAGACTGGATTTATTTCAAATCCACGTGAAGAGAGAAATTTAACGGATCCACGTTATCAAACGCGTTTAACCCAATCGATTTTCCAGGGGATTAAACGCTATTTCTGGGATTACCCGCCGCATGGCAGCCGCATTGAAGCCATGACCGGCAACAGCATGCACCTGGTTAGACGGGGTGAAACCCTGCCTGCTATCGCGTCGCAATACCATGTGTCCCTGGCTGCTTTAAAAAGTGCCAATCATTTATCAGGAAATCAGGTCAGAGCCGGTCAGCGTTTAGTTATCCCTTCATCATGGTCGTAAGAATTAAAGAATTACCCCTTACCGTAGCTAACCAAATCGCGGCGGGCGAAGTCATTGAGCGTCCGGCGTCGGTGGTAAAGGAATTACTGGAAAATGCTTATGATGCCAAAGCCGATACCATTCATGTGGACATTGGTTTTGGCGGTTTGAATCAGATTAAAATCAGTGATAATGGAATAGGGATAGTCGCAGATGATTTACCCTTGGCCATTGCCCCCCACGCGACCAGCAAAATCAGCCAACTCAATGACCTATACGCTATACACAGCATGGGATTTCGCGGTGAAGCCTTAGCCAGCATTGCCTCGGTCAGCCACTTAGCCATTGCGTCCAAAACGGCCGAGCAGGCACATGCCATGCAATTGACGGCTGAAAACGGTATTTTTAGAATCAATCCCTGCGCCCGCAGTCAGGGCACGACAGTGGATGTGAAGGATCTTTTTTTTAACGCGCCTGTACGCAAGAAATTTCTTAAGGGTGAGCGCCAGGAATTTCAAGCCATTGAGCTGTTGATTAAACGTTTCGCCTTAAGCGCACCGCATGTCGCTATCCAGTTAACGCATAATGGTAAAAAGCACCTCGTTTTACCCGCGGTTAGAGATGAGCAGGGGCAGTTGTTGCGTATCAGGAAAATCCTTGGCAAGGCATTTATCGAGCAGGCTGTGTATGTGGATGTGGAACATGCCGGCCTCCGTCTTAAGGGTTGGGTAAGCAGACCGGACTATCAGCGCAATCAAAACGACAAGCAATGGGTATACATCAATGGGCGCATGGTCAAAGACAAGTTGATTCATCATGCCATCAAACGCGCGTTTGAATCGTTGCTCTACCCGGGTAAGCACCCGGCCTGCCTGCTTTATTTAACCATCAATCCAGCGGACATCGATGTCAATGTTCATCCCACCAAACACGAGATACGTTTTCAACACCCTCGACTGGTTCATGATTTCCTGGTGTCTCAATTGCAAAACGCCCTGTCTCTGCGTGAAGGTTCTGATACGTTTTCACCACCGGATTTTGACAGCCAACGCGTTGTGCCGCCGTTACAGGAGAAAGTACCCATTTTTTTGATGTCAGCGGCGATACCGCCAGAGCGTTCCTTACCGACTGATCGGGGCATGTTGGCTATTGATGAGCAATTCATGGTGTTTCAAAGCCTTAAAGGACAGGTGTATCTCGCAGATTGGCCAGCTCTTTATCGTACTTGGTTGCTAAAGCAAATAGCGGCGCAACCGTTACCATTAGCCTGCCGCCCCTTGCTTGTACCTGTTCGTTACCAATATGAAAAAATAATAGACAATTCGCGGCAGCAACGCTATAGTCAACTGCTTGGTGAAATCGGAATCAGGGTGGCATGGCTTCAAGAATCCCAAATTCTCATTCAAACCTTACCGCTGTTGACCCCGTATTTGGCCATTAAAGAATTTTTTTCCGAATTATTAAACGTACCCATGCCGACTGAGAATGAACTGATTCATTTATTGCTAGCTCATCAGACCTTGCCTGCATTGACCAGTAGCGCCCCTGGTGATTTTAAAGACTACCTGCATCGTGAGGCCGACATGTTGGCCAGCGAGACGCCGTTCTGCAAACCTTTATCCACCCTGTTTTGCCGGGAATTGCTGCATGCCTGAGACGGTGTTGTGTTTAATGGGGCCAACGGCCTCCGGGAAGACTGCGCTGGCTTGCGAATTGGTGGGGCGGTTTCCCGTGGAAATCATCAGTGTGGATTCTGCCATGGTTTATCGTGGCATGGATATCGGTACGGCTAAGCCAACCCCGGAGGAGCTTCTGCGGGCGCCACACCATTTGCTGGATATTCTTGACCCGCCCGAAACTTTTTCTGCGGCTGAATTTTGCCAGGCGGCGAATCGTTTAATTGAAGCGATTCATGCGCGCGGTAACATCCCGCTGCTTGTTGGCGGAACCATGATGTATTTCCATGCGCTGCAACAGGGGTTATCCGATTTACCCGAGGCCGATGAGGCTTTGCGCGAGCAATTATTGAAGCAGGCGCAAGAGAAAGGGTGGGCGGCCATGCACCGTGAATTGGCGGCTGTCGATGCGGTAGCGGCCGCGCGTATACATCCCAATGACACGCAACGGATTCAGCGTGCGCTGGAAGTTTTTTATTTAACGGGCACGCCCTTATCCTGTTTTTTAGGGCAGGGGAAGGATGAGCCACGCTATCATTTTGTCAATTGCATCCTGTTTCCCAATGAACGCGCCTGGTTGCATGAACGCATTGCCTTGCGTTTTGATGCCATGCTTAAACAGGGCTTTGTGGACGAAGTCAAAACATTGACTGAGCGCTGGCCTTTATTGAATGCGGCCAACCCATCCATGCGTCTGGTGGGGTACAGGCAGGCACTCGACTATCTTGCCGGACAGGATGACTATGAACAATTTCGTAACAAAGGCATTGCCGCTACCCGGCAATTGGCGAAACGCCAGTTAACCTGGTTGCGCGGTTGGCCAGACGGGTATTATGTTTCTTGCGATAAGCCCGCCATCACCGGCGAATTCATGGCAAAGCTTGCGGAAATATTGGATAATAGCCCGCAAAAAATGAATGAAAACGAGGATAGACATGTCGGAAAATGAGAAAAAGCAGCCTGCCTGTACCGAAAAAATGTATGTGGTTCATCCCGGTGATCTGCCTTTAAGCTGTCCAACGGATGAAATGCAATTATGGAATGCACACCCTAAGGTGTATTTGCCAATTGACAAAACCGGTCAGGAAGTATGTCCTTATTGTGGTTCCCGATTTATTTTGCAAGATGATTAATTCCATTTGTGTTGTTCGTATTTCAGCCTTGGGTGATGTATTAATGGCGGTGCCGTTGATACACACCTTACAGGCCAATTTCCCTCATGCCCGGATTTCCTGGGTTATTTCCCGCCCGGCGTATGATTTGGTTGAACATATGGATGGGGTTGAATTCATCGTCATCCCGAAACCGGATAAGTTCAGGGATTTTTGGCAGTTTCGCAAGCTGATGCGCGGCCGTCAGTTTGATGTGCTGTTGGCGATTCAATCGAGTTTTCGCGCTAACCTGCTTTACCCTTTCATCAAAGCCAAACGCAAAATCGGTTATGATCGTTTACGTGCCAAAGATGCGCATGCTTTCTTTATCAACGAAACAATTACTCCAGGCCACGATCACACCCTTGATGGGTTCCTGCGTTTTGCCGAGGCCCTGGGTCTATCGCAGAGGGATATTCGCTGGGATTTGCCAATAGGGGACGAGCAGGAGCAATGGGCTCGTCAACATTTGCCTCAGCAGGGACCGATTTTACTGGTGAACCCGGCAGCCAGTAAACCAGAGCGCAGTTGGCTGGTTGAACGGTACGTGGCTGTGATTCAGGAAGCGCAACGGCGTTGGGCTGTGCAGGTGGTATTGACCGGGGGGCCTGGGGAGTATGATAGGCAATTGGCCGATGCCATTTTACAGCAGGTTTCCTGTATTGATCTGGTTGGTAAAACACGGCCAAAACAATTATTGGCGGTGATTAAACAAAGCCAGGCCATGCTTTGCCCGGATACGGGTCCCTCGCACATGGCTGCTGCGGTCGGTACGCCAGTTGTCGCTTTACACGCTGTAACCAGTTCCAATGTATCAGGGCCTTATACGTTCCGCCATTTAGCTGTGGATTGTTACCCGCAGGCCGTCATCGAGGTGCTTCACAAAACTGAAGAAACCAATGTCTGGGGCACGCATGCCCATGGTGAAGACACCATGAAGTTAGTGAGTGTTGAAGCGGTATTGGCTAAACTCGAGCAGCTTTTTACGCTGTATTATTCATTACCCTCGCATAAAAAAGCAGGAACATAAGTTCCTGCCGGATTATCTTATTGACTGGAGCCCGTCGCCGTGCTGTTGCCGCCATCCAGAGCGGACGAAGACAGGGAGGGGCTGGGTTGAGCAGCGCGTGCGTTTTGAATCAGCAGCATGGTGTTGGTTAACAGAATACGCTCCTGTTGCTGACGGCTTAAGTACATCTGGTAATTAATCTCTGCCAAAAGAATAGCAATCTCTTTTTGTACCGTGGCTGAGGACGCCGTGTTGATGCGCTGGATCCACTGCTGATTTTCCGAGCCAGAGGTTGTATTGGCATTGTAAAGTCGCCACGTGGCCATGTTGAATTCATTCAAGGCCTGGCTGCTTGTTTGTCCCTGATTTTGACCTGAAGCAGCGCTTTGTTGCGGCATGCGTTTTGAGAGGATGTAATACAGGTTGCTGATGCCGACAGAACTTTGGGCGGCATAGATTCGCAGACTGGTTAAATAGTTGGATAGGGTGGCCATAGCCTGATCTTTCATGGCTTGAGTCTGGTTGGGATTATTTTTATCAACCGGGGTGGTGGCCGTAAGGTAGAGTTGGCTGTAGGCATCACGGTTAGGCAAGGTCAGCGGAGCCACCATACCGGATGCATAACGGATAAAGTTAGTCGCCGTTTGCAATTGGTTGTTGGCAACCAGACCGGAGTTACTGCCGGGTTGTCCGGATGAGCCGCCCGTACTGAATAACAGGGGGCCAAGCAGGCTATCCATACTCAATTGCGCGACTAAATTCTCGTTTTGTTTGCCCAGCGGGAAAAAACCGGTGCCAGGCGGTGTGCCGATTACATTGATCATCACCTGGTTTTGGGAGATAACCGGGCCGCCGCCATTGTTGCCGGAATTGTTTTGTCCAGTGTAACAGTCCCCCTGAACATAACCACCATTTTGATCCGTACAATAGCTGGCATCCGGGGTGGAGAGGATATTTAAAATCGCCTGATTAACCGGATCGGTTTGATAAGGAATCTGATCGATTAATTCGGAAACCGAAACGGTTGAATTCGATTGTGAACTATATTGGGGGAATGTTTTACTGGCAAAATTTTGAAACAGTGATTGATAGGTGGTCATCGTCGCCGGGATCAAGGACGATTGGCTGCCCTGATCCTGGGTGGCGCCGGAGGTACTGTTGGCTGGTAAAAGCGCACCGATGTAAGAGGCCAATAGATTAATCTGGTATTGAGAGGCGGTATTGGTATCGATGAGGAAATTACTGAAGGCGCTTTGGGTCTGATTTGGCTCCAGCTGGCATTGTCCCCCGACGGTAGGACAGAATGAGTTTAAATCATACCCAAGGTATTCTCCCAGTATTTTAAGGCGATGGGACAAACCATCAATGCTTTGCTGATTATTGTCGTTGGGATTTTGAGCGTAAGCATAGGAGCTCAACACCAACAGGCCGGGCAGTACAACGTGGCGCAACGTTTTTTTCATCATTCTTCCCCTTCAAGAGCGCGTGCAACTAATTTTAAGCGATATTCCGAAAAGACACGGGCGAGCAAACGCAGCCGTTCAAATGTGATATTCCGCTTCAGAAAAAAACCGGCGGGATCAAAGCTGCCGGCACTGTTTTCCTCAGCGTGAATCAAGATGCGCGAGGCGCTGCCCGGATGAACTGTATCGATGGCTTGCAGCAACCGCAAACCGCGGCCTGCCTTGATATTGCCGACCAGACGAATGAAGACATCTTCCTGGCCTAAGACACCCAAATCGATTTTTTCGATGTCATCCAGTTCCGTTCCCAAACGGTTTAAAGCTTCTTCGAGAGCCGGGTCCCCATCCAGCGTCCAGTCTTCGACACTTTCCATAAAAGTAATCACCCGATAGATCATCGGATCCACGTATTCAAACCAGTATTGAGCGGAGGCCTGGTGGCTGAGATCGGGCATATTTTACTCTTTTTTTACGGTGTTATGAATTGATGGACTGCGCATGTTCTAACTACTATAGTATAGTAAGAAGGGTAAAAGTCTAATAGTGAAAAGTAAATTTTATGAAAAAAGAGTCGCCGTCAAGAATAGTGACTGTTTTAAAGAACATTTTCAATGTTCGCAAATGGTCTGATTTCGACAGAATGAAGTCGTTTACCGTGTATCTGGGAGACGGTTTTAAACGACTTTTTGTGCCTCAGAAAAATACAGGCAGCGGTGAGTCGTTTAATGTGGCGATGGCCAAGTACAACCTGACTGAAAAAGATTTGATCGCCCAGCAAAAAGCGCTTTTCCGATTAAGTATTTTAATGTTTATTGCAGCCATTCTGGTCTTTTCCTATGCAGTATATCATGTGATTTACGGGTCAATCAGCGCGGTTATTATTAGCCTCGTGGTGATGCTTATCGCGCTGGCTTTGGCGTTTCGTTACCATTTTTGGTATTACCAGATTAAAGTACGTAAACTTGGATGCACCTTCAGGGAATGGTTCAGGCAAGGTTTGATGGGTGATAAGCCATGAATAAAATTGTTAGTACGTTGTTAATGACGTTGTTCCCTGCGCTGGCTTTAGCAGCAGATAGCAGTTCATCCGGTTCACTGAGTTTCGCCCCGCCTCCCAGCGATTATTCCGTGGTTTTTCTTGGCAATATCTTCGGTATCGTTGACGGCGTGCTGCATGGTAGCGGCAGCCAGATCATGGGCAGTATGTTTTCGGTGTTCAACTCGGCCGTCCTGGCATTAGGCGGTATTGTCATCATGTATACCCTGCTGGTCTCCACCATGAACACCGCCCAGGAAGGACAAATGCTCGGCCAGAAATGGTCCTCTATCTGGGTTCCTGTCCGTTCTACGCTGGGTTTAGCCTTGTTAATTCCCAAAGCGTCCGGCTATTGCCTGATGCAAATCTTTGTGATGTGGGTCGTGGTGCAGGGGGTTGGTGCCGCGGATAAGGTCTGGGAAGCGGCCTTAAGCTATTTAAACCGCGGCGGTGTGATTGTCCAGACCCAGATTAACCCGCTCACGTCTTTGCAGGCGGGGGGCAACAGTGTGGCAACCGGTGCGTCCAGAATTCTGGCCGGTCAGGTGTGCATGGCTGGCATCCAGCAAGCCTTGGAAAGTCAGCGTCAGACCTTGATGAGTCAAAAAAGCAGTGGTGAAGGCGTCTGTTCGGGTACCCCTTCTGCTACGATGGCTCCTTTCTGTAATACGGCTGTTCCTGATTTCATCAATTCCGTGAACATGGTCTCCATTCAGAATGCCGACCCGTCCAAAAACACCTACACGGCCAAGATGCCTAATTTTGACTCCAATAATCCCTATGCGGTATTAAACGGCATTTGCGGTCAGATAACCTGGAATGCCATTTCCAACATCAATACCGTTTCCAGCGTGGTCAAGAATAATGATCTGGAAACAGCGAAAATGTCCCGTGCGATTGCTATTCAGCAAATGTACCTGGACTTGGCCATGGTGGCTCAGGTGATGGTCAATAACAATCCTTCACTCAATCCCTCTTCCTCAGGCTCCAATACCAACAATAAACCCTTTGCACCGGGCGTCGCACAGCAACAATTCGGGATTCCTTATCTCAATTCAGGCTCTGCCTGCGATGGCCCGTCAAACGATTGCGTCAGTTGGGGGCCTGACACCTCCAACTCCAATGCGCCTTTGTTTAGCGGCACCGAATTTCAGGGCGCCATTACGGATTATAACGGCATCATGATGCCAACGCTCAATCTTATCAGGCAAGCACAAGACAGTAGCACAGCCAATAAGCAACGCGAATTTATTACCAAGGCCCAGCAACAGGGTTGGCTCATGGCCGGCAGTTATTTCTTTGATTTAGCCCGCCTGAATGCCGCTGATTTGCAAACAGCCAATCAGACAGACACGAATACCGGTTTGGATGGCAGCCAGTTTGATACCCAGATTCCGCTCAATGCCTTTAGCCAGAATAAACAATGCAGCGGGACTTACGCGGCCCTGTGCCAATGGCTGAGCGGCAACCAGACACCGATCCAAAACATGGTGGGTATGATTAATGGTTCTACTCTGGTGGGCCCGAATAACTCCCCCCTGAGTGCGCCCTCCTTTGGTAACAATGCAGCCCAAAAAGTGCAGAGTGGCGTTCTTTCCTCCACGGTTTATGGCTTTATTAATAATTCAGTCATGGTGCATCTGCCTGGCCAACCCGGGCTTAGTCCGCCACAGTTTGCCATGAAGTTTAATATAGACCTGACACCGGGTGCCATGTATTTAAAATCACAGGATTTTCCTTGTGGTGAAGTGAAGATTGTCTTCTTTAAATTCTGTCTGGGGCAGTTGTTAGGGGATATCTTCTATAACTTCATCATCAGGAACCTGTTTAACTTCTTCCTGTCCATGATGGCTTCTATCATTAACATGATTATCATGGCCTTCCTGTCCCTGCCGTTATTGGGTATGGCAGAAATCTTTAAACACGGGGTCTCCTACATTCAGCAGCCAACAGTCAATCCGGTGGTGGCGCTGGCCAACATGGGTGTGAACTACATTAACTTCGCCAATGATTTGTGGATATACCTGATGGGTCTGGCCATTATGAGTGCCATTATTCCCTGGTTTGGTATTTTCATCTTCCCTCTGCTGGCGATGGCCATGCCGCTGCTCTTTGCCTGGTTAAGCACCATGGTGAGTATTGGCTTCCTGACAGCGTATTACATCCCGTTCCTGCCGTACATGATTTTCACCTTCGGAACCATTGCGTGGCTAATTTCTGTGATTGAAGCCATGGTGGCGGCACCCATTGTCGCGCTGGGTGTTACCCATCCGGAAGGGCATGATGCCTTTGGTAAGGGCGAGCAAGCCATCATGATCCTAATGAACGTCTTCCTGCGCCCGGCCATGATGATTATCGGTTATATTTCAGCCATTGCGTTGTCGTACGTGGCGGTCTGGGTGATTAACGCGGGCTTTGCCAATGCGGTCACCTTTGTGCAGGGTGATCCTAATGCGCCGACCTGGAATGTGACAGGCGGTCTGGATTTTGGTCAATCCATTGGTGCCGGAGCGCCGACGGGCAATGGCACCTCGTATCAACCGGATGAAAATTACGCCGCGCAAAAAGCCGGGAGAATTGATACCACGATCGGTTACACCGGATGGGCGGGCATCTACGGTTTCTTCTTTGCTATTCTCATCTATACCACCATGTATATTACGGCGGTGCAAAAATCGTTTACCTTAATCACCTACCTGCCCGACAAGGTGCTGCGCTGGATTGGCGGTCAAGGTGAGAGTATAGGCCAGGAAACATCGCAGTGGGCTGAAGAAGGCAAAAAACAAGTCGAAGGCTCCGGCTCCAGCACGATGAAGGCCGCAGGTCAGATAGATCAACAGCTACAGGGCTATGGGATGAAGGGTATGAAGAAACTCACTGGTCAAGCGGCTTCTAAGAATGCTGATGTCAAAGCTCGACCTGGTCCTCAAAACCCCGAATCAACCCGGAGCAAACCACCCACTAAGGGTTTATCTGAATAATTTATTACTCCTCTGCGTAAACTATTGCTAGCTAGGCGTCGTACCAAAGCCTGACTTCTGTGATAATTGATTTATTTTTATCATCAAGGGTTCAAGAGATGGAGCAAGCGCATAGACGCCACGATATATAAGATCATGTCAGGTCGCTATTAGAACCTCACTTGCCTGGTCAATGAGGCTAATCGGGTGGTATCGCGAAGGGTAATCGTCAGTTTGTAAATGCGGTACTCTGGACTTTCAGAGTTAGGAAACCATGGCGTGACATGGTCAAGGTAGGCTTATTCGTACTGCTCTTTGGTCCCCGCCAGGATAAGCTTATAAACCCGTTCACTGATAATGCCCTGTTCAAACTTGTCCTTGGCATCAATGGTCATTAATTGGCCGCGTTGCCTGACCAGTTTTCGGGTGGTGGAGGTGACTTCGTTGGGGTCGCTTTCTAAGAGAATATCCCGCACTTCTTCATCAAAAACGAGGTATTCCCGCAAGGCGACTCGTTTTTCATCCACTGTGGGAACCAATTTTTGCCAGATACACAGACGGATGGTTTCGAGAATATCAATCGTTCGTCCCAGTCGTTCTTCACCAGAAAACGACGTAACCAGACGGCGCATGGTTTCTGCCACACCGGATGTATGCAGTGTGGTGTAAACCGGGTGACCGGTCAGTGCGGCTTCCAGCGCGGCACTGATGGTTTCGGCATCCCGGCACTCCCCCACCATGATGAGGCGGGGTTTGCGGCGCAGCGCATTGCGCACGCCGTCCGCAAAATCAGGCAGGTGGCGGGGTATTTCCGATTGACTGACCACGGAAGAAATGGTCTCAATTTCATCATACACAAATTCAATTGGTGCCTCGTAAGTCAGTACTTTACGGTTGGAGTCATCTTTTTCAATCAAATCACGGATGATGGACGCGAGCAGCGTGGATTTACCGGAGCCCGTGGCACCGGTAATAAATACAATGCCTTCCTGAGGCGCAATGGCTTTAATGATATTATCCGGTAATCCCATGGTCTCCAGTTTTGGCGGCGTGGTGGGAATCGTACGCAAGGTAATCTGAATGGCGTCATGCCCCTCCACCAGGCAGGACGTGGCATTCACCCGGTAACGGTAGCGCACGCCACGGTTGGGGCGAAATTCGTAATGGGTATCGATGTCTTTACCGGATAATAATTGCGTGGTGGCGTTCGGTCCATAAATGGAGTTAATTAAATCACCAAGCTCGGTGTTTGAGAGGCTGCGGTTGGTTATTTTAAGCAAGCGTCCGTACACTTCAGCAAAAATAGGCGAGCCGGTTTGAATGGTGATATCCGATGCCTTCAAACTTTCTGCATGCTCAAGCATTTTATCCATAAAAACGGGTGTAAACCGTGTGGGTTCATCGGGCATTAAATTAATATTGCTGCTCATAAGTTAGCCTTGGCTTAAAAATAACATTGAATAAAAACGGATTTATAGATCTTGCAACCTGCGTTGTAAAACCTGTCAGGGATACCCCTTGTTGTTAAAAGTATATACTAACAAGGGGTTGCAAGCATGAGAAATTGCTAATTGACTGGGGTAATGTCCTTATTCACCGGTGCAATGGTCGGCTGCCAGGATTTGTTGGTAATGACAATCTTGGCATTTAGCGCCAGTTTTTCCATGGTTCTGAAATGCTCCAGTGCCTCTTCATCCTTAGCCACCGCCGCACGCCATTCCTTGCTGTTAATATTAAGAGCCGGCAGAGCGGTAATACGCAGCACACGGTCATCAATATGAATTTCCGAGCCATCACCGGTTACGCCAAGATCGGTATGTGAAACATACGGGGGCGATACCATGTTCATGGCTAATAGTTTGCGGTATAAAATCATGCCGTTGTAGTCTTCTTTTATGCGGGCCACACTTTCTTCAAGAATGGTATTGGCTTGTTCAATGCCGTTTTTCCATCCTTTGGTGACATAAAAGCTCCACAATTGACGTTCTTCCTTGGTTTTAGGCAGAAGGGTAATATTGGGGTACTCAGGCTTTTTATAATCCATCCACAGGTACTGCCGCCAATTGGGCGGGGTGGTAATGAAATGGGCTTGTTTAGCGACCTTGTAGGTGCGGTCGGATATCCGAATCGTTTGCATGTCTGCCAGGTTTAGCGTATTACGCCCCTCAAGCAGCACGGGAGGGAGAATATTATGTTCCAGCACCAGCGCATTAAAGTCAAACACAGCATCCAGATCGCGCGCTTTGCGGGTTAGCTCCTCGTCAATGATCTTGGCCCGGCAAGCTAAACCGGACTGGGCCCCGAGACTTAACGCGGTTTCACGAAGCGCCATTTCACGAATCTTGCTCATGCCGTTTTTATTGGACGTGACACCGCGCGTATTGGCCATGGCCTGAAGACCGGCTAACGAGGTCGTGTCACCATTAATGACGACGGTCGTTTGATGCGAAGAGGAGTAGCAAGCCGCCAGCAAGGCGGTTGCACAGGTCAAAGCGAGACTAGGAATAAATTTTAGCATAGCGTAATTCTACAACCTGACTGTTAGGGTAAACGTGAATGCTGGCTTTTCGACCTACCTGATAATCAATATCACGCAGAATTTCAGCCAGGCTCTCGTCCTTGGCGGTAATGCTTATCAGGACCGGTACAGCCGGTTCTTTTCCAAGAATGCGCATGCGAAAATGAGCGGCTTTGGCAATGCGTGCGGTGAGTTCTTCAATTGGACCGGACCAGTCAACGGACGCTCGTGCCTGCAAGGTGTAGGCGTTGGGAATGGTCAAGGTGTTATCCCGCACAGGAGGTGTTATGACTTTTTCTACACGAGCCATTTCCAACATGGAGTCACTGACAGAGGAGGCGGCTTCGGCGAGTTTGATGCTGGCATCATCGGCAGGTGCATTAATGGGGGGTTTTTTAAACGTGCTCTGACAGCCAGCTAATAAAATAGAGGCGGCTAAAAGCGTAACAAGCTTGTTGTTCATCTTCTGTGCTTTATTATCGATAAGTACTGCATTGATTGAAACAGGAGCATGGCCCCCTTGTCAAGCACAAGTCAAGGTATTTCAATTGCTTGGCATTTTTTTATAAAGAGCATAAAACACATGGCCTGCCTGCTTGCTTTTCAAGGCTTGCCATGCAGCTGGATTCAGGGTGAGGGACTCGGGGGATTCCACATAAACCAAACCGCCCGGCGGCAGGCAATCGCTTGCCTGAAGGCGGGTGAAACAGGCTTCATGGCATGCATGGGCAAAGGGGGGATCGAGAAAGACCAAATCAAATGTCTCTCGGGTTGTGCTTAAAAACGCAAGGGCATCCGCATGAATGACGGATAACTCAGGCGCATTGAACGCGCGGCTGACGGTTAGCAGGTGGTTAAACACAAGGCGATTTTGTTCAACCAGAGTAACATGAGCAGCCCCCCGGGAAAACGCTTCGAAACCCAGAGCGCCGCTACCGGCAAACGCATCAAGGCAACGGGCGCCACGAATGTCGTGCATCAGCCAGTTAAACAGGGTTTCGCGTACCCTGTCAGGGGTTGGTCTTAACCCCTGTGCTTCTGGAAAGTCAATTTTCTTGCCGCGGAATTTGCCGCCGATGATGCGAACCTGTTGCTTCACTTTTGCCCTACGGTGACTAATAACATCTGCGCAGGTTTAACTGCTTCATCAAATGCTTTTTTAATGTCTTCAACGCTGACCGCTTCAATTCGAGCCACATAAGTATCCAGATAATCATCAGGCAGATCATAAAAAGCAATGCGAAGCAGCATGCCGGCAATGCTGTTATTACTGGCCAGCGACAGGGGGAAATTGCCTGCCAGGTATTGCTTGGCCGCCGTCAATTCATCTTCGCTTGGACCCATTTTCAGAAAATTGTCCAGGGTTTCGCGCGTGATTTGTAAAGCAGTATTGGCCTGATTGTTTTGAGTTGCGAGGCTGATAATGAAAGGACCTTCGCCTGGCATGGGTACGAACTGACTGTAAATGCCATACGTTAATCCCCGTTTTTCACGCACTTCCGTGGACAGGCGCGATACCAGCGCACCGCCGCCAAGAATGTAATTACCTACCATGAGCGGAAAATAATTGGGCGAAGCATGGCTGATACCCACTTGCCCTAAGCGCAGCATGGTCTGGGATGAAGGAAAAACAATATTCACTTTTTCCGCAGCGGGTAATGCTTCGGCTTTGGGGATACAGGGTGCATGTTCTCCTTTGGGTAAAAATTCAGTCAACTGCTCGGTAATCTGATGCGCCTTTTCTTCATCGATGGCGCCAACCAGAACAATCACGGCATTGGCGCTGACATAGTAGCGTTTGTAAAAATTGCGTACCTGCCAGGTATTCAACATTTTAACAGTTTCCATGGTGCCATTGACCGGATGGGCATAAGGATGATTCTTGTAAAGTTGTTTAAAGAAGGTCATGTTGGCCACATCATCAGGTGATTCCTGCATCTGCGCGATGGTCATCAGCAACTGATTCTTCTGACGGTTAAACGCTTCCTGACGGAAAGCCGGTTTATTGATGATGAGGGAAAAGGCGTCTACTGATTGTTTTAAGGCCGCTTCCGAGGTGAGTGTTTTCAAGCGAAATACAGCCATATCCCGGCTGGTTTCATAATTATATTGTGCCCCGGTGTCCGCAATGGTTTCAGCAATCTGCGATGCATCGAAGCGGCCGCTGCCCTGATCGAGCATGCTGGCTGTGAGTGAGGCCAAGCCAAATTGTTTGTCATCGTAGGCAGATCCTGCGGCAAACGCGACATTAATATCCAGCATGGGCACTTCTTTCGCCTGATAGAATACGACTTTGGCGCCATGGCTGGTTTCCCATTTCTTCGTTTTAAATGTGTTGGCCTCTGTTGCAGCGGCGCATGAAAAAAGTAAGGCAATTACAAACAATCGTTTCATTATCGTCTCTCAGGTTGGGACACTGGGAATAACTGGGCTTCAGTCATTAATTCAGGGCGGAAGTATTTTTTTGCCACATCCTGAATCTGTTGGGGTGTTATGTTGTTAATTCTGTCTGTGTAGATGTCGGCCGTTTTAAAGCCTAAGCCTAATGTTTCCAGGACGCCAATCTCCATGGCCTGACCGAAGATTGAATCTTTCTCAAAGGTTTTCTGGGCAATGATTTGGGTTTTTACGCGTTGCAATTCCTGGGCACTGACCGGTTCTTTTTGCAGACGCTGCAACTCCCGTAATACCCCGGCTTTCAATTCAGCGATGCTGTGTGACTGGGTTGGAATACCAAACAAGGTAAATTGCGTTTGATAACGGGTATAGAGATCGTAGTAAACATCGACATTGCTGGCCACGTGCGAGCCACGCACCAGATTGCGGGCAAAGCGTGCGCTCTCACCTGCATCAAGAATGGCGGCGACCACTTCCAGAGCATAAGGTTCCCAGTTTTTTTCGGCTGTTTTTACGCTGGGCACGCTGTAGCCAAACATCAGCATCGGCAGTTTGGCCGGCGCATGGATTTCAACCGATTTGGGCCCCAATGCCGGCGGCTCCTGTTGCGGTTTGCGGATAAAATCAGGTCGTTTTGGAATTTGACCAAAATAAAGTTTGGCAAGCTCGTAAACTTTGCCTGCATTCACATCACCGACCACAACCAGGGTCGCGTTGTTAGGGGTATAAAAATTCTGGTACCAGGATTTTAAATCATCAATATTCATTTGTTGGATATCGCTCATCCAGCCAATGACCGGGTGATGATAAGGATCCGCCAGATGGGCTGCAGCCAGGTAACGTTCAAACGTTAACGCCTGGGGATTGTCATCGGTACGAAGACGGCGCTCTTCCTGAATGACCTTCATTTCCTTGGCGAACTCCTCTTTATCCAGTAGCAGATTCTGCATGCGATCGGCTTCGAGCTCAAAGGTTATCGGTAATTGCGACGCCGCTATTTTTTCAAAATAGGCGGTGTAATCATAATTGGTAAAGGCATTTTCTTCCCCGCCGACATTGGCAATGGTTTTGGAAAAAATACCCAGGGGATACTTTTGCGTTCCCTTAAACATGATGTGCTCCAGCGCATGAGAGACGCCGGTGATGCCGCCCGGTTCATCCGCCGAGCCGATGTTGTACCAAATCATGGTGACGGCCACGGGTGCGCGGTGATCTTCCTTGACAACCAGTTTCAGGCCGTTATCCAGGGTGTATTGATGAACATTGTCAGCCGCATAAGAGGAAAAAGCAGCACAGAAAAGCAATAATGCAAGCCGCATGGATTAACTCCGAACCAAAAAAAGTGATAGAATTTCACATTTCCTTCGTTTTGTACACTTATGATTAAATGGTTTAAAAGAAATCAGGATGGAGCTACACCCCCGGCTGCGGCTGATGCAGCACCGGGTGAGGATGTGACGGTAGAGACTTCATCCGCCGATACAGGCCAGATGCCCGTTGAACAAACGGAGCCAGGTAAACCGGGATTTTACGCCCGCCTGAAGCGAGGCATGAGCAAAACCCGCCATCAATTGGGTGAAAGTATCGGCCGGTTGCTGCTGGGCCGCAAAGAAATTGACGCTTCGCTGATGGAGGATATCGAAACCCTGCTACTCAGTGCCGATCTGGGCATTGACACTTCACAAACTGTTTTACAGCAGGTCAGCGATAGCCTCGCCCGCAAACAGTTGGCGGATGGGGCAGCGGTGTATGGCCTCCTGAAGGAGCGTCTGACTGCCTTACTGGCCGCGAAGAGCCAGCCATTAATACCCGAAACCCCGGACGGGACGCCGTTTGTCATCCTGACCGTCGGTGTCAATGGGGCGGGGAAAACCACGACCATCGGTAAACTGGCCAAGCAATTCCAGCAGCAGGGTAAAAAAGTCATGCTGGCGGCAGGCGATACCTTTCGCGCCGCGGCAGTTGAGCAATTGCAGGTTTGGGGGGAACGTAACCAGATTCCGGTTATTGCCCAGCATACCGGCGCGGATAGCGCATCAGTTATTTACGATGCGTTGCAGGCAGCTAAAGCACGCGGCATCGATATCCTAATTGCTGATACCGCTGGCCGTTTGCATACCCAGGGCAACCTGATGGAGGAATTAAAGAAAGTTAAACGCGTTCTTCAGAAGCTTGATGCCAATGCGCCGCACGAAACCATGCTGGTATTGGATGCCAGTATTGGCCAAAATGCACTTAATCAGGCGCGTGAATTCCATCAGGCTGTCGATTTAACCGGGATTACCATGACGAAACTCGACGGCACGGCAAAAGGAGGAATACTGTTTGCCATCGCCAATGAATTAGGGATACCATTTCGTTATCTGGGGATTGGTGAAGGGATTGACGATCTACGTCCCTTTGACGCGGAACAATTTGTCAGAGCCATATTCAATGATGATTAAATTCGATCAAGTGAGCAAACGTTATCCCGGCGGTTTTGAAGCGCTGAGTCAGGTTGATTTTACCTTACAAAAAGGCGAGATGGCCTTTATTACCGGTCACTCTGGAGCCGGCAAAAGCACGTTGCTTAAATTAATTGCCAAGCTGGAGTCGCCTTCTTCTGGTCAATTAACAGTGAATGGCATACGGCTTAACCAGTTAAAAAAACGGGAAATCGCGTATTATCGCAGCAGCTTGGGCATTACGTTCCAATCCCCCAACCTTTTAAATGATCGCACGGTATTTGATAATGTCGCCTTGCCTTTGCAGATTCAGGGGGTACAGCCTGCCCTGATTGCCAAGCGTGTGCATGCCGCGCTGGATATGGTCGGTTTATTGACGAAAGAGAAAATGCAGCCCATCCACTTGTCTGGCGGTGAGCAGCAGCGCGTGGGTATTGCCCGGGCTGTTGTACACAAGCCCGCGTTGCTTCTGGCTGACGAGCCGACCGGAAACTTGGATCCTAGCTTGTCGTCTGAAATCATGCGACTGTTTGAACAGTTTAATCAGGTGGGCGTGAGCGTGCTGATCGCCACCCATGATCTGGCCCTGATTGCAGGCATGAGACACCGCATCATCATGTTAAAAGGAGGGCGGGTATGCTAAAGAACATTCGGTCACAAGCGGCTTATCATTTGCAGGCCGCAACCAACAGTTTTAATTTTCTCTGCCGCCGTCCCCTGGCAACGATGATGACGGTGGTTGTGATTGCCATCGCGCTAGCCCTGCCTGCCTTATTCTGGGTATTTAGCGACAGCTTGAATCAGTTGACTGCTGATTGGCAACGCGGGGGTCATATTTCCCTTTATTTGAAACAGCCGTTAACGGCTGCGGATCAAAACAAAATCCTGATTCAAATTCAGGAAACAGAGGGCGTTGGTCATGCTACCCTGAAAACGCCGGAAGAAGGCATGCAGGAATTGCAAAAGCAGGAGGGGATGAACGACATCATGCGCTACCTTCCTGAAAATCCCCTGCCGGCTGTGATCGAGGTGATTCCTGCGGTGGGGATAGACACGCCGCTTAAGGTGGATCAGCTATATACTCGCCTGAAAGCTTTACCGGATGTGGAGCAAGCCAAGCTTGATATCGAATGGATAACACGCTTACATGCTATTTTGGGGTTTGCCTCGAAAACAGCCCATGCCTTAATGGCGCTCTTGGCCTGTGCAGTGGTGCTGATTGTCGGCAACACCCTGCGTCTCGCTATACATAACCGCCATGAAGAAATCCAGGTTTTGAAGCTTATCGGCGCCACCGATGCCTTTATCGTGCGGCCCTTTCTTTATTCCGGAGTCTGGTATGGCCTGGTAGGGGCTATCTTTGCGGTGCTGCTGGTCAATATTTTCATGTTAAGCATCGCCGTGGCTGTGCAGGAGCTGGCTTCATCCTATCAAATGCATTACCCGCTGCTGGGTTTGTCCGTCAAGCAAGCTTACCTCATCGTTTTTGCGGCCATCCTGCTTGGTTGGCTGGGTGCGCGATTGTCGGTAAAACGGCAGCTGGCTGCGATAGAGACTTATTAGGGGATTGCATGAGGGGAGACTGCCGCTTAAGAGCGGTCTCGCGACAAAATAAAATCAAATTCGTCCTTGTATTGTACAAAAAAAAATCTATACTAAATTGATGGGTTAAATGCATTAACCTTTAAAATTAGTGTATAATAAAGCTGTCTGTAAGGAAGTTAACAGACAGTTCGTTAACCCTGTTATGGTTTTGATAACTGGAGGAAGTACCCTATGAGTCAACAACTGCAATTGGCATCCTTGAATTTGCCTATAGGCAGTATTGATGCGTATATTCATCGGGTCAATCAGATTCCGATGCTTTCTGCTGAAGAAGAATTAAACTACGCGGAGAAATACCATAGCGAAGGCGACATTGAGAGCGCACGTCAGCTCGTGCTGGCTCATTTACGCTATGTTGTTCGGGTAGCCAGAGGCTATCTTGGTTACGGTTTACCCTTAAACGATTTAATCCAGGAAGGTAACATCGGCTTAATGAAAGCGGTCAAGCGTTTTGACCCCAAAATGGGAGTCCGTTTGGTCTCTTTCGCTGTCCATTGGATTAAAGCGGAAATCCACGAATACGTTTTGCGTAACTGGCGCATTGTGAAAATCGCGACCACGAAAGCGCAACGCAAGCTGTTCTTTAATTTAAGACAAATGAAAAAGCGCCTCGGCTGGTTTAACAGCGAGGAAATTGATGCCGTCGCCAACGATCTCGGTGTCAGCCGCGAAGACGTGGTGTTAATGGAACAGCGCTTGAATGCCATGGATGCGTCTTTCGACGCCTCGGCCAATGATGATGAAGACGAAGCCTTTAAAGCCCCCGTTCATTACCTGCATGATAGCAGCAATGATCCGGCTCTGCTGATTGAACAGGAGCGCAGCGATGTTCAGGGGCGCGATCAATTATTCCAGGCTCTCGAATGCCTGGATGAGCGTAGCCAGGATATTCTGCAGCAACGTTGGTTAGCCGATGATAAAGTCACTTTGCACGATTTGGCTGACAAGTATGGCGTTTCTGCTGAACGGGTGCGTCAGCTCGAAAAAAATGCAATGAAAAAACTGCGCCAATACATGGAAGATGTTTCTGCCTGATGCTTATGCCCGACTGGGCATAAGCATTTCAACTTCAGATTATTCATACTGCTTAATAATCAAGATCAGTCATTCAAGTACCGCATCATTATTCCGTGCGCGGAATCCAGCACTGTTGGTCTTGTGGAACGTGGATACCGCGGTCAAGTCGAACGATACGAGTCCGATTTCTTAATTTAAATGCTGCAATAGTCGTTTTCTTGTCGCCTCGTCGACAAACGCTGTTTCAAGCGCCATGCGGGTAAAATGGGTCATGTCTGCATCCGAGTAGTTAAAGGTCTGCTGAACCCGTTCATATTCCGTGGCCAGATTGGTATTGAAGAACGGCGGATCATCGGAATTGATGCTAAGTAATAACCCCTCATTATGCAAACGGCGGATGGGGTGATTGGGGATATCTTTAAAAAGACCAAGCCTAACGTTGCTGGAGGGGCAGATCTCAAGGGCAATCTGTTTGTCTTTCAGGCGGGCGATGGTTTCAGGGGAATGGATACTTTGCACACCGTGGCCAATGCGCTTAATCGGCAAATAATCCATGGCTTCGTTCATGCCTTCTGCTGAGGCAAATTCACCCGCATGCACGGTGGCATGGAGGCCGCCTTCGACAGCAATCTGATAAGCTTGGGCAAAACGTTTGGGTGGGAAGTTGATTTCATCACCACCCAAGCCAAAACCCACCACGCAGGGCAGGTCCTCTTTGATGCCTTGTTTTGCCACTTTCACAGCGGCCTCTTCACCGAAATGGCGCACGGCCGTGATAATAATACGACCAACAATGCCCTGTTGATGTTCGGCATCGTCAATGGCTTGCTGAATGGCTTTAAGATGTTCGCTGGAAGGAATGCCGCTGACCATTTCCGCATGGTCAGGTGAATACATCATTTCAGTATAAATGCTGCCACCCAGCGCACTTTCTTTAAGGTATTCAAAGGTCACATCATAGTAGTCTTGTGGGCAAGCAATCAGGGCGGCAATCTGGTCATAAGCCTTTAAAAAATCCATGAAGTCGCCATAGTTGTAACTGGTGCCATTGGCATTGATGAGGCCGGCGGGTAACTGCAACTGATTGCGCAGTGCCAGCTTTTGCGCCAATTGCGGGCTGATGGTTCCTTCCAGATGCACATGCAGCTCTGCTTTTTTAATGGTCATACTGATAATCCCTGAGTTAGTATATAATCAATGGTAACTTACCATAAAAACCGCTAAAATGATTCGCTAAATTTTGTAGGATTCCTTATGAACAAACATGACCTTGATAAAGCCTATGTCAGTCCAATCGACAAGTTTTTATATCAATTTGATGCCGATCATGAAAAATCAGCTTCGCAGTTAGCGGAAATCAGGAAATATGAGCGCATCAATGCCCTGCGCGACAATCCCGATCTTCCCGAATTGGAAAGTGAAATCTGGCGTGGATTTTAAGAATAACCCGGTGGCTGAAGCTCACCGGGTTAAGCACCGTATTAACTCAACTTAACCAATCATCAGGTGCAGCAGTTTATAAGCCATAATGGTTAGCAGCGACGCGGCCGGCAGGGTTAATACCCAGGACATAAAAATGTTGCGGATGACGATTAAGTTTAAGGCACCGATACCACGCGCTAACCCTACCCCTAACACGGCGCCAACCAGTGTCTGAGTCGCCGAGACTGGAATACCTGTACTGGTCGCGACAACCACGGTTGTGGCGGCAGCCAATGTTGCGGCAAAAGCCCGGCTGGGTGTCAGGGCGGTAATGGAGCTGCCTACCGTTTCAATGACGCGGCGTCCATACATGAGAAATCCAGTTACAACGCCAAAACAACCCAGGAAAATGATCCAGGCCGGGTAATTGGTGGCGGTAAAGGCATTATCTGGATGCATGACCAGGCTGTGAACAATGGTCAGCGGGCCGACAGCCAGGGCCACATCGTTAGAACCATGCGCAAAGACCATGGCGCAGGCCGTTAAGGCCATGAGTACAGCAAAATACTTCTCCACTTGAATGAAGCGCTCACGGCGGCGGATTCTCGGCATTTCCGGGATGCGTTTGATGAACATAACGCCAATGAGAGTAATGGTGATGCTGGTGGCCAGCGTAACCGCCAAATCCTGCTTTAAATTTAAATGGATGTCGAAATGGTTTAAACCTTTAAATACGGTAATAAATGACAGGACTGAACCGACTAAAAACAGGTAGATAGGAATGTAAAGCTTGGCTTTTTCCAGCGGATCGGATTTGACGAAAATGGTTTGTTGAATACTGATAAACAAAGTGTAGGCGGTGATGCCGGCAATTAAAGGAGACGTTACCCAGCCAATGGCAATATGATAAACCTGATTCCATTGAATGGCTTCCGGTCCTAATACCACCGCACCAAAGCCCACCATGGAGCCCACCAGCGCATTGGTAATGGAGACCGGTACACCGAGATAACTGGCTAAATTCATCCACACTGTACAGGCCAGCAGCACCCCCAGCATGCCTTCAATCAAAATTAAGGGCTGGCTGGATAATTCACTGCTGGTGATAATGCCATCCCGCATGGTTTCCGTCACGCCGCTGCCGCCAAGAAAGGCACCAGCAAACTCGAAAACAATGGCAATGAACATGGCCTGGCGGACAGTCACCGCTTTGGAACCCATGGTTGTGCTCATGACATTGGCAAGATCATTGGCGCCTACGCCCCAATTCATTAAAAAGCAAAGCGCAAGCGCAGCAAATAACAGATAAACAGAATAATCCATAGACAAAATTACCGGGCAATTAAAATCTGTAAACGGCCGCCGACTGTTTGAGCATAATCTGCCAAGTCACCAATCCATTGAACCAGCTTGTAAAGAAAAATAATCTCAAGAGCGGGCAGTTCTTTTTCCAACTCAAAAATACGGTGCCGGATGTCAGCAAGCTTTTCATCGCTGTCGTGTTCAATCTCGTCGAGGGTTACAATCATTTCCTCAACAATTTTGACCTCGCTGCCGCGAAAACCGCTTTCCAGCAATTCATCAAGTTCATTGATGGCTTTGCAGGCTTGTTTGGCGGCATCCAGGCATCGCTCCAGAAAAGGCATGAAGACAGAAGAAAGGGCTTCAGGAATGACCATTTGCCGGCTGACGATGAGCCCGGCAATGTCCTCAGTGCGGTTGGCAATGCGATCCTGGGCACTGAGAAGTTCAAGAAGATCGGTACGGGACACAGGGAGAAAAAGACCGGTGGGTAAATGCAAACGCAGGTCGCGCTTGATTAAATCAGCTTCTTTTTCAATTTGGGAAATTTTCTCTTTGATGGCTGCAGCGGTTGGCCAGTCGTGCTTAAGCACAGCCTCAAAAAAAGGGTGCAGCTGCTTGGCACAATGATAGGTTTTTCGCATGTGCTGTTCGATAGGCCGGATGGGAGATGGCCCAAACATATTAAATATGCTTCCCATAATCATTATGCAGGCTGAAAGATTTGGGCTGATTATAGCGAAACTTTTCCAAGAACTAAACCATTCCCGCAAAATTCAGCACTTGAAGCCTTGCTGCCCTGCTACACTAATAATATCTCACAGGAGTGGATATCATGAAAAAATGGTACCTGTTGTTGTCTCTGGTTGTCGCCAGCGTTTTTGCAGAACCCAGGATAACCAAGGTGATTGATCTGCATTATCAGGATGCCGCGCAAGTGATTCAATTGATTCAGCCTCTCTTAAAAGAAGGGGATAAAGTCACAGGCAGTGGACAAACCCTGATTGTCAATGTGTCGCCAGACACATTGACAGCGCTTCGTGCGGTGCTGCATAAACTGGATACGCCACCGGTTGTTTTTGAGATCACCATCTTCCAGGGGGATTCTGACTGGTTATCGACTCAGGACGGCCACACCGAGACTATCAGTACCCCGTCACAAATCAATCAGCGTCGCCGCCAATCCATTACGGTGATGAATGGGGAGTCGGCTTTTGTCAGTACGGGAGAAAGTCAACCGGTGATTCGCTCCGTGGGCTTGGGATTATGGACAGGGGTAAGCTTCGATCGCCGGCTGGTGCAGAATGGGCTCCTGATTGAGCCAATATTACAGGGCAATCAGGTCAAAATTATCATCAAGCGGGTTCGTGAACAAACCAGCAATATGAGCAATCAGGTCTTTCATGAGCAGAAAGTGGAAACGACTATGCTCATTCCCCTGGATCATTGGGTGGCATTGGCCAGTGCCCAGGGCAGCGCCCCGGCTGAACCGGGAACGGAAGTCATTCGCGCCGGTACGCCCTTTGCGCAAAATTCCACGTTATATATCAAAGTGAACATTAGGAAAGGTAAGAATTAACAAGGAATATCAGGAATTATTTTGATTTCAGCCAACACGGAAAACTATTGCCGAATATTATTTCTTTTAAGCCTGCTGGTGTTGGCCGTGACTTATTTCTTAAAAGATAAGTTACCCGACCCCGGGTATTATGACTTAACAACCCTGTCACCGCCGCTTCAGGAGCCGACCAGCAAGAAAGCATTCACCCTGACTGTCAATCATCAGCATTATGTCATCCGTCCGCAGTATGAATACCAATTAAACGGGGTGGTGGTCTCCTATAACAATTCTGACGGGTTTGGTGATATCTGGCACCATAAACGCTGGCAGGATTTTATTAATCTGCGCGATCTTTGTGTGGTCTGGGGCGATAATGTTCGAACCGGGGTTTATAAAAAAGTGACCTTCAACAGCGACAGTTGGACCTGTTGGGTCTCCTGGTCTGATCGCCAAACAGGGGAGTTGTTTAAGGGCAATGCCTTATCCAATAACCATTTGCTCACCGATAACCTGGCTATTAAAAGAGCCTTGATGCAGGCTGAAGTGGGCGATCAAATCCGTTTGCGCGGTGTGTTGGCAGAATATGCCAACCAGGACACCCGCTTTCAACGCGGAACCAGTTTCAGCCGCGATGATACTGGCAATGGGGCTTGTGAAACCATTTACCTGTCGCAATTTAGCATTGTCAAAAAAGCCAATCCTGAGCTCAGAGCGCTCTATACGGCGGCATCATGGAGTACAGGATTGAGTTTCATTGCCTGTGTGGTGATGCTGTTTGTGGCCCCGCATAAGAAATATCAGCGTCGATAAGTCATTTTTCAGTCAGTTAACTTGACAAGAGAACCCAATGGCAAAACAATGATCCTCCTTATGAGCAGACAGCAAGAGGATGGATGATGCAAATTGCCAGTATTTTAGGGCGTGAAATTCTTGATTCGCGAGGAAACCCCACGGTTGAGGCGGATGTTTACCTTGAAAATGGCATCATGGGGCGCGCCTGTGTTCCTTCGGGCGCATCAACAGGCAGCCGTGAGGCCTGCGAATTACGGGATGGTGAGCCGAATCGTTATTTGGGTAAAGGTGTGCGCCGCGCAGTTAACCACATTAATCAGGACATTAATCAGGCATTAAAAGGCATGTCGGTTGATAAGCAGGAGGTCATCGATCAACAACTCTGTCAACTCGATGGCACAGAGAATAAATCCCGTCTGGGGGCTAATGCCATTTTAGCAGTGTCTCTGGCTTGCGCGCGTGCCTATGCCAACGCCAGGCAACAACCCTTGTTTGTCGCTTTAAACCAGGGTGAAATGATGACCATGCCGGTGCCCATGATGAACATCCTCAATGGCGGTGCCCATGCAGACAATAATGTCGATATTCAGGAATTCATGATTATGCCCGTGGGCGCGCCGGATTTTACCACCGCGCTGCAATGGGGTGCTGAAACGTTTCATGTCTTAAAGTCTGTACTTAAAAAACAGGGGCTGAACACAGCGGTTGGCGATGAAGGCGGGTTTGCCCCCGACTTAAAATCAAACCGGCAGGCGCTGGATGTTTTATCCCAAGCTGTTGAGGCGGTCGGATTTAAACTGGGGCGGGATATGGTGTTCGCCCTGGATGTCGCAGCGTCCGAGCTGTACACCAATCAAGTGTATCATCTCGTCTCCGATCATCAGCAGCTGGACAGCGCCGGTTTGATTGCTTATTACCAGGAGTTAGTGAATAGCTACCCTATTGTCAGTATTGAAGATGGCCTGGATGAGAGTGACTGGTCAGGATGGCAGCAGTTGACGGCTGTATTGGGAGAAAAAATTCAATTGGTTGGCGATGATTTGTTCGTTACCAACCCGGCCATCCTGCAGCAAGGCATTACTCAGAAATTGGCCAATGCCATTTTAATCAAATTAAATCAAATCGGCACGTTGACCGAGACACGGGAAGCGATTCGTCTGGCTCAGGCTAACCATTACCGCTGTATCATGTCTCACCGTTCGGGTGAAACCGAGGATGCATTCATTGCTGACCTGGCGGTCGCCACCGGCTGTGGTCAGATTAAAACCGGTTCCTTATGCCGCACGGATCGCGTTGCCAAATACAATCAACTCTTAAGAATTGATGAACTGGCAAAATTACCCTATGCCGGTAAAACAGCCTTAGCCAGGGGGTAGCCGGCAATAACCCAATGCCCCTCTCCCTAACCCTCTCCCAGAGGGAGAGGGAATAGGAGGGCGGTGGTTATGAGATAACTCCCTCTCCCTCTGGGAGAGGGAATAGGAGGGCGG
>NZ_LNYA01000007.1 GCF_001467615.1 Legionella erythra | reverse complement strand
CCCTGATCTTTTTCTTGCACCCACTTGATCTTTTTCTTACAGCGTTTTAAAAATCAGGTGCGTTAGCCCTGAACAATGATGCTCAACTGCCTTTAAAAGCGCACCCCCAAGCCGGTTAGAGCGGATGGATGCTGTGCATAAAGCACAGCACGTTGGCAAAAAAAGAACGGATGAGACCCATCATCTTACCTAACGCGGAGGATACTTATCCGCCGTTGGCGTTGCTGTGATGAAGTCAACATCATGGGCCAGGGGTCTGCGATTGGCGCGAAAATAGGTGATGGGCGAATGGGCCAGTAAATCAGACAGCTTCGCCATGTAGATACAGGCAAAACGATCCACCTGATAGGCAAAATAACTTTCCTCAGCACCTGCACGGAAAACCCTGTCCCATTTGGGATTGTAAAATTGATGCTGCTCCTGCAGAAGCTTGGCCAACTCGGCATCAATGACGTTTAATTTTTTCTGTAACTCATTGATGTCGTCATCAAAGGCTTTGGTGTGCTCATCGATACGTCGCGTACAGCGCTCCACGTAGTGCTGTTCCAGCGCCTTTTTAATATTCATGGCCTCACCGATTTTTAGGGTGGTCGGCATGGCTTTAGCCTGCGCTTCGATTTCATCGCCCAACTCTTCAACCACCAGGGCAGTACGCCAGTTGCAATCTTTTTTCAAGCGGACAATATCGCCATAAATATGGTCACCGATGTAAAGGATTTCATCGCCGGTCAAGTGAAGATCATGGGTAAATTTATTAGCGCAACCGCCTTGATAAATACCCGGCACAATCGGCCCATTCAAATTGGTCATGCTGCCATCGACGCCGTTAATGTGTAAAAAACGCAGATTGTCGTAAAAGAATCGGGGTTTATTGGCCAAGGTAATCACAAACTCAAACAGACTGGTCCAATCTTTCCCCTCCTCGAGAAAAGGATTAATGGCATAATCCAGCATGAGCTTGGTGTAAAAATAATCGGAGTTGGTCAATACAAAAATCTTTTTCCCATGGCGGATATACCACTTAAGTCCCTCCACCACCTCCTTTTCCTTGATGACATACTCTTCAAGGTTTTCACTGATGACTTTTTTAAGGCTGCCGTCGGCGTGCGCCATGTCGACGTATTTAAGCACATCCATAGCAATGTCATGGTAGCTTGGCAGCTGATTCGGGTATTCATCCTTGAAATCGATCAGTTGACTGTACAATACAGCGAAAGCAATCGAGAATGAGGTATCAATCGCCTTGTAATTGGTGTCGCTTAAATCCACATAAATACTGCGATAAATATCCTGCTGCTCGGCGTAGCTGATAGGACGCGTGCCATGATAACTCTGGCGAATGGCGGCATAGCGGCTTAATTTAAGCAAATTGCCATTTTTGCTGTCGATGACCAACCCGCGAATGGCATCATCAAAATTAAACTGAAAGGCACGAATCGCCTCCGGGTAATGGTTATGACTGATTAATTTTTCCACAACCAGTGTGTAAACCAGCGTTTCAAGCTTTTTGGTGTTGTAGCGAATCAAGGTATGATCCATATCCAGACCAATGTACTTGATTTTTTTCATATTCAAAATGCGGTTTACAAACACTTTTTGATTCATCAGCTTTCCTCAATCTCCCGTGCATCCGGGGTATTAGTCATGAATGGACAAAGACTGGGCGATAACACCAGGGTTTCCTTTTCCTGGCGCGATAGCGTCTTGATAAAGCGTTCAAGCTTTAAAGCCGTTGATTTGTCTGAAACATGCCAATGGGCAGCCACTTCGACCGGCTTAAAACTTCGGGTGTATTTGCATTTTCCTGCCAGATGGGCCTGATAGCGGCGCGCCAGGTTATTGGTGTAGCCCGTATACAAACTGCCATTCTCACAGCGAAGCATATACACTGTATACGCTTTCATCAATCCCTCTCCTGTTCTCCTGGGCTTAGGTTACACCAAAGCCCTTTATAATTCATCTTTTATCACCTTCATGGCTGGCTGGGGGCATAAAAAAATCCACCACAGCCTGATTCCACACATTGGGCTTCTCAAGATTCGACAAATGACCCGCGTCTTCAATAACCACCAGTCGGCTGGTTTTAGTGATGGCCTGCATGGCCCGGCTTTGCGCCGGTGAAATCAAGGTATCGTCTGCACCGGTGATGAAAAGAATGGGTAAATCCGTTTCGGCTAAAAGCGAGGTGGACTCTTCACGGATAGCCATGCCCCTTAACGCCGAGGCCATTGCCTGAGGTGACTGCGCGGATAATAAATTGTTAAGCCAGATCCGTAAGGCGTCCGACGCATGCACTGACAAAGCCTTAGGCAAAAATCCGTCGACAAAGGCCTTGCTCCCATGTTGCAGGATGTCCTGCGCTGTCTGCTCCCTTTTTTCCTGCATGGGGGGTGTATCCGCAATCGCCTGCGTATCCGATAAAACCAGACCGGCCGTTTTAAGTGGGTATTTTTTCATAAAAGCCAATGCAACATAGCCGCCCATGGACTCACCGGCTAAAATGGCCTTTTTAATCCGCAGGCGTCGCAGGAGCAAAGCCACCTCATCGGCATAGTCCGCCATACTTACCGCTTCGCCACTGACGGATTGAGACTGGCCAAACCCCCACAGATCCAGCGTGATGACGCGAAAATGACTGGCTAGGGATTGCTGCGGCACCCAGAGGCTCTTATCCGTTGGGAATGCATGAATTAAAACCAAAGCCTGCCCTTTGCCGGTGTCGGTATACGCAATATGGGGTGCACCATAGGCCATCGATCCGCCCAGAAGAATCAATAAGGTTAGGCGTCGAAATATTCTTTCCATGATGTAAATCTCCGTTGAAAGGATTCCTATCATAGCCGGTTTTGGATAGGGAGCAATGGAAAAAACAGGCCAGGGCTAACGCACCTGATTTTTAAAACGCTGTAAGAAAAAGATCAAGTGGGTGCAAGAAAAAGATCAGGG
>NZ_LNYA01000006.1 GCF_001467615.1 Legionella erythra | reverse complement strand
TTTATGATCGAATTCGGTGATAGAGTCACCGAGTAATAGAATGGCTAGTTACACAGAATTTCGGACAGACTCTGATTTAGATTTTTACAATTTACTTTTAACGTTGGCATTTTTTCTGATTATTTCTTTGCTCATCGCGCTCGAATACATTGCCAGATTACACCAGTTGGGTAAAGCCGGCTTCCGACGTAGGCGGCTTCTGAATTGGTCTATTGGATTGATTAATATTTTTTCTGCTTACCCTATAAGCAATTACTTTCTTGCTTATTATTGTGAAATCAATAACATAGGACTACTTAACTATTACGCCGCGCCATTCTGGCTGGTGTTCATTGTCTGGTTTGTAATATCGGATCTCATTTATTATACCCATCATCGTTTGGGTCATTCGGTTAATTTATTCTGCTATTTCCACCAGATCCATCATAGTGATAAATCACCCAATATTACAACCACCTTTCGCCTGCATCCGCTTGACTTTTTAAGCCTCCTGCTAACGCGCTCAATTTGTGTGATTATTTTTGGCCCTTGTCTTCTTGCTTTTGCGATCATCAACTTTTCTCATACGATAATTGCTTTCTTTTCCCATAGTAATATTAGAATGAATGACCAATTTGAAAGAATTTTATGTCAATTTATTGTTACACCCCGGTATCATCTGCAACATCATACGAAGGAGAATTGCAATAAGAATTATGCCACGGTTTTAACTGTTTGGGATAAAATAGGGGACAAACAGGTTCCACCCCTTTTAGGTGACATTGACAGGCGTCAACTTAATATTGGTATCGACACCGAAATAAATTTCGAAAAATTTAAAAATCTGATGCTGATCAATGACGTGGTCAATTGGTTTAAGAAGCATTATTTCAGCTATTCGTCTTTCGTTTTAGGTGTGCTTATTTTTGTATTTTTCTATTGGCTTCTTTGCTTGATTTTACCGCCCTTATCTCAAGGGTTAATCGGTTTTAATATCTGGACTTTCTTAAGTATTTTATTTTTTACTGTTCATTTATCCTTGCTGACGATTTCTATTTACCTGCATCGCGCCGAGACTCATCGTGCCTTGAAGTTTCATCCGGCAATCACCCATTTTTTTCGATTTTGGCTGTGGTTGGCGACAGGAACCAATCGCAAGGAATGGGTAGCCATTCACCGCCTTCATCATCAGGATCCAGATGGAAAAAAGGATCCTCATAGCCCAGTCAATCTCAGCATTAAGGCGTTGTTTACATCAGGAATTGAAATTTACAATAGCGCCAAGACGAATGATATCGTCAACCAATTTGGTGTTATTCGCAATGATGATTTTTTGGAAAAAAATCTCTATGGAAAATTATCCATGGCGGGTCCTTTATTATTGATGTTGCTCTACATTCCCTTGCTGGGCATATGGGGCATTCCATTGTGGTTTTTTCAAATGATTCTGCAAATTATCTTGCAAGCCAGCGTGATTAACGGCCTGGGTCATTATTACGGCTACCGTAATTTTAAGACCAATGATAATTCTCATAACCTGACCCGCTTTGGGCTGTTCATAATAGGTGAGGAGTTGCACAATAACCACCATGGAGATCCGTCCAGCTGCAAATTTTCTGTCAAATCAAACGAATGGGATCTCGGGTGGTATTATATTTTGATCTTGGAGTATCTCGGGCTCGCGACATTGAAAAGGCAAAAATATCCGGATAATAATTACCCGAACTTTACGATACATCCTTTCATGAGCCAGAGGACTCCGGTTAAACCTAAATCCAGGGGCGCCATGGATAGGAAAAATCACAGAACACCGGGGGCCTGATCGCTCACGTAGCCGTTGCTTTGCATTGATTGATATTGCTTTGAATAGGAGTGGCTAATTTTAAACCTTCGTGAAACAATGATTTAACAGTCGATCAATCGAGTCTTACCCTGTCGTTTGTTAGCGACTGCCTACATTTGTTTGTTTTCCTGACTTTTCTAAAGTAATGCCTTCCATGCTTGCTCAGTGGCAGGCATTTGGTGCTTGTTTGGAGGTATATCCTTGGTTGGAACTTCGCTAAAAAACAGGGGATTTAGTCTGACGCAGGCACTCCACTAATAAATTACCGCCAGGCCCCAGATCGCCATAAACCAGATATAAGTCATGGTAACGAATGCTTTTTTCTTCAAGATGCAGCAAACGTAATTGTGTTTGGCGAGCATTGACTAATGAATCATTCAGCCAGGCATACCCCAATCCCTGGTCTAAACATTGTAATTTCATTTCCAGGGTATCGACATACCATGCATTGACAGGGGATAAAAATCCTACATTCATGCTTTGCTCTTGATTGGCATCACGCACAATAATTTGCCTGTATTGCTTTAAATGCTTCTCACTAATACAGCCATCAATACAGTGCAAAGGATGATTTTCTGCGGCATAGAGCGAACTGGTGACCGTGATTAAATGTTCGCCTAAATAATCTTTGGGATAATTAAAACTAATGGCGACATCTGCCTGATTATTTTTAAATGCCTGCAGAGGACCTGAAAGAATGCTGCGCTTTAAACTGATTTGTGTGGGCAGCTTGTATGAGTCAAAAGCGGACAGGGCGCTCATCAACAATGGGATTGGGTAAATTTCATCCACAACCAAACGAATTTCAGCCTCCATGGGTTTAGAGTCTAAGGCAGGCATAGCCTCCATTTTTTCTGCCATCTCAAGCAACTTCAAAGCATGATAATAGTATTCTTTTCCAAAAGACGTTAAGGTAACCGTTCTTCCTGACGGCGCAAATAAAGCGATGCCTAAAGTCTCTTCCATCTTTTTCATTAAATAACTTAGGGTCGGTTGGCTTTTATGTAATTTAAGGGATGCTTTGGCATAACTACCTTCCTGAGCGATCGTGACCAAGGCTTGCCATTGATCCAAAGAAACTTTTAAATTCATAGAATTTTTAAATGATTTGGTAGTTAAAATTTCCATTATACCTTAAAAAATAGCCGACATATAATTGTTAAATCGAAAATACTAATTGGAAATACCATGAGACACCTATTTTTATTACTTGCTTTGTTGTTTACTTTTTCGTTGCATGCCTCTCCCCCTAAGGGGGATAAGCTCGTCGTGGTGGAGCAATCTGGCCGCGTCGAATTTTATGATACCTCATCCCATCAACGGTTAGGCGGGACAGCGGTCAATGATCTTCCCCATGAAATTACTTTATCCGAGGATGGCAATACAGCGTATGTCACCAATTTTGGTTTACAAGACTATGATGAAACCATAGGAACCCCGGGGGATACGATTTCTATCATTGATACACACAGCTTTAAAGTGTTGGGAACACTGTCAACGGGATTAAACAATGCTCCACATGGTATTAAAGTACGTCCGCAACACCCGGATGAACTTTATGTCAATACGGAGATGGATGACAAAATAATAGTATTTGATTTAAAAATCAAAACCATTAAAAAAGAATTTACAGCAACGGCAGGCACACATAATTTTATCTTTTCTCCAAACGGTAAGATGTTATGGTTAATGGCTGCTGCCAATGGAGTCACGAAAGTCGACGCCGAGACTGGGGTGATATTGGGGAATTTTTATACGGATTCACCGATTAGAGGCATTCAATATACGCCAGATGGTTTGATTATGGCTTCGAGTACCAACCGCATTGACTTTTTTGATCCAGCGTCTCTAAAAACAGTACGAACACTGGATGATTTAGGCGTCGATCAAATTTTATACTCTGCCATAAGCCCTGATAATCACTACATCGTAGCACCTGCGGTATGGAATAATGAGACGTTAATTATCAATAACCATACCGGGAAAATTCTTAAACGCATGGTTACAGGTCTCGATCCGGTTAATGTAGTTATCGATAAGCAAAGCCAATATGCCTATGTGTCCAATGCCAGGAATTCGCACGTAACCCAAATTAATTTGCGGAGTTTGACAAGCGAAGATATCGATGTGCAGCCAGGTCCCAATGGGTTGGCCTTATTGCCATTATCGGAAGAAGTCGGTGAAACGCACCGTTTACCGCAATTTATTTTGGGCGCCCTTTTACCTTTAACTGGAGAAGAGAAGCGATTAGGACGAGAGATGATGACAGGCTTTGAATTTTTTAGGGATACTATCAATCATCTCGGCGGCCTTAAGATAGGGCAAGAGACTTATCAATTGAAAATTGCTTATGAAGATACTCAAAGTGATCCATCCGGGCTAAAGAGCAAATTTGAACAGTTACGCAGAGACAATAAACTGAATGGCCTTTTGTTAACGGATGATGCGCAGGCGAATACCATCCTGAATGACACAGGCCTCCCTGTTTATCCATTGATTGCTCCTCAGGACAACTATCAAAATGAGGATAAAGCGCTTTTTTCACCTTTTCAAAGTGAAGAAGGTTTATTTCAGGCTTACCAGAATCAATTAAATCTTTCCATGACCACCCTGTCTGAACGCGCTTTTTTAAGCACAAAATTGGCACAACGAACGGTGGTCGACAATTTGTATCTGCCCACGAATCAAAACAAGGCTCCGGGCATTGTCTTATTGCATGCAAGTGGGGGTATAGAAAAAAATCATCGAGCCTGGGCAGAGCAATTAAGGGAATGGGGTTATGCAGTCCTTATTGTCGATTCGTTCACGGTTCGTGGCTATCTCGACAGGAAATCAATAGGATGGGATAAGGCTTATCAAGCCCAGCTTGCCGACTTGCCTAACGCATTCCGCATCTTAGCGCAACAAAAAAACGTAGCAGCCAATAACATGGGTTTGCTGGGATTTTCGTTAGGAGGTTATTCCACATTGGTCGCCATGCAGAAAGAGTATGATTTACCGTTTAGCTGGGGTGCTTCTTTTTATGGCCACGCTTATCGCTTTACGCCAGGTACAGCCTTTAAAAAGACAGTCATTTTTAATGGCAAAGACGATGATCGGTCACCGCTTGCCGGGGCTCAAGCCCTGCAACAGGGCGAGCCGCAGGGGAACATTACCTTATTCTCCTATGCGAAAGCCCACCATGGATTTGATAATTTTGAATTGCCGCAATGGGTGGAAATGCTGGATGAAAACGGGGTAATTTATCATTTAGGCTATAATGCTATAGCCCGTGATGAGGCGATTAAGGATTTTTACACTTTTTTACATAGCATGCCATCTTCCTGAGGCGTAGATGGGGTGTATTGACGTAGCTGGTGCAACCTGTTGGTTTACAACCAGACTACGCTAATTCGGTTTTTTTAGGATATAAAAATTTCTCATAAAAAAATGCAATCTGAAGTAAAATAAGGTTAACCCGCTCACCTTAAATGAAATTAGGAAAAGAATGTCGAACTTACCCTCATGTCCCCAATGCCACTCCGCGTATACTTACTAAGACGGTGGGCAATACATTTGTCCCGAATGTGCACATGAGTGGGTTCACTCTACTGAACAACCAGGCGAGCAGCCAGAATCAGGAATAAAAGATGCAAATGGCAACCTGTTGCAAGACGGTGATACAGTGACTGTCATTAAGGATTTAAAAGTTAAAGGCTCCTCTTTAACAATAAAGGTGGGAACCAAAGTTAAGAATATTCGCTTGGTATCGGGTGATCATGATATCGATTGCAAAATTGATGGCATCGGTGCGATGAAACTAAAATCACAGTTTGTAAAAAAATTATGATGCCGTGTTTACCTTAGCCCGGGCGCTTATCATCAAGAATGGCTGGTGCCCGCGCCATAAGAAAATTCAAGTCATTCGTTCGTCCTGCGACGTAATTTTTTTAAGGAACTGTTCTCGCCACGACGTGGCAAAATCATGAATTAGCCGCGAGATAATTCCCCTTAATTATATTTTATAGGCCATTTTGGTATAAAATAGTCCATATTGTGTTAATTTCTTTTTATTTGATAAGGATAAAACCCATTATGGTTTATGTATTAGTTAAAAATTTGCCTGAATTATTAGCGAGTAATGATCCTCAACAAGCGGTTATGGAAATGATTGGCACTGTAAAGCCCAAACTCGTTTTTGAGAGTTTAGACAGCGCTCAACTCTACATGGATGGCGAATTAAAGGTAATGTCCTCCGATTACCGGGCAAAATACAGTTATGGGTTTGTCGAATTGGATATAAAAAGTAAAGACGATTTTAAGGCCATGCAATCCAAACCCGAACAGTTACAAAAAGCCATGTTAGCCTTTATCATCAAAGGTAAACGAATGAATGCGCTATGGCTTGATGTAAAAGAGCATGAGAAGCAGCAGTTACTGGATATGAAATACCAGGAGCCAACACCAGAGGATGTTTTACTCAAAGAGCCCTACCTGAGTGTCCTCGCAAAAATGCCTGTCTCATTGCGCTTTCTTTGCTTTATTGATTACGCGCTGTTTCATCATTTCAATGAGACCTGGACGGCTTATGACAGTAGAGAACCGGGCTCCGTGCTGGATTTATTCAATACGCATGCCCAAGTATGCCGGCACCTGTTTTTAGCCGGGCAATCAGGCCAGTTAACCTTGAAACATGTCCAGGAATTGCAATCGTCATTGAGCCAGAATTTATTTGCCAAAGAAGAAAAGAGCCGAAGCGGTGTCCTGCGTGAAGGGTATAATTCGTTTCCCATTCTGCGCGATGCAGTGTCCCTGGACGGGTTGGTTGAGCTGCTAAAGCGAATAAGAGGAGATAAAAATAACGATGGTTTTATGATTGGTGAGGTAAAACATATCGGTATAATGTACCAATTTTACTCGACGCTATCCAATTCCTTACGGGTGTTTTATTTACAAACCAAATCGCCCCTGTCGTTTGCTGATTTTTCCAAAGTGTTTGTTGAATTAAAAGAACGTGCCTTAAAAGACACCATCAAGAGCATTACCCAGGCGCATCCCCAGGTATCAGAATCCATGATCCGGGAAGTTATTGGATTGGAGCTGCAAAGCATCAAATTGGATGTGATGTGTCTTGATGAGGAAAACTATAAAAAATATGGCATTATCCTGTTTGATACGGCCTCGGAGAGACTGCTTCACCTGGCTTCCCAAACCGAACTCAGGCCATCTCAGGCTGAGTTACCCCTGGCGCTGAAGCTTGCCCGCCAATTGTCCACGATAAATCATGATCATTTAGCAAAAAAATCGGATGACGAGCTGTTTGCCATAGCAAAAAACGTCATGGCTAATTTGGGTCAACAGCCACTATCGATATTAACTCCGGATGCCAAGACAGCGGAGTACCTCGCACAACAGGCTATCGATCAATACAACAGTAACATCAAAAAAGTAAAAACCCCTGATGAAGCCATTCGCTGCATTGTCTCTCTGGTTCATGAATTGGAGCTGATTCACCTGTTTCATGATGCCAATTGCCGTACGAATTATTTCCTGATGAATGAGGAATTACTCAAACTCGGACTGAAAGCCACCATGCTTTATAATCCCAACCGCCTCGACTTGTACAGTGTGGCAGAACTTGAAGACCAGGTAAAGCAGGGCATGCGCCGCTTTGATTATGTCATTGCTGAGGGGAGTGAGTTAGACAAGATGAATAAGGAATGGTTAGAGAAAAAACCCAGTTCTCAATTTTACGAAAACATGGCAACCCAACTTAATAAAGTGATCGCTGGGTTTAATCAACGCTATGAAGACCATATGAAAAAGCTTGAGAAAATGCTGGACCTGTCATCTTCTGATCAACGCCTCTTTTCGTCTAATACGAATAAGACGCTGCTCATTAGCATAAAGAAATTATTTGAGCAATTTAAAGGGGACAGCAATGTGCTGCGGTTTACTTCGGCTATCCATTTAATGGATAAAAAAGAAATGGAGCAAACCTTGGGGAAAGACTTCATAAGGGAGATGGAAAGCTTGCAGGCACTGACCCGGATAAATAGCTCTTTCTACCAGGGCTTGACTGCCAATTATTCTAACCCACTGAATAAATGATAAGGAACGTTCCTGACGTTTTTTGAGTTGGATTATGTGTGGATTTTATAGTTTATTTTAATCTGCCCCCTCTCCCGCGTGAGGAATTTGATAGATGATGCTTTTTTGCGGGAGAGGGTTGGGAGAGGGAATGTCACGGGGTGATGTGGGTGAGCATCCTTTTAGCTTTAAAGTCACGCAGTCGTAATGACCTTCATGACAGGTGGTGTTTGTTGGAAACCGGATTCCAAAATCGTAATACTTTAAACCGCGTTCAGTTAAGTAGCCCGTGCGGTTCATATCGTAGATAGGGTTCTCTGCATGCTATCCGAGCTCAATAATCACTCTTTTTTCAAAGGTAGCCCAAATCGACGATGCAGTTGCCAATTAGCACTTGTGCCATGAATTTAATCCGAGTCTATTCGCCCCGAAGCTAGTACCCACAGATGTCTTTCAGCATCCGTACAGTTTTTCCGCAAAGCGTGGGTTCGTTGCCTTAACCCCGATGGACCCAGGCGCCAGAGTAAAAATTGATTTTTTGAGCGAATAGCACTAGCATTGGCTTTATTTTAAGCATTTGCGAGATAATCACCGTTTCATAATTAAGAATCAGCCGATTATCTTGCCACCGTATACCTGGAAATCTATAAATGCGCTTGAATTTATCCAATAAATCCATTGAAGAAATAATTAAACTACTGAAACAATTAAATGACGGCGGAACCATCCAGCTTGATTTGAGCGCTAATAAACTGGGCTATAAGCCGCAACCCGAGCTCGCCATGCTGTGGGACATGCTTAAGCATTCTGGCTTCACCCATCTAAGCTTAAGCTTGAATGATCTTGATCAAAAGTCAGAAGCTGAGTTAATCGCCCTGTTTCATAACCTCAAAGGCTCTGCAATAACGCATCTTGATTTGAGTTGGAATGGTTTTGATCAAAAGAAAGCTACTGAATTATTTGCTATTTTATGTGTACTAAACCAGTTAGGGATTACCCATCTTAACCTAAGCTTGAATAGACTTGGAGAAAAGAAAGGGGAGGAGCTTGCAACCATCGTGAGTGCGTTCAGGAACAGCAGCCTTATTGAGCTTAATTTAGATTCAAATAAGCTCGGCCAGCGGCCAGGAGCGGAACTTGGCTTACTGGGGAATGCGCTTAAAGAGACCGGTGTTATTTACTTGGGTTTGTGCTCGAATGCCCTTGGAAATAGAACAGCTGATGAGCTGGCAGCTTTGTTCGCTACATTTATAGAGTCCAATGTCACTCATCTGGATTTAAGCTGGAATGACTTTTCAAAAAGAACAGGCATTGAATTGCACAGGCTGCTTAACCTGTTGGTTGAATCAGGTATCATTGTTCTTGATTTAAGCGGAAATCACCTGGCCAAAAAGACAGACATCGAGTTGCTGGACTTGTTCAACCTTTTTAAAAAGGGTGCAATAACTCATCTCAATTTGAGTTTTAATCATCTGGGGGAAAAAGCAACGCCAGGACTGGCAGCGCTGTTTAGGGCTTTCAAGGGATCGGCAATTACCTCGCTTGGTTTAAGCAGTAATTTTCTTGAGCAAAAAACGGGGCTTGAGTTGTCAGTTATACTCAATAGTTTCAGCGATTCTAATATTACCGAGCTTGATTTAAGTAGAAATGACTTTGAGAAAAGAACGGTAGAGGATTTGATGCTTATTTTCAATGCATTGCCTGCCAATATTACCAGAATCAAACTGACAGTCCATGAAGTCACCAACATGAACGACGCGCAACGTAAAGCAATTCAAACCCGTTATCCCCGTGCCCAACAAATTGTCTTAATCGATAATCAAAATAGAGAATTAAATCCCGCTCTGAGCAGGGATGATGCGAACATATACACAAGCCTTGGATTTGAGGTTTCGGCTCCATCCTTATTTAATCTGGTTTCTTTTTTTGTTGCCCGCAATGCGACCCAATTCGGGCGTGAAGTGACAGGGACACTGAGCGCAGAGTTAAAAGAAGGTATCGAGCAATTTAAATCCTAACCGGCGAATGATTTATCGGGTTCCTCTCTGAAATATGAGTTTGATTTATGGCATAGATTTGATAAAATATTTATCAATGTGTATTTTTATTTGATAGATATGCCCTTATCAGTTAAAGAAATTATCTCTGGCGTTGACATAACTTCGCATTATCTCGGGTCTGAGAGCCAACCGTTTAAAATTTTTCGCCACAATAAAAATGTTTATGCTGTGCGTTATAACGAAACGGAAGCAGTTGATTTTGTTCACCTATGGGGCAGCCATAAAGGGGAGATGCAGAGTAAAAATGAATACCTGGGTTCGGGTGTTGTCGGGCAGGTTTTTAAAAAAACAGAAAATAAGGCATTCAAAGAGATAGGCGATAAAAAATACAAAGGGCATGAAATAAAAGCAAACCTGGCTATTCTCGAACAGAAATTTTTACTTCAAGAGCATGGAATTGATCAATATTTTGTTTTGGGCCTCTGGAATATTAAAGACAAAAGTAATGTAGTTTTTAATATGCCAAAGCTTGAGATGAAATACCCCTCCAAAATGGATTTTCAACCCCAGTATGAAGCATTTGTTCTTGGTCTTAAAAAATTGAATGAACGGGGTTATTGTCATCCCGATTTAGCCAACGACCCATGGCATAATAGCCCACAAAACCTGTTTTTTACAGCGGAGGGCCTTAGGACAGTTGATCTGGATTCAGGGTTTTATCCCCATCAGAATAATGAAAAAATGAAAATTTATGGCAAAGATCAATGGTTATATGTCTATAATCATCGATTTCCACCTGAGAATACGAAACGTAATCAGTGGCGCCAGGAAATAGAAGACTGGTATAACAAACACCAGGGGCAAGCTTTGTCGGATAATCCAGTCGCGCTGTTCAATCTTCATAATCGAGGAAAAATCGCCTTACCAGCCGATATGGTTTATGAAATGCACCTTAAGAATTCAGATAAAGCCGTGGAAGAATACCGTTCGGGAAGTCAAGAAAACAGGGTTCACCGTTTTCATGAAGTCAGTGCAGATGATTTCCCCCATGAGCGCTTTAAAAGGGAATACAAGAGCATAAAAGGAGATGCTTTAAAAAGAACTATTCTTCACGAGCTTAAGGATGAATTGGCTCAGGTCGGCACACGGGAAGAGCTTATGGAAATAAAAACCCGCTTCTTAAACTCACCTGAAATGGCAATTTTTGATAAAGCACAGGGCAAATGGACGCATCGCTTTGATCTCAAAACTGATTCGCATAAAGCCGTCGAGAAACTTTTTGCTGCAGCAGAGGAGAGGCTCAATGACGCGGATAAAGCGAAAGGCATGGAAAGGCCAGGCGTTGGTAAATCTTAACCCTCATAACCGGTTTTGGCTTAAATCGAGTAACCGGTGATTCGCGTGCACGGGCAAATGAATATGGAAGTGACAACCGTGGTCTTCATCACTCTCAAACAAGACGTCACCGTGAGCGCAATTTACATCTGGCTTTTTGTGCAATCGTTCCCGTTTCTTCAATTCGTTGCTGCAAAAAACGGATATTAAACGCTATAATTTATCCCAGTCGATGTTGGCTTTTCTTGAAGAATCAGAAAAATATTTAAAATCAATTCAATTGACAATGGGTAAGGCGCTTCATAAAGTAAAAAATTAAACGCGCGGTTTAGCTTACCTTAAGCGGAATGATTGCATATGACTAACGTGTGGACAGGCACAGTCCTACCGATTACCTACCTTTACCTTGTCAGAATGATGGGGGTTTTTTTATTTACTCCTATCTTTTCTGCTTCGATTGAAAACATACCCCACGCCACGCCCTTTCTAGTCGGTACAGCGATAGGGATATTCGGGTTAACACAAGCCGTTTTTCAAATTCCTTTTGGTGTATGGTCAGATAAATATGGCCGGAAAAAATTAATTAACCTGGGCTTATCCAGCTATATTCTGGGGAGCTTGTTGGGCATTATGGCTGGGTCCATTTACACTCTGATTCTTGCCCGTGTCATTCAGGGTATTGGAGCCATATCGGCTGTGCTCAGCGCGTTGATGGTGGATTTGACTCCGGAATCGACCCGGGTAAAGGCTTTTGCCTTCATCGGCATCGTGATAGCCGTCCTTTTCATGGTGTGTATGATAATCTCACCCATTCTTGTCCATCATTTCGGACTGTCTGTTTTATTTTACCTCATCACGGGCCTGTCATTAGCCGGATTGGCGATTAATCAGTACCTGATTCCCCACCCTGACAAATGCCTGACGTCAAGTATCGAAGCCGCTTCAATCAAAGGGTTGCTTAAAAATAAAAAGTTATCGGTCATAAATCACAGTATTCTGATTCAACATCTGCAGGTGTGTTCCACATTTTATGCCGTACCTATTCTGGTAAAACAACTGGTACAACGCGGGGAATTGATAAACGTTTTTTATTTTTATGCCCCGACGCTGGGTTTGAGTTTTATTTTGATGGCGCTCCTCGTTATTTTCTCCGAAAAATACCACGTGGTTAAACCCTTATTTCTCTTAAGCATCCTCACTTACTGCATGATCCAATTCAGCATGGGGTTTAAGCCGGATGTCACCACCATCATTTTCTTATTTACGTTATATTTTACTGCCTTTAATTTCCTGGAAGCCAATTTATATGCGTTTGTTTCAAAGGATTGTGCACCTGATAGCCGTGGCACGGTGCTCAGTATATTTGCGACTTATCAATTTGTTGGGTTTTTTCTGGGGGGAGTCTGCGCAGGGATAATCGCTCAATTTTTATCGTTGCATGCCCTGTTTATTTTTAATGGCATGCTTTGCCTATTCTGGTTTTTTTATTCGCTTCGATTATTTGAAAAAGACAAGTAAGTCCCTTAAAACAGCCGATTCACAGGAGGAAGTTTTGAAAATAAAAAGCGGAGGTTTATTAATTCTCTGGGTTTTTGTTCTTCAGGGGATGGGATTTCTTTTAGGCTTATTAACCAGGGCCAATATTTCCCCCTGGTATGAGCACTTGAATAAATCCATGTTAACGCCGCCGCCCTGGGTATTTTCAAGCGTTTGGATCCTGTTATATGTGCTGCTTGCAATAGTCGGATGGGCGTTGTGGGATGATAGAAAAAGAGGGGGTATCAAGCCATTATTCTACCTTTACCTGGTCCAATTGTTCATGAACTGGATGTGGACGCTCTTTTTCTTTCAGTGGCATTGGTTAGGCTTTAGTTTTTTGTGGATTATTCTTATCGCCGGCGTGACAGGGGTGCTTATTTTTCAGTTATACGATAGAAAAAGGGTTCTTGCTGTCTTGTTAATGCCTTATCTGACCTGGTTAGCTTTTGCGGCCTACTTAAATGGGGTAATCTGGTTTTTTAATTAGCGGGCTGGAACCCGCTAATGGGTTAGGATGCGCTTAATTCCTTAAGAAATAATAAATAGACAGCGTTAGTCCAGCCAAACCCCACTTCATTACTGGTGTAACTATAATGAATCTTTCCAGCGGTATGGATGCTTTCATCCAGTACATCGTATTTTTCAAAAACGACCTGGGCTTTCGCAAACCCCTTGTTCACCGTATTGACAAACCGTTTGGCTAAATCCAGAGCCTCAACGTGATAGCCATACCGTTTTAATCCCTCAACAGCGAAATAATGCATGGGAGCCCAGCCAAAGGGCGCATCCCATTGGACGCCCTGCTTATAAGGACTGGCTAAGAGTCCTCCCTTACCTAGTAGTCGAGGCAGGTTTTTTACCACCGCCTGAGCTTGCTCCTTAGTCGCAAGCCCAGCCCATAAAGGATAAAGGGTGGTCGCAAACAAATACGGCCGTAATTGCCGCGTTTTGTAATTGTAATCAAAATAAAAGCCGCTGGGTTTATCCCACAGGTATTGATTAATCCGTGCGGCACGCACGTTTGCGCGTTTCTGCCAAAGCGCAGCAGATTGGGGTTTTTTGAGGATGGTGTAAATTTCAGCCGTTTCCTTTTCCATTTGATAAAGAAAAACATTTAAATCAACCGGAATATAATCGACAATAGCCGCACCGAAAGGGCCGTATTTATTGGAGATATCCAATCCTGATTCTCGTACGGTCCTATCGGCAATATAAAAGGCTTTTGTTAAGGTTTCGCTGTTTTTATCGTAGTACAACGATTTGTCATAATCACGAATGTCATGGGTTTTAAAATAGCGCAACACATGCTCATAGTAAGCGGCTGATTCTTCAGGGGCAGGGCCTTCGCCTTGCGCGTAATAACGCGACAAACCTGTTTCAGGGTTTAAATGTGGAGGGCTTATCCAGAATTGATAAAATTTATTGATCGCCGGAAGGGTGGCTTTCAACCATTTTTTGTCCTTGGTCTCGCGATAATAAGCCAGGATCATGCCGGTTAATAAAGGGGGCTGAGACCGTTGTAAATAGTAGGTGCGGTTCGCATTGAGGATGGTGCCGTAATGATGAATCTCATAAATCAGGTTATCGACCATGTACTTTGCCAGTTCCACCTTCCCGCTTTCGAGCAATCCAAGTTGAATAAAATAACTGTCCCACCCATACATTTCATTAAACCGACCGCCGGGTACCACGTAGGGATAGGGCAAATACAGCAGCCCGTGTTCATGAATTTTACTGACCGATTCAGGGAGAATCCGAATAATCAGATGCTGTTGGGACGTTTTGGAGCGGCTGGCAACCCGATTTTTGACATGTTGCAGATTTTCTTTGCGCGACACATAGAGTATGGTTTGAGCCCGGTTTAATTTGTCATCAGAATGGGACCAATCCAATTGATTGGTATCTCTTACCAGGACATTCCACGTTGATTCGATATAGGTACGAACTTTTTTAGTCAGATCGTCTGTTAAGGGTGTAGAACCGCTACAGATATCGCTGATTGCCATCAGGAGCATTAACCAGTAACCCATCCGCTTTTGCATCTTGACCTCTATCCCTATCGCCATGACCATTCAGAGTAGCGTCCTTTTATGTACGATAAAAGCTTATTATTGCAGGAAATGAGAAGGATGTTTTTTTGTATAAAAGCTGTAATATTTGTCACCACTTTCCATTTTGGAGAAATAAAATAGACAGCAAAACCTGGTTATTTATTTTTAGCGCGGCCTTGTCGATGGGGGCTTTGGCTGGTGAAGAAAGGCCTGTTTATACCATTGGTGCTTATGACGATGCCTTTGCCAAGCAGCTTGCCGTGATGAAGCTTGGACCCATTGCTGCGTCCGAAGTTCCTTCCGTAATCCCGGCTTCGTTTCTGGAGCAAGATAAAAGTTATGCAGGCGGTGAGGCATTTCCCACAATTGATGAGGCTTGCGCCGCATTGAAATCGCAGCTTGCAGAAAACAAACTTCCAGCCGATGAACATTGGCATGTGTATTTATTGGAGCCTCATTGGGGCCAGGATACCTATGCATTACGGACGAATGATGTGCGCATTAGCCATCCAGTCCGCGTGATTAAAATGGTGAAAGGAGTTTGTTAATTTTTTCTTGCATCCCTGCCTGAAGTGCATTCAATCTTTGAAATGGGTATTATTGTAATCATTCTCTTCTTTTCTTCTCTGTTCTTCCCGCCAGCTGTCATCCCATTTGCCGGATCCGCCAGAAATTTTTTGAAGATCGTTTTCTGCAATTTTATTTGTTTTATTCGAACGATTTTTAAGATGTTTGCCTGTCTTTTTCATAATAATTCCATGCTGTTTTATTCATTTAAGCATAGTATAAAAAGTGATATCCGCTAGGCGCAGGTCCACAGTTTTTGTGACAAGACGCTGTGGAGAAGCGGGTCAGCCTGTTCAATAAAAGGTTCACTATCCTCAAGCCTGTGGTTAAATCGCTGAAGATACTGCACTTTTATTTTGGTTTTATGGAATAACCCCGAATCAAGTGCCTGGTAGTTACCTTTGTCAAAAAATACAGACAATTTGCTATCACAACCGGCTGGGAGAAAAAAGCCATTGATCTGGCGTGCGTCGCTGTGTTTTTTTTCGCCCTTTTCAGAGCAGGGCGAGAGGGTGAGAAAGATGGTTATGTTTAAAATTTTTTGCCCAGGAAAAGTGGATTTAAATTGGTTTAACAGCTCAGGAAAACCGCGAATCAGGTTTTCTTCCGCATGATTCGATTCAGGGTATAAATGCGGTATGCCGTCGTTTACCAACAATTGATAAAGCGTTGTTTTCTTTTTGTCCTCGTCAGCGTCTAAAACCTGACCTGACAACTCACGGCTAATGGCCAGTTTGGCCTGAGCCTGTTTCATGGTGGCAACGTCTGGACTGGGGTTACTGCGAAAAACAAAATAGGCCTGGCCGTTTAAACTGATAATGGCAATGACTTCTTTTGGTTTGCGTTGCAAAAAGGCTATGGCTTCTGAAAGGGAGCGGTACAATTTCATTTCCTCTTCCTCCTGCTGTCAATTCTGTTTAATGACTATATTGCCCTTAGAGAAAATGATCAATGGAAATACAGTCCGTTTTTTTTAAGGCAGGTTGGCCGTGAGTATTCCTTTAATAAATAAAAACTATGATATGAATAAAAACAATATATTTTACTTATTATAATGTGTGCTCAAAGATAGACCATTAAGTGGCCTAATGACGAGGTGGTTTATGATATCAAAAACTGAGCACAGTGAATCTGATTTGCAATCAGAACCGGTATTTGTGAGTTTGAAGGGCCGGGATGTAGTGACGGCTCGTGTATCGGATCATCACCCCATTGCTCATGACAATGTTCTATTCTGGAATATGATGATGCAGGGAAATAAACGAGGGGCGGGTAGTGGCTTTAATAATGGCTTTGGTATGATTGAGAGCGACAAACAATATACCCGCCGCCTGATTGCCGTCGCCTGGGTTATTGCTGAAACGGTATATCGACATCCGAACGTTGAGGCGATTCATCTCTGTGAGGGGCCGGTTAAACCAAAGGACCTCAAGGTATTCTATCAGGCGTTGATGAGATTTTCTTTTATGAAACGCTTCATGCGGGAAAACCAGTTTTACCGGCCCGATGCGGACGGTATCCATTGGGGATTGTTAACCCTTGTGGACACACGATACGATGTGACTTCTGTAAATAGTCACCCTGTTGATCTATTTCCTAAACTGACCAATCGTTTTCAGCTGTTAAAATTGACTGACAATGAGGTTGTAAAATACATGGCATCAGCGCATTTTCCTTTTGCCGGGGATGAGCATAAAGAAGATAGAGAAGCCTTGTCTCTGTCGGGAAAGGCTTATTGTCAGTGGATTAATGCATTGCATGATAATTACAGCCATGCCAGTTTGATCCTTTGCGCCGATTTTAATTTAAACCCGTATCTAATCAGTCAGAGACAGGAGCGGGCATTGGATAAAATCCCATCTGATAACAGTATCCTTCTGCATACTGGGGGCGATAAAATGGCCGCGACGATTCATAAGGTGATGGTAGATGGTATCCTGTTGTCCAATCAGGAAAAGCAGAAATACCAGACCACTCGCCTGAAGGTGGATCTGGCGGCGTTGGTCAAATCGGAATATCGTTTCTTTCAACCAAACCAGGCCGCTGTACAGGAAAGTCCAGAAAAAAACCAGGAATCCCGGGAAATCGTCTTGTTGCAGTAAGCAACAGGTAGAGTGGGTTGGTTTCCAGAGTGTTTTTTTGCGTTTTAATTTGCAAATTTCCTGATCTCAACTAAATAATATACCAGGGAAATTCAATTAAGTACCGCATGAAAAAATGGACTGGCTTTCTTATCGTGCTGGCGATAATGCTTCTTGGGGCTTACTACGTCATGGGATGGATGGCCATGCGTACGTTAAGCCAAAATATAACGGCCTTGCCTCAAAGCCCCGTGTTTAGCGTTTCACTGGAAAAGTATCAGCGCGGCTGGTTCTCATCGCATGCCCTGTTGCACTTGAAGCTCAATATCCCGCCTCAGGCGACTAAGGGGGCGGATGGGGGAGAACAGTCGGGGTTGCCTGTGACGATGCGGCTTGGTTTCCCCCTCTTGATTCAGCATGGACCGGTTATCTTTACCGATACAGGTCTGCGTTTTGGTACAGCGCAGGTGACGACAAGGCCCGCGACCCATTATGGCGCTTTGATCAATTATCTGAACAAAACCATCATGACTTACACCTTGCCGTCCATGACATTGTATACGGACATTAATCCCGCGCAGGGCAGTTATCAATTCAATTGGAAAGGGCTTCGCCTATGGCTTGGTTTATCGTCGCATTTAAACGGGTTTGAGAGTCACCTTAAAGCGGGTGGTTTAACCATCAGTGCCCGGGATTTTAATCTAAGGCTTCAAAAAATTGTCAGTGAAACGGAATCAACACGCTATCAGTCATGGTTATGGGTGGGGAAAACCCATCTTTTCCTCCCTTCGCTCACCTTCCATGCGACCGGGCGGAAGTGGTTTGATCTAAAAGGCTTTGATTTAACCGTCAAGTCCCAAGTGGAAGATGACAGCCTGCGGTTTGATTGGCAATTTTCCCTGCAAAAGCTGTTTGCAAATGACCAGACCTATGGCCCTGTCACCCTCAAATTGAGCATCCGGCATGTGGATACGGCGGCGATGGCGAAAATCAACCAGCAACTGTGGAATTCTTCGGTGCAAAGCCGTTCCAGTCTGGCGATGATGGCGATAATGGCGGAATTACCCAATTTACTGGCAAAAGGGCCGGTCATCGAACTGGAGGCGTTTGATTTAACCATGCCAGAGGGGAAAGTGATGGGGCATTTCAACGTGATTTTTCCCAAGGTTAACCCCAAAGACGATGCGGAATTCATGAAAAAGATACGCGGTGAGGGGCAATTCAAGGCGCCGGTGAAGGTCGTCCGGGCGCTGTTGATTGAATCGCTGAAACGGCATGCCCCGCCTGCGGCACCTGCTGCTCCCCGGGATGAAGCCTTGACTTTGGAAGCCGCTAATCCAGTGCCTGCCAATAATACCCTGGACATTGAACAGCAAGCCGATAAAATTCTTCAGGATTACATCAGCAAGGGTATTTTAAAGCTTGAAGGGGAAGACTACGTGGTAACCTTCACGTTAGAGAATCAGCAGCTGCTGGTCAATGGACAACGTTTTAATCCCTAACGCGCCCAAATCGGGCGTGAGGGATTATTAAAACCGGCAGCGTCATTATGTCATCAATTGTTGCATGGCGATGGCGCCCAATCCGACAGTGATATGGGTCAGCGTGGCGTTGCTGGGCAGGTATTCTTTAAAAAAGCGGTAACAACCGGATTCATTTTCAGGTTCTGGTAGAGTCCTTTGCGAGGTAATCAGACTCTCCTGCTCCCGTGATTCTGAGGATTCCTCCATGAGCGGTTGTTTCTCGTCCATTGTTTCGTCAGGTACTGTTTCGACCGCCTGTTGAGCTAAAACCTTGTTGTATTGGTCGACGATAGCTTGCTTTTCCGCCCGCAGGTTGTTCAATTCCTGTTGCAGTGCCTGATTTTTTTGTTCCTGTTGCTGCAATTTAACCTGCTGGAGGTGCTGTTGGATCTTATCGTATTCCTGTTGGGCCTGCTTTAGATGGTATTGCAATTGATGATGGTATCTCTCCCAGTCTCTGGGGGAGGATGTATCCTCATTTTGGCCGATGGTAATCTGTTTCAGTTCATCCTCATTGATTTCATGATGAAGCGCTTTTTCCGCGTCGACGTATTTCTGGGCTGTGGTATGGAGGGCCTGGATGAGGTCGACAGGGAAAAACCAGGATTTTATCCAGTAATAACATTGCGAAAACCAGGATAATTGCTCCCAGCGGCAGCGGCTATGGTAGTAATTTTTACTGGCTGCGTTGTATTTGTTCAGTTTTTGTTCGAATGTGGCCATTTTAGACTGAAGCTCGGCGCGCTGATTTACCCATTCGGCAAGTTTTTTTTCAAGTTTTTTACCTTCTTCAAGTCCAATCGGTTCCTCTGGTTTAATTAATTCAGACTTGGGTGCAATCGGTATGATGTCTATTTTTTTTGGGACGGGCGCGGGAACGTACACTTTGACCAGCCGGTTAATATAGGCTTTAGGGCTTTCTGACTCGTTTTGGTCTAATTGCTCCTCAGCCAGCGCGATGCTCTGTTGTGCGCAGTAGAGTTTAATCTGCTCAAATAAGGCGAGAGATTGATGAGCAGTCGTTTTTTTCTTTTCTTCTACCGAATTAACGACGACTGATCGCAGCATCCAGATAGATCCTTGATACTCGACGTTGCGGTAATTTTTCAGGTGTTGATAATACACAATAGCAAAAATTAGGCTTTCCCGGCTGGTGATTTTGGGTAAATGGAATTCATAATCTGTTTCTTCGGTTTTAAATTCGATTTTATTGTTAAATTTCACCGCCTCATTATGCAATTGGTTAACGACCTGCTTGATCTCGGTAATACCCTGCGTTTCTATTTGAAGACCAATGCGGATTAGGTTTCTTCCGATTTGAATTTGTCGCGTGTAGTCTGCGTTTGTCTTGACCTGAGGCAGACAATTGATTAAATCTTGAAAGCGTTGCCAATAGTTCGTCATTGAAATCATCATTAGTCCTTTAAGATTAATCTCTATTTTTAATGTAAAAGGGTTAGGTAAAAAAATCTACATCTCTTTTAGGGATGGGACTGCGTTACGGGTTAAATGCTGGCTTTAGCAGGGTTTTAAGCCTTAAGGCATCATGGGGTGCGCAACATTTTTCATCATTATCAAAATAGCAAAATACCGGTTTGCCCTCGTTGTGCCAGGCGCTTATTCGACTGGCACAACGCTTGAGCGTCTCATCGCCGTAAGAACCCTGATAGGCCTCTGGATTGGGGCCGTGCATGCGAATATAGATAAACGATCCGGTGACTACCTCGGGTGTCTGGTAGGTTTTAAAATCATAAAAACACAGGCTCATATCATGTTGGTGCAATAATTCATAAAGGGCGTCGCAAAACCAGCTTTGATGACGAAACTCAAAAGTATACAGGTAGTGCCTGGGCAGGGTTTCAACAAAAGCTTTAAGAACAGGGATATTGAGCGGCCAGTAGGGGGGAAACTGAAAAAGAATGGCGCCTAATTTTTCTTCAAAATGACTGAAGGCCTGAAGCAGGTGAATGGTGCTGTCAGTTATATCCCGCAGGCGTTTGATGTGGGTAATGTAGCGATTGGCTTTGCAGGAGAAAACAAAATCAGGCGGCGTCATGGCTACCCATTTCCTGACATTTTTTTCTTTAGGGACCTGATAAAAACTGTTGTTCAGTTCCACTGATCCAAATGTCTGGGTATAACAGGGCAGCACCTGCTCCGGTTTGATTTTTTCAGGATAAAAAATCCCTATCCAGCCAGGGTAACTCCAGCCTGATGTGCCAATATAGATAGCCTTTCTTTCCATAGCGAGTCTGTGAACGTTCTTTTTATAACTATAGACACTGCCACTAACCTTTGTGTCCTGAACACAAGGCCTTGTTTATTTAAATTTATTGATCACAGACGGAGCAAATGCATTTAAAAAAGCAAATCCAATACAATTTTTTTGGTCTTTTAATAATCACATAATAATTTTTAATTACAATTAGTTTATGTTTTGCTTATTTTGTCTTGAATATGAAAACAATTGCTATTGTAGGCGGCGGTCCAGCAGGTTTATATCTGGCCATACGTTTGAGTCAAGTCTTAAGCTCTCAATCCAGTGCGTTTAAGATTGTAATCATTGAACCTAAATTCGATGACTATAATCGGCCGGGTATCGTGGCAAAAAATGTGCTGGATCTGATTGAACGGCACATCAAACTGGGGAATGACGTCCTTAAAGCCAGTGATGACAGCGACAGCTCCATTTTCATCAGTCGGCTGGAGTCGGCGCTTTACAAACAGGCGCTGCATTTCCCAATCCAGTTTGTTAAAGCCTCCCTGACTGGAATTGACGTGAAGGGGCGTTTAACGCTCGATAATGGCGAGCACCTGAGCTGTGATTATGCCTTTGATTGCACGGGAGCAAGGCGCAAACTGATTTCGTCAGTCAATACTTACCTGCCGTCTGGCAGCAAGTTCACTTTTTCACAAGTGGCCGATAACCCGACTAAAAATCATTTTGTCGCCTATGTCACCATGGATGAAAGCAATGCCGCATTGATGAAAGAAGACACCAGACGAGCTCCTTTGCGGCGTGCGTTGGGTTTACAGCGTTTACGCAGTGAATTTAATTGGCCTGAATTTGTTGAACCGGAATTAAGTCAGCGTCGCTATACTCATGACAAGTCTGTCCTTTTTTATCTTTATCTTGAAACCCCGCCACATTTTAATCAACTGCCGAGGTCGAAACAAAAAGAGTGGCTTAATGCCTTAATCGAAATCAAGACTGGGCATGCGCTTGAGTACACCGTGGAGGACGATCCCTTAAAGTTCAGCGCTTTTATTGTTGATCCTGACAAAGTCAATGAAACCTATCTTACAACCACTGCTCTGCCCTTTATTGTTATTCCCATGGGCGATGCCCATATTAAGCCTGATTTTCGTCTGGGGATAGGGATTCGCAGCGGTGTTTTACGAACAGAGACGTTTATTACAGCGTTCGTTAAAAGCAACGGCGATGTGCCTCAGGCCTTAAAAATTTACGAATTTTTGGTACGAGAGCCCTTGGGATGGCATGAACAATCGCTAAGGTCTGAGTATCGCCTGGCCAAAGAAAAAATGCAGAATGCCTTGCTTCAAGCGAGAAAAATGTATATGGCTGCCTTTTCTCTGGCCCAAACCGATATTGAAAAACAGACACTTGAAGCAGGATTCGATGACATCAATGCCATGCTTGGATTGGCACATATTGCTGCCGCAAAAGAGCATTTTGCAATGGCTGCACACGATAAAAGCGTACAACGCCCTGTGCGGCAAATCCGTCTATCTAAAACCAGCGACGTCTTGCAGGAAGAAGCCTTGCGCGATTGTGAGCAGGAATTGCTTATCGCCCTTAAATTAATGCCAGTGCATAAACAGGCTCTTGTGAAAGACGAATTGCTTGATTTGGCGATGAGCTACAAGGATGTTGCAGGCCGGCTTTTTCAACATGATCAAAAAGCGAAGGCCAAGATTTATTACAAAGCGGCGGCTAACTTGTTTGAGTCTTTCTTTTCAGCCGAACACTCCCTGGAATTGGTTAAAATTTATTCCAATTTATTGATTATTGCCAAGCAACAACAGCAATATAACCTGTTGGAAGAGTACCAAAAAATGGCATCGCAATGGCTGAAAAAAGAGGATATGACGGTGCCAGAAATTAAAACACTCCACAAGAAGATTAATTTTAATTATTGTGAAGGCATCCTCACTCAGATAGAGAATGAGGCTAAGAAAGAGACTCCGGATAAGGCTGTGCTTGCTCAACTTGAAGAGGCGGAAAAAAACCATGTTCATTTGCAAAGCCAGAACCTGTTATCCGAAGTGGAAAATAACAAGCTGGTGTCGCTTCTCGGCAAAATTAAGGAAAACAGCCAGGTCGATGCCAGTCGAGCTATAAACCCGCCTAAAGGGAATTGATGTCTTCATTGAAAGAAACAACCTGATTTCGGCCATTGTGTTTGGCAATATACAAGGCTTTATCCGCAGCATTAATCAAGGGCTGCACCTCTTTAACCGGTGGGCAACAGGCAATGCCCACACTTAGGGTGACAACGAACGGTTGATTGTTGGCTTCGAACTGTAACTGGGACACCTGGTGGCGAAAATTGTCACAGATTCGAAAAGCATGGGCCTGCTGTACTTCAGGCAAGACAATAGCAAACTCCTCGCCGCCATAACGGCCGATGATGTCTGAGCGCCGGAAGGCGTTCTGCAGCAGGATGGCAATTTTGCGAATGACTTGATCACCAACCGGGTGGCCAAAATTATCATTAATCAATTTGAAATGATCGATATCCAGCATAGCAAAAGACAGGGGCATTTTATTACGTTTGGCGCGTGACACTTCATTATCAAGGCGTTGAATAATATTGGTGTGATTATAAAGCCCGGTAAAGCTGTCTTTGACCATTAAGGAGCCTAATACCCGGGCCCGTTTAACCCGGGAAGTCAGTACGTGGATTAAATCCTGGGGGTCGACGGGTTTTAACAAAAAATCATCACCGCCTAAATTTAAAGCGGACAACTGTTTGACACGATCGCCTTCACTGGAGAGAAAGACGATAGGAATCCCGGTGTATTGTGGTTCCTGCCGTAGCAAAACCGCAAGCTCCAACCCCGTGCATTCCGGCATGTAAATATCCATGAGCAGCAAATCCGGTTGAAAATCAGCGATGGTTTCAATGAGCGCCAACGGGTTGGTTATAAACCGAACATCCATGCCGGCTTCTTTTAAAATCAGGGTATAGTATTCAGCCACCGAGATGGAGTCATCAATGATGAGGATACGGTAGGGTTCCCGCGGTCTGCCAACCGTCATTTGGATTAATTTTTTAGCAAGTAGAAATGGATCCAGGGGTTTTTGATAGAAATCCGTGCTGCCCAGACGAATGGCTTTAAGACGAGTCAAAATATCGCCATTGCTTGCTAAACAAAACAACGGGATGGATTGCTTAAACTGACTTAAGCAATGGGTCAATAATGCGGCTTCTTTTTCGTTTAAGGAGTCCAGATCAATGAGGATGGCCGCGGGCGATTTTTTTTCAAGCATCTCTTTGAGCGCCGATGCCTGAGTCATTTTGAATAATTTTAAATCCGATTCCTCGAGATTTTTTTTTAATTCGTCAGTCAGGGTATCGCTGCTGCTTAATAAATACACGAGTAATTCCTGGGGCTTTGTGGCAACGCTGACCGGGCTTGGGGAGGGATGTTCTGCAATGCTGTCGGTCAGTATCAATTCCAGATACTTGAGTAATTGTTCTATCTGGCTTTGCTGGTCTATAGAAAGCGGGTCATGATGGTCTAACAGGGATTTTAAATACACTTCAAGGGCGCGCGCGGCCTTTCCCAACTCCGTATAGCCATAAGTGCCCGCTGAACCACAAAGGCTATGGACATTGCGATGAAAATCAATCAAACGGGACTTATCCCAATTCTGAAGCAAAGTCGTCCATTCTTCACGCAATTTTTGCACTTTGCCAGGAAGGCTCTGCCGGTACGTTTCAAATAACGCATTTAATTTATGCTGTACATCGTCTTTCATGACTGCCTTTCCCAAGCTGATTTAATGGTATCGGCCAGTGTCATCGGGTCAAAGGGTTTGGAGATGACCTCCAAAGCCCCCATGGACCGGTATTGTTGAATTTCTTCGCTTTGGATTTTTGCCGTCATGAATATCGCCGGTATTTGCATATAACCTGGCATTTTGCGCAGTTCGGTTAAGGCAGTTGGTCCGTCCATACCCGGCATCATGACATCCAGAAGCAATAAATCCGGTGCAGCGTCTTTAGCTGCCTCCAGCACTTCAAAGCCGTTGCTGCAATAAATCACATCAAACCCACCTAAATCTTCCAGCGCGATTTGTGCAATTTCCCGTATGTCGGACTCGTCTTCGGCATAGAGGATGGTATTAAGAGTTTTGCTGGACATAATGATCTTCCTTTAAAGGTGCAGGAAACAGATTCTTGATTTTTGTTAATAATTCATTGTTGGTGATTTTTGATTTCACCAACGCATCAATGACATAGCGGGAGAAATCTTTATCCAGTTCGGTTGCGGAGTAAACGATAACCGGGATTTGACGCTGAGCGAGCAAGGGCAGCAGTGAACTGCCGTTGCCGTCTGGCAGAAGCAAATCGAGTATGACGGCATCGACTTTGTTTTTAAGTAACTGGGCTTTGGCTTTTTTAAGGGTATCAACTGCAATGAGGCTGACGGTTTTACCCAGGACTTCATGAATTATTTTTTGGGTATCGGGATCATCTTCAATGTGTAAAACCACGGGCAGACTGCTCGATTGCGGATGCTGGATACGCGAAATGGCCTGTGTTAATTTGCCGAAATTGATGGGCTTTTCAAGCCAGTCAATGACAGAAAGTGCATCGCCGTTAATAATCGCCTGCCCGGTTTCGGCGATGATGGAAAGTACAATAATGGGTAAATCATGGGTTTTGGGCGAATTGCGCAATTCACGGATGAAGGTGATGCCATCCTGGTCCGGCAGGATTAAATCGAGCAAAATGGCTTCATACGTGTGTTTTTCCAACAGGATTTTGGCTTCGCCTACTGATCCTGCGATATCGCATTGCCAACCGGAGGCTTCCATGAGCAGGCTTAGGTACTTGGCCTGATCAAGATCGTCTTCGCAGATTAAAAACCGTTTTTCATCCGTGGCAAGACTGTCAGTTTCTTCCACCGGCGCGTAGTCACTGCTTGGCAAGTCGAAATAGAAGGTCGTGCCCTGGCCCGGTTGACTGGTAAAATTGATATGGCCGCCCAGCTTGTCGATGATGATTTTACTGATGCTCAAACCTAAACCGGTACCGCTTTTCCCCCGTGTGGAGGAGGAATCCGCCTGTGAAAATTTTTGAAAAATCCTGGGTTGAAATTCAAGCGGAATCCCTGAGCCCTGATCAGTAACCGACACCCTGACCTGTTGGTCATGGGTGGATAGAGAAATCGTCACTTTACCGCCCTGGTTGGAAAATTTAACGGCATTGGAAATTAAATTGGCGAGGACCTGCATGAGACGGTGAGGATCGGCTTGCACATAGGTATCAGGCAAACTGTCTTTTAGTTCAATGTCAATACCGTATTTTTCGCCATAGGCTTTATTGGCAGCGATGGCTTCGTTCACCAGCCTGTTGACTTCAACCGATTGCATGTCAAACACCATTTTGCCGCTTTCGATTTTTTCCATGTCGAGGATGTCGTTAATCAGCAGCAATAAACGTTCGCAGTTTTTGTTGGCGATATCCAGTAGTTTTCTGGCCTTATCGGAAAATTCCCCGACGGTACCGCCCATGATTAAACCCAGAGAGCCTAGGATGGATGTCAGCGGTGTTCTGAGCTCATGGCTAACCACTGAAACAAATTCGCTTTTGATTTTCTCAGTCTGTTTCAGCTCGGTAATGTCGTGAATGGCGATGACAGCGCCCAGGGCATAACCATCTTCCCGAATAATCGGCTGCCCGTCGATAACGACGTTTCGGGTGATGCCGTTTTTGAATTTCAGCAAGAGCTCTTTGCCATGGATGCGTTTGCCTTCCAGAGCCTGGCAAAGCGGCGTGTCGGCAGCGGCAAGGGGCGTGTCCCGATTCAACTCATAGAGTTCAAAATAATCGGCCTGCTCCAGGGCCTGTGGATTCGGTTTGATGTTCCCAACAAATTTGAGCAGAGCCTGGTTAAAAACGGTGATTTTGCCTTGTGCATCGCAGGCAATGATGCCATCGTCCAGATTATTGAGCATCGCCTTTAAAAACTCTTTTTCGTTTTGGATGGCATTCAGCATTTTTCGGTAGTAGGTGGAAACAGTGAGAGCAAGACCAATGATGAGGCTCGTGACCCCCGCAATAAAAAGGGCCATCCAGGTGGGATGGATGGTTGTAGAGGAATGCGTCATGGACATACCGGCCAGCGGCGTAAACACGGCGGCGGCCATGCCTGTGTAATGCATGCCGCAAATTGCTATCCCCATGACCAGGGCGCTGCCTGCCTTAAACAGGACTTGTGACCTGCCCGTGCGCTTGGTGCTTTCAATCGTCAGCCACAATGCGGCTTCTGAGGCAAAAATGGCAATCAGAATGGAGACGGTAAATAAACCGGGCAGGTATTGAATATTGGCATGGGTTTTCATGCCTTCCATGCCCATGTAGTGCATGGTGGCAATGGCCAGTCCAATCAGAATCCCTCCTTTGGCCACATCGGCGAACGGGCGTTTCTGATCCTTTAAAATATACAAGGCAAAAGCGGAGGCGGCAATGGCGACTAACATGGATGAAATGGTCCACAGCAGCTCATAGCTCATCGGCATCGCCATGACAAAGGCCAGCATGCCAATAAAATGCATGGACCAGATGCCTGCGCCCATGGCAAAGGCACCGCCAGCTATCCAGTAAATTTTATATTGTGGTGATTTTTCAGCCCGTAGCCGGCCGACAAAATCAAGGGCAACATAGGACGCAAGAACGGCGATAACATAAGACAAAATGACGAGTTTCACGTCATAACTGCCAGATACCGTATTGGAAGGCAATGGGCCGAAGAGGAACCAATTCAAATCCATTTTCATAGTCTTCTCTAATGTAATGGGCTTCATCATGAAGCCACTGTGCTTTTCTTAGTATAGCTATTTTCCAAATAGATGAATAATTGTTCTTTTACGGGTCACATGCCAGCTACTTCAGGACCTCAATAAGGTAAATAATGCCATTGTAGTCATCCGATAGATACAATTCCAAGGCTTTGCCTTCTACGATGTGGACCGGTCTGCCCACGACTTTTCCATCCTGTAAAAAGCCGGTCACGGCATCCTCTGCCGTGATGTGCCCCTTATTCAGGGTGAGCATCACGACCTTATAGCCCACTTTCACTGAACTGTTCCAGGAACCATGCAGGGCAACCAAGGCTTTGCCGTACCAGGGGGATTGCCGATTTTTAATGAAGGTAAGGCCTAAAGGGGCATTGTGGGCGCCAAATTCAAAGACAGGGGGTAATGATTGTTCAATCTGCTGTTCATGCCCTGGACCGTAGGTTGGATCCGGTACGCGATTGCCATTCGCAAAAGGCCAGCCATAAAATTGATTGTCTGAAATGACATTGAGTTCCTCAGGCGGGAAATGATCACCTAATAAATCCCGTCCATTGTCTGTCGCGTACAGTTTGCCGTCCTCAGGGGACCAGTCGAAGCCCACCGAATTACGTAAACCGCGGGCATAAATGCTCAATTGGCGTTCGCCGGGTTTAAAGCGGCTCATGGTGGCGCGCAGGGGATTTTTTTCGATACAGGCATTGCAGGATGAACCGATAGAGACATAGGCATAGCCGTCCGGTCCAAATTTAATGGTGCGTGTCCAATGCCCGCTGCCAGAAGGTATACCAGTAATTACCCGCTCATAAGCCCCTGTGGTGATGCCCTTGTCTTCCTGAAAAGGGATACGCCCTATGGCATCCTCTTCAGCCACATACAGATAACCGTTATGAATATCCATGCTGTGGGGTTTTTTCAAGCCCTGGATTAATACGCGGCGCTTTTGCGGGTGTTGATAGGGAATAAGCAGCACACGGCCTTTAAATGGCTCGCTAACCAGCAAATCACCGGAGCGTGTGACGTGCATAAACCGTGGGTTTTCCAGGTTTTTCACGTAGGGTTTAATTGTAACATGACCTGCGGTGGTGAGATGCGTCGGGTTTGCCTTAAGAATAGAAAGGGAACGGCCGAATAATTCGCCCAGGGCAATGTTAAATCCAAAGAGGGGCAGGCTGAAATAAATCAATACGCAAACGATTAGTGCCAGGAGTGGAATGTATAACAGTTTTTTCATCAAAGCCCTCTTTCAAATAGTATTATTAAGCCCTGGGAATTAAACCCTAGCCTTTGGCGGATCGTGGATCGTGCCCATGGCTGTCTTTAGCGGCTATTTGTCCGTTTTTGTTATGAATCACCAATTCAGACTGCGCACTTCTGCTTAGGGCTCTTGCCTTACCCACGGCTTCCTTTTTAGTGGCATAATGACCGAGAACAGACTGAACATTGGTTTGTTTAATATCCCAACCGCCTTTGGCATTGGGTACAACATGATGCTCATTTCTCATGAAAATCTCCCTGCGTAATGATAGATTGAGTACTTCTCAACAAGTATAGCCAGACCCATTTAAAACGTCAGAGGTGTAATTTGTTATTTAATGCCCGAGATGGTCATTAATAATTCATCTATACTTTCCTAAGGATTATTGAATTCGAAGAATCAAGGATGAGCAATAATTCAAGGAAGTCATCATTTTTTGATGCGTCGCGTTTAAAAAGCATGCGGCTTAATCGAGGTGTTTTAAACGCCATTTTTATTACGGCAGTTGCTGTTTTGTTGTTTATCAGCATCACATCCTACAAGCAGGTTAATAACTTAATTACCGCCAGTCAATGGGTGAATCATACGCATCGCGTCATTCAAAATGTGGAATCGACCCTGTATGGCATGGTGGATGCGGAATCGCGCCAGCGGGCTTATCTCTTAACTGGATCGACCCAGCTTCTCGCTGACATTGATGTCATCAAAACCGAACTGACTGCCGAATTAAACCAGCTCGACCAACTCACGCGGGATAACCCGGAGCAAAATAAACGGGTTAAGCAGTATATTCACTTAATCGGTGAGCGTTTAACGCTGCTCAATCAGGTCATGCAACTTAAAGTGGGAAAAGGGACGACCCCCCCGGCTAGTATCAGCCTGATGAATCAAAGTCAGGATTTTTCCAATCGCGTAAAAAGCATGGGGCAGGAAATCAAGGCGGTGGAGTTGATTCTACTGCAGGAAAGAAATGCCACGGTTCTCGAAAATGCGAATACCACCAGTTTAATCCTTATCGGCGGCAGTTTATTAAGCATGTTGTTTTTAATTGTTGCTTTCATTTTGGCCAATATTGAGCTGCTGACCCGAAAAGAGGCAGAGGATCACAACCATCACATTCGCCTGCGTTTGAAAAAAATCATTGAGAGCGCAAGCGATATGATTGCGGCTTATGACAAAGAAGGACGCTTAATTATTTTTAATGAATCCTATCAACGTGAATTCAAGCGGCTTTTTGATAAATCCCTGGCGGTGCACATGCCTCTGGACGAAGCGTTTAGCGATTTGCCTGAACAAAAAGCCGCGATGGCGGCGCGATGGAAGGAATCGCTCAATGGCAATGAAGGCGTCAGTAACGCGGAATTCATGCATGGTACGGAAAAAAACATTTATGAAATGAGTTCCAGTTTGATTCAAGACGAAGACAATGAGATTAATGGTGTGGTACACAGTATCCGGAATATTACCAAACGGGTGCAGGAGCATACCGAATTGCAGCGTTCGTATGAACAATTAGCCGAAGGGATGAAAGAATTGCAGGATAAAAATCAGCAAATTACCTTGCTTGTGGAAATGAGCGATATCATGCTTGCCTGCAATACCCAGGAAGAATTAAGTGTGGTGATGGCCAAATACGCCGAACGTCTGCTCACGTTTTCAGGCGGTTATCTTTTTATCATGCATCCTTCGAAAAATTACCTTGAGAAAGCCTGTGATTGGGGCAATCCTGCACCACATGAAGTCACTTTTACCCCGGATCAATGCTGGGCTATCCGATTGGGGCGCATTCATCAGGGCAGTTCATCCCTGCATGATTTGATGTGCACCCACATTAAAGCCGAGGAAAGTGCCTCCCGCGTGCTTTGTGTGCCACTGATGGCGCAAAATGATATTTACGGTTTATTGTATATGGAGGTGTCCCTGGGCATTGTCCCGCTTGCGGATGAAAACCAAAGACTTCTCATCACGGCTTTTGCGGAACTTACCGCGCTGGCGTTGGCTAATGTGCGCCTGAGGGAAAACCTGCGTTATCAATCCATTCGCGACCCGCTCACCGGCTTATACAACCGTCGGTATCTCGAAGACTTTTTATTCAAACAGCTGCACCAGGCTGAGCGCAGTAAATCCTCCTTTGCGATATTGATGCTGGATCTGGATCACTTTAAAAAGATTAATGACACCTATGGCCATGATGCCGGCGATTCGGTCTTAAAAGAATTAGGTCAGATTTTATACGAGGACATTCGGCTTGGCGATCTTGCGGCGCGTTTCGGCGGCGAAGAGTTCATCGTCATGCTGTATGATATTGACGAAAAAGCGGCCTTGGCGCGCGCTGAAGCGTTGCGCAATCATGTGGCTACCATAAGGCCCAAGTATGGCGCTCAGCAAGTAGGCCATATCACCGTATCGATTGGGGTTGCCATGTATCCTGCCGATGGCAAAACCCCGCCGCAACTGATTGAGGCAGCCGATAAAGCCCTGTACCTTGCCAAAAGCCGTGGCAGGAACCGGGTGGTGGTGTATTCTGCCGATAGAGAGGAGCAGGCAGAACGTACGCAGAAAACATAATCCGGTCTGTTAATAATCGTTTATCTTTAACGATAAACTTTGAATGAGGAAAGGGGATTTTGATTTTAATATGGTGCTGGCGGGCACGACTAAAAGCGAACAATCAATAATGATTGACATTTCAGGTATTTGAAATGCTTGAGTAACACGCCAGCATTGAGAGGCACCGCATTGTCCGGAGGCGGTGATGCGGGTGGCAGTCAGGGGTTTGGGATGGAGGATGAGTTTTTTCATTTTAATGGCTTCAAGCCTGTCCCTGAAAAAATGATTCATTGGCCACCAGGCGGCAGGGTAGTAATTTCGTTTTACCCTGTCGATGTCGGCTGGTGTATCGCCATAACTGGCGGCCAAGGTATCCATGAGGGTTTGCTGTACCCAGGCCGTGACATTGTGGTGAGCGGTTTTGGCATGGACGCAAAAAATGAGAAACAGCACAATAAAGGCTATTAACTTGTTGTTCACAATGCAAATCCTTTTGTTTGTGATAATTACAAGAATAGCCTATTTTGCAACAAGGTTCGCCATGCCGTGCAGGGCAGCAATCAGCAGCAGGAGAATTTATGCAGCCGTATGTGATTAAAACGCAGAAATTGGGGTTACGTCCCATCCGTGAAGAGGATGTGAAATACCTGGAGGAAATTGACAAGGATCCAGTGGTGAAGGAATATTTCCCCGAGGGGACGTTAAGCCGGCGTGAAATCAGGGAATTTATTCAGGAAAGCCTTGAGAATCATGAAAATAAAAATTTACCCTGTTTTGTTATTTTTCGTTTGAAGGATAGGCGGTTTGTCGGCGAAGCCTATTTTGACCAACTGGACAGCGGTGAAATTAAGGTGGGTTACCTTTTCCATCGTCAATTCTGGAATCGGGGTTATGCAACCGAGGTTTTAAAAGCCCTGCTCAATTGGGCGAAAAAAAACATCAAGGCTCCTTATATTATTGCTTACGCGGATAAAGACAATGTCGCGTCGTTTCGCGTTATGCAGAAATGCGGGATGCGATTTTATAAAGAGGCTCATTTTCTGGGCATGGATTGCAAATTTTATCGTATCCGGAATCGCTAGTTGACGCCTTGCCCGCAAAAAAACTGAATGACGTTTTTTAAGACATGTTCGCAGATAGTCAGCTGATCGAGGGTGACAAATTCATTGGGGCGGTGCGCCTGGGCTATATCACCCGGGCCGCAGATAATGGTTGGAATGCCTATGTCCTGAAAGGCGCCAGCCTCGGTAGCATAAGACACTTTAAGCCGCTCTTTCACGCCGGTGATGGTCCTTAACAGATGGGTAATTGCTGCGTCTTCCCGTGCTGTAAAACCCAACGCGTCAGAAACCTGATCAAAATAAATTACCGCATCATGATAGGTTTTTCGCATGTCGGGCAGCAATTGTTCATTAATGTGGTTTTCTATCTGGCTTCGAAAATGCTCAAGGGGAAATTCGGGAATATAACGAATTTCAAGCATGAATTCACACAAGCCGGGAATGATATTGGAGGCATTGCCGCCGCTGATTAAATTGGTGGATATGGTGGAGTAGGGAATATTGAAGGCGTCATCAAAAGGACCTGTGGTTTTTAAATGGTTAAACAAATCATTAATGTAACAAATCAGGCGGCTTGCATACTCAATGGCATTACAGCCTTCCGTTACCATGGAGGAATGAGCCGCTTTACCCTGCACCTGGCAATGATAAACCCGTCGGGATTTTTCCCCGACAATGGGTTTCATGCTGGACGGTTCACCGATGATGCAGCCTTCGGGTTGAAGTTTGATTCGTTGAAGGTATTCCGCGACGAAATCAACGCCGAGGCAGCCGATTTCCTCATCACAGGTGAAGGCGAAATGAACGGGTTTTTGTAAGGCATATTGTTTGATTTCAGGCACTATGGCCAGCATGACTGCCAGGTACCCTTTCATGTCACAGGCGCCGCGGCCGTAAATTCGGCCGTCTTTTTCAATCGCGGAAAAAGGATCGGTGTCCCACAGTTGCCCGGCCACCGGCACGACATCCGTATGACCGGATAATAGCAGGCCGCCCTGGCGGCCGCCATTGCTGGCAGGCAGCGTGGCGATTAGATTGGCTTTGTTATCGGCTGTGCCTGGAATAATGGTGGTTTCGATTTGATGGGATTTAAACCAGTCCGCAACCGCATCAATCAAGTCCAGGTTGCTGTTGCTGGATACCGTATTAAAACCAATCAAGCGATGGAGCCATGCAGTTGTATTCATTTTTGATCAAAGATGATTGTTTTTAAACAGGAAAAGTGTTATCAAGTGCTTCTACATTACCGGTTTTTGATGGGATTGTAAAAATTAATCATAAGCCCGTTAACCACACAAGGAGGTTAGGCCATGCCAGAGATCATATCCACGCCCTCGAAGGGGGTTGTTGAAGGGGAAGACAGGGACCATCATTTTGCTTATTTTGAAACCCAAAACAAACGGGTTGACCAGGAAGATGCGTTGGCCTGGCATACGCTGGGCGAAAATCAGTTGAAATCCTTAAGTCCCAGGGATATTGCCATGCGCCTGTGGACAACCGTAAGGCGGCTTGATGAGCGGGCAAAGGAACTGGATAAGGAAGCCGGTTCAACAGCCTGTATAACGGTCTTTGACGGCAAGGACCATGTGATTAGCGCCTCCGTAGGCGACAGCGTAGCCTTTTTGGTTGCTTATGGAAAAACAGGGGAGGTCATCAGTGCGACCCGATTAAATTCCACCCTTCATCATCCTGTGTTGCAATCTGAAAAAGAACGGATTCTTAAAGCCGGGGGGCACATTGATGCGCGCAACCGCCTAAATGGTGTGCTTGCGGTTTCCCGAGCTATTGGCGATTATGATATCCTCGATCCTTATGGTCGAAAATTGGCTATATCCGATGCGGCGGTAGACATTGCCAGTATTAGCCAGTTGCTGCAAGAAGAAGACGAACCCATCAGTAAAATCCAGCTCATTTCTACCTGCGATGGCTTTACCGATGGTGCTAAAGACAACAGCATTGAAAGCCATGTGATGTATTTATTGACCTGCCTTGCCCGGCTTGACAAACCAGGTTTAAAAACAGAAGCCGAGGTGGCAGCCTTTCTTGCAGCCTGTGCTATAAAATCCAATTCAACAGACAATATCTCCATTGCGGTTCAAACCCTGGTTTATGGTCTGCCGGTGTTTCTTGGTGTTTATGACGGCCATGGCGGCAAGCAGATCGCTCATGAGGCGGCGATGTCAGGCAGCGAGATTTTTTTAGAACAATGTCATTTGTCGCAGGAAGCGTATGAGCAACAACCCTTAAGCGCGGTTCAACCCAAGCAACGCTATGAAAAAGAGAATGAAAAGGCGATGCATTTTATCGCAAAAAATCCTCCCTATTTTTTGGAAAAAGCATCCCCGTTGATTAATGAATCAGCTCTTGATGAAAAAATAAGCACGCTGTCACTAAAGGAAAATTCGTCATCGCACAACGGGCTTTTTTTAGAGGATGCTAAATCCAGTCTCTGCAATGGATTTTTTAGTAATCGCACGTCAAACAAGAACGAGGAGAAACAGACGGGGAGCACGAATGTGTTTCTGAGTTAACTATTTCGCCTCATTGTGACATTAGATAATGATTATATTGAAGTGTATTTTCAGGACAATGGGCCGGGCATTCCGGCTGAAATCCATGATAAGATTCTTCACGGCTATTTTACCGCCAGGGTGCCTGTTTTGTATTTATTTTACCTGTGACGCAATGCATTAAAAAATAAATTCCAAATAAAGCGCCCATATGATTCAATATGGAAAATAAATTGCCATTTATGGGTTATGAGCTCCAATCAGACGCTTAAAAATCGCGGTGCATTCAGTAATCCCGAAGGTCGTTTTGAAAAAACGACGTCCGAGCGGTTTGACGATGGTTGGGGGATGGAAGAGGACAGCTTACCCCCACTCGAAACCTCCTTACTGCCCGAGACATCAAAAAGCATTATTACTCGCAATGACTCACCTGATTTGGGATTCAATCAATCCATTAATCCCTATCGCGGTTGTGAGCACGGCTGCATTTATTGCTACGCTCGCCCCAGTCACGCTTACATGAACCTGTCGCCGGGTATCGATTTTGAAACCAAAATTTTCTATAAAAAAGACGCAGCCACGGTGCTTAAAAATACGCTCAACGCACCGCGTTACCGGTGTGAAACCATCGTATTGGGGGCCAATACCGATCCCTATCAACCGGTGGAATCGAAATTAAACATTACCCGCAGTCTTCTTGAGGTTTTGCTTGAACACCGTCATCCGGTGGCAATTATTACTAAAAATGCGATGATTGAACGCGATTTGGATCTTTTATCCGAAATGGCAGGCCTAAATCTGGTGAGTGTTGCTGTCAGCGTAACCTCGTTATCACCTCAATTAAAACACATCATGGAGCCGCGCACGTCAGCCCCGGCAGGACGGCTTAAAGCCATTCGCCAATTGACTGGGCATGGCATTCCTGTGCGGGCCATGGTAGCGCCGGTTATCCCCATGATCAATGACATGGAACTCGAACATATCCTGAATGCGGTGAAAGACGCGGGTGCTGCTCACGCCAGTTATGTGCTTGTGCGCTTACCCTATGAAGTCAAAACCCTGTTTCGTGAATGGCTGGCCAAGCATTTTCCGGACAGGGCAGAACACGTGATGAGCCTGATTAATCAGATGCGCGGCGGCAAGGATTATGATGCCGCCTTTGGGAAACGCATGCGCGGGGAGGGGGAATACGCCAACCTGCTGGAAACCCGTTTTCGTCTGGCCTGTAAACGGTATCAATTAAACAACTTGCCTGCGCCGGAATTGGCCCGGCATCATTTTAGGAAACTGCCCAACCACGAAGGGCCGCAACAACTAAGTTTATGGGATGATTCTTGCAAGGAAGATTAGGTCGTGTTTGACTAGGGGTTTAATCCTCCTGTTGACGTGCGCAGCTTCACCTATAGGGATGCCGCGACAGGCAGGCGGTGAGGTACTCATGAACAGGGACTGATATGGCTCAACAACCGAAACGCAGGAAAAAAAGAGGGAACACCGATTTTGCCACCATTGCAGAAAAAGTATCCGTTGCCGTGGGCACGTCCTGGTGTTTTTTACTGGCTTTAAGCTTTGTGTTGCTGTGGGTGGTGACAGGGCCTTTGTTTAACTTTTCCGAAGGCTGGCAACTAGTCATTAATACCGGCACCACCATTGTGACGTTTCTGATGGTTTTTTTAATTCAAAACACCCAGAGCCGTGAAACCAAAATAATCAATTTGAAGCTGGATGAGTTAATTAAATCCCATAAGGGAGCCAGCAACACCTCCATTGACTTGAATAAACTCAGCGATGAGGAATTAAAGTCGCTCGAAAAACATTACCATGCCTTATGCAATAAACGGACGGGGCAATAAAGTGGCAAAAGCCGGATGACCAGGCTTTTGCCGAGACAGGCGTTATTTTCCCAATCGAGGTGAGGGCAGGTGATTGGTGTCAGCCTGAGGGTGCTTTGCGGAAGGTACACTGGCAAAAAAAAGGCTGGAAGAAATTTTTTCTACAGCGTCGTCATCTTCCCCATCCTGTTTTGGTTGTTCCATTGGCGCTATGGTTTTGACAGCCGGGTAGATGGCAGACGATATCGGTTGTGCAAAATGGCCTAAGTTTTCAGCAAAAACAGCCAGCCCTTCAGGGTTCATGGCCATAATGGCCGCTAAACGAAGGTAATCAGGCAGCACAGTAATTGATTCATCAGTGGCTAATAGGATTTTCGCGTCAGAAAGTTCTCCACTATAAAGTCTGATGCGTAATTGAATGGCAGCTGGAATAAAATTTGGATGATTTATAAAAATTTTTGTAATCTGAGCAATCTCTTCTTCGCTGCCTGTCCACACCTCAAAAACAATGTCTTCGTCTGGATTATCCTTTGCCGCCTTGTAGAGTTGCGCAAACAGCAGGGGGATTATCGATGCGCCGATTGTTGCCCGCGAGGGGTGAGGCATCCTGGGTTCGTGGTTAACAAGCTGGTTAATGCTGCGATAAAACGAGACCCCTGGTTCACGTTCCTTGATAATATCCTCCATTAAAAAAGGATCCAGTTGAGCGCCTAAGTTCTTGCTGACCGCCAGTGCTGCGGCACAATGGTCCGGATGAAAATGAAGCCAGGTCGAGCCAATCAATACGCGGGTTTTGGAAAAAGGTTTACCTTCTTTTCTTAATTGTTTAAGAAGGCTCTTATTCGCTGAGATAACCGCTTGGCCAATGCCTTTTGTGGAACAGTTCTTTAAATAGCGCTCGTTGAATAAGCAGCCATCAAAAGCAAAAGATAAATACCGTATAGTCATTGTTGCACCTGAAAATTAAATGAGTCCGGCTGGATTTTGAGAATAAAAGCCGATAGGGATGACTTTGCGGCAATGACAACGAGTTAAGGGTCTTAAGACCGGATAACTTAAAATCTCTCAATACCATCCAGCGTAAATAAGAAATTTTTATCAGTTACCCGTCCTCCGCCCGCTGACTGTAGGATTTGTCAACGAATAGTAAAATAGTGGGTATATATTACTTCATTTAGATTAAGAGATTATTAAATTGTAAAAAAAATGTTAAAATCGGTTGTTTAACAGGGATAATTTTAAAATGAATAAGGAATTTCTCGAAAATATTACCTTTGATGAGCTGACACCTGGGCAGCAGGCCAGTTTGAGCAAAACCTTAAATCAGGATGATATTGCCCTGTTTGCGGTGATGTCTGGGGATGTAAACCCCGCTCATCTGGATGCTGATTTTGCCAAAAGCGATATTTTTCGCGGTATCGTTGGGCATGGCATGTGGTCTGGTTCATTGATTTCCGCTTTGCTGGGAACCATCTTACCGGGGCCTGGAACCATTTACCTCGAGCAGGATATTAAATTTCGAAAGCCCGTTCGCCTGGGTGACACCATTACTGTTACGCTCACGGTGCGCGATAAATTTCCCGCCAAATCCATTGTGACCCTCGATTGCCGGGGGGTTAACCAACACGGGGAAACGGTCATCGAGGGGTTGGCCACCGTGCTGGCGCCGACTAAGAAAATACGCGTTGCCAAAGCAGACTTGCCCCATGTTGAAATCCACAACCATGACCGCTTTCAAGCCATTATACAATCTTGTCATGGGATGGAGCCTGTCCGTACGGCGGTGGTGCATCCAGTCAAGGACAATGTGCTTCTGGCTGTAGCAGACGCCGTGAATGCGGCACTGATTATTCCTCTGTTGATTGGTCCAAAGGCTAAAATCCAGGCTGCTGCCAGTCAGGCGGGGGTTGATATTTCCCAATGGCAATTGATTGATACACCGCACAGTGATGCTGCTGCTGGCAAAGCGGTCGAATTGGCAGCGACTGGACAAGTCGATGCGCTCATGAAGGGCTCGCTGAGTACGCAGGAGTTACTCAGCGCTGTAGTCCCTGCAGTGGCCAATTTACGAACCAAATACCGTATTAGTCATGCTTATGTTATGGACGTGCCATCGTATCATAAACCGCTCATTATCACTGATTCAGCCATCAATATCGCACCTGATGCGCTTGAAAAGGCGGATATCTGTCGAAACGCAATCAATTTTTGGCAGGTGCTATTCGGCGAGGAGCAAAAACCGAAAGTGGCCATCCTTGCTGCCATCGAGTCCGTCAATCCTGCCATGCAGGCGACAGTCGATGCGGCAATCCTGTGTAAAATGGCCGATCGCGGCCAAATCATGAATGGCATTCTGGACGGACCATTGGCCTTTGATAATGCCATCAATAAACAGGCAGCAGACGATAAAGGAATCCTCTCGCCGGTGGCAGGGGATGCAGATATTCTGCTTGCGCCAGACATTGAATCAGCCAACATACTGGCCAAGCAGTTGACTTTCTTTGGCAATGCCGACGCAGGTGGATTGGTTTTGGGGGCGCGTGTGCCTATTATTTTAACCAGTCGCGCCGACTCTTTGCGCACCCGGCTTTTATCCTGTGCCCTGGCGGTTAAAATGGCCGCCGCCCGTAAAGCCGGGAAAATCAAATGACAGATCTTTTGGATGAGTCAGAAGGGTGGAGTGGCATTAAATGACCTGTGCACAGGCTAGAAGCCGCTTATTTTCGGTTCACTGGTCTGGGCTGACGGACGAAATGGTTAAACAGGAAATAAAGAATTCCCATGCGGCTTAATGGTATATTGCTCAGGCTTTTATTTTTTAAGAACCGTGCCACGAGATGCCCAAGCAGTTTGGCTTGTAAATAACGGAATAAAAAACGGTATAACATCGGTTGAATATCTCCAAATGAACATGAACTCACAGGAGTAAGTATAGTTGTTTATTTGATATTTGTTCTAAATTTGTACTGATAGTCCGATTAGGAGGATTTCCTGCTTTTTTTGGTTGGTTTACTGGGCTCTTGCTTAGCCGACTTCCCTTTGCCTTTTTTCTCCATGCTTTGTTTAAGCAGCTCCATGAAATCGATCACATCATCACTGGCTGTTTTCTTCGCTTTTTTAGAGGGTTTGGCGCTGGTTATGCCTTGCATTTTTTTATCAATCCAGGCCATCAAGGCTTCACGGTACTCGTCACGGTATTTTTCAGGTTCCCAGGGCGTGCTCATTTCTGAAATTAAATCCTGAGCCATTTTGATTTCTTTGTCATTGATTTTATAGGTTTTTAATTCACCAGTCGGGAAATTAAACGCCTCCTCTTCACGGATTTCCTGCTGAAAACGAATGATGTATAAAATCAAGGCATTGCGATGGGGAAGAATAAGGCTTAAATATTCCCGCGTGCGAATAATGATTTTAGCCACGCCGACTTTATTGGATTTTTTCAGTGCTTCCCGCAATAACACATAGGCTTTTTTATTCTTGCTTTCGGGGAGAATATAGTAGGGTTTATCGAAATAAAGGTAGTCAATGTCTTTTAAATTGACGAACTCCTCAATATCAATGGATTTATAGGCTTCAGGGCTGGCTTTTTTAAAGTCTTCTTCATCGAGGACAATATAACTGTCCTTGTCGTATTCATAAGCCTTGACTATCTCATTCCACGGCACTTCTTTTCCCGTCTCGGAATTAACGCGTTCATAGCGAATGCGGGAATGGTCGCGTGAGTCCACCAGATGAAAATGGATATCCTGTTTTTCCTCGACTTGCACCAGACTGACAGGGATTGCAACCAGACCGAAGGAAATGTCGCCTTTCCACACAGGCCTTGGCATGATTTCTCCTTATTTTTCTCTTTCCTTTAGTATAGGTAAAAATAAGTGACTGTTCTTTTATTGAACTACAATTAAAGAGTCCAGAGGACTAGCGACAAGGATTGCCATGGGCCTTGAAACCTATCATAAAAAAAGAAATTTTAAAAAAACACCCGAGCCCCGCGGTCGCGTGCACCGGCAAAAGCATTTTCTGTATGTTATTCAAAAACATGCTGCAAGCCACCTGCATTATGATTTTCGACTGGAGCTTGATGGTGTGTTGAAAAGCTGGGCCATCCCCAAGGGGCCCTGCCTTGACAATACTGTCAAACGCCTGGCCGTGCATGTGGAAGACCACCCCATTGAGTATGGGACCTTTGAAGGCATTATTCCTAAAGGAGAATACGGCGGTGGTACCGTAATGCTTTGGGATAAGGGTGAATGGATTCCCTTGGACAAGGATCCGCGCACGGGTTATGAAAAAGGGCATTTACGCTTTGAATTAAAAGGAAAAAAGCTCAAAGGACGTTGGGACTTAATCCGTTTTAAAGAGGATAAAAACTGGTTTTTAATTAAATTCAACGACGAGTATGCACAATCGGCTGAGGGCTACGATATTACGACGGATAAGCCCCTGAGTGTATTAAGCGGCCAATCCATTGATGACATTGCCGATCAGTATGAGCGAGTCTGGAGCAGTAAAGAAAAGAAAAGCCAACGCAGTAAAAAATCAGCCACTGCCGGGCAAGCATTGCAATTGAATCAGCCAAAATCCCCTTTTCCTGAGACGGTTTCCGCTCAATTGGCAACCCTGGTTAACAAGCCGCCGCGCGGGGAGGATTGGCTGCAGGAGTTAAAGCTTGACGGCTACCGTATTTTAGCAATGAAAAACAACAAAAAAATCCGATTGATAACCCGCAACCACAATGACTGGACCCCTGTATTTCCAGCGGTGGTTGAAGCCATTGCCGACTTGCCCGTCAAAAAGGCGATTTTTGATGGCGAAGTGGTGGTTTTAAACGGCGAGGGGCGACCCGATTTTCAAAGCCTGCAGAACGCCATTAAAGATGGGCTAAAGGCGCCTTTTATCTATTATCTCTTTGATTTACTGTATCTTGAACAATACGATTTGCGCCCCTTGCCGTTGATTGAACGAAAAAGCCTGCTTGCACCCTTAATCGCTGCTGCTGCCTCATCGATATTGCGCTACAGTGATCACATCATCGGTCAGGGCGATGATGTGTTTAAGCAGGCCTGCGACATGGGGATGGAAGGCATTATTGCCAAGCAAATTCATAGTCCCTATGAGGGGAAGCGATCGCTTAACTGGCTTAAAATCAAGTGCAGTCAGCGGCAGGAGTTCGTGATTGGCGGTTTTTCGAGTCCCAAGGGGGCACGCGACTATTTTGGCTCCCTGTTTATCGGGGTATTTAATGTACGGGGTGAGTTCGTGCATACCGGCAATGTCGGAACCGGCTTTACCGACAAAACCATTAAATCCCTGTATGAGAAACTTAAGCCTTTGATTATCGACAAAAGCCCGTTTAAAAAAAGACCGCCTGATTCCAAAACGGCAACCTGGGTGAAGCCTGAACTGGTCATTGAGGTGGCTTTTTCTCAGTGGACACAGGATGGGCGATTAAGGCATCCCAGTTTTAAAGGCTTACGGCTGGATAAATCAGCCAGCGACGTAATTGAGGAAAAAGTCAAACCGGTGGAAACCATCGAGGACAGCATGCCGAAAAGCAAATCAACCGCCATCATCCTGTCCAATCCGGACAAGGTTCTTTATCGTGAAGACAGCATCACCAAGCAGGATTTGTATGATTATTATGAACGCATCAGCGATCACATCCTGCCCTACATCAGCGGCCGGTTTTTATCCCTGGTGCGCTGCCCTTCCAGCTATACCGAATGTTTTTATCAGAAACACCTCAATCAGAAGTCAGATTACCTGTTTTCCTTACCCGTTCGCGATAAAAACGGCGAGATGGAGGACTACCTTTATTTAAAGGATAAGCAAGGCCTGTTAAGTCTGGTGCAAATGGGCGTTTTGGAAATTCATCCCTGGGGCAGTACCGTGAAGCGGTACGAGTACCCGGATATTCTCATTTTTGATTTGGATCCCGGCAGCGGTGTGGCCTGGGGTGAGGTGGTTAATGCCGCTTTGGATATTCGTGATCGTCTGGCGACTTATCAATTGCGCTCGTTTGTAAAAACAACCGGCGGAAAGGGGCTGCATGTCGTGATTCCCATTAAACCGGAACACGATTGGGACATGATTAAACAGTACACGCATGTGTTTGTGGAATACCTTGAAAAAATCAACCCAAAAAAATACATCAGTACCATGGCCAAGGTGAAGCGTAAAGGCAAAATTTTCGTCGATTACCTGCGTAACCAGCGCGGGGCGACGGCCATTGCTCCGTATTCCACGCGAGCCAGACTGCATGCACCCGTTGCAGTGCCGTTGCATTGGGAGGAGTTGAGCGCGCGATTTGACGATCATGTTTATACTATTCATACCTTGCCCCAGCGGCTTGAGAAGCTAAAAAGCGATCCCTGGGCTGATTTCTGGACGCTTAAGCAACCCCTGCGTACAGAAAAATAAGGTTATTTTTCTCGGGTGCATAGGCATGATTGGTGAGGATGATACTCTGTGTTATTCTCACGTTTTCACCAGGACACAGGGAACGAATGTGACAACCTTACTGATTTGTCTGTTTATCGCGGCATTATTGCCTTATCTGTCAAAGCTGGCTGTCGTCTATGCCATTAAGAAAGAAGGCCACTATGATAATCATCATCCCCGTCAGCAACAGGCTGGGCTCACGGGTTTGGGAGCACGGGCCGTGGCGGCGCATCAGAACAGTTTTGAAGCCTTGCTGATTTTTTCTTCGGCTGTTCTTGCGGCCCTGGCGACCGACCACACCTCAACAACCAATCAATACCTGGCTATCGCGTTCATTGTGGCGAGGCTCGTTTACCATGCTATTTATCTATTAAATTGGTCCACCCTGCGCTCCACCATCTGGTTTCTGGGGTGGTTGTGCTCCATCGTTATTTTATGGAATTGCATCCCTTAAAGACCAAGCCAACGAATGAAATGGGCCGTGGTTTTAAGATTAACGAGGGGGCGGGCATCAAAGGAAATCAGGTAATCAGCCGTTCCCATGTTTTCTTCGCTGCCGTCCCGTTTGGTAATGGCTTTAATTTTTCCAAGATTCATGAGTTTCATTTCGGTGATGTAATAGCCGCGCAGACGTTTCACATCCGGTATAACAAAATAAAGGTGGCTGAAGTCCGTCACCGGTTCCTGGGTGCTGCCGATTAAGGCATTGAATTCCTCACCGGATAAGGCAATGTATTCTATTTTATCAATTTGCCTTCTCAGCATGCGCTCCAGGGGGGGCGAGTGATGGAAAAAGCGTTGGTAATTATCCGCAGTAATCACCACAATCGGTTCATTTTCTTCCCGTTGATTATTTTTATTGAGGTCTAAAAAAAGAATGCCGTCGCGGGTTTCGTTTTTGGGGGGCAACAATTTTTCCTCCACTGTCTGGATGGTGCCGCGATGCACGGGCGAGAAATTATCACAATTTAAAAATTTGGATTTTAAGAACCAATGGTCGCTGGGGTAATAAATAACCATCAGGGAATTGTCCTTGATCGTATTGATGATGGGTTTTGCCCATTGCATGGGCAGGGCCGGACATCCCCAACTGCGTCCTGCACGGCCATATTTTTTAATGAAATCTTCCTCGACATACCAACCGCTGTGCATGACTAAATAACGACCAATAGCATTGTCATTAAAGCCCTGATCAAGCCCCGCAAGACGCAATGACAAACCTTCGCGTCCATAGTAAGCCTGCTCGGTTTTGTATACCCCGATGCTGCTGGCTTTGCTGTCGTACTGGTTGGAAAAATATTGTGTCAACAAGGTACCGGAGCGTATTCCATGAGAGACATAGGTATGAAACAGTAATTGATGGGTACTTAAATCAAAGACCCAGAGTCTTTTTTCACTGGACGGCAGAGAATAATCAATAATAGTCAGAATAGGGTTGTGTTCAATACGATAGGTATCCAGGCATTTCAGGGTAGTCAGGACCTTGGTAATCACCGCTTCACTAAGATGAGGGCTTTGCTGCCGTAACAAGGCATGGATGCTTTGCAAGGTATGCCCATTAATGGGTGTCTGATTATTGATGACAGAAATGACTTCGCTTAAGACGGGTTCTTCCGCCGGATTCGTCCTTTCCTTGACGAACTGCAGAGGGGTCAGTGAGAAACAGGGAAATGTCACTGCCAAAAGCAATAACAGGCTTTTTCTCATGGGGCTTCCTTGGTCTATACTTTCTTATTCTTCCTCGTTATAACTAACTATAGCTCAAACTATCTAGGGGTGCGGGATGAAAGATGCTGCGAAAATAGTGGAAAGTATTCATGCGTTGGGTGAGTTGACCTTTAATAACAAAACGCTTGGCGGCATTGATACCCTTTCAGCTAAAACCATTGAGGTTACACACGGATTGTTTTCCTTCGTTATCCCCCTGACCAATGAGCAATTCAAGCAATTTAAAACCTACTTTGGCGAGGATCGTTTTTGCGAGTACAGCCTTTCGCTGGATATCAGCGCTTACGCTATCCAGGATCACTGCGGGCGTGGCGTACTGACCCTTAAACTATCACAAACTAAATTTACCCATAATCAGCGTTTGACTATTTTAACGGTTGAATGCCTCGATGGAAAACAGGGTCAGAAAATTCATTATATTGCCAAAAATAAACAGGAACTCAATGAAGCATTCCGTGCCCTGCGCCTGCAGTTGCCGATTAAGCAGATTGAAGAAAAGCTGAGGCGTTATTATCGTTTACGGGCTAAGCCTCACCCCAGTTCTTTTTGGGGCAAGGAGTGGGGGCTGGATAAATATTGTTTACCTTACAGCGCCCCCGGGGGTATCGATACCGTAACTGTGGATACGTTTCGCAGTTACATGACGGATAGGGCTTTATCAGAGGCTGTGGTGCTTGATGTGGGAGGTGGTAAAGGCCGGCTCGCGGCTAAAATAGTACTTGAAGCCGCGCGCATGGGCATCGATCTGAAGTATATTTTGATTGAGCCGGATCTGTCGCAATGCGAGGCCGCCTGGTCACTGTTGAAATCCTGTTCTCAGGTGCGAGTTTTTCATGGCACGTTACAAGATTTTATGTCAAGACCCGAGGATAAAGCATTAGAGGAAGGCCTGGTTGAAAACCAAAGCCTTAAGGGGCGTGTGGATTTAATCATTTCCTGTGGAGGCCCTTTAAATAACCAAGTAGTTTCTTACGAAACCGCTTACACCAATGCCTGTGATTATTTAACCATGTTGTCTTTTGGAGGGGCGGTGATTGCCACCGGACTTACCTCCTTGCTGTTATCAAAAAAAAATCTCGAATCCATTGGGTTTCAGGTTGAGCGCTGCGTGGCGGCCAAGCGCGATCAAACCATCAGTGAAAGCACTACCTACCATCCAGCCTATGTCATGAGCAAACCGGCCATTGGACCCAACTAATCCATCATCTGGGGCATTGATGGAAGGAACCTGTTGGTGGTTATGCTTTCGGTTAAACTATCCCGGGGTAAATCATACCCGGCTTTTCTGTTTTATTTTTGTCTTCTGGTCTTAATGAAAAAAAGCTGTTTTTAACGTGATATTCTATTTTTTGCGATTCGGTCGGGTCTTTATCCAACGCGACCTCTTCTTTGCTATTGCTGTTATCCGCACCCAGGGAAAGGTAAAGGGTGCGAGGGTGGATGACAGTGCCCATTATGGGGCTGCAGTCAAAATGCGGTAAAAATTTCTGCTGCATCGTGTCTAAATTTTTTAAGGTAGCTGTCACCTGGTTCGCACAACTGACCGCCAGGGTGGGATTGGCAAAAAAATCCATACCTAATTGATGCCGGAGTAATTCAGGCATCACGGGGGAGCCGGTATTTTTACACAATAAAGCGGCAAAGAGTAAGAATTGTTCCGTTAGGGTGTCGGCCTGGCTGGGCGGGATAATGAGCTCGGTCAGCAGGGCGTTGATTTTCGTCGAAAGGCTTTCCAATTTGGGTTTACAACGGATTAAATCACATTGGTGAGCCAGTTTAAGCAAGAGTTGATAAAGATTTTTTTTATGCCAGTGCTTGGCTGAAGATGCGTCGGTTGAAGCGAGTTCTTTGTCGAAATCAAAGCAGTCTGAAATGTCTTTGATCAAATCGGGGTCATACCCCAGTTCAGTGGCGATGGTGGTAAAAATGAAAGCCGAACGCGGGCTATAACGGGGATCGTCATCCCAGCTTAATTCATTGGTGCGTCCGCTTCGCAGCAAGAAAGAAGCCAGTTTCAGGCAATGAATTTCTTCACTACGGAAATTTTTTGCAAGTGTTTGGACTTCATCACAACCAGATTGCTTTAACAATTCCCAAAAACAGTGGACCAGCGTCATGGTACGCAACCCGGAGGCTGTGCCATGATTGATGTGAAAGGCAATATGGTCATACCGCACTTCATAATTTTGGGGGTCATCAACGTAAGGGTTTTCGATGAGATCCCGCGATAACTGCTGCCATAACAACGGGAAATCGGCATTCTGATCCTGCCAGTAAAATTTAAAGGCGGAAAGATCGCTGTACGTAACAATAACCCGGTGGTTTTTTTCTTTCGATAACATCAAATCATCTGGAAATTCAATGGGTTTTTTCTGCTGATAAAGCAGGATATCACGTAACTCGGCCTGATTATCAGGAGATAAATACAGAGGGAGCGGCTCGTCCTGGGGGAGACTGAAAAAGAGCAGCGAATCAACCCCGTTTTTTGCCGCGTAGTCGTGAATACTTGTTTCCAATTGATCGCTTTTTTGCCGGGGAAGGTAACGGACCAACTGATTGTTGATGTATATCTCAAAAATTTCCGTACTCAAACGCTTAATCTGAAGTGTCAGCATTGTGTAGAACCAGAAATGAAAAAGGCAATTTTACATTAAATGGGTATGATGCGCATGTTTTTGTCAAATTGCCGTTCTCTAATTAATGGGGATAACCGCTGGATTGACCAGTCATTTCACTCTCCGATTCAGACGAGGATTGGGTTTCATCGGTGGTGACCACAACGTCATTGGATTCTAAAAAATCAAAAATCCAATCATCCGATACCACCGGCTTTTTGGGTTTAACAGGTGCCAGAGGAATCTCAACCCGGGTCAGGGCGCTTAACATGTTAAACGCATAAGATACTTTCTCATCTTTGAGTTCAACCTTTTTCTTAACGCCTTCAGTAGGACCTGTGTAGGCCATTTCCGCCATTGCCGCTACTTTGCTTTTCAACGTGTCATGCAATTCTGTCTTCATATTGACATGATTATGAACTTCGATAGATTTCGCAATCTCGGGATCAATCACTTTGGCCACCAGCAGACGCACCTGCAGCCTGTGATGATTAGGCACTTCTCGTCCTGGTGTTTTTAATTGAAGCAGCGTGTGTAAGGCGCTGGGGTTAGCCTGATCGTAGATACCATTTTGTGTGGAAATGTAGGCTATCTCATCCACCAGATGATGAGGAATCATGAATTGATAAATAACCCCCTGGCTGCCAAAGTCTGGAGAACTCACCAACTCATAAAAATCATCCACCAGCTTTTTACGCAAATCCTCCTGGCCTACCAATAAGCCCACGTTGTCCAATAAATCATGGATGATGGTTTTAAAGTTCAATTTGGTCACGGAACTGTTATTGTAGAAATAATCCACTGTCGACTCTTCGGAAGCGAAATCCGCGTTTTGCCACAGGTTTGGGCTGCAGGACAATAGATTCCAACTGATGTTTTCACTGTTGTCAATAGAACGTCCATCACTCATTTTGTCTTTTATTTCTTCAATTTCCGTGTAAATCTTGCCGCGCGGTTTCGAGTGGAAATCCCTTAACCAGGCCACGTGATTTGCCCCTTCAGACAGGCGTTTTAATTCACGGCAAATCAGATCCAGGGCGTAGCTGGCTTTGGTGGTGGCATGGTAAACGCTGACATGCGTCTCCGACAGGCGTTGTTCTTCCTCGATGCAGGCAGAGGTAGGAATCGCGCCAATGGCTTCATGGGTCCAACTGTCTTTCAGGATAATTTTTTCTTTGCCGGCATGGCCCCAGATTAGAAAATCACCCATGACGTTACTTTGATGAGGCAGGTTATCTTTTGAGGGCGCCTCTTGTCCTGTTGTAAAAAATAGCTCAGATTTACCGGATGAATAAGTATGCTCATCCGATTCAATCCATAAGGCCGTAGCGGAGGTAAAATCTGGAAAAATATCCGGGTGAAGTTCAAGCAAGCGGTAATAGGTATCGCGCAATTCATTGGCGGATTTGGCTGCCAATGTTTGATTGCCGGTTATGGACGGATTTATGCCGCGTCGTGGGGTTTTGAATTCATTGAAGGACTGATTGACTTGTTCACGTAATTGGCCATCGGTAATCGGCGCACCGGTTTCGGCACACAATTGGCCTGCGTACAACAACAGGCTGTCTGCCAGGCTTCCCGTGTCGCTTTTCTGGTTCAGGACCTTGTTCAGCTCCTCGACTATCGGTTCACGCTGCTTGGCATAGCCATCCATATTAACCCGGATTAAATCGCTTTCATGACTTAATTTCAAAATGCTGGTAAACAGGTTCAGCTTATTGCGGGTCTTTTCCATGGAATGCCCAGGCAGTGGGTTGATTGTTTCATTGATGCTATGGTAATCAAAACAGAGGGTGATTAAGTCAACAACCGCCGTGTTAAATCCTAAATCAATCGCAACCTCTTTAAAAATAACGGCCGAGCGTTTCCCATAAGTTTTATCATCTCGCCAGCCCAATTCATTGGTACGCCCTGAGCGAAATAAAAAGGCGGCCAGTTGCAAGCAGGCTTCTTCCTCCTGGGTCAGGGCGTTTGCGGTTTCAAACGCGATGGCATTGCCTTGCCGCTTAATGAGTTGTAGATAAGCAGCGGATAATTTATCCTGACGGATGCCATGACTGGTGCCATGGTTAGTATGGTAAGCAATCAGGTTCTGGCGCTCGATATAATCCCTGGGGTCATCAACATAAGGTGTTTCGATTAGATCAGTTGATAAAACCTGGTAAAGCGCTGTTTTTTTATCCAGTGACTGGGTTTGCCAATACTGCTGGAATGGACGTAAGTCCCGGTAAGAAAAAACAACCGGATTTTTTTGGACAGACGTAGCCAAATCGGAGGGAAGCTCAACCTTGCGTTTATCAGGCCCTGTTTCGAGCAGGCTTATTAAGTGGCTTTCCTGGCTTTCATCCAGATCCGTGAGGTCATATTCCGCCTGGGCTGCCAAAGTGATTGTTTCGGATGAGTTATCTAAATTAACCAGCCCGGCTTCTGATAAATAGCGGTTAACGCCTTGGCTAAGAGAAGACAAGTCACGGGCTTTAACAAAGCGGACAAAGTTGCCATCGATATAGAGTTCAACCAGATTACTGTTTTGCGCGTTGGTGATAAGTTTAAGCAGCATGATTCCCTGACCCTGTATTAAAAATACAATTTATGTAAAAAAATAATACTATTAATTCCTTAATGAAATATTAAGAAAGGGAACATAATTGGAAAAAGTCCACGGCCTACGCACTTCAATTTTCAATCAAACTGAGCAAATGTTCTAAAAAGGAATTGTCCCATCCACCGA
>NZ_LNYA01000005.1 GCF_001467615.1 Legionella erythra | reverse complement strand
TATAAACTAAATTTGACCTGACAGACACTTCTGAAAAACCGGCAACTGTCAGATCAAGTTTGAACTACTACAGCTATAGGATTGTCTATGAACGTTTGCTTTCCACTTTTAGTGCTCATTAATACCCTCGTGTTTTACTAACCGAAGATGGCTAACTTTCTTAGGTGATATTCGATTTAATGGGGTGGTGTTCATTTTTAAACCGGCTAGAAGACCAATGTAAAAGGCCTGTGCCGCATCGAATTCCTTAATTAGCTCCTTGGATAAAGCCACCTCTTGAGGATCCATTATGGTCTGTTTTTGTGTTGGCCGATGTTCAAAACCAATCAAGCCATCTCTGGTTTGAAAAAGAAGGTTATAGCTGCCGTATCGTGATACAGAATAAGCATCAAAGGTATTTTGCTGTTTAAGCTGGCGGATTTCAGTCGGGTGAGATTTAATTGTTTTTGCGTATTCGATACCGATGTAGCAGCTTTGTATAGGATGTAAACCATGGAGAATATCTAAATCGAAAACGATATCGTTAATGGTCAAATCAATAACTGCCTTTGAATTGATGTATTGAACTTTGTAATACCCTTGGTCATCGTAAGAATTGAAATCAACGATTTTGTAGAGGATAAAGGACTTTCGCGCGCGTTTGTTTTTTCGTTTATGGTAAAAAAGATTTGAAAAGGTTTCGGTTAACGGCTGCAACAACATGGTACATCATCCTTGGGAACGTCTCTTCCTATTAAAAAATAGTGTTAAAAACACTACAGCTACTATCTCATGTGCATTTTTATCAAATTTCAGAATGGGTGCGCCCTGATTAATCGGATGCAATTCCCACTCGGGCGGATCGATATACAAACTTCTTAAGGTTAATTCATTATTTTCACGCAAATTAACCAAAACCAGATCACCATCCGATGGGGTTAACTCTGGATCAAAAACAAATACTGTTCCCTGCGAATAGCGTGGATACATAGAGGGGCGGCTTTCAAGAGCAAACGCATGGGCGCCTAAACCTTGGCTCTGTTCAATCGTGATAGGCAGCCACACTTTCCATTTCTTTAAATTAAGAGAACCAGCATGTTTGGCTGTTTCCCAGTCAAACACTGGAACAAAAGTGGGTCGGGAATGATGATTAAGATGATTTGGATTGATTTTAGAGTTGGGTGCAAGCAACGTATCAACGGTAACACTAAAGTAATCAGCAAGCGTTTTTAATGTATAAACTCTTGGATCAGTTGTTTCCCCAGATAACAACCGTCTAACCGTCATTACGGGGATATTTAATTCCTGAGCGACTTTCGTTTCGGTTGTATTGCGAATGGCCATGAGTTCACTAAGGTTTTGAGCAATCGCGCAACGCTGCTCATGGTCAAGGTCTAGTTCCTCAATCTCCATAAAACACCTTAGTTTCTTCCAAAAACAAAATTGTACAGGATGTTTACATTTGTTAAAACAATTTTTATGCATCCGGGCATTTGAAACAAAAATGTTTGACAATAATAACAATATTGTTAATATTTAAATCGTTATTGTTTTTGATTAATGCAATAAGAAAAGGAGTTCCAAGTGAACGATGATTCACGGTTACAAATCTATAGAGGGATGATCCAATACCTATTGGAATCAACCCATTACACCTTAAAAAATATCGCTGAATTGACTCAGACCACGCTTAGGTCTATCCGAGAAATACATCTAAACCAGCAATTATCCTTATCTCGCAACTCAGAAATACAGCTTTTAAAACTCTACCAAATTATTCTCGAATGCAATTTTGAACTGGCAAAAATGCCCTATCAACTAATAACGGATCACTATCAGGAGGAAATTCGATGCTTAAATGGGTAAAGCTGAAAAAATACTGCCAGGACTCTGGCGATACTGCCAATGCCGTCCATGCTAAAAGGAAAAAGGGTGTCTGGCTTGATGGCATTCAATGCAAGATAGGACCAGATGGTAATGTATGGATCAATTTAGCTGAGGTTGAAAAATGGGTGGAAAAAGGGGATCAAGCGACAATACAAAAGCTCCAGATGGTGTCGTAATTAGAAAATGGGCCTCGGGTAAAACCACCCTTAGAATAAACTTTTATTATAATGGCGTGCGTTGCTATGAAACACTGAAACTCGAGGCCACTGCTGCCAACTTAAAATATGCTGATCGCTTGCGCGGCGAAATACTTAATGCCATTGAGCGAGGCACGTTTTGTTATACCGATTACTTTCCAAACTCTAACCGTGCCCATCTTTTTGGGCATGCAAAGAAAAAAATAACCATTGGTAAATTACTGCATGAGTTCCTCGAGGATGCCAAATTAACGAAAGAAGCCAGTACTTATCGTGGTTATAAAAAAATTTGCGATGGGCATCTTTTCCCCATGTTTGAAAAAATTGAAATACACAATCTGCAACCTGCCCTTATTCGCAAATGGATACAATCGTTACACTGCACAACAAAAACCGTATCAAATATTCTAATCCCTCTGAGAGCTGTCATTGAACAGGCATTGGTCGATCAATACATCAAGGAAAATCCATTAAACAGTATTATTATCGATAAACTCTTGAGCAAAGACACTAAACGCAGCGATTACAAACCCGATCCATTCAGTGTTGATGAAATTAATGCCATTCTAAATGCTTCTGATGGGCAAGTTCGGAATTTATTTCAATTTGCTTTTTTTACCGGCTTGCGTGTCTCTGAATTGATTGGATTACGTTGGTCAGACATCGATTGGGAAAACCAATTAATAAGCATTGAAGAAACCATTGTTGCAAAGGAATCGAAGGGGCCAAAAACGGAGGCAGGTAAACGTGAAGTACTCCTCCTACCCCCAGCCTTAGATGCACTGGAAAAACAGAAAGAATTTACCTATTTAAAAAAAGGCAGGGTATTTTACAACCCTCAAAGCAATAAACCCTGGGAAACGTCACAGCAGATTCGCCGTACCCAATGGATGCCTGTTTTAAAGAAAGCAGGGGTTCGTTATCGAAATACCTATCAAACGCGCCATACTTACGCATCCATGATGCTCTCTCAGGGTGAAAATAGGCTCTTTCTCATTTAAGGGGGCACTTTAATCAAGTTAGTTTAAACTAACCCATTGATTTAGCGATCGAAAT
>NZ_LNYA01000004.1 GCF_001467615.1 Legionella erythra | reverse complement strand
TCGGTGGATGGGACAATTCCTTTTTAGAAAATTTGCTCAGTTTGATTGAAAATTGAAGTGCGTAGGCCGTGCAGGAGATCAGGGCACAACACACAACTTAATGTTTGCTTAATATTTAATTGATATGATTATACTCTATATTATCTGTGTTTTATTATTTAAATATTTGTTAAACTATTTAAAAATTGATGGAGTTGTAAGGATTTATGAAAATGGTTATTTATCAAAATTTCTACAATAAATATTCTAGGATATATTGGGTAAAATCGATTAAAAATTTGCGATAAAAATCCGTATATTTTCAAAGACAAATTTATAAAATTTTGATTAATCGATTGGTGATATTAATTAATTTTTAAAAACAAGATTTAATTGCCGTTTGTGATAATTTTGGTATATTTTTTTATGGAAATCCTTGGTTATAATACAAAAAAATCCAAAATTAATTTAAAAAATATGAGAAATTTATTTAAATGAAATGATGATGAAATAATAAATAAAAAACACTATATAAAGAATTTAACTGATCATCTTAAATTGAAAGCAATCAACATAAATTAAATGTCACATAAATTTATAAAAATAAAATGTTTATAATTAAAAAAGATAACGATAAAAGAAAAAGATATTTATTTAATTGGCGATGGCAATGAAAGAGATGAAAAAACTTATTTTTAATAAATGGAATAAAATATTTTCTTACCTATCTTAATTTTAATTAAAAATTAAGATATTTTAAATTTTAATCTAATTAATTATGAAAAAAAAAATTAAGAACATTATTTATCTTTGGCTTCAGTTTGAAGATAATAAAGAAATTAAAGTCTCATCGGGAAAAATCAGCACGGATTTCCTGTTTGTAAAAAAACAAATTCCTTACGCATTGGCTTGGTATGAAAAACACTCAAAGAGTGTTGAAGAGGATGGTGAAGATGAAGACGAGATCACAATGACTCAGGGCTTTTGCAATATGTTAAGATTAATACCAAAAATGACACGAGATCAGTATGAGAAGCTGCTAAATGATGCTGAAGATGATGATTTTTTATGTAATGACATTGATACAGCAATAAAATTGATGAATGAAAGAAAACAGAAAAAAGATAGGCAGAATAATATGGAATTTGAAGTTTGGAAGAAGGGATTGGCTAAAACAACTCATGAAATCCTAAAACCAATCATTCATTCTCAGAATGAACTAGCAATATTTGGAAGCGACCTCTTGGGCTACAGACAAACTCAAAAATATTTCGAATCAAAGGAAGGTGGAAATAAAATAACCTATCATTTCGAACAAACAAAACAGATTTTAGGGTGCGATGATGTGGGTGTGCGTGTATGGAATAGTGACTTTGAAAAACCAAGCGAAATCAATGCCAATCAGAATAAAAAACCAAGCAAAGGATGCGTCGTTGATGTACTTCAGGAAAACATAAGAAGATATTACCAGAATGAACCTTTAATACCCCTGTATTTTGTTATGCAAAGAGTAACGGATAAAGGCGCATATAATCAACAGGATGGCGAAATAGGTGAGAATTTACAGAATAGTGGGTTCAAAACCAGCAGCTCAAGCAAAAGGAATAGTATTACGGGAGCAGAGATGCGTATTGTTTGGAGGCTAAAAAATGAGTTGCATGACAAGGTTATAGCTCATATTTTATCGCATGTAACACGGGGACTAGTGATAGAGAGTACTTCTGATGAGAGTGATTTCCAGGTCATTTCAGTAAAAGAATGTGGTTCCCACTTACTTCCATGGGAAGTAAACAAATTAAGATGGATCAATAGGGACCGAAAGCATAGATTAGATGATTCTAAGCTGAGTGGAATTAAATGCAACGATTGGCTTTGGCGGTTGCTATGGTTTAAAAATGAAATGTCAGAAAAACCCTGCCAACACGGCAAGTTGCCTCAGATACCAGTTTTATGGAATGCACCTCTCTTGAAAAAAGACGATTTAAACTGCATTATAGCAAATAAAATTGAATTGTAAAATTCATTATTTTGGAGTTAGTTTGCAGATTGGGTTCGTTAAACTGGCTCGGGTCTGTAAATAATTTTGTGTAATTAGTCATAGTATATAATCTGTCGGCGCTGGATAGTGCTGACAATATGATGAGAAGAACTATGACTCAAGATATAGATGAATTAGCAAAAGAAATAGCCAGAAATTGCAAAACACCTGAAGATTTCACCGAGTTTTTCAAACAATTAAAAAGACGAGGATTGGAAGCTGCTCTAGCCGGCGAGCT
>NZ_LNYA01000003.1:59538-357604 GCF_001467615.1 Legionella erythra | reverse complement strand
ATCGGTGGATGGGACAATTCCTTTTTAGAACATTTGCTCAGTTTGATTGAAAATTGAAGTGCGTAGGCCGTGCATCATTGTTTATCAAGCTATAGTCTTTAATTCTCCCTTAAGCTGTTTTTGTTATTCTGAGTGCAATCGAGACGTATGAGTTATCCTGGCATGGCGGGTTATGCGGTTTTAAACAATGAAACGATGGAGTATATTTTAACGCAATCATTTGCAGATATAGAAGTCGTTGAGCCTAATCCACTCTGTAGGGAGCGATTAAAATATTGCATTGAGACAATCAAGGGCGATTATAAAATTCTCGTTATTCTGACCCCCATTCAACAGGGTTTGGGCAGTGCCTTGGCCAGTTTGCGGGCGAATATCCCTGAATTTAGACAACAAAAGGACCGCTTTCATGTTCTCGCTGGCGTCGTCGGCAATGGCGTGACCGAGCGTCATATCGTCAGCATGTATATGCCGCCTAACGGCGATATTCATTTTTTTGATCCTAAGGCAAGCGATCCTCAAAAATTCTTCTCGGATGAACGGGGGTTTAACTGGCGTCGGCTGCTTCCGGCCTTATGGAATGCCTTGTCTTCAAGGCCGCAATCGTCTTTTACCCTGCATGATGGGCAGGAAGAGACCAGGCCTGCCGTGCATTCCGCTTTGGGGACCCAGTCTTTTTTTGATGGGGTTTCCTGCGGTTATCATCATGCATCGCAATTGCTGGCCCTGCGAGAATTGATAAAAGCAGGTAAAGCCGTCACGGTTGATGGCTTGCTTGGTAAACTCAAAAACCCTGTCAGCGAGACTGCCAATAAATTAGGGGACTCCCCCTATAAGGCGCTTGCCGATAATCATTTTTTCTCGTTCATGAAAAAAGCCTGGCTGGACACCTACCTGCCTGGTCTAAATGGCAAAGCGCGTCAAACCTTGCATTTTGGTCATTATTTTATGGGTTGGCCCTCCAAAAAGGGCATTTTCCGTAAGGTGGTGTATGTCGTGACGCTGGGTTTTATTGTGAATCCCTTAATCAATGCCATCAAACTGCCGGAATTACTGGCCAATGGCTTGTCAGAATCGTTTAGTTTTCTTAAAAATCAATTGATAACCTGGGCGCCAACGCATCCGGCGACCCAGTTTCTGCGTAGCGGCCTGTTATTAAGCACCCTCACCCTGCAGGGGTTGTTTAAAGGCCTGTACTTTGCGATTCGTACGGTGACGTCTCCCATCACCAGTTTTAAAGAAGCCTGGCGCATTCATCCCGCGCTGGGTATTTTAAGCGCGGTGGTATCATTAGCGGCTTATGCGGCCTTGGTGTACTTTGCCGCACCGGTTATTGTGCCAATGATCATGGCCGCAAGTCCTGCCGCTGCTCCGGCTTTCAATGCGCTGGCTTACCCTTTGGTGCAGTTATTCGGCCTGATGGGGCTTTCGTTAACCACGGCCACGGCAGCCGCCGGCACGCTAACTCTGGGCGCTGTCCTTTTGCAGGCGGGGAAATTATTATTGAATAAACTGATTGATGGGGTGGAAAAATCGGATAAAAAAGCAGTAAACCATTCATCCGCAGAGAATCAGGTTCTCCCGAAAGGCAGCAATGTCGAAGCCGCTTTTAAAAAATCACCAGAAGGGCGGAAGACAAGACATACTGCAGAAGACGATTTTAAATACCTGGATCCTGCTTGGGAATCTGCTGACTCGAAGGAGATTGATTTATCCCCAGAGTCTAGCGGCGATGATTTCGAAATCATCAATCCTGCTATGGGAAACGGCCATCCTGGCTATGTCCCTTCTTAACCTGCTTTAAATAAGCCGATAAGGATTTTAACCATTGAAGGGTTTTCTGGTAACCCTTGGTTTTATCGGAAAAAGGCCTTAATCGCAGCAATTCATACTCACGATAATACTGGCTGAGTTTCATGCGTAAGGCAGGAAGCCTAAGCCCCAATGCCCGCAGTTGACTATTTAAGGTGGTGGGTGGAGCGACGTCAACCCCTAAGGCTTTAAGCAGCTTGTGTAATCGTGCGTGTTCGCGCGCCATGGGATCCCGGTACCGCTGCTGCCATTGATAAATCAGGCTGCCGATTAATAAAAAAGCAAGCAGGGCAGCAATAGACACCTTGATCAGAGTTTGTCCATCCCAATGGTTAAGGCCAAGCTCTTTTAAAAAAGCGCGTTGATTGTCGTAATTATAGAAAAGCAGCCACCTCTCCCAGAAAAATTGCAGGGATTCAAGGAACAAGCCAGTCTGCGCAAGCCAGGGGAGCGATCCTTCCTGAGTCCACTGGGAGGCGAGTGCATCACCCTGTTTATCCCGGATGGCCCGGTCAATCCGCTCAGGAGCAATGTAGAGTGTGGGATCAAAACGCCGCCATCCTTTGCCGTCTTGCCAGTATTCAAGCCAGGCATGGGCATCATTTTGCCGTACAGTCAGATAGTGGGACAGGGGATTCCATTGCCCGCCATGATAACCCACCACCACCCGGGCTGGAATGCCAACCGACCGCAGGATAAAGGCTACCGAACTGGCATAATACTCGCAATAGCCTTTGCGTTGTTCAAACCAGAAATAATCCATTTGATGGAGGCGTCCCGGGCTATTGACCGACAGGCTGTACCAGAAAGGTTGACTATGAATGTAATTCTTCAGGTGGGTAATAAAGGTTTCTGTATCGCCATGGGCCGCGCTGAATGCCTGTTTCGCAAAAGCACGTAATCGCGGGTTGCTTAAAGGCGGTAAATAGGTATTGATTTGCTTGTCTCTGAGGGAAATGGGCAGATAAAAAGGCCTTTTTTCAACCACGGCATAGGCAAACCGTTGATAGACCGCTCTATCCCCCGGCTGCACAAGACCAAGCCCTGGCGCATACAGCAGGTTGGGATTGGCGGCATAGGGGTAGTCCTGATAAAAAAGCCATTTTTTCTGGTGCGGTTCAAGGAGAATCTGATAGTCGGCTGTTTGCCCCTGAGGAATTTTTTCAAGGGGTGGAAAGTAGGTGCTGTCGCGGTGCCGGGCAGTCCAGCGCCAGCCATCGTAATGGCTGAGCACGATCCCACGCCAATAAAGGGTGGGCAGGAAAGTCGATTTAAACGTCACCCGCATGACGATGGAGTCATCACTAAAGAGTTCCGTCATTTTGTCAAGGTTGAGTTCCTCATTAAATCCCAATTGCCCCCGCGATATGGAGGGCACTTGCCATAAGGGGTTGGTCAACCGTGGAAAAAGGTAGAAAACCACCAGTGTAATGGGAATCGCCAACAGCATGTGCCTGACAATCAGCTTGCCCGCAAAGCATGTGGGCACTTTGGGGGCAAAGAGTTTAAGCATGAGCAACAGATTGGCAAAGACCGCGATTAGAAGATAAACAAAAATCCATAGCTCCTGATAGAGAAGTACTGTCGTCAGGATTAAATAGAAATTACAGAGAATAATGATCCGCAAGTCACGCAGGCTCTGAAGCTCCAAACTTTTTAGGGCCACGAACAGCAGTAAAAAGCCAATAAAAAACTGCCCTGACCACAGGGTACCGTATTGCCAGAATAACAAGCCCAGGTACAGGGCAATTAAACCGATTTTTACCCCGCCTGACGGTAAAGGAATGGGGTAATAGCTCACGAGCAGGCGATAGCCGATGGCGCTTAAAGCCATCAATGACAGCAATAAGGGCATGGTCATCCCGTGCGGCAAATAGCAGAGCATCATCACCAGCAGGGCGAGACGCAGGGTTGGTGTGTGCGTTGTCAAATCCATCAGTAAAGCGCCAGTTGGCGTAAACATTGTTTCAAATGATTGGCACCGTGAGAGAACTCGGTGCGAATCCCCTTTAATTCAAGCCCATAGACCAATCCCTGTTGCTCTGCTTCAATCAGCCAGTAACTGACATGCTGCAGTTTCTGTTCAATGTCCATGGACGGGATGTCATCGAGTTTAAACAACCATAACCGGCCCTCTGGGTTGCTCATGGTTTTAAGATACCAACCCTGACCGCGGGCGGCAATTTTCCAGGCGATGCGGTTGGCCTGGGTCCAGGGATTATTCACCGGTTTCAGATTTTCCAGATCCTCAATGCCCGCCTTGCTTTTCTTATTGCTGCCCTCATCGCTTGATACCGCGGGCGGCGAAAAACCGGGGGACACGGGTTCGGGGTAAACATAGTAAGACTTGTCAAAAAAAGCATATCCCCAGGTTCGAAACAGGCCAAAGGGAAAAACACTGCAAAACTGGACAGGCGGCAGCATAAAACAACCGCGCCGGCTGGCTTGCAGATAAAGGCTGACCTGCCCCCCTTCTGACGGCAGATAATCAATGGTTTGATCATCTTCTGGGTGAATAGAGCATTGCAGGCTAAAGCGCGGTCCGCGCGTGTTTTTAATCGATAACCGTACCGCCACAGGCGATCCTCTGGGCACATCGGCAATCTCCGTGCTGGTGATTGTCAATCCTTTCAGATTGGCATGGGTTGCCCAGGCGCTGATCATGCCGATAACCGCTAAAAAGAAAGTAAATAAAAAAATAGCACTGATTTGGTAATTAATAGCGCAGAGAAAAAGGGTTAATAACACAGCCCCATAGGCCAAACCAAAGCGTGACGGTAAAATGTAGAGGTTGGCATTTTCCAGGTGTTGCGGCTCGCCTGGGGCGTTGCGCTGCCTTGCCCATCGAAACCAATACTGTTTGATGCGGTAGGCCATGCGTGTGTTCAAAGCGGGACCTCAACATGATTAAGCAGCATCTCAGCCGGGGAATGGTGGATATGGGATTGTTTAATCACCAGGCGATGATTGACGACAGCAGGCAGCACCGCCTGTACATCGTCCGGGCGGACAAAATCACGTTCCTCGGTCCGGGCATAGGCTTTGGCTGCCTTAACCAGCGCCATGCCCGCGCGCGGACTTAAACCGTGGTTGAACCAACCCTGGTAACGGCTGGCAGCCAACAGACTTTGAATATAATCCAACACGGTTTCGGCGACATGGACTTGCAGGCTTTGCTGTTGCCAGGTCAGAAGCTGTTCAATGGTGCTGACGGGTGGTTGGTCAAATAGTTTGCCATTTTCCGGCAGTTTCAGCAGTTGCCGCTCGGCATCGGGAGGCGGGTAACCAATACTTAAACACATTAAAAAGCGATCCAGTTGCGATTCGGGCAGGAAATAAGTTCCGGTCTGATGGGAGGGATTTTGAGTGGCAATGACGAAAAAGGGTTCAGGCAAGGGCTGTGTGCCGTTTTCAGTTGTGACTTGCCGTTCCTCCATGGCTTCAAGCAAGGCGCTTTGGGTTCGTGGTGTGGCGCGATTGACTTCATCGGCAAGGATGAGTTGTGAAAAAATGGGACCGGCATGGAAGCGAAATTGCTGCGTTGTCGCATCAAATATCGATACGCCGATTAAATCACTGGGCAGCAGGTCGCTGGTGAACTGGATACGGCGGTACTGCATACCGGTAAAATGCGCCAGGGCGTGGCTGAAGGTGGTTTTACCCATACCCGGAATGTCTTCAAGGAGTAAATGCCCATTGGCAAGCAGGCAACTGACGCCTAGCCGAATGACCTCTTCCTTTCCGTAAAGGACTCGGCTAAGTGCTTGTTCCAATTCTTTAATCATAGAAAAAATCATCCTGATTCTTTTAGTATTAGTATAGGAAGAGTTGCCGTTCTGTACAGCCAGAGCGTGGAAAAAGTTTTAGGGGAGGGGAGGCTCCAAAGCCGTTTGCCAGCGTCTATACTAATAGCAATAAACGGTTTATTTTGACAGGTTTAGCGATAACCCGACAGGACGTTATGAAAAAAAGAGCAGCTGTTAATCATCTGGCATGCGAACATAAGGTTATTCTATCGTGCCAAAAAATATCCTGAGATCGCAGATTAAGTTGCTTTATGATCAAATTCCCGTGGCGTTATTTGGGGAATGCCTGGCTGTTACCTCTGTTTGTGTCGCTTTATGGACTGTTTTTAACCAACATGTGTTAATCGGTTGGCTGGTTTATATGTTTATCGCATCAGCCGCCTGGCGGGGCTATATCGTCTGGCGTTACCGCCACCATTATGAAACGCGTAGTCAGAAAGCCTGGTTAATCCTGTTTGTTATTGGGGTATTGATTTCAAGCGTTGGCTGGGGATTTGCCGCGGGCGTTTTTATTACTGTCGACAGTGTATTCCAGCAGAATTTTGTCGTGATTGTGCTTTTGGGAATTACGGCATCGGCCAGTTCTTATTATTCTCCCATTCGTTCGGTGTACATCGCCTTCCTGTTACCGGCTGTTCTACCTTATGCGATTTGGCTTTTTGCCCAGGGCGGGGATAATATTCTTCTGGGGTACTGCGTTTTTCTTTATATTTTTGTCATGTTGGGGTCTTCGCATTACTTAAATTCCCTGGTGGTGTCCTCGCTGGAACTGCGTTTAACCAACATCGATTTGGGGTTTAATAATCAGCTTTTGGAAAAAAAGGTGGCGGAACGCACGAATGCGCTGGAGAAATCATTTGATATTCTGCGTGCCAGCCTTGAATCGAGCGAATTCGGCGTGCTGGTGGTTGATAATCATGGCCACATTGAATATTTTAATCAGACTTTTCTGGATATGTGGGAAATCCCTCAGGATTTAATCACGGGGTATAATTATCAGGATATCAGCCAGCATATTTTATCCAAACTGGAAAACCCGGACATGTATGCCCGTAAAATGGAGCATTTTCATGAACAGTCAGCGCATGAATGGATTGATGAATTAACCTGCAGGGATGGGAAATTTTTTGAACTCTATGTCAAACCACACGGAGCGGACAAAGGCAAGGCAGGGCATATCTGGCAGTATCGCGATATCAGTGAACGCAAACAAATGGAGCATCAACTGGCCTATCAGGCTAATCACGATATTTTGACGGGTTTACCCAACCGCACCCTGCTCTACGATCGCATTGAGCAGGGCATTGTCTACGCCCAACGTTTTCAAAACCATTTAACGTTGTTATTCCTGGATGTGGATAATTTTAAAATCATCAATGATTCACTGGGGCACAATGCCGGGGATCAGCTGTTACAGGAGGTGGCTGTCCGCTTAAAGGATTGTGTGCGCAAAAGTGACACGGTATCCCGCTTTGGCGGAGATGAATTTGTCATCCTGTTCATGAACAGCCATAGGGAAGACATCACCGTCCTGGCTGACCACATCCTCAATAAGGTGACCCAACCCATTAAACTCAGCGGCCATGATATTGTGGTGACGACCAGCATCGGGATAAGCACCTATCCTCATCACGGTAAGGATGCCACCACCCTGCTTAAAAATGCCGACATGGCCATGTATTTTGCCAAACGGCAGGGGAGAAATAATTACCAGTTGTATGATGAAGAAATTAATTACCAGTCGCAAAAGAAACTGGAAATTCAAAGCCAGATCCGTAATGCTATAAAAAACAAAGAATTTTTTTTGCTTTATCAACCCATCATCCACATTGAAACCGGCGAAATTTGCGCTGTGGAAGCGCTCATGCGCTGGCAACACCCCGATTACGGTATTCTTTTACCCAATGATTTTATCATTGCTGCTGAAGAATGCGGATTAATTGTGCCTTTAGGAGAATGGGGGATTAGAACCGCCTGCATGCAGAATGTCGCCTGGCAGAAAATGGGGCTGCCGCCTATCCGCATGGCGGTTAATGTGTCCGGCGTACAGGTTAAACGGGAGGGGTTTATCGATACGCTGGAGGATATCTTAAAGCAATCCAGAATGGATCCTGGCTATCTTGAGATTGAATTGACTGAAAGCACCCTCATGGACAATACCAAGAAAATCATTTCCTTGTTGCTGAAACTCGATTCTATTGGCGTTGATTTTGTCATTGATGATTTTGGTACAGGCTATTCCAGTTTGAATTACCTGAAAAAATTCCCCGTGAACAAGCTTAAGATCGACCAATGCTTTGTCCGCGATTGCACCAATGACAGCAACGACGCCTCCATTGTGGAGGCGATTATTGCCATGGGGCATGGGTTGAAGCTAAAAGTGATTGCCGAAGGAGTCGAGAACAAGGAGCAGCTGCAGCTGCTTAAAGAATTGGGTTGTGATCAGGGGCAGGGCTATTATTTTGCTGAGCCCCTGAGCGCCGATGATTTTGCCGACCTGCTCTACCAGAATACCCAGCGCGCCATCGCGTCGCGCTAAGGCTTAATAAGGCTTGCGATAAGGAACATACACTGGTTCCCAAATGTGTGTGCGTAGGCATTGTTCAATGTCTGCCTCGGTTTTGTAATCGGCCAATTCACTTTTTACCGCTTCTTTAGCCACTGCGAGCGCAACCTGGTAGGATACTTCCCGCACCTCGTCAAGCGGGGGCAGCAGGTTGGCGTTGGGATTTTGCCGCGCGGGGGAGCAACTGGCTAAGGCTTTAGCTGCTGCCATGAACATTTTGTCCGTGACCCGTCTTGCCTGTACGGCTATCAAACCAAGGCCCATGCCCGGGAAAATGTAGACATTATTGGTCTGATCAATACGGAAATCCTGGCCTCGGCGCTTGACTATTCCAAACGGGCTGCCCGTGCCAATCACGGCACGATCGTCAGTCCACTGGATTAAATCCTGTGGGACAGCTTCACTGCGGGAAATCGGGTTGGAAAGCGGCATGATAATTGGACGTTCCACATGGGCTGCCATTTCCCGAACCAATTCTTCGGTAAAGAGGTTGGGTTGGCCTGAAACACCGAGCAGGGCATTGGGATGTAAGTTGCGTATGACGTCTTTCAAGCTGATTTCAGCATGATTATCGCATTGCCAGTTTGCAATGGCGGCGCGTGATTTTAACAATTGTTGCTGGAAGGGCAGGAGGCCGGTCATGCCTTCGAGCAATAAGCCGTTGCGGTCAATCATATAAATCTGCGAACGCGCCTGCGCTTCGGAAATGCCGTCCTCAACCATGGCATGCACAATCAATTCAGCAATGCCGCATCCAGCTGAACCGGCACCGACAATGACAATGCGTTGCTCACTCAATCGAATGCCGGTGACCTGAACGGCGGCAAACAAAGTGCCAGTCGCGACGGCCGCTGTTCCCTGAATGTCGTCATTGAAGGTGCATAACTGGTCACGGTAGGTGTTGAGCAGGCGGGTGGCGTTTTGCAGCGCAAAATCTTCCCATTGCAACAGGATATGAGGAAATCGCTTCTTCAACGCCTGAACGAACAGATCAACAAACGCATCATAGTCCTGATCGCGTACCCGCTCATGGCGCCAACCCATGTACAAGGGATCCTGTAATAAATCGCTGTTGTTGGTCCCGGTGTCGAGTAACACCGGCAGGGTAGAAGCCGGATGAATGCCGGCGCAGGCACAATACAGCGCGAGCTTGCCAATGGGAATCCCCATGCCTCCAGCACCCTGATCGCCAAGACCGAGAATGCGCTCCCCGTCAGAGACTACAATGGCTTTGACGTTATCAAAACGGGGATTGGCAAGAATCATGTCGATTTTGTCGCGGTAGGGGTAAGAAATAAACAAGCCGCGTGGGCGGCGGTAAATATGACTGAAGCGTTGACAGGCTGAGCCCACGACGGGTGTGTAGACAATGGGCATGATTTCGGTGATGTGCTCACACAGCAAACTATAAAACAAGGTTTCATTGGAGTCTTGCAAGTCACGCATGTAAATGTATTTTTCCAATTCACTGGGTTTGCTCTTAAAGGCTTCATAGGAGCGGGCGCGTTGTTGGGCGAGATTGCTTTCTTCCGGTGGCAGCAGGCCGAATAATTTAAAATCCACCCGTTCCTGGTTACTGAAACCGGAGCCTTTATTCAGGATGGGGTTGGTTATCAGGGCGAAGTCCGTTGTTTTCACTTCGTAATAGATTTGCCCGTTATCATCCTTTAATTGTTTATAGTCCATCGAATTCTCCCTGAATAATGGCTTACCTTAAGTCTAGAGTTAAATGCTACTTTTTGTTTAATTTTTCGGTGATTTCTTCGATACTTACCGGTGATCCGAAATAGGCCCCTTGCCCGTAAGGGCAACCGAGCCGGATTAGTCGTTCAACGGTTGCCTCATCCGGAATGCCAGAGGCCATGACCTTTAATTCAAGGGCCTTTGCCATTTGAATGATGGTATGGACAATGCGTGTTTTCTTTTCATCCTGTCCCATTTTGATGACGAAAGATCGGTCAATTTTTACTTCGTGGATGGGAAAATTGGTCAGGTAAACAAAGGAGGTATAGCCGGTTGAAAAATCCTTAATGGAAATTTGAATGCCCAGTTGCACTAGCGGCATCAAGGTATGCAGAGCGCGGGCCTGATCACTCAAGCATGCTTTTTCAGTTAAGGACAATTTCAAGTATTTTCCTTCAAGCTGATGAGCGCTTAGCAAATCCTTAATCATGCTGACTAATTCAGGATCGCCAATATCCATAATGGACAAATCGACTTCGCCGTAAAGAAGGTGTCCTTCTTTATGCCAGATAGATAATTGTTTTATCAATGCTTTTAGCGAGAAAAACGTGACTTTTTTGGCATAGCGGGTATCGTTCATCAGTTGAAAGAGTTTTTCCTCATTTAAAATTTCCCTATCCGCCAAATCCAGTTTAACCGAGCCTTCGACGCCTACAATATTGCCTGAGGCCAGTTCAATATGAGGCTGGAGCTGGATAACAGCCTGTTCGGCATCCATGATTTGTTCAAATTCATCCAGCATTTCACGATTGATGGTTGTTCGTTCCTGGATGTCTTTGTGATAAATGGCATAGGGCTTGCCTTCTTTCTTGGCAAAATAAATACTGTCGGTGGCATGCATCATCAATGTTTCAGCTTTGGTGCCGTGAGTTGGATAAAGGGCTGCGCCAATGGTGGTCATGATGTTCATATTGATGCCCTCAATCATGAAATTGACCGAGGTGTATTCCTGAATCCGATGCAGCAGTTCATCAATATCCTGATCGGGACTTAAGCGTGGCAGGAGGATGGCAAATTCATCATTCCTTAAACGGGCAATCACATTCATGCCCATGTAGGCCTCAAGCATAAACGGTTCAATCAGCAGGCTTTTTAATTTTTCGGCAAACTGTTTGAGAAAACTGTTGGAATGAAACGTACCAAACGTGTAGCTTATTTCTTTAAAGTCGCTGATGCTCAATACAAATACCGCTGCTCTACTGGCCTGGTTTTCCTGTTCAATTTGCGTGATGGCCTGTTTGATTCTTTCCACAAACAGCCTGTAATTGGGCAGGTTGGTCAGGCTGTCATGGGTGCTTTCGTATTTGAGTTTGATTTCAAGATCATCTTTTTTGCTGGTTAATTCCCGTGTTTTGTCCCGCAGGATGGTTTCAGCCTTGTTCACCAGGCCATAGCAGAAGGATTGCCCCCAGTAGGCAAACATAAAGGGGGTGAGATCCAGAGCCCAAATGGCCGGGTTGGTGGTTTGAGCGAGCACGATGCTCTCAAGCGAGATGCTGCCCGTGATTTGATAGGCGACTATCAGCGTTGCGGTTAAAATACTGCCCATCGAAATCAGCAGGCCAAGCATGGAATAACGGTTCACATGGCTTTTCAAAACATCCGAGTTGAGAATGGACATGGTCGCGTCACTTTTTCTTTTTCTTGATAACCTTATGTCGACAGGATTTAAAAAACCTTTACAGTTGAATTTGCCAGAGCCTTTAAACGCTGGCAAATAAGAATAGGTGCTAGAAGGTTAAAACCGGCGTAGTATCAGGACGGGAAGCCGCGGCATTGAGTTCAATAAGGTGATGCTCCAGGGTTTTGGTCCATCTTTTTAAGGATTGACAGGTTTCTATTTTTTTCACCTGGAAAAAGTCGGGTGCAAGACCTGCATCCTCCAATTGCCTTTGTAAGGTTTTATCAATTCCCGCCAGCAAGCAGCGTTTGACGCTGCTTGCGCAATTGTTGGTGAAAAACGAATAGGCTTGCCCGTTTTCCTCTTCCAGAGCCTTAAGGATTTTCTTTTCATCAAGCCCGATTGTGTTTGAATCAGCCACAGGCAAGTACAGGGTCAGATCGGGGTGGCGACCGACCGTTGTCTCCGATTTTTCATTGATGAATGCATTTTCGCGTAAACTGAGATCAATGTATTCTGCGCGTAAGGCTTTAAGATAGCTCTCATCTCTGCCATTGAGAAGGAGGGTGGTGTCGTCAATCTGTTTTTTAAATGCAACGCCTTCCTGCTGCTGACGCGATAATTGCTCTTGTAGTTCCTCAACATTGTGCGTGTAAGCGAGGTTCATATCCTTTTCAGACTGCAGCAGTTTTTTTTCCTTTTGCTGAAGCCGCTCTTGCCTTCTGGTCAGTTTATTCATTTCCCTGGTTAATGTCAGAAACTGCTTATTGGATTGCTCATCACGTTGCTCCAGTGTATCCAGGTAACGAAGCACCGTTTTTTTCCTGGATAATTGCTTTTGGGTGATTTTTTGCCTTTCTTTGTTTTTTTGCAAATCCTCTTGCAGCGGCTGCATCGCCTGCATATGCTGGCTAGTAAGAGTTTTCTTTTGCTGCAGCAGTTTTTCCTGTTTCAGACCATTGGCTTTAAGATTGGCCGTGTAGAGAGTCAACGTGTTATGGAGTTCGTTTAGTTCGCCAAGCTCCTGTTTTAGTGCCTGCTGGCGCCGGTGCAGCGGGTTGTCCCGGTTATATTGCAATGAAGGATGGGTCATCGTGATCGGTTTAGAAGCCGTCTCTTCAAGCAGCATATCCTCCTGATGGGTTTTAAATTCCGGTTTAATCCCTTTAACCCGGGGTTTGCTGTTCGTCATTTTGAAAAATAATTGTGCCGCTTCTTTTATCAGTTTGGGGCGCTCGTCAGGCCAGAAACTGAGCGTAAAACTGTTGCATCGGACCAATTGGGGCTCGAGGGATGCGTGGTTTTCTTTCTTTTCAGCTACAGGTACCGCGATGGTTTTAAGCGTAGCTTTGCCACGCAGGGGCTCTAAAACCGTTTGAGAATAAGCAAAATGAGGGGAGTGGTCAGTAATTTCCAGTTGCAGGTTGGCATGCCCGATGTGTTCATTATTTTCCTGGGAAGCTAACAGCGGCCCAAAATAGCTGTGGGTAATGCGGTGGTTAAACAATTTGGTGGTTGAAAGCCAGATGTTGACGGTAATCATAAATACAACTCTTAGGAAAATAACAAATCTTACAAACTACTTTACTTTAGCAGTTTTAGATTAAGATAAAATTAATAAGGCCTTTAATGCCTGTACCTAACGCCCTGATGCGGGCCCCTAAAATAATCAGGTAATTGCCTGATGGGCATCCACCGACACGGGTCGCTTTTCCCACCGTGAATCGGAAGTGGTTTGATAATGAAGGAATTTATTCAGTAAATCCAGAGGCGAATGATGAGTAAGAATCGCGTGGCGGCCGCCGCTGTTTAAAAAACCTTCCGCGACCGCGTGATCCAGAAATTGGAGCAGGGCATCATAATAACCGGCTGTATTCAGCAGGCCGCAAGGCTTTTTATGATGACCAAGTTGCGCTAAAACCATCATTTCAAAAAATTCATCCAGGGAGCCGGCGCCGCCCGGCAGCATGAGAAAACCATCTGCGAGTGACGCCATTAACCGTTTCCTTTCGTGCATGGAGTCGACCACATGAAGGCGGGTTAATCCGGTATGGGCAATGTCGACGTCAACCAGCGACTGCGGAATCACGCCGATGACCTTTCCTCCCCGGTGAAGAAGGCGGTTGGCCAGCGTCCCCATAAGCCCAACCCTGGCGCCGCCATAGATTAAGGTGATGTGTTTATCGGCCATGACATCAGCCAGAGCATTGGCCTGCTCGGCATAAACCGCCGAATGCCCGAGTTTTGCGCCACAAAAAACAGCCAGTGTATTCATATTTTCCAAAAATCACGATAGAAACCGGGAAGAATACATTGTTTTGTAGAAAGTCAATAGCAGGACGTAAAAGTAATACACACAAAACATTTGATTTTATGTGAAAACATCATTATCGTATGGCTACGTTTTAGCTTGCAGGCCAGGTCCTCAACGTGTTGAAAACGCCGGATTTTTTTGATTTTTCTCAATTGTCCAGGGATGAAGCGGCTTGCCGGCTTCAGCAATTCAACCTGCGGCTTACCGTTGATGAAGCCCTGACTATTCAGAATGTGCTGTTAAAACGCCCTCCTACTTACGCCGAATGTATTCTTTGGTCCATCCAGGGTTCTGAACATTGCTCCTATAAAAGCAGCAGAAAATACCTCAAACGGTTCATTACCGAAGCCCCGCATGTCATTCTTGGACCCAAGGAAGATGCGGGAATTGTAGCTGTGGCAAGCGACAGCCAGGGACGCCGTTACGGCATTGTAATGAGCCATGAATCACACAATCATCCGTCGCAGCTGGTGCCTTACGAAGGCGCTGCAACCGGCGTGGGCGGCAATGTCCGTGATGTGTGCTGCATGGGTGCTGAAGTGATTGCAGTCGCCGACAGTTTGCGCTTTGGCGAGCGTCGTCGGCCTAAAACCCGGTGGTTGCAACACGGCGTTGTTCGTGGCATTGCCGGTTACGCCAATCCTTTGGGTATCCCTAACCTGGCAGGCGATGTAAGTTACGATGAGGGGTATAACGACAATTGCCTGGTGACCGTAGTCACTTTGGGCGTTGTCCGTGAAGACCAGGTCATTCATTCTTATGCGCCGCCCGATGCGCATGACTATTATTTTGTGCTGGTTGGCAAACCGACCGATAACAGCGGTTTTGGTGGCGCCGCCTTTGCCTCGTCCAACCTAGACAGCGGGAAGGAAGAGGAAAACAAGGGGGCGGTGCAAGAACCCAATGCATTTCTGCAGCGGCATCTGCTGAAAGCCAATTATGCGTTCTTTGCGTGGTTAAGTGAACGCAACCTGATTGATCGGGTAGGCTTTAAAGATCTGGGCGCCGGCGGCATTGCCTGCGCCAGCGTTGAATTGGCTGAAGCAGGTGGCTATGGGGCTGACATTGATTTGGAATCCGTGCCAACCAGCATGGCCAATCTCCTGCCTGCGGTTATTCTGTGCTCCGAAACCCAGGAACGCTTCATGTGGGTTGTACCCAAAAGCATTATTCCGGATGTGCTTAATCACTACAATGAACGCTTTGCCTTACCCGAAATCTGTGATGGCGCGAAGGCCACCGTAATCGGCCGTTTGCGCCAGGATGATCGTTATGTGGTGCGTTATCAGGGCAAGGATTTGGTCAATGCCTGCGCGAAAGACATTACGCAGGGGATTTTATATGACAGACCCTACGTCAGCCGCTCGTGCAGGGTTTCAAAAGCCGAGCGGCCTGACTGTGAAGACTTGACTGACACCCTCCTCCATTTACTCGCCCATGAAAACATTGCCTCAAGAGCCCCCATTTACGAAATGTACGACAAGCAGGTGCAGGGGCGTACTATTTTGGAGCGCGGATGCGCCGATGCGGGCGTCATGGCCCCTTTCAATGACGACAGATACCCCGAAGAAATTCAAAAAACCGGTATTGCACTGGCGGTAGGACAAAATCCCCGCTTCAATAAAATCAATGCTTACTGGGGAGCTGTCAATGCGGTTACCGAAGCGGTGCGTAAAGTGGTCGCAACCGGTGCCTGGCCTTGTGCTCTGACCGATTGTCTGTGTTTCGGCAACCCTGAAAAACCGGAGCAAATGGGGGATTTTGTGGAGGCGGTTAACGGCATCGCTGATGCGGCAAACGCCGTGAAGATGCTGGATACGGGAGCGAGTTTACCCATTATTTCAGGCAATGTGTCGCTTTATAATGAATCCACCTCAGGCGCTATTCCCCCAAGTCCTATGATCAGTTGTTTAGGTCAGATGCCGGATTATGCCCAGGCACTTACCTTCGATTTAAAGCAGCCTGGTTCGGTGCTGTATCTGATTGGCGAGCGGCGCCAACAAGGCGGCGGCAGTGTCTACGATGCCCTTAAACACCACGCCGGCACGGATCTCCCCCAACCCAATCTTGCCGTCTTACACACCGAATTGCAGGCTGTTTATGAGGCGATTCAACACGGTTTGGTTCTGGCTGCCCATTCCATAACCCGGGGAGGACTCGCGGCGGGGATAGCCGAAATGACATTCAAAAACAACGTTGGCGTCGACATTATTCCGCCTGCGAATGCACCATTGGCATCCTGGTTATTCGCTGAAGAGGGCGGGTTTATCCTGGAGGTACCACCGCAACACGCTCAGTCAATTGAACAATTATTCAAAAAAAGCGATGTTCCCTGCGTCGCTATCGGCGAAACAACGGTTTCTCCCACCCTGAGCGTGCATTCAGCCATCCATTTACCGCTGCATCTCGCCCGCGAGGTCTGGGAAAACGGTTTACGTGAAGGAGACTGTCGTGACAAGCATTGATTACAAAGCCGCTGGTGTGGATGTTGATGCCGGCAACAGAGCTGTGCAAGGCATCAAAAGAGCTGTGGAGAGCACGTTTTCCCCGCGCGTCTTAACCGGGATTGGTCATTTTGCGTCGATGTTTGATTTAAAACCCCTGCTGGAGGCGTATCAGCATCCGGTTATGGTGCAAAGCATTGATGGCGTCGGCACCAAAATGATGGTAGCTAAACGGATGCAGAAATTCGATACCATTGGCATGGATTTAGTCAGTGCCACCACGAATGACATCATCGTTCTGGGTGCCAAACCACTGACCCTGCTTGATTACATTGCCAATGACAAGCTCAATCCAGCCATCATTGAGCAAATTGTAAGCGGCATGGTCGTTGCCTGCCGTGAAAATCAGATTGCGCTGGTGGGCGGCGAAACCGCAGAAATGCCGGGTACTTATCTGCCTGGGGAGTTTGACTTGGTTGGTGTGATTACCGGGGTGGTTGATAAACATAAAGCCATTACCGGCAAAACCATCTGTGAAGGCGACAGTGTGGTGACGTTCCCCTCCAGCGGCCTGCATACCAATGGCTATTCGCTGGCTCGGAAACTGTTTTTTGGTGTTTTAGGGCTCGATGTGGACAGTTACCATCATGATTTGGGGCGCACCATTGGCGAAGAATTATTGACGCCCCACCTCAATTACACGCAACCGGTGCATCGTATTTTAGCACAGGGCATCGCCATCAAAGGCATGGCCCACATCACCGGCGGCGGTTTATTGGACAATATTCCCCGTATTTTACCGCTTGACTGTGCTGTGGAAATTGAAAAAAAACGCATCCCTCATTTGCCTGTTTTCGATGTGATAAAGCAGGTGAGCCGTTTGGACGATGAGCAAATGTACCGTACATTTAACATGGGGGCCGGCCTCATTATGATTGTGTCGCCTGAAGATTTAAACGCGGTACGAGATGTGTTGCAAAAATCCTATTCCCTGCCTGTGTATGAAATTGGCAAAGTCGTTCGCGGCCAGCAAAAGGTAAGCCTTCTATGATACGCATTGGATTGTTGCTTTTCCCCGGTTCCAATTGTGAACGTGAAACCGCCCTGGCGGTAAAACGGGCAGGCATGCAACCGGTTGAAGTATTATGGAATGAATCGCCAGAAACGCTGCGAGCATTGAATGGCTTTATTCTTGTCGGTGGATTTTCCTACGAGGATCGCTCACGGGCCGGCATTATTGCGGCCTTACACCCGATCATGGAGGAGATTAAACAGCAAACCCGCCTCGGCAAACCCATTTTAGGTATTTGCAATGGGGCGCAAATCCTGGTTGAAGCGGGTCTCGTGCCGGGATTGGCTGAGGCTGCCGGGCACATGGCATTAACTGAAAACCAGCGTATCCATCAAGGCCGAATTCTTGGCACCGGTTTTTACAACGATTGGGTGACCCTGCGCTTGAGCGAGGGACATCAAGCCAATGCGTTTACCCATCACCTTGATGCAGACGACAGGATAGTCCTGCCCGTCGCGCATGCCCAGGGACGTTTTGTCATGCCTGACGCGCTATTGCAGCAAATCATCGCGCAGGGACTCCATCTATTCCAGTATTGTGATGCCGAAGGCCGGACTGTTGACCAGTTCCCGGTGAACCCTAATGGATCAGTCAATAACATCGCGGCAGTCAGCAATGCGACCGGTAACGTGCTGGCGATGATGCCGCATCCGGAACGCACAGTTAATGGCGATAAATTATTTACATCCATGCGCGCATACATTGAAGCCGGCAATCTGATTGGCTCCATGCCTTGCCCTGTTCAAACGGCTTCCTTGCCAGATAAGGTGTATCGTTTGCCGTCGCCCGCCCACCAATGCCTGGTTAAATTAAATATCACCGACAATGAGGCGATGACGGTTCAGAAAGCATTGCAGGCGCGCGGATTCCCGGTACGTGTTCATCGGTATACCCATTGGGAGTTAACAGGCCCGAATGCAGAGGACATGCAAGCGATTAAACAGGCTGGTGTTTTATATTGTGAGCGCAAGGAAGAAGAGGTGCGTCCTGCTGCAATCAACTCACGCCATGCGCAGTCTTTTTTAGTTCGACCCAAAGACGATGTGCTCGGTCAGGACATGTGGCAAACCATAACCGGTTATTATGGTTTTAAGACCGTGAAAGCGGTTCACAACGGTATTGTCTGGCAGTTTGAAAGTGATGAAACCGATGTCGCCACGCTGATTGATAGAATTCTTTCCACCAACATGATAGGGAATCCATACGCTCATGAATGCTATCGCTACGACACCTCGTTATCGGGATGAAATCCGGGCCCAGTTGCCATTTCTGCTTGATAAAACCCGGTTGCCGGTTAACCACCGCAGTCAGGGCAAAGTTCGGGACGCCTACGATTTGGGCGATCGTATCCTGTTGATCACCACGGATCGCTTGACCGCGTTTGACCGCCCGCTGGCCTTAATTCCCTGCAAGGGGCAGGTATTGAACCTGACCAGTGCCTGGTGGTTTGAGCAAACGGCCAACGTGGTTCCCAATCATGTGATTGCAGTGCCCGATCCCAATGTCCTTGTCGCCAAAAAATGCGAGGTTTTTCCCATTGAGTTTGTGGTGCGCGGTTACATTACCGGGACAACGGACACCTCCCTGTGGACCCAGTACCAGAAAGGCATCCGCCAGTATTGCGGTGTGTCGTTCCCTGAGGGCTTAACGAAAAATCAACCCCTAAAACAGCCGGTACTAACCCCGACCACCAAGGAAACAATTCACGATCGCCCGATATCCCCTGACGAAATCATTGCCGAGGGATGGATGACGGAAGCGCATTGGTTAAAAGCCAGTGAATTAGCGCTGAAATTATATCAGCGCGGCGTGGAACTGGCAGCAAAGCATGGGTTGATTCTGGTTGATACCAAATACGAATTTGGCGTGGATGAAGCTGGTAATGTGCTGGTTGTCGATGAAATCCATACCCCGGATTCCAGCCGCTACTGGTTGGCGTCTTCTTATCAGGAGCGTCTGGCGGCAGGCCTTGAGCCGGAAAACATCGATAAAGAATTTTTAAGGCTGTGGTTTGCTAGCCACTGCGATCCCTATCACGACAAGGAATTGCCGCAGGCGCCGCAGGAATTGGTGGAACAATTATCCGCACGGTATATCCAGCTGTATGAAATGATTACCGGGAAACCCTTTACCTTTCCAACCCATCAGGAACCGGTAGAGCAACGCATTTTAAGACATATAGCCCCTTACTTACCATAGGCGGATACTCATGTGCGGAATAGTCGGGATTTACAGCGCAGAACCCGTAGCGTCCGAGTTGTTCGACAGCCTGGTGCATTTGCAGCATCGCGGTCAGGATGCAGCAGGTATTCTGACCTGTGAGCAGCGTTTTTACGTTAAGCAGGGCTTGGGTCTGGTGAGAGAAATTTTCACCCCGGAAAACGTCCACGCGCTGCAGGGCACGATCGGTATCGCCCATTCCCGCTACCCGACCGCAGGCGGATACAGTGAAGCCGATATTCAACCCTTGTGGATTGGTAGCCCGCGCGGCATTGCCCTGGCTCATAATGGCAATCTGTCCAATTATCAGGAGCTGGCTGATGAAATTCGCCTCAAACAATACCGCCATTTAAATTCCTCTCTTGATTCGGAAGTGTTGTTGCTGATGCTGGCTGACCAATTGGCCCATGGTGCCTATGGTTACGATAACGATGACGCTTTTTTTGATTTGCTTTGCGAGGCCGTGTCTTATATTTTTGAGCGGGTGCAGGGCGCTTATTCCATTGTCAGCGTCATCATCGGTAAAGGCTTGGTTGCTTTTCGCGATCCGCATGGCATAAGGCCATTGGTGATGGGAAGCCGTGACAACCAGTCCGGGCATCAGGATATTATCGTTGCCTCTGAGACCACGCCTTTTTATGCGCTGGGATTTCAGGATGAGGGGGATATTGCTCCCGGTGAAGTGGTGTTTGTCAGTTCAAGCGGCAAACTTTACCGTCGGGTCGTTCGCCAGAAAGACTTTCGCCCCTGTGTGTTTGAATACGTCTACTTTGCCCGTCCGGATGCGACGCTTAACCATGTCAGCGTCTACCGCGCCCGTTTGCGTATGGGGCAGAATTTAAGCCGGCAATGGCAAAAAAAATACCCCGGTATTATTCCTGATGTCGTCATTCCGGTTCCATTTACCGCCAATACCGCGGCCATGGCTTTTGCGCATGAATTGGGTGTGCGCTACTCCGAGGGCCTTTACAAAAATCCCTTTATTGGCCGCACCTTTATTATGCCTAGTCAAAAGGCAAGGAAGCAGAGCATCGGATACAAATTAACGCCGCAGCGCACCGAGATTGAGAATAAATCGGTGTTGATTGTCGATGACAGTATTGTGCGCGGTACCACATCGCGTGAGATTGTCAAAATGGTCAGGGCATTGGGTGCCAGGACCATTTATCTGGTCTCCACCGCACCCGCCTTGAAAAATCCCTGTTTCAGCGGCATCGATATTCCTTCGCGCAGTGAATTGATTGCCGCCAATATGGATGAAGCAGAGATTGCTGGGTTTATTGGTGTCGATATCCTGATGTATCAAACAGAAGAGGATTTAATTGAAGCGGTAACCCGCCGCGGCCAGCACCAGATTAAAAAGCCCTGCATGGCATGCATGGATGGCGATTATTTCTGCCAATCCATCAATGCAGAAAAAATGCGGCAGTTGGAACAGGAACGGCAAAAAATACGACTTGAAATGAACGAAGAGGAAATAGCAGGGTGAAAATTTTGGTTATAGGTTCTGGCGCACGTGAGCATGCCTTAGTCCACGCATTGCATCGCTCACCGCAGAAACCACAGGTGTATTGTTATGGCTCCTCTCTAAATCCCGGTATTCACCGCATGGTTGTCCATTATGCATGCGGTGATGTGACGGCCTGTGAAACCGTGGTTGCAAAGGCACGCGAGTGGGGTATTGAATTGGCCATTGTCGGTCCAGAGGCGCCTTTGGAGAAAGGCATGGCGGACGCTTTATGGCAGGCGGGTATCGCGGTGATTGGTCCTAAAAAAGCGGCCGCACAGATTGAAACCAGTAAACAATTTGCCCGTGATTTAATGAAAAAATACGGTATTGCCGGTCTACCGGCTTATTGTCAGTTCAAGTCCATGCAGGGTATTGAAGCCTACCTAAAGACGCTGGGCGAAGGGCAGTATGTCATTAAAGCCAATGGCTTAATGAGCGGCAAAGGGGTCAAGGTGGCCGGAGAGCATGTGCACACCCTGACTGAGGCCTTGCGTTTTTGCCAACACATGTTTAATGAAGGTCAGACGCTTGTCATTGAAGAAAAATTAATGGGTGAAGAATTTTCCTTTATGGCCTTTGCTGATGGCAAAACATTGGTGCCTATGCCATTGGTTCAGGATCATAAACGCGCTTTTGCCGGCGATACAGGGCCCAATACCGGCGGGATGGGGAGCTATTCTGCAGCCGATCACGGTTTGCCTTTCTTGACGGCGACGGACATTGATGCGGCCTGGTCCATCAATCAGGCCGTTTATGAAGCCTTGCAGGATGAATTGCAGCAACCTTACATCGGCTTTTTGTATGGTAGTTTTATGGCCACAGCACGAGGTGTTTCTGTCATTGAATTTAATGCAAGGCTAGGTGATCCGGAGTCATTGAATGTCTTGTCTTTGCTTGAAAGCGACCTGGTTGATCATTGCATCGCCATGGTGCAGGGCGAACTTAACGCGGCTGATGTGCGTTTTGCACCGTATGCGACGGTGTGTAAATACGCGGTGCCTCAAGGTTATCCGGATGCTCCCCTTAAGCATTTTCCAATCGACTGCAGCCTGATTCAGGATGCTGCTCATTTTTATCTGGGTGCGGTTCATCAACAGGGTGAGCAATTATTGGCAACTGGCTCAAGAACCGCGGCCTATGTCGGAATTGGCGCAACGCTGGCTGAGGCCGAAAAACAAGCCGAAGCTGAAATTGCGCGTCTTGGTGGCGCCCTTTACCACCGCCGTGACATCGGTACCCAGGAGCGGATTGATGCCCGTATTGCTCATATGAAGCGGTTGCGCCTTTCATGATACGGCTTGGTATCCTCGGCTCGACGAAGGGCACTAACCTACTGGCTCTTAAGGAGGCGATAAACAGCCACAGATTGCCCGCTCAGATCGGGTTAGTGGTGAGTAATAAAGCCGATGCCCTGATCCTTGAGAAAGCCAGACAGGCGGCCATCCCTGCCTTTTTTGTCGACTCATGCGGCTTAAGCCGCCCGGATTATGATCAGCAATTGCATCAGGTGTTTCGTCGGTTTGAGGTGGAGTTGATTGTTCTTATTGGTTATATGCGTATTTTATCGGCACAGTTTGTTCAGGACTGGCGGCATCGAATCATCAATGTTCATCCATCTTTATTGCCTGCCTTTTCAGGATTAATGGATTTGGAGGTGCATCGAGCGTTTTTACAGGCAGGAGTGAAGCAAAGCGGCTGTACTGTGCATTACGTCACCGGAGAAGTAGATGCCGGCCCGATTTTAATTCAGAAAACCTGCCCGGTTTACGCTGATGACACGCCAGAAAATCTGCGCAGCCGCGTGCAACAGTTGGAAGGGCAAGCCCTTGTGGCGGCTATTGAGGGAATTGCCGCGCATGCATGGCAGAAACAGTTTATTAACTAAACAGGAAACATATGATGTCAACCATTCTCGTCTCCCTGCTGATGGGTTCCAAGTCCGATTGGGACATGATGAAAGAGGCCAGCTCTATGCTGAAAAAGCTTCAGATACCCCATGAAGCCCGGGCTTTATCGGCGCACCGCACACCGGAGGCGCTATTTGAGTACATGCAGTCTGCGGAAGCACGGGGTGTCGAAGTGTTTATCGCAGCAGCGGGAGGGGCGGCGCATTTACCGGGCGTGGTGGCATCCAGGACCCTACTGCCGGTATTGGGTGTGCCCATGCCATCATCCACCTTCAGCAATGGTCTGGATGCATTATTGTCGATCGTCCAAATGCCGGCCGGTATCCCTGTCGGGACCTTGGCTGTAGGCAAAGCCGGCGCCACCAATGCAGCAATCCTGGCTGCCATGATCCTCGCCAATAAATACCCCCAATACCGTCAAGCGGTCAGCGACCATCGCCGATCACAGGCTGAAAAAGTATTGGAATGCGCTGAATTGGATGATTGCCCCGCGTAAGCAGGGCAGTTCAGATCGTTAAAACCTTATTTGTCCGCCTGCGTTAAAGGCGGCAAATGCGGGCGCGGCGGCGGTTCAGGCCTTGTGACGACAGGAGGCGGTTTGCGTCGATGCTCCTGCTGCCCGCCGCTGACATCTTTTAAATGATCCTTGTTTAAGCGGCCCTTTTTGCGTTGTTGTTTACTCATGGTTCACCTCTATTCACTCAGAGCCTTGACGGTGCCTGATTCTGGCTTCATCCACATAACGGGGCCGTACCGGTTCCCGTCTTTGATGCGAACCGCCAGAGACCTTGCTTAATTCGTCCGGGGTCAGGGGGGTGGTTGGTTTGCCTGTTGCTGGTGGGGATTTACGTTTCATCGCATACCTCTCATTGAGAATACGGTTTAAGTATAGGATAAATGTTTAAAATATGATCGGTTGCGGGCTTCCTGTGCGGAAAGGGTGATTTTATATTAACCATTCAGATTAATTACTTTAGCAGTTGACGCGTAGCCATTTGCCGGAAAAGACCGTCTTTGTCCATTAATTGCTGATAAGTACCTGATTGCACGACCTCGCCTTGGTCCATCACCAGAATTAAATCGGCTTTCTCTATGGTTGTGAGGCGGTGGGCAATGACAACACGGGTGATGTTAAGTGCTGCAAGGCTTTGAATGACGATAGCCTGAGTGACATTATCCAGCGCGCTGGTGGCTTCGTCGAAAAACAGCAATCGCGGTTTTTTAGCCAGGGCACGGGCAATTAATACCCGTTGCCGCTGACCGCCTGACAGGGTGCCGCCGCGTTCAGAAATAACGGTATGCATGCCCATTGGCATTTTGTCGATATCGGCGGCAAGACCGGCCCTGTCGGCTGCTTCCCAGGCTTCATCCAGACTGAGCAAAGCGGAGCCCGCGATGTTTTCAAACAGGGTACCCGATACCAGCGTGCTGTTTTGCAACACAACGCCGCATTGCTCACGCAGGCGTTGCACATTGAGTTGCTTGATGTCATGGTCATCAAAAAAAAGGTTGCCTTGATCGGGTTTTTCAAACCCCAACAGCAGACGAAGCAGCGTGGATTTACCCGAACCCGAGGGACCGGTTAGGGCGACATATTGTCCGGGATAAATAGTAAACGACACGTTTTTAATCACTGGTTGTTCTTTTGCATAGGAAAAGCGCAAATGATCCACTTCTATTTTTCCCTTCAATTGACCGGGATCCCGTTTGCCGGCATGGGTTTCAGGCAGGGTTTCAAGTATAGGAGCTGCCCGTTTCAGGAGAGGAATACTGTTAATCAGCGTCCCGGCAATATCGGTTATACCAAGCATGCCTGCCGTAAATTGCCCAAGGGTGGCGTTAAATGCGAGAAAAAGCCCCAGGCTCAGCGTGTCGGTGCGATGCAAAAATTGAGTAAACACAATAACGGATAACAGGGTTAGAAAGAAGCTGTTGAGACTCGATAACAAGGCACTCGCCTGATTGGCTTTGTAGGTGGTTTGCTTGATTTGGCTGTTTTTTATGGCCCAGAGAGAAAAGGCGGTTTTTTCCCGCCCCGAGCTTTGGATTTTACCAATACCGCCAAGCAACTGCACCACCATGCCTGACAATTCGCCCTGCAGGCTTTCCTGTATTTTGTAATGTTTTAACTGCCTTAAGCTGATAAGCAGGGTATAGGCACAAATGACAAGAATGATAAGGGTAGACGTTACGGCGAGGCTTATGTCGTAATAAAACAATAAAATCAGGCTGAATAAGGAAAAAATGCCGCTAAGCAGGGAATTGACCACCACGCCCGCTAATAACGTGCGGATATGGCTGACGGCCATGGCCCGCTGCGTCAGATCGCCGGTGGTGAAGCGCTTGAAGAAAGTCACCGGCAGTCGAATTAACCGATCCCAAAGGGCTACCTCAAGGTTTAAGTTCAGGCGGCTGCTTAAGCGCAATACGGTAATGGAGCGGACCAGTTCAAAAAGACCGGCGGAAAAAGCGGCGATTAATAAAGCGAGGATAATTTGCTGCAATTGATTGAGGTCACCAGCAGGGACGACTTGTTCAAACAGAATCCCGGTAAACCAGGGCATGACCAGACTGAGCAGCGCCGCTAAAGAACCGACAATCAACAGGCGAATCAGATCACGTTGACCGCCGCGAAAGGCGAAAGTAACTAAATCTTTTATTTTTAATGATTTCTGCGGCAATGGGCAATACATTTGCCAGGCATTGTCTGTAAACAGGGCGGCTTCCTGAGCAGTGAGTTTTTTGCTGATTCCCTGAGACGGATCAATCAACAGCAGGCCACGGGTCATGCTTGGGAGTGCCAGGTAATATGCTTTGTCTTCCGGTTTTTGCAGCAGCAGGGGGTGAGTAGCGCCACGCCACCAGGTCCCGCTCAATTGAACAGGTCGGATGGCCATGCCGGTTTTTAAGTTGATTTCCTGAACATCATTAACCTGAACATGTTCGGGAAGCTCAAGCTGATAAAAGGATGCCGCGCGCTGCAGGCAATAGGTCAAGGTATCCTGCCGGCCGGTTTGTGCAACTGGATTTTTGCTTTTAAGTGTTGAAATCATCGATAGGTAGGCTCGCTTAAGCCGATTGTCCTCTATCTTTTTTCTTTGTTGGGTGCGTTCTTCTTCCTGCTCCCTCAGTCGCTCAACGGTTTGAATCAATACCGGCAAAATATGGTTAAAGAATGCCTTGCCGGTGGCAACCCGCTCTGAAGGCTTCGTGTGCTTGTCAATGAGAAGGCTGGTGTCGTAATCAAATGGCGCATTGTTAAGGTACTGGACAAAATGGTTCTGCCAGGCCATAAGGGACCCCTGCTGCTCGTTCTTGTTCAGGTAAGCCTCCGTCACAGCTTCCCATTCAGTGTCGGTACTACGGGAGGCAATCAGTTGCCAGCCGGTTACCGGGGGCTGTCCTTTAAGGCCCAGAAGCACATCATGGCGTTGACACTGCGCAATCAGATAACGGCTTTGCCTGTAATGACTATTCACTGGAACAAGAAACAGGTCGACGTGGCCTTGCAACACCCGGTAGTGGGTATCACTTTGCAGGAGATCCAGTTCATTGAGGGGGGCTGTTGTCTTCATCATGCCTCGCTCGCCAATAGACGGCAATAAGCGCCGTTCAGCGCCAGTAATTGGTCATGACTGCCTCGTTCAATCACCTGCCCCTGCTCAAGAACAATGATCTCATCCGCATCCCGTATGGTGCTTAAGCGGTGCGAAATAATCAGCAGGGTGCAGCCTAAGCGGCGCAATGCAGTATCGATGGCTTTTTCCATCTGCGCATCCAGTGCCGACGTCGCTTCATCGAGAATTAAAATGCTGGGTTTTTGCAACATGGCGCGGGCGATTTCCAGACGTTGGCGCTGACCGCCGCTGAAATTGGAACCGCCTTCATTAATCATGCTTTCATAACCCATTTCCCGTTCGCCGGCAATCATGTCATGCATGAAGACGGCTTTGCAGGCGTTGAGGATATCTTCATCATCAACGGTGGGATCCCATAAGGTTAAGTTGTCTTTTAAGGTGGCATGAAACAGGCTGATGTCCTGATCGACGCTGGCAATGGAGTTAACGCGAATGGCATTGGGGATCTGATGCAATTCCTGACCATCAATGAGGATACGCCCTGACCAGGGTTCGTAAAAGCCCAGTAATAATTTCCCAATCGTGGATTTACCGCTTCCTGAACTACCCACCAGCGCGAGACGGCGTCCCGGTTGAATGTCTAAAGAAAAATCCCGCAGCAGGGGTTCGGCAAGCGGGCTGTAACCGAAGGTGACCTGTTCAAAGACCACATGACCATTCAATTTGGCGTGAGGGGCAGCGGATTTCTCAGACGCCGGCTCGTAACGCCGGGCCACGGGATGAGAGGTGATGTCCTCGAGATGGAATAAATCCGCCGCAATATCCTGGATGGTTCCGGCCAGCATCACCAGCATTTTGACCGGCTGGATGAAACTGCGGTACAAAATCTGAAAGGCTACCACGGTGCCAATGCTCAGTTGCCCTGCAATAGCCAACCAGGCCCCAAAGCAGAGAATGCCGGCATTGGTCAGCAAATCCAGCGCCAGGGGGAGTGCTGCGAAACAATCGCGCGTCCAGCTCAATTGTTGTTCGGCAGTTAAATAATTGGCATGCATGCCGGCGAATTTCTTAAAAAAATCCTGTTCAGCGCCAGAGGCTTTATAGGTTTCTATCATCTGCAGGCCGCTGATGGCTGTACTCATCAGTTTATTCTGTGCTTTGGTTTGCCGTTGACTCTCACTGCTTCGCTTTTGTGCAATAACAAGCAGGGCGATGATGTTGATCGCGGTGGCCAGTAATACCAGCAAGGTGAGCGGCACGCTGAGTAAAAAAAGGATACCCAGGTAAATTAACGCCAAAAGAAGGCTCACCAGGTTGGTTCCGAATTGTTGAGAAACTAAAGAGGCCACGGAGTCACTGGATTGCAGGCGATTGAGAATGTCACCAAGGTAGCGTTGATTAAAAAACGACATGGGCAGGCGAATTAAATGCCAGAAAAATGAAGCCCCATTCACCAGTGCCATTTTCACTTCAAGGCGGCTTAGCATGGTTCGTTGATACCAGGTGAGCAGGGCGCTAAAAGCTCCTGCAATCAATAAGCCCAACAAAACCGGCCGTTGCCAGTGATTCAACTGCTGGATGAGGACCTCATCGATGAAAATTTTGTTTAACCCGGCTATGGCTATGCCGGGTATGGCAAGGCTTAGGGTTGCAAGGATAATAAAGCCAACGGCTTCTTTGGAGTGACGCAGGCGAGCCATTAAGCTTGAGAAAATTTTAGGTTTATGGCCCGCTTTAACGAATTGAGGCGTTGGTGTCAGTTCAAGCAGTACACCTGTAAACCCCTCATCAAATTCCTGAACGCTTAGTTTCCGTCTTCCATAAGCGGGGTCGTTGATGTAAACATGGTGCTTGCTGGCGCCTTCCAGTACCACAAAATGATTGAATTCCCAATGAATAATAGCCGGCAGCCGGCACTCGAGGATATCGGCAGGTTCAAGGCTGTAGGCTTCAACGTCAAGGCCATGCAGGACAGCTGCACGGTAAATATTGTCAGCACGGCTGCCGTCCCGGGAAACCCCGCAATCCATGCGCAAGACATCCAGTGGAATCCAGCGATCATAATAGGCAAGAACAATGGCTAAGGCAACGGCCCCGCACTCCACGGCCTCCATTTGTAAAATGGTCGGTGTTTTTTGTATCCGTTTAAACCCGTTTCCAATGTTCATGCGTGTTAATCTATCCCCAAAAATGCTTTAATGGCTGGAATAACCAGGGTAATTGGCGGCTGGGATTTGGTAATGATGTCAGCGGTGCACAGGGTACCATTCGTGATGACCATGTTGGGCCCTTTGGATGTTGTCCACTGATAATGACTGGGTGTATCGGCTTTCATCAGGCGTACCCGCACATACAACTGTGGCCCGCTTTGACTGAAATCCTCCACCAGTTTTTCGTTGGCCAGTACCGCCATCATGCTGCTTTGACTGCTGGGAAAGCCAGCCACATCCTCAACCACGCCGACGATGCTGCCGTATTCCTGCTTTTTGACGGTGCTGGGTACCACCTGGGCTGACATGCCGCGCAAAATGACTTTACCCATGCCAGCCGGCACATAAATGACCGCATCCACGGTTTCGGCATAGGGTTCAATGTCCATGATTTTGCTGCCCGGTTGCACAATTTCACCGGGTTTGCCAACGATATTAATGATCTCTCCATCGACGGGGCTTACAATGATGCTGTGGACTTTTAATTTTTTCATTAGAAAAGCGACATCCTGTTCGGCCTGTTGGAGTCGGTTTTTAAGTTCAGTCAGCCGTTGCTGATTGGCCTCAACGCGCCGTTTAAATTCAATGATGTTATCAGCGATTTTTTTGCTGATTTCGTCGCGTAGCTGTAATTCCTTAAAATAATTGCTTTTCAATTCCGCCAACTCCTGACGTGAAATGACTTTATCCACCAGTTTTTCCCGCTCCTCCAGTGCTTTTTTCAGAAACTGCAGGTGAAGGTTGGCATTGTCTAAATCCTTGGCCCAGTTTTTTCGCAGCGTTTCATTGTTTTGTTGTTCCAGTTTAAAATCCTTATCGATGAAACGCTGTAAATCACGGACCTGTTTTCGCAGCGAAAGGACAATTTGCTGCCTGTTTTCGATATCCAGCAGCAAGAGCGGCAGTTTCAGGGTGGCCAATCGCTGCCCTGTCTTGACTATATCGCCAACCTGGACTTCCACGGTCAATAAACGTCCGGAGTCTTCAGCGATGGCATCATAAATTTTCTGGCCGCCGCTGATAAGGATGCCATTCCCGGACACCCGCGTGTCGATACTGCCAAACACGGACCAGGCGGCAATCATGCCAAGCAGCATAACCAGGGTGGCAAGAATAAGCCAGTTTAAAGGCGGGACGATACGAAAGAGCGTATCCAGTTTTTCCGGATTGTTTAACCGTTTTAAACTTTTTTCACGAAACAGTTTTTCCATATCTGTCCTGAATCATGGCCCCTTTTTTAGTATATCCCGGATAGACCATGATTTCGAATCGAATACCCTGTTGTCAGGACAAACGCATTTAATGGATGCTGTGCATAAGGCACAGCACGTAGGTAAAACACATCATCCCTTTGCCGTTCCCTCTCTGGGCAATCCATTCGCCGCCATGTGAATTGCTTAACCCCATCCCCTTGGGTGACGTGAGTCGCTGCGTGGCCATGACGCAGGCTTCGCTTAAGAAATCTTTAAGTAAGTTTTTATATAATTCATAAAATAAATAGAAATTTAAGGCCTTATAAATGCCAAGACAAATGCTTTATTCAAACGACATGAATTCAATAACAGAGAAACACCTCACAGGAAATAGTGAATGGGAAAAAAAAGACGTTCTTGTTCCAGTTTCTTTTATCGAGATGAATGTCACTTATTTCTATAATAAAGATAAAAATTTTGTGATTATTGCCAGCCCACTTGCCGTGAACGAAGGAGCAGGGGATGCCGTAGAGCCATCATACGAGGCAACAATTCGATCAATAGAAAATCAAGTGGGAAATGGACATTTTGGTATAGGTTGCTCTTTGTTAGGCAAAGGAACTGGAGAGCGTCATTATATAGCTCTCTTCAAGGAGAAAGGTGCTCATGGAAAAATAAGCATGTTTGATTCCAAAATAAGTGCTCCAAATCAATTTTTTAACTCATCAGAATCACCATCTTTTTTTGAAAAAGCCAGGGGATTCATTAAAGCACCATTCAAGGCATTGGGTTTATGGGCTTTTGGAATCGGAAAAGAAATAAAATCCTCTTTTCTGGGTAAGGACGTCATTGTACACAGACTGGCTACTCAGCCATTTTTTGACGGAGTAAGTTGTGGCTTTCACGCTTCGGGTGCCGTTTTGATGATGGCAGATTTGATTGGCAAAGGAGTCACTACGACAGAAGAAATCACTTCATCAATAACCAGCGACAAGTGTCTTGACCTAAAATCAGAAACTCTTTTAAAAGGCGAAAATGAAATCATTCCTGTAATGAACAGTTCTCTTGGCTCTCTGATTTCGAGCAAGGGACATAACTCAGGTAAGAGCTGCGGACAGGATGACGAAAAAAAGAATGAAATCAAGGCAACAGACAGCGACGTTCTAACGGGGCAAGGAAAAACTTTTTCTGAGGTTAATGAAACTTCATCACACGAGCCAAAGTTTTTCTAGGGGGAGCCTGCGTCAAGGCTAAGTCCTGCGGGCACGCTGCGCCTGGCCTTGATGCAGGAAGCGTCCCCACGCTGGTCAACGTTCAGGAGCGAAGAGGGCTTTAGCCTATAATCGATTTGTGTTTGCCCTGCCTCTTGATGCAGTCAGTTTTTACTCGGTGCCGTAGCTGGGAAGGGCTTGGTGCCCGGTTTGAAATCGATAAGGTTAGCGCCCCCTGATGCGTTGCGTAAATTATGGTGAAGGATTTTTTTATTTTCTTTGCGGATGTGCTTGCCGGGTTTGTGTAATTTTCGGGACATACGGATGAACTCCTGCCAATACCAGTTCATTCCAAATTATAGCCCAGAATTGCCGTTGTCCTTTACAGCCGCGGGTTGCCGCTGTAGACTTGAATAATGAATCAAAATTCAAGGGGTGCTTATGGCGCATGGTGGTGCACGGGCCGGGGCCGGACGTCCGCGGGGGCAGGGGAAGTTTGGCGAGGCGACCAAATCGGTGCGTATCCCGGTGTCGCGCGTTGCAGACGTCATGCAGTATCTTAAGACAAACCGCGAGGCGGCTCGCATGCCGTTGTATGCCAGTTCGGTTAAAGCCGGGTTTCCTTCGCCAGCGGATGACTTCATCGAACAATACCTCGATTTGAATGAGCATCTGATTAAGCATCCGGCGGCAACGTTTTTTGTCAGGGCGTCGGGTGAGTCCATGATCAATGCTGGCATTCATTCCGGTGACATGCTGGTGGTTGACCGCAGCATCGAAGCGATGCATGGCCATGTGGTGATTGCTGCAGTCAACGGTGAGTTAACGGTCAAGCGTTTATCGCGGCAGCAGGGTAAAACCCGGCTGCTGGCGGAAAACCCCGAATTTGCCGCCATTGATTTAACGAGCGATCAGGACGTCGTGATTTGGGGCGTGGTAACCCATGTTATCCATGCGGTGCTCTGATGTATGCCCTGGTGGACTGTAATAATTTTTACGCCTCCTGCGAGCGGGTCTTTAAGCCGTACCTGCTTGACAAGCCGGTGGTTATTCTGTCGAACAATGACGGCTGTGTGATTGCCCGCTCCAATGAGGCCAAAGCATTGGGTATTCCCATGGGGGTGCCTTATTTTCAGATTCAGGGCTTATGCCGGCAGCACGGCGTCCATGTGTTTTCATCCAACTTTAGTCTTTATGGCGATATGTCGCGGCGCGTGATGTCCATCATCGAGGACAATTGGCAGGACGTGGCGGTTTATTCTATTGATGAAGCCTTTCTGGATTTAAAAACCTTGCCTTTGGCGGATCAGGAACCGTTCTGCCGAGCCTTGCAGAAAAAAATTCTGCAATACACCGGTATCCCTGTTTCTATCGGCCTTGGTCAGACTAAAACACTGGCTAAGCTGGCCAATTATGTCGCTAAACGCCGCCTAAACGTGCCGGTTTTTAATTGGCTTGGCCAAAGCCGCTGGCTTTCACAGATAGACGTGGGAGAAGTCTGGGGAATCGGCCGAAAATGGCATAAGGCGCTTAAGCAACAAGGCATTCATTGGGCCAGTGATTTAGCCGCCTTGCCCTTGCAGTCACTCAAAGCCCGTTTTAATGTGGTTTTGCAGCGTACTGCCCTTGAGTTGCGTGGTATTCCCTGCATTGGTTTTGAAGAGAGGGAGGAACGAAAAAGCATTTTATCGTCCCGATCGTTTGGGTGCATGCAAAGTGAGCAGGATATTTTAGCGCAGGCGCTGAGTGCGCATTGTGCGCGGGCTTATGAAAAATTACGCCAGCAGCATGCTCTGGCCGGCTATCTGGGGATTTTTATACGTACCAACCCATTCCGGGCCGATCTGCCGCAGTATGCGCCGTCCATGGGTGTCTGTTTGCCTCAGCCTACAGATGATTTGCGGGAATTAACACGATGGGCAAAGTGGTGTCTGAACCGGATTTACCGTGCGGGGTTTCAATACAATAAAGTCGGTGTTCATTTGGGTGATTTACAACGCCTAAATGAGCAGCAACTTGATCTGTTTAACACATCGACGCCGCATCAGCAGCAGCAAACCAAGCGGTTTCTCGCTGTTTACGATGCGATTAATCAACGGTACGGCCGCCAGATGATTCGTCTTGGCGCTGAGGGGCATGCCAAACCTTGGGCCATGCGAGCAGCCATGCGTTCTCCCTGCTACACGACGCGATGGTCTGATCTACCTGTTGTCAAATAGCGGTTGACGGCATTCAGGACAAAGCGTAAAAATCATAGTTTACTCAATACAGAGAAAAAACATGCTGAAACCACTTGTTGCGATGCTTTTTGCCACAGCCGTTCATGGCGCCTATGCAGAAACTGAGCCGGTTAAGCTCGAAGGCCGTTATGAATGCGGCGGCAAGGAAATCGATACCCACGCCGATTTCAAGTGCAATATGTCCATTGAAAAAACAGGAGAAACTTACCGCATCAAGTCCCTGTGCGACGATGGCTCGTCTTATCTGGGTACGGGCATTTATTTCCCGGAAAAAAGACAGCTGACGCTGGTATTCATCAACCCTAAAAAAGCGGCGGAAACCGGTGTCGTGGCGGCTGAAGTTAAACAGGATGGCTCCATGGCTTCTACCTGGACTTACCTGAATAAAACGAGTATCGAACACGGGTACTGCGTCCGCGCCAAAACCTATGCGAAGCAATAAAGGCTAAGGGTTATTCGGTATTGACGAAAAAATTTCTCTATTGCGCGGTGTGCTTCACACTGGCAAAATACCCTAATCAATTTGATTAGGGATGACTATGATAAGCCGGAAAGCTGTTTTTTCATCGCTGTTGGTTTTCACCATGGCGCCGTTATTTCCACTTCATGCAAGCGTTGATGCCAGTGCGCCAAAAACAAACCAGTACTGGTTTCCAAAAGCACTGGACTTAAGTCCGCTTCGCCAGCATGATGCCTTGGAAAATCCATTAGGACCTGATTTTGATTATGCCAAAGCATTCAATACACTGGACCTCAATGCCGTCAAGAAGGACCTCACTGCGTTGATGACGCAATCCCAGGATTGGTGGCCTGCCGACTTTGGCCATTACGGCCCCCTGTTTATTCGCATGGCCTGGCATAGCGCAGGAACTTACCGCATTTTTGACGGCCGTGGGGGTGGGGATGGTGGCATGCAGCGTTTTGCCCCACTGAACAGTTGGCCGGATAACGTCAACCTCGATAAGGCGCGACGTTTGCTTTGGCCGATTAAGCAAAAATATGGCAATAACATTTCATGGTCTGATTTAATGATTCTGGCGGGTAATGTGGCGTTGGAGTCCATGGGGTTTAAAACCTTGGGCTTTGCCGGAGGACGCGTGGATGCCTGGGAGCCGGAATTGGTGAATTGGGGTTCTGAAAGTGAATGGCTGGCCAGTCATCGGCAGACTAAAGACAAGGGATTGGATAAACCGTTCGCCGCGACGCAAATGGGACTCATCTATGTCAATCCTGAGGGTCCACAGGGGAATCCCGACCCACTCGCTGCTGCGAAAGACATTCGTGAAACCTTTGCCCGCATGGCCATGAATGACGAAGAAACCGTGGCGTTGATTGCCGGCGGACACAGTTTTGGCAAGGCACATGGCGCGGCTTCCGGAAAATATTTAGGCCCTTCGCCTGAAAATGCCGGCATTGAAGAACAAGGTTTTGGTTGGAAAAACAGTTATGGCAGCGGAAAAGGAAAAGACACCATAACCAGCGGTCTTGAAGGCGCCTGGACGGTTTCACCTACCCATTTTACCCATAATTACCTGGATAACCTGTTTCGATTCAATTGGGTACAAACCAAAAGTCCGGCAGGCGCTATCCAATGGATGCCTGAGGATAAAAGTGCCTCCTCTCTCGTGCCGGATGCTTCTGATGCAGCTAAGAGACATCCGCCGATGATGTTCACAACGGATTTGGCGCTTAAATTCGATCCTGCTTACAGCAAAATTGCCAAACACTTCAGGGATAACCCCAAGGCGTTCGAAATGGCCTTTGCCAAGGCCTGGTTTAAATTAACCCATCGCGACATGGGGCCGCGTACCCGCTATTTAGGATCCATGGTGCCCAAAGAAGTGATGATCTGGCAGGATCCCATTCCGCCGGTTGATTACCCTTTGGTTGATGCAAACGATATCGAAACACTCAAAACAGCGATTATTGATTCTCAATTAGCCGGACCTGAATTAATCAGAACAGCATGGGCATCTGCCTCGACATTCCGCAAGACTGATATGCGGGGCGGCGCTAATGGGGCACGCATTCGCCTGGAGCCGCAAAAAAATTGGCCTGTGAATAATCCTCAGGAATTAGCCAGGGTATTGACTGCGCTTGAAAAAATAAGGGATGACTTTAATAAGAGCCAAACCAATGGCAAAAAAGTCTCGCTGGCTGATTTGATTGTTTTGGGGGGCGGCGTAGCCATTGAGCAGGCAGCGAAAAAAGGCGGCGTTGAGATTACCGTACCCTTTATTCCCGGTCGCAACGATGCATTACAGGAGCAGACGGATATCCAGTCTTTTGCTGTACTTAGGCCCACAGCGGATGGCTTTCGAAACTACTTTGAAACGACTAACGTGAAATCCCCGCCGGACATGCTGGTTGAAAAAGCCAGCCTGCTCAATCTCACGGTTCCCGAGATGACTGTGCTGGTGGGCGGCATGCGGGTCCTGGGTGCTAATGCGGCTAATGGCAATGACGGGGTATTTACGGCGAAACCGGGTACCTTGAGCAATGATTTCTTCGTCAACCTGCTGGATATGTCGACTGAATGGAAAAAATCCCCTGATGTGGAAGGGGAATACGAAGGATACGATCGAGCCACCGGGAAATTAAAGTGGAAAGCCACCTCGGTAGACCTCATCTTTGGTTCCAATTCTGAATTGAGGGCTGTAGCTGAAGTCTATGGCAGTGATAATGCTCAGGAACAATTCATCCATGATTTTGTTAAAGCCTGGGTGAAGGTGATGAATCTCGATCGGTTTGATCAGGTGAGTCATCTCGTTGGCGGCAAACCGACATCCTAATCATCAAAGCTCGGAAATGACTGTGGGGCTCGTCCTGCAATCATTTCCGGCCTCATGACAATCCAACATGTCCAAACACAAAGAAACACCCATAATGCTTTTTTTCATGGTATGATAGTTTTATAACCAATCATGGGGCTTACAAACCATGGATGTAGAACTTCTGTCGCGAATTCAATTTGGATTTAGTATCGGGTTTCATATTCTGTTTCCCACATTGAACCTCGGGTTGGCGGTGTTCCTGATTATTATGGAAGGCCTGTGGCTTAAGACAGGAAATAGTGATTACCTGAAAATTTGTAAATTATGGACTAAAATTTTCGCGCTTACATTTGGTATGGGTGTTGTTTCAGGAATCGTGCTGGCTTATCAGATAGGGACTAATTTTGGTCCATTCATCAGTGAATTTGGCAATGTGCTCGGTGCGTTGTTTGCCTATGAGACGCTGACCGCCTTTTTTCTTGAGGCCGGATTTTTAGGTATTATGCTGTTTGGTTGGCAACGGGTTCCGCCCTGGTTGCATTTTACCGCGTCCATTCTCGTTGCCTTGGGCACGACTGTCTCGGCTTTTTGGATTTTATCGGCTAACTCCTGGATGCAAACACCCAGTGGTTATCAGGTTGTGGATGGTAAATACATCGTTGAAAGCTGGTCGGCTGTTGTTTTTAATCCCTCCTTTATTCCTCGCTTCATTCACATGCTGCTGGCTTCTTATGTGACCACTGCGTTTGTGATTATGGCCGTATCCGGTTATTACCTGTTAAAAAATAAAGCCCTTGCGGTTGCAAAAAAATGCCTTTCATTTGCCTTGTGGTCGGCTTTGGTTCTCGTTCCTCTGCAAATCGTTATGGGTGATTTGGTTGGATTAAGGATACACGAACACCAGCCCATTAAAACAGCTGCTATGGAGGGACTTTGGGACACTCAAAAGGGAGCTCCTCTGGTGGTGTTTGCCTTGCCTGCGCAAGAAAAACAACGCAATGAGTATGCTGTGACTATTCCCAAATTGGCAAGCTTCATCAATACACATGATTGGAATGGACAAATGACCGGCCTTAAGTCAGTTCCTATATATGATCAACCGCGGGTTGCACCGGTGTTTTTTTCATTCCGCATCATGGTGGGCATTGGTCTGCTCATGCTTTTTACGGCCCTTGTGGGTCTTTATTTGCGTGTAAGAAATAAACTTTATACCAGCAGGTGGTTTTATTATTTGGGTTTAGGTTTGGCGCCTCTGGGTTTTGTGGCCAGTGTCGCGGGTTGGTTAACAGCGGAATTAGGCCGTCAACCTTGGGTGGTTTATGGGCTATTGCGAACCGCCGACGCCGTATCGGCTATTGGGTTGGAAGAAGTCATCATTTCATTTGTTTTATTAGTCCTGGCCTATGGTATTGTTTTCGGTTTTTATCTGTATTATCTCCTGAAATTAATAAGCCGTGGCCCCGAGGAGGCCGAAAAGAATAAAACGGAACACCATGCCTTCCAGTACATGACTGATCTATCACGGGAGGATAACTGATGCTTCCATTGATCTTTGCTTTCTTGCTTGCTTTCATTGTGATGATGTATGTGATTCTTGACGGGTTTGATTTGGGAGTCGGTATTTTATTTCCCTTTACTGCCAATGAAAGCGAACGGGATCAGATGATGAATTCCATTGCTCCAGTCTGGGATGGCAATGAAACCTGGTTGGTTTTTGGTGGGGCAATTCTTTATGGTGGCTTCCCGCAGGTATACGGACTGTTACTTCCCATTTTATATATGCCCTTGATGTTGATGCTGATCGCCCTCATTTTTCGAGGAGTCAGTTTTGAGTTTCGTTTTAAAGCGGAACGGTCAAAACCACTATGGAACTGGTTATTCTCGATCAGTTCTTTGGCAGCGGCCTTTTTTCAAGGAGTGGTGCTTGGGTGCTTTGTGCAGGGTTTTCCCATCAATGAGGCACAAATGACCATCAATGATGCGGATTGGCTGACGCCCTTCAGTTTATTGACGGGGATTGCTTTGGTCAGCGGCTACGCGCTGTTGGGCGCCACGTGGATGATTATCAAAAGCAGTGGCTCATTGCAAAAAAACATGAACCATTATGCCAAGGGGTTGCTCATTATTGTCAGCCTGTTTTTGTTGTTTGTCAGTATCTGGACGCCACTCCACAATACTGAAATTTTTAATCGCTGGTATAGCTTTCCCAATGTCATTTTATTAAGCCCATTGCCACTAATAACCCTTGTCGCCATAGTCCTGGCCTGGAAAAATTTGGCAGCGGGTCATGAAAGAAATCCATTCATCTATAGCATCGTTATTTTTTTCTGTGCTTACGCAGGCATTGCCTTAAGCGTTTACCCTTACTTAATCCCTCATCAGGTCACACTTTGGGAAGCCGCAGCCCCTGATTCGACCTTAAGTTTTATCCTGGTTGGGGTTTGTATTATGCTGCCAGTGCTCTTGGCTTATACCTTGTATGCTTATTATCTATTCCGAGGGAAATCCGAGGGTAATTATCACTAAGGCTCGCGTAACAGGGCATTGTAAATCCACAGGAAGAGCGGTAATGTCACCGCCCAAAAACAACCCAGTATCAGATAAAAATAAGGGCTAAGAGGCAATGCCGCGCCCACTTTTACGCCAAGCCAATACGCTAGGGGCACACCGGTCACAGCGAGAAAGCTGTAGGTTTTATAATAGTTAAATGTCTTTTCATAGACCACAATCAGATAAAAGCCAAAACTCAGCCAAAGGGCTATAATCCAGGGGGCGGCCACATAGGGGGCCCAAGGATTGGCTTTGTAGGTGATGAGGCCAGTCCAAAGCCATAAGCTGTCGACAACGGCACCCAATAAACCAAAACCGAGGGTAAAGAGAAGCGGCCGGGTTAGCCCAAAACCATTCACGCTTTCCCAGAGCGCCTGAAGCAACAGGAAAAATAGCGTGAGGATCGGCCCTGCCCATGGGGCTTCTCGATAAGCAAAATAAACACAGGCTATCCAGCTCAAGTAATATAACACCGCGTGCAAAATAATTCCGATGTATTTTTTTGTCACGATGAAAATGGCAGCCTGGTTATTGTGTTATCGTTCAATCTCACACATTATCATTAGATTGGCGTTAGCCTCAATCCTGTTTAGGTTTAAGGAAAAAAATGGCTCATTATTTGGTGATTGCTGCAAGCAGTGCGATTGGCCAGGCGGTAACCCAGGCTTTGCTGGCTCAGGGAGACACCGTTTTTACCACGGCACGTGATGAAAGCAAAATAAAACCGGATGCAGTGCTTGATGCTGCTGATTTTAATGCCGTGGAAGCAGTATTCAGGCAAGCCGGTGATATCCAGGGCGTCGTGAATTGCAGCGGCTCATTGTTGCTTAAGGCGGCTCATTTGACCACCCAGGACCAATACCAGTCGGTTATCAATGCGTCTCTGACCACGGCTTTTGCGACCGTGCGAGCAGCAGGATTGACCATGAGGCAGGGCGGTTCGGTCGTGCTGATTGCGTCGGCGGCGGCGACCGTCGGGCTTGCGAACCATGAAGCCATCGCGGCCGCAAAATCCGGACTGATTGGCTTGGCTCGCTCAGCGGCAGCGACCTATGCCAGCACTAATCTGCGCTTTAATGTGGTAGCGCCTGGCCTGGTTTCCTCCCCTTTAACCGTCGGTTTATTGAGTAATGAACTGGCATTAAATGCTTCAAAAGCCATGCATCCCCTGGGAAGAATAGGGCGTCCCGATGAGATTGCCCGCGCCATTCTCTTTTTCTTAGAGCCAGGCAATAGCTGGATTACAGGGCAGGTTCTTGGTGTTGACGGCGGATTGAGCGCTGTCCGGGCGAAAATGAAACTCTAATCCGGATTTCAGACATGTCGACACTGTGTTTTGTCTTAGGGGATCAATTAACCCGTTCTCTGGATGCTCTGCAAAGCCTGAATAAGCAGGAGGATATTGTTTTTCTCTGTGAAGTGATGGAAGAGGCCACCTACGTCAGGCATCATCCTCAGAAAATTGCGTTTCTATTCTCAGCCATGCGCCATTTTGCTGAAGAACTCAGAGCAGATGGTTATAAGGTACGTTATATTCAATTGCATGACCCGGCGAACACGGGAAATTTCGATGACGAATTAAAAAGGGCTGTCGCTGAGGAAAAAGTCACACACATCGCTTTAACCCATCCCGGCGAATGGCGCGTTTGGCAAAAATTTTGTTCATGGAAAGAGGAACTGCCCCTGCCGATTAAAGTCTTTAGGGATAATCGGTTCTTATGTTCCATTCAGGCATTTAAATCCTGGGCTCAGGGAAGAAAACAATTACGCATGGAGTATTTTTACCGCGACATGCGAAGACAGTACGGATTGTTAATGGGGGCGGATAATCAACCGGAAGGGGGGCAATGGAACTATGATGCCGACAACCGCAAGCGTTTAAAGCAGCCCCTTAAGCTTCCCAAGCGGATAATTCATGAAAAAGATGACATAACCCGGGTTGTTTTGAGTGAGGTTAAGCATCGTTTTCACGATCATTTTGGCGCGATAGATCCTTTTAACATGGCGGTCACCCGGGCTCAGGCTTTAATCGAAGCCCGTTATTTCATTGACCATTACCTGCACGCATTTGGCCCTTATCAAGACGCCATGATGAGTGGTGAAGCAACGCTTTATCATGCCAGGTTATCAGCCTATCTCAACGCAGGCCTGTTACTGCCGCTTGAACTTTGCCAATGGGTGGAGAAGGCTTATCAGGATAAAAAAATAGCGTTAAATACCGCGGAAGGATTTATTCGGCAGGTCTTGGGCTGGCGAGAATTTGTCCGTGGCGTTTATTGGTTGCACATGCCCAATTACGCAGGGCTCAATTATCTGGAGAGCAAAAGACCCTTACCGTTATGTTACTGGGGAGGGTCAACCCGGATGCATTGCATCCGCGAGGTCGTATCCCACACCCATCAACAGGCTTATTCGCATCATATTCAACGGCTCATGGTTACGGGGAATTTTGCTTTGTTGGCTGGGCTTGACCCCCAGGAAGTCTGTGCCTGGTACCTGGCCGTTTATGCCGATGCCTATGAGTGGGTGGAGCTGCCAAATACCCTCGGTATGGCGCTGTTTGCCGATGGTGGGATAATGGCCAGTAAACCGTATGCGGCCAGCGGCAAATACATTCAGCGAATGAGTGATTTTTGCCAATCCTGCTCTTATAATCCCAATGACACCGTAGGCGAGGGGGCCTGCCCGTTTAATTCGCTTTATTGGAATTTTCTCCATACCCATCAGCAAAAATTACAAAAAAATAATCGCCTTCATTATGCTTACCTGAATTGGGAAAACATGTCGCAAGAGAAGAAAGCCGCTATTCTTTCCCAGGCTGAAAGCTACCTGAGGCAGCTCGCTGACAATATGCTGTAAGCGAAATATAGCCGCCTCTTTGCCAGACGCTTAGTGATGGCTGGTGTTGACGGTTACCGCTCATAGGCGGCGAGAGCGGCCTGGATGGCAGGGCGCTCGCTTAGGGTATGATACCAACTGGCGAGATGTGGAAATTGCTTTTCATCCATAGGTGTTTTATAAAAGACTTCATAACAATAAATCCAGGGCCAGATGGCCATGTCGGCGATGGTATAGTCGTTGCCGGCGATAAAATCATGTTGCATGAGTTGCTTATCCATAACCCCCATGAGGCGCAATACCTCATCGCTGTAGCGTTTTTTTGCATAGGGAACCTGCTCAGGCGCATAGACGGTAAAATGGCCGTATTGCCCGAACATGGGGCCTATGCTGCCTACCTGAAAATAACACCATTGCAGGACATTAAATTTGGGCTTTAGGGTCTGGGGTAAAAATTGCTGGTGTTTTTCCGCCAGGTACTCCAGTATGGCGACGCTTTCAAATAAATGAAAATCATTGTCGCTGTCACGCAGGGCGGGAATTTTGTTATTGGGGGAAATTGTTAAAAAGTCGGGTTTGAATTGCTCTCCCTCACGGATATTCACGAGCTTGATTTCGTAAGGAACGTTTAATTCTTCCAGCAAAATGGTGGGTTTAAAGCCATTGGGCGTAGCGAACGAATAGAGCGTGTACATAATTGTCCTTATCAGCAAGTGGAACTTTAAACTATAGCGGATGGTTATCGGGGTTGGGAATAGTTTTTTTGTCTTCCCAGACGAGAGGAAAGAGGGGGTGGTTAAGGGGGGAACCGGCGGTTAATTCCTCATTGAGGCCTGGAAAATCAGGCGAGGTGGGCCAGCTTCGCGGGGCATAAACCATGTCGTCGCCAAGAAAGCGAAGAGAAAAAATCCGTCTTCGGGTGTCCTGTACGCCGCCTGCTGCATGCAGGGTCAGCATGTGGAAACAGACGACATCGCCAGGTTCCATGTCCCAGCCGATAATGGGGAAGCGCTCACGCGCTGCGTCGATGTCGGGCAATTCCGCCAGCGACCCTTCAGGGAACCATTTGGCTTGATTATCCATGAAGGCTCTCGGCATCAGCCAGGGTCCGCGGTGGGAGCCTGCGACAAACTCTAAAGTCGAAGCACGGCTGACGGAATCAACCGGAATCCAGAAGCTTACATTCTGATAGCCATCAATATTGTAGTAGGGTTGATCCTGATGCCAGGGGGTAGGCTGACGGGTATGAGGTTCCTTGACCAGGAGGTGGTCATGGTAAAGCCTGACACGGCGGCTATTCATTAATCGAGCGGCCACTTCACCCAAAGGCGAGTCAAAAATGAGTTGCCGATAAAACGGATTTTGCTGCCAGGTGCAGAAATCTTCGACAAAAAAGCCGGGATCATCCGCGCGGCTGGCTATTTTAGCGCGCGGGCTGAGCGTGGCTAAATTGAGTTCAATGCCTTGTCGCAGGTTTTCAATCTGCCGGGTATTGAGCAATTGCCTGAGGCAGACAGCGCCCTGCCGCGCAAAATCATCGAAGGCTTGATGCAAAGGCATGCGATGCCCGCCTAAACAGCGTGAGGCTGTATCCAGCCCAGGCTAAACGCTACGATAAGAAAGATGAAAAGCGCAAGCGACAAGCCAATTCGCCAGCTTAAGGCTTTGACTGTGCGGGTAGTTTTTCCCTCATCCCGAATCAGGAAGAACAGGCCGCTGCCCAGAGAAATCAGGATAATGAGCATGGCCAGGATAATAACAACTTTAGTCATGAGGAAATCCTTAAAAAACTTTCAATTAAAATATCACAATTTGAACATCGAGGGGTATACTCTCAACTTTGATTAGAAAGCGTAAAGGCAACCTCTCGTTTAATTATGACTCATTTCTTCACCGGTAATTATCGATTTGCTCCCACATGGCGCATGACCCTGCTGACTCTTATAGTTATTACGTTGCTTGCCGGGCTTGGTTGTTGGCAGATTGCGCGGGCTCATGAAAAAGAAAGCACCCTTCGGCTTGAAGCGCAAAGCGCCAAAAAACCGGTCGTCGATTGGCTGCCTGACAATCCGAACCCGTCCCAATACCAACGTATCCGCATCGCCGGTACATTTCTTCCCATGGTGTTTTTGTTGGATAACCAGCATCATGACCATGCCTTTGGCTACCATGTCTTGAACCCGCTACGGCTTGAAAATGACCAGCTTGTTTTAGTGGACAGAGGGTGGATTAAAGGCAGTCTGAATCGCAATCAGTTGCCGGAGGTCACTGTGCCGCCAGAACCGGTGACCGTAACTGGCCGTGTTTATTATCCCTCGGCTAAGCAGTGGGTATTGGGGGATGCTATTGAACAAAAAAATGACAAATATTATGTCATTGAAAAAATTGATACAAATTTAGTCAGCCAAGTTTTGCATAAATCAGTCTATCCGTTTATCATTCGCCTCAGTAAACATGCCGCGAACGGGTATATTCGTGAATGGCCGGTTGTGGCCATGTCCCCGCAACGTCATTATGCTTATGCAGCACAATGGTTTGCCATGGCCACCGTGGTATTGGTAATTTATATCGTACTGAATCGTAAGAAAACCCATGAAAAAAACTAAAAATCAGAAACTGGCTTTAATCATACTCGCCCTGATGTTTGCGGCACCGGCGCCTATAGCCTACTTGTTTTTCAAACACCCCCAGTGGTTAGGTGCCCATACCAACAAAGGGGAATTGCTTAAGCCAGCCGTATCGTTAAGTGCCATCAACAACAGGGAAAAGTGGCATCTGTTGCTTTGGCATCCAGGCACCTGTGAATCAGTCTGCAGCCAGCAGCTCGATAAACTGGCCCGTGTCCGGCTTGCTCTGGGGAGGCGGCTTTACGAAGTGGAGCAATGGTTGGTGATAAGGGATACCGATCCTGCCTTGCCTCAACCCTTGCTGAATACACTGCATGAGCAGGATATCCATGTCCTGCGTCTTGGAGAGACACAAGGGCAGGTGATTGAGAAATTGACTGGTGAAGACCGGGTGTTCATTGCTGACCCGAATAATTACCTGATTCTTTCGTACAGCCTGACGGCAAAATCAGAAGATATATTCCACGATTTAAAACAGTTACTGACCACGGTTGAAACAAAGAGTAATTAGCATGCAAACAAAAACCACCCGTTATGCCGCTATCCTCGCGGTCGCCTTAGCCCTGTTTGTGGTCATGCTTGGGGCTTATACCCGCTTGACGGACGCAGGACTTGGTTGTCCCGATTGGCCGGGATGTTATGGGCATCTGGTTTTACCCAATGCCGAATCCGCATTAACCGCCGCGCAACAATCTTATCCCGATAGTCCGATTGAGTCGCGCAAGGCCTGGACGGAAATGGCGCACCGCTACGCTGCCGGCACCCTGGCCTTATTGATTATTTTTTTGGGAGGCCATGCGCTGGCTTCCCGTGTTAAAAAGGCAGGAATACCCTGGCGCTTGCCAGTCAGCCTGATCGTACTGGTTTTTTTTCAGGCCTCACTGGGCATGTGGACTGTCACGATGAAACTCTTGCCGGTGGTGGTGATGGCCCACTTACTGGGTGGGATCATTATTTTTTCCTGCTTAAGCTGCCTGTGTCTTCAATCATTTAATTCCAACCGGCCTGCCTTGCCGCAATGGCGTCTTGGCATCGGTTTGGGATTGATTATCGTGCTGGTACAAATTGCGTTGGGCGGTTGGGTCAGCTCCAATTATGCCGGTATTGCCTGCATCGGGTTTCCTCAATGCAATGGGCAATGGCTGCCTGCCCTGCATTTCACCCAGGGGTTTAATTTGTTTTCATCGGTTGGGGCGAATTATCAGGGTGGTGTTCTGGATAACGAGGTACGGGTTACCATTCAAACCATTCATCGGTTCTGGGCGGTGGTGACGGCTGTCTACGTCCTGGGGCTGAGCGCGGTATTATTGAGCAGGGCCTCATACCCGACGCTGCGTTTACTGGCTATCGCCGCCCTGGTATTGGTCGCCATTCAGTTTACCCTGGGTATATTGAATGTCGTTTATCTTCTGCCGCTTGGCGTAGCCGTTTTACACAATGGGGTTGCTGCTTTGTTGATGGCAACAGTCTTCATGATGTTTTATCTGACGATGGGGAAACAACGCAATGCAGGCTAAGCATGAATTGGCGACAACGGTAGACTGGCGCGATTATCTTGAGCTGTGCAAACCGCGTGTGGTCGCCCTGATGTTGCTGACAGTCGTGGTAGGGATGTACCTTGCAGCTCCGGGGTGGGTACCGCTTTCGACGTTGCTGGTGTCGTTAGTGGGTATAGGACTTTGTGCCGGCAGCGCAGCGGCGATTAATCACCTGGTGGACAAGCGCATCGATGCCATCATGGCGCGGACTAAAAAAAGACCGGTCGCCCGTGGCCGTGTTTCAGTCACCCAAGCTATTTATTTTGCCGCGGTTTTAGGTGTCAGCGGCCTTGTTTTGCTGTTGCTCTGGGTAAATACCTTAACAGCTGCGTTAACCTTTATTACCCTCATTGGTTACGCGGGCATCTACACCGGTTATTTAAAACGGGCGACACCTCAAAACATTGTTATTGGGGGTTTGGCCGGGGCCGCCCCTCCCTTGCTTGGATGGACTGCAGTCACCAATCACCTTGATCCGGAAGCCTTATTGCTGGTGCTGATTATTTTCACCTGGACGCCTCCGCATTTCTGGGCTTTGGCTATTTATCGTTTTGAGGAATATCAGCACGCGGAAATCCCCATGCTGCCAGTAACCCATGGCATTGCGTTCACCAAATTAAATGTTTTGTTATACACCATTTTATTGCTGGTTGTCAGTATTCTTCCTTTTGCAGTCGGCATGAGCGGATTTGTCTATCTGGCGGCGGCCCTCGCGCTGGGGATTCGGTTTCTGCAGTGGTCGCTGCGTTTGTATCGAACGGATCAGGGCGTTATTGCCATGCGTACTTTTCGTTTTTCGATTGTGTATTTGATGCTTTTGTTTGTATTTTTATTGATTGACCATTATCTCTAGGGGGAAACATGACGGTTCAGAAAACTCGAATCAACCTGACAGTGATTTTACTGCTGGCTTTTGTGGCGCTGGTAACTGGTTTTTTTGTTTCGCAGCATTTGCATAAAGGCAAGAAAATTAATGTTTCGCAATTCCACGGAACCCTGCTTGAAACCCCGCGCAGCGTCAATAACTTTTCCTTAACGGGCATTGATAATCAACCCTTTAATAACCAAAGCCTCAAAGGCCAGTGGACGCTGGTTTTCTTTGGCTTTACAAGTTGCGGATACCTCTGCCCGACGACCATGGCTGAACTGGCAAAAATGTATCGTACGCTGGAAGAAAAAGGCGTGAACCCCCTACCCAGGGTCGTGATGATTTCAATCGATCCCGATCGCGACGACTTACAAAAACTGGCTGACTACGTCAAGTCCTTCGACCCGCATTTTTATGGCGCCCGAGGCGAGAGCAAGGCGATTAAAAAAATGACACGTGAAATGGGTATTGCCTATGCCAAAGTTGCTATGCCAACCACTCAGGATGCGCAAAATTACGATGTCCAGCACAGCGGTACGGTGATGTTGTTTAATCCCGAAGGGGAATTGAGTGCTTTCTTCACTACCCCGCACCAGGCCCTGACCCTGGCTAAGGATTACCAATTATTGGTCGGTTAAATTATTTATACAGGAATACCATGGATGTGCCCGGGATAGGCTAAGCATAAAGGTAAGTTTTGAGCTAGGCTCTGCTTATAGAATAAAAAAATCAGATTCGGGAACAGCGCGTTATGAAAATTGCAATATTGGCCACTAACCCCCAGTTGTATTCTCATCAGCGGTTAAAAGCTGCGGGTGAGGAGGCGGGTCATGAGGTAAGTATTATTAACCCACTTTATTGCTACATGAATGTGGCTGCGTCCTGTCCAAAAGTCCATTACCGGGGCGGCGAACCCTTGCCGCGTTATGATGCGGTGATTCCCCGCATTGGTGCGTCCATCACGTATTACGGGACAGCGGTGTTACGCCATATGGAAACGATGGGCATGTATACCGTCAATGAATCAATTGCGATTTCGCGATCACGTGATAAATTCCGTTCCCTGCAATTGTTGGCACGTAAAGGCATCCCGATGCCGCTGACCAGTTTTGCGCAATCACCGGATGACACCGAGGATTTAATTCGCATGGTTGGTGGTGCACCCCTGGTTATCAAATTATTGGAAGGCACGCAGGGCAAAGGCGTTATTCTCGCTGACAGCCATCAATCGGCAGTCAGCATCATCAATGCCTTTAAAGAGATGTCTGCCAATATCCTGGTGCAGGAATTCATTGAAGAATCGCGCGGCACGGATATTCGCTGTTTTGTTATTGGCGATAAAGTGGTGGCGGCCATCAAGCGCCAAGCCAAGGAAGGGGAATTTCGCGCTAATGTGCATCAGGGCGGTAAGGCTCTTAAAGTCAAGCTATCGCCTCAGGAGCGAGCCATTGCCGTGGCGGCCGCTAAAACCATGGGTTTAAAAGTGGCGGGCGTCGATTTGATCCGCTCAAATCACGGTCCTCTGGTCCTTGAAATTAATTCATCACCCGGATTGGAGGGGATAGAGAAAGCGACCCACGTTAATATTGCGGGCAAAATTATTCAATACATCGAGAAAAATGCCAAACCAATAAGCGCTAACCATCGTTTTCATGGTTAAAAGCCGTGTTGATAAAAATCAGGAGAAATTTATCGAGCCGGATACACCTGCAATTCACTGCCACTCCTGCCCCAGGCTAGACTCAGATAAAACGAAACGATGGGCCTGTTAAAAAGGGTCTGGCTGATGCAATAAATAACAGAGCTGACTGCGCATTATCATTAAATGATGGATTATTAGCCAACTAATTGGTAAAATATGGGACCAAGGTGATGAATGTAAATCCATCATCATGCATTTGCGGGGTTTTGATGCAACGAAATAATGACAATTACCTTTCCAGAATTCAATCCATTGATTTATTGCGTGGTGTTCTGATTATCCTGATGGCATTGGATCATGTTCGCGATTTTTTTTGGTGTGACGTCCTATCGACCGGATGATCTGCTCCATACTACCCCTGCTGTGTTCATGACTCGTTGGATTACTTCCGTTTGCGCCCCTACCTTTATTTTCTTAAGTGGCTTAAGTGCTTATCTGTACTGCAGTAAAACGTCTCCGCAACAAACGACGGTGTTCTTATTAAAAAGAGGAGTTTTTTTTATACTTCTCGAAGTTTTCTTATCGTTTGCTGGTAAACCCTTAGGACCTCCTATCCTGATTCTGCAGGTCATCTGGGTCATTGGTGTATCGATGATAATTCTTGCGGGTTTACTGTGGTTACCCCGCAGGGTATTGTTGTCTTTTTCAATGATCGTTATTGCTACACATAATTTTCTCGATCCAGTGACAGTGGGTAATTCTGCCTGGTCATCCCTCCTTTGGCATGTGGCCCATAACCCTGTGGTAATGACAGGGCATGGATTCACCCTTTTTATTTCCTATCCTTTGATTCCCTGGTTTGCTGTGATGGTGTTGGGCTATGGTTTAGGTCCCTGGATGCAAGCCCCGCTGGCTCAAAGGAACAAAAATTTTATGCTACTGGGTGCTTCTTTTTTATTGGCTTTCGTGGTGCTTCGCTTTTTGAATGGCTATGGGGACATGATTCATTGGCAAACTCAGCCCAGGGGAGAAATTTATACGCTCTTGTCGTTTATTAAAGTCACCAAATACCCGCCGTCTTTGTTGTTTATTTTGATTACGCTGGGTACTGTGACATTATTATGGCCTTTATGGGAATATTGGCGGGGGGCTACCAGTCAGTTTGTACTAACCTTTGGTAAAGTCGCTATCTTTTTTTATTTGATTCACCTGTTTATTATTATTTCTGCCTCCAACTTGTTAGCGAATGTATTTATGCATCCTACTGGAGGGTGGTGGTCGCCCGGGGAAAGTACCATCTCACCCTTATACCACTTCAGCCTGTTACGCGTGTACCTTCTGTGGATTGTACTATTGGCTATGACTTATCCTCTTTGTCGTTGGTATAAGCAATACAAAGCCGCTCATGATTATTGGTGGTTAAAATATTTTTAATGAGGCAACCGGCTTTGTGTAGTTTGCAGCCAATTGCAACGTTTGATTAGCTGGCTTTTGTTTTCTTTTGCTTCTGCTCACTTTTGCCAATTAACCAGTCGGGATTAACTTCCAACTCTTCAGCCAATATTTTTAACAGGGCTTCATCGGGCACAGTGATGCCATTAAGCATGGCTTCGGCTTTAAATTTGGGAATTTTAATTAGCTTGGAAAACACCTCGATACGCTCATCACTGCGTAACGGTACACCTATCGCATCAAGCTCCCGATTAAGACGTTCAGCAAATTGTTTGTTAGGCATGGTTTTCCGTCAAAAGTTTCATTAACTACTTCTATAGCATAAAAAAAATGGATTTTGCAATCTTCTTGGCTGTAAGCTATAAGCTTAAGTAAAGAATACTCCACAATCCAGCATATCGGATTGAAATAAAGGGGAGAAATACTGTGGGATCATTAATTACATTAGGTTTATTAGCCATTTTTGCCATTGCCTTTGTGTTGGCGGGTGTTAAAGTGGTTCCACAGTCCGAAGAATGGACTGTGGAGCGTTTTGGACGCTACACGCAAACCTTGATGCCAGGTTTGGGACTGATTATCCCCTTTATTGATCGGGTAACTTACAAAGTCAATATGAGAGAGCGGGTATTAGATATCCCCCCTCAGGAAGTGATTTCTTCCGATAACGCCATGGTGACCATTGATGCTGTGTGCTTCTTTCAGGTCGTTGATCCTGCCAAAGCGGCTTATCAGGTCGATAATCTTGAGCATGCCATTCGTAACCTGACCATGACCAATATCCGTACTGTACTTGGTTCGCTTGAATTGGATGGCATGTTAAGTCAGCGCGATGAAATTAATAATCGTCTGATGCACGTGGTCGATGCAGCGACCAATCCCTGGGGTGTGAAAGTGACTCGCATTGAAATCAGGGATATCCGCCCGCCGCAAAATTTGATTGATGCCATGGCTAACCAGATGAAAGCAGAAAGGGAAAAGCGGGCCGCTATTCTCGCTGCGGAAGGAGACAGGCAAGCGGAAATATTACGGGCAGAAGGCGACAAGCAAGGTCAGATTTTAAGAGCTGAAGCGGATAAGCAGGCCGCTTTTCTCGCGGCGGAAGCTAGAGAAAGAACAGCCCAGGCGGATGCCAATGCCACCCAAATGGTTTCTGTGGCCATTGCCGAAGGGGATATTAATGCCATTAATTATTTTATTGCCGAGAAATACGTTGATGCGTTAAAAACCATCGGTAATGCTCAAAACAGTAAAATGGTATTACTGCCGGTGGAAGCAACCGGTGTGATTGGCGCCTTGGGCGGCATGGCCGAAATGTTAAAAAGCATTAATCCCAGGAATGCAAACAAAGTTCAATTATAAGGGTACGCCATGGCATGGTTATTATATTGGCATTGGTTGGCATTAGCCCTGTTGCTGATTATTGCTGAAACATTGGGGGCTGCCGGTTTCCTTATCGCCTTAGGTATGGCAGCGGCGATAACGGGTTTTATGACGTGGTTGATGTTGATCACCTGGCAATGGCAGCTGGTTTGGTTTTCTGTACTGAGTATTTTTTTTGCTTACGCCTGGTGGCGTTTTCTTAAACACCGCACGAGCTTAAAACCGCCCACTTTGATTAATCGCCCTTTTGAATCCATGCTGGGGCGAACCGTGACCCTGGTCGAGGCGATTGAGAATGGACGCGGCAAAATCCGTATCAACGATGCGCACTGGTTTGTAACGGGACCAGAATTACCTGCCGGAACCCGTGTGAAAGTGGTTGGCATCGAAGACGGTACCCTGCTCATCGTCGAGCCGCTTACACCGTAAGCGGTTCTTCCTGTCGTAACTGGCAAATATCGACCAAGCTTTCCACCCATTGCGGAGTATCATTTAAACAGGGGATAACGGTTAGTTTTTCGCCTCCCAGCTTCATCCATTGCAATTGGGCGCGCAAGCCGATTTCTTCCAACGTTTCCAGGCAATCGGCAACAAAGGACGGGCAGGCGACCGCAAGGCGCTTGATGCCCTGCGAGGCCAGCTCCGTGAGCACTTCGTCGGTATAAGGCTTAATCCAGGGTGTTTTACCTAGTCTGGATTGAAAAGCAATCTGGTAGTAACCGGCCGGCAAACCCAGGCGTGACGCGAGCAGTTGGCCGGTAGCGAAGCATTGAGCCCGGTAGCAGGCTTGATTTGCGGCAGCGGGTAGGGGGCAATTGTTACTACAGATGGCCTCGCAACCACTGGCTTTGAGGTGTCGCTCCGGGACCCCATGGAAACTTAAGAGTAAGTAATCATGTTCATCCAGATAAGGCTTAATCCGTTGTGCCTGTGCTGCAAGAAAGCGGGGATGATTATAAAAATCACGAATAATCGTTAACGAGGGTTGAACCGGCTTTTTGGCCAATAAGGTCAATACGTTTTCAATGGACGAACCGGTGGCCGCTGACGAATATTGGGGATATAAGGGCAACACAGTGATATGGGTGCAATGCCTGAGTTGCTGAAGGGCCTCCTCAATGGACGGATTACCATAACGCATGCCCAGTGCGACCTGACATTGATCACCTAAAACGGATTGTAATTTAGCGGCTAAATTTCGACTATGGATAAGCAAGGGAGAACCGCCTTCTTTCCAAATGGCCTGATAAGCCTGAGCCGATTGCCGCGGTCTGAAAGGAAGAATAAGCCCATAGAGAAGGGGATACCGGATAAGTGCCGGCAAATCGATCACACGCCGATCGGCTAAAAATTCCCGTAAATAACGGCGCACAGAACGGGTATCCGGTGCATCGGGTGTGCCGAGATTAATTAACAGGAGACCTTGCTTCATCATGTTCAAATCCAGCATTGAAAAAGGCAATGATACATGATGTTCGGTAACACAGCAGCAAAAAGCTACTGTGTTACTGCATTGAATGGCTTAAGCTGAAGTTGTTTCAGACAAGGCCACTACATTGGAAGCATGTAAGCCGCGATCGCCTTTTTCCACATCGTAACTGACTTGTTGCCCGGGAACGAGGGTTTTATAGCCGGTACCGTGAATGGCTGAGAAGTGAACAAAAATATCTTCACCGCCCCCCTCGGGCATAATAAAACCCCACCCTTTGGCATTGTTAAACCATTTGACTTCGCCTGTAGCCATGACTCCTCCTTTTGCTAAAGCTTATCAATCGTCGACTGGATTATCTTTCCAGCTGAGCAATTGCATTCGTCCTTAAATGACAATTGTAATTACCATAAAAAGCATGGCGTATATCCCTCATATAAGAGATATAATCCACCATAACGCAAAAGGAGCACTGGGAACAATAGTTTTTTAAAAAAAAATCATTTTTTTGTTGACATTGCCAAACAACGGAAACATAAGGGTTCCTGATGTTTGCTCTGGGTCTTTAAACTCCGTTTGCAATAATTCCTAACCGGCACGCCCGTTATCCGCCTGACATGAGGCCTTCCTGGCTGCAAGGCAATGCCCCATAAGGAGACGATCGTTTCAAACCCGTGGGTATACCGTCCATCGGCAATCGCCACGGGTTTGTCGTTGGCCATGATTAAATAGTTATCAGTAAACCAGGAAAAAATAGCCAGATCGCGCTGTTGCCCGGCTGAGAGCGGAAAAGGCAATTTCCTGGTTGAAAATAATACCGATGGAGACGCGGGTATTAATGCATTACTGCCCCAAAGTGGTACGATGGCGGTTGCAATAAACAGGCAAGGCGGTTCCCTGGCGATAATTCGCCAACGGGTGGAACTTGCCAGTTCCGGCATGGCGCGCAGATGGGTTAATCGCCGATGATGAATTGTCGCGTACTCTTCTACAAAACGGATAGCCCGTTGGTGTTGCACACTGTTAAAAACCAAAAACAGACCGGCCAAAGCGAGGCCTAGACGGACAGCCTGAGGCTGTTGATGAATGATGGACCAGGCTGTGCCCAAAATCAGAGGGACGGTAAACCAGGGGTCAATAATCGAAACGATATCCCAACTGATGCGACTGAAGCTCCATGGCCACAAAAGGACGGTACCATAACTGGTACAGGCGTCCAATAATCCATGTGTCGCATAAGCCGTGAGAGATACGGCGATAACCAGGCCCCATTGCTTGCGGTAATAAGGAAACAACATCAGCAGAAAAACACTGAGCAGGGCGCCTGCGGGAATGAAAGTCAGTGAATGGGTAAAATGACGATGCCAGTGTTCAATGCGCATGGGGTCGCTTCGAGAACCGAGAAAAATGTCCAGATCGGCGGTCATGCCGGCTAAAGCACCCACTTGCCAGGGAATATGCCTGCTGTACCTGCCAAAAAAAGTTTGAGCGCAGGCCGCGCCCAGGGCGCCTTGTGTAATAGGATCCATGGCTGATTCATTCCAATGATTGATTGCCTTATCATACACTCACTTAAAGGCTATGAAACAGCATGGCTTACCCGCGGCCGCAATTTTGCTACACTGGCCTTTTACCTTTAGTCGAATGCCATGACCTTTATTGTTGACCCACGCCTGGAACAATCCTCACATTTTCTTTTTGACGCGCCCTTATCGCGAGTGTACCTTAAAAACGAAGCGAATTTTCCCTGGTTACTTCTCGTACCTCGTCTGCCTGACTTAAGCGAACTGCACCAACTGAGCGGTGAAGCCAGTCAGCAACTGATGCGCGAAATCCATCGTGCATCAAACTTGATGAGCGCTTATTTCAAGGCGGATAAAATCAATGTGGGTGCTTTGGGCAATATTGTTCAACAATTACACATTCATGTCATTGCCCGTTTTCAGGACGACCCCATGTGGCCGCACAGTGTATGGCAAACGGCTGCGGCTGCCTGGTCTACTCCCTATAACGACACCAAGGCACAGGAATTAATAAACGGGATGCGCGCATGCTTTGCACGCTCGGCATGGTAAATCGGTCATGCCAGAAATGGCTCGCTGTTGTTGTCCAATCGAAATTCAATACGTTCATTTATTTAGTATATACTTAAGTTAAGACCACACCATTGGAGGGCGGCCATGGCAATAGACACCTCACTGGCCAATCACATTCTGGTTGCGATGCCCTCTCTGACGGATCCTAATTTTCAACGCACGGTCGTTTACGTCTGCGAGCATCATGTGCAAGGCACGGTGGGTTTAATTATTAACCGTCCCATGCAATACCCCTTAAGTCTTGTGTTTGAGCAAATGCAAATCGAACCGGCAAGAAAAGAAAGAAGCATGCAACCCTTGCTTTATGGTGGTCCTGTCCAACCCGAGCGTGGTTTTGTTATTCACCGTCCAATTGGTGGGTGGCGATCCAGTTTATCCTTGCGTGACGATGTGACCGTGACCACCTCAAGCGACATCATTCGCGCCATTGCTGCCGAGACCGGTCCTAAAGATGCCTTAATTACCTTAGGTTACACCGGCTGGGGAGAAAATCAGCTGGAACAGGAAGTCATGAATAATGTCTGGTTAGTCTGTCCCTACAAATCCGAGCTGCTTTATGATGTCCCCTTTTCTGAACGTTGGGAATACGCGGGGCTGTTAATTGGTGTTAAAATGAGCCAATTGTCTTCTAGTGCAGGGCATGCCTAAGCGGCTGCTCTTTCCCTCATGGAGTGTTTCGCATGCCAGACGGTGTTTATCTGGGCTTTGATTTTGGTTACAAACGCATTGGGGTGGCGGTAGGGCAGACCGTCACGTTAAGCGCCAGACCGTTGCCTACCTTAACCGCCAAACAGGGCATCCCGGATTGGAATCTGGTGGCCAGGCTCGTTGAGCAATGGCAACCTCAAGCCTTAATTGTCGGACTGCCCACGTGCATCGACGGCAGTGAACAATACACCACCCCGCTGGCGCGTCATTTTGCCAAACAATTAAAGAAGCGGTTTTCCTTGCCCGTGCATCTGGTGGATGAGCGTCTGACAACGGTTGAAGCCCGTGCGCAGTTGTTTGCTGAAGGGGGATATCGTAAACTTAAACAATCGCAGATTGATAGCACGGCTGCCTGTATAATTCTTGAGCAGTGGTTGCAATATCCACACTAAACGAGTTCACCATGAATCATTTTTTAGATATAAACCAGCTTTCAAAAGCGGATGTTGAGGCCTTGTTGCAACGCGCCTTTCTGTTTAAAACCAGCGGTCAATTCCCCGACTATTCTTCGCATGCATTGGCTAATCTTTTTTATGAAAACAGTACCCGTACACGCATCAGTTTTGAACTGGCTGCCAGACGCCTGGGTATTACCGTGGTTAATCTTGATTTGGAAAGTTCATCCGTCAGCAAGGGTGAATCGATTGCGGACACGATTAAAACACTGTCGGCCATGGCTATTAATCTGTTTGTTATCCGCCACACGGAGGAGGGCCTTCAGGAATCACTGGCTAAGCAGTTGCAGGGTAGCCCGATGCATATCATCAATGCCGGCGACGGCAAACATGCACACCCGACGCAGGCGATGCTGGATTTGATGACCATTGTTGAAAAAAAGAAAGACCTTAAGCAATTAAAAATTGCAGTAGTAGGCAATCTGCGCCATTCGCGCGTGGCCAATTCTTTGCAATCAATTTGCAAACTCATGGGCGTGGGCGAATTGATGCTGGTTGCCCCGGAGATTTGGCAACCGGAAGAAGTGCATTATGGCCGTTTGACTGAGAACCTGCGTGAAGGTCTTGATGGGGCGGATGTGGTGATGTGTCTTCGCGTACAGCGTGAGCGTCTGGGTAAAAAAGAGCACATGGATTTATCCACTTACCATCATTTTTTTACCTTGACTCAGGAACGTTTGGCCCTCGCTAAACCGGATGCCATCGTCATGCACCCGGGACCCATTAATCGGGGTGTGGAAATTGAAAGCGAGGTCGCTGATGGACCGCAATCCGTGATTCTGGAGCAGGTGTACAACGGAGTATTCATGCGTATGGCGATCATCGAGTCCCTGATTCAACATCAGGCCTAAAATGCTGGCAGCGCATCGAAACGGGTCGCTGCCAAGTGTGAACAGCCGCCATTAAAAAATTACTGCGGTAGTTGTAAACGTTGCTTAAACGACAGGGCTTGCTGCAGCGCTGGCTGTGTAACCCGTTCTTCACCCTTCATATCGGCAATGGTGCGGGATACTTTTAACAGGCGATGGTAAGCACGGGCGGATAGACGCAGTTTGTCCAGAACCTGCGACAGAAATGCCGTTTCGTTGTTACCAAGATAGCACAGTTGTTCACAGGCTTTGCTTTCAAGCCGTGCATTCAGCCGGCCTTGCCTTTTGATTTGCAAGGCGCGTGATGCCTGTACCTGGATCTGAATGCGCTGACTTTCTCCATCCTCGGTTGAATTGGCCTTGAGTAGATCCTGTTGGGTCAACGCTTGCAAATTCACCTGCATATCGATGCGATCCAGCAGCGGTGCGGATAATTTGCCAAGGTAGCGTTTAATGCGATCCGGGGTGCACAGGCAATCGGCCTTGGGGTTGCCCCATTGGCCGCAGGGGCAGGGATTCATGGCGGCAATTAACTGGAATTCTGCCGGAAACTCCGTTTGCATGGCGGCGCGGGAAATAGAAATGGAACCGGCTTCAAGCGGTTGACGCAACGTCTCCAGGACCTGTTTATGAAATTCGGGTAACTCATCAAGAAAAAGAATGCCGTGATGTGCCAGTGAAATTTCACCGGGTTTAGGCGGATTCCCTCCTCCGACCAGGGCTACAGGCGAAGCCGTATGATGGGGGGAGCGAAAAGGGGGTATACGCCATTGTTCATAGGGCGGGACTTTGCCGCGCAGGGAATGAAGGGCGGCGCATTCCAGGGCCTGGGTTTCACTCAGTTGGGGCAGCAACGTGGTGAAACGTTTCGCCAGCATGGTTTTGCCACTGCCCGGCGGTCCGCTTAGTAAAAGGCTATGGCCGCCACAGGCCGCGATGATCATGGCTTGTTTGGCGTGATATTGCCCCTTGATATCCGACCAGTCTAATTCATGATTTACAGCTAAAGGCGTTGGGGGCATTGGCGGTGTTGCGAGCGGCGTTTGGTTTAAAAGATAATCGCAAACCTGTCTCAGGCTGCCAGCGATATAAACCTGATCATAACCGGTGAGCGCGGCTTCCTGTGCATTCGCTTCGGCAATAATTAAACGCCTTTGTTCATTGCGGGCAGCCAGCACACTGGGAATAATCGGGGCATGACCACGTAATTCACCGCTTAACGCCAATTCGCTGATGAATTCATGGGCGGCCAGTTGTTCAGCGGGAATTTGCCCTGATGCAGCAAGAATGCCCAAGGCAATGGGCAAATCAAAGCCGCTGCCGGTTTTGGGTAAATCAGCCGGGGCAAGATTCACCGTGATTTTACGGCAGGGGAATTCAAATTGGCTGTTAATGATGGCGCTGCGTACGCGATCCTTGCTTTCCTTAACCGCAGTTTCAGCAAGACCGACAATAGTAAATTGCGGTAAGCCATTGGACAAGTGCACTTCAACATGGACTGCCCGTGCATGAATACCCTGCGCGCTGCGGGTATAGGTTAACGCGAGACTCATTGTTTTCCTTGATGTGATTGGACTAAATTTTTTTTGTGGTGCAGAGTTCTTCCAAGGCCCTGTACACAACAGGTATCAGTGCGTTTGATTTTTTGCCATCAGCGCCTCCACCTGCTCGTTTAATGCGTCGAGTTTTTCACGCGTTCTGGCCAGTACTTTGGTTTGGACATCAAATTCTTCGCGGGTAACCAAATCCATGCGGGCAAAAGCAGCCTGTAAAACCTCTCTGAATTTTTGTTGAATCTCTTTTTCAAAATTCTGTAGACTGACAGGCAGGGTAGAAAAAAGTTTTTGAGCTAACTCATCGAATTGTTTTGGATCAAACATGTTAATCTCCCGGCGAGGGTTGTTCTTTGGGTGCAGTCTAACAAAAATTAGACCTTGCAGTCATGTATTATTAACACGTTGAGTAGGGGATGTTGTCATGAAAATGCTAACCGCGATTATCAAGCCATTCAAACTGGATGATGTGCATGAAGCCTTGATGGAAATTGGGGTACCCGGCATCACTATCTCTGAAACGCGCGGTTTTGGGCGTCAGAAAGGGCATACCGAACTGTATCGCGGGGCGGAGTATGTGGTGGATTTTCTGCCAAAAATTAAAATTGAACTGGCTCTGCCGGACAACATGGTGGAGCCTGCCATTGATGCCATCTGCAAAGCCGCTTATACCGGCAAGATTGGCGATGGCAAAATTTTTGTGTACAACCTGGAGCAGGTGGTGCGTGTACGCACCGGCGAAGTTGGCGAAGACGCCATCGGTTAATCCCGAAGCGTCTCGTTGATAAAATCCCACTCGAGAGGACTCACGGGCAGGACAGACAGGCGGTTGCCTTTCCGTAACAGGGGCATGCTGGAAAGCGCTGGGTATTGCTTTAACGTATCCAGAGCGATGAGGTGTTTAAATTTTTCTTTAAAGCGGATATCCACCATAAACCAGCGGGGATTATCCGGTGTGCTTTTGTCATCGGGGTGTTCGCTTAAGGGATCAAAGGCTGTATGGTCGGGATACGCCGTGCTGGTGACTTCGGCAATGCCGGCTATGCCGGGCGGGTTGCAATTGGAGTGATAGAAAAACACCTGATCGCCAATCTGCATCTGGTCGCGCATGAAGTTACGCGCCTGGTAGTTGCGTACGCCATCCCAATGCGTGGTTTGGTTGGGGGCGTTTTTTAAATCATCAATACTGAAACAGGATGGTTCCGATTTCATTAGCCAGTAGTTAGGCATTAAATACTCCAGTAAATGTGTTTTTGAGTAATGGTGGCATGCAGACGGATATCCCATTCCTCTGGAAAGAGGTATGCTTGCCGCTGGAATTCGTAGGCTACGCCAAGCAGCAAGGGGGAAATGGTACGGGCTAAGGTTCTGTCATAATACCCAGCTCCCATGCCAAGCCTGGCCCCCTCGGTGTCGAAGGCGACAAGCGGAAGAAAAATGATATCCAGATCATGGGGTGATATCGCTTCACTGCGCGCAATATCCGGCTCTTTAATGCCAAAACGATTGGTCACAAAAGGAGTCGATGGGGTTGCGGGTAAAAAAGACAGGGTTTTGTCGTCATTCAGGCTGGGAAAATAACAATATTTGCCGTGCATGGGCGCGGAACGCCAAATGGCACTTAAATCAATTTCACCCTGCGTCGCCTGATAAAGCGCAATGCGCTTGGCCTGACGGTATTGTTGCAGTGTTTTAATTCGTTCACATACCTTAAGGGAGGCGTTTTGTTGATAATCGAGCGAGAGCCTCGAGCGTAAACCACGTAAAGTCTGGCGCAATGCAGTTTTTAAAGGGTGAGCCATAACCTACACTTCGTTGTTTCCTTATTTTATTATTGCCCAGATAGCGCCAGGACTCAATATTTTCCTGAAAAGCCGTGATGGCCGAACATGAAAAATTTTCGCAAATACTCTAGGCAAATTTAAAAAAATAAGTTATACAGCTGAAAAATTTTGTTGGGTTCTTTATTCAAATTTTTAGCTGAGGGTTAATTATGACTGAATTATTTGAAGACGAAGAAGAAGACATCATTGAAGAGGAATCGTTTGTCAATGACGGGGACGATATCGACATTGATGTTGATACGGTAGCGGCTGTAGATGGTACGCTCGATGCCCGTCGTCGTCTGGAAAATATGCTGGAAGAAAAGCGTCTGCGTGAAGAGCTCGACGATTTTCTTGATTACTGAACGTGTCGTTTATTTCGGATAAGACGGCTCCAACCCCGTTTGCAGCGGACGACAGGATCTATCTCGGCGAGGGGCTTTTTGAAACCCTGCAGGTGATTGACGGAAAGCCCTGTTATCCTGATTTGCATTGGCAGCGATTACTGCATTCCGCCACGCTTCTTCACATGACCATTGCGCTCCCTTACGCCGATTGGCTTCAACGGCTTCAGCAATGCCTGCAGAGCGCGAAAGAACCAGTCAATGGCATCAAGGCTCTGCTAAGCGGCGGACGCTCGGCGAGAGGGCTTTTAAGTCCAGGACGTGATCCACAATTGCTAATCACGGCGTTTCATTATTCCCCGGCGCCCGCACCGTTGAAGCTGGCATCCTCCACCTGGCAGCGGGACAGCAAAAACCCCGTGTACGGAATCAAATCGGTTAATTACCTGGAGGCCATCATGGCCCGCCGTCAGGCAGCAAGCCTTGGGGTCGATGATGTGCTCTTTTTTAATACACAGGGGCAGGCGACGGAAACCACAATTGCCAACCTGTTCATGATCACCCAAAACCGTTTGTATACACCGCCGTTAACTTGTGGTTTACTGGCGGGGATTATTCGTCAGCGGATTTTGACTAAGGCCTGCGATTGGGGAATAGCCTGTGAGGAATTACCCTTGACGCAAAAGCAGCTTTATGAGGCGGATGCATTGTTTGTCTGCAATGCATTGCAGGGTATTCAACCCGTTCAACAGTTGGACAACACCCCTTATGGGAGTCATCCCCTGCTTGCTGTTTTAAAGGAAAAACTGGCGGAGGATGTACGGCTTGACTGGCTTAAGATCTACCCCTCTTAAGCCGCAGCTGCCTCATTTAAGGGTTCATGGCAAGCACGGGAAGTTCGTCCAGTAAGTCATCCCAATTGTCCACCGAGCGATTGGGATCCAATTTTTCCACGACTGTCTTCAGCTCATCAAACAGGTAACTGCCAAACGAGTGGTGATGAAACCGTAAATGAGTTGTTTCGCGCAGAAAATTCACCATCTCCTTCGCGCTGCCTTTTTGCCAAACGTCGGCAGTTGATAATTGAAAGGCATTGTCCCTTCCCTTTTGTCCATGACGAAAGAAGCTGAACCATCCGCTCTTAAAGCCCCGGTCGTGCAGCCAGATTGTATGATAGGTTTGATAATGGGATGAAGCTTGTTGAACAGCGAGCTGTATTTTTTTATGCAAAGGTGTCGTGTCGTCGTAAGTTGTTTTGGGGAGTGATACTGGCGATGGCGATTGCAATGGCAATGGCAATGGCAATGGCAATGGCAATGCTTCCTCATTCTCAGTGATTGCCGTGCCTTCGTTTACTTCCTGTTTACCCGTATGAGTTATTCCCGGGAATAATGCGCTGTTTATCTGCATGATTTGCGCTAGCGGTGTTAAGCCGTTTAATGGAATGAGCTTACCCACTTCATTAGGCAATTCTGTATTGAATAACTGCCCCTTGTTATCAATACGATAGAGCATGTGCTCACATTGTTTATTTTCTTTATTGAGATAGGAAACAGCAAACGTGAAATAACCCGTCATTTGGTGAGAGGAAGGACGCAATAGACAAGGTGATGTTGATGGGTTTTTTTTGAACATTTGGTGTAAAACAGTTTCCGCATCCTCTCGCTTGGTTAGCTCTTTGCGGAAATAAGGTGATTGCGTGATTTCGAGAGTAGCTCTGCATTGGTGCGTTATCGTTTTGGTTAAATCGATGCCTGTTATACCTTCCGGCGTGAAAAAAATATCCCCCTTGTTCTTTGATTCAAACAGGCCATTGCGGTTGCAGCTGAAAATACGAACTGTACCAGGCTTGGCTGTTCGAAAACGTAATCGCCCTTCGGGGTTATACTGATCATTCGGATTAAATGCTATGGCGCCCATTTTCACCAGGGTTTCATTTTTTTCAGGTTTGCCATCAAAGCGGAGCATCTCCACGGTCGAGGCGATAATGCGGGTATTGATACCTTTCTCCTGGAAAAGGAGGGCTAATTTGGCTGCAACACTGTTTATACCGCCGCCTCCGGCTTCACAGGCCCAGAGAACAATCGTTAAGGTATCGTTTTCCTGCAACTGCGACTGACTAAGGATGAGATCCCGATAGTTTTGCAGTGTCCATGATTTTTTCTCGACAGCATGGAGATTCCGATAAAGGCCGCCCAAGGTTTCTGACTGAAGGCTGCTATGCCCCGTTATATAGACCGTGCTGTCATTGGCGATTCGTTCCAATACTGGTTTTTCAAAATCTCGGGCCTTGCTGTCACGATGCATTTTGATAACCGGCAGGCCTGTAATGGTATGAAGGGCAAGTGCCGTTCCGCCTTCCTGGGGAAATACCATTTTTCGTTGCGGTGTCTGACTGCTGATGATGAGGCTTGGTTTAGGCAAAAAAGTGATCTTTTCATCCGGTATTTGAGCGATGCTCTTTAAATACTGGACTTGTTCACTTTTGCGGGCAGAGGGAGACAGGGGATAAGAAATGAGTATGGGTTCGTTGCTGCCTTCAAGCGTATAATGGTTAACGCCGATACGGGCAGGATTGCCTGAAAAGGTAGTCTGGACAAAGCGTACATTTTTTCCACGTGCTCCGGCCAGGCAGCCAGCGATAAAATCAGGATGGTGGCCCGAAGACGTTATGGCATTGACATGTCCTTCATACAGCCCAAGCACGGTGTTGTGCAGGCGGGTTGTTTTTGCATAGTTTAACCCGCGCTGGTAATGACTTATATTCTCAGTAGCTGTGGGTTGCTGTGCATTATCGGTGTCGAAACAAATCGCTTCAAAATCAACTATGGAAAACATGATGCGCTTCTTTGGGATGACAATAGAATCATCTTACCCCAAGAGCCTTAAGAGACAATTAAGTAAAACACCGATGATTTGATGGTTCGAGTAAAAGAAAACCACTTACTTCTGTACTGATTGCAGGTGGCATGGGCTTTCTGTTCTTCGTTTATGAAAGAAATGATTTATTTCGAAGAAAACTGGTACAGGCCGCTAGACGCGGGTTAGTATAGTTTTTGATATTGGCAAGCCCGCGCGAACGGGTTAATCTAAAACGTTGTCATTGCCGATCCGCTCATTATAAAGGACTCTATTATGCGACTGATTAACAACATAGGCTTTATCCTCCTTGCTGTTTATTTAATTATCGTAGCCATCATTGCCATTGTTCCCGGCGTGCTCATTCCGTCATTTATTGTAGGTGTGATTGCACTGGCGGCGGCTATTTTCATATTGATTGGACGGTAGAGAATAAGGATGCCGCCAAGGCAGGTTGTGGCGGCTTATTCGCCTGACACGGGCAGCGACTTATAGGTTTGTTTATTGCCTGTGTGCTGTTGCCCCCGCCACTTAAGCTTGATAACCAGGCCCGCCGCCAGGCAGGCAATGAGGGAAAACAGAGGCCAGGCGTAGCTGTACATGGAGTGGGCATTAATCAGCGCATCCATTCCCGCATGACCGCAATAAGTATAAATAATTTCTCCCGGCGCAAGGAATACCAGCGTCGTCAATAAATAATGACTCAATCGGATTCGAGTCATGCCCAGGCCATAATTGACCAGATTAAAAGGAACAATGGGAACTAGCCGCAGCACGGCGACAAATTGCCAGCCCCGCTTTTCAACACCCTGCATGAGTTTGTTCTGTCGAATGCCTTTTTTATGAGTAAACCAGTCATTGGCAATATAGCGGCTGATGCAGAAAGCGCAACCGGCGCCCAAAGTGGCGCCCGTTAGATTTAAACAGGTACCCATGACGGGGCCAAACAGGGCGCCGCCAGCTAAAGTAAGTACCATGGTCGGTAAAAAAAGAATGGTCGCAAGACAATAAATCAGAAGGAAGAATAAGGGCCCAAGCCATCCCAGATTTTTAATCTGGCTTAACAGGAAAGAAGCGTGCTGTTGGAAAATGCATGCGCTAGCAACAAACACCAAGACAATAAAAACGATGAATACGCTTCTCATTAACCAGCATGGCGAGGCAACATGCTGGACACTTTATTACACTCGGGACGTTTGAGCAAGGTGTTAGAGCTTATTCTCATACTTTACCTCAGGCTGCTTGTCGGGCGATAAGGTGGAAATTTTAGCCGGGCTCCCAAACAACAGATGCTGGCGGTTTTTATTGAGCGGCTGCAATGTCGCCCCGCGTGGGCAGTCATGGATGAGTTTGACTATCTGTTTTTCCCATTCCTGGTATTGATTGTCAGTTAGATAAACCTGAAGGTCTTCAAGAACAGCATGAGCATGGCGTAAAGCATGAATGTCCTTCTTATTGATGTTTTCCAACACGAAAGCAAAGACGTTGATTGCCTTTTGTGATTCACGGTATTCCTTTAAAAATTGATTTTCATACCCGGCCACGATCGCATCTGATTTAAGCTTGCTCACTTGCTCCAGATCCCATTCTTCGTCACCGATCTCAAAAGCGCCCAGCGTGCTCTTTTCCCATTGGCACAATTCTTTTTGCCTTTGTCGAATGTGATTGCTGAGGACAGTTTCCAGGGTTTGGGTCAGGTAGACTTTAAATTCAGCCAGGATGTTTTGCGCTTTATTGAGCATTTCAGGATCAACATTCGGGTGGTTGATTAACTGAATAAGCAGGTTTAACAACGCCGCAGAAGCTTGGTTTTCCTCATTGGCCTGGCGTTTCTCCGATGCTAAAGCAAGCGTTGTTAATTGCTCTTTAATCAGTTTTTCAAGCTCAGCGGGTTTATAAGGGAAATCGGTTAGTTCATGAGAGGGCAAATCCTCAGGGCCATAGATCGCCACGTCACGCAAGATATAGGTTAAACCGGTAATCGCATCGGGGTTAAATGGTTTAACCCGGTTTAATATCCAGCTGATTATAAAGGGGCTTGGGTTTTTAACCTGGCCATAATGTTGTCTAATGTAGCGTGCATTGATCATGGCCATTTCCGTGCTTAGGATAGCGCCCGATATAATTTCTATAGCACAGCGCTCGGCATGTTTAAAATCGTAGGAGCTCGCCGGAATCATATCCATGGCATGACTTAAGGGATCAAGGCCATTGAGGTAAGTTTTATAATTAGAAGGAACAATACAAGGTTTTTCCAGTATCTTACCGATTAATCTGAATGTTTCCGCGCCTTCATGCCGATCATGCCAGATAGCGTCTTTTTCCACATTTTCGGTTTGGTAATAAATCGCCAGCAATTGTTCAGCAGCCTGCCGGGCTAAATGTTTTAAAAGCGGATGCTGGACAGGCTTAATATACTCGTGAATGTCCTCAAGCATTTTGATGTACGATGTCCCATCGCCTTTAGTCACTGAAAATTGGCTGTTTAAACGACGGCTTTGCAGGGTGGTCGTATCCAGCCGGTCTCTAATTTGTGCCTGAAGATTGCTGCGATGATTGCCATACACCGTGGTTAATATACTGAGGGTGTTTTCTGGCTTATCGGCCCATAATTCAAATAACTCCTTAAAAAAATCAATGGGTTGTTCTTTTTTACTTAAAAATAAATGGGGTAAAAGATCTTTTGGTATTACTGCCGGAGGAACGGCGCTTAAGAAAATCAGTAAAATCTGGACGTTATATACGGCTGTTTCGCTGTTTTTTACAAACTTATCCAATACCGTTTTTACCCAAAGATGCTGCTCAACGAAGTCATGTCCATCTGGCATCTCCTTGCCGTCGCTCTGATAAAGAGTATAGAAGTAACGCAGGGTGCTTAAAGGCTGATGCTGATAAAGTTTTTCAAGCAGTCGATAATAAACGAGCGGATCGACGTATTTTTTAAGCATAGCCAGGCGTTCAAACAAAGAGGGCAATGCCTCTTGACTGGTGGCTTCGGATAATTGATCCAGCGCATGATTAAGGTCATTCAGCGCAATGCGGGGATTATTCAGCAGCGCTTTTTCAAAGTCGCATTGGCTGGTGAGGGCTTCAGCTTTAGGCGATTGGGAAACAAGCGCGTGCTCACCCAGCACGTCGAATGAAGGGAGTGTGAGCTCTTCCTCTAATACCTGTCGTATTTTAGACCCTGGGAAAGGTTGCCACGTGGCGGGGAAAAAGAAAGAAAACAAGCCCCACAGCCATTGTAAGTGAGGTACCCAGGTAAATCCCTGCCCGTGGTTTTCGCTTAACAAGAGCCGTCGCCGCCTTAAAAAGGCGGCGTATTTTTTGTCGATGTCATCATTTGTCTTAAGGGTTGCAAGCTCGAGCAATTCGCTTTTTATTTCTAGTCGGCGGGTAGGGGCGCTGGCAATTTTCTGCTTCCATAGCCTCAGAAGCTCTTTCTTCTGAATAATATTCATGATACGTGATAAAAATGTTCAAATTCAATTCAATTATAATAACCCAAATAGGGCGTTGCCATTGTTAAGTAATTGTAAGGCTTTGCATCATTTGTTTAAGCAGGGGCCATGGACAGGGAAAATTTCAGCCTATTGCAATTTTTTTTAAAAAACAGTTGGAAAATTAATAAAACCTTAATATTGTAGAGTTAGTCTATCTGTAAGAATTACCGCAGGAGCTATGCATGATCAATAGCACGCTAAAGATGTTAAGCCGTATGAACAGTAGTGACGTGATTCAAAAGGCTGTATCGCCTGAATCGGATTCTTCTGCTAAAGCTCAGGCAGAAGCCAATTCACCGGCTCTGGCTGATTTCATGAATTGTTTAACAAAAAAAGATAATTACGATCTGACGCCTTTTTCCTAGTCAACGTCCCTCTCTTGAATTATCAAACCTGAGCGATATACTTGATATATCCCTGATAATCATGAGGTCGTGCGATGGCTGGCGGTTTTTCCCCTACTTCTCATTGGCGTGATTCGGCGAGAAGCGCCCGATTTTTTATTGTTGATGCCCGCGCTGCCTTTCCCATCTTTCTTTTTCTGATGCATATTCGTGTCTGGACAGCCGTTTTGGTGTTGATATCCGCCGTGTTTTTTGGTGTGATTGAGCATTACGGCTTCACGGTCCCCGTTTTTTTACGCTGGCTCAGGAATTTTGCGGCTGGCCGGGTTAAATCCTCCCAACCATGGTGGCGATAAATGGAAACTGATATTCGTAAAAGCATGGCATTAATTGCCGCCGGCATGAATGCCAAATTCTATTTAAATGATCGTTTTGTCAGCTTTGAAGAAGTCTTTGCCGACACGGGTTTGTTGCCTGCCATTGCCCGCCGTGCCGATCAGCTTTGTTCGCTGTGTCTCGGTTATGGTTTGGGCGCGACATTTGACGAGGCAGAAAATGCGTTGCTGGGTATTCGCGTAACATTTGACGAAGTGACCCCCAATGCCCTAAGGTTATTGTGTATGACAGACGTCGTGAATGAACTCATTCAGGGAGGTCCCAGCCGCGACTACACGCCTTTGGATGAGTTGATGTATGACTAGGATGGACGACATCCAGAAAAAAAATTTAAAATTGTATCGTTGTTAAGATTCCCTTAAGGGCAAATCTGTTAATCTGTAAGCATCAAGTTTTAGGAGTGACAACATGGCAAACGAAAATAATAGTCGCACGTCCACTTTGGGGCTGTTTTCTACTCCTAAGCCGCAGGCGTCGACCCATAAAACAGTCAGCCCTATGGAAATAGCCGGGTACTGTCACGAGGGTTTCAATGATGCAGAAAAAATTAAAGGCCCTTTAGAAAAGATTATCGCCATGCGTCCAAACCCCAGTAATATCGAGGCTTTAAAGCGCGCTGACATGATGAGTGGCGCTTTCCTTACGGCAGCCAACAATCTTAAAGCGCTTGAAAATCAGGATCAACTGGGGCATGGGCAAGAAGAATCCAGTTCGTCAGACTTACGCTTTAATCCCTGATTCCAATCTTTTACAGCATTCACTGACTAATCCCAGTGAATGCTGTTATACTTTCCAATACTCTTCCTAATAAGAAAAAGCACCTTGCTAGCCTTGCCGTATGAGAGACGATGACGTTCAGGAACAGATCGATATCCTTATCAAGACCCTCAATGAAGCGATTGAGAATGGTCCATGGGAGGATTCTAATTTTTTAAGGGTCGTCGGCAAAAATTTGCGTGAGATCCGTGATAATTTCATTCGGCAGGTGGGTTTAAACCCGGAAGAGAAAGTGAGATCCGCCATCAATGCCCTGCAACGCAACCTGCACAATGACCAACAATTGGTCTTTGTCAGCCTGTATTCCAGTGAGGGTCAGAATTTACAATCCTGGGAGAGGATTATCGCCAATTTACAACGCCAGATTATTTCACGCCCTATTTATGCCGAGGAGGCGGATATCGTGAACCTGATTAAGTCGAAAGAGAAAAAAATCAACGAGGCGTATGTGGCGATTTTCATCAATCAAAGCGATTTGCTGATTCTGCCGCCTGACAAGACCCCGCAGGATAAATTGGGTAGACCATTGATTACACTCAAAGACAAAGCCATCAACCTTGACAATATAACCCGTTTTGTTCATTTTTCCGGCGTCTATACTTACCTTAAAGGGCGGCTTGTTAAAAATCCTGCAGCAGAATCAGACAGATAGTCGCACCCGGCTTAAAGTATGTATATACTTGGACTAGGTAATTTTTATTTCTGACTTCAATGGCTCAGCAAGCACAGCAACAAGGCGGCAGCGGCGATAATTCCATGGCTCCGGTCTGGATTATGATCCTGCTTTTTGTTACTGCCTACATCATTTGGGCAACGGGGCATCAGTATATCGTCGCCTTTGTTTTTAAACTCAACATCTGGCAAGCGAAACTGGTTTCATTTTTTATTACTGACAAAACCCTGCAGGATAATGTTTATCTGATGCAGACCCTTGACCCGGCATCCGTGGACTGGAATCGTTTTCTTGAATTGACTGGCAGCGTCGGCGATTATATCCGCTACCCTGTCGTGGTGATTCTGGTGCTTTTGGCTATTTTTCTTTACCAATCCAACATCACCCTTAAATTTCGCCGTGCCCATGATATGAAATCTTTACGGGCGCAGGAGCAGCATAACTGGCCAGCCATTATGCCGGTGGTGAAGGAAGATTTGGTTTCGCAGGATTTAAACAAGGGACCCTGGGCGATGGCCTTGACACCCATGGAGTTTGCACGCAAATACCAGTTGTTAAAAAAAGACGATGCCATATTGGATAATCCGATACCCGGTCAGGAAATGACGGCCGGGATCCGACGGGGAGATGCCAAACGGGTCTTTACTCTGCAATTGGGTCCTTATTTCGATGGGTTTGATCGTTGTCCCCCGCATGCCATGGCGTTGGCAGCGGTGTTCATGGCCCGCATGAATCGTGACAGGGGTGCAGGTGCCGCTATTCTTGAGGGCATCGATAAAGGCTGCTCGGAAGGCAAGATAGACTTTTCCATTGCCAAGCCGGTGATTAAAAAATACCTGAATTCAGAACTGGTCCAGGAAGTATTGGCCAAGCATGCCTATCTTCTCACGGTCATGGCGTCCTTACTGCAGGAAGCCCGGGAAGACGGTGTGGTACCGAGCTCGGAATTTTTATGGTTAAAGCCCATTGATCGGCGATTATGGTATATGCTTAATTGTGTAGGCCGACAAACACCTTTCTCCGAAGTCGCAGGTCCGTTTGCGCATTGGCGCGCCGAACAGGCAATGGGCCGACGCTCACTGGTCCCAATGATAGATGAAGCGATTAAAGCGCTTGAAGTTGCGGTGAAGGAAGTCAAGCTGTCGCCGAAAGAATTGCAGGAATTAAAGCCATGATGCGCGGTATTGATACACGACATGAAATAGACCCTTCGCAACTGCTCCGGGATACGCGGACCATGGGGCAGCGGATAGCGGATTTTTTTGCTGATCCCAGTAATATCTCCATTGTGCTCATTTCTTTGGCAGCTGTCGGCTATTATCTTTCCCAGGCGGCGAGTCTTATTCTGATTTTAGGCGGCATCAGCTTCCTCTACAGCTATACCCGAAAGCAAATGTTGCCTTTTCGGCTGCCTAAAATCGCACGCGTAAAAGATTACAATGATTTAAAACCCGGCATTAAAACCCCAAACATTGCCCGTGGCATTGCGTTTTTTGGCAACGACCGGAAAACCAACGAGGAATTGTGGTTTGCCAACGAAGATTTACGTACCCACGCCCTGATTTTCGGATCCACCGGTAGCGGTAAAACCGAAGCCCTGGTTTCTTTGGCTTTCAATGCGCTGGTGCAGGCCAGCGGCTTTATCTATGTCGATGGTAAAGGTGATAACTCGCTCTACGCCAAAGTATTTTCCATGGTCCGCAGCATGGGGCGTGAAGATGATTTATTGTTAATCAATTTCATGACGGGTGCGCGCGACATCGTCGGCCCGCAGGAAAAACGGCTCTCCAATACCCTAAATCCTTTTTGCCAGGGTTCATCCAGCATGTTAACCCAGTTGGTTGTCAGCCTCATGGGCTCCTCCGGACAATCATCCGATGGGGACATGTGGAAAGGCCGTGCGATCAGTTTCGTGGAAGCCTTGATGAAACTCTTGGTTTATATGCGCGATGAAGGCGCTATTTTGCTTGATGCCAATACCATCCGTAACTATTTTGATTTAACCCGTCTTGAAGCGATTGTGATCGACAAGGTTTTTCCTCGTGATGAACAGGAAAGCGTGAATATCGAGTCCGTGCCAAAACTGGTCACCGATCCATTACGTAACTACCTGTTTAACCTGCCAGGTTACAATAAAGAGAAAAAAGGCAAGCAGGTGTCGCAGGTTTTGGAACAGCACGGTTTTATTACCATGCAGTTGGTGCGAGTATTTTCTTCCCTGGCCGATACCTATGGTCATATTATCCGTACCAATCTCGCGGAAGTCGATTTTAAGGATGTGGTTTTAAACCGCCGTATTCTGGTGGTGCTATTGCCTGCACTTGAAAAATCGCCGGATGAATTGGCAAACCTGGGTAAAGTCATTGTTTCCTCCCTCAAAGCCATGATGGCTGCTGGTTTAGGGGAAGAAGTAGAAGGGGATTACCGCGATGTCATCGAGCGTAAACCCACCAATGCCCCGACACCTTATATGTGTATCCTTGATGAGTACGGCTATTATGCCGTGCAGGGGTTCGCAGTGGTCCCGGCTCAGGCGCGTTCCCTAGGCTTCTCAGCTATCTTTGCCGGGCAGGATTTGCCTGCTTTTCAGAAAGCATCCAAAGAAGAAGCGGCGTCCATCGGTGCAAACACCAACATCAAAATTTGCATGAAACTTGAAGATCCAACCGAAACCTGGGATTTCTTTACCAAAACAGCCGGCGAGGCTTACGTGACCAAAGTGGATTCTTTCCAAACCAAAGATACCAGTTTCTCCAATAGCTACATGGATACCAAGAGTTCATCCTATGAGAAACGTGCCCGGATTGACCTGCTGGATCTAAAAGAGCAAACCGAAGGTGAGGCCCACATCTTTTTCAAATCCAAAATTGTGCGTGCCCGTATGTTTTATGCCAATCCCAAACCGGTTAAACAACTGAAACTGAATCAGTTTCTGAAGGTGGAGCCGCCACCGGATGATTACCTGGCTAAATTGCAAAAACAATTGTCCAGTTTCCAACGTGTATTGGACAGTGGTGATTTAAGCATTAAAAAAGAAGTGGAAAATGAAGAGATTTCTCTTATCACCAAAGCGCTGCGGGAATCCAATGTGGTCGAACCCATTGAGCGGGGCGTCAGTGCCTTGCTGGCATTCCATGGTTATAATGAGCCGGAACCCGTGGAAGAACTCATTGAAGAAGAAGAGGATGGGGTTCTTACCATTTTCAGCAAATTACGCCGCAGTCCCAATGCCCTGCCACTTCTGGTGCAGGATGTCGAGCAATTTTCACAACCGCTATTGCCCATTAATGAGACGCGAAACTACTTATCCATTATTGAACGAGTGAGCGGCGCGAAGGATAAATATTCAGGCACAGTGGCCAATGAATTAATCAAAGACTTCCAGATGGCAACCAGTTATCCGCCAGCCGAACGGGATGAAGTGTCCGCTCAAATTCTTACGGAAATGGCTCTTTCGCTCGCGGAAAAAATTGTCAGCGAACGTGAAAAAGCAAACAATAAAGAGCCAGAAGAATAATTATGGCCATCAGCATACTGGCTGTTGCTATCAAAATACCACCCATAACGCTTTAAATTTGTTCATAAACTCCCTCCTCACGGTGTTTTTTCAGGAAGTGCTTGTAACGCAATGATTTGTATGTTTTTATTTGATAAGATTCAATCAATCCATACATCAAAAGAGGGCTATAGTGAGATTTTGGCGTGTAACCTCAAAAGCCTTTTTATCCGGGCAGACAGCTTTGCTGGTTGCGCTGCTATTATCCAGCTGCCAGCGCGGCGGACAATATCAGCCCCTCGAAGAAGAAACCTACCGACTACCAAAAAAAGTAGCCGGGACATCCGATTATGCCGTGATAACCATGCAAAAAAACTTTAATAAACGCGGCGTTAAGGTCATAACCATTGGCTCGGATTATTTAATCAGTATCCCCTCAGGGGCACTTTTTGCCGATCAGTCACCTCGTATTCGCTGGGAATCCTATGCCTTGTTGAATCAGGTGGTGTTATTTTTGAAACAATTCAGAAAAGTTGGTGTGAATGTAACCAGCTACAGCAGTCAGTATGTATCGTCCCGACGTGAACAGGCGCTGACGCTCGCGAGAGCCCGGGTTGTGGCCAATTACCTCTGGTCTCAGGGCATCGACAGCCGCTTTATTTTCACCGAAGGGGCAGGAAGCGACAAACCCGTGGTCTCATTTTATCAGGGTGGAGACAAATCACCCAATTCCAGAATTGAAATTACATTCAGAGATGCAATTGTATAGAGGATAAGATGCCACAAGATGCGTTAATGGCCGTTCATGTTCGCAATGAATATTACCGTAAAGGCCACCGGAAGGTCATGGGTATTCTTTTGGTTTCGTTTACGATTAATATTCTGCTGGCCTTCCTGTTGATCTGGATTGTAAATAACCCACCGGCACCGCGTTATTTCCCAACCAGTTTAAACGGCCGTGTCATGCCTCTTTTTCCTTTAAATCAACCCAATCAGTCCGATGATGCCATGCTCGCCTGGGCAGGCCAGGCTGCTGTTGCGGCTTTTAGCTACAATTTTGTTAATTACCGCGAGGAGTTACAGGCTTCTTCCGGCTTTTTTACCGCTGATGGCTGGCGTTTGTTTTTGCAGGCATTGGAAGAATCCAATAACCTGGATGCCGTGCAGGCTAAAAAATTGATTGTTTCTGCTGCAGCGATAAGTCCGCCAACCATTTTACGTAAAGGACTTGTAAATGATCGTTTTACCTGGCGCGTGCAGATTCCTATTCTGGTAACCTACCAGAGCGTGACTGAATATACCCAACAAGCCAATATGGTGAGCATGCTGGTTACCCGCGTATCCACCTTAAACTCACCGCGTGGTATTGGTATATCCCAATTTGTGGTTAGCCCTTTGAGCAGTTAAAGAAAATGGGGAGGATTGTCGGATTTCGCTTTACAGCAAGCAGGGCTCAATGATAAACCTATAGTTGCATTCCTTCGGGAAAATAAGCCATCATGTTGCTGAAAAATAAGTAGATCAAAGAAAATAATGGTTTAATGAGGATAAAATGAGTCGAGAGACTTGGCTGTCAATAAAAAATTCCAAATCATTTTACGTCTCAAGCTATAGACGGGCCTGTACGCTGGTGATTGGTTCTTTGGTAATCAATCTGGCTTTAATCAGCGGGATTTACTACGCCTACTTTAATCAGCCCGAACGAGAATATTATGCGTCAAATGGGGTAACGCCGCCTATCCTGTTGTCACCGCGGGATGCCCCAAATGATTCATCCGCTGCATTATTGCCGCCGGATCCTGTTAACGCACCGCCCGTTAAAGTGATACCGGAATAAGATGAGGAAAATATGGCTCAACAAGAGTTAAAAGAGGTCCGCTTTCAGGAGAGGTTTGCGCGAGATGGTCAGCAGAAATTAATGTTTGCCCTGCTGGTCGCTGTGGCTATCATTTTTATCATTGGCTCCATGCTGGCTTATATTATTACGCATCCGCCAGAGCCTAAATATTTTGCAACCAGCATTAATGGCCGTATTACCCCGCTGACTGCCTTGAATGAGCCTAACCAATCCGATTCTGCTGTTTTACAATGGGCCAACCAGGCGGCTATCGCGGCATTCACCTACAACTTTGTCAATTACCGGGATGAGCTCGAGTCCACATCAGGCTTTTTTACAAGCGATGGTTGGCAGCAATTCCTCCAGGCTTTGCAGGACTCCAATATTCTCGATCAGGTTAAAGCAAAAAAATTAATTGTTTCCGCTGTAGCGACCCGTGCCCCGATTATTTTGCAAAAAGGGGTATTAAGCGGTCGTTTTTCCTGGCGTGTACAAATGCCGATTCTGGTTACCTACCAGAGTGCGAGTGAGTTTTTTCAGCAAAACAATGTAGTCACCATGTTAATTACGCGGATTTCAACGCTTGATTCGCCTCGTGGAATTGGTATTGCGCAATTTGTTGTAGGACAAGCCAGCGGTGGAGTAACTTGATGGAAAAAACAAAAGTTTTACTTCAATGGGTCAGTCTATCCGGTCTCTTGGCAGTGAATGCCTTGACCGCTACCCTCTATGCAGCCGATCAGACTGATTCGGCTCAACAGGCATTGCAACAATTGCGATTACTGCAACAGCGTTTGTCTCAGACTGATCAAGGCGGTAATCAGGCCGGCCAGGCTGAAGGCGGGCAGGCTGTCAACAGGCCGCCGACAGCGGCAACGACCGCAGCCGCGGCCAATCAGGCGCAGCCGCAGCCGCAATCAAACAATCCCCAGGATCCTACGATCACCGCCAACGACAAAGAGTTAATTGATACCAAGGCGTTTGAAGGCGTGACCCGGCAGTTATTCCCCTTAACGCCTGAACAGATTGTTCGTTTGAAACAGATTTATGAGGCGTCGGAGTTTGCCGAAGCATCCCCTGCGGGAACACCGCCAAAGCCCACGGCGACGTCCCAGTTTGTGAATTTGTCACCGGGTTCAACTCCGCCAGTGATCCGCCTGTCGCAGGGCTTTGTGTCCTCCCTGGTTTTTTTAGATTCCACCGGCGCTCCCTGGCCTATCAGTGCATATGACCTGGGTGACCCGACTGCGTTTAACATTCAATGGGATAAAACCAGCAACACCCTGATGATTCAGGCACAAAAGCTTTATAACTACGGTAATTTGGCTGTTCGTTTAAAAGGCCTTAACACACCCGTCATGCTGACATTAATCCCCGGGCAGAAAGCCGTGGATTATCGTGTGGATTTACGGGTTCAGGGGTATGGGCCCAATGCCAATAACACGCCGATTGAAGAGGGAATTCCCCCAAGCGCCAATGATGTATTGCTGCATGTACTGGATGGCGTTCCGCCTCAGGGAAGCCAGCGGTTAACCGTAAGCGGTGGAGATGCCAGAGCCTGGTTGTTAGGCGATAAAATGTTTGTGCGTACCAATTTGACTATTTTATCCCCAGGGTGGATAAGCAGCATGACCAGCGCTGACGGCATGCACGCCTACGAGATGCAGAAGTCGCCTGTATTATTAGTGTCCTGGCATGGGAAAGTCATGCAACTCAAGGTAGAAGGGTTATAGCAATGGCAGGAAAAAAAGAAAATCTCAAAGCGCTGTTTACCAACACCCGATCCAGGGTCATTATTATATTTACCTCCCTGCTTTTGGTGATTGCTGTTGTAATCGGCATCGTCAAATTCACGTCGTCAACGGACGTCGGCCCGCTGGGTACGTCTTCGGTGACCAGTGCACCAGGAAACATTCAATCCATTCCGGGGGCTTTGGACCCAACGGCTCAATACGCCAAGCTGCAGCAGATACAAAACGTTACCCAGGCTGAAACTGCACTTAAAAGCGGCGGCAGCGCCATTCCGACCATCATCCGTACACAAGAGTTGGGTGCGGGCGTTCAATCCGTTGGTCCTCAGCAGGGAGAGGGCAGTGTCGGTTTCTCTACCTTGGCCCGTGAAGAAGAGGGCGGCCCACAACAAAGTTTATGGCTGCAGGATTTGAAAAACAGCAATTGCAGCAAGGCAACGGTTCAGCAGGTCGTTAGTCAGGGCGCAGCAATGACTGATCTTAAACGAGCCTGTACCTGCGCTCAATTAAAGGATAATGGGTATCAGATTGGCGATCTTGAACCGGTCTGTTCCTGTAAAGAATTGCGGGCGGCCGGATACAATGCCCGCCAGTTGAAGGATGCCGGCTACAGCGCGGCGCGCTTGCGTGCCTGCGGATTTGATGCCTGTGAGCTGCGCAATGCCGGTTTTACTGCTCAGGAAATGAAAGATGCTGGTTTCAGCGATGGGGAATTGAAAGGCGCTGGCTTTTCTGATGATGACATTGCCCGAGCCAGTGGCTTGCCGGAAGGAATAACCGAGGCGGATGTTCGCAATGCCGGATGTCAGGTCGCAGCCTTACAGAAATTAAGAGCGGCTGGCGTCAGTGCTGCGGCCATTCGCCGCATCAGTGGTTGCAGCGCTGCACAGCTCAAAGCCGCAGGCTACACTGCGGCTGAATTAAGAAATGCTGGATTTAGTGCAGCGGAGCTAAAAAACGCTGGCTTTACAGCCGCTGAATTAAAAGCGGCGGGTTTCAGCGCCAGGGATTTGCTTAATGCTGGATTTACCCCGGATGATTTGGCGAAAGCCGGCTTTACCCCTGCCCAAATCATGGCCGCTGAATCGGAGTTGCCCCCCGGTATTACACCGGATGATGTCAAGAAGGCAGGCTGCGATGTGGAGGCCTTACGCAAGGAACGGTTGGCTGGAGTCAGTGCCAAATTAATCAGGCAATATGCCGGTTGCAGTGCCAAAGCACTCAAGGAAGCCGGGTTCACGGACAATGATCTGGCCAATGCCGGGTTTACTCCGGCCCAAATCAGTGCGGCGAATGCATTGGATGACAATGCCATTCGGGCAGCCGGGTGTGATCCGGATAAACTAAAAGCCTTATTTAATCAGGGTGTCTCTGCCAAACGCATCAAGGAATTAAATGGTTGTAGTGCGGCGGCGCTCAAAGCGGCCGGGTATGATGCCAAATCCCTGCTGGATGCGGGATTTACCCCCCAGGAACTGCTGGCAGCCGGTTTTACCCCTCAAGAGATTAAACAGGCCGCTGCTGCGTCCGATGCAGCGATTCGGGCAGCCGGTTGTGATCCAACCAAGCTGCGTCAGCTTTTTGAGGCGGGTGTTTCTGCCAAACGCATCCGTGAATTAAACGGCTGTAGTGCGGCCGCTTTAAAGGCTGCCGGTTATGATGCCAAAGCCCTCTCAGATGCGGGTTTTACCCCTCAGGAGTTGCTCGCTGCCGGATTTACGCCCCAGCAATTGGCTGCAGCCGGCATTGACCCTGCTGCAATCATCGCTGCAGGGCGCACCGCCGATTGCAGCGTGGCCTCCCTGCAGGCCGCACGCGCTGCCGGGGTGTCGGCCACTACCATTAAACAAACGCTGGGATGCAGTGCTGCTGCGATGAAAGCGGCTGGTTATACGGCGGCAGAACTTCGTGCGGCAGGCTATACCGCGGCGGAGCTTAAAAATGCGGGCTTTACTGCGGCTGAATTAAAGGCTGCTGGTTTTTCCGCGAAAGAATTGCGCGCTGCGGGATTCACCGCCCAACAATTAAAAGACGCCGGATTCACCGCCAGTCAATTGCGTGATGCCGGATTTAGTGCGGCGGAATTAAAAAATGCCGGCTTTACAGCAGCTCAGCTAAAAGCGGCAGGATACAGCGCGAAAGAGCTGAAAGACGCCGGTTTCAGCCCGGAAGAATTAATGAAAGCTGGATTTTCTGCCAAAGAGTTAAGGGATGCCGGTTTTACCGCTGCCCAGTTAAGGCGGGCGGGTTTTACCAATGATCAATTAAAAGACGCGGGCTTCACTGCGTCTGAATTGGGAACAGGACCGGATACCGGGGCTCAGCTTCCGGGGCTTGAGGGCATCACCCAGCCAGGATTGCCATCCACTATGGTTGGTCTTCCCGGAGGACAGGGACGTCCCCAGACAGCTGCCTCGGTGGAAGCCGCCAATGCGCAGCAGCTACAGGCTATTCTTAAAAAGCAAAACCAGCAATTAGCCGATCAACGCTATCAACAGCAAATTCAGCAACGCACGTCGGAAATGCTGTCTGTGGCTAACCAGTCTTTACAGACCTGGCAAAAAATCGGGGTGCAGGTTTATACTGGCGGCGAAGAGGAAGATAAGAAAGAAGCGGCACAGGCCGGTTTGGCTGGCTTTGGTCCGAATCAGGCGGGTGCTTCTGCCATTCCTCAGGCGACGACAGCAACAGGCCCGGCACCAAAAGCATTAATCAAGACCGGCGATATTCTGTTCGCTGTACTGGATACTTCGGTGAACAGTGATGAACCCGGACCCATTCTTGCAACCATCGTATCGGGCCGTTTTAAAGGGGCGAAGCTCATTGGCAGTTTTAATCTCCCCAGCAATTCCGACAAGATGGTCATTAGTTTTAACACCATGTCTGTGCCTGGGGCGGCGAAAACCACGTCAATCAGTGCTTTTGCCATTGACCCCAATACGGCGCGTACGGCCTTATCGAGTCGCACCAATCATCATTACCTGCTGCGCTACGGTTCATTGTTCGCGTCCTCCTTTCTGGAAGGGTTTGGAAATGCGTTCCAATCAGCCAATACCACGGTAACCATTGGCGGCACCGGAGGCGGTGATAATATTACGATTCAGAATGGTGTGGGGCGTTCGGCTCTGGAGAATGCCGTCATAGGTCTGGCTACCCTGGGTAAACAATGGGGGCAGGTTGCGCAGCAGCAATTTAACCGTCCAACAACGGTTGAAGTATTTTCTGGAACAGGGTTGGGTATATTATTTACTCAGGATTTAACCTCCCTTTAACGTGAAGAGAAGGTAAGAAATGGTTGATAATAATCAAAACAACGATGAGTATCAGTTTGCTGATTTGGATGTGGTCAATCCGGATGGCGCTGACGATGATTTAGAGGCCATGCGCGCTGAAGGCGAGCAGCGGGCTCCTAAAAAAGATGTCCGAAAAAACGCGTTGATTGTGATTGCTTTGATTGTGACGGCCATGATTATTTATAAATTCATGGGGGCTATGTTTTCCAAAAAACCGGAACCTGTAACACCAACTCCAACGTTGACAACGCCTGTAACGCCAACGCCTGCGACGCCGGTGGTCACGCAACCCACGCCATCTACTCTGACACCGGTTCCGACTCAGGCGCAACCTGCTGGAGTGTCTGATGAGGTTAACCAGAAATTATCCGCACTGGAATTGGCGCAGCAGGGCGTGCGCTCGGAAATCACAACCATCAATAACCAGTTAAACGGCCTTTCAAGTAATGTGAATGATTTAAGCAATAAAATCGCGGCCTTAAGTCAGTCCGTCACTTTACTGGCGGCCAAAGTTGAGCAACAATCACAGCAAATTGCGGTTTTAACGGTTCGAACCAAACCGAAACCTGCCCCGCGGATGGTGCGAAAAGTAACCCCGCGTCCGGTCTATTATATTCAGGCCGTTATTCCAGGCCGGGCGTGGTTAATTGCCACAAATGGGTCTACACTTACGGTAAGAGAGGGTTCTGTTATAGCAGGGTATGGAACGGTAAAGCTGATTGATGCGACCCAGGGACGCGTTGTTATGAGTACTGGTCAGATCATTCGATTTAGCCAGCAAGACAGTTGAGACGAATATGGCTAACCAATCAATTACGAACTGGATTACAAGCCAGGCCGATATCCTAAACAATATCGCCTCTAATCTTGCTCCTGTTCAGAGACTATTAACCGGTGCAGCTTATCTGATAGGCTTGTCCTTTGCCTTTAAGGCCATATATAGTTTAAAGGTGTATGGTGAAGCCAGAACGATGATGTCGTCCAATACCAGCGTCAAGGAGCCTGTGGTTTATTTAATTGTCGCGGCGGTATTCATTTATTTCCCGACGGCCATGGACGTGATGCTCATGACCACGTTTGGAAATACCAATATTCTGGCTTATGCCAATGCCAGTGGCAATCAAAGCACCAATGCACTGTTTGGCAGCGGCAGCCCCGTCGCCTGGGCTTTGAGAATCATCATTCAAACCATTGGCCTTGCGGCCTTTATACGGGGTTGGGTGCTGATTGCACGCTCGGCTTCGCAAGGGCAACCGCCTGGTGGAACGGGCAAGGGATTAATGCATGTTTTTGGCGGGATCCTCGCAATTAATATTGTGGGAACGGTTAATGTCATTAATGCAACGATTTATGGTTCATAATTTTAAGTGTGTTTAAACAGGAGAGATGAAAGTGAATACCCCAGCGAAAAGAAACAGTTACATGAATTACGCTGTGATGGCGGCCGTGTTTTTGTGCCTAGGCATAGTCACAGATGCCGCGGCGGCAGCAAGCCAGTCCATTGGCGGCATGGCATCAACCATCTATGGCTCATTCGGTCAACTGGCGAAATTAATTACCGCCGGTTCTTACCTGGCTGGTTTGGGCTTTTCTGTTGGTGCTATTATGAAATTCAAGCAGCACAAAGATAACCCAACCCAAATCCCAATTGGTACGCCGATTGCCCTGGTGTTTATTGCCGCAGCACTTCTCTTCCTGCCTACTATTCTGGGCGTGGCCGGTGTGACTATGTTCGGTGGCTCTGGCGGTACGACAGCAGGTCCTACTGGTACTGTGTTCACCAGCAGTGGCGGCTAATTCAGGCAAACAGTTTTATCGCGGTTAAATCAGGAAGCCCAGTGCTTCCTGATTTATAATGAAAAGCAAACAGGCAAGATTGATGGTTATGAATCAAGAACAAAGCAAGCTTAAATTACTAGCGAGTGCTGGAGCCTGGCGCTTGTATTCAGCCAGAAAAGCGGATGAGCGTTTTCGTGCTTTCGAACAAAAGGTTTTTCAACGCGATCGTTATACTTGCCAATTTTGTGGGTTTCAGGCGAGACTATTCCAGGAAGTTGTGAATCTGGATAATGATTACACCAACAATCGTCTATCCAACCTGGTGACAGCCTGTTGTTTTTGCGCCCAATGCTTTTTTATTGAATCCGTGGGTGTGGGCGGTTATGGCGGCGGTACCCTGATTTACCTGCCGGAATTGTCGCAGACAGAATTAAACAGTTTATGTCATGTGCTTTTTTGTGCAATTACCAATGATACCGGCTATAAGACCAGTGCCCAGAATATTTATCGCAGTTTTAAATTCAGATCACAGGTCGTTGAAGAAAAATTTGGCGAAGGGACCAGTGATCCGGCCATCTTTGGTCAGTTGATCATTGACTCCGGCGCTACTGCGCCAGAGACGTTAGACAAACTTTTTAATAATATTCGACTCCTGCCTTCGAGGGCAAAATTCCGCAAGCAAATTGAACGTTGGGCGGCGAGTGCGCTTGAAGAGATAACCGAGTCGAGCTGATGACCATTATTCAATAATAACGATGACTCGTAACGAATAGGGAATAACCATGGGGAATTGGGCCGAATCATTTTTTGAAGGTATAGATACCTTTTTTGCCTGGTTAAGTACCTCGCTAAAACAAACCACCGAATCGTATTGCGAACTCGAAACCGCAGACAGCCCCACTGTGTTGGTTAATCATGACGGGTCGCTGATTTCTCTAATTAAAGTGGAAGGGGTGACGGCACTTGCCGGTGCCGAAGAATTTGAACAGCTGGTTGAGGGATTATCTAATGCCTTCCAGGGCGCTATGAGCCGTCCTGGGCATGCCTTTCAGGTGTATTTTAGTCACGACAAACAAAACATTCGTAAAGTCATTGAGGATATTTATGCCCCAGCGGAAGCGACAGCCAAACGGCTCGAGTTAACGCTGAACGATTTATTTACCGAACGGGTCGATTACCTGTCGCAATATTGCGCAGAAGAGCGGCTTTACTTTGTGTTATTTACCAGGCCTTTTAACCTGGCTCAGGATCAATTGAAAGCGGCCAATAAAGCCAAGCTGAAAATGCTGAGGGACATGAAGGCGCCTTCATTCAAAAACACACAGACGGTGTATGCTGCCATTCCTGAGTTAAGGGATACCCATGACGCCTATGTGCGCTCGGTTTTAAATGATCTGGATGCGTTAAACATCTACGCCCGTCTGGTGGAGGTGCACGATGCCGTGCAGGCTATCCGCATGACCGCTGATCCGGATTTTACTGCCGATGACTGGCGTGCCATATTACCGGGCGATAAAATTTATCCTCGCGAAATCAATCGCTTTGAAGGGGATGTCTCTGATTTGCTGTGGCCTTCGCTGGCCAAGCAGGTTATTCCCCGTGATGCCGAAAACATTGATCTGCGCACAGTAAAAGTAGGCAATAAAATCTATTCGTCGGTGTTTATTGATCTTTTTCCAAAGGATGTACGTCCTTTCCTAACCCTGTTTGCGCGTATATTGCCGTCCCATATTCCCTGGCGTATTTCTTTTCTCGTTGAAAGCGAGGGCTTAAATACCATCAAATTAAAAGGAATGCTGTCAGCTATCCTTTCGTTTACGTCAGCGCAAAACCGCTTAATCAGCGACTCGGTGAATTTGTTAAAGTACCTGCAATTGAATACTGATGACGCCATTGTTCGCCTGCGTGTGGTCGCGAGTACCTGGGCGCCGGAAGGTAATATTCCCTTATTGCGGCGCCGCAGTTCAGAGTTGGTGAAAGCAATACAGGGTTGGGGTTCAACCGATGTATCGGAAATTTGCGGCGATCCATTTGCCGGTTTTGTCTCCAGCATGTTGGCTGTGACCACACGCAGTGCGGCGGTGCCTTCGGTTGCGCCCTTGTCTGATGTGATTACCATGCTTCCTATCACCCGGCCTGCATCTCCCTGGGAGACGGGTGCGTTATTATTCCGTACACCCGATGGCAAACCGTGGCCGTTTCAACCTGGTTCGACTCAACAAACAACCTGGATTGATTTGGTGTACGCCCGCCCGGGTTCTGGTAAATCCGTGTTATCCAACGCCTTAAATTTAGCCCTTTGCCTGCAAGGGGGGTTAACGCGCCTGCCGCGAATTGCGATTATTGATATCGGACCATCAAGCAGCGGGTTGATCTCCCTGCTCAAAGAGGCGTTGCCTGCTGCCAAACGCCATCTTGTGGCTTATTACCGCTTGCGTATGACGCCTGAGTATTCCATTAACCCGTTTGATACCCAACTGGGTTGCCGTTATCCAACCGCCACGGAACGCTCGTTTCTGGTTAATTTCCTGACCCTTTTAACCACGCCGCTCGGCGCCAGTAAACCATATGACGGCATGCCTGATCTGGCCGGTATGGTGGTTGATGAACTGTATAAAAGCCTGGCTGATGAATTTAATCCCACACCGTATGCACCCGGGGTTGAAGAATTTATTGATAGCATTTTAGAAGAAATCGGTTTTGTCAGGGATTCGAAATCCACCTGGTGGGAAGTCACCGATGCCTTGTATTCCGCAGGGTTTGCTCACGAAGCCATGCTTGCACAACGTTATGCCATGCCGTTGCTGGCGGATGCGGCATCCATTTGTCGTACCCCATCCATTGAAGACTTGTATGAAAAAGTGGTTGCCCCAACAGGGGAGTCCCTCATTAGCGCATTCTCGCGAATGATATCCGGTGCAGTACGCGAATACTCGATTTTATCACGGGTAACCAGTTTTGATATTGGTGATGCCCGCGTTGTTTCCCTTGACCTTGACGAAGTGGCAAAAAGCGGGGGCGACGCGGCCGATCGACAAACGTCGGTGATGTACATGCTGGCACGCTATGTTCTGGCGCGTCATTACTACCTCACCGAAGAAAGCATGAATAACGTACCGGACCAGTACAGAGAGTACCATAAAACCCGTGTACTTGAGATTCGTGAAGATCCCAAGCGCATTGTTTATGACGAATTCCACCGTACTTCCAAGTCAGCCGCCGTGCGTGATCAGGTCATTATTGACATGCGCGAAGGCCGAAAGTGGAAAGTGCAAATTGCACTATTGTCGCAGTCCGTTGACGACTTTGATGCCGTGATGATTGAATTCAGTACTGCCATTTACATTATGGATGCAGGCCCTTCGCAGGCCGTGGAAAAAACCACCCAGATTTTCGGTCTGTCGGAGACGGCCAAAATGGCTTTGCGTACCCGCGTTCACGGGCCGCGTCAAGGTGGGGCCACCTTCCTTGTGCAGTATGCCACCAAGAGTGGGGTTAATATCCAACTGCTGACCCTGACCTTGGGCCCAGTGGAGTTGTGGGCCTTCAGTACCACGGCGGAAGATGCCTCGGTCCGTAATCAACTCTATCGCCATCTGGGGCCTGCGGAAGCACGCCGCTTACTGGCTGCGTTGTTTCCCAATGGTTCGGTGGCTAAAATTATCGAGGAACGACTGGCTGCTATGAAAGCAGAAGTCGGTTTGATAGAGGATGACGCCAAGGACAGTGTCATTGAACAGTTAGTCAGTGATATTCTCAATGCGTACACCAAAGATCCTAACGTGAAAATGCTGCCTAAAAATTAGTGCATAAGATGTTGGGCAGAGGTCAATGGCAGAGTATCGGGATTAAAAATGGATTTTAGTCAATTGCGCTTAGACACACCCAGAATGAAATTAGTCCCTATCAGCGAAGAGCATGCAAGCGCTGTCTGTGAGCATTTTACTGCCGAGATTACTCGCTACATGTGGCCTTCAGCGCCCAAGGCCCGACAGGAAATTGCGGACCATGTGCGATTAAAGCAACTGGCCATGCGCAAAGGTAAGGAAATAGCCTTGATTCTTATTCTTAAAGAGAGCGGGGAATTCTTGGGTTATGCCAGTCTTGATGAGGTTCAATCCCGCTCACCGGAACTCGGCATCTGGATTAGGAAGAGTGCGCAGGGTCATTATTATGGTTATGAGGCGTTGTCGGCCCTGACAGGGTGGTCGGCGGCTAATCTTCGCTATGATTACCTGAAATACCCGGTTGATAAAAGCAATTACCCCAGCCGCAAACTCATTGAAAAGTTAGGTGGTATTCCTCAGGATGAATATGTGAAATTCAGCGAGTCAGGGCGTGTCCTGCATGAACTGGAATACCGAATTTACTGTGTGCCATCTGAAAGCGAGTTTTAATAGACCTCTTCCTAAATCTCACTTTTTACACTCGCCGCTCTTGATACGTCCCGTATGAAGCTCAGGAGTGGTATTGATTTTCAGGGTATTGCTTAGGTAACCTAAAGGCGTTTTCACCAGTGAAACCGCCCTTATTAAGCTTATTTATTGTGCTTGTGAAAGTCATAAAAATGGACAGCAACCCATTTTTGAATGGTCATTCGGACTGGGGGTGAAATTAATTACGAGGCTGACATAGTCTGAGCGCTCTCGTATTCACACAGGTTCCGTGGCTCAAGCGTCGTTTCCAGCGCCTGAAAATCATTTGTTCTGACGTTATACAACCCATTCATGCTCTTTAAACTATACTTAGACCAAGCACGCGGACCGCTAATATCCTCTCTATGCGCACTTATCGAGTAAATGACCTTATAAATTGCAAAATCCTTACCCAGTTTAGAGTCGCTGCTGAACCAGGATTCGTACGTCTGACCCGAGACTTTATATTTTTTTGACGACGTGTGTGGTTCTTTAAAATCAGAAACCGGGAAAACGTACGTTTCACAACAGTATTCATCAACAACATGAACAGGAAATAAGCGTTGGGCACCGCCAACACCGGTTACCCATTGATTAGCATCGCCCTTATTAACAAATTCTTGAAGTTCTTTAATGATAGTACCTTCAAAATCAAAATGCTTTTCTGTCCTGGTTATCATTTCAGGCATATAGTACGGGGTTACGGCGTCCAGTGTATAGGTCACACCGTGTTTCTTTATTTTGAGATATTGTGCCCTTAATTCACTCCTTATCCCTTCGCCTTCACCTGTTGCAGGTAAACAATCAAGCATCGTCGTCCACATATGCTTATCTAAAGCCCACATACAATACTCAAAACCACTAATGTTGGTAAACCTTCGGCCTGACAAATCCTGCACTTGCCCTCTTGTCCGCATTAAAGCGGGATCTTGTTTAAGCATCTTTGCTACTGCTTCATGGTTCCCACGAACAACATGATGAAGAAATTCTCTGGCCTTATATAATCGTTTGACATCTTGATTCGCATTAAACACCGGGGAATTGGATTTTGAAGTCATGGAAAGTTTTATGAAATCTTCATTTGGTAAAAACCTGGTGACTTCACCTTGTATGGAATCGGGTAGGCGACTAAAAAACTCAAGTTTATTTTGCATGGACTTTACCTGTGGACAACAAATTACTGTATTATAAATGATCAAGTAGTTCATGTAAATGCCATAAGGCAATTTATTCTGTTGCAACCTCATTGCTATCAAACCCGAAAAAGAAAATACATTCGGATTGAGGGTGAGTTAATTGATTGATTTATAACCAGAATTACACAATGGAGGTTTTTGAAAGGGTTGAATATAACAATCCTCCCATGGAAACCGTGTACGGGCAGGACATGATAAGAAGTTCAAGGACGGTTTTGAATTGCTGCCGCGGTGTTATGCAGTATCCATGAATGCCGCCAGGCTATCAGAACATCAGCCTGCTGCCTGTTTTCAGTCTCATAGACACGTCACGCTATCTCTTCATTTAAATTAAACCCGGTTAAAATCCCAGGACTAAACGGATTGATCTGGTTTTCTGTTTTAAGCTGATATCGTCCTGAATTGCCATTGATTTCAAACAGGATCTGCAGACTGGCGCTGTCGTTGCTGTCGACCAGCACATTGACTTTCTGAAGAATTTTAAAGAACGCCCAGGGTCCTTTTTCCTCCAGTTCAAAATGGTTACCTTCAATGGAATAAATGGCGAGTTTTGCATCGGATTGCGGCCAACTGAAGAAGGTATAAGAGTCACTTGTCTGACTATCGGTGAGTTTGGTTTCCCCGATGGATAATTGTAAATTGGCCACGACCGGATCCAGATTAATTTTTTGCAGGGTAAAGTCGATTTTGCTGGTTTTCGCATGTTCAGGGAAAAACATGTTGCTGATGACATTGGCCCGTATTAACTCGTTAATCAAATCGGTGGAAATTGGCATGACGTAACCGTTTAATTCTTTGGATTCCCATTGCGGCTTGGAGGTATCAAGAAAGGGTTTTAAATAATGATTCACGAAGGAATTCAGGGTACCCTCCGGTGCAAAGAAGCGATCAAACTCCATAAGCGACACTTCATTGTCGGGATTATTGGCATCGAGAGGATACCGGTTGGCAATTGCTGATTGATAATCGGTAAAAACTAATCGTTGCCATTGTTGATTCAAATAGGCACGGCTTTCGGTAATAAAAATAAACCAGGTGTCATCCGCAATTTGTTTTGCCCAGCTGGATACGGGTTCCGGGAGCTGGCGTGCACGATTATAAAGCGCGCTTAATGGGTCGGATAAGGATTCGCCGCTAAAGCGTGAGCGGGTCAGTTCAAAGACGGTGCGCCCCTGATCATTGACCAGCGCCAGGGTGGTAATGAATTTCTCCAGTTCGCTGATGTTTAAACTCAAATCATGCGTCGCGGAATTGCTCATTAAGTTAAGGGCGGTAAACTGGCTGGCCACCTGTTGGTTAAAAAGCGATGCGCTTTGGTCTGGTGAGGGACTGGTTTGTTCCTGAATCAACTCAACCAAACGCTCAATGGCGTTGGTCTGCGTCAGTGTCTGAGTCAGCTGACGCGCTTGTTGATAACCCTGATAATGTTGAGGGTGGGTGCGGCGGATAAAATTCTGCCACCAGGTCGCGTACTCAAAACAATAAGCCTGCTCTAACTGCGAGGGCAGGTTTTGTAAATCCTGGCGGGCTAAAATCCAGTTTTCTTCCTGCAACTGTGCGCTGATAGTCGGAAGCTTCGCCATGACCTCGTTAAAGCCCTTCTTGGTGTAATAAACCGGCAATTCCCGGTTAGTCAGATCAAAGCCGGGAATATCAATGAGGGTCTTCTCTTTAGGAAAACTGTCTTTCGCTATCGAATAATAAAGATAAGCCGCGGGTAAGGCATTGAGGTAATTGCGTACATCGCTGACCAATTGACGGTTAATGGCGATGGGTTGCAGCGGCTGCTTCAACGCTTTTTTCAGCAGCAGGAGTTCTTTGTCATTCATTTGTGCGCCATGGGCGGCTTCACGGTGGGTTCTAAACCAGTCAATCACCGCGGCTTCTGAAAAATGCTCGGGCTCAGCCAGCATGAGATAAATTTTTAACGCCTGGTAGCGCGCCAATTGGCTTTGTGACGGGTTGGCGATAATCGCTTCCAGGTTGGCTATCATGTCCGGTAGAAAATTGTGGTGCAGCCTGCTTTGCGCATTCGAATGCAGTTGGCTTTTAAGTTGCTCGATGATGGCTAAGGAGAGCAGGTTAACCGGAATGGAATCGATTTTATTTTCAGCGAGAGACAAATGATAGAGGGCTGACGTTTTGCCATTGGGTTGCGCTATCAGGGTTTCATAGGCCAGGAGTTCCTTGCTGGCTTCATCGAGCAGTTTGGATGTCGTCCAATGCTGGTAAGACACGCCGCAGAGTGCTAGGCCTACAACCCCTGCTGCGAGGCCTGCAATCAGTTTATGCTTGCTGCTCATGCCGGGCACATGGCTTTTGGTGTGTTCCTGCAGGGCTTTGATTGCTCCTTCAATGAAGTAAGGACGATAATTGTTGGATTGCTGAAAGCGATCCTGCACGGTCAAAGCGTATTCGTGCTGGATTTTGCGATTTAAACGATCGATGGTTAAACCGCCTTGCTGGGCGCTGGTAAAATACAGGGCCTGCAAGCGAAAGAGTTGATGGTTTAACTGTTGAATCAAGGCTTGCACGGGGACACGCAGGCAGGCTAACTGTAATGGAAACTCGCGGATTAACGTGCGTTTGGCGCTGGAACGTGCAGGGTGCAATTTATTGATAATCTGCTGGCCCAGTACTTCAAGCATCTGGTCAAACTGGGCTTGGTATTTTTCAATGAACTTGTTCCGCGTACCGGTATTTTCCAACGAAAATCCCAAGGGCCTGGCGAGGTCGCTGGGGTGTTCGGATTGAAAAAATTCACAAAAACCGGCGAGCGTGTCCAATTGAGTAAAAAGAAGCGCGATGTCCGTACAATAACCCAGCGCGCTGCCAAAGCGGTCGAGCAATTGCATATGTGATTTGCATTGGTCAACGAGTTGCGCAGGTTCAATCAGCAGGAGTTCACTGCTGTTGACGCAGAGAATCAAGCCGTTAATTTTGACATTGCTGTGACAGCGGTTCAATTGCTTCAGAGTATTGGTCAATAAGCTTTCACTGCTGCAGAGCCAGGTTTCACTCAATTCGAGAATGACCCCCTGGTTATTATAAAAAAGATTAATCCCCTGCTCGTTATCAACCGGGCAGTGAATGAGGTTGGCCTGTTTCAATAGTTCGGTTTTACCCTGACCGGTTTTGCCAATCAATAAAAGAAATGAAAGCGGTGTCTGTTGCGGTTTTAATTGCGCGAAAATTCTTTTTAAGGCGTCGCAAAGGAGCTGTAACGATTTATCCATTAGTCATCCAGTTTGGCCAGGAGATGATGTCCGGTCTGGACATTTTTGACTTTATTTTCCAGCAAGATATAACTAAAGAAGTAACCGGCAGCCAGCAATCCCAGCGAAATGAAACACACCGTAAGCAGTGGTTTGCGGCTTGTGGGGGTAAAATCAGCCTTGTTCTGTTCTTTAAACAAATGATGCGATTTATTCACACGATGCTGTTGAATTAATTGGTAGAGTTCTTCTATCAGGTTGTCAAGGACGCTGCGGCCATCGGCTTGTCCGTGCTGCATGCCTTCAAAGCCGGCGATGAGGCAGTAGTAGGCCAGTTCAATTAAATCAAGGTATTGATTGGGTCGTTCCTTGATGAAATGGATGATATCAAAAAAACGTTGCTCAGGGCCGCTACCATCCGGTGATGCCGGGGTGAACGCGGCAAAAATGGCAGGTTCCTTATGCAGGCGCAGGTAGCTTTTTCCCAGGAGTTCATCAATGGTGGCACATAATAAATAGCGGGCAATGGCAACGAATTCATCACTATAGGATTTGCCCAACACCCGGCTATGGAAGGCCAGTAATTCATGTTCAATATTGCCGCGAATGGTTTGTACCGGTGGCAAAGAGGGGCTGACACCCAGCCGTTCAAGCAGCGACAAGACAGGGCCTGCTGCAGCAACGAGCGGGTTGGTCGTAAAAGGAGCAACAAATAGCTTGGAGCGAAAATAGCCTTCGGGCATCTGCTGAGTGCCCGGTAATGACAGTTGACTCACAAGTGAGGCCGAATGCTGTTCGGCTGCCATGGCTTAACTCCCAATTAATCGTGCAGTTTATCCTCTGAGGAGGCGTATTGTTCTTTTTGTTTGGTCAATTACACCAACACAACCATAAGGATAATACGTTATCTCCCCTCCCTTGTCGATATGAGAAAGCAGGCAATGGCTAAGGCCTTATCCAGATTATTCCAGGGGTTCAAATGCTTCAGAGAAATAACGGTTAACCCAGGCTTCACCCAGGTGGTCGTAACAATCATTGAGAAAATCAGCAAGTTCTTCAGGGCTTAATTGATGCGCGGCAGTCGGAGGCTCAACATCATGATGAAAATAGGTTTTAAAGAAAGCCTGACAGAAATCCATGTAGTCGCGGGTGTGGAGTATAAAGGTATGCCACATGTCATCCAGGGGAAGCAGCGGACCAAACAAATAAGTGCGCCGCTCAGTTTGTTGCCGGTAAGCGTTTAACCATAGCCAGGCCAGTAAATCATTAAAAAGCTGTTGACTGGCTTTATCATCGAACGCGGGATGATGGTAGGCAAAGTGACGCACCACGGTCGAATTCTGATAAGCCAGGATGGCAGCGAGTGGAGGAATTTTCATCAACGGCAACAGGTTTCCTGCCAGTTTTTATTGGTAATCAGGCGCACGATACGGCAGATCTTTTCTTGTTTGCTCATAATGACCTCTTTTTTTATTGTTGTTATTGCACACTCCGTAATTTAAACACCCAATTGATCAACAATCAATCCATTATTCCCTCTACTCAATAGTTTATGACTATCGATACTATAGTTATATTCAATTTTACTTATTATTTGGGGATGGCTAAATTTACAGTGAAACCGATTAATTGAGGAGAAAAAAGATGATCACTGTAGGTAATCCCTTTCCGCAGTTTGAATTAAAAGCCACAGTAAGCAACGATGTTCATGATGCATTCCGTGTTATCAATAATGACACGTACAAGGAGAAATGGCTGGTTGTTTTTTTCTGGCCTAAAGATTTTACCTTTGTATGCCCAACTGAAATCGCTGAATTTGGCAAGCTCGCGGCTGAATTTGCCGATCGAGATGCTCAAATTTTAGGCGGTAGTACGGACAGCGAATTCGTTCATTTGGCCTGGCGTAATAACCATGATGATTTAAACAATCTGCCATTTCCCATGCTCGCTGACATTAAACGGGAACTGACCCAGGCTTTAGGCATCCTGGATGAACAGGAAGGGGTGGCACAACGGGCGACCTTTATCGTCGACCCGCAGGGCATTACCCGTTTTGTCATGGTCACGGACTTGAATGTAGGCCGCAACCCTCAGGAGGTTTTGCGTGTACTGGATGCCTTGCAAACGGATGAGTTGTGCCCGTGCAATTGGAAAAAAGGCGAAGACACCATTCATATTTAACTGGCTGCGCCATAATAACGGAGAGAACCATGTTGCAATCCATTAAAGATCTGTTGCCCGAATTTGCCAAAGACGCCCGCATCAATGTGGGCAAGGTCCTTGACCTTGAGCAGACAGATGGTTTAAGCCAGGAGCAAATCGTCGGATCAGCGCTGGCGGTCGCTTATCATCTCGGCAATCCATCATTGGCAGCCGGCATTAAAACCCTGCAGATTGACTTCGATATTGAAGAGGCTGCAAAAAATGCCGCGAGCCTGATGGCGATGAACAATATTTATTACCGTTTTGTCCATTTAAGCGAATTACCCGAACTGGGACGTCTTCCAGCGGGTCTTCGCATGCAAGGCATGATGAACCCCGGAACAGATAAGGTGACCTTTGAAGTGTTAAGTCTGGCGGTGTCCATATTAAATGGCTGCGGTGTCTGCATCAGCGCTCACAGCCGGCAATTACTGGAGCATGGATTAACTCATGCAGCCATCGCACGGGTAGGACGGATCACCGCCGTGATTCATGCCGTGCATGTCAGCAGCAAAATCGCCTAAACCATGCGCGCCTTCGGGCGCGCCAGGGTCTGATTATGTCCACCCAAACCCGGTTTTAAGCCGGCTTAAGCAAAGCTTCGCTTGCTCAAGATCATTGTCCTGCAACGCCAGATCCAGATCGTCGATAGCCAGACGTACAGCCTGTAAATTGACGCGCATCATGCCGCGCAGCAGAAAACCAATACAGGTAAAGACCAGCATACTGAGGTAGGGGTGAGCACAGGCAAAATGCGGCAAAGCAGTCATAATCTTCCTTCAGGGCCTTTTGTTCCATCATAGGGACAAATTTGGCCTGACGCCAGAGGCTTTGTCTGGATAACCGGCCGTTGTCAACAGGCTAACGATTGACTGGGCAGGATGGTTTGGCTGGCCTCCGCTTCCTGCTCAATCCAATGCGGGGCTCGAGGAGCCTGGATGAATTCAGCCGGTTTATTGCGATTGTTTAAAGGAGTTGGCGCTGCTGGTTCAGGGGGGCCTAAACGGGTTAAAGCCGGACTGGTTAACGGAGGCGGGGGATAGGCATCCACCAGATAGGCCGTTTCTTCGGAGGATTGATGACAGATTTTACCCTTGTAGCGTTGATTAAAATAATCGGAATGGCAATGGTAATAGTCAACGTACTGGAAATCATCGGCCTTTAATTTTTTTCGCAAGATAACGACCCGCTCATCCACGGGCTTAACGCCGGGCAGGAAGCTCAAAAAATTTTGGAAACGAATACGCCAGGAACCTGGTAATTGCTGGTTGAGGTCACGATAAAGGGAGTTCGTCATGGTCATTGCAAAGCGAAAGGAACATAGGTTTATGATACCATAATAAGCGCACTATGCTCCATATTTATTCAAATAGCGCGAAAGTGGCTACACGTGCCGTCCATTGTTCCGAAGCTAAATCTCAGCCCGGCTGGTTGTTCGTGCCACAACTTCTGCATGTTCCTTGTAATCGTGAACGTCATTGCCATCTTCTCTGAGACCGCAGCCCGTTGGATTCATACCCCGGGTTTTTTCGCAGGCATCGGCAAAGGCGTCCTGAACCAGTCTGGCGGTGACGCTTTCACCTGATGTCTTATGCCAGGCATCGACGCTTTTGGGATCCATAAATGAACCGACATGTCTTTCTGCATCCTGGGCATAACGCCTGAGCACATCAATATTACCGACGCGATAGGCTTCAATGGCCTGGCTTAAGATCAGGATTTTATAATCCCGTTTAGCATCCTGATGATACAATCGTACCATTGATTGACGCTGCATCCTGATTTCCGCCAAGTGCATTTCCATGCGTCCTAAAATCCCGGTATCCGGTGTGAATTTGCCTAAGCCTTTACTGTCGGAAAATGCTTTCTTTTCAGCGAGATGGTCTTCTTTCCCGAGTTTACCCATGACTTCAAGCGGTTTTCCCGGTCGAAGCAACCCTTCCTTGGGTAAAAAGGTCATGCTGCTTGAAGGCAGGCAATCGCTGGCCCGGACCCAACAGCCTAAATCGGAAGACAATTTTCGCTGGGCATTCTCACGGGCAACCTGAGCCATGGCATACTCCTGTTGCGTTCTGCACCCGTGATGAAATTCAGTGCCCCAAAAAACACGCACATTGTTGTGGCTTTTGACAAATTCACGGGCTAAATGAATCGGATTATCAGACGTGGTGGCGGCGTCTGCCCGATCGTATTGCCGTGCGTGTGCAAAAAAAACATCGGTTTTTCCGTCCTTATCCTGACCAATAATGGCAAGCCCCATGCAGCCGATAAGGCCATCTGTTCATACCATCTCAACCGGATTGTGTTCAATGTCTTTTAATACTATGCCAGGTCCAGGACCAGGTTCACTGCCGCTTAATCCGATTGTACCCGGTACGGATGTTTCAAACCAACCCTCATTGCCGGTATGAGGCAAACCGGTTAGATCGACATCTTCCCCAAAGTGGCGCCCACATTCGGCCAGCTGAATGCGGCGATCGGTGCTGCCTGGTTCTGTGCTTATCATGCCATGAATCTCCCTGTTGTCGTTATTTGCAGTATAGTCCATGGTGATTAAAAATTTGTCTGGCAAAAATAGGTCATCAGGATTAAAATTTGTGCTTTTTAAGTAAGCGAGGGAAGGATAATGAGAAAAAAAATTGCACTGCTAATCATCGTTGTCATGGCGGCGTTCACGCAAGCCGCAACGGCCATGGCATTGGAAGACAGGTATGCTCGTGATCAGCAACTGGTACTGGACGAAGTGAATAAATACCGCCAGTCTCGGGGATTAAAGCCCCTGGTGATGAATAAATTCATGTCGCATGAAGCGGCAATCCATAGTCAGGATATGGCATCCAGGCGCATGGCATTTGGCCACATCGATTTTAACAAACGCATCAAGCGCATCTATGACAAAATCCAGCTCTGCCGTGCCGGGTCGGAAAATGTGGCGTATTTTAAAGTGGGCCCCCGAGAAGTGGTGCGCCGCTGGCTGACCAGCCCTGGCCACCGCCGCAATATTGAAGGCCCTTTTAACATGACTGGCGTGGGAATCGCACATGATAAACGCGGTTACATTTATTACACGCAGATTTTTGTGCGCACGGATAACCCCGCTTACACTCAAATCGCTAAAAAATAACATCAAGGCCGGTCCTTCAGGAGCGGCCCTGGGTTTATTCAATCGTGCCGCAAGCTATGCGGGCACCGCCGCCGCCTAGGGGCGGGTTATCACTGTAATTGTCGCCGCCGGCATGGACCATGACAGCCAAGCCTTTTAAGTCACTGGTTTTTAACCTCGGTGCGAGCAAGGGGACATTGGCTTGTCCCTCGCTATTAACAGCTAAAACGGGTAAATCGCCTAAATGCCCGTTGCCATAAGGGCCGGCATGGGTATTGGTCCTGGCTGGATCGTAATGACCACCTGCTTTCATGCCCTTATCGCCGCAATCGGCCTGTTGATGCAGGTGAAAGCCGTGCATCTGTCCTGCGGGAAGTGCGTTTAATGCCGGTTTTATCAAGAGCCCGTACGGGCTGTCCTCAAAAACAACCTGACCGATTTTTTCCCCGGTCTCGGTGGCATAAAGCACACTGGTGACTGCCGCGGCATGCGCGGAGGATAAAAGAAGACTGCCAGCAGATAGCAAAACGGCGATTTTCATGATGTTCCTTAATTTGTAGACGGTTGATAAGTCTAGCATTCTCTGTCAAAGCCAGGCTAGTCATCCTTATTCATGGGCATCATACCAATGAAGCCGCCTAAAGCGACTAAACTGAAAGCAATGACGAGTTGACGTGTGGGGCTCGCCATCCCAAGGAGAATTAAAACCAGCATCGATAAGACGGGATTACCATAGGACAGCAGGCTTAACAGTTTAAAATCGCCGTTTTTAACGCCAAAATCCCAGCAAAAATACGCGAGGCCCTGAGTCGTTAATCCCATCAACAGCAGGACGGTCCACTTCTTGCTCTGCGGAAGCTGGGTGGTTTCGTAAGTTCCATGCAGGATGCCTGATACCAGGGCGGCAAACCCGCAATACAGGCCGATCATCTCAACAGGGGACTCGTTAAAAAAGCGGGCTGTGATGCTGTAAAGAGCCCATACAAGCGCGCCAATGAAAGCCAGAATATAACCCGGCAGGTATTGACGATCAAAGCCGGTATCCCCCTGGCATAAGAGGATGTAGACACCGGCAAAACCAAGGCAGGCGGCCAAGAGGTGCTTGATGCTGCGTTGTTCATTGGGTAGAAAGCCGGTCATGACGAGGATAAGGAGCGGCCAGAGGTAATTGATTAAATCCGCATGGGAGGCCGGGGCGTATTTGAATGAAGCCACGTAAAAAATCTGGTTGCCGTAGATGCCGATAAACCCTATGAGGTATAAGGGCCAGGGTTGTTTGAGTTTATGCCACTGCCGTCGTATGGTGAGATGCGCGGCTGAAAACAGGAAGCTCACCAGAAAGGTCAGGCTCAAGGTTTCAAACAGGGGCAGCGATGTAACCGTTGCAGTGAATGGCGCGGCCAATACCCAGAAAATCAAGGCGCAATAACCAATACAGGTCGGGTATTTTTTGACGGTCATGGTTTACCGGGCAATTTGATTAAAATCATGGTAGCAACTTAAGCTAAAAAGGCAACAGGAATTATTGCCAGGCTTCTAAAGTAATGCTGTCGTTATGCTTTTGAAAACCTTATAATAATTTTTTTTAAGTAGCTGCGATGGATTACCATTCATGGAATTGAGAATTGACAACACGCCGTTTAAGGCCATTTTTCAACCGCTGGATTTAGGGTTTACCCATCTTAAAAACCGGATTCTGATGGGTTCCATGCACACAGGTCTTGAGGAGGATAAGGATGGTCTTAATCGCCTGGCCGCCTTTTACCGTGAACGGGCGTTAGGCGGGGCAGGATTAATTGTAACCGGTGGATTTGCCCCGAATCGTTCCGGCCGTTTGGCACCTTTTGCCGCCAAGCTCACCAACAGCAAAGAGCAGCAGCGCCATGAAGTCGTTACCCATGCCGTACACGATGCGGGAGGTAAAATCGCCTTGCAAATTCTCCATGCCGGGCGTTACGGGTATCATCCCTTTATTGTGGCCCCAAGCGGGATTAAATCACCCATCAGCCCATTTAAACCCTGGGTTATGACAAAACGCCGTATCGCCAAAACTATCCAGCATTTTGTTCGTTGTGCCAGGCTTGCCCAGGGGGCGGGTTATGACGGGGTTGAAATCATGGGCAGCGAAGGCTACCTCCTCAATCAGTTCATCGTGACCCACACCAACCACCGCCTCGATGACTGGGGCGGCAGCTACGCTAACCGTATCCGTTTCCCTGTCGATATTGTGCGGGAAGTGCGGGAAGCCGTCGGTGAGAAATTCATCATCATTTACCGCTTATCGATGCTGGACTTGATAAGCCAGGGCAGCAGCTGGGAGGAAATTGTCTTTTTAGCCAAGGCCATCGAAGACGCCGGAGCCACGTTAATCAATACGGGTATTGGCTGGCATGAGGCCCGGATTCCTACCATTGCCACCATGGTGCCGCCGGCGGCGTTCACGTCGGTGACTAAACAATTGAAACCGGAAATACGCATCCCGTTAATTACTTCAAACCGCATCAATACGCCGGAATTGGCTAATCAGGTATTGGTTGATGGGCATGCGGACATGGTGTCGATGGCGAGACCCTTTTTAGCGGATGCGCATTTTGTGGAAAAAGCCAAACGCGGTGAAAGTGCAGCGATCAACGTCTGCATCGCTTGCAATCAGGCTTGCCTTGACCGGGTCTTTGTCAATAAAACAGCCTCCTGCCTCGTCAATCCCCGAGCCTGTAATGAAACCGAGCTCGTGTATCAAGCCGTGCATCACCCCAAACGCATCGCGGTTGTTGGCTCAGGACCTGCCGGTCTTGCGTTTTCAGCCGTGGCGGCTGAGCGCGGGCATCAAGTCACCCTGTTTGAAAAAAGCAACGGGCTGGGCGGCCAGTTTAATCTGGCGAAACGTATCCCGGGTAAGGAGGATTTTCAACACACTATCAATTATTTTGCTCACCAACTCCCTAAATTGGGGGTTGATATCCGCTTCGATACCGAGGCCACGCCGACCTTGCTCCAGGATTTTGACGAAGTGGTACTCGCGACTGGCATTACCCCAAGAATTCCGCAAATAGAAGGCATCGAGCATGAAAAAGTCATGACTTACATCGATGTCATCATGGAGCGGCGGGTGCCGGGGCAACGTGTTGCCATTATCGGCGCCGGTGGTATTGGCTTTGATGTGGCGGAATGGTTAACCCACGAGCATCACGGCCACGAGGCGAAGCATTTTTATAAGGAATGGGGCATTGATTTGACTGTTAGCCATCGCGGCGGTCTTGAAGAGCCCCAAGTGACCCCAAGTCCGCGTCAGGTCTATTTGCTTCAGCGCAAGAAAGAAAAACACGGCAAAAACCTGGGTAAGACCACCGGCTGGATTCATCGTTTAAGCCTTAAACACAAACACGTCGAAATGCTGGCGGGGGTCGCCTATGAGCGCATTGATGATGAGGGCCTGCATATCCGTATGGGTGAGGAAAAAATGGTATTGCCGGTTGACTCCGTCATTATTTGTGCCGGACAAAATGAACTGCGGGATTTATATGAACCCTTGCGGGAAAACGGACAATCGGTGCATTTAATTGGGGGAGCTTTCAAAGCACTGGAACTGGATGCGCGCCACGCCATCGATCAGGCCTGTCGTCTGGCGGCCTTGCTATGAAGCATATCGCCGTCATCATTAACCCAATGGCCGGCAATGGCGCGGGGAAGAAAATCTGGCGGGCCTTGGAGCCCGGGCTAAACGCTCTTTTTGAAAAAATCACTTACCGCATGTCCAATTACAGTGATGACATCAGTCAGTTAACCCGTGATTTGCTCAGCGAACACCCGGATTACCTGGTTATTATCGGGGGCGATGGCACCTTAAGTCAGGCGATTAACGGTCTGATTGCCGAGGATCAATTGCGTTATCCCGATCTGAAAGTGGCTTATTTCAATTGCGGATGCGGCGGTGATTTTGCCAGACAGTTTCCCTCCCAGCACATCACGGAATTTCTCGATCGGCTCGTCCACAATCAAACGATTAATACCAATGTGGGTAAAATTACCTTTCATGATAAAATCCGTTATTTCATCAATATCGCCAGTTGCGGGGTATCGGCTGAGGTGGTTGTCAGTGCCTCGAAAACACCTTGGTTAAAACGTGTGGGGGGTGGAATATATTATTTTGTCCACGGGTTTAAATCCTTACTGTCTTTAAAACCTGTGGATGTGCGTATTGAATACGATAATCATCCGGCTGAGACGGTTAAGATGTCCATGATTGCCCTTTGCAATGGCCAGTTCTTCGGCGGACGTATGCATGTAGCCCCTATGGCCAAGCTGGATGATGACTTGCTGGATGTGGTGATGTTTCTGGATGCAACCCCCTTAAGGGCGCTGTTGAAATTCCGCAAAATTTATTCCGGTCGGCATTTGCAGGAGCCCAAAGTCCATTATCGGCAAGCGAAAACGGTGTTGATTGAAACCCTGGGAAAAAAGGTGTCTGTGGAAGCGGATGGCGAGATCCTGGGTTATTTACCCGCCCGGTTTGAATTAATTCCCATGCAATTGCAGTTGATTATTTAAAAAGTTGTATCATAATTAAGAGGGTCAAATTTAGATTAAAAAATTACCAGTTAGATGAAAATTTAAATTTTTTGTAAATGTATCTTCCTGTTTTTTTAGTAATATTCCACGCCAAGAATTGCACACACTAACAAATTTAGTGCATCACCGTGCTGATTTTGCTATTATAGTGAGCAATTTTTACATTAGTTAACCCATTTTTTTCAGTTACGATTTATTTTGGAACCATTTATGACACAAGAATTAGCAAGCTTCGCTGACCTCGACCTATCGGATGTTTTACTGAAAGCCTTAGAGGACATGAAGTTTCAAGCGCCATCCCCTGTTCAAGCCCAGACGATACCGTATTTGCTTGAAGGCCGGGATGTGATTGCGCAGGCACAGACGGGTACGGGGAAGACGGCAGCATTTGCTTTGCCTATTCTTAAACGTTTATCGTTAAAATCTAGGGCAACCCAGGCGCTTATCCTGGCGCCGACACGTGAGTTGGCGATTCAGGTGGCTGAGCAGTTTGAAGCTTTAAGCGTCCATCAGAAAGGCACCACCGTGTCTGTTCTCTGTGGCGGGCAGGACTATAGTCGTCAGCTTAAACAATTGCGCGAAGGGGCGCATATCGTTGTAGGAACGCCAGGGCGAATTCTCGATCACATCGATCGGGGCACGTTGCAGCTTCATCAATTGAAAACGTTTGTGCTGGATGAAGCCGACGAGATGCTGCGTATGGGTTTTATTGAGGACGTGGAAACCATCCTTGCCAAATTGCCTGACGAAAAACAGATCGCCTTGTTTTCAGCCACCATGCCCTATCGTATCCGCCAGATTGCTAACAGCTACCTCAATGATCCGGTTTCGGTGGAAATTAAAACGGCAACAGCCACCGTTAAAGCCATTGAACAACGTTTCCTGTTTGCTACACCGGCACAAAAACCGGATGCCCTGCTTCGGGTTTTGGCCGTTGAAGACTATCAGGGTGTGATTGTTTTTGTTCGCACCAAGAGCAGCACGGAAGAAGTCGCTGCTGTGCTGCAGCAGCAAGGTTATCGCGCGATGGCGATTCATGGCGATATTACCCAGGCGCTGCGCGAACGCATCATTGCCCAGTTTCGTCAGGGCGCGATTGATATCCTGGTTGCCACCGATGTTGCAGCGCGTGGTTTGGATGTCGACCGAGTGACCCATGTTATCAATTACGATGTCCCCCATGACTGTGAAACCTACGTGCACCGTATTGGCCGTACCGGACGTGCCGGCCGAAGCGGCGTGACTGTATTATTCATTACGCCAAGGGAGTCGCGTATTCTCAATACCATTGAGCGTCATACGCGCCAGCGCATTGAGAAAATCGTTGTGCCTAATGATTATATGATTGAACAGGCCAGGCAGGAACGCTTGATGGCTAATATCAAATCCCGTTTTGCCCATGAGCACGTGGCGGGTTATTACCGCATTATTGAGGAATTCCTCAAAGCCAATCCCGAAGCCTCGGCCATGGATGTCGCAGCGTCCTTAGCCCTAATGCTTAATCAGGATAAAGCCTGGCAACTGGAGTTGCCAAAGCCGGCACGTGCGCCTAAAGAAACCAGGCAGCGGGATGGCGAGTTTAAATCGGCGCGTCATTATGAACAACGGCAGGGTTCAGAGCGTAAAGGCTTTGGCAAGAAAAATATCCGCGATGATTACCCGCAGGAACTGTTCCGCATCGATGTGGGCCGTATCCATGGTGTGAAACCCGGTAACATTGTCGGGGCGATTGCCAATGAAGCCGGCTTGCAGAGCAAGTACATTTCCGGTTTGAAAATCCACGATGATCACTCCACCGTACGTTTACCCCAGGGCATGTCCAAAGAAGTATTCCAGGATTTGAATAAAGCCTGGGTTTGCGGCCGCCAATTGAAGTTAACGTCGCTGGGCGTGGTGTGATTGCCTGCCGATTAAGCGCTGCCTAGGTGTCTTAATCGGCATTTCTCTGTTACTTTGGCCCATTGGGAGCTAAGGCGACGACGGCCACGGCAGCCAAAGCCGCTGCGGCAAGACCGCCGTAAAATACATAGGGGTTGTTGGCCAGCGAAGGCTCTTTCATGGTGTCGATTCGCTGCTTAATAACGTCCCTGACATCAGCAAGCGGTTGCTTGGGTTTGATGCCTTCAGTCAAACCGGGAACCAGTTCATTCTTGATGTATTCATTCAGGAACTGCACCTGCTCATACATCTCGATATGATGCTTAAACTGTTCTGAAGCACGCACCAGGGCTTCAAAAACTGCAGCGGAAAAATCAACCGCTGCTTCTTTATCCCAGTCTTTCAGGCCAAAGCTGGCTTGACAATTGTAGCGGCGTTCATCTTTATCATCCTGTGTATAGCTTGCCCGCGCTTTTTTTAATTCCTGTTTATCGCTGAGTATGGCGGGCAGGGCTATGAGAAATTCACGCGTAAATTTTTTATTAAAATCCATAACCGATTCCCGAAAATGAAGGAAGCCTATTTTAAACAGGGATTGGTGAGGAGGGCTAGTAATAAAAGAAGCTGAATGCCGCTTCGGGAGTTTTCTACAGGCAAATAATCCCCTATCATCCCGATTTATTTTCTCTACTTTTCATATCAACACGTTAAGGAAAATGATGATTGTTATCTTTGTCCATGGCTGGAGTGTGACCCATACCAACACCTATGGCGAACTGCCGCAATGGCTTGAAAGCCAATGCAGGGAAGGCGCCTTGGATATTCAGGTCGGTAATATCTATCTTGGCCACTACATCAGCTTTAACGATACCGTCACGCTCGATGATATTGCCCGTGCTTTTGAGCATGCCGTGCGCGAGGAAATAGCCGACAAGCTGCGTCATGGGGAGCGTTTTGCCTGTATTACCCATTCAACCGGCGGCCCTGTGGTTCGTCAATGGATGGATTTATACTATAAAAACAACCTTGCCAAATGCCCCTTAAGCCATTTGATTATGCTTGCTCCCGCTAACCATGGCTCAGCGCTTGCGCAATTAGGCAAGTCGCGGTTAGCGCGAATAAAATGTTTTTTTGAAGGCATTGAACCGGGGCAACACATTCTTGATTGGCTTGAGCTTGGAAGTGAGCGGAGCTGGCAGCTGAATGAAAGCTGGCTGCATTACGATTGCACAGTGCATGGCATATACTGCTTTGTTCTTACCGGTCAAACCATTGATCGCCAGTTGTATGATGCGCTCAATTCCTACACGGGCGAAGCCGGATCGGATGGGGTGGTTCGGGTCGCGGCAGCCAACATGAACTACAGTCGTTTGCAGTTGCATCAGGAGGGGAGTAACGGTGAAAACCTGGTGGTAACCAAGCTGACACGTACGCAATCCATGGCTTTTGGCGTTCTGCCGGGGTGTGCTCATTCCGGCAAAAAAATGGGAATCATCCGCAGCGTGACCATGGCCAATGCGGCCGCCCACCCGACGGCCATGTGGGTGTTGCGCTGCCTGAAGGTCAAAAGCCGGGACGCCTATACTGCTCTGGCTAAATCACTCGACAAGCTCACCGAAGAAACTCAGAGGAATGAACATATCGAGCAGGTTAAGACACTGATTCATAAGCGCGAGTACATTACCAATCGCTATGCCATGATTTTATTTAAGTTGATGGATGACCGCGGCAACCCGCTTGACGATTATGATCTTTACTTGACAGCCGGCCCCCAATACAGCGAAGGCGCGTTGCCCAAAGGCTTCTTCGTTGATCGCCAGCGCAACCTTCGTAATCCGGGTAAACTCACTTATTTTCTTGATTACGATGTGATGGAAGCCGGGATTAATACCCCAAAAATGCAGGGTAATCTGGGGTTTCGGATTAAGGCATACCCTGAGGCCAGTGATCGGGCCCTTGCGTACTACAAATTACTTGATTTTCATTCCTCACTCGCAGACATTAACAAAATCCTGCACCCCAACGAAACAGTCATGGTTGAAATCAGGCTTCAACGCCGGGTCGACAGCATCGTGTCACGCCTCACCAACAATCTTATTCCTGCAAAAATCATTGCAAAGCCCACGGGCAATCACATTAAGTAAGCTTAGCCGGCGTCAATCCGGCGCCCAATTCTCTAAAGACGTATTTTGCGGATGCAATGCCGTTTGGGGGAAGGGGCTAAAACAGGTGGCGAAAAAGCCTACCATCTTTCCAGCCAGCGAGTCCTGATCAGTCAGGCGTTTGAGGCGGGTAGGGGCTTGATTAGTGCCGGTTAAAATCAGATTAACATAACTTAAACAGTCGGTTTCGCCCGGTTTCATGCGGGTGGCGATAAACTGCTTGGTGCAGGCATGAGTAGCCTGAAGGTGCTCATGCAGTGCCATCATACTCAGTAATTGCCGGCCATCGACCTGCCGATTTTCGCATTGCGCTGCTGATTGTTTGAGGTTAGAACCGCCAAGCGAAAACTCAAGGGCTAAGTCTTTATCGCCAATTGTCAGTTTGATTAAGGCATGATGGCCGACATACCCCCTTAAGGCATCGCTGATGAAGCGGGCATTAAAGGTCAGGATTTGGTAAGTCTGCGGACTGTCCAGAAACTGATCCAGAGCATCCTGGTTATTATTGAAATACTCACTCAGTAAACGCTTTTTCAATTCATCAATGTGGCGGTTAAGGGGTTGGTATTGGCTGCTGGCCAAGTGATTCAGCGAACGCCAAAGGCCATCCAGGGTGTATTTAATCTGGCGGAATGTTTCTTCTTTAAACCATTTTTTAGGGGCGCGAAAACCAATCATGGCGCCGACAAAAAATCCGGTAATGAAACCGATGAGGGCGTGTTTGAACGGGTTTTCAAGCCGTGCTCCGGCGCGAATCAGGCCTGAAAACCCGCCTATCAACCCGCCCAGGATGCCGAGTACCAGCGCGGCTAAGGCGCCGCCAATATTTAAAATACCCTGAACAAGTTGGGTTTGGATGCTGTTGGTACCGGCAATTTTAACGAGGGCATGATAGCTTTTCTGTAATTTCTGCAGGGCGCTATCCAGAGACGCGGTGTCATGGAGACTAAGAAACGCATGACACTGGTCAGTCAGCTCAATGGCAGCCTCAAGCACTGCATGGAAGTAAGGTTTGGGCTGCTGCTTGAGTGTGGTTAGCAAAAGCAGCAGGAAATATTTAATTTCATGATTGGGCAAACGCTCAATTTTCCCGCTGAAACGCCGGAGCTTTGTTTGATAAGCCTCAGTGTGCATGGTGTGATAGGTGGCGATTAAATCCATATAATGTGGATAGAGGGTATAAATTGCAAGTGATAGTTGACTTATGGCGTGATTTGCGGTGAAAGTGGCAATTATTGGGGCTGAATGTAAATTAAATTGATCCATTTGACGGCCCTATACTATAATGGCCACGCTTTTTTATAAAAAATAAGGCCTTAAATGAATGTGTTAATCACTTTGCTTGCCCTGCTTTTTTCAGGATTTGTGTCTGCCGCACCCTTAAAAAATATTGTGGTCTTTGGCGACAGTTTGTCAGATAACGGCAATCTTTATGAATACATGGAGCGTAAATTGCCGGAATCGCCACCTTATTATGAAGGACGTTTTACCAATGGACCGGTATGGGTAGAAAAATTGGCTGAGCTTTATTTTCCAAAAGATGGGAAAGGCCGTTTACTGGATTATGCTTTTGGTGGGGCCGGGATTTCCAATGACAGTGAAGACGATGGCATTTTGTTTACCCTGAAACGGGAAATAGACAGTTATTTGCTGGCGCACCAGGATAAAGCAGATGAGAACAGCCTGTTCATCGTTTGGATTGGCGCCAATAATTACCTCGGTATCCCGGAAGACGCCGATAAAACCGTGACAGAGGTTAATGCCGGCATCAAGCACGGTTTGGAACGCCTGGCCAAAGCCGGCGCCAAACATGTTCTCGTGTTGAATCTGCCGGATTTGGGTAAAATTCCGGTTGCCCGTTTGTTTGATGCGACCGATGCTTTATCAGCCATTTCCATTGATCATAATACTCGCCTGATGCAAACCTTAGACGAGCTGAAAGAGAATTATAAAGATGTTCAGTGGTTGCAATACGATGTGTATCAGATGATGGGCGATGTGTTGGCTGATCCGGGCAAATACGGCTTCAGCAATACCCTCGAAACCTGTTATGACGTGATAGTGGACAAGCCTTCACAGCAGTCCATGCTTAAAATCGCGCAGCGCCTTAAGTTTCAGGGCCAGGTCGATTGCTCAAGCTACCTGTTTTTTGACCCCGTGCACCCCTCCGCACCGGCGCATGATATGATGGCTTTGCGAGTCCGTGACTTGCTGAATGCTGCTGATATTCAGTTTGTGGATTAATCTCTCCCAGTCCGCGGCCTGTTAGCCGCGGCACCCATTACTCCGGCTTGCCCTGCTTTAACCTGCCTAAAATCCCGGCAGGAATTTTGCTTAATCACAGCACAACTCCTGTTATGCAGCGCCTATGCGTGTTCTTGTGGGATGTCTCTTATTGGGGCTTTTACTGATGGCCAGGGCGGAGGTATCGACTCTGGAAATCAGTGTCAACCAGAAAAAGGTCAACTTACCTTATTGGGCTCCTGATATGAAATCCAAGGGTGGCGTGGTGATTCTCTTTGGCGATCCGCCCGTGTATGGTATTCAGTTTGCTAAATCCTTAGGAGAAGAATTGGCGAAACGGGGATGGTCGGTTGTTGTGGTTACGGCAGATACCGGGAAGGAGAAGGGTTCCTGGATGGAGCAGCTGCCTGAAGCCTTGGCCGCTTTACGCCAGAAAAACAATAACCGCATGATGGTTGTGCATTACGGTGACCAACTGCGCGTGACGCTGGATTATTTTTCCAAACCGCAGTCAAAAAAGGTTAATGGCTTAATCCTCATTTCGGCTTATGATAAACCGGAACAAAAGGATAGCCTTGAGTTGCTGAAGAAAGTCAGTTTTCCCATGATCGATATTGTCGGGCAATTTGATTATGCCTTTGTCTTAAAGCAGGCAAAAGAGCGGCGCAACCAGGTGGGTGAGGAAAAAAATTATCACCATATCAAGATGCCGGGGGCGCGTCATCAATACTGGTATGCCATACCGATGGTCGTTGCTTACCTCAATGGCTGGATGCTGAAACAGGAAGCAGAAGAGCCGGTGAAGCCGCCGATCAAGTTGCGATAGCCTACCAACCTTTGCTTTCGCAAATCAATTCATAGGCTTTGGTGATTTTTTGGGTTTTGTCATTGGCCATTTTTATCATTTCTTCCGGCAAGCCTTTGGCAATCAGTTTATCCGGGTGATTGCGGCTAATGAGGCGTCGATAGGCTCGTTTGACATCCTGTTTACTTGCCTCCGGCGATACCTCCAGCAGGGCATAAGCTAAGGTCAGGTTATTTTGCGGGCTATAACTGCTTTGTTGACGGCCAGAATAGTGACGGTTGGAATACGATTGACGGTTTTGCGACGAATAACTGTTTCTGCCGCCCGATTGGGTGGAACCGGAATTGGCACCGGAGTAAGAATAAGAACGGGTCGCTTGAGGGCCAAAATCCTCATAAAAACGGTATTGTTTGTGTAAAGGCGCAAAGCCTAAGCGATTAAAAACCATATCCAGTGCTTTAATTTTAGGCGGTGACAGGCCATCGGCCATGGCTGCCCGGTACTGGATGTCCATGAATAGTTTGAGCAATTCCGGATTGTCCCGGCACGTCAGCTGCAGCATATTCAACGTACGGCCCAAATCAAACGAAGGCTGCTTGCCGTCGCGGAAAAAGCGTTTGGCCAGGGTTTTCTGTTCATAGCTTAAGCGCATTTCATCCATTAACGTCCGAGCCATGGCGATTTCACGCTCAGAAACCCGGCCGTCTGATTTGGCAATGTGCCCCATCACTAAAAAGGTGGTTTCAAAAAAAACCTTTTGGACGGCCTGTCGCTTTTCCTCGTGGTAACGCCAGTGAGGACGGGAAAAGTGTTCGATGAGGCCGCGATCAAATACGTTGCCAATTAAAATACCCAGGAAGGCTCCGACGGGCCCCGCAATCTGGTAGCCGAAGAAGGCTCCGAGTATTTTCCCCCACCAGGTGTGGGTGGTAAAGAATTGGCGAAAATTCATTAAATCAGTGTTCCGTAATCTCGTTAAAACAGGTTGAGAGGCTGGCGAGACGAATAGGCCTCTGGTTGCCATTCCCAACCAATACTACTAGTTTAGCGTTTTTTAGCGAGGGAGGGAATTTTTGGACATTTTCATTGCTGTCTTTTAGCGCAAGCAGTATCCTTGCGTCGGCAACAAATATATACTTGCTCTTTTTTTAAGGGTAGTGTATGCGGATTATTTATTCAACAATCTGGTATTTATTAATTCCTTTTCTGCTCCTGCGGTATTGGTGGAAGGGCAGAACGTTGCCCGCCTACCGCGAGCGGATAGCTGAGCGCTTCTGCCTGGATCAACTACCTCAGCAATCGTTTGACATCTGGCTGCATACGGTATCCCTGGGTGAAGTGATTGCAGCAACCCCACTGGTTGATGAATTGCTGCGCTCACAAAAGAGCCTGTTAATCACCACCATGACGCCCACCGGGGCTGAGCGGGTGGCACGGCAGTTTGGCGACAGGGTAACGCATCGCTATGTCCCTCATGAACTGCCTTTTACCCTGCAACGGTTTTTTAAGGCGTTCAAGCCGCGTATGGGCATCATCTTTGAAACCGAAATCTGGCCCAATATGATCCATTATGCAACAGAGGCCGGTACACCCCTGGTTTTATTCAATGCCCGTTTGTCAGAACGCTCCATGCGTTCCTATAAAAAAGCGGCGTCTTTCTTTAAGCTCTATTTAAACCAGTTTCAGGGCATCTATGCTCAGGGGCAGGAAGATGCCGAGCGCTTTATTGCCTTAGGCGCTGAACCGGCGCGAGTAAGCGTCTTGGGTAACATCAAATTTGATTTGGAAACAAAAAATGTCAATGCCGATGTCTTTCAGCAATTGCAGGCACGATGGGGCAGCGAGCGCACCGCCGTGGTCATTGCCAGCACGCATGAAAACGAAGAAGAATTGATTTTGTCTCAGCTAAGGCGTTTGCAGCAAGCTATTCCTGAAGTTGTCCTGATTCTGGTGCCGCGCCATCCGGAACGTTTCCAAAAGGTCATCCAGCTGGCGCAGCAGATGGGTTTTCGTACCGGCCAGCGCAGTGATTTGGATAGTATTCAGCCTGACAATGACGTGGTGGTGGTTGATTCCACCGGCGAATTGCTGGCCTGTTATCAGATTGCCGATTACGCCTTTGTCGGCGGCAGTTTTGTTCCGGTTGGCGGTCATAATGTGCTTGAACCCATCGCCATGGAAGTGCCTGTATTCAGCGGACCTCATACCCATAATTTTAAAATGATCATGGCAGGGCTTGTTGCAGCAAAGGCTGTGAAAATCATTGATAAGGCTGAGGCGTTGGTTGATGGCCTGGTCCAACTGCATAGTAACCCGGTTGAGCGGGAGCAACTCATCAAAAACGCCAGTGAGGTGCTGAATGCTAACCGTGGGGCGGTCGCGCGTTATGTCGCTGTTGTGAATGAATGCCTGTCATCGCGATGAGCTACTAAAAGCACAGCGGGAGTTGGTAAACGTCCTCTCCTTTTGGGAGAGGGGGATCTCAATCGCTGAAATTTAGCCTGGAAAAGCGATTTAACTCCTGGGACAGGAGTTAATCTGAAAGAAAATCAGGATTAGCCGCCCTGGTTTTGACGCTCTTTAATTTCAGAAAGGGTTTTGCAATCAATGCAAAGTGTCGCTGTGGGGCGCGCTTCGAGGCGGCGCAGACCAATTTCGATACCACAGGCTTCGCAATAGCCAAAATCATCGTCGCGTAAACGCTCCAGCGCGTCTTCAATTTTTTTAATCAGCTTTCTTTCGCGATCACGGGTACGGAGTTCGACGCTAAACTCTTCTTCCTGAGTGGCACGATCCGATGGATCAGGGAAGTTAGCCGCTTCATCTTTCATGTGAGTTACAGTGCGATCCACTTCTTCCATAAGCGACTGACGCCAGGCAAGCAATATGGTCTCCATGTGTGCCTTTTGTTTGTCATTCATGTATTCCTCACCCTCAGTTTCCTGATAAGGTGTAATACCCATGCTCGTCACGGCGTTGGTTTTCACGTTATGTCTACTCTCGTTAGTTGTATCCACTCTATGCGCTGGCATCGTTGCCTCCCACTATCTACATCCTGTCATCTAACTCATTCATGCAAGCGAATGAAGGGCGTTAGGTATATCAAAAATTGCCCGCAGCTTCAACCATTATTACGCTTTCCACCGCTTACACGGTCATTCCCTTGCCAGTCTTGCCAACAATGTATCGCTTTATACCCATAATCTTTAAGCATAGACTCTACCGCTGATTTTTGATCATAACCGTGTTCAACTAATAATAGACCGTTTGGACAAAGCCTCGCAAGACTCTGGCTGATAATATGCTTTAAGGCTTGCAAACCGGTTTCACCACTGACTAAGGCTGTTTGCGGTTCAAAGCGGACATCGCCTTCGCTTAAATGGGGATCGGTGCTGGCAATATAAGGCGGGTTGGCAACAATTGCATGGAATGAAGCGGGTTGGTGAATGTTGGTAAACCAGTCGGAATGGATAAACTGAATGTTGGTCAAACCCAGATTGCTGGCGTTCTCAACAGCCGTTTTAAGGGCACCCTCGCTAAAATCACTGGCAACAATCTGCCACGCGGGCCTTTCTTTAGCCAACGCCAGGGCAATGGCGCCGCTGCCTGTGCCGAGATCAAGAACCCGTGCGTCAGGTACATCCTGCAATTGTGACAGCGTGATTTCGATCAGCAACTCGGTCTCTGGCCTGGGAATAAGCGTGTCTTTCGTCACCCGAATGGGTAAGGACCAGAACTCTTTGATGCCGGTGAGGTAGGCAATGGGAAAGCCTTGTCGCCGTTGCGCCACCAGTTTCTTGAATCGGCTCCATTGCAAAGGCGTTAACTCGTTTTCCGGATGCGAGTACAGAAAGCTGCGGGATCGGATGAGAACATGGGCTAAAAGCACTTCGGCATCAATACGGCAATCCGGATTATTCTCTTTAAGTTGAGCCATGGCCTCTGCCAGGGCTTCCTTAATGGCTGTCATGACGTCCGATTTCCGCGAGCAGTTCAGCGTGGTATTCACGCTTTAAGGCGTCTATAACCGGCGTTAGATCGCCGGCGATGATGTCTGTTAATTGATAAAGGGTCAGATTAATCCGATGATCCGTCAGACGTCCCTGCGGGAAATTGTAGGTACGAATGCGTTCAGAACGATCGCCTGTTCCAACCAGGGATTTACGGGTGTCTGCCTGCTGCTGGCGTTGTTTGCTTTGTTCAGCATCCAGGAGCCGCGTTTTTAACAGGGCCATGGCTTTGGAACGGTTTTTGTGTTGAGAGCGTTCATCCTGGCATTCCACAACCACCCCTGTTGGGATATGGGTAATGCGTATGGCCGAATCTGTTTTGTTCACATGCTGACCGCCTGCACCGGATGAGCGGTAGGTATCAATGCGCAAATCGTCCGGATTAATGTCAATGTCATCGATTTCATCCACCTCCGGCATGATGGCAACCGTGCAGGCCGATGTATGCACACGGCCTTGCGATTCGGTTTCAGGGACCCGTTGCACCCGATGAGCGCCGGATTCAAATTTTAACTGGGAATAAACCGCGTTGCCGCTGATGCGGGCAATGATTTCCTTGTAACCGCCGTGTTCGCCGTGACTGGCGCTGATGACTTCAACCTGCCAACCCACGGTTTCAGCATAGCGGCTATACATGCGGAACAAATCGCCTGCGAAAATGGCGGCCTCATCGCCGCCGGTTCCGGCGCGCACTTCCAGATAAACATTGCGTTCATCGTCCGGGTCTTTCGGGATAAGATGCCATTGCAAGGCTTCATCCAGGTGTGCAACGCGCTGTTCGGCTTCGTCAATTTCTTCTTTAGCCATGGCGGCCATTTCGGCATCGCTGCTGTCGATGAGTTCCTGAAGCGAAGCAACATTGTCACGGGCGGCGACGTAGTCGTTATAACAGCTGGCGACCGGTTCGAGTTGTGCGTATTCTTTAGAAAGGTTTTTAAACTGGTTTTGATCGGCAATTACGGATGCTTCGGACAACAGGCGGCCCACTTCTTCAAAGCGTTCCAGCATCTGTTCGAGTTTTAGTTCAAGAGATTTCTTCATAGGGTATAAACGCTTTGGATGGATTAAATAAATAATGCACCAGATCCAGCAATTCTTCGCGATTATCCCATGCCGCCTGCCGTAAGCCGACAGTGGGAAAATGGGTTAATTTATTCACCAGACGATTACTGAATTCCTGCAAAACCTCGGTTTGATTGATGCCTGAAGCGAGCTTCTTCATGGCCCGTTGCAATTCTTCCGCTGCCAGATTCTCCATGGTATCACGATAATGGCAGATCACATCTTTGGCGCGCAGCGAGCGGTGCCAGCGAATGTAATTGTCCAGTTCGCAATCAATTAACTGCTCAGCCTGAAGGGCGGCGCTGCGGCGTTCATCCATTCCTTTGGTAATGATGGATTGCAAATCGTCGATGTTATAGAGGACAACGTTGGCCAAGTCGCTGACATCCGGCTCAATGTCGCGCGGCACCGCCAAATCCAGAAAGAACATCGGATTGCCCTGTCGTTTTTCAAGGGCATGAGCCACCAGGCTCTTGTTAATGAAGGGGAGCGGACAGGCCGTGGCTGAAATGACGACATCGGCCTCGGCCAGATGCTCGGGAATATCGCCAATGGTCAAGGCCTTGCCCTGATAGGCCGTGGCGAGCTGCATGGCATTTTCACGGGTACGGCTTGCCACTAAAAAATCAGAGACGCCTTCCTTGTGCAGGTATTTAACCACCAGATTGGCCGTCTCTCCTGAGCCGATTAAAAAAACCCGCAGGGATTGAATGTCATTAAAAAATTGATTGACCAATTGCACGGCGGCATAAGCCACGGAAACGGGGTTGGTGCCAATGCCGCTTTGACTGCGGATGCGTTTGCTGGCACTGAAAACGTATTCGAACACGTGGCGTAAATTGCTTTTAACGGCACCGAGACGGCAGGCTTGCTGGTAAGCCTGTTTCATTTGCCCAAGAATTTGCGGTTCGCCAAGCATCATGGAGTCCAGGCCGCTGGCGACACGCAGGGTGTGACGAATACCGTGATGCCCATGATGCAGATAAAAATACGGCAACAGGGCGTCTGGGGACAGTTGATGTTCATGGGCAAGCCACGGTACCAGGCTTTCCGGATCGTTGGTATCGCAATAGATATCCATGCGGTTACAGGTCGACAGGATAGCCGCTTCGTTGATTGCGGGGAGACCCACCAGCTTGTGAAGCAGTGTATTCTGGGTGGCTGGCGTCAGCGCGACTTTTTCACGCACATCCAGCGGAGCTGTTTTATGATTAAGCCCGCAGGCAACAAAGACCATCTAAGTTATAGTATTTATCCGGTAATGCTTGAGATTGTAAACCATAACTTTTTTAAAATGTAGAGTAAAACAAGGATCAATCGCCGTTGATACTCAAGTCCTTGCCTGATTTGCCGTTAACAAGGGAAATACCAGGCGCTTCCTGCTAAGGAGATTTCGATGGATATCATCTTCCAGGGCAACCATAACAGTGAAGAGGCGGCAGAAAATCTATTAAGTGTCCTGCGCTTGTTCAAAGAGCGCTACAAAATAAGCCATTTCCGGGAAATGCACTTAACGGTTACCCTGATGGATGATCACGGCGATGAGGTCGAGCTTGTCGACAGCGAAACAGCTCAGGTTTACCGCATCTTTGAAGTCTACCGCAAAGGCCATGAACTTAAGACTGGACGAAAGCCCCGTCCCATGCTGCAATTAGTGGTTGATAACACACGCTAGCAGGAAGAGATGCTTACCGGCTTTCTGGCATTATTACTTACATTAATCTTAGTCATCGGCCTTCATGAAGCCGGGCATGCCCTGGCAGCCCGGTTGTTTAAGGTCAACATTCAACGCATCGCCATTGGTTTTGGCAGACCGTTGCTCAAACGGCAGGATAAACACAGTATCGAATGGGTCTGGGGCTTATGGCCGCTCGGCGGTTATGTGCGGCTGCTTAATTCCCGTATCCAGCCCGTCCGGGAAGACGAACTTCCTTTCTGTTTTGATAAAAAGCCGGTCTGGCAACGGTTAATCATTTTGTTGGCTGGTGCCGTGGCTAATCTGTTCGTGACCTGGGTGGCGTTGACCCTGATGCTGATGGTGGGCTATAAACAGTATGATGCCGCCATCGAGAAAGTGACACCGCAAAGTCTCGCAGCATCGGCAGGATTTAAAGCCGGCGATCGCATCCTGATGATTAATGGTCATTCGGCGCAGTCTCTGCAGGAAGCCGGCATGCGTCTTATTGCTTCCCTGGGACAGGCCAACATCCCGGTCGTTGTTCAGAATCAGCAGAATCAGCCACAGAAATTGCAATTGGATTTAAGCCGTTGGCGCTTCCCGGCCGTAAAGGGGTCGCTGTTTTCCCTGTTGGGTTTTGAAATGGTATCGCCGGCTACGAATCAACGCTGGGTGCCAGGGACGCATTTTTTTAGCGCTGCACGTGAGGCCCTGGTCAAGATGGCCGATTTATTCGCCTTTTTTGTGGTTATGCTCAAACAGCTGTTAACGGGTATGATTCCTTTTACCTTGCTTTTAGGCCCTGTTGGTTTTTTTAATGTCTCTTTAAATTCATTTGTGCAGGGTTTTTCTGTGTTTCTTTACTTTATAGCTTCACTCAGTCTGACCGTGGGTTTCGTAAATCTCTTGCCGGTGCCCGGACTGGATGGCGGCTCCATGGTTTATGTCCTGCTTGAAAAAATTCGCGGCAAACCGATTTCTATCGCCATGGAAGTTTTGCTGCATCGTCTGGCATTGATTCTCTTTATGCTGATTTTTGTTCAGTTGATACTCAATGATCTGGCGCGTTACGCCCATTGATTACGCCCGTGCGCAACATAAAACATCCACGCGCTGCACGCCCTGCTGTTTCAGGCAGCGGGCCAGTTCACTGGCGGTGCTGCCGGTGGTTAATAAATCATCCACCAGGGTAACATGCGCATAAGGCATCGGCTTTATCCTGAACGATTGTTTCAGGTTGTTGCGGCGTTGCCGGCCGCTGAGTCCCGCTTGCGTGGGGGTATTGATGATTTTTTGACACCGGGTCAGGGAGCAGGGAATCGCTAACTCCGCCGCCAGGATTTTGGCTAATTCCGCCGTCTGGTTAAAACCCCGTTGCCGCAAACGCAGGGCATGCAGGGGCACAGGAATCAGACACTCCGAACGGTAATCGTCAGGCAGGGCGTCTTTCATCAATTTGACCAAAAACGAGCGGAGATACAGGGCTTGCCGGTATTTATAATCATGCAGCAGGCTGCGCAGCAGGCCGTTAAAACGATAGGCAGTCAACACGGCATCAAAGCCGGGGCGTTTTTTTATGCAATGGCCGCACACCGGGAACGCCGCATCGGTGAGTGGTTGGCGGCAATAGTGGCAACCGGCCCCAAGGGGTGTTAATAATTGCTCGCAAAGCGAACAAACCGCAAAAAAGCCAGAATGATTGTGGTTGCAAACCGCACAAACAGCGGGCAATCGCCATTGCTGTGTTATACTTTTAATTTTCTGATACACGCGTGTTGGACTTCCATTAGTAAAGCTTTGCCATAATGAATCTTAAAAACGAAATTAGCAAATCATTTAATACCCATGCCGCCGATTATGACCGCGCTGCCAAAATACAGCATGAAATAGGGACGCGTTTATTTGAGCGCCTTGATTACATGAAGATTAAACCGCGTTATGTTCTTGATCTGGGCTGCGGCACGGGTGTTTTTTCCCGTCTGCTGAAAAAGCGTTACCCGGATGCTCAGATCATCGGCATCGATTTGGCGCGGGAAATGCTCCATCAAGCCCAAAAAAAGCAAGGCTGGCGATGTAAGTGGGCGTTGGTCAATGCCGATATGACGGCGCTGCCTTTTCCGGACGGTTTATTTGATTTGGTCTTTGCCAATCAGGCGATTCACTGGGCTCAACCGCTGAACGAGGTGATGCGGGAAATGAACCGGGTAATGAGCAAAGACGCCTGCCTGCTGTTTTCCACCCTGGGGCCTGATACGTTTAAAGAATTAAAACAGGCCTGGGAAGGGGTTGATCATTATGCCCATACCAATGCCTTTGCTGACATGCATGACATTGGCGATTGTTTACTGGCTGAACATTTTCTCGATCCGGTGGTCGATATGGAATGGCTGACCATGCATTACCCCTCTTTACATGCCCTGGTAGGCAGTTTAAAAGCACAGGGCGTACGCAACATCAATCAGGCCCGTAATAAAGGGTTGACAGGCAAGGGTGCCCGGCAAGCATTTGAGACGGCTTATCAGCAACTGCGTACGGAGACAGGTAAATACCCTCTCACTTACGAAGTTGTTTACGGCCATGCCTTTAAAGGGCAGGTACATGCCACGGCACAGGGCAAAGAGGTTTATATTCCCATTACCAGCATTCAACGAAAGGCTCGATGAGGGGTGCGTATTGAACCATTTGATGGTAGTGTTTCATACAGCCTAATCAGAGGGAAGTTGAGATGGGGAGTGATTTTATTATTTATGCCATTCCAGTGTTTTTTTTACTGATTGGCATTGAATATGCCGTTTCGAGGATTCGAAAGCAACCGCTTTATGAAATCAAGGACTATGTCAGTAATTTAAGCAGTGGCTCACTGGAACAGCTATGTACCGCTCCTCTGCAAGTCCTGCTCCTCTTTGGATACCAAAGCCTTTATCAACACACCGCCTTGCTGACCATTAACCCACGGTCCGTTTTAGCCTGGTTTATTCTGTGGCTTTTAGTCGATTTTCTCTATTATTGGTATCATCGTGCCACCCATCGCATCACGTTTTTATGGATGGGGCATTCTGTTCATCATCAGAGCGAATATTATAATTTGTCAGTGGCCTTGCGCCAGGGTGTTGTGCAGACGCTGTTTTCACCGTTTATTTACCTGCCTTTGGCCGTCATCGGTTTTCCAACCTGGATGTTTGTCACCGTATCCAGCTTAATTACGCTCTATCAATTCTGGATCCATACTCAAACGATTAGCCATTTGGGTTGGTTTGAAAAGCTGTTCAATACCCCATCGCACCACCGTGTCCATCACGGCCGCAATCCCCAATACATTGATAAAAACTACGCCGGCAGCCTCATCATCTGGGATAAGCTCTTTAATACCTTTGAGCCTGAGCGTGCGCCCCCGGATTACGGCGTTACGGAACCCTTGCAAACCTGGAATTCGTTTTATGCCAACATCAACGTGGCGGCGGATATGTTGTATTACGGTCGATTTTTAAAAAAAATCAGTCAGCGTCTGGCTTTATTTATTGAACCCCCTGAAAAAATAATCGGTCTTTTGGGGGAGCGGCGTTTTAATCAGGTGAAACGTAAGCCGCGACGCTATCAGGGGGCGGTTCCTGGTCCTTACCTGTTAGTTAACGTGATGGTTTTAGTACTTGGGTTTACGCTGTTCTTATCGGGCTTGCGTGGAGTCGGTGTAAGGACCATTCTGCTGGATTTATTCTGTTTAACCACCATTTATATCATAGGCCAGGTGTGCAATGGCACGCGTGCTATTCACTGGCTTGAGTTGCTACGTGCACTTATCTTAGGCGGTCTTTTAATGGCGATGAAGGTCGCTGCCCCATTTGCAGCGATAGCGATGCTGGTGTTTTTTAGCCTGAATGAGTGGCTTTTTACCAATCATGGGTATTTTGAACCCATACCTAAGCCTTTACGCGATGATCATGGCTATTAACTGTTGATTAAATTGGCTTACAGCTATAATTTATACAATCCGATTAAAAAAGTAGAATGCTTAGGAGCGATTATGGAATTTGTCAGCCGTTACGTATCTCATCAACCGGATTTAAAGGGCATGGTGAGTTACTCCGACGAAGAACATCGCGTCTGGCAATTACTGTACAAGCGGCAGATGACCATTCTCCCGGGCAGAGCCTGTGATGAGTTTATGCAGGGTTTGGATAGCCTGGGTCTCACCGGTTCACATATTCCGCAACTTCCGGATGTCAGCGAACGGCTGCGTGAGTTAACCGGCTGGGAAGTAGCGCCTGTTGCGGCTTTAATCTCCGCACGGGAATTTTTTGAGTTACTGGCAAAGAGGCGTTTTCCTGCCGCCACATTTATTCGCACGGAAGAAGAAATGGATTACGTGCAGGAGCCTGATATTTTTCATGAAATTTTTGGCCATTGCCCGATGCTGACCGATCCAGTATATGCCGAATTTGTGTACAATTACGCGTGCAAGGTCCTGGAGTTCCCTGAGGATGAATGGCCTTTGCTGCAACGGTTGTTCTGGTTCACTGTGGAGTTTGGTTTAATCAAAACAACGAAAGGGTTGCGGGCTTACGGCGGTGGTATTTTATCCTCCATCAGTGAGACACCTTACAGCATTGAAAGTGATATTCCCATGCGCGTGTTGTTTGATCCGGTTGTGGCTTTCCGTACCCCTTACCGCATTGACATGTTGCAAAAAGTTTATTTTGTTATTGATGCTTATCAGCAACTCTATGAATTTGTAAATCAGAATATTGGCCGCTTGATTCGACGTGCGCGGGAATTGGGTGAATACCCGCCTTTTTTCCCTGTGGATGCCAACAATCCCAGTATTCATATTCTCGCCTGTTAACCAGGCACGGCAGACTGATTGTCGCATGTGGCCAGGCTATGCGGCTGTAATTGTAATGCGCGTTCAGTCTTGCTAATATCGGTGGACGTTTTGTGTTCATTGATGGCTTATCAAGGAGCAATCGATTGATCAAAGTACTAATTGTTGATGACCATGCGTTGGTTCGAATGGGTATTCGACGATTATTAGACGACCTGCCGGACATGGAAGTCGTCGCCGAAGCAGAAAATGGCGAGCAGGCTCTGACCCTGGTGAAAACCTGTAAACCGGATGTCGTGTTATTGGACATGAAAATGCCTGGCATTGATGGCTGGGAGGTTACCCGCCGCCTAAAAAAATCCAATCCGCAAATTAAAATTATCGCGGTCACGGCGATGTGCGCTGAACCTCTGCCTACCCGTATCCTGCAATTAGGGGCCATGGGTTACCTTACCAAAGAGTCCGGTGCTCAGGAAATGGCCGCTGCCATTCGTAAAGTAGCGAAAGGAGAAAAATACTTAAGTGCCGAAATTGCCCAGAAAATGGCGATTAACAGCCTCGAGGCAGTCGAAGAGTCGCCGTTTGATCGCTTGTCTGAACGTGAAATGCAGGTCATGTTTATGATTACCAGCGGCATGACGGTGCAGGATATTGCCGATCGTCTGTTTTTAAGCAGCAAGACCATTAATGGTTACCGATACCGTATGTTTGATAAGCTGGGGATTAAAAATGATGTGGAATTAACCTTTCTGGCTATGAAACATCGAATCATTGAAAAACCGACGGATGCCTTGCACGATGACTAAACAGGGCAATAACGCCCCCGGATTGTGCTATCTATACTTACATTATGAACGAGTTTTTACCTTCCCCCGAATTAACAACCCTGCTTGCTAATTTAACCAGTGAACCTGGGGTTTACCGCATGATGGATGCCGAAGACACCGTTTTGTATGTCGGTAAGGCATCCAACCTGAAAAAACGGGTCAGCAGTTATTTCAGCAGACAAACCACTGGCGCCAAAACCCGCTCGCTAGTAAGCCAGATTGCGCGCATTGAAGTCAGCATAACCCGCAGCGAAACAGAAGCCTTGCTGTTAGAAAGCAATCTGATTAAAACCCTGCGCCCGAAATATAATGTCTTGTTGCGGGACGACAAGTCCTATCCTTACATTCATGTGGTTCGCAGCAATGGTTACTCGCGTATGGAACTTTACCGCAGCAAGAAAAAACCTAAAAAGGGTGATTTCTTTGGACCCTATCCCAGTGCCACGGCCGTGCGCGAAACCTTAAGCAGCATTCAAAAAATTTTTAAAATCCGCAATTGCCGGGACAGCTATTTTACCACACGCTCGCGTCCCTGCCTGCAATATCAAATCAAGCGTTGCACAGCGCCCTGCACTGGTTATATTTCCAAAGAGGATTATCAACATGCGGTTGATGACGCTGTCCGCTTTCTGCAGGGTAAATCCCAGGCTATCCTCGAAGAAATGGCGACACGTATGGAAGAGGCGGTCAAGCGACTGGCCTTCGAAGAAGCGGCCTTATTAAGGGATCAGATCAAAAGTTTGCGTCTGGTGCAGGAGCAGCAGGGGGTGGTGCAGTTACGCGGTGATGCTGATGTGATTGTCATGGACGCCAAACCCGGTTTTGCCTGCATCCAGTGTGTTACCATACGCGATGGGCATGTGCTCGCCAGCCGCAGCTTTTTTCCTTCTGTCCCACAGCGGGTTCTGGTTTTGGAGGGCGAGCTTCAGGATTTACGGCAGCAGGTTATGGAAGCTTTTGTGTCGTTTTATTACGTTGACGCACCGGAACGGATTCCTGGGCTGCTGATTCTTGCTGAACCGCTCCCGGAACTTGAGGCGATTCGTCTGATGCTGTCAGAACTGCGAGGCAAGGCTTGTCAAATTCAGATTAACCCGCGTGGCATCAAGGCGCGCTGGCTGGACTTTGCCTTGAATAACCTGCGCCTTGCTGTCAGTGATTATGACGCGTCGCGCCTGACCATGAAAAAACGCTACGAGGCTCTGGCTGCATTCTTACAGATTAATACCCCGATTGCCCGCATGGAATGTTTCGATATCAGCCATACACAGGGAGCAGCCACCATCGCATCCTGTGTGGTGTTTGATACGGATGGGCCGCGAAAAAAGGATTACCGTCGCTTTAATATTGCGGGCATCACCGCCGGCGATGATTACGCGGCCATGCAACAGGTATTGACCCGCCGTTTTAAGCGGCTTAAAGAGGAGCAGCACTTTCCGGATGTTTTAATCATCGACGGCGGCAAGGGCCAGGTGAATGTCGCCCAAAAAGTCCTTACCGCGCTTGGCGTTGAAGGGGTATTCCTCCTGGGTATTGCCAAAGGACCGGATCGCAAAGCCGGTCTCGAACGCCTTATTCTGGTTGCACGCAATGAAGAAATCATGTTGCCAGCCGATTCACCCGCTTTGCATCTGCTACAGCACATTCGCGATGAAGCGCATCGCTTTGCGATAACGGCTCATCGTAAAAAAAGGCAAACGACCGGACTGGAATCATCTCTTCAAACCATTGAAGGGGTGGGCCCGAAACGGCGTCAGGCCTTACTGCGGCGTTTTGGCGGTTTGCAGGAACTGGCCAAAGCCCCTTTGGCTGAAATTGCCAAGGTGGCAGGCATCAATGAGCAATTAGCCCTGCGGATATTTAAGCATTTCCGCGATGGTTAATGGATTGCCAAAGAACGGCAAAAAGTTGCCGGGAGTAGCCGTGCCTTAAGCCTGGTATTTGTTATTGTAGTCATTAATAAAAATTTTCAGCGTTTCAATGGGGAGAGGGCGGCAATAATAAAAGCCCTGAGCATATCGGCAACCCAATTGTTTCAATAATTGATTCTGTTCAGCGTTTTCAACGCCTTTTTGTATCACAGTCAGGTCAAGTTTGTGGGCAAGGTCAATTAATCCGCTGATGAAGGCACCGCGTTTGGGCTCCAGAGCCAGAGAATGCAGGAGGCTGTGATCAATCTTGACATAGTCAAACGGCGTTTCCAAAAGTCGGGACACATTGGAATGCTCTGTACCGAAGTTATCGAGGCTTAAGCGGATCCCTGCCGACCGCAGCGCTTCAAGGTTAATATCGAGATGGCGGTATTGCAGGCTTGAAATCTGTTCCGCAATGTCAAGAATCACGGAATGAGGCGAGATATTGGCTTTCAATAAGCTGTCGCAGAGATTATCAATGAAATACTGATCATTGAGTTGAGACAAAGCGATGTTTAAAGCAATTTTAGCATCCGAAAGCGGAGCAATGGTGGCTGCGAAATCCTTCAGAGCCTGCTGAATGGTCCAGTAGCCTAAGGATTGTATGCAGCCGGTTTGTTCAGCCAAGGGAATGAATTCACTTGGGGAAATTAAGCCTTTTTTCGGATGGCGCCAGCGAATAAAAGCCTCATAACTGACAATGTCATTGGTACTTAAATCAAACAGGGGTTGATAATCGATGTAAAATTCGTTTTTGGTAATGGCCTGACGCAAATCGCGCTTCAGCAAGATGAGGCGGCTGTTGATCTCATTGTAGGTTTCATTGGAATAAATGGTGTATTGATTCTTGCCGTTTTTCTTGGCGCGGTACATGGCGGTATCGGCATTACGTAACAATTCACTGGCTGTCTGGCCGCCAGTTGGGTAATAGCAGATGCCGATACTGCATCCGGTTTCAAGGTGATACTCGCCGATTTCAAAGGGGGTAGACAGGGCATTATTGATTTTAGCGGCTACTTTTTCAATGTCGGTTTGCTGGGTTAACTTCAGTAACACGACGAATTCATCACCGCCCAACCGAGCGATGAAATCCGACTTGCGGATGCAACCCGACATGCGTTTGGCCAGATTTCGAAGCAACTGATCGCCAACGTGATGCCCCAGGGTGTCATTGATGGTTTTAAAATTATCCACATCAATGAGCAGTAAAGCGAGCGCTTCCTTGTTTTTTTTTGCTTTCTCAAGCCATTGGTCCAACGTGGTTTCAAAGAATTGCCGATTCCCGACGTTGGTTAAGGGGTCATAACTGGCAAGATCCCGCATTTTTTGCTGGGCCATTTTTAATTCAGTGATGTCTGTTGCGTAAACATTGATTTGATCAAAATCCTGAATCCATACCACGGTAAAGAGATACATCTTGTCTTTGACTTCCATTTCCATACGCACTACATCGCGTTTCTGCTTGGCTTTCAGGCAGGCGTCCTGAAGTTTCAACGGTAACTTGGCCGAGCCTTTGTACCAGTAATTCAGTATTTCCCGTCCGGAACTGTTGCTGTATAGAATGTTGCCGTCATATTGAAGTCGGAATACCGGGTTGGGGTCCTGTTGAGGGATGCTGGCTAAAAATTGCAATTTGCGTTGCGCCAGCAGACGTTCTATTTCAAGGCAGATGCGCTCGCTGAACAGACGAAACAGGGTTTTACTGTGATGATTGAGAATAATCCGTTTTTCAGACAGCAGGACCAACAAGCCAACGACAGCGCCTTCTGAATTGAGCAGCGGGCCGCCAATATAAGAATTAATGCTCATCTCCTGCAATAGAATGTCTTTGGGAAATCGCTCCTGCACGTCACCGTCAAAATGGTGAATGCTCTTGGATTCCTTGACCTCTTTGCAGGGGGTATCTTTCAGGGCGTAAGACACATTTTTGCGTTTAATACCGCGATAATAATAACTGACGCTGTGAGCAATGTCCTCGGCGTCTATCAAATCGACACAGGCATGATCGGCATTGAATGCGTCGGAGGCGAGTTTAGTCACATCATCAATCACGTCGTTGATGCCGCCGTGATTGGCAATTTCAGCCAGAGAGCGCAAGACCCATTCGAGCATTTTCGATTCGGTGATGTCGACCAGTTTAATCAGGATATAGGGTTTTTTGTCGATCATCAGGGTACTGACCATGACATTGAAAGCAAGATGGGGGCGATAATTATCGTGTTCCTCTATCCAGGTAAATTGCTGAGGCACGCCTTTTTGCGTTTCATGGCAATGCATGGCTAATTCTGTAAACAGTGTTTGCGGCCCCAGTTGCCGCGCCTCAATTGCTTTCTGCAGGGGTTGCCCCAGTATTCTGGCTGGGTCCTCAAATAAAAAATGATGTGCCGCCATTTCATTGACAAAAATAATTTTGCTTTTTTTATCAAGGACAAAAATACTGTCGCTCATGAGTTGAATGGCGTGGGATAAATCATGACGGGACGCAAAATTGCCTAAACCGACTTCGGAAGCAATCGCCTCCTCAATGATAAGACTCGTATTGCCCATGGATGTTTAGACAGAGGACGACTTATACTTAAGTATAGAGGAATTTTAAAAAAATTATTCATAGTCTAAACTTTTTAAACAGAGGGTCGAAGTAAATGCAAAATCATGCTGAAATTTAAGCATGCTTTTTGCATCCTAAACGTTATAAACATTCGGGGAATAACGTCATGAAAAAAATAACGATGGCTCTGGCACTGTCTTTATCGGCGATATCCTCACACGCGGCCCCTTATTATGGGACCGGATTATGTGCCTATCCTCAGTACCAATGCATCAAGGTGACTTCTGGTCAAAGCTGGGAAAAACTCTTCCCGGATGAACAGCAACGCGATATTGTTCAACGCCTTAACCGCACCTACAACCATCTTTGGGCTGGCAAGGAAATCGCTGTACCCCGCAATCTGGTGAACAAAACCCTGCTTGATTTTTCGCCTTTCCCCTTAAAAATCAAGGCTGAAGGCAATAAGCAAATTATTGTGGATCAGGATAAACTCGCCTGGGCCGCTTACGATGCAGAAGGCCGTCTGGTTAAATGGGGACCTATTTCTTCAGGCCGGGATAAATGCTCTGACAGCAATAATTCCTGCCGTACCCTAACCGGTATCTTCTATTTCTTCAGCAAGGAAAATGAAAAATGCCGCTCCGGGGTATTTCCTATCGGCCGAGGTGGGGCAAAAATGCCTTACTGCATGTACTTTCATAAAGGCTTTGCCATGCATGGCTCGGATGATATTCCCGGCTACCGGGCGAGCCACGGCTGTGTCCGCATGTTCACCCGCGATGCTTTGTGGATGAATCATGAGTTTGTAGAGGTATCCAATGATAAAACCGGCTTTCTGGGGACTAAAGTAACAGTCAGACCTATTTTGGATAGCACAAGCGGGAAAGCACAATGAAGACAATAACCAAGTACGCGACAATGATACTGTGCCTGGGACTATCTGTTCCGGGTGTGGCTATGACAGCTGAAGAAAAAGCTGACAAAGATAACCGCAATCCGCCCGGGTGCCTCGACACGGGCTACCAGTTTGAATTGAAGGCCCTGCATCTTTTACCGGAAGCGGCTGGCGCGAAACAATCCCTGTATTTTTTCTTTAATACCCTGTCGCAGAAAATCAATCTTTACCAGATGCGCGATGATGAAAGCTCAAGGAGCCTCTATTTAAATCATGCCATCAATGGCCGGCAGTGGGCCGCACTGTCCAGTACTGAAAAAGAAGTGAAATTCATTTGCACGGTCGACGATCCCAAGCTTCGCTATGGTCGGGTGGTGGATTGCAGTCAAAGCCTTAAGATCTGCGAATACACGACGGTGAAATACGGCTTGAATAACAAAGGTAACTTTTGGCTGGTAAAAAGTAATTCAAGGAATGCGGCTGTCAGAGAAGTTGTCAGGTATGGCATCATTCCTGCAATGACAATGTAAAAAAACAGCGCCAATTGCAACGAATATAAAAAGAGGGGAACTGCCATGAAATCACTGGTGCCATGGTTTTGTCTGGTTGCTGCAACGGGAAGCCAAACCCTGTGGGCTGAAGAGGGGTTGATCAACTTCCGTCAGGGGAATTACTTCGTTGCCGGCAAGAATTTAATGCCCCAGGTTGGGAAAGATCCGGTTGCGGATTACTACATGGCACGCATGCGGCTTTTTGGTTTCGGTGAATTAAAGAATGACAGCCTTGCCCTGCGCTATTTCCTGCAGTCGGCTGAAAAGGGTTTCCTTCCTGCCCAACAGCTCATGGCCCATTATTATCTGATTAAAGAAAATAATCCGGAAAAAGCCCTCCACTGGTTTAAAAAGGCCGCGGCCGGCGGCGACACGCAGGCCCAACTTTACAGTGCTGCCGCTCATCTTTTTGGTTACGGAACCAAAAAAAATATTGATGTCGCTCGTCGTTACTTCATTGACGCGGCCAGAAAAGGCAATGCCCTGGCCCAGTATGAATTAGGACTTGAATTTTTAAGCAGCCGCGATCACCGCAATAAGAAGCTTGGCGTCATCTGGCTTAACAAGGCAGCAGAAAATGGCAATCTCAATGCGCTGGTAAAACTGGGCGAACTGTATGCCACGGGCATAGGGGTTGCCAAAGATGTCAATAAAGCACAGGAATTGCTGCAAAGAGCCGCGTCTCAGAATGATTTCAATGCAATGCTCGCGCTCGGGAATATCGCTAAAAAAGACAATAATCTGGAGCTGGCAAAAAGCTGGTATGACAAAGCGGCAGCCGAAGGCAATGCCGATGCCCAGTTTGCACTGGCTCAATTATACCTCGATGAAAAAGGCGGTTTATATGACGCCAAAGTCGGTTTTATGTGGATGCTCAGGGCTGCCCAAAACAACAAGGCGGATGCCCAGGCTGGTTTGGCTGTCTTATATAAAGAAGGTAAAGTGGTTGGGCCTGACAGCCAGTTGGCCGAACAATGGCAGGCTCAGGCTGATGCCACGCGATTGAAAGAACAACAAACACCAGCCCAGTTGCTGGTCGCCAGGTGGTTAAGCCATGGCAAGGCGGACAATTTTGCCGCCAGTCATTATAACCTGGGCGGCATCTACAATGCCTGGCAAAACCCCATGGCATTAAAAGAAAATAACTACAACCAGTACCCCAGAATGGATGAAGTGACGCGTCAGTCGCTTTATAAGCCAAAATTCAAGCTGGCTAATCCCCAGGACATTGCCATCAGTGAATATTTCGACGTGCTGGCGCCGATGTTAAGCGGCAATGAAGCCAATGACTGGTCGTTCAAGCGCTATCCCATTAACCGACAGATTCAGGATTTGAAGGACAGTGAATCCTTAGCCCTTAAGCATCCAAAACAATTCAGGGTGGCAAAGGGAGTCGTGCCTTACCCTGTCCCCAATGATAAACCGACACTGGATTATATCGAACACCTGACGCATGGTTGGGAACATCAGGCGAATTATCAATCCGTGTTAACGCAATTGTATGATCAGGCCATTTTAGGTGAATCGGATGCTCAATATGAGATTGGGCAGCTTTATCAATATGGCATTGCCGTCGCTAAAAACCCTGATCAGGCTGTGGTTTATTTTGAACTGGCGGCCTCTCAGCAGGATGTGCGGGCGGAATATAACTTAGGAATCCTTTATCTTGAAGGACAAACCAACCCGGTGGATTATCAGAAGGGGATAGACTGGATGACCGATGCGGCATTCAAGGGCAATCCTTATGCTCAGTACGCACTGGCCAACATCTATGAAAAGGGCTTTAACGATCCGCAGGGTAACCTCGTGGTGCAGCCGGATCATCAACAGGCTATGGCCATGTATTATCTGGCGTCTTCCAACCGGTTCGGCGAGGCGCAATACCGGCTGGCTGATTACCTGGTTAAAGAAAACAATGCCGGATTAAGTGTGGCTGCCAGGAAAAACCGTAATCAGTTAATTAAACGTTTATTGCAGGGGGCTGCGAAACAGGGTGTTGCTGAAGCGGTATTGCCGCTGGCTTTCTACCATGCCATGGACGCCGATCCGGCCAGGCAAAAGCAGGCTTTTGAAACGGCAAAACGCGAAGCGGATGCCGGAAATCCTGAAGCGGCTTTGCTGCTGGCTATTCTCTATGAGCGGGGCATTTCAGTGCCCAAGAATCAGATTGAATCACGCTACTGGTATCAAAAAGCGTCGTTAAATCCCGTAACAGCCTTCATCCTGGGTACCTACTACGTGGAAGGGCAGGGGTTCAATCAAGACATGGAGAAGGGACGGGCTTTGTTGCAACAGGCGGCAAACCAGGGTTTTTCATACGCCAATCTGAATTTGGCCATTCTTAAAAAGCAGGCGGGTGAATCATTCCTGCCGGAACTGGATAAAGCAAGGCAGCAGAATAACAGTTTAGCCGGGTTGCTGTTGGCGGATTATTTCCTTCAAAAAGCGGATAATCCTGACAATATGAAGCAGGCGCGTGATATTTATCAGCATTTTGCTGATAAAGGCGATAAAGACGCGCAACTGAAACTGGCTTATCTGTATGACCGCGGTTTGGGCGGGGAAGCCAATGCGCAATTGGCAGAACAGCTGTACACGGCCGCGGCTGAACAGGGGCAACCGGTGGCGCAATACCTGTTGGCGCAGTTTTACCAAATGGGGCGCGGCGGGTTAAAACCCGATTATGATAAAGCCAAACAATGGTATACCGCGGCTAAAAAATCCTTTGCACCGGCGGCAGTCGCCTTGGGATTCGTCTACGATACGGTGGATGATGATTATTTGAATGCGGCCGACAATTATCAGCAGGCGGCTAACCGTAACAATATCCGCGGGATATTCAATCTCGGGTTGGTCTATGAATACGGCAAAGGTCAACCAGTCAATTACGACAAGGCGGAAGCACTTTATCTCAGAGCGGCCCAGAAAGGGTACGGTCCGGCAATGAATCAACTCGCAGGTATCTATTTCCGTGGTGATAAAGGCAAACGCGATGAGCAGAAAGCCTTGCACTGGTATAAAAAAGCCGCCGAATTGGGCGACAGGGATGCCAACTATCAATTGGGATTATTGTCTGAAACTGGGGTTGCGACCAAACTTGATTTTGGTGATGCGGTCCGGTTTTACCAACAATCCTCCGATCTGGGTAATGAGAAAGCCAAGATGGCGCTGGCACGCATGTACCAGTATGGGTTAGGGGTTGAGAAAGACATTCATCATGCCGGTGATTTGTACAAAGAATTAGCGGCCAATAACAATGCTTATGCTCAATACCGGCTGGCCATGTTGTATCTGGAGGGGGCTTTGGGTGAAAAAATGCCGGAAAGGGGCAGGCAGTTGCTTAAAGAAGCCAGCAATAACGGCAGTCAACAGGCGCAAAAAGTGCTGCAATGGCTTGATGCGCAACAGGCCAGCCGCATCAGCTTCATTGAGCCGCTTATCCTGAACAGGGCGCCGGTTCTGGCTGGTCAAACGGCTGATTTAATGTACCTCGATGCGTTAAGCGAGTGGAATCGCGGGGATGAAACCTTATCGCGTATGATTCTGAATCGGTTGATGAGCCAGTTTCCCCATTACATCCCGGCAAAACGGGCTTATGAACAATTGAACCAACAAAACCAGATCAGTATTTTTGGTTGAATTATGCCCAAACCATAGGTAAACTGCGCGCACTTTAATAAAAGGACGCGCAGTATTATTATGGTTTTATCACTATTGCAAATTAAAGAACAAATTCAAGCCGCTCAACAGGCTTTCAGACAAGCCGCTTCCAATTGGCTTATCCAGCAACCGCTGTCGCTAAACGAGAGAGAAAAATGGCAAGCCTGTTTTGCCTCTAAGACCCGGGAATCGTTATTGACGACCACCCGCCAAAATGAATTGCCGATGGTGGCTAATGATTTTGAGGCGCATCATATCGACAGCGCCGAGGCAATGCCTGCCGTTCGCCCACCGGCAATCAGACGACAATACGTTTTAAATGGTGACGCTTCGTATGGGCAATTTATCCAGATCATTAATCTCTATGAATTGTTGCTTCGTGCTGAAGAAATTCTTGCTACTGTTCCTCAACTGATCCATTTAGAGGACTTAAGTTATTTTGCCTTGCTGGCTGGCAACATGGATCAAGAGCTTAATAAAGCGCCCGAAAACGTCGATGTGATTGCAGATTACCAAAGACGCCTGGCCAAAGCTCGGCACGATTTTGCTGTGGCTGATCGTGAAGCAAAGCTGGCCCTGTATTTATATAAAAAACAGCACCAGGATTGCCAGTCTGATTTTATTGATATCCTGACGCTTATCCAAAACCAATTGCAAACACTTTATCAAGATTATCCCAATACCAGCTTTTTGAAATATGTGATGTATGATCATTGGCAAAGCCTGTTGATTGACACAAGCAAAGCCCTTTTTGGACGCTTAAGTTACCAGCATGCTTCAGTGAATACCCTGACGATTCAAAATAATGCCGTGAATGAATTGATTGAATCAGCAGGGCAGGGGCGGGCGCGTGCCTGTCATCAATTGGAATCAGAGGTCGAAGGGTGCAAAGACAAGATTAAAGGTGCATTATCTTCTGCTGAGCTCAAACTCGGTGCCATGTCAAGCCGTATGAAAATTCAGGACCAATTGGTGCAGTGGCGAACGCCGCTTGATCCCGCCCTTGGTCTATCCATGTATGTTAACTCCATGTTTGGTTTTTGGCGTGTGATACGCGGCAATGGGTGGATCCATCCGCGAATGCTGGCATTGGCATCAGATTCTGAAGCAGATTCCACGCAGCATGATTCCGATACCCAGGTTGTCCCGTCCTAAACCTTCTTCGGGGTGGCACAAAAAATTCGATGATCTATTTTCGGCGGCGTCATTTTTTTAATTCGCTACACTGTTATTGACAAGTGATGATTGAATTGAGGCCGTCATGTTGACCGAAACCATAAAAAAACAATATTACCAGGCCCTGTTGGACCATAACCCGCATTATGAGGGGGTTTTTTATGTGGGCGTCACAACAACAGGTATTTTTTGCCGCCCCACGTGCACTGCCAGAAAACCAAAATACGCGCATTGTGAATTCTTTCTGACCGCGCAACAAGCCTTGTTGGCTTCGTATCGTCCTTGCAAACGCTGCCGTCCCCTGTCGCATCCCAATCAGGTCTCCGATGTGGTGCAACAATTGGTTGAAGCAATCGAAGCCAATCCTGAAAAGCGCTGGAAAAATGGTGATTTCCAGGCCCTGTCGACAGATGCAGTCAAGGCGCGGCGGCAATTTAAAAAACGCTTTGGCATGACCTTTGTGGAGTATGCGCGGGCGCGTCGTATGGGATTAGCGGTTAAAAAAATCAGGGAAGGGGAGTCGGTTATCGAAGCACAACTCGCCACGGGCTATGAATCCGGCAGCGGTTTTCGTGATGCCTTCACACGAATTATGGGCGCTGCCCCATCTAAAAAAGGATCGCTTACCCTGTTAAAAAGCGCCCTGTTGGATACACCTTTAGGCCCGATGATGGCTATTGCCAGTGATACGCAACTGTATCTGCTTGAATTTATCGAGCGCCGCGGTCTAGAACGAGAAATTGAGCGTCTGCGCCGGCGAACTCAAGCGGCGGTTGTGCCGGGGCATGCACCGCCGCTTGAGTGGATTAAGCAAGAGTTGCAGGCTTACTTTGCCGGGACATTAACAGAATTTACCACGCCTCTGTATTTTATGGGCTCTTCTTTTCAACAACAGGTCTGGGAAGCCTTGCGTCAAATACCCCCCGGACAAACCCGTTCCTATACTGAGGTGGCTGAGTCGCTGGGAAAACCCCTGGCCTGCCGGGCAGTCGCCAATGCCAATGGCGCTAATCAGCTGGCGATTATTATTCCCTGTCATCGTGTGATTAACAGCAATGGCGAGCTGGGTGGTTACGGCGGCGGCATCGCCAAGAAGCAATGGCTATTGGATCATGAGAGAAAGATGAGCAGTAAAGTCGTTTCTGGCTCAGTGTGTGCAGAGAGATGACAGGCAATCAACTATACTTAGTATAGGGTGGTTACAGAGGAGATGAGGATGAATAATGCAAGATTGAGTCCGGTCGCTCTGGGTTTGGCGCTGGGTATTTTTTGGGGCATTTCCATTCTGATTATGGGATTAATTGCCACGTACTATGCTTATGGCAGACCGTTTGTTGCATCGATGGGGCTTCTTTATCCTGGCTTTGAGCCCACGGTGTTAGGCAGCCTCATTGGTGCAGTGATTGGTTTTATCGATCTCTTTATCGGCGGCGTGATTATTGCCTTGCTTTACAACGCGTTTGCAGGCGTCTGCTGTAAAGCCGAAAAAAAGGAGTAACGGCGGCTTAAACCGCAAGAGGTAGGCGTTATGAATACAGGGATAAAACACAAGCTCTGGCAGGCCGTTGTCCTGCTGGGGGTGCTGATGGTCAGCACGGCCAGTTTCGCCTGGCAAAATCAGGGCTGTAACCGCGGAAATTTTGGTTATTACAATAATAATAACCAATACAATCCGTATTATCGCGGCAATATCTATCGAGGCCCGAATTACCAGTACTATAAAAAATACCACCAGAAACAGTACAACAACCACTGGCGTTATAAACAAGGCAATTATTATAACAATTACTGGTATAACCCGGGCATTATCCGTACCTGTAAAATTTATCAGGTCTGTAGCAATTATGGCGGTTGTACTCTGCAACAGTATTGTTATTGATTCATGCCAGAATTATGCTTACGAGGAGTAAAAATAGGATAAACATGGTATAGCGATCTTTCTTCTGGTGTTCTATAATCATCGACCATGAGGATAAAAAAATGAACACAAATAGTGCCATTACACTGAACAAAATAGATGAGGAGCTTTTATCTCCCAGGCAATTCATAAATTTAAAGCCTGGGGATAAGGTTAATATTGCTTATACACAAGTTATTCCCGCACGTCTTGGCCAGAGAGATTTTGGTAAGATTAAAGTCCACTATAAAAAACCAATTTATAAATAATGACTGATAATAATAAAAAGCAGTTATCTCCGGCCACGGTAGATAAATTTCTTTCGGTTCAAGAAAAAGAGCTGACGCTGAGGGAAAAAGAACTCGAGCATTCCAAGCAAGCCAGGGAATATGATCATGAATATGCGTTAAAGTCTCTTGAGGCGCAACTTAAAGACAGGGAAAGTATACGGCAGCATGAGTCCAATAATACTAAATTTCAATACCGGTTTGCGACTGTAATCATCATTGGATTATGTATCCTGTTTTGCTTTGCTATTCGATATGACAAAGATCAAATAGTATTGGAAATATTAAAAGTGATTTTGTATGTGGGCGTCGGTGTTCTAGGGGGCTACTCTTGGGGCATTAAAGGTAAAAGATTAGCTGACTCCGATGAATGAGTCGAATTGTTCCGACTGCTCAGAGTCACTTGGGTTTATTTAAATTTTCATCTGAGTGATTTCCGATTTATTAATTCACTGCTTTTTATACGGTAGTATATGAATCAGGCTTAAGGGTCCGAACCGGATGAGCCGGTTCGGATGTTTACGGACTTAGAGCGACGGAAACACCGGGATTAAGCAGCCAGGGCTTTAACGCGTGCGCTGAGGCGGCTTTTAATTCGAGATGCTTTGTTTTTATGGATTAAGCCTTTGCTGGCGGCCTTGTCAATAATAGGCTGGGCTTTTGCGTAAGCAGCACGTGCAGCTTCTTTATCACCCGCTTCAACAGCTTTCAGAACATTTTTGATGAAAGTACGGTACATGGAACGCGCGCTGGCGTTATGGTTGCGTAACTTTTCGTTTTGGCGAGCACGTTTGATCGCTGATTTAATATTTGCCACTTACAAATCTCCACTCATTTTTAGATGTCACAAAAGAAGCTAATCATGCACAATGCCTTAGAATTTGTCAATATATTCTGGTTGATTAGCAAACAAAAACCATGGTTTTTCAGGTTGTTAGCAAAACAAAAAAAACCGATTCAATGACCTGACTCCTCGGGTAAATGGTTTGATGCGGAGAGAATGAGAAAATCTCGCTTAAAAGAAAGCAATTCTCCCTCATCGGGTATATCATAGTCGCAGGTCAAAAACCCATTTTACACTATGTCAGCGACAGAAACCATGATTCCCAAACGACAAAGTTTATTGCGCTCCACTTCGCTTGTTTCCATCATGACGCTGGCGTCGCGTCTGATGGGTTTTGCCCGCGACATGCTGCTGGCTTATTTTTTTGGTGCACAGGCGGGAATGGATGCGTTTTACGTGGCTTTTCGTATCCCCAATTTTATGCGCCGTCTTTTTGCTGAGGGCGCGTTCGCTCAGGCTTTTGTGCCGGTGCTGGCGGAATACCAACAGAAGCGGCCTGTCAATGATGTACGTTTGTTTATCGCCCGCATCACTGGGCATTTAAGTCTTGTCCTGTCGATTATCACAGTCATTGGCGTGCTGGCGGCACCGGTTATTATTTTTATTTTCGCACCGGGATTTGGCGAAGGCAGCACCAGGACCCTTCTTGCCACCGAGATGTTGCGTCTGACCTTTCCTTACTTGATGCTGATTTCCTTAACGGCCATGGCCGGGGCGGTGTTAAACACCTACGGTTATTTTGGTGTGCCTGCGTTTACACCCGTGTTGCTCAATGTTTTCATGATTCTTGCGGCTGTTTATTTAACCCCCTACACCGATACGCCCGTTGTGGCCTTGGCCTGGGGTGTTTTGTTGGCAGGGATTGCGCAATTGCTGTTTCAGATTCCCTTTCTTTATCAGCGCCAGTTGCTGGTTAAGCCCCGTCTGTTTTGGGGGGATGACGGGGTGAGGCGTGTTTTAAAATTAATGGTCCCTGCCTTATTCGGTGTGTCCATCGCCCAGATTAATTTAATGATTGATTCCATTTTCGCCTCGTTTCTTCAGGTGGGCAGCGTGTCCTGGCTATACTATACCGATCGATTGACGGACTTTCCCCTGGGGGTTTTTGGGGTGGCAATTGCTACCGTTATCCTGCCGCATTTGTCGCGAAAGCATGCCGAACAGAATCTTGAAAAATATTCCCGTGCCCTGGATTGGGGCTTACGCAGTATTTTGCTCATCGGCCTGCCTTCAGGCGTGGGGCTTGCCCTGTTCTCCATGCCAATGATTGCCTGCTGCTTCGCTTATGGAAAATTTTCGGCTATTGACGTGTTGCAGACCCAGAAAAGCTTGATTGCGCTTGGTTCCGGCGTTCCCGCTTTCATGATGGTCAAAGTCTTGGCATCCGGGTTTTATGCTAAACAGAATATCAAAACGCCGGTTAAAATAGGCGCTGTCGCCATGGTGGTCAACAGCCTGTTATGCGCCGTGCTGATTTGGCCTCTGGCTCATGCCGGTCTGGCGTTGGCTTCCACCTTGGCCGGTTATTTAAACTGCGGCTTATTGTTCATCCTTTTAAGACGCCGGCAAATTTTTACACCCATGGCGGGTTGGCCTAAATTTATAGCTCAGTTGTTGTTTGCCAATGGTGCCATTGCCGTTTACCTCTGGTTGATGGCCGGCGATGTCAGCGAATGGCTGGCTAAGCCCCCCCTCACTCGACTGGGCGTATTATTCGTCCATGTTTTTGCGACGTTATTCATATATTTCCTGTGCCTGTACCTTGCTGGAATAAGGCCGGCGCAGTTTCGTGGTTCAATGAAGGAGTGATTATGCACGCTGATGTGTTTTACCAGACGGAGGGGAAGGGGACTGTGCCCCTGGTGCTCGTGAATTCACCCCAATGGCAGGATGGCAACATCGAGTTGAATGAAGGCGAGCGTTGCCAATTGCAATCCCAGGGGTTTAACGCCAGGCTGGGGCAGTTGTGCCTGATCTATACACCGTCCGGCCATCTGGCCAAAGCGTTTTTAGGGCAAGGGGAGGCAGGCGATGCCCAGGCCATGGCCTATGCTGCAACCTTGCTACCGGAAGGACAGTATGAGACGACTCATCCGCTATCGGCATTTGCCCAAGTGAATTGGGGCTTGGCGCAATACCGTTTTGATCGTTATAAAAAACAGGAACGCTCGCCGCGTCGGCTGGTGGTTTCGAAAGAAAATTTAAAAGCCCTCACAACAGAGGTGGAGGCGGTTTTTTTAGTACGGGATCTCATTAACACCCCGAGCAACGATTTAGGTCCTGAGCAGTTGTCTGCTGCTGCCGCCGAACTGGCCAGGCAGTATCAGGCGGATTTCTGTGAATGGGTGGGGGATGAATTGCTGACTGCCAATTTCCCGGCGATTCATGTGGTGGGCCGTGCTTCGGAATTTGAACCGCGTTTAATCCAGTTAACCTGGGGGCAGGCCGATCATCCACTCATTGCCCTGGTGGGTAAAGGCGTTTGTTTTGATAGCGGCGGACTGGATATTAAACCCGCCCTGAATATGCGCTTGATGAAAAAGGATATGGGTGGGGCGGCCCACGTGCTGGGCCTCGCCCAATGGATTATGGCCAATCAGCTGCCTGTGCGCCTGCAGGTGCTTATTCCTGCTGTAGAAAATGCTGTTGGTTCGCGATCATTTCGTCCGGGCGATGTGCTCACCATGCGCAATGGTCTGACGGTGGAGGTGGATAACACGGATGCGGAAGGCCGCCTCATTCTTGCCGATGCCATGGTCAAGGCCTGTGAGGAAAAACCCGAATTGCTGATCGATTTTTCTACCTTAACAGGTGCCGCACGGGTAGCGGTAGGAACAGATATTGCAGCCCTGTTTACCGGTAATGATGAATTGGCTAGCACCTTAAGCCGCCTTGGGGAAGAAATTTGTGACCCTGTCTGGCGTTTTCCCCTGTTTTCAGGTTATGAGAGCATGCTCGACTCCACCGTGGCCGACGTTATCAATGCCAGCCCATCGCCCTATGCGGGGGCCATCACCGCTGCTTTGTTTTTAAAGCGGTTTATTCATGCCGCCACCCAATGGGTGCACTTCGACATCATGGCCTGGAATTTAGCGAGTAAACCCGGAAAACCGGAAGGCGGTGAAGCCATGGGGGTACGCACGGTGGCTCGCTACCTGAAGGAAAAATACGGCTAAAGCCTCCAGACTGCAGTCAAGCTGCGGCCTGAGTAGCATGGGCCTAGTTCAGCAGGAAGGAAACGCTGTGTTTCTTCTCCCGGGTTTGGGTCGTTGTTGCTGGAGAAGGGGCTGATACCGGATTGTCTGCAATAAGGTTTGGTTTAAGTCGTTTAGGGTTGGCTTCGGATACTTTGGTCATCGAGTCAGCCTTTTCAGGCGTTAATGCGTCTATTACCTCTTTTGCTTTTTCCACCTGATGGGCCGCCCTGGATTTTAATAACTCCAAAGCCTCCATGATCCTCAAGGTTTCTTCTGATTTTGTAAAGTCTGTTTGCGCCAATCGAGTAGCCATATGTTGGAATTCAGTGCTTAACGCCATCATGTCTGCCTGTATTGTCTGGTGTTTAATTTCAGTGGCGGAGTATACTTTCCTGCCAAAAAATTCCAGGGCAGGTTGTTGCCGTTGTGACCATGGATGACCACCGGATTGTTGAGACGTTTTCGCTTTGCAAAGCGCAGGTTCCGGACCAATGAGTTGTCGTTTAGGGTTTGCAGGTGTTTTTGCTTCTGCTGCAGACAGCGCCTTACTGGTTGCTTGCTTTTCATTAAGCGGTGAATTTTCAAACGATTCTCTGATAAAATTAAACACATCAGTCGCCACTTTTAAATTTATTTCGAGCCGCTGCCTTTGAATGGGGTCTTTAACCGTTTTCAATTCGGATTGAATGGTATTCACTTTAGCTTTTGCTAATTGTTCATTGTCAACGTATACCTTAAGACAAAACGCTTGAATGACTGGAGCCATCGTGCTGGATGTATAAAGGAACCAGCGAACCGGGTTAGGACCTTGAATGTCAATGAAGTCAAAACAAGACACCCCATTAACTGTAATGGGAAGGGACGATAGCTGGTTTTGATAAACGGCTAAATACGAGCATTTTTTGTCTTGAAGCCGGGTAAACAGGGTTGCGGTTGCTTCAGCGGAAAGATTGGCAATTGGGAGGAAATAAAAATTTTTGGCATCACAAGATTTAATAATCTCTTCGCTAGCCGTTTTATCAAACAAAATCGAGTTCTTCTCAAGTACCTGTTTTTCTAATTCAAGCATTTCCTTGCGCAAGGACAGGCTATCAGGGTTTGCCAGAGGGGTTAGGGGCATGATATTGGCTTCGAGCAGGCTATTGATGTCGGTATCTTTTATCGTGGCAATACGTTTTTTCAGGTTGGGATTCATATTGCCAGCAAAAAATTTTTTTTGGGGAAGCATGGCGGCCAAATGAAACAGATGTGAACCCAGTATACCGACCATGTCAACCACATTGTCCGCGCTTTCTGAGGTGATGATTTGATAGAGTAATAGCTGAAACTGGTCCCAACTCCCTGGAGTACGGTTGGCCTTAGTCTCTTCTGGCTGTTCGCTTTTGCCGTCTTGATTAGGTTGATTGGGTTTCATTATTATTCCTGCCGGATTGTAAAGGCCGGTATTTTAGAAAAATCAGGCATAAAATAAATAAATCTGCGGTAGAATTAAACAATTGCAATCAATCCCTACGCAATAGTTACAATTGCTGTTGGATATAACCTGAAGTCGTATTCAACAGCAATAGGCAAAAAGCCATGACCTCGTGATTATTGCCCAGGGCTTTTGGGTTGGCTCGATACCTCCATAGAAGAACTCATTTGCGCTGCAGTAAGAGAACTTTTTCTGGACTTCTCTTCCGGGGTCTCAGTTGGCTTACCAAGCTTGGCTATTTTTTCTCCAGCGAGCTTCAATTTTTTTTGAGCATCTTGTTGTAAATCGTCAAAAAGTTCGACTAAATTGCCTACGTCCGTGGCTGCCGTGGATAACAAGGCAGAAAAAGAGGTTAATTGCCTGGCGGTTGTTTCAAGTTCATTTTTTATGGCGGCTAACTTAAATGCTGTAACAGGATCCTGTGGCTTCGATTGCGTCAGTCGTTGTGTTGTGGATGGATTAGAAAAAAAAGCATGGTGAACGCCCTGTGGATACCCTGACTTTACCAGGACACTGGGAGATGGGGTCATTTGAGCCGGTTGTTTTTGTGCGGGGATTAAAGGGCTCGTTAAGATGTCCCTGGAAGGAAACATACTGGATCTCAATGTATTCGGTTGCGATTGTCCTTGTTTTTGTATCAGGGAAGGGGAGGGAGTGACAAGGGTTCCCTTGAATCGAAGCATGCTGGAGTCCGGTGTATTTGTTTGTAATGGTTGTGGTCGTTGTACCTGGGCTGAAGGATTGGTTGCAACAATGACTGCTTTGGATGGGATGCTGTGTAAAGGTGTATTCGTTTGAGATTGTATTGGCTTTTGTGCCGGGACCGAAGGATTGGTTGCAACAATGACCTCGCTGGAGAGAGGCATTTCTTTAGCTTGAGATTGTCCTTCTGTCGTGACGGAGGGTGGGGTTGTAACGGTCGCATGATCGATGTTAAGGGGTGAGCTTTTAAAACAGATATCAATACAACGTATTAACGATTCAGCGGTTCTTATCGCGCCTTGGAATTGGGCTTTTTCAACCCCTTCAGCGGTATTTAATTTTAAACGGAAATGCTCAATTTGCTGGGTTATCTCCTTCTTTCTTTCTTTGTATGATTGAATAAATGCGTCCTTCAACTTATCGACATTATCTAAATTGCCAGACACAAATAAAGACCATCTAATGGTTTGCCGGTTAAGGTCTATTAAATCAAAATATTCTATTTTTGATTCCAACTCCTTTTTAAATGGCACAGGGGAAACCGGTTGGCTTGGACAAAGAGCGACAAATGGACAGTTTGCTTCCTGAAGTTTCTTAAACAGTTGATTCACAGAATTTGCATCGTGACTTTGAAGCTTGTCCAGGCTTAAGATAAAAAAAGTCTTTGGTTTAAACGCACTCAGTATGGTTTCAGCCGATTCTTCTGTAAATTCAATGTTGCCACGACTTAACCATTTTTTATCTAATGCCAATGTGTCTTTATGACAGCTGGGCGTGTTTACAGAGGGCGGAGTTAAAGGCATGACATTGGATTGCAGCATCGTCTCTACCGTCATGGTTTTAATTTGTTTTATACGCTCTAACAGATCGGGGGCCATATTGTTGACAGTAAATTGTTTCTCAGGATACTTGGCGACCAGGCGCAATAAGTTTTTCCTCAAGATTCCTGACACATCAATAATCACTTCGGCGTTTTTAAAGTCAGGTGAGTTGTCCAAAATTAGCTCAATCTTGCTCCCGGCATTAAAGACAGGCGATGTCGCGGTTTTGGTTGTTTCTTGTTTACTCATTGTCATTATTTATCTCGGTGTGCAAAAGTGGGTATTTTAAGTAATAAAAAAATAAAATAAAGACAAAATGTTAAATTATATGGCAATGCTTCCCTAAAGGACTTGGAACAGTGAAATCAAGCCGTGTCAATCGTATGGGTTTGCAGCTCGCAGGCATTGGCCCGGTACTCACGATAATGGAGGCGGCTTAACTGTTTAGCGGTTTCCTCATTGGCGACAATTTCAATAACACGTTTGAAACGCGAGTAAAACGGAGGAATGGTGTTTGCCAGATTGATCAGGATTTCCCGAAAACCGCGTGGCTCCGGGCCATAGCCGATTTGTACAACAGGTGGTGGTTCAGGTCCCTCTCCCTGCAGATGATGGGGAATAAAACTGTCTTCTTTAAATGTCCAGAGTAATTCATCCAGCTTTTCGGCATCCTGTTGATCATTGCAGTAGACAAAGACCTGATGGCCGCGTAAATAGGCTTTCTCCAGCAAGCGGCAGGCAAAAACCCATTTCTCCTGCGGCTCACTGGTGTTTAGCAGATAAAAATCAACGCGTATTACTGACATGGCGTAAAAACTCAACAAGTAGTGGGACAGGTCTTCCGGTAGCCTGGCGCTTTTTGCCGGATACCCAGGCTGTTCCTGCAATATCCAAATGGGCCCAGCGGTATTTTTTGGTAAAACGCGACAGAAAACAGGCCCCGGTAATCGCACCGGCACTCCGGTCAAAGGCGCCATTAATCATGTCAGCCATGGGACTGTCGAGCGCTTCCTGGTAAGCATCATCAAGCGGCATGCGCCACGTTTTTTCATTGCTTTCAGAAGCCGCTGCCAATAAATCGGCGGCTAATGGGTCATCCCTGGTCATAAAGCCGGTGGTAATAAAGCCCAGGGCGATAATAATCGCGCCAGTCAGTGTGGCGATATCCAAGACAATGGCCGGATTAAACCGTTCGGCGTAACTTAAGGCATCAGCCAGCACCAGTCGTCCTTCCGCGTCGGTATTGAGAATTTCAACGGTTTGCCCAGACAGGGTGGTGATGATGTCGCCCGGCTTGACCGAAGATCCGCTGGGCATGTTTTCAGCACTGGGAATAAGACCGATGACATTAATCGGCAGCTTTTGTAAAGCGCAGGCTTTTAAAGTACCCAATACGCTCGCAGCACCCGACATATCGTATTTCATTTCAGTCATTGCATCGCCCGGTTTTATGGTTAAACCGCCAGAGTCAAAGGTGATGCCTTTACCAACTAAAACAATGGGCTGGGTATCGCCGCCGCCCTGGTAGCGCAATTCAATAAAGCGCGGCTCCTCGTTGCTGCCCTGGGCAACCGCTAACAAAGCACCCATGCCGATCTGACGGATTTCGCAAGGCCCCATGATGGCTGCTTCAATGGCAGGGTATTCGTTTGCCAGAGCCATGGCCTGTTCAGCCAGATAAGCTGGCGTGCAGCGGTTGGCGGGTAGGTCAGCCAAGGTCCGCGTCAGCTGCACGCCCTTGGCAATGGCTTCACTTTGCTGCAGGGTTTCATGGCTTGCTCCCGGAAGACTAAAGGTTACTGATTCTAGTGCCAGCGGCTTTTTCTCTCCGGTTTTAAATTCATTTGATTGATAACATTGAGCGTCAACCTGCAGCACCATCTGCTTTAGTTGCCAATCCGGGGTTTTATCAACCACGGGCGGCAGGTATAGCGTGGCTGAGGCGACACGTTGCTTCAGCAGAGCGGCCATGATGTCGCCCAATCGTTTTTGAAGGGCGTCGCCAGTAAACTCCGCTTTTTTTCCACAATTTAAAACCAAAAGGCTGTGATGATTGATTTCAGATTGCCAGGCTGAATCGCCTTTTTCCTTTAATCGGGTAAAAAGACGCGAGATTAAACCGTTGAATTGACCATCGAGCACCTGGGCAAACGCATCCCACTCGCCATCGCAAAAGAGGCCCAAAACCAGGCATTCCGCATCGTTTAACGAAGGCGTGTCCACTAATCCATAATTCATTGTGCTTCCTGTGAAAGGCAAAGAGTGCTAGTTTACCGAGCCTTACGTTGTAATACCACTTCTTAAAGCGAATTTCCGTAAACGAAAACCTGACGGTCAGGCGATATCATGATAAGCTAGGGCGATTGTTATCCATGAGACATGTGTGAATACGCCAACCCCAACCCTTTTGCCGAGAGACAGACTGTGTTGATTTTCCGTTATCTGGCTAAAGAAGTGTTCGTAACCTTAGCCTCTCTGACCACCATCCTCATGCTTATCTTCATGAGCAACCAGTTTGTGCGTTATTTAAACCGGGCCGCTAACGGGCAAATTCCGGGTATGATTATCATGAAGCTGATGATGCTCGAATTGCCTAACCTCATGGGGCTTTTGCTGCCGCTCGGTTTTTTTGTCGCTTTGTTAATTGCCTACGGCAGAATGTATGCCGAAAGTGAAATGACGGTGTTGCAGGCTTGCGGCTATGGGCCAAACCGCTTATTAAAACACAGTTTTTATATGGCTTTCGGGGTCGCATTGCTGGTCGCCTTTATTATGATTTGGGTAAGCCCTGTCATCGCCAAGGAGCGTTCCTCCCTGCTGCGCGCCACCGGTGTGAAAACCCTGGTGCAAACCATTTTGCCTGGCCGTTTCCGGGCGATTTCCAATGGCCGTCAGGTGTTTTATGTGGAATCCATGAACCGGGAACACACCAAAGCCAGGAATATTTTTCTTGCGAAGCAGGTTATCAAAGACAAGCAACCGCGCTGGGATATTTTATGGGCGGAACAGGCCTTTGCAGAAACCGATGAGGAAACGCTTGAAGACTACATCGTGCTGGCTCATGGGACAGAATATGAAGGGGCGCCGGGACAGGCCAATTACCAGGTGGCTGAATTTAAGCAGTACAAGGCTCGCTTGCCACATCCCACCATTGAAATCAAAGACGATCTGCGTACCGCTAAAACCAGTGCATTACTGCCGTTTTTTAACCCCGATAACCGCAAGGCGGCTGAATTGCAATGGCGCCTTTCCGTACCCCTTATGGTCCTTACCCTAACCCTGGTGGCGGTGCCGTTAAGCCGTGTCAATCCACGGTCGGGTAAATATGCCAAACTGCTGCCGGCCATTTTGCTCTACATTGTGTACGCCAATTTTATGTTTGTCGCCCGTGACTGGGTCGCGGCCGGTAAGGTCCCGCAATGGATCGGCATGTGGTGGCTGCATGGGGTAGTTCTTCTCATCGGCTTGATACTTGTGGGCTATAACCGGGTGAAGCTGTCATGATTTTAATTGAACGCTACATTGCCAAAACGGTTCTTGCCTCCATTGGCCTCGTGACCCTTATGCTTGCAGGACTGCAGGTATTCATCCTGTTTGTCAATCAGCTCGATGATTTGGGGCGTGCGGATTTTGGCCTTGTGAACGCAGCCCTGTTTGTTTTTCTGCAGATGCCTTATCAAGTGTATCTCTTTTTCCCCATGGCGAGTCTCATGGGGTGTTTGATTGGCCTTGGCATGATGGCCAATCACCGCGAGTTGATTGTCATGCGGGCGGCGGGTATGTCCATTGGCCAAATTACGTTAGCCGTTTTGAAAGTAGCCTTTTTAATCATTGTGTTTGTAACCGTGGTGGGAGAAACCGTGGTGCCGAAGCTTGCTTATTTCGCCAATGATTTGCGGACCCAGGCCTTAAGCGGCGGGCAGGCATTGCGTACAGCCCAGGGGGTTTGGCTGCGCAATCAAAATGATTTTATCACCATTGGCAGCATTGAAAAAAACACCCTGCACGGCGTGTTTCAGTTTCGCTTTGATGAACGGCATCATTTACGATTCGCACGGCGTATGGAGCGCATTGATTACCAGAATGGCCAGTGGAAAGCTTATGGTATTGCCCAAACCGACATTTACAGGACAAAGACGGTAGCCAGTGCGGCGAAAGAAATGATTTGGGATGTGTCGGTTAGGCCCAAATTATTGAATTTAACCAGCAGCGAACCGGATGAAATGACCTTGTATGAACTGCGTCAGTATCTTCGCGAACAAAAGCAAAGCCATCAGACCGCCAGCAATTATCAACTGGCGTATTGGCAGCGCCTGATTCAACCCTTGACGACCGTGGTGATGATGGTTCTGGCTATCCCCTTTATCTTTGGTCCGCTGCGCTCGTCCACCATGGGATCCAAATTACTGCTGGGTATTACTGTCGGGTTTGGTTTTCATATTCTGAACCGATTTTTTGGTCCAGTCAGCCAGGTGTTTCAATGGCCCCCCATTCTCGCGGCAATTGGCCCGACATTGATCTTTGCCCTGCTTGGGCTTTTTATGATGGCTAAGGCGAAATGATGGTGGCCATTCGACATCTGCTGGAAGCGCTGTTAAATCCTCTGTGCCTTATTCTTCTCGTTTATACCCTGCTATTAATCAGGCTTTGGTGTCGGGGTGGAAAAGGCAGAACCGGTTTTACGTGGCTCTACCTGATGCTTTTACTGGTCAGCCTGGGTTGGTTGCCAAGAGCGCTGACAACTTATCTTGAGGGGCAATATCCTTTCGTCAATAAACCCGATCCTGAGTTGCACTGGGTGGTGGTTTTGAGTGGTGGCCAGGCTGAAGAAGCCAGGCAGCCTGAACATATCCTGCTTTACAACGCCAGTATCAAGCGTTTGCTGGAAGGGCTGCGCCTGTACCGCCAATTGCCGGATGCCACCTTATTGCTTTCTGGCGGCGGCTTTGGCGGTGAGATGGCGGAGTCTAAGCGCATGGCGCAATTAGCAGACTGGTTTAACAACCCGCCAAAGCCTGTGATGCTCGAGACGGCTTCTTTAAATACGGCGCAACAGGCGAAGGCCATTAAGCAGTGGGTGCATGACCAACCCTTTTACCTCGTTACGTCTGCAATCCATCTGCCCAGAGCCATGGCCCTGTGTCGAAGTCAGGGTCTTAATCCTGTCGCGGCTCCAGCTGACAAAACCCTTTACTGGCAGGATGAACGCTGGGAAAAAAGGTATTTACCCAATCCCCAGAACATGGTTTATTTAAGTATCGCTTTGCATGAGTTATTGGGCATGGCCTGGGCAAATCTTGGCGGGGATGTGGTTTGACCTTGCCTAGTCTTTCAGGTATTTTTCGATAATGGATTTTTTGAGCTCAATTTCGCAATCGTCCATGGTCAGCGGGCGGGAGTAATAATAGCCCTGGATGCCGTCGATACCAAGAACCTTTAAGGTGTCTAACTGTTCTTCTACCTCAACGCCTTCAGCAATCACACTGATGTTGAGTTTGTGGGCAATGGTGATGATGGCGCTGATGATGGTTTGATCGAGGTAATCATGCTGGCAATTGTCAATAAAGGCTTTATCAATTTTAATTTTATTGACGGGCAAATGTTTTAAATAAGACAGGCTCGAATATCCGGTACCGAAATCATCAATCACGAGGTTTATGCCGCCTTTCTTCAGCGAATCAATTTCTTTGTATAACCGCTCATTGTATTCAATAAAAAAGGTTTCCGTGATTTCCAATTCAATGCTGGACGGATGCAGCTGGATTTCATCGAGAATATCATTGATGACATGGCTCAATGAATGACGCAAAAACTGCACGGTTGACACATTGATGGCAATGGGACCCGGCAAGATTTTCTTGTCTTTCCAGATTTTGGCCTGTTGGCAGACCGATTTAATAATCCATTCACTGACCGGGATAATCAAGGGGCTTTTTTCCAGGGTATGGATGAAATCCCCCGCGGCGAGCACGCCTTTTTCCGGATGATTCCAGCGCAGCAAGGACTCAAGGCCGATGATTTCTCCTGTCACCCCGTCATAAAATGGTTGATAGACCAGGAAAAATTCCTGCCGGTCATAAGCGCGTTGCAATTCTTTACCGAGACCGTGAATTTGCTGGTACTCTTCATACAGGGCCGTGGAGTAATAGTGGTATTGATTCCTGCCTTTTTCCTTAGCCTGGTAAAGCGCCGTATCGGCTTGTTTGAGCAGGGTTTCGATGTCATGACCGTCTTTGGGATAGATACTGATGCCCATACTGGAGGTGATTTGAATCAGGTGATCATCGATGGGTATGGGTTTGGACATTTCCTTAAACAACCGTTCAACGATAGCTGTAACCTGATCAGTCGAGGTGTTGGCTAAAATCAGAGTAAATTCATCGCCTCCCAGCCGTGCTGCGATATCGCCTTCACGCAGGCTTGCGGTGAGGGTATTGGCCACATGAATCAGGAGCTTGTCGCCATTGTCATGTCCCAGGGTATCATTAATCACCTTAAAATAGTCAATGTCCAGGAAGACCAAGGCAATTTTCCCCTGCGAACGCGAAGCCTGCTTGGTCAGGTGCTGGAACATTTCATAAAGCATGTTGCGGTTGGCGAGCCCCGTTAATGGATCGTGAGTAGCCTGATAATACAATTTGGCGTTTTCAAGGGATGTCATTGCCTGGGACGCCAGCAAATTTAAACTGTCCAAATGATTGGGGGTGAAGGTATGACTGCTGCTGTTATTTTCTAGATAAAGCATGCGCGAGAGCTGCCCCTTATAGAATAGAGGCATCATCAACAGTGAACGGGGATTTTCTCGCTGTACATAGGGATCCTGAAACGTTAGCTCCGATTGAATGGCATCGTTTAAAATAATGGGTTTTTGCGTATGCTGCACGTAATTTAAAATGGAAGCCGGGTATGTGGGCAGCAGCATGTCTTCTTTTTTCTGATTATTGAGATAAATAATCTGTTGTTCAAGATTGCCCTCGGCTTCAACGACCCATTTATCCTGAACCTGAGTCAGAATCATGCTGCGCTGCGCCCCCGCATTTTCAGAAACGATGACTAAGAATTTCTGCAACAATTTGTCCAGGCGGATTTCACTGGAAATCAGCTGCGTGAATTTTAAGATAGCCAGCATGTCGATGCTTTGAGTATTCACCTTGGGGGACGACGCCGGGGTCGGGTTTAAGTTGAAATTAGGCAGGGAGTAGTCAAAGGTCAACATGGGATAATTTTCTTCCAGTAATTTGACGCGTGAACCCGCCCCCCAATCTTTGAAATGACGATAAGCATTATGAAGATACATATTGGCAATGCGGCTGACTTTAGCGGTCATGCAGTGAAAACCGGCGCGCTCTGAGGCAATGGCGACAATCAGATTCAAACCGCTTTGAGTCGCGGTTTCCATGGTTTGCTCATACAATGCGACGACTGGCTCATACCCCTGTTCCAGCCGGGCAAATTCGCTGCGAAGCAGCAGGGCATAGGCTTTGAAATTATCCGGACACCAAGTGGCGTATTTCTCAATAAAGCGGCTGAGCCCGCGTAATTTTTTTAAATAGCCATGGCGTTGCACATGCGATATTTCCGGTAAATGATAAAACATGGCAAGCGCTAAAAACAGTTTACCGTCCAGGTGGCTCATCATGCCGGTATTGAATTCGGCATAGCGCAGGTGATTTTCGCCCGCCTCGATGGCGTCCCCGTAGCGGCCGAGCATAAAATACAAAAAAGTAAGCGAGCTGTAAAAAAAGCTGAGTTCGGTTTTATTCTTGCCTTTGATGATGTCCTGCTCGTAAGCTTTGAATTTCTGATCAGAAGCGAGGGAAGTATTTTCAAGGCATTGAGCAGCATATTCTGAAAACCGGATGAAGTTAAGGAAATCAGAAATATTGACCCTGGACATGAACGCAATAGCCGATTGAATATTCTTTTTCATTTCCTCCAGTTTTTTGCCGTTGGTTTGTGAGTGAACGACTAAGAGGAGATTGCTGTAATTGCTATACACCAAATCACCGACTTCACAGCAAAGCCTGAAGGCATTAATCACTGTGTTATTGCAAACGCTGAGCGGATTCTGATAAGGCTCAATGAATGCACCGATAACGAACTGGTTCTTCCCTTCGAAATTGGACGCGCCATATTTTTGTTTAAGCCGGTTGTAGAGTTTGACAAAGGCAATGGCGTCATCGTACCAGTTCAGCGAATGCATGATGATGAAGGCAAAAACCGGTAGCGACATGGATGTGCTGTCGGTATAACCATACTTTAAACTCAGGCTGATATTTTTGCAGGTGAGGATAACAAAAAGCTGTTGGTTGGTAATAAAGGCGCTGTTTAGAAGCTGCGTGATCAGATTGACGATAGCCCGCTGTTTGGCATCCTCCATCAGCGGCAGATCAATGTTTTCTATCCTTGTTTTTCTAAGCTTGAATTTGATTTTATAAATGGCCGCGAGTATATGAATGAGTTTGGGCTTTTGAGGAATCCGGATGTCGAATTTTCTGAGGGCATTTAAGCCAATCTCTAACGCTTCGGTATGCTGGCTAAGGGTGGAGAGCATTTCAATTTTTAAACGATAGATGCCCAACCTGTCCAATTCGTCCTTGACATTATCCAACAGTTCAGAAAAAAAGGTGTTTGCGCCGTTGAAATCACTGATGAGGTATTTGCACACAGCCTGTTCACGGTAGACAGGAAAGACAAGGTCATAATGTTTTTTCCAGTTCACGGGCTGTAACAGTTCCACGGCGGCAGAAAGGTATTCATTGGCGGCAAAATAGGCAGAAGACAGTTTGGCTTTTTGCCCGGCCCAGAAATTGTAGCGGGCCAGTTGCAATCGTTCTTCAGGATCATCAATTAACGGCAGGCTTTGATTGAAATGTTCCATGACATCAAATAACCGTTCGTCGTCTTCGGTTAGTGGCCTGTCCTTTAATAACAAACGCCCGATTTTCAAATGAAGGGCTGGCCTTTCCGCTTCATCAATTAACTCATAGGCTGCCTGTTGAATACGGTCATGGGCAAAACGGTAATTTAATGTCGTGATATTAATTTTGGAGAGGTTTTCCCGAAGTCCAACCAAACCCATGGTTTTATAGCTTTCTTCCAAAGGATAAATTAAGTTGCTTTTAATGGCCTGCCACAGGTTTTCAGCGATTTGACTGGTGCTTTGCCCGTTAATAATCTGTAAGGTTCTGAAATCAAACTGATGACCGAAACAAGCCGCCAGTTTTAAAATTTCTTGTGTGGGCTTGGACAGCAGATGAATTTTGGATGTCAGCAGTGAAATGACATTATCGGTGGCGCTGGTGCGCTGAATTCGGGTTAAATCCCATTCCCACAAACCTTTATCATAAGAAAAAAAAAGCAATTTTTCCTGATAAATGATCTTTAAAAACTGATTGATAAAAAAGGGATTACCCTGGGTTTTATCATAAATGGCTTGCGCCAGCGTTTGAATTTTTTCACTCGACGTTGATAACGTGTCCTGCAGAAGTTCCTGGATATCCTGAAACAGCAGGGGTTGTAATTTTAACGTGCCAAGAGATACCTTGTGCTTATGGAGATTATTGATGGTCAGTTGCAGCGGATGCCGTTCATCCACTTCATTATCGCGGTAGGCGCCAATGATGAGCAAATGATTGGTGTCATTATCCTGCAGCAGGTTTTCAATGAAATTAAGGGATGAATTATCTGCCCACTGCAAATCATCCAGGAACAGGACCAAGGGATGTGAGGGCTGGGCGAAAACACGGACAAAATTTTGGAAAACCAGATTAAAACGAATTTGGGCGTCCGTTGGGTTTAACTTGGGCACCAGCGGTTGCTGGCCGATGATCAATTCGACATCGGGTATAACATCCACCACAACCTGTCCAACATTGCCTAAGGCCGCAATCAGCTGATGGCGAAGCACGTCCAGCCTGTCTTCACTTTCGGAAAGCACCTGTTTCACCAGGCTCTGGAAGGCGGAGACAATGGCGCTGTAAGGCATGCTGCGTTGCAGCTGATCAAATTTCCCATCGATATAGTATCCTTTGTGCTGGACAATGGGTTTATGAATTTCTTTGACCAGCGACGTTTTGCCGATTCCAGAATACCCCGCAATCAAGACAATTTCTTTGGTACCGAGACTGACCCGTTTGAAGGTATTGATTAATTGTTGCACCTGCGGTTGGCGACCATACAGGTTACGGGAAATGTTGAGATGGTCGCGGATATCATTACTGCCTAAGGTGAACTCTTTAATATTGCCCTTGCTGCGCCACTGATTACGGCATTCCTGCATATCGGCACGCAAACCGACAATGCTTGAATACCGTTCTTCCGGCATTTTCTCCAGTAACTTGTTGATAATGGCTTCAAGCATGGGGGGAATATTGGGGCGCAGTTCCGTGAGTGACGGCGGTTTTTTGGCAATGTGGCAATGGACCAGTTCCAGGGTATCCATGGTTTGAAAGGGTAACTGATTCGTCAGCATCTGATAAAGGGTGATGCCCAAGGAATAAAAATCCGTTCGGTAATCCACGGGGCGGTTGATGCGGCCAGTCTGTTCCGGAGAAATGTAGGACAGGCTGTCCTCGAATTCATTTAAGTTCAAATAGTCGAGATTTTCTTCTGAAAGCCGCGTAGATGCGCTTAAATCGACCAGTTTAAGCTTTAATTTTTCTGGATCAATAATGATGTTGGCTGGTTTGATTTCTTTGTGGATGATATTGCGCTGATGCAGCTCCCAGAGGATATCAATCAACTGGATAGCCAGATTAAAGAAATCGTCAATTTTAAGTTGGTTGGTCATGAGGTAGGCGTGAAGTAACTGACCTTTTACGCTTTCTAAAACCAGCACGGGAGCCGGTGTGTGCTGCAGAAAATCATAGGCTTTGATAATGGTGGGGGCTTCAATGCTGTTAAGGAGATGGAACTCATGCTGCAAGATGGCCAAATTGTCGGTTGAGGCGTAATAGTTATTGGGTATTTTTAACAAGACCTTGCACTTATCTTTCAGGCGCAGGGCATGATAAGTATCGATACTATGATTGTGTCGTAATTTTTCCTGTAATGCATAGCCTGATATGGAAATCATCGAATCCTGTCCTTCGCCATTGGCAGTCGTTCGTCAAACCAAAGCAGCATGTTTTATTCTTTCAATTATAGAAGAGTTTGTGATGGATGATTGAACAATTTTTTCAAAGGCTTGGGGATGAAATTTGACAAATTGGACAATCATTACTAATCTTATTGTGCATTGCAACAAAGGAGGAAGCCATGCATACGGAACATTTCGAACAATTAAAAACCACGTTGAATAATTTGCAGAAGCCAGTACAGGAACTAGCCGCGCTTCATGCCAGAACACTGCAAAATTTGTCTTATATCAAACCCGAAGAACTTTCCAGAATGCAAAATCCGGAAGAAATCTGGGATAGAAACATCAAGCTGTTTATCCAAAACAGCCACAAAGCGCTCGATTTCATGCAACAGGCTTTCAACATTTTTGAAAGACACTGGCTTTTTATGTCTGACACCATCAAAAGCAACACCAGTCAGGCTATGCAACAGGGCCAATCCATTGCTCGTACCCTGGGTTCAAGCATCAAGAGCTCCGGTAATGGCACATCAAGACCTAAAACCACTACGACCAAAAAAACTGCGTCAGCCAGCAGAACGGCGTCTCCTGCCAGCAAAACAGCATCCCGTAAAACGGCTTCTGCATCCAGAGCTACGACTGGCATAAGCAAATCCACATCGACTAAAAAATCGGCTTCAAGCGCCAGTAAAAGTTCGATAAAAAAAGTGGCGTCCAAGGCGAAAAGCACCCTGAGCAAATCGGCTAAACCGATAAGCCGCACGGCAAAAAGCAGTTCTGTTAAAAAAACAGTGACTGCCAAAAAGCCAATTGCCGCTAAAAAAATCACCGCGTCGAAAGCCAAAACCACTACAGCTAGAACCAGCGCAAAACCATCAACAGCCACCAAAAAAATAGCCACTGGCACGCAGAGCACGGCATCACGCGCTAAAACAACGGCTAAACCAACGATGGCAAAAAGCACGTCTTCCGTGGGAATGAACAGACCCGGCACATCGTCCAGCATGATGCATGGTTCAAATGGCGGCTCAAAGCAAGGTATTTCAACCAAGCCCCAGACCACTGCCGGCAGCACCACATCAAGACCCGGAATGCAGCCATCCAGGCCCATTACTCCGTCCATGGCGTCTAAGGACATGAGCAAGCCAATCATTAACCCATCGGCTACTGTCCGTGATAACAAAACCATGACCAGTGAGCACAACAAGTATGGTTCCATGAACATACCGTCTCACTTAAGCCGTGATAGCAACCTGCCTAAAAAATAAGGCTTTTTCTTAAATAAAGGCGTCTTGTTTAAAGACGCCTTTTTCTTTTGAGCGATTTCAAATTACTTGCTTTAAGTTCTTGCTTCAATCGCATTTTAGCCAGTACACTTTTCCTTCGCGCTAAATCTGAAATCAGTAGTCTTGTCTTAACCAATGTTTGGAGTGATGAATCACACTGAACGATCAGCAGGGGATGTGGCTGTGTTTTTAAGCAGAATTAAAGAGGGTTTACGCAAAGGTTCAATCACCAGAGACGATGAGAATGTTGAAAAGGAGTATTCCAGTTTTCTTTCCGCGAAAGAAATCATTCTGGCCTATGATTCGGTGACGGAGATTCCTGGAACGTTGGCAGAAGCGCGTATCACGTTTGTAAGCAGTCTCTTTAACATGTCGGATGCACGGTTTGAGCAGGTCGCGAAAACGCTGCATAACTTCGGCGATATTTTAAGTGACAAACACCGTTTGACACTGAAGGAACTGATTAATACCAAAGCCGATAACCATACCCAGGCCGCCAGGGCTGAGCGTATCTTTCTAACCACGGAGGAAAGGACGCGCTATTATCGCAAGAAATACAACGATTTTATTGCCGAGCGTAAAAAAGAAATTGAGATGAACAATCAGCGTTCCCAGGTTCAGTTTCTGTTGCTTGATTTTGCTGAATCAGGCATGGACGAATGCCTGAATATGAGTGTTGCAGAAACGTCTGAAGTCAAACTTGGCCGCGCAACCAGTTACTTAAAAGACAAGTATGGCATTGAACTGCAGCCACTCCAGTTCCGCAATAATTTGCAATCCTATGGGGCTAATCTTGTTAATTTTTATGATGTGTTGAATTCGGCCAGAAAATCGGTGGCAGATTATTACCCTCCCGAATACCAAAAGGAATTTGAGGTCTTCTATCGAGAGCAGGAAGAACGCCTTTTTCCTGATCCCCGCATGGCCAGGCCTATCGCTGCTGTCAAAATGGTTGCGGCTTACCAGGATAGCAAACTTGAGCCGACGCATGGCGATTACCTCATGATGTGCAAAGAAATTGAAGCCTGTCTTGCGGATATACCGCTTGAGGTTTGCATAGCCTACATCAAAAAAAAGGATGAACCGGCGGAGACTTTTTTTAAGGAAGTGCTGACGACCATTTATCAAATCATTAAGGAATATCATGACAATACGGTTTCTTATGCGGCCTGTCATGAAAAATCAGCCCATACCCAAGACTCGCTTGCAATCACGGTGAATAAAAACAGCTACCCCACGTTTCCTGAGCGACCAACTGGGAAGAACAGGCTTCCTCTGGAACAGGAGGAGGCAGCGATTGTTCCGGCAAAAAAATGGACAATTAATCCTGTGCAAACGTTTGATGCATCCCCTTCAGAAAAGCTGACCCCCGTTGCAAAAACGCCTTCATTCTCTGATCTTGAGCAAAAAAGGAAGCCGTTGCCGCCGCTGCCTAAATCGTACAGCGCGAATGATGTGGCGGTGACAGTCGCCCCAGCCCCTATTCTTCATTCGGTTCCCGCAAGTCCAGAACAATCCTCAGGGCATCATCGCACCAACCCCAGCGTTAATTTTTTTCAGAAACGGCAAATGGTGGCGGCGGTGTTGGCTAAAGATGCCCCTCCTTCTATCCCTGGTGGTCGAGGAATGGGCAATTCGCATAAAAAATGATTTTCTTTTCAATGGGTTGCTCTGAAGTGACCGATGTGTTGGCAAAATAAAACTATACTTCTAATGAACAAGGAAGAAACAAAGTAAAGAGGATAGTATTATGAACGCCATTGATTTTTTAATTAAAGAACATAATCGGGTACGGAAGATGCTGGCCGATATCAATGATGCTTCGCATCGGGAAGAAACCCGGCGCAAACTGTTTGCCGTTTTGTCTCAAGATTTAATCCGGCATGAAAAAATGGAACATACCGTCTGGTACCCGCATTTTAAAGACAGGCTGGATGATACGGTGAAACACTTGGTCAGTGAAGAAAAAGGGGCTGAACGGGCAATCAGGCAACTGGATGAAACCGCCACGGCTGCAACCTGGGAAGAAAAATTTTCCAAATTCAAAAAGGACGTGGAACATCATGCCACTGAAGAAGAGCAGATTCTGTTTCCTAAAGTGAAAACCCTGTTGAGCGAAGACGAGTTGGAAAAAATAGGTCAGCAAATGTTCCACTTTAAACAGGACAATCAACCGACCGCCCATTAACAGGGGGGAGGTAAAGCCATCGCCAGGCAGGCTATGGCAATCGCCCTCGGGCAGTGTCTGACAATCGCTGCCAGGGCGGATACGTTCACGCTGGTATAAATTATTGCTGATCGTGAATTTCCTTGCGGTGACAGGTATAAACTTTAGTCAAAACTCGGTAAAATAAGCCACTTTATTTTAATTTGCAGTCACTATGCCAAAACGCACTGATATACAATCCATTCTGATTCTCGGCGCAGGTCCTATCGTCATTGGTCAAGCTTGCGAATTTGATTATTCCGGAACCCAGGCAGTTCGCGCTTTAAAAGAAGAAGGATACCGCGTCATTCTGGTCAACTCCAATCCGGCTACCATCATGACCGACCCCGAGTTGGCCGATGCTACTTACATTGAACCCGTGCAATGGCAGGAAGTGGCGCGTATTATCGAAAAGGAAAAGCCCGATGCCTTATTGCCCACCATGGGTGGACAAACGGCGCTGAACTGTGCCCTGGACCTGGTGCGAGAAGGGGTTTTGGCGCGCTACAATGTCGAAATGATTGGTGCTACCCGTGAAGCCATTGATCGGGCCGAGGACCGGGATCAGTTTCGCCAGTTAATGAAAAAAATTGGTCTTGACATGCCACGCTCAGCCATTGCCCACAGCCTTGAAGAAGCCTTTCAGGTGCAGGCGCGGCTTGGATACCCTGCTATTATCAGGCCTTCGTTCACCATGGGCGGCAGCGGCGGCGGGATTGCCTATAACCGTGAAGAGTTTGAAGAAATCTGTTTGCGCGGTCTGGAGTTATCGCCCACCCATGAACTGCTTATTGACGAGTCTGTGCTTGGCTGGAAAGAATATGAAATGGAAGTGGTGCGTGATAAAAACGACAATTGTATTATTGTCTGCACGATCGAAAATTTTGATCCCATGGGTGTGCACACAGGCGATTCCATTACAGTCGCGCCAGCGCAAACCCTGACTGACAAAGAATACCAGCGTATGCGTGATGCCGCCATTAAAGTGCTGCGGGCGGTCGGCGTTGATACTGGCGGTTCCAATGTTCAGTTCGCAATCAATCCAGAAGATGGCCGCATGCTGGTGGTGGAAATGAACCCCCGTGTGTCGCGCAGTTCAGCCTTGGCCTCCAAGGCCACGGGTTTTCCAATTGCCAAAGTCGCGGCCAAGCTCGCGGTGGGTTATACCCTTGATGAATTGGCGAACGAGATTACCGGCGGCCAGACACCGGCCTCGTTTGAACCCAGCATTGATTACGTCGTCACCAAGATTCCCCGGTTTAATTTTGACAAATTCCCGCAGACCTCGCCCATTTTAACGACGCAAATGAAGTCGGTGGGAGAGGTAATGGCCATTGGTTCCAATTTCCAGGAATCTTTGCAAAAAGCCATCCGTGGCCTTGAAATTGGCCGCAGCGGTCTCATCCCCCTGTTTAAAAAGGGCGACCTGCCGCGTTTGCAGGGTCATTTACACGAGCCAACGCCTGATCGCCTGTGGTATATTGCTGATGCGTTTCGTCAAGACATGTCGCTTGAAGACATCCATCAGGAAAGCCGCATCGATCCCTGGTTTTTATCGCAAATCCAGGAACTGGTGATGCTTGAGCGCTCGTTATATGGTAAATCCATTAATGAACTGGATGAGCCGACCCTGCGTTTAATGAAACAGCGCGGTTTTGCCGATGCTTACTTGGCCCGGCTGCTCTATTGCAATGAAGAACAGGTGAGGGCGCGGCGGTTGGCATTGGGCGTCGTCCCGGTATACAAGCGCATTGATTCCTGCGCCGGTGAATTCCCAAGCGATACAGCTTACCTGTATTCCTGCTACGAAACCGCTTGTGAAGCGCGTCCACAATCTGACAAGAAAAAGATTATGATCCTGGGCGGCGGACCCAACCGCATCGGTCAAGGCATTGAATTTGATTATTGTTGCGTCCATGCTTCCATGGCGCTGCGTGAAGCCGGTTATCAAACCATCATGGTCAATTGTAACCCGGAAACGGTTTCCACTGATTTTGATACCTCCGATCGCCTGTATTTCGAACCGGTTACCTTGGAGGATGTGCTTTCCATTGCCGCCGTGGAAAAACCGGATGGTATCATTGTCCATTATGGCGGCCAGACGCCGCTGAAACTGGCGAGGGATCTTGAAGCCAATGGCTTAACCATTATCGGCACGTCGCCCGATGCTATTGATCAGGCCGAGGATCGTGAACGCTTCCAGAAACTGGTGGCTGAGCTGAAGCTTGACCAACCGGCCAACGGGACTGTGCGCAGCGAAGAGGAAGCACTCGAAGTCGCTAAACGCATTGGCTATCCTTTGGTGGTTAGACCCTCCTATGTGCTGGGGGGCCGCGCGATGGAAGTGGTTTACCATGAAGATGATCTGAAGCATTACCTGAAACATGCGGTGGCCGTTTCCAATGACTCGCCGGTGTTGCTGGACCAGTTTCTTAACGACGCCATCGAAGTGGATATCGATGCAGTCTGCGACGGCAAGGATGTGATGATTGGCGCCATCATGGAACATATTGAACAGGCGGGTGTGCATTCCGGCGATTCAGCCTGCACCCTGCCCCCATTCAGCTTAAGTGTCGTGGTTCAACAGGATTTGATCGAGCAGGTACGGCAAATGGCTTTAAAACTCGGTGTGGTGGGCTTGATTAATGCCCAGTTTGCCATTCAGGCCGATGATATTTATGTGCTGGAAGTGAACCCCAGAGCCTCGAGAACGGTTCCTTTTGTCTCCAAGGCCACCGGTTTGCCTTTAGCGAAAATTGCCGCACTGTGTAAAATCGGCGTTTCCTTAAAGCAACAGCGGTTAAGCCAGCATTACCCCATGCCATCGTTTTATTCCATCAAATTACCGGTTTTTCCCTTCATCAAGTTCTCAGGTGTCGACTCCATTCTTGGGCCTGAGATGAAATCCACCGGGGAAGTGATGGGGATTGCCCGCCGCTTTGGTCAGGCTTATGCCAAAGCGCAATTGGGTGCCGGTTGCAATATCGTCAAACGCCGTCGGGCATTCGTCTCGGTTCGTGATGCCGACAAGACACGGGTAGGGGAAATTGTAAAACGATTGATTCAGTTAGGTTTTGATATTATAGCAACACGGGGTACAGCCCTGGCATTGCAGGCAGCAGGGGTGGAATGCCGGCGTGTATTCAAGGTAGCAGAGGGACGACCGCATGTGCTAGATTTTATCAAAAATAATGAAATTGATTTCATCGTCAATACAACGGAGGGCAAACAGGCTATCGCCGATTCTTTTGCAATTAGACGCAGTGCCTTGCAACACAAGGTGAGCTACACGACGACATTGTCCGGAGCTGAGGCCGCTTGTTTGGCTATGAAATATGAGGACCGGGAGACGGTCTCTCGTTTACAGGATTTACATTAGAGGTGGGTTATGTCAAAACATCCAATGACTGTTAAGGGCGCCGAAGCGCTGAAAAGTGAATTACATCGTTTGAAAACTGTCGAGCGCCCGCGCATTGTGGAAGCCATTGCCACGGCACGTGCACATGGTGATCTCAAAGAAAATGCAGAATACCACGCCGCCCGTGAACAGCAAAGTTTTAACGAAGGCCGTATCCAGGAGCTGGAAGCCAAACTATCCAATTGCCAGATCGTGGATATCAGCAAGCTACCTAATCAGGGCAAGGTTGTTTTCGGCGCCACCGTGAAAATTTGTCATCTGGTGAATAACACGGAAATCTGCTACCAGATTGTGGGTGAAGACGAGGCTGACATCAAATTAAATAAAATATCCTACAGCTCCCCCATTGGCCGTGCGCTCATTGGTAAACAAATCGACGATACGGTGGTGGTGCAAACCCCGGGCGGTACAGTAGAGTATGACATCATTGAAGTCCATTACGTCGCGGAGTAATTACTCTTCCCTGGGTGACTGATCCTTTTCAGGGCAAACGCACTGAAACGTACTTTGCCCATGCAAATGCCTATTTTCCGCGTCCCATGCACAACCCAAATGTCTACTTTCTACGTCCCATGCACAATGCAAATGTCTACTTTCCGCGCTTTATGCGCGGAATCCAGGCGGCTGGATTCAAGATCAAATGGATGCTGTGCATAAAGCACAGCACGTAGGCAAACAAGATGGTTTTAGCACATAAAAAGTGCATACGGTTGCCATGGTCATTTTTTTTGCCTCTTTCCATTCACGCAGAAAAGAGGCTGGCCTGAGGATACCGATGGAGACATCAAGGCAGAAAATAGAATGGATTCGGCAGTTTGAATTCCCTTTTTGCAAAACCACCCATCAAATCACTGTATTGATCACCAATGGTGGCAATGATCGTATAACCTTTTTTACTGATTAATTCACGGGCATGGGCTTTAAACGGCACGATGGATTGTTGCTGGTAATTGTCCGGGCGGACATACAGGCCTGTCCAGTGCTTATAGCCGGCTTTAAGCAGATTGGCTTCTGTGGCTTTCAATTCGGATTGATGTCGACCGGTCACGAAAAACACCTTGACGCCATGCTCTATGGCATCTTTGTATAGCGCAAGCATAGGTTTAATGGCAGGTGCCTGAGCTTTCAGAATTTGCTGATGGATGGTTTGACGATTGGCGGTAAAATCATGTTTGATGATGTCATCATAATTACTGAGGCTGGTTTCATCAATATCCAGAACAATGGCCAGTTTTCGTTTAATCGCCTGGTGGTCATTGGCTTTCACCTGGGCCATGATGTAACGATGCGCCCTGGCAATGGCCTGGGTCAGTTCCTGATTGTAAATACCGGAGTCATGGTAGGTCTTGATTTCGTTTTTTACAATGCTTAAGTTGGGTGGTTCAGCCAGCGCGGGCGAATGAGGTAAAATAAAGAAAGAAAGGGACAGGAACAACGTCAGGAAAAAAGAAGATACAGCTTTCATCACTATCCTACAAAATCAGGGTGAGCGTATTATATAATGCCTATTTTGTTTGTCAATTGCACAATATGACTCCATTGGGGTCATATTCTTATCAGAATCCAAGGCCGTACCCAGGATAACCTGCCTTGTAAACATCGCGATAAATTTCTTCAATGTCACTATAAAATGGGGTATCATTTCGCATTTGCTTTAAATAGAACTAATTTGGTACTATATTAAAGGTAGCCAAACGCTAATTAAGACCTGTTTAGTACTAGATTATTTGATGTGGGGGTGGTATGCTGCGCATCAGCAAATTGGCCGATTATGGAACAGTGATGATGGTATATCTTGCACGGCGTGCCCCGGCGCTTTGTAATGCCAGGGATATTGCCCAGCATACACACATTGCGGTTCCCACAGTCAGTAAATTACTCAAACGCCTGACGGCGGCTGGGTTATTGACGTCCGTACGCGGCGTCAGCGGGGGGTATCGATTAAAGCTCACGGCTTCCGAGATATCCGTAGGACAGATTATCAGTGCTCTGGAAGAGCGGCTCGGCTTAACCGAATGCAGTTTGCAACAGAATGTCTGCTCGCTGCAGAGTGTTTGTCATGTACAGGGCAATTGGCGATTAATCAGCCAGGCAATTGAAGCGGCGTTGGACAGTGTCAGTCTTGAAGTACTGGCTAAACCCACGCTGCCCGCGGTGGAAATTGACCGCATCAGGCAATTAGCAAGTGGAGTTACTCATGGCTAAAAGCAACGAACAGATTCATTCTCTCCTTGAAAGGGAATATCAACACGGTTTTGTAACCGACATTGAAGTGGATACCTTCGAGCCGGGCCTCAATGAAGAGGTCATTCGCCGTTTGTCTGCGATTAAGGGGGAACCTCCATTTTTGCTTGAATGGCGTTTGAAGGCGTTTGAATATTGGCAAAGCATGCCGCATCCCGAATGGTCAAGTGTCCACTACCCGCCGATTGATTACCAGGCCGTGTCTTACTATTCCGCGCCGAAAAGCAAAAAAGATGCGCCAAAAAGCCTGGATGAAGTCGATCCCGAATTGCTGCGCACCTATGAAAAACTCGGCATTCCCCTGCATGAACAGGAAATGCTGGCTGGTGTGGCCGTCGATGCGGTATTCGACAGTGTTTCGGTGGCAACCACCTTTAAGGCCAAGCTCGCCGAAGCCGGTGTTATTTTCTGTTCGTTTTCAGAAGCCGTGCGCGAATACCCCGAGTTAGTACGTCAATACCTGGGCTCTGTGGTTCCTTACCGCGATAATTTTTATGCGGCTTTAAATTCCGCTGTATTCAGTGACGGCTCCTTTGTCTACATTCCCAAAGGTGTTCGCTGCCCGATGGAATTATCCACCTATTTCCGCATCAATGCCGCTTCCACGGGGCAGTTTGAACGCACGCTGATTGTGGCCGACAGCGACAGCTATGTGTCTTATCTCGAAGGGTGTACTGCACCCATGCGGGATGAAAACCAGCTGCATGCGGCGGTGGTTGAGTTGGTGGCTCTCGATGGCGCGCAGATTAAATACTCTACCGTGCAAAACTGGTATCCGGGGGATAAAGACGGCAAGGGTGGAATTTACAATTTTGTCACCAAGCGCGGTGCCTGCCGGGGTAAACGGTCCAAGATTTCCTGGACACAGATTGAAACCGGTTCGGCCATTACCTGGAAATACCCCAGTGTGATTTTGCAGGGCGACGACTCGGTGGGTGAATTTTATTCGGTAGCCCTGACTAATAATTGTCAGCAGGCGGATACCGGCACCAAGATGATTCACATCGGCAAAAATACCCGTTCAACGATTATCGCCAAGGGCATCAGCGCTGGACGTTCCCATAATGCTTACCGCGGTTTGGTCCGCATAGCGCCTACGGCCGTCAATGCACGCAATTTTACCCAATGTGACTCCATGCTGATGGGGAGTGAGTGTTCAGCGCATACGTTTCCTTATATCGAGGTGAAAAATCCCACCGCTCAACTTGAGCATGAAGCAACCACCTCCAAAATCAGTGAGGAGCAATTATTTTATTGCCAGCAGCGAGGCATCGATACAGAGGATGCGGTGTCCATGATTGTCAATGGTTTTTGTAAACAAGTGTTAAAAGAGTTACCTATGGAATTTGCCGTCGAAGCGACCAAATTGCTGGGTATCAGTCTGGAGGGGGCAGTAGGCTAATATGTTAACAATCAATAACTTAAATGTTGCCATTAACGAGCAACCCATTTTAAAAGGCATTGACCTTGCGATTAAAGCCGGGGAAGTCCATGCGATCATGGGTCCAAATGGTTCAGGAAAAAGCACCTTGTCAAAAGTACTTGCCGGCCATCCCGCTTACCAGGTGACGGCGGGAGATGTGACTTACCTGAATCAGGATTTACTGTCTATGCCGCCTGAAGCGCGGGCCCAGGCTGGGGTTTTTATGTCGTTCCAGTACCCGGTTGAAATTCCGGGCGTCACCAATATTAATTTTTTGAAAGCTTCTGTGAATGCTGTGCGTAAGGGCCAACAAAAAAACACCCTGGATGCGATTGAATTCTTGAGTTTTATCCGCGAAAAATGCCAGTTACTGGATATGGATGAAAGTTTTCTGTACCGAAGCATCAATGAAGGCTTCTCTGGTGGTGAAAAAAAACGCAATGAAATTTTGCAGATGGCTGCGTTAGAGCCAAAACTCGCGATTCTGGATGAAACGGATTCAGGGTTGGACATTGATGCCTTGCGCATTATTTCCCAGGGTGTGAACGCCATGCGTTCGCCTGAGCGGGCAATCATTCTGGTGACCCATTATCAACGGTTGCTGGATTACATTGAACCTGATTTTATTCATGTGCTCGCCAATGGCCGTATTGTCAAATCAGGCGACAAATCGCTCGCGCTCGATCTGGAGAAAAAAGGGTACAGCTGGCTTGAGGAGACGGAGCAGGTATGAGCGAGGTCTTGAGTTTTTATCAACAGCAAGCCGAGGCGGGCCTGTCGCCTATTGCCTGGCTGGCTGATTTGCAGAAGAAAGCCTTGCGTGACTTTAATCGTCAGGGGTTTCCGGCAAAGCAGCAGGAGGACTGGAAATACACCAGCCTCGACGGTTTTTTGCAGCAGCCGTTTACTGCGGCCAAGGGTGCGTTTTCTACTGCTCAGGCAGTACCTTCAGACATACCTTGTGCTCTGCGTCTCATGGTGCATAATGGCCAGGTGCTGGGTGCCGAGGCACTGGCGCCGCAATTACCGCCAGGGATGATGGTGCAATCCCTGCAGGATGCCCTTCAAACCATTCCTGAGCGTATAAAACCCTGGCTAGGGCAAATTGCCCGCCATGAACATGGCTTTCAGGCATTGAATTCCGCGATGATGCAAAGTGGCGTGGTTATTTATCTACCCGCGGGCGTTAAGCTTGAAGAGCCTTTGCTCATTGAGCATTGGCAGGATAATGACCATCAAGCGGTACATACCCGTCAGCTGATTATTGCGGAAGCGGGTAGCGAAGCCACGGTAATTGAGTATTTTCAGGGCGGCCCGGGGCGTTGTTATTTCAGCAATACCTTGACGGAAATCAGGGTTGATTCGGGCGCCAGCATCACCCATTATAAGATTCAGAATGAAAGCCGGGCAGCTTACCATATCGGTGAAGTGGCGGCTCATGTGGCGGCTTTAGGCCAATTCAACAGTCAATCCTTAAGTGTTGGCGCTAAAATGGCGCGTAGCGATACCCGCATTACCTTTAAAGGGGAAAAAGCTCAGGCATTGATGAATGGCATTTACATGACTTCAGATAACCAGCATGTGGATCATCACACGGTGGTGAATCATGAGGTGCCCCATTGCCATAGCGAACAGGATTATAAGGGTATCCTTTCCGGACGTTGCCGCGCGGTATTTAATGGCAAAGTCATTGTCGCCAGACATGCCCAGCATACCGAGGCCCATCAACAGAATAAAAACCTGCTGTTGTCCCCCCAGGCCGAAATCGATACCAAGCCGCAATTGGAAATTTTTGCTGATGATGTGATTTGCTCACATGGTGCGACAGTGGGGCAGTTGGACGAAGAGGCGTTGTTTTATCTGGCAACGCGAGGTATTGAGCGTTCAGAGGCAATTCATTATTTAATTCATGCGTTTGCCGCCGCGAATTTACGCTTGATTCCCCACCGCCCATTAGCCGACTGGATGGCAGCGCTCATCAGTCAACAGTTGAGGGAACCGTCATGACTACAGCCACCGCCTTGCTGAGTGAGACCGAATTACACACAATAAGGGCGCAATTCCCTATTCTTCATCAAAGGGTGAATGATTGTCCTTATGTTTATTTTGACAATGCGGCCACGACCCAGAAGCCCAAGGCTGTCATTGAGGCCATGAATCATTACTACACCCAGGATAATGCCAACGTGCATCGCGGGGTGCACACGCTTTCCGCGCGAGCCACTATCCAGTATGAGGCGGCACGCGGCAAGGTTCAACGCTTCATTCATGCCAGGGCACCACAGGAATGTATTTTTGTACGGGGTACGACAGAAGGGATCAACCTGGTTGCCCAAAGTTATGTTCGTCCGCGTATTCGCGCCGGTGAGGAAATCCTGATTACCCATATGGAACACCATGCCAACATTGTTCCCTGGCAAATGGTTTGTCAACAAACCGGAGCGCAATTGCAGGTGGCACCTATTTCTTATGATGGGGAAGTGCTCCTGGATGAGTTTGAGAAAAAATTAAACGCCAAGACTAAACTGGTGGCTATCAGTTACGTTTCCAACGCGCTGGGCACCATTAATCCGGTCAAACAGATGATTGATATGGCGCATGCCCGTGGGGCGCTGGTGTTGTTGGATGGTGCGCAATCCACGGCCCATTTACCCATCGATGTGCAGGATCTGGATTGTGATTTTTATGCGTTTTCCGGCCATAAAATGTATGGCCCAACCGGCATTGGCGTTCTGTGGGGCAAAGAGCATCTGCTCAATGACATGTCTCCTTACCAGGGCGGCGGTGAAATGATTCAGTACGTCACCTTTGACGCCACGGAATATGCCCCGCTTCCTCATAAATTTGAAGCAGGGACCCCAAATATTGCCGGTGTCATTGGTCTTGGTGCGACGCTTGATTATTTATGGTCCCTGGATATGGAAGCGATTGCAGCTTATGAGGCGCATTTATTGGATTATGCTACCCGCGCGGTGCAATCGGTCAAAGGCTTTAAGATCATCGGTACCGCGCGTCATAAAGTGCCCATTGTTTCCTTTGTCCATGGAAAAATTCACGCGCACGATATCGGTACCATTCTTGACAGCGAGGGCATTGCGGTACGCAGCGGTCATCATTGCGCCATGCCGTTGATGGCATTTTTCGACGTGGCGGCGACCTCGCGCCTTTCGTTGGCCTTTTATAATACCAAAGAAGAAATCGATCGGTTTGCCTGCGCGCTTGAACGGGTGAAAGAGGTGTTTGCATGAGTATGGAATTACGCGAGTTATATCAGGAAATTATCATCGACCATAATCGTAATCCAAGAAACCATCATACGATGGCCGATGCGACGTCGACGGCCAATGGCTTTAATCCCTTGTGCGGCGATAAACTGACGCTTTATTTAAAAGTTGAAAATGATTGCTTGAAACAATTGAGTTTTGTGGGTTGCGGTTGTGCCATTTCGCAAGCCTCTGCTTCCCTGATGACGGAAGCGCTACAGGGAAAAACCGTGTCCGAAGCCCATGAATTATTTCAGCGCTTTCATGCCATGGTGACTCGTGACGACGACGGCCACTTAAGCTCCCTCGATAAACTCGCTGTTTTAGCCGGTGTCAGGGCTTATCCGGCCCGGGTTAAATGCGCCACATTAGCCTGGCATACCCTGGAATCGGCATTGAACAAAGAAACAGCGGTTGTCAGTACGGAGTAAGTCATGTTTGGTTTTAAAAAAAAGCAGGATCTGGATGTGTTAAAGGATAATGCCATTGCTGCCTTAAAAACCGTCTATGACCCTGAAATCCCGGTCAACATTTATGATTTGGGATTAATTTATGATGTCAGCATTGATGAGGAGCATCACGTTCACGTCAAAATGACACTAACGACGCCCGGCTGTCCGGTAGCCCAGACTTTTCCGGGAACGGTGGAGCAAGCGGTGAATAAGGTGGAAGGCGTCAGCGATTGTACCGTGGAGTTGGTGTGGGATCCACCCTGGACTCAGGAACGCATGACCGAAGCGGCGCGTCTGGAACTGGGTATTTTTTATTGAAATGACGACCAACGAGACCCATGAAAGCTGGCAACCGTCGGCTGAACTTCACCTGCTGCATCAGCGTGCCCAAACCATGCAGGCTATTCGCCATTTCTTTAATCACCGCGGTTATCTTGAGGTTGAGACGCCGATCATGTGCCGTTTTGGCATCACCGACGTGTACTTAAGCAATATCGTGGCGACGTTCAGAAATAAACCCTATTGTTTGCAAACCTCTCCCGAGTACGCCATGAAGCGTTTGCTGGCTGCTGGCAGCGGTCCGATTTACCAGTTAGCGCGGGTTTTTCGCGATGACGAACTGGGTCGTTGGCACAATCCGGAATTTACCCTGCTGGAATGGTATCAGTTGGGGATTGATCATCATGCCTTGATGACGGAAGTCGATGCCTTGCTGCAACAGGTTTTATCCTGTCCGCCCCTGATTAAAAAAACCTATTGCCAGGCTTTTCTTGAAACCTGCGGGCTTCACCCTGTTGAGGCGGGCATTGATGATTTTAAGTCCACTTTAAGGCGCTATCAATTGGATAATGTGCTGGATGAGGCGGAAGAGGATCGCGATCAATACCTGTTTTTGCTGATGAGTCATGTGGTTGAGCCTCAACTGGGCCACTTGCCGGCACCAGTGGCGGTATATGATTTCCCAGCCTCACAAGCAGCACTCGCTAAAATCAATGCGCAAGGGTTTGCCGATCGTTTTGAAGTGTATTTTCGCGGCGTTGAACTGGCAAATGGTTTTCACGAGTTGACGGATGCGAGGGCTCAGCAGCAGCGCTTTGATCAGGACTTAGCCATACGCCAGCGCCAGGGCTTGCCAAGTCCTGCCGTCGACAGTTATCTACTGGCGGCCCTCAAGCATGGGTTGCCGCCTTGCAGCGGCGTGGCCTTGGGCATTGACCGGCTGCTGGCGCTGGCATTTAACCAACCTGCATTAGCCAGGGTCATGGCCTTTGATTTTTCCCGCGCTTAAGCGCCATATTCTTCATCTAAAGCACGGGTAATGTCTTCAAATCGGAAACAATAGCCGGCCTTAAGCAAACGCGTGGGGATAACGCGTTGACCTTTCAACACCAGCATCTCACCCATCTCACCCAACAGCAGCTTAATGGCCATGGCTGGGGTTTTTAAAAAGAGGGGGCGTTGCATGGCCTTGGCCAGGGCACGGGCAAATTCAGCCTGACTGACAGGATTGGGGGAGGTGATGTTCACGGCGCCGTGCAGGGCGGGATGAGCGAGTAAAAAACGTAAGGCTTCCACGACATCAAGGTAATGCACCCAGGAGAGAATTTGCTTGCCATCGCCAAGAATGCTGCCCAAGCCCAGATTAAACGACGGGTGCAATTTTTTAAGCATGCCTTCATTGCGCTTCAAAACAACCCCAAAACGGGTAATGGTAACCGGTAAATTAATGTCATAGGCCTCATCCAGCGCCTGTTGCCAGCGTACGCCAATCTCCTGCATGTAATCTTTCGGGTGTTGTTCATCAATCACAGTGTCTTCGTCAAAAGCCTGAGGGTCGCCATTGGCCTGGGCGCCGTAAATGCCCACGGCATTGGCGCAATAAAAATGCGGCGAAGCCTGCTGTTGTTTTATCCAGTGTATCAAGGCGTGCGTGGTGTCCACGCGGGACTGAATGATTTGCCGTTTAACCGCCTCACTCCAGCGCGAAGCGCCAATATTATGCCCGCTTAAATTCATGACTGCGTCAAACTGGCCAGCCGGCAGATTTTCAAGCGTTGACCACTCGGCAAAAGCAACGGCGGTGGGAAAAAGACGCTGCAGGCGGCTTAGGTTCCGACCGAGGGCTGTGACCTGATGTTCATTTTTAATGGCATCGATAAACTGGCGGCCAATAAATCCCGAGGCGCCGGCAATCAGCAACTTCATTGGCTACTCCTTTCATATTCAAGGCTTGCGGCAATGGCTTCCCTTAGGGGCGTCAACGGTATGATCTCGGGAAGCGTTGCTTTTAAGCGGTCTATCAGTAATCGCCTGGAAGCGCTCATGAACTCACGCTTCATTTCGCTCGCAGTTTGCCAGATTTGCCTAAAAGGCAGGTAGGGAGCGGAGGGAACTTGAAGTAGTTCGGCTGTTAGCCGTTGCAATTCACCCATTTTATCAGGTTCGCCGTCGGCAATATTTAGAGTCAGGGACTGGTCGTTTTTTTCTTCGCCCAGGGCGGCCAGGATTTTTGCCAAATCGCGCACATAGATATGGTTACTGAATGGTGCTTCATCGGGTTTAATTAATGGGACTTGTTGCAGCGCACTGGCCGTTGGCAAACGATGCGGGCCGTAAATGCCCGCTAACCTTAAAATCAGACAGGGAATGTTTTGCTGTTGGCAGAAAGCCTGCCATTGTTTTTCCGCATCGAGACGCCTTAACTGGCGATCTGATTGAATCAGGCAGGGGCTTTGTTCATCAACCCATGCCCCCTGATGATCGCCGTAGACGCCGCTGGTGCTGCAATAAATGACTTTGCTAACCGACAAATGGGCCTCTTTTAGAAATTGCTGAAGCAGCTTATCCTCTGGGCCATGGGATGAGGGCGGGATAAAATAATAAAGCACCGTGTCTTTTTCCTCGACGGTCAAACCCTGTTGCACATCATGCGACTGGTGCTTAAGGCCAGGTAATAACGGCATGGATTGGTGCCGTGATAATGCTGTGACCTCCTGCCTGTTCTCCAACAGGTGGTGCGCCAGGTAATAAGCAGAGTAGCCATAACCGATAATTAAATGCTTCATGGCAGGGTAATCCTTGTGAAAGCCTATTTGTTTATTATGACCAATATCTCAGGGTACGGCTATGATAATTCATCTCATTCAGATGCATTTGCCCTGGGTAGCTTGAGGAACAGGCTTACACCAGATCAACGGCATCACTGTCGACTCTTAAACGACAGAGACTTTGGAAGTCACACCGTTGGCAAGTGCTTGCCTTGGCAGGTCTGGGTGGGCAATGCCCTTTTATAAATTCATCGGCCAGAGCATGTAGCTGTTGTTGCCAGCGCTCTCGGCAGCTTTGCCAGGATTCGTCTTTTTTAATGGAACTGATGCCTGCCAGTTCCTGTTTCTCTTCGCTTAAGCCCCGGCATTGCAACTGACCGTTTTTAAGCTCAGCCAGCAAAATGGTATTGATGCTGTCACTGAGCAGGGCATAAAGCAGCAATTGGGGTTCGGTGGGGCGTTCTTCGTTCCAGGGTGTACTTTGGATGCTGCTTTTATAATCAATCACCCATTGTTTACCATCGTCCATTCTGTCCATGCGGTCTATGCGCACCTGAAAATCAATCCCTGACAAAGGCAGGTGAAAGCGTTGCTCCAGAGCCTCTACCGTAAAGGCGGGGCGTTGCCTTTCCCATTCGAGGCTGGCATGCACAAGGCGCTTAAGGCGCGTGATTTCTACGGATTGAACCAGAGGCGGGAAGGAGTGTTTTCGAATGCGGGCATAGGGTTTAAGCGCCTGCTCGATCGCCTCTTCAATTAAGCAGTCCAGCGCTTCCCGGGGTTTACTGAGTAGTGTTGCCTGGTCTTTCAGTAAAGTCCAGATGATTTCCATGATGTGATGAATGATTTGGCCGCGTTCACGGGCATCCGGGCCGTCGGACACCTCCGCCGCTGCTTTGGCGTGTAGGCGGTGGGCGGCGAATGCACGGAAGGGGCATTTGGCCTGATTGGCCAGTAACGCTGTACCACCGGCAATGGCTTCTTCAGTTTGAACCGGGACAAGGTAATCTTCGATAACCGTCTCCAGTATAGAGGACGCAGATAAAGCTGCAGGCGGTATGGAGAGGGCCTCGTAAAAAGGGATGCCTTTAAGCAGCGGACTTGGCCGGTTGGGTTTGTCTTCTGTCTGACCAGGGTAGCTTAAAATGCACACCGCTGCGGCATTGCAGAGCCTGCTCAAGGTTTTTTCCGCCAAATCAAATTCGCGCTCAGGCAGCGCGTAAGGCATGCGTTTTTCGCGTTGCAGGGCAAGCGGAATAAAGGCGGAAGGCCTCGTTTTCTGCGGCAGGCAATCTTCGGTAAGGCCGCTGACCCAGACGCAATCAAACGCAAGCCCTGCCGCTTCAAGCAAACCCATGATCTGAATGGGGGACGAGTTACTTTTTTGAGGTTGAAAAATGCTTGCTTTTGCCAACTCGGTCAACACGTGCAAAGCCTGGGTTTTTTCAAGGGATGGGGCAAGGAACGCCAGGGACTTGAACTCATCCAGCAGCAGTAAAAACCGTTGATAACATTGGTAGTTGGCAGAATCAAGCGGGTATTCGCCTGGGAACTGTAATTGGCTTAGCCGCTGATGAAAAAAGTGAACCCATTGCTGCGGTGTCGCTGTATCAGGGTAAGGCCGCAGAGCGTTGAGCAATGCCGCGAGTTTAGGCGCCTCTAAAGACAAGTCATGGATAAACAAAGACAGGTCAAACCGCATTTCCCGCAATAACAGGCCGTGTTGTGCATAGTGCATGCGCTTTGAAAATTCGTTTTGTGAATGGCCAATAAAAGGAGAATACAGCAAGAGATTGGCTTGCTGACGGTTTAAATGCTCATTCTCAAGGCTTAACCAGCAAAGAGCATGGCTGACTAAGGAGTAATCCAGAAGATTCTTGCCCAGTGATAAATTGAAGGTATCGGTGGGGAAATGGTCAGTCATTAACCGGTAAAGCGCGGCAGCCTGTTGTTGCAGGTCTGGAACCACGACGCCAATCCGCTCCCGACCCTCGCTTAATTGTTGATGAAGCCAGTAAATCAATTGCCGGTATTCATCGTTATTGTCTTTTGCGGCATATACCTGGGTTTTGTTATCCGATTTTAGCCAATCGACGTGATGCTGGGCGATATCCCGGGTTGAAAAATACGCCTGCAATGCCTGCTGCTGTGGGGTGTAATCGTCAAAACAGGCCCAGATGATCGCCTGATGAGGGAGGTCATGCGGAGGATGCGCTAAAAAATAAGGCACCCATTGCTCGGTCGTTATCGCATCCAGGGCATGCAGCCGCTGGTCCATCAGGGTTCGCCACTGTTGAAACAGACGGGTTTGCACGGTGCTCTCAAAAGCAGGGTGCCGGTTGTCTATTTGCCATAAATGACAACGCGTCCAACTGTCCTGTACCTGCTGAATCAGCCCCTGATTGGGAGCCGCGCCCAAGTGCTCTGTCAGAACCTGTTGCCATAAAAAACGCCCTTGCTCTGTGCTTAATAACCGCGGGACGGGATGGCGGCTAGTTTGGGCACAGCCCTTGTACAGGGACAATAAAAAGGCTTGATAGGAAACACAGCGTGGTTTGGCCAGGACCGGGGACAGTGCCGTTAAGGCATAATCATTAAGCAATTGCATGGCCAGGCGGTTATTGGGGGTAATGACTGTTGCCCCCGAAGCCATTTGCAACAGCAGTTCCTGTCGATTATTGATGGTCTTCATCCGTGGTCTTTACTGCCTTTGATGCATGAATCTGGTGTTGTTCGACGGCTCGAATGCCGGGCATGAAACGTTGATTGAAATAAAGGGCGGTCAACGCGAGTAAAGGGATAAGCCATATCCCTAAAACCAGTAGCATGGAGAGGAAAATCACGCCAAAAATAACAAAATAGTCTTGCCAGTGCTGGGCACGGCTCATGAAGGCAGGATCACTGTAATACGTATGGATAAATGTGCCGAGGCTTATCGCAAACAAAACGAGAACAGCAATTAAAAGTCCCCAAAGCACAGCACGCCACCAGCGGCCTGGCTTAGCCAGTGTTTCGCCAAAGACCGCCCCGGTCAAGGCGCCAATGAACACGGCATAAAAGAGGGCCGGGAATGCGGGCAGGATTTGGCGTCCATACAAGCTTAAAACGGTGTATTTGGCAAAAAAAAGGAACAACAGGGCAAATACCCCAAAATACACAGCCCCGATAACCCGGGCGTTGAGCGATGATTGATGAGTCAATGGTTGCCCCTTTTTAATGGTGATGCGCGCGCAGTCTGCGTTTATAGCTTCTTTGACTGCGCTGTTGCCTAAGCTTTTGTGGATTGTGCTCCATGTGAAGCAGGGTGTAAATTATTTTGCTTCGTAAATAAACGGCGGCCAATCCAGCGACTAAACCAAGCCACAATCCTGCCAGTATATAGCTCTCCGCCACGACAAACAAATACATGATGACTATTTGTTCAAAAGATGCCTCGTTAAAGGCGTTGTGCGGCTGATCTTTCATCAGGTAAAGAAGACCCAAATCATACACGGGTATGGCGGCAATGGCCATTAAAAACCCCAACAGGAAGGCTTTAGGCCAACAAGGCTGCTTTACGCTAAGGATGCGGCGGCCAAATAAAGCGCCAAAGAGGGCAGCGACGAGACCCCCTAAAAGAATGGCTTTAAAGATATGCATGGACTGATCGAATCCCGCTGCATACAGCACGGTGTTGACCAAAATCGTCAACACAATGGCAATTAAGGCAAAATAAACAGCCGCCAGCAAGCGTGGGTTAGGGATATACACGGAGTCGCGTGAAAAATGTCTCATCATGATAAACCTGTAAATCGACGGTACGTCTGGAAGAACCACTCGAGAAAAATCGTGTCACACGTGTTAATTTTAGCGCAAAAATTGCTTAATTGATTTTTTTATCTACAATTAAGATAGAAAAAGAACAGGGGTTCAACTATATGGATATAACACCTTTCTTCAAACTAATGGTTGATCGCGGGGCATCGGATTTATTTTTCAGCGTAGGCGCGCCGCCCAATATCAAAATTGAAGGCATTACCTCTCCTATAGGACAAGCACCGCTTAAATCCCAGCAAATGGCTGAAATCGCCGCGTCCATCATGAATGACGAGCAACGCAAGGAATTTGAAGCCACCATGGAACTCAACATGGCGATTTCCATTGGCGGAATAGGACGTTTTCGGGTCAATCTCTTCAGGCAGCGCGGCGAAACCGCCATGGTCGTACGTTACATTAAAGGCATTATTCCAACCATTGAAGAATTGCAGTTACCGGCGGTATTAAACTCCATCGTCATGGAACTGCGAGGGTTGGTATTGGTCGTGGGATCAACCAGTTCAGGTAAATCCACCACCCTGGCGGCGATGATTGATTACCGTAACGAAAATCATCGAGGTCATATCTTGACCATTGAAGATCCGATTGAATACCTTTATAAACACAAAAAATCCATTGTTGATCAACGGGAAGTCGGCATTGATACCCTGGATTATGACAATGCCTTAAAAAATGCCATGCGCGAAGCGCCTGATGTCATTCTTATCGGGGAAATTCGTGATCGCAATACCATGAAACATGCCATTTCCTATGCCGAAACAGGGCATTTATGCTTGTCGACCCTCCATGCAAACAATGCCAACCAAACCATGGATCGCATTCTCAATTTTTTCCCGGAAGATGCGAGGCACCAGTTGTTGCTGGATTTATCCCTGAACCTGCGTGCCATCATTTCACTGCGGTTGATACCGGGATTACATAACCAGCGTGTCCCTGCGGTGGAAATCATGATCAATTCGCCTTATATTGCCGATTTGATTGAAAAAGGGAAGGTCGATGAAATCAAGGAGGTCATGGCTCGTTCGCGCGAACAGGGTATGCAGACATTTGACCAGGCCTTGTTTGATCTATACAAAGCCGGCAAAATCAGTAAAGAAAATGCCATTCGCTTTGCTGATTCGAAAAATAATGTCGGTCTTCAGATTCGACTATCGGAAGAGCGCGGCATTGGAGGTGAAGTGGACTTGACCATTGAGGAAGATGAAAAATCCAAATTTTGAGCAGATAGGGCTTCTCAATGAACCTGAAAACTGATAAAATAATATCCAATTCTGCTGTATTTATAGCCTGATATCATGCCAGAGCGGGTAAAACTAAAACGTATTGAGGATAAAAAAGCGTTAAAGCGCACGGGGCATGCCGTTTTTAAGGCAAAGCTTAGGGACGGCGATACAAAAAAAAGCATCTTTTATAAAGAAAACAAACACGGCGAAAGCATGGCTTCGCAAATGGAGGTGGCTTTCAGCGGCCTCGTCTCCCGTTTTCTTAAACCGAGGCTCACAGCCAGACAGGCACTGGTTATGGATGGGCGCAAAATTACCGGTGTGTTGTCGGAGTACCTTGGCTATACCGCCAGTGACCGTGAAGGGGATGGCGCTCAATTCTATGCCATCGGCCCAGATGGAATCATTGATCTTCAACCCAGGACGTACGCGGAACCGGAAAATATCCCTGTCTATTTTTTTAATGACTTACCCGCTGGGTATTTTACCCGTCTCACCAGCGCCTTTAAGGACGGAAGTCTGACCTTTGACATGGCTTCCTTAGCCAGTGTTCTGGCGGCGGCTTATACGCTTGAAGAAGATGATCTGCATAAAGGCAATTTTTGTTTTTACCTGACTAGGAAGATGACGGCAAATGGCCTTAAACCGCACGTCGTTTTCATGAAAATCGATCACGACCTGATGATGGCCGACAGTGTCATGTCGCATGGGCATGCCCGGGTAGCCAACTGGCTCTATCAGAAGGACGCGTTTAGCATTACCGAGCGCGATTTGCTTCATTTCCCCAAGCTGCTCGATTCAAAGAATCATTACTGGCCAACCAGCCGTCGCTTGTTCGTTAAGCCGTTTGATCCAAAGGTTTATAATGATGACAATGAAATGACGGCCTTTGCGGCTTTATCGACCAATGAAGCGTTTGTTCGGGCCAAGTGGCAGGAATTTTATAAACACGTGCTGATTCCCCGGCAATTAATTGAAGACGATGTGGCCATGGGCTTTGACCGGAATAATCCGGCCGATCGCGCCCAGATTACCTTAATTACCAATGCTGTGGTGGCGAGGCAAGCGCGTTTGCGAGCCGTGCTTTTCTCGATTGCCGAGTTTCGCAATTTTGTTAAAAGCCTGCATGTGGATGCGGACAGTGATCTCCAATGCATTGAAGATGAAATTTTTACCGGGGTAGACCCGCTTGTTAAAGAAAAGTTACGGGTTGATTTCAAGAAAGAAACAGATTTTCACCAGTATTTATTAAACGATGAAACCCATGGCTTTAAGGAAAAAGACACGCCTCTGCACACAGCCATTCGCCTGGGTGATTATCGTTATGATGAAACCTGGGATGCGTTTAGCCGCTTTGCCCGCCGGAAAAACAAGGACGGTGTGACGCCCATGCAGCTGGCAATAAGTCTGGTTTCATCGGTCAAAGAAAAGAAAACTGCCCTTAACGATCCCAGAAAGAACCCATTTTTTATAGTCAATCATTTGCTTAATCAGGGACTTAATTACCCGATGACACGAAAGCTTCGCAGCCAGGTGTCGGACTATCAACTGCCTACCGCTCATTTGAATGAAGCAAAGAAAGCCACCAATCTGACTGAGTTGCTGGCGGTGTTTCAGGCCATAGGTGAGGATGGACGCTTTACCCTCAAAATGAGAAAAGATTTAGCTATTTCCGCATTAGACTGCTTCATCATCGCCCAAGCGAATAACCCTCATCTGCGCAAGATTTTGTCTGATTTCAGACAGGCCTTAAATGGCGACAAGGTCCCGCAATTGCAATACATTCGGCAATTACGTTCCGAGTTATGGATTATTCGCCAGATTCGCGGGCTGTTAGGGGGGACCTACACCCAGGTATGCCTGACTGAGCGTGTGGATGAAGAACTGGCCAAGCTGCCCCTTCAAGCCCCCAGGCGTCATGGATTATTTAATGAAAAAGCAGAGCCAAAAAATGGCCATGCCCTGGCTCTGGTCAATAATATAGCGTGTCCCGTCTTGATGGCTTAAACTTAATAAACTTGTTATTTTTACTGCTGAACGGTAAGGTTAACGTTTTGATTTATCACGGAAGGATGATGAAAACGTTCCTTTTTCTTTTTCTTTTAGTCACCACTTTGTTTTGTGAGGCAGCACCTGAGCAGGGTAGTGTAGTATTAAAATTGACCACGGTTGAGCGTAACAAGCAGTGTCCTCCCTTTCTCCGTGATGCCGATGTGGTGATTGACTACGATTATGATTTTACACGCAACCGCGGCTTGGCTTATTTAAAACAACTGAAATCGGAAAAGGTTAATTACACCCTGCACCCCTTGGGATTAAGCAATTATTATGCATTCATGTCGGACATGCCGCCAACGCCCCAGTCTATTGGCGATGAGCAGGTCATTTTGTACCGGATTATTTTCCATATCTACAAACCGTTTAAAACCCGCGTTATGCTCATGTTGGGCGAGCAGGGTCAATGCATCATGAGCTCGGAAATGACCGCTTAAGGCCTCATTATTGAGTTTTTGCCGGCGTTGGCGTTGTAGCCGGCGTTGGCGTTGTAGCTGGTGTTGGCGTCGTGGTTGACGTTGGCGTTGTAGCTGGCGTCGGCGTTGTGGCTGACGTTGGCGTCGTGGTTGACGTCGGCGTGACGCCGGTTTTGGATGGGGAAGCGTCAGGCATGGAGATATTCTTGTCTGTGGCTTTCGGGGCCACGTTTTTAAGCAATTGCTCTTCGGCTTCTTTTTTCATCACAATGATGCTGATACGGCGGTTATTGGGGTTAAAGGGATCGGATTTGTCGAACAGGACTGTCGAGGCGAAACCGGTCACTTCAAGCACTTTATCGTCTTTCATCCCGGCCTTGATCAATGCCCGCCGTGCAGTATTGGCACGCAGTGTCGACAACTCCCAGTTTGTGAGTTCCAAATCTTCGGGGTTCTGATAGGGATGGCCATCTGTATGGCCCTGAATGCTGACCTTGTTAGGCATTTTGTTAAGAAGTTTGGCAATTTTAATCAGGATCTGTTGCATTTGCGGATCCATTTTGTCACTGCCCATATCAAACATGGGTCTGTTTTTATTATCAATTAACTGAATGCGTAAGCCTTCAGAAACCACATCCATGAGCAATTGATCCTTCAGATCGGCAAGCGCTGGATCTTTGGCCATGGCCAGCATGATATCGGATTTTAATTTTTCCAACTGCTTCATTTCATCGGCCTGACTACCCGGATCCTTGATTTTAGCCGCTTCCTTTTTTTCATTAATGGGCTGATTACTGGCTGAAACCTGGCCATCTTTCTTTTCAATGTTCTGCCCCCCGCCCTGAACACTGATGTCGCGCGAACCCATACTGTCACCACCGAGCAGGGCGATTTTCAGCGGCTGTTTGAAATATTCGGATAAGCCTTCTTTTTGTGCTTTATTTAGAGAAGCCAGCAGCCACATGAGGAGAAAAAACGCCATCATGGCCGTCACGAAATCGGCGTAGGCAATCTTCCAGGAGCCGCCATGATGACCATGCCCATGCTTTTTGATTTTACGGATAATCGGGGGATGGGCTTCCTTATCCTTGTCTTTGCTGTCGTTGCCGTCCACACAAACCTCTTGTTACTATTCACTTTCGGGTTTTGCAATCGTCGAAGCCGATTTGATTTGTTCATTCAGCTCGTTAAACGAAGGCCTTGAAGCAGAAAATAACACTTTGCGACCAAACTCAGTGGCAATAATCGGTGGATTATTATTCATACTGGCAAGTATAGTTACTTTAATGCAATTGAGCATGAGCTGGGATGAGTTGGCGCGTTGTTCCATGGCATTGGCGACGGGGCCGACGAAGCCATAACCAAGCAGAATACCCAAAAAGGTTCCTACCAGGGCATGAGCCACTAAAACCCCCAACTCGGCAGGGGGCAGGTGAATCGACTCCATGGTGTGCACGACCCCCAATACGGCGGCAACAATCCCGAAAGCCGGCATACCGTCTGCCAGTTTGGTGATGGCCTGAGCCGGGATCATTTCTTCGGTATGGTGGGTTTCAATTTCACTGTCCATCAGGGCTTCCAGCTGATGAGGCTGCAGATTGGAGGTGATAATCAGCCTGAAATAATCGCAAATGAATTCAATGATATGGTGTTTGGCCATCAAGCGTGGGAAATTCGTGAAAATGGGGCTGTTCGCCGGATCATCAACGTCTGTTTCCAGGGACATCAAACCTTCCTGGCGGGATTTGTTGAGCAGGGCATAAAGCAGTGCCAGCAAATCCATGTAAAGGACTTTTTCTGATTTCTGGCCCTTAAATACAGCTGGTAAGGCTTTGCCAATGGCTTTTAACACCGTCGGGTTGTTGCCCACAATGAGGGCGCCGATTGCGGCACCCCCGATAATAAGCAGTTCCAGCGGCTGAAAAACCGCCGCCAGATGGCCCCCTGCCAGGGCAAAGCCACCAAAAACACAGAGTAGAATAACAATGTAACCGATAATAATGAGCATGTAATAATTTCCTATCTAACGTAGCGCAGGATGCTTACATACAATTTCCAATTTAAAAGCAAAAAACATACCCTTCATAACACGCCTCACTGATTCATATAATCATGAACGACTTTGCCGTACGGCAGGGTTAAATCGGATTGCAGATGCACCGCATTCACCACCCGTTTAACCGGTAAGGATGCGACAGGGGCCAAGGCATGATGAAACAGCTCCAACTGTGCCGGTCCGGACCAGGCTCCCTTAATGGTCAAGTCAGTCAGGTAGTACTCCACCAATTCGCAGATGCGGGTTGTGCCATCGACATGGGGGATGATTTTCAGTAAATAATTGGGGGCGGACATCGATTCGGCTACTTTTTTACTATCCAGCGCCTGAAACTTGTAACCCATGGTAGCCGTGGCGATGCGGGTGTGGCCATAATCGAGTGTACCGACTAAAACTTCCTTGTCGACAACCAGGGTGGGTTGCGCCAGTTTTTTGGGGAATCCCCAGATTTCGCGGCCACCGGCAATGGGCGGCAAATCGTCTAAAAACATGGCATGAGTATAACCGCCGCTTTTGCCCTGAAAACGGACTGGAATAACCTGGCCTGATTCGGTGTAATCACCAAAGCCTGTGGAGTCCGGCATGCGGATAAATTCAAATTTAACCAGGGGGTCTGTGACTTCCAGGGGTTCAGGCACGACCTCCCGCAACAAGTCCATGTCGGTTTCATAAGTCACGATCAAATATTCGCGGTTAATAAAGCGATAAGGGCCGCGAGGGTAGCATGGACAGGTAAACGGCATGGCAAATGCCTGATCTTTGACTTCAGATTCCTTCATGATAAAACTCCTGTAAGATGAGTGGGGGTAACCGCCATATCATAGACTTCAATTCCAGACAGCTCAGGTATTTGTGCATGCCATGGGGATCGTTCAATGCCGCGGCGCCCATCGCGGTAGCCTGCGGCAATACGCTCCATCACCGATTTGCGTGAAAATTCGTAATCCTTGGAAGCTAAATCCGTATCGTCCCCTGGATAAAGAAAACGTACCAGGGCCACGGTTTTGTCACAACCGCAGCTTAGGCAGTCTTCTACGTCAGGATTTTTATCTTTAGCTGTTTCAGGAATAAATGCTGACAGCATTTTAATGCGGTATTTGAGCGAGTGGATTTCTTTGTGCATGTTGACGATTTCAGCAAAGCGGCTCGAATACTCGATGTCCTTTTTGCGTTTGAGGACTTCATCCAGGGAAGAGGGCTTTAATCCCAGTGAATTAAACAAATGCACCATAAAGCACAGCAGGGTTTTGGATGGATTCTGGCTTAACACATAACTGATTGGGGAGTTGCTGGAAATGCCGCCGTCCCAGTAAAATTTGCCCTCGATTTCAATGGCAGGGAAACCGGGCGGTAACGCGCCGCTGGCCATAATGTGTTCAGGGCCAAGGGTTTCCTTCGCAGAGTCAAAGTAAACAATGGAACCGGAACAGACTTCAACCGCACCGACACTCAACCGGGTTTCGCCGGCATTGATGCGGTCAAAATCAATGAGGCGCTCCAGGGTTCCTTTCAGTGCGGACGTGTCATAGTAACTGATCTTGTCCACAGCGCTTTCCATACTTAATTCCGGCTGCGGGTAGCGTGGCGTAAAAAATCCAGGCTGTCCAAACCATAAAGCAGACTGGGCAGACATGAAATGTTCCCAGCGCCTGCCGGCATGGTCGTTGTGCCAGGCATCCACGTCAAAAAACGTGGGTGTGGTAACGCTTTCCCAGAAAGATAGCATTTTCTGGAAACGTTCTGCCGGCGGATTGCCCGCTGCCAAAGCGGCATTGATAGCACCAATGGAGGTGCCGACAAACCAGTCCGGAAAATAATTGGCTTCCTGCAGCGCCTGTAAGACCCCCACCTGATAAGTGCCTAAGGCGCCGCCTCCCTGTAAGGAACACGCCAGATAATCATGCTGGCGGTTCGGTTTTAGCCGCGCAGCCACTATTCCATTACCCAGCCGTGACTGACGATAAGCGATTGACCTGTGAGCGCGTTGGATTTAAATGAGGCAAAAAACAAGGCGGTCTCAGCCACGTCTTTAGTCGTCGTAAATTCACCGTCTACGGTTTCTTTCAGCATCACTTTTTTTATGACATCTTCTTCGGAAATACCCAATTCTTTCGCTTGCTCAGGAATTTGCTTGTCAACCAAGGGTGTGCGGACAAAGCCTGGGCAAATGACATTGGCTCGTACGCCATGAGCGGCGCCTTCTTTGGCGACCACGCGGCATAAGCCAAGCAGACCGTGTTTGGCGGTCACATAGGGTGCTTTTAGCAACGAGGCTTCTTTGGAGTGGACTGAGCCCATGTAAATAATGCTGCCGCTGTTTGAGCGGTACATGTATTTCAAGGCGGCGCGCGTCGTTAAAAAGGCGCCGTCAAGATGGATGGCCAGCATTTTTTTCCAGTCAGAAAAAGACAGCTTGTCGACAGACTCAATGATCTGAATACCGGCATTACTGACTAACACATCGATACCGCCAAATTGATCGGCGACCGCATCGATGCCGTTATTGACCTGTTCTTCGTCGGTCACATTCATGGCGACGGCCATGGCCTGGCCGCCTTTGGCTTTGATTTCGTCAGCCACGACCTGGGCTTGACTGAGATTTAAATCAGCAATGGCGACCTTGCTGCCTTCGCGGGCGTAAAGCAGGGCGATTTCTTTGCCTATGCCGCTGGCGGCCCCGGTAACCACTGAAACTTTATCTTTTAATTGCATACGAACATTCCTTGTTGTTATCGTTCTTGTGAAGCGTCCTGTTAGTGCCAATGCGTCAACCTGAATAAACCAGATTGGCTTTCAGGTTGGAATGATTCAGTTTATACGTTAGATTAAACCAGTAACAGAATCAGTATAGCAATGAATTTTTATTTTGCCTCAACACATCCCGTGAAGGATTGAGGCAAAATGGCTATTAGTAGTAATAATAGCGGTAGTAACGACGTCGATCGTCTTCCTGGCCGATTTGATTACCAATCAAGGCACCAGCTCCTGCGCCAATGGCTGTACCCAGCGCATCGCCACCAGAAACAGCGTAACCGATACCTGCGCCAATACCTGCGCCTGCGGCTGTCCCTACTTGCGTTGAGGTGCATCCACCAAGGATAGTTGTTGATAATCCTATAAAGAGCACTATAGGTAGTGTTTTTTTCATGGTAAAGTTCCTCTCTATTTGTTCCTTCATTAGTCATATTAGTACAAATTAAGTCAAATTGTGCATTATTTGTCATTGCGGTCTTTTTTGATTCGAACTTGAGAAATTATCGGGGCACCAGTAGTATTGGGTAAATAAACGTGAATCAGGGGTTGATATGTTTCGTGGCAGCATTGTGGCTTTAGTCACGCCGTTACTGGATGACAAGGTGGATGTGAAACGCTTGCGTGAATTAGTCGAATTCCATATCAGTGCTGGTACACACGCCATTGTTGCAGCAGGAACCACTGGCGAAGCTGGCACATTAAACCGTGATGAAAAAATACTGGTGATAAAAACCGTGATTGAGCAGGCGCGCGAGCGCATTCCGGTTATTGCCGGTACTGCCGCGAATGCCACGAAAGAGTGCATCCATTTGACCGAAATGGCGATGGAATGCGGGGCTCATGCTGCGCTTATCATGACGCCAGCCTACATTAAACCTACTCAGGAAGGCCTTTATCAACATTACAGCCAGATTGCGTCTGCCGTGGCTATACCTATTATTCTCTACAATGTTCCAGGTCGAACGGCCTGTGATTTATTGCCGGAAACCGTGGCGCGCCTGGCTAAAATTTCCAATATCATCGGCATCAAGGAAGCAACTGGGAATATGTCCCGCCTTCAGCAGATATTAAGGCTTTGCGGTGACAGCATTGACGTGTACAGTGGTGATGATGAAACAGCGGCGCAATGGCTTTTAGCGGGTGCCAAAGGGGTTATTTCCGTGACAGCCAATGTGGCGCCCCGGCAGATGGCAAAGCTTTGTGATGCGGCTTTTGATGATGATCAGGCCGGCACTCTGCGTATCAATGAGCAATTGGCGCCGTTGCACAAGCTGTTATTCATTGAGTCCAACCCCATTCCAGCCAAATGGGCTTTAAACAAGATGGGTTTAATCGGCGGCGAATTGCGTTTGCCGATGACTGTTTTAAGTGAAGCGCATCAACCTGAGCTTGAGCAGGTATTACAAAAATTACAATTGATATAATTAAAGAGGTTTGTTGTGAAAAAAGTCAGTTTTATTGTGTTGTCAGCCCTGATTGCCAGCGGGTGTTCGCATATTAAGAGCAATAGCGATCAAAAATACCTGCAAAGCCGCAATGGCCCGGGCCTTGTGGTACCGCCGCCGCTGACGAGTGACAATGTCAGTCATTTTTATGACTTGCCCGCTCAGGATAAGAAAGCAATTGTGAGTATTGAGCCGCCATCTGCTAAGATTGAATAAAGCAGGAAAGGAGCGGCCAACTTTTGAGGTTGACGCGTATGTCTATGGAAACCAATGAGTCAGAAATAATTCAGGATATCTCCAGAAGGCTGGTGGAAGCGCAACGTAAAATTCGCATTTTAGACAGCATCAAATGGGATGAGAGCATCAAGAAAGACTTTTTCCAAAAGAAAGCCCAAAAGTTGCCTTTAGTCAACCGGGATTACTACCTGGGAAAACCGTTACCCTTTGATGCAGTGGAAAAGCAGGAAGAATTCCGTCTGATTTTACGCGATACAATTAACCAGTTGGGGCAATATTCGCCGGTTACCCGCCTGATTAAACGTCAGTGCGAAGAGTATTGCCGCGCTGTGCAAATGCTGGAAGCGCGGGGTACACCTTCTTTTTCTGAGTTATCGATGGAGCTTTATGGAAGCCCTGATGACGCGTTTTATTCAGGTGGGCCGCGCCTGTCTGAATTAGGCACGCTTCTGTTTGATGTGTTAACGGCGCTGGATGTGCAGTTACAATCCGATGCGGACATGAAGCGGTACACCCCGCAGGAAGCGCAGGTCATACTGGAGTCCCGTTTAAGTTCGTTTTTTTCCCAGCATCCCGGCAAAATCACCGTGATGGTCAGTGACGACATGGTGGCTGATGCGGCAGCGGGCGCTGACAGCATCAAATTAAGCCAGCAAGCCATGTTCAGCGATCGTGATCTTCGCTATCTCGAGGTCCATGAAGGTTGGGTGCATGTCGGCACCACCTTAAATGGCGCCACGCAACCGTATTGCTTTTTTCTGTCAAAAGGTTCGCCTTCAAGCAGTGTGATTCAGGAAGGCCTGGCTGTTATTACCGAGGTCGTAACCTTTTCTTCCTATCCTGGCCGCATACGTAAAATTACCAATCGCGTGATTGCCCTGGATAAAGTCAGGCAAGGGGCCACGTTTGTTGATATTTACCGTTATTTTATCGAGTGTGGTTTAAGCGAGGATGACAGTTACAATCAAACCGTACGTGTATTCCGCGGCAGCACCCCGGACGGCGGTCCATTTACCAAAGATCTCTCCTATGCCAAAGGCTTCGTGATGATTTATAACTTCATCCGGTTTGCCATCAGCCAACGGCATATTGATTCCATCCCGTTGTTATTTGCCGGCAAGCTGGTGCTCGATGATTTGCCGCTGCTTAACGAATTACGCAATATGAATTTGCTTACCGCACCGGTTTATCTGCCGCCGCCGTTTCGTGATCTGGCGGCTTTAAGCGCCTGGATGAGCTTTTCTCTGTTCCTGAATAAATTCAGTTTGAATGAAATCCAGAAAAGTTTTCGCTTCCTGCTCGGTTAACGAAAGGAGATAGCATGGGATTACTGGTTGAGGGGCAATGGCGCGATCAATGGTATGATACCGCTAAAAGCGGTGGCGCCTTCAAACGCGAATCGGCCCAGTTTAATCAGGCCATTGAAGCCGATGCGAAGGCGCTTTTTCCCGCTGAAAAAGGCCGCTACCATCTTTATGTTTCCTTAGCCTGCCCCTGGGCGCACCGCACACTTATTTTCAAAACGCTTAAAAAACTGAACGACTACATCAGTGTGTCCATTGTGCATCCGCATATGCTGGAATACGGTTGGGAATTCAAAACAGGCATGGGGGCCAGCGGTGATACGCTGTATGGTTTGCGCTACCTTTATGAGCTTTACGTCAAAGCCGTGCCGCATTACACCGGGCGGGTTACTGTGCCGGTACTCTGGGATAAAAAAAGCGAAACCATCGTTTGCAACGAATCGGCGAATATTATCCGTCAGTTCAATGAGGCGTTTAACCACTTGACGGGTGATGAACAGGATTTCTATCCCAAGGCTTTAAGGGGTGCGATCGACGCTGTGAATGATAAAATTTACCGCACCGTTAACAACGGCGTGTACCGCTGTGGTTTCGCGACCAGCCAGGCGGCTTATGAGGAAGCCTATGAGGAATTATTCGCCACATTAGACGAACTGGAGGCGCATTTACACCATCAGACCTGGCTTGTGGGCGAACACCTGACGGAGGCGGATTGGCGGCTTTTTACGACATTGGTTCGCTTTGATGCCGTTTATTATGGTCATTTTAAAACCAATAAACGCCGCATCAGTGATTACCCGGCCTTGCAGGCTTACCTGGCCAGATTGTATGACATGCCGGGCATTCATGAAACCGTTAATTTTACCCACATCAAGCAGCATTATTATTTCAGTCACAAAACCATTAACCCAACCCAGATAGTGCCGCTGGGACCCAAATTGTGGTTTGAATAAGTTGATTTAAACCCTAAAAGCCACAGACTCGCCACCCTTTCCTCAAAGGCCAGGAAGTATTTAACGCTGAGTTACCTTGTTTCCTTTGGGAGAGGGATGCCATGCAGTCATTCAGGGTGCTATTCAACACTGGCAGAAACAGGCTGATTTATGCTTTAATAAGCATCATCCGGTAAAGGCTTAAGAGTTTGATATATGACCTTTGTAGTCACTGAAAATTGCATTAAATGTAAATACACCGATTGTGTGGAAGTATGCCCGGTCGATTGTTTTTATGAGGGTCCCAATTTTTTAGTTATTCATCCTGATGAATGCATCGATTGTGCATTGTGTGAACCCGAATGCCCGGTTCAGGCCATCGTCTCGGAAGATGATTTGACAGACGATCAAAAACAGTTTCAGGCACTGAATGCGGAACTCGCCCCGCAGTGGCCCAATATTACATCCAAAAAAGAAGCGCCTGACGATGCCAAATCCTGGGAAAATGTCGCTGGCAAGCTTCAATATCTAGAAAAAGAGTGGCCGAAATAGATGCCGTCAGCGCCGCGGACGCGATAGCCGATTGTCAGCGGGTTTTAGGTGAAAAAGGACGCCTGAGTACGGCCATCCCCGGTTTTGTTGCCCGTGAGGCGCAGATTCTTTTAGCCAGGGCCATCGCCAAAGCCATTGCTGAACAATCGACCCTGGTGGCCGAGGCCGGCACCGGAACGGGTAAGACCTTTGCCTATTTAATTCCCTGCCTGTTGAGCGGCAAAAAGGCGTTGATATCGACCGCGACCAAAACCCTTCAAGATCAACTGTTTCAGAAAGATTTACCGCTGTTGGTCAGAGCCTTAGGCCTTTCAGTCCGGGTGCAGAACTTAAAAGGTCGAGCCAATTACATCTGCCGCTACCGCACCAAACTGCATACCGAGGAAGGACGCTTTATAAATCCCCAGTGCGTCAATGACATTCTTAAAGTCCATGAAAAATTACCCCTGCTGACAGCCGGTGAACGGTCCGAACTTCCTGAAATCAGCGAAGACTCCCCAGCCTGGCCCTTTGTTACGTCGACCGCTGATAACTGCCTTGGCGGCGAATGCCAGTTTTATCAGGATTGTTTTCTGGTCAAAGCCCGTAAACGGGCCATGGAAGCGGACATTGTGGTCATCAACCACCACCTGTTTTTCGCTGACTCAAGGCTTAAGGAGGAAGGGTTCGGCGAATTATTGCCTGGGGTCGACGTGGTGGTTTTTGATGAGGCGCATCAACTCGCGGAAATCGCCGCCAATTTTAATGGCGAACGCTTAGGCACGCGCCAACTCACGGATTTACTTGAGGATTTATTGCGCGAATGGCCGGTGCTTGATTTGCCGAATCGCCCGTTTAAAGCCATGAGAACCGAGCTGGATAAACTCATTGACCAATTGCACCTGGCCTTGACGGGTTATGAAGAGCGTTTGGCCTGGGAAGATGCGTCAAAAAATAAGGGCTTCACCGCGGCCTGGGAATCGTTGCTTGGTTTTTTTCAACAATTGACAGCAGCCATTGAGGAGGCAGGCATTGAACGGGAAGCCGGTATTGCCCGCTGCATCGCCCGTCTTCAGGAATATCAGGGCCTGATGCAGCGTTTTGCTGATAAAGACTTAAACCATATCCGCTGGCTTGAGCGATTCAAACACACCCTGGTGTGGCATGCCACGCCCTTTGATGTGGCTGATTCGTTTCATCAGTTACTGGCAGACAAGAAGTGTGCTTACGTGTTTACGTCCGCGACATTAACCATGGCCGCGTCGTTCGATTGCTTCTTAAAGCCCTTAGGCTTAAGCGGGGTAGAAACCCTGGCGTTGCCGAGCCCCTTTGATTACCAGCAACAAGCCTTGCTATACCTTCCGCGCCATTTACCCGATCCCAAAGATCACCGTTATTATGAGGCTCTGCTGGATAAGGCGGTGCCGGTTATTAATGCCTGTGGTGGACGCTGCTTTTTCCTGTTTACCAGTCACCGGGCGTTAAAATTGGTTGCTCAACTACTGCACAATACTTTAAACTATCCGCTTTTAATTCAGGGTGATGAAGCGAAACCTATTTTACTGGCGCGTTTTCGGCAAATGGGCAACGCGGTTTTGCTGGGGACATCGACCTTCTGGGAAGGGGTGGATGTTAAAGGCGAGGCGCTGTCTTGTGTGATTATCGACAAATTGCCTTTTGCAAGCCCGGTTGATCCGGTGGTCCGCGGCAAGATGGCTTATTACAAAGCCCGCGGCCTGTCCGGGTTTGATGAATTGTCCCTGCCTGCGGCCGTGCTGGCTTTAAAGCAGGGCGTAGGGCGGCTTATCCGTGATGTCACGGACAAAGGCGTACTGATGTTAGCTGATCCGAGGCTGACTGGCCGTGAATACGGGCGGCAAATTTTTGCCAGTTTACCGGCGTTGCGAAAGACCCGTGAGCTGACAAACGTTCTTCATTTTATTAACGAGTTGGCTTTAAATCATGAACTTGCTAGCGATTGACACATCCACCGCAGACGCCTCGATTGCCTTATCGGTTAATGGCCAATTATGGCAGGAAACCCATCAGGCAGAACGGGTGCATGCCCAGGTTATTTTGCCAGCCATTGAGCGTCTGTTTCAACAGGCGGGTTGCTCACTGCCGGAACTGGATGGCATCGCATTCGGGCGGGGGCCTGGCAGCTTCACGGGCTTGCGTATCGCCTGTAGCGTGGCCAAAGGCTTGGCTTATCCCCATCATCTGCCGCTTTATCCGGTCAGCAGTCTGGCAGCTATCGCGGAAGAATACCTCCATCAGCAACAGCTTTCATGGGGCGGTGAGCCCATACTGGCGGTGCTGGATGCACGTATGCAGCAATTATATTGGGCTTATTTTACCGGTGATAACCTGGATGTTCACGAGCAGGTCAGCGATGCCGCCGATATTCCTGCGCTCAATACAGCGTCTATTGTGCTTGCCGGTGCAGGTTTTGCCGCTTATCGTTCGCAATTTAATGCGCAAATTATTGACAAAATCAGCATGGAAAAATTGATTTATCCCAAGGCGGCCGCCATGATTCGTTTGGTGCAGGCTAAGAAAATCAAAGCGGTTGATGCGAAAGACGCGTCACCCGTATACATTCGTAATCAGGTTACTCAAGGAGAAGCGCGTGGATAAGCGTTTGTTGGATGTGTTGGTTTGCCCGCTCTGCAAAGGCAGGCTGTTGTTAAAAGAGGAGGAATTGATTTGCCGCTTTGATCGCCTCGCCTACCCTATCCGCGATGGCATTCCAGTCATGCTGGAACAGGAGGCACGATTAATCCCTCTGGATGAGAAAGAGAAATTATGAACGATTTCCATGTAGTCATTCCGGCACGCTACCAGTCTTCGCGTTTACCCGGCAAATTGATGATGAAAATTGCCAATCTCACCGTGATTGAGCGGGTTTACCGTCAGGCGGTACAGGCTAAACCAAAATCCATTGTTATTGCTACGGATAACGAAGGCATTGCCGAGCATGCCGAAGCGTTTGGCGCAGAGGTCATGATGACATCCATTGATCACCAAAGCGGTACGGACCGAATTGCGGAGGTGGTTCGGCAGGGAGGGTATCGGGATGACGATATCATTGTCAATGTCCAGGGGGATGAACCGTTTATCGCGCCGGAATTAATAAGGCAGGTGGCTCATAGCCTCACGGATGCAGATGCACCGATGGCCACGCTATGCTGGCCGCTTACCGATTTAGAGCAGTTTCATAACCCCAATGTGGTTAAAGTGGTGCGCAATCAGTTTAACAATGCCTTGTATTTTTCGCGCAGTCCTCTGCCTGCTCACCGTGATGACCCAGACAGTCTGCGCATGGTTTATAAGCACATCGGACTCTATGCTTACCGGGCTGCTTTTTTAGTGCAATTGTCCGCCTGGCCTCCCTCTGAACTGGAAGGGCTTGAAGCGCTTGAACAATTACGGGTGTTATGGGCAGGCTATACCATTCGGGTAGAAGAAGCCTGCGTGAGGCCGCTGCAGGACATCAATACCGCAGATGATTTGCAATTGGCTAGAGAATACCTCACCGCCTGATCAAGCCGCCGCAGGCGCCACCAGGCGGCTGGATAAATCATGACCCAATTCCGCCAGTTCTTTTTCTGTACGGCAGGCGCCGAATGTCACAAAGAAAAGGTCCTGGCTGCGTGATTTCAGGTAATTACCGACATTAAATGATAAGGCCTGCAAGGGTTTAAAGACATTGATTCGCAGAAACTGCACCCATTTATGGCGAATGCCATCCGACAATTTTTCCATGTTATTGTTTCTGAAGTGTTTGTCTGCGCTTGCTTTCAACTGAGTAAAAAACATGTTGTCATTGCTTAAATGGACATTTTCATGAATGTAATCCTGATTGATGCTTCGAAACTCCGTATGCATGCTTGCCAGGGTGTGGAGTCTGGGATCGACTCTATCCATCAGGGTTTTTTTACACTCCACAAAGGCTGGCTTGGGCAGGGTTTTAAGCTGTTGAAGCTGGGCCAATTCATTTTCATCGGAAGTTTTATGTATAGCCTGGTCAATGTATTTCTGGGTTAAGCGTTCAAATTCCGTTTCAAGCCTGGTGAGAATAGTGCAGGATGTCTTATAGGTTTCTGTTTTCAAACGCCGCTCAATTTCCATGGCGTCTTCGGTGACTTTCAGGTAGCGATTAAACGCCGCCACAAATTGTTTTTCACCCATCGCCCACTGGCTTGACCATCTCTCAAAATCGCGCCCTTGCAGTTTGTCCAAATCCAAAAAAGAGTTATCCAGGGTTCGAAGTGCTTTTAATGTGTCTTTCCATACCTCGTTTAACCGGAATTTTAACGGGTTATCCTCATCAAGGAGCGGGCAAGGGTGTTCCTGATAAAGCTTATTGGCTTTATTGAAAGAGGGGGTTATATGGCTTTTAAGCTGACCCTTTACTACTTCGGTGTGACGTTTTAATTGATTAATGGTGGTACTGACCTGCCGTCTGATCTTGAAAAGGTGTTCTTTGCTTTCAGGGACTGTCTTGATTAATTGTTTAGCCAGTTCCACGGCGGTTTCAAATTCGCTTTTGTCCTGTTCGGTGCAAGACAGCTCGGGTGAAGATTTAATAAAATTCAATGCCGCCTCAGCATCAGCCAGTTCCTCGCTTAAGCTTTGTTGCAGTCGCTTTTTTTTCTCTTCAAATTCCAGTTGAAGTGCTTTGATTAAAGGGGACGCTTGCTTTTGGAGATCATGTAAACGCTTTGTGCGGCTGGCCATCTGATCCAGGCGCTTTTTCTGAAGGGAGGCCAATTCATGAACTCTATCCAAGGGAGAAACCAGTTCAAGTGCTTTCTCCCTCGCCTGTATGTAAAGATCGGCTTCTTCATCGACTCGAAACGTTTCCAATTCAGCCAGCAGCCCACGTGCGGCTTTCCATGGACCATTCTCACCTAACACCTCGGGAAGCAGAACAAAATATTCCGAAAGCTCCTGGGTAAGGGCATCAATGTCGCTTACTATTTCTTTCTCTTTGCTCAGGATTTTAAGGTGTTCGTCCTCATTAATCCCTTTTAAAATCTGGTAATCTTTGATGGCTTGAATGGGAAAGGCATCGATAAAAGCGGCCAGATCATAAGAACCCGCAATCCGTTTAGCATAATACGCCGTATCAACCTTAGACGGCGAGGCTACGTCAAACAATTGATTACTTAACGCGGTAATGTCTTTTGCTTCCATTTTGGCTAATGACGTACCCCATATTAAGAAGCGTTTTTTTTCACCCAGGTGCATCAGCAACTGGTTATGAAGCGTGTCAATGGCAGACGAATTAACAATACCGGGATATTTTTGAAATCGTTGCTTTAAGTCACCAATGAATTGCAGCAGATTTTTAATAAAAAACTGCGTGTCTTTATCGTCTTTATTGTTAACGTCGATTACACAAAAAGTCAGCAGAAATGTTTCAAACTGCTTTTTAAGCAGGATCTTGGCGGTCAGCATGAGTTGCTCAAGCGTTTCCGGATCATGTTGTGCTGGACAAATCAGCGCTTCACGTGCAAGGATTTTTTCAGCCAGTTCCTGACGTTGTTGATTGGTTTCTTTAAGCAGTGTAATCGTACGCTGTAATTCGCTGATTAAAATCTCATGATAATCGGGGAATTCCAGGGTGTGTTGAATCCGGCCTGTGATAAACAGTTTGGCTTTATCGGCGTCAGCGGTTTTGGCCTTGTAATCATTCACCCAGCCAGACAACAGAAAATCATCCGCAAAGCCTGGCAAAAAAGCCTGGTTTGCCCATTGGGCATGTGCATTGAGCAGTTCATCCAATTGCCCCCGTAACACGTCGAGGGTTTTAAGAAAAGGGGATTGTGGTTTTTCCTCTTCCATGATGGGAACAGCCGAGGTTTTTGGTTTATTTTTATATCCCTTTGCTTTGTTTTTTAAGTAAAGAACGGTGTCCAGTGAAACAGGGCAGGCCGGCGAGAGCTCAAGTTTCTTGAGGATCGTATCAAATTCGGCAAGTAACTCCTGTGGGGCATTGTCGGCAATTTTTCGGCGCAGAATTTTTAATGATTTGGCAGTCGCCTGATTATGCTCCGTGATTTGATTGGCCAGGGTTCTTGTCAGCCTGTGCAATTCGGTCAGCGAAAGGGGCGTTTCCGATTGATTCCAGGTTACATGAAACGGAGCGGTGATCTTATCCACATGGCTTACAATGATATGTTTGATGAGGGATTTGAGTTTGGTGAGCTTGCTTTTTACATCTGTCCACGGTCCCTCTTCGGGCATGGTTGATAATTGAAGACGAATAGACCGGGCGCAAAGGTGATAGGTATCAAGACTGTGTTGGGGAAAGGGGGTTATGGATTCGACGGTGGATAAAATTTTTTCTATTTTATCAAGAACGTTTAATACCTTATCAAACTCTTTACCCATTCATGTACACCTTATTATTTGAGTCGGGCCTTCGATGTCATAAAGATACCATTGCAGGCTTAAGAGAATATTAAAGAAATGTATCAAATTTGTAAAGAATCTTTGAGGGATTCAGGGTTTCCTTATGGCAGAGTGACAAGGGAAAATGCTTTAATTGCAATTGCTTAATAAGAAAACGGAATAGACTCTTTTTGAAATTTAAGAAGATTCTCCAGGCATTTTCTCGTTATGTTTTCTGTGAATGGGATAGGTTGTCGCCGGAAGAGCAAAACGAAGCACCTGCCGGTACTTCGTTTTTTAGGCTTCTGAGGTACAAGTTTAAAATTGATAAACAAAAAACAAATTATAAAAAATCAAAAAAAGCACGGGATCATGAATGACGCCTTTTTTGCAGAAAATTACGACGCAGGTAAAGGAAAAAGGCCGGAATAATCATGAGTACAATGCCGCTTGCAAAAACCAGGCGGTAATGGCTGGCATCGCCCATATCCATGTTGTTTTCAGGAGGGATAAAACCAATGATTAGGGTAATGACACAACCAATTAATCCTAAGACGCAAGTGAGGTAGTACCCAAAACGGCCCAAGGGAATTTTAAAGGGGCGGGGCATGGTTGAAAATTTGCTTTTCAGGCGAAACGCGGCGATAAACATCAAGACATACATCAGGATATAAAGTTCGGTGCTTAGGGCTGTAAATAACCAGTAAATGGCATTGATAGTTGGAAACAGGAGAAAGCCGCCACAGAGCAGGGTTACCAAAATCGCCTGCAGAAGAAGTATGCGGGAGGCCACGCCGTGACGATTCAAACGATAAAGCCAATGCGGTAAAAAGCCATTGTCAGCGGCTAGCAGCATGCCTTTGGCCGGGGAAATAATCCAGTTCACCATGCTGCCCAAACTGCCTAACAGTAACAAGCCGACGACAACCGGCATGAGTGCACTTAAGTGATAGGCTTCAAAAAAATTGGTGAAGGCTTGCATGACGCCGTCTACCAGATTGATGTCTTTTTGCGGCAAGACAAAGGCGATGGCTAAGGACCCGAAAATCATGGTGGTTAAAATCAACAGCACCGAAAAAAACATGGCCCGCGGGAAATTTTTCTGCGGATCGCGGACATTGCGTACATGGACGGCAGCCAGTTCCATACCAAGAAAAGACGTCATAATCGCCGTAAGTGATACCCAGGACTGGGTGTCTTTCCAATGGGGAATCAAATGGGAAAAGCTCAAATCAATGGCCAGGGGATGGCCTTTGATTAACCAGATAAACGCCAGAAAAATGATAAGCCCCATGGGTAAAATCATGCCAAAAATAGCACAAACACTGGCAAAGGCTGCCGAGGCGCGGATACCCGTCAGGCCGAGAATCGTCAATGACCAGAAAATAATAAGAATGACGCTGATGAGATAAAATTTATTTTCAGCCAGGGCCGGATTAATCAAATAAGCCAGGGTACCGGCGATAAACGACAGGATAGTTGGATACCAGACCATGGTATTAATCCATTGCAGCCAAATGGTAAAAAAGGCCACATTTTCCCCAAAAGCGTGCCTCACCCAGCTATAAATACCGCCTTCTTCATCGGACCAGGTTGAAGATAGCTCTGCCGCTACCAGCGCGACCGGAATTAAAAAAACAATCGCTGAGAAAATAAAAAAGAAAATGAGGGAGGAACCAAACAAGGCTGTGCCGGGCAAATTCCTGATGCTGTCAATGGCGCCGGTGATCAGTAAAACCAGAGCAAAGGTTGATATTTTTTGTGTAGACCAGGATTTCATAGGCGGGGCAGGTTGCAAGAGTTGTCAAAAAGGTAAGCATTATAGTGGGGCAAGCCGTGCAAGGAAAGCCTTTTTTATTTTATTCATGTGATTAACCGGGGTGTAAAAGCCTTGTCAGTTCCATGGCATTGCGGTTAAATAAAGTGTTCAATTTAACAAGGAGTACACCATGGGTTGGTCTTTTTTTAATCAACAACATCGCGTCAATGCGATTGCGCAGGGGGTTAATGTTGCTGTTGGCATTTTGGCTGTAGTGGATTATATCACCAACCCGGAAGCGAACACGGCTATTTATGGCGCCAGTCTGTTATTGAATCTGGCCACAGGCGTTGCTCTGAGCGGTGAGTATGGGTTGGGCCAATTCGCGAGCATGGTGGGCAACGTGGCCTATGCGGGGCTGGTCTATGGCCAGGCCGTGAGCAAGTGTAATGATGTTAGCGGCTCAACCCTCCTCATGGAAGGGGTGGCCATGGGAACCAATCTGGTAGCGACCTTCTACAGTGCGGGCACTCACCATGCGAAAAATGCCTCTCAAAAAGACGAATCACCTTCAATGGTGGCGCAGCCTTCCTGATTTATATTCCGTGCACGGTGATAAGTAATCGCCGTGCCGGTGCTCTGTTACGATGCTCGGCGAGAAAAATACCTTGCCATTGCCCAAGCGCCAGCCGTCCTTCGCAAAGAGGCAGGGTGAGGCTTGCACCCAGCAGGACATTTTTAAGGTGGGCGGGCATGTCGTCCTCGCCCTCGAGGGTATGACGATACAGCTGATTGTCGTCGGGAATCAACCGGTTTAAATGGGTCTCCAGGTCCAGAGGCACGTCTTCGCAAGTGTTTTCACTGATGGTTAATGACGCCGAGGTGTGCTTAAGGAATAAATGGACAAGGCCCGCACGAATAAAAGGCGCTTGCTTAAGGTGGTCGTTAATAACCGGCGTAATCAAATGAAACCCCCTGTGCACGGGCTTAAGCGTTAACTCGTTTTGCCAGTAAACCGGTTTATCCATGGCGGTAGCCATCGCGGCAGGCCGGCGAGTTCATGACCTTGCCTTCTTTTTCCTGCCATTCGGCGGGGGAATAAAGATGCATGCTCAAGGCGTGCAGTCCGGTTTGCAACTCAGGCGCGAGCAGCTGATTCAGTAAACGGTGACGGGCAATCCGGCTCAGTGGGGTGAACTCAGCGCTTACGGCAATGATTTTAAAATGCGTTTCCGACCCTTCCGGGACATGGTGGCGATGCGATTCATTCTCCACAGAAAGGTACACAGGGGCCAGTTGGTTGATGAGTTGGTGTTCGATGCGTTGCTTACGGGACATGGTCAGACAATGTAAGGTTCAGAAGGTTAAAGTATACTCATTGGCTCGCCATTTGTCATAGTTTTGCGATAACCAGGCTTAAAAGTCATTTTGTGACAATTATGGGCGTAAATTTGGCTATTTTTGAAGAAAACTACGGTCTTATCCTTCGGATTATTGAGCAAGGGCTCATCTCGCGTTATGCTTGTAAGTGCATGATTTGAGAATGGTTATTGCTCAAAGCAGGTGACAGGGTTGGGCATTATTGGTTTTTTGCTGGGAATGGCATTTATATTGCTCAGATAATACGTAAACGTTGTTTTATCGAAGGAGAGCAGCATGAAACAGAAGGGTTTTACATTGATTGAATTGATGATTGTGGTCGCGATTGTCGGTATTTTGGCAGCGATTGCAATTCCCGCTTACCAGGACTACACCATTCGGGCACGAGTTACGGAAGGTTTGAACCTTGCCGCTTCAGCCAAATTGGCAGTCTCTGAAACAGCCATTACCAATAACGCCTTACCCGCTACGCAGGCCGCAACAGGTTATGTCAGCCCTGCTGCTACCCCGAACGTAACCTCCATTACGATTGGCGCGGGCGGTGTGGTGACCATTACCTACACGGCGGCTGCCGGCGGTGGTACGATTATCATGACCCCGACCCTGCAGGCGAACGGTGATGTCACCTGGGTATGCACCGGTGGTACGTTGTTGGCTAAATACCGTCCAGCCAGCTGCCGACCATAATACGGTTTCTCTGAAAAAGACCACGCATGTGGTCTTTTTTTTATAGTCAGGCGGCAAAAGCATCATGATAGTTATGGTCAAATTATGACCAGTCGTGTCACTTGCAGTCCTTTCTATTCTGCCATGGGAATACGTATTAGGGGATAAAAAACCGTTTTTAAGCTGAATAATCCTTTTGCAAGCCTTATCTGGCTTGCTTTTTTACAGTTGGCATCGTTGATGCATGGCAGGTAATGTAGATGATTAAACGAGAGGTGGTTATGAAACAAAAGGGTTTTACACTGATTGAATTGATGATTGTGGTTGCCATTGTCGGCATTTTAGCTGCAATCGCCATTCCAGCTTATCAGGATTACACAATTAGAGCGCGCGTGACGGAGGGCTTAAATCTGGCGGCGTCCGCCAAATTAGCTGTTTCTGAAACAGCCATTACCAATAATGCCTTGCCCGCTACACAAGCAGCAACGGGGTACGTCAGTCCGGCGGCTACGCCTAACGTAACCTCTATTGTGATTGGTGCAGGTGGTGTAATAACCATTACCTACACGGCTGCAGCCGGTGGCGGTACGATTATTATGACGCCAACGCTGCAGGCGAACGGTGACGTGACCTGGGTTTGTACCGGGGGAACATTGCTTGCGAAATATCGTCCAGCCAGCTGCAGACCTTAATGTCCCATCCAGGCAGGGTATATGCTCTGCCTGATCACCAACCACGACGTAACGGAGTCAATCAATTGCGGATAGCCTCTCTAAAAAATGGCATTCAGAGGCTTAAGGAGTACCCGGATGAACATAAAAGGCTTTACATTGATTGAGCTCATGATTGTCGTCGCAATTGTGGGTATTCTGGCCGCCGTCGCTATTCCGGTTTATCAGGATTACTCTATCCGCGCCCGGGTAGCCGAAGGCCTCACCATGGCGGCGCCTGCGAAATTGGCTGTCAGTGAAACAACGATTGACACCAGTGCATTACCACTTAATCAAGCCGCCACGGGGTACATCAGTCCTGTAGCCTCTGTGAATGTCTCTTCCATTGTCATTGCAGCAGCCGGTGTGATCACCATTACCTATACACCCATTGCTGGGGGAGGAACCATTGTGCTAACGCCGACCCTGCAGGCAAATAATGACGTGGCCTGGGACTGCAGCGGGGGTACGTTGGCGGCTAAATACCGCCCAGTGAGTTGTGTACCCTAGCGTGGTCCTTCGTGCCTTACCTGCTCCTCGATTAGAGTTTTTGCTCTACTAAATGATTCTTGAGACGGACATAATCCGGCAGGCCGTTTTTGTAGGGGGGGTAAGCTTCACCCTGAATTAAGGGCAGCAGGTAACGGCGACAGGCTTTTGTGATGCCCATGCCATCGGCTGCGATGAAATCATCCGGCATGGCTTTCTCCTGATTGGCAACCTGAGCCAGAGGCACATGATCTATGGACCAGCGGTAAGGCCAATCCTGTTCACGCTTAATGATGGGCATGATGGCATTATGGCCGGCCAAGGCTAACTCCACGGCGGCTTTGCCTAAAGCATAGGCTTGTTCAAGATCCACTTGAGAGGCAATGTGCCGTGCTGCGCGCTGCAGGTAATCGGCTACCGCCCAGTGGTATTTGTATCCCAATTCCTTTTTAACGAGTTGGGCAATCACTGGCGCTACGCCGCCTAATTGCGCATGACCAAAGGCATCGCGCAGGCCGGCATCGCTTAAAAATTGACCTTGCTCATTTCGGATCCCTTCCGAAACCACCACCACACAATAACCGTGTTGTTTAACGCTTTGATCCACTTTCGCTAAAAAGCGCGAAGGCTCAAATGGGACTTCCGGCAACAGAATGACGTGAGGGGGTTCACCTTCTGTTTCAGCAGCAAGCCCACTGGCCGCTGCAATCCAGCCGGCGTGGCGCCCCATAACCTCAAGAATGAAAACCTTGGTTGACGAGGCAGCCATGGACGCTACATCAAAACCAGCTTCGCGGGTGGAAATGGCAATGTATTTGGCAACGGAGCCGAATCCTGGGCAGGTGTCGGTGAACGGTAAATCATTGTCCACGGTTTTGGGGATGCCAATGCAGGTAATGGGGTAACCGGTCTTGCTGCCTAATTGCGAAATTTTGTTAGCTGTATCCTGGGAATCGCCGCCGCCATTATAAAAAAAGTAGCCAATATTGTGGGCTTTAAAGACCTCGATGAGGCGTGCATATTCAGCGCCATCGTCTTTCAATTTATAACGGCAGGAACCAAAAGCACCCGACGGCGTGTGCATGAGGCGTGCTATGTCCGCATCGCTTTCCAGCGAGGTGTCGATGAGTAATTCGTCTAAGGCGCCGATAATGCCATGTTTAGCCGCATAGACTTTACCGATACGGTCGGGGTGTTGGCGTGCGGTTTGAATCACGCCGCAGGCGGACGCATTAATAACGGCAGTGACGCCGCCTGATTGGGCATAAATTGCATTTTTAACGGACATAATTTCTCCAGCTTGATTGCTTCAGTTACTCGTCGAAACTCGGGGAACTGGCTTGGTAAATGTTATCAAATTCATCCAGGACTTCATCGATGCTTTGGATCAGTTGCGCAAAAACGGTTTCCAATTCATTGATGTGTTTAGCTTTTGAGGCATGCGTCTCCAGGCGGGTAACCTGAGCCTGCAGGGTCGGAACCCCGCAAAAACAACAGGCGCCGTGCAGCTTATGCGCCGTTGTACTTAAGCCCTTCATGTTTTTTTCATGGTATAACTGAATAAATTCTTTGCGGTTTTCGCGCAATTCTTCGACAAATCGCGCTAAAAATTCTTTTGCCAACGCTTGATTACCCGAAACTTTCTGCACGCAAAGCGACCAGTCAATGGCTGCCGATTTGCTGTGTCTTAAAATGGAAAGCAGGGCAATCAGTAAGTCTTTTTCTTCGACAGGCTTTTGCAGGTAAAGATCAATACCGGCTTTTTTCAGTTTTTCTTCGCTCATAGCTGTTTTATCGGCGCTGATAACCACGATGGGGGTGGCAATATTGAGCGAGGATTCCTGCCGTATGCGTTTGGCGGCATCGAGCCCGCCAAGTTTTGGCATCTGCCAGTCAAGCAGGATGATTTGGTAGTGTTTTTCCTGGCAGGCAAGGACTGCGTCTTCCCCGTCATTCACCGCTTCAACGTTGGCAATGTCGTTTAGGAACGAATGAAGCAGCATGCGGTTAACCGGGTTATCTTCCGCAATGAGAATATCCGGATGAGCGAGCCGCAACTGCCCGCGCAGATTATCCAGTTCATGGTTAACGTCTGCAGGCACAGGTTGAGAGGGGTTAATCAGGGTTTCAATGGTGTCATGGAGTTTCTGGATGCTGATGGGTCGGAATAAAAAGCCACGTGCGCCAAGACGTTGCGGTTCATGGATAATGGATTTGGAAATTAAAATGGACGCTTTGGGATACTTGCGCAGAATGCTTGCGATTTTTTCTTCGCAATCCTCATCTACATTGACAAAAGCCAGGGTGCAATCGTCGCGCGTAGCCAAGGCCTTATCCAACTCGGAGAGGCTGGCGACCGGTACGCATTGAATGCCGCAATAGACAAGGCCATTGCACATGGCTTCCAAATGCAGGGGATTCTCGTCGTAACAGATGGCTTTGATGTTTTCAAACCGATTCGCCTGGTGCTTCTCGCTTTCGTACGCGGTCAATTTTTCCAGACGTATGCGCACGGCAAACGTCGAGCCTTTATGCAGCTCGCTGGTTAAGGTGATGCGCCCTTTCATTTCTTCAGCGAGCTTCTTGCAAATGACAAGGCCCAAACCTGAGCCGCCGAAACGGCGGGTGATGGTGGTGTCGGCCTGATTAAACGCATTGAACAGTTTCGTCTGATCATCGCTGGAGATGCCCATGCCCGTGTCAATCACAGAGATACAGAACAGGTAATCTTTTTCTGTTTCCTGTTCGATGCCGGTTTTAACCAGAACATAACCCCGATCCGTGAATTTAACGGCATTGGTTACCAGATTGGTTAATATTTGTTTGATGCGTATGGGATCGCCGAGCACGGTCTTGGGTACATTGACATCGGTGGATGGAATCAAGTCAATGCCTTTTTTATGGGCAGTAGGGGCGGCTAAGGTTAATACCTCATCCACGCAGGCCCGCAGGTCAAGCGGGATGCAATCCAGACTTAACTTCCCGGCATCCATCTTGGAGTAGTCGAGGATGTCATTGATGATGGTCAGCAAATCCTGGGCGGAGGATTTAATGGTTTTGACGTAATCCAGCTGCAAGGGATCCAGCTTGCTTTCCAGCAAGACATTGGTAAAGCCGATAACGCCATTCATGGGGGTTCGTATTTCATGGCTCATGTTGGCAATAAACTCGGATTTCTGCCGGCTTTTCTCTTCCGTTTTTTTCTTTTCCAGCGACAGTTCGATGTTTTTTTCTTCCAGCAATTCGAGGCTTTGCTGCAAATCTTCGGTGGCGACTTCAATGTGATGGTTTAAATCGCTGACTGTGTCGAGGTATTGCTTCTGCAGATGGGCGCAGCCGCGTTCAATAATACCCAGTTCACCTGGACTGGTTACGGATATGTGGGTTTCGAATTCATTGCTTAAAATCTGCTTCATGCTGCGGCGCAGGCGAGCCAGGGGCAGGTAAATGCGTTTGGAGAGGAAGTAATGGATACTTAAGCTTAGGAGCAACCCGAGAAGAATGATGAAAATGGTCACGATGTACATTTGATACTGTTTAATTACCGATGATTGCGTATCAATGTCTATCGACAGCCAGCCCAGAATGTCATCCGGCTCCAGATTGGCGCGTTCCAGCGCCGATTGAAACACACTCGCTGAGTATAAATTGTGTTTGGGAATGGTGACTGGGGCTAAAAAATTAATTTCATACGGCTCTATCTGCTTGCTTTCGATGTAATCGCCGGTGTACTGCAGGGGTTTAAACGGTTTTTTAATCAGGTGCTTGCCGCCACGGTAAGCGATTAACTGGCCGTCAGCGTTATAAAAAGCCAGCGCGATGATTTCCGGATTGACGGTCGAGGCATCCACCAGCGCCTGCAGGACCCGGCGGTCGTTGCGCATCATCGCCAGTTGTGCAGCGGGCAGTAATTGCCGGATATAGGCTTCACCCAGCCTGGACATGTGCTGATTTAGGTCTTTATTGAATTGGCCGTTAAAGAATACCGCAAACAACAAGGCCACCAGCAAAACCGGGATGAGGGTGGTGAGGCGCAGTTGGTATTTAATGCCGAGTTCTTTCATTGTCTGCCTCTTGCGCCCTGATCAACAAGTTGCTTGCTGAGCAATTTTCCAGTGAATTGCCAAAAAAGGAAGCGCATTCGGTTACTTTTCGTTGCCTTTAAAGTCGGCTATTATAGCCCGATTATTTTATTGCTTACAACGGAGAACCGGATGGTTGTCAGAACTCGTTTTGCCCCCAGTCCTACGGGCTACCTGCATGTGGGAGGGGTACGTACCGCCCTGTTTTCATGGTTATACGCAAAGCATCATCAGGGGCAGTTTATTTTACGTATCGAAGATACCGATCAGGAACGTTCTACCCTTGAGTCCGTACAAGCAATTTTGGATGGCATGGCCTGGTTGGGCCTTGATTACGATGAAGGGCCTGTCTATCAGACAGAGCGCTACGAGAGGTATCGCCAGATTACCCAGCAATTATTGGACGAAGGCAAGGCTTATCGCTGTGTCTGTTCCAAAGAGCGCCTGGAGTCATTGCGGGAAGCGCAGCTCACCGCCAAGGAAAAACCCCGTTATGACGGCCATTGCCGCCATCTCAATCTTAAGCCGGGAGATGAACCTTTCGTTGTGCGGTTTAAAAACCCGGAGGAAGGCGTTGTGTCGTTCAGCGATCAGGTTTACGGTGACATCCATGTCGACAACCGCGAACTGGATGATTTGATTCTCGTCCGATCAGACGGCCATCCAACCTATAATTTCGCTGTCGTGATTGACGATTGGGATATGGCCATTACCCATGTTATCCGCGGCGATGATCATATCAATAACACGCCTCGGCAAATCAACCTGTTTAAAGCGTTAAATGCACCCATTCCGGTTTTTGCCCATTTGCCCATGATTCTCGGTGAAGACGGCAAGCGTCTCTCCAAACGCCATGGCGCAGTCAGTGTGCTGCAATTTAAAGAATTGGGTTTTCTGCCCCATGCCTTATTAAATTACCTCGTCCGCCTGGGTTGGTCTAACGGTGATCAGGAAATTTTCAGCGTAGAGGAGATGATTGCCAGTTTCGATTTAAAAAATGTCAGCCGTGGCGTGTCCAGCTTTAATTATGAAAAACTGCACTGGTTGAATCAGCACTATCAGAAGAGTGATTCTCCGCAAGAGGTGGCCAAGGCCCTGCAATGGCATGTTGAGCAAAAGGGACTCGATTGGTCAAACGGCCCGTCACTGGTTGATATCGTGGCAGTCCAGGCTGAACGCTGCAAGACGCTTGCGGAAATGTGTGAGAAAAGCGCCTTTTTTTATCAGGATGGCATTGACTATGATCAGGATGCGGTGAAAAAGCATCTGCGTCCCGTGGTGCTTGAGCCGCTGCGAGCGCTTTATGAACGTTTGCAACAGGTTGATGCCTGGGAAGCGAACCCATTGCAGGCATGCATTAACGATGTCAGTGCCGAGTTTGATTTGAATCTGGGCAAGATTGCCCAGCCGCTACGGGTAGCCGTGACTGGCAGCAGCATGTCGCCAGCCATTGACGTCACGCTGACCCTGATTGGTAAGCACCGGGTATTAAGCCGGTTGCGGCAAGCCCTGGAGATGATTGAGAAGCGGGCGGCTCAGGCAGCAGAATAGAGTGATTTCAATAAAAATGGATAGTAGAGCAAATTCTTGTCATCGATTGGTCAGTTTGTGATAAAATCCGACTTATTTTTTATTGTTTGAGAATTTATGCACCATCTTGAAAAACAATTAGCCCATTTGAGCAAAATCAATGGGCATCTGTTTTTAGGGAGTGAAGATGCTCTGACCAGCAAGGGATTTAAGCGTGAGGGAATTACTCATGTGGTCAGTATTATTCAATCGAAAATCATTGTAGCTGACAGCATCAAGCATCTTCATATCCAGCTCGCTGATTCGTCTAAAGAAAATATTCGTTGTCATTTTGAACAAGTATTGGCTTTTATCGATGACGCTATCGCTCAAGGCGGCAAGGTGCTGGTGCATTGTGAAAAAGGCATGTCTCGTTCAGCCAGCTTTGTAATCGCATGGCTTATGCATGATCGACACCGTCAGGGATTAACGGTTGATTATGCAGACATTTTGCAAGAACTTATAAAATTACGATCGGTGGTTTCGCCCAATAAAGGTTTTGTCGGGCAGTTAATGGATTATGCCAGGGAATTAAACACCAATTTTATGTCGCTGGGCCACGATTCATTATCACTCATCATCTCAGATTTGTCGCCTGAATCCTGGTCTTCTCTGGGTAGAACATGCCGTTTTTTCAGGCACTTCGTTACAGAAAAAATGGATAAATTATGGATAGCCCACCTGACCAAAACATTCAAATTAAGTCAGGATGAAATCGATTTCTGGCAAGAACATAAATTATCCTTTCCCGTACTGTTTAACCTCTATAAGCGCTTGAATGCCATCCCTTTTCCTAAGAAGTCTATGGCTTTCGCAGTAGGGTTTTTTGGCAATAAAACAACATGTACCCATTTTATAAAGAATGCCAAAGATAACTCCGTGTTAGTGAACATGTTAACCGGGGCCATTTTTGGTTTTAAAGCAGATCTTATTAAATCGTACTTAGGATCGCTTGATCAAAAAAGCAGACAGGAATTATTAAGTTATGCGGTCATGGCGGACAATGTGAATGTATTGAAGCATCTCGACAATGACTCAATTAATTGGCATGTAGTCAATCTACAGGGGAGTAACCTTCTCTTTATCGCCGCGTTTTATGGCAGTTACAACGCGTTTTTATATTTGCACCTGACAAAAGGGGTGGATCCTGCTCAGAAAAATCAGGCCGGTGCGTCTTTACTGGAGGCTTTATGCTACTCTACTCGTTCTGAACTGATAGCCTATGTGAAAGAATTAAAGCTCCTGGATCCCAATGCCCCCAATCACTCCGGATTAACACCCTGGGTTTTGGCAAGAACGCGTAAAAACACGATACTTCTGTCTGCCTTTGAGGAATGGCCAGCCCTCAAGACCCCGCAAATGCTCGGAGCGACCGGTGTTTAAGCACCACCGCCCAGGGCCATGACAATGTTTTTGGCTTTGATCTGCTCAGCACTGAAGGTGACGTGTTGGTTACCACATGAACATGAAAGCGCGTTGGCTTCAGCATCATAGTGTACCAAAATGGACGCCGATTTTTCGGTGTCAGAAGAATCTTCTTTGGCTTTTTTAAACAATGCGTCCAAGTCATTTTGATAATCGAATTGAGTAAATTTGCTCAGTTTTATCTGAAATGAAGCAGGTAGCATGTTGGCCTCGCATAATCCATGCACCGTGCTTAAAAACTGGCTGAGGGTGGGAGTATAATGCCCACTGCAATTATCCATGATCACTTCTTTTTTTCCCGTGGATTCATTCCATCGGTAATCCAGCCAGCCAGCTGATTGGGTTTGTTTACCTGCTTTAAATTGGGAATGAACGGTCGGTGTGCCAATGTACAGGGCGCCGTTTGGTCCTACCGCATACATGTAGGTTTTATTGGGCACTTTTTCGCGGCTTTCATCATAAACCCATTGCCCTTCGACACTATCGATTTTGTGTGCCTTGCGGGTGGGTTTGTCAAAAAAAGAGTAGAGATAAAAAAGCCCCTGCGTGTTTAATGAATCTTCCAATGCTTTATCTTCACTGACTTTAGCCAGATTTGTCTCACGTGCGTTAATTCTGTTCTTCATAGCTATACCAAAATGACTACTTTGGTATAACACTACCTAAAAAAACATTAAGTAATAATTAAGAAATCAATAATTTGCAATATTGCAATACTATTTACACGCCCTTATTAAAATTAACAACAGAAATGAATTGAAAGCGGTCTTTGTTGTCATTTAACGCTATACTCTGGGTAATTCATTCAGGTGTTCTCTATGCGTCTTCAATTTGATAACAGTTTTGCCCGCTTGCCGGATACTTTTTATACCTTGCTGGATGCGACCCCTGTAAATGCCTGTGAGCTGGTCCATGTCAATGAGGAGTTGGCCATGCGTCTCGGGATTAATGCAGAGGCCTTAAGATCTCCCTCGTTTGCCCATTATTTTGGCGGCAATCAGCGTCTGCCCGGCAGTGAGCCATTGGCGATGGTGTATGCCGGGCATCAATTTGGTTATTACGTGCCGCAACTGGGCGATGGCCGCGCCTTGCTGCTGGGTGAGGTGATTAATGCCCAGGGCGAGCGTTGGGATATTCAATTAAAAGGCTCAGGCCAAACCCCTTATTCCCGTATGGGGGATGGCCGGGCAGTGTTGCGCTCGACGATTCGCGAATATCTCGGTTCTGAAGCCATGCACGCCCTGGGTATTCCAACCACACGCGCCTTGTGCGTCGTTGCCACGCATGAGCCGGTGTATCGCCATGTGCCGGAGCCCGGTGCTGTGCTGACTCGAGTGGCTGAATCGCATATCCGAATTGGCCATTTTGAGTATTTTTACTACACCCGCCAAGTTGAGGCGGTGAAGCAGTTGGCCGATTATGTGTTAACACGGCATTATCCTGGCCAGCCCTGTGAGGAAAAGGGCTATGCCCACTTGTTTGAACAGGCGGTGTTACGCACAGCCCGCCTCATAGCCCAATGGCAGGCGGTTGGTTTTTGTCATGGGGTGATGAATACCGATAACATGTCAGTGTTGGGATTGACCATTGACTACGGACCTTTTGGTTTTTTGGACGCTTATGACGCCGCCCATGTCTGCAACAGTTCGGATGAGTCTGGACGTTATGCCTTTGACAGGCAACCTGCCATTGCCTTTTGGAATCTGATGGCGTTTGCCCAGGCACTGACTCCCTTGTTACCTGAAGAGGCGTTAAAATCGATACTGGATTTGTTTCAACCGGAACTTAACAGGGCTTACAGCGGATTAATGTGTCAAAAAATGGGTTGGGAGCAGGCGCAGGAAGAGGATATGGAGCTGGTCAATGCCATGCTGAATTTAATGCAGCAGCATCGCCTGGATTACACGTTATTTTTACGGACACTCAGTGATTATGTGCTTCATCAGGATGATGGTTGCTTTGACCGCCTGACCTGCCAGCCAAAAGTCATCAAATCATGGCTTAAAGCTTACAATGCGCGTAACGCTTGCGAACCTCTTTCTGCTCATGAACGCAGCCGGCAAATGAAAAGCGTCAATCCAAAATACATCCTGCGCAATTACCTGGCCCAACAAGCCATTGAGGCCGCCTATGAGCATCAGGATTACAGCGAAATCGACAGGCTGTTTCGGCTAATGCAGAAGCCTTTCGACGAGCAACCTGAGCAGGCGCATTACGCGCAATTGCCGCCCGACTGGGCGGCGAAAATCGCAGTCAGTTGTTCATCCTGAGGGTTAAAAGCGGTATTGTTTTTGTTGTTGCAGGAATTCTTCAAACCTTATCTGATTCGGATTTTTAAAAAAGCCAAACACCAGTTGACTCTCCTGCTGGATAGCTGATTTAAAGATGGTTTCATCATCTGTCCCAGGAATAATCGGTTGTGACACCGAATCGTAGATGGCGGTTACCGGGTGTGGTTTACCCTGTTCATGCCAATTTAATTTGGCGTGGCAGGTCGGACAGACCTCAATCGGTAATTGCAATGCGGCGATGCGCTCTTTTTGGTGTTCAGTGAGATAGATGCAATGGCCTAAGCGAATTTTACCGAAGAAGGGATGGCCGCTCGATTCAGGGTGTTTTTTTACCCAGTCTTCCAGTGTCGCGAGGATAGTGTCGGTGTCCTGGCGTTCTGCCGGGGTATCGGTTTCACCCATATGAATGGCAAGGCCCACGTTATTTTCCAGCGCCAGTTGAATGGTCTTGATTAATTCATCGCCTGTTAACTGACGCGGAGCCAGGGGTTGGCCGCTGATATCAATGCCTTTGAGCAAGCCGCCGCTGCTTAACACCTTCTCAATAAAATAGGCTGCATCCTTTGCCGTGTGATGGGCTCTGTCCAGGCTCAGTAACCCATACGCTTCTTTACCCAGTGAAACGTCCTCCCTGGCATCGAGCAAGCCCTTCAGAAAGGCATCGATGTATTTCTCAACTGAAGAGCCGTTCATGGATTTGGGGGTTGTGCGGATCTCGAGGTATTGCCCTGCAGAATGGGCGACGACGTCGTAAGTCCCTTCCTGAATGTCCGGCAGCGTTTGCACCATCTTGTGGACAAGGGAAAATTGTGCCCAAATCAGTTTCAGGCACGCTTCGATGTCGCGAGGTTCTTCCTGTGATTTTTTTTCATAATGTTCCTGCGTCTCGAGGAATTGCTGGTAAACCGCCAGGCAATTGTTTCGTTCAGCTATTTTTTTAAGAAAGCCCTGGCTGAAGCTGCCATTGAGATGGCAATGGAAATCGCTAAATTGTTGCTCCGTTTTGGCGTACATGTCGGCCTCCTGACGTCGAAAGTGCTGCATTGTATCGACAATTAAGGCAGACGTCAGCCTGGAACGACGATTGGCCAACAACCTGATTTCAGCTAGTATAGTCGGCCATGGGTGCACAGGAGGAAGCATGACACGGGTTCAATTAACGGTGGAGCCTCAACCGGCTGAGGAAGATGAAGCCTTTTTACGCGCAGGCATTGTGGCGTTCAATGTCAGCTGCATTCATGAGCGGGCCAGTCATTTCTGCATTTTTGCGCGGGATAGAGGGCGCTTGATTGGCGGTGCATCCCTCTGGCAACACAGCGATGCACTCTACATCGATGTGCTGTGGTTTGAAGAAAATTATCGCCGCCAGGGCTTAGGGTCACGCCTTCTGGCAACAATCGATGAGCAGGCAGTAAGTGAACAGATTAAACAAGTGTTTGTTGATACCTTTTCATTTCAAGCACTTGAATTTTACCAAAAAAATAATTTTGAAATCATTGCCTGTGTACCCCGATACCTTTTGGGCTATGATCGCTTTTTCCTAAAAAAAGCACTGGTTTTCTGATCTGGCATTAAATTTGCTGCATAAAATGTCCATAGGCGCTTATGGACAACCATCATGTTTTCGTTAAAGCCCACGCTTCAGACCTTGGTCGGTTTAGCATTATTCGCGGCAGGTCTATCTGCCCATGCCACCACCTGGTACCTGAAAGCCGGTCATTCTCCCGGCAAAGGCACTGCCGAAGAACCGTTTAACAGCATGGAGGCATTGGGTAATCTCGCAGAAGAGGGGGACACCCTGGTCATCCTCCCTTCACCGGACATTTTTAAGGGAAAAATCAAACTTAAACCGGATCAGATCATAAAAGGCGGCGGCGAGATTGGCTGTGCAGGCACGCCGTTTGTGTGCCAGGTCAACCAGGCTGGCGCCAGAATAACCAATCCTGATGGGGATGCCATTGAATTGGCCGAAAATACGCAAATCATGGGTATAGAGATCATAAAACCCGCAGGTTACGCCATTTATGGAAAAAATGTACGTAATGTGAAAATCAGTCACACGCGCATTGTTGGTGCCAATCAGGCGGCACAAGTCCAGGATGAATTTTTACCCCCGCCGGAATTACGCGGCTTTATGACCTTTTTTCTTGGCAAAAAGTATAATAACCGGAATTTCCCCAAGGCGGCGATTGCCTTTATTGGAGACAGTGATTATTCACTGGACGCCATTGAAATCAGCAACAGCCTCATTGAAGCGGAGAATGGCAGCGGCACGAAGGGATCCGGCATCAGTGTGTTACTGGGCGAAAAATCATCGGCTGGCATTGCTCTCGAAAACAACATGATTAAAGGCAACGGTACCCTTGCGGGTGTTTTGCCTAATTACCATGCCGGCATTTATTTATTGGCCAAAGACGAAGCTGAGGGGCGGTTAAAAATTAAAGGGCTAACGGTCAGCCACTTAAAACTGTTCAATGATGGCATTGATGTCATGGCGTTTGATGACGCCAAATTATACGTTCACATCAATGGCTATCAATTTTACGGCTCGCCCTGGCAGGGGCAGATGAGTGAAGGGCTTGAAACCATCACTGCCTATGGGCAGGGCAAGTTTGCTCCCTTGGCCAAAATGACGGCGACTGAACATCATGCGCAAATTGTGCTTCGTCTCGAGAACAGCCTTATCACCGGCAGCGGCGGGCCTGGGGTGGTCATATGCAATTCATTGGGTAATGCCCCGAAAAACATCATTGATCTGGGTCAGGGGACGCCAACTGAAAGCGGGTTCTTTATTGATAGCCCCAGCTCAGGGCATAATGAAATTTATAATAATTCCAGCGCCTCCCAGAATGGCGTGGAGATGATGGTCATCAATGGCAGTGTTTACGCCCGAAATAACTGGTGGGGAGAGAAAGGTACCATCAAAGGTAAAAATGGAGACTGGTCTTTGGACCCAAAACGTGCCCGCCTCTGCGGGGTAAATTTAAAAGCAGATTTTTGTCAAAAGGGCGAGGTCAGCCAATTGGTTACGGAACCGGCGTTGCAACAAGGAGGTGGCAAGTCGAAGTGAATTTGTTCGTCATGTTTTATGGTTTTTGTCGTTGGGTGTGGACTGAATTGTTTACCTTGGTGAATAAGACAAACCCGTAGGAAGATGCGAATCAGATAGTGAGTAATAATATGGATATTTTGATTAATGCCCTGGGATATATCGCTTCATCGCTTGTTTTTGCCGCTTTTTATGTTAAACGAATTATGACCCTGCGTCTCATTGCCATTGGCAGTAATGTCGCTTTCATTGCTTATGCGACTACAGCGCATCTTCTGCCTATTTTTATCCTGCATTCCCTGCTCTTGCCGTTAAATATTCACCGTATTTTAGAATTAAGACGAAATCTTAAACGACTGACTGACGGTCAGGCCGATCCAAAAACCATCAAAAAGCTGCTCGGGCCAAAATGGGTTAATCGTAATGAGATGGTGTTTCAGGACGGTAAAACGACCTGGACCGTTTATTTGCTTAAAGCCGATGCTGATTGCGATGCCACTGCCCGTGACGAACAACCGTCCATTTTTAATGATGAGCGCAGCCCTGATAATATTTATGTGATTAATCCGGATAAATCGGTTGACCCTGGCATGTCGCTTAAATTAATCGGTTACGACAAAGCCAGTAACGTGGAAATAGCAGGAACAGTCGAAACAGCCCTGTAAAGTGATACGGCTCAGCACCCAATTGCAAATAATTCTCATTTATATTATTGTTCTGATTTCATAATAATATAAAGGACGATCATGAAAGCCAGCGCACTTGTATTAACGATGCTGCTCACCGGCTCGCTTCACGCGGCCAGTGAGTGCAATATCCACACCTGGCATACAGTCAACTCACTGGATGGGCAGTGGCATGTCACGCTTAAAATGATTAACCAGCGGGGTGTCTTTGCTGATCGCGATTGCAATCCTTTAACCGAAGCCACCCTTACAGCATCCCAGCCGCTGGTGTATGGTTTTGGTTTTCCTAACGATGCGGATTTTGATTTGGCGTACACGGTGACGGCTGTAAAACAGGAGGTTGGTTTTCAATCGAAAGCCTGCGTGTTTGTGGTCACGGCCAAGGGGCCGGCGCAGCCGGACATTACCGCGATTGCTTATCATGGTGCAGAGTGCCAATGGAAAGTGGTTCGGGGCGTCGGGGAAGATTTTACAGTCAGCTAAAACAAACTCTCCAATTCCACCTGGAACTGGAGAGTTGGCGATTATTGCGGGCTGCTGCCGGATTGTGGTGCGGGGTTTTCTGCGCTGTTTGCTTTGGCCAGTTGAGCTGTGCAAGAGGCGGCAATGTCATTGATTTTGTTGTCATATTCTTTGTCTGTCATGTTGTCGGAATTTTTAATCAGGGCTTTTAATTCCGATTTGGCGCAACCGCAATAAGTCGTAGCCACTTGCTTTAGACGATCATCCATTTTGGGATAAACCAGACTCCAGCGATCATGGCAGGATTCATCAATATCGGCTTCCGAGGCGCTGGTTAATTCGTTGTCTGCTTCAAGCGAGTTCAAGGCGTCGTGCAGCAAGGTACGGGTCATGCACACTTGCGCGGCTTTATCCACAGCGGCGCTGTCCTGCAAGGGTTGCGTCGAAGCACATTCGCAATATTGCTCACCAAAATTTTTGTAATCGACCTTATCTTTCGCGGTATCATCGCGGCCAAGCCAGGCTTTAACACAGGTAGATTGAAACGTTTCTTCGCTTTTCGAAGCGGGGGCATTGTCTGCCTGAACAAATAAAGGGACACCAACAAAAACAACAGCCAAGAGCGATTTTATTGATTTATTAGAGTGCATGGCGTGTTACTCCGTAAGGTTAATTGAAAGGTAATACTAATGTTCAGCATAGTTCACGAATTAAGACTAAGCGAATGGTTTTTAAAAAAAAATTGTGAACCAGAGGGTCTAACCTGGTCACAAAAAAGCGAACTGCCCGATAGCCCAACCAGGCTGGTTGATGCTGTCATAATTGGATAGGTATCTGAGCGAAAGCGGAATATCCCGCTTTCTCATTGAAGAATTAAAAAAACAGAACTCAACCTTGCAGTGACGTGCTTTTTTCCAAACTTTCCGTCATGGGTTTCTCAATAAGCTTCCTATTAAAGAAGCCCGTGTATTGCATAACAATTTTGAGGAGATCGTGATTAGCGCCATCTTTGAAAAATAAATGGGCTGGGCTAGGTTTGGATTTATCTGCCTGGTTATCGCCAACTATGGCGAGAAATTGCAGGGATGGATCAAGGACTGCGCTTTTTAGCAAGGCATAAATGTCTTTTAATCGCGCCAGGTTTTTCTGATGAATCAGAGCTACCTCATCGGGCGATATAGTAAAAAATGCAGGATTATATTCCTCCCTATACGCTTCCAGAGCGCTCAAAAATAACGGGATATTGTCGATATGATCCGAAATGGTTTTGGCTATAAATCGCATTAAATCAAGTACCGGGTCAAGATTGCCATTGTCTAACGCTTCAATGGCGTGCTCAATTTGCTCAAAAGGAATTAAATCCCTGATTCGAGTGAAATCCCGAGGCTGCCCTAAATGCGCAGGCACAGGCATTCTGATTTGATAAAGTGCTTCCGTCAGCAGAGAAATAATATAATGTTTACTTTGTATATGTTTCTCTTTCTGGGTTTCTGATTGTGGAATATTTAATTCTGTTTTTAACTCGGCAGAAATTTCTTTTAATCGCTGAAGGCTTTGTTGGCGAGATTCAACAAGATCTGATGGTGTATTTTGATAATAATTAATACGATGGAGCGGTACGTTTTCATAAATAAGCTGATATTGATATAATTCTTCATAAAAAACATGGTTATCTTCTTCACAGCGTCTAATTGTTTTATCCATTTTTTTAACCAGCATCAGGATGGGATTGGTGTCGCCTTGTTCTAATGCTGCTATTCCTCTGGCAATCTCCTTGCTATTCGGAGAGATTGCATAACCATACCAATCCTGTGTGTTAGCCGCGTAGTATTTAATTTTTATATTGACCAAGGCTTCTTCTGCTAATTGAGCAATTTTTTCGATATTCATTTCATCACCATTCATAAAACTGAGTAAATATAATACTAAATGATTATTAAGAGATCATTAATGCTTTCAATTAAAAGGAGTCAGCGAGATGCGTTTATCGTGCCTCGTGGTAAACAGGTGTTACCGATGTCTCGCCATGTTTACGCCCATGTTCCGGACACACAGAGGAGAGGCACTTGATACTAAAATGGACGAAGGCCATCAAACGTTGTTTTTTGGGTGTCGGAGGCAATGAGGGCTAAAGATTTTATGCAGGCCGTGTTTTCAAGGCTGGATTGAGTTGCGCGATAACTGCTTTCTGCCAATTGCACATAAGCTTTTGTGTCCGTGGCATTGGCCTTGTTATTGAGTTGGGTCCAGCACCAAAGGGTTATCCACCAGCTGACTAAGGGTTTATACACTTCAAACCAGGCTTCAATCATGGGGGTTACTTCACCAAAATAATAGCCCAGCAGTTGCTTCTCCTGCTCGAGAGACAGTTTTCCTTCCAGGCAGAAATAAACCAGATCCCATAAAAAATCATTGTTGCCGGAGTATTCCCAATCAATTAACTTGAACAATGACGAGGACATTAAAAAATTACCCGGGGTGGGATCATTATGGCAGGGCATCAGTGGGATTTTATAGTTGCTGCAGATGCCGGCAATTTTTGCCAAACCCTCTTCCACAGAAGCCAAATCTTTTGGGAGGTCAAACGTTGCATTTTCCTTGACTGCTTTCAGCAAATCCTCATTGCGCTGGAAAAGATGTATGTCATTACTGAATTGATGCGATTGATGAAGCTTGCGGAAAATATCGGCGATGCTTTTCAACACATCGTTCTCTTTGAGCAGGACGGGGCTTAGGGGCTTGCTGTTTTCAAGAAATCGGGTTAGCTGCAAACCATCCTTGTCATCAAAAAATTCAATGGTCACGTTAATCGCTGCCTGACTGACTTGCCTGGCATTGTAGCCTTCATGCTTTCGGGTGATGAAACGGGATGTATTTTTACCCGGGATACGCAGCACAAATTTTTCGGCTGGCCCTCCGACGCCTTTAAGCTGTTTGATGAAATAGGTGAGGTTGGTCATGCCGCCTGACAATTGCCTGAGTTTAAGGTAATAGAGTGGTTTGAGTTTCGGGATGAGCTGGATGACTGGCGTCAATGCATTATCCTGTTTTGCCTTCGTGCTTAACGCCTGCCATTCTTTACAAACCTGTTGCGTTCTTGCCAGGCTTTGAGCATCGAGAAAACTGAATAAATACACCGCCAAAGGTTCAGGCAGTTTGTGATCAAAAAAAGAAAATTTCATGGCGGCGCTCATCATGCAAAGATAGCGTCGAGTCTAGCGAAATAAGAATCTCATTGTAAAGTTTGTGGTGTAAAGAAGACCCGACGGCTATCGGGCCTGTTTATCTAGCCCTGTTTAAGGCGGTTGATGCGGGCGGACAAGGCCTGCTGGTCAATAAACCCTACGGCGCTCAGGTCCTCCACAACCTGTCCTTCCCGGTCAATGAATAACAGGGTTGGTGTGCCATAAATGGCAAAGGCCCGCTTGATCGCGTCGGTGCTGGGATTGGTTTGGCTGATGTCCACTTTTAAATTCAGTACACCATTTAAAGAGGGACGCAATTGCGGTTGATTCAACACCCTGGATTCAAGGGCCTGGCAGGCGCTGCACCAGGATGCGGTAAAAACTAAAAAAGCTGGGTTGTGAAGTTGCCGCGCCTTGTCGAGTTGCCTTTCTATCGCAGCCATTGAATCGACTGTGACAAACCGCGCCTGTTTTGTCGGGTGTTTGGGAAGTACTGTGGGCGAAAGCCAGGACAGCGTGGCGGAATAAGCAAGCATGCCGCCCACCATGATGCTGGCGACACCCAGACCCTTAAGCAGCATGGCACCCTTGTATTGCAGGGTTTGCAGACTGCCCATGGCGATACTGCCAAAAACGAACAAAGAGGCCCATAGAAGCTTGGTTAAGGGGGCAGGCAGGATGCGTGAAGCCATCCAGATGGCCATGGCGAACAGCAGCAAGCTAAACAGTTGTTTAACCTTAAGCATCCAGCCGCCTGCTTTGGGCAACAGGGAACCATAACCGGAACCGACCAGCAGTAAGGGCATGCCCATGCCAGCAGCCATGACCAGCAAAATGAGACCGCCCTGGGCGGGTTCGCCGTTCTGGCCAATATAGGTCAATACACCAATTAAAGGTGCGGTGACACAGGGAGAAACCACCAGGGTGGATGCAATACCCATAAGCATGGCTCCGGCATAGCCCGATTTGCTGCGTTGGTCTACGCCTTTGAAACGCCGTTGCAACGCTTGCGGCAAATGCAGTTCAAACAGCCCTGACATGGATAACCCCATGATCACAAACAGCCCTGACATGGATAACCCCATGATCACAAACAGCGCACTGAAGCTTAGGATAATGACCGATTTCTGCATGGCCGTTTGTAAGGTGCTGCCCAGATAACCGGCCATAACGCCGGCCGCAGCATAAGTTGCGGCCATGCCGATGACATAGCTTAAGGATATTTTGAACGCCTGTGAGGTGGACTGGGCGTTCCGGCCGACAAGAATGCCCGAGAGAATGGGAATCATCGGTAAAACACAGGGAGTAAATGACAATAAGATGCCGAGACCAAAAAATGCGGCAAGATAGATGAAGGCATTGTGATGTTCAATAAAGTGCATAATCACGGTTGGATTTGCGCTGCCTAATGCACCGCTAAATGACCAGGCACTCTCTGAAACAAGCATGAGCAGCGCCAAAAGGCAAATGCCTTTGAATAAATTCATACGAAGATCCTCTTGATAATCAATGATAGAAGCGAAGTGCTTGAAACTTCGCCACGTTATATTGTGATTAAAATGATCAAAAGGCCTGGATAGGCGGGCGCAAGAGTCGCTTGATAGGGGCACAGGTCGCTAGGGCAGGGAGTGTGAAGTAAACAAGGGAAATCAATTGGCCAAAATAGGCAAGCAAGGGATTCATCCTGTCTTCACCGGGCATGCAATAGGCTGTGGACGCGCAGGACACTGTGGTAGCAAGACGGTTTTGGCAATCGTATTGAAGCGTGTAATGGGCGGTGTTCAACTCGGATGCAGAAGGCAGCAGCACCGGCTTAAGCACCAGCATCAGTAGACTTAGAATCAATAAACCATGTAAAACGCGCAGGAGTAATTTCATGGCATTATGATAAACCAGGCAGCCTTATTTTGTAAATCCAGATCTTTTTGGCTAAATATTGGTCTTTTTTTGTTGTAAATCAAAACAAAAACAGTAAGAATGACAGCATGTCAATGAAGGAGTGTGCAATGGGTAAGGCAACGGATGAGTTTAGAAAGCGGGATGACGGCAAGGGTGGTCCTGAGGATGGCCGTCAGTTTCACAGTTGGTACCACATTGATGACGTCAAGCGCATTTTATGGGGTTTATTTACCCGGTTACCGGCTAAAAGCAGAGCACTTTTTTTACAACCCCAGGTGATGTTTGATGGTATTTACCAACGCAATATCGGCGATATTTTAAACATTACTGCAGACTGGTTCAGAAAAACACCAGAAGAGGTTCGCTATTTTCCGTTTATCTTTAAGCCAGAATTGGGTGGCGTCCATTACTTGGCCGGTGTTTTTGTAAAAGTGGCGGCATTAGGCATGAAGCTCGTGCTGTTTAATCCAGCCGGGCATATTAAACACATTAACATAGATAACCTTGATAAACTCATTGATGTGCACGTTTCTCCTCATGCTTTGCAAACCGCCAAGAAAGATGGCGGCAAACTGGTGTCCTGCGGACCGTTGAGCCTTTATTTTTTAGAGTATATTTTAAACCATCCCAACTGGCTTGAGACTCTGGATAATGAATTTACCTTGCCCGAAGTTTTGAGTCAGTTTAATGAGGAAAGCACCTACAAGGACGACGTGTTGAAGCTCAGGCAGGCGCATGATCGTTTGCTGCAAACAGTCTCCGATGAGGATGTAAAAAAGGTAGAAGCATTTTATGAACCTTTCGATGACATGCTGCTAAAAGCCCTGGATGTTTTGGATAAAAAAAGAGAAAGGGAGAGGCTGTTGGAATCTTATGATGACTATGCCTCAGTACATAGCGATAGCGAGCCCTTTGACCCTGATTTCAGTGAGGATGGTGTTTCAGATGACGAAGAGGGGGAGGAGGTGGGTGAAGCATTGACGAAGTCCGAAAAAATGCTTCTTGAAACACCTGTTATTAAACCGCATTCCACCGCCCGGTCTTTGACAGATAAAAGGCAGCCAGTGACTGGGCAAAGCGATGGCGAGCAGCCGCCAACGCTTTTATTAGCCCAAACGGCAGTCGAAATCGCCCAGCAATCCGATGGAGTAGCGCTGACGAAAAATGATGATAGCGCCAGCATGGATCGCCCTGATGTCCTGGTTGTACGGGCAGAGATTCAGCGCTTGAGGGGAAAAACCGGTATTTTTTCCTGGGGATGCGCTGATAAAAGCAACCGCATTGAACAGGCCTTGATTCAGGCCAGCACAGAAACGAGCGATGTACGCTTGAATGGGGCTGTGCGCACGGCGTTAGCGGCGCATCGTATCGGTTTTTTTGGTCAAGCACAGTCCCTCATCAATATTGATGAGTCACTGGCCAAAGAGGCTATTCAACCTTGATTTGAGGCTTTTCCGGCTTGCTTTGATTTAAAAGCTTAATCCATTTCTCCCGGCGCTCCTTGTCCATGGGCGCCTCTTTGATGACATAATGCAAAACATACATACCGTCTTTGCCTTTGGTAATTAACTGCAATTCATCCTGTTTCAAATTTTCAGGTTCCATGACCTGGAACTCAAACAGAACGCGATCGGGGCTTTCACTGATCACCTGAATCACCGGGTCGAGGCCGGATTCTTTCAAATACTTCATGACATTTTGGCTGAATTCTTTGGGAGTCATCTTATCCTGGATACCAGGAATAAACTGGCTCGTGACCAATTCCTGCCATTTTTCGATATTGTCGCCTTGAGGAATGTATTCAGTAGTGGTAATCGAGTCTGTTTTTTGACCCCATGCGGCCTTCCATTCGCGATCATCAAACACGATGGTTTGCATTTCCATGCTTTCCAAATCGCCAGGGGGATTTTGCAGGCGTGAAGCCTTGGTACTGCAATAGAGTTCGCCTTTGTAATTATAATATTCGACGCAATCAGTATTTTTGCCCTTTTCGACTTTAATTAAATCGGATTTATCTATTTCGGCAGCCTGTAAAGGCAAGGCTAAGGCGTACAACAAACACAATGAGAATAGTTGTCTGTATCCGCTCATCATTCATCTTCCCTGTATTCTTTTAATGTAAGTGTAGCAATTATTTTAATCGATATGTATTTTATATTTTCAATTTGAGTGTTGAAAAATGAATTAAATCAAGAAAGAGGCGATGAATGGTCTCATCAGGGGCTTGATGCATGGCGTCTGCCAGCCAGCTTAAATAAAGCAGATTCTGGTGTTTGACGGGGGCTAAAACGGTTTGCGGCTTATCCTTAAACGCTTTATACAGCGCGTCTTGTTGCAGTGATTCAGACACTAATTCAAGGTGAATGATCGGGTCATAGCCCCCGGCTATTCTGGCACTGGGCGGCAGGGTGGCTAAGTATTGGCGAACGCCGCGTAAGGGCTCGGTCATGCGTGCCTGCCATTCAGCGACGAGGTGCAGGGCGTATTGCATGTCTTTCGCGCTGACAAGCCGTTTGGTATGACTGAGCCAGCCACAAAATAACACCAGATTGACATTGTAATGCCATTGATTTTGCAGCGTGAGACAAATCGATTTAACCTGAGAATCGCGGTAAATGGTGTTGGAAAATTGCCAGAGTGGGTTATCGAGCGGCGTGACCATGGTGAGAAAAGCACAAAATAACAATAATTTTTACACATTAGGCTAAGGCTGGCTATAGTTAAAATAGAAAAATAACCATGGGCTCATGATGATGACGACGTGGACGCGTTTGATACTGGCAGTTGTTATTTTTTTTACACTCCCCGCTGAAGCCAAAGTAAAAATAGGTACGCCCATTTTCGATCCCCCTTTTGTGATGAATGACAGCCATTTCGTCAACACTGGCTTTGATGTGGATTTGATGCAGCGCATTTGCAGCCGGTTGAAATGGGAATGCGAATTTGTGACCATGCCCAAGCAGCGTCTGCTTGAGGCATTAGGCAGCGGTGAAATTGATTATGCCATGGGGGCTCTTGCCATTACTCCCGAACGGGAAACGCAGTTTTTATTCACCATCCCTTATTTTCTGTCATCAGGTGGCTTTATTGTCATGGCGAAAAGCCCGCTGACATCCATTAACCCGCTTGCAGGAAAGCGCATCGGCGTAATGGAAGGCACAGTGTATGCTGATTATCTGTTACACCATCCTGAACTTAAAGTCGATTTGCAGGTGTATTCAAACATTGGCGGGCTGGTTGAGGCCATGAAAACTGATAAAATCGACGCCGCTTTCATCAACTATTATTCCGTGCTTTACCTGGAGCATCAGTACCCTGGCATTGTGGAATCGTTAAAGGAGAGTATCAAGGTTGGATACGGCATGGGTATCGCCACCCGTCGCGGCAATGAGAAAGAAGTGCAGCAAATGAATGCCATAATCACCGAATTTGAGAATGATGGCACCTTTGTGATGCTGTACAATTACTATTTTACTTTCTTTGCCAAAGACGCGATGAAATAAACCCATTCATTGGAGAAATAACATGCCCAATCCTGCCACGCCAAGCCGCCGGCAACTTGATGAGGATTTAACAAAACAGGAGTTAACTGCCGCCCTTATTATCCGTAATCAGTTAAAAGCAATCCTCAATGATTCAAGCTCACAATGCAAATCGCCTGCTGCAAAACAAGCGGTTAAGCAACTGCATGAGCAGATTGATGAGGGCTTGGTTGCGCTGCTTCATGCCAAAAGCAGAGAAGAATATCGGTTACAACAAAAACGGTTTAATCGACTCCTTGAGCAATTTAAAGAAGTCATGCGGCTTGAAGGCGACATGGAGCTTGCATTAAAAGATTTTCGCTTTTTCCATCACGTGCATCAGACGCTTAAGCAGGCTACTTTCGCGAACAGGGAAACCTTGATCGACGTTTTTTCCGAAAAATTTCAGGATGATCCCGATTTCGATTTGTGGCGCCGTCATTTTGCAACCTTGCAAACCTTACCCGTTGATCAGTTTGAGACGCAAAAACATGCGTTGCTGGATGGATTGGTTGTTGAAACCACGTACCTTGATTTAGGCAATTTGGCTGCCATGGGATTGATTGAACGAAATGCCCAGATACTGGCCGACACCCGCCTTACCTACCTGAAAGAAACCAATAATCGTAAATCCCTTCTAAAGGACATTGGGTGGATTGGGTTGGGTATTGGCCTGGTGACGGCTGCGGCTGTGTTAGCCATTGCTTTTCCAGTATTAGCCGTGCCCGGTATTGTCGTGGGGTCGATTGTGATGGGGTACGGTATCATTGATTTCGCCAAGGAAAGCGTTGAACTGTATTCGGAGTTAACCGAGGAAGAGAAGGGGGGATTGAGTCCAGACGCCGAAGATGAATTAAAAAGCCTGGAAAATGACATTGAAGATATGGATGTCGATGGGTTTCTGCAAAAGCAACCTCATGCGCATCACGCCTGGTCAAGCGAAAAAAAATGGGTTAAAGGTTTGGGTTATGCCGCCTCGTTCGCCGGCTTTGCTTTGGGCATTGTGGCCTTAGCCTTTGTTTTGCCTGGTGTGGCAGTGCCCGCAGCCGCGATCATCGCGGTTACAGCGGTAGCTGTCGGTATCGCGGCCCTTGCAGGTGCTGTTTTGGGCTACAAAGTGTTCAGCGAACAAAAAAAATTAAAGGACGCAGAGCAAACACTGCAACAGGACATTCTCCATGACACTGAAGCGTTGGATAATGTCTCTGATCATCTATTAGATGCAAGTTTCAGCAGTGATGCCCGCATGAGTCAAAGGCTTCAATCCGCTCCGGCTAAAAAAACGGCGCTGGCACCTGCGGACCGTGCGGCAAACCTTGACGAGGATGAGGACGATGAACGTGAACGCGAAGGTGATGAGGAAAGCGGTGTGCTGACCGAGGATGAGGGGGAGACCGAGACCGAGAGGCAGGGAGACGACGAAGAGGGGGGCGATAAACCCTTGCCTCTTAAGTAAATGGCCCAAATGCTTCTTTAAATATGCAGCCGGGATACCATTAAACTGACCCCATGCGCCGGTAAACAAAGAAAGGCATGTACTTGATGACGGTCATGAGAAAACGCCAGAAGCCGGGATGGTAAAACCGGCGTTTTTTGCGGTGGAGATTATCCCAGCAGGCTTTGGCGCAGGCTTTGGGAGGCGAGGCATAAAAAACGCCCGGCATGCCGTAGGTTTGCACCGTATCAATAAAACCGAGACGAGCCACGGTGATGGTCGTCGAGGGGCCAGCCTCTTGCTGCAACCCTTCCAGGTAAATTTCAACGGCTGCTTTACTCGCACCGTAGAAGCTGTTTCGGGCACGGCCGCGACAGGCCGCCACTGAACTTAAAAAAAGCAGCTGATGTTCACTTTGCTGCTTATTCATGTAAGTGTGAATCACCTGCACAGTACTTAAAATATTGGTTTTCACAAGCAGGCTTATTGCAGAGGGATTAAGCTGATTATTTTCAACAATAAAACTGTGGGCGATGAACAAAGACAGTTCCTGCTCCATGGTTTGAATGGTCTTGAGCAGCCCACGAATGTCCTCGCTTAAATCGGCTGTCAGTACCTCACAGGCCACCCGATGACGCAAGGTCAAATCATCGGCAATGACATCGAGTTGCAGGGTATCCCGGCCAACCAGGATGAGCGAATGGCCAGCGGCTGCCGCCAGATGCGCGAATTCATTGGCAATGATGGAGGTGGCGCCCAGGATCATCCAGGTTTTTTTAGTCATGGCTTATCCCCAGACGGCGAGCCAGATCAGATTGCATGCCCGCCGGGTATTGCTGCAGTAATGCCTTAAATTGTTCCTGCTCTGGATATTGAGTCACGAATTGCTCGCGCGTTAAAAACAAATCTTTCGCCAGATAAACCCGTCCGCCTGTTTCGGTTATGAGTTGATTCATGGATTCAATTGCTGCCCGGGCCTTCTTGTCGTGAATAAAGTCAATGGCAATAGTAAAGCCCGGTTGCACAAAACTGAGCAAGCCGGCTCCTCGCTCTGTAAAATATTTTAAAACACAAAGCGTCGGCGTCGCCTCGGTTTCAGCAATTCGATTTAACAGGGCGGCTAAGGTGGTCTCTGCCTTCTCTTCAGCAAAAACAGCCTGAAATTGCACCAAACCCTGGCGGCCATACAGGCGGTTCCAATGCCTGATTTTATCGAGTGGGTTATTGAATTCAATAAAATCCATACGCCGCATGCCGGTATCCGCTCGTCTAAAATAATAGTCATTAACGTATTGCATACTGAAGCGATGAATCAGGCGAAAAGGAAGCCTGGGCATGGTCCATGATCTTGGCGGCGGCGGTGGCGTGCCGGGACAATGAACCGCGGCAGACATCAACGCACGAGGCGGGTTCAACAGATCGAGCCAGGCCACCAGATAATCGCATCGGCTGCTGGTTTGTTTCATGGCGGTTAAGAGTTTATCAAATGCGGTGAATTGTTCAGTATGGACTTCCACGCAACGCGACGCCCGCTTCAACGTCAGGGCAACGCGCCGAATAATGCCAGTTAATCCAAGCCCCGCCAAGGTGGCGGTATAAAGATCAGGGTATTTTTCAGGGCTCACACGCAGGAGTCTTAAGCCTTGTTGCAGCTCTATCCATTGAATATGTCGTCCAAGACTGCCAGCCGTTGGGTTGTTTTTGCCATGAACATCGTTGGCAATGCCGCCAGCCAAGCTGGCATGGACGGTGCCGGGCACCACCGGTGGGATAAAATCCGGATGAACGTCAAACAAATCAGCAAAGGTCACCCCGCCCTGACAATACAATAGCCCGTTGCTTTCATCAAAACTCAATAAATGATTAAGTCGTGTACAATCAATGACTTGTCCCTGCGTGTTAAAACAGCAATCGCTATAGCTAAGTCCATAGCCGCGGGCGAGCACATTGGTCAACGATAGCTCAAATAAAGGGGGCAGCTGCCATTCATTGTCCGGACGAAAGCAGGTTGACTGGCTTGACATCGCGCCACTGAAATGAGTAAGGGTTTTAGTCTGGCTGCGCATAAAGGGACGACGCGTCGGTTATATTGTTCATTTTGACAGGTTTGCTAAATTAAACAATCCCTTAATCCTTTGGATTATTTTTGTCACAAACTGTCTATACTTTAAATGACATGAGTAATAAAGGAAGATTCTTATGCGCAAAGCACCCGCCCTGTTGCTGATTTTAACCGGTTTAGTCCCCCTGATGGTGTATGCTGCTGATTTACCAACTGTGGTTATCGGCTCTGAGAATTATGATCATGACATGTGTGTTCAACAATACACGGATAATTGCATCAGCACCGTGTGCATCACCTCCAGCGCGCTTGATTGCAATGAACAATGCAAAGCCGCTGCCATTGATAAATGTGAGGAAAAAGAAGAAGAGTAACGGCTTTTTTGTGTCAAAAACTTGACTTTTCACCTGCGGGCTTTTTATCTTAGTCCTGTATCTTTTTGATTATTCACTCAATTTTTTACATGGCACGTGAATTGCTTGGACTGATGTTAAAGAGGAAAGCAATTTAAAAAACCGAGTGTTTTCAAGGGTTTGACAGGATAGTTATGGCTGAGAAAGATGTTTTATCACAGGAAGAAATTGATGCCCTCTTAAGCTCAGTTGACAACGAGGAAGGGGCTGCCCCGGCGGAGGATGAGACTCCTGGTAATCTGGACGCCGCGGCTGAGTCTGAACATCCAGCCGGGGAGAAAACGGCTGAGGACGTGAAGGGTGAGCCTGTTGCCAAACCGGTCCAACCTCCAAAAGATGCAGGACTTGAGGAAAAAATCCAGGTCTTGAATTTTGCGAGCCAGGAGCGGATTGTTCGCGGTGAGTTGCCTGTCCTTGATAAAATCCATGATCGAGCTGCCCGTTTTTTTGCCAATGATGTCTATCAGCTCATGGCCAAAGAATTGGAAATCAAACAAGAGGCGTTAAGCGTTGTAAAACACCGTGATTTTCTAGACAGCCTGCCGAACCCGACATTAATGACCCTTTACCGGTTTAAACCGCTACGGGGCAAAGCCATCGTCTTGTTCGACAATACCTTTGTTTATGATCTGGTTGATTATTATTTTGGCGGCAGTTCGCAATTTTTAGCGCAGACGGATAAAACCGATTTTACCGCGGCCGAATTGCGGGTGATGGAGATTGTAATTAACAAACTGGTGCATAATATCGAGCATGCCTGGGCGCCAATTATCAAACTGGAAGCCATTCGAGTCAATGACGAAACCAACCCGCAGCTTGTTCATATTGGCGAACCGGAAGATTTGTTGCTGGTTAGCCGCTTTCTCATTGATTTTGGCCGCGAGAAGGGTAGCTTTTCCTTTGTTATGCCCTTTTCAATGGTGGAACCCATCAAACAGCAGCTTGAGCTTGGTGCGGCGCGACCGGATGATGAGATTGATCCCAACTGGATTATGTCGCTAAAAGAAGAATTAATGGATGTGGAGTTACTGGTTACAAGCGCCATGGCGCAAACCACCAGCACGCTTGGCAAGGTAATGGAATGGCAGATTGGCGATTTCCTGCCGCTTGAAATGCATGAAATCGTCACCCTGGATATTGAGGGAACACCCAGTTTTACTGCGACTTTGGGAAGTGCCAACGATAAACGGGCGTTGAAAATAATTAAAAAAATCAGTTATTAGGGGATGGACATGAGTGAGCAGAAGGAAGCGATAGCTGCAGGCACGGCAGCAGGGAGTGGCAGCAGCGTGGATGCCAGCGGCGAAAAAATGGAGCTGATTCTGGATATCCCGGTTACCGTGACCGTGGAAATTGGCCGTACCAAAATGACTATACGCAATCTTTTGCAATTGAATCAGGGCGGCATTGTGGCCTTGGACAGGTTAGCCGGCGAACCCCTTGATGTGTTGGTGAATGGTACCCTGGTGGCGCATGGCGAGGTGGTCGTCGTCAATGACAAATTTGGTGTGCGCTTAACCGACATCGTCAGCAAAGCCGAACGAATCAAGCGCCTGAAATGAAAACACTGCACGCGGTTTGGGGAAGCCTGTTTCTCCCATTGAACGCCATGGCCGCCGAAACGGCATTGGCCAAAGGCAGCTCTGCTTTAGGCGCCCATGACATGCTGCGCCTCACCTTCGGTCTTTTGGTTGTGGTGCTGATCATCGTGGCTTTAGCCTGGGTCTTGAGGCGTTTAAATCAAGCCGGTATTGGCGTCAGCGGCGCGTTTCGCATCATTGCCGGTACCAGCCTGGGTCCTCGTGAAAAAATCATGCTGATTAAGGCAGGCGAGCGCTACCTGCTGCTCGGAGTAGCCAATGGCAGCATTAATACCCTCTATGATTTCGGCGAAGAAATACCTCCCGGTTTTCAGACTGAGGCGAAAAGTTCATTTCCAGAGTTGCTGAAACACGTCATGAGGAAGCCTTAAAATGAAACCGTATTTGTCGGGGGTAATCGTCCTTACCGGTCTGTTTTTCCCATGGCTGGCCGACGCCGCCTCACTAAGCCTGCCGGGCGTGACCGTTACCCCCGGCTCAGGCGGCGCCCAAACCTACAGCGTTAACCTTCAGATACTGATCTTCATGACCCTGCTTAGCGTCTTGCCAGGGTTATTGATGGCCATGACGGCGTTTACCCGCATCATTATTGTTCTTTCTATCTTAAGGCAGGCCATTGGCATGGCCCAGACACCGACCAATCAGATTTTAATTGGTATTGCCCTGTTCCTGACGTTCTTTGTCATGGCTCCGGTATTTAATCAAATCAATGAGCAGGCCATACAGCCATATCTGGCAGATAAAATTGAGTTCACCCAGGCTTTAGGCTTGGCACAGGGGCCTCTTCGCCATTTTATGCTCAATCAAACCCGCAAAAATGATTTGGCATTGTTTGAGAAATTTGGTAACAAAACCTACGCCAGCCTGGATGAGGTGCCCATGAGCGTACTGATTCCCGCTTTTGTAACCAGTGAATTAAAAACAGCTTTCCAGATTGGATTTTTACTTTTTTTGCCGTTTTTAATCATTGATATTGTCGTAGCGAGCGTGCTCATGGCCATGGGTATGATGATGCTGTCGCCATTAATCATTTCCCTGCCGTTTAAGATCATGCTGTTTGTCATGGTCGATGGGTGGACACTGGTACTGGGCTCCTTGGCGTCCAGTTTTGCCATGAGCTAAAAGCCTTAACCCAGGAGGGATGATGACACCGGATGGTATTGTTTCAATTTTCAGCGAAAGCGTCTATGTGATGATCATTATCCTGGCTGTGCTCATCGTGCCTGGGCTTTTGGTGGGCCTTGTCGTCGCCATGTTTCAGGCCGCCACCCAAATCAATGAAATGAGTTTAAGCTTCATTCCCAAATTGTTTGTTACTTTTCTGGTGCTGGCGTTTGCAGGGCCATGGTTATTAAAAACCATGATCCATTATACGGAAACATTGTTTATGAATATTCCTTATCTGATTGATTAATCATGGACATTGACTATAAGACCATGATTGTTCAAATTAGCCAGGTGGTCTGGCCGATGCCGCGCATTACCGGCTTGTTTCTGACCATGCCGGTAATTTCATCCGTTTTAATTCCTGTGCGGGTGCGGGTGGTCATTGCGATGGCATTTTCCTTTCTGCTGTCCTCGTTTGTTCCGTCGAGTCTGACCCTTGAGAATTTTAACGGGTACTACCAGGTTTATCTGGCCTTTGAACTGTTGCTGGGTTTGTTGATGGGCTTTGTTCTGCAGATGGTGTTTCAGGTCTTTGTCATTGGCGGGCAAATTATTGCCATGCAGGCCGGGTTGGGTTTTGCAACCATGATTGATCCGGCCAGCAAGGCCAGTGTGCCTTTAATCAGTCAGTTTTATTTGTTGATGGTCAGCCTCATGTTTTTGGCCCTGAATGGCCATTTGGCGGTTTTTGAGTTGTTCTTTAACAGTTTCACCCTGTTGCCGGTCGGAAGTGTGCCGGTTGAGTTGTCTGATATTGGCCGGGTGTTGATTTTTTCTGGCTGGATGATGAAAGAGTCTGTTTTAGTGGCTTTACCGGCCATCCTGGCTTTACTGGTTATCAGTCTGGCATTCGGCGTCATGACACGTGTGGCGCCGCAGCTTAATATTTTTTCTATCGGGTTTCCCATTACGCTGTTTATGGGGATTGTGATTTTGCGGGTCAGTTTGCCAGGCGTTGCGGCACAGATTGCCGATAGCCTTGAGCAGGGGATGTTACTCATTAAAGGATTATTATACTAATGGCAGACGACGAACAGTCCCAGGAGAAGACCGAACAGCCCTCGCCCAAGCGGTTAAAAGAAGCGCGGGAGAAGGGCCAGATTGCGCGTTCGAAAGATTTTAACGCCACGATTATCCTGTTGTTTTCCGGGGCGGGATTTTTGGTTTTTGGCAATTTTTTATCCACACATTTTCTCACCATGATGCATCATGCATTCGAATTCGACAGCCATATCCTCCTCACCAGCATGGACATGATGTACAACCTCTACTTCATTATCCAGACGGGCGCGATGGCGGTTTTTCCTATTTTGATGGTTATTCTGGTGTTATCGATTGCCGCCCCCCTGCTTATGGGTGGTTGGGTATTCAGCCTGCAATCCGTGCAGCCGCAGTTTTCGCGCTTAAGTCCCTTAAAAGGCATCAAACGCATGGTGTCGGTCAAAGGCCTTATGGAAATGATCAAAGCGATGGCAAAATTTTTTCTCATCTCCATTGTGTCGATTGTGGTGCTGAAATGGAAATTTCCTGCCTTACTGGCGCTCGCCAATTACCCATTAAACAGTGCTTTGAGTGAGGGGTTGTGGATTGTGGGCATTCTTTTTCTGATTATCAGCGCGAGCCTGATTGTCATTGCGGCAGTGGATGTGCCTTTTCAATGGTATGAACACAACAAGCAATTGAAAATGACCAAACAGGAATTAAAGGATGAATACAAGGAGACGGAAGGAAAGCCTGAAGTCAAAGCCCAAATCCGCCGCACGCAACAGGAAATAGCAAGACGGCGCATGATGAGTGAAGTGCCCAAGGCGGCCGTGGTATTAACCAACCCGACGCATTACGCGGTCGCCATCAGCTACCGGCAGGATGGGACGCGTGCCCCCATTGTGGTGGCTAAGGGCAAGGATCTGGTGGCCTTGCAGATTAACCGCGTCGCCAAAGCCAATGACGTGCCCATTCTCTCCCTCCCGCCTTTAGCGCGGGCCCTTTATTTTTCAACCGATTTGAATGCCGAGATTCCACGCGGCTTGTATGTGGCCGTGGCCCAGGTTCTGGCCTATATCTTTCAACTGGACGATAAAAACCGTTATGAAACGACACCGGGCTTTTTACAGGATTTACCCATCCCGGACGAGTTGAAACGCGATGTGGAGGATGACGTATGAACAACGTACTGAGCGTTTTACGCCAATGGATGCAGCATGGGCTGGGTACACCGCTGATGATGGTTATCATGCTCAGCATGATGATTCTGCCGCTGCCGCCTTTTTTACTCGACATGTTCTTTACGTTTAATATTGCCTTATCCCTGGTGGTCTTGCTGGCGGTTGTTTACAGCGACAGGCCGCTTGATTTTGCTGTCTTTCCTACGGTCCTGCTTATCGCCACCCTGCTGCGCCTGGCCTTAAACGTCGCTTCAACCCGGGTTGTGCTCTTGCATGGCCATACCGGGACGGATGCAGCGGGGCAAGTGATTGAGTCCTTCGGCGAAGTGGTTATTGGCGGGGATTACGCCGTGGGTATTGTGGTGTTTACGATACTGGTGATTATTAATTTTGTGGTTGTCACCAAAGGCGCCGGGCGTGTGTCGGAAGTGAGCGCCCGCTTTACCCTGGACTCTTTGCCTGGAAAGCAAATGGCCATTGACGCGGATTTAAACGCCGGGATCATTAACCAGGAGCAGGCCGTGCAGCGACGGGCCGAGGTCGCTCAGGAAGCGGATTTCTATGGCTCCATGGATGGTGCCAGCAAATTCGTGCGCGGAGATGCCATCGCCGGTATCCTCATCCTGTTCATTAACTTGGTCGGCGGATTGGCTATCGGGATGATGCAGCATGGTATGAATTTTTCGGATGCCTTACGCAATTACACCTTATTGACGATCGGTGACGGTTTGGTGGCGCAGGTGCCTTCTCTGGTTTTATCCACGGCAGCAGCAATCATGGTGACCCGTGTTTCAAGCGCCCAGGACATGGGCAAGGCGGTGGTGCACCAGGTCTTTGGTAATCCTAAATCCCTGTTTATTGCCGCAGGTATTATTGGCGGTATTGGCTTAATCCCTGGTATGCCGCATGTGGCATTCATTTTATTAGGGGCCGGGTTAGGGGGCATGGGCTATCTGCTGATTGAGAGAAAAAAGGCGGACATGCTGGTGGACAAGGAATCAGAAGCCTCAAGCCGTGTTGAAGAGCCCGCTACTGATTTGTCCTGGGATGACGTGAATCCCGTCGATGTCATCGGCCTTGAGGTGGGATACCGTCTTATCCCCATGGTTGACAGCAGTCAGGGCGGGGTGTTGCTGTCCCGTATCAAAGGGGTGAGGAAAAAGATTTCCCAGGAGCTTGGTTTTCTCATTCCAACCGTGCATATCCGCGATAATCTTGATTTAAAACCCAATCATTACCGCATTAGCCTCGCGGGCGTGGTGATGGGCGAGGCGCCCATTTACAATGATAAATGGCTGGCCATTAATCCCGGGCAGGTTTTTGGGGAATTAGACGGGTTAAGGACCCTTGATCCGGCGTTTGGCCTTGAAGCCGTCTGGATTAATGAGAACCAGAAAGAACAGGCGCATACTTATGGATACACCGTGGTGGATGCCTCAACCGTCATTGCCACCCATTTAAGTCAGATTCTCGAGGCCAACAGCCAGCAATTGCTGGGGTATGAAGAAACGCAGCAACTTCTGGATAAACTGGGACGCAGTTCGCCCAAACTGGTGAAAGAGCTGGTCCCCGACGCGTTGACTTTAGGCGCTGTGAACAAAGTCTTGCAGGGTCTGCTCATTGAACATATCCCTCTGACTGATATTCGTACCATTGTGGAAACCTTGGCAGAAGCGGCCAGTAAATCAAAAGACATTGATTACCTCATCGGCCAGGTCAGGGTAGCTTTGTCGCGCATGATTACTCAAAAAATAAGCGGCTTGCATGAAGAATTACCCATTATTACCCTGAAACCAGAATTGGAACAGTTATTACAAAACAGCATCCAGAGCAATGCGGGCCAGGGTGTCAGCTTTGAACCCGGGATGGCCGATAAAATTCAACATTCGCTGGCCCAGTTGGCCGCTCAGCAACAGGCGAAAAATGAATTGGCGGTTCTTGTGGTTCAACCGGGAATTCGAACGGCGTTGGCACGATTTGTGCGTCATATTTCCAGTAATTTGCATGTTTTATCGTATCAGGAAATTCCTGATAACAAGGAAATCCGCATTATTGGTACGGTAGGTTAGTAGAGTGGAGAATCCATGAAACTGAAACGCTTTGTTGCACCAGATACGCGCACTGCCATGCAGCAGATTAAGGCGGCGTTTGGCCCGGATGCGGTCATATTGTCCAGCAGCCGGGTGGATAACGGCGTTGAAGTGGTGGCAGCCATTGATTACGACGAAACGGTATTGAGTGCGGAGGCGGCTGTTGCAAGCGCCGAGCCGCCGCCATTACCTGCCATTAAATCCGTGGAGTCGCCGCTGGATGAAATGCGCCAGGAAATCCAGACCCTGCGCGGCATGCTGGAGGCACAAATCCGTGGCCATGGCGGGCATGGCGAACCCCTGCACGCTGTGCTGATGCAAAAACTGCTTTACCTTGGTGTCAGTCAGCGAACCGCTGCATCCTTAGTCAGCCGCGTCAGCCCAACACTGAATCAGCAAAAAGGCTGGGAGCAGGTTTTAAATGATTTTTCCATGCGGCTGCCCATCCATGATTCTCGCCGTATTGAAGAAGGGGGCGTCTATGCCTTTGTCGGTCCAACCGGTGTCGGAAAGACGACGACCTTAGCCAAAGTGGCGGCCCGCTTTGTGTTACGCTTTGGCGCTGAGAACCTGGGTCTCGTGACCATGGATACTTACCGCATTGCTGCAGAAGAGCAACTGGTCCTCTATGGCAAAATTTTAGGGGTGCAGGTCTGTGTGGCACAGGATGAAGTGTCCTTAAGCCGGGTTATTCGCCAACTCAGCAATAAAAAACTGGTCTTGATTGATACCGCGGGCATGAATCCAGCGGATGAACGGGTTGCGAGACAAATGGATTTACTCAGCACCAAACTTCATTCCATATCGACAGTTCTGGTTTTACCGGCGACCAGCCATTATCAGGTCATAGCCGATGCCATTCAACGGTATCAGGCCAATCGCGTCGAGCAGTGCATTATCACCAAACTTGACGAATCACTGGCATTAGGCGGCATATTGAGTGCGGTGACGGAAGCGCGATTAGGCGTGAGTTACCTCACGCATGGCCAGCGGGTACCTGAAGACATCAAAATGGCAACCCGGCATCAGTTAATTGAGCAACTGGCGGAGCAAGGCCAGGCTATGCAGCAACGAATTGAGCAGGAAGGCGCGGTAATGCAACAGGTTGCGAGGGGGGTGTATGTCGAAAGTTAATCAGGGTGGTGAAGTTGGCGATCAGGCAGACGGCTTGCGCAATATAAGCCGCTCCAAGCCGGTCAAAGTCATTGCTGTTTCTGCCGGGAAAGGCGGCGTTGGCAAAAGCAACGTATCCGTTAACCTGGCCGTGGCGCTTGCGCAAAAGGACAAAAAGGTGCTGCTGCTCGATGCAGATTTGGGATTGGCCAATATCGACATCATGTTGGGTTTGCATACCAAATTCAATTTATCCCATGTCATTCAGGGGATCTGCAATTTAACCGACATCATGCTCACCGGACCCTATGATATTAAAGTCATTCCAGCTGCCTCCGGCACGGAATACATGACCCAGCTCAGTGCGGCAGAACATGCTGGCATCATTGATGCATTCAATGAATTAACGGATGACTTTGATTACATGATCATCGATACGGCAGCAGGAATTTCCGATACTGTGCTAAGCTTTACACGATCGTCGCAGGAAATTATTGTGGTGGTGTGTGATGAACCCACTTCATTAACCGATGCTTATGCTTTAATTAAAGTCATGAGCAAGCGGTACGAATGGACGCATTTTCACATCCTGGCCAACATGGTCAGAAGCGTCAAGGACGGACGGGAGTTATTTAATAAACTTTACCGGGTCGCTGAGCAATTTTTGGATGTAAGCCTCGATTATCTGGGGGCTATCCCCTTCGATAACCAGGTGCATGAGGCGGTAAAAAAACAAAAAGCGGTCTTGGTTGCTTATCCTGAATGCAGTGCGACAAAAGCGATACATCAGCTGGCGGAAAATGTTGAAGATTGGCCATTTAGGCGTTCGTTAGGCGGTAATACCAGCTTTTTTCTGGAGCGGCTGGTTGCGGGTGAACACTGAAAGGGAAGAATTTTCAGTCAGAATACAGTAAGGAGAGCGTCGTGGATGCTTTGGAAGCATACGGCAAGGTAAATCAACAAACCCAGGAAACGCTGATAAAGACCCATGCCTTAATGGTCAAGCGTATTGCCCACCATTTACTTGTGCGATTACCTTATTCTGTCCAGCTGGATGATTTGATTCAGGCAGGCATGTTAGGCTTGCTCGAGGCGGTAAGGAATTACGATTCCAGTAAGGGGGCCTCATTTGAAACCTACGCCGGCATCCGCATCCGGGGTCATATGCTCGATGAAGTCAGGCGAAACGACTGGGTTCCCCGATCGGTTTACCGGAATGCCCGTATGGTGGCGGAAGCTGTTAAAAAAGTGGAAAACCGTCTGGGTCGTGATGCTAAAGATAAAGAAATTGCGGACGAATTAAATATAAGCCTGGATGAATACCATGAGCTTTTGAAGGATTCTGCCGGCAGCCAGTTGTATGGTTTTGATGATTTGGGCGTGACTGAAGATGTTTTGAAAGGCGAGCCAGGCGGGGCATCGGAGCCGCATGTCAATGCCTTGCATGAGGACATGGTCAAGCGCCTGGCTGAGGTCATTGAAACGTTGCCGCAAAAAGAACGCCTGGTCTTGTCGCTTTATTACGAGCAGGATTTGAATTTAAAAGAAATTGGTCAGGTGTTGGGTGTCAGTGAATCTCGTGTGTCACAAATACATAGTCAGGCGACCATTCGCCTGAAAGCACGATTAGCGGAATAATAACTTATGGATGGTTTGACCCTATTAGGATTGGTAACCGGACTTTCAGCAATCATCATCGGCCAGATGTTTGAAGGGGGCGAGCTCAATTCATTGTTGAATTTACCGGCGCTGGTGATTGTTATGGGCGGTACGATGGGGGCTGTCATGGTACAAACGCCGCTGTCAACCTTCAAACGCGCGTTTAAAATCCTTCCCTGGATCATACGTCCGCCAAAATATGCTTTCGATCAAACGCGCGAACAATTGGTTGATCTGGCCAGGCGGGCCCGTCAATACGGCCTGTTGTCGCTGGAGGACTTTATGGAGCAGGAACCCAACCCGCTCATGCGGCAAGGGTTAGAATTATTGGTCATTGGGATGGATAAGAAAAACGTACGCCAGATTCTTGAAGCAGAAATAGATCGACGGGAAGCGCATGACCTGCATGCCGCGCATGTGTTTGAAAGCATGGGCGGTTATAGCCCCACCATTGGTATTCTTGGGGCGGTCCTCGGTTTGATTCAGGTGATGAGAAACCTGGCAGAACCGGGTGAGTTGGGCGCCGGAATCGCGGTAGCCTTCGTCGCCACCATCTATGGCGTTGGCCTGGCCAATCTCATGTTTTTGCCAATTGCCAATAAAATCAAGAGCTGTGTGGCGAATCAGGTTCATCATGATGAGATGCTGGTTGAGGGTTTAGTGGCCATGGCCGGCGGCGAGAGTCCTAATATGCTAAGCTTAAAATTGAATAATTTTGGACAACATCATCAACATGCGAAGAAAGCGAAACAAGGCAGTTCAACATGAGGATACCCATCGGTGGATGGTTTCATACGCCGATTTTATTACCCTGTTATTTGCATTTTTTGTGGTCATGTATGCCATCTCCTCGGTGAATGTCTCCAAATACAAGGCCTTATCGGAAGGCATGAATTCCGCGTTCAATTCCAAGGGGGTGGATCGCGCCCCGGTGCAATTTTCAACTAATAGCAAAGAGGGCAAAGCCTTGCTCGAAATGAAAGGCAGCGAAAACGAGCAATTCAACGCCCTGGAAAAATCCCTGTCGGAACTGCAGGATCCGGATATGAACATCCACAGCGACAATGGTTGGGTAGAGCTTGATATCAAAGCCGGTGCGCTGTTTGATAGCGGCAGCGCCGATTTAAAACCGGCTGGCATTGTTAAATTAATGAAAATAGCGGAAATTATTAAAAAAGTACCGTATCCTATTGCTTTGGAAGGTTATACCGATAATGTTCCCATTAATACGCCGCAATTCCCATCGAACTGGGAATTGTCTACAGCCAGGGCAGCGGCCTTAGCCCGGGTATTGACGATATATGGTGTTGACCCAGGTAAAATCACGGTTACTGGTTATGGAGAGCAATACCCGGTCGCTGACAATACATCGGAGGATGGACGGGCTAAAAATCGTCGTGTTAATCTGATCATTGCCAAAAACAAAACCGTACCCCGATTTTTGAATCCGGATTTGGGCACTAAAAAAATCGAGTCGCAGGATGCCAAAAATTTGAATCTGTCGCCGGGTGAAAGTCATCTGCAGCCGATAGGCAAGGAGAGTCAATGAGTTTAATCGTTATCATGGAGTTATTGCTGATCTTGGGCCTGGCCTATGTCATTTATCACCAGCGCCAGCAGCTGCTGGACGTGGAAAAAAGGCTGCATGCCTTAAGTCAGGCCATGGCTCAGCATCAACTGGAGCAAGCTGCCGTGGTTAATGCCGATTTGGTTTTCGCTAAAAAACTGGCGGAAATCAACAAGCAACTGGTCAGCATGGATAATCAGCTGCAATCACTGGAAACCAAGCGCGATAACGACGGCGGTTATCAGCATGCGTTAAAGATTCTTGAAATGGGCGGCAATAAGGATGAGATCATCAGCAGCTGCCACTTGTCCAATGCCGAAGCGGAATTGCTGATGAATCTCCATGCCTACCGGGCGGTGATTAAAACACCGGCTTGAGTGTTCTTTTGACCCCCACTACTGGGGGAACAATCTCAATCGCTCAACGAAACGGCACAGGCCTCATTAAAGTCTTTAAGTTCCGGATTGGTGGTTGTATCACCCGAGGAGTTGTCTTTGAAAAAAGAAAGCTTTTGTTGATAAAATTTTTCATTACAACGCAACAGGGTTTTATTTTTTTCACGCAATTGGTTGTTTTGCACAATAAGCGCTTCGTTTTCGAGTTCCAAACCCCTGATTTTCTCCTGTGCCTCATTTAACTGGGCCTGCTTCTGTTCATCCTCGGCACGAAGCTGGTTCAAATCGGTGAGGGTTTGTTGTAAATCGTCATCCAGCTCACGAACCAGTTGAACTAGTTTTTGTTTAATTCTTTTTTCTTGGTTTAATTGATTTAATTGGTTTAAAAAGTCGGTAAAAGAGGGAAGCTTAGGTGTTTCTTCCTCTGTTCTGGCTTTTTTAGTCTGTTCACCGGTCAGTTCATCGCTCGCTTTCGTTTTCATGCAGATTCCTGTTAAAAGCAGACTTTATAGCACAAAATGAGTAAATATTAAACTAAAAGGAATTAGGGAAGCCGATCTGCGCCTGGATGGTTCAGTTCTTAAGCTTGCACTGCCTTGCATACATGAAAATGGAAAAAATCACGAGACCCATCCCCGTTAATTGCAGCAGCGACAATCGCTCGCCTAATGCCGCCCAGGCAATAAGGGCTGTGGCGATAGGCATCGTGGCGGTGGACAATGAAGCTAGGGTAGCATCGACCCGGCGAGAGCCGAAGTACCAAAAGACATAAAACAATCCCGAACTTAAACCCAGCAGCAATATCAGCAAGGCGGTGAGCGGATGCCATGGCAGTTCAGGCTGGCTGATGAATAAAACGGGAAGCAATAAACAGGCATTGATGCCGTTCATTAACGCAGACAGCAAAAACACCGGCAGCTGTACCGCTTGCCATTGGCAGAGCAAGTAATAGGTAGCCTCTGGCAGTAAAGCCAAGAGAATCAGAGCGTCACCCCAGAGCGAGTGCCGGGATGCAGTCAACGCATGACTGGCGAGGCATAAAAGGCCAAGGCAAGCGAGGGCAATGCTTGCGATTTTTTGGCGGGTTATGGCCTCTTTAAGAAAAATGAAGGCCAGTAAAGCGATAATCGCGGGTAAAGCACTGGTAATAATGCCGGCGGCAGCGGCGTTAGTATACTGAAGCCCCCACAGCAGGATGCAATTAAACAACAAACCGGCTGAAAGGGCTTTTGCCAGGATTAACAGCCACTGTTTTCGCGGCAGGGCGTTAAAATAATCTCTCAGCTTGTGTTGCCTTGCCGGTGTTAACCAGTGCAATGGCAAGAGCAGCATGGCGGCCAGACTAAAGCGCAGCAGTAATAAAAACCAGGCCGGGCTTTCAGTCAAAAGGAGTTTGGAACAAACAATATTCACCGCCACCATGGTTTGGGCTGCGATAAGCCATAAAAAAGGAAAGAAACGTCTGGGCATTCCGTAATCTCGGTAAAGCAAGGAGACCCTAGTTTACTTTCAGAGAGGGATAACCCCCTTATCCTGAAAAGGCGTTTTTTTTGCTGAAAAAGGCATGCCGCCAGTGTTGCGGCGATTGACCAGACCAGTGTGAAAAGGCGCGGCTAAACGCAGCCAGATTGTCATAACCAACCTCCAGTGCAATGCATTGAAGGCTTTTATTGGTGGTCGTCATCCGTGTCTGGGCAGCCAGCAGGCGCCGGTTACGCCAATATTGCCCAAGGGTTTGCCCCATGGCTTGTTTAAAACGCCGCTGCAGCTGACTAACGCTTAAGTGGCAATAGGCCGCGGGTTCAGCCAGGCAGACAGGTTCCGGGTAGTGCTCATCAATCCAGCGCTTCGCCTGCAGGACGCGATGATCAGAGGCCGGCTCGGTCTTTTCATTTAACAGGGTTGCCAGTAGATTCTGAATAACCTGTTGAAGGCCTTGATGTCCCGTATCCTGAAGGAGGTAATGGTGAATGAAGGTCAAGAGATGGCTGAGCATGGGCTCGAGGGTCAAAAACGCCGGTTGTTTGGCGCGTAGCAACTGATGGGCCGGCAAATCCATAACCAGGAACAAATTATCCTGGCTTCCTGCAAAACAATGGGTTTGCGAGGGTGCGATAAAGGCGGCTTTATTGGCGGTTAATACACCACCACAATGATTGATTTCAATTTCAAGACTGCCTTGTAAAGGAAAAACGTATTGCGCATAGGCATGGCTGTGGCTATGGGTTTCTTTTGAATAACGCCTCAATTCAAGCCTGGGCAGGGTCAGTAAATCAGAGTGCTTGTCCAACATGTCTGTTCGTTTAAAAATTAATCAGTACAGTATAACGCTTGATGTGATGGCAAGGATAGCCCCTGTGTTACAAGCTTGGGATGGGATGATGCGCCTTAAACTGCCAACTTATTGCGCATTTTTGCGGCGATTAGCTGGTTTAGAGCCAGCTTTCCTAGTAAACTAGCGTATTTGAATTAATTTTACTGGGAAAAGCATGTTAGAAGTGAACCAGATTACCTTCAATTTAAGCGATTTGAATGATCGGATTCAAGCGCTTCGGGGGTATCTTTGAATTCGATCATAAACGGGAACGGCTGGAAGAAGTAGTTCGCGAGCTGGAATCGTCTGATGTCTGGAGTAATCCGGAGCAGGCCCAGGCTTTGGGCAAGGAAAGGGCCCAGCTTGAAGGGGTGGTCCATCAGCTTCAACATTTAAGCCAGAGTATGGTGGATTTATCCGAGCTTTTTGAAATGGCTCGTGCGGAAGATGACGAGGGAACAATCAGCGATATCACCGAGGAATTGGGGAACATCGAAAAGCAGGTGGCTGATCTCGAGTTTCGACGCATGTTTTCAGGCAAAATGGATCATGCCAATGCTTACCTCGATATTCAATCCGGCTCGGGTGGTACGGAAGCGCAGGATTGGGCGGAAATGCTCTTGCGCATGTATTTGCGCTGGGGTGAGCATCATGGCTTTCAGTGTGAATTGATTGAATGTTCCGCTGGCGATGTCGCCGGCATCAAGAGCGCGACGATTCATTTCAGCGGTGAATACGCCTATGGTTGGCTGAGAACGGAAACCGGCGTGCACCGTCTGGTGCGTAAATCCCCCTTCGATTCCGGTAATCGCCGCCACACGTCCTTTTCAGCGGTGTTTGTGTCGCCGGAAGTCGATGACGACATCAACATTGAAATCAATCCTGCGGATTTACGCATCGATACTTACCGGGCTTCAGGCGCAGGTGGCCAGCATGTCAACCGTACCGATTCGGCCGTGCGGATTACACACGTACCTACCGGTGTTGTTGTGCAATGCCAGACCGATAGAAGCCAGCACAAAAACAAAGATCATGCCATGAAACAGTTACGTGCCAAGCTTTATGAATTGGAAATGCAAAAGAAAAATGCCGAACAACAGGCTCTGGAGGCCAATAAGTCAGATATTGGCTGGGGCTCGCAGATACGATCCTATGTGCTTGATCAGTCGCGTATCAAAGATTTGCGTACCGGGGTTGAAACCAGTAATACCCAGGCCGTTTTAGACGGCGACCTGGATCAATTTATTCACGCCAGTTTAAAAGCAGGAGTAGGGGCAGCATGACAGAAGAGATTTTGGATGAAAGCGAAGTTTATCACATTCGCAAACAAAAATTGGGCGAACTGCGCCAGCAAGGCTTTAATTTTCCCAATCACTTTCACAGGCAGCATTTGGCCGCCGAGCTATTGAAGGATTACGACGGGTTTGAAAAAGACGCATTGGCTGAGAAGCCGGTACACGTCACCATTGCCGGTCGAATTGTGTTGCGGCGCATCATGGGGAAGGCGAGTTTTTTCCATATTCAGGATGTTTCCGGCCGAATCCAGGTTTATGTCCGTCAAAATGACTTGCCGGAAGTGTATGAGCAATTCAAACATTGGGATTTAGGTGATATCGTTGGCGTGGAAGGGGTATTGTTTAAAACCAACACGGGTGAGTTAACGGTTCATGCCGAGCAGGTTGAACTGCTGACCAAATCCTTACGGCCTTTGCCGGATAAGTACCACGGCCTGTCTGATCAGGAAATGAAATACCGCAAGCGCTATGTGGATTTGATTGCCAATGAAGATAGCCGCAAAACCTTTATCATCCGCACCCAATTGATTAAGGCCTTGCGCCAGTTTATGGATAACCACCGCTTTCTGGAAGTGGAAACACCCATGATGCACCCCATTCCGGGCGGGGCGTTGGCTCGTCCTTTTGTCACTCACCATAACACCCTCGACATGCAGATGTTTTTGCGTATTGCGCCGGAACTGTATCTGAAGCGGTTGGTGGTCGGCGGCTTTGAGTGTGTTTATGAAATTAACCGCAATTTCCGTAATGAGGGTATTTCTACCCGGCATAACCCTGAATTTACCATGATTGAGTTTTATCAGGCTTATGCCGATTATAACGATCTGATGGATTTTACCGAGCAACTGCTGCATTTTCTTTGTGATGAGGTGCTGGGCAGCCGTCAGGTGACTTACCAGGATTGGGTTATTGATTTTGCCAAACCCTTTGCCCGCATGACGGTAAAAGAAGCGGTTCTACACCACCACCCAGAGATTGAAGCGCAACAATTAGAAACAGTGGACGGCTGTCGTTCTCTCCTTAAACAATTGGGTCTGGCATTTAAACCCACGGATGGCCTGGGCAAACTGCAAATGATTCTTTTTGAAGAAACGGTCGAACAATTACTCATTCAACCGACCTTCATTACCGGCTACCCAACCGAGGTGTCACCACTAGCCAGACGCAGCAACAGTAACCCTGATGTCACGGATCGCTTTGAGTTCTTTATCGCCGGGCGTGAAATTGCCAATGGTTTTTCGGAGTTAAACGACGCCGAAGATCAGGCCGAGCGGTTCCACAAACAGGTGGCGGAAAAAGATGCCGGTGATCTGGAAGCCATGCATTTTGACAGTGATTATATTGAGGCCCTGGAGTATGGTATGCCCCCGACAGCCGGAGAAGGGATAGGGGTAGACCGATTGGTTATGCTGTTTACTAACTCGCAGTCTATACGTGATGTGATTTTATTCCCGCATTTACGTCAATTATAGGTAATAAAACGGCCCTAAGCGCCTGTACGTTAGGGCCAAAATCCTGTGCTTTGCCTTATTGAACCGTGATATTTAATAAATCGGTCCGGCTGGGTTGAGAACATAAAAATTGACTGGGCACATTGCCGCCACCTGCGACGGTTTTACAGATTTCAGGGCCATTGTGCACGCCATTCGCAAAATTGGAATTAAACACCAGATTTAAAAAGCAGCTTTGGCCATGAGCCAGGACAAACGGATTCTGGCAGGCATTGGGGCCGGCGGTAATCTGCTGAACGCCTGTGAGGGGAACTAAAGTGAGTTCGCGGGTAATCAGGGTATTATTAGTGACCAGGTATTGAGCACCAACAATGTCACCCGGCGCAATCAAGGCAGGCGGCCTTACGGTGTTAACAATGCTGAATTTGGGTTGCGTTCCGGCATTGATTAAAGAAGAAAGCAGCATGAGTCCGAAGCCGAAAATGCCAAGTATGCGTTTTTTCATGAACGTGTCCCTTAAGAAAATGTTAATCCGTACTGAGGCATTCCCTTGAGTGCCTCAGCTGAATCTTATAATTTCACATCCCTTTAAGCAAAAGCAACAAAATCAGGCCTTTCTTTTCCGTGGGTCAAACCGCTGCATGCCTTGATCAGCGCTCCTTAACGCTCGGAAAGCGCATGGCAATTTTTATATTTTTTCTGGCTGCCGCAGGGGCAGGGCGCATTACGGGGTATTGCACGTTTATGCTGCGGCTTGGCATAGAGGGGCTTATGAGCGGCAATATAAAACCATTGGTCATCCTCACGTACAAATTCACTGCGTTCATGAATGGCCTGTAATTTGCCGCCGCCACGCAGGCTCGCTAAAAATTCGACATAACCTCGGTTGGCATTGCCTGCATCCAGGGTGCAATTGACCACATGCAGGCCCAGCCAATCCACTTTGGCAGCCCATTGCGACACCTCGTTTTCATTAAAGCCGAGCAAAGGTTGACCTTTCATGCTCTGTTTAATGTAGGTCACGTTTGCCTGCGTGTAAGCGGTGTAGCGTGAGCGCATCAAGGCTTCAGGAGTAGGCGGGCGCTGCGATTGGTCAATGTATAAACCGCAGCATTGCCTGTATTCTTTCAGTGAACCGCAAGGACAATCAGCCATGTAATTAACTCCCACAATAGTACTTTGATGCCAATATTATCATGAGTATAATCAAGGCGTTCAAATAAAATGCCGGGATGCATGGCCTTCCCTGGCGCGTTGTCTATTTGTAAAGGAATAACCAAACCATGATTACTCTTTATCAGTTCCCGGGCCATTGGGGTTTGCCCAATGCCAGCCCTTTTTGCCTAAAGCTTGAGACTTACCTGCGCATGATTGAAATGCCCTATGAAATCCGTTTTGTCATGGATCCGCGTAAAAGTCCAAAAGGAAAATTGCCCTGCCTTAAAATCGAGGGTGAACTGCTTCCCGACAGTGAACTGATTATTGATCATCTTAAGGAAAAATACGGTGATGTGCTCGATGGCAAGCTCCGTGATGAACAACGTGCCTTAATCACCTTGCTGGACAATACCTTTACCGAGCGTCTGTACTGGTTTATGTTGTATTACCGTTGGCAGGAAGAAGCAGGTTGGGCTCATGTCAAACCAGGTTTTTTCGGCAAGCTGCCGGGTATTGCCCAGTGGTTTGTCGCCAACAGCGTCAGGAAAGCAACCCTCAAGGCGCTTCACCAGCAAGGCACCGGCCGTCATAAGCCCAACGAGGTTTTTAAGCTCGCTGTCAAAACACTTGACGCCATCGCGATAACGCTTGGCGATAAAAAGTATTTTCTTGGTGATGAATTGACCAGTATTGATGCGACGGCTTTTGCTTTTCTGGTCAATATGGTCTGGGTCCCTTATGACGATCCTTTAAAATCCTATCTGCAAAAACACCGTAATATTCTAAATTATTGTGAGCGAATTTGGAGCATGTTTTACCCTGAAATCGAGAGACCATTCCCCCTTGTCAAATGAACATCTTTCTTCTAAATCATTGCAGGATATTTACTTTGCAAGCGTACTATATTTTGTTAAGATTTATTTGCTTAATTAACAACTGAGGTAGAAAATGCCTATTATTAGTGGGAATCGTTTCCAGAAAAAAGAAAAAATCAAGGCTGAAATCAGCAGTGAAACTTTCGAGAAAATCAATGCTTATTGTGCTTGGGCAAATATTGATGACATCGGTTTTTTCATTGAAGAGGCAGCCGGTTTCGTTTTTAATAAAGACCGCGAGTGGAAAAAATTAAAAAAACAAGCCAAAAAACGCTCTGAAACGACTTCAGCCTGATGTAAAAGCGGCACACAACGTGCCGTTTTTTTTACCACCATTTTTTACATGCCTTCCTAAATTAAGCCTATACTATTGAGGATAACCTCAATCGATTGTTCTGTTGTGATGATTCTAATCTAATCATTAAGTCATAAAGTATTCGATTATTTTCCCAGGGAGGGGACTTATGAAACATATACCTTTATGGAAAGTAATCCATGCCAAATCCCGATATTATCCTGAACTGAATAAGTCCATTGATGTTGATGTGGTTATTATCGGCGGCGGGATAACCGGGGTGACGGCGGCCATGGAATTAATCAACAACAAAAAAACCGTTGCCATCATCGAGGCGCATCAGATAGGCGGCATGACAACCAGTCATTCGACGGGTAATCTCTATATCCCTGTACAGCCGCTGTTTCAAGGTTATTAACCATGAAACAAAAAAGACGTTACCTTTCCTGGTCGGCTATTTTTGCCGGCGCGATAGCCGGCGTGGGCCTTAATTTTCTGTTGAATCTGTTGTCGCTTGGATTAGGGATCAGCAGTTTTTCGATTGACAGCGAAGGCAATACCTTTTTTTCTTTCGCGGGTTTCCTGTGTTTTTGTTTGGCTGCTGTGTTAGCCATGTTCATGACCGGCTGGATTGCGGGAAAATTAAGTCCCGTGGTGGTAAAAGCCCGGGCTTTTGGCTTGCTGATTGGCTTTATCGCCTGGTCGATGTTGCTCATCATGACGATTATTTTAATTACCAACATGATTCAGTACGCCGCGTTTCATTCCAATTTTACGTCGAATCTGGTGGCTATCAAATTAACCAATGATGCCCCCATGCTGACCGAGACCGTCGCTGATATCAAAAAAAAATCACCGCTTCACATCAACATAGAAACGCGTAAGAAGGTGTTGACCCTCAATGCTTTGCTTACCTTTGTCCTGTTCTTTATTGGGGCGCTCAGTAGTTGTGCCGGGGGATTTTTAGGGTATACGCGCACCCCTGAAACCCACGCCTTAACTGGACATACCTCATGAAGATCATGATTCTGGGTGCCAATGGTTTTCTGGGTGGGCACGTGACAAAACGCCTGCTTGACAGTGACCATGAGGTCATTTGCGCAGCACGTCATCCCGAGGATATCCTGGATAAATTCCCCAACGCTAACGTGATGGCCTGCGATTTTTTAGAGGACACAACTCCGGCCATCTGGTTGCCGCGGCTTCATGGAGTGGATGTCCTCATTAATTGTGTGGGGATTTTTTATCACGTCAACAAAGCAGTGATTTGGACCCTGCATTATTTAACGCCGAAAGCCATATACACCGCGGCGGAAAAACAGCAGGTTAAAAAAATCATCCATATTTCAGCGCTGGGCATCGAGCCGTATGACACCGAATATGCCAGAAGCAAGCTGGCGGCGGAAGAGTGGTTAAAAACCTTAACCATTCCAGCTTGCGTGCTTCGCCCATCCTTCATTTATGGTCAAGGCGCACGCGGCGGTATGGCATTAATGGCGAGCCTCGCGTCCTTGCCCATCGTCCCGTTGCCTGGCCATGGCGAACAATGTTTGCAACCCATTCATATTGATGATTTGAGTGAGGCGGTTCATCATCTGGTGGATAAACCCTTATCCCGGTTTGAAATCTTAGCCGCCGTAAGCAGCCAGGAAATCAGTATCAAATCCCTGTTGCTGACTTTACGGCACTGGTTGAGGTTAAAGCCCACGTTGTTTTTGCCACTGCCACTGTGGCTATTAAACAGCATAGCCTGGTTTGGTAATTTCAGTTCAAAATCCCGTATTAATAGCGCAGCACTGCAAATGCTTGAAAAAGGCAATACCGCAAGTCGGGATGAAGTGCAGCAATTTGAGCACACAAGCGGCATTAAACCGAAATCGTTTGCAGAGGGTTTGCAGAAAACCCCGAGCACGCCCTGGGATCGCTTAAGCGCTCAATTTCTGGTGTTAACCCCTTTGCTGCGCCTAAGCCTGGCCTTGATGTGGATTGTGAGTGCGTTGACCAGTTCTCTTTATGGTCAGGAACATTCCTATGCCTTATTGTCCGACCTCGGCATTCCCCCTGCCGGGCAATCCATATTGCTCTATGGCGCAGCCACCCTGAATGCCCTCATTGGCATCGCGTTGCTCCTGCATGTCAAAACCCGCTTTTTTTGTTGGGTGCAGATGGCGGTTATCCTCGCCTACACCTTCATCATTTCCATGGGATTGCCTTATTTGTGGCTGGAGCCCTTTGGTCCTGTTGTCAAAAATATCCCCATTCTGGCAGGGATTATGATTTTATACGCACTGGAGAGGGATTAATGCTCTATTTTTGGCTCAAATACATTCATGTGTTAAGTTCCACGATTCTATTTGGTACGGGTCTTGGTACAGCAAGCGTCATGTTATACGGGCACTACACCAGAAATATCCCCCTTATGGCCTGCATCAACCAATACGTGGTCTGGGTCGATTGGTTGTTTACGGGCTCTTCAGGCTTTATTCAGGTGGTAACGGGTCTTTGGATGGTTTATCTGGCAGGGTACTCCTTCACCTTATTCTGGATATGGGGGGCCATAATCGGTTACACCGTCACCGCCATCTGCTGGTTTATTGTGGTGTACCTGCAAATTAAAATAAAAAACATCACGTTGGAGGCTGCCCGCACCAGCCAACCGTTGCCACTGTCCTATTATCGTTATTTTAAATGGTGGTTTGTGTTGGGTTGGCCTGCTTTCATCAGCCTGCTGATTGTCTTTTACCTGATGGTGATGAAGCCCATCTCTTTTTTAGCCGCTTTTTAAAAGAATGCGGTTTGCCTGTTTAGGGTATGCTGGGGCCGTTTATGGTAATTTTTTAGTCTTTGGTTGAGCTGCTTGGTTGAAATAAAAAGAATTCCTGCGTTATTCGTAAAAATTGCTTGACAGTCATTGAGGGCATAATTAAACTTCGAATCTCAATTTTGGGGCTATAGCTCAGCTGGGAGAGCGCTTGCATGGCATGCAAGAGGTCGGCGGTTCGATCCCGCCTAGCTCCACCATCAACCTTAGGGTTGATGAATAAGTTCCAGGTCCCCATCGTCTAGAGGCCTAGGACATCGCCCTTTCACGGCGGTAACGGGGGTTCGAATCCCCCTGGGGACGCCATTTTGGTGTGTGTTACAAATCGCGTTACAAAGTCACAGGGTCCCCATCGTCTAGAGGCCCAGGACATCGCCCTTTCACGGCGGTAACGGGGGTTCGAATCCCCCTGGGGACGCCATCGTTGTCAACGATGGCTTTACAATCGTTCAAAAATCGTTCTCGTATTAAATCCAAACAAGCGTTCATGCATGCGGTAAGCATATTCATCCGTCATGTTGGCAATGTAATCGCAGACGATGCGAAAGGCTTCCTGCTCATTGTTTGCCTCATTAAACAGCTCACGGTTTTTTATATCAAGCAGGCTTCCGGGGTTGGAACTGATGGCTTCAAACAGGCGAAGCACAACGGTTTGTCCGCCGTATTCAAAGGTTCTCGCTTCCTGTGAATCAATCACATGTCGGTAGATGCAATCCATTAAATAACGGAGCAGGGTCTGAGCTTCAGGGACTAAAACCAGGTTATGCTTTAACAGATTATCATTAAAATGGTCATTGATAATCCGCACTTGTGTCGAGGTGATGAGGTAATTGACTATTTCACCAATAGCCTGCTTGCGCAGAAAAATTTCATTAGCAAACAGATTGTCAAGCAGGGCGTTCAGGTCCCGGCCTAAAGGCGTTGCCAAAAGCAATTGGCGGAAGGTGTCATTATCGAGTTGGTCTCTATCAATCAGGCGTAAATGAATGGCATCTTCCAGATCATGCACGCCGTAAGCAATGTCATCGGCAATGTCCATGATGGAACAATCAAAGGAATGGTAGGCGGCCTTGCCGTGCTGGCGACCCGACGGATTGCATTGCAGGGATTGAAACAGGGCGCGATCGTCATGGTCAAACGGCGACAGCAGCCAATCGACTTCCGGTTGCTCACAGTCAAAGTAGGCCTTAGGCGGCAGCCAGTCATTGATGCGGATGGTTTTATGCATCATGGGTGTGTGTTCGGGCCGCTCCGGGGCTACAACCTGGCTGCGGCTGACGGGGTACTTAAGCAAGCCCAGCAGGGAGCGCCGCGTCAAATCAAGACCGAATGCACCGTAACTGTTTTCGACTTTAGTCAACAGGCGAAGCGTTTGGCCATTGCCTTCAAAGCCGCCATAATCGCGCATCATAAAGTTAAGAGCCACTTCACCGCCATGGCCAAAGGGCGGATGACCAATGTCGTGTAAAAGACAAATGACAGTAATCAAATCATCGCTTGGCAACAGGCTCAACACCATACCCTCGTTCAGGTTGGTGGCTAAATTACGAACAATACTGTGACCGATAGAGGCGACCTCCAGTGAATGCGTCAGGCGGGTGCGGTGAAAATCACCTTCGTCTGTCCCTAAAATCTGGGTTTTTCGCTGCAGGCGCCTGAATGCGGGGCAGTGGATGACCCGTGTCCTGTCCCGTTCATAAGGGTCGCGATGGTCCTGCGTGCCGCGTTGATGGATTTGTCCGGAGCGTCGATGAGTCCACATAAGTCACTTCAACCAAAGGAAATGGAATACTTTATGCTATCTTTGTTATAGAACTCAAGTTTTACGCAATGCAGGCAATAATAAGAAAAGGGGGAATTATGAACCGTTTGCAACGATTGGTCATTAGCCTCGGCGCCGGCGCCTTATGTTCCTGTACGGTTAATGACTCGCCAGATTACAGCCAATATGCGGCCTACAATTATTCCGAGTTGCAGTATAGTCAGACCTATGATGTCAACCCGGATAACTACTCACAATACCCCATGACCGGCAGCGGCATGGTGACCGTTCCTGAAAGCTACCATGTGGGTGCTTACCATTCGCCAACACGCGCTAAGGATAGGGATAGAAACTGGGTCAGTAATCAAAATCCTCAAGGGTATACGATTGAAATTGCCAATGATCAAAAAGCGGCAAAAGTAGCCAGCAAGCTGTACAGGGCACCCAAAAATGATCGCATGGCGGAAATCAAATACCATCAAAACGGCAGTACCTATTACAAAGGCCTTTACGGTAGTTATAACAGCTATGAGGACGCGCAAAAGGCTCTGAACGCCTTGCCTGAAGACCTAAAGCAAGGGGCGGGAATCAAAAATTGGGGCAGCGTGCAAAGCAACATGGCGGACTGAGAATTGGCATGATTTTTATGTTTACAATAACTTAAATCTGCTTTATCGATTTTTTAACGGATCATTTGCACTTGTTAATGCTTTAATTATTGTCATTATGATATAAAATTATCCAGATAGAGGGATCAATGCTTTTCCAATTTGAAAGGGAGAAGGGCTGATCTTAAACAGTCTGGATTCTTGATTATGCACAATAAATTATTTGAGCGTCTGGGGTTAATGTATAGCGTATCCAGTGCGGCCACTGCGCAGCGTTATACAGGCACCATGACCCATGATTTGGATTTACCCCGTTTGTTGCAGGGGAAAAAGGATTGTTGGCGTTTACCCAAGGCTATTAGTCAGCTTAAAAAGAAAAAAATCATTCTTACTCGTCCGGAGAAAATGGATCAGGGATTCGATCAGGATACCCTGATGTTATGGACGGCGCTGCTTAATCAAGGTTACGAACTTTATGCGTACACAGAGACATTCACCCCAATAAGAACCCAGGCTGATTTAGTCCGATTATTGCCTCAAACCATGCCGCCGTCCCCACGAATGACGCAGCAATTGGCTGATGCGAATATCAGTCGTGATGAAGCATTTGTGGCTAACCCCAGGCAAGTAGAAAAGTTACTGCATTCCTTTCCCAAGAAAACATGGCAAAAAAACACCAGTGATCCATGGTATCAATCGGTCAATGCCATGGACATAAAAGAGGCTTACGAGTTTCTGGATAAAAGCGAGCCTATTCATGTGACTATCGACTCGAAGGCGGGTTTAGAGACTTGGCAGAGTAAAGAAAACCAGTCTATACGTCAATCGATTCTCAAAGGCAAGGTTTTCATTTTATTGAAATACGATAAAACCATCGCCAGTTCCTTAATGGAAGAGAGTGGACTGCTGGGCACTATTAACGGATTAATCATCAACCAAACCCGGGAGAATCTGCCGTTTAATAAACTGTTGTCTTTAATTAAGGCCTGCCCTCATTTAAAACATCTGGCTTTTTCTGAATACACTTTCCAAAGCGGTGAATTGGCTCAATTGCTCAATGCCTGCCCCGGGTTAACCGTTTTGAATTTAGGAGGGGCTAATTTGGAAAAAGGGTGTACTCAGTCGCTCGAAAAAAACGCGATGAAGAACCTGACTTATCTTAATTTAAGTTTGACGAGTATAGAAGACGATGATTACGTTCGCTTAATCCATCAAGCTCCGAATCTGACGGAATTACTCTCACCGCCTGTATCCCAGATGACTTCACCTGAGACAGTGATTCATAAATTAAGCCCCAGAACAGTAGCCAAACTTGAAGATTACAAACCCAAATTAAAAAGAGGGAAGCTCATTCATTATCTTAATCATCCGGGTATGATGTAGTCGGATACCTTCGGTTTTAAGTCGTTCACGCTATCCCCCACTCTTTATTCGTTAACCGAAGACAGGTGGTGCTTCGTGATGCAGCGGATGCCGCAGCTTGAGCACCTGAAAATCAATAACGACTTTAGCCCTCGTGACACTTTCTTTTTTCAGTTGAGTGAATTTCCCAGGCTGACTCATCTTGAGATTACAGAAGGTAGTCGTATCGGACAAGGACTGACTAATGAGAGCATAGGATTGTTACTTGGCCGCTGCCCTCAATTACGTTCGTTACGTATAGAATCCAAGGCACTGATTGATAACGTAACTCTCCAAAAGGGGCTTAACAATTTACTCTACCTTGATTTGGCTGGTCCCGTGAGTGAATCCGGGCTGGCTTCCCTGCTCAATGCGTCTTCGCAGTTAATGATGCTTACTGTGAGGCACATCGAAGAAGAGTATGGGCATATTTCATTTTATTTAAACCCGGAGAGTCTTGCCTCTTTGCGTGTATTGAATATTGCATGCGAGGGAAACGATAACCTGTTTATCCCTCTGATCAATCAGGCCCGGCAGTTAACCGAATTAAATTTTGAACAAGCTGTCAATTTTCCTTTAACTTACATGACGAAGCTTGTCCAGAATGACTTATTGCAACGGTTGTCTTTGAAGGGGATTACAAATCCAAAAGACGCCTTAGAAATTTTCCTGCAAAAATTCCCGGCTATAACCCAATTGTCATTAACCCATTGCAGCTTGGATATCGAAAATGGCTTTACGCTTCCAGAATCACCGGCCTTGGAAAATCTAAAGGAATTGGTCATTGCAAAAACTTACGTCACCAATGACGCATTAGCGGTTATTTTAAACCGTTGTAAACAGCTATCGACCTTATCCATTGATTCATTTTCCTCCAACCAGCTGACGGAAGATCTGCTTTTAATGCTGGATGCGGAAGCCCTGGACAGGGTTTATACCCGTTTTCCTGATTTAGTGAAAAGCCTTGGCAAGAGCGAGAACTCTTTTCATGATCAATCGAACATGGAAGGCAGTTCACTGAAGGAGACCAACGAATACTCTTCCCGGTATTCAACAAGTGGCTATTCAACAAGTAGCCATTCCCCAGGCAAGGCTCAACACCCTCTCAGGGGAAAAAATAAACCGTCGAAAGAAATTGATAAGAACACTGGCTTAAAAAACGTTGATGTCAGCACCTCCCAGGTGTTTTATTACAAGCCGAACTCCAAATACCCCGTACCCGATCATTACCGAAAGCATGTCTTTCCAAAACTGCAGCGAAAAGGGCAGGTTAAACTCGTAGAAGTCACCGATAAACAATTCAAGACAGTGAAGGTCGACCGTGTTGACGATCTGAAGTCCGTGTATTTCAGTGAATACGAAACCAAGCTCACCTATTATTTGGGCAAACAAATTGTCTCAGGTGAAACAGCACTCACCTCATTAGCCCCCTATGATCGCCTGGTTGGCTTTGAAACCAACCCAAAAACTGATGTTGAAATCGTGTATTGCGAGGAGGAAAATTTATACTACGTCAGGCCTAAGGATCCATCAAAGACGATTTTCACGGTGACTTATTTAATCCAGTCGGATTATTATTATGACATGGCGCAACCAGCGCCTGCTCTGGATAAAGTCAATCCTGAAGATGTTCTTGCCCTTCAACAGGTGACATTTGATGAAAACGGCGATTACCTCGACACGCCTGCCTTGAAAAAAATAAGATCCTATTCGTATAAGCAACGCCTCAATGTACTCATGGCCTTTTGCCAATTTGATCTCAACGATTTAAAGGGGGATACCAATAGCAGCGTCGCGATCTTAAATAGCATTATTCATGAGCGGCAGGGGGCCTGCAGGCATAGAACCTGGGCCTTTATGGCCCTGGCAGACGTGCTGAATCTCGAGGCGCGGGCCATTTACAATGACTGCCATGCCTATATTGAAGTCAAAGAGCAGGACGACTGGCAGCGAGTGGATTTGGGAGGGGCTCCTGTCAATCAAAAAATTGAGACCTTAGAGACCAGCAAGCCAAAATCCAGGGCCATGCCGGCTAAAGAACAGAATAATAACAATTCAGCCATCGCGCATAAAAAGGCAGTTTCTTTAGACAATAACAAATACAGAACCTGGGATACCCTACGCTCAACAGCGACCAACTATACCCACTATGCTGACGAGTTGTTGAAAGCGGGCGCGCAGTTGCCGGATGGCCGCCAAACGATTTTATGCACGTTGAAATGAAGCCAGATCGAATCCGTGCATGCCGCCTTATACCAGCGTGTGATTGAGAAAAAAAACCGATGTTTCTACATCAACAGCCTCGATGACATCAGTGAATTCACCTGTGTAATCGATAATGCCTCCGGAGACTATCATCGCGTCGACAGCCCCTTGATGCGCTTTGTTAAAGAAGCCAAGCCAGGGGATGTGTTGTGCATCAACTGGTCAAATTTTGAGGCGCAGCATGTCGGCTACAACTCGATAATGGATAAAATAAGGACATTAAACGGGGTAAAACTACCGGAAGGGCTGATGGTCATTGGCTTATTGCCCGAGGGGCAGGCCATGGGGGAAGATTTCTACTCACGTTTTCGCGTAAAAAGCCAATGTTCAGCTGCATTAATAGGGGAGCCTCCAACCCCTGCTGCCGTTTCGTCACTGACTAAAGAACAGGAAAACTGTGCTAAAATTGATTTTTTTGGGGAGGACTGGGAGTCTGAATTAAAAGGCCAATTTCAAATCCAGGGTGAACGTTATCAATTTCTGGAATCGGAACTGGTCTCGGCACTAAAAGACAATAAACCTGGCCTCATCTTGAGAAATGCGCCCTGGCATGACGAGGCCTTTCGGCTGTTTATGCGCGAAGTCAACCTCAATCGCAAAATCACCATCAATGGTAAAGACTATGCCATACCGGAGCAATTCCAGTTCATTCGCCTGGATGCCCCCTATGACTACGGTTTAGCAAAATACACAATCGAAGATAAAGCATCAAGCCAGCCTGTCAATCAACAATGGGTGCTGAATGCCTATACGGTCAATCATTTGTTCAAACACTACCGCGTCGAAAAAGAAGGGCTTGTTGAATTACCGGGTCTGTTGGCGGCTTATAAAAACAAAACCTTGCCGCTGCATGTAACAGACACGCTGAATAAAGAACAGTGGGCCCGGATTATCATGGAAGCTGGCAAACAGAACACGTCGTTGTACATTACCTGTTCTCCTGATGTGACCATCCCGGCTGAAATGAAGACCAGTCAAACGCCTGTCAAATTCAGTGTCGATGAGGAAAAGCCGGCGTGCATGTCCGCCGTCCTGGTGACCAATGACATTCATTTTGCAGAAAAACAATTGGATTGGAAGGACCCTTTGGTCATCCCGGTCGATGAGCATACAACCTATGCCGATCTCATCGAAAACATGGCAATCAGTGACGGGACAAATGGCAAAAAGCGGTTTACTCATCAAGTTGGCGCAATCGCCAGCCATGCCGATCGTCCTATTGTTTTAAAAGGTCGATTGTCGCCTGTTTTAGCCAGACAGATTGAGTCGCTGTTTTTACCCGATGGTTACATGATTTTAAATGGCGAGCGAATCAAAGCTCCCAAAAATAGACTCCTGTTGATTACTGATGATGTCAACCCTTTTCCCACAGCCAGAGCCAGTGATCTCCGCTATACCGAGGAAGCGTACTGGCAGGCTTTGAAAAAAGACTATCCGGATGAAGTTGAGCGATTAATTCCTGTTTGCCGCGAATACTACAGGATAAGCGGTGCTAAACCGTTTGCCTACATTCAATTGGCGACCATGCTTAAGTTCATGAAAACCCATCCTGAAAGCAATCCATTGAAACAAATTTTAAGATTGGAGAAAACGTACCAGACGAACAAAACCTTTGCCGAAATGGCATGGAGAATGTCTTTTGACAAAAAAGTAAAATCTGACGCTATGCTCTCCGTTATGGAGAAACGCAGGGAAAAACTGTTCTCTCATCTTGATGTGTCGCCGTATGTGTTTATTGTTGGATCATCAGGCGTTGGGAAGACTACGTTTATACAGCAGGAACTAAAGAAAGCCCATGGAGAAGATTACGCACTCTTCACCGGACTGGATAAACTGACCAGTTGGCTGCAATCTGACAAAGAACACAACTACCTGTTTATTGACGAGGCCAATTTGCTGGCTCCGGGCGTTTTGGATCGTTTCGAAGGCTTATTCAGTAATCCGCCTTCGGTGCTGGACGGCGATCTCAAACCGGTGTCAAAAAAACACCAGGTTATTTTCGCCGGTAATTTTGGCTATTTTGCCGATCGTGAACGGCATCGCTTTCTTGCGGATAGAGGCCATGTTATTACGTTTAAAGAATTACCGGATAGCTTCCTGACGAAGCATATCATTGCGCCTGTGGCCAAGCCCTTATTTAAAGAGGATCACACCCCGATTTTCAATGAGGTTTTTTTAAAAGCGTACCACCAGGTGAACAGCCAATTTCCTGATAAACACCCGGTGACTGCCCGAAACTTGCAGATGATGGTGCTGCGGGCATCGCAATCTCATCTTAAAACGGGTGACATCAAAACAGCGGCTTGCCATGCGGTCTACGATGAAATCAGCGGCATGATGAATCAGGGGCAGCGAAAAGCATTGCAAAAATGGCTTGCGGAAAATTTTGGCGTCTCGGTGAAGCAGGTCAAAGCCGACTTAAAAAAACAGACACACTTTAAAAACGAAGCCTTTTTAATGACTAAAAAGCGCATTAATCCCCTGCGCATCCTCAATGATGCATTCAATATCAGGGAAATCAAAAACAACGTGACAGGGCTTCAGGCTGTGGGAACGTGCGGACTGATTTTTGAAGGGGAGGCAGGGGAAGGCAAGAGCCGTATGGCTATCGAATTTTTGAAGTCGAGAAACATCACGCCGGCTGATCCCGATGGGGTTAACAGCAAGGACAATTATTGTTATCTGACGCCGACTGACCCGGCCACCATGGAAAAGCGGTTGGTAAAGGCTTTTCATGAGGGGGCTGTCGTTGTGATTGATGAAATGAATTCCTTGCCCTTAGAGAGAGTGCTTAACGCGTTGCTTTCGGGTGTAGATTTGGAAGGAAAACCAGCAGCGAATCCAGGCTTTTTTGTGATCGGTACGCAAAATCCAATTCATTATGGCAAACGGCAAGCCCTATCTGATGCACTGCTTAACCGGTTTCAGAAAGTGAATCTCAAACCTTACTCAAAAGACGATTTGGTTTTGATCAAAAGTCAGCTTCTCGGAAGCAGTGAAAAGGCGATGCAGGAAGTGGATGAGTTTTTAGAGGCAAGAGAGTTTGCGCTGAAAGAAGGATTATCACCGGCGCCCACGCCGCGGGATTTATTCAATTAAGCCGCCTTTCAGGCTTTAAGCGGCCGCCAACAGGACCATCAACTTAACCACACCAGGTGTATTCGTTTTATCCATACGGATTTGTTTGAGCGTTACGCTGTAATCATTGTTTAACGCCCAGAGCCAGCGCAGGATGGCCGCATAAGGGACCTGTTCAAAACTCAGTTGAATATCTCCAACGCCTGTTTGTTCAAGCTGGTAGGGGAAGGGACTGAATGGTTTGCTGCTTAATTGCGAGGCAATGACTGACAATAATTTGCTGTTATCGATGGCTTGTGGCGGCCGATGTTGCCCACTTTGCCGTTTAAGCCCCTGCATCCACACCAGGGTTTCGCTTTTTTCTTCTAATTGCTGGGTGCGGGTGTTGACTGCCGAGGTCAATGGGGAGTAGATGAATAAATAAAACCCATACACCACGACGGCTAAGGCGGCAATCCCCACCATCCAGCGTTCACGATCATTTAAATTCTGCCAATAAGCAATCACAGAGTAAGCTCCAAGGTACTGACGACTTTCCCCTCGACCGTCGAGGCCTGGTTTTGTTTTACTGTCACTTTGTCGCGTTTTAAGCGGTTTTGCAAGGCCTCAAGGCTTGCAAAATCGCTGGTGGATAAGCTGACCTGCAGGGATTTATTCTGAAATCGTAATTGCTCGATCTGACTAGTCGATTGGGCTGCTCTAGCCAGCTTATCGAGCAGGGCAAAGAAGGGTTGATCCTGCATGCCCTGATTGCTTTTTAAATACTGCGTGATTCGAGAACGCGGGCTTATCACCTGTTTTGCTTCGGGGAAAAACTGCCGGTAAATCACCGCAATCTGGCTGTCGATGGCTGACATTTTATTATTTAATTCGTGCAGTTTAATCCAGTTGACCGTGATAAGACTGCTTACCCAGAGGAGAACCATGGTCGCGGCGGCAATTAACCAATATTTAAGTCGGGTTTTGTCCGAGCCGTGGGTCAGGGGGCCCTGGCAGAGATCAAAGGGCTTGTTTTTCAGTAAACGCTCGGCTAGCCAGATACGGGATTCTTTTTCAGCGGCCAGGGCCTCGGCAGGAATCTGATTGGCCGGGCTGTCGGTGAAAAACCAGGTTTTTTGGTCGCTCTCATTTGGAAGCAGATTTTGTATATCCCGAGTCAAGGCACCGCAAAAATGGTCGCTATGAACCAATAGATAATCTGGTAGAACACAGGTCTCGTGAGGATTTAAGGCAAACCAATCGATGGTCAGGACATCAAAATCGATACCGTTGTCTTCAAGGCGCCGGATGATGTTCTGAAGGTATGATTTAGCGCTGACTGTCACCAGGTAACGGCCTTCGTTGTAATATTGCCGATCAAAGGCAACATGCAATTCCTCAACATTTTGCGCCAATTGATCCTCAAGGGCATAAGGCAGGGCCGCACGGGCTTTTTTGTCGCCAAGCCAGGGCAATTGCACGGAATGGAAGGTCACCTGTGTTGCTGGAAGGACCACGATGGTTTTTGTGCCGGTCTGCAGTTGGCGAATGGCTTCAAAACGCCGCGAAGCGCAGCCTTGAATGAGTTGATTATCCTGCTCGATAACCAGACTGACACAGGTTTCTTCCGTTAACGTCTCAGCAAAGATAAAGGTGGTCGCCACGTTAACATCCTTGTTTAAAAGTACAGCCCATTGCCGGACTACAGACCAACAGCATCGCGGATTTTTCAGGCATAGGCAAATTGTTTACCCGTTTGACTCGCTGTCCACTGTGCTTTTAATTGCTGCGACAGCAAATACACAGCCAGTGCATATTGCGGACTGGAGTTGTAGCGGGTTATGACATAGAAATTCGGATAAGCCAGCCAATACTCGCGGCCAGTTTGTGTGGTTAATTCAATTAAACCGACTTTCTGCGGTTGATTGAGTGCGGCCGTCAATGGCTTTACCCCGGCAGCGGCCAATTGCCGCATGCTGTAAACGGCGCTTCGGTAATTGGTATTGATGCGCTTGATGCCATAACCCTTGACTTGAGCCGGCTGTGCAATGCCCTGATTATTTTTCCAGCCATGTTTGTGGAAATAATTAGCAATGCTGGCGATGACCGCCTGGTCATCGTTCATTAAGTCTTTTCGGGGGTTGTTAGTGAAATCTACCGCAAAGTTACGGTAACTGCTTGGCATAAATTGCGGTTTGCCCATGGCGCCGGCATAAGAACCCATGTACTGGGTGGGTTTCACGCGGTGTTCGCGGCATAACAGCAAAAATTCGCCCAATTCCTTGGTAAAGAAACCTGAGCGCTTGGGGTAATTGAAGGCTAGCGTTGACAGGGCATCGATGACGCGGTAATTGCCCTGATTTTTGCCATACAGGGTTTCCACACCGATGATGGCAACAATAATATGGGCTGGCACACCATACTGTTTTTCAGCTTTCGCGAGGGTGGCCTGATTGGCTTTCCAGAATTCCAGGCCGCCCTGTAGACGCTGAGGCGTCAGGAATAGTTGTTTGTAAACATCCCAGGTTTTTTTCTCATACGGTTTTTCCATGGACTTAATGATTTGCGGCTGTAATTGCACCTCATTCAGGACGGCCGTCAATTCCTGGCGGTTAAAATGGTGTTGTTTAACCATGGTGTTGATGAATTTTTGAACGTCTTGGCGTTGCGTAAACGCACGATCGGCATAGGATAAGCCATGGGTTAACAGAGCCAGGAGAGTAAGACAGAAAAGAGCAAGTCGTCGCATGGGGCATCCCTTTATGTTTTGATCAAAAAAGCCGATTGTAGTAAAAATTTAAAACAACAGCAAATTGAATTGGTCACATTTGACTAAAAATAATCCTTTGTCTTGGCCAGTAAACAGTATAAACCGAGCATAAACTCCATGGATCATCGCTATTTTTGCAAAATTTTGCAATCACAGCATTTTTTTCTTAGGGAATTAGGGCAATACATGGCTTGAGAGACTTTCTGCCGACGGATTATTGAGCTAAAATGACCCCTTTTATAAACAGGTTTTTCACTTGAGCGACTTAACTCGAATCCGCAATTTTTCCATTATTGCCCATATTGACCATGGTAAATCCACCTTGGCTGATCGCTTCATTCAACTCTGCGGCGGCCTAAGCGACAGGGAAATGGCGGATCAGGTCCTTGATTCCATGGATATCGAGAGGGAACGTGGTATTACCATCAAGGCACAAAGCGTTTCCTTAAATTACAAGGCGCGCGATGGCAAAACCTACCTCTTGAATTTTATTGATACACCCGGGCATGTGGATTTCAGCTACGAAGTGTCCCGCTCGCTGGCAGCCTGCGAAGGCGCTATCCTGGTTGTTGATGCGGCTCAGGGCGTGGAAGCCCAGACGGTAGCAGTCTGTTACACCGCCATTGATCAGGAACTGGAAGTGCTTCCTGTACTGAACAAAATTGATTTGCCGCAGGCTGAGCCTGAGCGGGTTATTGCTGAAATCGAAGACATCATTGGCCTTGAAGCTCACGACGCTATTCGCGCCAGTGCAAAAAGCGGGCTTGGTGTCGAGGATGTGCTTGAGGCGCTGGTGGCGCGTATACCGCCGCCTGAAGGGGAGATTGAAGCCCCACTCCAGGCCTTGATCATTGATTCCTGGTTTGACAGTTACCTGGGCGTCGTATCCCTGGTGCGTATTGTCAACGGCGCCATGCGCAAAGGCGACAAGATGAAAGTCATCTCGACTGGCCGGACTTATGAAATTGACCAGGTCGGCATCTTTACGCCCAAACGCACAAAACAGGATGCTTTGCAGGCTGGCGAAGTCGGCTATGTCGTGGCGGGTATTAAAGACATTCAGGGTGCACCGGTGGGTGATACCCTGACGCTTGAAAAAAATCCTGCCCAGGCGCCTTTGCCCGGGTTTCAACGGGTGAAACCCCAGGTCTATGCCGGCCTTTTCCCCATCAGTGCCGACGATTTCGAAGCGTTCCGCGAAGCCTTGGCCAAATTAAGCCTCAATGACGCCTCCCTGTTTTATGAGCCCGAATCTTCAGAGGCCTTAGGCTTTGGTTTTCGCTGTGGCTTTTTAGGGATGCTGCATATGGAAATCATTCAGGAGCGTCTGGAGCGGGAATACAACCTTGATTTGATTTCAACAGCACCCACGGTGGTCTATAAAGTGGTTACCACAAAAGGCGAGACGGTCATGATTGACAACCCGTCGCAATTGCCGCCGACGCAGCAAATCAAACAAATGTTTGAGCCGATTGTCCGCGCCAATATTTTAGTTCCTCAGGATTACCTCGGTCAGATTATCACGCTTTGCGTCGAACGCCGCGGTGTGCAGATCAATATGATGTACAGCGGCCGTCAGGTGTCAGTAACCTATGATTTACCCATGAGCGAAGTCGTGTCTGACTTCTTCGACAAATTAAAGTCAGTCAGCCGTGGTTATGCATCGCTTGATTATAATTTTCTGCGTTTTGATGAGGCGGACATGGTTAAGATGGATGTGCTCATTAACAGTGAAAAAGTCGATGCATTGGCCGTGATTGTCCATCGCGATGCCGCCTATAACCGCGGCAAAGCCCTGGTTGAGAAAATGCGGGAACTCATTCCCCGTCAGATGTTTGATGTCGCTATTCAAGCCGCCCTGGGCAATCACATCATTGCCCGCCAGACGGTCAAAGCGCTGCGTAAAAACGTAACGGCCAAATGCTATGGCGGTGACGTCACCCGTAAGCGTAAACTGCTGGAGAAACAAAAGGCCGGTAAAAAGCGTATGAAACAGGTAGGCCACGTGGAAATACCGCAGGAGGCATTTATGGCCGTGTTTCAAACCGACAGAAAAAAATAACCCAAGGCCTCTAAGCCCTTATTGATTCTATAGGATACAACATGAATTTTGCTTTATTGTTAGTCGTTTTATCGGCTGTATCAGGGTTTATCTATTTACTGGATATTCTTTTTTGGGCAAAAAAACGTGAGCCGGATGAACAACCCGGAAAGATTATCGAGTATTCCCGTTCCTTTTTTCCTGTGTTTTTTCTGGTCTTGCTTTTGCGTTCCTTTTTGATTGAGCCCTTTCGCATTCCTTCGGGATCGCTCGAGCCGACCTTGCTGGTTGGGGATTTTCTGGCAGTGAATAAATTTGCCTATGGCATTCGTTTGCCGGTATGGGAAAAGAAAATTATCCCTATCGCCAATCCCAAAACCGGAGAAATTGCCGTTTTTCGCTGGCCGCCAAATCCAGGCTATGATTATATTAAACGGGTTATTGGTGTACCCGGCGATAAAATCAGCTACCGGAATAAAGTACTGACTATCAATGGTCAGGAAGCCAAACAAAAATTTATTGAGTATACGACGGATGAAAGTTCTGGTAAGGCGGTGGCGCGGTACAGTGAGAATTTAAACGGTGTTGAACATGATATCTATGTGCGACCCGATATCCCGGCGTCGGATTTTGAAATTGAAGTGCCGCCGGGTTATTATTTTATGATGGGCGATAACCGTGACGACAGTGCGGATAGTCGGTTCTGGGGATTTGTTGAAGACCAATACTTGCGCGGCAAAGCTTTTTTTGTCTGGATGAGCTGGAATGGCAAAACTGATAGTCTGCGTTGGTCTAAAATAGGGCGTTTTATTCATTAATCAGGGAAGGAATCAGGATGCGTAAACAACAGGGAATCACGTTAATCGGTATGTTGTTCACGGTTATTGTCGTTTGTATCGCCGGTCTTGTCATCATGCGAGTCGTTCCGGTCTACATTCAGCATTTTGAGGTTAAACGTTCAATCAGTGCCCTTGAAAACATTGATGCAGCTGAGTTCAGCACCGATACAGCAGCGAATGCAATGGTTTTACGCAAGCGTCTGGCCAATCAGTTTACTATCAACGGATTGGATGAGATTAAACTGGATGAAGTCAATATTGTCCCCGATGGCCAGGGCAATTTTAATATTAACGTCAAATATACCGTGGTCAGGCCTTTGTTTTATAACATCAGCCTGATGTTTAATTTTGACGAGACCAAAGAGGTTAATATTGGTAAAAAATGATTTACAGCGCCTTTGCCGGCGCCTGGGTTATCAATTTAAAGACCTGAACCATTTAAAGCGGGCGTTAACCCACTGCAGCATGGGCAGTGAAAACAACGAACGCTATGAGTTTCTTGGCGATTCCATTCTTAGCTTTATAATTGCCCATGCGTTGTTTCAGTTATTTCCTGACTACAGCGAAGGCAAACTGAGCCGCCTTCGCGCCTTCCTGGTTAAAGGTGAAATGCTGGCTGAAATTGCCATGGAACTTGAGCTTGGCGACTACCTTTATCTGGGGCAGGGCGAATTGAAAAGCGGCGGTTTCAGACGAGCATCGACCTTAGCCGATGCCCTGGAAGCACTGATTGCCGCAGTCTACCTCGATGGCGGTATTGAGGCCAGCCGCCAGATGATCCATCACCTGTTTAAAAGCCGCTTACAGGACGACAGCCTGCATGACAATTTAAAAGACGCAAAAACGCTGTTGCAGGAATATCTTCAATCACAGAAAATGCCGCTTCCAGAATACCTCCTTGAGAAAACCGAAGGCGAGGAGCATGATCAGGTTTTTTATATCACCTGCAAAGTGCAAGGGGTCAAGGCGGTAACCCAGGGGGTCGGCGCAAGCCGGCGTAAAGCCGAGCAGATTGCGGCGCAGTTATTGTTACAACAGTTGAAACACAGGCCCTGATTCAGGGCCTCATTCCTCCAGTGAACTGACGATGGCCAACCATTCTTCTTCAGCCTGAGCCAATGCTTCCCGCTGTTGATGTTGTTCAGCCAATAGCTTGTTTAATTGATGTTGTTGCTTAGACTCATATAACGCCCCATCCGCCAGCGCCTGTTCCAGGGCAGCTAATTGGGTTTGGCAGCCTTCAATCAATTGTTCCAGCTTTTTCATGCGGTTTTGCAAACTGCGCTTTTCTTTGTATTGGTTGGCGTTATTCGTGGATGATGTTTCTTTTTGACTGTCTTTCGTCTGCAACCACTGATAATAATCGTCTAAATCGCCTTTAAAAGCCTGCACCTGATGTTGATAAACCAAATAAAAATCATCCACTGTGGTTTTCAGCAGGTGGCGATCATGGGAAATCAGAATCAACGCACCTTCATAACTTTGCAAGGCTATTTCGATGGCAGCCCGCATGCCTAAATCCAGGTGGTTGGTTGGCTCATCCAATAGAAGCAGATTGGGTTTTTGCCAGACTAGTTTGGCTAGAGCAAGCCTTGCCTTTTCACCGCCTGAGAAGTGGGTAATGGGGTTGACCGCCATGTCACCGATGAAATTAAAGCCGCCCAGGTAATCACGAATGCTTTGTTCCCGTGCCTCCGGTGACAGAGCCTGGATAGTCTGCAGCGGACTCGCCTTGTCGTCCAGTTCTTCCAATTGATGCTGGGCATAATAGCCAATTTTCAAATGCGGTGAGCGATGAATGTCACCCGCCAGCACCGGCAGACTGCCGGTTAATGTCTTGATTAAGGTTGATTTGCCTTCACCGTTCGGACCAAGCAGGGCGATGCGATCGCCTGGGTTCAAAATCAGATTCAAGCGCTTAAGGATGGGCTGGTCTGAATTGTATCCTGCCGCCACTTGTACGCAATTAAGCAAGGGATTGCCAGCACGCGGGCAGGGATAAAATTCAAACGAAAAAGGTGAATCCACCTGCGCCTGAGCGACGATGTCCATTTTGGCAATGGCGTTAAGACGGCTTTGTGCCTGTTTGGCTTTGGATGCTTTGGCTCGAAAGCGGTTCACATACACCATCATGTGGCTGATTTTTTGCTGTTGCTTTTCAAACATAATCTGCTGCAAAGCCAGTTGTTGGGCCCGGGTTTGCTCAAAGCGGCTATAATTGCCGCTGTAAAGGGACAGGCTCTGATTTTCAATGTGCAGAATATGACTGACAAAGGCATCGAGGAATTCGCGGTCATGTGAAATCAGCAATATACTGCTGGGTGACTGTTTTAACCATTTCTCGAGCCAGAAAATGGCCTCCATGTCCAAGTGGTTGGTAGGTTCGTCGAGCAACAGTAAATCCGCTGGTTTCATGAGGCAGCGGGCCAATGACAAACGCATGCGCCAACCACCGGAAAAACTGTTAACGGGGTTATTTTGTTCAGAAGGTTTAAAGCCCAAACCTGACATAATGGCTGCGGCCTGAGCCGGTTTGCTGTAGCCGCCGGTTTCATTCAGGCGGGTATGGCAATGAAGGACTGCTTCATGGTCGCCGGTGTTTTCGGCCTCCTGCAATTGCCTCTGGAGGTTGAGGTAGTCTTCGTCTCCTGCCAATACAAAATCAAGAGCAGCGTCTGTACTGTCTGGAATTTGCTGCGACAAATGGCTGATGCGCGTATCGGGATTAAGGAACCATTCGCCGTGGTCATGACCAAGCTGACCAAGGAGTAAAGCAAACAGGCTGGATTTGCCGCAGCCGTTATTGCCCACAAGACCAACTTTCTGTTTTTCATAAAGGGTTACGCTGGCATTTTGCAAGAGCACTTTATTGCCGCGAGACAGGGTAATTTGCCGCAGGGTTAACATAGCCACATCAAATCAATACAAAGAGGGGCTATCGTATCATAATTTAATGGGCTAATGCCGGTTTTCTTACTTGTGACTATGCACATCCTGTGCGAGTCGCAGTATAATAGCGCCAATTTGCTTGACAGGTTGACTAATGTACAAACACGATTTTTATTTCGACTTACCTGAAGAATTGATTGCGCAATATCCTCTGCCCGGGCGAAGTGATTCCCGCCTATTGGTTTATCATCGCGGGGATGAGCAGTACCATCATCAACAATTTAAACAATTACCTGACTTTTTAAATGAGGGGGATTTGTTGGTGATGAATAACAGCAAAGTCATTCCCGCACGCTTTTTCGGGCGAAAGCCGAGCGGCGGTCAGGTGGAGTTTCTTATCGAGCGCCTTAAACCGGATAACCAGTTTTTAGCCCACATCAAAGCCAGCAAAACGCCAAAAGCGGAGATGATCATTGATTTGGCTAACGGGTGGCAGGTTCAGATTCTTGCCAAGCTGGATGATTTGTACCATTGTCAGGCGCTTGGTGATTTGGAAACCATGCTCGCTGACATTGGCCATATCCCCTTGCCTCCTTACATTGCCCGTCATGATGAAAAAGCCGATTTTGAGCGCTATCAAACCGTTTATGCCTTGCATAAGGGGTCGGTGGCAGCGCCAACGGCTGGTTTGCATTTCGACGAGCCCTTGATGGCCACGCTTCAGCAAAAAGGAGTGCGTATTGCTTATTCGACCCTGCATGTCGGGGCTGGAACATTCAGGCCGGTTCGCTGTGACGTCATTGAAGACCACAAAATGCACAGTGAACAATTGACTATCAGCGAGGAACTGGCCGCGGCGGTAAACAGCACGCGTGCGGCCGGTAAGCGGGTGATTGCTGTTGGCACCACCGCGCTTCGTAGCCTCGAAAGCGCCATGGTAGATGGGCTGCTGCAACCCTGTGTAAAGGAAACGGATATTTTCATTTACCCTGGTTATGAGTTTAAAGTTTGTGATGGCTTAATCACCAATTTTCATTTACCGGAGTCGACATTACTGATGCTGGTTTCCGCTTTTATTGGCCATGGCCGCGCGATGGATCTTTATCAGGAGGCCATTGCCAGGCGTTATCGCTTTTTCAGTTATGGTGATGCCACTTTATTGCTCTAATTATCGAGATTCCCTATGACGAATACCGCTCGCTTAGTCCCTGTTTTAACATCCCATGCCGGCAGCTGCCTAACATTGAACAACTGGCAGCAAGCCGGCATCACCTTGGGGGCTTTGTACCTTGATGCGCTCTTGATGAAACCCGGTCTGGATTTTTTAAAGTCCCAGGGCAATTTAAAAAGTTATTACCCCTGGTCTGGGGAACTGGTGCTCAATGCATCCACCCTTCATGAAAATAAGGCCGGGCTTTATCGCGTGCGATCACAGTATGATGGGGAAATAATCGAGATGGATGCGCCGGCCATTATCGCATTAATGCTTGCTTTGAAGCCGGATTATATCGTGCTGTCTCAAAGCCTTAAAAACCAGTGCCAATTCCTTCAGCCCGAATGGCAGGGCATTCGATTGTTGTCGGTTGAGGAGGGGAGTTATCATTATCAAAACCGCTTGGCTGATTTTCTGGCAGATAAAAGCAAGGCCGGACTGATTGAAGCTGACTTTCCAGCGGAAGATGCCATGCAGGGCCGTATCTATGATCAGGGCCAGGCAATCAACCTGCTTGATAATCAATATAGCCAGGATTTTACGGCGCTCTCGACGGGATGCACCTGTCCCGTTTGCCCTCAAGGCTATACGCGTGCTTATTTTCATCACCTGCTCCAGCACACGCCGTTGTTGGCCCAAAGGTTTTTAATCCAACACAATGTTCATTATTGTCAAAACCATTGATTAATAGCCTCTCAGGTGATGAATTTCCCGTGAATGTTCATTTACGTCAGGCCGAAATCTCGCTATGATGTCACGCTATCTCGGCTGTCCCATTGATTTACGATGGGCAGGCAGTGAACTTGAGGAGAGTGTGATGAGTTTTTTTATTAGCGATGCCATGGCGGCGGCGACATCGGCTGCACCCGCTAACCAATCTGAAAGTGCGTTCTCACTGATTATGATTGTGGCTATTTTTGTATTGTTCTACTTCATGTTGATTAGACCTCAGAACAAACGTGCCAGAGAGCACCGTGAAATGGTTACAGCATTAAAAAAGGGTGATGAAATTGTCACCTCTGGCGGTATTGTCGCAAAAGTGGTAAGCCTTGATGAGCAATTCATTAAAGCCAGCATTGCTGAAGGGGTTGAAATCAGTATTCAGCGTAATGCGGTGAGTAATGTGTTGCCCAAAGGCACGATTAAATCCCTCTAAGTTTGTCACAGGGAAAGGAAATGCAGAATAAATACCCCCTCTGGAAAAACCTGGCGCTGCTGTTAATTGCAGTGGCTGGTCTTATTTACTCAATACCCAATCTGTACAGCGAAGATCCCGCTGTGCAGGTGAGTTCACAATCCGGTGCCAACACCGATGAATTAAAAGAAGAGGTGACTCAACTGCTTGAACAATCCAAACTGGATTACAGTTCTATTGAGCAGGGCCGCGAAGGGGTGGAAATACGTTTTCCATCAACCGACACGCAGTTGTTAGCGCAGGACGTCATTAAAAATGGCTTGGGCGCTGATTACACGGTGGCGCTTAACCTGCTGCCGTCTACGCCCGAATGGCTTCGCCGTATTGGTGCGGAACCGATGAAGCAGGGTCTCGACCTGCGGGGCGGGGTGCATTTCCTGCTTGAAATTGATGTCGACAGTGTCGTGAACCGTCGTTATGAAGGGTTGATGAAAAACGTTGGTCAAAATTTACGTGAAAGCGGCATACGCTACGCCGGTATCCGTTACATCAACAATAAGGGGATTCAGATTCGTTTCCGCACCCCCAAAGCCATGAGTGACGCGGAAGAAAATGTGCGTGAGAATTTCTCAGGCTTGGTGTTTGCCTCCTCACCCAAGACCTTAAGTATCACGGCTTCTTTATCGCCGGATGAACTCAACACGATACGCCAGAACACCATTGAGCAGACCATGAGCATTTTGCGCAACCGCGTGAACGAGCTGGGTGTTGGTGAAGCTGTGGTGCAGCAACAGGGAGCAACACGCGTCGCTGTGGATTTGCCTGGCATTCAGGATGCCGCCCGCGCCAAACAAATTCTTGGCGGTACGGCAACCTTGCAATTTCATATGGTTGATCAGGAAAATGATCCGCAAGTGGCAAAACAAACGGGTGCTGTGCCTGTTAACAGCAAACTGTATATGATGGAAGGCCAACCGATTTTACTGAAGCGTCAGGTTGTGTTAAGCGGAGATTCCATTACCAGTGCGGTATCCAGCTTTGATCAACAAACGGCAACACCGGCGGTGCAGGTTCAATTAGGTGGGGGCGGTGAAAATTTATTCACCAAAATCACCCGGGAAAACATAGGCAAGCGCATGGCGATTGTCTTTGTGGAGACCAAGACCAGCATCCAAAACGTTAATGGGATAAATAAGCGTATTACCCGCCGTGAAGAACGGGTGATCAGTGCCCCGGTCATTCAAAATGCGCTGGGTAACAATTTCCAGATTACGGGCCTGTCCGACAGCAAGGAAGCAAGCAACCTTGCTCTGCTGCTAAGAGCGGGAGCATTACCCACCGTTATTTACCCAGTCGAGGAAAGAACCGTCGGACCTTCTCTGGGTAAAGAAAATATTCGCCGTGGTATGGTGTCGCTGGAAGTGGGGATGGGATTAATTCTCGTACTGATGCTCGTTTATTATCACTTCTTTGGTCTCGTCGCTGACATCGCCCTGTTTCTTAACCTGATTTTGTTAAGTGCCATCCTGTCCATCATGGGGGCTACATTAACCCTGCCGGGTATTGCGGGGTTTGTGCTAACAGTTGGTATGGCAGTTGACGCCAACGTGCTTATTTACGAACGCATTCGCGAAGAGTTACGAAATGGCCTGTCGCCGCAGGCGGCTATTTACGCAGGCTATGATCGTGCCTTCTCCACGATTCTTGATGCTAACTTAACGACCTTAATTGTCGGGATTGTTCTGTTTGCTATCGGGACTGGCCCGATCAGGGGCTTCGCGGTCATCCTGTCTTTGGGGTTAATTACTTCCATGTTGACCAGTATTACTTACACACGGGCCATCGTGAATTGGTATTACGGCGGTCGTCATGTTAAGAAACTGTCTATTGGTATTTAATGCGAGGTTTAGATGGAATTTTTTAATCCAAACTCAAATGTCGATTTCATGGGGGCACGCAAATGGACTGCCCTTATGTCTGCGCTTATCTTCATCGTGTCCATAGCGGCGCTGATTATCAACGGCCTGGACTGGGGGCTTGATTTTACCGGCGGTACCCAGATTGAGGTCACCTATGATAAAGCGGCTGACTTGACGGTTATTCGTGAGAATCTGTATCAGGCGGGTTTTAAAGAAGCGCAGGTTGTTAGCTACGGGACGTCAAAAGACGTACTCATCAGCATTGGGCCCAAGGCTGATATGGAGCAAAGCGAACTGGTGGATAAAGTCATGAATGCTTTACCCGATGCCACCAAACAGCGTGTGGACTTTGTCGGTCCGCAGGTTGGGGAAGAGCTGGCCACCAAAGGGGCTTTGGCAATCATTGTATCCCTGCTGGCCACCATGATTTACATTGCCATGCGCTTTGAATACCGCCTGGCTGTAAGTTCTGCTGTCGCCCTCATCCACGATCCGGTGTTGATTCTGGGGGTTTTCGCCATGTTTGGCATTGAGTTTGATTTGAAAGCGCTTGCCGGTTTGCTTGCAGTGATTGGTTATTCATTAAACGATACCATCGTCGTGTTTGACCGCGTACGCGAAAATTTCATTAAAATTCGCCGTGCGTCACCCTTGGAAATTATGAATATCTCCATCAACCAAACCTTATCCCGAACCATCATGACCTCGGTTCTGACCTTGTTTGTGGTGGTTGCCCTGTTCGTCTACGGCGGAGAGACCATACGCGGCTTCTCTTTGGCCCTGATCATCGGTATCGTCGTTGGTACGTATTCATCCATTTACGTCGCAGGTGCTTTGGCGGTGGTGATGGGACTGGATCGCAAAGATTTTCTGCCTGGCGAGCGCAAGGCAGTTGACGACAGGCCCTAGGCGAATTCATTCTTCTCTAAGATGCCGCAGTGTCCAGGATGCTGCGGTAATGAATTTTTTCAAGTTATTATTTTCCAATGAATTGATTAGCTGATTAAACTATTTATCTTAATAATGCGCTTGAGTTAATCAAATCGAATGATGGCTTGTACCAGTTTTCCAATAATGCTTCTATAGTCATTTAAAATCAATCGGTCGAATTTAGGATTGTGTGCATTAAGGTAGAGTACTTCTCCCATTTTGAGAAGTTGTCTGAAAATGGGAGAAGGGTATTCATTGAAATTAACTAAAACAAAATCCCCATCTTTTGGCATGGCTTCTTCAAAGATTACAATAGTCCCGGAGGGAAATCTTGGGGACATGGCTTCAGTATCCAAAATGATACCAAAAAAGTTAGACTTATAAGGTAAGTTACACTTAATTGTTTTGATTATTTTTTTTTCTTTTAGAATATTTTCAGTGGTATATATATTTACATCAATTAGGTATGAATCAGATTTATCTTGAAGGTGTTCTGCAGATAAATCCATCTCTCCTTCTCCCGTCCGCAGCCATTGCTCATTTACATTTAATTTTTTCGCTAGTGCTGCAAATTTTTTATGGGGAGGAGTACTTTCACCATTAACCCATTTACTAGCCCCTCGATGAGTTAAACCAACCATCTCTGCCAATAGCTGAATGCGCCCCCGATTTTTGGGAGGAAACCCTTCTTTATCCAGGCAAAAATTTAAGCGCTCAGCGAAGCCAGGTATCTTCATTTTACTTTCAGATTAAAAATACAATTACTATTTTAAAAATCAGACTATTATACACAATAGTTCTAAAATTAGAAAACAAATGGAAATATTTGTAGAAAATCAATTTTATATTTAGAAAATTAAAATTAAATTCCATTAATAGTTGAAAATTAATTTTTTTGTTCTATTATTCGGAACTAATTGGCATGACAATCAATTAAAAGTTTCAATTGTTATTAAATCAGGAAAGAGTATGAATGGAATAAATTTAGAGAAACACCATGTTTTAGAAAGTTCTCAAAAAGTACAAGAGATATGTAATTCATCCCTTCCGCTGTTGGGGATTACGTACTTTAATTATATAAAAGTATATAACAATGATTGTTCAAGAGAGTTACTAGTTAACAATGCACCATGGATGAAGCACTTTTATGAGAATGCTTTATATCAGTCCACTGCAATAATTGATATTGAGCACTTGTTGCCAAAAGGTTACTATTTATGGACGGAAATGGATAAAAAGGAGCCAGCCTATTTACAAGGTAGGCAGTTTAATATAGATCATGGCATAACTTTTGTGAATAAAACTGAAGAAGCCACCTATATTTACATATTTGCATCAACATTAGAACGATATGAAATGAATAATTTCTATATTGCAAATCTTGATATGTTACAACGGTTTATCCATTACTTTAATGATAAAGGCCGGTGCTTAATAGAGGAGGCAGCAACGAATCGTATATATTTACCCGAGCAGCAAAATATTAGTCCGAACAGGGTGAATAAAATTTCATTATCCAGCGGATTGCGGGAGAAATTTATTGAACAAACTCAGATTGATCGTTATTTTTTACTGCATGAATCATTAGATATTTATCTCACAAAGAAGCAAGGTATTTGTGCCTCATTATTGCTTAAAGGTTATACATCAAAACAAATTGCTAAAGAAGTAAATATTTCTCATCGAACTGTAGAGGGATATTTTTTGAAAATCAAGAACAAACTTGAAGAGGCACTTAAAACTCATTTAACAAAAAATCAACTTCTTAAAATACTCAGGCAATCTAATATTTGCTAGATTTAAAAACGCTGGAGAAACATGGATTTGTGAAATATTCGCAGTATAATCGAAATCTTGTAAGTCTATAAAATGGGTAAGGTCTCTTTAATTGAATTAGCACAGATTTCGATCTCCCACCAGAAGTTTTGATGACGTTTTTGTGGAATAGGGTAGGCTAAGCAATCGGCAAATAGAATAATGGGTGGTAACCCTGAATTTTATGGAGGCATATATTGTAAAAATATTATTCCAAATTTAAAATTGCCCCGCCAAGTGATCTAGTTAAATATGGAAGTACGCCTTGTTAAACGATGTTTGTTTTAATAATAAAAATAAATTGATAGAAAATTTCACTAATGATTACATTAACTACATCAGTAATGATTTTTATAATGCCATCCATTTTTTTGAAAAGAATAAAATGTTGAATGAATTAAGCAAATTAAATTGTTTAATTGAAAACATATCGATTAATATTGTTAATTATTTATCAAGTATAGTGGATGCTTATAACCCACAAAGAATAATTAGATTAGGTGATATGCATGGGTATAATAAATGTACAGTTTTATTGGAGTCAGATAATAGAAAATTTATATTTAAACCAATTCAATGTCATTTTTTGCTCTTAATTAATGATTTATTTATCCTGTTCAATGAATTTAAAGATTTTGATTTTTATATATTAAAAAAAATTTCATCAGATGAAAATGGAGTATTAATAGAGTTTATTGAAAATGAAAAGATATATGATATTCATAAGTTCTCATATCATTATGGAGCTATAATATTTCTCCTAACTTTGTTAAGAGGAACAGATTTTCATTTTGAGAATATATTTGTGGTTTCTTCTACACCTGTTTTGGTTGATTTTGAAACCCTATTTTATCCGAATATATTAGAGTTTAAAAATTATGATATAACTGCGACATCATTACTCAAGACAAATATAAATTCTCACTCCATGATGTCTCGTTATCATTTAAACAGTAAGATGATAATAAAAGGGATTGGTTCTGCCTATGATGTGGTAAAAAGTAATAAACAGTTTATAACTGACCTTATTTATAATTATCATTCAAAATCGACAAGAGTAATTTTAAAGCCAACCTCATATTATTTTGACTTATTAAAAAATAGCATGCATCCAATTTTGCTTATTAATAAAGAAAGAAGGATTAGCTATTTAGAAACAAGCTTAATAGGAAAAAAGGAATTATCATTGGCGATCATGAAATATGAAATTGAAGATTTATTAAGTTTAAATATCCCTTGTTTTTATTTTCAAGATGGTGAATTGTATTCTTCGAAAGGTAAAATAATAAAGCAGGAAATTATTTTGCCATCATTTGATTTGGTAATTAATGAGTTAAAAAATCTAGAACAGTTTAAAAAAGCTATAACTGATGCTGTTATCTCATGCGCATCCTTTGAGAATACTTGAATAGTGATTACAATAAATTATTTTTTAGCCTAAATATAGATACTTTAGGGAAGTGTAATTAGAGTGCCAAATCAAAATATAAAAAAAAATGTCAGGATAAATGCGTATCCGTTACCAAGTTATAAAGTTATTACCCCTTTTGCAGCAATATATGCTTTATGTCTCTTTATTCCTACTATTGATGCGATTGCAAAAATCTCGTTCAGTATATTTTCTTTTGAAACCAATTTTAGTGTTGCAGTCTTGATATTTCCGGCCATTTATCCTTTGGCAGATTCGCTCACGGAAGTATATGGAAAAAAGGTTTCTTATTACACAACTACTATATCCTATATAATAATAGTTTGTTTTTCTTTAATAAATAACTTCCTATTACTACATTCGAGTAATAAAGATTTATTTGAATTTTTAATAAGGCCGTCGCTAGTAATCACAATTTCTGGTCCGGTTAGTTACTTAATAACTTCATTTTTAAATATTCACTTTATTTATAAATTGAAATTAAAAATGCGTAAATCACATTTTATTATAAGAAGTTTTCTTTGTTCGGCGATTTCCGGATTTGTGATGTCATTTATTGTGCAAGGAGCCCTTTATTACAAAGATGGTTTTGATTGTTTTTTTAAAATGTTGATGACCATATTTGTTCTAAAAATAATAATAACCATACCTTACGTTTATTTTGCTAAATTACTGGTCATTGTATATGGGGTCATAGATGGAATTAAGATGGATGAATATAATAAAAATTTTGCCACTTGCCTTTCCGATGAAAAGGATCAATAAATGGAATTATTCACTTTGTCTGCATCTGAATTGATTAGAAAAATTAAAAAAAATGAAATCCTTATTTCCGATGTTGCCAAATCATTCATAAAAAGAATAAATGAGATAAATCCTATTGTTAATGCGTTACAACAATTTGATTCGGAAACCGTATTGATTAATGCATACAAAGCTGAGAAACAATTCTTTTCAAGTCGAGAGGAAGGCAAAATTTTTGGATTACCACTTTCTGTTAAAGATGCATTTCATGTTAAAGATTTTTTTTGTAGTAAAGGGAGTTTGGGGTTATATAAGAAAAAATCCTCTTATGATGCTACAGTAGTTTCACGTTTGAAAGCCGCTGGTGCTCAAATATATGGTATTACAAATACTTCAGAATTATTATTAGCCTACGAATCGGACAATTTATTATATGGAAGAACCAATAATCCCTATGATTTAGCAAGAACTGCGGGTGGAAGCAGCGGCGGGCAGGCGGCCATTATAGCACTTGGCGGTTTACCAGTTGGAATTGGAAACGATGCTGGGGGAAGCATTAGACAGCCTGCACATTACTGCGGAATTTGCGCTCATAAACCAACTCACGGGTTAGTTCCCAATACAGGAAATATACCAATAGATGGTTATGGGATTGGCTCTCAGCTAGTGTCGATAGGCCCTATGGCACGATATGTGGAAGACCTTATATTGTTATTGGATATTATCTCTGGTCCAGATGGTAGAGATCCTCATGCAGTACCTGTAAGCATTAAAGGCACTAAATTAGTTAATCTCCAAGATCTTAGAGTAGCTTATTTCTATAACAATCCTACTGGAACTTCACCCACAAATGAAACAGTTCAAGCGGTTCATCAAGTTGTGGAATTATTAAAGCCGCATGTTAGTAAACTTGAAGAAGTTTACCCCCCTGTATTAAATGAAGTATATAGGCTTCACTATGAAACATTTATGCTGGGAGGTGACGGTGGAAAAACATTATCAAAGACACTCAGTCAATTTGGACAATCGGTTTCGCCTCTGACCCATGAATATCTGGAATTAGCAAAAAAATGTAATTTTAGTGCAGCTGATTTACGGCAACGTTTCATTGAATTAGAGCGCTTTCGCTATGCCATGTCATCATTTATGATGGATTATGATTTAATCATTTCTCCTATTGCTACAACTCCTGCCCGTTATCATGGGGAGACATTTGCTAATATAAGAGACTTTGGTTATATTACCGCACACAATTTAACGGGTTGGCCGGCTACAGTTATACCGTGTGCTTTTTCTAAAGAAGGACTACCTATAGGTGTTCAGTTAGTAGGCAAAGCTTGGCAAGATTATATACCTTTAAATGTTGCCTTATTCTTGCAGCGATCTATTGGCGTTTTTACCATCCCGAAAGTTTAAACAAATTATGGAGAAAGAAAATGAGTATAATTTCTCTAGAAGAATTATTCAAAATTTTTGGTAAATTTCCGAAACCTGTTATTTTTGATGAATCTCTGTATGAAGTCGATTTATCTTTAATTATATCTTCAATTTAATTTCAATAATGAAGAATTGTACAGGATAACAGTTTACAAATGTAAAATTAATGTCAAACCTTAAAAACAAAATGCGTGGTAGACATTTTATTGTTAGGAGCGTGATTTCATCCACAATTGGAGAGTTGGTTATTACCGGAATTGCTTGGTTAATTAACTCGCATTATATTCTCGTTTTTATGATGGAACAATGATTAGGCATGCTTTCAACGGATATTAATTAACTAATGAACGGAGACATATGAAATTCCAATTAGCTAATTTAAAAGAGTCTATTTCAGATTTTAAAAAACTTTATTATAGGTATCGAATTGAGTCAGATCGGTTGCGTAAGGTGCGTTACCAAATTAAATCGACTTTGGAAGAATATCGGCAAACATCAAAAATTATTCTTGGTTTTACAGATTGTCCAGGAGATTTGTTACCTCCTATGACAATTAAACAAATAAAAGACTCAACGGACATTATTTCCAATATGCATCCTGTTGATGTAAATAGCATAAATGATCTTCATTATCTCAATAATGACAAGGTGATAGAAATTAGAATCATGGGAGATGAGATTATCGCTATAACTCAATCAGGTTTGGTTATTGAATATGATGTTAATACCCAGATTGATATAGATAATGTTATCTCAACGAGAGTTTCATATATTATTGGTCATCTACAGGCAGAAAAGCTTATTCGTAAGATGTACAAGGAAGAAGAGCGCTATACAGTTGTTAGGGACAATATTTCCACTCTCTATATATTAGATAATCTAACAAAAGAAAGCCATTTAAAAAATCCTATCGATATTTTGTTTTCGGAAGAATATAAGCAATATTCTAAAGCCGATATTGCTAGAATTGGATATATTTGCGGTCAAATGTCAGGGATTAGGTAATACTCTTAGCAGAAATCGCGCTGGTAAAACTAGACCGTAAATTCTCTGGAAGAGAGCCATCCAGAGAATTTACTATTCGACGATTAATCCAGCAGCGCATCCACCTTGGCGGCACAAATAAAATCGTTCATGGATAAGCCCTGCAGAGCGTGGGTCATGAAGCGTACGTGGCAATAGTTATAGCCGACTTCCAGATCAGGGTGATGATTTTCCTTGTTGGCCATCCAGGCTATCGCATTAACAAAGGCCATGGTTTCATAAAAATCGGCGAATGAAAAGGAGCGCTTGATTTCTTTGCTGTTATTAATCACTTCCCACCCTTGATGCAGCTGCGGCATCAAGTTTTTTACTTGCTCGGCGGTGAGCGCCTGGCCTATCCCTTCACAGGATTCACAATGCTTATGCTGCAAATCACTTTTCATGTTCTAGCTCCTTACGGTGATCGTGTAAACACGTGGTCAATGCACTTAAAAAACGAATATTTTGCTGCATGGTTCCTATGGTCACCCGCAAATGATTGGGTAAACCGAAAGGAACAAGGGGACGTACGATAACGCCCTGATGTAATAAACCTTCATAGATTGGCAGGCTGCTCATGCCGCAGTCAAAGCTGATGAAATTGCCTTTAGACGGCAGAGTCTTTAAATTCAGAGCCTTCAGGCCTTTTTCCATTTGCTGCATGCCTTGTGCATTGGTAATCAATGTCTGCGTAACAAAATCGAGATCGTGAATCGCCGCATAACCCGCCTCAAGGACAGCCTGATTGACAGCAAAGGGGGGCTGAATGCGTAACAGCATGTCAATGACCGCCGGGTCAGCCATGACATAGCCCAGCCGAAGAGCCGCCAGTCCATACACTTTGGAAAAAGTCCGGGTGATGACCAGGTTTGGGTAATAATTTAACAGGTTGATACTGCTTTTATCACCGCGTGGATAAGCAAATTCATAATACGCTTCATCGAGTACCAGAATGGTCGTTTCCGGTATGGCATCCAACAGTCGCTTCACCTCGGTAAGCGGAATAAACAGGCCAGTCGGGTTGTTGGGATTTGCTAAAAAAATGATGGCGGTTTTGTCATTGCAGAGACTAATCATCTGGTCGATATCCACCTCGTAATTGTCCTTTACGGGTGATGTGACAACCGGTACGCCAAGAATTTTTGCCTGGATGCTGTAGGAGACAAAGGCGTGGGCATGGGTCAGCATGTGTTTGTCCTGATGCAGGGCAAACAGCATTAACAGCAGGGAAAACAGCGTATCCGAACCATTGCTGAACGCCAGCATGGGTGTTTTAATGCCTAATTTTTCAGCCAGTGCCGCGCGAAGAGGGTGGTGAATCAACGACGGGTAGGTGGCTAGTTGCATGCCGGATAGCTTTGCCAGCGCCTCGTTGACCAGAGGGCTACACCCCAGGGGGTTTTCATTGCTGGCCAGCTTGATAATATCAGTTAATCCCTTTTCTTTGGCCAATTCCTCGATGGATTTCCCGGGAACGTAGGGGCTTAGTGAGCGTATCCCTTCATGAGGCAGCAGATGATAATCGCAGGGCAAAGGTCTCTCCTTGAAAATAATGTCGCCTCATCTTACCGCAACCCATACCACAAGTGAATGATCAAAATGACGCAGAGTGATCTTGCCTGGAGCAAATAATCAGGATAGGCTATCGCCGGCAACCAACCTCAAGGAAATGGACTATGACCTCTTCACAAGGATTCTCCTTGATTGAAGTACTGATCACGCTTTTGGTGATTTTAAGTGCATCATTTGGACTCTTGACCCAGCAGTGGCAGAGCCTCTGCCTGTTCAATCAGGCAAAAACGCAATTCAACGATTGGCTAAAGACTGAAAACGAGCATGAACGCCAATCCGCAGGCTTTAGCTCGTATCTTCCTCTTGATGGGGGAAAAAAATGACCAGACAAACCGGCTTTACCCTGGTGGAAATCATGATTGGCCTGCTGCTTGGCAGTATTCTTTTAGGGACCTTGTTTAATCATTACCTGATGACTCGTCGTCATGAGGCCTTTTTCCATCAGCAGGCGACCGCGAATTATGATGTGCACATGATAGTTGATCTACTGCAGGATAATATCCGGCAGGCAGGATTTACCCCTTGTGCCGGCATAGGCTGGCTAACGGCCAGAGACCGGCGTGACAAACCGCAATCCTTAGCGGCCATTACCCTGTCAGGCGTCCCTGAAAACCACCTCACCATCAAGCGCATGAGTGAGGATTTTGCTGCGGTAAACCGCATCTTAAGCCCTTTCCATTTGCTGGTTGAGGCTCGGCAAGGGTTATCACCCAATCACTCCATCCTGATTGCGGATTGCTTTCATGCCGAGGTAGTTACCATTGAGCGAATTAAGCCGCATGGCCAAAGTCTATGTGAATTAACGCTTAAAAATGCTCTGCGATTTCCCTATACGCCGCCAGCCTATGTCGGGGCATGGCTTGAAGAGCAATTCTTTGTGCAAAAAAATAAAGCGGGTGAACCGGCTTTGTTTTACCAATCCCGTCATGCGGAAGAATTAAGCGCCGCTATCCATTCGTTTTTTGCCCGACTCAAGGTCGGCACTAAAGGGCAGATGCTGATGGTTAAGCTGGAGCTTTCGGAAAACCAGCACGTGACCTTCAATACTACGGTGCGTATTCCGTGAACACGAAAGGATTTATTCTGGTAACGGCCCTGTTGTTTTTAAGCCTGATGATGCTGTTGGTTTTATCGCAGCAACAACTGGTATGGCTTTATCAACAATCATTGAATCGATTGATCCATAAGCATCAGTCCCTTCACGCCATGGAGAAACAGCTCAGGTTCATCCTTGATAAAGGGCTTTTAAGAAAAGGTCGGGCTTGCCTTTTACACTCAGACGACGTCAACCAGGTCATTAATCGCCTTCTGCAGGGGCAGGGTTGTCTTTATGTAGCCAAAGAATCGTCCTATCGCTATTTTGTCGAAGAACTGGGGGTATTTTCCTGCATGCAGCATGTGGCGGAAAACCGCCTGTACAGCACTCACCATTGGCGTTTAACCATGGCATCGGCAGACCGGGAAATTTTACAGATTCGCTTCGCACAACTGGTTGCGGAACAACCTTGCAAATTGCAAAGCCCTGTGTTCATTAAGCCCGGCCTACTCAGTTGGCGCTTTTTACTGGCCTAGGGGGCATATCGGCGTTATTTTCACCCTGAAACCATTTGTGGGTTTCGGTTCTTGGTAAAGCCGTGACGCCATGAGCTTCAATAAAAGCCACCAAAGCCCAGCGCGAATAAGGTTTGCCGATGAACGTTTCATCCAACTGGATGACGTCATGCCAGCCGGCTGTCACTTCATCCGTGGGCATGATTTGCTTAAAATTGCTGGATAGCATAAAAAGCGCATGACCTGGTTGATGTTGAACCAATTTTAAATCATGCGGTCCACTGCCGATGCGTAAACCCGGACCGCTTTCGGCAATGGCTAAGGTCATGGAGCCTGCATCAAAATGCGGTTTGGCCAGGTATTTACCAGATTGTTGCCAGTCGTATTTTAAAAACCGTAAAAGAATATGCACATCCTCTGTGTCAAAGACACGCTGGACCAGCCCAGGAAAAGATGGCTGAAGCGTCGTTAACAGGGCATGAACGGTGCTTGATACCGCCTGCCAGATGGGTTCTGCCTTGCGCATAAAATCATACACAACTGGCTGCTGGTTGAGAAACGCAGCATAGTTCTTAAAAATAGCGGGATGAAAATGGAAAAACTCTTTGCTGTCATTATAACTATCTTCCTTGGGATCCCGCTGTTTAAAACCCACATCGCCGCGGCGATGCATGGGGGCTACCGTAAAATCGATGTGTTCCCGGACCGCGGAAGGCTCGTTTAAAAAGTTGAAAAAAGCCGCCATGGCGTCATGAATAACCGTGGGGGATAAAGCGAAAGGCACAAGTACGTAGTTTTGTTGCTGCAATTGCCGCATAATATCCGGGTGAGTCAGAGGCATGGTATTTCCGTTTGGCAAATGAAGTTGGCAGCGTGGACGCTACTCTCCACAAACGCGCTGTGATTAGCTATATTGAAATACTTCATTTAAAGTTGCAAGGGGATTGCGGTTAATGGACAAAGAGCGTTTTCTGGCATTTAAATATTGGCCGCATGTGATAACTGTGACCCTGATCGTCCTGGCTTTTGCCGGTTACCGCTATTTTGCTTATTACGATACCCGCTCCAATGATGCCTATGTTTCAGCCAATGTGATTAATGTTGCTTCGTTGGTTGCCGGTCCCATCAGTGCTATCTACATTAAAGAAAACCAGACGGTTAAACAAGGACAAAAGCTGATAGAAATTGATCCGCGCCCCTTTAAATATGCCATGGACAAGGCCAGGGCTGATTATAAAATGAGCCAGGTCAATTATGAAAACAATAAGCTGGCCATTACCGTGGCAGAAGAGAAACTTAAGCAAACCCAATCCATCCTAAACCTGAGCAAAGATCATTACCGGCGTTATCAAAAACTGCAAAACGAGGGGGCGCTGGCAGAAATTCGACTCATTAATATCGAAGCCAAAATTAAAGAGCAGGAAGCGCAGGTTTTGGCAGCTAATGAGCAATTACGAATTGCTCAAATTAATCTCGATGATAACGAAGTCCGTGCGGCTAAAGCGAAGTATGAGAAAGCGGTCTACCTGTACAATCATACCTTGATTACTGCACCCGCAGATGGCTATGTCACCAATTTCAATTTACGCCGCGGCCAATACATTGCTACCGGTGAGGGTCTGTTTGCACTCATCGAAACCAAGCGTTGGTGGGTAGTCACCCGCTACCGCGAAACGGCCATTCGTTTAATCAAGCCAGGCGACAAGGCTACCATCAAGTTAGACATGTATCCCGGCAAAACCTTTCATGGCCATGTCGGCAGTATTGGCTGGGGTATTAATCGGGTGCAGGCAGGTAGTGTGGCCCCATCGACATTGGCTTATCTCGAAGCCACGGAGGATTGGATTAAAATCGCACAACGTTTTCCCGTGCGCATTTACTTCGATGATGTATCCCCGCAATACCCTTTAAGGATAGGCGCCAGTGCGACGACCGTTACCTACCGCTGAGACCTGGACCTGGTTTAAGCCCTTTATTCCACAGACCAAAGAAAACCGGGCTGCTGTGCGTACAGCCATTTCAGCAGTAGTGGCTGTATTACTGGCCTTTGCCCTGCATTTAGAGAAGCCCTATTGGTCAGGCATGACGACCGTCATTTTAGCCAATATCTATACCGGCAGCATCATTGATAAAGCCATCATGCGCATTGCGGGTACCCTTGCAGGCGCCTGGGGCGGTTATTTTCTCGCAGGCTTCATTGCCAATAGCTTTTTACTGTACCTCTTGTCGGCATTCCTATTGGTCACCATCGCGGTGTATTACTATAACTTCAGCCTGTATGCCTATGCTTATCTGTTGGGGGCTATCAGCGCATTTATTGTCATCGCTGATTTGGCGATAGCCCCGGAGGAGGCCTTCTGGGTTGCGATATGGCGGCCCATCGAAATTGGTTTGGGCGTTTTGGTCTCGGCGGGGGCTGCTTTTTGTCTTTTTCCAACCAACATCCATAAAGCCCTGGATAAAGAGGTTGGCCAGGTGTTTACCGGCTTTAAAGAATTATTGATGCAGGTTCAGGACAACCTGCTGGCGCACGCTCATTCAGTCGATGAGTTGCGAAATAACATGCAGACGTTTAAAAAATCCGTGGTGAAGGCAACGGATATGTTAGGGTACATGCGGCGTGAGGTGGGATTTAAACGCGAAAAAATTGATCAACTTCGGTTACTGTTTGATTCATTTTACAGCCTAAATCGCAGCCTGCATTTTTTTGTCGCGTCGCATCAATATGACTCAATTCAGGCGGAAATTAAAGAAACCCCATTACCCTTGAAAGCGGTTTTTTCAGCTATTACCGAGGATCTTGAGTCCATTAAAAGCAATTTTCTAAAGCAAACGGATGACGGCAAGGCGCTGGCTGGCATCCAGGCCCTGCAATCATGGGACAAAGCTTTGTCCGCGCTGACTATCACAAACAGCCGCCACCAGCAGGCTGTTTTTGCTATCAGCCATCTACTGCGACAGCTGATTAACCAGCTGCAGTCGCTGCAATTGGTCCTGGTCAAAGGGCAAAAACAAAAAGCGCCAAAAACCAGCTTAATCAGCAGAAAACAGCGGTTGCAGACGGATCCAGACATTATCAAACACAGCATTAAAGCGGGATTGAGTGTGACCCTGGCGCTTTGTTTCTGGCTTATCAGCAATTGGCCGGGCGGGTTAAATGGGCTCATCAGCAGCATTGTCATTTCCATACGAAAAAGCATCTATGAAATGAAAAACATCAGTCTTTACCGGTTATTGGGTTGTATGGCGGGCGGCGGTTTAGCCTTGTTTTCGCTCGCCTGGTTTCGTATGAATTTGTATGACTTAATCATTATTTTATTGTTTGGTGTATGGGGATTCAGTTATTTTTCGTTTAAATACACGACTTATGCTTATATCGGTTTACAAGCGAATATTGCCTTGATTATCACCTTGGCACAGGCAGGCGGCCCGCCGATAGCCCTGGATCCGCCCCTGGAACGTTTAGGGGGTATTTTAATTGGGATTGCATCGACCTTTCTGGTGGCCAATGCGGTGTGGCGAAGTGATATGTTGACACAGCTGACGGGTCGGTTGCATAAATTGTCGCGGTACTTACTCTATAATGTCAGGCAGCTTTTAGCTCCTGAAGCGCAAAAAAAACCACTTTATGATCTGACATCGTTATTCTGGTTTTGCCGCGGGTTGCTGGAAACCCTTGATCAGACTGAGTTGTCGCCTAAAAAACAGGCGGTGCTTGACAAAGCGAAAGCGGATTTCCAGAACATGGTGTTGCTACAAGCTACCATAACGCACGTTTATGATTACATCGATCAGGAAAAATGCCGTCTTGAAGCGGCCAGGATTGGTTGTGATTTGCGCGTGTTGGAAGCTCAGGTGACGGCTTTGTTTGAGGCGGGGCGAGAAAGCCACATGATTCCCGGGCTAAGACAGCAATTAAATGCATTAAGGGATGAGATGATGGCGGCTTGCGAAGCAGAAAAAGTCAGTGCAGACGCCATGGAAAACAGTGTGGTTTACTTGAGCTCGCTGATTCAACTGGCCATTATTGCACAAGACATGGCCAGAGAGGCGGATTATCAAACGGCTGCACCCCTCAGTCAGGGAGAGGTTACAGCCTGTGTGTAATGACGTTCATCACGATTGCACTGCTGTTCATATTCTCTGATTTGCTTAGCCAGGCGACAGTAGATGCCGTGTGTGGCATCGGTACGATTCCAGCTTTTATGCTCGTTAACGCCATCATAGCCCTTGGCGGTCAGAATGATTTTAATGCCCTCAATTTTTGTGCAGGGAAGCATGTATTTATCGTTCATTAACTGATTAATGGCAATAATGCCCTTGGGCAATTGAAACTCTGGTTCGGCCAGTTTCAGAAACTCAACCGCATAGTCCGGATTCATGAGAATCACTAAATTTTTGCCAAATTCCCTCACCCAGTTAAAGCGAACCTGCGTTTGCCACTGCTGTTCTTCAGCGATGATGGATTGAATAACGGTAAGTAGTTCCTCAGCCAGCATAGTCTTTCCTTGTCTTTGAATTGAACTAAAAGATTGCACAATGGCTGGAAAATTGCAAGAAGTGATAGGCTTGACATTCTCTTATAGCGATGAATTAACCATTAACCTGTTACCTGCATCGGGTTTGAATCTATACTTAAAAGATTATCGCTCATGCCAACACCATGAACGCTTAAACTCAGATTGTTGGGAGTCAACCGGCTTTTCACACGGGAAATTGCCTCTCTAAAAGAATGGAAGGATAAGATGATACATGCGGTGATGGGACTTATTATCAATAAAAAGGGCCTGCTACTGATTGCCCAACGAGGCGAGCATCAGCCGCAGGCTGGCACCTGGGAATTGCCAGGAGGGAAGGTGGAGCCTGGCGAAAACGCCCTGGCTGCCTTGCAGCGTGAATTTAAAGAAGAAATTGGCATTGAAATCATTCAGGCAAAACCCCTGGTTAAAATACCTTATCATTATGCAGATAAAGAGATGTTGTATGATGTTTGGCTCATTGAGCAATTCAGCGGCAACATTCTCGGTCTGGAAGGCCAATCCCTGCACTGGGTAAACCGGGAACAGTTCATTTCTTTTTTTGATTTTCCAGACAATGAAACCAGTCGAGTAGGCGATATGCTGGATAATCTCCTGAAGAACCGTACCCGATGTGATGATGATCTAAATTTTTAATATTAAACAATAATATTGCCTGACCAAGGGGACCCCACATGGTGGATGCGCATGACAAGGCTGTTAAATTATTCATTGATTCTGATGTGGGTGTTGATGATGCGCTGGCTATCATCTGGTTAGCACGTCAGAAACACATCGATATACTGGGAATGACCACAGTCTGTGGCAACAGCACGCTGCAGGATGCCACAAACAATGCCCTCACGGTACTGGATGTGATAAAGAGACAAGACATACCCGTGACTATGGGGGCCGAAAAACCCTTGGTTTTTCCCCCCATTAGCTTTAGCAAATTAATCATGGGGCCAGATGGGCTTTGGGCTTGTCAAAAAAAACATCCCCTGGATAAGCTATCAACGGATGCACCCGCGGCCATTGCAACAGCGGCTAGAGCACACCCGGACATGATTTTGCTTGGGCTTGGTCCTGCAACCAATCTGGCTCAAGCGGTTCAACGTTTCCCTGAAGAAATGGCGACGATTAAGATCCTGATGATGGCAAATCTCCCTGTCCCAAAAATGCGGGGTGCTATACAAGGGGCTGGATTTAACGCGTATGCCGATCCTCATGCAATAGATGTATTACTCAAGCACACTTGTGATTTCACCATTCTCGGTCCTGGCGCTATCGATGAAATCACCGTAGATAATGTTGATTTTATGGGAAAAATTGCAAAAAAAACCGATGCGGTCAATCAGTTTATTCTCGCCTTCCTCAAACCCTATTTTCATGCGGAAAGCCTGGGACAAAGACAACGCGTCATTATTTATGATTTGGTTTTGGCTATTATTGCAGCGAAAAAAAACACTATAAAAAAAACCTTGTCCGGGTTTGGAAAAATCTCGTTAAATCATGATTTCACAGCCGGAGAAATTGATGTAAGAAGTGACCCGCAAGGGAAGATTTTCCTTAACCATTCCAAGGCCTATTTATCAGAATTAGCCGATTTGGCATTCAGCAACCGGGATTTCAATTTATTAGAAGCCATGCAAAAACTCCTCGAAGAAATCCCGGATAACATCCGGGTGATATTGGAAGTCGATGTGGATGAAATAAAAAAAGCAATAGAGGATGGATTCAGTTAGTCTGGTGGTGTCGGATTAAGGTTGAATTATTGCAGTGACACCCCCAAGGGCTTCCTTTAAGCATGATCGATTTTCTGGGTAATCCTTAGTCACTTTGGATGTGGCTTATGTTTGCTATCCAATTCATCAGTACTTTCTTCGAATCAATATGATTAGATTGCGCGCATATAGCGCCTAAAGCAACCCATTTTATTCTTTAAAGGACATCAAACGCGTTGCTTTGGCTAACAGGCAAGGAGATTATCCCATCAAGTGTGCACTCCTTGACCTATATTAAAGCCCATGGCTAAGGATGGGTTGTAATCGCAACTGGCTATAACCTCAGATAATTGCTCATACATGTCAAGAACCAGGTCGTACCGGCTGCTCTTGCCGCCTGCTTTTTCTTTTATATTAAGCCAAGCGTCCATGGCATTTAAAAGGATCTCATCGCTTTCTTTGGAGGGGGTTTTCTTACTATGCTCTTGAAAGGCTCTATCCAATGCCTCGGTTTCTTTTGTTTTAAACCAGGAAGCCGCTTGACTGCCTTCCGTCCAATGCTTAAGAAAATACCCGGTTTCATGCAATACCTGACGGTTTAAATCAGCAATTTTCTCCTCTGTAACCCCAATTTCTTTTAAAGCCTCAACGACATGGGCACGCAGGCTTTCAACCTGGTAATAGCGCGAGGTAGACGTATTTTCTTTCAATACGAGCCAGCGATCGGTCTCCCGAAGCAGGGTAAGCAACGTGTCTTTCTCATTAAGCAACGCTTCTCTTGGTTGGTCTCCTGCCCTGTTAAGCAGCGTGATCAGTTCTTTTGTCAATGGCGTTGGGGAGCCTGAGGTTTTTTTATCATGGCGTTGCCACCATTGAAACAATGTTTCGGTGGAATGCCACTCCATGCCTTTGCGGGCTAATCGGTCAGGGTGTAATTTATCGATATAACGATAAGCGCTCTCCTTTTTTAAACCAAAAAAGCTCTGCATTTGACTGGCTACCGGGAAAGGGTTAGCACTTTCTGTGGCGTGATAGCTGTAGGTCTTACGGGCTTCCTCTTCTTTTATTTTTATGTGGCCTTTTTTGACCAAACCCGACTCCCCTGAATCAGAGTTTGTACTGGAATTCAGGTATCTCGCCATCTGTAAGTGCATGTGTTCATCCCCGAAAGGGGCATTGACCCGGAGCTGGTGATGGCTTTCGCGGGGGATGACAATCAGATCACGATGCGCCTTGCGAGGTAATCTGGGTAGGATTTGAGAAAAAAATCCGCGGTGGACAAGGCGGCTGGTCTCATAAGACAAGGCCTTTTCTTCAATTTTTTCTTGAGTCAACGATTTAAATCGATTAGGGGATATGGAATATTTTTTTTCCTTGGTTGGGTGTATATCAAGAGAGTGAAGTCTCGAACCTACAGTATGATCCCTGTAAGGTACTTTTGTGGCTTCTCCTTGAGCATTTACATAATAAAGAACAGCCTTCGAACTAAATTCCCGTACTTTTTGATCGCTGTCATTGACGGTCTCTTTCACTGTATAGAGCGGGTCACCAACCAGCAGGTAAGTATTTTTATAAGCATTTAAAGACTTGGGCAGCTGCTTTTTTGTTTGTAAATTCACGTGGGCCAATTCACCTGTATAAGCCCCTAAAATAACGCTGACATTACGGAGATTGGTTAAATCACTGCAATCCGCAATACTTCTTGCATTAGTGAGTGGACCTTGATAAGTATTGCCTGGAACAGGCTGATTGGCTACGATATCAACAGGAACCTTAGGATTCATTGCATGGAGTGCTCTGGCCACCTCAAAACAGGTAACCGCACCACGACTATAGCCGCATAAAGTGATGCTTTCAATTTTTTTATCTTTATCGTCAGTGCCAATGTCTGTGCGATCAAGGCGTATACCCAGGCTTTCTAAAATCTCATTTTCAGTGAGCTTCCTGGTCTTTTTTTTCTTTTGGTTAGGAGCATCTTTTTCCCCTTGATCCGGGGTTTTCCCTGCCTTTAAGGTTAAATCAATTTCGTCAGATTTAAATAAAGTGGATACAAAACGCTTGGCAAAGCCTTTTAAATTGGGAAATACCTCACTGTTGCATACTTCGGGTTCATCACAGCCTTTAACAAAAACCGTACGCACACCGGCTTCTTTGTTGACATAATCATATTGCTCCGGAAAGCTATCCCCATTGTCACCAGTTCCACAAAAATAGATTACTAAGTGCATTTTATTTGCTCACTTTGATTTTATTATATTTTAGATGACAATTGTGAACGCAGTATTAAAGGAATAGAAGTAAAGCAAAAGCATCTTTGTACTGGACAAAAAAATTCTATGAAGCGCCGCTCCTGTACAAACCGAAAGCATGAATATATTCTTGCAGCTAAAGGATCTGATTCAAAAGAGTTTGTTGAGACCCTGGAGAATCAAGGCTGCGTTGCAACCATTCCATCCAGAAAGAACGCGAAAAAACCAAGGGAAATTGATCGAGAGCAATACAAAGAGCGATTTATAATTGAAACTTTTTTCTCTAAAATCAAATATTTTAGACGTATTTTTTCTCGTTTTGATAAAACAACGACCGCTTTTTCCGGGTTTTTACATTTGGCTGGAGTACTTATCTGGATGCGTTAAAATTGGTTTACGGAACCTAGGATATCGTACCATGAAAAAGTTTCTCTAAGTTGGAGGATGAGGTGTATATCAAATTGAAATTATAAGGGGGATTACTTGATCGGGATAGACCCTGTATTACGACTTCGTCTAATACAGGCTACGCTTGCTAATCTTTAAACACCCAACAACCAGTCAGTTTAATCTGGGTCTTGTTTATCATTTTAATGATTTTATAGCATGATGTATTGTTTAAGTTACCTTTCTCAATCAGTGAGCCACAGGCCTTCCCTGCTGGAAATGCCGTGGCTCAATTTAAATTAAGAAAAATGAATAGCCACGGCATACATTTATTTAAAAATGAACAGCTAACCCCAGCGTTACACTACCGCTCCCCTTACTGGAAGAGAGATGATTGAGACTTGCCTGATACCCTAAATCAAGAGCAACATTCTGATTCAGGTAAGCCCTTGTACCGACATAAGCCACAGGCAGAACGTCTGATGAAATCCTGTACCCGTGTTTAACCTGAGTAAAAGCGGTTTTTCCAACCCCAAGGCCAACATAGGGCGAAAAGAACGTTTGATTATCAAAATCAAAGTAACCATTCACACTGAATAAATGAGCATTAGCCAATGACGATAAATGCTGAAAACTGTATTTCCCCTCGCCTCGCAAACGACCATACTTATAGCCTAGACTTGCTCCGAAAGCAGGGTCTTTAGTGTTCCAGGATAATGATTTAAAGGCATTGTTATAAAAGAGGTTCTCATAAGAGCCTTTGACATACCAACCCTCAGGCTTTACGTCTTCTGCCACTACCGAAAAAGAGGCAAGGATTAAACAGGATGCTACACCAGTTGTAATTATTTTTTTCATTTTACACCTTTTAAGTCAAGCAAGACATTTAACGTGTCATTACTATTTAATAATCTTCCTTGTAGCAAATGGGTTGTATTAAATGAAAAACCGAAGACAGCTTTCATCTTGTTTGCCCTTCATAAGCTCCTTTCTATGAATCCAGTTAAGTGTGCATTAATTTTTACTATTTGATAGCAAGGGAACAATCGGGGTTATTATTGATCTTTATGGCTCAACTGTAAACAATATCGAGAGCTTTTAATTCGGACTGGCAAAAATACAATTCATTTAAGCTGACTATGGTTTACCCGAGGGCTATTCATTTGCTTATCCAATACAACGATGTATAAATATATGGTATCAATACATGGTATCAATGAATCTTTGACAACCAGAGGTTAATGGCTGCCAGATAATTTTTTTACGTGTGATATTGGATTCTAACCAAAAGGCCAACACGTGCTTGTAAATTTGCTTCTTATCACCTTTTACTGACAAATCCAGTTGCTTGATAAGCTTATTTCTGTCCTCGAGTTGGTTTAATGCGTGCCTTAGATTGGGAGTAAGCATCATTTTAAAAGAGATAAAAAATGCTGAATTATATTTAATACGGCGCGTGATTCTATAGTGGGTGGCAAAAACCAACGGTGGCGCGTTGGATCGTTAATAGTCTAAGCTTAATGAGGACTTGTTTTGTTATAAGTTATTGAAGAAAAAGTTATAAATTCATTAAGGACTGCTATGGATAGGATGTTTTATTTATTGTTGAGTCTGTTTTCTTTTTCTGCCTTTGCAACCTCCGATCCTTGTATTGTGGCCGGACAAGAGACGCAATTAAGTGGAACCATTCATATTGAAACCTTTGCCGGACTTCCTGATTATGAAAGTATCCAAAAGGGCGATACACCAGAAACCTATTGGATTCTAATCACCGATAAACCCTACTGCGGACAGGGAGAAGATTTTAACAATCCGGGACAAATGATTATGGAAAAAAACCAATCCCGATTTCAACTCGTGCTGACTCCAGAACAATACCAGCAATGGAAGGGGTTATTGCAAAATAAACTCGTGGTTAAGGGCTCCATGTTTATGGCTCATACTGGTCACCATCACACACCCTTGCTCATCGAAGTAACGAATATAATGGCTGTAAAATAAGCAGTGGTGACAACTTAATCAAGAAACGAGAAAGGTATTGCCCAAAAATTATCCAAATGAGAAGCCTATATTCTCTTACTACTACCCTATGGGCGGCGAAAAACGGAACTTTGATTTATTGAAGCTCATCTCAAAAATGAATCTGTCCATTCCTTTGACAAGCCACGGGGGTTCATTGGGTGAATCCTGCTCCTTTGGGCGCTTGCTGCGTTTCGGCATTGCCAGCCGGCTTAAGCGTTTCGAAGGGTTCGCCGAGTACCATTTCAGACAGGGTGAGCAGCGCATTTAACTCGCCTGAACGATAAGCACGTAAATTGATGTTTTTCTCTGCGGCAATGGTTTTAAGCCTGCCTAAAAAATCGATAAGAGACGGATTTTCCTTTTCTTGCAAAAAGGCTTGTTGAATAATGTCTGCAAAGTGATTGCCAAGTGGAAAGCCAAAAAACCGCACTATGTGTGTGGGGAAGAGCTGCTTATTAAATTTAGACGCGTAATGTCTAAATTGCTCCAGCACACTGGATTCATCAAGCGCGTTCATTTGTGCTCGTGCTTTGAGAAGACGAGCGATTTCTGTATGGCCCCTCTTGCGGGCAATGTCATGCGGGGTGATGCCAGTAGTGGTTAGCGCTTGATTGACGTCCGCACGGGCTGTAATCAATGTTTTCACTACGTCCAGATGGCCGTTGTAGCAGGCAATCCAAAGCGGGGTGGCGCCATCATCTGTTCGCGCCAGATTGACTTGAGCACGGGCTGTAATCAATGTTTTCACCACGTCCAGATGGCCGTTTTGGCAGGCGATATGAAGCGGGGTGGAGCCATCATTGGTGTATGCTTTGACGTCAGCACGGGCATTAATCAGGGCTTTCACCACGTCCAGATGGCCGTTTTGACAGGCAATCCAAAGCAGGGTGGCGTCATACAATATCGGTTGATTCCAGTCGGTTATTTCTGCTTTTTTCCGCGTTAATAACGCATATTGATTAAGGGCGCATGCCCACCAGAGGTTAATTGGAGTATTATTATCATTAGCCCACGCATAAAAAGCGCTAAGGATTTCTTTTCGTTCCAGAGCGCCCGCTAACGAGGCAGGGGATAATTCAGGCAGCAGAAATTCCTTGGTGCTTATAGCATCCGAAAACAACAGTAAGTCTATTTTATCAAATCTTGATTCATTTAAAATCTCCTTTACTCGGCGAAGGTCGTCGCGAAAGATGGCCTGATAGAGTTTTTTTAATTCAGGATTTGTAATGGACTTAATAAACAGGGCGCCTATTTTTGAATCAGCGATTTAAAGAATTGACTTTCCTCTTCTGGAGTGGCGGTTTTGGATGGCGGATTATAGACAGTGATATGGGGAAATAAGCTGTAGACGGTTTTTTTCCAGAAATCATAACTAAAAAAACCATCAAACTCCTTCTCAAGCTTCCTCAAAGCCACAGGGTCTTTAGTGAGTAAGGAGGATTGGCTTAAGATTAACGCCGTTATCTCCTTTGGGAGGTGGGAAAATAACGATTGATCTTCAGGTTTACTCATCTAAGGCTGCGCTTTATTGAATGAAAAAATACAATCATATTGTGCAATAAAAAGCATGATTGAGCAATAAAAGACTGAAAAAGTGTAAGTGCAAAAATCAGACTATCTCAACTACTGCAGAGAGTCTTGATTTACCAGCTTATGCCTTAAAGCGTTTACTCAATCATAAAATGACGCATGATGTAACCGCAGGATACATCATGCGTCATGTGGAGCGATTGAGAAAACCTATGCAGCGGATTTTGGATTATTTAAATCGACAGATGGTTGGCGCCATAGAGGTCGTTGAGGATGCGGATTAAAAGTACCTATTATCTTTACTATAATCCTGTTTCGTTAGGATTTTAATCGGTTGTTATTGTATTTTTAAATTTAATCCTACTATAATAGGATTAATGAATAATTAAATCGAAATTCTTATATTAAGTCTACTCTAGTAGGATTATATGGCCAAGCAAATTAAAAAATTAAAGACTCCCAACCTTCAACAGCCGTTAACCGTAGAATTGTTAGGGGAAGTCATTAAAGCACGCCGAACTCAAAGTGATTTACGGCTAGAGGATGCGGCTGCTTTGTGTGGTGTAGCCAAAGAAACCTTTATGAAAATCGAACATGGGCAATCGAACTGTCGATTGGCAAGTGTGTTACAGATTTGTTCCGGTTTAGGAATAAATCTGTACATAAAGCCATGGATGGAAAATGGTGAGGATGAAAATGATTGGAGATAAGCAGGACTTGGATGTCTATCAGGGAGAATATCAAATAGCCCATATCACGCTTATCGAAGATCAATTGTATTGGAATTATAATGCCCATTGGCAAAAGACAGGATATGCTGTTTCTCCACACTTACCTTTAGATGAAGATATTCCACCATTAAATGTGCAGCGATTTCTGCGAAATTTATTACCCGAAGGAAATCCTTTAGAAGTATTAGTCAATATTTTTCATTTAAGTAAATATAATACATTTGGACTTATTCAAGCTTTAGGATTGGATACACCTGGATCATTAGTGATCTTGCCATCACATCAAGAACTTCCTAAACATGCGAATTTTCGACTGATAACTCAGGAGGAGTTAGAAGAGCGTTTAAATAATCGTGATCTCTATAGTTTAATGGTTTGGGATGGAAAACCACGTCTTTCAGTTGCTGGAGTACAAGATAAAATTAACGTGGTGTTAAATAAAGAAGAGCAACTTGGTTTTGGAGAAGGCAGCTTGTGTTCTACCCATATTCTTAAATTTGAAAAACAAAAATTATCTTATTTAGTTTTAAATGAATATCTAAGTATGCAGCTCGCTAAACGCTGTTCATTGAATGTTGCTAATGTTCAGTTGAAACGCTTTGGTCAGCATCCTGCTTTATTGGTGGAGCGTTTTGATAGGAAAATGATTACCACAAATAGAGTGCAAAGACGCCACGTAATAGATGGTTGCCAGGCATTGAATTTACCTCCGGAATATAAGTATGAGCAGAATTTTGGAAATAGCCGAGATGTGGCCAATATAAGAGATGGGGTAAGTTTGCCCAAGCTATTTGATTTTGCAAATCAATGTATCAATCCTGCAAAAACCAGGCAACAAATACTTGACTGGGTTTTATTTAATATCTTGATATTTAATTGCGATGCTCACGGTAAAAATCTCAGTTTTTTTGTTGGGGCTAACGGCATTTCTCTCGCACCATTTTATGATTTAGTTAATATAAAAATGTATCCTGAATTTGAGCATGGCTTGGCGATGGCACTAGGGGATGAATTTGAAGGGAATAATATTAATGCTTATCAGTTGGCTGATTTTGCAGATACATGCCAGTTGCCAAGATTATTAGTAGCTAAACGTTTAAAATATTTGATTGGAAAAGTAACTGTTGCTTTGCAAGAAGAAATCAGACTTATTTTGATTAATGATAAAGAAGCAAAATATTTAAAAAAATATCAGGAAATTGTCATTAAGCGATGTAAGCATTTATTAGAGCAGAGTGAACACATTCATTCAATGGAACTCTAGCGCTTCTTATAACTTTAAGATCTTGTAAAACCTTTGAAAAATAGCCAACAATTACCCGAGAAATCCAAGATGATATTCCGAAAAGCCCGTATGATAGTCTAATGGTTGAGCTTTGTATCAGAGTAAATTTTATTAACAGAAGAGTGGGGTCGTTCTTGCGTTACTGCGCAATCCCAATAATCGAAAAGAGAAAGAAACAACTCAAAGAAGTAAGGTGTTTTGTTTATGACTGTTTGGATTTTCTGTCCCACAATGGATTTTAAGGGTTAGGTAAGCGAAGTGATTTAGCTTGGGGTAACACCATGATTTTACTGAAGAAATCGTGGTGGCCAGAGGCGGAATCGAACCACCGACACGAGGATTTTCAATCCTCTGCTCTACCGACTGAGCTATCTGGCCCCAAGAGGTTGCTATTAAACTCCGAGAACGATTCAGAGTCAAGTACTGGATTATGATTTTTTTATTAAAAATTGATTTTGATAGGCTATGGCAATTTTGGCGCCTAAAATCGCGTTATTTTTGATCAATTCAATGTTCGCCGTCAGGCTGCGGCCGGCGGTGAGATCACTGATGCGCTGCAATAAATAGGGTGTAATCGCTTTGCCCTGAATGTGTTGAGCCTCACGATGTGCCTGTTCAATGATGGGTGTGATATCCGAATCAGGAATTTCAGCATGGCGGGGGATGGGATTAGCGACCACAATGCCGTTACGGATGTTTAAGCGGCGCTGGTAGTGCATCATATCGGCAATGGCTTCCGGGCTGTCTAAACGATGAACCAGGGGAATGCCGCTGGAATGGCTGTAGAAGGCAGGGAATTCGTCAGTTTGGTAGCCAACGACCGCGACTCCTTGTGTTTCCAGCATTTCCAGCGTTTTGGGCAAATCAAGAATGGATTTGGCCCCTGAACAAACCACCGTTAATGGCGTTGATGATAACTCGATGATGTCAGCCGAAATGTCAAAACTGTCTAAAACTCCCTGATGAACGCCGCCAATACCCCCCGTGGCGAAAAGGGGCAGTCCCGCTAAATAAGCGCAGTACATCGTGGCGGCGACTGTCGTGCTGGCGGTCAGCTTTTGACTTAGCACATAGGCTAAATCACGGCGTGACGCTTTCATGACGCCTTTAGCCTGCGCTAAGCCATCCATGATTTCCTCATCTATACCAATATGAATTTTTCCTTGATGGAGCGCGATGGTCGCCGGAATAGCGCCTTCTTCGCGAATGAGCTGTTCCACCAGACGGGCGGTCGCTAAGTTATCAGGATAAGGCATGCCATGCGAAATGATGGTCGATTCCAGGACGACGACAGGCTGTTGATTGGCAATGGCGGAGAAAACTTCGCTATGGATAGTTAGCAAATCATGAAACATACATCACCTATTCTTCAGGAACAAAACCGGCTGGTTTGGCGGAGCCTTCGCCAAAAAAATAGTTATTCATTTCTTTCAGGAGAAATTCGCGTGCCTTGGGATCAATAAGGCTTAAGCGGTATTCATTAATAAGCATGGTTTGATGGGAAAGCCACATGGTCCAGGCTTGTTTTGAAACATGGTGATAGATTTTTTCGCCGAGTTCTCCCGGGAAGGGCGGGGTATCCAGTCCCTCAGCTTCTTGATTTAATTTTGAACAAAAGACGTGTCTGGGCATGTTAATACCTGCAATAAGCAACAAAGGAGCGCAAATTATGCTGGATTGTGTCAGACACAGCAATGCAGTGATTAAATTTTAATCCGCTCGGCATCTGACCTGGGCCAGCATGATATGCTGCGACAGCAATTGCTCCTGCTCATTCGTTAAGGTTTCAAACTGCACAGCGGTTCTATACATGCTTTCACCTAAAAACTGGCTGTAAACCACCGTGGCATCAAGGATAATAGGTACCATTTTGGGTTTAGTATAAATCACTATTTTTAAACGGGTTTTTTCCTTGATACGGTCTTTGGCTTTAAAGGCCATACCGCCTAAGCTGATATTGACCTTGCGCAGGTGTATTTTTTCACCAATTAACAGGTGATGGGCGAGATGGTCAATTTTGGCATTGATAAGATTCAGATAATGAGCCATGGTGGGATCTTTCAAAGCGATTTCCTGAGTGAGTTCAGACAACTCGTAGTCAAGGCTTTGAAAATATTGGGTTGTTTCCACGTAACGCTGGCCATTTTGCCCTAATAGCTCATCGGTGATTGATTTATCAGAAAAAAAACCCCCAGGCTGCAGGATCTTGTAATCAAAGTAAATCTGGTCATCGATGCGAAAGTGCTGTCGTCGTTCATGTACCGGCATAATCACTCCTCAAGTCCCTTTTAAAGTGCTGTTACTTCACCTCTACATTGACAGTAGGCGGTGATATCTCCAGATCGTCTACTTCCTCCTCTTTAGTATTAGTATTAGCCATAGAAACAGTTTTTTCTAATTTTTCTCGTTGCTCTTCAAGCTGTTGGTGCTGAATGGCAAGCGGATCGATTGCATGAAGGCTGTCATCTTCTGATTTATTGCCTGTAGACACGGGGGCTAAGACTGCTTTCAACGGGAGTTTAAAGATGTTCATGGCTTCTCCGCCGGCCTTTGCCACTTTGCTGCTGGCATCGATTGCCAAATCATGATCAGTGGCTCGTCGATATTGGGTAATGCATTCCTGAAGAAATTGTTTAAATTTCTTGGAATTCCAGCGTTTGGTCTCTATGGCGGTTTCCATGACGCGATTGAAGGTGCTAATCTGATCCAGTTTCAAGGCGGCACTGAAGGCTTCATCCAGGTTGTCAGGTAGTTCCTCTGAGGGAATCATGCTACGCAATTGCTGCTGGATCTCAAACTGAAATTTTTTACGGACATGAGTGGCAAACCCTTTGTCTTTGGCTGTATTCCTGTATTCAAGCAATTCTGCATCCACGGTATTAATGGCTTTTAATTTACTGTGCACACTGGGTTCTTTTTCGCCAGTTTGGGCCATGAATTGCTTGTAATCCTGAATTAAGTCAATGATGCGGGTACGGTGCCCTTCGCCATAGGCGTTGCCAATGGCCTGTAAATCGTTAAGATTAAGGTAGTCAGTCTTTAAAAGTCCATCCAGATAATTTTCAGGGTAAAGCATGTTTTCCTGAAGAGCTGCCAAATCTTGCACTGAAATGGTCATGTGGGTGAGCTCAAATTCATTGCGATGCGGAACGACGGTTAACGAAGGAGCCCCGTGCCGCTTGAGAAAGCCAACCATTTGCGGTGCAACGATGGATGAAAAGCTTAATAGCACCTTGTCCTCGCCTTTACCCTGCCCGGGGATAAATTTCATGTAGGTAAGCTGAATTTCGTTGCGGTAAGTCCAGGGATTACGGTAGGGCCGTCCTTCATCCGTAAAGAGAGCGGGATTATTGAGTAATTTTTCCAGGATAAGGCCTTTAGCCAGGCCGTGATAGCTGATTTTGTCGTAGCCAGGAAATGTCTCAATGATTTTGCTGAGGCGCTGGGTCATGCTTTGTTTGATAAGCTCGGCATCTTTTTGTAAAGCGGCCACCTGCTTGATTTCCTGTTTTATTTCTTTCACCTGGACTGAGGAAGCATGGTCCAGGGATTTTTTCAACTCCTCAATGTGTGCGGCATGTTTGCTGATGGTCAAATCCAGATAGGCCAGTATGCGATTATCGTTTCGCATCAAGGTCATCAGGCTATTGAATTTTTCATGAAACGAGGAATCTTCAATCAGGGTACGGTTTCGTCCTTGCCCATGGCGGGTATGTTTGACCAAAAATTCATTGGGTTGAAGGCTTAACCGGCTATCGAGCTTCATTTTATCGCCCGGCATGACCACCATATCAAACATAAAAAGGCTGCGGTTATTGCGCAAGGCTTTATTTTGATTGTAACCGCCGACAAAATCCGGATCGCTGCAAAGATAAAATATGCCAAAACCTTTGCCAAAATCATGAATAAAAACATTGGATTGCAAACCAGAACCGACCGGGTCAATGGTGGAGTAATGTTCATAGGTCTGGGAGCCAGTCAATCCAGCCTTGAACACTTTGCCATGGGCGAAATCCTTAAGCAGCCGAATGTCATCAAAAGGAACAAACAGGGCGGGTTTGCCTCCATACATCACCATGGAGGATTGAGTGGTATCAAGACCACAGAGGCGCGAAAAATTAAGGGCTAAGGCTTCGCGCTGAACCTCTTCAATCTTGCCGTGCTTGGGTAATTTTAAAATCGCCTGGGTACTGAGTTTATAGTCATTACGATGATCGGTGTAATCCTTAACGGTGGTCGGTGCGGCTGTTACCAGCCTGGTTAATTGGCTTGTGACTTTAGACAGGCTAATCAATGACACTTTTTCAGTGACTCCGCCGGCTGACTCAGCCAGCTCGCAATAGTTTAAAGCAGGGCCATTTTCATTGGGGATCTGGATGATTTTCAATTGATTAATTTTGTATAAATCCTCTAATATCATCAGTTGCGTACGGAATTTTTCAAGGTTCACGTCATCGTTAAAGGTTTCCGCCTGTTTGATATTGCCCTTAAGAATCTCCATAATTTTTTGGATGTTTGTGTTGTTATTGGGATCAAATTTTTCAAATTCGGGGTATGTTTTAAGCAGTTTGACCAGTGTGTTGCGGGCGTTGTCAATCAGCGGATCGAGCATTTGCTGAGCTCCCGGGTTGGGCTTCGGCACGCGCTGATAATAGTCTGGTTGCGGTAGATGGGTGATGGCATGATGATCGGTATAGGCCCGCATGGCGGAATAATCTACCTTTTCGATCGTAGATGGGCTACCTGCCTTAAGACCAAGACCACTTTTTAGCACATTGGATAGCAATTGCCACTGATTGATATCTGCGCTCAAGGCAGAAAAATTAACGACGGGGTCAAAATCAGCCAACATATCGAGACTGCTGCTCAGTTTGCCAAACAAGGGCATGGTTTTTATTTCTTCATCGGATAGTTCTTTATCCAATGGCGGAATACTGTTTTCAGTGAGAAAACGCGTAATGATGCTGATTTTGGTTTGCTCTGACAGGGGCATGCTGTTCTCATCGAGTATGAAGAATAAGGATTACTGTAAATATAGGTTATTATTTGATATTTATTTGTTCTTGTTGGGAAAAATAAGTGCAAAGAATGTTAATTTGTAGTTAAATTAGAGTATATTTCCCGGGTTTTGACCATTGAGGTACTCATGACAGACGAAAGTTCCCCTTCTATAGATGATTTGCTGCACGCGAAAGCGTTTGAGGCGGTCATTGACAGGTTGGCGTCCTGGAGCGCCATCAAACTCGCAGAGTTCTGTATAAAATACCCGGAGAGTTATGATCTTCTAAAAACAAATGAGTTGGATGGATTCTGGCAGGCGCGACGACAGGCAATCAGCAAATATGCCTTAAAAGCACAGGACGGGGTATGTGACGCCGATTTAACGGTGGGGCACACGCTTTATCTGTTGGCTCAGCGTGAGAAAACACAAGGGGACATGAAGCGTTATCAAGAGTACTTAAGTCAGGCGTTAAGTGTCCACTCCATCCATGCCGCTCAAGCCTGGATTCATGAAATTGTTATGGCTGTCGAAAAGCCTGATCTGAAATTGATACAGGATATTGCCGCCATCCTTTACAACCAGGAGGGGCTTGCAAAGCGGCATGGAACCCCAGGTTATCTGCTGGTAGCCAATGGCTATTTTTATTTACTCCGCTGGCTTTCTGAAATCAATAAGGATGAAGATTTAAACGAATGGCGCATCCAGTATGAGGGTACGGTATTTTCACTCTGGAAATCACTGTATCTGGCTCAGGACAGAGAGCTTGATTCAGCCGATTCAATTCATAATGCCTATTTTGGTTGTGGCCTGGCTAATAGCAATTCATTCAAATTGCCTACCATCGATGCCATGATGGACAAATGCGGTGAATTATGTGGCGACTCCGCTCTGCGTAAGCGGGCAAGATATGCCGCGACCATGACAGGCAATCCAGGACATTCATTAAGCCTTTGGGCGACTGCAGAGGCCAAGCGCGAGCAATCCTGCCAGCAGGATGTTTTAAAATCACACAAAATGTAATCTCAGAGATGGCCTGAGATTTCAGGCCATGAAGATTAAAGACTCATCGATTCTGCTTTTTCCTAATTTAAAGACACCATGGGACCGGTCGTTTTTACTGGTGCAAAGAATTGCGGCCCTGGCTGTTGGTTCTTAAAAGAAGCCGTAAAACGGTAATGACTGGAGTCCCGGATAAAATTGTACAGGTGTTTTAAGAAATTAAGGTGAGTATGGTAGCCGAAAACGTCTTCTAAAGAGGGTTTAGCTGATGCAGGTACCTCGGGGCAAAGCTGGTGCAGCTGTTGGATAGCGTACTCTTTATTAATCTTACCCCATTCTTTAAAGATAATATCCGCATTCTGCAAGGTAAAGTTTTTGAAAAAAGGGTTATTTTTACTGGCATGAAGAAACAGATTACCGATTAAAAATAGTGATAAAACCCGTGTTTCCTTGTAATTTGATTGGCATACTGTTGCTGCTCCATGATTTGGATGAGCCCAATAGCGGATTCTGCATTTTCTTTACCACCGTTGTCCCTGGCGTGGCCGGTTGCGTCTTCCCAGGCGGCTTCAAGAATATTTAACCCCATCACCGGGACTGTTTTACCGGATACCACGTGCGGCTCAGTTGTTTCAATCCAGGCATTGGAACCGGATAAACCGTTTTCTCGGATGAAATCGTCAAGGTCTTCCTGGGTTTCTTTCTTTTCACCCATTGAGCGGTGGAAGAGGACGGTCAGCATGACCGGTTTGATGGAAACCATTTTACGTTCAAACAAGGTGGCATTATAGGGTACGCCAAAAATAAAGTCAGCGAGAGGGTTGCCTGGAAATCGATTGCCGCTTAATTTGACTAGATGATCGTACACTTCTTTAGCAAAGTGTTTACTGTTAGCCATGGTCACTAACATAGCTTCAAATAGGAGCAGCATGTTCAGTTGCAGTTCAAGTGTCGAGGCGATAGCATCAAGGTCGGCATCAGCAATCAAGCCTTTTTCTTCAATAAAGGCTAAGAGCTGGCAAAGGGGTTCATTCGCGAGCAGCGCTTCCTTAAGGTGCAGGGTCAGTTTGGTTAAGTCGATTTTATCTATGTGCGCTTTGGCTATAAACTCGGCGAATTCTTTATCTTTTATATCCAGGTTATCCAGTTTTAACTCAATTAAAATCTTCTTAATCAGAAGGGGATCGGATTTTTTGGGTAGGATTTTTTCTATTTTGGCTAAAAAAATAGCTGCACTTTCTTTCATGTGGTTTTTTCCTTCTTCGTTGGATGCGGCCTCATGTAACCTTATTTTTATTAAGGAAATGTTAAGAGGCGGCAGGTTGGAAAGGATAAA
>NZ_LNYA01000003.1:0-59528 GCF_001467615.1 Legionella erythra | reverse complement strand
CCGAAGGCGTGATGCGTATTCTACTCATCCTGAATCCCTTGTCAAACACTTTTTGAAAAAAAATTCATTTTTTTAATTAAGTGTTTCATCCAGCCAATCATACATCACGGCATTGGCAAACATCACGTTCCCGACCTGGCAATGCGTGCTTGCCCCGCTCTTGTCATCAAAGCAATATTCACTGCCTTGAACCTGTTTAATAAATTCCCGGCTTTGCCGTTGCGGCTCCTCACCTTCTCCATTGCCAATTAACGCCAGGACTGGGCAATGAATCTGCTTTAACGCCTGTTCATCGACTTTGAAGCGGGCAATGTACTCGAAAGTCTTGCGAAACGTGTCCTTGCCATAACGCTGCATCAGCGTTTCGCACTGGAATTTCACCTGGCGCGACATCATGTCCTCAGGGATTTCAGGCAAATCCTGAACGCCAAAATCATCGGCCGCGGGTATGTCTCGAAGTGGATCAATGCCTGCAAAAGCGGTCATGTAGGCATAAAGATCGGTAATCGGTGAATTGGCTATCAAGGCACTGATACGGTTTTCATAACAGGCCGCACGCGTGGCAAAGTAGCCGCCAAAGCTTATGCCGCAAAGTGCAATTTTTTCAGGATTGACTTCTTTAAGCGTGATAAGCCGGTCAATCAACCCCTGGATGGGACGCTCGTAATCCGGTTTGAAACAGGACGTATTATTTACGCGCCAGGTGTCCATTTGGCCCGGACCTGCAAATACAACAATATTATAACCGCGTTCAAGTCCGGCGATACCGCGCATTAAAAACTCTTCCTCCAGCGTGCCGTCAAACCCGCTGACAATAATAAGTGTCTTATGATTACGCTTACCCTTTTGCGGAAAAAAGGCATAGGCCGGCAGCACTTCCCCATCCAACTCAAGAGACAATGACTCAAAGTGATAATCCACGCATTGCATGGCCTGTTGAAAACTGGAGCGAGCTTTTAAACCCAATTGCTTATGTTCTTCAGTAGTAACGGGGCTGTAATACTCCCCGGCACGGAATGAATTGCATGCCTTGATTAACTGACCATAAGCGCTGACTTTGTGCTGTTTTGCAAAACGGGCAAGACCATCCTGTAACTGATGATTGGCCATGCGGGTAAATGTTTGAACCCAATCTTTCGGCTCATTATCATGAATTTCCTGCACGGCGGCGAAACATTCGCCCGGGGACGATGCGCCATAAGCGGCAGCACCCAGTTGGCGCAGTAATTGAAAATCCATTTCAGGATCGGTAAACCCCTGTACCTTGATTGCTCCCCGCTTAAGATTGGCCATGCCTTTCCCCAATTTATTTTTTAGTGTTTAAAATTTAGATTATTGCACCGTCATTTGCCATCGGCTATGCTTGTGCGCAATTAATCACAGTGATCTAAGGATTTTCAATGCGTTTATTTTATGCTCTTTTATTCGCTTTTTGTTTAAACCCTCTTTCTGCTGCTCCCTACTATTCACCTAACAATGTGCACCAACATCCCAGCCAGGATCAAGCGTTAGCGCGAGCCTTGCGAATTGGGACAGATACTGATGGCAAACCGCTTTTTCTCTGCATTGGACGATTATTAAACAGCACCCAGCCCGGTAAAACCTGGGCAGGGTATGGGCGCTGCAATGTGCCCTATGGCGGCAAGGAATACATCGTCAATGATTACCAGGTTCCACCCGCGAATGCCTTTGGTCACGTCTTCTGGCAAAATGCGGGCGGTACACCGCTTGCCATTGGCCGCGACACCAACGGTAACCCTCTGTTCCTATGTCAGGCCTATTTCAAAGGCAGTAAACAACCCGGTAAAACCTGGCCTGGGTACAATCACTGCAATATTTCCTATGCCGGACAGGAAATTATTACCCACAATTACCGTATTCTCAGTCAGGAAGGCGGGCAAGCCAATTATCACCAGCATGCCAGCCAAAACCCTCAGCAACAGTGTATTACCGACCCCTTCGGTCATAAAGCATGCGGTTATCATTGCATTAAATCAATGAACAATGTGGCTTGTGCCGCATCACCCGATCAGCAATGTGTCAGCGATAACTTCGGACGGATTGTTTGTGGTTATGGTTGTGTGCAGTCGCCGTTAAAAGTAGCCTGTGCGCGTAGCCGCTCAAAAAATTGCGTCATGAATTCATTCAATGAAATTCGCTGTGGGACGAATTGCCGGATGGATAACTTTAACAGAATACAATGCGATGATTAACGGCGTTCGTAATAACAGAACGTCAGGTTATATTGATTTTTCTCATCCGCCTGTCTGGGAAGCGCCTCCAGACAGGACCACTCACTCTCATCCAGACAAGGGAAAAAAACATCCGCATCAAAACGATGATGGATGACTGTCAGGTAAAGACGGGAAGCCAAAGGCAAAGCCTGTTCAAACAATTCAGCACCGCCAATAATCATCGCCTCAGGAAACTCCGAAACCTGTTTAAGCGCCTCAGACAGGGATGAAACGGCGACTACGCCAGGAATTGCAGACTCGGTGCGACTGAGCACGATATTGAGACGGCCAGGCAATGGACGACCGATGGATACAAAGGTTTTCCTGCCCATAATAATCGGTTTGCCCATGGTCACCTGCTTAAAATGAGCCAAATCGGCGGGCAGATGGCAAAGCAGCTGATTGTTTTTACCCAGACCGCGGTGTTCATCCACGGCGGCAATAAGACTAATCATGGGCATGATGACCTCTCGCTTGAACCATAGACAAGGCGGTGTGGACTGCAGCGAGTAAACTGCCTGTGTCAGCCTGGCCCGTTCCTGCCAGTTCCAGTGCTGTGCCATGATCCACCGACGTACGAATAATGGGCAAGCCCAAGGTGATATTCACGGCGCGATTAAACCCGGCGTATTTAAGAACAGGTAATCCCTGATCATGGTACATGGCCAGATAGACGTCGCATTGGGCAGCCTTTTGTGTGGCAAACAGGGTATCGGCTGGAAAAGGTCCACTCACATGGATACCTTGCTGACGTAACGTTGCCAATGCGGGTTCGATAACATCAATTTCTTCTCGCCCCAAATACCCGCCCTCACCCGCGTGGGGATTAAGGCCCGCGACAGCGATGCGCGGCTCTGAAATACCAAAGTCACGTTGCAGGGATTGATGGAGCTGCCTCGCCACACGCGTGATCAAATCCTGGTTTATTGCCTGCGGCACCGCACTTAAAGGCAAATGCGTGGTCACAAGCGCAACCTTCATCGTCTCACAGGCCAACATCATCACGACCTCTTTCGTATCGCAATAATCGGCAAAAAACTCCGTATGCCCAGTAAACGGAATACCGGCCTTATTGATGATGGCCTTGTGAACAGGCGCTGTGACCAGGGCTGAAAACTCACCCGCGAGGCAAGCGTTGGCGGCCTGCCTTAAGAGGGCCAAAACATAGGGGGCATTACGTGCATCGAGTTGACCGGGTACAACCGGAGCCGGACAAGGCAGGGATAAAACAGTCAACTGCCCCGGTTGAACACTGAGTTTGTTGCGGGGGTGGTAATCCAGGAGTTCAACATTTAAACCAAGCTTCGTGGCGCGTTGCGCCAACAGCTGCTTATTACCCAGTACAACGAGGGGGAGTTCAAGCTCAGCCAGCGAAAGACAAAGATCGGGGCCAATGCCAGCTGGCTCACCGCTGCTAACCAGCAGCGGCTTCATGCCAAATCCTTATCCAGAATTTTAATGTAGGCATCGGCTCTTAAATGCTGCTGCCAGTTCTGTACAGCCTCGGTAAATTTACGCTGCTGCAGGAAGGCGCGGACCTGTTGTTTTTTGAAGGTCTCGGTGTCATCGACTTTTTTACGTCCAAGCACTTGAATAATATGCCAGCCAAAGACGGATTTAACCGGTTTGCTGATTTGGTTGACGGGTAAGGCATCCATGGCTTTTTCAAATTCCATCACCAGTTCACCGGAATTAACCCAACCCAAATCACCGCCTTTAACCGCACTGGCTGCATCCAGTGAATACTGTTTGGCCATGTGCACGAAATCTTTACCCGATTTCAATTGCTGGTATAAATTATTAGCCTGTCTTTCTGCTTCAGCCGCAGTCATGCTGGCATCCTGTTTTAACAGGATATGGCGTACATGCGTTTTTACCACTTCATGCTTCTGCTCGGCACCGCCAATGGCAATCAGTTTAATCAGTTGAAAACCGTTCCCTGTGCGAATGGGACCGGCAATCTGGCCGGCTTTCATGTTTACCACCTGTTTGGCAAAGACGTCGGGCAATTCCGCTAAATGACGCATACCCAAATCACCACCTTCCAAAGCAAATTCACCGCTTGATTCCGCAATGGCCAACCGGTTAAAGTCCTCCCCCTTTCTGATTTTGGCCAATAATTCCTTCGCCTTCTGGCGGGCTTTATTTAATTGCCCGGTCGTCGGTTCTTCCGGCAGCGGGATGACAATATTCTGTAAATGATAGGTAAATTGGGTTTTATCCTGGAATTGCGCCGTCTTAAGATAGTCTTCAACCTGCTCATTGCTAATTGACGACACGTCTTTGCCGACGGCTTTTTGTTGCACGCGGCTGATTAAAATTTCCTTGCGGATATTTTCGCGATAACTCTGCCAGCTAATCCCCTGCCGGGTTAATTCTTCACGCAATTCCGTCAGCGTTAAGTGATTATTGGCGGCAATCTTGTTAATGGCTTCATTCAACTCGGTGCTGTCGACCGTCATGTCATTCTGTTTCGCCAGCTGCAATTGCAAATCCACATCAATCAAGTGCTGCAGCACTTGTTTACGTAAGGTTTTTTCCGACGGCATCTGCATTTTTCTGGCTTGCATTTGCTGACGCAGCGCGTTCACCTGAGTATTGAGTTCACTTGAGGTGATGACGCCGTCATTAACAATAGCAACTACACTATCTAAAGGCTGAGCCACGGCAAGAGTTGGCAATAACAGGGCCAAAGAGACAATCCGCTTTAACATCCAATTTTCCTCTAAATTGTTTTTTTGCTGCCATTTTGGTTCATTTGTAACCAAAAAACAAGCATTGATTAATTACCCGCCATTATGCCTTCATTGATGAAAAGTATCCACATAGCTCGGCAAATATGTGCGAATCATGCCGACTGGATCACTGTATCCTAATGAGCCCAGGCCTTTTAACAGAAACTGTAAATAAACATGGTTGTTGTATTGCGGCGCCAGGGTATTACTCAGGCTTTGGAATGAACGACCTCCCACCAGGCGCACAGCCCAGCAACAATTATCGTATTGCACGCCCAGGAAGGACAGCATCTCATAGCGCTTGCTGATGTTATAACTGAAGGCACCCAGGGTGCTCCATCGATCATTGAATGGCCAGGCATAAGATATTGTGGCCTGATGCAAGGGGTTTTTCTGCGGTTTAACCGTACTGCGGGCCACTTGAGTGATATCGCCGTTGACTAAGTAGGTATAGCCGATATTAATAATGCGGTTGGCCTCGGGCTGGTAATGGAAATACACATTGCTGTTATCGGTGCTGCGGGTATAAGGATCCCACACGTAATCACTGGTCACTGTCCACAAAGGATTAAAACGATACATGGCGCGCGTGGCCACAGGGGAAAAATCAGCCAGCGGCGACAGGTAACCCAATAATGTGGAGGGATCAATGCAATCCGGTTTTCCTGGGCGATTGCGGCACAGCTGAACCCGTCTGTCTTCAAAATAACGGATTTGGCCGACGGTGACCTGGGCTTTTTCAACGCCGGTTTCATCAGCAATCCATCGCGAAGTAAGACCATAGGCCAATTGATTGGCATCACTGATGCGGTCATAGCCAGAAAAACGGTTGGCGCGAAAGACCTGATCGGTATTAAAAATCATGTAGGCTGAATCAAAAACCGGTATTTCGGACTGATCGACAAACGGGGCATAAAGATAATACAGTCTCGGCTCCAGCGTTTGAGTAAAGGAGCGATTCATAATCTTAAGAGGACGGTCAAAATAAAGGCCGCCATCCGCGCTCAACCGGGGAATAGTGGGGCTGAATTCAGAATCAGGCATCACCCCATTCCCCTGGACATTGTAATAGTTCTGTACCAGTTCAACCGTCGGGGTAAAATATCCCCAGGGCTTCATCTGCGGCAGGGACAACACCGGATTGAAATGATAACGCGGCCCCTCCGGTTGTTCAGTAAAACTGTTATCCGGCCAATGGAATTGATCAAACTGATTATGCAAAATCAGATTACCGTTAAACGGCAGATCGTTATAGGTGCCCAGAGCAACCAGTTGCGGCAACCGCTCATAGATATCGCTGACAGGCGTCTGATTAACCGGTTGCAGGGTTTGGTAGCTTTGCAGGGTCGAGCGGAATAACCAGTTATCCGTGGTATAGATTAAATCCCCCTGACGCAACAACTGCCTCTCAGTCAGCACCGCCAGATTGCTGCTGAAATCCTGAAGAAAATAATCATCCGACACCTGCTGGTAGTTAATCCGTAAACGCAGATTGGGTGTAAGCCGGGTGATGTCATTGTATTGCAGGGACCAGCGGTTGCTGGATTCGTTACGCAATGCGGGAAACTCCAATTCGTTATCGCGCAGAAACTGCTTAAAGGCACGATCCTGAGGTAAAAATCGCCCATTAAAAATGCCAGTTGAGTGTTCAGTTAAATAACGAAATTGCCCGCCCAGCATCACGCCGCGGCGAGTGTAAATCTCCGGTGTTAATGTGGCGTCATAATTAGGCGCCATATTCCAATAATAAGGCAGGGCAAAATTAAAGCCCCCGATGTTGGACGAACCCAGGGTTGGAAGCAGGAAACCGGACTTTCTGTCTTTGGAGGTCGGAAAACTTAAATAAGGCGTATAAAAAATCGGCACATCCCTTACCCGCAAACGGGCATGACGGGCGACGCCGGTAGCGGTTGAATCATCCAGCGCAATCGAATCGGCCTCAATCTGCCAGGCTTTGTCCTCTGGCGCGCAGGTGGTATAAGTCGCCTTCTTTAAAAAATAATCCTTATTGGCAAAGCGTTCAATCAGGCTTGCCCGCCCCCAGGCCGGTAATGATGCGCTTGGACGTGGAGAATGAAAGCGGTATAACACATCCTCTGCAAGGCCTGATCGATCGGTGGGATTGATGTTCACTTTTCTGGCAATCATCAGGCGTCCGGGTTCAAGGTATTTCACCTCACCCAACAATTCAATGCGATTGACCTGGTTGGTTTTGGCGTCACGGTACACGTAAGCAGTCTCGGCATTGACGATGCGGCCGGTTTGATGAACCTGAACGTTGCCCTTCAGTGTCGAGCGCCCCTGATTATAAAAAGACACCTCGTCCGCCTCGATGCGGATTTCATCCTCCTGAGTCAAGGGTTCAACATCGACAGGGCGGTAGGCGCCGCGGCAAACCTGGGAAGCCGAATTGTCCTCCCAACCGAGGCAACGGGAAATTCTGGCCCGTAACACAGGATCCAACACGGCATCACGCGGAATGATACAAGCCTGCACCGGCTCAAGCCAGGTTTCTGCCGCGCTGGAAACGTCCTGGTAAAGCAGGATCCCGAGCGTTATCAGAAGGAACCCCGCTATGGCAGCAACCTGCCTTAAACCGCGCGGCGTTAATCGATAATATCTAATGTTCACCGTCACCAAAATACCTTATGATCCTGGTGCACATTGTGCACAGTCATTTTAAACGCCCCCTGACAGTACAGTAAGGCAATGGGTTTGGAGTATAACATGCAACATCGTCAAAACGCACTGAACAAATGGCTTCAGGACGTGCTTCATGAGCAGCATTATGAGCTAGCGCCTCTTACCGGGGATGCCAGCTTTAGACGCTATTACCGCCTTCGCTACAACGGCATCAGCCGTATCGTCATGGATGCACCGCCGGATAAGGAGACCATGAAGCCATTTCTGTTGGTTGGCCATTTATTAAGTCAAGCCGGAGTCAAGACACCCACTGTGCACGCCTGTGATGAAGTTCAGGGATTTGCGGTATTGGACGATTTTGGCGACACCTTGTTGCTTTCGCAATTAACACCCGAACGGGTGGGCTCGCTTTATCATCAGGCGCTTTCCAGTTTAATTGTTATGCAACAATGCGCGACTGAGCAGCATGGTGAGAAGCTTCCCTGCTTTGACCAGGCATTCATGCGGCAGGAATTAGGACTTTTTTCCACCTGGTTTTTAGACAGCTATCTGAATATGAACCTCACCCCGTCTGAAGCGACCATGATTGAACAGACCTTTGACTGGTTAATCGCCGAAATCAGCCGCCAGCCCCAGGTTTTTATTCATCGCGATTACCATTCCCGTAATATCATGCTCCTCGAATCGGGCGAATTAGGCATCATTGATTTTCAGGATGCCATGAGCGGGCCTTTCACCTATGATTTGGTGTCTCTGCTTAAAGATTGCTACATCCAGTGGCCCTCTGAACAAGTCCGCGAGTGGGTATGCTATTTTCATACCCATTCTACTATTGCCCAACAATGGCCGTTCCAGGATTTTCTCCGCGCCTTTGAATTATGCGGCCTGCAAAGGCATTTAAAAGTCCTGGGGGTTTTTTCACGCCTGTATATTCGGGATAACAAGCCAGGGTATTTAAAGGATTTGCCATTGACCTTGCACTATACGTTGGCCTTCCTTGAATCCTGTGAAGAATTGCAGGCTTTTTATCAGTTCATGCAAAGCAGGATTCAACTACCATGAAAACAGCGATGATTCTAGCCGCGGGACGCGGTGAACGCTTAAAACCTGTGACGCTTTATACCCCTAAAGCCATGTGCCGGGTGCAGGGCATGCCGCTCATCGAACGCCATGTAGTCACGCTTGCGCGGGCGGGATTTGAAAAAATCATCATCAACCATGCCTATTTAGGCGGGCAGATTCGCCACCATCTGGGCGATGGCCAACGCTTTGGCGTGACCATCCATTATTCGCCGGAACCCCCAGGGGGACTTGAAACCGGCGGCGGGATTCAGAATGCGCTGAACCTGTTGGGCGATGAACCGTTTATCACCGTCAATGCCGATATCCTGACCCATTACGACTTTACCCGCCTGGCCCTCCCTTCTGACTCACTGGTTCATCTCGTCTTGGTTCCTAATCCCCTCCATAACAAGGCAGGCGATTTTGGTTTGACAACGGCAGGCAGGCTAACCAATGACCGGGTGTACACTTACCATGGAATTGCCTGCTACCATCCCCAGGCCCTCAACCTTTGCACACCAGGACGTTATTCCATTGTGCCGCTGATGCGTCAGTTGGTGAGCGCTCAACAGGCGAGCGGGGAGTTATTTCTGGGAGAATGGCTGGATATCGGCTCGGTCGATAGATTGAACCAAGCCAATACCATTGCGGGTGATTAGCCGCCTATGCGGCCACCGCTCTGCGGGGCCTCCGATGTGGAAGGAACTTCCGGGCGTGTTTCCTGCGGGGCAGGGGCGGCCTTTTCTTTCTTAGTACCCGGTGCCTCGTGCCGTTTGTCGGCCGCGGGGGCTTGTTCAGGGTACCGATGTTGCTGCACAATGACTTCAAGTCCACGGTCTCGAAGAAATTTTCCAAATCCCTTCTTTTCATCGCTCATCAACTGCATCACTTTTTCCGGATCGGCCCTTAATGGATTACCCGCTTTGTCTTTTACAATCTCACCATGTTCATTGGTTTGATAGATGACACTGCCTTTGCTTAAATAATTATTTTCGGCCAACCAGGCATTAAATAATTTATCCAGTGAATCCACCGGCACACCTTTCAATGCAACCCCTTCCTCGCTGTATCCTCGAAGCAACTGCGCCACGCTGCTGACCGCCACATCCATTTTGACAATGCCTTTGATAATAGCTGTGATGGTTCGAATGGCAGCCTCGGCAAGATGATGCTGCAGGTTTTGAAAATCGGTGCGCATTTGCATGTCACCATCCCAGGGAAACCCGCGGTCATCGCGCTGATAGTGGGTATTTTTAACAAAATCCTTGATCTTATTGAGGATGGGTTCCGATTTTTTATAAACATCACCACCGGCTTCTTTTAGAATCTTTTCAAATTGCTCCAGAAAATAGTCAGCTGCCTCAGGGAATTTAAAGCAGGCCAACAGGGCATCTTTATCGGGTAATGGGGTTACTTTAGGCATTCTTACCTCTCGCTGTCTTTGCCAGTTCCACAATGTGCGCGGGTACATTCAGCATTTTGTTAATTATTAATCAATTATAGCAACCGGCACTGACAAAGCAGTACCGATTCGTTCAAAGAAATGGTTAAAAGAGCGTAAAGTTTAATCGACCGGATTGGGTAAATTATCCGCCACCGAGGTGAATGTTTTATTCTTCATGGATTCAAACGTGAATTCATCAACCTGCATGGCATCCCACCGCGCTTTTTCAACTGCGACCAGGTCATCCATTTCCTGTTGCGTCAATTGCCCCTGGCTTACTTTTTCTGCCAGCTTCGTTTTCATGTCGTCAAATTTAAAGCGGCGGAGGTCACTGACTTTTTTATAAAGGTCAGCGCTTTTTAACACCATTTGCAGCGTCTCTTCCATTTTATCCACGGGTTGCCGCCGATCCCCTGACAGGTAAATGCGTTTTTTAATGCGATCGCGGTAATGGTTATTGGTCATCATTCGTTTTGCCAATTGATGATCGGCCTTGTCGCTGGGGTAACGCATGGTTTGCCCGAGCGGGAAAGCCAACAAGCGCATGACCATGCCGAGCAGGCGTGAAGGGAAATTGGCACAAAAGGCGATCATCGCGCGTTGGGCATGATAGAGGCAATAATCGACGGCCCATTGCGCATGCAGTTTCTCATCGGCATGTTCTTCATTCTGCTGGTAAGTCAGCAACACACCCATCGCCATGTACAGGTAGGAAAGGCCATCAGCCAGACGCGCAGACAAGCGCTCACGCCGCTTTAAATCACCGCCGAGGTAAATCAGTGATAAATCTGCAAGCCACGCGTAAGCATGACTTAAGCGAGTTAAGCGTTGATATGCTCTTTTCATGCCATTATTGGGTGCGCTGATAAAGAGGCCGCCAGTCCAGCCAGAACAAATGGTTTTAGCAAAATTCTGCATGAAATAATGGATGTGTTTCCACAGAAGGCCATGAAAAGCAGGTTTGTCTTCGCGTGAAATGGCATAAAATTCATCACGAACATAGGGGTGACAAGCCATGGAGCCCTGGCCAAAGATGAGCAAATTGCGGGACATGATATTAGCCCCTTCCACCGTCACGGATACAGGGATACCTAAATAAAAACTGGTCATGTAATTGCGAGGACCAACCACCACGGCACGGCCGGCATGTATATCCATGGCATTATTAATGACAATTCGTGCAAGCTCGGTGTTGAAATATTTGGTAATAGCCGAAGCCACCGATGGTTTTTTGTGTTGGTTGACCGCAGCCACTGTCAGCAATCGTGTGGCATTGATGAGGTAATTCAACCCCGCTATTTCAGCCAGTTTTTCCTGAATGCCCTCAAATTGACCAATGTCGACATTGAATTGACGGCGAATGTGAGCGAATGCCCCCGTGGCCAGATATGCCACGGTGGAGGAAGCCGCACCCAGGGCTGGCAACGAGATTGAGCGGCCGATGGACAGGCACTCCACCAGCATCTGCCAACCACGGCCGGCATTTTTTTGGCCGCCTATGATGGTGCTGATGGGAACAACAATGTCTTTGCCCCGAATGGTTCCATTCATAAACGGTTGATCCGCCGGCAGGTGACGATTACCGATTTCGAGGTTTTCTGTATCGCGTGGTATTAACAGGCAGGTGATGCCTTCTTCCCCTTCACCCTGTAACAACCCATCGGGATCTTTTAAATTAACAGCAAGGCCGATGAGCGTAGCAACGGGTGCCAAGGTAATCCAGCGCTTGTTTAAATCAATTTTTAAGTACAATTCGGTTTTATTGCCTACTTTCTTCTTAACCACCAGGGCTTCCGACTGGATGGAAGTCGCATCGCTGCCGGCGCCGGGTTCAGTCAGGGCAAAGCAGGGAATGTCGACCCCTTTGGCAAGGTTAGGCAAGTACTGCTGTTTCTGTTCATCCGTACCGTAGTAATGCAGCAACTCGCCCGGGCCAAGCGAGTTAGGCACCATCACGGTCACTGCAGCAACACCGGAGCGGCTGGCAATTTTCATGACGATGTCCGAATGCGCACGCGCTGAAAACCCCTTACCGCCAAATTCCTTGCTGATGACCAAGCCAAAAAAACCATTCTTTTTCAGGTAAGACCAGACTTTCTCTGGCAAATCACCGTGCTGAATAATTTCCCACTCATCGAGCATATCGCAAAGGCGCTGGGTTTCATTATCAAGAAAATGCTGCTCTTCTTCGGTTAAGCGGGTCGAAACGCTGCTTAATCTATCCCAATCGGGTGTACCAGTAAAAATATCTTTTTCGAGCCAGGTTTCACCGGCATTTAATGCTTCTTCTTCGGTTTTGGACAGTTTGGGAATTGCTTTGCCGGAGCGGGCATAGAAAAAGTCGCTAATCGCCTGACGCAGCGGTTCGGCACGGATAATCGCAACAGCTGAGAGAATACCCAGGGCGATAATGAGCGTAGGTAACCAGTGCATATCAACATACAGCGTCGCAATCAGCAGGTAGATAATACTGCCGACTTCCCAAACAATGGGGTTCATCGCCCGATAAAGCACAATCAGGGTAAATGCCAGATAGGCAATCAACAAGAGCGTCGTGGCCATGGTGGTCTTCCTTTTAACAGCCAAAATGAGTCGAAATGAAACCTAAGTATATACTGTTAATAAGAAAATTGGCGAGACACTGACACTGAAATCCCGTATTTAACTATCCATGGCTTTGTTGAGCGACGCGTTCTGGGTAACCACAGGCAAAACGGGCTTGGGTTTGCGCCAGAAATTAAACCAACCGGTGTTTGGAGATTTGGGCGCCTCCAGGGCTTCGGGTTCGGCTTTAGCCAGATCGGGAATCACCGAAATACTGGTCAACAACACATCCACTTCTTCACTGACGACGAGTTGGGGCTTCTCGGTTTTAATATCAAGCAGAATAAAACTGGACTCACCTAAATGACTGCTCTCATCGAGGGATTGTTTACCTTCGTTAACCGGTATTCCCTGTGCAGAGGGACTCTCGTGTGGTTTTTGCCAGCTAAACAACCGCCCGACATAATCCATGACCCGGAAAAAGCCGCTGACTAAAGTGGCTGTGTACCCTGGGGCGGCTACGCCCTGCACGGTTTCAAGTGCTTTTGGATGGGTTTTTTCGTAATAAGCCTCCAAATCAATCTGCGCGGATGGCTGGGCAGGCAAAGGATTGTCTTCCTGCTTTTTTACAGGCTCGACCATGGCGAGCGGGGCAGGCTCGTTTGAGTTCGCCATGGCGCCAGTCATTTTTTGCACTACATCAAACGACGGATGTAATTTTTTAATCTCGTCAAACATGACCTTGTACTCTGCCAGGCTTCGCTCATAGTCGTCTGTGTTTCGCGCATCATTGCTCCGAAGAACAAGTACCTTTTCAGCCTCCGTAATGGCCTCATCCAACTCATTAAGGGCCTCTTTCAGATCCTCACCGGGTTGGGCAATCCGGGCTTGAACCTGACTCATGGCATCATTCACCCTCTGAAGTGCGCTCAATTCTGACGCCACCTCTTCTTCCGTGGGGTACACTCGAAAGGCATTGCGCAGGCGCGCGATGGGACCGAAGGCAAACGCATTGGCCATTTTGGCCACCAGAAAATCAGTCAACAAGGTCTTTATGAACGCAAGACCTAAACACTTTAAAACAACCAGGGTAATCAATCCGGCTTTTTTAGCGCCGGAATAATCGGGGTTATCGCGGATGTCTTTAAATTCCTTGCGATGGGCAAAAACCTCTTTACCCATTTTTATACCGAAACGCACCAGGGCTAAAACACCAAGAACGACCGCCCCCACAATGGAAGCCGTCGCGCCCACAGCGCCCCCGACGCCCAGCAGAATCAATACGGATTGCAACGCACCAGACGCCCCGCCGATGCTCACCAGCGGTGCAATAATGGAGGTCCAGAGCGAGGTAAAGGTCACCGCTTCATACAACCAGCGCAGCACCGTCACGGCAAGACGGGGATTATTGCCTTTGGCAAGATCGTATTCCACGGCCACAACGCTGCGCCCGAGGCGCGGCGGTTTGGCCTCTTTTAATGCCACGCGATCATCGATTGCCTGCTTCATTTTTTTCTTTGCGGCATCAAGTTGTCTAAGTGCCCGCTGATTGAGCGCCGCCGCGGCCTTTTCTTTTGCCGGTTTTAACAACTGCATCAGTCTGGCAGATGATTGAGCAACTTCTTGTTCTTCGTCTTTTTTAAGAGAAGCCTCGTCGGCTTCCATTTTTTTAAGCACGCTAGCGAGTGTATCTATCGCCTGCTGCTGCAATTTATATTGTTGTTCGGCATCGAGTTTTTCTGCTGCCTCCAGCGCCATCAGCAGGTAGCGGTTAACCAAGGCGATGCGAATGACGTTGTCGTTGTCTGGATCGTTGAGATTCAGGTTTTGAATTAAAAATAACAACTGCTTTTGTGTTTCTTCTACAGCCGATTGTTCCTCATGAACCGGTTGGGTATTATCCTGTAGCCGTTGATCCAGTGCCGTGAAGGCACTCACGATCGCTTCTTTTTTCCTCTCCTTTTCGAGAGCGTCCTTTTCTTCTCCCAAAAAGGCATTAAACAGATAGTCAACGCAGGAAGAAGTTAACTCAGGACTTGCTTTCGGATTTTGCCGTTTCAGGGCCTGGTATTGAAGATAATAATAAGCGAAGGCATCCCGGTCAGCTGATGAGGCGTCTTTCTTATCGGCTCTGATTGCATAATCGTAGGCGCGGCTTTCCATGGTCTTTTTTAATTGCACGCCCAACAGCATGTAGAGCCTTTCTTTGGCCACATTAGCCACCTGCAGGGTTTTGTCGGCAATCACATCACCGTATTCCAGGGCCATAACGGCGAGAAAATCGCCCAGCAGCTTCCGCATTTCCTCACTCTGCATCATCTGATAGGCAATAATGCCCATGAAAGGATAGGGGAACAAATTCATTAACGTGTCCTTGTTAATGTTGCTCACTATTTTTTGTACCGACGTTTTAAGGAATTGGCTGCCCCAGGCCAGGAAGGATTGTTCATTTATCCCAAGCAGGGTATTCAATAGCTGATCCATCTGGGCTTCCTCTGCCGGAATTAGATGATCGACGCTTAAAGGATCGGTCAGTACGGGCATTAATTCGGGAATCGGCTTGGCGTTTAACGCATCGGTAAATGTTTTTTGCGCCTGATAAATCTCACTGGCATCTGAATCCTTAAAATAATAGGTCAGGAGATTATGGAGAAAATTATCATCGGGTTTGGCCTCTTCACCCGCTGGCCAGACTGTCCAGGCAAAGCGAACCAGTTTCCCACTTAAGGACGTGAAAGACAGATTTTTAATCCCCTCTTCCACTTTTTGCCCGCCAAGCCATTCATCAAGCGCCTGAGCCAGCGTACCCGGGTGGTTAGTTATCGCATCGTTCAGTTTATTAATGCTTGTTTTAACGCTGTCGATGTACATTATCTTTTTTTGACAGAGTGCATGCAATTCACTCCCTGCCTCACATAAAGCCAATAACCTGTTGCATTCCTTTTTCTGCTCATCGAGTCCGTTTAGCAGGTATTGCAGTGTTATCTTAATGTTTGGAAATGCCGTGGTTGTAATAAACTGAATACGTGACTGATGTGGTGTCGGACAGGGCTCAGGGTTGACTTCGCTAGCCGGGAATAATTTAGCAAACGATTTTTCAAGGGAAAACGCCGTCGTAAACAAATCCTTGCAGGCGGTGAATTCAGCCGTGTTGGCAAAGACTGACTGGAGGGATTCATAATCCTGTTTCGATAATCGCTGCCTGGATTTAAGCTTGGCGTAAATCGCGGGCAAATGATTCGTGTCAGCCTTATTAATAGGCTCCACTCTCGGGTTATCGTAACCAATGACGCGTTCCAGCAAGGGGATAAATTCATGCCCCATGGCCTCGTTAAGCATGGCCTCGAGGGCAGGTTTCAGAAAGTGTTGGCTGTATGCTGTCAGGGTGGGATTGCCCTTTCTGCTGTTTATTGCATCCACCGCCAGTTTCAAAGCCGTGAGCGTTTCCGATAGGGCTTTATAATCGTTCACCTTCAATGCCGCATTAAATTGAATCTGCAATTCCTTGAGCTGATGCACCATTAACACTACATCAAAGGCCCGGAAATCATCACTTGCCATCAAAGTCGGTGTCGGTTTGTCGCTTTTTTTGTCAGCAAATTGATTCAGGCGCTGGTGTAACGGGATCGCTAAATCCTTCTCATTAAGACTTTTGGTAAAGGCTTTAAAGTCGGAGTAAGAAAATTTGACTTGCGCATCTTTATATAAATCGCGAATGTAGGCGTTGAAGAATCGCTCGATTAAGGGTTCCTGAATATCGCCCCGGACAGCCAATTCGTTAAAGGTAAGATACACCAGCGCGGCTTCAGCCCCATCCGCTTTGGCGCCAAACGTACGAATGACTTCGGCAAAATCATTTTGGCGATTGGTTAAATACTGTCTGACGGACTCCGGGATAAAGTAAGTCAGGCGATTATAAAATACGCCGAATCCGTCATAGGCGGCCTGCATTAAATTCTGAATCCCGTCTGCTTTCTGGTGCAGTTCTTTATAATACCGGCTGGTTTCCCGCAACCAGGGCGGCAGCAGGCTTTCATCCACCTGCGCGGTAACATCAGCCATCTGATCCAGGTTGGCGAAGATTCTGCCAATCTGGGCGGCTCTATCAATCACATTGTCATTGGCAATGGCTTTCCCTGTCGCCTCTGCGGCGCCCAAAAGCCCGTTGGTCAATTGCCCGCACTGTTGAATGGGATTGAGAAGAGTATTTTGGATAACATCCTGCAGTGAATCAAAATGAATGCCAAGATGAGACAAGAGCTTCTGGCGCGCAGCCGCTTTTTTCGGATCATCGGCAGGGAAAATTTTCCCTTTGGCCTTTGAAAGCCGCTCATTGTGTTGCATGACCTGAACAATAAACGGCAAAAGCTCGTCTTTGATCTGGTCAATTAACTGTTCATCCATGGGTAATTCAGGCAAAGCAATCTGCACGGCCAGCTTCAACGCGTTCGTTAACTGGTGCTCATCCAACGACAAACTGACCACGTCAAGCACGCGGGTAAGCATTTCCGCGCTTTTACGGGGAACATAATTAATGCCCTTATTATTGGCTACGCCAACACAGAATTTCTCCAGCACGAAAGGCAGCGTCAGCAGGGTATCCAGGTAATTACGGTGTGCATGCAAGGCATCCAGGTATTCCTTGCTTAAGGTTTCGCCGGATTCTTCTCCGTGAATATAACTAACCGACATATCCTCCGGCGCATTGGCTAAAGTCCGAATTGCCATTTCGGTGTTTTTACGGGCTTTATCCAGTTCGCTTAAATAGCCGGTTTTTAGTAATTTCACCCCCCAGGGATCGCGATTGGCTTGCTGGACTTCATCGACGATGCTTTGAGCAAACGCTTTAAGCAGGGATATCGTCGCCGCACTGGATTCCTCATGCCATTTTAAAGGCAGGGCCTCGCATAATTTATTCCATTGATCAGATTTGAGCACCATTTGCCGCCGCAGGGCGATGTGGAGGTGAAAGGCATAGGCGACCGGATTACAACCAGCTTTGTCCAGAGTAAAACCGCATAAATCCAGAATGAACTGGCTGAGTTTCTTTTTATCATCGGCAATGAGGTTGCCATCCAGTTTAGTACGCATTGCAGCTTAGGGATAAATGGTTATTTATTGAGTATAAAACCCTTTTATTAAGGAATTATGATATCAATGCCCAAATATTAGCCATTGCTTTCACCGAAAGCCTTTTTTTTGTTATGACGGGTAAAAAGGGCTTTTACTAGCAGGCCGCCTTGAAATAGACTAATCCCAGAATAATCCCTTGAATTCACCATGAAAAAACGTCTGGTTTGGAATTTTGAAATTGATACCGAGCACGCGGAGCACTTCCCGCTCCTCCCCCCCGCCACCAAAGAGCCCCTGCGTTGGGAAGCCCGTTATTTCTGGCGGGGTGAGGACATGGTCTGCCTTCACAGCTTAAACGACGACTACCTGGATTTAAGCCGCTATGAAAGCAAGCATCGTGAAGACACTTATCACGTACTAGCCGCCTTTAATTTCAATATCAAGGTTAGACGCGGTGAGCTATTGTACAAGCCCTTGCTTGAAGAGACCGCGCTATTACTGGGGTTTGGTAAAAAAATTCCCCTGCATGAACAACCGCCCGATATGGTTTTACCCGGAACAGATGGACTTTCAGCACGGCAATTATTGGAACTAGTCGAGAAGAATTCAAACATCATCACGGTAGAAAAGGATGCGCTCGTCCTTAAATTAGCGGATGAACCAACCATTAAACTGGAGTTGTCACGACTTAAAATGGGTTCCGACATCTTCTTCAGCGCCTGCATTGAAGGACGCGCTCAGGGCCTGGTTCAAGCCATTGCAGAGCATGTTTTTCCTGGACAAATGCCCAGCGATTATGTGCACTTCCTGAAGCAGCAGGTTTATCATGATTAGTACCCTGTTCGCGTTAATGGCCAGTTTCGGCAAAATTGGCTTTATCTCGCTGGGTGGCGGCAATTCAATGTTGAAACTCATTGAATACGAGGCAGTCGTCTACCGGCATTGGATTAGCCCCGAAGAATTCGTTAACATGGTGGGCACGACGTTTCTGTTTCCCGGCTTAACCGCCGTAAAATTGTCAGCGGTCATTGGCTATAAAGCCGCGGGTTTCTGGGGTTTGATTCTGGCCGTAGCCAGTATTAATTTACCGGGTTTGATTTTAGCCGTACTCGGCTATCGTTTTCTAAGCACCAGCACCGGCCCGATGACACACAAAATCATGGTCTCCGTGCAATATGGTGCGCTGGCTTTGCTCGCCGCCGCGTCTTTTTCTGTCGCTCAAGGTGTGGTCAGCCTCTATTATTCATTGCCTATAGCCATTGCGACAGTGCTATTTTTCATTGCCTTGGTCTATTTGCAATTATCCCCTTTTTGGGGGTTTATCGCCTTTATTGGCATTTGTTTTTTTATAGTAAGATAAACAGGCGAGAAATTTGCTTGTATTTGGTCAGGAAGAGCGCTTAAGGGGAGAGTGGTGTGAGCGAATCGCTGGACAATCCGGAATACTACATCAATCGCGAGTTCACAGCCCTTGCATTCAATGAACGGGTTTTACAGCTGGCAAAAAACGAGCGGGTTCCCTTGCTGGAACGCATGCGTTTTTTATGCATCTGCAGCAGTAATCTGGATGAGTTTTTTGAAATTCGCGTCGCCGGTTTGAAGGAAAAAATCGCCCTGTCGTCACGTAAGCCCAATATCGATGGGTTAATGGCTGAAGATGTATTTAATCACTTAAGCCGCAAGGCTCATTTGCTCAGTGATGAGCTGTATGAGATTTTCAATAAAGAACTGATGCCAGCCATGCGGCGGGAGAATATTTACTTCTTAGGCATTGATGAGTGGAGTGATGATATCCAGTTGTGGGCCAAACATTATTTCAAGAATGAAATTCTGCCCATCGTCAGCCCCATTGCGCTTGATTTGGCTCATCCCTTTCCGCGCTTGTTTAACAAAAGCCTTAATTTTATTATTGCCCTGCAAGGAAGAGACGCCTTCGATCGCAGCATTGATTATGCGGTTGTTCACGCCCCCCGCTCGCTGCCGCGCATGATTCACCTGCCCTCGGAACTTTGTACGCAAGGCGGCAGTTACTTTGTCTACCTTTCATCCATTATTCAAACACACATCCACAGTCTTTTCCCCGGCATGGAAATCAATGGCTGCTATCCGTTCCGCCTGACGCGAAACAGCGATTTATTTTTACGCGAAGAAGAGATTGAAGATCTGGCGGTTGCCGTCCAGCGTGAATTATTTTCCCGCCACTATGGTCATGTGGTACGGCTTGAAATCGACAAAAAATGCCCGCCGCATATCGTCGATTTTCTGCTGCAAAAACACCATCTTCATCATGAGGACAGTTATTACTGTGATGGACCGGTTAATTTGCAACGCTATGCCAGCGTCATTAACCAAATCGAACGACCGGACCTGAATTATCCGCCCCTGGTAGTGCAGTACCCGTCATTTCTCAATCATAAACGCAACCTGTTTAATGTTCTCGATGAACAGGATATCCTCCTGCATCATCCTTTCCAGAGTTTTGATGTGGTCATTGATTTTGTCCGTCAGGCTGCAGCCGATCCGAATGTACTGGCCATCAAACAAACCCTGTACCGCACCCGTTCCGATTCCATCATGGTCAAGGCACTGATTGAGGCCGCACGCTCGGGTAAAGAAGTCACTGCTGTTGTTGAACTGCGGGCGCGGTTTGATGAAGAATCAAACCTTAAACTGGCCAACCGCCTGCATGAAGCAGGCGTTCTGGTCCTGTATGGAGTGATGGGTTATAAAACACATGCCAAAATGACACTGGTTGTCAGGAGAACCCACGGCAAGCTAAAGCGCTATGTTCATCTGGGGACGGGGAATTACCATGAGCAGACCGCCAAGCGCTACACCGATTTCGGGTTATTAACCAGTGAATCGACCATCACGGCCGATACACAGATTATTTTTCAGCAACTGACCGGTTTAGGTAAAACAGTCAAGCTCAAAGCCCTGTGCCATTCTCCCTTTACGCTACAGAAAAACCTGCTGCAGTTAATTGAGGATTGTGCGGCGGCTGCCAAGGAAGGTAAAGAGGCTGAAATTATCATTAAGGTCAATGGCTTGACCGACAAAGTCATGGTGAAAGCGCTGTATCTTGCTTCCCAGGCGGGCGTTAAAATTACGCTGCTGGTCCGAAGCCTCTGCTGCCTTAAACCGGGAATTCCCGGCGTCTCGGACAATATTCGCGTCATTTCCATCGTCGGACGCTTTCTTGAGCACCACCGCATTTATTATTTCCGCAAACAGGAAGAGGAGTTTTATTTTTGCTCCAGTGCGGATTTGATGGAGCGCAATTTGTATAACCGCATTGAAATCATGTTTCCCATCCTCGATGAGGATTGCCAGCGGCGCATTAAAAATGAAATTTTTAAAAATTACCTGAAAGATAACCGCAATGCCTGGGAAATGCAGGCAGACGGCAGTTACAAAGCCTTAACTCACGGCAGCTACAGCGCTCAGGAAAAACTAATCGAACTGTATTATCATGCCAATGAGTAAAGGTTAAAGCAGCAGGGTTTTGTGTTGCTTACCCGCCTCTTCGCGGGCAAGACGGGGAACCAGATACCCCGGAAGCAGTGTTTGTAATTGGCGATAAATGGCCAGGGCTTCCTCCTGTGGCATATCAAAATGCGCCGCCCCTTTAACCTTATCGAGTACATGCAGGTAATAAGGCAGAATTTTAATATCAAATAACCGCTCGCTTAAAGCCGCAAGCACGGCAGGGTTATCATTGATGCCCTTAAGTAAAACCGATTGATTGAGCAACTGGCAACCGGCCTGATAAAGGGCAAGGCAGGCGAGATCTACGGATTCGTCAATCTCCTGGGGATGATTGCAGTGAATGACCATGACTTTCCGTAAGCGGGAAGCCTGCAACTGCGCCAATAATACGGAATTGATCCGCTCCGGCAAGACCACGGGGATGCGGGTATGAAAACGCAGCGTACGTACATGGCTTATTTCACCCAGTGCTTCAATCAGTTCACCCAGAATAACATCAGCCGCCATAAGCGGATCGCCCCCGCTTAATATCACTTCATGAATAGCCGGATCGCGGCGAATATAATCCAGGACACGCCGCCAACCCTCGCGGCCGGGATTATTCTCCTGATAGGGGAAATGCCTGCGAAAACAATAGCGGCAATTGACAGCGCAGGCGCCGGTTAATGTCAGCAGCACGCGGCCCTGGTATTTATGAATTAAACCCTGCAGAGGATTGGCGGCCGCCTCCGCCAGGGGGTCGGGACCATAGCCAGGTACGTCCTTAAGTTCCTGTTCGACAGCCAACACCTGAAGCAACAGGGGATCAGCCGGATTTCCCGCCTGCATGCGCCCGGCAAAGCCCTGGGGAACGCGGGTTTTAAATTGTTGCTGCGCACCCTCACTACCCAGCGTGTGAGGCAAAGAAAGGTAATCCAGTAGCGCCTCTTTTGTGGCAAAACCTTGTGCCAGAATTTTTTGCCAGCTCACAGAAGCATCTCGCATTCATTGTACAAAATTGGTAAACTGCGTGAACTTTAGCGAAATTACGACAAAATCTCAACTGTGGAGAACGAATGGCTATTTACGGCAGTAATGATTTAAAAAATGGCTTAAAGGTTATGGTGGATGGCGCGCCCTGCAATATTGTTGAATGCGAATTCGTCAAACCAGGTAAAGGCCAGGCTTTTACCCGCATCAAAATCCGCAACTTAAAAACCGGCCGGGTCGTCGAGCGCACTTTAAAATCAAACGAGACCTTATCCTCTGCCGATGTCACCGACGTGGAAATGCAGTACCTTTACAATGATGGTGAACAATGGCATTTCATGGTTCCCGACAACTTTGAACAATATGCCATCACCACCGAAACCCTGGCAGACTCCGCCCAATGGTTAAAAGAACAGGACATCTGCATCGTGACCCTTTGGAATAATGAACCCATTCAGGTCACCCCGCCGAACTTTGTTATCCTGGCCATCACGGAAACCGATCCGGGCTTAAAAGGCGATACCTCTGGTGGCGGCGGCAAACCGGCAACGCTTGAAACCGGTGCTGTCGTACGTGTCCCCTTGTTTGTTCAAACCGGTGAACTCATTAAAGTCGACACGCGTAAAGGCGAATACGTTTCCCGCGCCAAGGAATAATAGCATTTGGCGCGGGCTCCTCCGCGCCGCATCTACTTCATCAACCACCTGATTTCTTATCATTTTTTACCCGGTTGAACAAAAAAAATTCATATGGTAACCTAGCCTCTTTTTATTTTATTGTCAGGCAAGGACATCATTATGGTTTATTATTTTGGCACACCCGATCAGGTTAAAGCGGATGAAGCGTATGAACGCCAAGATTATTATACCGCACTCAGCCATTATCACCGTGCACTGGAAACCTTAAACCGGTACGCCGCCCAACCCCATTTTCATCCGCCTTCTTCATTCTATGATGCGGTTTGTTATGTCAATGTTGAAATTGCACACACGCAATGCATGGTCATTCTCTCCTCGATGGAGAACGAGCGTTTTTCACTGCAGGAAACAGAAGCGCTTTGGCAGCAAATTCGCGGAAAAATACCTGAAATTCTGCAGGTATTTAATCGGATCAAGAATCATAGTCATGTTAAATGTAACCAGGAATTTATTGACGACCTCTTAAGACTGGTTTCAGAAACCTGCGAGCAAGTCAGTGATGAACTTCTTGATTTACAAGACAATGAGTCTTCTATTGCTGCTCGATTAGCGCTGCTTGAGGCCAGCAAATCCTGGATAGCAGAAGCCATCCACTACCGTCATCAGGCAGGCTTAAGGTCAATAGAACAACATCTCGGTTATCTTAATATTCTGGAATCACTCTTTAAGTTAAATGCCAACCGTGAAACAGTAACCGAAATGCTGTCGACCATCGAAAACAGTCAATTGCTTACGATGGAATTACCGATCACACAGACGTTAGAAGTTTATTATTATCAGGCCCTTGCTGCCTTTGAATTGCAAAACGAGGATTGCGCTGTGTTTCTGGACCGTTGTCAACAGCTCCTTGAAGGACTTGATTCCTCTGCCAGTGAACTGGTTGTTGTGGAAGAGACCAAGTCTCTCATTAACCGCTATAAAAGATACAACCCTGCCTCAGAAGAGAGGGATGAAATGGATGACAGCGACTTCGATTCTGATCGCATGGATGATACAGGATTCAGTGCACCTTCAAGCGAATACCAATCAGACAGCCCTTCCACTTCCTCGCAAGGCAGCTTATCGGTCACACTCTGGGGCCTGGCGACAGCAGCGACAACCGTCGCATCGGCATCCCACAGTCCAAGTCCCGCGCCTCAAAACCAAGCAAACGCCTGGTTATTTTTTCAGCCTCCCACCGAGAGTGCAACAACCATGAGGGTCATGGCTGCCATGCGCTCCATTACTGATACAGCACAGAATGAAAAATTCTTTGCCAATCTGTTGTCTATAGTGGGTGATTATTTTTATAGGCATTGTCAGGTTAAATTCAAAAACCGCATGTTGATGGCCCATGATTTGTATTCAGCGGCCTTGGCTATTGATCCAGACCATCATGTTGCCAAAGCCAATCAATACCATGTTCGGCATTTTCCTGATGTCAGGGACAATCTTCGTTTTGCCTCGAAAGGGGATCGACATCAGGACTCAAGAAGTGCCTTTCTTGAAGCCATTGAAGAAGTATGCCTGCAACTGGATGTTCTTGCCCTCCAGCATAAAGCACCAATTCTTGAGGAGATGATTGAGTCGGTTGCCGCAACCATTGAATCAAAAAACATTGCCGGCCAGGTATCAGCGCAAGTCGCAGACACCTTGCGTCAGCACTTTAATAGAACAACTCACCAACCCATTGCTTATTCGGCTCATTAACAGCGTCGCTCGCAGGATTACCACCTGCGGCCGAATAATCCAACGCCATAAGAACTGCCATAATAACCGCCGTAAAGCGAGCGATTACCGTACCAGTAGCTGTTTCTCCAGGTTACTCCAGGATAATAAGAACTATAATAACTTCCCCAATAAGGTCTATAGCCATAATAGCCAACGGAGTACACGTAATCGCTGTTGTATCCGGGAGAGTAGGTGGTACTGGTGACCGTGCAACTGGAAAGCATAAAGGCGGACAAAGAGAGGCTGCTTAGCAGAATTAGTTTTTTCATGACATTGTCCTTGTCAATAGGCGTGTATAAAGTATAAGACAAGAACAAATTATTGACAAATTGTGATTTTATTTTTCACTTAGATTTAAGCCAATGATGGATAGACCCATCAATGTGATACAGGTTATGCGCAGCAGTGATGTCGATTCTCCGAGAAAATAAACGCCATAAATCACCGTGCCGACTGAGCCAATGCCTGTCCAAACCGCATAGGCCGTCCCTAAGGGAAGTGATTTGAGGGAATAGGATAACAAAAGAAAACTGACGGCCATGCCCGCACCAGTCAACAAGGAAGGATACAAAGGAAGGATACAGGCGTGAAAAGCCATCGGTGTATTTAAGGCAGATGGCCCAGAAAACCTCAAAAATTCCCGCCAGAAATAATGCTAACCAGGCCATATTTTTCTTTACAGTGGTCAAAAGCTCAAGATTATAGCAATTTAGAAAGGGACGGAAGTACCAGCACGATACAGGTAACGACTTTCCTGAGTTTCTGAGCCGCAACTGCTCTCACTGTGGCGATCTATGAAGGACTTTAGGTTTCCTTAATTCACAAGGACGCACACCGCTCTTCAAAACCAATCTCCGTAATCGAAATTTGATTTAGGTTCAGCCAGGGCAGTCATCACCTATATGTTTAATATAATAGACCATAAGGGCTTGTTGTGCATTATTTAAGCAAAATTACTTCTTTACAGGGGATTCTTCGGCCTTACTGCTTTGATTTTGTTTGATTTATTTTTATTGATTTGCATTCTATCAATCGGTGCCGGTCCCTGGAAACCATGATCGTTTTCCAGACGCTCTTCTTCCTCGTTACTGGTAACCGGCATGGAAGACCTGGTTTTCCCTTTATTTAAATTGTCAAACGTCGTCATCTTGCCACTCCTTGTCGTCTAAAAACAAAAACCACCCGAAGGTGGTTATTGTTGTCGGTAACAGCAACATTCTCATCTCACTACTACCGGCATTTTAAGTATAGTTACTGTTCATTTATTTTTCAAATTTTTCCCAAAAAATGTTGCGAATTTCGTGGAATTTTTTATATATCAGCATATTGTTTCATGTAAAAAATTTCATTAAGTTTTTTAATAAAACCGTGTTTGCATAATACTCTCATATGTTCTATGGTTATTTAAGCTTACTTTAAATTTTTGGAAAGCAATGATAAGGAGAATTATCATGGACTATAATCAACAATCCGGGAAAAACCAGACGCAGGGGAATATGGGGAAAACTCAAGGTCAAGGTCAAGGTCAAAATCAAGCTGGACTTAAGCAAAAAACCAGTCAAAATCAAACTGTTACAGGCGGCAAAGGCCAATCCAAACCTTCGCAAAATTTGGGTAAAAGCACTGACCAAAACCAAGACAAAATTAGCCAAGGGCGTCATAATATCGATGATCCCATGCGACGTTAATCGCTAATTTTCATTTTAAATTCTGCCATAAATCTGGCAGAATTTTTGAAAAATTCCATGAAATATATTGTTTACCCAATCCCTTTTATAACAAAAATTTAATCGCGAAAATTTTCAAATTGCAATGGTATTTTAATATCTGACTTCTTGAGTAAAGCAATGACTTCCTGTAAATCATCACGCTTTTTTCCTGTCACCCGCACCTTGTCGCCCTGGATAGATGTTTGGACTTTTGCCTTACTATCCTTAATTATTTTGACGATTTCCTTAGCCATCGGTTGATCAATTCCCTGCTTAAACGTCATGTTTAAAGAAAAGGTTTTGCCGCTGTGTACCGGTTTGTCTTCCATGTCAACGCCTGAGGCATCAACGCCACGCTTGCTGCAATGATTACGAAATAAATCTTCCAGCTGCCTGACCTGAAAGTCCGATTCAGATTTTAGTGTGACAGTCAGCTCTTTTAATTCAATACTGGATTCCACCCCGCGAAAATCAAACCGTGTACCCATCTCCCGCACCGCATTATCGACGGCATTTTTAAGCTCAACTTCGTTTATTTCTGAAACAATATCAAATGACGGCATAATTGACCTGTGGATGACTTTAAACGTCCCATTGTAACTAAAAAACGAAAGCAGTGAAATTCCAGTGCGTTACTGGTTGAATCAAGTGAAATACTGTATAATTTTACAGCACAAATGCCCCATCTAAAGCAGGGCTGTTCTGTTTTATTGCAAATGGTAATAGAATACGCCGACAACTCGTTGCTTTAACTCCAACAGGTAGAATTATGAATTCGTTTGTTATTATTGCTTTTTATAAATTCACAAACATCGCCAACCCTGAACAATGGCGTGAAGTCTTGTTAGCCAAACTCATTGAACTCGGCATAAAAGGCACACTCATCCTGGCAAACGAAGGGATTAATGGCAGCTTCTGCGGCAGTCGAGAACAAGTCGATGATTTCATGGCTTATCTTGGTACTTACCCTGAATTTCAGGGAATCCATTTCAAGGAAAATTACGATAATAGCAATCCCTTCGATAAATCCAAGGTCAAGTTACGCAAGGAAATTGTCTCCATGGGTGTTGCCGGCGTTGATGCAGAGAAGAATGCCGGGGAATACGTTAAGCCAGAAGAATGGAATACGCTGATTAGCGACAATGACGTGCTGGTCATTGACACGCGCAATGACTATGAGATTGAATTGGGTACGTTTAAGCGGGCTATTAACCCTAAAACGGTTAACTTTCGTGATTTTCCCGCGTATGTAGAGCAAAACCTGCTTGATAAGAAAGATAAAAAAATAGCCATGTTCTGTACCGGCGGCATCCGCTGTGAAAAATCCACCGCTTACTTAAAGCAACTGGGTTTTGAAAATGTGTATCACCTGGAGGGCGGGATTCTTAATTACCTTGAAAAAATCCCCGCACAAAAATCCTTGTGGGAGGGACGTTGTTTTGTTTTCGATAATCGCGTCGCCGTGGATGAGACCTTAGCCTCGCTGCAAAAGGGCACCATCGATCGGGAGTGGAAAAACAAACATCGTCAAAAAAGCCTCGATAACATGATAGAATCTTGATTCAACTCGTTTACTGGATTGACATGCCCATAGCCATTCGTTTGTCTAAAATTCTGCTCGTTGTCGCCGTGGCTCTTATTGCGACACTGATAGCCTGGGGAAATATCGTTGATTACCAATCGAACCTGTCTTATGTCGCCAAGATCATGAGTATGGACGATATTTTTGCCGCGAGCACACTGAAATGGCGGGCCGTGCAGCATCCCTGGTTAGTGCATTCTGCTTTTCTTACCATTATTGTTTGGGAATGCTGTATCGCTTTATTGTGCTGGATGGGCAGCGTTCAGGCACTACGGGCCTTAAGGCAAAACGCTGCTGTGTTTAATGCATCCAAATCCTTAGCCACTTTGGGCCTCATGCTCTTTTTACTGCTCTTTGCCTTTGTTTTTATGACCATCGGTGGTGAATGGTTCGCCAGCTGGCAATCACTGCAATTTAATTCCATCACAGCCAGCAACACCCATTTTGCCTTCTTGGGCATTATCCTATTGTTGTGGCTTCATGCAGATTAATATGGACACCTTGAAGCAAGCCAAGGCGATTTATCTTGCCAAGCCCGAATACCACAAGGAATTGGCAACCGAACTTGGTCAGGACATCGTCTCGATTGAAAACCTCTTTTTCTCACCGCACCCACTGGATGTTTGCTTTGCAAAGGATAGGTGGTTAAATCCTCAATTCATTGAATTTCAATCGATTTCAGAAGCCGCTGCTGTTTTAAAAAATGCAGGAAAATGGTGGTATTTTTATCCTTTAACGCATGTTCGGCGTGGCCGGTTAATCGAAGAAAAATTGCGTAAAACCCCCTCCCTGCTTCGCCATTTCCCGTTGACAGACAATATTCCGCCGGTAAATGTCTTTTTTCTTCTCGATAAAAATACCCTGGTGTTCAGCACCGAGCGGCTCAATCCATGGCCAGACGGGCAGTGTTTATTCATTGAAGATAAAGTTAATCCTCCCAATCGAGCTTATTTAAAATTATGGGAAGCCCTGACCCTGCTTAAGCAGTATCCCAAGGCAGGCGACAAAGCCCTGGATTTAGGCGCTTCTCCCGGCGGATGGACCTTTGTCATGCAAAGCTTAGGCGCCACCGTGACGGCTGTGGACAAAGCACCGCTGGCTGAAAAAATTGCCTGCTTGCCAGGCGTTCATTTTCTAAAACAAAGTGCATTCGCGCTTCACCCCGACAAATTGACAGAATCTTATGACTGGGTGTTATCCGATGTTGCCTGCTATCCCGAGCGAGCTTACCGTTTGATTAAGCAATGGCTGGCTTCAGGTAAAGCCAGGCAATTGATCTTTACGATTAAATTGCAGGGGGAAACCGATCTTCACATCTTAAGGGAATTGCAAAACCTGCCGAATTCACGGGTGTTAAACCTCTTTTATAACAAGCACGAGGCTACGTTTTTCCACCCCTTTCCCGGCTAAGTAGCGGGTTGTAATTTGACTCGGACTAATCGGGTACTCAAAATATTGATCATTAAACCGCAGATAACCAGTAATCCTGCCGCCATTTTCCAAAGCTCAAATGGCTCGCCCAAGACAATAATTGAACTGAAAACCCCAACGACCGGAACCAATAAGGTATAGGGAACTACCATACCCACCGGATAACGGCTTATTAACCAGTTCCATACACCATATCCAACCCAGGTTGACATATAAACAATGTAGAACAGGGAGCCAATGCCGAGCCAGTTAATATGGTGATAGGTATAAACCATGGTCGACGGCCCTTCGAGCAAAAGGGACAAAAGCAGCATGGGAATGCTGGCGACAAAGCTCCCCCAAACCACCACCGACATCATATTGACGCCTTGAAATTTTTTGGTAATCAGATTGCCAACACCCCAGGTCGCAGCGGCGGCCAGAATGAATAAAAACCCGGTTAAAGTGATGTGGTTATCAAGATGCAAGGCAACCAGAGCGATGCCAGTAAACGAAACAACAGCACCGATGATCTGCAGCAGATGAGGCTGTTCTTTTAAAAAAACAACGGCAAAAAACAGGCTGAAAAATACCTGTACCTGAATAATGAGGGACGCCATGCCTGGGGTCATCCCGGAATGCATGCCCAAAAACAATAACGAAAACTGCAGAGCAAACATCACCAGGCCATAAGAGGCTATCAGGGTAAAGGGCACTTTCGGCGGTTTAATAAAAAAAACAGCAGGCAGGCTGGCCAACACGAAGCGCAAGGCACAGAGCAGTAACGGCGACATTTCATCCAGGGCAAATTTCACAAAGAGAAAATTAACACCCCACACGAGAACCACCACGAGGGCTAATAACACATGGGCAAAAGGCATAATTGAAAACCGCTTGAAACAATACCTGCTATTTTAACTTAAAAATAACACTATTTTTTAAAAATAATGAAAAAATAGTGTCAAGTTTGTGTGGGAATGCTGTAGACGTTCAGAGAAATCCGGTTGCAGACGAAAGCCTGCAAATCCGGAATAAGCTGTCTAATTGCAGCGGCGTTCTATCCAGCACTCATCATAGTAATTATCGCAAACCTCATACTCCTGACAGCGGGGAACATAATAATTCTCTACTGGCACATTAATGATGACATTGGGTACAGGCGGCCCCCAATAAGGACCTGGGCCTGGGCCGTAATAATAGGCGCGTGGTCCATAGCCCGGATGATAATGCGTATTGCCGCCATACCATCCCACGCCAAAGCTCACGGCCGACCAGGCCTGACAATTAAAGCTGGCAAGAAGGCTTACAAGGAACAAGCCAATACAAAATGCATTGCCTTTACGTGTATTCATTTTATTATCCCTGGTGATGATTGATTCATTTGAAAAGAAGACTACAGATTAACTCGCTTGAATGGACCTATTTTAAATTTGTACAACTTGTTCCGCAATTACCTTTGAGAAATTATTTTACCTTGTTTCCATGATTTAACGGCTTACGTCTTGCTAACAGGAGAGTTTATTCGCAAAATGCTCTGCATTAAACTTTAATCAGTCAGGCTGAGCGAATGAAATTTGATAAACTCGTTGCTTTTTTTAAAAAGAAACCCTTTAAACCCAAAGCTTTCTCCGCAGACCACACACCCAATCGCGCCAGCCTCAATGAGACTAACGTTGCGACCGAAAGACCGGATGACCACAAAGGCAATCTAACGGTGACCCGTTTCTTTCTTGAGCAAAACCCAAAACAATACAGCATTTCTGCCGTCCGCATGACGACCAGCGGGCTTGGTGTTAAAATAGAATATGGCATCGAACCAAAGAAATTCACCAAAGCGTATATTCGTCTCGCTAGAGAAAAAATTCCCTTGAAATACAATAAGCACGGCGAACCTTATCACCTGACTTTGAAATTATTGCCAAACCATGTCATTCAGGTCATCAGTAATGATGTGTTTGATATCCTCTCCAGCATGAAAATTTTATCCCCCGATTACTTAAGTCCAGCATTGATGGAACAAATCGCCAAACATTTTCCTACTCTATCTGGAGAAATCGACCTTTATAACGTGATTAACCGGCCGCCCCAGGATGAAGCACCAAAGCCACCTGTCCTTGAACCGAACCTCCCACTGACAGGGAGCAACAGCCCTATACAGAACAATAGCTCCCCTGACTTTTTTATCGTCCCCCCAGTAAAACCCGCGCCGGAACCACCAGCTCAGGACCAGCTGAATTACCGATAAGCAGAATGATTTGCCGTTCACTATACTGAGAGAAGCTGTGGTTATCATTGACTATCGAATAAGGACAAGAAATGAAAGGGATCGGTCAATTGACTTGCTCCGTATGTCTTACTGCTCTGTTCAGTCTGCCCGCTTACGCCTCCAACACCGAAAACAGCCTGCATTATGGCAGTGCCTTTGAAGGCGGCGTGGTGGCTTGCCTGCAAAGCAAGGGTGATCTTCAAAACCTTATCGCGGCGAGCAAAGACAACAGCGACGGCATCGGGTGGGGTGGACAAGGCATTGCCATTGGTCCTGCTGCTCAAAGCGAAACCGATGGCTTGGGGAATAGCCAGGCTATCCGCGACAAGTTAGGGGATGCCCGTTCAGCAGCCAAACTGTGCCTTGATTATGAAGTCGATGAAGCAGGCAACACCCCTTGTCAGGAAGGCAAAACCTGCTACCGTGACTGGTTTTTACCCGCTAAAAAGCAACTCCACTGCCTCTATCAACACCGCCAGGAAATCGGCGGCTTTTCTGAAGACTATTACTGGAGTTCAAGCGAATTTGCAGGGTACCCTGAATACAGTGCCTAGGATCTTTATTTTTCCGACAAAAATCATGATGATGCCGGTGAAGATGATTTTGAGAGAGTCCGGTGCGTACGCTACTTCACTCCCCCAAAATCATAATGTCGCGACTTATTCCTTTGCCGTGACGCTAAGTTTGCCAGCGGCACTGTAGGCTTGAACATTGGGTTGATACATGGCTTGTCCATACACAGGCGGCACAATGTACTCCCCCTTATTGATGGCTTTAATGCGATAAACAATTTCCGTTGCTTCAGAGCCAAGACCGGTGAAAAAGACCACGCGATCTTCACGCACATCGGCATAATCCAGGTATTTCATATTCACTGAATCCCTGACCACTTCAAAACCACCCGGTAAAAGATCAACAATGGCGACATTGTTTAAGTACCGGTCATCCAGTGCCCGCACCTGGATATGGACTTCAATCTCCTGCCCAAGTTCAATGCGATTGATCACATCGCCATCCGGATTGCGGTATTCGCGATCGATTTCTATACCCTGTTTCAATGGCTCGGCAGGGGTTTGTTTGTCAAAGCCCGCCTGAATCAATTGATAGAAAATCGTCTGTTTCGCGGGATTATTAAAGGTAATTTCTTTAACGCCCTCGTCGATTCCTGCTTTTTGGAAAACGGGATTGCTGGCTGGCAAGGTTTTCGATTCATTATTAGCCAGCGTTTCCGTAATCGAGAAACGTCCCGAACCATCTGCTTCCACTGCCTGGGCATAAGCGCCGAGTGCCAGGCTGGAATAACCGGCAAGCAAGGTGTTTATCTCGCCATTATTCATGGCAGACACCAGAGGAATAACATACTTGTCCGTCATTTTTTCCACCCTGTCGGGGAAATGGCTCGCAACCAAATACAGGTATTGAGCATTGGCAATCGATTTACTGTAAAAATCGGTGGATGAAGCATCCACTGGTGCCTTGTACCGGCTTATCAGTTGCTGCGCCTCGTCCTCGCTTTTCAGCAGTTGGTAACTGGCCGCGACATAAGCCCCCAGAATATCCTCGCGCCAAACCCTGGTTTGTTCTTTCTCAAGATACAATTGCAGGTTAGTCAGGTAATTGGTCGTAACCACTTCATTACGCGTTAATAGATAAATGGCATAGGCTTGTAATCTTGCCTCGTCGAGCGTTCTCGGGTTTTGAGCCGCCAATTCTTTCAAGAAAGCCATGCCGGCATAATACAATTCATTAGGAATGACATAACCCTGCGATTTAGCCTCTGTAATGAAATGCATGGCATACACGGAGACAAAGCGATCGCTGTCATTGGCTATCATGCCTGGCCAGTAACTAAAGCCTCCGCTGGTCATTTGACGTTGCCCCAGCATCTGGAAGGTGGTCGTCAGGCGATCCGTAATGGCTGCGGTACTGTTGTTAAACCAGGGCTGTTTACCCATGGCCAATAGGGGCAACGCCTTACTGGTCAATTGCTCAGTACAACCATAGGGGTAATCATCCAAATAACGCTGCAGACCAGCTACCAGAATCAGCGGGCTGCTGGAGAGGGCCGCTTCAACGTGCCGGTATTCAGGATAAAGGGTTCTATCCAGATTCAGGCCCTTGCTTCCACTATTCGTGCCGCCACTGGTCACGGACGTAAGAAAAGCAGTAGGCGGCCTGATGCTTAAGGTTGCATCCATTTTACTGGACTTATCCCCTGCGCTGGTTACGAACGTCACTGTGGCAGAGCCCAGCAAGGATTTAGCCCGTAATGTGTAGCTGATTGTCTTTTCCTTGCCCTCGCCAATCGTCAGTGTGGTCTTGGCATCGCCGACAACTTCCAACCCGGGCGAAACCGTCAATGCAACATGAACGGCAGCCGCATCCCCCGAGTTGTCAATATTATTGGCAATGCTTGCCGTCACGGTAAACTCATCCCCGGGCGCTACAAAGGTTGGCACATTGGGATTGATGACAAAATGCCCGCGTACCTGCGATTCCTTGGTTGCCCCACCCACAGCATCCTCAGCCACCGCAACAGCCATGACTCTTAAGGTCCCGCTGAAATAATCAGGCACCTGGTATTGCACCTGTCGGGGCGTTTGATCCGTATCCATAATCCCTGACCAATACACAACCGGCAAATCCGTTTTACGCTTGAACGGGTTTAAATGATTCGCCAAAAATTCTTCACCGCCATCACCACCAACCGTTGATAATTCACGCTCCTGAACAAATTTAGGCAGAATCTGATCCACGGTTTGTTGCGTCAGCACTTCAAGCGCCCTTTTTTGGAAGAAGAAGCTTAATGGATCGGGCACCTGATAATTAGCCACCTGCAAAATCCCTTCATCGACAGCATAAATAATAATTTTACCCGGTTTGTCGGTTTGATATTCAATGGTAAATGGTTCACCGGGTCTAGCCAGTTGCGGCGTGTTAAGCGCAATCTTTACTGCGTGGTTGGCATGACTAACCTTAAAGGGAATCACGCTGTAACTCAAAGGACTGATAAAAATTTCAGGCGAATTCCAATCCCGTACAAAGGCGACATTGACGTAACCATTCCCTTCAAAATCGGCAGGAATATGAATCGTCTGGACAGAACTGGTTGTTTCTGTTTTAAACCACTGGGTCGCATACACCTTGTCACGCTCAATGGTGATTAAACCAGCACCGGTGTAGGGCGCTGTTATCTGTAACTCAATGTCTTCATCCGCATTGTACTCATCCTTGCTGAGCTTGACGCTCAATTCAGCATTTTTAGCCAGCGGAATTTGGCTTTCGCCAACAACACTGAATGTTAACTGGCTGAGCTCGGTATTGCTTTTATCCACTACCCGGATGGAAAAATCTCCGATTTGATTCGTTGGCAGGGGATATTGTATGCCCTGTTCAGCAATAGCCAGCGGCTGGCTGCTCACCAGCGTGGACTTAACAATGGATTGGTATTGATACGTACCATCCGGTTTTTTAACCAGCGTCGAAACAGGTCTTAGGGCGTAGAGATTCAGTTTCAAGTCATTGACAGCCGTGGGCTTTAACTGCGAGTCAATGGCTATGAACTGAATTTGCCGCGCCGTATTCTGCTTAATGTACTTTAAATCACCATCCGGTTTATAGCCGATAAGATAGCTTAAGGGGCTGACCAATGCCGTCAATCGGGTTGCGACGCTTCGCCCGCCCTGCGCCTCAAACCCTTCGGCAAAAAAGGTCAATTGATAGGTGGCTTTATCAAACCGCTCGAGATTTAAGTTGAATACGGCCATCCCCTCCGCATCTGTTTTAGCCTCCGGCAAATTATCCGTAAATACTTTGGCCGGTTTGTCCGGATCCAGCAGCGGATCAGCGAAGACATAATCCGGGTATTTACTAAAGGCCACACGCTCTGGGGTCAGTAAAATTTTAGCACTGACGGTGCGATCCGCTGCCGGAGCGCCGTACAAATTCCAAAGCCCTACTTTGGCGCTTAAATCTGCAGGCGAGATCCAGCCTTCCGAACCCGGCTGCGACCATTGAGAGGTGATGCGCATGCGATCCGGTTGGAATTCAGACACGCGGAAATTCACCGAGCCCAGGTAGCTGTCCGCCTGGCCATCCTTCACAATATAAAGATTGACATAGTAAGGGCCGGTAGGTGACGTGGCATTGGTTGCCACATCAAAACTCATATAACCTGATGCATCCAGGGTGAATTTTTTATCCAGAATAGTTGTCGCTCTCGGATCAGTTACCGTAGCCTGGAGAGGTAAACCCGCCGGTTGGGGTTTGGCAAAGGTTTGTTTGACAATGACGCCAATGTGCGCTTCATCGCCCGGGCGATAAATGCCGCGATCCGTGAACAGAAAAGCACTGAGGCGGTTTTTCTCATCAGCATTATAGACACCACCGACATCATAGCGGGAATAATTCAATTGCCGTCCCGGATTATTGTAGGGAATAAATGAGACGTCACTGCCGAAACTGGCTAAATAGGCAACCGGTTCCCTGTCTTCAATAAAGTCATTGAGAGGCGGGAAATTGGCACGACCCTGGGCATCCGTCAAGCGGGTTAAGACCGGCAGCCCGTTTTTACCGAGCACCGCCACCATGGCGTTTACTACCGGTGTACCCTGGGCAATGGATTGCACGAAGACATCGTGAGTTTTGTCGCTGTTATCCTTCACAATCAAGCCCAAATCCGTCATCAGAATCAAGCGGCTGTTTTTGACATCCAGCGGGGTATTGTTGCTCATATCCCAACCTGTTGCCTTAAGCAGGAATAAACCCTGCGGTCCCTGGCTGTTGATGTCTGTATTGACGTACTTGCCCAAATCCAGCGCCGTATACTGCTGTTTACTTAAATCCGAGTTATCAAATTGGCGAATTTCTGAAAAAAGCTGACTGATGTTCTGTTGGTTAAAGCTTTGATTAATGAAATAGGGATTATTGAAATCCCCCTGCGTCTGCGTCACCAACTGATTGATGTTATCTGGCATCACACGTGCTATTTCAAATTTCACTGCAGAAAGGCCGCGTACGGTGACTGACAACTTCCGTTCACTGTTTAAAGCCAACAGCGCCCCTTTATGCAAAAAGCCGATTTCACGGGGAAATTCGGGCACTTTGACAATGGCCGTGTAGTCACTGCTTAACACGAAATCGCCAAAACTCTTGATGCCTTTATTCAGTTTAATATACAGGTAGCGAGGCTCATTCACTGTAAATCGATAACTGTGCAAGGTAGCAAAATGATGTTCAGCCGGAATGCTCGTTTTATTAAGTGGTGTTGCCAGCGCCAGGATGTTAGCTGTCACTTCGCCGGGATTCTGCCACTGATAATTCTTTATCTCACCCTGTGCAGGTGTCGCAGGATAGTCCTGAGGCAACAGGTAAACATGCAAATACTTATTCAGTTCTGCATCAGCGACCCCCACCGACGTTTCCAGGTTTAAAACCTGTTCGGGTTGGTCCTTGTCGTTCCGCACAATGGCGGCATCCGCTTTGACAACTTTAAAGTAACTGCCCATATCCGGAAGCAGCACATTCTTGCTGACGGCCGAATCCGTCTCACTGGACTGGCTGGCTGATTTGACCCCGGCACCAATATTCAATACGAGGTATCGCGAAACCTCAGGCAATTGCAAGGTTTCTGAGCGCAAATAGGCCACCCGCTTGTTTTTGCCGTAAGCGACGGTGAATTTATAATTCTCTCCGGCCAAATCAAGTTTGTCCTTTTTAATGGCCTCCAGTATCAACCGGGTATTGTTTTCAAAACTTACGGTATCCACCGGGTAATTAAAACGTACAGTAGCCACGATTTGCCGTACACTGGGCTTCACCGGATCCTGATAAAATTTTAATTTGCTGATTTTGACGCTAAACGGTTGGGTTGCAAAATGATAGGTCAACGTGTCCATCTGGCTACTATCAGCCACAGCGCTCTTGTCCAGAGTAACCTCATAGGATTGACCCGCGGGCCAATCCTGACTCGGCGTAAAAACCAGCCGGTTGTCGCTTTGCCATTTCCATTGTCCAGGCATATCGGGAGACAGGGTGATGCCTTCGGTGACTTCTTTACCGATAAGTTTTAAAGGGGCCACCGATTTGCTTATCAATCCACCATCGCGATTCACTCCAAAATCAAGAATTACCGGTTCGGGGATTAACTCATCCGCCACGGGGGTTATCTCAGGCGCTGTAATTTTGGCGGTAATCCATTCGGGAACCGGGCGGTTTTTATACCATTGATACGCATAGGCAAATGCCGTCAGTAACAGGATGACGCTCGCCAGCGTACCAAAGAAAGCAATCGGTCTTTTACGCGCCCGCTGCCCTAACTCACGAACCCAGGGCGGTGAGCTCCAGCTGATGCGGCCAACAAATGGCGACAGGAAAGAACCCAATGCAGCAAAGAAACGTGAAAAAGGATTGTTATTCATGTTTGATCCAATGAAATGGTGGCACGTAATAATTCAATTCGCTTGAGGTATCCAAAGTCCATTTTTTTTATCTTTTTTATCGAATTGGCGGGAAAAAATAACCCACTCGCATGCCGTTGCGGTATAGTATGGCTATGAAATTCCTCAGACCTTCTAGAATAATATTTGTTTTGCTGTTTGTCAGTGGATTGGCCGCTTATTTTTTTATTCCCAAACCGCCCCTGCTTGAGGGAATCAATTATTCGCGAGCTTTTTTTGATGAGCAGGGCCAGCTCTTGCGACTTGGCTTAAGTCACGACGACAAATATCGACTCTACACCCCCTTCTCAGCCATCGCATCGCCATTGATTGATGCAATACTGCTGCAGGAAGATCAATATTTTTATCGACACCCGGGAATCAATCCCGTTGCCCTTGGCAAAGCCATCTGGCAAACCTACGTTATGAAATCACGTCGGCTTGGGGCATCAACGATTACCATGCAGCTTGCCCGCATTCGTTTTCACTTAAACTCAAAAACAGTTTCCGGCAAGCTGATGCAGATCATCCGGGCATTGCAGCTTGAACGGCATTACAGCAAAAACGATATTCTTGAGGCCTATTTAAATCTGGCTCCCTACGGCAATAACATCGAGGGGGTTGGCGCTGCGAGTCTGATTTATTTCAGTAAGCCGGCAAAGCAATTGACCCTGCCTGAGGCGCTGACGCTCAGTGTGATTCCGCAAAATCCCACCCGACGTACCCCCAGCAATCAACAGTTACAAAGCATCCGCAACAAACTGTTCAAACGGTGGCTTGCCCTGCATCCTGAAGACAACAAACTGAAAGGCACCATGAGTTTGCCTTTATCCATGCGCAGTATTCGCCAGATGCCTTTTTTAGCACCTCACTTTGTCAATTCTCTAGCGCAAAGCCACCCTCTCCCCACTAACGTTACCACTACGCTGGATGGGCGTCTTCAACGCATCGTCGAGCGGGTCTTGCACCAATATTTGGCCCGAACCAAGCGGTTTGGCGCGGACAACGCCGCCCTGTTGCTGGTTGATACGCGCAACATGGGTATTAAAGCAGCGGTTGGATCCGCTGATTTTTTTAATCAGCAAATAGGCGGACAAATCAATGGCACTGAAATCAAGCGCTCGCCCGGTTCAACCTTAAAACCCTTTATCTATGCTCTGGCTTTGGATCAAGGCTTAATCCATCCCGCCACCGTGCTAAAGGATGTTCCCCATCGTTTTGGCGCCTATAATCCTGAAAATTTTGATTATGATTTCATGGGCCCCATCAAAGCGAAGGATGCCCTAATCTTAAGCCGCAATATCCCTGCCATTGAGTTGGCCAACCAACTGCGCAATCCCGATTTGCATCAATTACTGATTGAAGCCGAGGTCACTCAACTCAAACCGGCTTCCTATTATGGTCTGGCGCTCAGTCTGGGGGGTGCTGAATTGACCATGAACGAACTGACCTCTCTTTATGCCATGCTCGCCAATGATGGGATGTGGCACGCATTGCGCAGACGAGACGATGAAGCACGCGATATCGGCAAACGCCTGTTGAGCCCGGAAGCCAGTTTTCTGGTTTTGGATATGCTGACAAAAACAGCAAAACCCGGTGCGTCCAACCTGCCGTCTAACCGGGATAAACTCACGATTGCCTGGAAAACCGGAACCTCCTCCGGTTTTCGTGATGCCTGGACTGTCGGGATTTTTGGCCCTTATGTGCTCACGGTCTGGGTTGGTAATTTTAACAACAAGGGCAACCCGGCGTTTGTCGGCAAAGACATCGCCGCCCCCTTATTTTTTGACGTAATAGAGGCAATCCGGCAAGAATATGGTTCCCTGCCGAACCAGGTCAAATACCCCCAAACCATGAATTTACGGCAAATTGATGTCTGCAAAGCGTCCGGGATGCTGCCAACCCGGTATTGTACCGAAACAGAACGAACCTGGTTTATCCCCGGCAAATCACCCATTAAAAGCGATACCATCTATCGGGAAGTGGCTGTCGATAGCCGCACCGGTTTAAGAACCTGTCACTTTAATGAATACACTCACTTTGAGGTATACGAATTCTGGCCATCCGATCTGCTTAGGATTTTCAAAAAAGCCGGCATTCAACGCCGCTCGCCTCCGGTCTACGAACCCGGTTGCGAACGGATTAACAGCGTTGGCTTGCCGCCGCAGATCACATCACCGCAGCAGGAACTTCATTACATGGTCCAGGCCCATGCTGCACAAACGACTCGAATTCCTTTAAGTGCAGTGACTGATGCCGATGTGGCTAATCTCTACTGGTTTATTAATGACACCTATCTGACCAGGACCCAACGCGATGAAACCTACTGGTGGCAGGCAAAACCCGGGCACTTTATTGTGCGGGTGGTTGACGATCACGGCCTGTCTCATGCGCAGGATATAACCATCTCCGTTACCGATTGATCCATTTGACCAAAAAATAGCAATTGTTGTGCTATGTTTTGATTATGGCCGGATAATGAGCTGCCTCATGAAACCTTTGCTCTCAGAGTATTATCAATACCTCTTCGCCGGTCACGCTCGCATTGATGTGAGTCATATGCCCCCATCAAAACAGGCACAGCGCAAGCATTTCATCATTGCCTGCATCAGGGAAAAATTTAAGAATATGACCGAGGATGACGACTTGTCTCAGCATTTCAGACGAATGCTACGCCAGACAGGCTCAGAACTTGAACAGGTGTTGTATGGTAATCAGGAGGATGACCTCGGTCCCATAACGCCCGGGCATGCGTTGCCGGACGATGCGGCCCTCCTGGTCCATTTTCAGCAGTTAAACACCCACTACCTTTTTTTTAAGCACGATGATAAAGAAACAGCGGTGCATTTCCAACTGTTTTTCAAGATCTGCAAAATAGTCAACCTATTTCTTGAAAAAAGCGGGGCGCTCGATGAAACCATTGGCTTGCAAGCCTATAAGATGCTTGTCTGGTATGGATATGCTCCGGGACGAAATCCGTTTGCCCGCATAGAAGGCCACTTCAGTGCGCACAACTCATCGCTGAGTAAACCCTTATCCGATATCCTTAAACCTGATTTGCCTATCAATGACCCGCCCATTAAAAAACTCGAGCAATGGCGCAAACTCATTCAACTGCATGGTCAAATCGCAATCACCCTCTTTCAAGAGGCCCAGCCCATTGAACAGGGGTTAAGAAAAAACAGGCTGACGCTGCCATCTGCCATAAATCAAGCCGCGTCCTTGCGCTATCAACGTGCCAATGAATACCCGGACCTGGCCAGTCTCTGCTATCAATATGATCGCCCACAGGACATGTTTAACCGATGCCTGGCCATAAGGCCCTTCATCAAAACCCGCGACAAGTTGCCTCACCTTGTCGTTGAAGGCAGCGATTATGGGTATAACGGGTATTGCCTGGTCAAAATGCCTGCAGATGATCCTAACGCCTACCTGCTTGGGGACATCAGCCATAGCTGCCAATCCATTGGCGCTGCCAGTGAAACCCTGGTGCGTGATGGTTTGCTTCTTGAAAACAATGGCTTCCTGGTTCTGCTTAAAGGAAAAAAGCCAGGTGCAGGGCCTCCGCTTAACCGAGAGCAGGCGATCCGTTACTCAGACTATAAGATAGTCGCGCATGGTTACCTGTGGAATTCCACTTCAGGATTGGTGCTGGATTCCTTTGAAAGCCTGCGATCCGGCGATGAACCTGCCGGTATTCACCTGTTGAAACAATATGGACGCGCCCTGTTACAGGAATACCCGCAATACCGTCTTTTTTCGCTTGGCGCCGGCGGTAAAACACCCGCCGCCTTATTGCATGAAGCGAATACGCCCCTGCTGTTTCTGACTGATCCCATGCTGCAAGGCAAACAACACCTGGATTCGTTGATGCAGTTTGTTTTGGCAGAACACAATTTGGATGAACGCCGCGCCGCTCTGAAACAGCGCCTGATTGACAATAAGTTGGGATGGGATGCTGATGATCTCGCCGAACGAATTGCCATTGATTCACTGTATACTGATAGTCAGTTTTTGAGCATTGAATGCACACTTTTTGATGAAAAAATATGTCAGTTAATACGTTTGTTTGAATCAGTAAACCCCGAGAAATTCAAGCAATATTTCCTTAATAAAACCGACATTTTTTTAGGTCTTCTTTACACGCTTAAACAATTGAATTTAACCGCTGATACGACCACCTGCTGCAACGCACTGGCTTTCACTAAAATAGCCGCCATCCATAGCCTAAAACTTCTTCAACAACAGCAGCTACTTGACAACACCATTGCAACGCGCATTTTTTCATCAGAAGCAGCATTTAAAACGTTAACAGCAATTATTCATTTTCTTGCTGCCTGGAATGCGTTGAACCAATCCACACTCCATTCATTGTTACATGCAAAGACGATCGCGACCCGACTTAACTTTCAAGATAAAATTCAACGCTTAGCCCGGAAAAATCAAGTGTTTTCTGAGGATTTTTCAGCGTTATTGTCTTTACCGCCAAAACGGCAACAGGAGGCATTGAAGCACTTGTGCTGGCTGAGCGAAATGGATTTATTCACTCCACCCAACCGGCGTCTCTTCCTGACCCATCCGACTCACGCCCATGCGCTGCAAGCCTTATTCATGCGCTTAAAAAATCTTCACCATCAGTTCAGTGAAACGGACTATGCTTTGCTTGAAGAGCATCTCGATAAGCTTTTAGCCCTGCAAATCGCGGCTGATTTTCTGGCTGACAAACGCCAGTTGACCTTGATCGCCTGGCGGGCCGTGATTCCTCTCGCGATTAAACAGCAATCAGGCACGGGCCAGCTAAAAGAATGGCTGGAACGCCACTGGAATAAGGACGCCTCGTTCCTAGACTCTGCCTCAGGCAGGCACCGTTTGTTTACGTCAACATCCCCTGCCTTAAATGATCAGGACATCGACGCACCCATCAAGCCAGGTCCGCCGCCCCTGACTGATAGCCGGTACAAAAACCAATAAAAACAGCATCATAAAAAATTTTTTTGATTATTGGAAATATTGGGAAACCGCGACTAATATTAAGTTTGCTGTCTTGATAAATTATCACATAAGGAAATGAAAATGACACAACGAAATGATCAGGGACATCATGGCCAACAAAAAATTAATTCTGCATCGGACAATACCCGATTCCACCCGAATCATGATAAAAATAATGCGGACAAATCAGAAAAGCGCCACGATTCAAACCTCTCTAGAACCGCTCGTGACAGCAAAGAACGATCCGGGGCTCAAAACGATAAAAAGCAAGGAAATCAATCTTATAGCCGCGATGAGGCGTCTCAAAGACATGCTCATTCACGTCAAAACGACAATTCAAGAAACTAAGAAAAAATTATCGCCAGAATCTTAATTTCTGGCGATAGTTATTTTGCATTCATTTTTAAATAAAAAACAAACATCTACTTGATATTTATAGCTTAATTTTTTGCCAAAAAGCGCGCAATGGTCTAATCTTAATACAAGCCATATTATTATGGATTAATATAAATCCTGATAGATTAGAATTAAAGCGGTTTTATAGTTGGATATGGCTCTCTGTTTTAATCGAAGTAATATAGGAATAATGCTTCGTTTAATCTCTGATTAATTAATGCCGCTATTGAAAAACGCAAATAGAGGTAGATATCATGGATAGATTACGTTTGAACGCAACAACCATTCTTATCCTGGGCGGCCTGGCTTTCAGTCCTCTGGTGAGCGCCAACGCTGTTCCGGCAGACACGACGACGACCACAACAGCTCCTGCAACTACGACTGAGGGAACAGCCACGGTAAAAACCAGCGATGCCGACTTTAAGCATGCTGTCGAAGCAGCTTTAACGCAATACCCCGATGTCAAAGTGACTGTAACCAATGGGATTGTTTATTTAGACGGACAATTAGCCTCCGATACCGATTATGAAAAAGTAGTGATGCTAACGGAATCCGTGGATGGAATTGGCGATGTCAATGCCGATAACCTGACCGTAAAAGATAGCCGGGCGCCATTAACGGATACGTATATCACCGCCAAGGTGAAAGCGGCCATTCTAAAATCGGACATCATGGGCAGAGACATTCCCAGTTGGTCTGTGAGTGTTGAAACCAAGGACGGAAAAGTCATTTTGTCCGGTGAGGTAGCCTCCGCTCAACAAAAGCAAGCCATTATGACTGTCGTTAACTCCGTAAAAGGTGTTAAGGGAATTGACGATCAGCTAACGCTTTCCGGGGATGCTTCATTAACTGAAACGGAATAACGGAGTTATCCCGTTTCCCCGGAGTAAACGGAAGTACAAGGAGAAAGATTATGACAAGCTTGATAGTGAACGCCAATGATGTCATTGGCGCAGAAGTACGAAACCTTCAGGACGAAGACTTAGGTAAAATTGAAGCCCTGATGATTGATAAACTGGACGGACATGTCGCCTATGTCGTATTGTCTTTTGGAGGCTTGTTTGGCATGGGCGACAAATTATTTGCCTTGCCCTGGTCTACTTTTTCCTATGACAAGGAAAATGAGTGTTACATCATCAATATCAGTAAAGAGAGACTGAAAAACTCTCCGGGCTTTGACAAGGATCATTGGCCTGATATGTCCAGTCCCAATTGGAGTACGACTATCCATAATTATTATGGGACTACTCAGCAATAACAAAAAGGCGAACACCAAAGATGCACCCGCATCTTTGGTGTTTTATAAGGAGAAAAAAAATGCTTAAATATCTGATTGCCTGGTTATTAGGCGTGCCGTTGAGTGTATTAGTGTTGATTTGGTTAGTATCTCGCGTCTTTTAATTTAAACAAGGACTTCATAGACAAGGAAAGCCATCATGATTGAACAAACCATCCCGGTGCACGAGGCTCACGAAGAACCATGCACCATACACCATCATCATTTCAAGCGTATTTCCTGGACAGCAATCTTTGTCGGTGCGCTGATTGGAGTGGGATTAGGATTCTTATTGACGCTGTTTAGTATGGCCATTGGGCTTAGTCTCTTCACCTTAAGCAGTAATGGCGCTATTGTTTTAGCGATAGGTGGATTTTTAGGTGTCGTGATTGGTTTAATCGCGTCCATGCTGACTGCAGGTTATGCAGCCGGTTATCTTGGCCGTCTTTACTGCCCCAAAAGAAACCTTGGCATTGTCTATGGTTTCACAACCTGGACCGTGGCTTTATTGTTAAGTGCCGTAGCCATCGGCCACATCAGCCAATACGTCGCCAATTACCCCACAGCCATTCCCCATTCAGTCAAACAAATGATTCCTGTGGTTACGGCAAATCCTCAGGCAGTCAATCCAAATGCTTCAGCCACGCAAAGTCAAAAGCAAATTGCCGCCGATAATACCATACGGATTGATACAAGCCCCTCGAATCTGGCATGGAATGGCTTTGTTATTTTCGTTGTATTCTTTATCGGAGCCCTGTCCACCTGTTTTGGCGCCTGCTGGGGCATGACCTGCAAGCGTATCGATTAATGAATCAGCAAGAGGGGCGACGCCCCTCCTTTTACATCAGGGCTTCAGCCCAGCGTTGACACTGTGCCGCTACCACTTGCGGGTAAGTTCCTTTTTCCCGGTAAATCCCTTTTAAATACAAGGCATCGCTGTGGTTCCTTTTTACCTCATCAAGCAAGCGCTCAATGTAATCCCGCGTGTGCAGCTCATCCGCCACATCTTTAATAGCATCCCAGGTTTGCAAAATGTCGTCATGGATGGATACCTTGGTCTCTGAATCCGGGTGAATGAATTCGCCCTCATACCCATAACGGCTTGCCTGAAACCGGTTGTAGTTATAGAGATAATAAAGATCATGGGTAATATGAACCGGTTTCTCACGCAACAGATAAAGCGCCAGCGCCTGGACATAGGCAGTGATGTCAACCGCTTTTTTTATAGTGAGCGGGGTGTCGCAGACTCGAATTTCTACCGTGCCAAACTCAGGCTTTGGCCTCACATCCCAGTAAAAATCTTTCATGCTTTTAATCACCCCCAGACGCCTTAATTTATAAAAATAGTCAGAGAATTCTTCCCAGGTGAGGAAATAGGGAATGACGCCGCTCATGGGAAAATTGGTAAATATTGTGGAACGGGACGAGTAGTAACCGGTATCTACGCCCTGATAAAAGGGCGAACAGGCACTTAAGGCGATAAACTGGGGAACGTAACGGGCCAAAGCATGCGTCAGGTAAAGCGCATCCCTGGCACTGGCGCAACCGACATGAATATGCTGCCCGAAAACCGTCGAGCGTTTGGACAGGTAGCGGTATTTCTGCGATAAATTTTTATAGCGTAAGCTTGGAAATATTTTCTGCAGATTCCAGCGTTGAAAAGGATGCACACCGCCACCGCAGAAACGAATAGTTAACGCCGCCGCCTTCTCGATTAAAAAGGCATGTATTGTGGCAAATTCCCGCAGCAATTCGGCAGGCGAATCATGCACCGATGAGTTGATTTCAATCATGCTTTGGGTAATTTCCGGAATAATTTGCCTGCTGAAATCACTTTCACGGATACTGCGAATAAGATCTTTTGCCCGCGGAATCAGCGTATACGTTTGGGGTGAAATAATTTGAAATTCGAGTTCCACACCAATAGAGCCTACCTGGGACTTTTTAAACGGTACTCGCCTCATGGTTGTTCCTTCAATCCACGGAGTATTCTATTAATTATAACAACTATTTACCGATGGAATGTATGTCGAATGACTTTCGCCGTTTAATCATAAACCTTATAATAAAAACTATCGTCTTGAATACCAGCAACCACAAGACTTCAGGGAAATCAGAATAAGGATTATTTATGCATAAGAAAAGGCAAGGTCTCACCTTGGCACTGCTCGGCAGCCTGTCGTTGGCAACCCAGGCCTCACCGCCAACCAGCTATATGCCGGTTATTATGAAGGAAGACTTTCAACAGGTGGTCAAGCGCATGGAGTCACAGAAAGAATCCTTGGCCAAACAACACAATGACTTGCTGAATCAACGGTATGATTTAAGCAATAAGCCCTCCAAAACCGCCACCATGACTGGCGGTAAACCGGTGCAGGAAGGTGTTCGGGTGAAGTTGCCAGCCGGCGTCACCTGGGAATCCCTATCTAAAATGACACCTGAAGAAATCAGGGAAAAAGGCCTATTCCCCAAAGGCTTCTTACCCCTGCCCCATCCCCATCATGCCGAAGGCGGCATGCTGTTTCCTCATTTTGTGATTGATGAAATCAAGCGCCAGGAACAACGGGATTTAACCCGTTTTGACCTGGATTTCGATATCCCCGATCATTTTCTGCCACCTTTCCCACCCGCTATCTTCCTGACCACCCGTCCGGATTTGGGCGATGTATCCAAAGGGCAACTGGTCACTATCAATAACTATTTCGATTTGTTTAATGGCCTGTTAAACCCCAAACAACTGGAAGGGCTGCGTTTGTTGGTTACCCCTTTTCCGCAGCAACAGTTTAACCAGACGGATGATCGCCGGACCCTTACACCCAGCCGGGGCGTTGCCTGCCTTGATTGCCATGCAAATGGGCACACCAACAAGGCCACTCATCTGGTCGGTGATATCCGTCCCCAGGAATTCAGGCATCGCATCAATACACCCAGTTTACGGGGCGTGAATATCCAACGCCTGTTTGGATCACAACGTGCCCTAAAAACCATCGAGGACTTTACAGAGTTCGAACAACGCGCCGCTTACTTCGATGGTGATCCGGTTATTGCCACTAAAAAAGGCGTCAATATACTCGAGCGAGGCAGTCAGGTCCATTTTATGGCGGAATTTCAAGCCCTGCTGGATTTCCCACCCGCCCCCAAATTACGATGGGACGGTAAACTTAATCCCCAAAAAGCCACGGAAGCTGAGTTACGCGGCCAGGCCTTGTTTTTTGGCAAAGCCCAGTGCTCGACCTGCCATACACCGCCCTATTACACAGACAACACCATGCACAATCTGCAAACCGAGCGCTTCTTTAAGCCCGAGTTAGTGAATGGTTTAATGGAAAGTGCCGACGGGCCGATTAAAACGTTCCCGCTGCGAGGCATTAAAGACAGCCCCCCTTATCTGCACGACGGTCGCTTGTTGACACTGGATGACACGGTGGAATTTTTTAATCAGGTCCTTGAATTGCAACTCAACAACCAGGAAAAACAGGACCTGGTTGCCTTCATGCTTACCCTGTAATAACATCAACCGCTCTGGCTTGCCCGGGGCGGTTAATCGACTGGTTCATGAGCAAAGCCAAAACAGCATCAAAGACTGCTTCCACTGCAATCGCCTCTAAACCACGTTCAGGATTGGCCGTGTCTTCAGCCCGCAGAACGTTAAAACGCTCCTCAGGCATGTAGGGGCCGCAATCGCCGGGATGAAGCTCGGAAAACAAGGCCACCAGCGGCGTATTGAGCGCTGCAGCGAGATGCATGACACCGGTATTGGCCACCACCAGAACATTCAAACGTTGTAGAAAACAAAGGTACCGCTGGAAATCAGGTTCTGTCGGTAACAGCACGGCACGGCCCTGACTAGCCGCCTGGATTTGCTCTCCCAATCGACGCTCTTCAGGCAATAGGTCCATAACGACCTTGATATCCATGCCGTTTTTTTTGCCATAATCAGCCAGCATCAAGGCAAGCTTTGCAAAGTGTTGCCAGGGCCATAACCGATGCCTGCTCTCCTTGCCTTTACCCCATTTATTAAATCCGCTGTAGGTCGGGTGCAATCCAATCAGAATCGTGTCGCATGCAATTCCCTGGGTACTTAAAAAGGCATGGAGAGGTGGTATTTTTTGAGGATTCACAGGGAGATAATGGCGTTTATAGTCCTGTTCAGGTGAGGCGGTCACCAATGTTAAACAACGCCAGGCATAATGTTGCAATTCATGGCTTGGTTCTATTATTTTAGCCGGCGCGGGCAGCCAGGAGAGCGTCCGTTTTTTTCTTTCAAAACAATACACCACATCAAATGGCTGCCGACGAATGAATCGCCTGACTTTGTAAAGCTCCCACAATCGCGACAAAATGTTATTTTTATATTGGACCATGGTGCCAGGATTTAAGCCAAATGCTTTCAGCAGGCGGATGCCATCCGGGCTGGTAACGACATGGATTGTGGCCTTTGGATATAAGCGCTGGATTTCCTTCACTGCGGGCAGGATCATGACGATATCACCCAGGCGGCCAATTCTTACAAGTAAAATATTCATAAGACCCGTTCAAACACCGTATTTAAGCTACTCAATTAAAAACAGGTCAGTATAACGCATCCAGGAAAGAGCCGTTAGTCCTATCCAGGTTAACACTCACTGGATTATTCTTTTTCTTGCACTATCCTTAAAGATACCGGATTAGAAAAGAAAGGAAGCTATCATGAACGACATGGACGCCCATCAACCTGTGAAAAAAGTAAAAGAAGAAATCTCCTTGGTTTTGACCCAGCATGACCTCGAAGAATTTTTAAAAACCCTGATTAATCGAGACGTGGATTTATACGAAGAATTTGACGTTGTCCGCTCCATTAATTAATTGGCTTCCTGCTTCGTTACCGGTTAACCTTGAGCCTTTATTCAAGGTTAGACCAGGTTGTTTACCCGCATTTAAGCCTGATAATCGTATTGCAATTCCAGTGGCATCAATTCATGCAACCGCTGAAAAAGTCTTAGAATGTCGATGCAAAAAACATGTTGTTGCTGGCGATTTTCCCACAATTCATAATCAATCCCTTTACGGAAAGCCACCTGCCGCGACAATTTTTTCATGAGTTGAATGTCCTGATTGGAAAAGCCAAGATCAATATTTAATTCAACCAGTTCCTGTAAATTTTTATGTTGTTTAACCGGGCGATGATCGTGCAGCAGGAAGGCTTTAAACATCATCTCAAAAGCGGTATACATTAAGGATGAAATGGGCGCCAGGGCATCGCTGACCCCGTAGCGGGCAATATTAACTTCAGCGTCATTCTGCAGCAGATGCTGCGCACAATACGCATGCTGACTTGCAATCTTAAGCATCTCAATAGGCGAGTAATAGTGTTTGTCCATGGCCTTCCTCTGTCGTTGTGTGCCTTAAGCGGAGCAAATCATGCATCATGATAATGGATGTGTATAATACGCTCAATTATTGATTGTTTTATTTCATTGTACCCCATGCAATCCTTTCTCAAAACACCGCTGCATATCGGCACGCTGTCTTTACCCAACCGCCTGATTCAGGGCCCCTTGGCCGGATTCAGTTGTAGCGCGTTCAGACGCTTGTTTTATCGCTTTGTACCGCCGGCTTACTGTGTCAGCGAAATGATGTCCGCGCACGATGTAGTCTATAAACATAATTTTAGCAGCCGCTACCTGTTTCGTGCGCCGGAAGAGACCCGTTTATGTTATCAGCTTGCTGGTCATGATCCGCGGTTGATGGCTGAAGCGGCAGCAAAACTGGCTGCCTTCCAACCTGATTTACTGGATATCAACTGCGGTTGCCCGAAAACCAAAATTCGCAAAAAAGGCGCCGGCAGCGCCTTGCTGCAACAACCCGACACCCTGAAAGCCATTATTCGCGCGGTAAAGGATGCCACCCCCTGTCCCTTGACGGTAAAAATCCGTATCCAGGGGAATGACAACGATTTGATTCTGGCCGAGCAGATTACGGAAGCCGGCGCTGATGCCCTGATTGTGCATGGCCGCCGCTGGGTGGATGATTACGATATTGCCTGCAATTTTAAGCAGATTGCACGCATTAAATGCCATATTGCCATACCGGTTATTGCCAATGGTGATATTCATGATGCCGAAACCCTGCACCAGGCATGGCTTGAAACCGGTTGTGATGCCTTTATGATTTCCAGAGCAGGCACTGGAAAACCCTGGCTTTATCAACAACTGCTGCAAGAACCCGCGTTGACAGTGAGCCAGGAACATTTAATCGAGTTGTTCCTGTTGCATTTGGCTTATTTAAGTGAACAGGAGAATGAATACCAAGCCGTTTTACAAAGCAAATCCCTGATTCGCTATTATTTTAAGAACCGCCTTGCGGCCTTTGAACTGCCGGCTTTTTATGCCCTGACCAGCCTGGCCGCTATCGCGGATTACTTGCATTCACCCCGTTTACGTGAGGCTGCGGCCGCCGTCGACCTTTAAAATCTGGCCAGTAATAAACGCATTATTTGCTAAAGCCAATACGGCCTGAGCAATGTATTCAGGCTGCCCATGGCTTTTTAAGGGGGTACGGGCAATGATTTGTTCACGGGCGCTAAGACTTAAGCTGTTTTCATGCTCAGGCCAGGCAATGGCACCCGGCGCCACGGCATTGACCCGCACGAGCGGCGCAAATTCTCGCGCCAGCGCTTTGGTTTGCATGGCTAAGGCTGCTTTGGATTGGCAATACAAAGCATAGCCCTTTAAGGGGTTATCCGCATGAATGTCGGTAATATTGACGATGCTTCCCTTCTGTAGTTGTAACCAGGGAAACGCAGCGGTACTTAGGGCAAAGGGCGCAAACACATTGATCTGAAACAGACGGTTCTGATCGTCCACCTGCCATTGCTGAGTATCGGTACGAAAAAACACGGACGCATTGTTCACCAGCAGATCGAGACGACCGGCCCAGCGGGTCACGTCATTGATAATCGAGGCCCCGGCATCGCTGCGTTGCAGGTCACATTGAATAACTTCGGCACTGTTGGCTTGCAAATTGTTCAATAATTTTGCTAAATTAGCCGCCTCGGTCGAAGACTGATGGCAGTGAATAGCCACTTTAAAACCCGCCTGATGAAGAAATTGGACGATGCTTGCCCCGATACGGCGGGCACCGCCAGTCACTAAGGCGACACGGTCTTCTTGTTTAGTCATTTGATTCAAGGTATTTTCCCCGTTTTTATTGGTATTTCCTATGAACAACCAAACTTCGCTCCATCAACGCCTGCAGGAATGCGGTGAAATTCCCTTTGTAGAATTCATGCAGCACGCACTTTATGCACCGGGCAGCGGTTATTACAGCGCCGGATTGCAAAAGTTTGGTGTAGACGGTGATTTTATCACAGCTCCGGAATTAACCCCGCTTTTTGCACAAACATTGGCTGGGCAATGCCAACAGATTTTCAAGACGCTCGACTACCCTGTTCTGTTTGAATTTGGTGCGGGCTCAGGCCGTCTTTGTGTGGATATATTGAAGGCACTGGACGCCTTGCAATGCCTGCCGGAACGCTACCTGATTATGGAAGTCAGCAGTAATTTACGGCAACGCCAGCAACAATTGATTCAAACGGAAATACCGGCACTGTTTGATCGGGTTCATTGGCTTGACCGATGGCCAGAACAGGGATTTAACGGAGTCATGATTGCCAATGAAGTGCTGGATGCCATGCCGGTTCATCGCTTTTTGAAAACAGACGACGACATCCTGGAAAGCGTGATCACCCTCAATGACCGGGGTGAACTCATCGAGCGTTTTAACCCTTCCAGCAACCCACGCCTGCTCAACTACCTTCACCAGGTCTTACCTGATCTGCCTTGCCCTTATCAATCGGAGGTGAATTTATTCATCGAGGATTGGCTTAAAGAATGCAGCCGGATTTTAAACCAGGGCGCCATGCTGATTATTGATTATGGCTTCCCGCGCCATGAATATTACCATCCCGATCGCAATCAGGGCACTTTAATGTGTCATTTTCGCCATCATGCCCACAGCAACCCGCTCATTCATGTCGGCGAACAGGATATCACCGCGCATGTCGATTTCACCCAGGTAGCCGAGGCCGGTTATGATGCCGGCTTTCATGTCGCCGGTTACACCAATCAAGCCTCTTTCTTGCTGGCTAACGGTTTGTTAAGCTTACTCGAACGGCTGACCAATGAGGTTTCGCGCCTGCGGGCTCAGCAAGCCGTGAAGCAGTTAATTCAGCCAAGCGAAATGGGTGAGCTTTTTAAGGTCATTGCCCTGACCAAAGGGTTGGATTTTCCCCTGCAGGGCTTCCTACTTCATGATAAACGAGTGAGTTTGTGAAATGAGCAAATATTTAACCACGGTGGAATTGCAAAAAGAATCCATGAAATTTTCTGCAGGCCACACCACCATTTTTTCCGCCACCGAACGCGAACCCCTGCATGGCCATATGTACAGTGTTTATCTGGCGTTGACAACCTGGGTAGAAGAAAATGGCATGACCTTCGATTACCGCTATTACAAAGAGCGTATTCATAAACTCTGCCGCCAATTAAATCAGACGTTTTTGATGCCGCAGTTTTCGCCGTTTCTCAAGTATGCCGAGGATGAAAATTACCTCTACTTTACCTTTAACCACAAAAAAATTCCTTTTTTGAAAGAAGACGTCACGCTCATGCCCCTGACCAACATCACTGTGGAAGAACTCTCCCGCTGGTTTGTACAGGAATTGATTAAAGACACGGCTGAACTCAATCGTCACCGCATTGACAAAGTGGTGGTTAAAGTGTTTTCAGCACCTGGTCAGTCAGCCAGCCATGAATGGCAACGCGCGTCATAATGGCATCCACCGTTCAAGTCTGTGTCTTTCATACCCACCGCGATTATTTTGATTATTGGCCTACGGAGTCCTTGCCGGCGGTGGGTTCGCGCGTCCTGGTGCCATTCCGAAAGGCCACTCGCATAGGCATTGTCATTGGCTTTGGTGAAACTGATCAGGAGACAGCGGCCTTAAAAACCATTGAGCGGCTTTTTGATGAAGACCCACTGGTTAGTCAGCCATTGCTGACCCTGTGTCACTGGGTCAGCCGTTATTACCAGTCACCGCTGTCTGAAGTATTGCCCTTGGCCATCCCTAAAAATTACCGCCTGGGCAAAGAGGCCCAATTGGCTTTCCTTGATTATTTTCAATTGGCAGTCCCCATGGAGCAGGCCGCCGTTCAAATTCCAGAACGCGCCCACAGGCAACAGCAATTGCTCGCCCAGTTCACACCCGATAACCATTCAATCAGCAAAAGCGAACTGCAACAGGCAGGATTTAACATGAGTTTGCTCAATGCCCTGTGCGAACGCGGTATCCTCAAACGTACCCAGGAATTAGCCATTCCCCTGCCCGGTAATCACTCCCCGGAAACGCCGCTACCCTTAAATGACGAGCAACAGTCAGCTCTTAAAACAATTGTTGCGGCAACCTCAGGCTATCATGGCTATCTTTTACAGGGCGTGACTGGCAGCGGTAAAACGGAAGTTTATCTGCAGGTCATCGAGTCGATACTTGGGCAAAAGCGCCAGATCCTGGTTTTAGTGCCTGAAATCGGTTTAACGCCGCAATTGATCCACCGTTTTAAGCAGCGATTGAACGTACCGATGGCTGTGATTCATTCCGGACTGAACGAACAGGAGCGCCAACAGGCCTGGCACCTTGCTAAAATCGCAGCGGTTAAAGTCATCATCGGCACCCGCACCGCGGTGTTTACGCCCATGCCCGATCTGGGGCTTATTATTATTGATGAAGAACACGACCCCTCGTTAAAACAGGGCGAGGGCGTGCGTTATTCCGCACGTGACACCGCCTTGATGCGGGCGCATCTTGCCGGCATTCCCATCATTTTAGGCTCAGCGACTCCAAGCCTTGAAAGCCTGCAAAACTGCCTGCAGGGGAAATACACGCTGTTGCGTTTAAATCAACGGGCCCTCAATCAGTCGCCTCTGCACATTCAGATCACGGATTTGCGTAACATCCCCCTTCGCGATGGTCTGGCTGATTCGACAATTAAAGCCATGGCTTCGCACTTAAGCGAAGGCAATCAGGTATTGGTCTTTATTAATCGCCGCGGCTACGCCCCGGTTCTGCTTTGCCATCAATGCGGCTGGATGGCGGATTGCCGGGCCTGCGACAGCCATCTGACACTGCATCGCCAACGCCAGCAGCTGCTTTGCCATCATTGCGGCTTGAGTCAGGCTATCCCCGCGACATGCAAGCAATGCCATGGCAAGGAACTCGTCCCTGTCGGCATCGGCACGCAACGGCTTTATGATTACTTAAGCCAGCAATTCCCCGACACCCGCCTGCTTCGCATTGACCGGGATGAAGTGCGTAAAAAGAATGGACTCGATGAACGCCTTGGTCAAATTCATCGGGGTGAAGCACAGCTAATTATTGGTACGCAGATGCTGGCCAAGGGTCATCATTTTCCGCGATTGACTCTCGTCGTGATTGTTGATGTGGATGCCGGCTTTTACAATCAGGATTTTCGCGCACTGGAGAGGCTGGGCCAATTATTAACCCAGGTCGCGGGCCGGGCGGGGCGCGCTGACAAGCCAGGGCAAGTCATTATTCAAACCCATTTCCCAACGCATCCGCTACTAAATACCCTGATTCAGGAGGGCTACAATGCCTTTGCCGAGGCTTTGTTAGCATCCCGTCAGCAGGCCGCCTTGCCGCCCTACCATTACCTCGCCGTTATTCGCGCTCAGGATAAAAAACCGGCCCACTTGCTGCAATTTCTCCATGCCGTAAAAAACCAGTTACTTACTCAGCCGATTGACATCATGGGACCCGCCCCCGCGCCCATGCCGCGCAAAGCCAATCAATACCGCATGCAATTGTTATTGAAATCGCCTTCTCGAAAATTACTGCAACAGTCATTGACGGCCATGAGGGAGTGGTTAACAATAACTAAACACCAGGTCCGCTGGAATATCGACGTCGATCCGATGGATTTAACATGACTGAAACCAAAATTGCTGTTCACCAAAAAACCGTTGCCATCGCCTGGGGCGACATGGATGCCTTGGGCCATGTCAACAACGGCCGTTATTTTGACTATTTTCAGCAGGCGCGCATTGACTGGTTGCAGGAATTGAATCTGGACATGCGGCAAAGTCTCGGTCCAGTCGTTATTCACATCGCCTGTACTTTTTTGAAACCGGTGGTTTATCCCGCCACCTTGACATTAACCAGCAGCGTGCATAGCCTCGGACGTTCCAGTTTTATCATGGACCACGATCTGTATCAGAATGACCAATTGATGGCACAGGGAACAAGTAAAATTGTCTGGGTCGATTATCAGAAAAATCAATCCGTGCCGGTACCGGACTGTATTCGCGGTTTTTTTCAACCAAAATAATGCTTTCCTTAAGATTTCCTTAACCCGATGTTATCTATAATTCGCTCCCTTACTTAAGCCTAACGGAGAAATGATGATAACAATAGACATACTGCTTGAATTAGGTCCTACTTTACGCAGCGCGTATAAACTATTTCAAAAAGACAAGAGTCAGATTGCCCTTTTAAAAAAGAGCATTGAGTCATTTGAAACCACGGTATCTGATTTTTCGAAAGTTAAGCGCTTACTGGCCTCGGTTGCGGTAGTGGATTTACCGACTTACCTTGACCCGCTCCTGTTGGCAGCCAAAAGTTATGCGGCCCTGGCGCTTGAAAATACAGAGGAACTGGCAACACATCATCGGTTATTAGACCAGGCGATCGCCTGTTATCGAGCCAGTCACGACATCATTAAACCCGTTGCACCGAATAGTATGACACCGACATTGAGTAATATTGAATTGGACGTTGTATTCTGTCCCTTAAAAATGGAATACTTTAAAGCGGCAGGGGAATTAGCATCGATTAAGAACCAATTGGGTTCAGAGCAAGCTGATTCAGACCTTCGTGCGCAGCTGCAAAAAGTTCAAACGACGATAAGTGCTTTTTATAAGACCCTCACTAAAGAATATAAAAACCAATACTACCGAAAAATCCTGGATATCACAGCCGAATTCGAAACGGAAGTAAAGGAAGCGTTGAATGAGGCTGACAGCCTTTTAAAAACAGCGTCCAAGAGAAAACAAACCGAAACGACTCCCTTATTATCAACGGATGAAGGATTATTTAAGAAGCGTGATTCTATTCCCAAAAAGAGAAGACCTAATCAACCGGCTACCACACCGCAAGTAGAGGTGGCCAACATTCTGGTCTCGCTTTCTTTTTTGGTTCAAGCCCCGAAACAAGAGGATGCCAATACCGCCAATAAACCGCAACTATCCTGATTAATCAGCACTTAACATCTCATTCAGGTTGGGCATTGCAAATACCCAACCTGACATTTGCCAGATTCCTCTTTTTCCATTACTTTAGCCGTCTAATTCTTTTTTAAAAAATGAACATGACGACTGCATTAATCTCTCATCAGCAAAAAACGGAAGAACTGCCGCTGGTTGTGGCGCGTTTAACCCAAAAAATTAAACAACAGGGTGCACAGGATGGATTTTCCGTAGCAGAGCAGCTCGATCTTCTTCAAGCCTTGCAGTCTTTTGATTTCGGACGTTTTCTTTTACAAAATCAGGGCATCAATGGGTTTTGGACTCATTACATGCTGACACACCCCCTCCAGGGCCGGCTAACCGGAAAAAATAACCGCGGCGACCGGTTCTCATCGCTGGAAAAATTTATCCTCGATGACTCCCCCTTGATGTTAGCCACGCAAGAGCGGTTTACGCTTTTTCTTAAAGAAAATCAGACCATGCTACGTTCCGGCGCCAAACTGGCCTGTATTCCCTGCGGCATGATGGGAGAATTGCTTTATCTTGATTTTGAAGGCATTCAGGCGTGTCAATTGGTTGGTATTGACTACGATGCCGACACACTGGCAGATGCGAAACATTTAGCCACGACCAAAGGCTTAAGCCAATGGCTTATTTTAGAACAAGCCGACGCCTGGGAAATCACTGACTGCAATGAATTCGATTTGCTATCCAGCAATGGCTTGAGTATTTACGAACCAGACACCGCGCGGCTTTTGCAGCTCTACCAGCGCTTTTACACCGCATTAAAGCCTGGCGGTAAATTAGTCACCAGCTTTATCACCCCGCCGCCCACGGCGACTGATCCGGGGGAATGGGACATGGCGCGAATAAACCATGAGCATCTGCGCCTGCAAAAGCTGTTATTTACAACGCTCATCGATAGTAAATTCCGCTGCTTCCGATCCACGCGCGAAACGCACGATCTCCTCTCGCAGGCCGGATTTTCAAACATCCGGTTTCTATATGACCAAGCGAGGCTTTTCCCTACCGTCACGGCGTTCAAACCGCAATAATATGGCACGATTCCCCGGATTTTATTGCTATAGTTAATAAAACCAAGGAGGAATCATGTGCCGACTCGTTGCCTATCTGGGAGATGACATATTACTGGAAGATGTGTTGGTTAAGCCTGTCAATTCCATTATTATGCAGAGTCTCCATGCGCGGGAATCCACCATCCCAACCAATGGTGATGGCTTCGGTTTAGGCTGGTATGCCCATCACTTAAGTCCCGCACCGGCCTTGTTTACCTCCATTTCACCAGCCTGGAATGACAGAAACCTCCTGCATTTGACGGCTAAAATTCAATCCACCTGTTTTTTTGCCCATGTGCGTGCAGCCAGTGCGGGCGGCGTGACTCATTACAATTGCCATCCCTTCATCCATGGCAACTGGATGCTGATGCATAATGGCGGCATTGACAATTTCATCACAGTCAAACGCCATTTGCGGCACATGCTTGAGGATGATATTTACAACTGGATTCGGGGGGAGACCGATTCGGAACATTTTTTTGCCTTGTTCCTGCAATTGGCGAAAGGAAAAGATTTGTCGCAATTATCGACTGTCGCTGAGATCTTTCAAGCCACGGTGACGGAAATCAATCGGCTGGTCCATGATTTCGGCGCCAAAGAAGCCTCTTATTTTAATATTTGCCTGACTGATGGGCAGCGTTTGCTGGCAAGCCGTTATTGTTCTGACAAGAAGCTAAAACCCGAATCCATGCATTATTTTTCAGGGCACTGTTTTACGCCGCACAAACACAACCATTTCAAAGGCGCAACGGGGGATCATCATTGTGTGTTGGTGGCGTCGGAAAAATTAACCAAATTTAAGGCAGAATGGCAGGATGTGCCGCCCAATCACCTGTTGCTGGTCGATTACGATCGGGATATCACGCTTCATCCCTTACTCTAATTAAGCGTGTAATGCGTCTGTAACCTTGGTGATGCTGGCTGCAGGTGTTGCGCTGGCTTGTTTGCCGAGATAATTCAACGCCAGGGAAATGCGTTCCTGGCTGACGATTTTAGGCCAGCAATAAATATCATTGAAGCATTTCTGTTGTTGTTTGAATGTTTCAGCAAAAGCACTGCGCATTATTTCGGAGTCAGTCCAGGCAATCACAGGCAACGATGGCTTTAACTCCCACAGGGCATCTGCCAAGGCAGGGCCATTGCAAAGCAACCCGTCACCAACACCTAAATCGCCATCGACGATGACTAAGGAGACGTCCTCTGATTCGATTACATTTAATGCGCTGAGGCTGTCATTGACCACGATCACTTGCACGGATGGCTGCGCAGACTGCAACAGACGTGTTAAGCAAAAGGCATTAAATGCATTGTCCTCGACAATTAATACACGCATGAAAACTCCTTGAATCAATGCCTGCAGTATACCGAGCAAACCTTAAGAAAAACTTAAGAATTATTACAATTTCATAAATATTCCTTTGTACGGGACAATTTATTAAAAACAGTTCTCATTTAGACTTAGCCGAATACAATTTGCATATTTTGA
>NZ_LNYA01000002.1 GCF_001467615.1 Legionella erythra | reverse complement strand
TCGGTGGATGGGACAATTCCTTTTTAGAAAATTTGCTCAGTTTGATTGAAAATTGAAGTGCGTAGGCCGTGGTCGGCTAAAGGCCATTATCCATGACATAATATTTGCTTAAGCTTCATGCGATATACTTCAGGTATATTTTTAATTGCGGGAGTCATAATGCCTAAAAAATTATACGAAGTCTTAGGACTCGACAATGAAAAATCCTCTGAGGATGAGATACGTAAAGCCTATCGCAAAAAGGCCTTGCAATACCATCCCGATAAAAACCAGAATAATAAATCCGCAGAAGAAAAATTCAAGGAAGTTGGCGCCGCCTATAGCATTTTAGGTAATAACGACAAACGCGCCCAATACGATGCCGGTGTGATTGATGAAGCAGGTAATCCAGTTCAGGCACAGCCTATGCCGCGCAGACCGCAGCCACAAGCCCGGCAAGAAGCTACCCCCAAACCTCAGCCAGCAAGAAATGCGGCACCCCATCAGGATTACGATTCATACCGCTTTTATCCACGGCCAACCCCGACCTATTATCGGTTTTACAACTCCCCCTCAGCGGCCAGAACCTTCACTCCGAAACCAGAGCAAGCCCAGTTTTTTATTTACACGACCCCTACTCCACTGAGCACGCTCTTTAATTTGTTTACCGATTTTGATGCGCATCTGCGCCCGGAAGAAAAAGCTCAATCCTATCGCTATCATCGCGGAAATTCTTCCACGCCTGAGTTTATCGCCATTAAAACATACCATGCTCCCAGTATGGAACGCATGATTGATCAGGTAATTGCACAAATGATTCTTCTGGAATTGGCGACGCAAGCAGCCCCACTTTTTACCAGCAATACTCATCGCGTCAGATAAGATCTTACCCGTGCGTCGACACGCACGGGTTTACTTACCCCTTGTTTTTTCTATTATTCAAGCATCCATCCACAAAGTTACCCACACCCCTCTTTCAGTTATGTTGTCGCCATAAAAATTAAAAATTATATTTAAATCAAAAAGATAGTCTTAATATTGTATTTTTTTATGGATGAGAAACAAATTTATGAACAAAGTTATCCACAGAAATCGAAATCGTGTCACTGTCAAGGGTAAATTTAAGGTATAGACGATCTAACGGTATCTTCTTCATGATAGTCTGGCACGTCGGACGACCCTTCGAGCGCCTTGACGGCCTTCGCAAAGAACGGGTTGCCGGTTAATCGCATGCGCGAATCCTGACACACAGCCAGCGCTTTAACGACATGGGGATTGTTTAACAGGAATTCGTCTATCTTAAGTTTAAAAAGATTACTCTTGCCCTGAGTATGGTTTATCAACAGAGCCGCTATCGACTTCAGCCAGGTTGCAACAGCCAATTCCGAGAAGGAGTATTCCTGAGCGACCAGTTGCAGCAATAACAAATGCCCCTCATCCGTCAGCAACGCGGCCGTATGCTTCAAAAGAAAAGGGATTAACTGCTTTTTGTTGCTTAATGGCATCCGTTTTAAGCGATGTAAAAAGGTCAGCAACCACTCGTTACAAAACACCGGCGACTGCTCGTCTACATCCCGCTCGTCGTCTGCAAAATCATCCCGCCACACCTTATCCATATACTGAATCAGCAAAATCACTATTTCCGGCAACAGGTTTTTAAGAATCGCTTCGCGTTCTAAAAGGGGCAGAATTTTCTTTTCGATTGCATCCACCTCCCCTTTCTTTAAATACTCTTTAATTTTTAACTCAAGCGCCTCAATGGCGAATTCATGGCCTTCCTCAACCCAGACCAGCAGTGTCTTTAATGTTAACTTTTTATGATGCTTTAAAATGTCACTATACCAGCGTGCAGCAAGCGCTCTGTTTTGCTGACTTGCCAATGAGTAAAATATTTTCGCTTCATCGTATTGAAAGGAGGTGAGTGTCTGTTTGCCGGCAAAAAACTCAAGGCAGGCGAGAGCCGCTCTCGGTACATGGTGACTGGTTTCTCTTAAATACTGCAAGGCCACAGGATGCCCGGCCTGTGCGTCGTCTTTTAATCGTTGAATGGCAACATGCTGGGTATCCCCGCGCTCAAACAATACTTCCAGTTTGGTTTTAATGTGAGACTGATCAAAAAGACGGGCATGTGGCGAGGGCATGGTTTTCCCCTTTTGCCAAAAAGACCATGCCAACTCATTATCACTGTAATTAAAACTGCGTCCGTAATAATGGCTAAGTGCCAAGGCAACATCCCTATCCAGATAAAAACAGGGGACTCTATCGTTAAACGCTGGTCCATTCAGTTCCTGAATTAGAAATTGTACCGCATCTGGCCAATTGTTGCGCACCAGCTGGAGCAGGGGGTGTAAGGCATCCTGGCGAGGGGGTATTCTGGGAGAGGATGTTTTAAAGAGCGCATGCACATAAAAATAACGCAATTTTGCGATTTCAAATTGCACAGCAGGCTGCCTGTTTTTTTGTAACCGATCGTTGCAGGCAATAAAATGGGGATCGGCCATAAGCTGACGGTAAAGAACAATGACTTTGTCAGGATTATCCCTGTACCATTCATCCAGATTGAATTGATGCGGCATTAATCCTGGTATCCCATCAGGAAAAAGCTCTTTTATCCACAAAAGATAACAGGCATGATGGATAAAGGTATCCTTGCCAGCCCCCATCATGGCACAGACCAGCGCCGCAACAGCATCAGGCACCAGGTCTATTTGTGCATCTAAAGCATTGTCCACTTCATTCTTTTTTACAGGATTCATCAACGCTTGGGTATAAAAATAATGAGCCAGCTGATTGGCCATACTGAAGTAGGGGGCCATCACCGTTTTATCAGCATAATCCGGTTTTATATCAAGCAGGGTATTGAAGGTAAATTGCATGATGGCCGTATGGCAATCTGCCCCTTGTTTAGCCTTAGGTACCTCGAGAAAGGATTGTTCCTGACAGTCCACATACTCCCTAAACATAGTTGCCAGCAATTCAAGCACCAGGGGGGCCACACTCAGCCATTGGCCCCATGAGGCTTCGGCCAAAGCAGTCAATTCGAGATTGCCCTCTTGATAAAGCAAGGGAATTTTTTCTTCAAACCGCTCCAAATCCGCCATGTTCTTAGCCAGGATAACAATGTCCTCATTGAATAGGTTTTTGATTACTTCCGTTAACTTGGGCGAGTAGGTATGCTCATGCAAAAGAGTAAGTTCGGGTAAATTCTTCTTCGGGATAAGCACTGGCTTGTCGGCATCTGACCAAATCAGCAAATCATGAGAAAATTGCCCGAGCACCGTCCCTTTTTGTTGATGCCAACTCACGCGCTGTAAAAAGGAAAAACCAAACTGCCGGCGTGTTTCGGCCGTAAACTGTAAATGCAAGGCATGCGTTGGACTTAGAGGGATACTGAAGGATCGCATTTTTTTTCTTAACCGCTCAAGGTGCTTTTTATATAAGAACATGAAAAGCCTACAGGGAGTTAGTGCCAGGGTAGGCTGCAGAGGTATTCTCTGCCGCATCATCCTCTTTGGTCGATTCATTCCTGGCAAAGAAGCCTTTTTGTCTGGCGAAAGAAGGCCTGACGCCTGCCTGTGTAGCGGGGTTTGTCATCTCATTTTTTTGCAAATGACTATCGTCCACAGCCTGAGACAGCTTATCGCAAATACCGACAGAAAATCGACCGGGTGCTTTCGCAAGAAGCATGGCAATCAAGGTGTTACGGCTGGGTGGGTTTTCGCTTTTCAACACGTCAATAAACATCGAGACGATCTTATCTGCATAAGCCGCTTGATTTTCCTCCATCTGCGTATCGATCATAAAAATCAAGGTGTTGACGACAGTGTCAGGGGACAGGTATTTTTGAATTTTCCCTTGCAGCAGGGCAGGTATAAAAAAATCCTTAACCAGTTGAGCATTCTTTTCTTCTACATACCGATTCATGCAATCCTGCAATTCGCTACTGGCCAAGCCATGTCCGAACGAAGCAGCTTTGATTAATGATTCCAGCGCAATCATTTTCCTCTGCCGCAAAAACAGGTAATTCAGATAAGACGCTTCAGCCGGATCCGCCTCGGCTGCCAAGCGCATGAATTTTAAAATTTTATTATCCTGAGTCGTCTCGGTATCAATGGAATATTTGACGCAGGCCAAGGCCGCGACAGGGGTAAAATGGCCTGCTCGCTGCAGGGCATCCAGAGCCTTGCTTCTCAGGGTTTCGGAGTCACCATTTTTTGCCTGTCCAATTAAAAAATCAAGCGCGGTCTCACGGGCTTTTTCATCAAACAGGATTTGGAGCAATGCCCGTGTTTCCTTTGGGATGACGTCGGGTTTTATTACCTTAGCCTGTACATACGTCTCCAGTCGTTGTAAAAAAGACCAGGCGTTAGGAAAGTCATCACGACGCTCATGGTAGGTCATTAACATCATGACCAGGTTATAATCTGAACCCAGAAATACAGCGCCCGACGATGCTTCTTTTAAACGGGTGGTTACAAAATCAATCGCTGGTTCATAACCCATCAGTATGAGTTCGGACAGGACAGGCAAAACCTCGCTCGCGAAACGCGCTGCACAAGCTTTAAACGGGGCCTGTTTTAGCGAAACCATGGCCTTCAGCGCATGAAACGCCAACTTGACCATTTCGAACTGAAAGGATTGCTGCCCATGAGTGAATAATGCTCCTTTTAAATTTTTAAAATGCTCATTGTTCATCAATCGATCATAAAGTAAACTGACGCCCGCCTGGTTTTGTACGCACCACTGTTCAAAATCCATTAAAGCCAGGCTATCCACCTGTTGGGGATACCAGGTTTTGATGAGCAGGTGCGTGCAAGCCTTTCTAATAAATGGGTCGCTCTGACTCAGAGCAAAAACAAAGGCCCACAAATAATAAGGTGGCCATGCGGTCTGTTCTTGCACGGCATCACGTCCTGCCGGCGGCGTTTCTTCTTTTAATGCCTCGTGATAAGCGTATTCACTAAGCCTAAGTAAAACGGTCTGGTTTTGTGCCTGCTGATGGGCTTTTAATTGCCCCTGTATTTCAATCCAGGTATTAAAAATGAACTGCATGATCCGGTTGTGGGCATCAAAATGCTGATAGTGGAGATTGGAAAAAAGCCACTCGAATGCCTGTTTCGCCCGCAATGCCTCCGCTTGCCATAATAAGGCTTCGTTCACAGGCGCCTGCTGGACCTTTTTAAGCAGAGAAAGTCTTTTATTTAAAGGTGCAGTCAACACGACCACGAGTTTTTTAACGTATTCCTTTTGGGCGGGTAAACCCACTGGCATGGATGCTTTTGCCTGCAGATAATCGAGCTGTTGATTAACACCATCGATTTCACCTTCGATACCCTGACTTGATTCCAATATGGGGAAGTCGTGCCAATTAACCCCTGATGCCATGGAATAGTTCCCCACGGCTTCCATCGCATGAAGCGGTAGCTGAAAATACGCGTGAAGGTAGCTCTCAAGAGCTGTTGCGACCTCCTGAACATGGTAAGAGGCCATGAGTAACCATTCCGACCAATTTTCTTCGGCCCGATCAAGCACCTGTAGTGCTTCGACGTTAAACAGACACGGGATATCCTTCTTCCCTAAAGGATAATTGCCCGCCGCAATCAGTGTTTTGATGGCAGTCTTGCTGAAATGGTTACCCATATAGTTAAAGACACTGGCGGGATGGAAGCTATAAAGTGAGTTGACGGCTATCTTCTTGAGCGGTGTGTTGGCCGGTAACGGGCTTGGATAAGCCGATTCATCCCACCACACAAAAAGCAGGGGCTTAAGGTCATCCTCAATCAGCTCGCCGATAACCGTACCGTAGCCTCTGGTTGTTTTAACCCGTTGCAAGAAATGGACGTCAAAACGCAATTGGGTAGCGAAAGAAAACGAAAGGGTAACGGTTTCTCCGTAGCCAAGGGTAAACATCATGGCGTCCATTCGCTTTTTGATTTCGTCCACCGATAACGTCATGGCTTTGATCTCAATTACTACTATAAGGCATAAAACAGGCGGGGGTTATTCTTTATTCAGATGAGTCCGCCGCTCATTCATCGTCTCCGCGCTGTTGATCACGGTTTGACGGCAAATCTCCTGCATCACCGGAATGGTATGCAGCGGCGTTCCTTGCTGGATAGCGTAGGCAATAAAAAAACTGTCCTGCCACAATTTTTCCGTTTTACGGGCTTTCGCTTTCATCCAGAGGGTTATCCATAAGAAATGAAACAACCATTTATCGCGGTTCTTTTCCATTTCATGCTCAAAAACAGCTTGCATGGCTGTCTCGATATCACAAACCCTTACCCCTTCTACAAAACTGCTTGAGCGATTCACCAGCTTATCAATAGTGGCATTTTCGATATACCAGGATTCGGTGAATTTCTTGCGGGTCAGCCAACCGCGCGACCGTTTGAATGATTCGTCCATGGCCGTCGGGGTAAAGGGGGCAATCTGAATACTGATTTCTTCCATTAGCGCGGCGATATCAAGGAATTCCGGTACAAAATGCAAACCTAACAGTTCCTGGATTTCAAATAAATGCAAATCCGGCATTGCACCGTGCGCGATCGTAAGCGCCAGAAAATGATTGGTAATTAAGACAAAATAATCGCTGTCGACTTCCCGTAAGGTCACTGTTTCATCGAATGCTTCATCGTAATAGTTGGTCACTTCCTTCGCTGCAATGATTGGCGTCACCCAGGCATCCTTAACGCCGATTTCCTGTTTCAGCAATAACCCGGCCAGACGATTGCCACGGTATTTTTTTAAATGCACAAATACTCCCTGTGCACCGCTGCCATCGACTTCGCTGGCTTTTACACGAAATACCGGCGGAGTGCCTGGTGGATGGAAGATAACGCCCTTTTTCCGCTGGATCTTTATCCAGGAATTAAACTGATCATGGTAGGAGGCAGGGTACCAGCTCTTGATAACCTGCAGACGCGACAAGGAGATGGAAGAGAGTACAATGGTATCAATAATCTGGGCTATGGTATCCACCACCACCTGGCGTACATGGGCCTTGGGATGCAACAGCAGGAGCAAGGCAATATCCTGGCCTTCCTCAATGCTGTAAAGATCGATAACCAGATCGGAGAAAAAGTCATCCGGCATGGCATAGCTTTGCGCAAAAAAATTCTCGGCGATATCAAACACAGACAAATCGGAAAGCTCCTGAATCATGTCCTTAATGGCGCTTAAATGATTCGCTTCCTCCTCGGGTGTTAACTCCTCTTCTTCGCCGGCAAGATTTAAATAGGCCTCTTTCAAAGGTACTGACAATTCGACGTGCACTTCGTAAAAGGCATTCAGGATAGGCAGCCAAAAGCTTAAGGTATGTTTTGTTTTATTGATGGTCGCAGCCATGTAATCCATCAATTGATGAAGGATTTTAGCACCGGCCTTGTTGCCGTTTTCATAGGCCGCCTGTAATTGGGCAACACAAATATCCAAGGCAAACACGCAGGCGGAATAATAAGGGCGCTCTTCCTCGTAGGACGATTCTTCCAATTCCTCAATTAAATCGACAAGACGCAACGCTAATTCAGGTTCCTGCAAAAAGGGGGTGTAATGCTGGGGTTCCGGATCGCCATCTTTCTCAATCAGGGCTGCCATGCTGGCAATCCATTTTTTTAAATGTTCCAGTTCAATAGTCATTCCGGATCAGGCACCTTTCTTGATTTCCCTTCCTCGTCAATGGCTACAAAAACAAAGGTTCCTTCGGTGACCTGGTAGCGTCCCAGGCCAGCGGCAGGTTCTGCCCAGACTTCAACAGCGATAGTCATCGAGGTAGTGCCCCGCTTAATCAATTCCACATGGCAACTGACCACATCGCCCACGTGCACCGGCTTTAGGAAGGTCATGGAATGAATGGCCACTGTCGCCACCCGTCCACGGGCCAATTTTTTAGCCAAAACACCGGCGGCCAAATCCATTTGCGAAACAATCCATCCGCCAAAAATATCGCCATTCGCATTGGTATCTGCCGGCATGGCGAGCGTTTGAATGGTGATTTCGCCGCGAGGTGCCATGTTATGATCCTTGTTTCAGTTTAGCCAGGGCATCCGCCATCGCGGTGTTAAAAACACCCTTTTTGGCGGGTTGCACCTGCCGCTTGTCTTCTTTTTTGCGCGCATGGTCTTTTTTTACCACCGGCGCTTTTTTAGCCTGCGGCTTGCTGGTTTTCTTCTGCACAACAGCGGGTCTCGCCTCATCCAGTTTCATGCTCAAACCAATACGACGACGCTCCTTATCCACTTCAACCACTTTGACTGTCACGATATCACCGGCTTTGACCACCGTGTGTGGATCGGTAATGAACCGATTGGTCATGGCGGAAATATGCACTAACCCATCCTGATGAACGCCGATATCCACAAATGCACCGAAATTGGTGACGTTACTGATCACCCCTTCCAGAATCATGCCTTCTTCCAGGTGGCTGATGTCTTCAACGCCTTCTTTAAAGTTAACAGTCTTGAATTCAGGGCGTGGATCGCGACCGGGTTTTTCCAATTCGCGCAGCACGTCACGCACAGTTGGTAATCCAAATTGCTCATCGACGTAGTCAGCCGCATTGACGCTGGTTAGCAGATCATGATTGCCAATCACGCGCGCGATCGTCATGTTTTTATCCGCAAGAATTCGCTCAACCAAAGCATAGGCCTCCGGGTGAACAGCGGAAGCATCCAGCGGGTTGCTGCCATTCATGATGCGTAGAAAGCCTGCTGCCTGCTGGAAGGTCTTTTCGCCCATACGCGGCACCTGCTTCAACTGGTTACGGTCAACAAAGACGCCATGCTGATCGCGGTATTCGACCAAATTTTTTGCCAGAGTTTCGTTTAAGCCAGAAACACGGGTCAGCAAGGCGACCGACGCGGTATTTACGTCGACCCCAACCGCATTCACGCAATCCTCGACCACCCCATCCAGGCTACGGGCTAAACGGGTCTGATTGACGTCATGCTGGTATTGGCCAACGCCAATGGCCTTTGGTTCAATTTTTACCAATTCGGCTAAGGGATCCTGCAACCGCCTGGCAATGGACACAGCACCTCGCAAACTGACATCCAAATCAGGAAATTCATTCGCCGCCAGTTCGGAGGCGGAATAAACTGACGCACCGGCTTCGCTGACCAGTACCTTGGTTAATTTCAAATCGGGATACATTTTAATCATATCCGCAACCAGCCGTTCGGTTTCACGAGAACCGGTGCCATTGCCAATACTGATTAGGTTTACATTATATTTGGCAGCCAGTTTAGCCAGTTCAGCAATGGCTTGATGCCATTCATTTTGCGGAGCAAAAGGGAAAACCGTAGTATAGTCCAGCACCTTGCCGGTCATATCCACGACCACCACCTTCACGCCCGTGCGTATACCGGGATCAAGGCCAATGGTGATGCGGGGACCCGCTGGGGCGGCCAGTAGCAGTCCGCGGAGATTACGGGCGAACACCTGAATCGCCTCTTCATCGGCTGACTCACGTAAACGAGCGAGTAACTCCAGCTCCAGTTTGGTGAATAATTTAATTTTCCAGGTCATACGCACCGTATCAAGCAACCAGCTGTCTGCTGCGCGCCCCTGCTGCGTGATATTGAAATAACCAGCCACCTTTTTCTCGCCGTACTCCGGATCGTCCACCAGGTGCAGGCTGATTTGCAAAACGCTTTCGCGACGGCCGCGGAATAATGCCAGCGCGCGGTGCGAGGGGATTTTTTTAATTGGTTCGGCGTAATCAAAATAGTCGGAAAATTTATTGGCCGCGTCTTTTTTATCCTTGGCTTCTCCAGTGGATTTAAGCACAGCGTGTTGCCACAGGTATTCTCTTAGTTCGTTGAGTAATTCCGGATCTTCGGCAAACTGCTCCATTAAAATCTGTCTTGCGCCTTCCAGAGCGGCTTTTGTGTCGGCAATGCCAGCCTCGGCATTTAGAAATTGCTGCGCATGCGTTTCGGGATCATGGCTGGGCTCCTGCCAGAGAGTCATCGCCAGCGGCTCAAGGCCGGCTTCTCGAGCCAGTTGCGCCTTGGTGCGTCGTTTGGGGCGATGCGGGAGGTAAAGATCTTCAAGCCGGGTTTTGGTATCCGCTGCCAGAATGGCCTGCTCAAGTTCCGGCGTCAATTTCTCCTGGTCGCGGATGGACTGCAGAATAACAGCACGGCGCTCATCCAGTTCACGCAGATAAAGCAGGCGCTCAGCCAGTTGTCTTAATTGGGTGTCATCGAGACCTTCGGTCGCTTCTTTACGATAGCGGGCAATAAAAGGTACGGTTGCGCCTTCATCCAACAGGCGAATGGCAGTTTCTACCTGCGACACCTTTACTTTAAGTTCCTGGGCAATTGTCGCTGCCGTAGACAACATCTCTTGACTCATTCAGTTCCCCGAAAACATGATGATAAAAAAAACGAAGGCATTATATACTACTTTGCCGCCTTTGGTTAAATCCTTTCAATTAACCCGGGTAATAGCGCCTGGATTTTGAACACTAAAAAGGTCTTTTTTGCCTGTCTGCTGTACCTTATGCACAGAATCCGCGCGATCCTGAATCGCTATCAGGTGAATGGTGCGCACATAACGTGCGCAAAGCAGGCCATTTGATTAGGTGACACACGCTAGCGGCGTTTGCCCTGTTCTATTAACCAGACATAATCGACAACATCCCTTAAGCCTCGTAGAAACAGGGAGTCCGAGTCTTCCATGCGGCGTTGGCTTTTCTTCAGTAACTTAAGCGTGCAGCCGGGGTACAGGTCCATCAATTCATCGGCGCCGACATGGTAAGGCGGCCCGGCCATCAGCGCCTCATCATAGGTTAAGGTTTTAAGCAGAATACGACCGCCTGCCTTTAGCCAGTTAAGGCAGCGTTGAGCATAAGCAGGACGCAAAGACGCGGGCAAAGCAACAAGCGCGCCGCGATCATAAACGCCGTCAACCGGTTCTATGCAGTGCTTGGGCAGTGTAAAAATGTCATGGACCCATATGGATAGCGCAGGCGATGAATAACACAAACCATGCTCAATCCTTTGCGGCTTTAGCGGGATCCGGCTTTCAGCGGCCAGTTGCTGAACGGCCAGCTCGCTTAATTCAATGCCGGTCACCGCAGCCCCCTGCTCAACCAACCACAGCAAATCCAGGCTCTTGCCGCATAAGGGAACCAGAATCGTGGGTTTAGCGGCGGTCTGCAGGAACGACCAGAATTCAATTAAGTCCTCATTGACTGCGAGGCGGTGGAACGGCAGATTGCCGCTTTCCCACAGCTCATGCCAGAATTGTTTTCCCTTATTCACTCCACCGTCACCGATTTGGCGAGATTACGCGGCTGATCCACATCAGTCCCTTTCGCCACTGCCACATGATAGGCTAATAACTGCAGCGGAATGGTATACACAATGGGTGCCACCCACTGGCCGCAGGAAGGCACGGGAATCAGGCGGGCGCCGTTGGGCTCCCAAACCTGGGAATCATCCACAAAAACCACCAATTGGCCGCCGCGGGCGCTCACTTCATGAAGATTGGATTTCAGTTTATCCAACAATTCATCATTGGGTGCCACCGCAATAACCGGCATTTCATTATCTACCAATGCTAATGGACCGTGCTTCAACTCACCGGCTGGATACGCTTCCGCGTGGATATAGGAAATTTCCTTGAGCTTCAAGGCCCCTTCCAGCGCGACAGGATACTGTACGCCTCGTCCCAAAAACAAGGTGTGCGATTTATTGACAAAGAGAGCAGACAGAGACTCAATGGTTTTGTTCATTTTCAATGCCCGTTCGCAACAGGCGGGCAGTTCCTGCAACTGCGCCAATACCGTCTTTGCCCGTTCATCGCGGCATAACGCGGCTGACAGCATCAGCAAAGCCGCCAATTGGGTCGTAAAGGCTTTGGTAGAGGCCACCCCGATTTCGATGCCGGCGCGCGTCAGGAAAACGCATTCGGCTTCCCGCACCAGCGTGCTGGTGGCCACATTACAAATGGCTAAAGTGGATAAATAATTTAAAGATTTTGCTTTATACAGCGCGGCGAGCGTATCGGCTGTTTCACCGGATTGTGAAATGGCAATAAACAGCGTTTTATCACCAACGACCACATCCCGGTAGCGGTATTCGCTGGCAATTTCAACCTGGGTGGGCAGGCCCGTTAAGGATTCCAGCCAATAGCGCGCCGTCAGACCGGCATGATAACTGGTACCGCAGGCGACAATGTGAATCTGCCTGACGTGCGGAAAAATCGCGGCGGCATGTTCACCAAAACTGGCCTTCAGTACATCCAGACTGACAATCCGTCCTTCCAGCGTATCGGCAAGCACTTTGCTCTGCTCGTGAATTTCTTTGAGCATAAAGTGGCGATAATTGCCCTTGGTGGCCGTTTGATTATCATCATCAAGCGGATGCTGCTGCCGTTGCACTGATTTTTTATTGATGTCAAAGACATGGATTTCATTAGCGGTTAGCAAGGCACTATCGCCTTCATCAAGAAAAATGACCGATTGCGCAAACGATCGCAGCGCCAGCGGATCCGAGGCAATAAATTGTTCGCCGATGCCCATTCCGACAACCAGCGGACTGCCTTTGCGTACCGCAACCAGCTCCTGCGGCCGCTTCTGGTGGATAACACCCAAAGCAAAGGCGCCATGCATCTCCGCCGCGGCATCCTGGACCGCAGTCAACAGGTTTTCATGCTGTTGATAATGGAAATGGATCAAATGAGCAGCCACTTCCGAATCGGTTTCGGAATTAAACTGATAGCCGGCGTTTTGCAATTTTTTACGCAGGGATTCATAGTTTTCAATGATGCCATTGTGCACTACGGCAATCTCATCATGGGACAGGTGAGGATGGGCATTTTCTTCGCAGGGTTTGCCATGGGTTGCCCAGCGGGTATGCGCGATACCGGTTGTGCCATGAACGGATACTTCCTGCATGGCGTCAGCCAATGCCTGGACTTTGCCCTGGATTCGAACGCGCTTCAATCGGCCTGACTTATCAATGACTGCAATGCCGGCAGAATCATAACCGCGGTATTCCAGACGCCTTAAGCCTTCCAGTAATACTTTGCTGATATCACGTTGAGAGGTTGCCCCCATGATCCCGCACATAATTCACTCCTTACCCAAATTCTTTTTGGCAGTTCACCGGCATGCCCTTGCATGCCGGTGCCTCAATCATTTAAAAAATGGCCAAGTATGCCACAATACCGAGGATATACTAAATAGTAGACGGTTATTGGCAATTAGTTTTATAACCATTGGCTTTCATCACCTCGCAAATTTCATAAGCCAGGTAACGATGAGCGCGTGTTGTCGGGTGAATTTCATCCCAGAACAGGTAGTTATCCGGCGTATCACAAACATGATAATTACGTTCACCGCGCTTAAAGCTTGCATCACGGTATTGCAGAACCTGAGCATACAGCAGCACGTAGTTGCGTGCATAAGGCGATGCGGCAAATGCACCAAACATAGGCAATTTGACATCAATACAGGCATCCGTGATATTAGTCAATCCATAATCCTCTGGATGATCCAACGCTTTTTGTAAAAACGGGTTAATGTCGATGTAGAGAAAATTAACCTCGGGTTGGGCCTGACGCAGGGTTTCGACACGGGCCGCCAAGCGCTCATTATGCAGCTTAATGGCCGCGCTCAAGACCGGTCTGTCCGTGGTGTGAACAAATTTCGGCGTCAGGCCAACGTCTGGCAAACCCATGATGATGACATGCCGCGCCCCGGCTTTGGTCAATTTATGCACGCCAGACATAATGCCGTCAAGGACATTATCAATGTAGGCGCTCATCACCGCTGGGTTATAATTGTCTTCAAACACCAGCACATTCAGGTAATCATTGGCGCCAGTGAAGACGAAATAGGCTGTGCGATCATCCAGGACTTCATTCATTAACAGATAAGCCTGTACGGTTAAGCCCAGACTGGGTGGAATCAATTTACCGACAATCAATGTCTTTAATGTATTTAACGGATGGCGGATAAGGTTCCATACGGTCAGTTGATAATCATACGTCACAGCCCAGCTGCCGCCGAACGCCTGATTGCTGAAATCATCCTGATCTTCACGGTCAAGGGCCAGCATGGGGGCCAAGTATTCATTCCAGACGCGGCCATTGGAGAAATGATTTTGCCAATAGGGGTCACCGGGTAGAACTGGGACCTTCCTCACTTTACTGATTACTGACGCTAAAAATGGCCCGAATTCCGTATCGAAATAGTTATTGACTATCTCAATGCCGGCATCAAGAACCATTTGCGGAACATAATAATCATAGGCAAATTCGGTCATTTTATTGATGACAAAGACTTTTAAGGGGCGTACCAGATAGGCAGGGCTTTCTTCCTGCCTTAAACTTTTAAGCAGATGGGTGGTATTGCCCGTATCAGACAGGCTGTCGCCAAAAACCACCATGGCCTGGATGGTTTTACCAGCGTGAAGCGAAAGAGGCACACAGACGAGCGCAAGGCATAACCATTTACAGAGTCTGGCAAAATTAGACATGATCTCTCCTTAGAATCATTAATCCATTGAATCCCTGCAATGCGATAGAAATTACTCAGTCAGGTTCACGCGTGAAAAAAACTTGCAGCAAATTTCTAGCAACTTACCCCCATTATCCCTGACAGTATACGCTTGTCAACGCATGGGGTCAGTTATTTCTTTTTGAGCAATCGGGCGCGGTCACGTTGCCAATCGCGATCTTTAATCGTATCCCGCTTGTCATGGGTTTTTTTACCCTTCGCCAGCGCGATTTTGATTTTGACGCGGTTTTTGCTGTTCCAGTAAAGCGACAACGGAACAATGGTGTAACCTTGCCGCTCAACACTGCCAATCAGCCTATTCAATTCACGCCTATTTAATAATAGCTTACGCGTGCGGGTTGCGTCGGGCAGTGTGTGGGCAGAGGCTGTCGGTAAGGGCTGAATTTGGGCGCCGAGTAAAAACGCTTCGCCGTATTTAATAATCACGTGGGCATCGGACAGGTTAATCTTCCCGGCGCGAAGGCTTTTGACCTCCCACCCTTCAAGCACCATGCCCGCCTCGAATTCATCCTCGATAAAATAATCAAACCGCGCCTTTTTATTGACGGCAATGGAGCCGTCCGACGCCTTGTGAGTAGTCATAATCTGCTTATCATTATTTAACAAAGAGGGAGATTATACACCAGAAAGCAATTCTGTCCGCATGACGTGCATAACTTGAGCGGCTTTGCAGGCTTGGCTGTTCTCGTGTATTTTAGAATAAATACCACGCTACGTAAGGATAAGATATACAATGAATATTGGTGAAAAAATCCCTGCTTTTTCGTTTACTGCAACCAATGGTCTTGCAGCGAACTTAAATGACTATCAGGGGAAATGGGTTGTGCTTTATTTTTACCCCAAGGATTCTACGCCGGGCTGTACGGTGGAAGGACAAAATTTTCGCGACGCTTATCCTGATTTCCAGGCATTAAATGCTGAAATCTTTGGTATTTCCCGTGATTCACTGAAATCCCATGACAACTTTAAATGCAATCAGCAATTTCCCTTCGACTTAATCAGCGACAACGACGAAGCCATCTGTCGGCTTTTTGATGTCATTAAAATGAAATCACTGTATGGCAAAGAAGTACGCGGCATCGAGCGCAGCACTTTCCTTATCGACCCGCAGGGCGTTCTGCGGCAGCAATGGCGCAAGGTCAGCGTACCCGGGCATGTTGATGAGGTGCTGGCCGTGCTTAAATCACTCCAGCAATAACAGAGTAAGGGAGCGAGTCATTGTAAGTTATTATAAAAAACGCAACCCATCGCAGATTTTGCAATGGGTATTGCTGTCTCAAAAAATGGCCGGTTTTGGAAATCTGCGATCCTTCTAAGTCACGAGTCTATTTATACCGTGGGTTCCTGGCTCAAAAGCCACAGCAAACGATGGGTTACGCGAGCTCACCAAGTACCTCATGAATTCAAACCTCAAGCAACCTAATCTTCGCCACCTTCATGAATTCACTTGACTGTACCCCTCACCCTTATCACAATAAATTGACTTAGTAGACAGGGATTCTCATGGAAAACAAATCTGAAAGCCGAAAATTGTTCGTATTGGATACCAACATCCTCATGCATGATCCCACCGCCATATACCGGTTTGAGGAGCATGATATTTATTTACCGATGGTGGTGCTCGAGGAACTCGACAGCCACAAAACCGGTCTCTCAGAAGTCGCACGCAACGTCCGGCAAACCAACCGCATGTTAGTGGAGCTGATGAGCAATGCCAGCCACACTCAAATCGTAGCCGGCCTGCCCATTCCGAGTTTCCTGACTTCTGAACATGTCAAAAGCAGCGGGCGGCTATTTTTCCAGACCGATGAATTTGAACAATTGCGACCCACGTCTTTACCGGGTCATAAAGCAGACAATACCCTGCTCGCCACGGCCCTGGGTCTACAGAAAAAACACCCCGATCGGGCGGTGGTCATTATTTCCAAAGACATTAATCTCAGGATTAAAGCCGGTATTCTCGGTATTCCTGCCGAAGATTATTACAATGATCAGGTGCTGGATGACGTCAACCTCCTGCACAGCGGCTTGCACATCCTTGAAAACAATTTCTGGGATAGCCACTCCAAAAACATGGAGGCCTGGCAGGAAAACGGCCGCACGTTTTACCGCATTACTGGCCCATTAACCAATCAATGGAATTACAACGATTGTTTAAGTACGGAAGACAACCAGTTCCAGGCCATGGTTAAAACCATTGAATCCAACGGCGTTGTGGTACAGGTCGCCCGTGATTTTACCCAACCCAAGCATTCCGTCTGGGGCATCAATGCGCGTAATCGCGAACAGAATTTTGCTTTAAATATGCTTCTTGACCCAGACATTGATTTTGTCACCCTGCAAGGCTCAGCGGGCACAGGCAAGACCTTGCTGACTATTGCCGCTGGTTTGACCCAGGTGCTTGATCAGAACCGCTACAATGAAATTTTAATGACGCGCGTCACCATCCCCGTGGGTGAGGACATTGGTTTTTTACCCGGTACTGAAGAAGAAAAAATGACGCCGTGGATGGGTGCTTTGATGGATAACCTCGAGGTACTGCACAGTTCTCAGGAAGGCGGCACCTTTGGCCGCAATGCCACGCAGGATTTATTGCAGAACAAAATTAAAATCCGTTCACTGAATTTTATGCGCGGCCGCACGTTTTTAAATCGGTTTATCATCATTGACGAAGCGCAGAACCTCACCTCCAAGCAAATTAAAACCCTGGTTACCCGGGCAGGCCCTGGCAGTAAAATCATCTGCCTCGGCGATATCAAACAGATTGATACGCCCTATCTCACCGAAACAACCTCGGGCCTTACCTTTGCCGTGGATCGTTTCAAACATTGGCAGCATAGCGCCCACATGACCCTGACACGCGGCGAACGCTCAAGGCTTGCTTATTATGCAGCGGAACATTTATAGTACGCGTTTTAGGAGAGAATAAGCATGAGTATGCAAGCCATTACTTTCGATGATGTATTGTTGGTTCCTGCCTACAATCATCATGAGTCTCGCCGGGTTGTGAATCTCGGCATGACGGATCGGCTCGGCAAATTAAGCCTTAAATTGCCTGTGATGAGCTCGAACATGGATACCATTACCGAAAGTAAAATGGCTAACTTCATGCACAGCAAAGGTGGCATCGGCGTGATGCACCGCTTTTTAAGCATCGAAGACAATATTCGTGAATTCAAGCAATGCCAGGGACAAGTCTTCGTATCCGTCGGTTGCACCGAAACAGAACTGCAGCGTGCGGAAGCCCTGCGCGATGCCGGTGCTGATTTTTTCTGCGTGGATGTGGCCCATGCGCATGCCAAATACGTCGGCAAAACCTTAAAAAGCCTGCGTAAACTTTTGGGCAGCCGCTGCATCATGGCCGGTAACGTCGCGACTTATGCCGGCGCTGATTACTTAGCCTCCTGCGGCGCAGACATTATCAAGGCCGGTATCGGCGGCGGTTCGGTCTGCAGTACCCGCATCAAAACCGGTTTTGGCATTCCCATGCTCACCTGCATTCACGATTGCGCCCGCACCGATCGGTCCATCGTAGCTGACGGCGGCATCCGTACTTCCGGTGACATTGTTAAAGCCCTGGCGTTTGGTGCTGACTTCGTCATGATCGGCGGCATGTTAGCGGGCACGGAGCCCACACCAGGTGAGGCCATTAAAAAAGACGATGGCCGCCTGGTTAAACGCTACCGCGGCATGGCGTCGCGTGAAGCGCAGGAAGATTTTCTCGGGCAAATGCATGAATGGAAAACAGCCGAGGGCGTAGCGACTGAGGTTCCCTACAAAACCAATCAGGATGCCATTATTGCTGACATCGTTGGTGGATTGCGTTCGGGCCTAACCTATGCAGGCTCAGACACTATTTCCGAACTGCAACGCAAATTAAATTATGTGGTGATTACTCAAGCTGGTCGTCTTGAAAGTTTGCCGCATAAATTAATGGAATCATAACGCTCGTTTAGATGCCGCTCATGTGGGACTAAACAGCCTGTACTGAGTTAAATAACCAAGTTCCGTGCTTATCGCGGAACCTGGTTTCTTCGCAAGTCAGGATTAAATGGGTGCTATGCAGCACAGCACGGAGGTAAAAAACCTTTTGAGGACGTGTCTGCCGCTTACGCATTCGATCACATCACCATTGAAACGCCCTGAGTCACTTCTTCCTCTATACCCATGTCCTGACTTTGACCCTGACTTGGACCGCTGACGATGCTTTGAAACTGATCCAGCTCCGGCATGTTCTCAATTTCATCCATGGGGTTCGTCATGGTGTCAGAACTCATCATGGACATTTCCATGCCAGCTCCCATGCCCATGGAATCATCCTGATCGTTATCCATCTCTGGGGCATCATTACTACTCCCGTTGCTACTGCCGCTGGAAAACATCCCCTGGACCGAATTAAACCCTTGACTAATGGCATTACCGGCCGCCCCCATCATTGGCGATATGGCTTGATTAATCGCACCTGTGAGTTGATCATTTATCTCATCGACAAATTTCATTAATTCCTCAAGCTGCTTCATTCGGGAATCTAATTCATCCTTGTCCTGATTGGCATTGTTGCTGGTCTGATTCTGATTGAGTAAATCATTGTCATCTTTACTGCTACTGCCAGCACCAGGAGTGGGCGTTGTCGACGTGGGGTTAGGTATGGACCCTGATAATTCCGTTCCAGACATATAAATCACCTGTCAAAAATTTCATTTACTCTTTAAAGAATAGCATACCCATTACACGACAATAGGCTTCACGGGTATTTAGCATATAATATGATGAATACCGCTGATTTTCGCCACAGACAGCCTGTATTTACAGTTTTTTTTCACCTGGACACACTAAGGGGCAATAATGAATGGCATTTTCACCTGCGCGTGGGTTTGTTATTATGGCCAACGACATGCTTATCCAGAAGGGAATTGAATGAATTTAAATGATTTTCGCTGTATGAGACGGGGGGTACAAGTTTCCACGTTGCGAAGAAAAGATGCTGATTTGCTACGGCCTTTTAAGCGTGAAGGTCAGGAAAAAAACCGTGTTTTACTGTTATTGCATGGCTTTTCTTCTTCACCCGCCGTTTTTCGCAACCTGCTAGGCGCCTTGACAGGTTACGATGCCGTGGTTGCCCCGGTGCTGCCTGGCCATAGTGAAAATCTGAATGCCTTTGCCGAAGTTAAAGCTTCGGATTGGCTTGCCTATGTCGAAGATGTTTGTGCAGCGCTGGTGGCGGAATTTCAATACGTTGATGTCATGGGTTTGTCATTGGGCGGGCTTTTAGCTTGTCACTTAAGCAGCCGCTTTCCTCTGCACCACCTGTATTTACTGGCACCGGCTCTTGATTTGCAATTGGCTTTACCGGGTTCCCTTAAACTCGCGAGAATCCTCTACCAACTGGGATTTCGTCAACTGCGGAGTGCAGCCGGTAATCTATTCACCGCGAATCATTGTGAAATTGCATACCGCCAACTTCCCCTGACGACTATTATTGAAATTCTGACTCTGGTCAAGCAGTTTGAATTTACCCCGCCCACCTGCCCGACTGATGTGTTTCTTGGCTGTTATGATGAAGTGGTGGCTTCGCGCCAGGTTGCCGCCCGCTTTGCCAACTGCGACCATACCACCATTCACTGGCTTGCCAAATCCGCCCATGTATTGCCGCTGGATGGTGATATTGACGAAATCATTCAGTGCATTAATCAGAATCTGACGACTGGTTAAGTCTGATTTAATCATGTACACTCAATCCCTTTATTCAGCAAATAAAGGGAGTCGTCATGTTTTCTAAAAGAGAAAAAGAAGTGATTAAAACGCTGGGCAATGTAGGTGCCTGGATGGCCGCTGTTTTTTCCGTGGCTTATCTTGTGAACGAGGGATTGCAGCAGGACATGGGGGATGAGCCAAATACAGCCGAGATCGATCCAGCCCTGATGATCCATGGGCTTGATTTCGATTTCTTTGATGATGACCTGGACTTTTCAGCGACATCCTTCAGCTTTGGAAAATAACAACAGCCCGTAGGGGCTGTTAATTATTTAAACTCTTATTATACCGGGTGTATTCCTGCAGGGAATAAAAACCCCAGTCACGCATGTCAAGCACCGCGCCATTATAGGCCATGAAGTCGGTTCGCATCTCCGGGATGTTGTAAAAATAGATGTCACTGGCATCCGTCGCCAGCGTATGCTGCCGCTTTACCGCTGATAGCTCAGCCACGGCGTGATCATGGGTCTTAACAAAAGCGCGGTTGGCCCGTAAGTAACGTCCTTTAAATTGGGCATTTCCCCATAATTCCACATCAATGACATTGGCAATACCAGCTAACTGCATAAAGGCTTTGTTTTTAGCACGAATTTTTAATTTATCACTCTTTATCCAATACATACTGAACCAGCCTTCACCCGCCAGTTCGACCATCGACAAATTGGCCATGCCCGTCAATTGCACATGCGGTTTGCCGTGCATGGACAATTGTAAATAATGCGCGTGAACGCCGTTAATCTGAACATTACCGCTGCCCCGAACGTCTAGCTTACGCAGAAAAATATCACCGCCCAAGGTTGTATTACCTGGATTATCAATACTTAAATCCAGTAACCCGGAATGAAGACGCGACCCGGTAATGACGCCGCCTCCCTGATAGGTGAATGAATTTAAATAATGCCCGCGCACCTCCACTGAAACCGACCCACAGCGAGGATAACCTTCACCAATCTGAATAAGTAACTGACCATTCTGGACTTTGGTTACCACTTGCTGCAGATCGCTGGCTGCGCCACGCAGAATGACCTGTGGTTTGGAGTAACCCGTGTGCAAATCGACATTGAGACGCCCTCTGGCAATGACCTGATTGAAACGGGGCACCGTACGTACCTGTGTGGTCCGAACTTTGGCCACCGCCACGGGCTGCTCTCTGGTTGCTATCGCCTGACGGTGGCAACCAGCAAGCAGAAACGCTATAAAAATCAATGCCAAAAAGCGGGTCAACATAAGCTTCGTTTCCAAATAAACGTTTACTCCCTACATTAGAGGAAGTTAAAGCAATGCGCAAGCTCATCCTGTTGAAGACTAGTCCAGGCTTGACTTATGGCCTTTAACTGCCTAAAACCAGGCGTCTTTGGTGAAATCAGAAATGCCTACCGAGGCCGGGCAACCCGAGTGGCGTTTTAATTCCGGCGCTTGCTGGACTAAGGATTTAAGGGATTCCGAATAGGGTATCAAGGCCGGCAACTGAATATAGATATCGACTAATAAACCGTTTTTGCAACCCAGATAGACCTTTTTCGCGGCCTCGCTGCCAAAAGCAAGACGTACCTGATCTTCCAATTCATTCCGGGTCACTGTTTTACCGAGATGCTCATGCAAATAATTCCCTAATGGCGAGCGATCCGCTTCCCTGGTCAAGCGCATGGCCAACGAAAAATAGGCATCCGCACTTAAAATCTGGCAACTGCCATGCTTGTACCACTCATGCCGCTCAAGGCAACTGCCAAAGGCATAACTGGGCATTAATACGCGTAACGAATCTGCTACGTCATCACTTAAATTCACGATCGGGTAATCGCAATGATTGGCTTGCGGTTCGACGCCGCAAAAACCGTAATTCTGCCCGCATTGATTCTGGTTTGGCCACATGCCGTGCAAGGCCAAATGAGAGGCTGCATAAGAGGCCGGTTTCAATTTCATGCACTCGGGTTTACCTGCTTCATAACCATAAGTCTGGCAAAAAGCCGGCTGCCAGCTTAGCGCCAGCACGTATGAATCAGCCATACCGGGACTTTGATCGCACTGAGCTGGTTTGGCCTGGTAATCGGCTTCGCCGCATTCGCTGGCCACCCAGCGTCCATCGGCTATGGCAATGCGCAGCCAAACCGGTTTGTAAGGTTTGTTGATCTCGATTAAAGGATAACGCCGTCCCGCCTCAACAGAAACATTGGCGGGATTCGTCTTTTTATTTTTGGAAAGATAGGCTGGACACGATTTACCGGCAATAAACGTACCTTCCACTGGCACCGAAGCCTGGGCTAATACCGCATATATGGACAATAACGATACAATTATTCTGATCACGTGAGCATCCTGTCAATCCAAGGCACACTGATTATACAGAACTTTCGTTAACTTACGAGGGATTTTGCCGAGTTAAACCACTTGTCCTGCCGCCCAACCAGAAGACCAGGCCCATTGAAAATTATACCCGCCCAGCCAGCCGGTCACATCCAGGACCTCGCCGATAAAATACAGACCAGGAATTGCCTTAACTTCCATCGTTTGCGAAGAAATAGCCTCGGTATCCACACCGCCCAGAGTGACTTCAGCTGTGCGATAGCCCTCTGTGCCATTGGGTTTGATGTGCCATTGACTAAAACTGAAGGCCACGTCCTGCAAGCGTTGATCGGAAAAGGTGGTCAGCTCTTTCTCAAGCACAGCATCCTCCTGCCAGGTCGCCACAACCCGTTTTGGCCATTTCTGTTCAAGCCAGGTTTTCAGCCGCATTTTTGGGTTGTTGCGTTTCGCAGCCAGGATTTCAGCAACCAGATCTTCACCTGGCGCCAGATCGATGACTAACTCATCGCCCGGTTGCCAGAAGGAAGAAATCTGCAACATGGCCGGGCCGCTTAATCCCCGATGGGTAAACAACATGTCCAGAGTGAAGTCCTGGTTATTGCAGACCACACGGCAAGGGACGGAAATACCGGATAAAGCGCCATACCGTTCCTTATCATGCGGCTGCAGGGTAAAAGGAACCAATCCTGCCCGCGTAGGGAGCACATGCAAGCCGAATTGCGTTGCCAATTGATAACCGAAAGGCGATGCCCCCATGGTTGGGATGGATAAGCCGCCGGTTGCTATAACCAATGATTTACTTTTAAGGCGTGTGCCACAAGCCAAATGCAAAAGATAACCGGTTTCCTCACGCTTAACCGCTTGAATCGAGGTATTTAATGCGATAGTTACGCCAGCATCTTCGCAACAGGCAAGCAGCATGTTGACAATATCGGATGATTTATTGTCACAAAACAGCTGTCCGTGCGATTTTTCATGAAAAGGAATACGGAATTTTCTGACCAGATCAATAAAATCATACGCTGTGTAGCGTTTTAATGCGGATTTACAAAAATGAGGATTGGCAGAGCGATAATGATGAGCTTCGATGTGATAATTGGTAAAATTACAACGCCCACCCCCGGACATCAGTATCTTTTTGCCCGCTTTGTTAGCGTGGTCAATAACCAATACCTGACGGCCACGAAAACCCGCTTCGATAGCACACATCAAACCGGCAGCGCCAGCGCCAATGATTATAACATCTGGATTTTTCATAGCGACTATTCTCTTTTACCAGCAGCGATGCTGCTGGTAAAGAGAAAAAATGGGTAGAAACAACAGGATTAGATGGCAGATACTTCTTCTGCTTGCAATCCTTTAGGGCCTTTACTGACGGTGAACTGTACACGTTGACCTTCAACTAATGTTCTGCGCCCGGAACTTTCGCTTTTGATGGAGCGGAAGTGGACGAAAACATCGTCTTGACCATTATCGCGGCTAATGAAGCCATAACCTTTATCATCATTAAACCACTTGACGTGGCCAGTTTCTACTATAGCGGACATTTATATTTTCCAAATAAAATTAAACACACACTTGGAGTTATCTAATCAGAGCCATCAGAATGGGACTTTACGCGATAATTCGTCACTTGATATTCAAAGAGGGATTTTCACGAGAGTAACATTTTCCGCTGAGATATAGAAAACAACCAAGTCTTGTTATTATACTCCAGCAGGAAATAAATAGCGAGCCGCCTAGAAAATATTTCTTCAATGCTGCCAGTTAATAGGCGCATTGCTGAATTAGCTTTCCTGATAACCCAGCCATCAGGGCAACGGCGGCCAGAATGTTGGCAAGGTTGGCTCCAATTGTTCAGCCAAAGCGAGTAATGACCAATCACGCCATCTTCCCGAAGCAATCTGGACCGAGACAGGCAAACCTCCATGCTGCATAACAGGCATGGTCATTGCAGGTAAGTTCGCCTGATTAAATAAGGGGGTGAAGGGTGAGAATGCGCGGCCTTCCTCAAGGTAGGCTTCAAGATCGTGATTAAAGACGAGGCTGCCGATTTTAAGCGGCAATTGCGCTAATGCCGGGGTCAACAGAAACGCCGTGTCATTCAGCAACGCGTGCAGAGGGCGAAGGCAACGGTAAAGCTGTGTGCGTGCCCGGATAAGCTGACTCGCGGTCATTGCCTTCCCTTCACGATAAAATTCCCAGGTTGCCGGCTCCAGTTCGTGCTTTCTCGCTTTTCTTCCCAGCACCTGCTGCTGGCTCTCAATAACGGCCGCTGTATTGGCTGTAATTAACATCCGAGCGCAATGATTAATCAACTCCAGATCGAGCGACAAATCCTGTTCAATGACATGATAACCCAGCGCTTCCAGATGCTGACGCATGATGTCTACCGCCAAAAGACAGGGTTTATCGACCGCAACCGGCGTAAACGCCTTGGGCACTAAAGCCACCGTTTTAGACCTTGAAGGTGTTACAGGCGTTAGGGGGCGTTGATGCTGTATCTGATGGGCAAACACACTGGCCGAATCGCGTACTGTGCGGGTAATCACATGCTGCCCGCTTAAACCCGACCAGGACTCATCCACCCATGGCCCCAGAGAAATTAACCCTTGCGTAGGCTTAAACCCAAACAAGCCGCAACAAGCGGCCGGAATGCGGATGGATCCCCCGCCATCACTGGCGGTGGCGACCGGGGCAATACCCGCCGCCACAGCAGCCGCGGAACCGCCTGAAGAGCCGCCGGGCGTTAAGGATAGATCATAGGGATTTTTCGCCGGGCCATGTAAAGCGGCCTCAGTCACAAAAGACAAGCCCAGCTCCGGGGTATTGGTGGTTGCAAATGGCAGCATGCCAAGTGACAGTAAATTATTAATGTAATCACTATTGGCATTGGCCACAGTCCCTGCAAAAAAGCGCGAACCTGCCGTAAAAGGCACCCCGTCCAGAGTAAAACCCAAATCTTTCACCACCACGGGCACACCATAAAATGGCTCGTTGCCACTCATGGCTTTTAGCCGGTCAAAGGCCCAGCCGCTGCAATCGTGCACAATGGCGTTCAGGAACGGATTGACTTGCTTAAGGCGGGTCAGCGCACAATCCATTGCTTCATTGGGCGTGGTTTCACTTGCCTTTATTTTTGCGGCCAGGCCGTGAGCATCCAGCCGGCAGTAGTCCTTCACGTCCATGATTGGGTCACAATGGGTTAATAGGCGGTAAGGGGTCAGCCTTCATTGGTGTGCCTTGACTGTTTTTCAACGTAACAACACACCGCCAGAGGGGCTCTCCTGACCAGGTGTGCTGGCCGGATTGATACACCGCCTCCGATAACAGCGCCAATTGCCTTTTAAGCCCGGCATCACGTACCACACGTGTTATGTCGTTGATCTGGAGGATGCCAGCCTCAGGCCATTGTAAATTCGCCCATGCAAGCAAGGCATCTTTCGCCGCTGAAGGATCATTAGCGAGGCATGCCTCCCGTAGCTTTTTTCGACTGGCCGCAAAGTGACGATGTGGGGAAGGCCGTTTTTGCTTTAACCACCAAAGGAGCAGCGTGATCATCCAGGCTAACGCAAACAGGGCGGCAAGGATCCAGGCCAGCAGGTTATTTTTTTCGGGCTCAGCTGAGCTTGCAACCTGAGCCGACTGACCAGTAGCCGGGGACTGCGATGATTTTAGCAACGGACCTGATGCCGTCGGTGCAGACTGGGTACTGTCACCCAAGGATGCAACGTTGAGGGTACGTGCCGGCAACGTGGCGACAACGGCACGGTGTGTCACGGTGTTAAACCAGGGAAGCTTTAATTCGGGGATAACGATTTTTCCTGATTTATTGAGCAGGTAAGTCACCTTAAGCGTGGTCGTTCCGACCAGATTGTCGGCTTGCAATGTGGTTTTTTCAACCGGTTTTTCAGGATAAATACTGTATTCATCACTCTTTTGCAGGTTAAGACGTGGCATCAGTTGCGCAGCGGCACCTGTAGCCTGCACCGTGATGGTGCGGGTCAACGTATCGCCCTGCTTTAAACGAAGGGAGGGTTCATCATAGGATTCCGTCAATTGAACCTGCTTGGCCGGAAACCAGTTGGTTCCGGCGTTGGCCGGAGCCGGTTTTACCATTAACGTCGTTGTTTTCGCTTTAACGCTGGCACGTCTCGGTATGACATCAGCCACCAGGGCATTATAGACCGGCGACTTGATTTTCAAGGGGCCACTTTTTTGCGGGAAGAGTGCATACTGCTGCTCTTCCACAGCATAGGCGATGCCATTAATGGACTTTTGATAGCGTCTGCCCTCACCTAATGGGACCAATAACCCGTCATTGATTTCCGGGGTTTGGTAATCCGCATCCAGTAACCGGCGGTTATAATACAATTTGACAGTATAAATCACCTGCTGATTAACGTAAGGGTGTTCATCGCTTACTTCCGTCAGCAACATGATGTCCTTAGGCTCATCCATGGATTGCGTCTCGTCGGGTTGGTCCTCCATCACCTCCACGGTTGTTGCTGCTGTCTGCTCTTGCCCAATGCGGATTGCAGGGATAGTCAGCATGCCCGTGCGCTTCGGCATCAGCATAATTATCCATTGGTTCACTGAGCGCGCCTGACCATTGATCACAGTGTAGTTAATGCTGCGCTCGGTACCGACCACCGTAAAATCCTTCCGTAAGGGCGTCAGATCAGGCAACCCGGCTTCATCATCCAGGGTTAAGGTTAACCGAAAGGGCTGCCCCATCTGCACTTTTTGAGAGTCCACCTGCAGGGTTACTGCAGCCTGTGCAAGCCCCAGCCATAAGGTTAAACCGATAAGAATCAAACATCGTTTCATTGATACCACCCTCGTTTGCGCTTTAGATGATCGCGCAGGAATTTTTCTCGCATTAACCCGCCCGGATCATCAGGAATCAAATTTAACATTTGCTCTTTCGCCTGCTGTTTCTCACGGTTTTCTGCTGACTGTTGATTTTGTACCTCTGATTGTCCAGGTGACTCATCCATTCGCTTATTTTTATTCTGTTGTGCTTGCGTGGCTGAGTTCTGCTTTGAGGCCTTACCCTGCCTGGTCTGTTGATTATCACCCTGTTGATTGTTATTCTGCTGCTGATCCTGCTGATTATTGCCCTGTTGCCCCTGATTCTGCTGCTGATCCTGTTGATTGTTGCCCTGTTGCCCCTGATTCTGCTGCTGATCCTGTTGATTGTTGCCCTGTTGCCCCTGATTATGTTGCTGATCCTGTTGATTGTTGCCCTGTTGCCCCTGATTCTGCTGCTGATCCTGTTGATTATTACCCTGTTGCCCTTGATTCTGTTGCTGATTTTGGTTGTTTTGATCCTGGTTTTGCTGTTTATTCTCATCTTTTTTCAGCAAGTTTTCGACTAACTGACGATTATGCAGAGCATCCTTGTCATTGGGGTTGATTCTAAGCGCTTCATCGTAAGCCTTGATCGCGTCTTCGTATCGCCCCATGTGCGCCAGAGCATTGCCTTGATTGTAATAGCCCTGTTGTGTTTCCAGGGCGCCGAAATGGTTAGCTGCCTGCTCATAATCGCCAGCCCGATAAGCCGCAGCAGCCTGCCAGTCTGGTTGCTGAAAACGTTCCTGAGCCTTTTTGTATTGGCCTTTATTCATCAGCGCCTGGGCCTGTTGATCATCCGTTGCCCACAAATCCTGCCAACCAAACGCATGGGCCATGGCGCTGCTTAGCCACAGGATGAAAAATAGGACAAATCTCATGTTTCTATCCTTTGTAACCATCCCCGGCGAAATACCGGCAATAAAAAAATCAAAGCCGGAATTAAAAACCAGCGCCCTTCATCACGCCAAACCGGGATTAAATTCTGTTCATCGAGATTGTATTGCCGGCTCGCTGCCGACGCATTTAGCCATTGTTCCAAATCACTGGCATTGTCTCTGAATGGAATAACCAGCCCATCGCCAGCTTTTGCCAGCTCCTGAAAAAGGGGATTAATCGATGTATTGCCGCCAACAACCGGCATGACGGAAGTGAGAATAGACTGCTTGGCCAGGATAGCTGCTTCTTTAATGGCTTCGCTGCTTGGCGATTCCGCCGTGAGCACCAGAATCTGCCCCTGGTTAAATCCTGCCTGGGTAATTAACTGCCCAGCCTGCTTTAAGGCAGTATCCAGTTTTTGACCACCCACTGGCATAATGTCCGGCGTTAATGAAGACAGGAGCGCATCGATGGTTTGAGCATCTTCAGTCAGGGGGGAAACAATAAACGGCTCACCAGTATACACCACCAAGCCGGTTTGGCCGATATCCGTGCGTGAAAACAAATCATGCAATTTGAATTTAGCCCGCGTTAACCGGTCCGGGACCAAATCCCGCTCCAGCATGGAATCAGACATATCAAGAACCAGAATACGAGGCTGGATGCGATGATAGGAAGGCACAGGCAGTTTTTGGAAAGCAGGACCAGCCAGGCTGATGACAAGGCACAGGGCACTTACGACAAGAGACAGGAGGGCAACATGGCGTTTATTTTCACCTGTCGACAAGACTAAATGAGATAATAAATGGCGATCACACACAAAAGCCCAGGCATCGAGTCGGGCATTACTGCGCCACAATTGAACGGTCAATATAGCCAGCGGCAGGAGAGCGAGCAACCACCAGGGCCGCAAAAAATGCAGATTAGCCAGCATGGCGCGTCTCCTTAAAGCGCAGGTTGCTGAAGGTCCTTAACCATCCCGCCCGCTCAGCAAACCAGTATAAAAACAACGCCAGGGCGATAGCGAGCAACCAGGGATAATAATCCTGCTCAGGCGTTATGCTCACCTCATCCCGTGAAACGGTTTCCAACTGGTTTATTTTTTCATAAATAGCCGCCAGTGATTGAGGATCCGTGGCACGGAAATAATGTCCCCCGGTAACCTCGGCAATTTTTTTAAGGGTCTCCTCGTCTAAATCCGATCCGGTTCCCATGCCTAAAAACACATCATTCAATGACTGGACATTGCTCTCGGAACCAAGACCAATCGTGTAGACCTTGATGTGATCGGTAGCGGCTAATTCGGCGGCTTTTAAAGGCTGAAGCATGCCAGAAGTATTGGCGCCATCAGTTAACAGGATAATCACCCGGCCCTCTGGCGGCACATTTTGTAGTCGTTTTACCGCTAACCCCAACGCATCGCCTATGGAAGTGGTTTTTCCTGCCAGGCCGATGGTGGCATCTTCAATGCGCATCAGTACACTGTGACGATCATAGGTTAGCGGCGTCTGCAGGTAAGCCCTGGTACCAAACAGAATCAGGCCGATTTTGTCGCCAGCCCGTTCACTGATGAATTGCTCGGCGCTGCGTTTCACCACGGTTAAGCGATTCACCGGTCGGCCATCCAGCATCATATCCATTAATTCCATACTACCGGAAATATCAAGGACCAACATGATGTCACGCCCCTCCCTTTCCAGAGGGAGAGGGTTTCCGACCCATCGCGGCCCCGCGGCCGCAACAACCAGCAGGATCCAAATGGCTAAAAACAGTCCGGAACGCACCTGGCTGGCTAACATGCGTTTTTCCTGCTGCATAATGGCATACATCGCATCATAAAACGGCACGCAGAGGGCCGCAGGCAGCGCTAAAACAGCCCGCGGCACGAGAAACCAAATCAGAACCGGCACCGGCAGAAACAGCAGAATCCAGGGTTGGGCTAATTGGAACATGGCACTCCCCTTTGCTGAATCCAGGCTTTTGCACGCGCAAGCAAGGGCTTCACATTCACCTCCGCTTCGCGTTGATAGGGTAATTCCAACAAACATTCACGCACGGCATTGAAATTGATGTTTTTCCCGGTTTGATTCAAGAAAGCCAGCCATTCTTCCCCTTGCAGACTGGCTACCTTCTCGCGCGGAAAATAAACCAGCGCCACGCGGCGTAATAATTCCGACACCTTGGCGCTGGCCGCCTGACTGTCGCCTTCGCGCAGATAATCCTGTTGGTAAACCGCGAGCAATTTTAAAGCCTGTCGCTTCGCCCGGCCGTTGGTATAGTATCGGTAAACCACCCCGGTCAACAGCAAAAACCCGAGCAGGGCAATCGCTGCCAACAGATACCAGCCAGGCGCTAAAGGCCACCAGCCGACAGGCGCGGGCAGATGGATGTCGCGTAATTGTGCAAGTGGTTGCAGATCAGTCACGTGACCTCCGTGGGAAAGTCTGTCTCACCAATTGCACCAGATCCTGCTCAGCCGTCACCGTCACATACTGAATCTGCAAGCGTTTACACAGGGATTGCAGGTTCAATAACCGCTGCTGGCAATAATGACGGTAATCATCGCTGACGCGATGGATGCGGGTATCAACGAGAATTTCCTCGCCGCCATTGGTGATGGCATACACATCAGGTCGTGGGGGATTTAACTCCAGGGCATCGCAAATGTGATAAACCAGAATGTCATTGTGGGCACGCAGACGGCTTAAATGCTTTTCACTGTCGGCATCCAGCTGATAAAAATCACTGATTAATACTAAAATACTGCCAGGTCGGGTCACACGGCGCAAGCGCAACAAGGCATCACTCAACAGGCGCGGCTCCGCTTGCGCAGGATTAATCCCTTGATTGGTGTAGTCGCTCAAGGAGGCAAGCCAGGGTAAAATACCGGCCTCGCGGCTTCGGGGCATGAATTCATCATGTCGGCTTGCCGAATAAACCAGCCCTCCGACGCGATCACCCTGCCTGACCGCAGTCCAGGCAATCAAAGCCGCCAGTCGAGCAGCCAGTACCGATTTAAATGCCACCCGGGTACCAAAATACATAGAGGGATTGAAGTCTGACAGGATAACCACCGGACGCTCACGTTCTTCCTGGTAAATTTTAATATGAGGGCGGCCGGTGCGGGCAGTAACCCGCCATTCCATATGACGAATTTCATCCCCCGCCTGGTAATTTCTTACCTCGGAAAAATCCATACCCCGCCCGCGCAGTTTAGACAAATGGTTGCCCGCACTCACCGAGCTGTTGCCGGGTTTATAATGGATTTTACGTGCATACCGCCTCAAATCAATCAATTCATTAAGGGGAGCGATAACGCCGTCGGTCATTCAACCTCCTAGGGGACTGCTACCAAGCGTAATAAAACATCGATGAAATCATCACTGTTTACCCCTTCCGCTTCCGCCTCAAAACTAAGGAGAATACGATGACGTAACACGTCATGCGCGATTACATGGATATCCTCCGGTGTGACGTAATCGCGGCCGGCAAGCCATGCATGGGCCTTGGCGCAGCGATCAAGTGCAATCGTCGCCCTGGGACTCGCACCAAAGCGCAGCCAACGGGTCAACTCGTCACTGTAAGCGGCGGGATTGCGGGTAGCGACCACCAATTGCACCAGATAATGCTCAAGGGCACTGCTGGTATGCACTTTTAACACTTGTTTGCGGGCTTCGAATAAGGCGCGCTGGGTTAAAGGCTCTATCGATTTAAATTGGCTGCCTTCCACACCCAAGGCTTCTTTTCTGGCTAACGACAAAATATCATGTTCAACTGCTGCGTCTGGATAGCCGATTTTGACGTACATCAAAAACCGGTCTAACTGCGCTTCCGGTAACGGATAAGTCCCTTCCTGCTCAATGGGGTTCTGAGTTGCCATCACCAAAAACAATTCCGGTAAGGGATAAGTCTTACCGCCAATGGTGGCCTGGCGCTCCGCCATCGCTTCCAGCAGGGCCGACTGCACTTTTGCCGGAGCCCGGTTAATCTCATCCGCGAGAATTAAATGATGGAAAATAGGGCCGGGCTGAAACACAAACGAACCGTCTTCCGGATGGAAGACATCCGTACCGGTTAAATCGCCTGGCAATAAATCGGGTGTAAACTGGATACGATGGAAACTGCCTTCAATCAAGGCAGATAGCTCTTTGACGGCCCGGGTTTTGGCCAGTCCGGGAGCCCCTTCAACCAACAGATGACCATCGGCCAGCAGCGCAATCAGCAACCGTGAGACCAGTGCCTTCTGCCCGAGAATGCGCTCATTTAAATGCGAACTGAGCTGCACTATTTGCTGTTGGATTGTTGTCTGTGATGATGTCACTTTCTCGTCAAGCTGCTCCATTCGTCCTACCCTGTGCAAAAGCTTAATCCTATCTTGAAAAGCAGGTTATGCCAAGCCGTCAGGCATGATAAAGCATTTTAAGCTGTGCGCTTAACTGACCATAACCGGATTCAATATTAATGTAATTTTTAGCACCCAGGTAATAAGACAACGAGCCATCGTCCTGGGCTTTTGGTGACTGCAGAGCCACATTGAATTTAAGATGTTTAAGACGCTCAAATTCTTTAGGCTGCGTCACAAAATAAAAATTGCGGTAATTGCTGTTCGGATGATAATTAATGGCTTTGGCATCCCCGGCCAGAGGATGCCTTGGAAAATATTCCCGAATCGAATAGTCCCTGTTGTTATGGACGGCAATCACTTTCCCCGACGGAATAAGGTGTTTAATCGTTGAAGCAAAACGGCTGACTTCCTGATGAGCAGCCAGTGAGTAATGCCCGTATTGCTGCAAGGTTTTTTTAATGCCCTGTTCAGTAAAAATCCGATTCGGGTCAAATTCATATTTAACCTTGTGCAGATGAAAAACAATATTGCGCTGGCCAGAATGCTTTAAGGTGATGAGGGTCCCGCCTTCTTTATTAACATAATACTGAGCGGCCATGAGCGCGGTGGTTTCATTTTCGTGCAAATGAACAAAGGTTTTTCCTTTACCTTGCTGTTTTACGATTTTAACCGGCGTATCCCCGAGTTTAACCGTGTGCACTTCGGTATGTATTAAGCCATTAATAACCATAAAGAGAAACACTAAACCGTTTAAAGTCATTGTCCTGGACATCCAGTGGAAAGGGATGCCATTCTACCGCATTTTGATAAAAAATTCACCAAAAACGCATCAAATGTCACGGTCAGTTTTTTAACACTATTCCCTTTCCTTTTCAAGTCCGCCACGTTTGCCAGTAAGTATAAAGCGCCTCAATATCGCTGGCACATAACCATTTCATTGCTTCTGACAACCGCGGTGGTGGCCAATCCCACCAGGCCATTTCCAGCAAGCGATGAATGTCGTGCTCATTAAAGCGCTTGCGGATAAGACGCGCTGGATTACCAGCAACGATGCTGTACGGTTCAACAGAACGGGTAACGACAGCACGGCTGCCTATTATAGCGCCATGACCAATGTGAATTCCGGGCATAATCATGGCTTCCGCGCCGATCCACACATCATGGCCAACTACCGTATCGCCGGCAGGAAGATAGCCATCGAGAGCGTCGGCAAACATAGCCTCACCCGTATAGAAAAAAGGAAATGTGCTGATCCAGTCCATGCGATGACCCTGATTACCTGCCATCATAAACGAGACACCCGTGCCGATAGAGCAAAAACTGCCGATGATGAGCTTGTCGACATGGGGCTCATCCGGCATTAAATAACGGGCACAGTCATCAAACGAATGTCCATGATAATAGCCTGAATAATAACTGTGCTGACCGACCAGGATATTGGGATTGGTAACCTGTTCACTTAAAGGAATGCCCTTAAATGGGCTTTCAAAATAGTTGTTGCTCATACAATACACCCTGCTGCCTGGACTTACGGCCCCATCTAGAAATTACATAATACATTCAACGACAGGTAATTAGCGCTGTAATCGGCGGCATTGATGCGCCGTATCGTCTGATTGAGGTAACCTGCCTCCGCTTTAATGTGTGGAGCCAGTTCTTTACCTATCCCTATAAAAAATCGGTTTTGATCAAACCCCTGGTTGTTGTTTCGATTAAAATCATTTAAGTGAACGAACACTTCATTGCTGACAATTGCACTGAATGCGGGCTGAATCGGCAACGGGATTTCCGCTTTAAAAAACTGCCTGAGGCGCCAGGCGACATGAATATTCTGCTGGATGAATCGTTGCTCCAGCCGTGTACGGCTGACTAAACGCACTGTATTGAATTTTCGGCTCCATAATAATTGCTGCCAGATACGGTTTTCATCAAATGAGGGGCTAGCGAATGGCAGCGTGGTGTAAATCCAGGCATAGCCTCCCCAGATACTGGTGGTTGGCGTTAATGCATAGCCTAGACCAGGCCGCAGCAAGACTTGCGATAGCCGTGACACATCCTCGCCAAAACGCGGTTGCGCTTCAAGCCAGTATTTTATTTTTGGCGTTTTTGAACTGAGCGGGCCATTAAGGGTTACATTAGTCCACACCTGCATGTCCTGAGTGGGGAGAGCCGCCGGTACCTGCCCGGCCAGCAAACCCAGAGCCAGGCCACTGATTATTCTGACAGCATGATGCAGTAATTTGCCCAATTTCAAACCTGATCCTCTCTGAAAAAACATCCACTATAATACGTTACCACGCAGATGTTAATGTTTCACATGGGAAGAAATGGGCATCACGTTCTTCGAAAGGGATGTCAAATTATCCTTGTTTAATTTATCAATGGCTTTTTCAAAATCGTCAATCAAACTGCCGCCCGGTAAACTTTCAAACGTGTACCGGTTTGGGGGTGTTTTGCTCAACACTTTGCAGGCCTCTTCGTGGGATTTATAGGTGAAATCCAGTTCCTCATCATCGAGTTGGAAAGGATCCTGATGCAGGAAAATATTCCGGGCCTTCATCATGTTGTGAATCATGACTTTTAAATGCAATTGCTGCACTTGCTGCAGGGTTTGCCATTCTGCATCGGATGAGGCTGCCGCTGTCTTTTTTTCATTAGCTTTGGCAGCAGTCTGACTCTTGGGTTTAAACGGCGTGGGGGGTTTGCGGGCTAAACTCCCGGGCTGCAAAACCTGTTTTTGAGAAAAATGCTTAAACCAGGCAGTGTGAATTGAACGCATAAACAGTAAAGTCACGATGGGCAGACAGCAAAACAAAGTAGCCCAGAAGGCTTTTGAGCGGGTTTTTTCTTTTTCCTGGTTTGCCAGCAGGGTAATCAATTGCTCCGCGTTGGCTTCAAATTCCAGAAAGCGCGATTTCTCGATGGGATTGGCTAAAAACAGTTTGTCAAAGGTTAAATTAATCAACGAATGAATTTCCTGCGGCTTAATGTACTGTTTAATATCATCAATTGTTTCTTTTAAACTGACTTCAATGTTTTCTTCATCCCCCGGATGGGTATTTTCGAGAATAAAATAACTGTGAAATTTCTGCTGCAATTGAAAATAGCGGCTCACCAGGGCTGTCTTTTGATAGATGTCCATTTTAGCCTCACAATTGACTAAAATATAAACACATTTGAATTATAGCTCATCGTCCGAATGCTCTGCAAATACCGCAAGGGTAACCGGTGTCTATCTATATCACAACCCGCATCAGGCTTACCTGATGCGGATGACGAGGGGCTAATCGTTGCTGAATTCAATCACTGTTATGTGCAGCCTGTTTTTAGACGTATTCACATCCTGGTGCGGCGCCTTTCCCTGGGCTTTATTGAGAAAAACCGGTTGGTTCTTCTTAAACTCAATGATCTCGGTTTTGCCGGATTGATAAATCACTTTAAGCACACCATTTTCTGCGGGGATTGCAACTCTTGCATGCTCATGCGTATGAAAAGGCAATCGTTGATTGGGACAAATGGTTGACCGCCATACTTTGGTTTCACCGTTTTCAAGCAACATTTCACGCCGGGTTTCGCAGGGAGCCGCGAATGCAGCTGCAGTGATCAGTAAAAAAAGAAAACCCGTTAATTTTATCATACCAACCTCCATCTTCATTAAATGAACCAGTTAACGGCTACCGTGTAGGCAGTAAATTTAGCCGCATGCGGACCCGTTACTGAAAACCAAACGCCGCCAATAATGCCAACATTCGCGTTAAAATTGTACTCGAGCGCCGGAGCCAAAGAGGCGTTATTACCGCCTGGCCCACCGACTGACGCACCCGGGGTGAAGCCCGGGTTGCCATTGAAACTGGACGAAGAGCTATTGTTATACAGGGTTTCAAACACCGCCACCCAATGTTGGGTCAGTGTGTATTCAAAGGCAAGATCAGCGGCATAATTATCTCCTGGCTTCACCGAACCCGACGTGCCAACACTGCCGCCAAAGACATTGAGGCCCTCCACAGTGACATCGCTTGGCATGGTCACTGTCAAGTTAAGGCGCGTACGCAGATAATGCTCGTTGGGTAAACGGGATAAGCGTTGCAGGGTTAAGGCAAGCGAGGTTTGATAGGAGCCTGAGCCGGTTTGATCCGTGCCGCGTTTTTCAGGATGAAGATTCTCAAAGCGGCCAGTGGGAAACACTTCCTGGATGATTAGACGCGCATCGGGCCGCCATGAATTGTCCTGCTGCCTCAATAATTGAATGCCTAAACCGAGGCTATAATCCCCGATCCCGCTGCCGTGTTGTCCACGCGCCCAACTGTAGTCAATCGGCAAGGATGTCTGCAAATCCATAAACTCGTTAATCCCGGCACTGATAATGGGCATGGCTTCAATGTTTTTGAAGTCCTGAGGATAAACCGTGTAAAAACCGTAGGGTTCAATATTAAAATGGCCTGGGGGAATGGTTTTCCCTGAAGGCGCCAAAAGCGGGCCTGTCATCCAGGGGCCAGCCAGAGCCATATGCATGAACAGCCATAAGCCCAGAATCCTTGCATACATCATCGGCGATCCTTGCAAAATTCAGAGTTTAAACTGTTTTTTAGAAAAAAACAGAGCCATTAACAACCCATTCTTTCCCTAAAGAAAGCGACATGGGTCAACTTTAACCATTGCAAGATCATCGATTTCCTGTTTTGGGTTCGATATCAAAGCAATACCCGGGTACTTATTTTTCAGCCAATTCATCGTTGAATCCCAGGCATTATTAATACATTCCTGAACAAGAGCATCATCAGCAAAAAGCTTAAAAAAACTGCTGTAATTGCCAGCCTTGCTACCAAAGGCTTTGTATTGAGGTAATAATCCAAGACGCACATGGGGTATCGTTAAAACTTCATGAATACTATGCAATCCACCGCCGGTAATAAAAGCCGCAATGGCGAGCAAATAATAATGACGCTGCGACTCATCCGTTAAATTGCCCAGAAAAATCATCGCGCCGCAGAGCAACGACGTCATCCCGGAAGGCCCTGCCACATAAGGAATACCCTGTTCTATTAACGATTGAACATATTTGGAATCCAAATCAGCGTCCTGACAAATACAATCAGGCATCCATGACGCATCCCGCACGGGAAATATTTTTCTATCGTCCGTGTCTATACATATTCCCATCCTGGTTGAGTTAATCGGATGAAACTCTCCACGGCCTCGATCAGTGTATAAATGGGGAGCATTTTGGGTGTAATTCCAGAAAAATAGACGTGGGTCCACTGCTTCAGAGGCATCATTCAAATAATTTTTGAAATCCCCCCCATAAGTCAGGTAGCTCCCCGGGTAAGTTTTCATTTTAAATTGCACAAACGCATCACGCATAAACATAAACTGTATTAATAAAACCTGCGCCAGGTCGTCTTGCCTTAATAAGACTTTGATGACTTGTTCAAGCGAGGGACGCGTCTTAAAACGTGCGAAGGCTAATGCCAGATTAGGGATGTCGCTATCCTCTGGATCAGGACCCAAATCAGTTAAAAATTGGGTGTAATCTTCATCTTTTCCATATTTGCTGAGGAGAGACACGATGAATTGGCTAACTTTATTCACACTGGCCCAAACTTTCTGATTAGGCTTTTCCAGCAGATTGACTGCCAGATGGGACTCAAAAAGGCGTTGTAAACGACAATCCAGAGCCTTTTCACTGATTTCCCTGTTACTGAAATAATTCTGAAATTCCTTTGAATCCAGATGCCCCAGTACCTCATTAAGAAAGCTAAATAACGTCACTGAAAGCTTTTCTGCGTACGAGGCTAAATACTGTTGCAGAATAAATTTTAAAACAGCAAATTCCTGTTCATGATTGAAGAATAATTCCCTAACCTCTTTGATTAGACCATTGCAAGCAATCTTATCATTAATCGGAATGGAATTAGCAGCATAGCCGGCTAATTTACTCACTAACAAAGCATAGACGTTGCTACGGTCAGGATACGGAAGTTTTTTCAGGTCGTCGAAGAAAGTCATGATAAATTGGGCGCATTAAAAGCAACAATTATATTTTTTTTACATAAAAAGGGGAAGTCTGCTAAGCTTGGCATAATATTTCTCCCCTATAATTGCCATATGAATTCATCATATTAATCGTTAATTATGCTATTTAAATCCAAAACCGAAGCCTACACCGTTGCCATCATGGAATTGATGCGTTTAAAAAATGGAATCGCGGATAATAAAAAGTTAACTGATCGTATTGATCGTGCCATTGCTCAAATTAAAAGCGCCATTGCAAATCATGAACAAAATCCTCAACAAGTCATAGCAATCTTAGAGAAATTCGCAGACGTCCCGAACATTGCGGCGTTAATTATAGATATTAAGGCGGCCACTTTTCAGCAAAGCCCGCAAGAAAAATTTGAAAATCCCCTTGGGCGTCGCCTGGAGTCCGAAGTACCCGTGCTCCTCCTGAAAAGCCCAACCCCTGCGATTAGGAACGCCGTGGGTCGCGTATCAGCCGAGCTGATAAAACTGATTAAGGAGCGTGAAAAGGAGCTCGACGATCTCGATGTATTACGTCAGGGTAACAATATTGCTATTGCGCTTGGCGCCTTCCCCAATAATGAAGAACTCACGCCTGAAAAGATTATAAAAATACTGGCTGATAATAAACCAGAAGATTTTCTCCGCATTATGTTTATTCATTTTAAATATGCTCAGTGCATTACCCGCGGCGTTTCCATTACCACGGCCCCTGCTCGGGTACCTGTAGGTAAATTAAGAAACATTGTCAGCGATCTCTACGAAAAACCGCTAGATCAAGAAAGCAGGAGCGCCGAGGACGCACGATTGATTAAATTTTTTACGGAAGGGATCCGGGGGACCTGGGAAGGAAGACGGTATCGTGGTTATATTGCCGATGATTTGTTTTATGGAAGTCCTCTTTATACGGCTAAAGGGAATCGTGGCCGCTCAGGACCAATCAATACAAGAACCCACAACCAATTGGGCCTGATGCTAAATGGCCAAGAGGAACATGCTTCAGGATTCCCAACCGAACAGGGTAGCTGGATTCCGGATTGCAAAGAACAGCGGCCAGACCTTCATTCCCCATATGTCCTTGATCTCATTGAAAACGATGCCATTTATGTGGCTGGTCCCTCTGGAATGACCAGTTTGCTTCTCGGGCAAATGGAATTTCTGGCAAATCTGAATGATGTTGATCTTAAAAAGAATTATCTGGCTGCAGTGGTAGCCTATATTGTCGGCGGCGGATTCCACAGCCTGCATGAAGTGATCGGTCCCGCTCAATACGCCCTGGAACTGGTTCCAGGTTATCAGGTTTGCCCTCCTGAACCGCATAAAATCAGTAAAGCGCCTAATTTTCAACAATTTTTTGATCAACAGGCCAGCATTGACCCTGATTTTAATGCCCTTCATGATCAAGCATGGGAACAATACCTTCGTTACTTTAATACCACCTATGCTCCAAAACATCTGCCCGATTATAAGCCTGTACAATGGCCGAAGCAGGGTGTGAAAGATCAATCGGATAACGGCAAAATGGAGGTAACCGCGGACAAGACGGTACTCCAGGAGATTAAAGCAACATCCCACCAGGTTAAACCGAAACCCGAGGAAATTAAACCAACACTCGAGGAGATTGAACCGGATGAAAAAACACCGCTTTTGTCAGGCCAGAATAAATCTAATCCGGTCTCATCCGAATTAATTGCCTCCACTCAAGGCTTGCTTAAAAACTATATCGATTCACGCGCCAATAAGAAAAAAGAGGGGTATGAATTGAATTTCATTAGCAGGAATTTCCGAGACCAAGCCCTGACGAATGAAAAAGTAAAAATTGCGACTACATTACTTAACGATTTAAATCATGTAACATCGTATCCTGACCTTCAGGAGAAAATTTCAAAGGCCTTCAATGAAAATCAGATGGCCGAGAAGCGCCGGGGTAAAACGTATGGCTGCTTTACCAAAAGCGGCTTGGGTCGTTGTCTTCATAACATTGAAGGCTTAATCGATGAAGCCCAATATATTCAACGTAACTCAATGAGTAATTCCTAGGAGAACCCATGTTTAATGTAAATAATCCACATGCTGGGAAAGACAGAATCCTTTTGGAATTAGAAAAAAACAATCCTCGCGTGACCGACGCTATTTTCGACTTATTTCCGTTTACGGCTGCGGATGAGGCACGGTTGATTAAGGTTATTAAGCATAATACCCATCTTGAGAGCTTGAGTTTATTAGGCTGTCGTTTAACACTGGCCGGCACAGAAGCCATTATGGATGCCGTAATGGGTAACCCTCATCTTAAATACGTTGCGATTGAAGTCTTTATGGACAGTCCACCCTACTTGCATACGAAGAAGAGCGCCATGGACAACCACTTAAAAAACAATGCCAATGCCCCAGCTCCCGGCTAACAGAATGGTATACGGTCATTAACCACGCGAGTCTATTCAAAAAATTTGTGTCCAGTCCCTGATAAACGTATGCTAATTCCATTCTCCTTAAAAAGAGCAGATATGGTCATTATCCATTTTAATAACGAATCAGGACTACAAACTGAACCATTAACGTCAAGTAATCATCATCTCCTTCAGCAAGCAGTATGGCTTGATTTAATGAATTTAACCGTCGAAGAAGAGCGGCTTCTCGAAGATTTTTTCCAAATTAATATCCCTACCAAAACCGAAGTCGAAGAAATAGAGTTATCGAGTCGCCTTTATGCAGAAAACGGTACCTTGTTTATGACAGCCACGATGGTTGCCAAATCTGAATCACCGGAAGTGCAAACCGATGTGGTGACGTTTATTTTAAACGAGCGGATTCTGATGACCCTGCGCTATGGCGAATTGTATGCATTCAGTTTATTCAAATCACGGTTGCCGCAATACAACAAACCCACAGCCCCCGTTTTACTGATTGGCCTTTTTGAAGCAGCTGTTGACCGCCTCGCTGATATTCTTGAAAAAATCAGCCATGCGTTTGATAAAACATCCGCCCTGATTTTCCGTCAAACCGAGCGGATAGGCAGCGGCGAAGAAATCACGTATAAACAGATCATCGCCATGATTGGCGCCCATGGGGATTTAGGCACCAAAGTCCGGGAAAGTCTGATGTCGTTTACCCGACTGATTTCTTTTTTAAGTCAGGCCGAAAACATCAAACTATCAGGCGACATGAAATCGATCCTGGCGACTATCGGAAAAGACGTGAACTCGTTAAGCGATTATTCCGCCTTTCTCTCAACCAAATTTAATTTCCTGCACGATGCCACCCTGGGCATGATTACGCTTGAACAAAATAACATCATTAAGAGTTTTACTGTGGCGGCTGTCCTTTTTCTTCCCCCAACACTTATCGCGAGCATTTACGGCATGAACTTCAGACATATTCCAGAACTGGACTGGTATATCGGTTATCCGTTAGCCATTCTGTTGATGGTCTTTTCAGCCTGGCTGCCCTTCTTTTATTTCAAACGGAAAAAGTGGCTATGAGGGTTTCCTGCCCTCCAAATGAATGACCCTGTCAGCCATTTTTATGGTTTCCGGCCGGTGAGCGATCACCACCTGGGTCATCGCCAGGTGTTTAAGCGACTGGTTTATCTTTTGTTCGTTTTCAATGTCCAGATGACTGGTTGCTTCATCGAGAAATAGAATTTTGGGTTGTTTGTACAAGGCTCTGGCCAGAAGAATGCGTTGCTTTTGCCCACCGGAAAGCGTAGACCCCATATCGCCGACCAAGGTCTCATAACCCATGGGAAATTGCTCAATTTCGTCATGGATACAGGCCAGTTTGGCCGATTCATGTACGCGCGCCAAATCAATTTCCTCATCGAAAAAAGCAATATTATTGAGAATGGATCCACTGAGTAATACATCATCCTGCATGACGGATGCAGAGATTCGCCTTAAGTTGTGGATACCAAACGCCTGCAAGGGTTTCCCGTCAATGAAGATTTCGCCTTCCGTTTTGTTTAAAAGCCCCATGGCCACCTTCAGCAGTGTCGATTTGCCGCATCCGGATGCACCGGTAATGACTACCTTTTCTCCCGCTTTAATGTCAAAGCTAAGCCGGCTTATCACATCCTCCCCTTGCGGGTTATACCGAAAACTAACCGCTTGCATACGCAATGCCCCCTGAATGGGTTGTTTATGTTCTCCACTGCCAAGGTTTAGTTCTTCTGGTTCCTGAAACACAATATCGCTCAAGCGATGGAGTTGGATGGTGATGAGTCTGTAATCAAATAAGCTCTGAATAAAGCTGGACGCTTTATTGACCAACGACAAGCGGTAAGCCAGAAAGGCTATGAGCATCCCCAGTGAAAACTGGTTAGCCAACACCAGCGATGCACCCACGCATACGACAATGATCTGTTCAATATGGAAGAGGAATTGATTGACAACACGGTACATGACATTCATGCGTGCAATGCGAATATCCGCGTTCAGCGAAGCAATGAATGCGTTTCTCCAGGTATTAAATTGGGTTTGTTCTTTTAAAAACGCTTTAATCGGTAAAATGCCATGCAGGGTTTCAAGAAAAGCCGATGACGCTTTTGCGTGCTGGGCAATGGATGTATCGGTTTGCTTTTTTAAAAAATGATAACTGGCCTGGCGAATGAGCACGTACAGCGATAAAGCCATCAGCACAATGCAGGTTAACTGAATACTGTAAAGCGCCATGACCGTCAGATTAACGGCAATCATCAGACCGTCAAAAAGAGTACTGATAAAATCGGTACTGATCTTTTTTTGGATTTCATCAATGGATTGAAACCTTGATTGAACATCGCCCTTATGCCTTTTCTCAAAAAATTCCAACGGCAATTTGAGAATATGCTGTACAATATTCGACGAGAACTGTTCGGTCAGGTGATTACTGACATAAATCACCACATGGCCGCGGATGTATTCGATAAACGTCTGGATAAGAACCAAAAGAGCAAACCCAAGCGCAATAAAGTATAAATTATAAGCATTATGGGTACTGATAATATGGTCCGTCACACATTGCATAAACAAGGGATTAATCAGACTGAATAGTTCGATGAGCGCTGAAAACAGAATGAGTAAGGTAATGAATTTTTTTACGCCGCGGACTGACGAGGCAAGGTGGGTCAGCGTCAGCGATTGATTATTTCTGATTGCCTTAAAATCATCTGCTTTTTCAATTTCCAACGCGATCCCGGTAAAGTATCTCGACACCTCTTCCATTGTGCACTTCCTCATACCACTCGCCGGGTCATGGATAAGCACATCCCCTTTTTTAACCTGTTTTAATACGACGAAATGGTTTAAGTCCCAATGCAAAATAGCAGGACACTGAACCAAATGGAGTTCCTGAAGCGACACGCGCAACGCTCGGGCTCTAAACCCAAGATCTGTCAGTAATCGATTCATATCCAATAAGGTTATCCCCCGACTGGAGGGGTTGGATAGCGCCCTTAATGCAGGCAGATTCAAGTCATGGCCGTGATAATTACTGACCATCGCCACACAGGCATGACCGCATTCAGCGGTTTCATTCTGGAGAATAACCGGAAGACTTTGGCGTCCCCGCCATTTAAAATTGATTTGCGTTGCACTCATGAATTTAACTTTCCATAAAACGGTCAATCGGTTCCCAAATCCATTGCCAGACTTTCCTGCGGGTCCCTGTCATCACGGCCGAAAAAGTCATCCCCTGCTGTAAGGCCTTTTGCCGACCATAAATCATCACAACCTGGCTCGCCAATTTAGCCCTAACCCTGTAATACGGTTTACGTGTTGTCCATGGGTTGGTATCGGCGTGGGCAAAGCTAATCACTGGCTCGATGTCTTTGATGACGGCCGAATAAGTGCCAAACCGCTCATACGGGTATGCATCGTAATGAAGCCTAATCGGCTCATTCCTGGTCATAAACCCTGCGTCCTTAACAGGGACCTGAATTTCAGCAATTAAATCCGCATCATCCGGGATAATTTTTACCAGCTCGGCAGAAGGGTCCACCTGCTGACCGACCTGGTAATGAATAGACGTCAGCATGCCATTAATCGGCGCCCGAATGGTGTAGGCATTCATTTTTTGATGCTGAATTCGTTCAATTTCCAGTTGGTTTCGTTTATTCATTAATTCATGGAGGTGGTCTTTTTTATTGTTGTACACTTCGGCTGAGATAAATTTATCGGCAAGCAATGGCTTAAGAACAGATAACTCATTTTTTAGACGATCGATGTCTTGATTAAGCCGGTGTTTTTGATGGTTTAAGCGACTAAAAATTTGATGTTGGCGGGATGCGTTAGACTGGGAGGTGTCTATCTTAAATAACACATCCCCTTGTCTGACGTGGTGATGATTTCTTACCCGACTTTCCACAATCAGCCCGCTTTTATCAGGGTGAATCTGAATAATACCCCTGGAGTAATCCAAATACCCATTAACCCGGTATTTCTCTGAGTATTCTGCGAAAGTCATGAACAGGATAATCAGGCTAGAAATAATTACCAGGCCAAAGGACTGAGCATAATAATGAAAGGGGATATTAATAGACACCGGACCAAGATTTTTAGTTTTTCTGAAATCGAGGACTTCCTGCCTGAATAATTGACTCATGGGCATATCCAAATCGACGTTCTTATCATGGCCTAAACGGAGTCAGCCCATGCTCGCCATGCTTCAAGATCGGTATCGCTGTAGGTTTTACCGCTGACTTTTTTCAAAATCTGATAGGCTGGCTCATGATTATTGGGTTGTTTTAATGCTAAAAGCGCCAACAAGGATTCTTTCCCCTTTTTAATTATCTCTTGTTGATTACCATCACAAACCTGCAGCAGAACCAACAAGGATTTGTTTCTATCCGTGTCATAAGGCGATGACAGCAAGTGAAGGAAGGGGTTGATGTTGAAATGAGCGGGCTTGTATTTCATCAGCGTTGTCCCGATGACACGCACGGCATTATTTCGCATTTCACTGTCGTTATCCAACACATGCGGAACCAATACATCAATTATTTCCTGCGGATTATCAAAATGCCCGACTAAAAACACAGCCGCGGCTCGTCTTTCCGGATCCGGATCGGTATTCAGGGTATCGATAATCAAGGGTTTCTGGGCAGCAACGCCCTCTTTAAATTGCTTATAAAACGGTTTTAATTTTGGATGTTCAAAACCCCAGGTACAGTGATATAAGGGGCAATTCAGTTTTTCAGGATCCAGTTGATCATTCAAAAATAATTGAATGCCGAGTCGGTTATACCGCTCCATCTCATGGATGAGATCATTTTTATTACTGTGCACTACAGGCTTATGATCATCAATAAATTTAAGGCGATAAGTCTCATCGTTACGAATCACTTCAATTGTGATATAGACTGAGTCGCTCGAATAGTTGACGGTCGATAAATCGACATAGGCATAACCGTAGTCTTTTTTTATTTTATTAATCAGCGCCCTTTTCCGCTCACCCGCTTCTTTGAGTTTTTCAGGGTGGTCTTGTAATTCATCATTTAATAAAAACTGATGTAATGATGCCTCCAGGGCCAGTATCGGCCCACTGTATTTTTTAAGAACATGATCCGCGCGTCGCCCTTCATCGCCAAACAGATCGATTGTCGTTTTAGCTGATAGAACCATGGGAAAAATAACACAAAAAACACAAAATAATTTACGCATGTTGTCTTTGTCCTTGGTTAGTTTTAAACGTGTTGAGCTCGACATGCTGCTTCATGTTTCTCCCCATCCATTCGTTGGCCTCAGCTTCATAGTCGCTAACCCAATGCCTGGGCTCCTGACCAAGCGGATGAAAATGAGGGGATCGATTCGTGAGGAACTGAACAAATCGATCCAGCATGGGGAATGCGGGGTTTAAATCTTCAATCCATAAAAATTGCCCCTGCTCATTCACTTCGAGAAAAACATACTGATCATCCGTCGAAACAATTAAATCAATGCAGCCAAATACCAGCCCCATTTTTTTCATAAAATGCCTGAGCTTGTTTTCCATTTCAGCCGGCAATGCATAAGGCTCAACCGTCAATTGACCATCAGGTATGGCACGCCAGTCGATACGTCCGTCCTCATGTTGCTGAGAGTTTAATCTGGCCGCAACCAGGTAATCTCCAAAACAAGTAACACGCAACTCGTATTTCTTTTTGATTTCTTTCTGGAAAAGCCCCGGTGCCAACTGCAGCAATTTATTCGTGGGTAAATCCAGGAAAGCCACTTTGGTGGTGTACGCAATTTTAAGCGCCCGTTCCTCAAACCAGACATTGGAACAGAGCGGCTTGTAGACTACCCCCTGATCTTCATGTTTTAACAGGAAATACCTGATATCTTTCGGATCGTTTGAGCAAAGCGTGGACGGGATAGTCAGACCACACTGCACAGCCAATTTCAATTGTAACAGTTTAGAATTGGCTCTCAGAGCCGACTCTTTGCTGTTAATCCACCAGGCTTTGGGTGCCAGGTTGTTGGTGATGGATTCATGGAAAAGAATATTCTCACGCAAAACAAACGGATAATCGTCAGGATGGACAGCCTCCCTAGGTACAAACGGCTTGCGGGCGCGACGCCACCAGACCACATCATAATAATTGTCGCGCAGGCATTGTTCGGCATCCGTACTTTTCCACTCGTAACTGACATTATCAATGTAAACCGAGTTTTTCTGTTTGGTCGGTAAATCCGCCGTAAAGAGCAAGCGGACTTCATGCCCCGTTTTTTCCAATGCCAATCTAACACACAGCGCATGACTGTCGTCAGGCTCCGTCACAATTAAACACTTCATGTAAAATCCCTGTCGCTTTCGCACTGGGGTCTCTTACAAAACCCCAGTCCTGTTAGATTACCAATCAACGCTTACGTCATAAGCCACATCGGCTGACGGCCCTGTCCCCCCGGTCACACGAATTGTGTGTCTTGTGGTGTAGTTAGCCCCACCTCCAGCCACTTCCATCATTTCTTTTTCTGATAATGGCTTTGCCATTGAATAAGCCAGGACTCGCTCGTTGTTTTTTTCCATAAAATTACTCCTAATTGTTGAAGAAGCCTGGCACTATTCCATTGCTGCCAGGCAGTTGATACCCGAGATTAAGTGTTAGTCTGCAACGCTCCTCATGAGCCCTGCCTGCCTTGATTACTCTCAGGTGGCGATATGATGGGAGACATTCGACATTTAGTAAACGAGTAACAATTACCCTTTTAAAAAGACAAGTTGTAACAGGGCAAATCAGCGCGGCAGTTCCAAACACCGCCGCACCAGAAAAACAAGGCTTAAGGATTAGCCGCTGGCAGGGAATTGACGACAGGGTTCATCCAATCAAACAGCCATTTTAAAATCCAGGCCACGGCGATAAGGCTTACTCCTATCGTGACGATGGAAGCGGGCGATACAAGAGGTTTACGGATTTGCATGGTACATAAATCATCATAAATAGTCGTCATGGCCTCATACACATCCCGTGCCTCGTTTAAAACCTCGTCATAGTCAACGGGTGAAAGCAACAGATTGGCATCCAGATGCACTACCATATCCTCGTACAGCCCCATCAAGGAACCTTTCTTTTCCGGCAATAAGGGAAATGCGGCTGAGAAATCATATTGGTGCGTTGAAATCTGATAGGTGGTCAATTCATTACTAGGCTTAATGTATTTGCTAAGAATGATATTCCCACCATGCATAAAACCCGCGACATGGACCATGAAATGGGTTAGCAATGCCAGTGGCGACGCGTTTTCAATTTTTCCAAGATACTTCACCGTTGCAGGGGCGACTTCACTCGCCATGATTTCTTCTGGATTGATACCTAATTGCCGCAAATCTTTTTCTATGCCCGAGGTACGCCAAAGCTCCCCGAGGTAGGATAAAGAAAAAAACGCACTGATTGATTGCGCCTTTTCCTCGGGCAGCGTTGCTAATTGCTTTTCCAACGCGTCAATAATCAGATAATGTTGAATCAAGCGAGAAGCATAGACCGCTTTGGGTATCGCTTTGTCTTTAAAAAGATAGTCCTTTTTAAAGCGGTGATGCTCCGCCCGGGCATGCACCTCTGTCAGGGCGCCGCTGGGCTTTCCATTCTTATAGGTTGCCGCCAACAGGGCGGCAGTAAATGTTGGCATGATAACAATCCCTAGCCGTTTACAGGAGCATTAGTTTAGCCTGAGCAGTAATTTATATTCAATTTGTAAACACGTTAAAACAACAGCAGAATTCTGCCAATCTCTGGCATAATGACGCCTGCGAGGCTATTTCAGGACAGGACATGGATTTAACCGCGTTGCAAAAATCAGGACTTGTTTGGGGATTTAACGCCCTGATGCTGGCTGTTCTTTTACCGCTTTTTATCCCGTTCACACCCATCATGCCGGGATTAACCATCGATGCGTCCTGGGCCTTGGCGCTTAATCAGGCGGTGTCGCAGGGTTTAGCTTTTGGCCGAGACATTGTATTTACCTTAGGCCCTTATTCAGCCATTTATACCAAAGCCTATCATCCCGATACGGCTTATCTCATGTATGGCGGGTGCCTTTGCCTGGCGTTAAGTTACGGCCTGTTACTGATCGGGTTAATGAAGGATACCGCCTGGCGATGGCGGTGGGCATTGATTGTGTTGTTTCTGGTCATGATTTATTCCCGTGATGCCTTACTGCTGTCTTACCCCCTGCTTCTGGGTTTATCTCTATTCAAGTGTCATCTGCCTCATCCTTCGCGCACGCTGCTGGTGCTGACAACCGCCCCCTTGGGTTTACTGGTTCTTGTCAAGGGCACCCTGTTGCTGTTAACCCTGCTTATCCTGTTCACCGCCAGTCTGTATTTGTTTTTAAAAAAACAAAAACAATCCCTTCTAATCCTTTGGCTTGCCTTTCTTCTGGCCTTATGCCTGTGTTGGCTCCTGGCCAATCAGTCACTGACCGTCTTACCGCCTTATCTAGGGAGTTCCATCGATATGGCCCTGAACTACAGCGAGGCCATGGCGTCCAGTGGAAATGGTTGGGAAGTCCTGGCCTTTTTAGTCAGCTCCATGCTGTTATTGATCCTCATGGTCAAACACTCTGACTTGCAAGGTATCGACAAGTTTTTTTTAACCACGGTATTGGCCTTGTTTTTATTTTGCGCATTTAAGGCTGGCTTCGTCCGGCATTTCGGCCATTCCATCATCGCCGCCACAGCTATCCTGATGGCGGCTTTTTTTCTGCCTACCGTGATAAAATCCTCACGCCTCTTCCCCATGATGCTGTTGGCCATATTAGTCTGGTACTATATTTTGACCGGTTTTATTCCGTACTCTCCCCTGACCTATTTAAAGGTCACTGGCAGCAATGTCCTCACAGCCCTAAAAATGGACATGAACGACCGGCACTGGCGAGAGACAGATTTTTATTTGTTAAAGGATTACCTGGCTAATCTTGTCAAATTTCCACCCCTGCCGGGACGAAGTGATATTTATTCGTTCGAACAGAACCTCTTGATTGCTTCCAAAGCCCATTGGGCACCGCGGCCAGTTTTTCAAAGTTATTCGGTTTTTTCTAACGCCATGGCCATTCGAAATGCCATTCATCTGGCAGAAAAAGCACCGGACATGATTGTGTTTAAAATAGAACCCATTGATGAACGGCTGCCTTCCCTAGAAGACGGTGCCTCCTGGCCTGCCTTGCTCACGGCCTATTATCCTGTTGATTTGGTGAAGGATTTTTTAATTTTAAAAAAACAGCGACAGCCTGCAAAACCACAACCGTTCACAGTCACGGAAACTCATACGCTGGGAGAAACCATCACCCTGCCGCCGAGTAAATCCCGTGTATTTGTGGCTATGGAAATCAAAACCAATTGGCTCGGGCATTTACTTACTTGGCTGTACAAACCATCCGCGCTAGGCATTGAAGTGACGTTAACGGATGGGCAAAGAAAACATTATCGCCTGATTGCTGGCATGGCAAAATCCGGATTTCTGCTGTCTCCCCTTATTGAAAACAGCAAGGAATTTGCTTTGCTCTTTGGTGAGGGCACCGCTTTGTCGTCAAAGCGGGTTAAATCGCTCAGGGTCAACGCCCACGATAACGGGCTGCAATGGCAACCACAATACCTGTTGCATTATCGCTATTTTTAAGACGCGGCAATCCGTTGTTTCACCCGGCTGACAAAGCTTGGGCCGGGATCAGTTTTATCGGTTTGATAGTTGGGATCTTTTTCCAGCCACAAGGCAGTATTTTTATAATTCAAATACTCATTGTGGCCAATCACATGCTTGATTTCAGGGTATTTGTCTTTCAGGTAACAAACAAGAAAGGCATTGGCACGAACCTGCTCTTCGGTTAAATCGTCTTTCCCGTCGACTCCGCCGACATTTTCAATGCCGATGGCATAATGGTTTAAACCAATCGTGTGTCGGGCCATCCAGTTTTCAGGCATCAATTGATAAATACGGCCGTCTTTGTCCACCAAAAAATGACTGGACACGTTTAAATCACCGGGTAACTCCTCCCGCCGGGGTGAGTTTTTGGGTAAGGCAGACGGGTTAAACAGGCGAAAAACAATGTCCATGGTCGGCAGCATCGTCCAATGCAGTACGATCATTTTAGGCTCAATCAGGATGGAATCGGAATCAATGCCGTAATGGCTTCGTTGATAATCGCGCGTCAACGCCTTGCGCTCGTTATCAAACTGGATGGGCTTTTGAATAATGGGCTTAAGTTCATGACAGGAAAAGGCAAATGCCTGGGTACAAAGCAGCAGGAGAGCAGCATGGAGCGGCACGGTTATTTTCATAGACAGGATAGCAGCCATAGCGAATGAAAAAACAGGCTAGCAAAGCACAGGCTTTCTTGTAAAGCCCTGACGTGGCAAATGCTATACTTAAAATGTCCGGCCTGGGTAGTTAGGGAAAAAAAGTGCGTCATGCGTTGACCAGGATGAATTTTTTGCATGTGAAAGAACGGCACTTGGCTTGTCAGGTCAAACAATTACCCCAAAACATTCAAACCTATATGCCTGCGTCTGACACGCCAAGATTACTGGATGGGTGCGAACCCCTCGCAGAAAACATCCATGAAGTCATTCTGCACCCGCTCAAACATCATGATAACCTTCCGGCTAACCGGAACTCTTTTTATTATGCCCCCATCAGCCGTCTCACTATCCGCCCTAAAAACCATTCAACGGCGAGCCTCCTTGATCTCAACCTGTATCATGTCCGTTGCCAGCAATTTTCTGACATGCATTACTATTTCCTTATCACTCCCGAACAAACCGTGGCCGCATACGCGCATTTTACCGTTCTTGATCAGGCAGACTGTCTGGTGTCTGCTTATGGAGACGCGCCTGTCATTGCCTTAAATGTCATTGAATCCCGGATGCAAGGGCATTATTCGCTTGGCACTATCCTGATTCAGGCCATTTTTGAGCAAAGCCAGGCATTAGGCTGCGAAGGGCGCATTTGTCTTTATTCGGCGCGCAAGTCGGGACGATTTTATTTCAAGCTGGGATTCATGCCGCTTCAGGAAACCATTTTTGATCAATTGCTTTTTGAAAACCAACAGGACATCGATGGCGATCTCATGTTTTTAAGCCCCAGCGCTATCAAGGCCTGGGCTGAACGGACCCAGCAGTGCCCCCTGTTCAACCGCAGCAACGCAGATTAACAGGGCCTTCCTTTCGGCGAGGCCATTCTGACTCGTTCATCTTTTCAATGGCTTTTGGTAAAGCAGGATGGATTTTGAAATGATGCGGTCGTGTAATTTGTTATCGTACGACTGGTAATTAACGCCAAAGGGCTCTAATTCGGACGTATCAAAATGAGTGGGCACCCGCAAAATAACCTGATTCGAATAGGACAAGGCAAAATCGAGTATTTTTTTGCCATGCGGCTCAAAATGCTCTAACAAAAAACGATCCAGGGACCGGTATCGCGGCCACCCCCAGGGTGGATCAACCAACAGAGCATCCGCGCTGTATGCGGGGGCCACTTTAAAAAAATCACCGTGTACAAAAGTAATGGCTTCCTCAACCCCATAAATACGAGCATTATGCCTCGCCATAGCGAGTCGCTGGGCATTCAATTCAATGGCGATGACTTTCTTGCCCAGGCGTGCTAATGCAATCGCCGCCCCACCCACACCACAAAATCCATCGAGGACACAATCTGCTGCGTGAATGATGCGCGCCTGGGCGAGAGCGGCCTCTTCGGGCATGACTGTATGCAAGCCTTCGGCATCAAGCTGAATACCCTCATCGAAGCGATGAAAAAAATCATATCGCCTGTCCCAGTAGAGTTGAAGTTTGGGACCAAAGGGGCAGGGGGAACTCATTATCGTCATCCTTATACTGTTACTGACACAACAATTAGCCTATATGGCCTGATAAATAATCTTTAGACCTCGTGCTGAGCCTAATATACAGCATTAATTCGAATCAAAATAATTTGGATTCCGCGCTAAAGTGCGAAAAGTGGATAATTTGAATTGGTCCGTAGAATGCTTTTGTCCTGAACGAATATCCAGGGCTAACGCACCTGATTTTTAAAACGCTGTAAGAAAAAGATCAAGTGGGTGTAAGAAAAAGATCAGGG
>NZ_LNYA01000001.1:167595-194868 GCF_001467615.1 Legionella erythra | reverse complement strand
CATATTGTCAACACTATCCAGCGCCGACAGATTATATACTATGACTAATTACACAAAATTATTTACAGACCCAATTCAATTTTTTTAATGTGATACCAGATGAGATAGGGCGATGATTGCCTCCTATGTGACCGATAAGTTACTCAAAGAAATAGCGTTAACGATTGCTTTGGATCATTTTGATCGGCCTCCAATATAGGACTCTCCTTGCAACATAGGGTTCCTATTCCAGCCCAACGACCGTGTCAATCTCTCTCGCACAGCACCAGATGCCAACGGGTGCTGGATAACCCTGCATCAATCTTGGTAAGTGCAGCCGGTTAAGCTTTTCTTAATCTATTTGTGAGATATTAAAAGACAATTTGATTTTAATTTATCCATCATGCGCATCAAATCCATTACGGAACTACAGGCCTTTATCGTTGATGAAAAAAAGATAGCGCTTGCAAGTCATTTGTGGGAATCGTCTCAACCCATTGCCAACACCCCAGCAGAAAAGTACCTGGTCGACGTGCGGAAAATTCCTGCGGCCGTTGCCCGAAGCCTTTCGTTCAAACACTTACGTGGCCCTTTGGGCATTAAAGCGCTGGATGAAAACAAACCTTACCGTGATTATGTGGTCACCCCTGTTCATGATCTCGATAATAAATTAATTGGCGTACACCTCATTCAAGTGGGGGTAGACGGTCAGAAAGCACAAGGTTCATCGCGCCATTTCTATTGTAAAACATACATTGGAGCTAGCAATCCACCCCGTTCGGGTCAGGCAGCCCTTATCAATCCAGGTGTTTTTCGCGATACGGTCTACCTTGCGGAAGGGGTTGAAACGGCGGCCAGTGTTGCCGTTATCGATGAAGTCAGGGAACAGCACGCTATCCTTGCGTCGCTGGGTGTTGATGCCTTGCCGACAGTATTGGGGTATGTGAAAACCCATTATCCTCCCGGTGCAAGAGTGGTCTTTTTAAAGGATCATGATAAGGATAATTCCGCTGCTAATCAGGCATTTTTCGAAGCACAGAAGTTGTTTAGTGACGCGGGTTACGAGGTGGTTGTTAAAGAGCCCCAATTAGAGGGAACCGACTGGAACGATGTCCTTCAACATGAAGGCCCCCAAGGGGTCGGTCACTATTTTCATGATCTGGTGTCAGAAATTGGACCTGAATCGGAAACAGACAATGTCAGTTCAGAGTCAACACAGGAGAAAAGAAGTCACCGAGTGCCTCCGGCTCTGATTCGATATTTTGATAGCATTTACAATGAACTGCTGGGTTTAGAATATTTTGCAGAGCAAAAAGCACTTTTTTTGAAGATGATTCATGCCTTGACTGAACTGGGGAAACGAGTCTCTCAATGTTATGAAGCCTTGGCTCATGATGAAGAGTTCAGGTCCACGATCCTCGAGCTGAAAGACATCCGAGCGGCATTGAAAATCATGGATAAGGCCTGGATTCACCTGACAGGTCGACGATTGGAAGGCTGTCCAACAAGCCTTCAGCTGTTTAAAACCAACTTAAAAATGTATGAGGCAATCAACACCAAACGCAAAAAACTGCTCAATGAAGAAATAGAAATTTTTTCTGTCAGTGATCATGATGAAGCGGCTGTATACCGGGCTTATTACGTTACGCTCGAGCTCCTGCTGGCTCACCTCACGGCTCTGTCTGAGCAGGATAAGGAATTGTTTAAAAACAGGACGTTTTCAAGCAATCGATTGGTAGCAATCAGTAAGGAAATCCTGGTTCTTAAAAAATGCCTGCAGGAAATGCCACAGGAGACCGGTGCCATAGGGATGTTACAGGAACAGATACAATGCCTGGAGGCCGAAAAGAAATTTTTTCGTGGTGAGGTGGCAAAGCTCAACAATCAGCTTAAATTATTGCCAAATCACACCGGGTTTACCGGTGAGTATGCCCGCTATTCCCGCCATTTCGTCGATTTTGTTAATCACAAATTGCGGCAATGTGAATTCAGCTATTCCAGGATCAGGCAATTGTTAACAAAGGAAAAGGAAGCGATACGCAGTTGCCTGCAAAAGGATTACGCTAAACTGGGTGATAAGGCATTGGCCTCCTGCCGGAAACATCTGGAAAGCGAGTTAGCGCTGTTGGATAGGACGATTCAGAATTTAAAAAAGGGAACCGGATTACAAATTGAACAATTGGAAAATTCATTGCCGCGTTCGTCAGAACGTTTTTACCACTATCACCAGGCCTTGCGAGAATTAGAGGATCTGCCGTTGCAAGCGCGGCGTTTACAGGAATGGTTAAATAATCTGGCTCTGTTTAAAATGGCAGGCCCGCTGATTTATAGTTATCCCGAGACGGAGTCCAACGCGGCTTTTGTCGATACCTTTTTGGATTACGATTCGGATGAAGAGGAAACAATAGACTCGTTGACTTCCGCGGTCCTTGAGACGGCTGGTGGTCACGAAGATTTAGACGGAGATAATGAGCAATTCGGGCCGCTAAAGCGTACCGCGTGCAGACTCTTCGGTATCGATCCGCACGATATTAGTGAGGATCTATTGCTTACCATCGCCGATTTTAGCGAAAAGCTGTCGGTGAGCCTGTATAAATCGTTTACCCTGGTTGATCCGGAAACCAAGTCCAGGCAGGAATTTGACGGAATTGCACTTCGCGGCCATTGCTTGACCATCATTGAGCGTAAAGCAAATGATGGAACGGGCGATGGTGTTCTGCAACGCAATTTCTGTCAACATAAAATCATGGCTAAAATGCAGTTTTTACAGAAAGGCATTATCAGTAAAATCATGCATCATCCAACGCCGCAAAACTGGTTGCTTCTTGATGTCCCTGCCTCTGAATCCTGGTATAGCAAGCAGTTTACTGCCGATATTAAGGAACGTCTGGTGCAGGCCGCCAAAGCCAAGCTCCTGGACGCGTTTAAAGCCATTACTCTGGAGTTTACCTTAAATCGAAGCCAGGCTTTTGTCAGAGAAAACTACCAGGGCTTGTTTTTTAACAGGCAGCACGGCTTATGCGATGTGCATATCCGATTGTCGACGCAGCAAAAAGGCAATGAAAAAATTGCCCATGAGCGGATTGAGAAACTATCAGGCTTCCGCTCGGCTTCCCGTGCGGGTTAACCTGTCTTGTACAGATTCTTCATAGGCTAATCCCGTAAACCCGTGCCTTTTTTAAGCAGATACAGGTTGAGAAGGGTCAACAGAAACAACATGACCAGAATGACTACCATGGCTTGGGTCATGGGGATCTCGTCCTGATTGATCATCGCGTGTCGCAAGGCATTTACCATGTAGAGAATGGGATTAAAATGAGAAACTGTCTGCCAGATGCCGGGCAGCATGCTGGTTGAGTAAAAGACGCCGCCCAGATAGGTCAGGGGGGTTAATACGAAGGTCGGGATAATCATGACGTCATCAAAATTACGGGCGACCATGGCATTGGTAAAGCCAGCCAGCGAAAAAATAGCCGAGACGAGAACAACCACCAGGCAGGTCATGCCGACGCTGTACAGTTCTATTGTCACGAAAAAACAGGAGACGACGTAGACAAGCAGTGCCACGATAACTCCGCGCAGGATACCGCCCAGGATGTAACCCAGCAGCAATAAACTGTCGTGCATGGGGCTGACCAGCATTTCTTCAACATTTTTTTGAAACCGTGAGCTGAATAAGGACGTGGAGACGTTACCGTAAGCATTAGTAATGACCGACATCATGATCAAGCCCGGAGCAATAAACGTGGTATACAAGACACCGCCGACAGGCCCTATCCGCTCACCGATTAAGGTTCCAAAAATTAAAAAATAGAGGGCAGTGGTGATCACCGGCGGTAAAAAAACCTGGCTTGCGATGCGAAACATACGGACTAATTCACGTCGTACCAACGTGTAGAGAGCGATAAATTGACGGTTAATGGTCATGGTTGATTAAATCCAGAAAAAGTTCTTCCAGGCGATTGGTTTTGTTACGCAAACTATGGATACGCAACCCCTGCTCACTCAATACTGAAAACACGTCGTTTAACGATACCTGATTATCGACCCGTAATTCGAACGTATGATTATCAATCAGGGTCGCACTAAACGGCTCAAGTGGCGGCAGCGCGGCAATGGGTGATTCCGTATTCAATACAAAGGTCTGATGGTGAAGTGTTTTCAACAAGGCCCTCATGGAGGTGTTTTCGATAATCTGGCCTTGATCGATGATGGCAATGTTTTTACACAATTGTTCCGCTTCTTCCAGGTAATGGGTGGTTAAAATAATGGTTGTCCCCTGGGCATTGGTTTCTGTCAGGAAATCCCACATGCTGCGGCGGATTTCAATGTCAACGCCGGCGGTGGGTTCGTCGAGAATCAAGACCTTGGGTTGATGAATCAAGGCGCGGGCAATCATTAAACGCCGCTTCATACCACCGGACAGATGACGGACGATGCTGTGGCGTTTTTCCCACAAACCCAGTTGTTGCAAAAGCATACCGGCCTGCTCCTTGGCTTGCTTGCGGCCAATGCCGTAAAAGCCGGCCTGATTAATCAGGATTTGCTCACAGGCTTCAAAGATGTTGAGATTGAATTCCTGCGGTACCAAACCCAGACAGGCCTTGGCATAGTCGGGCCGTTCATCGAGATCATAACCATAAATAGAAATTTTTCCCGAGGTTTTGGTGACTAAAGTGGTAATTAAACCAATAGTAGTGGATTTGCCCGCGCCATTCGCGCCAAGCAAGGCAAAAAAGTCACCCTTTTCCACGGTTAAATCAATGCCTTTTAAAGCCTCTACCCCGTTGGCATAGGTTTTACGCAAATCAGTTATTTCAAGGGCGTGCATAATCGCTTAAACAAGAAGGAATTCCCATTACCCACGAGAATATCAGGTTTCTTGGATTTTATAAATTAAGCCAGGATCATGCGTTGTGTTTTAAGCCAACCGGCAAGGCTATAACGCATTTCGTGGGTTTCGCAGACTTCATGGGGGAGTTGGCTGTCAAAACAGATGAAACGGTTACCCAAAGGCAGCACCGTTTGCAGGGGTTCATCCTGGTGATTGTAGAGCTTCAATTCACCACCCCATGCAGTCTGCCAGCTTGTGTTTAAATAATAAACACAGGAAATGCGTCTATCGCGGGTATTTTTGAATTGATCAACATGCCGACGATAAAAATCCCCAGGTTGATAAATGGCAAAATGGGTTTCGAAATGGGCCAATCCTAAGTAAAAAGCCTGATTCAGTGCGTTGGCTAATTGATGTATGGCGGTATAATAGGTTTCGATGGCCTCATGTTCGGGTGTATCGGAAAGCCAACGGATTTTATCCCGCCGGATGCTTTGATCGTGCAGAGCGTTAAGCTGGCGGCCAATGCGAGCCTGTTTAAACTCACCAGTTTCCACCATGGTTTGGGCGAATTTAAGTAATTGATGGCAGGTGGCATCGGGTAGAAAATTATCGATGAACCAGTAGCCTTCAGTATGCAAACCCTCAATCAGTTGAGTAAAATCAAGCACAGCGACCCTCAAGCATTCATGGTATGCTGGAATTTTACCCAAAAAACGGGCAATTAACAGCCTGTTAATCCCAATAAGGGTATTTTCTTGCTGGCACACAGGGGCTATCGACGTATTCGCCATTGATTTTCAATACCATATTGACGCTGCGGCGGTGATAGCGGGTTAACACATCGAATTGTGCAGGTGTCAGGTACCCATACGTATTGCCGCAATAGACCAATGATTGGGCCGCATGGGAGGGTTTTACTTGCATGGGAATATCACAATCCCAGCGAAACCGGGTTAAATCGCAATTAGCCATTGCAGTACTTAGGGGCAATGTGATTAAAATAACTACGAGACTTATTGTTTTCATGCGGTTTGCTCCTTGCCTGTTCTTATTATTAACCGATGGGCATGCTGACGATCGATAGAGCTCTTTTATGACTATAGATTATTTTTTAAGAGCCTGCTGACGAAATTGGAGAGGAAATGCTCGGATCGACTGAGGAATACTTAGCCTTATTGCGGCAAGGGCAGTTATTAGACGCACTGGAATGGATTTTATTTCTCGAGCAATCCTATGGTGGAAAAAAGGAACAACTCTCGGCTGATCATTTACTGCCTGTCGCTATTTATGAATTAATCAATCATGGTTTTACTCAAGAAAAGGACCTCGCTTCCATTGTCATTTTATACGCCCTGATCAATGAACAGCCCTCGGTGTTACCGGGGACGCTGGATTATGCCGCCACCATGCTTGTCAGTGCCGCCATGCAATGCTTAGTCTATGAGGATTTGCACATCATGGGTGAATATAAACAACAACCCTTAATGACTAATCTTCACGCGATTGAAAAATTGATTTCACAGGAAACCAGTAGCTTCACTGCATCGATAAACCGTGAGGGACTAGGTAAGAAAGCTGAGAAACTAAGACTGCTCGCTAAAAGTAATCCATTCTGTAAAAAAATTCAAATCACGCGAAACCACCTGGCCATGTTGGACCTGTGTCAAAGCTATGCCGAAGAATTAAAAAACCAGAACGGTATGGCATTTGGACTCAGGGCGGGTATTGTACAGACTTTGTATAGTCAACTGCAAAAAAGAATCGGCCATGATGAAGCCGATAATTTTCTGAAAGAATATGTCAATAAACTACGGCAAATGGGCCCAGAACCCTGGGAAGAAAATTTGTTTTTATCGCAATTGTCACCTAAAGGGGTCGTGGAGGATTTCCTCGAGAATACCAAAGCCTCCTTTCAATTGTTTATCGGGAATTGGCTGACCCGTTTGATCACCCATGCTGAAGTCGAGTTGCCCAAAGAAACCGAACCAGATAAACAGAGGCCTCAGCTGTAACCTTCATGCGTTAATAGATCGTGCTTGTAATTTAATGCTTTCGCATGCCCCATGTACCCACCTGGGTTATCTTTGCCAACAACGCGATGGCAGGGGATGAAAAGAGCCAGGGGATTGCTTTTACAGGCTTGTCCAATCGCGCGGGGGCTGGATTGCAGGGTATTGGCTAGTTCGCCATAAGTAACCGTGCGGCCTACCGGGATGACCAACAGGGCATTCCACACGCGTTGCTGATACGGAGTCCCCAATGGTTTTAAAGGCAACTGAAAGCGATGATTTGGATCGCGGAAGTAACTGGATAGTTCATGCTCAATGGTTCGGCACAAGGCCGGGCATGTAAGAGGTGCAGGGGTTTCAAGAGGGGTATGAGTGAATGCTGCTTGAAAAACAAAATGCTCATCATACTGGACATTAAGCCAGCCAATAGGGGTTTGATAAGCCGTTAAACTAAGCATAGCGGGAGGAAGAAAAGGCATCCTGCAATGGCAGGACGCCTTTACAATTAACCTTCTTTCTTGCTGGTCGTCAGTTTTTCTTTAATACGGGCAGCACGACCGGCCAAATCACGTAAATAATAAAGCTTGGCGCGTCGGACATCACCACGGCGTTTAACGGTAATGCTGTCAACGATGGGGCTGTAAGTCTGGAATACACGCTCTACACCCACGTTGTGAGAGATTTTACGAACAGTAAAGGCCGAGTTGAGACCACGGTTGCGCTTTGCAATCACGATGCCTTCAAAAGCCTGAAGACGTTCACGGCTTCCCTCTTTTACTTTTACCTGCACGAGAACAGTGTCGCCCGGGCTGAATTCAGGAATATTTTTGCCTCTCATTTGCTCGGCATTCAGTTCATCAATGATGTTAGTCATGGTTACTCCTCAAATGGGTGTTCCCTATTAACAGGATCACCGTGTTCGCGTTTAAATTCATCCAGTAACTGCTGGTCGAATTCATTTAATTTAATCGTTTCCAATAAACCCGGTCGCTTTAACCAGGTATTTCCTAAAGCCTGTTTACGCCGCCAACGCTCAATGTCGCGATGGTTACCATTTAACAAGACCGGCGGTACACCCATGCCGTCTATTGAGGCTGGCCTGGTGTAGTGGGGGTAATCCAGCAAGCCGTTCATGAACGAATCCTGTTCAGCTGAACCGGCATGGCCCAAGCTACCCGGCAGCAGTCTTACAATGGCATCAATAAAAATCATCGCGGCCAACTCACCACCGCTTAATACAAAATCACCGATGGACCATTCTTCATCCACATGCTTTTCGATGATTCGCTCATCAATTCCTTCGTATCGGCCAGCAATAAAGAGCAAGGATTGTTGCTCCCTGGCTATCTTATTCAAGTCGCCCTGGTTAATGGCCCGCCCCTGAGGGCTCAAATAAACCGTCTTGCACGACTCAGGCATCTGTTGCCTGGCTTCCCGGATTGCCAAAGCCAATGGCTCATACATCATGACCATGCCCGGACCGCCGCCGTAAGGCTTGTCATCGACTTGCCGATAAGGCCTTGAAGCCCACTCGCGCGGGTTCCAGTAATTAACGCTGGCTATACCCTGGCTGATGGCTCGGCCAACAACGCCATGTTTTTCAAGTACCGCAAACATCTCCGGTATTAATGTAATGACGCCAAGATGAATCATTTAAAAATCAGCATCCCAGTCGACAAGAATCACGTGCTTTTCTAAATCGACATGGACAACATACCGCCCGGGAATGTAGGGGATCAAGTGGCGCTTTTCACCCTCAACCACCATCACATCATTCGAGCCTGTCGGCATCATGTCGGTGACTGTGCCGAATAGGACACCCTGCTGGTTCATGACCTGCAGTCCGATCAACTGGTGCCAGTAGTAATCACCCGAAGGCAATTCAGGCAACTGCTCACTGCTGACTGCAATATCCAGATTCGTTAAGGCGGCCACCTGATCACGATCAGAATAACCCTCAACCAACGCAAGAATTTGCTTGTCAATGACATCAACGCGTAGCAAATTAACAGGTTGCCATTGATTATTGCGTAACATATGCCAATCGGTATAGCGCAACACATTATCACGGGGTTCTGTGAATGAATGAACTGTAATCAATCCTTTAACACCATGAGCTCGTCCGAAACGGCCGATAACAACCCAATCAATCGTCTTTTTCACGTTACTCAGCGGCTTTGCTCTTCTTGTGTTGTTTAATCAGCTGGCTGACGCGATCAGACATTTGTGCACCGACACTTTGCCAGTGGGCCAATTTGTCCATTTCAACGTGTAAAGGTATTTCCTGACCACGAGCGACCGGGTTGTAGTAACCAATGCGCTCGATGTAATTACCATCGCGACGTCTGCGGCTATCGGTAACAACCATGTGATAAAAAGGACGCTTTTTGGCGCCGCCTCGTGATAAACGTATAACGACCATTGTTTTCCTCGTAAGAGTGGTTACGTAAAAATGCTGTGTATTGTACGAAAATTAACTGGGTATGGGAAGAGCTTCCAGTAATTATTTAAAATCATCTGGAAACATGCCTTTCATACCGGCCAATCCGCCCATACCCCGCATCATTTTTTGCATTGCACCGGGTTTGGTGAATTTCTTCATCATTTTTTGCATTTGTTCATACTGCTTGAGCAGCCGATTAACATCCTGAATCTGAGTGCCTGAACCCTGGGCGATACGCCGCTTTCTGGAACCGACGATGATTTTGGGGATGCGCCGCTCTTTGGGGGTCATTGAGTTGATGATAGCGATGGTTTGGGCCATGGCTTTATCATTCACCTGATTCAGAGCCTGTTTGGGTAATTGGCTTAAACCCGGCAGTTTGCTCATCATGCCGGCAATGCCTCCCATGTTATTCATCTGCAGCAGTTGCTGCTTGAAGTCCTCCAAATCAAAGCTTTTTCCCTTTTTAAGTTTTTTAGCCAGCTTTTCACTGGTTGCTTTATCGGCTTTACGCTCAACTTCTTCAATCAGGGTGAGAATGTCTCCCATGCCCAGAATCCGTTGTGCAACTCGATCGGGATGGAATGGTTCAAGGGCATCGATTTTTTCACCGCTACCCATGAATTTAATGGGTTGTCCGGTAATTTGTTTGACGGATAAGGCCGCGCCACCACGCGCATCACCGTCGGTTTTGGTCAGAATAACCCCCGTCAGCGGCAGGGCTTCATGAAAGGCTTTTGCCGTATTGGCGGCATCCTGTCCCGTCATACTGTCGACCACAAACAGGGTTTCAACCGGGTTGATGGCTTTATGAATGGCTTTGATTTCCGACATCATGTCCGCATCAACATGCAGGCGGCCGGCGGTATCAAAAATGACGACATCCACGTAATTTTTGCGCGCGCTGTCTAAGGCTCTTTGGGCAATGTCGACAGGCTGCTCATGACTCTCAGCCGGAAAAAAGGCCACATCCAGCTGCTCGGCCAGCAAGCGTAGCTGCTCAATAGCGGCTGGGCGGTAAACGTCCACGCTGACGAGCATGACTTTTTTATTCTCGGTTTCTTTGAGGTAGCGAGCCAGTTTGGCGGTGGTGGTGGTTTTACCTGAACCCTGCAGGCCCGCCATCAGGAAAACAGCGGGTGGTTGAGTTTTAAAATTCAGTTCCGCACGGGTATCGCCAAGAAGATGCACCAATTCATCGTGCACAATTTTAACGAGGGCCTGATCCGGTTTTAAATTGACATCCACGTCCTGGCCCAAGGCTTTTTCTTTAATCTGGGCAATGAAATCCTTAACGACCGGCAGGGCCACGTCAGCTTCCAGTAAAGAGAGGCGGACTTCCCGTAAAGCCTGCTGGGTATTTTCTTCCGTGAAACGGCTCTGGCCGCTTAATGTTTTAAAGGCATGCGTCAACCGCTCGGTTAAATTCTCAAACATGACAATGACCCTGTAGAAAAAAGTGGGTTATTATACCACAAGGATATGGCACAGTATAAAGCACTTTGTTAGAGGTTGCCGCCCGTAAAAAATACTCTCTGTCAAGCGAGGTTCTTTTTGTTATCATGTCGGTTTGATCCCACCACCAAGAAAAAATATGGGGCAGTTATCACTGACGACATTGTTCATTCTGCTGGCGCTGCTGGTTATTCTGTCGGCGTTTTTCTCCGGTTCAGAGATTGGCATTATGTCCTTAAACCGCTACCGCCTGCGCCACCTCGTCAAGAAAAAGCATAAGCAGGCTATTCGTGTCAATAATCTCCTGGCACGCCCCGATCGCTTGCTCAGCATCATTCTGATCGGTAATACGGTGGCCAATATTATTGCTTCCATGCTGGCGACGTTGGTCGGTCAACGGCTCTATGGTGATGCAGGCGTGGCGATTGCCACCGCTATTCTGACGCTGGTTATTCTTGTCTTTTCCGAGTTGGCTCCCAAAACGCTGGCTGCCTTGCATCCACAGACCGTTGCCTTCAACAGTGCGTTGCCATTGATGATATTGCAGTCGCTGCTCGCGCCTTTCGTCAAAATTGTGACCTGGATTACCAATACCTTATTACGCTGTTTTGGCATATCAATTGATAAGGCTCAGAAGGAATTATTATCCAGCGAGGAGCTGCGTTCGGTAGTGCATGAAGCGGGCGGGTTAATGCCGACAGAGCATAAGAGCATGCTGATTAGTTTACTGGATCTGGAGCAGGCCACCGTAGAAGACATTATGGTGCCGAAAAGCGACATTGTCGGTATTGATTTAAACCAATCCTGGCATGAATTGCTTGATCAGTTGGAAACCGCGCAGCACACCAGGCTACCGCTTTACCGCGATACCATTGACCATTTAATCGGTGTCGTTCACGTCCGTGATTTATTTAATCTGATGGTTGAGGAGCGTCTGGATAAGGAGAGCCTTATCAAGGCCGCTGATGAACCCTATTTTATTCCTGAAGCCACACCGCTGAATGCCCAGATTTTGAATTTTCAGAAAATGAAAAAACGCAGTTGTTTTGTGGTTGATGAATACGGCGATTTACAGGGCCTGGTGACCATGGAAGACATCCTGGAGGAAGTGGTGGGTGAGTTTACCACCGATATCGCTGCCTTAAGCAAGGATATTATTGAACAGGACGACGGCTCGGTGATAGTCGATGCCAGCATAACCTTAAGGCACTTAAAGCGCCTTCTGGGCTGGCAATTGCCGGCCTTGGGTCCTCGCACCCTGAGTGGGGTAATTATCGAGCATTTAGGCTATATCCCGCCGCCTGAGTGCTGTCTGCAAATTGAAAACTACCAGATTGAGGTCTTGAAAGTAGGGGACAATACCATCAAGACGGTGCGGATGATTAAAATCGATCGCTCCAACCATCCTTGATGAATACCCGCTAGGCTTTTTTCAGACTTAAACGTTTGCTTTTGATGATGGTATACACCGCGGGCAGAATAAACAGGGTAAAGAAAGTGCCCATGCAAAGTCCGCCGATGAGTACGGTGCCGATGGCATGACGTGATTCGGCGCCGGCATCATGCGACAAGACCAGGGGAATCGCCCCAAAGACCATGACGCCGGTCGTCATGAGGACTGGCCTTAAACGCAGCACAGCCGCCTGTTGAATGGCATCCAGCAAGGTCGCGCCGTTTTGGTGCAGCTTATTGGCGAATTCAACAATCAGGATGCCATGTTTACTGATCAAGCCAATCAGGGTAATTAATCCAACCTGCGTATAAATATTCAAGGATTGACCGAATAACCAGGTGAACAGCAGGGCGCCTGAACAAGCCAGCGGTACGGTGAAGAGGATAATAAACGGATCGGTAAAGTTCTCAAATTGCGTCGATAAAATGGCATAAATGAAGGCGAGCGATAAAAGCAGCAGGAACAGCATGACATGAGACGATTCCTGCAAGGTTTTGGCCGCTCCAGTCCAGGTCAATTTATAATGAGAAGGCAGGTTTTCTTTGGCCGCTGCCCAGAGCGTTTCCGCCGCATGGGCCATGGTGTCTCCCTTTTTTAATTGCACATGCAGCGTGGTTGAACGCATTTGCTGATAGTGATCAAGCGTCGCTGGTTGGGCTTTGGGTTGCATGGTGGTGATGGCCCCTAAAGATACCCGCTTGCCTTCATTGGTTGTCAGATAAAGTTCATTGAGTGTCCAGGGCGCTTCACGGCCTTTGATGGTGACATTATACGTGACCCCATCTTTCTCAAAGGTCTGTGATTTGTCACCACTGAAGAAGACTTCAATCGTTTTGGCCACCTGGCTTGCGGTTAAACCCAGTTTGGCCAACTGGTTGTAATCCAGTTCAATGCTGTAACCCATAGTATCCAGGCGTAGTTCATAACTGACATCATCAAACCGTTGGGTTTTATCCAGAACCGATTTTAATTTTTCCGTTTCATCAAATAACTGCCTGAAGCTTTCAGGCGTGGAAATGACTAGAGCCAGTTCCGTTCCGCTTCCCGCATCATCGATACCTGGTAAGCCTGTATCCCAGCTCCAGACATGAGGATCAATGGACGGGTAATGATTAAAAGCAGGCCGTAATTCCTCAACCAGTTGGCTCGCGGTGCGCTGTCTTTGTGAATGCGGTTTTAAAGGCAGTACAATGCTGCCGCCCCAATCACCAATAAAGGTTAGGCGATTGGTGGATTCCGGAAGTTGATTAATCTTGGTTTCCAGTTTGGCAATTTTATTATCTAAAGTGGCCAAATCCTCACCGGCCGCGGGCGGAGTATAGATGCCAATCAGGCTGCGATCTTCCTTTGGTGCGGTTTCGTGCGGAATTAAATGGTAAAAGCCAATACAGGCAGCAATGGAGATTAAGGCGGCGGCAAAGGTTAGTTTTTGCCGATTCAGAATAAATTCAAGGGCATGGCCATAATGCCCAGCCAATTTTTCAAGAAAGACATCAAATTGCGGCCACCAGTTTTTGGCGTCCTGACTTAAGAAGCGTGCGCACATCAGCGGCGACAAGGTTAATGCGACAAGGCCCGAAATAAAAACACTGCCGGCTAAAGCCACCGCAAATTCAATAAATAATTGCCCGAGCATGCCCTGAATAAAGGCAATGGGGAGGTAAACGCTGGCCAGGGTAAAGGTCATGGCGACAATAGCGAAACCAATTTCTTCAGCACCCTTGATTGCTGCATCAACAGGTGACAGGCCTTCTTCCATATGACGCCAGATGTTTTCAAGGACAATAATGGCATCGTCGACTACCAACCCGATGGCCAACACCATGGCCAGCAAGGTCATTAAGTTGATGGAAAAGCCAAAGAGTTTAAGAAAGAGCAGGGAGCCCAGCAGGGAAACAGGGATAGTTACCAAGGGTATGATCGTGGCCCGCAGGTTACGTAAAAACAAAAAGACGATGATGAGCACCAGAAAAATAGCCTCGCTTATGGCCGAGCGGATATTTTTTAACGAGGCGTTGATAAAATCTGACTGATCGATAATGACTTTGGCTTGTAAATCCTTAGGCAGGCTTTGCTGAATGCCCTGAAGGACCTTGCGTACCTCCCTGGAGACTTCGATGGGGTTGGCGTCATTAGCCCGATTGATGGATAAGACCAGGCCGGCATGGCCATTGACTCGCACCCGCATCTGGGTGTTGTCGGTTTGAAGCGCCACATCGGCTAATGATCCCAGAAAAACCGGGTGTTTAGGATTGGCTTTGACCAGCAGATTTTCATAATCCTCACGGGTATTCAGCGTGGAATTTAACGTGCTCGGGATTTTGTTGCGATAATTTCCGGCGGGCAGCGAAATGCGGCTTTTGGCCAGCGCATTGACGACTTCATCGGTATTGACGCCGAAAGCAAATAATTTTTCCGGCTTCAGACTGATGGTGTAGGTATACGGTTGTCCCCAGACATCGACCGTCGCCACGCCCGGAACGCTGCGAAACACATTCTTCAAATTAAGATTGGCATAATGGGTTAATTCACCGAAATCACGCACCGATGATTCAAGGGACACGCCGATGAACGGCAGGCCATTGGATTTGCGCTGGCGTTCGACCGAGGGCGATTTGACCTCGGCCGGCAACAGGGCTTTGGCCATGCCAACGGCATCCTGGGTCGCGCTTAAGGCTCTGTCCATGGACGTATTTGGCCGAAATACCAGGGTGATTTGTGAACTGCCGGCGCTGGATTCCGAGGTGATGGTTTCCAAGCCTTCAATACCGGCTAAGCGATCTTCAAGGATATTGGTCACTGAGGTTTCAACGAGATCAGGACTGGCGTTAGGGTAGCTGGCATACACCGTGATCGTCGGGAAACTGATATCGGGGTATTCGCGTACCGAAAGATTATAAAAGCAGAGCAGACCCAAAATCGCAATCATGCTGTTTAAAACGATGGCAATAACGGGGTGTTTAATAAAGTAACCGGTTAATTTCATGATGGCTGGCTGGTCTTGGCGTCAGATGACTTGTAAATATCAACAGGCATGCCCGGGTAAAGGCGTTCCTGACCTCGAATAACCAATTGTTGTCCGGGTTTTAAACCGTGGACAATTTCAATTTGATCACGCTGCTTAAGTCCGGTTTCTACGGCAACAAGCTCGATGCGGCCCTTTTTAACGATATAAACAAAGGGCTTGCTGTTTCTTAAGAAGAGTGCTTGAAAAGGAATAACCATCGTGTCTTTTTTTTCAGCCACCACCAAATCCACATCGATGGTTGAGCCAACCAGGCATTCGTCGCATTGAATCGCGACATCGGCAGGGCACATGTGGGTGTCTTCATCCAGCATTTTTTGCAGATGGTTCAAGGTGTAGGCTTTACCCTGCACATAAACGGCCTGCCCTTCATGGATGGCGCTTAAATTACTGCAGGGAATATCAAAATCAACCAGCAGGGAGGAGGGGTCATAGATGCTGACGACAGCCTCACCGGCATTGACTTCGGCCCCTTCACGTTTTTTATACGCGCCAATGATGCCGTCAAAAGGTGCATAAAAACGCGAGTTATCGAGTTCAATTTTTGTTTTCGACAATTCTTTCTCGGCATCTATCCAAAGCTGCTTTTTTTCTTCTGCCTCTTTGGCGCTGACGTAGCCTTTTGTGATTAAGGGGCTCATCCGTTCATATTGGGCCTTGGCCAGCTCAACGGCTGCTGTGGATAATTGCAGGTTTTTTTCACGCAAGGGATTGGCAATTTTGGCAATCAAAGTCCCTTTACTGATTTTTTGACCGGTCGGAACCAGGGTATCCAGCATCCCTGATTCTTTGGCTACCAGCACGGTGCTGTGTTGAGGATGAATGGTGCCTAACAGGTGAATGGTCTGCTTCAGTGTCCGTTTTTTCACGGCCTCAATTTCGACCAGTTTATTGGCCTGCGCTTCGGAAGACGCTTTGGAATGAAACAAGGCGCGGACAGCAATAAGACCTAAGGCAGCAATCAACAGAAAAAGGGCAGCCTTTTGCCAGTAATAACGTGAACGCACCAGGCGATGCCATTGGATTTTTAACACGATTTGCCGTCATCCAGTTGGAAAAACCGGTAGTTTATCACAAAATGGGATTGGTATTAATCAGGTCAACTTGTCAATTGGTTAACACGCTCGCCGGCGGGGTTTAAGTTTTGTAGAATAGTTTTCCCTTTACCAGATGGATCTAGCAATGACTAACCTGTTTCAATTATTTCAAAGCCGTGAAGTACGTTATTTTCCGGATATTTTCACCTCACGCACCACTTTCAAAAAACAATTGCAACCTAAAATCCATACGTCATCCAAATCGCTTAAGGCCTTTTTGCAATTTGAGCGTGAACTTAAACCACACCTCAAGGCCAGCAGTGATTTGGCAATTGCTTTGGCAAGGGGCATCAATGGTGTCTTCAGTAAACACCATCAGGTGAATTTAATCATGGGAAATAAAAATCTGGAGTCCATTGCCATGGGCGTAACGATGGATTCCGGCCTCACCTCGTTTGAGCATCTCTATTGCGCCGATGAAGAATGCTTATCCCCCCCAATTTAATCATGTGTCCACCCCATCCCTGAGGGGGCTGAAATGGGCTGTTGTCGAGCAGTTGGCGCGTAAAGACCTAGTCGAAAAAGTCTCTGTAGAAAAGCAGGAGGCTTGTAAAAATCTGCTTACTCATACCCAGCACCTGATTATGTCGGCCAAAACCGTCTCTGCTGTGATTGCCTCTGTCGCTTACAGTGCCCGCGTCTTCACGGAATTAGGCGTGGTGAAGAAAGGTAAAATTTCTGACACGGCCATTTGTAATTTGTTTGAAGAAGATATCCCAGGGGTATTTGCAAAACAGAAACTCAATACTGGAACGGCTTTAAATCATGTGGGCTCCGCTTTCCAGCTTGAAAAAGTCAGGGAGCGGCTTATCGCACGACTTGAAGACTATTTAAGCTGGCGCGCCAAATTAGTCGATGAAGTGGTGGCAGAAAAGGAACATAGTGGTGAGGTATCGCAACGGTATCAGGCGATAAACCGCGGATTTTTTTACAACAAGGACATGCAGGAGGCCCGTGTGGTTATCGCCTCGAAGTTATTGATGCAAATCGAGCGTTATCAACTTTGTGATCGAGAGGGATCAGGTACGCCTGTGGATCATGATCGCCAAGCTAAAAATGGTCATACTATCGATACCCCGCAGCATTTTGCTCAGGCGTTAATTGATGCCATAGAGGACAATATGGATTGTTTTGAGAAAAAAGGTCGTGTTGTTGATCAATTGGGTGAACTCCATGAGATACTCGAGGAAGCACGTCAGGAAATGGGCATGGTTTACACTCAAACGGTCAAGGTTGGTGGGCGTTATAATTTGCGAGAACAGTTGGGACTGGACAAAGTGAAGTCGGTGGAAATGATTTATTAACCGGTCTGTGCGGTCAGGAAGGGATTATTTACTAACCGTCCCTTCCTTAAGCGACAGCACCCGTGCAGTAAACAGGTAGCCGCCGTTGCGAATGGTTTTAATCAGGGCCGGCTTTTTCGCATCGGTTTCGATTTTTTGGCGCAGGCGGCTGATTTGAACATCTATACGGCGGTCAAAGGGATTCAGATCGCTGTTTTTGGTGATCTGCAGCAGGAATTCACGGCCAAGGATTTGCTGCGGCTGCCTGACAAAAGCCAGCAATAAGTCATACTCGCCGGCGCTTAATTGCAGTTCCTGTTGATGTTCATCAAAAATTTGCCGGGAGGATGGGTAAAGACGCCAGTTGGCGAAGGCTAATACCTCTTTTTCCTGCTCAACCTCATCGGCAAAGCGTTGCACGCGGCGGCTGATGGCGCTGATTCGGGCATGCAGTTCGCGGGGATGCAGGGGTTTTACCAAAAAATCATCGGCGCCTGCCTCGAGCATCTTGACGCACATTTCTTCATTGCTGTTATCGCTAATGACTAAAATAGGGGCTGGATAACGATGGTAGAGCACATCTATTGTTAAGGAACTGTCTTTAAGCAAGCGCCAGTTAATCAGTAAGGCTTCGGGCGGCTCGTTTTCCTGGCCCAATTGCCGGGTATCGGTGTACTGAACCAGGCTGAAGTTAAATTTGGCAAAATACTCCTCCAGCCGGGAATCCTTGGGAGCATCGTCAATAATCAGCAGGTATTTACGATGCGGCAGCATGCAATCTCTCCATCCGTAATAACTCGTTGATGTTTTTAGTTTGGACTCGATTATATACCGGAAGGTTTTTATTTGGCGATTTTTTTGGTCTACTCAACGCGGTTTTGACAAATGCTCGTCCGACATCTCGTCCTCATCGTTATTTTCAACGTTGGGTTGTTTCTGAAGCTCGAATTCCAGATTATCATTTTGCATATTAAATGCTTCAAGATTAAGCTCATCCACCAACTCTTTTGCCATATTCAGGCTGCTTTTTGCATCAGGGATTTGACCGGCTATTTCACTGATTGCGCCATGTTGAACGGCAATGTGTCCGCCGCCTATGGCGGGCGCTCCCTGGGCATTCATGCTGTTATCCAGGATGCGGTTGGCGCTTTCCTTACCCACGAGTTCGGGCAATAATTCCGGGGCAAGTTGACCATTCGCCACTTTTTTCGCTAAAAAATCCTCAAATCGTGCGGGCTTCATGTTCGTCATCTTTTTCTGTTTACCTGATTAGATCGTAGAAGAAGATGGCGGGTAAATCCAATCATTTCCTGCTATGATGAAATAACGCACCGTGTGCGTTTAAGCCTCATCAGATGCTTGGAGGAACGAGGATGCCTCTTTTTAATCGATTGGGTTTGACCTGGTTGGTGGACAATGCCAGCCGCAACAAAGCAAAAATTAAATTTGCTATCCGTCAAGCGGAAGTCCGGTTACATCGTTTGATGACCCGCGGGCACATCCCTCATGAACGTTACCCATCAATCGCGGCGTGCTGCCAACAATTAGCGGCGCTTTACGATGATTTATTAACCTTGACAGCTGCCCGGGATATGGCAAGCCCTGAGGAGAATGAACCGCTTCACCTCAGTACGACCTTGTCTGAATGCTACCTGCACCTGCTTAAGTACAGACAGCCACTTTTTGTACCTACTACCAATCATGAAGACAGGGTAATGCTTGCGCGGATAAAACGGCATTATCTGGACATGGTGACTCTGCTAACTCGCGGCGAACAGGCATCAACGCCTGAGTTGGCCAGGTTTGAGCTGCCTTTAAATGATTTATTTGAACGGATTATTACAGCCGATTCACCGGCCGACTGGTTATGGGCCATGACCCGTTTGGCCAACGCGGCAGGGGAAAAGAGTACGGCGTTAAGTGGTCAATTTTTTGATCTTGATGATCAACAATTGATTGACTTGGATCATCGCCTGGCGAGGTGTGAGTTTCGTTCCTTAATCAATAGTATTTTTTATTACGGGATTAACCCCGATAATCTCTATGATTTTTCACTGCACCCTGAAAAAATGATTTCGGTGAGAAACCGGTTAAACACATTGTATCAATTTATTGTTTTTTTCCATCAGCAATTATTGCAGGGATTACGGCAGCGCGGTTTTCACAGTGGCCATGATTTTCTTTTTCATGGCAGCGAGCTGCCGGAAGGGATAACCGTCGAGGCAGAAAAAAAATACCAGGGGCTTATCACGGAAGTCATTAAGGAATGGCGTCTAACTCACTGGTTTGAACAGGAAGAATTGCTGGGGCAGGCGAAGCTGTTGGATATTTTTCGTGCTTATAAATACTGGTTTAACCCCAATCGTCTCATTGATGCGGCGATGTCACTCAAGGCTTCTCTGGCAAACGGTTTTCCGGTTACCGGGCAAAATGTCTTGTTTAATCAACAAATGAAGCGGCTTTATCAACAATTATCGACCACGGATTGCCTGGATTTGTACGGTTATTTTGCTAATAAAGACAGTTCCTATCTGATGCGCACGCTGAATGCCGCCTGCCATGGGCAGGAAATAGTTGATTTCCCGCCCTTGACCCTGCAGGAAAGAGACACGGTTTTTTATGTCTACAGTGTGCTTGAGACACTGATGGATGCATTGCGGGAAGCGTTGGATGAGCGCGGGTTGACCACGGTGCCATATGAACGTCAGGTGGGGGCGAAAAAAGTCAAACCAGGACGGCGCAATTTACAGGCACTGCGGCGGTTAGTCAGCTTGTATGCTGAACCCGCGCTACGCCTTAATCATCGTCTTGAGGCGCTGTTTAAGGAAGTGGAAGGCTAGGCTGGGTTTTAGGATAGGTTGCCAAATCATTAGAATAAAATTGCAGGAGTTGCCGCAAGAGGGATTGAGCCGGAGACCCTTTGGCAAAAGAGGTCTCCAGGTTATCTGTCCATTGCCCATTGCTCAACCGCAAAAGCACCGGAATATAAAGTTTGTCATCGGGGTATAGGGCCAATAGCCAATCACCCTGAATGATGCCATATATTTTCATGGCATTAATGCGTTGAAGTTTGTCCTGGCGCAATTCCAGCAAGCCGTTTGTCGGGTTAACGCGAAATAAAAGTATCCCATAGCGTCTGGCTTTTTCCCGGGAAATGAATTGATTGGGAAGCATCCCGCTTTCCAGCATGAAGGCACGATCGGCTGGCGGCTTACTGAAGCCCAATAAACTCGGTAACAGGGAAAGGCCATCTGGTTTTATTTTTGCAGGCAGGCCGGCAAAGGCGGCAATGGTCGGTGCTAAATCAATAAGGGCTACTCGGGTGTTGATGATTTTTGCCTGCGTCAGGGGACGGTTGTTTTGTGTTATTTTCATGCCAAGCAAGCAGGTATACTGGGCGGGACTCAGTAAATCAGAGCCATGTCCGGCGCTTCGTTGCAGTTCGGTTGACGTTTTGCGGGAAAAATAACTGGCCAACAGGCTGGGTTTTTGGCCCTGATAGCCTTTAAGGCTGGTTTTACGGCTGCCTTCTTCATACAGGGCTTCACCATGATCACTTAAAACGATGACCAGGCTGTTTTTAAGGTAACCCTCTTTTTGAAGCAGGCCGAATAATTGGCCTATCTGTTTGTCCGTCTGGCGTATGGCGGCATGATAAAGATTACCTCGTTCCAACACACTGTATTCATCTCCGACTTCAGCCGGTAAAGATTGTGCCCAGGCATAGGGCCAGTGCGGCAGGGTGAAGTGTACAGCCAGAAAAACCGGTTGCAGGCTTTGTGCGGCATGAATGCGTGCAGCCAGTTCCTTATCAAAAGTAGCCGGATAATAGGTGTAATGGCTGGCACGGTTTAGGTAATTATAGGGAAAAAGCCAGCGGCTAAATTTAAAATTTACCAACAGATTACTCAATGGGAAATCATTAAACGTACCAATCAATGCGTCATTAATGCCCGTTTTTGGACCGATAATTTCCTGAAAACCAAACTCATTACCGAGGGTGTTGAATCGCCGGTCGTCTGTTGCAAAAATACTGTAATAGCCTGCTTGCCGCAATGGCCAAACAATGCTGGCTGAGCTCTTAACAAGCCTGGCGGGCGTTAGGTTTTCCCTTGCCTGATGATGAATGGGGTATAACCCGGTTAAAATACTGGACCAGGCCGGGTAGGTACGGGCTAAGGGACTGATGGTATCGGTAAAGTGGACGCTTTGATTAATGAAATGAAAAAGCGTTGGTGTTTCTTTGGCGCTGAGACGCTCAGCACTGAAGGAATCAATGCCAATGATAATAATATTCGGTTGTGTACTGGTATGTTCTTCTTCAATCGATTCATGCTCAGGGGAAAAAATAAAAAGCGAGAAGGCTATTCCCGTCGTTAGCAAGGCAATGGTCATCCGTGGTTGTTTTTTAATTAATCTCATCAAACCCAGCAAGGTCAATAGCAGAAAAAAAGCAGACAAACCCATAAGAAGCCAGCGAATCAACGCAAGAGGGATGGGGGGTAGAAACAGGCGGCTGAACTCACTCAAGGGGAAAAAATAACAATTCATGCAAAGGACCCAGAGTATAGTCAAGGCATAAATGATCAGGAGTTGGCGATGATGATTCTCCAGGTGCTTCCCGTTGAGGATAGCCCAAAGCCAGAAAGCCTGGAATAAGGCAAGCAGCGCATGAAGTACTAATTGCACGCAGCCTGTAAGTGCCATTTCCAAATAAACCTGCAAAGGTAGAGGTATAGCATGCAAAAAGCTGCTGCCCAAGCTTAAAATATAGGCAAATTGCAACCCTAAAAAGACTAAATTAAACAGGAAGAAGTGATTGAAATAATGCCAGTAGGCTGTTTTTTCGATTTTCTTCACGATTTGTCGACAGTGCTGTTCAGATGCCAATTGTACATGTAATTCTCAATGGTATTGACATGCTTTAACTGACTCTTTAATGGTTCGCGGGCATAGTATTTAATGTGGTTAATGATGTCGAGTTTGGTGCCGCCAAAATCATCACTGAACCACTCGTAGATTTTAGAGACAATCAGTTTTCCTTCGATAACCTGAACGCCTCGCAAGGAGTTGATGTATTCCGTCGCGGCTTCGTTAAGCTGCTGTTCAATGGTTTTACCTAAATAAGCCTTTTTACTTAAATTCGCAGCGCCGATGGAACCATTATTAATGGCATAATGGGTGCGTGGATCATTCCAGATGGGACGAATGATGCGATTATGAATTTCATCCAACGAAAGGGGAGTGCCGTTAATCGTAATGATTTTTGCTCCCCAGGGGCCAATACTGAACAGGCCGGGAGAAATGTTAATGTCTTCAATGCTGCCTACAGGGTAGTAATCCGCCACAATGCTGACGGTGAGGGCATTGTACAAATTAATCCAGAAAGCGAGTTGCTCATCGCGGTTGTAGGCATCAATATCGATGGTCGATAATTGCCTGATGTAGCGCTTGAGCCGTTCATGCTCCTTAGGGGGCATGTGGGCATAATCAACCAGGTTAATGCCTTCTTCGTTAGTCATTACGGAGCGATTAAGCACGATTTGCCAGTCACTGTGGTCAATGACTGCTGTGGAAAGGGGATTATTGACCTCCCAGATAGGCCACAGGTTCTTGTTAAAGGCCGCTTGCACGCCAAAGGGGCAGAGCATGAACAAATAAAGCACACACGCCACGGCCCTTATTCTAAACATGCACGGCTGCCCGGTTTTTTAAGGCGCTGCCTATGGTATTACCATCGAGAAATTCCAGTTCCCCGCCTGACGGGATGCCATGCGCCAATTGACTGACGTGTACTCCGATGGGTTTAAGCAATTCATGAATGAAGTGGACTGTGGTTTGCCCTTCCACGGAAGGGCTTAACGCCAGAATCACTTCACTGATCTTCTCGCGTGCAATTAAATCAAACAGTTTTGGCAAACCGATATCATCCGGCCCCAATCCATCGAGCGGTGAAATTTTTCCCATCAGCACAAAATAGCCGCCGCTAAAGGCGTTACTTTGTTCAATGGCTGATACATCCGCCGGGCTTTCAACCACGCAAAGCTGGCTGAAATCGCGATTGGGATTTGTGCACAAGCGGCAAAGCGGGTCTTCGGTGTAATTGTTGCAGCGTTGGCAATGGCTAATCGTCTGCATGGCTTCTTCAAGGCATGCAGCCAAATGCAACCCGCGTTGCCTTTGATGCCTAAGCAAATGATAAACCATACGCTGCGCGGATTTAGGGCCAACACCCGGCAGGCAGCGTAATGCATCGATTAGACGATTCAACGCACTCATGACGCGGATTATTCTCCGTTTTTGTCTTTCAGAAAATCAGTAGGGATATTGAGTCCGGCGGTTAATTGACTGATTTTTTCCTTGGAGGCCGTTTCGACCTTGCGAACAGCATTATTAAATGCCGCTGCAACCAAATCTTCTACCATTTCCACGTCTTCTTCCATCAGTGCCTGGCCAATCCGGACTTCGGTGACATCATGGCGTCCATTCATTTTGACCCGTACTTTCAGAGAACCGCTGCCGGCTTCGCCTTCAACAACCAATTGACTTAATTGCTGCTGGGCTTCCTGCATGCGTTGTTGCATTTTTTGGGCTTCTTTCATTAGGTTGCCCAGATTTTGATTAATATCCATCGTTACCTCTCATCATGTTGTAAATTAATTATAATGGATCTTCAGCGGGCACAATAGAATTTTTAACCACTTCCGCTGAAAATTGCTGTTGCAACTCAAGTAAAAAAGGGTCGTTCTGCAAACTGTTTTCGGCTATTTCCATCCGCACCTGCTGTTCCTGCTGTTTTTTTTGCGCGGGGGTTGCTTGCGTAGGACTGTCTGTATTCAAGGTAATTTTGATGGGTTCATCATAAAACTGCGATAAGGCCTGTTCGATACGCTGCTGAATGGCTGGAGTAAACAAGGACTGATGACCTTTGTCTACCCGTAAAACCATGTCACGGCCATTCTTGCTGACTAATTCTGCATTTTCTGCTGCATTTTGTGCCAGGCCGCTTAATTTTAAGCGAGGCAAAAGCGTGTCCCAGCGAACACAATCTGGTTCTGACGTCTGAGGCTTATCAATGTCTGCGGCTGGGTCAGGAACAACCGGGGGCGTTTGGTAAAAAGCGGGTTCATCGGGGACAGCCAACCTGTCTTCATCCTGGGGCGGCGGGCTTGCCTGCGGCAGGGATGCGGCAGGCTCTGCGGTGGAGGCGGGGCTGCTGGCGACAGGTTTTGCAGGCTGCGATGCGCCCGGTACTTCATGGGCCAGCGGGGGACATGGGCTTTTACCTGCCGGTTTAAATGCCAGCATGCGTAGCAGTGTCATGTCAAAACCTATGGCCTGTGCGGGCGCCAGCGGCATATCGTCCAGGCCCTTTAATGCGATTTGATAAAACAATTGAGTGTCTTCTGCTGATACGCTTTGAGCCAGTGCCTTGATTTCTTCAGGGCATTGCAGCAAAGGGTGTTCGCCTGGGAGAGCCTGACACAGGGTCATCTGATGCAGGTACTCCAGTATTTCATTTAATACATAGGCGAAATGCCCTCCTTCAAGGGCAATGGCGCGGCTTAATTCAATCAGGCGTGGAGCCTCATTTTGAACCAGTGCCTGCAAAAGCTGAAGGGCATAGTCCTGTTGGGTATAACCCAGGAGCGATTTAACCCGTTGAGCGGTAAGCAGGGTATCGGCGCTGGCAATCACCTGATCAAGCAGGCTTAAGGCGTCGCGCATACTGCCTTTCGCTGCTTTTGCCAATAAGGCTAGGGCTTGTGGTTCGCAGGGCTGTTTTTCCTGGTCGACAATATATTGCAGCTGCTGGCCAATCAATTCAGGCGATAAGTTTTTTAAATTAAATTGCAGGCAGCGAGACAGAATGGTAACCGGCAATTTTTGCGGATCGGTCGTCGCCAACAGGAATTTAACATGAGGTGGGGGTTCTTCCAGTGTTTTTAACAGGGCATTGAAACTATGCTGCGACAGCATATGAACTTCATCAATCAGGTAAATTTTGAAACGGCCGCTGGTCGGCGCGTATTGGACATTATCAAGCAGATCGCGCGTATCTTCCACCCGTGTTTTGGATGCGGCATCCACTTCAATTAAATCAATAAAGCGCCCTTCCTCAATAGCAAGACAGGGATCGCATTGCAGGCAAGGCTCTGCACTGACGCCCTTTTCACAATTCAAGGCTTTGGCCATGAGGCGGGCAACGCTGGTTTTTCCCACGCCGCGGGTCCCGGTAAACAAATAGGCATGGTGTAAGCGCTGTTGATTAAGGGAATTAACCAAAGCCTGATTAATATGGTCTTGACCAACCAGTTGGGAAAAAGTTCGTGGCCGCCATTTACGTGCTAGTGCTAGGTAGCTCATATTGACATTCGCAATTAGGGCGGCGGCCCTAGAAGCCACACCCCGGCGCCCGAATCAACTGTTACCGCTGCTCCCTTCCGGGCCTGACGGGGTTCACAGTCTATCGTCGCGAGGGGACCAAAAGGGCCACCATCGTTGAATTGCGAAGATTATCAAAAAAAGCAGGTAATAACCAGAGTTATGGTGAATAAAATTTACCGTGATTTATTGGGCTAGTGACGGGCATTCTAACAGAGTATACTCCCTGTCTTTGCAATGGATTCATTCGACAGCATGGCTGTCCGGCATTTCGCCAGCCAATACCGGGAAAGGGAGTAACAATGGTCGTGAGACGTCTAAATTGGGGTATTTTGGGAACAAGTTTTATCTCCGAAGTCGTTGCTGCAGCAATAGTGGCATCAGATACAGGGGACCTGAAAGCCGTGGCCAGTCGTCATGAAGAAAAGGCCCGCTCCTTCGCGGCTACCTTCGCCATCCATCGTTATTATGCCAATTATGAACAATTACTATTCGATCCCACCATCGATGCCGTCTACATCGGTCTACCCAATCACCTCCATTTAGAATGGATATTAAAAGCGGCGGCTGCCGGTAAACACATCCTTTGTGAAAAGCCGCTGGTTTTAACCGCGCAGGAAGTCCAGCAGGTGATGAGCGCCGTCAAAAAGGCTAATGTCCTTTGTATGGAGGCGCTCATGTATCGTCACCATCCCTTTATTCTGGAGTTGCAACGCGTGATTGAAGCGGGTGCACTGGGCGTTATTCGTCAGGTCAATGCATTTTATTGTGCCAATATTGCCAAACTTGCCAATCCAGTTGCCGGCGGGTGTATCCGTAACCTTGGATGCTATCCGGTGTCATTAACCCGGTATCTCTTAAATTCAGAGCCCATTCACATGGTCGCCTTGGGAAGGATGGATGAGCAGGGGCACGATCGCCAGGCGGGCATGATTTTGCAATTTCCCCGAGGAGCGATAGCTAATATTGCTACAGCGGACGATCTGGAAATGTCCTGGTATTACGAATTGATCGGCGATGAAGGATGCATGCAATTAAAAAGTAATCCCTGGTTGCCCCCACAGACCGAAAATTGTGCTATTATAAGGGATAAAAATGGTAGTGATATTCTACAAATAAAGATTGATGCCGTTAAACCTCTTTATAGTTATCAGATAGACACGTTAGGCAATGCCATCCTTGGTGTACCTCAAAGCGGTTCCGATGTGATTTCTTTAGAAGACAGTTTAGGCAACATCCAGATCCTGGATAAGTGGCTAAAACAAATCAGGGAATTGAAAACCGAGCCTCTTTCGCTGAATTGAAAG
>NZ_LNYA01000001.1:0-167585 GCF_001467615.1 Legionella erythra | reverse complement strand
ATATTGTCAACACTATCCAGCGCCGACAGATTATATACTATGACTAATTACACAAAATTATTTACAGACCCTGGTCCTGCTGACACATTTGAGGTGTAGGCAGTGTCATTGGCTATCTCGGCCAGTGCTTCTTTAAAGTCCTGAGTACTGGTCGGCCTGCCATCGAATTCGTTAATGGCTTTATCCACTGCGCTTTGAAGATTCTTTAATACCCTTTCAGTTGCACTGTAAAATTTATGGGTATACCCCTCTTCTTTTAATCCTTTAATTTTCATATCGATATCATCTCTCAGTGCAATTAAATTATCTTTGCTTGGGGTATTTAAATCTTTAAGGGCAATTTCGAAACCTTTAAGTACGCTGATTTTTACCTGCAACGCCTCTATCTCTTCCGGGGACAATCGGCCTCTTTTTTGACCGGCATCCAATTCTTCTTTCAGTTTTACATGGCGGTTCCTGACGGCATCCACAGCGACTGTAATCTCAATTTCTGACGAGGTTTTAATATGAGGACGGATAATGACTTTTTTACTGTAATCTTCAAGGCTTAACTGGCTGTCCAAGAGATTTTTCTTATCCCCCTCACTTAACCGCCCTGCCTGCTTGTCATAGAGCCATTGTGAACTATTCGCCTGCAAAAATCGCCATTGGTCATAGACTCGCTGAGAAACCAACAACGCGCCCTGATCATGGATGGAAGCGGCAAGCCATTGTCGGGGGTTTTCTGGATCTTGTTTTAACCGAATCAAATCGTCAGGGCGAGTCACTTCCCTGCAAAAGGTTTTAAAATCCAGGTTTGCATAATATTTATCAGCAATGCTTAACGAGCGTCCATCGTCCACCTCCTGTAAAGACTGCCAATAGTGAAAGACCCGCTGTGAAATCAATTCCACACCTGGTTCGCCGGGTTCCGCCTCCTGCCATTGCTGAGATCCAGGCGGATGTTCCCTCACCAGCATCAAGTCATTGGTAATGGTCATTGAAAGCTTGTCTTTGCTATGCCGCTTAAACCATTTTTCCGCACCCTCAGATCCTTTCACACCAAAACCAAAACCCCGCGCACCATACGCTTTGGATTCGGATATGCGTTGATTATTCAAATCAAGATCGGGCTGTTGCTCAAACCCATCACGTTTCCAGGCCCGCCTGTTACCCATAAAATTGACAATTTTCTGGAACAAGGAGGGTTCTTCACCCACCACACGGCTAAACAGTTGTTTGGTTCCAGGCAAGGTGTCGATTTTTTTCATCAAGTCATGGATTTTATGAAAAGGGATACTCCACGATGAAAACGTTTCAGGAATAACAAACCCCAAATCGGATTTCATCACCGCTTCGCGCATACTATCCTTGGCTTTTTCAAGAATAGAACTGTGTTTGTGCAAATCCTGAATGCCTGAGAACCCTTTGTGATTAGCAGCCTGAATAACCAGTTTGCGCATTTGTGAAACCTCACGCGCTTTACCCCCGTCGATGGCGACAACATCGTTACCGGAATAATCCACGGGCTCGGCTTTTGGTAGAAAGCGTTTTGCCTGCTCAACAGCCGCCTGCGTGGCTACGGTTTTACCGCTGGCTGAGGGGCCGGAAACAATGATAGCTGGTCTTTCTGCCCATTTTTCTCCGGGATAATGTTCAGTGGAGGCATGGAAAAGGGCGTTGCGGTATTCCCTGCTGTTTAATTCCTCTTCAAGGGCCAGACGATAAAGTTTTACCCCTTCATCACCCAAAAAATCCTGCATGGAGATTGTAGCCGAAGCAGGATCGAGAGCCCGTTTACGCGCATCGCCTTTATATGACGGTTCTTTGCCGGCCTCAATGGCAGCAATGTGAGCAATGAACTTTTTTCGAAAATACTGCGGATCATATTGACCACTGTCATCCGCAGGCGCCTTGGGGTGATGCGCATCAAGCGGAACGCCACGGTATAATTCAGCCTGCGCGTCCTCATTCAATCGCCTACTTACGAATTGTTCGGTATCAATGTCAGTATAATGACCAATTTGTGAATTTAATCGTTGTTGAATGGTCTGTTGGTCTTCATTCAACACGTCACGCAGCTTGTCTTTATCAACGGCCAAAGTAAATCTCTGCAGCAGCACTATTGTATAAATATAGACCAATATGAAGTAAAAAAGCGGCCAACAAGCCGCTTCATTATCGTTTGAATCACGCTAACGGAATAATCGAATAGTCGGTAAAACGGTATGGATTAAACCAAAAAATTGCAGGATATAAAGAATTAATATAATTAACACCAAGACATTAAGCAGGGTTTTAATCGCGCCAGGCATGGGAATAAATACATTCACAAGCCACATCAGCACGCCGGTAATAATAATCAGTGCTATTAAATTGAGTAGTTCAGCCATGATAATTTCCCAGCAGTGAAGACATGTAAAGTATAGCAAAGATAAGCTACCGCGTCTAAAAAGGCAGTTATTCCTGGTCGTGAGCAAAGGGACCGGCCTGGCATGCAATAAATGGATTGTTGATTAATCGGATGAGTGGGTATCCTTGCGACTCAGCAAGTCGCGAATTTCGATTAAAATGGCCGCTTCACGGCTCAGTTTTTCCGGCGCTTCATCCTGTTTTTGCTGCAACAAATTAATGAGCTTAATAACTACAAAAATAGCAAAAGCAATGAGGGTAAAATCAATAACGGTTTGTAAAAACGCGCCCCATTTAACAACGGCGTCACCAATCTGAAAGGATTTATTGGCTACATTTATACCGCCTAACAGCAAGCCGATAAGCGGCATGACAATCCCATCAACCAGTGAAGAAACGATTTTTCCGAAAGCAGCGCCAATCACCACGGCCACGGCGAGATCAACCACATTACCACGCATGGCAAACTGTTTAAATTCGGTGAAGAAACCCATTATAAAATCCCTTTAGTCATGGACGGCCATTTCATCCATTAAATGGCCGAAACAGGGTTAAAGAGTGGCTGATTTCTCAGCATCCCCTACCATATTTTTAATTTCTGCCAGTTTGGCTGTCAAATCAGCTGGCACCGTGCCGCCTCCCTGGGCCATATCGTCACGTCCACCGCCCTTGCCGCACAAGTGCTTAACCAATAAGCCCGCACTGGGCACCTGGCCTATGAGATTTTTGCTAATTCCTGCCACCACATTCATTTTATCCTGATCAATGGCATAAAGCAGGATGACAGCATTGTCCAATTTGGATTTCAATTGATCCAGGGTCGTGCGTAAGCACTGGCTATCGGCATTGTCCAGCTTTTTAACCAAGAGGTTCACTTTGCCGACTTTAACTGCTTCTGACAACAGATCGTCACCGGATTTTGCAGCCAGCTTGGCTTGCAGGCGAGCCAATTCTTTTTCCTGCTGTCGCGTCTCATTCAGCAATTGCGTGAGTTTTTCAACTGCCTGCGGCGTGGTGGTTTTTAATTTCTTAGCCACTTCATCCAGGCTGTCTAACTGGCTATTAATCCAGTTTAAGGCATAAGCGCCCGTCATCATGTCAATGCGGCGTACACCACTCGCAATGCCGTATTCCGCGATGATCTTGAACACACCAATGTCACCCGTGCGGATAGCATGTGTCCCGCCGCAGAGCTCTTTGGAAAAATCACCCAGAGACAGCACCCGAACCTCGTCACTGTATTTTTCACCAAACAAGGCGACCGCACCGCTGCTTTTGGCTTCCTCTATGGTCATTAATTCAGTGACCACGGGATGATTGGCACGGATCTGAGCATTGACCAGGCATTCAATACGATGAATTTGTTCCGCTGTCAAGGCTTCATAATGAGAGAAGTCAAAGCGGGCGCGCTCCGCGTCAACCAGCGATCCTTTCTGCTGGACATGGCCGCCAACGACCTGTTTTAACGCGGCGTGCAACAAATGGGTGGCGGTGTGGTTTAAGCGAATGGCACCGCGACGCAGCGAATCCACTTTTGCTTCAACCGATTGACCAGCCGTGAATCTTCCCTTGAGCACCTCACCGTAATGAACAATGGCAGACCCGACCCGCTGCGTATCCTCGACCTGAAATAACGCGTCCTCACCCAGCAATTGCCCCTTGTCCCCGACCTGACCCCCGCTTTCAGCGTAAAAGGGTGTCGCGGCAAGAACAATAGCTCCCTTCATACCCGCCACCAGTACCTCCGTTGGCTGACCTTCGTTTAGCAGGGCCGTCACCGTACTGGTCATCGCTTCGACCTCGTAGCCATGGAAAGTGGATGTTTCCTGCAATTGTGCGGATTGAGAGTAATCGGTGGTAAACTGGCTAGCCGATTGGGATTGTTCCCGCTGTTGCTGCATACAGCGGTTAAACCCTTCAATATCGACCGTCAAATCCTGCTCACGGGCAATGTCTTGCGTTAAATCCAGAGGAAATCCGTAAGTATCATAAAGCTTAAACGCCACCTCACCACGGAGTTCGCGCCCAGCCATGGTTTGAATCTCGCCTTTAAGTAAACGAAGCCCCTGCTCGAGCGTACGGGCGAACTGATTTTCTTCCTGGGTAAGCACCCGCTCGATTTGTTCACGTTTATCCATTAATTCGGGATATGCATCGCCCATCACGTCAATTAAAGGAACAACCAGGCTTGAGAAAAACGGCGATTGCAACCCCAGTTTATTCCCATGCCGAACCGCACGGCGGATGATGCGCCTTAACACATAGCCCCGTCCTTCGTTGCCGGGCAAAACGCCGTCTGTAATCAGGAAGGAGCAGGCGCGAATATGATCAGCAATGACTTTAAGGGATGGGTGATTGGCTGCCGTAGACGGCGTTAATTTCTGTATGGCGCAGATAATGTGCTGGAAACTGTCGATTTCGTAATTGGTGTGGACACCCTGCACCACGGCGGCAATGCGCTCAAGGCCCATGCCCGTATCCACAGAGGGTTTGGGCAGAGGATGCAATTGGCCCTGTTTGTCGCGATTGAATTGCATGAAGACGAGATTCCAGATTTCGATGTAGCGGTCGCCATCGGCATCCGGACTCCCTGGCGGCCCGCCAGGGATAGACGGTCCATGATCATAAAAAATTTCGGTGCAGGGGCCGCAGGGTCCTGTATCGCCCATGGACCAGAAATTATCTTTTTCACCGCATCGGGAAAAACGCTCAGGCGATACCCCCATTTCCTTTAACCAGATATCCGCCGCCTCATCGTCGTCTTCAAACACGGTTACCCAGAGTTTTTCCGCAGGAAGTTTCAACACCCCGGTAAGAAATTCCCAGGCATAACGAATGGCTTCACGCTTGAAATAATCGCCAAAGCTGAAATTACCCAGCATTTCAAAAAAAGTATGATGCCTGGCCGTGTACCCGACATTTTCCAAATCATTGTGCTTACCGCCTGCCCGCACACAACGCTGTGAACTCACGGCCCGCGTATAGGGACGCGGCTCGAGACCTAAAAAGGTGTCTTTGAATTGCACCATGCCGGCATTGGTAAATAACAGGGTGGGATCATTACCGGGAACCAGGGAACTGGATTCGACGGCCTGATGACCTCGTTGGGCAAAATACTCAATAAATGCTTTTCTAATGTCTGAACTGTTCATGCTCTCACAACGTTTAAATTATCTTTAAAAACTCGAGCGATAATATCGCCAGGGAATCCGCGGTACAGTAAAAATCGTTGCTGTTTCTTAAGTTCAGCAAACGAGGCAGGCACACGGGCCTTAAATTTTTTCAGCCAGGCAGCCTCTGCATAACCTGGCCAATTGTCTTCTTCCTCGGCCAACACCGGGGCCATAATGTCCTCACTGATCCGCAGCGCCTCCAACTCCTGTCGAATACGCAAAGGCCCATATCCCTGATGGATACGGGTGCGGCACAGCTGCTCGGCAAAGCGGGCATCGCTTTGCAACTGGTGGTGTTGGCATAAACGAAGCGCTTCGTTGGCGTCGTCCCGGCTATGCCCCTTCTGAATTAACTTGTCAAACAACTCCTGCGCACCGTGCTCCCGCCTGGCCAGCAGGCGCAAAGCACAATCGAACGCCTTAGTCATCAGCCGTCTCGACCTCTTCTTCCATTGTAGTCACCGGCAGTTTCTTCACCAGCAGTTCAGCCCGGATTTGTTGTTCCAATGTCTGAGCAATGGCAGGATTTTCTTTCAGATAAACGCGAACGTTATCTTTACCCTGACCAATTTTTTCCTGTTTGTAGCTGTACCAGGCTCCGGATTTCTCAATCAGGCCTAATTGCGTGCCCAGATTGATGATTTCACTTTCACGGGAAATCCCTTCATTATACAGAATATCAAAATCCGTGGTGCGGAAAGGGGGAGCGACCTTATTTTTAACGACTTTAACGCGTGTCTCGCTGCCAAGCACCTCTTCTCCCTTTTTAATGGAGCCGACACGACGAATATCAAGGCGCACGGAAGAATAGAATTTCAAGGCATTACCACCAGTGGTGGTTTCGGGGTTACCGAACATCACGCCGATTTTCATGCGGATCTGGTTGATGAAAATCACCAGCGTATTGGAGCGTTTGATATTAGCTGTCAATTTACGCAGCGCCTGCGACATCAAGCGGGCTTGCAAACCCACATGAGCATCCCCCATTTCCCCTTCAATTTCTGCCTTGGGCGTTAAAGCAGCAACCGAGTCGATGATGATGACATCCACCGCCGCAGAACGAACCAGCATATCGGTAATTTCCAGCGCCTGCTCACCGGTATCGGGTTGAGACACCAGAAGCTCATCGACATTGACGCCCAGTTTCGCGGCGTAGCTGGGATCTAAAGCATGTTCCGCATCGACAAACGCGGCTGTACCGCCCATTTTCTGGCATTCGGCGATGACTTGCAGGGTCAGTGTGGTTTTACCAGACGATTCCGGGCCATAAATTTCAACGATACGTCCTTTAGGCAAGCCACCAATACCCAAGGCAATATCCAAACCTAATGAACCCGTGGAAATCGCTTCAATATCGCGTTCTGCGCTGCTGTCGCCCATGCGCATCACGGAACCCTTGCCGAACTGGCGCTCGATTTGAGCCAATGCAGCACTCAGCGCTTTTTGTTTATTATCTTCCATAGTTAATCACCTAGTATTCAAAGGGCAAATTATCACACAGATGGCCACTGGCAGCAAACGTCGCGATTACGTTTGAGGATAGGCTTGATTCAACAAAAAAATCATGCCATGCAGAGCCTCGACACAGGAAAGAAAACGAATCTGGCTGCGTGAAGACGGGGAATATAGACAGGAACGGGATTGCATCAGGCCTCCCCGCTCAGCAAAAGCGAAGCAAACCGTCCCGACCGGTTTTGCCTGTGTGCCGCCATCCGGCCCGGCAATGCCCGTGACCGCCAGGGCTACATGGGCATGACTATGCGTTAAGGCGCCTGCGGCCATGGCTTCCGCCGTTTGCAGACTGACTGCACCGTATTGCGCCAACACGACGGGATTAACCCCCAGCAACTCCTGTTTGGCCTCATTGCTGTAAGTGACAAACCCGCGATCAAACCAGGCCGAGCTGCCCGGCAATTCCGTCAGCAGGGAAGCAATCAAGCCGCCGGTACAGGATTCAGCCGTGGTAATGATCAATTTTTTTTCACGCAATAAATCGGTAAGGGATTTCAGCAAAGGCTCTATGACTTCATTCATCGTTTCTATGCCTTAAAAAAAACCCCGCATCATTGCGGGGTTTCTCATTCTTAAAAACCATTACTCAGGCTTGGAAGCATCCGTAGCTGCATTGTTATCCGTTGGCGTTGTCGTGGTTTGTTGGTTAGTGTTTTGATCAGCAGGGGCTGGCGCAGGCGTTGTGGTGGTTGTTTGCTCAACATTCGCAGCCGCATTGTCTTCCGCTTTCTTCTCAGCATTATCTCCACATGCAGTCAGTAATACCGCCAGGAATGAAGATACAGCCAAAAGGGCTAAACGTTTCATAGTTATTCTCCGTGTTTTTAACATTATTGTTGTTCTAGATCACCAGCTATAGTCTAGCAAAAATTTACCTTAAGTGAAGAAGTTAGCGTTGATTTACCGCAAATATGTTCATCTTGGCAGTGGTTCGACAATTTGCGGTCAGGCAAAACTGTTTTTATTATTTAATCTTGGGTTAAGAATAACGCATTAAAATGGCTGCATGATTCCAATGGTATTTAAACATGCATATGCAGCCTCCTCTTAATCAAGGCAAAATTATTGCTCATCTCAACCGCTACCGGTGCGCATGAATAAATCCGGGGTTTGCAATGGTTTGGCCGCCGGGTATATCAAATATGCGCTGCAAGGACAAATTGATCAATTCCAGACCATTTTAAACACCATTGCCAACCTGCCCCCCAACGCCGAATGGAATGAGGATGTTTATTCCTTCGCCAAAGACGTGGCGAAAAGCTTCATGCCCGAAGAATATGATAAAACCTTAAATCAATTAAACAACCTGGCCACCCTGGATATTGCAGGCAAAAAACTCGCACCCGCCTTTGATTTGGCCATGACGACCAGTGATACCAACTGGACTCAAATCTTAAAAGAGATTGCCCTGCGAGACGATGAAGCCATGATTGTGCGCAGCGTCAATCATGCCGTGGCCATCAGTAAAAAAGCAGGGAACTACATCATTTATGACCCTAATTACCGGGGCGGTTTCAAAGCATTCCGAAGTGAGCGGGAGGTCATTCATGAATTGCATTTTAATGTGTTTGGCTACACCGGCATGCTGGGATTTGTCACCGATTCATTGGATCTAAGCGATGCGCTTAGCCCCATAGCAGTCCCGCTTGAACTGTATGGTCCTTTAGGCCTGCACGTGCAGGTCGTCAGGCACCCGGAACAGAGCAACACCCCACGGTCTTTTCCTGACATAGGCGGCTTATTTGAAAAATACCTCAATACGGACCAGGCCGCATTAAGCAGCGCCGGCAATTATGGGATTACCAACATGTTCTGGGCTATTCTTCTTGACAACAAGGATGCGGTCAATGCCCTGTATGCCAAAGGATTTAAAAATGACAGGCATTTAATCAGCGCCTGCATGGTTGCGGCCGCCGTGAATGCAACCCGGGTATTGCCTCTTTTTCTTTCCCAAATCAAAAAAGAAAGCGACATTTCGCATCTGCCTGAAGTCTTCATGGAGGCATTAGGTGAAGGGCGTCAGGAAGCGCTGGCTATCCTCTTACAGGATAGCAATGGCAGGACGTGCTTTGAGGACATTATCCTGATGCGCGGCAATGCCGCTACTTACCTCCATGGTGCCGCCGCCGGCGGTAACAGGGATGTATTGCAGTATATGCTTGATGCCTACCAGCAGGAAGGAGCCCCACCACTGAATGAGAAAGCCATTGCTGAAAAAATTCTTGCCGGCAATGCCATCGGGGCGGCCATAGGCAGCAAGTCCGTCGCCTGCGTGAACCTGCTTTACCAACAATTAAAAAAAATTCCCGGCGAGATCGATGACCTGGTGTTACTGACCCATTTATTGCAGGCCATTCGCGCCAACCAACTGCCCATGGTCGAGTTTTTTATTGCAGAAATTCACAGGCTCCCCGAATGTCAGGAGCTTCTCTTTGAAGCGGTTAAATTAAACCCCAGCCTGGTTGCAAAAACAGATATTTCCATTTTGCGGCTTTTGCAGGCAAACCATGTCCATTTTTCACCGACTGCTCAAGCAATTATTGATAAAAAAGAATCCCATCCTGCTTCCTCCTTAAGCTTCCTCGACAGTTTGATCTATGAAATCACGGATTTCATAAAAGAAGTCCTGCTAAAACGCGACGAGACAGAAGAAAATATCCATCGTTTTAAAACCATGAAAAGCGGGTTATTCAAGCATAAATCCCCTAAGGCTGACGAGGCAATCGAGCATTCGCCTTTACCCCCTTCGCCTGAAATCGGGCAACCCTGTTAAATAATTGTTTTACAAAGCGCTTATAATTAATGCAAATGACAGCGGGACTTTTACTGACTTGCCGTGGTGCATTTGTTAAAATCGCACTATTTACCGCTTCGGATTGCCCATGTCAGCTACCCATACTCCCATGATGCAGCAATATTTACGCATTAAGTCCGATTACCCGGACATGCTGCTTTTCTACCGTATGGGTGATTTTTATGAATTGTTTTTTGACGACGCCAGGCGAGCCGCCGAGCTTCTTGATCTTACCCTGACCCATCGTGGTCAGTCGGCTGATAAACCCATTCCCATGGCCGGCGTCCCCTATCATGCGGTTGAAAATTACCTGGCCCGCTTATTAAAAAAAGGGGAATCGGTCGCCATTTGTGAACAGATTGGCGATCCGGCGACCAGTAAGGGACCGGTTGAACGGGAAGTCACCCGCATCGTCACCCCGGGCACTATCACCGATGAGGCCTTGCTTGAAGCACGCCGCGATAACCTGCTGTTAGCCATTTACCGGCAAAAATCCCAATACGGGCTCGCCTGGGTGGACCTAAGCGGCGGCCGTTTTCATTTAATGCAGGTGGCAGATGATTCTGCACTTGAGGCCGCTTTAGGTCATTTGCAGCCCGCGGAAATCTTGATTCCCGAAGAGAGTCAGTATGGCGGTTTAGGTCATTATCCGGTCAAAACCCGCCCCGCCTGGGAGTTTGATTTGCAACAGGCCTACCGCCTGCTTTGTCAACAATTTGCTGTCAGCCACCTGGAGGGAATCGCCGGCAAAGACTACCTGATAACCTATCCAGCGGCCGGTTGCCTTTTAACTTACTTAAACACGACCCAACGGCAAGCCTTACCGCATCTTAAGCACCTAACACTGGAAAAAAACGACGACTACCTGCAGGTCGACGCCGCCACCCAAAAACACCTGGAACTGTTTGAAAATTACCAGGGTGGGCAGGAAAACACCTTAATCGATGTTCTTGATCACACCAGCAATCCCATGGGCAGCCGTCTGTTAAAACGCTGGCTGGGGCGGCCTTTAAGCCAGCACGCGCTAATCCAGGAACGCCAGAACGTGGTAAAGGAATTCATCCATAACAAACAGGAAGCCATCCTTAAACCCCTGTTGCGGCAATTGGGCGATATTGAGCGCATTGCCTCACGCATCGCCTTAAAATCCGCAAGGCCGCGCGACCTGGCGCAATTACGCCATGCGCTTCGTTTATTACCTGATCTTCACAGCACCCTGGCCAACAACGCCTCGCCGCTTGGTGTCAGGATTCGTCGGGATCTCACCCCAAAACCGGCCTTGCTGGCTTTATTAACCCAGGCATTGGTTGATAATCCCCCCATGCTGATTCGCGATGGCGGCGTGATTGCAACTGGCTTTGATGATGAGCTGGACGAGTTTCGGCTGCTCAGTGAAAATGCCAACAGTCAATTGGCCGAACTCGAACAGCAGGAAAAAACACGCTCAGGCCTCTCTTCCTTAAAATTTGGCTACAATCGCGTGCAGGGATATTACATCGAGTTGTCCCGTTTGCAGGCCGAGAAAGCCCCAACTTATTACCAACGTAAACAAACCTTGAAAAATGTCGAGCGCTACATCACGCCTGAATTGAAGCGTTTTGAGGAAAAAGTATTATCCGCCGAGGTAAAAGCCCTGGCTCGCGAAAAATGGCTCTATGACAACCTGCTTGAAGAAATCCTGAATGATTTACCTGAACTGACAGCCCTGGCGGCAAGCGTTGCCCAACTGGATGTTTTAACCAATTTTGCCGAGCGCGCCGCCAGCCTGTCCTGGTGCTGTCCCGACTTGACCAGCGACGATATGATCGACATCGAGGATGGACGCCACCCAGTCATCGAGCAGGTCTTGCAGGAACAATTCATTGCCAATGATCTCAAGCTTGAGCCTCAGCAATCGATGTGGCTCATTACTGGCCCGAACATGGGCGGCAAATCGACATTCATGCGGCAAAACGCCTTGATTGTCCTGCTTGCGCATACCGGCAGTTTTGTCCCGGCGAAAAAAGCGCGCCTTGGCCGTATTGATAAAATCTTTACCCGCATCGGCGCCAGTGATGATCTGGCCTCAGGGCGCTCCACCTTTATGGTTGAAATGACTGAAACCGCCCGCATCTTAAGGCAGGCGACAGCCCATAGCCTGGTTTTAATTGATGAAATTGGCCGCGGCACCAGCACCCATGACGGCATTGCCCTAGCCTATGCCGCCTGCTCCTATCTTGCGGAAACCATTAAAGCCTACACGCTGTTTTCCACCCATTATTTTGAATTAACCACCTTACCTGAACAGTATCGGGGTATTCGCAATAAACACTTGCAGGCCGTGTTAAGCGCCAATCGCATCGCCTTTCTCTACCGCGTTGAAGACGGTCCAACCGACCGCAGTTACGGCCTTGAAGTTGCGCGCTTAGCCGGTATGCCGGAGGCAGTGTTAGGCATTGCCGCCCATCACCTGCAACAGGCGACGAACACCCTGGCCGCCCCGGCTGCACTGCCGCCCAAAGCCGCCCCCTCGCCGATGCAAGCCCTGCTCGCCTCGATTAACCCCGATGATTTGTCCGCGCGGGAAGCTCTGGATTTGATTTACACACTGAAAAGCATGGAGGAATCCGCCTTTGCAGTGAATAATCAGTTGACCATACCATGAAAAAACTGGCTTGCCTTTTACTTTTCGCTGGCAGCCTGACGCTGCTTTTTGCCGCCAAAGGACCTGACTCTGTTCAAATTAAAGGGGTTCGCGGCAAGGTATTGGAAAATATTCAGATGCGCCTGCTGGAGTACGCCAAATCCAAACCCTTACTCAGTGAAACCAATGAAAACCTCGAAAAGCAGGTCGCTGAGGCCGTTTATGCTTATGGTTACCTACGGCCGGTGATTCATATTAACCGCCGAGCCAATGGTAATTCCTTGATTATTAATGTCAACTTAGGACCTCCCTTATTGATTACCCGGCTTTCCCTGCAACTGCAGGGAGAAGGGGCTGATAATGCAAAAATTCAACGAAAACGCCATCATTTAACCATTCAACAAGGCAAGCCGCTCAACAGCGTGAAATACGAAGAAAGTAAGCAGATGCTCATTGATGCAGCCGAACAGGAAGGCTACCTGCATGCCAATTTTCAAAAAGCTGAAATCTTAATTGATCAAGCCAGCTACACGGCAGTCGTCACCCTGATTTTTGATACCGGCCCGCAGTTTTATTTTGGCCAGGTTCGTTTTGAGCCGACTTATATTTCACCGGCGTTGTTGCGCCGTTATATCCCCTTTGATTATGGCCAACCCTATTCCACGGAAAAATTGCTTGAGTTAAACAACAGCCTGGCCGGCAGCGGTTACTTCAGCCAGGTCAATGCCAAACCAGCGATGACTGGCAACCGCACTATTCCGATTAATGTCTACCTTAAAGCCGCAGCCAGAATCAATTATTCTCTGGGTTTAGGCTTTGGCACCGACACCGGCATTCGCGGGCGCCTCGGTTACCATGTGGTGCCGGTTAACCGTGCCGGTCATAAATTCAATGCCATCGCCTTAGGCTCTTTCAATCAGAATACGCTGCAAGCCCAGTACATTATCCCGGGTAAAAACCCGCTGACCGATGAATACGACATCACCGGCAACCTGTCGAATCTTGACTATGGTGCGGGTTACAGTAACTCCCTGCTGCTTTCCATGGGACAACGGCACAATAAAGACCGGTTTCAACGCATTCTCACCATAAACGGCCTGTATGAACGCTTTAATTATGATAATGCCCCCAAGCTTGAAAAGCTGACCTTTTTCCCCAAAGCGACGCTGGGATGGAAAAATACGTCCAACCAGCTTTTTTCGCCAACCGGCTATCACATCACCTTAAACGGTTTGGGCGCCAGCCGTGCGGTGCTGTCGGAAGTCAGTTTTGCCCAGGCATCCATCGATGCCCGCGCAGCCCTCACCCTGCCTTTTATCCGCACCCGGTTTTATGTTCATACCCTACAAGGGATTACCGATATCAATGATGTGAATCAATTGCCGCTGTCTTTGGCCCTGCTGCTTGGGGGATCGGACAATTTGAAAGCGTTTACCTTTAACTCCATCGGACCTGGTAAAATACTCACCTACGGCGGGTTTGAAATTCAAAAAGAAACAGTGGAACACTGGTACCTCACCGGCTTTTTTGATAGCGGCGATGTATACGATCCCAGCCCCAGGGTACTGCAAAATGATTTGGGCATCGGGTTGATGTGGGTTTCACCGGTAGGCCCTATTAAAATCGGTATTGCCCAAGCTGTGGATAGTCACTTTAACCGCATCAAAGACAGAAAACCCCGCTTTGTTGTTAATATGGGACCCGATTTATGATGCGCTTTCTAAAGAAACTCAGCAAGTCTATCCTATACAGCCTGCTTCTTGCCTTTGTGCTGCTAACCAGCATTGTTGTTTTTCTATCAACAACAACCCCGGGTCTGTACCTGACTGTTAAACTGGCCCATACCTTTTTACCCGGACAACTTCATATTCATCAGGCGAGCGGGCATTTAAGCGGCGCGTTGACCATTGACCAGTTAACCTATGAGAACAGGGGTCTGCTTATCCAGAGTCAGCATGTAAAAATCCGTTTTTCGCTCAGGCAATTGCTTTTTCATCACCGTCTTCTGTTTAAGACTTTGCAAGCAAAAGAATTCCTCATTCAATCCAAATCCGCAACCGGAACGGCATCCGCTACCCCGGTTATGCCACAACTTCCGATTCTTATCGTTGCAAAGCAGGCGCGCATTGACCAGCTGGTCATCCGCAGTCCCGCTGGCGACCAGGTGCTTAAGCAGGTTCAACTTAATAGCACGCTATCGGATGACAACTGGCAAATCAGCCGTTTTGACTTTCATTATGAAGGTCACCAATGGCGCCTCACCGCCAAGGTAAGCCCTCGTTTTCCCTACCCGCTGAATGCCCGTATTGAATTGAACCCCTTAAAATCAGACCAGGGATTAACCGGATCGCTTGGAATAAAAGGCAACCTCACCGCCTATCGCTGGCAGGGGCGGTTTCATGGCTTAAGCACCATCGACCTTACCGGCACGCTCAAAAATGGCCAGCGATTGGAGAGCCAACTTCAATGGCAATCATTACGCTGGCCACTGGCCGGCTTCAGTCAACCCGTCTCCAGTACCGAAGGTAAATTGCTCATCCAGGGGACTCTTCCGGATCTTGATTTGCAAGTCGATAGCCAATTCACAGCACCCTTGCCCTCTCACCTGAGCTTAAAAGCCCACGCCACGCGCGGAGAACGGCTTGACGGGACAGGTGTCTTTACATTCCCCCATCATCAGGTGCATTTTACCGTGGGTATTGATACCCAACGTACGCCTAAAATGAAGGGCAATCTCAGCGCCCAATCCCTCCCCGACAGCGATGCTGATTTTCTGATGCAACACATCAATGCCGAGGCCTCTTTTACTGGCGACACCGTCAAGGCATTGGCCGCAAGTGGTTGGCTTAGCGCACAATACAATGCCAAACCGCTCAAACTGACTGTTAATTATCAAAATCAGGCACTAAAGGCACAACTTCGTCTGGCTAACAATCAGCTCAACATCAATGGCTCGCCCTCATCGTCCTGGCAGGCCACAGCCACCATTCCCAATCCCGCCGTGCTTCACCCCGCACTAAGTCACTTACAATCGACTGTGTCGCTAACGGCTGAACTGAACAAAGGAGACAGCGGCCATCTGACTCTTAAGGTGGGTAAGGGACAATACCAGGATCCCGCATTGCAACCTCTGATGTTTAAAGGTGGCGAGTTAACAGCCGCACTGAATGCCCATGAATTGAAAGCCAACGGCCGGTTTATGATTGATGCGGATAAAAATGCCGCCTTCACCTTTACCTTACCGCAATTTAAATGGGGAAAGGTCATGGCCGGCCAACAAATGCTTGACAGTGCATTGACCATCAACATCAACTCGCTGGATTTCCTGAAGGATATCAACAGCGCCCTGGCCGAACCCGCCGGCCAGTTAAAAGCCCATTTACAGGCCAGCGGCTTGTTGCATCGCCCAATCTTAAAAGGCCAATTGTCGCTTAACCACGGCCGGGTGGCTTTACCGCAGTTGGGTATTCAGCTTAATCCCATTGATCTCACCATGGAAACCCATAATCAGCAGTGGGTTATCAACGGGGCTTTGTACAGCGGCAATCAACCGCTGCACGTCAAAGGCCAGGGGCAATTTGCACCGCATTTCACCGGGGCGCTTCATTTCAATGGCGACCATGTGCAAATCCTCAATCTCGATGAATACAAAATGGACTTATCGCCCAAACTGACCTTTGACTTTAAACCGTCATCCCGTACTTTAACCGGCGATCTGCTTATCCCAAAAGCCAGTATCAAACCGCATACCTTCGACAGCAGCGCCAGTTTATCGAGCGACGTGGTCTTTTCCGGGCAAAAACAAGCCGAACCCAATCCATTCCATATTGACAGTAATGTGCGCCTGGAGATGGGCGAGGACGTGAAAATCGACATCAAAGGTTTAAAAGGCTACCTTGAAGGCAGTCTGCAATTACGTCAATTGCCCTCAGGCCCCATGCGGGGAACCGGCGAGTTGAATGTGCGTGATGGAAAATACCATGCCTATGGCCAGGATTTGCTGATTCAACAAGGCCAGCTTATCTACACCGGCAGCCTGATTGACAACCCCGACATAAAAGTACGGGCTATTCGCCAATTTAATAATGCCAGCGCCTCTTTTGCAGGCTCCAACCGGTTATTTGATTTTAATACTGCAAACCTGCAATCCTATGATTTTGGCAACAAAACCACCGTCGGCATTGAAGTCAGCGGCCATTTAAACCGGCCAAAGACGCAGCTTTTTTCCATCCCATCCAACCTGTCGCAGGCCGATATCCTATCCATGCTTCTTTTGGGCAAACCAGCGAGTCAGGCCAATAAGTCCGGGGGGCAGCTTCTGCTTGCCGCCATTTCATCGATGAACCTGGATTCCGGCAGCAAGGGGACACAACTTCTTGAGCAATTGAAAAATACTCTTGGCTTTGATGTCAATGTGGAAAATAATACAGAATATAATCGTAAAACCAACGAAACAACGGACATGACGTCATTTGTCGTTGGGAAATCATTATCCAATCGCCTGTACTTGAGCTATAACATGGGCTTTTCGCAAGGAAGTAATAATTTGTTAACCCTTAAATATTTGCTAAATAAATTTTTCAGCATTCAAGTCAGCGCCAGTTTGAGCGGTAGCAGCGGCGTTGATCTTCTTTACACCCATCAAAAGGATTCGGAATGACTATGACAGCTTACCATTTACCCCTAAGACTTAAACGGCTAAGAAAAACGGCGGCAGCGCGCGACATGTTACAGGAAACGCGTCTGCATCCCAAACAATTCATTGCTCCGCTGTTTGTCAGCGAAACCCTGCCACAGAAAAAAGAAATTAAAAGCATGCCAGGCCAGTACCAACTGCCCCTGAACGCCCTGACCGAAGAGCTTGACAACCTCAGTACACTGGGTATTCCTGCTGTTCTACTGTTTGGTCTCCCTGCCCACAAAGATGCCAAAGGCAGTGGCTCGCTGAAAGACGATGGCATTATTCAACGCGCCGTGCAAAGCATTAAGCGCAGCCATCCTGACATGCTGGTGATCACAGACGTGTGTTTTTGCGAATACACGGATCATGGCCATTGTGGCATACTACACGGCGAGCAGATTGATAATGACGAGACCCTGGATTTGCTCGGTCAACAAGCGGTTAGCCATGCCAAGGCAGGTGCCGATTGGGTGGCGCCAAGCAGCATGACGGACGGCATGGTTTTAGCCATTCGTGAAGCCCTGGACAGTGAAGGGTATCAGGATACGGCCATTTTAAGTTATGCGGTAAAATACAGCTCGAGCTTTTACGGGCCTTTTCGTGAAGCCGCTGAGGGCTCACCGAAATTCGGCGATCGTAAAACCTATCAGATGAACCCGGCCAATTCGGCAGAAGCCCTGCGCGAAGCCGCCCTGGATATAGAGGAAGGCGCCGACATACTGATGGTTAAACCGGCGATGAATTACCTCGATATTATCCACCAACTCAAGCAGCATTACCCCGAAATGCCGCTTTGTGCCTATCAGGTCAGCGGAGAGTATTCCATGTTGAAATCAGCGGCCAAACAGGGGTTAATTCAGGAAGAACCGGCGATGCTTGAAAGTTTAATCGCCATCAAGCGGGCAGGCGCCGATTTGCTGATTTCCTATTTTGCCAAAGATTTTGCCAAATTATTTAACCGCCTATAAAAGCTTGAGTCCCAGGCAAGCTTCGCCTATAGTGTCATCGGTTGGTTGGCTTTGGACGACTCAATCAACCGATAACTGGTTGTATCTTAACAACTTAATCAATTAAGGAGTGAAATGTGAATGCTTTATTAAAAGGTGTAGCGGCAATGACCTTGGGCCTAACCACCGCAATCGCCTTTGCTGCCCCAAGCCATCTGACGACCGATAACCAGACGAATTATCAATCCAATGCGTTTATCAACGGCACCGTGCAATCCCCCTACCCTACGCCTAAAAAGACTAAAAAGAAGCTTTTGTGGTCTCTGGTACAATTGGCCTGTGCACCGTATGTCGACAGCCAGAAGCAATGTGGCGCTTTAATCAAAATGGCTACCGACACATCAAATCCCATCGAAGTAGGCTGGCTTAAAATGAACATGAGCACGGGCGAGATTACACCGAAAGAGCTCAGTGCCAATGGTTTTAAGATTACCGTAATTAATGCGGGAGAAGTCATCATTACGGAAGACAAAAACTGAGTACTTAAAGTAAAAAAGCCACGCATTGCGTGGCTTTTTTATTTGCAGCCGATTATTTACCGGCTCGGACAGGAGCAGGTTGATCAATCATCCACACCAGCTGCGCACCGATGAGATCGGCACGGGCTTTGCCAGTAGCGTTGACGTTAAAGGTGCTGCCTGGGCCAGCAGTGACTGTTTTGTTGATGAGCACATCATCAGCAAACAGATGGGTATAACCCACATCCACACCCAGATTCGGACGCCATTGATAATGAGCACCCACGGACAAGGCCCAACGATCCGCATCCGGCAAGCGAATGGTACGGAACGCATCTTGAGTTGGCGTCTCGTCATAACCACCACCCACTCGAATCATAAAGACATCGTTGACGTGATAGTTTGCACCGACAGCAAAACGCCAGGCATTGTCATAGTTCTCAACAGACGTAGAATTGACCAGTACTTGTCTTCCCAGATCCAGGGAGAACGCGGCGATATTATTTAACTGAATGGTTCTTACTGTATGCCATCCGGTATAAACCACAGACGCCAGTAAATCGACTTTGTCATTCAGGTGGTGGAAACCTGAAAGGGTCACCACATCCGGTAACTCAATGGGATTACTGAACAGGATGTCGCTGGTGAAGGAGGCATTATGGTTATTCAAAGCCGGACCAGACGCCAGGCGACCAGTCAACGTACTGTAGCCGTGGAATTCGTGACGCATAACCGATTGGTAGTTCAAACCAATGCGGGTGTTGTTGTCATTGAACATCCCCAACGCCCCCACGTGGAAGCCAGTACCGAATGAATCACCTTTATTATATGAATAGGAATCGAACAACATCGGGTTAGCACCGATAAACTGCAGGAAAGCCGGTGCACCGATAATGCTGTTGAATTTTACACGGGCATATTGCAGATCAACCCCGGCACCCAAAGCAAAATGTTCAGTGATTCTGCCGCCGATTTGCGGGGAAATATTGGTGGTGATCAACTCCGTGAATGTCGCCGCATAACGGGTGGGATAAAACGTGCTCCAATCGGTAGCCAAACCATAGGGAGAAGTCACACTGACACCGAATGTCGCGTTGTCGCCTAAAGGCAGCGCATAGTGGAAAGAGGGAACAAAGGCATCAACTTCACCTTTAATGTCACTGAATGATTGCCTGTAAGTCGATGTTAACCCCGGTGCAATCACCGTAGCAAACGTCGTGTTACCGGTTAATTTGGCTCCGGGAAATACGCCGACTCCGCCAAAGACAGCCTGTTGATCACGAATTAATACCAGCCCCGCAGGGTTATACCAGCCAATCGATGCATCGTAACCTTCAGCAGCAATACCTGCAGCGAAGTTACCTGTTGCCGCTGCGCTGCCCTCTGTGTACAGCGAAAAGCCCGCAGCATGCGCTCCGGTAGCCATTGCACTGAGAATGGCAGCACTAAGAATCGATTTCATGGGTTTTTGCATACCTTTCACTACACACTCCTTACTTTTTAAATGCACCCAAATGTTATAAATCAAGATGATAATAAATGAATTAAACGTCTTTTCAAATGAAATTAGAGAAAAATTTATCAATAGAATCAGATATTATCCATTCAAAATCCACTGTGAACATGCCATGTACAAATTGACAATTTGGCATCAGCAATCGTTCGCAGCTCCCTTGTATTAACCTTGCAGTCCATGTTAACGTGTTCTTTTTTTGTTCGGGTATTTTATGCAACAGCTCATTACCAAATTTGGCGGTACCAGCGTCTCATCCCGGCAAACCTGGGATAATATCGCAAAAATTACCAGGCATCACATTGACCAGGGTGCACAGCCAGTTATTGTTTGCTCGGCCATGACGCAAATATCCAACAAACTGGAGCAGGCCACCCATGCCGCTTTGCTCAATCAGCATCAAAATATCTACATGGATATCTGCAACAGCCACTATGAACTGGCAAAAGCACTGGAAATTTCCGATGAAATACTGACCAGGGAACTCACGCAACTCGACCAATTATTAACAGGCGTCGCCCTGCTTCGGGAAGCGCCGGCCAAAACACGCGCCCAGATTATGAGCCTTGGCGAAATCATGATGACGCGGATGGGTCATGCCTTTCTTCAAACCAGGGGCATTCAATGCCACTGGTTCGATGTAAAGGAAGCACTGGTCTCCACCCCGATTGCCGGGGGCGATTCCATCAATTATCTAGCCGCACGCTGCGACAGCCTCCCCAATCCCGAGCTGAGCCGCCGCCTGCTCAATACGGGGGCGGAGGCCATCATTACTCAGGGTTTCTTTGCGGCCAATGAACAAGGCGATACGGTCTTGCTGGGTCGCGGCGGCTCCGATACCTCCGCCGCCTTGCTAGCTGCCATCCTCGAGGCCAGCCTGTGTGAAATCTGGACGGATGTCCCCGGGATTTACACGGCCAATCCCCACCAGTTGCCTCATGCCCGTCTGTTAAAGCAGTTAAACTACGATGAGGCGCAGGAAATTGCCTCCATGGGCGCTAAAGTACTGCATCCCAATTGTTTGCCTCCGGTACGCAAAGCCGGCATCCCCATGGTGGTAAAGTACACCCGCATGCCCGAACACTCGGGTACGCGCATCTCCAAAGAAAGCGATGACAATGCGCCGCCCATCAAAGCTATTGAGGTGAAGCACAGCATCATCCTCATATCCATTGACACCTTGAATATGTGGCAGCAAGTCGGCTTTTTGGCCGACGTGTTCGCGGCGTTTAAAAAACACGGTTTTTCAGTGGATTTGCTGTCGTCTTCCGAATTCAACGTCACCCTGTCCTTGGACAGCAACGCGAAACTCCATGATCGCCGCACCCTGGGTGCCTTGATTGATGACTTAAACGGTTTTGGCCGCGCCCGACTCATTGAGCCCTGCAGTGCGGTGAGCCTCGTCGGCCATCATATCCGAACGGTGCTGCCGCAATTAGGTCCTACGCTTGAAGTATTTGAAGCCAAACAGATTTACCTCATGTCGCTCGCATCCAACGATTTGAATTTGACCTTTGTCGTTGATGAATCACAGGCTGAAAAGCTGCGTCAGAAACTTCATAATTTACTGATTGAAAGCAATCCCCAGAGTTTTTACTACTCCAAGAGCTGGCATGAGGAATTCGGCGAGCCGTCGCTTCGCCCCGCCCCCTGGTGGGAAACCGAACGCGAACCATTACTTCAACTCGCACAAACCGATTCCCCCTGCTACGTTTACCATCGCCCGACTTTAGCTGCAAAGGCGGATGAATTAGCCAGCATGCAATCCATCGATACCCTTTTTTATGCCATGAAAGCCAACCCGCATCCGGATGTATTACGCACTTTTTACGACAAGGGTTTAGGCTTTGAATGTGTCTCGATTAACGAACTGCAGTGCTTAATCGCCCTGTTTCCTGACATCGACCCCAAGCGCATTCTGTTTACGCCCAATTTTGCTCCCCGTTTCGAATACGAGTTTGCCTTTAAGCTTAAATGCCATATCACGGTCGACAGCCTCTATCCCTTGCAGAACTGGCCTGAACTGTTTAAAAAACAGTCTGTCATTTTGCGCATTGATCCAGGCAGCGGTGCCGGCCATCATAAATTTGTATCCACTGCCGGAAATGAATCCAAATTTGGCATTCCCCAAAGTGACCTTGGCATTGCCGTGGAATTGGTCAAAACGCACCAAATCAAGGTGATTGGTCTGCACTCCCATTCCGGCAGCGGGATTTTAACCACCGAACTCTGGCAAACCACCGCCCTGATGCTGACTGAATTAATTAACCATTTCCCGGATGTGCAGATTATTAATTTGGGCGGCGGCATCGGCATTGCCGAAAAACCGGGGCAACAACCGTTTGACATTGCCGCGCTGGATTCATCGCTACAGGCGGTTAAATCTCGCTTCAATCAGTTGTCTTTCTGGCTTGAGCCGGGACGTTTCTTAGTCGCCGACAGCGGCGTCATTCTGGCCAAGGTGACGCAATGCAAGGAAAAGGGTAAAGTCCGTTTTATCGGCATCGAAACCGGCATGAATTCCCTGGTACGCCCAGCCTTATATGGCGCCTACCATGAAATTGTGAACTTAAGCCGTTTGCATGAGGAAAAAATAGGCTTTGCCCATGTGGTGGGTCCTATTTGCGAATCAAGTGATACACTGGGCTATGATCGTCCTTTCCCACACACGGAAGAAAACGACATTCTGCTCATCGCCAATACCGGTGCCTATGGTCATTGCATGAGTTCTCATTATAATTTACGCCCTGCCGCCCGTGAAATTATGGTAGGTTAAAGCGCATGCTTGAAGATAGCCTGCAGCGCAGCTTAGCGACTGATCCCACCCAATCATTTATTGTTCAGGCCCCAGCGGGGTCTGGCAAAACTGAAATTCTGACGCAGCGTTTTTTGCGGCTGCTCGGCACGGTCAACGCGCCTGAACAGATTATCGCCCTCACCTTCACGCGCAAGGCAGCCAGTGAAATGCGCGAGCGGATTCTTGCCGCCATACAACAGGTTGCCGACAACAGGCCACCGCAGTCGCCCCATCAACGCCAGACATTTGCATGGGCAGAGAGTGCCTTAAAACAGGATGAAACCCTTGGCTGGCAACTCCTGAAACACCCGCAGCGTCTGCGCATCATGACCATTGACGCCCTGTGCCAGAATCTCACGCAGGCCATTCCTCTGCCTGAGAAGCAATTTCCCTATGCCGCCATTGCTGAACAGCCGCAACGTTATTACGAGCAAGCCGCACGCGCCTGCATAGAGCACGCGTTGTCAGATGAGCGGCTGAAACCAAGTCTTGCCATTTTATTGCAGCACCTTGATAACCGTCAGGACAGGCTGTATGAGCTATTAAGTGAGCTACTGGAAAAACGCGATCAATGGCTTGAGATCATCTTCGGCGCTAAAACGCAAGACCGGGCCTTGTATGAACAGGGGTTAAGCCTGATTGCGGCTCATGCCCTGCAGCGATTAATCCGAAGCATTCCGTCTGATTTGGCTGACGAATTACGTCAGCTTTGTCAGCAACTCGCCCAAACGGAAAACAACCCGCAATCACCCCGCTACCCGCTTCATGACTGGTCTTCCTTTAAGCAAATGAATAGCCAGCAGGCAGTGGCGCTGGCTGGTGTTTTGTTAAAATCAGACAATCAGTTGCGTCAGGGATTTGATCATCACGTGGGTTTGCAAAAAAGTGCTGTAAGCCCCACGCTTTACCGTGAACTCAAAGAAAAAAGCAAAGCCCTGCTTCAGGCCTTGCAAGACATCCCTGACTTTCGCGAGGCCTTATTGCGGGTCGCCAATCTTCCCGATCCGCATTATGATCCGGAACAATGGGCCGTGCTCCAGGCCTTAATGACCCTGTTGCCGCTTTTAGCGGCTCACCTGCAACTGCTTTTTAAAGAAGCCAATGCCTGTGATTTCACCGCCATTACCGAGCAAAGCCTGTTGGCCTTGGGCGATGAAGACAATCCCACGGATTTAACCCTGTATCTGGATAATGCTATCCACCATTTGCTGGTGGATGAATTCCAGGATACCTCCATACAACAATACAGGCTGCTGGAAAAACTGACCCAGGGGTGGCAGCCGGACGATGGTAAAACCCTGTTTGTAGTGGGCGATCCCATGCAATCGATTTACCGTTTCAGGCAGGCTGAGGTCGGATTATTCATTAAAGCCAAACACCAGGGAATTGGTGCAATCAGGCTTACCCCGCTGGAATTAAGCTGCAATTTTCGCTCATCAGCAACCATCGTCAACTGGGTAAATACCCGGTTTCAATCCATTTTTCCCGCTGTGGATGACATGGAATCGGGCGCTATTTCTTTTCATGCGTCAACACCTGTTCATGCTGCAGGCGAAGACAGCACCATTACCGCCTGGCAATGCGCCAATCGCCTGCAGGAAGCAGACAAGCTGCTGCAATTGATTGAATACGAGCTTTCGGCCTATCCTGAGGATGACATCGCTATCCTGGTGCGTTCACGCAGCCAGTTGAAAGACATTGTGAGCCTGCTCTCCCGAAAAAACATCCCGTTTCAGGGGGTTGATATTGAGCAATTAACGGCCTTACCCCATATCCAGGACATTGCCACGTTGACCAAAGCCCTGCTTTGTCCCGCCGATCGCATTGCCTGGTTAGCGCTGCTGCGAAGCCCATGGTGTGGATTGCCCTTAACCGATCTGTATTACCTGGCCAATCAGGACCGCAAACAATCGATTTATCAAGCCTTACAACATCTTCATCAGTTGCCTCAATTAAGTGAAGAAGGGCTGCTTCGCGCCCGCTATGTCGGTCAGATCCTGACACAAGCCCTGGAAAACCGTCACCAGCAATCCTTGGTAGACTGGGTTCGCGATACCATGAAACGCCTGCATGCCGAACAAATCCTGAATGCCAATCAAAGAAATGATCTCGAACAATTCTGGCGTTTGCTGGAAAGTCACTGTGAACAGGAGCAACTGCTGGATATGGGCCGCTTCGAAACAGCCATGAATCAATTGTATTCCAAGCAGTCCAGTCCCTCCCGACTGCAAATCATGACTATCCATAAATCCAAAGGCCTGGAGTTTGACAGCGTCATCCTTCCCGGCCTTGGCAGTAAAGCCGTCAATTCCGATCAACCCTTGCTGCGATGGCTTAAGTTGCCCAGTGAGCCTGATAACCTGCTGCTTCTCTCCCCTCTGCGCGCGGCCCATAAAAAAGAATGCCGTTTGTATAATTATCTCGCTTACCTTGATGCGGAAAAAGACGACTACGAATTGCAACGCCTGTTGTATGTAGCCGCCACCCGCGCCAAAAAACGCCTGCATTTGCTTGACAATCAGTCAAATGACAGCCGTAAATCCACATTCAGGGCACTGCTTGGTCAACAGGAATTCAGTGTGCAGGAAGAGGAATCTTACAGCGATCCGCTGGTGAAGCCACCCCCGCCCCTGACAAGGTTGCCGCGCCATTATTATCAACAAGCCATTATTGAAGAAAAAAAAGACAGAAATGACATTCATTTTCCTGAAACCAGTTCCCACGCACGACAAATCGGCCTGGTCGCCCATGAACTGCTGCAATGGATTTGCACTGTCCATCCGCACACCCTGGACGAATTACCCTGGCTGTTCGCAAAAAACCAGCTGTTGCTGGCTGGATTGACCTCTGTGCAATGCGAGGAAGCGATCCATCGGCTTCAGCAACAGATTCGCCTGGTGTTCGAACAAGACACCATTGCCCACTGGATTTGCAGTGCCCATGCCCAGGAAAAAAACGAATACGAGCTTCTCGCCAGGGAGCAAGGGCGCATCCGCACCTACATCCTCGATCGAACGTTTATTGCTGAAGGGTACCGCTGGATTATTGACTTTAAGACAGGCAGTGAGGATGAGCTGGCTCGCGAAGCACACCGTAAACAAATCAACACCTATGCCATGCTTCTTGCACACGAGGAGACACTACCCATTCGTTGCGGCGTTTATTACCTGGCCAGTGGCAACTGGCTTGGTTGGGACTTTCAACCGCAAACTCTGCCTGCCTAAGCAGGTCCTTGCGCTTCAGGCAACCACGGGGCAGCGATACGGCGCTGCGACCATTGGTAAATCAGGCGGCCAATAGCCAATCCGCCCGCCAGCAATCCGACAAGCCAAAGTTCATATTGCAGGATATGCGCCGCGTTCATATCCGAAGGCGGAATAAAACCAAACGCGAATGCAATCAGGCAACTTGCGCTCCCTACGACAACGACCAGGCTCATCACCCAGGGTTTGTGACCCACGCGAAAAGGTCGGGGGCGATGCCTGTGGTGATACCTTAAGCGCCAGGCCGTCATGAAGATAACCACATAATACAGCAAGGCGCATTGTGCCGCCGCGGCGGAAAACAGCCAAAAGGCGCTATTGACGGAAGGCAGGAAGACAAAGGCAAACGACAACAGACTGAACAACACCCCTTGCAGCATCAGCAGGCGAATAGGCATCTGTTTACGGTTTGCCTTTTGCAGCAAGGGTGGCAACGAGCCATCCTGCGCGGCAAGGAGTAAACAGCGGGAACTGGCCAAAAACCAGCTAAAGAAAATGCCAAAACTGCCTATCGCCACCGCCAGAATAACCAGAGGTTTGAGCCAGGCCAACTCAAACGCATTCAAAAAAGCGGTGAACGCGTCAATGACGCCCGATATCAGGCTGATGTCTTTCGCCGGCACCACCATCGCGATGGCGAGCGAGGCCGGGATAACCGTCGCGAGAATAATAGCGGCAGAAATCAACAAGGCGCGCGGAAAGTTTTTTTGCGGCTCGTGCACATCGCCGGCATGAGCGGCAATGATTTCCATACCCATCAAACTGTACAACAGGGTGATGAACAGCCGCAGCTTATCAGACCAGGCCATCGAGCCGCCACCAACAGCCGATGCGTGCATTTCGGAGGGATGCCCGGTTGCCATCCAGCCGATGGCCAGGGCAATAAAAAACAGCATGGGCATGATGACACCGATAACCGCACTGACGCTACTCAAACGGCTTGATACGGTTAATCCCTGACTGACCACCAGAATAGCCCCCCAATGCAGCACCTGGATGGAAACAAAAATATAAAGGGGATTAACGGCCAGTTCCGATGAGACAAGGTAAGCCAGGGTCGCGCTGATAAACGACAGGATAGCCGGGTACCACGACATGGCCATCAGCCATTGCATCCAGACGATGAGAAACGCCGCCCCCTTGCCAAAGGCTTCCCTTACCCAGACATAAATACCGCCGGTCTGAGGCCAGGCAGTGGCCAATTCAGCGGTAACCAACGCCGAGGGAATAAAAAAAGTCAGGGTGGCAAGCAGGTAGAAAATAATTAATTCAGAACCATATTGCGCATTGGTTGGCAGGTTCTTCAAGCTGTCAATGGCCACCACCGTCATCATAACAAGCTTAAAGAGGCGTAAATCAGCCTTGGACTGACTCATGGTATTTGGTCTTTCACCGTCAATAAAAGGTAACCATAGTTCACTACAATCTGCCTGCCGTCAAGCCGCATTTTTTATTTTAACGTTTGCGAATAGCGAAAGGTAGGCTATCATGACGCGATTTAATTGGTTTATTGCCTATCATGACTATCCACGACACTGTCATTGCCACGCTTGCGCCTTTGATTGACCCTTTTTCCGGACAAAGTTTGGAACAACTCGGCTTTGCGGCCGACATTGTCCCTGATGAATCAAGATTAACCATTGAACTGACGGCCGGGTTCCCCACCCATCCGCTGAAAGAAGCCCTGCTGTTAAAAATTAATCAGGAACTGTCCCAGGCATTACCCAATACCCTCATCGATACCCGCCTCGATTTTTTTATTCGCGCACACCGCACCCAATTGCCCGGGCGAGGATTGCGCGGCGTTAAAAACACCATCGCCATTGCATCGGGCAAAGGCGGGGTAGGTAAATCCACGGTAACCGTTAATTTGGCTGCCGCACTGGCCAAAGCGGGTGCCCGTGTGGGCATACTGGATGCCGACATTTATGGCCCCAGTATCCCCATGATGCTTGGGGGAAGCCAGGACGTGGCATTCAAAGACGAGCGGTATGTCCCGGTCAGCGCCCATGGGCTACAGGCTATGTCCATCGGTTATCTGACTGACAGTGAAGAAGCACTCATCTGGCGAGGCCCCATGCTGGCGAAATCCCTGCTGCAGATGCTTGACATGACCGCCTGGGATGAATTGGATTATCTCCTGATTGATTTACCGCCGGGCACTGGCGATATTCAATTGAGTCTTGTCCAAAAAATCCCCCTTACCGCGGCCATTGTGGTCACTACCCCACAGAATATTGCGACGCTGGATGCACAAAAAGCGATTAAAATGTTTGCCAAAACCAACATTGACGTGTTGGGGCTGGTCGAGAACATGTCCCTCCATTGTTGCAGTGCCTGCGGCCATCAGGAAGCCATTTTTGGTGAGGGCGGCGCCCAGAAATTAAGTGAAACATTCAATATTCCCCTGTTAGGTCAATTGCCTTTAAACAGCGAAATCCGAAGCTTGGCCGATGCGGGTTCCCCCATCGCCCTGCAAACCACCGCAACAGGCCAGTTGTTTATGAAAACAGCCATGCAGGCTGCCATCGCCCTGGCCAAAAAGCCCCTCAACTACGCCGACAAATTCCCTCCGATTGTGGTTGAGTAATTCGCATGCCGCCTGTGAAAAGCACAGACGGCAGATCCTAAAGTCCTGTTAATGCCGCGAAGGCAGGAACCGTCGTTCGTGCCTCTTAAGGAATGGGTCCCCGCCTGCGCGGGGGGTGACAGAGAAAAGGCGGAGATGATAGATACGCAGGTCTGTGGTGGTGGCCCAAAGTCCGCTTTTTTATGGTAAAATGGCAAGTTAAATAAACCTGAAGCGATCGATAATGACTGAAAATTACACAGCTGAAGCGATTGAAGTTTTAAGCGGTCTTGAACCGGTACAACGCCGTCCCGGTATGTATACCGACACGTCTCGCCCCAATCACCTGGCGCAGGAAGTCATTGATAACAGCGTCGATGAAGTCATCGCCGGTCATGCTACCTCCATTATCGTCACGCTTTTTGAAGACGGCTCCGTTCAGGTTGAAGACAATGGCCGCGGCATGCCCGTGGATTTGCATCCACAATTAGGCTTAAGCGGGGTGGAGGTCATCATGACCCGACTGCATGCCGGCGGCAAATTTTCTGACAAGAATTATAGTTTTTCCGGTGGCTTGCATGGGGTAGGCGTCTCTGTGGTCAATGCGCTTTCCGAGCGCGTCGAAGTCACCATTAAACGCAATGGCATTATTTATTACATGACGTTTGCCAACGGTGACAAACAGCAGGAACTCAATGAAATCGGTACCACCAAAAAACGTGATACCGGCACCATCATCCGTTTCTGGCCCAATGCCAAGTATTTTGATACCACCCGCATTTCAGTCAAACAGTTAATGCACGTCCTGCGTGCCAAAGCCGTCCTGTGTTCCGGGCTGTCCATGACCTTTATTAATCAGGCGACCAACGAGGAAACCCATTGGTGCTATGAAAAGGGCCTGACCGATTATTTAACCCAGGCACTGCCTGCAGACTATTTGCCAGAAGAACCCTTTACCGGTGAATTCAGCAGCGACGAAGGCACCGTGGATTGGGCACTCGCCTGGGGTCTCGATACCTCATCCGCCAGTCTCAGTGAAAGCTACGTCAACTTAATTCCCACAGCCCAGGGCGGTACCCATGTGAATGGCCTTCGTTCGGGCCTTTTTGATGCCATGGCCGCCTTTTGCGATCTGCGCAACCTGTTGCCCCGCGGCGTAAAACTCACAGCCGATGATTTATGGGAACCCTGCCAGTACGTGCTGTCCATCAAGATGAAAGAACCACAATTTGCCGGACAAACGAAAGAGCGTTTAAGTTCCCGCCAGACCGCCGCCTTTGTCAGTAATGTGGTTCGTGATGCGTTCGCACTGTGGTTAAATCAGCATCGCAATCAGGGCGAGCAAATTGCTGCTCTAGCCATCGAACGGGCTCACAAACGCTTAAAGCAGGCCAAACAAGTCGCTCGCAAACGGGTAAGCCAGGGCCCTGCCCTGCCCGGCAAACTGGCTGACTGCCTGCAACAGGACTTAAATCAGGCTGAATTATTTTTAGTGGAAGGCGATTCCGCCGGCGGTTCCGCCAAGCAGGCACGCAATAAAGATTATCAAGCAATTCTGCCTCTGCGCGGCAAGATCCTCAATTCCTGGGAAGTGGAGTCCAATCAGGTGCTTGCCTCCCAGGAAATTCATGATATTTCCGTCGCCATTGGCGTGGATCCCGGCTCCGATGATCTCACCGGGCTTCGTTATGGCAAAATCTGCATTCTTGCCGATGCCGATTCGGATGGCGCCCACATCGCTACCCTAATCTGCGCACTGTTCCTGCGTCATTTTAAACCGCTGGTGGAAGCAGGCCATATTTATGTCGCCATGCCGCCCCTCTACCGTATTGATCAGGGAAAAACCGTTCACTACGCCCTGGATGATGAAGAAAAAGAAAAAATCCTCGCCCATTTAGGCAAAAACAACAAAGGCAAACCCAATGTTCAGCGTTTTAAAGGATTGGGTGAAATGAACCCCATGCAACTTCGCGAAACCACCATGGATCCCGACACCCGTCGTCTGGTGCAGTTAACCCTGGAAGACAACGAAGGCACCATGGCGTTGATGGACATGATGCTGGCTAAAAAACGCGCCGCCGATCGTAAAACATGGCTTGAGACCAAGGGGAATCTGGCGGAGGTTTAAGAATACCAGCTACACTTATAGCCATGGACTGTGTGGCCTCGATCACAAACCGCTAAATCAAACGCTTCCGATTTTAGCTGCAATCCAGGCCACTCCTGATGAAGGAAAAACATGGACAAGCTTTTTGGCTGGGAAGGCCTGTTGGATTATGGTCTCTACATTCGCGCGGTGATCATAACCTTGTACGCCATCGTGTTATTTCGCACTACCTCCTCCCGTTTATACGGCCAACATTCGGCCCTTGATTTCATCATTTTTATTATCCTTGGGGCGATACTTGGGGAAGCCATTGTCAATAATATTCCCATGCTCGCCTCCATGCTGGCCTGTGCGCTAATTGTGGTTATTCATCGCTTTTTGGCGTTCCTTACTTACAGGAATCACTGGATTGGCAAATACATCAAGGGCGAGAAAATCTGTCTTATCAAAAATGGCCGCTTTGTGCACAACAATCTGCGCTGCTGTCGCATTACCCGCCATGACATTGAGCAGGCTTTACGGTTGCAGCATGGCACCCAGAAACTGAATCAGGTGAGAGAAGCCATTTTAGAACGCGGCGGGCAAATTTCTTTTATTTTAAAAAATTCATCGAAGCCCGCAGAATAGCGCGGCGTTCCTTCTCGGAAGAAGGGACGCATCCAGACAGAATTAGTGCGCGGGCATAAAGGAGAATGGTGAAGTCGGTTTAAATTGCCGAGACACCTCACCAGCATAAATTTGCCCTTTATCCAGAGGTAAGGACATAATCGGTGTGCCTTCCGTCCATTTTAATTGATCCAAAGAAACCCAGAAGGTATTGGGGCGGGTGGCCGAATCAAAATAGTAAATACGGTTTTTTTGATCAGCCGCAGTACGCCAGATGGTGGAGGCGATATTTGGTTCACCCGGTGTGGTAATACCCAAAGGCACACTCACTGCCCGCATAAGACTCATGACACTGGCAACAGCCTGGTAAGCGTAAGATTGCTCCGGCACTCCCTGAATATAATTTTTATCCAAGGACATCGGCAAAGCGCCGAGGAAGAAAGACGCACGCGCGAAACGATCGGCTGCCCGGTTGGTTCCCGGTAAAAACACAGTACCGCCAATGCTTTGCCAGTACTCATTCAAGGCCAGTTGTTTACTATAAATCGGTGAGTTGGTCATGATTTGGTATTGTTTGCCATGATGAACCACGAGATTGCCTTTGACGTATTCAAAAATGGCAGAATCTCCGCTGGCATCCGAAATGGACAAATGGATCGTGCTGGCTTTTCCATTAGGCAAATTGGGAGCGATGAGCTGCAAGGGTTTTGCTTGCAAGGCATCGACAGCCTCCTTGACCGTGGCGAAATTATCCAGCACATACTGCCCCCACAAACTAATTGACATGGGAGGATGGCCTGATTGTGGCTGACCATAGTCACTTTCTGCCAGATACAGCATATTCATCACCAGGCCTTTTTCATTCATGCCATCGGCACTGGCCAGCTGATACACGGAAGCCACCACGCTGCCGTATTTTGATTTCCACACAGGCGTTCCAGTCCCGGCCAGGCCCGAGCGTTCAATGCCGCGGGGGAAAACCCAAAGATTAGTCTGCATATCCTCGACCCAATCCATGGAGCGGCCAGTAATCACGGTTTCGTCACTGCCCACATATAGAGCCCTGCTGCAGCCATGGCTTTGCGGCAAACACAAAGCAGCTAAGGTAGCGAACAACAGCAGTTGAACCTTGTTCATGGACAATCCTTTCTTATGACACGAATAATTAACTTTTTAATCTAGAATAATTTTTCCCGCTTCACAAGCATTACTTTCTTAAAAAATTAGATGGATTTGTAATACACCCTTCGGTTGATGGCATGATGCGGGACAATTCCTTTATCTTAAACAAGGAGACCCCTCATTAGGGCATGTTGACAATTAGCCCCCACGCCCTAATCATTAAACGCATGCGAATTGCCTGGCTTTTTCCTCAGTTACAGCATTCGTCTCATCCTTTGAGGAGTGCCTTGACGCGGCCTGTACAAGCGCTTGTGCCTCCCCGGTTTCTGATTGTCTCAACAAGGTCTTCTCTTTTGCCTTTTTAAACTCAGGTTTTCTTTTGGTTGCGATCAGGCACTCTTGAAATGAAACAAAGGGGTTACTGTCGCTTAAGGTTTTCATTTCCTTAAGCAGTTGCTCATACTGAGCCATACACCGTTTGTGTGCTTTTTCTGAATGTAATTTCCTTGCTTCCTGACTCAGCTGCATCACGTCTATCTGCAAACTAACGGTCGCTACCGTATTTTTAAGCAGAGTCAGAATATTGTCTTTCAATGTTTCATAATCTTGTTTTGCTAAATCCAGAGCATCAACAAATGCCTCAAGACCCGCCTCCAATCCCGGTGTTAATTCCAGGTTTGCTTTGACCCGGCACTGTTTCGACAGCTCAAACATATGCTCGACATTCATGTCCAGCAATACCCCCAGTTTCTGAAACTCAGGCTCCATGTTCAAGCGCTTAATAACTTCATTTTTATCCGAATTAAGCAGATTGCTTGAACATTGATGGGCCAATTTTAAACCCGGGACATCTTTACAATGCTGCAGGATCTGAATCTCGCCCGACAATTCCACGAGGGCAGTCAGGATTAAACACTTCTCTGTGCTGTGAAACTGGCCTTGCTCAAGATAATTCATCAGTAGACTGGTCATGGGTTTTAAAAAGGAAAGCGAGTTGAGCAGGTTCTGCTCACGCAGCACCGTTTTAAACGGGTGGTTGCCAATTAATACAGGGACAAGAAGCGGTATGCCGCGTTTGTCGACAGCGAGGGGAGAGTGCCCGTGCTGAAGCAATAGGGCAAAACAACCTGCCAGGGACGGTTGACTGCCGCTTCGTGCGATGCAGGCATGAACAGGGGAAACATAGGTATGCTGCCCCAGGGTAATCTCCTGCTCCATATCAAAATCAGCATGGCGAAGCACAAATGCAAGGCGTTGTTGATCCCCCTGATGCAAAGCCAAGGCAAGATAGGTTGGGGTAATGCGGTGATAAAAGGACGGCATTTGCTCAGCCAGATCGAGTTGCCCGCTTATAAACGCCCGTTTGAAAAGGGAATCGCCCAAGGTAAATGCTTTTAAACGGAAATCCTGCAATTGCCTTAAACAATCCAAATCAACGACGTCCTCTTCATGCAAGAGGTTGAAATCAGCAATAAGCATTAATAATTCTTCAATTTTCTTTACCTGCTGCGGCACGTCCTTTTCATTTTCCAACGCATAAAACACGGCTTTAATGCGTTCGAACTCCTCTAACGGATCTGAATATCCATCCTTTTTATGGTTTTGAGGATTCTTGGCATGGCCTTCATGGAGTAAAGGTGGCGCTTCTGTCGATTGATTGGTTTCTTCCTCAGCCAGAGATGGCGATACTGGCAATGAATTAACGGCTTCAAGTAAGGGATGGTTACGATCCTGCAGTGATTTTTGCATGGTTTTAAGAAATCGATGGTCCTTAAGCAAATGATTTTTGTGGACCAATGGCATGAGCTCGGTTAACCATTGCAACGCATCATTCACCAAACACAGCATGCCCTGAAGACTGGTTTCCTCAAATAAAGCTTTATTGAGCGTGACCATGCTGGTTTCGTACACGGTCTCCAATTGCTTGACGCACTCGCCTTGTTGCTTCTTTAATGCCTCAATCAGCGGGTAAGTGAAACGAATGGCTAAGGCCGTGAACTGGTTTTCGAGTTCCGAATGATTGATTAGATTTTGATAATGACCTTGCCCGGCATTTTCCAGTATTGGATTTTTAGCCAACTGATTATTGCTATCAAAATACACGTGCAAACGATAAGTAGCACCGCTGACATCATTCAAATGGGCCGTGTAGTGATACTGGCTTAGGTTGGGGTTTTCCTTGTTTTCATATTCATACACACTGACATGGTGATCGGTGAGCATCAATCGTTTATTGCCCAATTCAAACCTTAACTTCTCTTTCACAGGCAGTTCAAGGCGGTAGTAGGCATTGTTATTGCTGTTCGTGCTGAGAACCCTGTCTTTTACGTCAGGCAAAGGGCTATTTTTTTGCCGCGATAAAAAATTAAATAGCGTATTTTCCGTCATGAGTATCTCTAAATTTAAAAACCCAGCACTATAGCATAGTCACTCGAGACGGAAAGATTTAAATCAATTAGCGTATTTATCACTTAGACATTGGCACTTGATGCCTTTTTGTTTCCTCACCCCCATCATGATAGAAAACAAATGCCGGGAGATGGTCACCTGTTGTGACCATCTCGCAGGAACAAGTCGCAGACCGTATAGCTGACCAGTCAATAGGTCCCCAAGCATTAAGAGAAAAAATTAAGAACAGGGCCTGCGCAATCGTCTTGTTCTTGTTCTGATGCCGGGAACGCGACGTCATCGAGTTCCTCCTTCGCCTGTTCGGCTGAATCTTCCGTATCAGGGTTATCTGAGGAGTCAAGCAATTCATCCTCCTGGGACATTTCAATCGCTCGCTCAACTGTTTTGAGCAAATTCATCATTTTTTCCAGGTCGCCTGCGAGTTCTTTTATTCCCTGCTGTATCTTGAAAAAAGAACCGTATCCCAAGGTCGATTGCGACCTGACCTCCTCCAATAATTGAATAAATGGATTTGATTGGCTAAGTTCCTTGATTTCACGCAGCAAAACGTTCTGTCTGTTCGCTGCTTTTTTTACAGCTTTCGAGCCGCTATAAGCCCCTTTATTGGTCGCGGATAAGGTTAATAACTCATTCTTTTTGTCGAGGATGGCTAATGAATTTTCAAGCATCGACATGACATTTGACTTTAATTCCTCATACGTGAGTTGGCTTAAATCAAGTTCATCGAGATAATCTCTTAAGCCTTTCTCCAATTTTGAGATGTCTTTTAAATTAACACTTAATTGATAAGGATTAGTACGCTGCAAAACACCTTGAGCCGCTCCCTCCAATTTCATCTGCAAAAGGGCAATTTCAGGTTCTTGTCGAATTTTTATGATCAATTCATTCTTGTTCAAGCGGTCAAACGCAGCATGACTATACTGTCTGAGACTTCGCAAACCTGGCGTCCATTTCATCTTCTGCAAGAAATTGATATCACCAGTAAAATCCTTAATTAATCCCTGGATTAATTCCCTCTCCTTGCCTGCAACTTGATGGCTCTGAAGATAGTTTTGCAGCACACTAACCATCGATTTTAGGAAAGGAAGGCAATCAAGGGTTTTGTCTCTAGCGGCCAGCAATGATTTTTTAAGGGGGTGATCACTGTCAAGCAAGACAGGAAGGATAACGGGTTTGCCCTGGTCATCAAGGGTCAGCAAGGATTGATCGTATTGAATCAATAACGAGAAACAATCACCCATGTCTTTATTACTGCTCAACGCGATGCAGGCATGCACGGCAGAAGCATAGGTTTGTTTACCGATACCAAGTGCCTGATGGCTGATATCAAAATCAGCATGACGCAATACAAACTCTAAAAGCGATTTTTTCTGCAGTTGCAAAGCCAATGCCAGCATAGACGGCGTTATCTGGTGATAGAATGACGGCATCTTGATGGCTAAATCAAATTGCTCTCCAATAAGCACTCGCTTAAACAGCAGACTTCCTGTTTCATAAACCCTCAATTTAAACGTTTGCAGCTGATTTAAAACATCCAAATCAACATGTTCCTTGTGAAGAAGAATAAAATCGGCAATAAGCGACAGCAAGGCTTCCATATTTTCAATCTGTTGCGGGGTATTTTTCTCTTTATTCACCTGACAGTATAAGCTTTTAATTGCTTCAAAGTCCTGAACATGATTAGACGAATGGTCTTTTCCATCGTGTTCTGGCGTGTTGTTATTGCTGATGTGAACGACAGGCTCCTCCTCATGTTCTGTTGACGATGAGTCCTCTTCCAGCTGAACCCCTGATAATTCAGATTTGACTGGTTTAGGCCCTTGTTTGGCGGATTCCTGCAGGGATTTATGCATTGCTTCGAGGAATCGATGTTCTTTCACCAGCGTATTGCTATTGACCAAGACGATCAGTTTGGCTGACAAGGCCAATGCGGGCATAATAAGAGCCTGCATGTCTTTAGAGGTTAGATGGGGGTTAAACCAGACCTCATTTAATTTGGCCATGCGGCTATCGTATTCATCGCGCAGTTCTTTAATGCAATCCTGCTGTTGTTTTTTTAAAGCCGCAATAACAGGGTAGGCAAATTGCATGGCCAACGTGGTGAACTGCTTTTCAGCATGGCTGATATCAATGGCTTTATTGTTGAGTGACAACATATCCAGACTTGGACTCCTGGTCAATTGGTTATTGTCGTCGAAATAAACGTGCAGGCAATAGTCGCTACCGCTTTCATCCTGAAAATAGGCCGTGTAGTGATACTGGCTTAAATTAGGATTGGCCTTGTTTTCATTTTCATAAACGCTGATGTGATGCGCCGTTAATGATAAGGACGCTTTATCAAGTTTAAACTTGAGTTTTTCGTTAACGGGCAGGTCAATGCAATAGTAGCGACTATTACTGCTGTTAACCCTTAAAACGAATTGCTTCAGATCGGCGCCTGAGGTATTTTTTTTCAGATGGGTTATGAATTGGAATAAGGTATTTTTGGGCATACTACTCTTCTATATTTGAAAAATTGACCAAATATAACCAAAAAAAATCTAAATGGAAATATTTGGATCATTTTTTCAATGAGAAATACATTCAGACGTGAAGCGAGGGCGCAGACTGCTGCTCCTCACCCTCTTTCAGGGTATGCAATCTGTCTTTCAATGATTCGAAACGACTTCGTATCCCCTGGCGTTCTTTGCAATTCAATTGCCTGGGCTCTTTTTCAGATTTAAAATTAAACAGGTTAATCAAAGCCTCCAATCCCCTCAAAAAAGAATTGGAATGCGAAAATTGTTTAAAGCTTGTTTCCGTGGATGTGATATGAATATTAAGGAATTGCTGCTGACCGGTTTGCAGTTCGTAGTTCATTTCCAATTCCCGTTGCGCTATCCTTAACAAATTAATATTGTTTTGTTCGCCCTTCGATAATTTTTTCCCGGCCCGCTGCTTAATTCGATCAATCTCTTCCGCATAATAATTATGCAATATGTGTATATTATTTTTAAAATCATCCTTGACCAAAGGCTCCTTGTGGGCCTGCTGCAGGGTAGTGGCAACCCGATTCATTTCCTGAGCGCTAAAGGTTTTGAGGTAATCGGCCAAGACAACCCTCTGTTTTTTTACTTCATCATAATTAAATGAAGCAAGGGCTTTTTTGATGGATTTCAATGAAGCAGCCAAGGTTTCATCGTCGACAATTTTTTCCGCACTGCTGATTATTTCCTGTAATTTTTTATCATAAAAACCTTGATTGAAGGTGCCTTTGTTTTTCACCACCCGTTCCGGATCCAAATCTTTTAAGGCATTCACCACGTTATCAAGATATGTCAGTTCCTTAACCACAGCCATGGGGTTTCCCTTGGCAATTTCCTGCCCAAGATCGCGAAGCAGGGTATCCGGTGCAACGGTATCCGGGTAATTATAGTTCTTGTCTGACAGGGATTCAGCGATTAAGTAGGCCAGGTAATCATAACCCGCAAATACCTTGGCCACGCTATCATTCAGCTTGGCTGCCTGTTGAAAATTTTGCCGTTTATCCGCCTCATCATTTAATAACTCCGCTTCCAGGCGGTAGGCTATTCCCACCTCCTTTTCCTTTAATTGTTGCAATATCGGCAAGGCGTTCTTTTTATAGTCAAAATCACCCTCTGCCGCGTTCAACACCCAGGAACCATCTGCTCTGGCATTCACATCGATGAAAAGGTGGGCTCGTAAGGTTTGAACCAGCACAACATCCTCCTGTTCAAACCGGTCGAGCAAATCATCCATTTTTCCCTTTAGCTGATTGAGTTTATCTTCAAAAACTGCTTTTTGCGCATCCCGATCAGGCAAAGCAAAAAAAGCATTTTCTATCGCTTTTCTATCGAGTTGCAATGTAAAATACTGCCGCAGCAAAGGATGGGTTGCAGGCGAAGCAAGAAGTCCACGCATGGCTTCTTCATGCCTGGATTCAGACATCAGCTGCTCCAGTAAACTAAATCGCTCAAGATTAGCCCGAGTTGGCAGTGTCATGATTATCTCCAATGCGTCAATACGCTCAGTATAGGTTATTCCATGCTGCTTTGGATGTCCTCTTGGATTTTGGCGCTACCCAGGATTTCCTGCGCGCGCTGCTGATCAAAAACCCCCTGCCATTTCGAAATGATAATGGTTGATATGCTATTGCCTATCATATTCGTCAGCGCACGCCCATCAGACATGAAGCGATCAATGCCCAGGAGTAGAACAATACCTGCCACCGGCACATGACCCACAGCCGCTAAGGAACTCGCCAACACAATAAAACCGCTGCCGGCCACACCGGCTGCTCCTTTGGAACTGACTATCATGACCGCCAGCAGCGACAACTGCTGCCAAAACGTTAAATCGGTATTGGTTGCCTGAGCAATAAAGAGCGCGGCGAGCGTCAGGTAAATGGCTGTGCCATCAAGATTAAACGAATACCCCAGCGGCAACACCAGCCCCACCGTTGATTTTTGGCAACCCAGTTTTTCCAGCTTTTCGAGAAGATTGGGTAACACGGTTTCGGAGGAAGACGTGCCGAGGACGATTAATAATTCCGTTTTTATATAGGCTAGCAGTGTAAATACATTAATCTGACAATAAAGTTTTAGAATAATGCCTAAAATCCCCACCACAAACCCAAAAGCGGTGACATAGAAACAAAGCAGTAACTCGAGCATGTTCAATAATGGCTTTAACCCGTACTGTCCAACGGTAAAAGCCATGGCAGCAAACGCGGCCATAGGCGCCAGGTGCATAACCAGGTGAATCATTTTAAAGAAAATTCGGGCAAGCACCTGCACACCCTCTACTATCAGCTTGCCTTCCTTACCGGCATACATTAACCCAATGGCAAATAAAATCGCCACCAGCAAGACCTGCAGGATTTCCCCTTCAACAAAAGCACTGAAAAAGGTCTCAGGAATAATATTCAATAAAAATTCGGTGGGCGTTGCTGCCGTCGTCGATTTACCCAGATAGGGCTGCGCTGTTTTGATGTCCAGCGTGGCCGGATCAATATGCAAGCCGGCGCCGGGCTCAACAAGATTGCCGACTATCAGGCCCATCAATAAAGCAAACGCCGTGGTGACGATGAAATACAACAAGGCAGCGCCCCCGACCTTGCCAACCGTCTCCAGGTTATTCATCGCCGCTATCCCCGAAACTAACGACAGAAAAATGATGGGGGTAATCAGCATTTTGATAAGTTTAATGAAGGCATCGGATAAAGGTTTTAGGGATGAGGCGGCATCCGGTAGGTATAGGCCAAGGATGATGCCGAGAAGAATACCAAGAAGGACCTGCACATATAATGGTTTTATATAGTTCATCAAACTCTCTCAAGTTGATCAAACTGCGGTCTTATAGTCCACTATAGGCGAAGTTACATCCAAGGTAAACCACCGTTCTTTTTCCATGGTATTGATTTGCTGGTATGATGGCAAGCATTACACCCATAGGAGCTTACCTGCAATGAACTTAAGGAGAATGGCGTTAAGTTGTCTGTTTGTTTCGCCGGTTTTTGCCGCACCCCATTTTGTGGAGGAATTACCTTCCACCAAAAGCCATTATCAAGTCGATGGCAGAGCCCTCTGTGAAACCGCCAAACAAACGCTGGCTTACTTGAATCACGAACCCGGTTACGATCCGCAGGTACTGCATGAGGGACAGGTTTTACCCATCCCGATGTGGCGAATCAAGGCCACCCTGGTTTTTATCTGCAAACATCAGGCTGAACTCAATAATCCCGAGTTCGTTAAGAAGAATTTTGAGTTTGTCCGCTGGCTGCCGGATATCAAACATGCTCGCCGCTACAGCAGCAAAGCCAAATTACGTGGTATACCGGATAACCAGATCTTAATGACGGAATATTATGTTCATCTGGCCAAAGCCTCAACCAAACCCACACCATTGATGCCTTACGCCATTTACGGGCTTCCTGGCGATGAACAATACCTGACGCTTGAAGAAGCCAATGCCAAACCCAAACTGACCCGTTTTCAATACGGTAAACAGGCTATCCTTGCCGGGGCCCTGAAGGATAAGCAGGTACCGGCTCTTGCTTATGTCAGCCGCACCGATCTGGAAGCCGCCCTGTTGCAAGGGACGCTGGTGGCTGATTTTGGCCATGGTAAACCCCGGTATTTTAATGTGCACCGTCATAACAATATTCCCTATAACACTGTCCAAAAGCCGGAAGATCAGGAGCGGTACTGGTATTTTAAGGAAGTAGACGGCGTCAAGGGTTATGGCAAAGATGCCGATCATAAAATCACTGTCAATTATGAAGTCACCTTTGCCGCTGATCTGGCGCAATTCGGATTAGGCAAATTGCTGTTGATCCAATACCGTGATAAGCGGGGTCAGGACATCACCCGCATGGGCATTATGGCCGATACTGGCGGTGCCTTTGCCGATAATCTCTACCAGATTGATTTTCTAACCGGTGCCTACACCGGTAAAGACACCTTTTATCAAGCCAATCATAACTTGCCTGACTACGTGAATGCTTATTTTATGGTGCTTAAAAGCAAGGAAAAAACAGAGAAGAAAACCTTGGCCGGCCTGTTTAAACGGGACAACACTCACCATTTCAGCAATGACACGATGTTTGAGTAATTGTCAGTCCATAAGATGCTTTCATTCTCTGTGACAAAACGCCAGCCCTCCCGGTTCATCAAGGACCGGGCCAGCGGTTCATTCGCTGTCAACAAGACCCACTCCGAAGGAAATTTACCCGTTTTGGCGTCTCCCGGGTAAACCGTATGCAACACCATCAAATCCAGTGATCTGCCTATGCCGTTTAACACCGGTAAAAGCCTGACGTGACGATTACTGATATTCACCAGGATAATCCCTTCCTCACGAAGTTTGCGTTGGTATAATAAAAACGCTTCCTGCGTCAGTAAATGCGTCGGGATAGCATCGGATGAGAACGCATCAATAATGACTAAATCAGCACGCCTATCCTGCTTTTGACCAAGAACCTGCCGCCCATCCCCTTCGCTTAGGGACATATGCGGCGGGCAATCCCTCAGGTAGGTGAAAAAGCGGGTATCCCTGGCAATATCAATCACCTGGGCATCGATATCAATGATATCGACTGAATCACTGGCCCTGAATTGGCAAGTTAACATGCCGGTTCCAAGACCAACCAGGAATGTCTGCAAGGCGGGTTGTTTTTCCTGCAGGGCCTTAAGCACCGGCTGCACCGGGGCATAATAAGCCATGGAACCGCTACTCACGCTCAAGCCCCCTGGGGATTGGAAACCATGAACCGTATTTTGACTGAGCAGCGCATAAACGCCTGACATAAACGTCACTTGTTTCACACCATAAAAATTACGCTGCAAATCAAGCGCCGGCAGCATCTTAAACCAGGGACTGAACAGGAAAAGGAACAACACGGCGAGGCTTGCGAATAAATTGATTTTCTCCTTGCCAGTTAAAATGATAACCACCAATACCCCTATTTCCACCATCCGATTGGTGCGAACCCACGCATACCAGGGGTAGGCGCTTAAAAAATGATTGGCCGTCAACACAAAAACCAGAATAAACGGCATCCACGTAAAGCGCTTGCTCACAGCAAACGGGATACACAGTGTGGCCAAAGCAAAGGTAATCGGGTATTCATAAGCCCCGTTAAACAGCCGAGGTGCCAAAAGCCCGTTAAACAGGCCCGCCAACACCCCGCCCAAAGCCAGGCAAAAATAAAAACTGGTCAGTCGGTTAGCGGGTGGCCGAAGCCTGACTAATTCGCCATGGCACAACAAGGCAAACATCATAAAGCAGGCTAAATGAAATGCAATCAACTGCCAGGCAGACAACAGGTTGGCGCCGAAAATAAACCCGATAACTGGAAAGATAATAAAAAACAAGCTGTTACGAATCAGCCAATCCTGTGCAATCAGTGGCTTTTTTGCAAAGGTCATGACAAACGAGAGCAGGTACAGGGCAAGCGGAATAACCCAGAACAAAGGGGTCGACGCAATATCGGTCGAAATATAAAAAGTAACGCCCAGCATCAGACTGCAGGGGATGAAGCTGTAGCCTATCCATAAGGCTTTCGTTTGCCAGGGGATAGAGGCTGATTGATATCTGTCCGCCCATGTCAACCGGCGGTAAGGCAGGCATAAAATAACAGCCAGTAACAGGCAGTAAACAGCAAACAAATCATTCCAAACCCCAAACTGCTGCTTAAGTCCAATCCATCGCTCAATAAACCACGGATAACATAAAAGAGCGGACAAACTGCCGATGTTGCTGGCTGCGTATAAAAAATAGGGATCATGCGCCTGCTTTCCTAGACTTTGGCTGTAGGCAAACTGCAAAAGAGGAGCGGAAGCGGCTACCACCAGCAAAGGCAGACCCAATTGGCTGGTCAAATCGCGCAAAATGCCGAGATCAGGCGCATCGGCGGCATGAACGGGAATGAAGTTCAAAGGCAGAAAAAACCAGGCGGCTATGACCAGGCCGGTGTGCACGAAACGCCAATACCTACCGCAAAAATAACTGAGTACCCACGCATACCCATAGGCTATTAATAGCAGAAATTGGAAAAAAAACATGCAAACAGTCCATACTGCCGGTGTACCGCCATAAACCGGAAGCAGCATTTTGGCCACCATGGGCTGGATCACAAAAAGCAGCACAGCGCTTGCAAATAAGCTGGATGAGAAAAGAATTTGAATCACAAATGATAGCCTGCCTGCGTTCCGCCGATTGATTCAATCAGCAGAACGTTCGTTGATATTCCTTTTCGATTGTTAGCGCTCCGCAGAGGCTGCCAGCATCCAGTGGGCTTTTTCATGGGCTGCAATTCGATCCCCGAGCAAGGTCGCAGTCCCTTCATCATTCTGCTCCTGGGCAAGCGCCAACGCACGATTCAAGTCTTTTACCAGGGTGCTGTGATCCTGGGCCAATTCAATCACCATCTGGTTGGCGTTCAGGCTCGAATCACCATCCTTGATGCGTTTTAAGCGTTCAAACTCTTTAAAGGTAGCCGGGGCTTTGTTGCCGGTAATTAATAAACGCTCTGCTACTTCATCCACCGCCTGGGCCAATTCCGTGTACTGCATTTCAAATAACCCATGCAGGGACTTAAATTGCGGACCACGTACATGCCAGTGGTAGTTTTGTGTTTTTAAATACAGGGCGTAGGTATCGGCCAGAATAATGGATAATTCGTTCGCTATACTCATGTTCATTCCTCCTAATCGGTTATGCTTTTACCTTAGTCGAAAATTAACGATTTTTAAAATCAATCGTTTATATTGAAATGATTGGTTTAAGCTATGATTGCCTGAGCGTTACTTATCATTTCCAAAATAGCACGAATACTTGGTAGAATCGATGAGTTTTTACTGAAAGAGAAGACCATGGTGAAACAGCTTTTTACTGTAGACACGGCGGCTTTAAGCCATTTAGACGCCCCTACCCGGCAAGCGACCCTGTCTGCCCTGGAGTCCGGGCAAGTTGTTTTTCTGCCGGGGTCTTTTTACAGTTCAAAAGAGGGTCTTGAGCGGGAGTTGTTATCGGACGCTATCCTTGATAGTAAACATAAAAACGTCAGTTTTAATTTTAAAACCCAGACCCTGGGTGTCTACAATCAACAGGGTATCAATCCGGATTTATCAGACAGATTAACCGCTTTTATGCGCGGCTATGCCCTTTATGCAAAGGACTTGATAGACACACTGTTTCCCTCCTACCAACCGCATTTGCTTTGGGGAAGAACGAGTTACCGGCCCGCTGAAATTGAGGGCCGGGTTTATAGTAAGCGCAAGGATGATACCCGCCTGCACGTCGATTCTTTTTCAGCCTCACCCGTTTACGGACAACGGATTTTGCGTGTCTTCTGCAACATCAATCCGTCTGGCCTGCCGCGAGTCTGGCACCTTGGCGAACCGTTTCCTGACGTCATGGCGCATTTTTCCAAACGCATTCCCAATTACAGCTACCTGAAAGCCTTGATCCTGAAATGGGTAAAAACCACTAAAACCCTGCGTTCCGCCTATGATCATTATCAACTGCAATTGCATGACCGCATGAAGCGCGATGATCAATACCAGGAACGTGTAGAAAAAATTCGCTTTGATTTCAAGGCCTTAAGTACATGGGTCGTGTTTACCGATCAGGTGTCTCATGCCGCATTGAGTGGGCAATATCTTCTGGAACAAACATTTTATTTACCCGTCTCAGCCATGGCTAAACCAGAACTATCACCGCTTAAACAATGGGAAGCGGAGAAAAAAAGACAATTAGTCTAGGACGTTTCAACGCTACCGCCCCGTGTGCCGCTGCTGTGTCCGCGGCAGAACAGTCGGTAAATCGAGAAATTCGCTGTAAAAAAACCCGCCATTCGGCGGGTTTTTTACAAGGGAGCAGGGGCAATTACATCATGCCCATGCCGCCCATACCGCCCATGCCGCCCATGTCGCCGGCACCAGCGCTTTCTTCTTTCTTAGGCAGTTCAGCAACCATGCACTCAGTCGTGAGCATCAGGCTGGCAACAGACGCTGCATTTTGCAGTGCTGTACGGGTTACCTTGGTTGGATCAAGAATACCCATCTCAACCATGTCGCCGTATTGGCCAGTCGCTGCGTTGAAACCAAAGTTGCCTTTGTTTTCTGCGACTTTGTTGACGATGACAGAGGACTCATAGCCTGCGTTAGCAACGATTTGACGCAGCGGTGATTCAATAGCACGGCGCAGGATATTGATACCCATTTCCTGATCAGCGTTATCGCCTTTCAGAGCATCCAGTGCTTTTTGAGCACGAATCAGGGCAACACCACCACCGGCAACGATACCTTCTTCGACAGCAGCACGGGTTGCGTGCAATGCATCTTCAACACGGGCTTTCTTCTCTTTCATCTCAACTTCGGTTGCAGCACCGACTTTGATCACAGCAACACCGCCAGCCAGTTTAGCCACACGCTCCTGCAGTTTCTCGCGATCGTAGTCAGATGTCGTTTCTTCCATTTGAGCACGGATTTGAGCAATACGATCGTTGATGTCTTTCTCTTTGCCTTCGCCATCAATAATCGTGGTGGTTTCTTTGGTGACCACAATGCGTTTTGCAGTACCGAGATCATCTAACGAAGCACCTTCAAGGTTCTTGCCCACTTCTTCAGAAATGACCTGACCGTTAGTCAGAATAGCAATATCCTGAAGCATGGCTTTACGTCGGTCGCCAAAACCAGGGGCTTTAACGGCACATACTTTAACAATACCACGCATATTGTTGACAACCAGAGTAGCCAGGGCTTCGCCTTCAACGTCTTCAGCAATGATCAGTAAAGGACGTCCGGATTTGGCAACGCCTTCCAGAACAGACAGCATGTCGCGAATGCTGGAAATCTTTTTGTCAACCAACAGGATGAATGGATGCTCAAGCTCCGTGCTCATGTTTTGCTGGTTGTTGATGAAGTAAGGGGAAATGTAACCGCGGTCAAACTGCATCCCTTCAACCACAGACAGTTCATTTTCAAGGCTGTTACCGTCTTCAACAGTAATAACACCTTCTTTACCCACTTTTTCCATGGCTTCAGCAATGATGGAACCAATTGCTTCATCAGAGTTGGCAGAAATAGTACCAACCTGAGCAATGGCTTTGCCGTCTTTGCAAGGCTTGGACATGGATTGCAGTTCTTTTGTGATGGCGATAACGGCTTTATCAATGCCGCGCTTCAGATCCATCGGATTCATACCGGCAGCAACCGCTTTGTGGCCTTCAACCAGAATAGCGCGGGCCAGAACAGTCGCAGTCGTCGTACCATCACCGGCTGTGTCAGAAGTTTTGGAAGCCACTTCTTTAACCATTTGCGCGCCCATGTTTCTGAAACGGGACTCCAATTCAATTTCTTTGGCAACGGAAACACCGTCTTTAGTGACCGTTGGTGCACCAAATGATTTTTCCAGTACCACATTACGGCCGCGAGGACCCATGGTGACTTGTACGGCGTCAGCCAGAGCGTTGACACCAGCCAGCATTTCCTGACGAGCACTGTCGCCAAAACGTAATTCTTTAGCCATTCTTACTATCTCCTTCGATTCGTTAGATTACTTCTCAATCACACCCATGATGTCGTCTTCACGCATCACAACCAATTCCTGACCCGCTACTTTCACCTCAGTACCAGAATACTTGCCAAACAGAACAGTATCACCAACTTTAACAGCCAGGGCACGTACATCGCCGTTGTCTAAAACTTTGCCAGCGCCGACTGCAATGACTTCACCGCGCATGGGTTTCTCAGTCGCACTGTCTGGAATTAAAATGCCACCGGCTGACGTTTTCTCTTCTTCCATACGGCGGACAACAACGCGATCGTGTAACGGACGAATTTTCATACTTGTTTTCTCCTGGTTATTTATTCATCAATCAATAGTCAGAATTCTCTGATGATTCGGGCATTCAATGCCTGACAATGAATACCGATGTCAGGCATATGGGGACGGCAAATCAGGTTTCAAGGGTTTTCACAAAAAAAAATTTTGGTTTTCTTAAGCCTGGTTCTACAATGCAAATATATAGAGGTAATTAATCAGGTATTGCATGAAAAAGTGGGCTCTCTTTCTGGCGCTGGCATTCGCCTTTTTAACCGGCCATACCGCCCCTCCCCCTGCTGCGGATGTGTTTGGCGTGTCAGTAAAGACTATTGACCCCAATACGTTTGCCATCACCTGGCTCATCAAACCGGGCTATTTTCTCTATGCTGATCGCATCAAACTCGATGAAAGCCCCGACAGCAATGTGCATATAGGGACCCTGCGCTTTCCGCAGACCTTAAGCAAAACCGACAAACAAGGCCGCACCTACCGCATTTATCGTAACGACATCACTCTGCCGGTCGCTATTCTTGGCAAGGAAGCCGGTGAATCGCTATTGACCCTGCACTATCAGGGTTGTGCAGACGATGGTTTCTGCTACCCACCGGAAACACAGAAGATCAAGTTAACGATTGATCAGCAACTGGCCCTGGTCAGTACCACCCTGGAATCGGACGTGGCCGCAATCCCACAAACTGCGGCGCCTGAACCGGACAGCGCGAAGGGACTGTTTGACCAGGCGCATTGGACCATGATCATGCTGAGTTTTTTCAGCTTCGGGTTATTGCTCTCGTTTACTCCCTGCGTATTGCCCATGGTACCCGTCCTGTCGGGCATCATTGTCGGCCACAGCCACACGATGACCACCCGCAAAGCGTTTCTCCTGTCGCTAAGCTATGTGCTTAGCATGGCCGCAACCTATGCCGCAGTAGGCGCTATTGTGGCTGTTTTGGGCAGTAATCTGCAGATTGCCATGCAGGCACCGCCTGTCATTGTTCTATTCAGCCTGGTTTTTGTCGTGTTGGCTTTGTCGATGTTTGGTTTTTTTGAATTGAAACTCCCGGTCAGCTGGCAAGCCGCACTGGCCAGGGTCAGCCGCAGTCAGAGCAGTGGGCACTACCTAGGAGCCGCCATCATGGGCTGTCTGTCGACGTTGATTCTTTCCCCCTGCGTCACCGCCCCCCTGATTGGCGCCCTGGGTTATATCGCCCATACTGGCGATGTCGCCTTGGGCAGCCTCGCCTTGTTTTTTCTGGGTTTAGGTATGGGAACCCCTTTGCTGGTTATCGGTACATCTGCCGGTAAATGGCTGCCGAAAGCGGGCGGCTGGATGAATGCCGTTAAATCATTTTTTGGCGTTATGCTGCTCGCGGTAGCTATCTATCTATTGAGCCGCATCATCCCGGGTGCGGTCAGCATGAGCCTGTGGGCCGCTCTGCTGGTCTTTTGCGGCGTCTTCATCGGCGCCTTCCTGCCGGCTGAAAGTAAAACCGCGCAATTTCACAAAGCCTTGGGCATCCTTCTCCTTGTCTATGGCCTGCTGATTTTAATCGGCGCCAGCATGGGTGAAACCAATCCCCTGCAACCATTGGCACGCTTTCAAATGACGACCGTGAGCCATGACAGGGCGCCGATTACACTGGTTAAAACGATCGAGGACGTCAATCTGGCGGTGAGTCAGGCACAGGGTAAACCAGTCATGCTTGATTTTTATGCCGATTGGTGTACGTCCTGCAAAATCATGGAGAACACGACATTCAAAGATCCTGCCGTGTCCAAAAAACTCAAACAATTTATCCTGTTAAAAGCCGATGTCACTGCCAACAATCAGGCTGACCAGTTGCTGATGAAAAAATTTGGCGTGGTTGCGCCGCCCACCTTTGTTTTTTTCAATCCAAATGGCAAAGAATTAACCAACCTGCAATTGGTCGGCGAACAATCACCACAGCGTTTCTTACAGCAATTGCGACACATCATGACCGGTGCAAATTAGCATTTAAAATTAGACAAATTGCCCTGCACAAGCGTATAATTAGCCCACTTTTTTTACAGTTAGCCAATTGCCTATCAGCTTGCCTTGGGAAAAGGCAACCTTGTCACACAGTATTGAGGAATAAACATGAATCATCGCGTGGGTTTTGTCAGTCTGGGTTGTCCCAAAGCCTTAGTGGACTCTGAACGCATCATCACCCAGCTGCGGGCGCAGGGCTATGATCTGGTATCCACCTATGAAGATGCCGGCGTCGTTGTCGTTAATACCTGCGGTTTTATCGATGCGGCCGTGACTGAATCGCTCGATACCATCAAGGAAGCCATGGCCGAGAATGGCCGGGTGATTGTGACCGGTTGCCTTGGGGCCAAGGCAGATTTAATTCGTGAGGCCTGCCCTGACGTGCTTCACATCAGCGGTGCCCATGCTTATGAGGACGTGGTTCGTGCGGTCCATCGCCATTTGCCGCCTCCGGCTGATCCCTTTACCCAATTGGTACCCCCGCAAGGCATCAAATTAACCCCGCGCCATTATGCCTATTTAAAAATTTCAGAAGGCTGCAATCAAAAATGCACATTCTGCATTATCCCAACCATGCGCGGCAAATTGCAAAGCTATCCCCTGGCTCAGGTTTTATCGGAAGCGAAACGTCTGAAAGAAGCCGGGGTTCAGGAATTGCTGGTGATTTCTCAGGATACCAGTGCTTACGGTGTCGATACCCGTTATCAGGCCGTTGAATGGCAGGGCAAAAGCGTCCAAACCCGTTTTTATGACCTCTGTCAGCAGTTGGGTGAGTTAGGCTTGTGGGTTCGCCTGCACTATGTTTACCCCTATCCTCATGTCGATGACATTATTCCCCTGATGCGTGACGGGCTGATTCTTCCCTATCTCGATATTCCGTTGCAACATGCCAACAGCCGGGTGTTAAAAGCCATGAAGCGGCCTGCCAGCAGTGAAAATACCTTAGCCCGCATTAATGCATGGCGGGACATTTGCCCAGACATTACCCTGCGCTCCACCTTTATTGTCGGATTCCCCGGTGAAACCGAGGAGGAATTCTCCGAGTTGCTCGATTTTCTCAAGGAAGCCCAGCTGGATCGCGTGGGTTGTTTTAAGTACTCCCCCGTCGAAGGCGCGAAAGCCAACCTGTTACCCTCTCCAGTACCGGAAGAAATTAAGGAAGAACGCTACCACCGCTTTATGCAGGTTCAGGCGGAGATAAGCCGCAGCAAACTTGAAGCCAAAATCGGCAGCCGCCAAACCGTTCTGGTGGATCGCGTTGAAGACGATGGGATTATTGCCCGCAGCAAAAGCGATGCCCCCGAAATCGATGGCCTGGTTTACCTGCCCGCTAACGAATCCATTCAAGCAGGAAGCTTGGTCGAGGTCACCATTGTTGACAGCGATGATTATGATTTATACGCGGAATTCGATTAAGCCGCAGCGCCCTGAGGGCGCCATCTACACTTCATAAGCTGACGTAATCGTGGTTGCTCCGCAATCTGTTTCAACTTTTGAATCGCCGGTGTTGTGCGCCGGTTGATAAAATAACAGACCGGGAGCGCTTTCGGATGTCCATTTTACACCCGTCGAGTTCGGACTAACTGTTAAAAACTCTTTTTCAAAGGCGAGTTTATCGTCCGCTTCAAGAAAAGGACCAGGTCCCAGGGTTTTCATAATGGCCTTTATCGAATGATCTGTCATTACATGCAATTGACTGGGTTCGCCTTGCTCTAAATTGGTTTGAATAGAGAACACGGGTTGTAAGATATGAACGCAATGAGCCACCTCTTTTTGCGTTTTTAAATCACCGATACTATGGATAATATTGGATGGATAAGCAACAATGTCCATATCCTGATAAACGTTTCGAATGTGGCGAAACGTGGCTTCATCTCCCCAGCTTTGCTTGAGAATCAGAGCGTCAGTGACTAACTGCTTAAAACGCAAAAACCCGCATTGATCAATAAGTCCAAGTAAAAAAGGATGTAAGTCCTGAGAATCCCCGTCCATGGAAAATTCATTGGATTTATTTTTCTGTAACATCTTGCAAAACCCGTTTACAAATTGTTCGGGTTGGGTTTCTGTACTGGTCTTAAAATAAGCTTTAATCAAATCCCAACTCCTGGCGACCTGATGGCTCAGATCAACAATAACCACTTGTGGCGGGGTACTTAGTTTTTCTCCTAAATGACCAGCAAGGGCAATGGCGCCAAAAATAGAGGTTCCAACCAATACAAAAGGTTTAGTTGCCTGATAAGGGCTAAAGTCGAATTCCTGGATTGGGTCATTACCCATAAAAAACGAAAAGCAATCCATCAGTTCATCCTGCTGCAATTGCTTAATCGTTGATAATAGCTGTTTGCATCTGATTGCCTTATCAACACTAAGAATGCCCGAAATGTTGGATGCAACACTCATATCAATAGCTCATTCAATCAACACAGAACACATATTATAAACTATTTGATCAAAAAAAGATTATAAATTCGTTGAAAATTTCTGGGCTTTACGTAGCAGGCAAATTCCGTCCGGCTCAATCAAGGATTTAATTTCGATTTATAAATGGCCGCGCTGATTTTCTGCACGCGTTGTTGATGGTTTGTCAAATGTTTACTGTCAACATGCAATCCGAGTAATTGATGATGCAGCAATTTGTGATAGGCTTTGTAGGCCTCTTGAAGCCGATTAAAACGATGGGGGCTTATTTTTTTGGCAAGGGCCAGTTGTTGAAGAAGCTGCAGGGTGTTCGTGTAGCGCGCTAAAGGCGGCTGCGCACTGCATAACACTAAACATTGCACCACAAACTCCAAATCAATCAGCCCTCCCTGAGCATGCTTGATGTCATTACCCCCCTCTTTCGCCAGATTGCGGCTCATTTTTTCCCGCATGGCTTGTACTTCCTCCGCGGTTTTCTGACGCTCGCGCGGCAGAAGCAGGATGTCCTTTTTTAATTGATTAAACAATTGTCGGCTTTTTTTATTCCCATAGATTACACGGCTACGAATCAAGGCCTGATGCTCCCAGGTCCATGCCTGTTTGCGCTGATATTCCAGAAAAGCCGTCAAGGGGCTCACCAATAATCCGGCAGAACCGGAGGGTCTAAGGCGCGTATCCACCGCATATAGAACGCCAAATTGGGAACGCGTCGTTAACATGTGAATGATTTTTTGCGACAGGCGGTTAACCAGGCCTTCCTGTTCAAAAGGGACATCATGGACAAATACCAAATCCAAATCGGAATTGTAATTCATTTCCATACTGCCGAGTTTGCCATAAGCAATCACATCAAAACGGTTTTTGATACTGGCCATTTCCGGATAACGCAGGCTCAATTCGCGGCAGGCATGATGAAGGACCTGAACCACAATCACTTCCGCGACATCAGCCAGGAAACGTCCGGCCTTGACGGCATCCATGCGGCCATCCATTTCAGCCCGGGCAGCAAGCAGCCATTGGGTTAGCTTAAATTGCCGCAGTGCATCCTCCTGTGCGTCAATTTCACTGGCATGACTCAATTGAATAGCCAATTGTTGAGCCAATTGATTACGGCTCGGCGCACGCCAATCACGCTCTTTATCCAGCAACACTTCCATTAAAAAAGGATGATTCACCAACAGCGCGGTAATAAAAGGGCTCTCTCTGAACCAATGCAGTAATTCCTTTAAAGCCTGAGGATTTTCAGTCAGGAGCGCAAGATAAGCACTTCGACCGACAATGTTTTCAAGCAGATGCATGACCTGCAATAAAACGGTTTCGGCATCAGGAACCTGGGTTAATTCCTGCAATAGCAACACAATAAAACGATCAAGCCGCATGCGCGCTGCCTGATTAAGACGCCGGCATCGCGGCGAATGACGGAAGGCATGAACCATCTGATAGCAGCGTGCTGCGTTCTGATAGCCTAAACTGGATAGCAGATTCACCGCCATCCCGCTTTCAATATGCCCTTGCCAAAGACTCATCAATTGATGGCTGAGCAACCGTTCGCCATCGTCATAAGCATCCATACGGCCTAAGGCCGTATGAAACGTGGTACTGACTATCCGTTGAAATTGATGCAGGCGACTCAGCAGATCAGTGAAGCCGGCATAACCCATCGCCAGAGCAATTTGCGCCTGTTTAAGCGGGTTAGTGGGTAAAGCATGGGTCTGTTGGTCATTTTCACTTTGTAAGCAATTTTCCAGTTTGCGCAAAAAAAGATAGGCTTCACGTAAAATGCCCGTGCGCGGCAGCAGCTTGCAACGCCGTAAAGCCTCCAGGGCTTTGAGCGCATTCTGCTGGCGCAGGGGCGGCAGGCGTCCACCGCGAATGAGCTGGATATTCTGAATCACAAATTCAATTTCGCGAATCCCGCCTAAACCCCGCTTAATGTCATTGAGTCTGGGGTTAAGCTCGATTTCGCGCTCGATTAAAGCCTTCATGCTGCGCAGGGATTCGATGACGGAAAAATCCACATAACGACGATAAACAAACGGTATAATCAGACGCTCAAACCAGGCCGGGGGCTCTTCATTTGGCCGAGCGATAACCCGCGCTTTGGCCATGGCATAACGCTCCCAATCCCGCCCCTGCTCCTGATAATAGGTTTCAAGCGCCGTCAGAGAACTCACCAATGCCCCGCTTTCTCCATTGGGACGCAGGCGTAAATCCACACGAAACACGAAGCCTTCAGGCGTTGGCTCCTGAAACAATTGCATAAACAGTTGCACTACTTTGGTATAGTACTGCTGATTACTGATTGATTGCGGTCCATTCGTATAGCCGGACGCCGAGTAAGCAAAAATCAAATCAATATCGGAGGAATAATTGAGCTCCTGCCCACCCAGTTTTCCCATCGCAATCGTATAGAGGCAGGCTTGATTGCCAGCGGGATCGCAGGGGAAACCAACCCGTGGTGCCAGTTCCTGATAGCAAAATTGCAACGTGATTAAAACCAGAGCATCCGCACAATGAGACCAGCTGCTCATGGTGCTTTCCGTGCTGGCAAGACCTGCATACTCACGCAGCATAAGACGCAGAAAATGCCGGTGGCGGAACTGGCGAAGCTGGCGCGGGAAGGAACCAGGCGTTGCTTCAGGCAGCAATTCGTTGGCCAGGCGGTGATAATCCTCACAGGATAACTCATGAAGGCCATCATCGGTTTTTAATAGCTCAGTCAGTGTATCCAATTGACGGCAGGCGTAATCGCTGACCACCAGCAATTGACAGACAGTGGTCCGCAAAGGGTGATTGAGCGAAGCAAAATGCCGCTCAAACAAGGCTGCCCGGTTGTGCAGTAATGGAGAAATATCGCCTGGAAGCAAGCTGCCTGCATCCACGCTTAATCCATCTTTTTCATATCATTCGGCATGGCGCTCATGTCCATGTAGAAGGGCTCCCAGACATGGCCATCGATATCCTGAAAGGCGCGGCCGTACATCCACCCCATATCTTGCCTGGGTCGATATTCCTTACCGCCGGCAGCAATCGCCTGTTTCATCATGGCATCCACGGCTTCACGGCTTTCCAGGGACACAGCCACCAGCACTTCCTTGCTCAATTGTGCATCGGCAATCTCATGGTGCGGTGTAAAACCCTTGAAAAATTTCTCCGTCAACAGCATGGCAAAATTATGCTTGCCAATCACCATACACGTCGCGTTTTCATCCGTAAACTGCGGATTAAATTCAAATCCCAGTTGTTTGAAAAAGTGGATGGTTTTAGACAACTCTTTAACCGGCAAATTAACAAACATCTGGCGTTCCTGATTGCTGTCCATTGCGCCTGCTCCTTATTTTCTGCATTCAAAAAGAATCGATGCATCGTTTTGACCCGGTTTTTCATTGCGGTCATAAGCCTTCATCATTTTAATTTTTTTAAAGCCAACCTGCCTTAGAATTTCAATCAAAATGGACGGATTATCATAAAGCCTGAGTTTAAATTCTTCTATTTCAGTGTGGATAATCGAATTCATTTCCACCAATTCATAGCGGCCAACGGCATGGCAGATGGAATTGTTGAGATTGACAAGCTGGCTTGCAATGATGGTGTTGCCATCCGGTCTTTCCCATATTGAGCCGCGCCAAATGCCTAAAGGCGGCAGGGAAAAGGACGTTTCCACTTCAAACAGTAAAATACCTTTGTCTTCGAGGTGTTCATACAGGGTCTTTAACGACCGCTCAATTTTATCAATGGGCGTAATCAACCCAAAGGAGCCAGTGGGTATAAAAATAAGGTTGTACTGGGTCGGACGCGACAATGTCTCGACAAAATCCATCCAGACAAATGGTTCGAGATTTTTAATTTGCGCCTTGGTATTTAACGCAGTCACCATGTGTTCGCTGGCGTCAAATCCATGGACATTAAACCCTTCCTCTATCAGAGGCAGTAAAAAACGACCCGAACCGCACATGGGTTCGAGAATAAGCCCTTTGGCTTCTTTCACATAGGCACGGTAAAACTGATAGGCATCTTCAGGGGGAACGGGTCGGCTTAAATCATAAAATTGCGTGCAAAGATTCAGGTAAGCTTCACGGTTTGATTTTAGCATAAATTCCTTGGTATCGGTTGCAGTTCGCCTTGCATTTCAGCGAAAAATGATTATTGTAAACAAACAACAATTTACAAAATTGTTCTGGCAAAAATCAAGCGCTTGCAGGATTTTTATTTCTGTCACAAAGACCGCATTATTGCCGGGTACAGGATAAACCCCCACGCCCGATGAGGCGATTTTTCAATCGTTAAGCCCACCAGGCAAGTCCATAAAATCAAGGCATTCGTCTCCTGAGTCATGGTTGTTTTTAGCTGACGTTTCACATGGTACAGCCTTTAAGATAACGCTATACTGACTAGATGGAACAGTCAATGGAGTTTAAAACAGATGATAGCCCGACTACTGCTTACCTTTTTGCTGTTGCTGGCATTGCCTGTGCACTCGGCAGGGCCGCCTTTGGTTGTCGCGGTTGATAATTTTTCCCCACCGTTTGTGCTTCGCGGAGCCAATTCGCAATTGTATGGTTTTGATATAGCCATGATGGAAAATATTTGCCAGCGCATCAATCGCACCTGCCAATACAAACCCATGCCTTTTAATCGTTTATTAGATGCCGTCGAAAGCGGCCAGGCGGAAGCGGCGGTGGGATCCATCATTATTACATCCGAACGGTTGACGAAAGTGAATTTTTCTATCCCCTACCTCATCAGCGAGTCGCGTTTTTTAGGCCGTACCGAACTGGCAAAAGAACCGTTTCAAATTTCCCTGTTTAAAGATCGTAAAATTGGGGTCGAGGGGGGAACCGTATTCCCGGATGTGCTGGCCAGCCTGATAAGCAACCCGCAAATTGCTCTCTATGATAATTTGGATGATGTCATTGTCGCTTTACATGATGGCGAGATTGAATTGGCTTTAATGGATGCCCCAACCGCCCTGTATTGGCAAACTCAGTCTTCGGGCGCCTTGACAGCCTTGGGTAAACCGTTTGCCTATGGTTTTGGTTTAGGTGTCGCCGTGAATCGCAACAACTTGGTATTATTAAATGAAATTAATCGGGCAATAGCGGACTATGAGGCAAGCGAAGCCTTCAAGAGTGATTACCAAAAATACATGGCGTTTTTTTAGGCCGGCCTCAGGAATTCGCCGCGACGGCACAGTGTAAAAAACTGTGCCTCAAAAGCCTGATCAATGCACGGTTTGCCCCTGAATCAGACAACGGGTAATAACCTGACGGGTGACAAAATCACCCTGCGTGTCGCCATAAAGTGATTTAAAATGCTCAGCCAAGGTTAATACCCAAGCGGATAAACGAAAATTCATCCGCTTTTCTTCCTGATTTACCACCAACTCAAATAAGCCTAATGAGTCGCTGTTATGCTCATTGGCATATTGTTCCATGATTTGTTGCGCAATATGCATGTCTCGGTCGCGCGTGGGCCAATCTTTATTCATATTTACCTCTTGAAGCCATTGAACGCAAAAGCATTCGCCCCCTTTATCTACTCCCTACATGGGGGTTAGCGTATAAAATACAAGGGGCTGATGTTAACTGTTATGCCTGACGTGCGTGCAATTCCTGAGGCTCCTGCCACAAGGTGATGAACAGCACCATGATCATTGGTCCGATGAATAGTCCCAACAGGCCTAAAGTTTCAACCCCGCCGAGAATACCAAAGAGAACAGCCAGAAAGGGAAGCTCGATTGCTCCGCCTATCAATACCGGTTTAACAAAATGGTCTGCGACAAACATAACAATGGTTCCCCAAACCAACACAATAATTGCGCTGATCATGCTGCCGCTGGCAATTAAAACCAAGGCCACAGCCACAAAGACCACCGGAGCCACAAAAGGAATCATCGCCGCCAATGCAGTAATAAAGCCAATGAGTGTCGGGGCAGGGAAATTGACCAGTTCATAACAAATACCCATTAACACACCCACGCCCAATCCCACGACAATTGTCCCGTTTACCGTTCCCCTGAGTGCTGACGGCAGGCGAGCTGAAAAACGAAACCAGCGGTCCCCCAGACAGTATTCGCCAATATGGCTAATCTGTTTATATAATTTGTCTCCATCACGGAAAAAGAAAAACAGAGTCAGCAGGGTAAACCCAACCTGAAAACCACGATGCGCCAGATTAATACCAATCTGCTTGATGTAGTAGCTCGCGGGGGTAAGCGACAGATGCATGTTGGACAACAGGTTTCGGACACTGCCGGGTTTGCCGATCTTATCATTCCAGTAAGCTGTCAAATCACTGCCGATGATTGGAATCTGCCTTAGCATGGCCGGTGCTTCGCCGCCCTCTTTATTTAACGTCTGCAGATAATTGATGAATAATTGGGACTCCTTGACCAAAAGGCTTACTAACCAGCTTAATGGCAAGATGAACAGCAAGGCCAACAACGTCGTAAACAGCAAGGCAGCCCAGGTATCCTGGGAAGCAAAAAAATGGCGCCAGCGTTTATAGAGGGGGTAAGTGGCAATAGCAATGATGGCGGCCCAGATGATGGATGGAATGAAACGGTGAATAATAAAGAGTGCCAGCAACACAATACTGATGGTCAAGCCAATACTGATTAATTCTTTATGGTTATCATTCATGCGTTAAATACCCATACAAGCGCCTGCATCACCAGCCAGGCAGGAATGGCGGCCAGGGCATCATCCAGCATGACGCCGAAACCGCCTTTAATGCGTTCATCAAAAAACCGGATAGGCCATGGTTTTAGGATATCAAACAGACGAAACAGCAAAAAGCCGGCAACAATCCAGTAAAATCCCACAGGAACTGCCGTCATGGTGAGTAAAAATCCAACCACCTCATCCCAGACAATACCACCAAAATCATCAACGCCCAATTCCTTTGAAACGATGTCGCTAACCCATACGCCAAGCAGAAAGGCCAATACGGTAAACCCCAAATAAATCCCCAGTGAGGATGACGCGGCAAGCAGATAAACCGGGATGGCCGCCAGCGTTCCCCAGGTTCCCGGGGCAACCGGCATCAGCCCGCTGCCGAAACCAAAGGCGATGAAATAGGCGGGATCCTGCCAGACTTTGTTGCCAAGTTCGATTCTATCCATCCGTTTTTCCTTAAAAATGACTATAGCCGCGGGGTGATAATGCCACGCATTGTCCCTGCCGTTGCGCATAGAGCCCCTCGCCTTGCTCAATTACACCAATCGGGAAACAGGCAAGGCCCGCTTGCTTCAGTGCGTCGTTAAAGGCCGTTTCATTTTCCCTGGGCACCGTGAAACACAATTCATAATCATCGCCGCCACTCAAAGCAAAATCAATGGCCTTGGCCTGCTGATACTTTACTACCAAAGGATGCACGGGTATAGCGTCCAAGTCCAGTACAGCACGGACACCGCTTTGGGTGCAGATATGATTTAAATCCGCGCTTAAGCCATCGGAAATATCAATGGCTGCCGACGCATAAGTCCGTAGCCATGGCGCTAAATCCACACGCGGCCTTGGATGCATCAGAAGATGCATCAGGGTTTCTTTATCCTGCCTGTCAATGCGGTCATTGTTTAAAAAAGCGACTGCCTGCGCCGCGGCTCCCAGCATGCCGCTGACAAAAATCCGATCGCCAGGCTTGGCCCCTGAGCGCTTAACTGCCTTGCCTTTTTCGATTAACCCATGGATGGTTAACGTCATGCTCAAGGGGCCACGCGTGGTATCCCCGCCAATCAGCATGATGTTGTATTGTTTTAATGAATCATGAAACCCTTTGGAAAATCGGGTTAGCCATGCTTCATCCAGCAAAGGCAGTGTTAAGGCGAGGCTCATCCAGCAAGGGTCTGCTCCCATAGCTGCCATGTCGCTGACATTAACCATAACCGCCTTGCAGGCGATATCATAAGCATCCCATTCGTTTAAAAAATGAACACCAGCAACCAGAGTATCGGTACTGACCAACAATTGACAATGATGAGGCACCTCCATGCAGGCTGCATCATCGCCAATACCCACTATCACCTCTGACCGGCCAATAGCGGGCTGCTTGAAATAAACATCAATGAGGGAAAATTCATTCATTGCCAGAATTGATTTCAATCGCTCTGACTTGCCGTGCCAGCCCGTTCAGCACACCGTTAACATAACGGTGGCCATCCTGCGAGCCAAATTCCCGAGCTAGGGAAATGGCTTCATCCAGCACAACGCGGTAAGGAATTTCAAGGCAAAAAAGTAATTCATAGGCACCGAGACGCAACACCGCCAGTTCAACCGGATTTAATGTGGTCATCGGTCTGTCCAAAAAGGGCGCAATAGCAGACTCTATCTCAGTGATTCGTTCAGGAACCCCGTATAAAAGACGACAAAAATATTCGCTGTCTACTTTGTCCATGTTGTTAGCCACACGGAATTGGGTTTCTATTTCTGAACGTTCATGGCCTGACATGGACCATTGATAGAGCGCCTGCACGGCTAATTTTCGGGCGCGTCGTTTACCGCTTATTGATTGTTTGTCCACAACTACCTCATGACGAATGGTCGTCTTTCATTTCATCGATGGTTTGTCTGAAATCACTGACATCTTTAAACCGTTTATAGACGGAAGCAAATCGGACATAAGCGACATGATCAAGTCGATACAGCTGCTTCATGACCCATTCACCGACCTGGCGGGAATCAATTTCCCGCTCCCCGCTGCGGCGGATGTCTTGCATGATGCTTTCTACCGCCTCTTCCAGCGCATCGACACTGACGGGTCTTTTTTCCAGTGCCCTGAGCATCCCTGAGCGCAGATTATTGATATTGAACGGCTCCCGCCGCCCATCACGTTTGACAATCAACGGCATGATCAATTCCGCCGTCTCAAAGGTCGTAAACCGCTCGTGGCATTCAAGGCACTGGCGTCGCCTGCGTACCTGAGCGCCATCGGCGATGAGACGCGAATCGATCACTTTGGTTTCTTCTGCCTGGCAAAATGGACAATACATGATTAACGATACACCGGGAATTCATGGCATAAATGAATCACTTTTGATTTCACCAGCGAAATCAGGCTTTCGTTCTGAATGTCGTCCAGAATATCACAAATCCATTCCGACAATACTTTGATTTCCCTTTCTTTAAAGCCGCGCGTTGTCACAGCGGGTGTTCCTAAACGCAGGCCGCTGGTCACAAAGGGTGAGCGAGGATCGTTGGGAACCGCATTTTTATTGACCGTGATGTTGGCGCGACCCAATGCCGCATCGGCATCTTTACCCGTGATGTCTTTGCCAATCAAATTGACGAGCAATAAATGATTTTCCGTACCGCCCGACACGATCGGGTAGCCGCGGCTCATCAATACCTCGGCCATGGTTTTTGCATTCGCTAAAACCTGTTGCTGATAGGCTTTGAATTCAGGCTGCAACGCTTCTGCAAATGCAACCGCTTTGGCAGCAATCACATGCATCAAGGGGCCGCCCTGCATGCCTGGAAAAACAGAAGAGTTCAATTTTTTTTCAATTTCTTCGTTGGCTTTGGCAAGAATCATACCGCCGCGAGGACCACGCAATGTTTTATGGGTGGTCGTGGTCACCACATCGGCAAAAGGAATCGGGGAAGGATAAAGTCCGACCGCAATAAGCCCCGCCACATGAGCAACATCAGCCATCAGGTAAGCACCGACTTTATCAGCAATAGCCCTGAAACGCGGCCAATCAAGAATCTGGGAATAGGCCGAAAAACCGGCAATGATCATTTTCGGTTTATGGGTGAGGGCAAGCTGCTCCAGCGCATCGTAATCGATCAAGCCCGTATCAGGGTCAAGGCCATACCCCACCGCTTCATAAAGCTTGCCCGAAAAATTGACTTTCGAACCGTGCGTCAAATGGCCGCCATGCGGCAGGGACATGCCTAAAATCAAATCGCCCGGGTTAAGCAGTGCCATCATCACCGCTGCATTCGCCTGCGAACCCGAATGAGGCTGCACATTAACATAATCCGTGCCAAACAACTGTTTGGCACGGGCAATGGCTAAACTTTCCGCCACATCAACAAATTCGCAACCACCGTAATACCGTTTACCGGGATAGCCTTCCGCGTATTTATTGGTGAGCACCGAGCCTTGCGCTTCAAGGACACGCGGACTGGCGTAATTTTCCGAGGCAATCAGCTCAATGTGATCTTCCTGACGCTGTTTTTCGGCCTGGATGGCTTGCCACAGTTCCTCATCAAATCCTGCGATAGTAAACTGGTTATCAAACATTCGTTGTCCTCAATATTAATGATTAGACTATTATAGCCGCTGTTTTTTAAAGCACCTATGCCTCATTCACTGCCCTGGGTATTTTACCCGGTTGAGACTGAATTTTGCGACAAACCCATTACAGACCATTATTTGACAATAATATCGTTTCGTACATGCCTGACGCCATTTAAGCTGTCGGCAATCTGGCCAGCGCGCAGTTTCGTCCGTTGGCTGTCAACAAAGCCGCTCAACTGCACTTCATCTTTAAAAGTTTTAACCTGAATTGAAAACCCTTTGGTTCCCAACTCATCAATCAAGCTGGCTTTTACTTTGGCTGTCAATGCTGAACTATCCAGGTATTCGCCCGTGCTTTCGCTGCCAGGCGTCGAAGAGCAGGCGACAAGCATTGCTGCAGAGAAAGCCAGGATCAGTTGTCGTGTTGTCTTAAACATCCATTCCTCCATTATCTACAAACTACAAAAGAGTACCACACGGCAATGAACTAGTCATGGCCGTGAATGGTATTTCCCTGATTGTCATTTGCCGGTGAAACTACAGCCTGCTTAATCTGCCCCTGGGCATTGCCTGCAGCCTGCGGCTGATAGCCTCCATAAGGATTCCAGGCTCTGCCGCGGGATCCGCGCACGCTTCCCTGACTGGGATGGCCATGGCTATTGTCTGCCTGACCCTGGCTGGGATGGCCGTGGGTATTATTTCCAGGCTGTGCCTGGCTGGAATGACCATGCACGTTGGCAGGCCCCCGGACATTGCCTGGTGTTTGTACTATGACAGGATTGTTATTGCCATAGTGTCCATGATAACGGCGATAAGCGCTTTGATGACCGTGATAATGGCCAGATCCTTCATAGCGGGGAGCAGCATAGTAGGGTGTTTCCAGACGAGCCTGCGGCGGCGGATAACGATAATCATACATATAATAATCATCTTCAATGCCACATGAACTGAGCACGGGCAACGCCAGTAACAACAAAAATGAACGCTTCATATAACCCCCTGCTTTAAAAAAGAAAGGCACGATTAAGTCATCATGCCTTTCCGATACAACATAAGAACCTCAGCTTAGTTGGTGCTGATTTCAGCCTTGATTTGGTTCTTGAGATAAGGAACCACGCGAATTGTACTGTTGACGGGTGTATAACCGGCGTAAACAGAGTAACCGCTGAATGTTTTGATATACAGGTTCATCCAGGCATGGCAATAACCATAATAATACAGGCTCACATAGTGAGGCGCATCAAAACGGTAAATGTTAAAGCCGTTCAGATAACTGCCATCATCGAACTGGCCAAAAACCGATAGATTGTCGTAACTGTCGTTGATGATTTCAATTTCGCAATACCCAGGGAGCATCGCGTTTTTCGCACCGGCGACAGCTTTGACATCAGCAGGCTTGGCTTGCGGATGAACATGGCGATTTTGAGCAAAGGCAGAAGACAACAAACCCAAACAACAAACGAACAGCAATGATTTTAACTTCATGGTAACTCCATTCATGGATTGGAGAGCAAATGGTAACAAAGGATGGTATTTAGTCAACAGGTTTTTTTAATGTTCATGACCAACGTGTCATTGACGGGATTAACGCATTATAACCGCTCCGCTCTATTGCCATTTTTTCTTGTCGGGGCGAGAATTGATCGATTATACGGGGTAACGCCGTAACTTTAATCACAGGCTTAATCGACATCAAGCTTCAGGGGACACCGCATGAAAAAACGCATGACCATAATGATTACTGCCCTCGTCATTGTTTTCGGAGGTATCGTTGCGTTTAATCTATTTAAAAACTTCATGATTAAACGCTTTTTTGCCACCTATGAACCCCCTGCTGTCAGTGTGTCCTCGGTCACGGCAGTGAAACGGGAATGGCGTCCCACTATCCCTGCCGTCGGAAATTTCGTGGCGACCAACGGGGTAGAGGTCAATTCGGAAGCATCTGGCAATGTGGTTAAAATCCATTTTGAATCCGGGCAGTATGTGTCCGAGGGCAGCAGCCTCATTGATATTGATGACAGCGTTGATCAAGCCACCCTGAAATTTAACAAGGCACAACTGGCTCTAAGGCAGCTCAGTTATCAGCGTCAGGTGGATTTGAATAAAAAGGGCGCCGCCCCTGTGTCCAATGTGGATGAAGCAAAGGCCAATCTTGAGCAAAGCGAGGCAGACGTTGAAAAAACCGAGGCGCAAATCCGGCAAAAACACATCACCGCCCCCTTTGCGGGCAAACTCGGTATCCGGCAGGTCAACCTGGGCCAATACATTACGCCGGGCCAGACCTCCATTGTTACCCTGCAATCGCTCGATCCGCTTTACCTGCAGTTTTACCTTCCTGAGCAATACTACAAACGCTTGCACATCAATCAAGGCATTGAATTCAGTGTTGAAGAATTTGAAGGCCTGGTCTTTCAAGCCAAGATTACAGCCATTAACGCCAAGGTCGATCCTAACACTCACAACGTGCTGGTGCAGGCAACTTTGCCCAACTGCCCGTCCGAAGCGTTAAGCGATTTGAAAAACTCGACCCTGGTCAAGACGTCCAAAGATATCGATACTGGTGAAACCATCGTCACCTGCAGCACGAAAGACAATTTAAGCAATCATATTTCGCATTTTGTTTTCATTCCCGGTATGTTTGCTTCCATTGCCGTTGAACAACCGTCGGTCTCGGATGTTATCGTCCTGCCCTCCACCGCCATTTCTTACAGCTTGTATGGGAATTCCGTTTTTCTAATCCAGAAGGGTACCAAGGGAGAAAAGGATGAAAACGGTCAGGATAAACTCTATGTCAAACGCGTTTTTGTCACCACCGGGGAGCAGTCAGGTAATTTCACTGTGATTAATTCCGGCGTCAAGGAAGGCGATGTGGTCGTCAGCTCCGGTGAGTTGAAGCTGCAAAACGGCACGCGCGTCGTGATTAATAACAGCGTCAAGCTCAATGCCGTCAGCAATCCTGACACCATGGGACAATAATACTGGTTTGTGTGAAGCAGCCTTTACGCTGGCTTCACACGCATCGCAATCGTCAGCAGGTATACTATGAAATTTACTGATATTTTCATTAAGCGGCCCGTTTTAGCCACTGTCGTGAGTCTGTTAATTTTCCTCTTTGGTCTTAACTCAATCATGACCATGCAAATCCGACAGTACCCTAAAATGGATAATACGGTGATTACCATCACCACCGCCTATCCCGGCGCGGATGCAAACCTGATTGCAGGCTTTATCACCACACCGCTTGAATCTGCGGTAGCCAGCGCGGAAGGCATTGACTACATGACCTCATCCAGCACGCAAAGCTTAAGCACCATCACCTTGACCATCAAATTAAATTTTGATCCACAAGTCGCATTTACCGATGTCATGAGTAAGGTTCAGCAAACGCTAAACCAGTTGCCGCCGGAATCGCAACAACCCGTAATTGTCAAAAGTTCAGACACCTCGACGCCATTGATGTACATCAGCCTTGACAGTACCGCCATGACACCGCAACAGATTACCGACTACGCGGTGCGGGTCGTGCAGCCTCAACTTGAAACAGTCGATGGCGTGGCCAAGGCTGAAATTTTAGGCGGGGCGACTTATTCGATGCGTATATTCCTTGATCCCATCAAAATGGCGGCGTTGAACATAACACCGGCGGACGTTTCCGCCGTCCTTGCCCGCAACAATTTCCTAACAGCGGCCGGCAGCACCAAGAGTGAATACGTGGCCATCAACATGACCGCAAAAACGGATTTAAACAGTGCTGAAGAATTCAGCCGCCTGATTGTCCGCAGCAACAATAACTCGATTATCCGCCTGCGTGACATCGGCAAGGTTATCCTGGGTTCACAGGATTACAACACAACCGTTACCTTTAACGGCAAAAAGGCGGTCTTCCTCGCCATCACGCCCACCCCAACAGCCAATCCTCTAACCGTGATTACCGACGTCAGAAACATGTTCCCTTCGGTCAAGCGTGAATTTCCCCCCTCATTGACAGGCACCATTGTCTATGATGCCACTGACTTTATCCGCGCCTCCATTAATGAAGTGATCACAACCATCGTTGAAGCGGCATTAATCGTGATTGTCGTTATTTTCCTTTTCTTGGGCTCTGTGCGTTCGGTCATTATTCCAGTGGTTACCATCCCTCTGTCGCTCATTGGCGTCTGTACGCTGATGATGGCTCTGGGCTATTCCATCAATTTGCTGACCTTACTCGCGTTTGTTCTTGCCATTGGTCTCGTGGTAGATGATGCCATCGTCGTGGTCGAAAACGTGCATCGTCATCTGGAGGAAGGTAAAACACCCTTTCAGGCCGCCCTCATCGGTGCGCGTGAAATTGCCCTGCCAGTTATCGCCATGACCATTACGCTAGCGGCGGTCTATGCCCCCATTGGCTTCATGGGTGGGTTAACCGGTGCCTTGTTTAAAGAATTCGCCTTTACACTAGCCTCTGCTGTCATTATCTCAGGCATCATCGCGCTGACCTTAAGTCCCATGATGTGTTCTAAAATTCTTAGCGCCGACACCGACAGCAGCCGCTTTGTCCGCTTTCTTGATGACAAATTCGCCAAGCTTAAAGATCGTTATAAACGAAGCCTCCACAGTTTACTGAATACCCGCATCATCATGCTTGTCTTTTCCGCCGTGGTTTTGTTGATGCTCCCCTACCTTTATAGCACGACCCCCACGGAAACAGCCCCAGAAGAAGATCAGGGGTTTTTCTTTGTGATTGCCACAGCGCCTCAGTATGCCACCATCAACTACATTGAAGCCTTTACCAATGAATTTAACAAAATTTACAGCAGCTTCCCGGAAACTGAATACTACTTTGCCATTAACGCCAGCACGCCAATGTCAGGCATGGTATTAAAACCCTGGGATGAGCGCCAAGGCAGCCAGTTTAAAATGAAAGAACCCTTGCAGAATAAGCTCAATATGGTCACAGGCCTTTCCGCTTTTGCAGTCATACCGCCGCCTTTACCGGGTGGGGGTTCAGGTACGCCGATTCAATTCGTCATCAAAACCACCAATGATTTCCAGACTCTGTTTGACGTGTCTAACCAGCTTATCGAAAAAGCCAGACAAAGCGGGCTGTTTATTTTCCTCGACAACAGCCTTAAATTTAACCAACCCGAAGTGGAGTTTCAGATTAACCGCTCCAAGGCGTCTGATCTGGGCCTCGACATGCAGGCCATTGGCAGCAGCCTCACCAGCGCATTGTCAGGCAATTATGTCAATTATTTTAACCTGCAGGGACGAAGCTATGAGGTTATTCCGCAACTGGAACGGCGCTACCGCCTGACGCCGGATCAACTGGGCCAGATTTATGTGAAAACCATCAGTAACGAAATGGTCCCCCTTTCGACCGTGGTGACGCCAAAAGCCATCACGCAACCGAATGCGGTCTCCCACTTTCAGCAGCTCAATTCCGCCACCATTCAGGGGGTGATGATGCCCGGCGTGACCTTGGGTCAGGGTATTGCTTACCTTCAACAACAGGCGGATGAATTATTACCTCGCGGGTTTACCTATGATTATGGCGGTCAGTCGCGTCAGTTTATTCAGGAAGGCAATGCGCTGATTTTTGCGTTCTTCCTCGCGGTCATCGTCATTTTCTTAGTGCTTGCCGCCCAGTATGAAAGTTTCAGGGATCCGCTTATCGTATTGATCAGCGTGCCCATGTCGATTTGCGGCGCGTTGATTCCATTAAATCTGGGCGCGGCCTCGATTAATATTTATACCCAGGTTGGATTAATTACCCTGATTGGCTTAATCAGTAAGCATGGGATCCTGATTGTTGATTTTGCCAATCAGCTGCAGCGTGAAAAAGGGCTTGATCGACGGGCAGCCGTTGAAGAAGCAGCCTCCATTCGCCTTCGCCCCATTCTGATGACCACAGCCGCCATGGTGTTTGGCGTATTCCCGCTGCTTATTGCCACCGGGGCCGGGGCTGTCAGTCGCTTCGATATCGGCTTGGTCATTTCAGCGGGTTTGCTCGTGGGCACCTGCTTTACTTTATTCGTTGTGCCAACGATGTACACTTACCTGGCTGCTGATCATCGCCATGATCGGGACAATGAAAAGGCGGAAGCAAATGAAGAGGAAGCAGCCAAACCGCGTTAACCGTTTTTCCCTGATTCGCCTCGCTAAAGTCAACTTCAGCGAGGTGAATCAGGAAGCAGTTGGACATACCCTTTTGATTAGAGCAGGCTCGCCAAAACCTTGTCCAGATTATCCACCAGAATATCAGCTTCCTCGCAACCAAAAACCAGCGGCGGTTTAATTTTTAATACATTATGATAAGGGCCATCGCTGCTTAACAGCACGCCCTGCTCTTTCATGCGATTGACAACTTTGCCAGTGAGTTCCCTGTCCGGCTCAACGCTGCCGCCCTGTTTTACCAGCTCCACACCTAAAAACAGCCCCAAACCGCGTACATCGCCAATGCATTCATAGTGATCGTTAAGCGCCAGTAATCGTTGCTTTAGATAATGGCCAGTTGACCAGGCTTTTGCCTGCAAATCTTCCTCGTGAATGACATCAAGTACCGACAAGCCAATAGCACAGGACACGGGATTGCCACCGAATGTACTAAAGTACTCCAGGCCATTGTTGAAAGAGGCTGCAATTGCACGCGTGGTCACAACCGCCCCTATTGGATGACCATTGCCCAGAGGTTTACCCATGGTCACAATATCGGGAACGACACCCTGCGTTTCAAAACCCCAGGTGTGTGATCCGACTCGCCCAAGGCCAACCTGAATCTCATCGGCTATGCACACGCCGCCTGCGGCGCGTACGGCAGTATAAATGGATTGAAGGTAACCAGGTGGTAACTCAATCTGCCCGCCGCAGCTTAACAGGGATTCGGCGATGAATACCCCGGGTTTTGAGCCATGAGGGAGGAGAGGGGTCAAGTTGCCGCGTAGAGGATCCGGCATGGCAAAAACATCGACCCAATCCGGTTGTCCCGACCCTCCCCGTTGCTTGAATTTATATGGACTGATGTTGATTAACGTGCTGGTATTGCCATGGTAGGCCTGATCAATAACCCAGGTCTGCCGACGGCGTGTATGGGTATAGGCAAGCCGTAAAGCCAGTTCGTTCGCCTCACTTCCGGACGAGACAAAAAAACAGACCTCAAGCGGCAACGGCAAGGTTGCGAGCAGGCGCTTGGCATAATCCATCAGATTAGGATGCAGATAACGGGTGTTGGTATTTAATAGAGCCATTTGCCGCTGCCCCGCTGCCACAACCTTTGGATGGCAATGACCAACATGGCATACATTATTGACGCAGTCGAGATAGGCGCGCCCCGTCTCATCATAAAGGTAAGCCCCTTCACCCCGAACAATCGTTAAGGGTTGATGATAAGAAAGTCCGACGTTGTCAGCGATAACTTTTTTGCGAATGAATAACAGCGCATCCTGTTTGGATAACAACTGATCCGGGAAGCCGCATGCCTGTCTGAAGCATAGCAATGCCCATGAAGGATCAATGCTTTGCCACTGCTTTAACAATGTCCAGGCCGGTTGTTCTGAAATGGTGAGATAGGCATTGTCAGGATTTTCCTTTTTACGCAAAGCCGAATTCACCACACTGACGCAAAGCCTCATGGCAACCAGATGATAGAGCACGTCAACTTCCCGCTCCTCTAACGGGAAAACCCGATGATAGGCACGAATCATTTCCATGGCAGCAGCCAGCGGATCGTCGCGATGCATCAGGGTATAAGCCAAGGCAATCGCCAATTCACAAATGGTGGCTGTTTGCACCAAATCACCAAAATCAATAAAACCAATCTGATTCGGACGCACAACGATATTGTAATCATTCAAATCGCCATGGATTATGCTTTGCCGCAAATCAGGCAAAAGAGGCGCGGTATGCCCCTTAAATTCAGCCAGGAAATCAGAAACCAGCCGTCGATCTTCGGGGTCATCAATGGCTTGAAGTTCGGTTTCAATCCAGTCTGCCTGTCTTAAATCCCATTTTAAACGGCGGTTGGCAGCTGGATGCCTGAATTGTACGAGCGCCTGGGTCAAGTACCCGGCCTGCCGCCCCAGTTGATGCAAAAGAGCAGTAGAACAAGGCATTTTTGCCAACAATTGACCCTGAATAAACGTCAGGAGACGAACATGGCAGGGCTCGCCCTGAGCCGAAACGGCATGACCGGTTTCACCACCTGCTGCCAGAGGCAGTAACTGAGGAAAATCAAACGGCCTCTGTGAACGCTGCAACCAGGCCAGAGCGCTGTTTTGCAATGGAATGAGGGCATCCTGCCCATGCGCTCTGGATAATTTTAAAAGGTACTCGTCACCGGTATCGGTTTTGATATGAAAATTGCAATCGCTCTCGCCCGGTAAAGGCGTGGCAATGGCCTTAAGGTGATATTGCGCCAGTAACAGCTGCTCGGCATCTCGGGGAGTAAACATCCTCGTCCTTTTCTATCCTTAAACGAAGGCCCTACGATACCACTGCCACCTCCCCCTGGGTAGCCTTAAGTCTTCATTTCCGGATGGACTATGTTAAAATCTTTAATTTTATCAGTACAGGCAAAACCAATGGATAAGACGTATTCCCCCCAGGCGATCGAGCAGGCTTGCTATGAGAAATGGGAAAGTCAGCATTATTTCAAACCCCAGGGAGAAGGAAAAAGCTATTGCATCATGCTGCCGCCGCCCAATGTGACGGGCAGTTTACATATGGGCCATGGCTTTCAACATACGTTGATGGATACCCTGACCCGCTATCAACGCATGCGGGGAGCGAAAACTCTGTGGCAACCGGGTACGGATCACGCGGGGATTTCCACCCAGTTAGTCGTCGAACGGCAATTGGAGAGTCAGGGACTTTCCCGCAAAGACATGTCTCGTGAACAGTTTCTTGAAAAAGTCTGGCAATGGAAAGAAGAATCAGGCAGCCAGATTACCCGGCAAATGCGCCGCATCGGCTCATCCGTCGATTGGACCCGTGAACGTTTCACCATGGACGAAGGCCTGTCCGCCGCCGTTCAAAAAGTGTTTATTCAACTGTATGAGGAAGGATTAATTTATCGCGGCACACGCCTCGTCAACTGGGATCCAAAACTCGGCACTGCCGTGTCTGATCTTGAGGTGCTCGCCGAGGAGGAAGATGGATTTCTATGGCATATCCGTTACCCGGTAGTCAACTCCAATGAATCCCTGGTAGTAGCCACAACCCGCCCGGAAACCTTGTTAGGGGATGCCGCCGTCGCCGTTCATCCTGACGATGAACGCTACCGCCATTTAATTGGTCAATCCGTGCATTTACCCCTGTGCGATCGGGAAATTCCCGTCATCGCCGATGAGTACGTAGAAAAAGACTTTGGCAGCGGCTGTGTAAAAATCACGCCGGCTCATGATTTTAATGATCATGAAGTCGGCAAACGCCATGACCTGCCCCTGATTAATATTTTCACCCGAAAAGCCACCATTAATAAAAACGCCCCTGTCGCCTACCAGGGCATGGATCGTTTTGTCGCCCGCGAACAAATCATCAAGGATTTGCAGGCAGCCGGTTTATTGGTAAAAACGGAACCCCATAAACTCAAGGTCCCCCGCGGTGAAAAATCAGGCGTTATTATTGAGCCCTTGTTGACTGATCAATGGTATGTCAAAACCAAACCGCTGGCAGAGCCCGCGATTGAGGTGGTTAAATGTGGCGACATCCGCTTCGTTCCTGAAGCCTGGAATAAGACCTACTTCCAGTGGATGGAAAACATCGAAGACTGGTGCATTAGCCGCCAACTCTGGTGGGGGCATCGTATTCCTGCCTGGTATGACAGTCATGGGCATGTGTATGTGGGTTACAGCGAGAATGATGTCCGCTTTAAATATAAAATTGATGATTCCATGCCGCTGAAACAGGATGAGGATGTCCTTGATACCTGGTTCTCTTCTGCCCTGTGGCCTTTCTCTACCTTAGGCTGGCCAGAGCGCACCCCGGAATTTGAGCAATTTTACCCCACGTCGGTTTTAGTCACCGGCTTTGACATCATTTTCTTCTGGGTCGCCCGCATGATCATGATGGGACTCAAATTCACGGGCAAAATACCGTTCAAGGACGTCATCATCACCGGCTTAATCCGCGACAGCGAAGGCAAAAAAATGTCGAAATCCAAGGGTAATGTCCTTGATCCCATTGACATCATTGACGGCATCGATCTGGAAAGCTTGGTCGCCAAGCGCACATCCAACATGATGCTGCCCTCCCTGCGCGATAAAATCGCCAAAGCCACCCGCAAGGAATTTCCAGAAGGCATAAGCGCTTACGGAACTGATGCACTGCGCTTCACGTTTTGTTCACTGGCATCCACCGGTCGCAATGTTCGCTTTGATATGGGGCGCGTGGAAGGGTATCGTAATTTCTGCAATAAATTATGGAATGCCGCACGCTACGTGCTGCTGAATACCGACGAAGATCAGATTGATCTCGGCGATGGCGCATTCCAATACAGTCCGGCGGATCTATGGATTTTGTCACGCCTGCAACGCACCATTGCAGAGACCAATCATTATTATGAAACCTACCGCTTTGATTTGCTGGCCAATGCCCTGTATGACTTTGTCTGGCATGAATACTGCGACTGGTATCTGGAATTATCCAAGCCGGTCCTGTATGCGGAACAGGCTTTGGCCGCCATGAAGCGAGGCACTCGCCGGACGTTAATTCATGTCCTTGATCAGATTCTACGCCTGCTGCATCCGATTATGCCTTTTATTACAGAAGGAATATGGCAGCGCACCGGTAAATTAATCAGCCAAAACGGTGAAAGCGGCGAGAGTCTGATGCTGAGCGCTTATCCCCAGGTGGCGGAGAACTACATCAATGACGAACTGGAAGCAGAGCTTGAATGGCTGAAAGACGTGATTCAATCGATTCGTACCATTCGAAGCGAAATGTCGATTTCACCGGCTAAATTAATTTCTCTGCATTTAAAAAATGCCGATGATGTCATCAAAAGCCGACTGGACAAATACGCGTCCATTCTTCTGTCTTTAGGCAAACTCACCAATATTCATTTCTTAAGCGAGAATGAACCGATTCCAGTCTCGGCTTCTGCGGTCGTTGGTAGTCTGGAATTGTTAATCCCCATGGCCGGCTTGATTGATAAAAATGCGGAGTTGTCTCGTCTGCAAAAGGAAATCGGTAAACTGGATAAGGACATTCAGCTGGCTGAAAGCAAGCTGAATAATCCTAACTTTGCCGACAAGGCCCCGGCTGACATCATTGCCAAAGAAAAGGAGAAACTCACTCAGGCAAAAACAGCCAAAGATAAACTCCTCGCTCATCAAAAGACAATAGAGACCTTATAAGTCCTATTGTCTTTTCTGGTGTAGAGGCATTTGGCTATTTGCCTAATTTCGCGCGTTTTATGCGCGGAATCCAGACCTCTTGATTCACCTTCCGATGGATGCTGTGCATAAAGCACAGCACGTCGTCGAGAACCTTGTTGTACCCGACACGTTGATCAAGACCTGTCCTTAAAAACGGACAAAGGTAATTCGACCGCCTCCTTCAAGATAAGCGCGTTTGATTTGTTTAAAATCATCGCAATGCAATTGGCTGCGCAGTTCGCTCAGCAGATCCTCGGTGGTAATGTGCGTACGCCTCAATTCCTTGTCGCACAACTCACCCTGTTCAATCAAGACTCGTGGCCTGCCCTTAAAAAATCGCTCCAGATTTTTAGAATAACACGTCACTACCGCTATCAGGCGGTGTAAAAAAATAAGGGTGAGTAGTGCAGTCACTGTCGATAATAATGAAGGCGAACCATGAATACCTCGGCTGATGAGGCCGCCCAGGATGATGATTAACAGGTAATCAAACGTGGTTCGCAGACTATATCGCCTGTTCCCGTAACGAATAATAAGAATACCCAGTAAAAATAAAATAGTGCTTCGCCCGATTACATAAATAAAAGCAGGATTGGTATTGAGGTTATCCATCAACTGCACACTGGTCATCCTTGATTCCTTTTTAACGAAAAATTATCTTATTTTATCGTGATAACAGCGTATAAAAAAAGCAATTGGTTAACACCTTTTCACGGAGATTAACGCTACTTTTGCAAAATATTTTGTATATTTTTTGGACAAAATCATTCTCGTGAACTATACTAAAAATGAAGGATACGCGAGACTTCATGTCTCGACGAACTTCACAAAAGCCACCTCGTGTGGCTTTTGTCTTATTAAGAAATGCTATTTTAGTCAAATACTTACCTGAACAATTACTATTATTTTCGCTAAAAAAATCATAAAAAGAAATAATAGAAAACAGGAGAATAATTATGGATAATTTTTTGGTGCTTGTTGCTAACGCCTCAAAAGCCAATTTTTATGTACTGAAATTGCAAAATTCCAACACGATTTTTTCATTAAAAAACGTATTTGTCCACCCGGAAAGTCAGGAAAAGCGAAGCGAATTGATTGCCGATCGCCCCGGGCATTATCAAAGTGATTATGGCACGGGCGGGGCGTATGAATACCGTAGCGATCCCAAAAAGGTGGAAAAAAATAAATTTGCTCAGGAGTTGGGTCATTATATCAATGAGACCATACACAATGGCACGAAACTGATTATTATCGCCCCATCCACATTCTGGGGGATGCTCGATAAAGTACTCAATAAAACGGCCTTAAATGGACTGTATCGTCTCATACAAAAGGATTACACCCAATACAGTGAACAGGCGCTTAAAGAGCTTGTTCTTCATGCAGTCAAAACCCCAGCATTATAAACCAAGGAGAAACACATGGACCAGTGTATCGTTTGCGGTAATCATTACCACAATTGCTTTGAGGTTCGCCAACAGGGAACCCGTTATCTGTTTGATTCCTTTGAATGCGCCATTCAAAAGTTGGCCCCGATATGCTCACATTGCTCCTGCCGCATCATCGGCCATGGTGTGGAAGCAGGAGGCAAGTATTTTTGCTGTGCGCATTGTGCACATGAAAGCGGCGTGACCGACGCGACAGACCACGTGATGGAACACGAAGAATAAGTTTAGCCTTCACCTGGATTTGCAAAAACGTTGCGGGCTGAATGGCGCGGGATTCAGCAGAGGCTCTTCCTGAAGCAGCATTTCAGCCAGCAACCGTCCGGTAACTGGCCCCAATGTCAAACCATGGTGCCCATGACCAAAAGCGAGCCACAATTTGGCGTGACGCGGAGCAGAACCGATGATCGGCAACATATCCGGCGTGCACGGCCTGCATCCCATCCAGGGGGAGGCTTCCAGTCTTTCCGTAATGGGGAACAGTTGACGAGCCACCGGTTCAACGGCCTGCAATTGTAAGGGTGTTCTTTGCGCATCAAGCCGGGCAAATTCAGCACCGGTCGTCAAACGAATACCTTGCGTCATGGGAGCGAGCAAATACCCTTGCTCAACATCCAATACCGGATGATGGAGAAAAGTACCTTCTTCTTTGCCGTAATGCATATGATAGCCTCGTTTTATCCCCAGCGGAAAACGATAACCTAAACGTGCACACAGGATTTGGGACCACGGCCCCAGGCAGATGACTACCGAGTCAGCCCGGATGATGCCCTCTTCGGTCTGCAGACGCCAACCTTCGGCTAAAGAAAACGCATCCCCCAGAAAAAAGCGTCCTCCCAATCGTTCAAAATAGGCGGCATATCCTGCTACCAACGCCTTGGGGTCATTAACTGTTTCTGCACCGCTATAGCGTAAGGCACCTAATAATGAATGCTTAAGATGAGGCTCGAGCCGTTGCAGCGCCGGGGCATCCAGCGCATCAAACTGCACGCCAAACTCGGCCATCAGGCGTTCAGTGAAACGGGTTTCACTGTCTTGTCGCCTGGCTGTTCTAAACAGCTTAAGCCAACCTCCGCTTTTTAATGCCTGCCGACAACCGGCACTGTCAGCCAGGGCATGATGCTCCTTCACACTATGCTCGATGAGGGTCGCATAATCACGTGCAATCGCTGCATGACGTGAGGGTTTGGAATAAAACCAGTACTTCCATAGAAAGGGAGCGAGCCTTACCAGATCTCGCCAATGATAATGTACATCCGGGGAGCGGTTCAGCGCGTATTTAGCGAATAAAGCCATGTCGCGGGGAAACGCATAGGGATAGACCCCCTCGCGCTGAATTAATCCGGCATTGCCATACGAGGTTTCACTGCCCGGGTATTTGACATCCACCAAGGCTACAGCTTGCCCCCGTTTTTGCAGATGGGCCGCCACAGACACCCCTATAATGCCAGCACCTAGAACCAAGCAATCAAACTTCATCAGCGTGATTATCCCAAACGTCGATTTTTAAAATTATATACCGCCTCGTGCATGGATAAAACCGCCCATCGGCCTTGCTGGCTATTTTATCGTTGATGGTGAATTAAGCGGGCAAATTGTTTAAAATAGCATCTTTTTTTAAACCGAGTTCCTGTATGCAAGATAAGCAAGAAGAAAAAATAGACAGTTTTTCACCCGTTGTTTATGCCCCTGCCGCTTTTTTAACCTTGTCATTAGCCCTGTATAGTTCCATGCGCAAAGGCAATTACCGTGTTGCACTTGAATTTTACAAACGCGGGGGCGGAGGCTTCAATTTTTATCAGGGCAAGAAGCGCCTGGCTGGTGTGGATTACCATCCTTTTTGGGATAAAAAATCAGGCGAATTGGTTACCCGTTTACATTATCATCGCGGTGAAGGCGAAGAAATTAAAAAGCACCGTCCCTATGATGGTTGGTAAATCATGACCGGTCCGTGCCAGTAATGTATTTCTGATTTAACTTAATCACTAACGAGCTGATAAGGATAAGAATCACGCCAATGATGATTAAGGTGATGGGCCAGCCCAGAGTATCCGGGAAATGCTTGCCGGTAAAATAACCAATGTATAATAAGGTTGCCAGAGTCGAAATCACCAGCAGCGTACGGTTTTTAGCCGCTATGGCCACGAAAATCATGGCACAGGTGAGTCCCAGGTAGAAAATTTCATAAGGCTCATTTCGGACGATATCGAACGTGACAGTAAAAAAAGCCAATGAGGCAATAAAAAACAGCAGGGACGCAATGGCCTGATAGGGTGAATGATTAATAACCCAGGTAACACAAAGCAGTGAGACGCTAAGCACCAGCCAGGCTGTACGGTAAGGCACCTCGAGCAAATCAAAAGCGGCAACGAAAAAACTTAAACTGAACATGACTGTGGTGAACAGCAAGACTGTTTTTCGCGTGGCCAAAAAGACTAATCCCTGCTGCAGCATGAAAATCAAACTGACCAATAACACCCCTTTGGAGGGGTTGTCGACTTCGGCGTATTCGCTTAGAAAAACAGCGATACCAATGGGTTGGAGTAAGGCCGCAATCAAAAACAGTGGCGTAGCGGCCCGCTCATAATGGATAAAACGCGTACAGGTAATGCCCATGACAAAAAGGCAAAAGCCAACGCCCAAGGTCAGCATGATGCGGCTCGGTACGGTGATATCCGACCATTTCATGGCGATGAAAATACAAATCCCGGCGAAGATTAAAATGCCGCCCAGGTAACCCAGCATGTTTTTAAGGATTTGGCTGGATGCTTCCTCCTGTTGCTGCTTAAGCGGGGATTTGAAGGCAGAAGCGATTTCATCAGGGGTTAAATGATGCCGTTTGGCAATCGTCACGATTTCGGTTAAAGCCTCATCGCGGTTCATGGTATGACCCAACCAATGAATTGCACATAACCGGGATAATAATAACCACGGTTATCACTGCCCAGAAGTTTGATGCACTGGCCACCCTTACGAAGGCACGCCTGGTTATTGTAACTACCCCCCCATAATAATTGACCAAATAACCCGCCCGAATTGGAATAGCCACGATAAGACAATTGATAGCCGTCCGGCGATTGAAGTGTTGTATCCAGTTTCATTCCCTTTGTTGCGTCCACAGGCTGCTCCACCATGCCTTGCATGGTTTGAGCGTTGCTTGGAAACGGAAACGCTAATTCACGCACTGTCTGGGTTTTTGCCTCATACAGATACAGTTTTTTCCAGCCATAGGCATTGACGTTGGCACTTTTCGTGTATTGCGCCGTCAGAATCCCGTTTTTAACCACCAGGTTAACGTTAACCGGTGCGGCGGCACTGGAGGAATAATCCTGGATGGCAAAAACCATATCATAACGCGGCGGATCGCGGACAACCGTCGGAATCAGGGTTGACAGCATGAAGATAACCATCAGCAAGACTGGCAATACCAAACCAATGATTAACAGCAGATTGTGTTTAACCCATTCGCCGCGGCTTGCCATATCATGATCCTGGCTGTCCTTATCCAAGTTAGTATCAGTATACTATCAAATCCTCTATTCTGCTTTTGAGGGATGGCCGTTTCTGACGACACGATGCTGTATCCACCAGGCTAACAGCAAGCTGGATACCATGCCGAGCACAATGCCATAGGCTTGCCAACCATCACTGACAATACTTAAGGCATCTGGCGTATGCAAAATAGAGAATGGAACCGCTAAAATCACATCGACCAGGGCAGAACCGGCCACCAGCCCGCAGGCAATTAACACACCCGTTTGTTTGCGCTGATTTCGTTCCTCGCCAATAATGGCTTTGCGCGTGAGTTGCCAACGTACGAAAAGTGCAATCATCCCGCCCAAGAACAGAGGAAACGATGAGGCAATGGGTAAATACATGCCAATTGCGACACCCAGAATGGAAATATGGATAAACCGTTCCAAACGAAACACCCGGTTAATGATGATAAGGGACAGGATAATGGCTGCGCCGACAAACATCATCGTCCAGGGCAAGGTATTACGAAAAACTGCTTCGGTAATCGCTGCCATCAAGGCCGCTGTGGGTGCCGGTAAGGATTGACCGGGATCCATGCCTTCATGAGGCATGACCCCGGCAATGCCATATACATCAAAAAGAATTTGCATGACGGGTGGGATTACCAGGGAAGAAATCACGACCCCCAATAACAACATCACCTGTTGACGCCAGGGTGTCGCCCCGACCAGTTGGCCGACTTTTAAATCCTGGGTATTGTCATTGGCAATGGCCGCAATGCCGGTCACCACTGAACCGATAATAATGGTGATGGCTTCCGCCGCCCGGATTTGCCCATTGGTGAGCGGCAAAGGCAGGGTATTGTTGACAATGGTTAACAGCAACCAGGCTGCAAACAGCATACCTGCAATTACGACGGAACTGCCAGGACTTGCCGTCACCCCAACCATGCCGGAAAAATACCCGGTTATCACTGAAAACAAAAAGCCGATGACTAAAACATAAATGACGGCTGCAAAAACCAGGGTTGGGGCAAAATCACTGTCAAGGCCTGCCTCGTCTAAAGGAAAAATGAATTGAAAGAATAAAAACAGCACCGCGGCCATGATTAAGATCCCGATTAAAATATAGGGCATGGGAATATCACGATCGGTCCGCGGTAACTGGGATTCCGCGTGATTTTTAGCCATGAAGGCACGAAAGGAAATGTGCATGCTTTTCGCCAAGGGCTTAATTAATTTCAGGAAAGTCCAGGTCCCTGCAAACAGCATGGCGCCAATGCCCATGTATCGCATTTCACTGTTCCACAACATGACAGCGGCCTTCTGGGCCGGGTAATGGGCAACAAATTGAGGATAAAACTGACTGGCAATGGGTAAAGCCACCAACCAGGAAATAATGGCGCCCAAAAAAATGCAAATGGCCATTTCATGCCCGACCAAGTAACCGGCGCCTATCATTGTCGCTGAAAAACCGGCCCCAAACCCGAAGAGCGAGCGCTTGGCGACAAACCAGAAACTCCAGTTACTGGCGATGATTTTAAACCCGGTTTGCAACAGCTCCAGTAAACCGCCAATCGCCCCGCCAATGAAGATATCCTTAATGCCCGAGCGCTCCGCCGACGATTTTAAAACTTCAGCAATGGCACGACCCTCCGGAAAACGCAACACAGGCTCATTGACCAATACCCGGCGCAGAGGAATTGAAAACAGCACGCCGAGTATGCCGCCGCAGACAGCTATAAAAAAGTTAGTCAGGTAATCAAAACCTTGCCAATACTGGATAATAATCAACGCCGGAATCGTATAAACAATGCCCCCTGCCACAGCCTCGCCCGCCGAAGCGGCCGTTTGCACCGCATTGTTTTCAAGAATGGTCGCATTTTTAAACAGACGCAAAATGCCCATGGAAATAATGGCTGCAGGAATGGATGCCGACGTTAAAATGCCCAATTTTAATGCGAGATATGCATTAGACATCGCCAAAAGCACCGTCAAAACAATGGCGAGAATGACACTGCGTACGGTTAACTCCGCTATCTTTTCATCCGCACGGATATACGAACCATTCGTTGTCATTAATTACCCCACACCGCTTTGGTTACATCAGAACGCATGGCGTCTTGCATGACCGCCAGAGGAATTGTGACTGTTTGCGGTCCATACACATAGGCTGCCACTTGATAGGGATCAAATACGATGGAAATACCCTTTGAGTTGAAGTACCAGTTTTTGTAATTATCCGCGACCGCCTTGGTCCCCTCCCGTAACCACTGCTCATCCTCATTGATGGCTTTCTTTTTAATCGCTTCATAAGAATAATCAGCCATCGTTTGCAGGGCGTTGGTGTTTTCTTTAAATAATTCAGCCAGGCTAACGGGTTTGCCATTGATAAAATTCAGGGTCTGGACGGTATTATTGGGGTGCGCGGCGCCACGACGATAGGCTGAGATGGAGAACAGGACGCTGACAGCCTGCTTATTTTCAAAGGCTACCTTATAGGTAATGGTCAAACCATCTTTGCCCGGTACATCAGCCGGGAGATTTTGCGCATCCGGATCCGGTTTTTCAAACGATTGCCGGATAGTTTGAATCAGGTGTTCAATGGTCGCATTAATTTGCGGATTGGCAAATCCCTGGGGGTACTGGATATCAATAACCTGTTTGGCATTTTCATTTTTAATGGTCACGGCTTTCAGCGTAACCGCATGCGGTTGCGGGGAAGCAGCTCCGGCCGTGCCTGCGGCTAACAACGCAATAAGAATAAATTTTTTCATGCCTGAAGCTCCTGTGTCGTTGTTGAATGAGTAAGCCACTTGCCCGCAATCATGGTTCGTTGCGGTACAGGGAAACCAAAATGATAACACAAAACCGCGCTGTCATTGACGGACCATTGGACCAGATCCGCCTGCAAACCGATTTGAATACTGCCCAGTTCATCAGCGAGGCCCAAAGCGCGAGCCGCCTGAAAGGTCACGCCAGCCAGCGCCTCCTGCACCGTCAGTGAAAAAAACCGGCAAGCCATGCTTAACATGAGCAGCAGGGATGTCGTGGGCGACGAGCCGGGATTGCAATCTGTGGCCACGGCCATCCCCACACCGGCCTGCCGCAAGAGGTCGACGGGCGGTGCTTTTTTTTCGCCTAGAAAATAAAACGCTCCGGGCAGTAATACCGCCACGGTACCCTGACGCGCCATGGCTGCGGCGCCGTCTTTGTCCAGGTATTCCAGATGATCACAGGACAAGGCCCCCATACGGGCAGCCAGTTGACTGGCACCCAGCAGGGACAATTGTTCAGCATGGCATTTGATGGGCAAAGACAATTCCTGGGCTTTTAAATAAATCTGCTCGGTTTGCTGCAGGGTAAAACCGATGGTTTCGCAGAATACATCCACTGCATCCACCAGACCTGAATCAACTGCCGCCGGCAACACTTCGTTGATGAGATAATTCACATAGCCCTGGGCGTTGCCCTTGTATTCTAAAGGAACCGCATGGGCCCCTAAAAAGGTCGTCTTCACTCGCATACCGGTCAATTGCCCAAGACGGCGGGCGACCCGCAGCATTTTCAGTTCATTTTGCAAATCAAGGCCATAGCCCGATTTAATCTCGACCGTGGTAATACCCTGCTGCTGCATGGCCTTAAGCCTCTGCAACGATTGTTCCAGCAATTCCTGCTCGGAGGCGGCACGTGTCTGTTTTACGGTGGATACAATCCCGCCGCCTGCCGCAGCAATTTCTGCATAAGTCGCACCCTGCAGGCGTTTTTTAAATTCATCTGCCCGGTTTCCAGCGTAAACCACATGGGTGTGGCAATCGATCAAACCCGGCGTCACCAGTTGGCCCTGGCAATCTTCAATTTGTCTCGCCTGCCGATAATGGGCGGGCAAACCGTCTGCCGCACCGCACCAGCATATGCGCCCATCGGCAATGGCAATGGCTTGAGCCGCCTGTTCTTCGCCGCCGGCGTTAATGGTTGTAACATTCATTAACAGGATGTCGCAGGTCATGATTATTCCCACTCCGGCACATGGTGGGGTGGGAATAACCAGGACGCATGATGGGACTTGTCATAAATATCCCATTCTTGTGACACATAAGTGAGTGGATTAATCTCAAGCAGCAGCCAGGCTAAGAACGCAGCGACTGTTTCCACTGAAACCAGGCGGTTTTGCTCATACAGGTTTTTAAAGAAATCAACTTTCTCGCTTTCCATGAATTGCGACTCGCGAATGAGCCGCTGCATGTCGGTATCAATGATGCCTGGCATGACGCTGGCAAAAGCCGTTTTTTCACATTCAAGCTGCCAGCAGCGCGTCAGCATCGAAAGCCCGGCTTTGGAAACACAATAAGCCGCCCAGCCGCTTACTGGAAAATAAGCCACGCCAGAGCCAATGTGCAAAACGCGACCACCTTGAAGTTTGTGCAATAACGCCTGGCTCAAGAAAAGCGGAGCATTGAGGTTAGTGGCGAGCGTTTGCTCCCAGGCCGCTTCATCAATCACGGATATCGGCATGATGGGCTCAATCATGCCGGCATTGTGGACCAAGCCTTCAATTAACGGCACGTGATTTAAAGCCGCGGTAATACGGGCTCGGCCTTCGCTAGTGGACACATCGGCATTACAGCCTATAATCAACGAGGAAAACTGCGCGGTTTCGGCTAATTGCTGCTCTCGACGTCCTATCGCCAACACGGATTTTCCACGACTGGCGAGCTCAAAGGCCAGGGCACGACCAATGCCGCTGCCGGCACCTGTAATGACAAACATGGTCCTCTCCGGGTGTAATCAAATTGCAGATGATAGCAGACCTGGTTTGGCTAAGCACGAATTGTCTTTAACGCCGCAATTTAAAAAAAAGCGCATACCCTTTATCATGGTGAGATACAGTATCCAAGGAGACAGGATGTTAGCCGGCATTTCCCATTATATACCCCCAAGCCCCTCACTCTGGCGGCAAGGGCGAACCGACAGTTTAGCCGGGGAGCGTTTTTTCCAGCATGTGACCTGCATTGATATTCAGTCGCGATCGCTTCCTGACCAACCGGGTACTGTGATTGCAGGTTTTGCCAGTGATGAGGGCATCCGCCGCAATCTCGGGCGCACCGGCGCAAGCCAGGGCCCTCAATGTCTTCGTCAGGAACTGGCCAAACTGGCCTGCCACTCCCCGTTGTCAATCTTTGATGTCGGCGACATTGCACCCAGAAGCGAGTTGGAACAGGGCCAACAGCAATTGGCCGCACTGCTTGATTATTGCCATCAGCGAGGCTTTAAAACCCTGGCTTTAGGCGGCGGCCATGAAATAGCCTGGGGACATTATCAGGGACTGAGCCGGCATTACCCGCGACTTGGCATCATTAATTTTGACGCCCATTTTGATTTGCGCATCCCCCACCAGGGCAGTACGTCGGGTACGCCCTTTCAACAAATCGCTGAATATTGTCAGCAAAAACAACGTCCCTTTGATTATTGCTGTCTCGGAATCCAGCCTTTGGCCAATACAGAAAGCTTGTTTAGCCTGGCCAATAAGTATAAAGTCTCCTATCTGACGGCGGCACAAATGAGTCAAAACAGCTTCGCCTGGCAAACGGCCTTTCTGGATGATTTTATGCTGAATCACGAAGCGATTTATTTGTCCGTTTGTCTTGATGTGTTTGCCGAAAGTTTTGCTCCCGGGGTCAGTGCGCCTCAAGCCTTGGGTTTAACCCCCTGGCAGGTTTTACCCCTGTTGAAATACATTACGCAAACTGGCAAAGTGGTAAGTATCGACATAGCCGAATTATCGCCCTCGCTTGATCAGGGACAAAAGACGGCCCGATTGGGCGCAGCACTTGCGGCCCATCTTCTCGAATTTAATTAATGCAAGGAGTGTTACGAATGAAAAAATCCATGCTGTGTGCAGGATTACTGACTATTTTAGGCACATCAGATTACGTCAACGCGGCCGATCCCGCAACGGTAACAACAACTCCACCCCCGATTCAGGGTTCTAATACCCCCACGGAAGGGACGACCCAGCCCAACACGAATATCACCCAACCTATAAGTTCCGGTGTCCCGCAACCCACTACGCCGGGTGCGACCCAACCCACCACATCGGGAACCCAGCAACCGCTGCCAACTCAGGCCACACAGCCGAGCACGTCAGGCACACCGCAACCGACAACCCCCGGCGCTACCCAACCGACTACCTCCGGCTACCCGCAATCGACCACTCAACCGACGGTTCAGCCTGAAACTCAGAATCAGAATACGACAACACAACCGGTAACCGTGACGCAACCTTCAGCCGCCGTTGCACCCACTAATCTGGATTGCAATTATAAAATCCCGGCGACAACGACAACCATCGAAGAGGCCTTGGTCTCCAAGTGGGCTGAACATGCAGCCGAACAGGCCTTTGATTTCGATTTCAATACCATTGATACGCAATTGTCCGCGTTAAAAAATTGTTTCACGGATCAGGGATGGCAAAGTTTCAATGACGCCCTGCAAAAATCCGGCAATCTCAATGCTATCCGTACGGAAAAACTGACGGTGAGCAGCATGGTCGATGGCACGCCCACGGTGACTGCGATAAAAGACAACCAATGGAAAGTTACGCTGCCTTTGCAGGTCGTTTATCAAAATGAGAAAGAAAAATTAAACCAGCCCTTAACCTTGAGTCTGATTGTGGGCCGTAAAATCACGGGCGACCTCGGCATCATGCAAATGATTGCCATGCCGCGGCAACCCATGACCAATGCCCCCACCGATGCCACGGCGACAGATTCGGCTACTCCGACGCCGCAACCAGCTCAAACAACCACCAATCCAGCCACTAATCAATAAAAGTAATCTCGAAGCGCATTCCGGATGAATGCGCTTCCCTTTTTATGAGATCATTATGCGCTATCCAATCATTACCGTTTGTTGTTTAGCCAGTTTCAGTACTCAAGCCAACGTCTTACAATATTTTGCCGGCATCAGCTACAGCAACCCGGCTGAGTTATTCAAAGTCAAAAAAAATGAAGTCATTATCGGCGGCAGCGGTTTTTATATTGATGCCCGCTTTTCAGGAAGTGTGTTAAATTTTAATACCTTTCAATACGGCAACGGCAGCAGCGACTCCAAGCGGGTCAGTCTTCTGCCTTATGGCCGCATTGCCAAACGCGTGGACAGTAAAATGGTTTTTGCGGTGGATATCACCGAACCCTTCCATTCCAACCTGGTTTGGGGCGCGCGCGACTTTACCCGCTATGCCTCCACCGAAACCTTAATGACCGATGTCGACGTCAGCCCGCGTTTTTCTTACAGTATTACCCCCAAACTGTATGCTGGCGGCGGCTTGAACTTTAATTTCCTGAAAAACAATGAAACCAACTGGGCACTGCCGATTAGCCCAACTCAATCCAGCACACTGATTAACCGCACCGCCGGTTTTGGCGTGGGGTATAACACCGGCTTGTACTACATGATAAATCAGACCAATTTCTTTGGCTTGGCCTATTACGCTTCGATTAAACAAAAAACCAAAGGGGAAAGTTTGCTCAATGGCATGGTCAATCCCAACCTGCAATTCAATTTCCGCATGCCAGCCACGACTATTTTTAATTACGTGCATATTTTCAATCCCACGTGGCTGGTGAGTTTGCAGGCCTTCCGTACGGAATGGAATGCGAATCAGTTTGCCAAAATCCGCAATACAGCCGCCCCGCCGCCGGTGGGACCTGATTTCACCTTTGTCATGAAGTATGATCCCTCCTGGGCTTTCGCCGGCGCTCTGCGTCGTCAGATGTCTGAAAAACTGGGCTTAACATTCATTGCCATTCAGGATAATGGCCCCGAGCAGGATCGCCTGCGAACCATTAATTTCCCGTCCGATACCATTTACTTTGGCGGGTTGGCGGCCGATTACCGAATTGGCAAAAACGCAACGGTGGAATTACTGTATGCCAGAGTTTTTTCCAAAACCCTGTTTAATAATACGGTCAACGTGAATAATCAACCCATCCCCTTTACAACCGGACGGGTTCGCATCCACGCTGACGTGGTGGATTTGAGGTTGAAAATTCAGGCTTAATTCACCTTTTTCTCATCTTCATCGGCATATGGCAGAATAGTAACCTGTGTGCCGATGGTCATGAATTGTTCATTTAACCATTTGGCTGCACTGGGGAATACACGAACGCAACCGTGGCTGGAATTGCCATAGGGCACCTCATAAGCCGCATGAACGGTATAACCCTGGTAGAAATACATGCAATAAGGCATTTTTGCCCCGCCTTTGGTATCTACCGGGTATTCACCGGAACGGCATTCCAAACCGCGCTTGTTGTAAACTTTGAACGTACCGGTGACCGTACGGCAAGGCTCGCCCACATCTTCACAGAAATCCTGGCCGCCTGACGCCGCACCCGTCATTACACGATTACCCTCTTCGTCGTAAGCCGCCCAGGCATAGGCCTTGGGATCAAAAATAAATTGTTTTTTGCCGGTAGCGGGCGCCTTTACAGGAAAATAATCACGGCCGCGCTTATCCCTTAAATAATGAATAGTGCGATGCACATAGCCATTATCATCGGTAATTAAAGTTGACTCATCCATTTCCACGCACCCGGTGAGTGCAACAGAGGCGACAGACAAGCCTGCCCAAAACAACTTATTCATGGTAAAAGATTCTCCCGCTTGGAATCAGGCCTGTTTTTTCAGGCCCGGTTTATACTAATTTTTCTTATCACACCTTGTCAGGCACTTAAACGACGATACTTGATCCGGGTGGGTCTGGCGGCTTCATCGCCCAGACGGCGCTTTCTATCCGCTTCATAATCACTGTAATTCCCTTCAAAAAAGACAACCTGGGAATCACCCTCAAACGCCATCAGATGCGTACATATTCTATCCAGGAACCAGCGATCATGTGACACAACAATTGCACATCCCGGGAAATTTAAAATCGCTTCTTCCAGGGAACGCAGGGTTTCCACATCCAAATCGTTACTGGGTTCGTCAAGCAAAAGCACATTGCCGCCGCTCTTAAGCAGTTTGGCCAGATGCACGCGATTACGCTCCCCGCCGGACAGCTGGAACATTTTTTTCTGCTGATCAGCGCCTTTAAAATTAAAGCGCCCCACGTAAGCTCGCGAGGGCATCTGAAAGCTGCCAATCTGCATGATATCGTGACCATTGGAAATTTCTTCCCAGACTGTCTTGTTATCATCCAGATGATCGCGCATCTGATCCACATAAGCGAGATTCACCGTGTCACCGATGATGATTTCACCGCTGTCAGGGTTTTCCCTACCGGTAAGCATCTTCAGGAAAGTGGATTTCCCCGCGCCATTAGGACCGATGATACCTAAAATACCGCCTTTGGGTAATTTGAAATTCAAATCGTCAATTAACAGCCGATCGCCAAACGCTTTACGCACATGACTTCCCTCGATGACCAGGTCACCTAAGCGCTCACCAGGAGGAATATATAACTCATTGGTTTCATTGCGCTTCTGGAATTCTTTAGAATTCATTTCTTCAAACCGGGCAAGACGCGCTTTATTCTTGGCATGACGGCCTTTGGGTGAGGTGCGAACCCATTCCAGTTCGGCCTTGATGGCCCGCTCATGGGCAGCCTGTTGTTTTTCTTCCATGGCCAAACGCGCTTCTTTCTGCTCAAGCCAGGCGGTGTAATTGCCTTTGTAAGGAATACCCTCCCCTCTATCCAGTTCAAGAATCCATTCCGCCGCATTATCCAGGAAATAGCGATCGTGGGTAATGGCGACGACTGTGCCCGGGAATTCTTCAAGATAACGTTCAAGCCAGGCCACACTTTCGGCGTCAAGATGGTTAGTCGGTTCATCGAGAAGCAGCATGTCGGGATTGGATAACAACAATCGGCAAAGGGCTACGCGGCGCCGCTCTCCTCCCGACAGTTGGCTGATGACCGCGTTCCAGTCCGGCAGACGCAAGGCATCGGCTGCCACATCCAGCCGCCGGTCCAAATCCCAGCCACCATGCGTTTCAATGTAATTCTGCAAATCGCCCTGCTTGGACAGCAGGTCATTCATTTCGTCATCACTCATGGGTTCGGCAAAGCGCATGCTGATTTCATCAAACTGACGCAGTTTGTCTTTAATTTCGCCCACGCCTTCTTCAACCACATCGCGCACGGTTTTGTTTAAATCAAGCTCAGGTTCCTGGGCCAGATAGCCAATTTTGGTGCCGGGTTTGGGCCGAGCCTCGCCGTTAAACTGGGTATCAACCCCTGCCATGATGCGTAACAAGGTGGATTTACCAGAGCCGTTTAAGCCGAGGACGCCAATCTTGGCGCCTGGGAAAAAACTCAAGGAAATGTCCTTGAGAATAACCCGCTGGTTCTCCACGACCTTGGTCACCCGATTCATTGTAAAAATATAATCCGACATTCATTCCCCGCTTATTATCAAACGCTGGCCCGCAAGGTAAACCAAAAACCCCGATTACTCAAGCCATGCACGTTGTGAATGGTTTAATTCCAGTCAAGAATCACTTTGCCTGATTGCCCCGAGGCCATAATCTGGAAAGCATCCTGGTACTGATCCACAGGGAAATGATGAGTAATCACGGGTTCAATATTCAAACCGCTTTGCAGCATGGCAATCATCTTGTACCAGGTTTCAAACATTTCACGCCCGTAAATGCCTTTCATCACCAGGCCTTTAAAAATCACCTGATTCCAGTCAATCGGAGTTTCCTGCGGTGGAATGCCAAGGATAGCCACATGCCCGCCATGATTCATAGCGCGAACCATATCATTTAACGCCATGGGATTGCCTGACATTTCAAGGCCGACATCAAAACCTTCGGTCATGCCCAATTCCTCCATCACATCCTTGATGTTTTGGTATTTCACATTGATGGCGCGGGTCGCACCCATTTTCCGGGCTAATTCCAGGCGGTGATCATTGACATCGGTAATCACCACATGACGTGCGCCGATGTGCCTGGCAATGGCCACAGCCATGATGCCGATTGGGCCTGCTCCGGTAATCAGTACATCTTCCCCCACCATATCAAAAGCCAGGGCGCAATGGGTGGCATTGCCGAACGGATCGAGTATGGACGCCTGATCCGCCGTAATGTTATCCGGCAGAACCAGCACATTACTGGCAGGGAGAGAGAGGTATTCGGCAAAACATCCGGGACGATTGACACCAACGCCCAGCGTGTTGCGGCAAAGGTGGCGCTTGCCCGCACGGCAATTACGGCACATACCGCAGGTGATGTGGCCTTCGCCTGATACACGCTGACCGGCCTTCAAGCCTTTCACCTCTGAACCGACCTCAGCGATGACGCCATAAAATTCATGGCCTACGGTCATCGGGACAGGGATAGTGGCCTGCGCCCATTCATCCCAGGAATAAATGTGAATATCAGTCCCGCAAATGGCTGTTTTTTCAATTTTAATTAACACGTCATTGACGCCATACTCAGGCACTGGAACATCTTCCATCCAGATACCCGGTTCTCTTTTTGCCTTCACTAATGATTTCATTGAGTTCCACCTAATGCGTTAACAACACAAACTGTTTAAATAATACCTAATTCTTTACCCACTTTCCCAAATGCTGCAATGGCTTTATCCAGATGGACAATCTCATGAGCAGCGGACATTTGGGTACGGATTCTTGCTTTACCCTTTGGTACAACCGGGTAAGAAAATCCGACGACATAAATCCCTTCGTTAAGTAAACGTGACGCCATTTCGCCTGCCAGGGCAGCATCACCCAACATCACCGGAATGATCGGATGTTCGCCAGGAACCAGGGTAAAGCCCAGTTGGCTCATTCCGTCACGGAAATAGCGGGCGTTGCGTTTTAATTTGTTGGCCAACGCCTGATTGGCGGAGAGCAGTTCCAGCACTTTAATGGACGTATCGGCAATGACTGGCGCTAATGTATTGGAAAACAGGTAAGGCCGTGAACGTTGGCGCAGCCAGTCGACAATGACGGCGTTGGCGCTGGTATACCCGCCGGAAGCCCCGCCAAGGGCTTTGCCCAGCGTACCGGTGACGATATCAATCCGCTCAGCCACCCCGCAATACTCCGGCGTGCCGCGCCCAGTCTCGCCCATAAAACCGACAGCATGCGAATCATCGACCATGACCATGGCATCGTAGCGATCCGCCAGTTCGCAGATCGCTTGCAGATTTGCAATAATGCCATCCATGGAAAAAACGCCATCAGTGGCAATCAGACGGAAGCGGGCATTTTTAGCCTCAATCAGCCTGGCTTCCAAATCGCTCATGTCATTGTTGTTGTAACGGTAACGGGCGGCTTTGCATAAGCGGATGCCGTCAATGATGCTCGCATGATTCAGCGCATCGCTGATGATGGCATCCTCAGGTCCAAGGAGGGTTTCAAACAACCCGGTATTGGCATCAAAACAGGACGAATAAAGAATCGTGTCTTCCTTGCCGAGGAAACGGCTGATGGCGTGCTCCAGTTGTTTATGGGGCGTCTGGGTGCCGCAAATGAAACGTACGGAAGCCATACCATAGCCATATTTCTCCAGGGCCTTTTGCCCTTCGGCGATTAATTGCGGATGATTGGCCAACCCCAGGTAATTGTTGGCGCATAAGTTAATGACTTCTCTGTCTTGTACTTCAACCGCTGCCTGCTGTTGACTGCTAATCACACGTTCTGATTTATACAAACCTTCCTTTTTAAGCGTATCAAGCTCGGATTGCAGGTATTCAGTAAATTGTTCAAGCACAACACTCTCCCAGGTTTAAAAAATTGAGAAATGATAGCAAATTTTAGACAAATTCACCATGAAATCATGCACAATTACCGCTTAACACTGTGCAAAAAAAAGCGAATGCCGCGCAGCTCCCTGCTGCAACAGACTGACGCTTACCGCTAAAGGCTTTGTTATTTCATTTTTTATTTCAACAGTATAAACAGCCATACCTTCCTATCGAAGGTAAAAAATTACTTAATCATTTAAATAGACACTTGAACCATCGCACCTTTTCGCAATTCTTGCTAAAATGTCCGCAACGCTTTAACCTAAACAGCTAAGGTAATGGTAAGTACTGATGAGTAGCCAAAACGCACGAATTAATATGATCAAACAGCAGCTTCGTACAGGCGATGTCCTTGAAGAAGCCATTCTCGACCTCTTTGACATGTTTCCGCGTCACGAGTTCGTGCCGCCAGTCATGAAAGAATTTGCCTATTCCGATATGCAGATTCCACTGGCCCACGAGCAACGGATGATGACCCCGCTGGAAGAAGGCACGCTGCTGCAGGCATTAGCGCTGGATGGTCACGAAACAGTACTCGAAGTGGGTACGGGTTCTGGGTATTTTACCGCGCTGTTAAGCCGCCTGTGTCAGAAAGTCATCAGCGTCGATTATTATGCCGATTTTACGCAAGAAGCCCGCACCAAACTCGAAAAATACCATTGTCATAATGTCGAATTCATCACCGGCGATGGCAGCCGCGGCTGGCTGGATAAGGCACCTTACGATGTGGTGTTGCTGACTGGTGCAATCGATGCGGTGACTGAAACCCACCGCCTCCAGGTTTTGCCCGGTGGAAAGCTCTTCGCCATTGTTGGCCGGGACCCGGTCATGCAAGGCCGTCTGTACACCCTGGATCATCAGGGCAACTGGTCGGATCGGTTGTTGTTTGAAACCAATCTTCCGCCCTTAATTGACAAATTAAAACCCAAAGAATTTGTTTTCTAGGATGCTGACCGCATGAAGAAAAAATTACTTTTATGCTTTACGTTGGTTACCGGTATCACTCAGTCTGTTCATGCGACGGATTTGATGGATATTTACCAGCAGGCTCTGGAAAACGATCCAACCTTCAAGGAAGCATATAGTACTTACATGTCGAGCAGTGAGGCGATTCCTCAGGCACGCGCCGCCTTGTATCCGCAGGTGACGGTCGGGGGGACTACCGGCCGTAATGTACAGGACGTGACCACCCTTGCCCGTATTCAGGAAACGTTTAACAGCAATCAATGGACAGTAACCGCCTCGCAGGCTGTATTTAACTACCAGGCCTGGTCGCGTGTGCAACAGGCAAAAGCGTCGGTCAAAGCCGCACAAGCCACGTTTAATGATGCGGCTCAGGATTTGATTGTACGCACGGCCAAGGCCTATTTTGACGTGCTGTTTGCCAAAGACACACTGAATTTTGCCGAAGCCAAAAAGCGCGCGAACAAACGCCAGCTTGAGCAGGCCGAGCAACGGTTTAAAGTGGGCCTCGATGCCATCACCTCTGTTTATGAAGCAAAAGCTGCCTATGACCAGTCCGTCGCCGAGGTTATTTCCGCCCGCAATAACCAGATTAACCAAAACGAGAATCTGCGGAAATTAACCAACCACGTGTATGAATTTTTAGCCCCTCTGCGCGACAGCCGCATCCCATTGATAAGACCGGAACCGGACAATGTGGACGAATGGGTTGATACCGGGCTTAAACAAAATTACCGCCTTTTTTCCGCCAAATTCGGCTTGCAGGCTGCCCATGAAAACATCCGGGCTAATGCGGCAGGCGCCTGGCCAACGCTGGCGATTCAAAGCAATGCCCTGCAAACCCATAACAGCGGCGGTTCGACGTCTTTCTTCGTGCCCCAGCGCCAAACGACAGCCAACGTTGCCCTGGCCCTGAATTTTCCTGTTTTTCAAGGCGGTCTGGTCCAATCACAAACCCGCCAGGCCCAGTACGATTATCAAACATCCAGTGAACAGCTTGAGCAAACTTACCGCGATGTTGTAGTCAATAGCCGCATTGCCTTTAACACCATTGTGGATGGCATCAGCAAAGTGAAAGCCGACCGCCAAACCGTGATTTCTCAACAGAACTCCCTGGAAAGTACCGAAGCCCAATTCCAGGTAGGAACACGCACCATGGTGGATGTTGTTAACGCACAACAACGCCTGTTTGAAGCACAGGAACAATTGGCCCGCGATCAATACAATCTGATCAATGCCATGTTGCAGCTTAAATACCTGGCTGGAACGCTGAATGTGAATGATCTGGAGGAAGTCAATTCCTGGTTGTCAACCTCACGCGTTGCCGGCTTTCCCCCATCGCAAGCGGTTCCTGATACCCATCACTAGTTTATTATTAGGTTGTTAAATGATGTCCACCACGCCCTCTCAAGTTGAAAAAAAATTATTGCATTATACCGGCAAGGCTATTGCTGATTTTAATATGATCCAACGCGGCGATCGCGTCATGGTCTGCCTGTCAGGCGGTAAAGATTCGTTCACCCTGCTGACTTTGCTGCATACGCTGCGCAAACGCTCCAACAATAAATTCGACGTCTTTGCCTTTACCCTTGATCAGGCTCAGCCGGGTTGGGATGACAGCCGCCTGCGCCAGTGGCTCTCCGAAAGAAACATCCCGCACGAAATTCTGACCCGCGATACCTACAGCATTGTGAAAGAAAAAATTCCTGAAGGAAAAACTTACTGTTCACTGTGCTCACGGTTAAGACGGGGGATTATTTACCGTTATGCGGAAGAACATGGCTACACTAAGATTGCCCTCGGACACCATCGCGATGATTTAATCCGTACCCTGCTGATGTCCATTCTATATAACGGTGATACACGCTCCATGCCGCCCAAATTATTGAGCGACAATAAAAAACACATCGTCATCCGCCCTCTCTGCTATGTTCAGGAACGCGACATCATTACCTTTGCGAACGAGCAGGCTTACCCGATTATCCCCTGTAATCTTTGCGGTTCGCAGGAAAATTTAATGCGCAAACGCGTGGGTAAACTCATCGATCAATTGGCAGAAGAAAACCCCAAAGTACCCAGTAATATTTTGCATGCCCTGCAAAGCATTAAACCCAGCCAGCTCATGGATCAGGACTTGTGGCATTTTAAAAACCTGGAGAAAGAATTAATCACTGACACGTTACGGGAAACAGATGCTGTGTTTTCTCATGATGAATTGCCAGACCCGGAAGAAAACGAAGCTGTTTTTTAGCATGACATCAGGCGTCTTTCCCTGTAACCTGTAGGATGGCGTGTCATTCTTTATGTAAAGTAATTTTACTTTACTGTAAAGGCTTGGTAATTATACACTCCGAACTCTTTTAGTTTAATATGACGAGGTTACGCATTATGACTGAAGCCATGACAAACGGCCTGCGCAAGCTACGCGTTTATAAAAGCAGACATCTCAAGTTTGATTTTATTGCAGCGATTGTTGTCTTTTTAGTCGCGGTTCCTTTATGTCTGGGGATTGCTCTGGCCTCAGGAGCCCCTCTTTTTTCCGGCATTTTAAGCGGCATCATTGGTGGTATTGTCGTAGGTTCCCTAAGTGGCTCCCAGGTAAGCGTGAGCGGACCGGCCGCCGGTATGGCGGCTGTCGTACTGACCGCCATTTCCCAACTCGGCGATTTTAATACCTTTCTTCTGGCCCTGACCTTAGCCGGGATTTTACAAATCATCGTCGGCGGCCTGCGCGCAGGTCTTGTTGCAGATTATGTGCCTTCCAATGTTGTGCAGGGCTTATTGTGCGCCATTGGCATCCTGCTTATCATCAAGCAATTGCCCTTAACCTTTACCCACTCCACCGACTTGACCGAATTAAAGGCCCACTTGCTGGAGACCACCGAAGGTTTTAATTTAAACCCATTTTACGATTTGTCGTATCACATCAATTATGGGGCCTGTCTGATTTCGTTGATTTCCTTTGCCATACTGATTTTTTTCGATAAAGTGAAAATTCAGTGGCTGCAAAATGTACCCGCACCCATTATCGTCGTGATTGCCGGCATTCTCATTAATGAATTGTTCAATCTGACTCAGTCGTCATTGGTGCAGGATAACCCGCATCTGGTGAACATCCCTCACACCAACGGCTACACCAATCTGTTCAGTCAGTTTACTTTTCCCGACTGGGCAGCCTGGAAGAATCCAAAAGTCTATCTCTATGCCTTTGTCATTGCCATTGTCGCCTCGCTCGAAAGTCTTTTGAACGTTAAAGCCGGGGAAAGGCTGGATAAAAAACACCGTTATTGCTCCAAGGATCAGGAGTTGATTGCACAGGGCGCAGGGAATTTGGTTGCGGGTTTAGTGGGGGGTATTCCGGTAACCTCCGTTATTGTCAGAACATCGGTTAATATTCAGGCCGGCGCCCGATCAAAATTATCCACCATTTTTCACGGTTTCTTCCTGCTTTTTGCCGTAGTGCTGATTCCTGAATTACTGAACAAAATTCCTTTGTCATCCTTGGCCGTCATTTTGATCTTCACCGGTTACAAATTAACGAAACCCGCTATCTATCGACAGATTTATGCCCAGGGAATGGACCGCTTCATCCCCTTTATTGCCACCGTCTTCAGCATCGTGGTATTCAACCTGCTGGCCGGTATCATGATTGGATTGGGGGTAAGCCTTTATTACATTCTCAAATCCAACAGCCAGGCACGCCTTGACATTGTCAAGGAATTTTATCCCAATGGCGTCACCAGCCGGCTCATCCTGCCGCAGCAGATAAGCTTCCTGAACAAAGCCTCGCTGATAGCCGAATTAGATTCCATTCCCCGGAATTCACAATTGATTATTGATGCCCGCCACTCCACCTATATTGATAAAGAAATTATTGAGTTAATTAAAGAATTCCAACAGGAGCAGGCGCCTTTAAAGCAAATCTCGCTGAATTTAACGGGCTTTAAAGATCATTACGACATCCATAACTACATTGATTTCATCAACGTCACGACTTACGACGTGCAAAGTAACCTCTCGCCCGCGGAGGTTTTGGTGGTATTGCGCGAGGGGAATCAACGCTTCTTGAGCGATACCCGTATCCATCGCACCACCCAAATTGATATTCAATACACGGCCAAGACCCAGCACCCCATTGCCGTCGTCCTTGGTTGTATTGATTCCCGCGTCCCGGTGGAAACGATTTTCGACATGAGTTTTGGTGATTTATTCTGTATCCGTATTGCCGGCAACGTGATAAATAACGATATTTTAGCCAGCATGGAATACGCTTGTCATGTCGTGGGTGCCAAGCTCATCGTCGTGTTAGGCCATACCCGCTGTGGAGCAATCCAATCAGCCTGCGATGGCGTTAAAAAGGGCCATATCACGGAATTACTGGATAAAATCAAACCTGCTGTAGAGGCGGAATCAGTGACCCGTGAGCAGCGAAACGGGCAGAATGGTGAATTTGTAAGACACGTCACCGCCTTGAATATTGCCAATACGCTGGAACAAGTCTATACCCGAAGCGACATCCTGCGCGGCATGATTGATGATGACAGCATCGCCTTGATCGGCGCGGTCTATGATGTGGAAAGCGGCCGGGTACAGTTTGACGATTTTGGCACCGAACTATTGCAGCTCAGTCACAAATCCGGCCCTGTTCTTGGTGAAAAAATCAAACAATTAATGCATGATGCGGATAACGTCCATGCTAGAGAAACGCAGGAATATCACGACTCATCGCCTGAACCCACAACTTAATCTTGGGCTGCAAAAAACGGCCGGGATGGTAGTAAAGAAAAACCGGAATAACCGGCAGCCTTTGCTCAGGCAATACTTCAAGCAACTGCCCGCTGGCCAGCGCGTCGGCCACCTGATAGTGATGCAAGAACGCAAGCCCCATCCCACTCATGGCAAAGGCCGCCATGGTGGCGGCGTCGTTGACATAAACCGCCGGCTTAAATACCAGGGTTTCGCCGTTCAGGAAAGTCCAACTGTCATTCGGCATCCTCATTTTATGGGTAATGAAACGATGATGGTTTAGATCATCAACCTGTTTTGGGTAACCGTATTGACGCAGATAATCCGCTGAGGCGCACAACACATAACGCGTAGTGGTTATTTTTTTCTGTACGGCATTGGAAGCCACGGCGGCTGACATACCAAATACCACATCCAAGCCTTCTTCCAGCAAATGCGGAACTTCTTCGGCAATCTGCAAATCAAGACTGACTTTCGGATAGCTCTGACTAAAGGCCGGCATGCGAGGTAAAATGATGTGCTCGGCAAAATAGCGGGAACTCATCACGCGCAATAATCCCTCTGGCTGCGATTTATAACCCGCAATCAAATTATTGGATTGTTCAAGGGCTAACAACACAGCCTGTGCCTCGGCATAATAGGCCTCTCCGATAACAGTCAAGGCCACTTTACGCGTGGTGCGCTCAAACAAGGTCACGCCTAAAGACTCTTCGAGCGATGTAATCTGTTTGCTGACTGCCGCAGGCGAGATACCCAGCGCTTTGGCCGCTGCATTAAAGCCACGATGTTGGGCCACCTTGCAAAAAGTCTGCATTAGCAGTAGGGTGTTCATTGATTTTCTCCATGGCTAGGGTTATTGCCTGTGGGGGTATATAATGACCGTTTTTAAATTAATCGTCATCAGGAGTTGGTATGCGTGTGTCGCAATGGTTTTTAAACACCTTAAGAGAAACCCCAAACGATGCAGAAATCGTCTCTCATCAATTAATGCTTAGGGCCGGCCTCATCCGCAAATTAGGATCAGGACTCTATACCTGGATGCCGCTTGGTTTAAAAGTCATGCGCAAGGTTGAACAAATCGTACGTGAAGAAATGAACCGCAGCAACGCCATGGAGGTGTTGATGCCAGCCGTTCAACCGGCTGAACTCTGGCAGGAGACCGGACGATGGGATACTTTTGGCGGCCTGCTGTTAACAATGACCGACAGCAACGGCCGCGATTATTGCTATGGCCCCACGCACGAAGAAGTCATTACCGACATCATGCGCAATGAACTCCGCTCCTACAAGCAATTACCGGTTAATTTTTACCAGATTCAAACCAAATTTCGCGATGAAATCAGGCCGCGTTTCGGTGTCATGCGCGCGCGCGAATTCATCATGAAGGATGCCTATTCATTCCATTTGACGCAGGAATCACTGCAGCAGACTTACGATGACATGTATTACACTTATTGCCGTATTTTTGACCGATTGGGTTTGAAGTATCGCGCTGTTGAAGCCGATACCGGGGCCATTGGCGGTTCAGCCTCGCATGAATTCCAGGTGCTCGCGGATTCCGGTGAAGATTTAATTTTTTATAGCGACCAAAGCGATTACGCGGCCAATGTTGAACAAGCGACCAGTTTAAAACCCGAGCCAGTACGTCATGCGCATACGGAAGCCTTGCGTCTTATGGATACCGTCGGCAAAAAGACTATTGAAGACGTGTCAGCCCTGCTCGCTGTTCAACCGGAAGAGATGGTAAAAACCTTGATTGTTGAAGGCGATGAACACCCGCTGGTTGCCCTGGTGTTACGCGGTGATGATGAATTAAATGAAATCAAAGCGGCTAAACATCCCCTGGTTAAATCACCACTTCGCTTCGCTGATGATGAAACCATTAAAAAACAATTGAAAGCCCCAGTGGGTTCCCTAGGACCCATTAATCTGCCTATCCCGATCATTGTTGATCATCACGCTTTTGCCCTACCCGTCTTCGCCTGTGGTGCTAACCATGCCGATAAGCATTACCTCAATGCCTCCTGGGCACGTGATGCGGCTTCGGTCGAAACCTTTGATTTACGCAATGTCAAAGAAGGCGATTTAAGCCCCGATGGCAAAGGCCGTTTGCGTGCCTGCCGCGGTATTGAAGTAGGCCATGTGTTCCAGTTGGGCGATAAGTACGCGAAAGCGATGAAGGCAGCGGTATTGAATGAAGAAGGGCAATTACAGACCATGATCATGGGCTGCTATGGACTTGGCGTATCGCGCGTCGTCGCCGCTGCCATCGAACAGCACCATGACGAACGCGGCATCATCTGGCCGCAAGCCATGGCGCCTTTCCAACTGGTTCTCATCCCCGTCAATGCCGCCCGTTCTGAACAAGTGCGTGAAACCACTGAGCAATTATACCAGGCGCTTAAAGCGAAGGGCGTTGACGTTTTACTGGACGATCGCAATGAACGGCCTGGCGTCCTTTTTGCCGACAGCGATTTAATCGGCATCCCACACCGCCTGGTTATCAGTGAACGCCATTTACAGGACGACTCGGTGGAATACAAGGCCCGCAACAGCGAGGCGATTTCCACCATTAAACTGAACGATTTGCCTGCTTTTATTGAACAAATCACAGCTAACTGACGAAGCAGCCGTATCGGAGCACCGCCCCCGATACGGCATATTACAGCTCATATTGTATAATATTTGATATAAATTTAAATGATTTTATTAATCGTCCAGAGCAAACATGGCCCCCAGACTACACCCACTTTTTCCAACCCTTGACGAAGTAAACAGCAATCCCGATCTTGCCTATTCGGATCATTTACCCCTATTGACCAAGGTGCCTCTCGGGAAAGGTAAAAAATCTTTGACGCTGATTTCCCTTAATATTCTCGGCACATCAAGCTGCCCGGGTATCCATACAAAAGACTCCAAAGAAGATACACCAAAGCGCTATCAGCAAATTATCGCCGGTTTAGCCAAGGGTGTAAAAAAACAGGCGGCTGATGTTCTTTTTCTGCAGGAAGCAGGCGAGGAAGTGGTCGAGGATTTACGCGTCGCTCTGGGAGAGGACTGGGAGATTAAAGTCGAGTTTAGAACCGGGCTGGTCACCTGCTACTCTAAAAAGCGGTTTGAAGAACAGGCAACCCGATTGGATCGTAAAGCAAAAATACGCTCCGTGACGGTAAAAGATAAGGAGAACAAGGGCTTAATCCTTGATCTTCATAATACCTGTGGTTATTACAGCCCTTTCCCTGACGGCAACGAGAAATTGTATGGACAGCTGTTAACCGAAACCACCAGTGATCTATCCATCATTCTCGGCGACACCAACTCCCGTATAGCTCCGCTTGATGATAAACCGCACAATATCATTACTGGCATCATTCCCGCTGAATTGAATGAACAATACGGATTACCACCCGGTGCTCAAATTGGCGACCATCCAGACGGCGGTTTCTATCGCGATGCCACGGGTATCCATCAATTGGAAACGCAGGTACTTGATTTCGCCTCAGGCCATCCTGTTGTGGATTCCCGCTCATTAGAAGAAATCAATCCGCATCTTGAATACCGCATGATCATGTGTCTGGATGATAGCTACAAAGTAAGCCGGGAGATTAATGATCAAACGGTCTTTGATTATGAGCAAGACTTGCAAAAACGATTAGCAAAGCCAGACATTTTAGTGCGCATGGCCGCTGACACGTTCAATAATAAAGCCATTGCTATTCGTTTTCCGCAATACATGATCGGCCAGCAATCGTTGCCTTCCAAAGACTTTGCCTTTATTAAAGCGACGTTACCCGGCTATCAATTCCAAACCATTGACAACCAGGGGAAGCGTTTTGATTGTGTATTTGTGCCTCTTCTGGATGCCGATAAACTTCATGCAGCGATAGAGGCCATTCCCCTGCAAGCAAAAACCCAAAAAATGGAGGTCCTGCAGGCCATAAACAAACGCTTGACGGAGCTTGGTGCGTGGCAGCAACGCGTCCTGCGCGATCCCTCTGCAAAGATTGCAAGTTTAAACGCCTTACATACCAAAATTAAAGAGTCAGAGCTCTCTTCCCTGGATGACATTAAAGGCATTATTGAGCAATGGGAAAAAGAAGAGTCCACGTTAGAAGTTAATGGTAAAAAAGTACAAAATGGCACATTGATGAGCATGCATCGTAATCTTTTTTTCAAAACTCATCGTCCGGATACCAACACCAAAAGCGCCGAGTTATTACACAGCATCAAGACATTATAGAATCTTGAACATTCAATGGGAGGCATTGCTGCATGAACAGAACGCCCTCGGGCTTGTCATCTGTTGGAAAAACCAGATCGCGACACTTTAAATCTCTAACACGCTGGCTAACAATTGCCGGGTATAGGCCTGCTCTGGGTGCTTAAAGATGGCTTCGCAGGATCCTTTCTCCACACAACGCCCTTTGCGCATGACCATGACGTCATCGGCCATATAAGACACCACGGCCATATTATGGGTGATAAATAAATAAGCCATGCCCAACTCCTGCTGCAATTCCTTCAGCAGGTTTAATATCTGCGCCTGCACCGAGACATCGAGAGCACTGGTTGGTTCATCGCAAATGAGAATTTCAGGTTCAGTGGCCAAGGCGCGGGCAATGCAAATCCGTTGCCGCTGCCCGCCTGAAAATTGATGCGGGTAACGATCCAGACTCTTTTGCGGCAAATTAACCCGTTCCAGAAGCCAATGCTGTTTTTGTGCAATGGTTTTAGCCGCCATGCCCTGAGCCTGCATGCCCTCGGCAATGATCTCGCCGATGGTCATGCGCGGGTTCATGGAGGAAAAGGGATCCTGAAAGACTATCTGCACTTTTTTACGATAATCGCGTAATGCCTTGCCTCGCAGCGCAGAAATATTCTGCTCCTGGTAAAATACCTCACCCGAAGTAATGGGCAATAGCCGCAACAAAGCACGGCTTGCCGTTGTTTTACCACAGCCGGATTCGCCGACTAAGGCTAAGGTTTTACCGCGGCGCAGCGTCAACGACAGATTATCCACAGCATGCAGCACCTGACCTTTATGAAAGAGGCGCTTACCAAGGATAAAATCAACACAAAGATTTTCCGCCCGCAGTATCACGTCTTCGGCCACCGCCTTCTTTTCCCATGTTTGCTGAACCTCATGAAGCGGCGGCGGCTCACGATGCTCAGGGTAGAGATGACAACGCACCAGGCGTCCATCCACATCCTGAAGCGTCGGTTCAATGTCAGCACAGGGAGCAAAACGGTGTGCACAACGCGGGTGGAAACGACAGCCAGACGGCATGGCATCGAGACCCGGCACACTCCCTGCAATCGTCTGCAGGCGATGGCCGCGTTTATTAAAATCAGGTAAAGAGGCGAATAACTGTTGCGAATAAGGGTGTTTAATCTGAGTGAAAAATTCGTCCACTGTCGCCTGCTCAACCAATTGGCCCGCATACATCACACACACCCGATCCGCCACAGCTTTCACTACGCTTAAATCGTGGGTGATGAGCAACATGCTCATATTGTGCTCATTTTGCAATTTTTTCAGTAATTGCAGGATCTGCGCCTGAATGGTTACATCCAGTGCGGTCGTCGGTTCATCAGCAATCAGAATGTCGGGTTGATTAGCCAAAGCCATGGCAATGACAACCCGTTGCTTTTGGCCGCCTGACAATTGATGGGGATATTGGTTAAGGCGTAAGGCAGGCTCTGGCATTTCCACTTCATTCAACAAGGAAATCATGCGCTTTTGCAAGGCTTTCTTGTCAAAAGTTTTGCTCCCTTGCCGCAGGGCTTCGGCCAATTGCTCACCTATTTTCAAGACAGGATTTAACGCCGTCATCGGTTCCTGAAAAATAATCGCCAAACGCCGGCCCCGTAATTGGCGCATGACCGATTCAGGCAGGCGTAATAAATCATTGCCCTCCACCTGCACTTCACTGTCCTGGCCATAAACGCCATAAGGCGGCAGCAAGCGCATCAATGACAGAGAGGTTAAGGATTTACCACAACCCGACTCGCCAAGCAGCGCCATGGTCTCGCCAGGAATTAAATGAAAACTGATGTCATCGACAGCAGTAATCGTACGTTCAGCAGTTTCAAAGCCAACACGAAGATGTTTAATTTCAGCAGGTTGCGGCATAGAGAATCAGCAAAGAAATCAAGCTTCCACTCTAGCAAGAGAACACGGCAGACAGCAATAAGTCTTTAGAAAAATCATGGATTGCCAGGTGGCAGGATAGTGACCATCTTATCACTAATAAAATCGCCAATGGCTTCGAGGCAGCGACGCTTGGCACTGCTGCCACGCCAGAATAAGGCAATACGCCGAGAGGCGCCGGGATTGGCAAAAGGGAGGATTTTTAATTCACTCTCGGCAATACCACGCACCGCCAGGGCCGGCATCAGCGTGATTCCTCTACCCGCCTGAACCATGAGACGCAAGGTTTCAAGGCTTGTGGCTGTAAAATCAACTGTGGTTTCCGCTTTCACGGTCTTACAAATCGACATCGCCTGTTCACGCAGGCAATGCCCTTCTTCGAGAAGCATGACCGGCTGCCCTGCCAACTGTTCAAGCTTGACTGCCTGCCCCGCCGGTAAGGGATAATCCGGTGAACAGGCAAAATAAAACGGTTCTTCATAAAGTAGTTGATAGTCAAAATCCAGAGCCACGGGTAAAGCCATGATCGCGGCATCCAGTGTTCCCTCCTGCAAGGATTGCACCAGTCGATGCGTTTTATCCTCGATAAGCCAGATTTTTAATTGCGGAAAATGGCTTTGAATACCCGACATAATCAGCGGCAGCAGGTAAGGTGCCACCGTTGGAATAACACCCAGGTGCAATTCACCGGCGAAGGGATCGCGGGCGGTATTGGCAATCGCTTTCATTTCAGCAACCTCTGCCAGGATTGAGCGAGCTCGCTCAAGCAGCAAGCGGCCAGAATCAGTCAGCATCACCCGTTTGTTATCGCGTTCAAACAACTGCACGCCCAACTCATCCTCCAGTTTTTTAATCTGCATGCTCAAGGTCGGTTGGCTGACAAAACATTGCCTTGCGGCTTCGCCAAAATGTTCCGTTTTGGCTAACACCACAAAATACTGCAGATCGCGTAAATTCATATTTCCTCGCAAACATTGCTCGATACCACGTTAGGCGGTATATTCAGCACTTTTTTAGTCTAAATTGAGATTAATGTCTTCTCATAGTATACCGCTCTCCCTGTCGACCCGGCGCCTGTTAATCTGGCTGGTAGGGGTTTCTTTTGTATTGTTTCAATTTTTTCTGCAATTGTCATCGGGCGTCATCATTGGCGCCATTATGGTAGAAATGAAACTGTCGGCGCTCATGGCTGGTTTTTTAAGCAGTTCGTTTTATTATGTTTACACCAGCCTGCAAATACCCGTCGGCATTCTTTTTGATCGTGCCAATCCACGTTTTCTTTTAACGATAAATGCCCTGCTCTGCAGCCTTGGTTGCTTTCTTTTTGCACAAAGCGAACAATTATGGGCGCTTGTGCTGAGCCGTCTGCTGATTGGCGCAGGCTCCTCTTTTGCCTTTGTCGGACTTTCTCATCTACTGCGTGAGCATTTCCCTATTCGGCAATTCGCCTTCATGATTGGCCTTTCAGAGACTTTAGGCTTTTTAATGACCATGCTCGGTATGATAAGCCTTGGCGGGCTCATTACACATTGGGGTTGGCGTTTTTTTATTCATGGCGCCGCCATCGGCGGGCTATTAATCGCCTGCTGCTGTTGGCAGTTTATTCCGCCGAAACGCGGACAAGCCATCAAGTTATCGCAACTGAAACCGCTACTCATTATTCTCAAATCACCCAAAGCCTGGTTTAATGGCTTGTTTGTGGGGTTAAGTTTTACTGTCATTACCGTTTTTGGAGCTTTGTGGGCTATCCCTTTTTTACAAATCAAGCTGGGTTTAAGCCTTAAGGAAGCCAGCCTCGTGGACGCCTTTGTTTTCCTTGGCGCCGCCGTGAGTTGCCCACTTTTTGGTTATTTAGCCGGGTATTTTCAACGCCGCACGCCACTCATGCTGTTTTCCTGCCTGTCGACTGCTCTGTTTTTAGGGATCACCCTGTTTATGCCCATCCATTCTTCCGTGAGCATGGCGTTTTTGATGTTTTTGATTGGTGTCTGCTGCGGCGCTTACATGTTGTCTTATTCCATTGCCAATGAACTGGCCCCGCAGGATACGTTATCCACCTGCACTGGCTTTACCAATACCCTCGCCATGTTGACTGCACCCTTGCTGCAACCGCTGGTTGGGTATTTTCTCGATTTTCTACGCGGCACCCGCGATGCTTATACTCTGGCTGATTATCAGTGGGCTTTAATTCTTGTGCCCTGCGGTTTGCTTATTGCAGCAGGGCTTGCTTTGTTACTGCCGGATAAACATGGCGTTTAGGCGGTCTTTTGAGCGGGCAAAACAGAAGGTTGCCCAATGTCGTGGAGACTAATGGCACAAAAACCAGGCTTTACTCCTTTAACCAACCCGGCCACCAATTGATGACTGGTATCCAGTTGCTCGAGCATGTCCTTAAGCGTTAAGGTGAGCCGCGGCGATGGAATATGAATGACCCATAAGCCATCCTTGTCTTTTTTGACTGTCACAAATTGCGACACCGGCACAGCTGTACCTTCCTGGTCGCGAAAACCCGCCACCGCACCGCGCAAGGCATCGGCTTCTTTAAGATTCACCGCATAAAATCCGCCACCGTCGTTGAATTCGCACAGAACGGCAGTCATCGGGTGACCAAGCGTTTGCGGCTTGCTGACCCATACTTGCCTGAACCAGGCTTTTTTAGCGGTAACAAACTGCTCCTGGTTATTTTCGCCGGTTTGTAAATGACCATTTAAACGGCCAGTCTGGTTAATCAGCAATTCAATGCCATTGCGGATATCCTGTTGTCTGGAATAGTTATTGCCCGAAAGCCCCAGCATATCGACCTTAAAATTAAACCCCTTGTCTTTTCCTTTAACACCAAAAATCCAGCTGTTATTGATGGCGTTAAAGCGCAGGAAAGCCTTGCCTACCCGCCATTGACTGCTTTCAGGAGCGTCAATTACGCTGTCGCTTTGCTCATGCAACACCAACTCACCAGTCTGCGCATCGACCAAAATCGCCTGGGCATGAAATTGCTGGTCATTCCGTTGCAACTCAAAGTAGTAATTATAACGCTCTCCGCTCTCATTGGTCACGGCACCGGAGAAGACCCAGTCAGCCTGCTTTGCACTGAGGGAGAGGATATTGGCAACGGGTGTTTCGGACTCCACGGCTTCTTCTGACTTGGGCACAGCTGTCTTGTCGCTGGCGAAAGCAGCCGTCATGAATAACCCAAGGAGCAGGAATCCATAAAATTTAACGTGTCTCATGTGGAAATTAACCCTTTTAATTGTTCTTGTGACCATAAGGCTTGCCAGAATAAATCAGGTAAGGTGGCTTCAACCGGTAAGACATACCAGCCTTCTCTCGCGAAAGCATGGCATTTCACCGCATCCTTTTCGGTCATAATGACCGATGATTCGGAGAATTGTAGCTCATTTGCTGTAAAAAAGTGATGATCGGGAAAAGAATATTGCTGAAAAATCAATCCCATTTGTTGCAGTGTCGAAAAGAAGCGTTGCGGGTTACCAATTGCAGCCATAGCCGCGATTGGCGCTTTCAGTTCCTCCTTTGCCACCGCCTGCCAGGAAGCAAGGTGGGTTAATGGTCCAGGGGTCATCGTCATGGGGTAAGCCCCGGGCCACTGACCCTGATTAACAACCACAAACGTTGCCTGCTTCAGGCGAGCAGGCGGTTCACGCAAAGGCCCTGCCGGCAGACACCGACCATTACCCAGGCCGCGCTGGCCATCAATGACGACAATTTCAATGGCTCTCCCCATGGCATAATGCTGCAAACCGTCATCGCTGATAATCACCTGCGGGTGATGATGGTCGATTAGGTAACGCACGGCCTGCACCCGTTTCGGAGCAATCACCACGGGACATCCGGTTTTTTGACGGATGAGCAGGGGCTCATCCCCGACATCCGCCGCCGTGTTGTCGAGAGTCACCTCATGAGGAAAAGCAGCCAGACTGGCACCATAGCCGCGGCTGACGATGCCGACACTGATGCCTTTCTCCTGGAGCTTTCTGGCTAAGGCAATCACGAATGGGGTTTTACCCACGCCCCCAACAGAAAGATTACCGACGACGATAACCGGAATGTTAAATCGCTGCTGGCAAAAGCGTTGCAAAACATGGCGACGGCAGGCACTGACAGCCCGATAAACCCAGGCTAAGGGAAGAAGTAACCAGTAAGCTCTATGGCCTCCATACCATAGTTTTTCGAGGATGGCAGGCATTACGTCACCCTGTCTTTCAGCTCATGGTGCAATGTCTGCGCACGATACAATTGCGCATAGTGGCCATTGCATTCAAGCAACTCCTGATGCGTTCCCTGCTCCACAATACGGCCTTTATCCAACACCACGATTTTGTGGGCACGCTGAATGGTGGACAGGCGATGGGCGATGACCAGCGTCGTGCGGTTTTTCATGACATGCTCCAAGGCCGATTGGATAGCCTGTTCTGACTGGCTATCGAGCGCGGACGTGGCTTCATCCAGGATCAGGATGGGCGCGTTTTTCAAAATAGCGCGGGCAATGGCCAAGCGCTGGCGTTGTCCGCCTGAAAGCAGAAAGCCGTTTTCGCCTACACGGGTGTCATACCCTTCTGGCAGACGCTGGATAAATTCATCGGCAAAAGCCAGTCTGGCGGCGGCTACAATATCATCGCGGCTGACATCAAAACGGCCATAGGCAATGTTATTGGCCAGGGTATCGTTAAATAAGGTCACATGCTGGCTGACTAAGGCCATTTGTTCGCGCAGGCTGCTGGGTTTTAACTGGCTTATGGGTTCGCCATCCAGGCTGATCTGCCCTTCCGTCACCTCGTAAAAGCGAGGCAAGAGGCTCGCCAAGGTGGTTTTACCGCTGCCGGAATGCCCCACCAGGGCCACGGTCTGCCCGGCCGGAATGAGAAGATTAATGTTATCAAGAATCATCTGCCCCTGACGATAGGCAAACCCCACTCTCTCAAAACGGACCTCACCCCGTGCCCGTGCCGTCAGAACCTTGCCTTCCTCGGTCTCAACCGGGCTGTCCAGCACAGCAAAGACGCTTTCAGCCCCGGCAAGCCCCTTTTGTATCGTGGCGTTCAAGGTGGTCAGGGTTTTCATGGGTTTAATTAATTGCAGCATGGCGGCAATAATGGCCACAAACGACCCCGCTGAAATAGTAATCACTGCCGCCAAATGAATGGCGGTATACAGGATGGCTGCAATACCAATTGCCAAAACAAACTGCACGCCCGACACATTAATGGCCTTGCTGACAGCCACTTTCATGTCATTAATGCGCGACGCTTCGGTGGCGCGGTTGAATTTGGTTGTTTCATACGCTTCACCGCCAAAAATACGCACCACCCGGTACCCTTCAATTGCCTCACTGGCAATTTCAGTCACCTCGCCCATGGATTTCTGCACTTTGTGGCTGATGCGCCTGACCCGCTTGTTGGTGTAATTGACAATCAATCCCACGAAAGGCACGGTCAGCAGGAACATCAACGAAAACTGCCAGCAAATCACCATCATCACGGTGAGCAGCCCGGCGACTAAAAAAGCGTTCTGAATAAAATCCGTGAGCGCATCAGCGCTGACCTGAGCGACCTGCTCTACATTGTAAAGAATTTTGGACAAAAGTTGACCGGACGTCGCCTCGTCGTAATAATCGGCCGGCAAGCGGATAATATGAGCAAACACCCGCTGCCTTAAGACCTGCACCACCGATCGGGATACCCAGGTCATGCAATAACTGCCGAGTGAACTGACCACAGCCCGTGACAAAACACCTAAAAGAACAAGCAATGGTATTTGCTGGACAAAGGCCATATCGATATTGATAAAACTTTTATCAAGAAAAGGGCGCATCAGGTAGGTAAACGTGGCATCAATGCCTGAATATAAAATATTGGCAACAATCCCCAGCGCCAGCACCATCCAGTAGGGTTTGACATACGTGATGAGGCGGCGGTACAAGGCTTTGGAGCTAGCAGGCGCTTGATTATTCATGAGGTTGAGCTGTTTTTGACCTTAAAAAAGCCAAATTGTACCCCTAAACCCAAGCCTGCGCCAAGCATTCCACCGCTTTAGCGGCATTAATCGTTTTTTTTCAGTCGGTTATGAATGTCCATAGCAGCAATAGCCCCCTGCCCCTCAGCCACAACCAATTGATTTAAACCCGCGGTAATATCCCCTGCCGCATACAGACCTGGAACAGATGTTTGCTGATGACGATTCACCACCAGATCACCCTTGTCTTCCCGCGCGCCGAGATCAATAGCGAGTTTATTCTGCTGATTTGTACCCAATGCCGCATAGAGTGTGTCGAGGAGAATGTCTTGTTCTCCCTTGATCTTGCTCTGAATGCAAGCTTGCTCGAAATCAAATTGAATGCCAGGCTTTAGCAGGAAGCGAAGTCCAGCCTGCCTCATGCGCCGCCTGTCATAGTCTGAAAACACGCCGTCTTTTTGCGTCAGCACAAACACTTCGGCAGAATAATGGCGGAGAAAAAAGGCTTCATTTAATCCTTTTCTATCCTGAACAAGCACGCCAATGCGTTTGTTTTTCACTTCATAGGCGTCGCAAACCGGACAATAACGCAACAAGCCTTCAGCAATGGCCTGATCCGCATCCGGTAAATCAGGACTGATATCAATAACCCCTGTCGCTACAAGAACCATCTGCGCAAGATAACGCGCACTGTCCGTAAAAACCTCAAATAACCCACCCTGCTTTTTTAATTGCGCCACTTTCTCGACCGTGACTTTGGTTTGATAATGGGCCAACTGCGCTTTTAATAATTCCAATAGCCTGGCGCCCGCTATGCCTTTTACAAATGCCGGATAGTTATGGGAAACCGGAATGAGGGCAGCCCGGCTTTCGCCGCTGTCAAAAATTTTGAAATGACGGCGAAAGCGCGCCAGATAGAGCGCCGCTGTTAAACCGGCGGGTCCGGCACCAATAATCACGCAATCATAACAATCCCTGTTTTGTTTCAAGATGGCTTCCTCGTTACTGTGTATGAGTATAGTGCAGCCATTGCACTTGACGCCTCAGGCACACCCGACAGTCAGCGTGTCTCATCCAACGTATTGTGCTTTATGCACAGCATCAGTTGTTCTGTCCGAATAACGCGCAAAGCAGGGTATTAAGTAAAAGCCCTTGTTAGACGTGTTTGCCTTGAGGGCTACTCCCGTTTGGTTTTGACGTGACGCTCTTTTTCTGCCGCTTTCCTGCGTTTTGAATCCTCAATTTCACTGCCAGCCAGCCTGCTTTTTTGTTTGTCGTCTGTTTTATCTTTACGATCCACGGCATAGGGCTGTGGGCTGATGGTGTGGCGAGTCATGGGAATCTCCTTTCGCGTTGTCCTTATCCTTAAGTGTAGCAGCCCCCTTAAGCATCCAACCCATCAACCAGGCGTTTAACCAAACCCGGTCCCTGGTAAATCAAGCCCGTATAGATCTGCAGCAACGAAGCACCTGCTGCCAGCTTTTCACGGGCCATTTCAGGACTGTCAATGCCCCCAACCCCGATTAGGCAGACATCTTTGCCGGCCACTTCATTTAACAGGCGCAGGCAGGCGGTTGATCGCAAGGCCAAAGGCCGCCCGCTTAAGCCACCTGCTTCCTGACCATAAGGTAACGAAGCCACCGTCTCCCGTTCGGCGGTGGTATTGGTGGCGATGATGCCGTTAATTCCCTGACTGACGACTACCTCAGCCATTTGCTTTAAGGCCTCGTCTGTTTCGTCAGGGGACACTTTGACCAAAAGAGGTATGGTGCGTTGGTATTGATCTTCAAGCCGCTTTCGTTCGTCAGTTAATTGCATTAACAAATCAATAAAAAAGTCACCCCGTTGCAGCAAGCGTAAATCGGGGGTATTGGGAGAGGAGATATTAATGGTGACATAAGAAGCCTGCTTGAACACTTTTTGCAGGCAATAGCGATAATCATGAGCCGCGTGCGTCAGCGGCGTATCTTTGTTTTTACCAATATTGATGCCAAGAATGCCCTTATAATCTGCCCGGGCAACATGCTTGACCAACGCATCCACACCCTGATTGTTAAACCCCATGCGGTTAATGATGGCGTTGGCTTCTGGCAGGCGAAACAGACGGGGCTTCGGGTTACCGGGTTGCGGCTTTGGCGTGACAGTCCCCAGTTCAATAAATGAAAAACCCAGTTTGGCCAGTGCATCGAGGTGCTCGCCATTTTTATCAAATCCCGCGGCCAAACCGATTGGGTGGGGAAACTCAAGGCCCAAGGCATGAATGGGCCGTTGTTCAGGGCGTTTAAAACAGGCCGAAGGCATAAAGCGCAGGGCACGCAAGGCCAGCGCGTGCGCGCGCTCCGTGTCCAGTTTAAACAGCAGCGGGCGAATCAGATGATACATATAAGCAGACTCCAGCTAATTCAAAAAGAAAGGCAAACTGGGGTAATATAATACCCGCTTTAAGACTACGCCAGAAACCTGACTTAAAAAAGGATACTCATGATTACCATTGACCCCACCCAACTCGACGCAGCTGGCAAAAAATTGCTTTTTGATTTAATCAATCAAGCAGAAGATAATGAAATTGCTGCGGGGAAACACACCTTGTCTTGCAGTGAAAACACGCAGGATATTTTTCTTGTGCACCCCCTGCTCATTACTGAAAAAACTGCAACCTGTGTTCATGCAGAGGTATTGGCTAAACCATTTGAAAGCGGAAGTTATGGTTCGGTCATGTTAAGTCTTGGCAAAATCAAGAGCGAAAATGACATGTCGTTTCAGGAGCGGGCGCCTGAAAAGCAACAAGTCATCAAACGCATTGCCTTAAGTCGGATGCCCGAAAAGCGAATCCATAAAGAAGCGCTGCGTACGCAGTTGGCTAATGAATCGTTACGGTGTAAAGAACCGGTATTCAGTCAGGCGTATGGATTCCTGCGCATGCGAAAGGCGGGTGATATGGACTTGTTTAAACTGCACCGGCGCCTCCTAAAGAATAGAATTGAATTAAGTCTGCTTCAATACCTGGATATTTCCTTAGCGCTTGTCAAAGCGGTGGACGAACTCCATGAGAAAGGCCGTATTCATCGCGATCTTAAACCAGAAAATATTATGATTACCCTCTCGCCCCTAACCGTCAAATTAATTGATTTTGCCTTCTCCTGCCCCAAGAGTAAAAAAGAGGGTAAAACCATAAAAGGCACGCTCCCCTTCCTACCGCCAGAGGCATTTTATAAGATAAAGGTTAGCGTAGCAGGCGATATTTTTTCACTGGGCATGACCCTCGCCGAATTCTGGGGTGACTGCTCCCTGGATCATATCAAAGAACGGGATTTCGACTGTTTTGAAAAATACTACAGCCACCGCAAAGCAGAGAAGCTTAAACTCTTTACCGGGATGACCGTGCCGTCAGAAATTGCTGACCCATTAAACGAGCTACTGCATGGTATGATCCGTTTTGATCCGGACAAACGCCCCCCCCTTAAAACCGTTATGAGCACCCTGGCAAGTCTCATTGAACTCGAAAAACAATACCTGGCGCAACAGTCAGACCATCAAGACGATGTGCAGGAGGTAAGCGAGAAAGACGAAACGCCTGGCCCTGAATTGCCTGTTCGAGTCGGTTAAACAGGGCATTCCTGCGCCCAGACACGCAGCATGGCATTGCCGCTGGGTTGCAGATGATAATTGACGCTGCGAACCTCGACCCCATAGTTATGCTGCTGCAGTTCAAGCAGCACAGGCCCCAACAAAGGCGAGGGTTGGCCGTGGCGGTCGATTAAAGGAAAAATTCGCACTTCTTTAGCGACCCGTGCCAGCTCTTCAATAGCCTGTGCATGGAACGCCACATCCTGATTGTCGAGTTCGGCAAACAGATAATGCGAGCTTAAGGCATAATCGAAGGTAAAATCTTTAAAGGGCAACTTGATTTCGGTGATGCCGATGTAGCGCTTTTCCTCTTTGCCGCGTAAATAGTCTGCGAAAAAAGCAGCGAGGCCGCTGCGTCTTTTTTCAACCAATTCATTGAGACTATTTTCATAGCGGCTAAAGTCAAACTTCTCTTTTTCCTGCGTTACTTTTTTAAGCATATCGGCAAAAATCAGGGATACTTTGGAGTTGAGCGTATCGATGTCCAAGCTGAAAAGAGGATCGCAACTGACGCACTGGGCGGCTTTTCCAGTCAATTCGGCATTGATTGCGCTGGGGCCGCAGCCAAATTCAAGGATTTTTCCCTGCAAGTCCGCTTCGGTTAAGTCAAACATTTCCCTGTATTCATCGACATGATGACCCCAGATTACCAGCTTGTTCATAAATCTGCCCCTTAATGCCCAATGCCTGCTAAAAATGAAGTTGCAACTTGATTTTGATTGGGTATAGTCTAGCCTATTTGTTTAAGTAACAGGAAGTCAACTATGCATACTGGATTACACTACTCACTCGGCGAGACTTATGATCTGTTACGCGACAGCGTCCGTCAGTTCGCGCAACGTGAAATTGCTCCCCTTGCCGCACAAATTGACGCGGACAATGCGTTCCCCAATCACCTCTGGCGAAAATTGGGCGAGATGGGGCTGTTAGGCATTACGGCCAGCGAGGAATACGGCGGGGCCAACATGGGTTATCTGGCGCATGCCATTGCCATGGAAGAAATTTCCCGCGCGTCAGCCTCCGTGGGCTTAAGTTACGGCGCTCATTCCAATCTCTGCGTCAACCAGATTTATCTTAATGGCAATAACGAGCAAAAACGAAAGTATTTGCCTAAACTTATAAGTGGAGAGTATGTCGGCGCGCTAGCCATGAGTGAATCCAACTCAGGCTCCGATGTGGTGAGTATGCAGTTAAACGCCCAACCCCGGGGTGATCATTACCTTCTCAACGGCACGAAAATGTGGATTACCAACGGCCCGGATGCCGATGTTTTAGTCGTTTATGCCAAAACTGACAAACAGGCCGGCAGCAAAGGCATTACCGCCTTTCTGATCGAGAAAGGCATGGACGGTTTCAAAACAGCGCAGAAACTGGATAAATTGGGTATGCGCGGTTCCAATACCTGCGAACTGGTTTTTGAAGATTGCCGGGTACCGGCTGAAAATATTCTTGGCGACTTAAACCGCGGGGCTCACGTGTTGATGAGCGGTCTTGACTATGAGCGAACCATACTGGCTGCAGGCCCCGTGGGCATCATGCAGGCCTGCCTTGATGTGGTGATCCCTTATGTTCACGAGCGTAAGCAATTCGGCCAGCCCATTGGTGAGTTCCAGTTTATCCAGGGGAAACTGGCCGATATGTATACTGGATTAAGCGCCTCGCGCTCCTACCTTTATACGGTGGCAAAAGCCTGTGATCAGGGCTTGGTGAATCGGATTGATGCAGCCGGTGTCATCCTTTATACCGCCGAGAAAGCCACACAAATGGCACTGCAAGCTATTCAAACTCTGGGCGGGAATGGCTATATTAATGAATACCCCACGGGGCGTTTATTGCGGGATGCCAAACTGTATGAAATTGGCGCAGGTACCTCCGAGATACGGCGCATGTTAATTGGTCGTGAACTATTTAAAGAAACTTCATAAGGAAAAGGAAAATGAGTATGGATCAGAATGATATCGTCATCGTTGCTGCCAAACGCACCCCCATGGGTAACATGCTGGGCGCCCTGTCAGCATTGACAGCACCGGAATTAGGGGCCATTGCTCATCGTGCAGCACTCGAACAGGCTGGCCTTTCTCCCTCTGATATTGATGAAGTCATCACCGGTTGCGTTTTGCAGGCAGGGATAGGGCAAGCACCCGGACGCCAGGCAGCGATTGGCGCTGGCATTCCTCATTCTACCGGAGCAACAACAATCAATAAAATGTGCGGTTCTGGCATGAAAGCGGTGATGTTTGGTCATGATTTAATCAAATCCGGCTCCGCCAATATTGTATTAGCCAGCGGCATGGAAAGCATGAGCAATGCCCCTTACCTGCTTGACAAAGCTCGGTCCGGCTACCGTTTAGGTCATGGTCAGATTAAAGATCACATGTTCCTCGATGGGTTGGAAGATGCGTATCAGCGCGGCCAGTTAATGGGCTGTTTCGCGGAACAGACTGCTGAACACTTTGGTTTTACCCGCGCAAAGCAGGATGAATACGCATCCCGCTCATTGACTCGTGCCCTGCAGGCGCAACAGGACAATGGCTTTACTGATGAAATCGTACCCGTCACCATCGCGGACCGTAAGGGTGAGATCATCGTGTCCAAAGATGAAAGCCCCGACGCCGGCAAATTGAACAAGATTGCCACATTACGCCCCGCCTTTAAAGCCGATGGCACCGTGACCGCTGCCAATTCAAGTTCCATTTCCGATGGCGCGGCAAGCCTCATCCTGATGACGGCTGAACAGGCAAAAAAACGCGGTGTGAAGCCCCTGGCACGCATCGTTGCCCATGCAACCCATGCCCAGGCGCCCGAGTGGTTTACAACGGCCCCGGTGGATGCTATCCGTAAGGTCATGAGCAAAGCCGGCTGGACTAAAAATGAAGTCGACCTGTTTGAAATCAACGAAGCCTTTGCGGTGGTTGCCATGGCGGCCATTACTCAGCTTGAACTGGATGAAGACAAGGTCAATATTCATGGCGGCGGCTGTGCTTTGGGACATCCCATCGGCGCATCGGGTGCACGCATTTTAGTCACGCTTATCCATGCGCTGAAACAACGCCAGAAAACCCGCGGCATTGCGGCCCTTTGCATTGGCGGCGGTGAAGGAACGGCCATGGCCATTGAACTGGTTTAGTTCCCGCCTCTAATCCGATAGACTATGCCCGCCTTGCGACTGATGCGGGCATACAAAATAAAAATAACAAAGGATGTACATGCTTCGTCAAAGTCTTATTTATCTTGCCTTAAGCATTCTGGTCATTGTCTTTGCCAAATATGCCCACCTGCTTATTGTCTACATCGATATGTTTTATGCCTATGTGAATTTTAAACTCGCCGCCGTTTTCAATCATACCGGCATTGGTTTATTGATTCGCAAAGTGATTCTTCTGACCATGATTCCAATCCTTTTAGCCTTGGTTCCTGCGCTTATTTATCGACCGATACGGGGCAAACCCATGCCTTATCTGATTGAGTTGACCTGGTGTCTTTGGTTAATTATTGCACTCAGCAACATACTGATTTATTAAGGATTATCATGGCAAAAATAGTCAGCCAGATTAATACGGCAAATCCCGAATATAAACAAAACGCCGCGGCCATGCAGACGCTGGTTATCCAGTTACGCGACATCGTTGAACAAATCGCCCGCGGCGGCGATGACAAGGCACGGTCCCGCCATTTAAAGCATGGCAAGTTGTTACCGCGCGAGCGGCTTCAACAATTGTTAGACCCAGGCAGTCCCTTCCTGGAATTATCGCAGCTTGCCGCCTACCAGGTTTATGACGACTTAGTCCCTGCCGCAGGCCTCATTACCGGCATAGGACGGATTAACGGCACGGAATGCATGATTGTGGTCAACGACGCCACCGTCAAAGGTGGAACCTATTACCCGTTAACGGTTAAAAAGCATTTACGGGCACAGGAGATTGCGCGCCTCAATCACCTGCCGTGCATTTATCTGGTGGATTCTGGCGGTGCGTTTCTGCCGCGTCAGGACGAGGTATTCCCCGATCGCGATCATTTTGGCCGCATTTTTTATAATCAGGCCACCCTGTCTGCTGAAAACATCCCCCAGATTGCGGTCGTCATGGGATCTTGTACCGCCGGCGGCGCTTATGTGCCAGCCATGGCCGATGAGTCGATCATGGTTCGCAATCAGGCCACTATTTTTTTAGGCGGTCCGCCGCTGGTAAAAGCCGCAACCGGTGAGGTCATCAGCGCCGAAGAATTAGGCGGGGCCGATGTCCATTGCCGGCAATCCGGTGTGGCTGATCATTATGCCGAAAATGATGCCCACGCCTTATTCCTGGCGCGTCAGGCCATTGCCTTTCTGAACCGCAAAAAGCCGGATCAGCTAGCCCGCATGGCAAGCCGTGAACCCCTTTACGCCGCTCATGAACTCAATGGCATCGTCCCCGTGGATCCGCGTAAACCCTTTGACATCCGTGAAATCATCGCCCGCTTAGTCGATGCCTCCGAATTTGATGAATTCAAAGCCCTGTATGGCACGACTTTAGTCTGCGGTTTTGCGCACCTGTTTGGTTACCCGATTGGCATTGTCGCCAACAATGGCATTTTATTCGGTGAAAGCGCGTTAAAAGGCGCTCATTTTATCGAACTTTGCACACAACGCGGCATCCCTCTGCTGTTTTTACAAAACATTACCGGCTTCATGGTGGGCAGCAAATACGAAGCCAGCGGCATTGCCAAGCATGGCGCCAAAATGGTGACCGCTGTTGCGAATGCCAACGTGCCTAAATTCACCGTCATTGTTGGCGGCAGTTTTGGCGCCGGTAATTACGCGATGTGCGGACGGGCCTACGATCCTCGTTTTTTATGGAGTTGGCCCAATGCCCGCATTTCAGTCATGGGCGGCGAACAGGCGGCCAATGTGCTGGCCCAGGTTACTCGCGACAAACACAATAAAGCAGGCACCAGTTGGTCAACTGAGGCGGAAGAAGCCTTTAAAGCCGAACTTCGCGACCAGTATGAAGCGCAAGGCAATCCCTATTATGCCAGCGCCCGTCTATGGGATGACGGCGTTATCGCACCGGAAGATACCCGTACGGTGCTGGGGTTAAGTTTGTCTGCGGCCTTGAATGCCCCCATTTCACCGACGCGCTTTGGCGTATTTCGTATGTAAAAGGATAAAACCATGAGCCACCTGCTGCATGAATTGCATGACCGCGTGTCGGTGATTACCTTAAACCGGGTTGAGAAACACAATGCGTTTGATGACGCCCTCCTTAACGACTTGCAAACGGCATTAGACGAAGTCATCGCTAATCCTGACATCAGGGCCATTATTTTAAAAGCCAATGGCAAACATTTTTCGGCAGGCGCCGATGCCGGCTGGATGCAGAAAATGGCCCACTACAGTGAAGAAGAGAATGTCCAGGATGCCCTGGTGCTTGCGCGGCTGATGCATACCCTGCACAAAAGCAGCAAACCCACCATTGCCATGGTGCATGGTTCTGCTTTTGGCGGCGGTGCCGGGTTAGCAGCCGCCTGTGATATCGCCATTGCCGCTCACTCGGCCCGCTTTTGTTTTTCCGAAGTTAAACTGGGCCTTGTGCCCGCCGTCATCAGCCCTTACGTGGTCAAGGCCGTGGGCGCACGCGTGGCGAAATGGTTATTCATGAGTGCAGAAATGATCGATGCCGAGCGCGCCAAACAGCTTAATCTGGTCCATCATTGTATTAATGATGATGAATTATGGGACTATACCTTGGCTTACGCCCAAAAGATGACGGCGCTTGCCCCTGAAGCCGTCTCCGCATGCAAGCCCTTGGTTGACTGCGTTGACGGCCAACCCATTGACGAGGCATTAATCGCCAAAACCGCCGCCATTATTGCAAAAAAACGGGTCTCTGCTGAAGGGCAACGCGGGCTTCGCGCGTTCCTCAACAAAGAAACCCCTAACTGGAATTAAGGATTTTCATGTTTAACCGCATTCTTATTGCAAACCGCGGCGAAATTGCCTGCCGAGTGATTCGAACCGCTAAAAAAATGGGCATTGAAACCATTGCCGTTTATTCGCTGGCCGACGAGAATAGCCGGTTTGTGCAACTCGCCGACCAGGCTTACTGTGTGGGCGATGCCAGCGCCAAAAACAGTTACCTGAATATAGATGCTATCATCGAGGCGGCTAAAGCATCGGGAGCTGAGGCGATTCATCCCGGCTACGGTTTTTTGTCAGAAAATCCTCAATTTGCCCGTGCCTGCGAACAGGCCGGGATTGTTTTCATTGGCCCCAGTGTCCCAGCCATGGAAGCCATGGCATCAAAGCAAGTGGCCAAGCAATTATTGGAAAAAACATCCGTACCGCTGACGCCAGGCTATCATGGCCGCGAGCAAAGCGATACGCATCTGCTGAGTGAAGCTTGCCGTATTGGCTTTCCGGTTTTACTCAAAGCGGCAAGCGGCGGCGGCGGTAAAGGCATGCGTGCCGTCCACCAGGAAAACGATTTTCTGCAGGCGTTGGCAGGTGCCCGGCGGGAAGCCATGGCCAGTTTCGCCGATGACACCATGATCATTGAAAAACTGGTGTTAAACCCGCGTCACGTGGAAGTGCAGGTAATGGCTGACAATCATGGGGGGGTCGTGCATCTTTTTGAACGGGATTGTTCCATTCAAAGACGGCACCAGAAAATCATCGAAGAAGCCCCGGCTCCCCGTTTAAATGACGCCTTACGCCAACGTTTGGCGGCAGCTGCCTGTGAAGTCGCGCGCTCCATTGATTATCGCGGGGCAGGTACGGTTGAATTCCTGGTGGATGGCGATCACGATTTCTATTTTATGGAGATGAACACTCGCCTGCAGGTCGAACACCCGGTCACTGAAATGATTACCGGCTTTGATCTGGTGGAATGGCAGATTAAAATTGCCGCCAATGCCCCGCTTCCTGCCACCCAGGACGCCATTCGCCAGCACGGTCACGCCATGGAGTGCCGTATTTATGCGGAAGACCCGCATCAGGGCTTTATTCCCTCCATTGGTCAGATTCATTTTCTAAAAGAGCCTCACGGAGACAACATTCGCATTGACAGCGGGGTCATCTGCGGTTCGAGCATTACGATGTATTATGACCCCATGATTGCCAAGTTGATCACCTGGGGAAATACCCGGGATGAAGCCATTCAGCACATGCAAAGAGCACTAGGCCATTACGCTATTGGCGGTGTGAAAACCAATATCCCTTTTCTTCAGGAAATAGTGGGTAATGACGCATTCATTGCTGCCAACTTAAGCACCGACTTCCTGCAAAAACAAGCCATTAACCTGGCTGTCCCGGATAAAAAACAGGCCTTGCTCATGGTTGCCGCCTATGAGTATCTAGAGCTGCATCGTCACGAGGATCCAGTATTGCGTCAGAGCTTTGCCTGGCAGTCGCATTTACGCAGTCACTGGTACTGCCGCTATGTGATAGACGGACAGCCCTATTGCCTTAAAATGGAAGCGGTCAATGAGACACAATACCAGGTGACCCTGGAAAACGAAGCGCCCCTGACATTAACCGTACGCCTTGATGGCGATTGGCTAACCCTGGATGACGGAAAGCATCAGCAATCAGCCTGGATTAATCACGAGCAGGGCAAATTTTATTGCTACATCAAAGCTGGCCCGGTGATAATCAGCCCCTACCATTGGGAAGAATTGGGCCAACAAGCCGGCCCCAAAGGCCAGCTGACAGCACCCATGCCAGCGACCGTGGTGGCCATTCTTAAAAACAAGGGCGACAAGGTGAAAGAAGGCGAGCGCCTGATTGTGCTGGAAGCGATGAAGATGGAACATACCATTCACGCTCCGAAAAATGGCACTCTGGCCGAATTGTATTACGAAGTGGGATCTCAGGTGCAGGAAGGCGCGCAATTATTGGCATTACAGGATTAATCAGGCATTTACAGATCGGCGCTGTTCACTCAAAATGAAAAGAACCGTGCCATCATGTCTAAAAACCGGAATGAGCATGAACTACCCAAAACAAGTGACCATCGTTGAGGTAGGTCCACGCGATGGACTGCAGAATGAAATTACCTTTGTCTCGACACGAAAAAAAATTGAACTGATTAATCAACTCAGTCAAAGCGGCTTAAAGCGGATTGAAGCCACCAGTTTTGTTTCACCCAAAGCCATCCCACAACTCTCCGATAATGTCGATGTTTATACTGCCATTGAAAAACCGGCTGGCGTTCAATTTTCAGCCTTGGTCCCCAATACAAAAGGCTTGCAACGCGCCATTGAAGCCGGGGTTAAAGAAATTGCTGTATTTACCGCAGCCAGTGAGGAATTTAACCGACGCAATATTAATTGCTCCATCGCTGAAAGCCTGGGACGTATTGCCGACATTGTTCCTCTGGCAAGAGAACACCATATCAAAATACGGGGTTATGTTTCCTGCGTTGTCGGCTGCCCCTATGAGGGAAAAATTGCCCCTGCAAAAGTACGGGAAGTGACCCAGCAATTGGTTGAACTCGGCATTTATGAGGTAAGCCTCGGCGATACCATTGGTGTAGCAACCCCTCACCAAACGGAAGACCTTCTTGAAGAAATTTTAGATCACCTTCCCAGCGATAAAATTGCCATGCATTTTCATGATACCTACGGTCAGGCCATTGCCAATATCCATACCTCCCTGCAATACGGCATTAACTGCTTTGACAGTTCCGTCGCCGGGTTGGGCGGCTGCCCCTATGCCCGCGGCGCCAGCGGCAATGTGGCCACAGAAGATGTGCTTTACTTGATGCATGGGTTAGGGATTGAAACCGGCGTGGACATTTACAAAATTGTCCATGCCGGCGATATGATTTGCAAAGCCATGTCACGAAAAAATCAATCAAAAGTAGCCAATGCTCTCTTAGCCAATCCCTGTTAAAAGCAGAACGACGCAAAAAGCAAAATCGGGTCTATTGTTAGGTTTATCGTCTAAAATGTACGACCTGAAGGCAAAAAACGCCGATTGGTTATTCAATAAACTTTTTTTTTATTCTAATATACCTCGCTTAAGACGAAGAGCCGACCAAAAACGATCGGCACTTGAAAACCCCACGCCCCTCTTTGAACTACCTATCGGTGAAACATGATGACCAGTAATACGTTGACAATTGGTTTGGTACAGGAAAAATGGTACAGCAACCCGGATGAGCATCGCGACCGCCTCGCTTCTGGTATCGTCACAGCCGCAAAAAAAGGGGCTGAGCTCGTTTGCCTGCAGGAATTAACGTTATCGCCCTATTTCTGCACCCGCTCAGACGTGGACGGCAAACCGTACATGGAAGATATTCACACCGGACCGACAGTACAATTTGTCAGTGAAATGGCCAGAACTGCGAACGTATGCATCACCGCCTCGCTGTTTGAACAGGCTGGTTATAATACCGCGGTGGCTTTCAATGAACGGGGTGAACTCATCGCTGTTACCCGCAAACAACACATACCCAGTGGCGAAAAATACCACGAAGATTATTATTTTAAACCGGGTGATTCAGACTACCCTGTTCATACCATTGCCGGGCATCGTGTGGGTTTGCCCACCTGTTATGATCAGTGGTTTCCGGAATTATCGAGAATTTATGGTTTAAAGGGCGCTGAAGTCCTGGTTTATCCCACCGCAATTGGCGGCGAACCCACGGCACCGGGGTTTGACAGCCAGCCCATGTGGCAAAAAGTCATGGTGGCTCAGGGGATCATGGCTAATACCTTTATGGTGGCCGTGAACCGGATCGGCTGTGAAGATGATTTGCAATTTTATGGCAGCAGCTTCATCAGTAACCCGCTCGGCGAAATTTTGGTCCAAGCCCCTCGCCATGAACCAGCCGTGCTGGTGGCGCAACTGGATTTCAGTCAACGCGACCTGTGGGGTCGTCTGTTCCCTTTTGCAAGGCAGCGTGAACCTGATACTTACCATGTGTTGACCAAGCCCCGCGGCTTTTTTGAAGGAGAATTAACCTGATGACACACCAAACCTCAACGGACAGCAATTTTTATAATATTTCACATTGGGGTGAAGGTTATTTCACAATCAATCAGCACGGGAATATCGAAATCAGTAAAAACCCGGATGAAACCGGTGTTGAACTGAAAGCGATCGTCAATGCGGCTAACCGCGCCGGCTTGCAGCTCCCCCTGCTGATTCGCTTTACAGACATTCTTCGCGATCGGGTGGCAAAAATTTATGAAGCCTTCACGCAGGCCATTGATGAGATTGATTACCAGGGGCGCTACACGCTGGTCTACCCCATCAAAGTCAATCAGGAATGCTCGGTGGTTAAGGAACTGCTGAAAGCGCCGGATCATCAGGTTGGGCTTGAAGCGGGGAGTAAACCGGAGCTGGTGGCGGTCATCGGCCTTTTAGGCGAGAAGCCCTCCACGATTATTTGTAACGGCTACAAAGACGCCTGCTACATCCGCACGGCCCTGATTGCCCAACAAATGGGCCATCAGGTTTTTATCGTCATTGAAAAGCAATCCGAACTGGAAACCATTCTTAAAGAATCCGCTAAAATGGGCATTCGTCCGCGAATTGGCATCCGCATCCGCTTAGTGACGAAAGGCGCGGGTAAATGGGAAAATACTGGCGGGGCCAAATCGAAATTCGGCTTAAATGCAGAGCAGGTTTTAACCATTGTCAATCAGTTAAGAGACCGTGGCTATCTGGATTACCTGCAATTAATGCATTGTCATCTGGGTTCACAGATAGCCAACATCCTCGATATCCGGCAGTGCATGCTCGAGGTGGCGCGCTATTATGTGGAATTGCGGCGTATGGGCGCCTCCATTGCGACCGTCGACGTCGGTGGCGGCTTGAGCGTCGATTACGAGGGCACGCGCTCCAGTACCGGCTGCTCAATGAATTACAGCCTGAAAGAGTACGCGACCAACATCCTTCTGGCTATGCGCCATCTTTGCGAAGAAAGCGGCATGCCGGAGCCTCATATTATTTCTGAATCCGGGCGCGCCCTAACCGCCCACCATGCCACCTTGGTCACCAATATCACGGATGTGGAACAGATTAAGCGAAAACCGACGCTGCCGCGCATTGCTCCTGAGGACTCTCACGTTATCCACGACATTTGGAATACTTACCTGTCCATTGCCGACAGTTCGCCGAGCGAGGCCTTTAACTACGCCTCCCACTCGCTGGATGAGGCACACTCCATGTTCAAACATGGCGTCATGACCCTTGAAGAAAAAGCCAAAGTCGAGGAACTGTTTACAGCCATCTGCCTTGAAATTCAACAACAGCCCCTCGATGAGAATACGCCAGCTGACAGTGAGCTGCTGGATCTTATCAATGAGCGTTTGGCAGCTAAAATATTTTGCAACCTGTCTTTTTTCCAATCCATGCCGGATGCCTGGGCCATCGGGCAAATTTTTCCGGTGACGCCGATATCTCACCTTAATCAAGAACCGAGCATGCACAGCATCCTGCAGGATTTGACCTGTGACTCCGACGGCACCCTGAAGCAATACACTGGACGCGACTGGATATACAGCACACTGATGCTCCCGCCCTACGATCCCAATAATCCCTATGCCATTGCCTTTTTCCTGGTGGGTGCCTATCAGGAAATTTTAGGGAATCTTCATAATCTTTTCGGGGACACCAACTCCCTGGATGTTAAACTAACTGGCAATGGACAATTTGAAATCAAGGATCTTGTCAGCGGCGACACGGTGACCAATGTGCTGAATTACGCCCATTTTGATACCAAAAAGCTATTGTTATCCTATGAAAAGCAGTTGCTCAATACGGATCTGTCCGAGGAGACCATTCAATTGTATTTAAATGAATTACGCAGTATTTTTACCCAGCAAACGTATCTTGATGGCAATAAAAACAAAGGATAATTATGTCGACTCCAAAACATGATGGTTTCATGATGCCGCCTGAATGGTATCCTCATGCCGGCTGCTGGATGGCCTGGCCCTGCCACCTTGAAACCTGGGAAAAAATAGGCCTTGAACGTGCCCGTCATGCCTATGCCAGGGTTGCCAATGCCATTGCCGCCTTCGAACCGCTGACCATGATTGTCAATCCCGGTGATGAGGATGGGGCACGCGCACTCTGCGACAAAACGATTCGATTGATGACCTTGCCCATCAATGATTCCTGGACCCGCGATACCGGCCCGACGTTTTTGCTGGACCGCGAAAAACAATTAGCCGGTGTCGACTGGATTCACAATGCCTGGGGTGAAAATTACGAGCATTATGCCCTGGATAACCGCATTGCCGGCGCCATTATTAACGCGACCACAGCCCGCTCGTTTAAAGCACCGCTGGTTATGGAAGGCGGCTCCTTTCATGTTGATGGTGAAGGCACCGTATTGACCACTCGCGAATGTTTGCTCAATACCAATCGCAATCCCCATTTAAATGAGCAGGACATTGAATCGTACCTTAATCATTATCTGGGAACTGAAAAAGTCATCTGGCTCAATCGCGGATTGATAGGCGATGAAACCGATGGCCATGTCGACGAAATTGCCTGCTTTATCGCGCCGGGCAAAGTCCTGTGCCTCATTACTCATGATCGCCGGGATGAAAATTACGACATCCTGCATGAGAATTTTGAAGCATTACAATCCGCAGTCGATGCACGCGGCCGCCGCCTTCAGGTTTTCACCGTTGAGCAACCCCCAGCCACTTACTTAAACGGCGAGCGTCTGACTTTATCCTACATTAATTTTTATTTAGCCAATGGCGGCATTGTCATGCCGGCTTTCGGCCATGACAAGCAGGATAAAGCGGCCTACGACCTCTTTCGAGACCTCTTCCCTCACCATCGCATCAGCCCGATTGATGCGCTGGATGTCTTTGCCGGCGGCGGCGGGATTCATTGCATTACCCAGCAGCAACCACGGAGTCAATAATTCTGTTGAGATAGGCCGGAGTATCGTAAACTGATACTCCTGGCCTTCTGGACTTTACGAAAGGAAATCGAACATGAGCAGCATCGTCTGGCAGCCTAAACATCCTGAAACAAGCCGCATGTGGCATTTCATGCGCTTTGCTGAACAAAAGCATCAATGCCGCTTTGCCGACTATCAGGCCCTGCATCATTGGTCCACTACTGAACCGGCCCTTTTTTGGCAAACGCTTTGTGATTTTTTAGCGTTTACGTTCGATACACCACCTGCACAAACAGTAAATGATTATCAGCACTTTCTTGAAGCGCGCTGGTTTGAGGGAGCCACGTTTAATTTTGCAGAAAAACTGCTTAGACGCCGTGATCATCACCCAGCCCTGATCAGTTTGAATGAAGCGGGTGAACGCCAGGCTATCAGTTACCAGGCATTGTACGAGGCGGTTGCGCAATGCGCTGCAGGCCTGAAACAGATCGGCATCAAAGCCGGCGATCGGGTTGCAGCGATTATGCCTAATGTACCCATGACCATTATCGCCATGCTGGCTACGGCGTCCCTAGGCGCAATCTGGTCATCCTGCTCGCCTGATTTTGGTGCTCAGGCAGCTATCGATCGGCTCGGACAAGTCGAACCCAGCGTATTATTTATGAGCGATGGGCACCAGTACATGGGAAAACAGCATGACGCCGCAGCTAAAATCAAGGCCGTCTGTGAGGCTATTCCCTCTCTGAAACACGTTATCCTCTGCCCCATCATTGGCAGCCGCCCGGCGGTTGATGTGAATATACCCCTGGTGAACTGGGATGACTTTCTCGTTGAGAGCGATGTCTGCGACTTTGTTTCCCTCCCTTTTGCTCATCCTTTGTACATCCTTTTTTCGTCAGGTACTACCGGTAAGCCCAAATGCATTGTCCATGGTGCAGGCGGGACATTACTCCAGCATTTAAAGGAACTGGCCCTGCATTGCAACCTGGATGAAAACAGCAACCTCAGTTTTTACACAACCTGCGGCTGGATGATGTGGAACTGGATGGTGTCGGTGCTGGCTTTGGGCGCTACTCTCACCCTGTATGAAGGAGCCCCCTCCTACCCCACCCCTTACCGCCTGTTTGAATTGATTGCAGAGGAGAACATAACAGCCTTTGGTACCAGCGCCAAGTTTTTATCCGCGGTCGAAAAGGCGGATGCCCGGCCTAATCAACACCTGCGGTTCCCTGCCTTGCAAACGATCCTTTCAACAGGCTCTCCCCTGCTGCCGAAAAATTATGATTTTGTCTATGAATCCATCAAAGCGGATGTACAGCTTTGCTCCATCTCCGGCGGCACCGACATCGTTTCCTGCTTTGCCTTGGGCAATCCCCTGTTGCCTGTTCATCGTGGTGAACTGCAATGTTTCGGTTTGGGTATGGCTGTCAATGTCTTTAATGAGGATGGCCAGGCCGTGAGGAAAGAACGTGGCGAACTGGTCTGCACGAAACCCTTCCCCTCCATGCCGATTTATTTTTGGAATGATCCGGACAAGAAAGCCTATCACCATGCTTATTTTGAACGCTTTGACGGTGTCTGGGCCCATGGTGATTTTGCTGAGATAACCGCTCACCACGGGTTAATTATTTACGGCCGCTCCGATGCCGTCTTAAATCCAGGCGGTGTGCGTATCGGCACTGCTGAAATATACCGGCAGGTCGAGCGCATCCCTGATGTCGTCGACAGCATTGTCATCGGTCAGGATTGGGAAGATGACGTTCGCGTGGTCCTTTTTGTTAAATTACGCGAAGGTCTGGTATTGGATGAAGCGCTTAAAACCACTATTCGCCAAACGATTCGCCATCATGCCTCCCCCCGCCACGTGCCTGCCGTGATTCTTCAAGTCCCTGATATCCCTCGCACCATGAGCGGTAAAATTGTGGAGGTGGCTGTTAGGCAAGTCGTCCATGGCCAGACTATTAATAATTTGCAATCACTGGCTAACCCTGAATCACTGGCTTATTTTAAAGATCGGCCTGAACTGAAATAATCAGATTCAGGCCTGAATGGTTCAACAATGTGATAAAATAATTTCCATGTTTCACTTGAGATCATCATCGTGCCTGAAATTCAATACAAAGGAAAAACCGTGGTTGTTGCCAATGAAGAAACGACCGAGACAGATTGGGTCATCGACATCCCATTGAAGGATTTGTTTATTTCGAACGCCAATAAACTGGGTAAACGATTTGCTTTCAGCCTGATTGAAATAGAAAATTATGTTAAGGAGCATGGCCAATTAATAAATTTTTACACCATTCCACGAACTGCTTTTTCAGTCAGTGAAACAAAGGAATTAATGCAAAGAAGCACTTTAATCACACAATTTATTAACCAGTATATTGAGAACAGCCAGGCGCATGCAGCGTTAATCAGCGAAGAAACACTCAAACAAATGGAGTCCCTGGTAGACCATTCCTCCCAGGTTATTAACGATCCCCAATTCCTCAAGGCAATTAAACAAAACTATACCGAGGAGGAGTTGGAGGAATTACAAGAAAATGGCATCAGCATTCATGATCTGGCGCGAGGTCTGGCATTTCAGCAGTTTAAAAGCTATTACCAGGCTTTATCCGTGAAAGAGCAACATGCCATCGATCACTTGCCCGGTATCGCCCAAAAATTGCAACAATATGGGTTGAAAGACAGTTTAAAGACAATTTTTAATCTGCACAGCGACGCCTGCCTTGGCGGTTCGGCTGGCGTCTGCCGCGAAATCATCGAGCGGATGAAGTTGTTCAGGCTGGCGAAAGAAGCATTAGCGGCCATGATTCCCGATGAGGAAATCATGGATAGCGACAGTGAGGTCACTATCCGCTACCTGAATCCCTGAGTTCTTCACCAAGGCTGCTTTATTTGGTGAAAACCTTAAATCCCTTACCCAACTCGCAACGCATTTGGAATTCACGCACCTTGCTGTAATCGGCCGCGCGAAGCAAGGTGATTTTAACTGTAGCGGCGCCACTGGCATGGATTTCAAATTTACTGTAACCAAAAACCGCTATCCCGGGTAAAGCAGGATCGTTTAAGGTGAAATGCCTATCTGACGCGGTTACTTTACTGCCATTCACCAGCATCACGGCATTGGGTGTAATCGATGTCGTGATATCAGCTGATGGGATATCCGCCTCGCAGGCATTCAAGGATGTCACAAAACTCAAGGTTTTGCCCTGCTTGACCGCCTCAGCCACTTCGGCAAAGGAAGATAAATCAGAAGCCTCTGCGGATAAAGCCAACATGGCCGCTGCCAATCCAATCGCCCGTTTCATTCAGTCATTCTCCCTATCACATGAAAGGGTCCTAGACTGCCAAAAAGGTTTATTGCTGTCAAATACTTAAAAAAATGAATGTTCAATGCCATGACGCCTCTGATCAAACGACGCAGTGCATTCAGGCTGAGCCTCGCTATCGACTCTATTTTCGCCTGGGTTTAATACCTGAAAGATTGCCCTGACAACATTTTTTTCAACCGCAGGAAGCTCATTCAATAACTCGATTACTGCCGGTATCGACAGTCTTTTTTCGGGATAAGGATTTAATAGGCCGGCAATAATTATACGCATCTGCAAAGGAACATTATTCGTGACAAACAAGCTTTGCAACTCCTGCTTGATGCGTTGATGAAGCACATCCAGAAAGGCTGTAAAACCGGTTGGGAAATGCAATTCCCCACCCCAGTAAATAACATGGCCAGGAGAGGCTGACCGGAGAACATAATCCAGTATGTCGGAACCTTGAAGAAAAGTTGACAATAACAGACCTAAACGCCACTCATCGATCGCACGGCTGGCATTTAAATGCCCCAGATCCGCGTCCTTTCGATACAATTCTGGGGCTATTGGCTTCGATAAAACCGAACTTTTGTAAAAATCCTGAGACGTATAATGAATGGCACAGCCAAAATCACCTAAAAATACATCCCCCTCGTGAGTTAACAATACATTTTTAAGCTGGATATCGCGATGATAAATGCCTTGTTGATGCAGTATCGATAAGGTTTTAGTCAATTGCCGCGTGATATAAATCAGCAGCAAATTGCTCATTTTTAATTGCAAATCCTGTTTAAACGTCAAGCCAATTTCTACCCGACACCCGCTCTCCACCCAGGCGTCTTCACTATCCTGATTTAAACATGGTGTGATGGGGTGCGACTCATTGAAGGCTTTGATCAAATTCTCAGGCAACTCATATTCGGTGACAATGTCAAATTCTGGCGGCGCTGTCGTGTAACCGCTTACCGGGGTTTTTGATGAGCGGACGGGGTTGGCCTGATAAACGCAGCTGAGCAGTTCATTTTGCAGGGCATAAGGTAAGGGACGACTAACCCGGGCTTGTTCATACAGGATTCGCATGAGATTTTCAGCATCGCCGAAATTAGCCAGGGGCATGATGCTGACAATCACATCGCTGCCAGCCTTATCCTCCACAACAAAGATTTCAGTCGGGATAATGACCCCGTCGATACCCTGCAGGTGCTGGATTAAGTGGTTCTCAAGCTCGGCAATTTCCTTGACATTGAATCTGGAGTGGACCCTGCCATAAGCCTTTTTCATCTTTTTAATCACGAGATAGGTGCCGTCGTTTCGACGGGCTAACCGAACCCGCCCAAACGAGCCCCGTCCCAACTCCACTTTTCCCATTTTTTCCAAACCCGCTTGCTGTTTAAGTTGCCGGGCTTCTTCCCCATCCAGGGTGCCCATTAATTCATATCGCTTGCCTGCGGGTGAAATAATGCAGGTATGGGGCAGGCCATGATGTGTCCTTTTATCCAGGCGCTCTCCGCGTTTAAGGGGCAGGCAGGGGGTAAAAAATGTTCCTTTTCTCATTAACCTCTAACCAAAGACTCACCACGCATGGATTACACGCCTGGCAAGTTAAAAACCATGATGATTGAGTTTTATCATTGAACCAGCCGTATTAAAAGGGTTAAAGCAATAAAAACCTGTTAACTGGGTTTCATCTTGCTTGCTTCCTCAAGAAGAAGGTCTGCCTCTTTGGCAATGTTGCTTTTAAACAGAGAGAACTTACTTTTTTGATAATTTTCAGCCGAGTTCTGGACATTTTTTATTAATTGAATGAACGCTTCTTTCTTTTCTACATGCTCATACTTACTTTCCTGCATGCCATTTAAGGCATCCGCCAGTTTTTGTAAATCCTGGTGCTTTTCCTGATATTTTTTTGCAAGATTATTACTGATATGGCTTTTTACCAGTTCATCCGGTTTAAGTTGCCATAATCCTGTTTCTTTATCTTTTTGAAAATGCCCTTTGATTAACAATTTCTCTGTGGCCTGTTTTAATTTTAAAAAATCCCTGCATTCCTGAATAAGATTCTGCAATACCTGTTGAGATTCCTGGCTTAATGATTCATTTTTTTCCAAATAGGTTTGTAATGTTTTTTCAGCCTTGTCCGGGTATTGAGCGATGAAATCTTTATTAAGGTATATGGTGGAGCCCGAAAAATTAAATTTATCCGGCGGAACCTGGCGAAACCCAATGATGTCAATGGCATCGATGCCGCCCGGCAAGCTGTACTCTTTTTCCTTGGCAGCAAATTGAATGGGAGAGATAGCGCCTGTCCCTTTAACCAGATAAACATAGCCGCCGCCAATTCCCGGACCGCCTTGACTAAAGCTTTTTGCTACCTCCATGCTTTTTGTGCAGGACAATACGCCGGAACCTTCCGATGTCACGCGATGACTGGCTACATCTAAAATTTTCTGGTCTTCTTTAAATTTTTCTTTCAAAATGCCGTTAGGAAGCATACTTCCTGCTTCAAAAAGCTGTTCTGGCGGCGTAATATCGCCTCTGGCGAGAACAATGCATTGATTAACGCGATGGCCACCAATCTGCTCTAAATAAGCCTCATCATAAAACTCATGGTAGGGTAATTTTTTAGGCTCAATTGCCTTGCCAAGAGGGATATCGATATTTGTTTCTGCCGAATTATCTTTTTTGGGTTCAGAGGTGATAGAAACGGTTAACCCAATAAAACCACTTTGACCAAACCTCTTTTCTTCAAGCTTAGCTTGCATAAATCATCCCGCATAAAGAAGCAGATATGATTTATTTTAGCACCTTATGATCAATATTTTACCATATACTCCGTTTTGATTACACGGGAGGGAAAACCCGTTTCAGTACTTGAACACTTAAATTGCCTATTTTCCGCACTTTATGCGCGAAATCCAAAAATCATCTTGATTCAAAAAAAGAATGGATGCTGTGCATAGCGTATGGAACGCAGACAAAGATAGCTTTAACACATCGATTTACATGCGTTTGTTCTAGTTCCCAGGCAAGAATCAATCATGATCTGCTGATTAAAACGGCCTTTAGTCCGGGCTATTCTTTCAAATGCTACACTGACCTCGAATTTGGTCTTATAAGTCAATGGTTTTCTGTAATCAATTTCACATCGGTACATCACCAGAAATATGTCCTTCTGCGCCAGTTGCAAAAAATCTATTCCTCTCTCATATAAAAAAAGATGCCTGGCATGTTCGAAGTAGTGTTGATAATTTGCATTATTGACAATGCCCTGGATATCACACTCATAATCCCTAACCTCTAACTCAATCTTAAACATGTGATTACCTCAGCCATTTTTTTTCGCAGCACTCAGGACTAAATAAGCACTGAATAGACAAAGGAGTGAGGACATTGTCCAAGCACTTTGCGCACTGAAATAATGCATGGCTATGCCTGAAATCAGCGGCCCAAACATCATGCCAAGCGCATAGGCGCTACGCCAGGCCCCTACCCCCAAACCACTGTGGTTAGAACCGCCGTATCGATGGCATAAGGTGACGGAATGAGGCATAAAAAGCATCTCGCCCAACGTGAAAAACCCCAGAGAGCAGAACATCTGCATCCCCGTTGCAGACAGCGCCAGAGCGAATGTCGATGCGCCAAGAAGCAGGCAACCCAGACAGGCGATAATATGCGGGTTAAACCGTTCCATCCGCCTGGACAGTTTGACTTGAAATAAGGTGATTAGGATTGAATCTGTCGCGAAAAAAAAGCCGATAATGAATGAATTATTGATTGTTTCATTTAAATGAACACCCAACACCGTTTTTTGTATTCCATACGTGAGGCCTATGCAAAAGACTGAAAACAACAAGGGCAACAACCTGCCATAAACCGTTTCAACCGTTTTTTCTTTTTTTAACAAGCCGGGCTCTACACATTGACTTTTAATATCAAACCGAAGCCAGGTATATACGCCAACAAATACAAACGCCAGGCCAATCGAAAACAGAGTGGATTTAAAATAATGTTGCGCCAAGAACATAATCAACACCATGGCGACAATACCTCCTGCATTTTCCATGGCATTTTTAAACGATTGAGCCATGGTTAAACTATAATGATTTTCTTTTGATAACAGCAACAAGGTCGAATTATTGCAGGTAAGAAAGAGATTGATGCCAAATCCTGTTAGCGCCACCAACACCACGGTTAAGGGAAACGAATTTATTTTTGCTAAACAGACAAAAGCGAACCCCATCAACAGAAAGCTTGTTCCGATTAACTTTTTTGCGGGTATTTTTCCTGAAACATACCCCCCATATAAACTCCCCAGCAAGGCTCCTATGCCCATTACAAAGCCTAAAATACCAATATCAAGCCTATTAAAATCGCTGCTTACGCTAAAAAAATAAGCAATGTGGTAGGCAATACTGCCTCCTATCGATTCGATAAATGAGAACATTAACAGAAGCTTACAACTTAAGGGTAAATCATTGAATGAAAAGGCCGTTTTAGACGAGCTAATGGTCGAGCTCATTGAATCCCTCGTGTTGATAACGTTCGGCCTCCTTATACTGCATCAGCCCGAACAAATAAAGCAAAACGCTTGCAAAATTTTACTTCCCCGTCCAACCCATGTTATGATCGCGCATCGCGCCGATTTGAATAACTCAGCTTGCGGGCGCTCAAAAGTTGTTCTTCAATTTTTGTAAACACGGCTAAAGCGGGCTTCGTATTCCCCCTTGGCACCCCCCGCTGCGCTACGTCGTTAGGTTATATAAATGATTGAATTAGTTGGATTAAATAAATCCTATGCGGACACCGTCGCGTTACGTGATATTAATCTTTTTATCCAGGAAGGCGAAATTTTTGGCATCATTGGCAAAAGCGGTGCTGGAAAATCAACACTGTTGCGCACCATCAATTTACTTGAGCGGCCCGATCAGGGAGAAGTAATCATTGATAATCAAACCCTGACGAACTTAAGCCATGCCCAGTTACGTCAGGCACGCCATAAAATGGCGATGATTTTTCAGCATTTTAATCTCCTTCACGCTAAAACAGTCTATGACAACATTGCCCTGCCCATGCGTATCCAGGGCATTGATGAAGAACAAATCCGCCATAAAATTGAGGAACTGCTGCCGCTGGTTGAACTGCAGGACAAAAAAGATGCCTACCCCTCCCAATTAAGCGGCGGACAAAAACAACGGGTGGCAATCGCCAGGGCGTTAAGCTGCTCGCCTAAAATCCTGTTATGCGATGAAGCAACATCCGCGCTTGATCCGGAAACCACCGATGCCATTCTCGAACTATTAAAAAAAATCAATAAGCTTTATGGCATCACCATCGTCCTTATCACCCATGAAATGGAGGTGGTTAAACGCATTTGCCATCGTCTCGCGGTGATGGAAGGCGGGCAGATTATTGAGATGACGGCCTTAAACGAGGTCTTCAATAATCCGCTGAGCCAGGCGAGAAAAATGCTTTATGCCCAATTGAGCCCCCAATTACCTGTCTGCTTAACCAGTCATTTGAGTTCTGTGGAAAGCGACAAACCCGTTATCCGCCTATTTTTTCATGGTGAAAGCGCTACCGTTCCTTTCATCAGTAAAACCAGCCGCGAATTGCACATCGACATTAATATTCTGCTTGCCAATATCGATCGTTTTGACGCCGTCACCTGCGGGGTGCTGATTGTTGAATTGCAGGCCAGTCAGACTTTGCTCAAGCAGTTTATACAGCGATGCAATGACGCCAATTTAACCGTGGAGATTCTGGGTTATGTCACTGACACTATTTTATGATTTACTTCAAGCGAGTCTGGAAACCCTTTATATGGTGGTCATCAGCACCCTGCTGGCGTTTGCACTGGGCCTGCCTTTGGGAACCCTGCTGTTCAGCAGCAGCAAGATCAAGCCGCACCCTTTGCTCCATAAAAGCATCAGCAGCCTGATTAACATGAGCCGTTCCATCCCCTTTATCATTTTACTGGTGGCGCTCATCCCGTTTACCCGTTTACTGGTGGGAACCTCCATTGGCATCAATGCGGCCATTGTGCCCCTGACGCTGGGAGCAACACCCTTTTTTGCCAGACTGGTTGAGAATGTTTATCAGAATCTGCCAGCCGGTCTCATCGAAACAGGGTTTTCGATGGGCGCAACAACCTGGCAGATGATTCGGCATATCCTTATTCCGGAAGCCTTGCCTGCCTTGATTCAAGCCATCACGGTAACCGCCATTGCCCTGGTGAATTATTCCGCCATGGCGGGTACGGTTGGCGGCGGCGGACTGGGTGATTTGGCTATTCGCTACGGGTATCAACGATTTAATGTGGGAATTATGTTGGCGACCGTTGCCATTCTGATTATGATTGTGCAACTGTTACAAATGGGTGGTGATAAACTCGCCCGCCACGTCTCGCATCGCTAGGTTTTTAAGCATTTAGGGAGTCAATGTCATGCGCATATTAAGTATTTTAATTCTGGCAGCGAGTTTAATCGCCTGCAGCAAGCCCTCACCCAACACGCTAACCATTGGTACGATTGCCGGACCAGAAACGGATCTGGTCGACGTGGCAAAAGAGCAGGCGCTTAAAGATTATGGGCTGACCATTAAAATTGTCGAATTTAATGACTATAACCTGCCCAATGAAGCGCTGCAGGATGGCAGCCTCGATGCCAATGTGTATCAGCATTTACCCTACCTGCAGGCCGCTATCAAGGCCCATGGCTATAACCTTGAGGCGATAGGCAAAACCTTTGTGTACCCCACGGGCATTTATTCATCCAAATACAAGTCCTTGAAAAAGCTGCCAGAGAACGCCATCATCGCCATTCCCAACGATCCCAGCAATGAAGCCCGTGCCCTCATTCTCCTGCAGAAGGCTAAATTGATTACGCTAAAGCATACCAGCACAGCAACGACCGATGACATCGCTTCAAATCCCAAGCACCTGCAAATCAAAGAACTTGATGCTGCCCAATTACCCCGCGTCTTAAGTGATGTTGATGCCGCTGTTATCAACACCAATTTTGCTGTTCCGGCAGGCTTAAGCCCATCCCGTGACGCACTCTTTTTGGAAAGCAAGGATTCTCCTTATGCCAACCTGATTGTCATTCGTCGTGACAGCGACAAGCGAAGCCAGCTGGAACAATTCGTCAAAGCGATGAACTCCAATGCGGTCAAGGAGAAAGCCAAAGAACTGTTTGGCGATGCAGCGATTCCTGCCTGGGATGAAAAAAATTAATCATCAGTTAAGCTTTAACTGATATAATTTTTATATGGATTAGAACGCGGAAGAGATTATGCCATTGCCAAACTTTGTTCCTTTTGGGAAAATTCGCAATTATTTCAATGCCGAAAAAGAGCTCATCAAACATTTTGGGCCACGCGCTGAAGAAGTTTACTTTGAAATGTACAGCGATAGCGTCAACTTCAATGCCGGATTAACCGGCATTGGTGCGTTTGATACCTTCTCCCAATCCAGAATGCAAAAAGTCACTGACTTTGGCAAACTCAAACTTCCCAACGGCTCCACGCTGGATGAAAAACTGAATGCCGCGACGCCCGAAGTTACGGCGGTTAAAACCCAACTCGAAGACGCACTGAAAGCCGATCAAAACTTAAGCAATGCCATCAAGGCATTTAACAGCCGGGCTAAAGCCTTGAATGCCATTGTGACGGATAATCTTCCGCAGAATCTGGCAAAAAACAATGCGCAATCCGACAGTTTTAACCCGGAAGCCGTGGGTTCTGAATTGCATAAGCTGCAGAGTGAAGGCACCAAGGCCATTAAGGCGCAGCATCAACTGGAATTAAACAGGCTTGACGCTCTTTTTAAAGACAATGCCTTTGTCAATAACTTAAAAACAAGCTTAGGCGTAACGGATGTCGACCTTCCCACAGTCCAGAAGGACATGACAGATGCCCTTAAAAAGCGTCAGGGCGAGGATCTCGATAAATTTGAAAAGGCGGTGAAAGGCGACATCGACAAGCTTTATAAAGCCTCTCAGGATGAGTATTTCCGTATTTCCTTTTTAGCTGATCTCTACCGTAACAAACAAAACAAGGCCGCCATTGATGCGCTGGCAGAAAAAAATCGCAAAACCCAGGAAAACACGGCCATCCATGTCGGCATCGATGCCAATAAGGGGCTGGCCACCTTTAAAAATGTCCGGGTAGAAGACTTAAAAGGTTTCTTAAGTTATACCGGCCGTCAAATTAACATTGAAGAGCAAAAGGGCAAAGACAACAAATCCGAGACGGTCCTGACCATGACTTTACCCAAATGGGGATTGAATTATTACTACGGTTCAGAAGACAAAGTCCTGGGCGACATGACCACCATCGCCGCCGCTGTGCGCGCTTGCGGTCATGACTCCATTATTATGGATGTGAATTATAAATCCTATCAAACCAACAGCAAAGGCGAACCGGACAACAAACATGTGATGGATCTCGCCCGCAAAGCGTATGAAGGCGCACTCAAAGCGGGTTTTCCACCAGATAAAATTACCATAAACGTCAACGGCGAAGCGAAAAAAGCCGAAGACTTATTCGCAGAGTATCCTAATCGATTAAAGCTCATGCAGGATAAGGCCGAAACGGACAACCAACGCCGTGAAGAGTACGTTAAGCGTGCGTCCAGCCCGGAAGCAACACGCGACTTCAAAGACAGAATAAATAAAATTTCCGAAGCGCAGGAAAGACAAGAGGCACAACAGCAGCAACAACAGCAACAACTACCCCCGATTGCTGCGCCCTGATCCGCTTAGATCGGCTATTGTCTAAAAAATTCCACTGTTCCTGACAGTGGAATTCTGTTACTTTGTTCCTGATGCCTTACTCGTCATAAATGGATTTAGGTTGTCTTCAGGCCGCTATCTGGATTGATTATGCCCGTACAACCGCACTCAGCAATGGAGAATGCAATGAGTTCACAGACTTTTGATGATTTTGAGACCGAGGTTGACGATTTCAGCGACAATCCTGATGCCATCATTATTGAAAGCAGTCCCAGTACCAAATTGGAAAGGCGTCGCCGCATTGAAGAATTGGCAGAGGAAAAACGCCTGCGGGAAGAATTGGCTGAATACAATTACGTTTGATGGGTCATTTTTGTTAACCATGTTCCGGATCAACAGGAAGGGATTATTCGTAGCGTCATAACCGCATCAGGCACCAGCGTCCCAACTTATTCCATGTATGACTTACGGCAGATAAATATCAAACCGTACGGTTTTACCTTCAATGTGTCGAGAAGGCTTGGCCAACGGTGCAGTGTGCTGAGGCCACTTGACCACCACCCGCTGCCTGACTTTGCTTTTTGCCAGGGTCAATAAAGCCAGGGCGTCCCTATCTTCGCCAATAAGTTGTTGTAAAATCTGCATGTCTTTTTTCACCAACGCTGATTTTTCACGCGGGGGATGCATGGGATCGATGTAGATGACATCGGGATAGTCAGGCTCTGTCAATTGACCCAGGTACTCCAGTGCATCCTGGTGCTGCACCTGCAAATGCAATACCTCGCAGGAACGCGGATCGCGGCGTGCCAGAGCATCGGCTAACAAAGCAGCCATGACAGCATGACGTTCCAGCATGTGCACTTCGGCACCAAAACTGGCTAATATGGCCGCATCCCGTCCCCATCCTGCCGTCACGTCGAGTATTTTCATGCCCCGTGCTGGCTTACAGGCTTTTACCAAGCCTTGTTGCTTACCGGCATCCCGTCTTCTCTGCCACTGTTTACTGCTGAAATCCGCATATTGGGGTTTAAATCCCTGAATCTGCAATACCAACCGTTCAGCAGTAATCACCAGCCGATTGGGTGATTGATTGTCAAGAGGTATATTTAATGATGCTGCTAACGCCTGGGCCTGGGTCAAGAGGGAATCTTCGGCGTAGCCGACAGCGATTTCATGCATTGGTTTTGGCAAGGAACTCATCCACAAAGGCCGCTAAAGAAGGATAAACGGGAACACGCGGATAAGCCAGTAACAGCGCCCGATCGGTCATCGGCGATAGCACCATAATGGGTGTGGCACCGACTGCTTTCGCCGCCTGAATGTCCGAAACACGATCACCGATAAACAATAAATTGTCAGGCGTGCATTGAAAGCGTTGAGCAAGCTTCAGCAGCATCCCGGGTTGAGGCTTGCGGCAATCACATCCGGAATCAGGCATGTGGATGCAATATTCAATCGCCATGATTTCCCCGCCAGCCGCCCGGACAGCCGCCATCATTTTAGCATGAATGGCCTGCAACTCCGCTTCGCTGTAATAACCGCGCGATACACCGGATTGATTCGTGGCTACACCTATTTGATAACCTGCCCGCGTCAAGCGGGCAATGGCATCAAGGCTTTCAGGGATAGGGACAAATTCATCGACTGACTTGATGTAGTGCAGGGAATCCTGGTTAATGATGCCATCCCGGTCCAATATGATGCATTTTTTCATCCGTTGCTACTACCCGTCAATTGCAACAGCGAGATATCGGCTACACCTTGCAACACACTTTGCAACTGGTTTAGCAAATGCAGTCGATTCATGCGGATTTGCGGATCATCAACCATAACCATAACCTGATCAAAAAACGCATCCACGGGCTCGCGAAGACGCGTGAGTTGACTGAGAATAGCACCGTAATCGCCCTGCTGATAGAGAGGCTGGATGTGTTCTTCAATGCGATTTAAATCGGTATACAGTGCCTGCTCAGCGCCTGCTTCCAATAAAGACGTCACCACCGTTGTTGCTGATGCCATCTGGGCCTGCTGTAAAATATTATTTACCCGTTTACAGGCTGCACTCAATACTGACGCTTCGGGTCGAGTGACAAAATCGGCTAAAGCCGTGACGCGGCGATCAAAATCATACAGCCAGTCATCCTGACGCGCCCTCACTGCCTGCACTAAATGAGCTGAGATGCCTTTATTCTGGTAGAACGATTGCAGACGCTCAAGGATAAAGCCTTTGATTTCGCTCAGGCTCTCGTCCTGCTGGTTGATGACGTCCCCATAAATGGCTTTGCTTTGATTGATTAAATCCTGCAAATCGATGCGGGCGTCCGTCGCAAGTAACAGGCGCACCACGGCTAATGCATGACGGCGCAATTTAAAAGGATCTTTTACACCGGATGGCTTCTGGCCGATGGCAAAAATACCCACCAGCGTATCCAGGCGGTCGGCAAGCGACAAGGCGAGCCCCAAGGGTGTAGCTGGCAGGGCATCGCCAGAAAAACGTGGCAGGTATTGCTCATTTAAGGCAATGGCCACGTCACGGTCCTCCCCATCATGCAGCGCATAATAATAACCCATTAAGCCTTGCAGCTCCGGAAACTCCCCCACCATACCCGTCATTAAATCGCATTTGCTGAGTTCAGCAGCGCGGTTAACCTGGTCTTCGTTTAATTTTAACGGCGCAATCAGGCTACCCGTCAGCGCCTTGACGCGGGCAGCCTTATCAGCGAGGGTGCCTAAACGCGCCTGGAAAACGACTTTTTTAGTCGCGGCAATGTGCTGACTTAACGCTTGCTTTTTATCCTGCTCGAAAAAGAATGCGGCGTCGCTTAAACGGGCGCGCATGACTTTTTCATTACCGGCTATCACTTGAGCGGGGTTGCTGCTGTTGATGTTGGCTACCGTAATAAAATGCGGCAACAATTGCCCTTTATTGTCTTCCAGCGCAAAGCATTTTTGATGCGATTGCATGGATGCAATTAACGCTTCCGGCGGCACCTGTAAAAACGCCTGGTCAAAACTGGCCAATAAGGGGGTTGGCCATTCAACGATGGCTGTCACCTCATCCAGCAGTGAATCCGACATGATTGCCTTGGCCTGGTGCTTAGCCGCCAGGGTCTCAACCGCATTCTTTATCTGTTGGCGCCGCTTCTCAACATCCACAATGACCATGGCCTTAGCCAAGGCGTCCTCATAGTCTTCAGGCTTAAGCAAACGTATGCCTTCGGGGTGATGAAAACGGTGACCATAGGTCGTTTGTCCTGCCGGCACACCCAGTACCGTGCAAGGAATGACCTCGTTGCCAAAGAGCATGATTATCCAGTGAACCGGCCGAGCAAATTCGACATCGCCATCCCCCCAGCGCATGGGTTTGGCAATGGGTAAGGCGGCAATGGCCTGATTCATCAACTCCGGCAGCAGGTCGCGGGTCTTCCCCCCTTTAACCACCGAGTCATGCACTAACCACTCGCCCTTGTCGGTTTTAAGCACAGTCAACTCACCAAGGTCCACACCGCAGGATTTGGCGAATCCCAATAAGGCTTTTGTCGGTTGCCCCTGATTGTCGTAGGCTGTATTGCGGGCAGGTCCTCTCCGCAACAAGCGTTGTTCAGGCTGCTCGTCGGGTAATTGGGTGATGAGTAAAGCTAACCGCCTTGGACTCGCAAAGACACGCAGGCTCTGATAGGTTAACTGCGCTTTATCCAAAGCACCCTTGACGTTGTCCGCCAGGGCAGTCGATAAATTTCTGACTGCTGCAAAAGGTAACTCTTCACAACCTATTTCAAATAAAAAATCATTCAACTTCATGGGACACCTTCAGCATGGGGAAACCCAGGGTTTCACGCGCCTGATAATAAGCCTGGGCTACTGCTCTTGAAAGTTGCCTCACCCGTAAAATGTAACGTTGCCTCTCAGTCACTGAAATGGCGCGCCGCGCATCCAGAAGATTAAAGGCGTGCGAGGCTTTCATGACCATTTCATAGGCGGGCAGCGGTAAATTCAAAGCGATGAGTTTTTCGGCTTCCTGTTCATAATAATCAAATTGTTTAAACAGGGCAGCGACATTGGCGTATTCAAAATTGAAAGCCGACATTTCCACTTCATTCTGATGGAAAACATCACCGTAGGTGACCAGTCCATGCTCCGTATGCGCCCAGGGCAAATCAAACAGATTATCAACGCCCAATACATACATGGCTAAACGTTCAAGGCCGTAAGTGAGCTCACCCGTCACCGGCTTGCAGGGAAGACCACCCACCTGCTGAAAATAAGTGAATTGCGACACCTCCATGCCGTTCTGCCAGACTTCCCAACCCAGGCCCCAGGCGCCTAAGGTGGGGGACTCCCAGTTGTCCTCGACAAAGCGGATATCATCAGCCAGCGGATCAACCCCCAACGCCCGCAGGGAATCCAGGTATTTTTCCTGAATATCCAGCGGCGAGGGTTTCAGGATCACTTGAAACTGATAGTAATGCTGTACGCGGTTGGGATTTTCGCCATAGCGTCCATCCGCCGGGCGGCGCGAGGGCTGCACATAGGCGGCAGACCAGGGCTCAGGCCCGATGGCGCGCAGAAATGTAGCAGGATGAAACGTTCCGGCACCGACTTCCATGTCCAGGGGTTGCAATATTACGCAGCCTCTTGCTGCCCAGAATTGCTGCAACGTCAGAATGATATCCTGGAAAGTACTGGGTTTTGTCATAGTGTTCTCAAATAACTGATTGGCATCCTACATACTGATGACCACAAGGTTCCTCTGGAATACCGGCAGGCGCTTAAAACAGCCTGCCGGAAAAGCATTAACTGGAAGATGCTTTTTTAATCAGATCCTGCAGCGCCTGTTCGCTGGCAGCACCGGGGATGAACGCAGGTGTGGTGCCGGTTTTGAATTGACCAGCTGGTGTTGAAGCAATAATAAACGCAGGCGTACCCATGAGACGCAATTTTTCAGCCAGCTCACGGTTCGCATTCAGGGCATCTTTAACAGCCTGGCTATCCATGTCTGCTTTAAATTTAGTCATGTTCAAGCCGACGGATTTCGCTGTGTCCATAATGATTTTCTCATTCAGACGACCGTCTTGCTTGAGCAGCGCTTCGTGCATGGCTTGGTATTTACCCTGCAAGGCTGCCGCCAGGGCCGCACGTGAAGCCATGTCGGAACTGCTGCCAAAAATCGGGAACTCTTTGAAAACAACGCGCAGGTTGCTGTCTTTCTTAATCAAATCGGCAACGATGGGCGCCATTTTTTTACAGTGAATGCACTGGTAATCAAAAAACTCAACCAGCGTCACATTGCCTTTTGGATTACCTAAAACCGTCATCTTATCGCTGAATAACTGCGAGGCGTTTTCGAGAATAGCAGCCTGAGCCTGTTGCTGCATGCTGGCCTGTTGTTTTTCCTGCAAGGCTTTAGACGCTTCTAACAACACTTCGGGATTATTGACCAAATAATCATGCACAACTTTTTCAATTGCTTTTTTCTGGTCATCTGACATGGTGTTGTCAGCGGCCATTACAACGGGTGATGCGACTGCAGCCAGAAGCGCACCGGCAGTCATTAAACTTTTAAGCTTCACGTGGTTCCCCTTAATTGATGTAATAAACTCAAACCAAAGCGATGTCATTTATTTTTCGCCACACGAACCGTAGCACCGGATGGCTTGAAATTCAAGTCCACGACGCCATCCATTGATCAATCCCTCATGTAAACCCGGTAAAAGGCTTATTTAAAAAGAACAATCTTCCAGAATGGTTAAATTGGCATAAGCCAATACCAGCCATTTGACGCCGTGCTCAGCAAACTTAATCTGTACGCGTGTATGTGCACCATTGCCTTCCACAGACACCACAACCCCTTGACCAAACTTCGCATGCGAAACAGACTGTCCGAGCTTCAGCCCGGCATCACTGGCTGCCACTGCCGCGACAGACGATGATCGTGTCGATAAGGGGGTGGCTGGCTGGTAATTGGTCTTCACGCGTACTTCATCCAGCAATTCGGCAGGCAGCTCGCGCAGAAAACGGGAGGGGCGATGGTATTCTTCCCGCCCATATTGACGCCTGACTTCCGCATAGGAAAGGGTTAACTTTGCCATTGCCCGCGTCATCCCGACATAACAAAGACGACGCTCCTCCTCCAGACGGCCTGGCTCTTCGATGGATTGCTTGCCAGGAAAAACCCCCTCTTCCATGCCGGCTAAAAAGACCATGGGAAATTCCAGTCCCTTGGCAGCATGCAGGGTCATTAAGTGCACGTATCGCTCATGTTCCGCCGCCTGCATGTCGCCTGCTTCCAATGAGGCATGGGCTAAGAAAGCGACCAGCAAGGGTAATTCGTCATCAGCGTCCTGTTCATAGCGGAATTGTTTGGCCGCGTTAATTAATTCCTGCAGGTTATCGAGACGCGACTCTGATTTGTCGCCCTTGACCTTGGAGAAATGCGCGTACAAACCGCTGCCGTTAATCACTTCCGAAATTTGTTCATCCAGCTCGAGGTATTGCGTTTTCGCCTGCATCTCCCGGATGAGATGTATGAATTTTTCAAGCGCTGATGCCGCCCGCTGCGGCAGCCCGCCCTCTGTAATCAACTCGTTTGCTGCCTGCCAGAGTGAGTACTGGCGGCTCTTGGCCAACTGGCGCAATTCCTCCAGCGTTTTTTCACCAATACCCCGTGTGGGGAAATTAACCACGCGTTCAAACGCGGTATCGTCGTCCGGATTGGCCAACAGACGCAGGTAAGCCAGCGTGTCTTTAATCTCTGCCCGCTCAAAAAAGCGCACACCACCATAAATGCGATAAGCAATCCCTGCCCTTAACAAAGCTTCCTCAATGACCCGCGACTGGGCGTTGGAGCGATAGAGAATAGCCATCTCATCGGCGCTATGGCCATTCTGGATAGCCATTTGTATGCGCTCGCTGATAAAACGGGCTTCATCAAGCTCATTGTATGCGGCATAAACCATGATTTTTTCGCCGGCACTGCCGTCCGTCCATAAGGCTTTGCCCATGCGTGACTGATTATTGTTAATCAAGGCATTGGCTGCATCGAGAATGGTGGACGTGGAGCGGTAATTCTGCTCCAGACGCACAATCAGCGTATCGTTGAAATCGTGTGAAAACTGCTGGATGTTTTCGACTTTGGCCCCACGCCAGCCGTAAATGGATTGATCGTCATCACCGACCGCCATCACGGATGCGCCCTGCCCTGCCAGCAAGCGGATCCAGGCATATTGAATCGTGTTGGTATCCTGAAATTCATCCACGAGAATGGCACGGAAACGGTGTTGGTAATGCTGCAGAATGTCGGGATTGTCGCGCAGCAGCTCATGGGTTCTAAGCAGTAATTCAGCAAAATCCACCACGCCTGCGGTCTGGCAGGCCTGCTCATAAGCCTGATAAATCTGAATGAGCGTGCGTGTGGGCCCGAATGATTGCGCATGAATATGCGCTGGACGGAGTCCCTCATCTTTTCTGCTGTTGATAAACGCCTGGGCCTGCTTAACCGGCCATTGTTCATCATCGAGATTCAAGGCGGCGATAACCCGTTTGATAACCCGCGCCTGATCCTCGCTGTCTAAAATGTGAAACTCAGCCGGCAGGCGCGCATCCTGGTAATGCCGGCGCAAAATGCGATGACACAGGCCATGGAAAGTCCCAACCCAAAATCCGGCCAGAGACACCGGCAGCAGGTTGCTTAAACGCGCTTTCATTTCACCGGCCGCCTTGTTGGTGAACGTCACCGCAAGAATGGCATGGGGCGAGAAATGGTGCTCACGAATGAGCCAGGCAATACGGCTGACCAATACCCGTGTTTTACCGCTGCCTGCACCAGCCAGTACCAGCGTATTACCCAAAGGCGCAACAACCGCCTGTCGTTGTCTGTCATTCAGCCCTTTTAGTAAAGCATCCACGGTCATTCGTTCACTTCCAACAAAAGAAAGGCGTTATTATGTTAAATTTAGCAGTCAAACACCAGCTTGGGCGGTTAACTGGCCAAAGACAAATAAATTCCCGGTGAATCTTTGCCAAGTTGCACGGGTGAGGTATAAGATTAATAAAAATACCCGAGTCGTCTATGCATACTTTATATCCAGCCATACAACCTTATAAACGGCATGAACTGGCCGTCGACAGCCTCCATACCCTGTACCTTGAAGAAACCGGCAATCCTGAAGGCCTTCCCGTGATTGCGCTGCACCCGGGCCCGGGAGCAGGCGGCAGCGCCTATTTACGCCGTTTTTTTGATCCGCAGGTATACCGCATCATCATTTTTGACCAACGCGGTTGCGGCCGCTCCCTGCCGCACTCCGAGATTAGGCACAATACCACGCAGGATTTGCTGGATGATATCGATACCATCCGTACCCATCTCAGCATTAACCGGTTTATGCTTTTTGGCGGCGGCTGGGGCTCCTTGCTTGCCCTGCTTTACGCAGAACTTTACCCGCAGCAGGTCTGCGGTTTATTGCTGCACCGTATTTTTTTAGGCAGGCCTCGGGACGTGGCCTGGTTTTATCAACAGGGCGCCAGTCTGATTTACCCGGACTACTGGCAGGAATTTTTAAGCATCGTGCCCACCGACAGACGCAGTGAAATTCCCCAGTACTATGCGGAATGCCTGCAAGGCAATAATGAACTGGCCCGCATGAGCGCCGCCAAAAACTGGGCCTTGTGGCAGGCACGCTGCAGCAGCCTGCAACCGCATTTAAGCGTGATTGATCAGTACAGCGAACCCCATTTTGCCCTCGCCTTAGCGACCCTCGAGTCCCATTACATTGTTAACCACTATTTTATAGAAGAAAATCAGGTATTGAACAACGCGCATAAAATACGCCATGTCCCCACCTACCTCGTTCATGGCCGTTACGACATGGTTTGCCCTTTGGCCGGCGCCTGGGATTTACATCGCGCCTTGCCCACATCCAATTTAAGCATTGTCAGGGATGCGGGGCATTCCGATCGTGAAGCGGGCATTATCGACGCGCTGGTTTGTGCGGCCAAGGAAATGGCCCGTCAGGGATCGGATGCATGCTGACCGTCATTCAACGCGTAAAAGAAGCCCGGGTTGAGGTCAACAATGTAACAATCGGCGCCATTAACCAGGGCCTGTTAGTCCTGTGTGGTTTTGAAACGACTGACAGCTTAACGACCTTATCCACGATGCTTGAGAAATGCCTGAACTACCGCTTGTTCAGCGACGAACAGGGCAAAATGAATTTAAATCTTCGCCAGGTTGAAGGCGGTCTGTTGCTGGTTCCGCAGTTTACCTTGGTCGCCGATACTCGCAAGGGCCTGCGCCCCAGTTTTTCCAAAGCCGCCCCCCCCTCACAGGGGCAAATGCTGTTTGAGGAACTGCTCATTCTGGCAAGACAACATTATTCCCGCATTGAAAGCGGCCAATTCGGGGCGGATATGCAGGTGCATCTTTGCAATGACGGGCCGGTTACCTTTGTCATGTCATTTTAATTTTAAGGTGGTTTGAACCCTGATTCTGGTGTAACATCAGATTTAATCCCTCAAAAAACCGTTAAATTATGCGTTTAATTGCGAGTATAACCACACTGGCAAGTGCTTTATTGCTGTCTGGCTGCTTTCACAAAGGTCCCAATCCTGATGATCCTTACGAAGCAATCAACCGCAAAATTTATCGTTTTAATAATGCCTTTGACGCCACCATTTTAAAACCGCCTGCCCGCCTGTATAAGGCCGTCTTGCCGGATCCGGTAAGGGCCAGCATCAATAACGCATACAACAACATCAATATGATTCCCACCGTGGCCAACGACGTGCTGCAATGGGAATGGCGTTATGCGATTAAAGACACCTGGCGTTTTGTCATCAACTCCACCTTTGGTGTGGCCGGGTTATTTGATGTGGCAGACAAACGTTTTGGCTTACCGCCACACAGCAATGATCTGGGACTCACGTTCGCCAAATGGGGCGATAAAAAATCACCTTTCATTATGATCCCGTTGATGGGCCCAAGCACCATTCGCGACGGCATGGGCATGTTGTTTGAGTACACGGTCATAACGCCTTATCCCTACATCGGCAATGATGCAGTGATCTATGGGTTAATCGGCCTGCGTTACGTTGATCTACGCTCGCAACTGTTTGAAACCGAACGCCTGATGAGTGAAGCGCTCGATCCTTATGCGTTCCTGCGGGATGCTTACCTGCAGCACCGTCATTACCGCATCACCGGCCAACAGGGTGGTGCATTGGCGACAAACGGTAACGACAACAATGACGGCAGTGATTACGTCGATGATGACGACAGCGTTGACGATCTGGGTGCCGATTATGTGGATGATGACGAGGCCAAAGGCTAATCATGACGGTGCATGTTGTCCTCTACCAACCGGAAATTCCTCCCAATACGGGAAATATTATTCGACTTTGCGCGAACTCTGGCGCCCAACTGCATCTTATTCATCCTTTGGGTTTTGCGCTGGACGACAAGCGCATGCGCCGCGCCGGCCTTGACTACCATGAGTGGGCTCATGTCATTCATTATGCGAATGACCTCGAATTCATGGAAAAAAATCAGCACCGGCGTATTTTTGCCTGCTCCACCAAGGGTACCATTGGTTATCATGAAATCCAGTATCAGCCAGACGACATGCTGCTTTTCGGTCCTGAAACCCGCGGACTTCCAGAGCAGGTGCGTCAACGCTACACCGTCATCCGCATCCCCATGCAACCCAATAGCCGCAGTCTGAATTTATCCAATTCGGTCGCCATCATTCTCTTTGAAGCCTTAAGACAAGGGAACTTCAGCCAAACCATTTACACGACAGACCAATAAAAATTGCTTAATTTTAGCACACAATCTCTTGACAGGCCTCAGGTGGCATCTACACTTAAATAGCCAAAATATGTTCAATCTGATTGGAAATAAAACATGAGTATTGTCATTCACCCTACCGCTGTTGTCGATCAGAAAGCAACCCTCGGTCAGTCTGTTACAATTGGACCCTACAGCATTATCAGTCCTGACGTGACATTAGGCGATCATGTCCATATTGATTCTCACGTGGTCATTCAGGGCCACACGCAAATTGGTAGTCACACCACCGTGCATCCCTTCGCCTGTTTAGGCGATGTGCCGCAAGTCAGGAATTATGTACCGGAAGACTCGTTGTTGATTATTGGTGAGCACAATTACATTGGCCAGTATGTGACTATCAATGGCGGCACCTCCAAGGACAAGGGCGTCACGCGCATTGGTGATCACAACATGTTCATGGCCTGCTGTCATGTCGCGCACGACTGCCAGATAGGTAATCATGTCACCATGGCCAATGCGGCTTTGTTGGCAGGACACGTCCAGATTGATGATTATGCGGTTTTGGGCGGCGCGTCAGCTGTCTCTCAATATGTTCACGTCGGCAAGGCAGCGATGATTTCCGGCTGCTCTTCCATCGCCAATGATCTCATTCCTTATGGGTATGTTGAGGGTTTTCGTGCCACACTCGATTCCATTAATATTATCGGCATGAAACGGTTAGGCATCGACAAAAATGAAATTCACGCCTTGCTGTATTTTTTCAAAACTGTGTTTCGAAAAAACGACAATCACGAGTCATTCCTTGAACATCTGGAGCGCTATAAAGCGGAGGATACCATGCATTGGGACAGCATTATGGACATCCTGCGATTTATCGAGCATCGCTCTAAAAAATCACTATGCATGCCGTCTGGTGCAGCGCATTAAGCGTGTGCTTTCCAAAACAAGGCCTGTTTTAAACAGGCCTTGTTATTGTTCCTGCTTGATGCCAGCCAAACAACGCAAATAATGACCGGTGATATCTTCTGATGTTTCCGCCATGATTTCACGGGCACAGGTTGGACTGGTCACATTAATCTCGGTTAAATAATCACCAATCACATCGATGCCGACAAAATAGAGGCCTTTAGCCTTAAGCGTCGGAGCAATTTGTTCACATAACCAGCGATCCCTGGCCGTGATAGGCACCACTTCACCCCGCGCCCCGGCAGCCAGGTTACCGCGCAGTTCCCCACTCGCGGGAATACGGGCCAGGGCATAAGGGACTGGCTCCCCGTTAATCAACAAAATACGCTTATCGCCCTTGCTGACAATCTCCGGGATATATTGCTGCGCCATGATCATGGTCCGCTGCGAATGAGTCAGCACTTCAAGAATGACGGATAAATTTTTTCCTTCCTTATCGACATGGAATATGGAATTTCCGCCCATGCCTTCCAGGGGTTTGTAAATGACATCGCGGTGCTGTTCCCAAAACTGACGCAGCGTCGCGATATCCCGGCTGACTAAAGTCGGCGGGCAACATTGCGGGAAATGGAGGGTGAAAAATTTCTCATTGGCGTCACGCAGACTCTGGGGTTTATTCGCCACGAGAACACCCATTTTTTCAGCCAGTTCCAGGGCATAAGTGGCATAAATGTATTCCATATCAAAGGGGGGGTCTTTTCGCATCAGAATCACATCAAACCCCGCAAGCGGCTTTTCCCCCAGTGCCTTCACGGTTGCCCAATCCGGTTTGGTATCGTCATCCGCCACCTGAATGGATGACACCCGTGCATAGGCTTGCCCATCACGGCAAAGCAAATCATTCAGGGTGAAATAAACACAAGACCAGCCCAGTTGCCGGGCACTGCGCAGCATGCCCACCGTCGTGTCTTTGTACGCCTTTAACAGGTGAGGCGCATCCATGACGACAGCCAATTTCATCATTCACCTCCAACGGCTGCAATTTCCCGGGCTGCGGCCAATGCCGCCAGGCGAGCAATCACGCCATAGGCATAAAAACGATTGGGGCATTCCACCGGATCCAAATCGTCTCTCGGCATATTACAGGCCTGCGCAAAAGCCAAGGGTTCAAAGTGCATGCCCGGGGCATTTAAATTTTCATCACTGCCCCGTCCCTGATGAACCCGATAAAAACCGCCGACAACGAAAGGTCCAATCATATAGACCACCGGCTCAGCTACCGCCCCATCCGGCATGGCTTCAAAACTGTAAACCCCTTCCTGAATGATGACGCGCTCGACTTTCTGACTGCCTTTGCTCGCCGCCATTTTCGTGCGCTGCTTGCGATTGAGTTGGCGCAATTGTTCCGCGTCATGCACCATCATCACGCTCATACCATACGTGCCATTATCGGCTTTAACCACCACGAAGGGTTTTTCTTCAATACCATAAGTCGTGTATTTGTCCTGAATGACTTTCAGGAGTTGCTCCGCCTCATCTGCGAGGTTATCAACGCCCTCCTGCGCCATAAAATCAATGCCATCAACGGCTTTGAAGTAAGGATTGATAAACCAGGGATCCAGATTCACCAGATGCGAAAACTCTTGCGCGACCTCTTCAAAAAATTTGAAATGGCTTGATTTAAGCCGACTGGACCAGCCTAATTTTGCCGTAGGCACGATGCGCTGCTCCAGGCCCTTTAAACTATCCGGTACGCCGGTGGATAAGTCATTATTCAACACCAGCAGACATGGATTAAAATCGCGCAGGCCTAAGCGATTGTTGTCGCGGATAGTCGGTTCGATTAAAAGCTTAATCCCATCGTCTGTGATAATTTCCTGCGTGGCCACTACTTCCGGATCGAGGCTGCCAATACGGACAACAAAGCCGGATTTCACCAGAATATCACGCAACACACTTAAACTTTGCATATAAAAGCGATTGCGCGTGTGGTTTTCAGGCAACAATAAAATTTGCCGACAACCGGGCTGGTAATCAACCAAGGTCGCCTGGGCAGCCTGGATACAAAGCGGCAGGAAATCGCGGTTTAAATTATTGAACCCGGCGGGGAATAAGTTCGTATCCACCGGTGCCAGTTTAAAACCGGCATGCCGTAAATCCACCGAAGAAGTGAGCGAGGGCGGGGTCAGTTGCCACTGCTGACGAAACCAGGACTCAATGGCAGCCACCTGGCTTAAAATGATTTTTTCAACATGGTACAGGGGACCGCAATGGGCGGTGGTTAAATGAGGCACGGGAACATCGTGTGGGTGCATACTTTCTTCCTCGATAAGGGTGTGTGGGGTAGACGATAGTAACTTAACTGGGCGGCAGAATGAAGAATAGTCAGTCCCCTTCAAAAATGGCATAATGGTACTCTTTGACCTGGTTAAGGCACGGCCAGCCAAGCCCTAACCAAGCTTGTTGACTATAGCTTTTTACCAGCCATAACACAATTGCTGCAGTCCGCCATGACCAGCGTTTAGACTAAGGGAGTCGATGAAACGATTTAAGCCGCTTAAAGCCCTGACGCTGCTTCTGTTGCTGGGATTTATCTGGGGATCCGGCTACAGTCTGGCACGTTATGCCATGACCCATGAGGTACCGCCCTTGGGCTACTCCTTCTGGCAAGCGCTGGGGCCAGCCTTACTCCTGACATTAAGCAGTCTGTTCACTAAAGATAAACCGTTATGGCAACGCCAGTATTGGCCTTATTTTTTAGTCTGCGGTCTTTTGGGCATCGCCATCCCCAATACCAACATGTATTTTATCGCCAGCCATTTGCCGGCAGGCCTGCTGGCGGTTCTGGTCAACACGGTCCCTTTACTCGTCTATCCTCTGGCCCTGATAACTCGACAGGAACGCTTTGATGCCTGGCGAATGCTCGCCCTGCTGATGGGCGTAGCCGGCATTATCATGATCATCGCTCCGGGCGGCAGCGGCTTGATTTCCCGCTGGACACTGATGGCGTTAATCAGCCCTTTAGGGTTCGCCCTCTGCTCGATTTACATTGGCAGCCATCAACCCCCGCGGCTTCATGCCATACAGGCGGCCAGCGGCATGTTATTGGCGGCTTCGTTGCTGCTTATTCCATTGGTCATTCAACAGCACGCCTTTTACCCGCTGACGCCGCCCCTTACCCCGGTCAAGCAGGTCATTATTCTTGAAATTCTGCTGTCAGGCGCCGGCTATTTTATTTTCTTTAAACTCATCCGTCTCGCAGGCCCGGTATTTTACAGTTTAACCGGCGGCGTCGTGGCCCTGACGGGGCTCTTCTGGGGTTTTGTCCTGTTTGCCGAAGTCCCGACTTCATTCCAGCGCTTAGCCATGCTCTCTGTCATCACCGCCATTTTTCTGTTGTCCTGGCGGCAATCGCAACAAACCTCAAGGAGTACGGCATGTTGAATGTATGGGTACAACAATACAGCAATCAGATTGAAACGCTTCAATACCTGTTATTGATTATCAATGCCTTGCTGCATCTTTTTTTTGCAGGCGCCGTGGCGCGTGACGCCGGTAATCTTTTTAAGCTTGGGCATCGCACCGCCCTGGTTTCAGCCGCAACCTGGGCTTTTGCCACACTCTTGGGCGGGGTGGTGACGGCTGCCATTTACTGGTTTATTCATCATTCGACACTCACTCGACCCACATTAAACTACAATAGGGAAATGCCATGACTAACAATCCGATTAAAACCATCAACAGCCATGAATTAAAAAAGCGCTGGGACAATAACTCCTCGTTATGCGTCGTCGATGTCCGGGAACTCGATGAGTGGCAGGAAGTCCATATTCCTGGCGCGCACCACATCCCAAAAGATGAGATTGCGGCTCGCATCAAAGACGTAGCGCCCGATCTGGATTCCCCGGTTTATCTGCATTGCAAAGGCGGCGTGCGGTCGTTGACGGCTGCGCAAACACTTAAAGATTTAGGCTACACAGCGCTTTATTCTCTGGATGGCGGAATTATGGACTGGATTAAGGCGGGGTATCCGGTTGACAAATAAAAAAACACCCCTCCTCGGAGGGGTGCATGGACTTATTAGCCGTTAGTTGGTTGTGCCGAAGGGGTGTTATCGTCAACCTTCTCTTCTTTCTCTTCTTTTTTCTCTGCCTTGGCATTTGATCCCCAAATCATGGAGGTCAGGCCGCTTTTTACGGATGCCAGCATGCCTGGATTTTTTGCCCTCTCAGCTCGTTTAAGCTCTTCAGCTTCTTCCTGCAGTTCTTTTTCTGTTTTAGTGTTAGCTGAGACGAATACAGCATCGCTGTAACGATCTTTTAATTGAACCATATGACTATGGTATCGGGTTATATCAAGACCATCGACTTTAAAGGCATGTTGTTTGCGGACTTTATCGCCAATTTTATCATTTTCATAAACAACCGAATTAAAAAATTGCCATGCAGCGACCACCATGGAACCAGCGGTGGCCACATCCAGAATGTTTTCAACCTGATCTTTTTCCAGCTTGTCGCTTTTTTCCGTTTCACCAATCATGCTTTTTAAAAGGCGGCTTAAATAACCGGTTTGCTCGCCGGCATTCTTAATTTCCTCTCTAAGAATATGGACAAAGCCGGTTATAATTTTAGCGCGACGCCCGTCTTCCATTTTGGCGTTTTTTTCAATTTCCAGGAAAACATTTTCAATCACTTCCATCTGAACTTGGCGATGTTTGCGGTTCGCGGGCAAACTATGAATATCGGTGGCTTTATGATGGGCGCAATAAAGTCTTTTTGTTTCTGCCCATGCTGCTTTCAATTCCGAGTATGATTTGTATTGGAAACCCATCTTCTTTCTCCTTAAACTCCATTAATAGGTCCGGTGTCAGATCGCACCGAAAAATTAGTGTATACGAATTAAACCATTTCGTCATGGCTTTTCTTTAAACGGCCTAACCAATTTACAACCTGCTGATATTATGCAAAATTCAGACAATGCTTGCTTTTTTAAAAAGCAACATGCCAAACAAGAAAGCAAAACCATGATCTTAAAATGTACAATTTCACGACGATCCTGAATCAAGATTAAATAATGCTATGCATAAAAGCCCCCCCTGTGCACACAGGATATTGTTCATACTCACCCTTTGCTGCGTTTGACCGACTCCTTAATCCAGGTAATAAAACCTCTTTACCCTTTAGTCAATCTGCTTTAGGATGCGGCAAGCGTTATTGCAGAAAGGATTGACCATGAAGAAAATCATAGCCGCCCTGGTGTTGTTTCCCTTAACCCTGATTGCCGCCCCCAAGCCGCCCCGGCTGATCGTTCAGTTGGTTGTTGATCAGTTACGCGGCGATTTATTGCACCAGTACAGCCAGGATTTTGGCGACGGCGGTTTTCATTATTTACTGACGCACAGCCTGGACTACCAAAACGCCCACCACCCGCACGCCCACACCGTCACCTGCGTGGGGCATGCGACCATTGCCACCGGGGCTTACCCTACCCTGCACGGCGTGGTGGCCAATGACTGGTTTGACCCGGCGCTTAAAAAAAGCGTTTACTGCATGGAAGACCAAAACAGCCCCATTCTACCGACGCCGCATACCACCAAAACCGTTGACGGGCGATCCCCCCGCAACCTGCTCGCATCAACGTTAAGCGATGAACTGGTATTATCCCAAAAAGGGCGGGCCTTTGGCGTCTCCTTTAAAGACCGTGCGGCCATTACCCTGGCCGGGCATGCCGGTAAAGCGTTCTGGTTCGATAAAGAAAATGGCGGCTTTGTTACCAGCCAGCATTATTATTCTGCCTACCCGGCCTGGGTGGCTGACTGGAATAGCCATTATCAACCGGCACAACAAACCTGGACGTTAAGCAAACCTGTCCAGCAGTATCATTATGCTAAAGCACCCGGATTAACTCACCGTTTCCCTGCTTTTGGCTACCATTTCCCACATCATCTCGGCAAACCCGGTTCTGACAGTTACTACAAATTTCTGTCCATGAGTCCTTATGCGGATGAATTGACGGCTGATTTCGCCATTCAACTGCTTCAACAGGAAAAGCTGGGAACGCGGCCTGATCAAGTCGATTATCTGGGCATCAGTTTTTCCGCAGTCGACGCCGTAGGTCATCAATTCGGCCCCAACAGCCTGGAATCCGAAGACAACCTGCTGCGCTTGAATCAGACTCTGGGACAACTGCTTAAGGCCATTGATGAGCAGGTCGGCCTTGAAAACACATTAATTGTCTTAACTGCCGATCATGGCGTCAGCGACTCCCCTGCCTTCTTAGCCAGCCATCAGATGAAGGAAAACAAGCGTCTTGACGTGCCCGCTGTTAAAAAACAGATAGCGGCAGCCTTAGTCAACCACTTTCAGCTACCCGCCGCCACGCTGCTGCAAGTGGATGGCCCCTATGTTTACCTTGATCATCAACTCATTCATGATCATCAACTCAGCGTCAATACGGTCAGTACTTATCTTGCTGAAGTGCTACGCCAGCGTCAGGATATTTTTCAAGCCTATCCGCTTCCTCTGCGTGGTACGGAATACGATTGGTTAAGCGCCAAGGTGGATAAAATGGCTTTCCCGGGCCGTGCGGGCGATTTATATCTGGTACCACCTCCCTATCAAGCCATGGAAAATCATGCCGAAGCCCGGGTTGATCATGGCTCCCCCTGGAATTACGACAGCTATGTGCCGCTGCTGTTTGTCAACCCGGCATTTAAACCCCAGCGCCTGACTCGGCCGGTGGAAACCATTGACATTGCACCAACACTGGCTGCTCTGCTGCTTATCAAAGCACCGTCAGCCACCATTGGGCACCGTCTTGAAGAGGTGACTAAAGCCTATGAAAAGAACGCTTGAAAGCTGTGAAAACTGAACTACCCTGAAAGGATAAAGCGGTTAGGAGAGGACAATGAATAACGTCAAGACATTCGTTTTATTGGCAGCCTTAACCGCCCTGTTCATGATCATTGGGCGTTTGCTCGGCGGTCAGGCTGGCATGATGATAGCCCTGGTACTGGCCATTGTGATGAACATGGGCGCCTATTGGTATTCGGATAAAATCGTGCTGCGCATGTACAATGCAAGGCCTCTTGATCCATCGCATCCGGTGTACGGCATTGTGTCGCAACTGGCGAAAAAAGCGCAAATTCCTATGCCCCGGGTCTATCTCATCGATAACCCAACGCCCAATGCCTTCGCCACCGGCCGAAATCCCGAGCATGCCAGTATTGCCGTCACCAGCGGTATTCTGACGCGCATGACCCCGGAAGAATTAACAGGGGTCTTAGCCCATGAAATGGCCCACGTCGTTCACCGGGATACCCTCATCAGCGCCATTGCCGCAACCTTAGCCGGTGCCATTGGCAGCCTGGCCAACATGTTTATGTGGACTTCCGTTGCCAACCACAGCAGTGACGATGAAAACACCCACCCTGTCGTCGCCTTACTGATGATGATTCTCGCCCCATTGGCGGCCGGATTGATTCAAATGGCTGTATCGCGTTCGCGGGAATACGAGGCCGATGCCTTTGGGGCACAGCTGACCGGTCATCCTTTATGGCTTGCCAGCGCCTTAGCCAAATTAGAAACGGCCAGTCAGCAGGAGGATTTTACCGAGGCCGATGCACATCCCAACACCGCCCATATGTTTATTGTCAACCCGTTGAGTGGTCAGAAAATAGCCGAATTATTTTCTACTCATCCCATTACTGCCGAACGGATTAAACGTTTACAGGCGATGGCAGCAGGTAATTAACAAGATGCCTTGCGTTATGCCGGCATTCTAAGGATAATTTGCTAATTTTTAGATGAAAGACGGGTAAAGCATGGGACAGTTCAGAGAGTTTATTATTCATCATTGGGCCATGGTAACAGCCTTGATTGTTGTCTTAGTCATGATCTTTATTAATGAATTGAAGGCACAGCGTAGCCGCGGCAAAGAACTCACGCCGCAGGCTGCCATTAAATTAATCAATTATGACAATGCCGTGGTCATTGATCTGCGCGATGCGGAAAATTACCGTAAAGGGCATATTATTGATTCGATTCGTGCCAGCCAGGACGATTTTGAACAAAATAAAATGGACAAGTATAAAGACAAATCGATTATTCTGGTTTGCGGACGCGGTTTGCAATCAGCGGCCCTGGCTGCTAAATTGCGCACGCAGGGATTTGTCAATCCGGTGGTGCTGGCAGGTGGCATCAGCGCCTGGCAAGCTGCCGACTTACCCCTGGTAAAAGGAAAATAAGCGATGACCACCATTGTCATTTACAGCACTGGCTATTGCCCTTACTGCTATCGGGCCAAGCAACTGCTGGACAGCAAAGGCGTCCACTATGACGAAATCCGCGTTGACGACAATCCCGCGCTTCGCGAGGAAATGATTCAGAAAAGCGGGCGTCGTACCGTCCCGCAGATTTTTATCAATGGCCAGCACGTGGGTGGCTGTGATGATTTGTACGCTCTTGAACACCAGGGGCATTTGGATAAACTTTTAAAAGGCTGACAACTATGACTGAACAAGCAAATCAACCGCAACATGCTGAAGCGCAATTTATGATTCAGCGCATCTACATGAAAGACGCTTCGTTTGAAACCCCTAATACCCCTGCTGTTTTCCAGCAGAAATGGGAACCTGAACTGACGCTGGATTTAAATACAGCCAGCAGCCAGCTTGAAAACAATATTTACGAAGTGGTTCTGACTGTCACCGCCACCGTAAAAAATCAAAATGCCGTGGCTTTCCTGGCTGAAGTCAAGCAAGCCGGTATTTTTACTATTGAAGGCGCACCCAAGGAACAACTGGATCACCTGCTCGGCAGCTTCTGCCCCAACATCCTGTTTCCTTATGCACGCGAAACCATTACCGCACAAGTGATTCGCGGCAGTTTCCCGCAACTGGTGTTAGCGCCCATCAATTTTGATGCGCTGTACATGCAGCAATTACAGGAAAAACAAAACGCAGGCCAAACTCAAACCGAATCTGCTCATTGATCATGACTGAAAAAACGATTGCCATTCTGGGAGCCGGTTCCTGGGGAACCGCCGTAGCCATTCATTTAGCCCGGCATGGCAATCGGGTTCTGCTTTGGGGGCAAAACGCCCAATACATGGCGCAGATGCAGAGCGACCGCTGCAATTCGCGCTACCTTCCAGACAGCCACTTTCCCGATACGCTCGAAGCAACGGCCGATTTAGCGGCTTGCCAGCACCTTGCTGAGGATGTGATAATTGCTGTCCCTTCCCATGCTTTTGCGTCGTTGCTGGCTAAATTGCAGGCACCAAAACGAGGCATTGCCTGGTTAACCAAAGGCGTCGATCCGGCCAGTAATCGCTTACTGAGTGAGTTAGTCACAGAACGTTGGGGAGAAAACTACCCGCTTGCCCTCATTTCCGGTCCATCCTTTGCCAAGGAACTTGCTCAGGGTTTACCCACTGCGGTGACATTGGCAGGCAACCATGGCGAATACCAAAAAGACCTGCAGCATGCACTGCACCACAACAATCTGCGTGTCTATCTCGGTAATGACATCATCGGGGTCCAACTCTGCGGGGCTGTCAAAAATGTTCTGGCGATTGCCTGTGGGATCAGTGATGGTCTGGGTTATGGAGCGAATGCCAAAGCAGCGCTGATTACCCGTGGTTTAGCGGAAATGCGGCGTTTGGGACTGGCTCTCGGCGCACGCGAAGACACTTTTATGGGGCTTGCTGGCGTAGGCGATCTGGTACTGACCTGCACAGACAACCAATCCCGTAACCGGCGCTTTGGCCTTTATTTAGGGGAAGGCATGGATTTGGTGTCTGCTGAAGCAACCATCGGTCAGGTCGTAGAGGGCAAGCATAATGCGGCTCAGGTCTGCAAATTGGCGCAGGATCACCAGGTGGATATGCCCATCTGCACACAGATTAATACCCTTTTACAGTCCCAAATAACCCCTCAGCAAGCAGTAACCAATCTCATGAGTCGACGCGTGGGTGAAGAGTAGCAGGTTATTGTTCAAGCACTTGCCAACCTTGGAGCGGGTGATGGGAATCGAACCCACGCCGTCAGCTTGGGAAGCTGAAGTTCTACCATTGAACTACACCCGCATAAGGTAGCCCTCTAATTTATAGTAATATGCCTGTCTTTGAAATACTTTCTTTCATTTTTAATCCATGCCGATATCCTGTGACTGCCCGCTCGCCTCAAACGATAATTTAAATCTATCTAAATTATAAATTCAATCGATTTTAATTATCAAATTGTTATTTTTATAATCACATTTTCTCCATTGTAGTAGGTGTGATGATGCAAACCAAATCCGATGCGATACAACGTGTATTTAATAAGAAAGGAATCACCCTTAAGGAACCGGTCAAACAGGCGAAACAGCATACCTTCGATGGGGGAATGACCAATCAATTTTTAACCGTAGATGCTCTCAACGGCCAACGTTATCTCATTCGCATCAACGGTAAATTATGGCCTCCTTTCACGCGCGAAGGCGAACATCATAACCTTTTGCAATTAAAGAAAATGGGAGTTAAGACCACTTTATTGAGCAACAACCCAGAGGAAGGTTTTCAAATTTGTCGCTTACAGGATGAAGCCAATCGCTTTACCGCAATCGACCAACAAGCGTATCGCTCCAAAGCGCTTTATTCCCTGGCTAAAACCATGCAGGGCTATCACCAGTTGACGAATTTTAAAAATCACTATTCTTTTCCTCAAACCTTAAGCAGTGCGTCCCGCCGTCTAAATTACGGTGGGGGTAAAGAAATTCAGGCGCTTCATGCGCTGGTATTGCGCATTTTTTCACTGATCACCCAGGATGTTGATAATTGGGTCGCCTCTCATAATGATTTACTGCCCTCAAGCATTTACCTGCGAAATGGTCAAACGATTATTGTTGATTGGGAGTGTTCGGGTAAAAACCACCGCAGCTATGATCTAGCCTTTTTTTCGCTTAAATCCCTGCTCTCCCCGCTTGAGGAAGCCCATTTACTGAAAGCTTATGATCCCGCAGGGGAAAACAACATGGAATATTGGTTACCCTTAATGAAGGTTGGCGTGAATTACCTGTTGCTGCTCTGGGCAATAAATTCCACTCGTGATGAATCCGTTCAAAATGCTCTTTTTCTGTTTAAAAGCCTGCAAAGCAATCTGCAGACTTGTTTTTCTCACCAATCAGCCAAATTATTGCACGCGGAAAAACGATTTTTCCTCTTTAAACCACATAGCCCACAATTAAAGAAACCGGAGCCAGACAAATCCAATCAGGAGAATGTCAATTCCGATTTGCCTTCTTTGGCAAGCTCATCATAAAATTCTTTTGGCAGCAGGGATGCTAATAGTGAACTATCCCAGAGCTCTTTACGATAAGTATTCTGGATCCATTTTATTTTTCCGGTTAGGTTGACATAAAATGCGCCCAGAATGTCCTCTGATGAGACGGTACCCACGATATTGACTTCTTTTTTATTTTTTGACAATTCAGCAGCGCCGTGTTGCCCCCTTAATGTGAATGTCGCTTCCAGATCAATCCCTGTCTCGCCCTTGAAGTCGATGACATAAATATAGGATTCAGCCCAAATGGGTTTAGTCGCGAGAATTGCTTCGTTGCGTGTCACAATGGTCGGTAGGGCATAATTTTTGGCAACCTGAAAGGATTTGGTGGTCGAAACCCCAATGGCCCCATTCATGTCCTGAATATAATCCTCTAAAAATTCGGATGAGGCATTTTCTTTAATGCCCTGTTTGAAACAGTGAGATGTATCTTCCGCTGAACCCCTGAATAAGAGTCCTTGATAATAGCGAATAGGCTTTTTATCAAATGACTGCCATTCCTTTTCCCAATCTTCTTTAGACTCTGCTTTATGAATTGCATCTAACAAATAATTATTGAAGGAATAATCATTCCATTTGTTATTTTTATTCATAAAGTGACATTTAATAATCTTTCTTGCTTCGTTGTCATCATCAACGGCCGCTAATTTTTTTTGTAATTGCTCTAATGCCGGATAAAGGCTTTGGCTGTGCCGAAAGTACCCAAAAAAATCGGATTGATAGACGCGCTTTTCAGTTGATTTAAATGAAAAATGCGTCCGCTTAGCCTACGTTATGTAATTGGAAAGGGCTTGGTCAAACAAAGGAAGGTATCGATTCGGCATAAATAAATCTACCATTAATGCGAGCATGGCTCTGGATGGTGATGTAATCCTTATTGATTACAGTCAAGCTTAATCAAATGAACATATTGTATCATAAATGAACGAATATGAGCAGGTACAGGCAAGAAGGCGTAGCTGCACGGACGAATCATCCCCCGTGCTACTAAGGGCGGCGACCAGTTCAAAGCACACCATACATGGACACCCATGATTCGCGAGAATATGAAAGCGGCGGGACACTTCTGCTACATGCCACGACTTGTTCAGAATACATACGTGCATGAATCAACACACCAATGGTGCGCGAGAATATGAAAGCGGCGGGACACTTTTGCTACGTGCCGCGACTTGTTCGCGGCATCCATACGATCTCAGTCAGTAACCCATTTCTTCTATTTGCCATTCTGAATGAAAATTTTAACTCCCAGCCAATGAATTAATTTCATCATTAATCTGGCCATTTCCTGGATACCGCGAACAAGTCGCGGTATGTAGGCACTGCGGTGAATGATCAATACAAAGGGTACAGACAAGAATTATGGATGACGAAGTGCCCCCGGATTTGGGGAAGAGCCGAAATTTTGAAAATTATAGATTAAGAGTTAGAGTGCTTTGCGGATGAGTGAAGTGCCCCCGGATTTGGGGATGAGCCATGTTAGTCGTACGTCTTAGTTCAGTTAGAACGAGTTAGTTATCAAACTAATCTAATTGGTGCCCAGGGCCGGAGTCGAACCGGCACGGGATTTAACTCCCGAGGGATTTTAAGTCCCTTGCGTCTACCTGTTTCGCCACCTGGGCATTTTTGGAGGCTGAGGCCGGAATCGAACCGGCGTACACGGCTTTGCAGGCCGCTGCATAACCACTCTGCCACACAGCCAGTCTTTAGCAGAAAAAAAAAGCGACGTTGGGTCGCTTTAATTTGGAGCGGGAAACGAGACTCGAACTCGCGACCCCAACCTTGGCAAGGTTGTGCTCTACCAACTGAGCTATTCCCGCATCTCTTGAGGTGACATTCTACCGAAAATTCATTTCCTGTCAACTCATTCAATTAACTTTTTTTGTGAGTTCAGGCCAGGCAATGGACAAATAAATAACCATTGACCAAATCGTTAAAATTGCAGCCACATACAGGAGTACAAAACCCAAAACACCCCACCAGGATTGGGCAGGATAAAACGCAATCAATAAAACCAAGGCAACCATTTGCACAGTCGTTTTTACTTTTCCAATGTAACTGACGGTGACGCTGGCCCGGCGTCCGATTTCAGCCATCCATTCACGCAGAGCGGAAATCACAATTTCGCGACCCACGATAACAATGGCCGGTAATGTAATGTAATCGATGTCCCTGGCGCCGACTAGCAACAACAGTGAACTGGCGACCAGTAACTTGTCGGCGACCGGATCTAAAAAAGCGCCAAAGGGCGACATTTGCTCTAATCGTCTCGCCAGATACCCATCCAGCCAGTCGGTAAAACTGGCCAAGGCGAAAATAGCCGCCGCCAGGCCGTGTGCAACCGGGGAAGGCAGATAAAAGGTCACAATAAAAACCGGTATCAATACGATCCGAGCCAGGGTAAGAAGATTGGGCAGGCTGGTTAAGGTCGTCATAACTCGCTTTTCCTCGGAAACGGCGGTAAGTGGATAAATTCGGCGAACAATTGAAAATCGTCAAACACACGGAGCGCACCCGCGGCTTCGAGGGCCTCGCGCTGCTGGTGATAAAAATCAACCCCTACCGCATCCATACCGATGCTTTTCGCCATGTCAATATCCGTCACGGAATCCCCAACCATGAGCGCCTCGTTGGGCGACAGGGAGAATTCATCTAAAATTTCTTCAAGCATCTGCGGACAGGGCTTTGGCGGAACCTGACCCGCCGAACGGGTGACTTTGATTAAGGCATCAAGCCCTGACAGTTGCAGCGCCCGCTGCAAGGATTGTTGTCCTTTATTGGTGGCAATAGCCACCTCCACGCCTGCCGCTGTCAACCGTTCAACGACTAATTTAGCACCCGGAATCAAATAAACATCGGCATGCCGCGATACCAGGGACTGCTGAACCGCCTGCAACAATTGCTGATGCTGCTGCAGGGTCAGGTGAGGAAAGACAATCTTCATTGCTTTCACCAAGCCCAATTCTACGGACTGGCGGGCTAATTGTTCGTCCAATTCCCCAAAATTTAAACGACGCGCCTCAACGGCGACATTATTTAAAATTTGTCCGAGTGTATCACCTAAGGTTCCTTCCCAATCGAAAACTACCAAGCGGTATCGCTTACTCATGAGATAAAAAGCTCCTTGAGCGTAAATATTTCAACGTGTTGGCAAAGCGTTCATCAAGGTTGGCTTCAAACACGTGCTTAATGCCATTTAGGTTAAATTGAATTGCCCGCGCATGCAAATAAAGCCGGTTTTGATCCAATTCTACATCGCCTGTGTTGATGACTTCACCATATTTTTCATCACCAATAATAGGATGGCCAAGGTGCGCGCTGTGGACACGGATTTGATGCGTTCTTCCGGTTTTTGGCGACGCCTCCACCCAACAGGCGCAGGTGTAATTTTCAAGAAGTTTGAACTGGGTTTGCGAGGCTTTGCCTGCCTGATTGACAGTGACCATCCGTTCGCCGGATTTAAGAATATTTTTTTCAAGCGAGGCGTCAACGATTTCCATTTTTTTACCGGTCCAGGGATGCGCCAGCAGAGCCCAGTAGGTTTTTGTGACCTCTCTGGCTTCGAGCAAAGCCTGAATGGCACGTAAAACACTGCGTTTTTTAGCCAGCAGCAGGCAACCGGAGGTTTCGCGGTCCAGGCGGTGAACCAACTCGAGATAAGCCAGGTCAGGACGCATTTTGCGCAATGCCTCAATCACGCCAAGGCTTAGGCCGCTACCGCCATGAACAGCAATACCTGCGGGTTTATTGATGACCAACAGCCGCTCATCTTCAAAAATCACGCTGTCTTTCAACCGCTGCTCGAGCTTTAGGCCCACAAAAACCGGTTTTTCCTGGGCTGTGCGCACCGGCGGAATCCGGACCTTATCGCCGGCGGCAAGGCGGGTTGAAACCTGAGCTCTTTTTTTGTTTACACGGACCTCACCGCCGCGGATAATGCGGTAAATATGGCTTTTGGGTACGCCTTTCAGCACACGCATCAGGTAGTTATCAAGACGCTGTCCGGCTTCCTCAGCCTGGATTTCGGTGTATTTTACATCACTCATTCTGCTTAAACCTATTTGCTGTAGCCGATTTTTTTGCTATTATTAATGACTGTGGGGAATAATTTCCCCCGCCCGAATTATAACGCATAAACGAATAAAAATATTTAGCAGCCGATGGTATCAACGCGGCTGTTTTAGGATTCACGAGTTTTTGTTGTTGAATTCTATAGTTAAAAACGCGCTTCCCTCAGGCTAAGACAGAAGGAAGTAACCCAATACAGAGCCAAATTGAAGACGAACTCATTCAGATACCCGCGCATGCCAGACATGCCTCACATTAGTCATTACTTACCATGCAATCAACCCGCTATGGATCACGACTGTATAGAACAGTCCGTGATGCCCCTGTTTTTTGCAGCGTCGGTAATGGCCGATGATCCCCATCAGCATGCACCGTACTACGAGTCGGTCGTATGCACGCGGTCTGTCCTTCGTATTGGGAATGCTTAAAGAACCAGGTTGTGATGTAAGCAAGGCGACAGCGCAGTCATGTTTCAACTTGAAACACGACTGAATAAATTGGTCTCATGCCCCTGTTATGGGCGAGCCTGTCCTGTTAAGTCGCCGGCTATCATGCAAACCTGGAGGCCTTTGAACTGTCTTAACCTGTATGTGTTGCGCCCTTATTGGGGTAACCGATGGAAAAAATGTTAATCAATGCGACTCAGGCCGAAGAGGTACGGGTTGCTCTGGTGAAAGATAATCATCTCTATGATTTGGATATTGATTGTCCTTCTGAAATTAAGAAAAAAGGCAATATTTACAAAGCCGTCGTCACGCGGCGCGAGCCCAGCCTTGATGCTGTATTTGTCGAATACGGCGCCAAACGGCAGGGTTTTCTTCCCTTAAAAGAAATTGCGCCTGAATACTTAAGTAAAAATTTGGACGACTACAATGATGAGAACAAACCGCCTATTACCTCACTGATTCGTGAAGGACAGGAGCTTCTCATTCAGGTGGATAAAGAAGAACGCGGCAATAAAGGCGCCGCCCTGACGACGTTTATTACGCTGGCCGGCTGTTATTTAGTCCTGATGCCGAACAACCCTAACTCCGGCGGTATTTCACGCCGCATCGAAGGGGATGATCGCGATGAACTCAAAGAAACCTTAAATGCCCTGCAGCTTCCCGATGAAATGGGTTTGATTATTCGCACAGCCGGTGTCGGCAAGAACCTGGATGAGCTGCAAAGCGACCTGGATATGCTCTGCAATCAATGGCAGGCTATCCGCCAGGCTTACAGCACGCAACTCGCCCCCTGCCTCATTCATCAGGAAGGCGATGTCATTATTCGTTCTATTCGCGATAATCTGCGCAAATCCATTGGCGAAATCATCATTGATGATCAAATTTCCTATGTCAAAGCCAAGCAATACATCGAACAGGTAAAGCCTGATTTTCTGCCTAATCTCAAGCTGTACAACAACACCGTGCCGCTGTTTAATTTCTATCAGATTGAAAGTCAGATTGAAACGGCTTACCAACGCGAAGTGCTGCTCCCTTCTGGTGGAGCGCTGGTCATCGACAGAACCGAAGCCCTCGTGTCCATCGATGTGAACTCGGCCAAAGCCACGAGCGGCTCCGATATCGAAACAACCGCGTTGAATACCAACCTTGAAGCGGCGGATGAGATTGCACGGCAACTGCGTCTGCGCGATTTGGGTGGCCTCGTGGTCATTGATTTCATTGACATGAGCTCCAGCAAAAATCAACGCGACGTTGAAAACCGTCTGAAAGAAGCCTTAAAAGCGGATCGTGCCCGCATTCAGGTCGGGCGTATTTCCCGCTTCGGCCTCCTGGAAATGTCGCGCCAGCGTTTGAGATTGTCTTTGGGCGAAACAGCACAGGAAGTTTGTCCTCGCTGCGAAGGCCGCGGCACCGTACGCAATATTCAATCCCACGGACTATCCATTGTCCGTCTGATTGAAGAAGAAGCCTTAAAAGAAAAGACCGCTGAAGTGCAAGTGCAACTGCCGGTCGAAATGGCCACCTTCATCATCAATGAGAAACGCGATTTTTTGCTGAACATTGAAAAACGTCATGGCGTGCAGGTTTTAATTATTGCCAATCCCTACATGCAGACACCGCAGTATGAAATTACCCGACTGAAGGAAGACAATGTCGGCAAAAACAAAAAGCCAAGTTACACCTTGATTCAGCCGCCAGAGCTCACCTTGGTCCGCACCGATCAAGACAGTGTCAAAGTGGATGAGCCAGCTGTGAAATCATTCACCTCCCACAAAGTAACCAAGACCAATCAAAACGGGTTTATTAAGCGCTTGTGGAACAGTTTGTTTGGTGGAGAAGAAGCGGCGCCGGCCACCAGTCACCGGACTGAAAAACCCGCTCACAGCGGACAACCCCGTCATCAACATACCTTGCATAGTGGGGAGCGCCGCAGCCACAATCAAAGCAACCGCCGCCGACGTCCCTCCGGAAACACGCAGCGTAATGCTCAACACCAACAGCCACAGCAACAGCAGCAACGCAAGAAAAGCCAGAGTGGCGGTCATCAAAACGGACGTGTTCTTCCCATGAAGCAGGAAGGCGCAAAAAAAAAAGAAGCAGTTAACCGAGAGTCCACAGACAATTGATTAACGTTTAGGCCATGGCGGCGCCATGGCCAGTTCTTTCTGCCGTGGCTAAACCGCGGCAGTTCAGTCAACGTGCCCCGCAAGGGAGACTATTTCACGCGTCCTGTTAATAATCCGCACAATTTATTCTCGTGACCTGAGGCTTTAAGCCGTTTCAATCCGCTACGCTCAAGCTGTCCTTGTCCGCAACCGAGGATGCCCGCCTGCGTGAACTCCCTCTTGTCTTACTCGCGAAAGCGGGTACCATTCGGATCCCGGATGGTGGATACCTGCGGCTACAAGCCAGGTTGCAAAAGACCCTACCACTGAATGGATGCCCGCCTGCGCGGGCAGGACAGGGAGTGGATGAGATTCATTTTTTGGGCAGGCCCCTTGCCTAAAGCCTGCAAGGCAGATTAAGGGCTTTTTTCCCTGCTTAAGCCAAGACACATCCTCGTCTCAACATATATTCATCAGGGCTAACGCACCTGATTTTTAAAACGCTGTAAGAAAAAGATCAAGTGGGTGTAAGAAAAAGATCAGGG